>NZ_JAANOP010000009.1 GCF_011250515.1 Aquirufa ecclesiirivi | reverse complement strand
AGCTACCATCAATGCTAATACCAAATGGTCAGGAAAAATGTTTGGTTGGAATACGGTTAGAAACGAATTAAATATTTACTTCGCAGATAGATTATTAAACAATGACACAGTTCATTGAGCACTCCCTAGTTATTAGTTTTATCTACATTCTTCATTCTACATTCTTCATTCTACATTCTTCCGATAACTAATACCTAAATTTCCTACTTCGTTATTTTATACAACAGGCCCATCGACAATATCTGGGAAAACTGCCAATTGGGGTCCTGGTCATAATCACGAAATAAGACGGCTTGTACATTAGTGCTCAGGTATTTGTTCACCTTCATGGTTAAATTAGCATCAAATCGATGCACAATGCCATTAGAAACACCGAATCGGAAATAGTCCATCAAAGCTGAATATCGAGCTTTTAAATTCACATTTTCAAAAATGTTTTTATCCACGTTGGCCAAAAACTGAAATACAAACTGATTACGAATATTATCTCCTGGCTTTTGTAAACCATATAACCCCGCTCGAGAAATTCGTTCATCCAAAACAAAGGTTTGACGCAAACTACCTATACCAAATCGGGTATAAAAAGCCTTTTGAGGATGGTACTCAAAACCCATCGATGTAGTTAAATAGGCAGGTGCAAAAATGGATGAGGTGATCGAATCAACAGGAATACCCAAACTGTTCTTTTTGTTGTATTCAAAACCTTGAAAAAACTGGGTTTGAAAGTTGGTAGAACCATAGTAGTCCCATTTAGGACTAATCCGATAACCCGCTTTAAATTCATAAAAAATACGGTCCACATTTTTACGTAAACTTTGTGTCCTATTTTGTAAAAAACCTACCTGCATTTGTAAATCACTCGCCAAGCGCCATGAATTATTTTGCACATTGGCCGAATGGTTTAAATACCAACCTGTAGCGAAGGTATTCGTTCCTCCACCTTTCCAATTATCACTAAAACTTGATTGATTTAAGTTAATTCCCGTCGTAAATTCCTGCTTCCATTTTCTTACGACACTGTCAGGTTTCATCGAGCCCATCGACTGAAATGCAATAAAAATGCCAGCGAAAATTAGGAAAAAATGGACCTTCATGAGACAAATGTACAAAAATGATTGTTCTACCTTGTGTGCTCTAACGGATTTCCTACCCAAATTTGTACATTTCCTTGAAAAAAATCTTTCGATTTTAATTGAATTAGCCCGTCCAACGTATTCATCGCATCCGTATTGGCTGTCATGGGTTCAATCGCTACACACTGCTCATTGGCTGGAGCAAAAACCACTAAAAATGGAAACAATTGACTTGATTGCTGCACAAAAAGCGCCCTTTTTAGTTTGGTATCCACTAATTCAGTCACATGGATTTCGCTAGGATTTAATCGGAAAACATGGTCAATTTGTTGTGTTCTAAAGGATAGTCCGTCTTTCATTTCCAGCAATTCCTCTTTCATTGGTATCATTTGTGAATCAGATAAAAATCGACTTTTTCCTTGAAAGAAAATGTGGTAATCAGCCAAATCTGTTCCTGGAATTTGAAAATAGGGATGCCAGCCACAAGCAAATGGCATTTCGCCTTCTCCCGTATTTTGACATTTCATCGAAACATCCAATTTCCCATGGGAGAACAACGTGAATTCCCAGGTATATTGAAATGGGAAGGGATAACCTTCAAAATCACCAGTATAGGTATACTTTAGTTCTATTCGGGCATATTCCTGATTACATGCTTGATGGCCTAATTCGAAGTTTCTTCTCGCCAAAAATCCATGAATGGCATTACCCAAAGCTTTTTCATTGATGGGTAATTGGTAGTTTTTTCCTAAAAAAGAATAATTTCCATTTCTTACTCGGTTAATCCAAGGACATAGCAAGGCACTTGGATACAAATCATTTTCTGCCATGGAATATTGACCTTCCTGTGGAATAGCAATAATATTTTCAAGCTTTCCTTGTATCAATACATGGAGGCTTTTTAATGCCCCACCTACATCTTGTAAAATCTCTGCGGATTCACCAGTTTTTGGATTTTTTAATTGAACAACACGGCCATCGGCAGTATCAAAAAAGTTTATTTCCATTGTGTTTTATCTTCTATTCCCATGCCATATAAAGCAAAATCATATTTCACAGGATCTGTTGCATCAATTTGTTTTAATATATGGGTTAGCTCTAAGGCCTTTTTCCAAGTAGTGGGGCCAGCCTTTACTAATCCTAATTTTTCTGCTGTTCTTTGCGAATGCACATCCAAAGGACAAATTAATTGTTTGGGAGATATTTTTGACCAAATTCCAAAATCTACTCCTGCTGTATCTTTCCTAACCATCCACCTTAAAAACATACATAATCTTTTGCAAGCTGAGTTTTTTATTGGGGCCGATACATGTTTTTTCGTCCTTTGGGGAGCCCATTCCGAATCAAAAAAATAGCTATAGAACCCATTCAAGGCTTGTTCTATACTTTCATTTTCTGAATTAAATTCGCCTTGAGTAAAAGCCATTTCTAAACTAGAATGCTGCTGATAATGTCTTTGGAAAAACGAAAGAAAATATAAAGTATCGGTACTATTAAAAGTTCGATGTTTGAAGGATTCAAACCTTTGGAGATCTTTAGCTTGATGGTTCATGACAAAATCATAAGGTGCTCCATCCATCAAATCAATCAGATCTTTACCTTTTTGCAAGATGGTTTTTCGCTGCCCCCAAGCTAACATCGCAACCCAAAATCCCATAATTTCTATATCCTTCTGTCGACTAAATAAATGCGGGATAGAAATGGGATCATGTTCAATAAATCTAGGATGATTGAAAAATGCCACTTTATTATTCAGTAGCTCAGCCAGTTCCTGCTGCATCGTCCTATTTTTTTGAACCAAAAAAGGCTATGATTTTGGAAGGTAAGGAGAAAATCCAAACCAAAATGGTTACTAAAACCGAAAATGTAGCAATGAAAGGGTAGGATAAGATAAAAAATATCTCAAATACGACATTTCCTGCTGTAATGGGTCTTTTACGTTTCGCCATCTTATTGAACTAAATAACTAATTTCAGCTCGAATACGTTTATCAATAGCATTTAATCGATCAAATGCTTTAGGTGATAATTTGATAATGACTTTATTGTCGGTATTCGGTAATCTTCCAATCACTTTAACCCATATACTTTGGTTGTTGGCCAAATTTTTCACTAATACCAAGGTACCAATAGGAGCAGATTTATGTAAGGCCAAGTACTTTCCAGAATTATCTGGAACATCAATTAGTTCAGCAATTCCAGTCTCAATGGTCTTACGAATTCCTTCCTGACTAGTACTTCCTTCCGGTGTAGTACTTGCCGCTGCTGGGGTTTCTTTGGCGCCAGGTAAAGTCATGTCAATTTTTGCTTCTGTACTTGTAGGAGTCTTTTCCGTTTTGCTAGGCAAAAGACCGGTCTTGTCAATGCTCGTAGCAGCACTAGGTTCAGCAATAATCAATCGTTGGCCTTCTTGTAATCGATCAGAAGTTAAGTTATTCCACTTTCTGATTTGAGCCATAGTCACCTGATGCATGTTGGCGATAGTCAATAAACCTTGTCTTCTAGCTACTATATGTATCCCTTTATCTGACTTATTTCCCTCTTCCACCGTTTTTTCATTGCCTGCAGGTGCCACACTCACTTCATTTGGCTTGTCAATGGTTTTCAAAATACTCGGACTTTCCTCCAAATAATGTAGTGGAATAAATACCAATTCTCCTGTTTTTACGGGAATAGCAATTTCTGGATTAACCTGTTTGAATTCCGTTAAGGATAAATTATATCGACGAAGTATAGAAAACAAGGATTGTTTAGCACCTACTTTAAATACGATATATGTTTTATTGTTTTCTTTTTTTAAGCCAAGTGAATCTACCGTATTGGCGTTTATTTGCAAGGAGATACCCACACAAATAAATAGGAAGAGTATAATTGATTTAAAATTCATAGATTTCTAGTTGTAGCTTTTGTTGAATAAATAAAAGGTGATTTTGGAAAATTTGAAAGGTATGATATCCCATTAATTCACCCTCCTCCAGTAATTCATGCAGTAAAATTTGGAAGTTAAGGTCACAGACCAGCAGGTAATTTTTCCAAGCACCATCGTAAAGATAATAAGAAAAAATTAGCTTATCCTCGCCTTCCCAATAATCCAAACCCTTTGCAATCTGTAAACTGAATTTTAAACTAAAAAATTGTTTAAAGGCACTAAATTGTTCCTGACTTTCTTCAATATGGTGCGGACTCTCAAAAGCAAAACTTACCAAATCAGGTGAGTTTTTTTGTTCTCTCAATATCATTCCAGTATCCACATCCAATAGTAAAACAGATTTCCCCTGTTGGATCATGAGTTGATCTTCACTTACTTCTTTGGCTTGTTGGCTTTCAATCACATATTGGCATTTCCCCTGTTGTAAATCATAGGCTTCTATGGCTTCAATTCCTGGATTCTTTCCTGATTGTAAACGAACAAAAATTCCTAGTTTTTCTCTGCCTTTTAACCATTGCAAATGACTACTATGCGATGGAATCGATGAAATAACGCTGATTTCATTGTTTTCGAAATCATAGGAATACCAATTTCCTTGCTGAGCATCTTTCGCCTCAATCCAAAGCTTGGGAGCATCTTTCGATCCCCAATAGCCTAGGCTCCAGATATGTTGTGGAAAACGGTAATGGAATTTTTTTTTCAAGACAGACAAAAGGTTTCTAGGCAAATAATGTGCAAATTTGGCAATATTCTATCAATTAACGTACATCTGAATATGATGCAAGGCAAAAAAGTCGTAGCCGTAATCCCTGCTAGGTATGCTTCTACTCGCTTTCCAGGAAAACCATTGGTTGATTTGGGAGGTAAACCCATGATACAACGAACCTATGATCAAGTGGCATCCGTTCAAGGATGGGAACGAATTATCATTGCCACGGATGATGAACGAATTTTTTCAGTAGCCAAGAAATTTGGTGCGGAAGTCATGATGACAGCTGAGTCACATCAATCTGGCACCGACCGATGTGCCGAAATATTAAGTTATTTAGATAGTCCAGTGGATTATTTAGTGAATATACAAGGAGATGAACCATTCATTAACCCTGATCAATTGCTAGAGCTTAGTTCTGGATTTGCAAGTAATGCACCAATTCTGACTTTGGTAAAAGAAATTCACGACGAACTAACCTTGTTCAATACCAATGTACCGAAGGTGGTCATGGATGATCAACATAATGCTTTGTATTTTTCTCGTCAAACCATTCCTTATTTGCGCGGTGTTGCTACCGAAGATTGGTTTGATCAGCACCACTTTTTTAAGCATATAGGCTTGTATGCCTATCGTGCAGATGTTTTACCCATCTTGAGTCAATTACCTGTTTCTAGTTTAGAAAAGGCTGAAATGTTGGAACAACTTCGTTGGTTGCAGCATGGATTTCAAATTAAACTCATCGAAACCCAACATGAAACGGTTGGAATTGATAGCCCCTCTGATTTAGAAAAAATTAAGAAATTAGGCTTCCTTTAAATTAAAATCCCTTTATCTAAACCTGCAAAAGGTGTATCTTTATCAGATTTTTATGTGATTATTCGAATTTTTGTACGATTCGGAGAAGGTTTATATCTATATGCAGAAACAAAATATTTTGGATCGTTTGAAAGATCGAATCTTGGTGCTAGATGGTGCCATGGGTTCCTTAATTCAACAATATCAATTAACAGATGCCGATTACCGTGGAGAAAGATTTAAAGACTTTCCTCATGAAGTAAAAGGAAATAATGATTTGCTGTCCATTACACGGCCCGATGTGATCAAGGAAATTCATGCTAAATATTTTGAAGCTGGAGCCGATATCGCTGAAACCAATACCTTTTCAGGTACTTCCATTGCCATGGCAGATTACCATATGGAAGATTTGGTTTACGAATTGAATTTTGAATCAGCCAGGATTGCCAAGGAAGTGGCTGATGAATATAGTCTAAAAAATCCAGATCAACCTCGCTATGTGGCGGGTTCCATTGGGCCTACTAACCGTACTTTGTCTTTATCTCCTGATGTCAACGATCCAGGTTATAGAGCTGTTTCATTCGATGAACTAGTAGAGGCCTATCAAGAGCAAGTAAAGGGATTGGTGGATGGTGGAGTTGATTTGCTTTTGGTGGAAACGGTATTTGATACCTTAAATGCCAAAGCAGCACTTTTTGCTATTGATCAGTATTTCAATCAAAACCCAGATAAACCTTATTTGCCAGTAATGGTATCTGGGACTATTACAGATGCTTCTGGAAGAACGCTTTCTGGGCAAACTACGGAGGCATTTTTGACATCCATTGCGCACATGCCTCTGTTGTCAGTAGGTTTAAATTGTGCTTTGGGTGCAGATTTAATGCGCCCGTACATTAAGACACTTTCCGATAAATCACCCTTTTTAGTTTCAGCTCACCCCAATGCAGGTCTACCGAACGAAATGGGTGAATATGATCAAAGTCCAGAAGAAATGGCTTTGGTGATTGAGGATTATTTACAAAATGGTTTTATCAATATCATTGGTGGATGTTGTGGAACCACTCCAGATCACATTCGCTTAATTGCTGAAACGGCTGCCAAGTATCCTCCTCATCAATTACCAAGCGATAATTCAAACCAAAAGCTTTCTGGTTTAGAGCCGCTGGAGATTACTGAATTAACCAATTTTGTCAACATCGGGGAGCGTTGTAATGTGACAGGTTCTAAGAAATTTGCCCGTTTAATACGTGAGGAGAATTTTGAAGAAGCGATTGCCATAGCCAGAGAACAAGCAGATGGTGGGGCTCAAATATTGGATGTCAACCTCGATGAAGGGATGATTGACGGTGTCAAAATGATGCCTCAATTCTTGAATTTATTGATGTCTGAACCTGACATTTCTCGTTTGCCGATCATGATTGACTCTTCCAAATGGGAGGTCATTGAAGCAGGTTTGAAGTGCGTTCAAGGTAAATCAGTCGTGAATTCGATCTCTTTGAAAGAGGGCGAAGATCGGTTCATCGAATTAGCTAAAAAAGTAAAAAGATACGGGGCTTCTGTGGTGGTTATGGCTTTTGATGAACAAGGTCAAGCGGACTCTTACCAACGCCGTATCGAAATTTGTCAAAGAGCCTATGATATTTTAGTCAATGAAGTGGCCTTCCCACCTCAGGATATCATCTTTGACCCGAATATTTTGACTGTAGCTACAGGAATGGAAGAGCATAATAATTATGCCAATGATTTCATTCAAGCCACAGCCTGGATCAAGAAAAATCTTCCCCATGCCAAAGTATCGGGCGGAGTCTCTAATATTTCGTTTTCTTTCCGAGGAAACGAAGTAGTTCGTGAAGCCATGCACACGGTATTTTTATACTACGCCATCCAAGCGGGTATGGACATGGGTATCGTGAATGCCAGTCAGTTAGGTGTTTACGATGAAATTTCTCAACCATTGCGGGATTTATGTGAAGACGTACTTCTCAATAGAAACCCAGATGCAACGGAGAAATTAGTGGCTTTTGCCGATACGGTTAAGTCATCCGGAAAAGAACAAGTATTTGATGATGCATGGAGAAAAATGCCTGTCAATAAGCGCCTTGAACATGCGTTAATCAAGGGTTTGACGGAGTTTATTGATGAAGATACCGAAGAAGCTAGAAAGCTAGTGGAACGCCCAATACAAGTGATTGAAGGGCCATTGATGGATGGAATGAATGTGGTGGGTGATTTGTTTGGTGCGGGAAAAATGTTCTTGCCTCAAGTAGTTAAATCTGCTCGTGTCATGAAAAAAGCGGTAGCCTATTTGTTGCCCTACATTGAAGCAGAAAAACAAGTAGGAGAGAGCTCTTCCGCTGGAAAAATCTTATTAGCCACGGTTAAGGGTGATGTGCATGATATCGGTAAAAATATTGTGGGTGTCGTGTTAGCATGTAATAACTATGAAGTTATTGACCTTGGTGTTATGGTATCTTGCGAAAAGATTTTAGCAGCTGCCAAAGAGCACCAAGTAGATATTTTAGGTTTATCAGGGTTAATCACCCCAAGTTTAGATGAGATGGTATACGTAGCCAAAGAAATGAAGCGCATGGGCTTTACCATTCCTTTGTTGATTGGAGGAGCTACCACCTCACGCTTACATACTGCAGTAAAAATAGATCCACATTACGATGGACCAGTTATTCACGTGTTGGATGCATCTCGTTCTGTACCTGTAGCAGGTAGATTATTGCAAAGTGAATTATCTCAAAAGGAAATATTCAACGAAATCAAGGAGGAGTACGCACAAATTCGAGTGCAACATGCCGCTCGTCAACAAGAGAAAAACTATTTGACAATTGATCAAGCCAGACAAAAATCACGAGGAATAGATTGGGCAGATTTTCAAGCCCATAAACCGAGTTTCTTAGGAGTTAAGTATTTTCAAGATTACTCATTGGCAGAAATTGCTAAGTACATCGACTGGACTCCATTCTTTGCAACTTGGCAATTGAGTGGTAAATACCCTCGCATATTTGATGATGCAGTAGTTGGTCATGAAGCCAAGAAACTCTTCCAAGACGCACAGGATTTGTTAGCAGAAATTATTCGAGATAAATCCTTGCAAGCAAAAGCAGCATTAGGCTTTTTCCCTGCTAATGCATTTGGTGATGACATTATTTTACATGACTTTACAGTCAATGAAAATAAAGTCGCCTGTGAAAAGCATGGAGAGCATATCCATGTTCAATATGAGATTCAAAAGAAGGATTCTACCTCAGATTCGAGCCAATGGTTGCATCATTTACGTCAACAAAATGTAAAAGCTGCCAATTTAGCGAATCATTGTCTAAGTGATTTTGTGGCTCCTTTAGAAACAGGGGTGACTGATTATGTAGGAGCATTTGCGGTAACTGCTGGAATTGGCATTGAAGCCCTACTTGAAAAGTACGACAAAGCACATGATGATTATAATTCCATCATGGTCAAAGCTTTGGCTGACCGTTTGGCAGAAGCATTGGCGGAATTATTGCATGAACGTGTGCGTAAGGAATTTTGGGGATATGAACGTGATGAAGATTTATCCAATGAAGATCTTATTGCTGAGAAATACACGGGTATTAGACCCGCACCTGGCTATCCAGCTTGTCCAGACCATACCGAAAAGAAGCGACTGTTTGAATTGTTAGATGCCGAAGATAAAATTGGTATAAAATTAACAGAAAGTTATGCCATGTATCCTGCATCTTCTGTTTCAGGATTTTACTTTTCGCATCCTAAATCTACTTATTATGGTTTAGGTAAAATTACCAAAGATCAAATAGAGGATTATGCTCAGCGTAAGCAGATGCCAGTAGAGGAGATTGAACGCTGGTTGAGTCCTGTATTAAATTACGATGCATAACATATGACTAAAATAACCGAGTATTTTAAGAATTCAGGAGGCAAAACCTTATTTTCCATTGAAATCATTCCACCTGTCAAAGGGCAGCATTTAGGGGAATTAATGGGGCATATAGAGCCATTGATGGAGTTTAAGCCACCCTTTATTGAAGTGACTTACCATCGTGAAGAATTTATAGAGAAGTTGGTTAATGGGGAGTTAAAGCGAATTCCTATTAGAAAACGTCCAGGTACCTTAGGTATCTGTGCGGCTTTGATGCAAAAATTCAAGGTAGAAGCCGTTCCTCATGTTATTTGTGGAGGATTTACACAGGAAGAAACTGAAGATTTTTTGATTGATTTGCATTATTTAGGCATAGAAAATGTGCTTGCCCTTCGCGGTGATCAAGAAAAAGGGGAGGATCGATTTATTCCTAAATCGGGTGGACATGCCTATGCCAATGAATTGGTGGAACAAATTAGTCGAATGAATAAGGGACATTTGTTGTATGAAGAAACCGAATCATTCCCTACGAATTTTTGTGTGGGAGTAGCTGCTTATCCTGAGAAGCATTTCGAAGCAGTTTCTTTAGATACCGACCTACACTATTTAAAGCAAAAAGTGGATGCAGGGGCTGATTATGTAGTTACCCAAATGTTTTTTGATAATCAAAAATACTTTGATTTTGTAAAAGCTTGTAGGGCAATCGGCATACAAGTTCCTATTATTCCAGGAATTAAACCTTTGGCTACTGCCAAACAATTGGAAGTACTACCAGCTATTTTTCATTTAGAAATTCCACAAGAACTAGCTAAATCCGTACTATCTGCTTCTAATCCTGCAGGGATTAAACAAGCAGGAATTGAATGGGCGATCCAACAAGGTAAAGAATTGATTCAAGCGGGTGTCCCTGCTTTGCATTTTTATACCATGAGTAAATCAGATAGTGTCCGATCAATTGCCTCGGCATTGTTTTAATAAAAAAGGAGCGAATAATTTCGCTCCTTTTTATTTATAGGGCTCCGGTTTCTTCAAGTTTAACATGTTTCCAGTTTTCTCCTGAACGAATGCGGTTAAGCTGTGTATGGGTAATGCCAAATTGCTTGGCAATCATTTTAAAACGGCTTTTTTCTGATTTCAGCATCTTTTTAATCATCAACACTTTGCTTTCCGTCAGCTTGTAATTTTTGGTTCTTTTCGGAATTTGACGATTAATAACACTGGGGTTATTTTTGTTGTGTGAGGTGACCAAGCTACGATTTCCCCAAGCTAAATTTTCCGCTCGGTTATTCATTTTGTCATGATCTAAATGCAACACAAAATTGTCGGATTCCTCTTTTTTATCAACAAAACACTGAGCCACCAATTTGTGAATGTAGCGATTAGCCGATTTTTGTTGGAATCGAATGTTAAGTGAACGATACCCTTGAATCATTGAACCTTGAATCAGATCACCCTCTGGATTATTCTGAAAGCTTTTTACTCGGCCATAATTAGAGATTTCATAGTGAATTTGATTATCAAATTCTGGGAACGGAATGCGCTTCCATTGCTCATTCCAATAGTTTTTTAAGGCGGTCATAGTATAAATTGTACGTATTATAGAACGGTAGTAATCGCAATTTAATGGTTGTATCGAATTGCAACAGTTTAGGTCAAAACGAATAACAATGGCTAAAATTGTTAAACATTTTGATTCTTTACATGAAATTTAGGATGAGTGGTTTTTATTCGATTCGAGGTGATTTACTTCTTTCGTAGACATCATTTAAAAAATGGATATTATTCCTGCTGAGTGGTGAAAATGTCTAGTGAAATAATCTCACAATTGACCTTTTATCACCTTTGATATTTCTAGTAAGTTTGGACGTCAAATACTTTTCATTACGTCCATGTCCATATTGTTAAATACATGTTCATTTAATTCTTGTATTTATTTACTACATATATCATTATGTTTTCTTTTGTTTCAATGTACGTAGGTTAGTTGTTTTCATTCGTTTCAAATAAGCTATTTGATAATTTTTTAAAGGGAATATTCCCGTTAAAATGATTAGGCTAAGTATTCATTTATTGTAACACGGTCACTTGTTTCGAAAAAGAATAAGTATTTTTGCTTGTCAATTTGATCCTAAATTTCATGAAAGTTTTAATCTACGGAGCCTCATTAAATCCCCAACGTTATTCTTATTTAGCGGCACAAATGTTGCACAAAAAGGGGTATGAAATTATTTTGGTAGGGATCAAAAAAGGAGAATTGTTGGGGTCAATAATCCATCCCAATGATTGGATTGAGGATGACGTAGATACGGTCACTTTGTATGTAGGTCCACAAAATCAAGATGGCCTATTGGACTACCTACGAAAACTAAAACCGAGAAGGGTGATATTTAATCCAGGTACCGAAAATGAAAAGCTGAAGTATAGCCTAGAGAAGGAGGGAATATTGACCGATGAAGCCTGTACCTTGGTCTTATTACAAACAGGTCAATTTTAATAGGAATCTGTCGAAAGGGATTTCCAACAGATTCCTAATCGATTTAGATCGCTTTCAATACGAAGTCAAATTCCTCCATAATCAAGTTAGCCAATAATTTCTTGCATGCATTGGTAACAATTTCGTTGGCTTCTGCCTCTGAACTAGCTTCTATTTGCAGCTGAATATGTTTGCCGATACGCACATCTGCTACCTGATGAATATCTAAGTTTTGTAAACCGATACGCACAGCTTTACCTTGTGGATCAAGGATTTCTTTTTGAGGCATTACATTAATTTCAGCTAAAAATTTCATTTTTTTTGGGTATTTAGTATGTAAAGAACTCCTGAAAGGAGAATATAGGATGCAACTAACAGTGGCAATGCCACAAATTTAAGGAAAATCAGTCCAGCAACACAAAAAACTAGGAAAATGAATTTAATTTGATTGCTTTTCCAATCCCAAGTTTTAAACTTAAAGGCCATTAAGGGCAACTCACACACGAGTAAATAACTCATGATCACAGAGTAGATCAATAAACCTTTAAAATGAAGTACATAGCCACTGTACTCTGGTTGAAACTCTAAAATGAGTGGCAAAGCTGCAATCACGATACCATTTGCAGGAGTTGGTACGCCAATAAACTGATCACTTTGTCGGGTATCTACATTGAATTTTGCCAATCGATAAGCAGAAAAAATGGCCAAAGAAAAAACGATAAATGGTTTATAGAAACCGAATAGGCCCACAGAACATTGTGTTCCACAGCTGGCTTCTACCAAATGAAAAAGCATGAATGTAGGTAATACGCCAAAGGATACCATGTCGGCCAAGGAATCTAACTCTTTGCCTAAATCTGAGTAGGCATGCAATAACCTGGCTAGAAAACCATCCAAGAAATCACATATCAATGCAATGATGATGCAATAAGAGGCCCATAAAATATGTCCTTTCATGACAAAATAGATGCCAAAACAGCCAGCCAATAAATTGCCTAAGGTTAAGGTATTGGGTATTTCTTTTTTTATGGACATATTATGCTCTTACAAATGGATTTTGAATCATTTCTGCACCAATGGTTGTACTTCCTCCATGACCTGGGAAAACTTCCGTCTCTTCAGGTAATACATACAATTGATTCTGTATACTATTGACCAAGTCTGCGTGATTGCAAAGTGGAAAATCAGTTCGGCCAATACTTCGCCTAAAAAGTACATCTCCATCCAATAGCCAGCCTTGCTCTTCTAGATAAAAGGCTACATGTCCTGGTGCATGTCCAGGAACAAACAATACCTTTAACTTCATTTCTCCAATTTCAATGACTTCATCGTCTTCCAAAAAACGGTCTACTTCCACAGCTTGGAAAGCAGGAAAGCCATAAACCGCCGCCCGATTTGCCGCATCTTTCAATAAAGGTAAATCTTTAGGATGTAAAGCAAAAGGAATCTTGAAATGCTCTTTAAAGTAATGTACCCCCAAGACATGGTCAATGTGGGCATGGGTGTTGAGACAATACTTCAATTGAATGTTGTTGGATTCAATGAAGTCGGTGATAATTTTTCTTTCTTCGTAATTGTGGCAGCCCGGATCAAAAATGATTCCATTTCCAGCATCATCCCAAAGTAAATAGGTGTTTTCTTGAAATGGATTACAGGTAAAAACTTCTTTATATACCACGAATGATTTGTTTTGGATGCAAATTACTTAATTCCTGTAAATTGATGTTGGCCTAATAAGAATAAGCAAGGTTTTTTATGCAAATCAGGAAGTGATTTTTCCCAAGCTTCTGCCGATTTGGTTTGTATAAAACCTGTTGGCGATTGAATATCACAGCCAATACAAATTAATTGATGCTTAGGGCAACTTAGTAATAAATCGGCCAATAGGGCATTATTACGGTAGGGTGTTTCAATGAATAATTGAGTTTGCCCTGATTTCTCTACTTCTTTTTGTAATTGTTCTATCTTTTTGATGCGGGCATTTTTGTCAATGGGTAAATATCCATGAAAACAAAAACTTTGACCCGAAAATCCAGAACCCATTAAAGCCAATAGGATAGAAGACGGGCCAACCAAGGAGACAACTTCTATTTGTAATTTATGCGCAATAGATACGGCTAAAGCACCAGGATCGGCAATTCCAGGACAACCTGCCTCGGATATGATACCAATCGAATGATTCGCTTGGGCTTGCGTTTGAATGAACTTTTCTACAAGCGATTCGCTACTGTCCTTATCTAATATTTCAAAAACTAAGTCTTCGATCTTAATGCCTAATTTTAATTCACTGATGAATCTGCGTGCTGTACGTACATTTTCAACCAAAAAATGCTGGCAAGCTAAAATGGCTTGACTGACTTCAGGCGCCAATACTTGAGTTGCAGTATTTTCAGCGATAGGACAAGGAATCAAATAGATTTTCATAAAATACTTCGTAAAACCTCAACAAATGCTTCAGGTTGATCTGCCTGTACCCAGTGACCTGCATTCGGGATTTCTATCAGCTCAAAATTGGGAAAAATTTCAGCAATATAACGCTCATCTTCCGGTTGGATATAATGAGATTCAACACCTTTGATGAAATAGGCAGGAATTTCCACGGAATTTTTAACCCATAGTTCATGACCCACCACATCAATGTTCTTGGTGATTACACGTACATTAATTCGCCAAGCAAATTCTTGCTGATCATTTCGGTAAAGATTTTTCAATAAAAATTGACGAACCCCTTCTTTTTCCTCAAATCGTTTTAAATGTTCATTGGCTTCAGTTCTACTTGCCAAATTTTTTAAATCTAGGCTATTTAAGCCTTCCAAAATAGCCGTATGATGTACTGGGTAGAATTTAGGGGCAATGTCTACCACAACCATCTTCTGAGCTATATCAGGATGGTTTAAGGCAAATTGCATGACCACTTTTCCGCCCATGGAATGGCCCATGATGATGGGTTTGCTCAAGGTATGTTCATGTATGAATTCCAATAAATCTTCCGACATGACTTGGTAGTCAAACTCATCTGACCAAGGGGATTGCCCATGATTTCTTTGATCTACTAAATACACTTGGAATTTATCTGAAAGGACTTTGGCTATGCCCAACCAATTGTCCGACGAACCAAATATACCGTGTAGAATGATGATGGCAGGTCCTTGATCTCCTACTTTTCTGAAGTATAGTTTCATTTATTGAATATAAATTGCTTTTTCTTTCTTAGGAAGAGTTTTTCCAATTACTTGTAGATTAAATCCTTGGCTTTGTGCGAAAGATTCAAATTCGGATTGAGATGTGGCTTCTATGGCTATCAATAAGCCACCTGAAGTTTGTGGATCAGCACCTATTAGTTGTTGGAATTCCGAAATGCCATCTTCTATACGGTGTCCATAACTGGCCCAATTTCGAGAAGTACCACCTGGGAAACATTTTTGTTCCAAATAAAAATTAATCTGTGGAAGTGTCGGAATTTTATCAAAATACAATTGTGCACTAACTCCAGATCCATCACACATCTCGACTAAATGTCCTAATAAACCGAAACCTGTTACATCAGTTAAAGATTTAACATAGTATAAGTGCCCTAATTGCTCCCCAAATTGATTGAGGGTACTCATTTGCTTGACTGCGATGGCTAGGTCCTCTGGACTAACAATACCTCTTTTCTGAGCGGTAGATAAAATACCTACCCCCAATGGCTTGGTTAAATACAATAAGCAAGATTCGGTAGCCTGATCATTTTGTTTTAGATGCTCCTTTTTGACTTTACCCGTTACGGCTAAACCAAAAATAGGTTCAGGGGAGTCAATGGAATGTCCTCCAGCCAAAGGAATTCCAGCATCGGCACAAGCAGCGCGCCCTCCCTCCAATACTTTTTTGGCAATTTCTGGAGCTAATTTATCAATGGGCCATCCTAAAATGGCGATGGCCATGAGAGGCGAACCTCCCATCGCATAAATATCTGAAATGGCATTGGTAGCAGCAATTTTTCCAAAATCAAAAGGATCATCTACAATGGGCATGAAAAAGTCGGTAGTAGAAATAACCGCTTCTCCATTTTGCCAATCAAATACGGCCGCGTCATCTCTGCTTTCATTACCGACTAAAAGTAAAGGATGATTTTTTTTGGGGGTATCTGTATGTAAAATTTGATCTAAAATTTGAGGTGAAATTTTACATCCACAACCTGCTCCATGGGAAAATGAGGTCAGTTTTATGTTAGTGTCCAAGATTGAATAATTTAATTAAGTAGTGCAAAAATATTCTTTAAATAATTAAAAATTAAGTTTGTGTTAAGATTTAAGGTAAAATAGTACAATTAGATGAGCCTAGACATGTAAATATTTACAGAAAATGCTTTATAAGTTCTAATTATCAGTTGATTAGTGCAATTTTACTTTATATGACTTTTATCAAACAGTTGTAGTATTTGATTTTTTACATTTATTTTGTGGAAATATCTTTCAACTCAATTATAACTAAATTCCAAATTTATGCAGAAAAGATTTATTACTCATTCTGTGTTATTGGGGGCGTTTTTTGCGCTTTTGATGGCATTGCCGATTGGGCAGCTATTTGCTCAAGTTACAAGCTCCTCTTTTAGTGGTACTGTTACCGATGCTAAAGGAGAAGTTTTGCCAGGTGCTAGCGTTTTAGCTGTACACACTCCCTCAGGAACCAAGTATGGAGTAGCTACCAATGCCGCT
This sequence comes from Aquirufa ecclesiirivi, assembly GCF_011250515.1. Lineage (GTDB taxonomy): Bacteria > Bacteroidota > Bacteroidia > Cytophagales > Spirosomataceae > Aquirufa > Aquirufa ecclesiirivi. The sequence goes on along the minus strand of NZ_JAANOP010000009.1, from coordinate 141,506 downwards.
GGTCGCTATACGCTCATTGGTGTTCGTGTAGGTGGACCATTTGTGTTAAAAGTAACTTTTGTTGGTTACAAAGATCAAGTAAAAGATAACTTATTCACTAGTTTAGGAACTTCTACTAACGTAAGTTTCAAACTAGAAGAAGAAGGTCAGCAATTGCAAGAAGTAGTGGTAAAGTCATCTCGTTCAGATTTGTTTAGTTCAAACAGAACTGGAGCGGCTACTTCATTTGCTACAGAAACTATCAATGGTTTACCAACAATTGGGCGTACTATTGACGATATTACTAAGTATAATGCGTATAGTAATGGACGTTCATTTGCTGGACAAGATTCACGTTTCAATAACTTCACGATTGACGGATCTGTATTTAATAATGGTTTTGGATTAGGTAGTTCTTCTCAAGCAGGTGGTCGTACGGGTACCACCGCGGTATCTTTAGATGCCATTGAGCAAATTCAAATTAACATTGCTCCTTTTGACGTTCGTCAGTCGGGTTTTGCAGGTGCTGGTATCAATGCCGTTACTCGCTCTGGAACAAACGATTTCACAGGTTCTGCATATCATATATTTAGAAATAGTGATTTAGTAGGAAAGAAAGCAGATGGTAGAAGCTTACCTTCCATCAATATTTCTGAAAAAACAACTGGTTTTCGTGTAGGTGGACCTTTAATCAAGGATAAATTATTCTTCTTTGCTAACTACGAAGAATTTAAGAGTTCTACACCGGCTTTAAACTGGTCAGCTAACCGTTCTGGCGCTACAGGTAACGTTTCACGCGTGTTAGCTTCTGATATCGAAGATTTAGGAAATTTCATGAAGACTAATTTCAACTATGAAATTGGTGCTGTAGATAACTTCAACAATGAAGTTACTTCTAAGAAGGGTTTGTTGCGTTTGGATTATAACATCAATAACAACAATAAATTGACGATTCGTTACTCTCAACACGACTCTCAATCAGGATCCATCATTTCTAACTCCAATAGTAGTAATACGGCTGGAAATGGTAACCGTACGAACTCAGCTTTAGCCTTGTCGCCACAAAATACAGGTTATATTATTCAGGATAACACGCGTTCCATTGTAGCAGAATTAAACTCCACGATTAATTCGAAGTTTGCGAACAACTTTATTGCGACATATAACAAGCAGATTGAAGATAGAGCTCAAACATCTTTGTTTCCAACCATTGATATCTTAAAAGATGGCTCTACTTATACCGCTTTAGGTATGGATCCATTTACTCCGAATAACAAGTTGAATTATTCTACATTGAATTTTACCAACAACTTGACTTATTTCAATGATAAGCACACATTAACATTCGGATTAAGTTATGAGTATTTCGTGTCAAATAACGTATTCTTCCCATCTTCGAATGGTGTTTATGTATTTAACTCCATCAACGATTTCAAAACGGCAGCTTTAGCTTACAAAGCCAATCCAAATTTGGCAATTTCTCCAGTAGTGATGCCTCGTTTTAACTACCGTTATTCGTTGTTACCAGATGGTGCGGAGCCTTTGCAACAATTGAAGATTTCGACTTATTCAGCTTATTTCCAGGATGAATTCCAAGTTTCAGAGAAATTCAAAGTAACAGGAGGTGTGCGTTTTGACTTGTTCTCTTATGATAACTCAACTTCTGCTGATTTTTACAATCCAATCGTAGCAGGTTTGACTTACAAAGATGAGAATGGTAAAGATTTGAAAGTAAATACAGGAGCTTTCCCTCCAGCTAAATTATTGGTTTCTCCACGTATTGGATTTAACTATGATGTGAATGGTGATAAATCGCTACAAATTCGTGGTGGTACGGGTTTCTTCGTGTCTAGAATTCCTCAAGTTTTAGTTTCAAACCAATTGGGTAATAATGGTGTGAATACAGCGGTTATTTCAGCTACTAACACAACAGCATATCCATTTACATTGAATCCTACTGTTTATAAGCCAGCTACTACTGACATCAATAAATTGCCAGCTTATGTCGTGAATGCTTCTACGGAGGATTTGAAAAATCCAATGATTTGGAAAACTAACTTTGCCATCGACAAGAAATTGCCATGGGGTTTAGTAGGAACATTGGAGGCTATCTACAATAAGAACATTAATTCTCTACGTTACATTGATGCTAACTTAAAAGCACCAGCGGCTAATTTTGTTGGTCCAGATAATCGTAATCGTTTCAACACGGCTGGTCGTTTTATAAACTCGGCAACTACCAACGTATTCGTGTTAACTAATACAGATAAAGGTGAGTCTTATTCATTTACAGCCAAATTAGAGAAACCAACGGTTGATGGATTTGGTGGTATGTTAGGTTATACCTATGCAGTAGCTAAGGATATTCAATCGGTTGGTTCTACAGTACAGGCCAACATTGCAACTGAATATGGTCAAAACTATTTGGGTACCTCGTTCTCAGATAACGACTTGCGTCACCGTTTCGTAGGATTTGTTAATTATCGTTTAAATTATGGCGGTAAATTAGGTGGATCTACCATGTTTACTTTAGGTGCGGTATCTTCTAGTGGTTACCGTCAGTCTTACACTTTTGGAACAGATTTCAATGGAGATGGTCAAACCAACGACTTGATCTTTGTACCTTACAAAGCGTCTGATTTAACTTTCACACCGTTGACTATCAGTGGACGTACGTATACTCCAGCTGAACAAGCTGCTGCATTTGATTCTTTCATCGATGGAAATGAATACTTGAAAAACCGTCGTGGTATGTATGCTGAGCGTAATGGTGCTTATTCACCTTGGTTAACTCGTTTTGACTTTACCGTGGAGCAGGATTTCCACATCAAGACAGGTAAGAACAAGAGAAATATCATCCGTTTACGTGCTGATATTTTGAACGTAGGTAACTTAATTGATAATACTTGGGGTGTAGGTTGGGTTCCAACAAATGCTAATCCATTGCGCTTCACTGCAGCGTCTAACGGAACAGTTACTTATCAAATGGGTACTCAAGTGATTCAAAATGCTTCAGGAGCTAATGAAACCATCTTATTACGTGATTCATTTGTCAAATCAATCAACGTAAATAACGTTTGGCAAGCTCAATTAGGAATTCGTTATATTTTCGAATAATCGAAAATCACGATTCCAATATGTTAAAACAGGCGGCCCATTCGGGCCGCCTGTTTTGTTTTCAACGCATATTTTTCACGCTGGCAAGGTTCCAAACCTTGACAGCGTTGTGCGTTGATAACGATTTTGAAAATAATTTTATTTTAAATCATATTTCTTTATCAAGTCTTTGATAAAGTTGGGACAATAAAAAAGGCCAGCGCTAGCTGGCCTTTTAATCTCAATATGTCATGAGTTTTATTTAAACTCCTTATGATGTGCTAATCGATGTAAGTCGTCCTGACTCAATGATTTGAAATATTCATAAGTGATTTTTAATCCCTCTGCTCTAGTAACCTTTGGTTCCCAGCCTAAAATGGCTTTCGCTTTGGTTATATCGGGTTTTCTTTGTTTCGGATCATCCGTTGGTAAGGGCAGTGAGATTAATTTCTGACTCGTTCCAGTCAATTTGATGATTTCTTCTCCAAACTCCTTGATGGTGATTTCATCGGGATTTCCAATGTTCACGGGTTGGGCATAATCACTTAAAAGCAAGCGATAAATTCCTTCTACCAAATCATCTACGTAGCAAAAAGCTCTTGTTTGAGAACCATCTCCAAACATCGTTAAATCTTCTCCACGTAAAGCTTGCCCTATGAATGCTGGTAAAACACGACCGTCATTTAGGCGCATTCTAGGGCCGTAGGTGTTAAATATACGGACAATACGTGTTTCTACCCCATGGTAGGTATGATAAGCCATGGTCATAGCCTCCTGGAAGCGTTTAGCTTCATCATAAACTCCTCTTGGACCTACCGGATTTACATTTCCCCAATATTCTTCTGTTTGCGGATGAACCAATGGATCTCCATAAACTTCCGAGGTCGAGGCAATCAGTACACGTGCATTTTTAACACGAGCTAATCCCAAACAATTATGAATACCTAAGGATCCAACTTTTAAAGTTTGAATTGGGATTTTTAAATAATCAATCGGGGAAGCAGGGGAAGCAAAATGTAAAATATAATCTAATTCACCAGGTACATGGATGAACTTGGATACATCATGGTGATAAAATTCAAAATTGGGAAGCTTAAAAAGGTGCTCAATGTTCTTTAAATCGCCTGTGATTAAATTATCCATGGCAATTACATGAAATCCTTCTTTGATAAAACGATCACAAAGATGTGACCCTAAAAATCCTGCACCTCCTGTTATTAATACTCTTTTCATTTCTATGATTTATGATAATACGGTTTGACGGCCAATCGAGTAATATGTATATCCCAATTCTTTCATTTGAGATAATTCATATAAATTTCTACCATCAAAAATAACTTTATTTTTAAGCAAAGAGTCCATTTTATCGAAATCAGGTGTACGGAATTGTGGCCACTCGGTAACAATTAATAAGGCATCAGCATCTTCTAGTGCCTCATACGGATTCTTGCAAAATTGAACACTGTCTCCTAATAAAGCCTGTACATTTGGCATCGCCTCTGGATCATAAGCCTTGATGGTACATCCAGCCTCTAATAATGCTTCAATATTATACAAAGCAGGGGCTTCACGAATATCATCTGTATATGGCTTAAATGCCAATCCCCAAATCGCGATGGTTTTTCCTGCTAAATCTTCATTAAAATACTGTCGAACCTGCGGCAATAATTTCGTCTTCTGATTTTCATTCACGCGCATTACGCTATCCAAAATATGGAACTTGTAATTATTCTCTTCGGAGGTTTTAGCCAATGCTTGAACATCTTTTGGAAAACAACTTCCTCCATAACCAATTCCAGCAAACAAGAAACGCTTACCAATGCGTGAATCGGTACCAATTCCACGGCGGATATCATCTACATTCGCACCCACCAATTCACATAAATTGGCTATTTCATTCATGAAGGTAATCTTGGTGGCTAAAAATGCATTAGCGGCATATTTCGTCATTTCCGCTGAGCGCTCATCCATGAAAATAATCGGATTTCCCTGACGAACCAAGGGAGCATATAGTTTGCTCATTAATTCTTTAGCTCTTTCTGATTCAGTTCCAATCACTACTCGATCTGGTTTCATGAAATCCTCTACGGCCACACCTTCACGTAAAAATTCAGGATTCGATACGACATCAAAAGGGACCTTGGCATGTTGAGCAATGGCATTTTTGACCAATTCTGAAGTACCTACTGGAACCGTACTTTTATCGATGATAACCGTATATTCTTTCAATAAAGGGCCTAAATCATTCGCTACTTGCAATATGTATTTCAAATCGGCCGAACCATCTTCACCCGGAGGGGTAGGAAGTGCTAAAAAGATTACTTTAGCTCCTTCTATTCCTTCTATCAAGGAAGTAGTAAAGTTTAAACGACCTTCTCCCACATTGCGGTGAAATAAATCTTCTAAACCCGGTTCATAAATGGGTACAACACCCGCTTTCATTTGATTAATCTTTGCCTCATTGATATCAACACATGTGACGTGATTACCTGTTTCTGAAAAACATGTACCTGTTACAAGGCCAACATATCCCGTTCCTACTACCGCAATTTTCATGGGTTAATCTTTATTTAGTTCAAAAATTTGGCTTAAAATTAGCCATTTTTCTTTTAATATTTATAAATGAATTGGATTATCAATACTTATTTAGCCATCGGTATAATTTTACCAATACTTCCCGATGGTTCCATACATCCTAACCAATTAGCTAAAGTGGTTGAAATGTCACTAATGCTAGTTCTACTGCTTATTTCTTGAGGTTTTACCTTCCAACCATAAAACAGTAAAGGTACATGTGTGTCATAGGCATATAAAGTACTATGTGTAGTTCCCGTTTTTCCTCCCATAAACCATTGTGGTTTTAATAGAATCATGAAATCTCCACTTCGTGCTGGATGATAGCCATTCGATACCAATTCTTTATATGGTTGAATTAAGGTACTATTAGCAACATCCTGCATATCCACAATAGTGGATGTACCCTCTATTTTGGAATAGGCCGTTGAAATTACTTGGTGTAATTTTTTACGATTGATAGCTAATTTCTCCAGCAAAGCATGATCAATGTACAATTGGGAGTTTTCACTTCCTACAATTAATTTATCCGACCCAAACTCTTTCTGCAATGCATTTTTGGCTTCAGTTAAAGCTTTACTAGCTTCAAATACCCCAGCAGGCATTTTCTTCGAATGCAAATATCCAGGTACCTCGGCTACAGCATGGTCAGCCGTTAAAAATACCAACACACGATCTTTACCAAATTTTTTGTCCAAATAAGTCAAAAGCTCAGCAATATCTCGGTCCAAACGCAAATAGGTATCTTCTAACTCAATGGATTGAGGGCCAAAAGCATGACCCACATAATCGGTGGAAGAAAAGCTAAGGGCTAAAAAGTCGGTTTGATTATTTTGTCCTAATTTTTCTTCTTCTATCGCTTTTAAAGCAAAATCCTTAGTGATGGAATTTCCATAAGGAGTAGAACGGATGATTTCTAAGGGATTTGGTCCTTCTAATGCATGTGGAAACGTGGGCGTCTTTTCTGAAGGTAATTTGCCTTCAAAAGGTAAATTGTCTTCCGCACTTTGAACATAGGTTTCAATAGGATATAAGGTATTCCAACCTTGTTTGACATAGTTAAGTGCTTTTTCTTCGGCATTAAACTTCTGAACCCAGCTCGGTAATTCTTTCATGTAAAACGAAGAAGTAATCCAGCGACCTTCTTTTGAATCATACCAATAAGAGCCATTCGCTGTATGCCCACCTGGTAAAATAGCACCACGATCTTTTAAGGCAATTGCTATCGTTTTGGAACGGAAGTTTTGTGCAATTCGAAGTTGATCGGTAATAGTGCTAGTCCATAGGTTTTTTGGCGACATAAAACCTGATTTTCCTGTGGTGCCCACGGTAGTTACTGTACTATCTTCTGTACAATATACCTTTTTTCCAGTGGCTACATCTGTCCAATCATTTCCAACAATGCCATGAACCGCAGGTACTGTTCCTGTATATACACTAGCATGTCCAGCGGCTGTAACAGTGGGAGCATAGTTATAATGATTATCTTGGCAATTTAAACCTTCTCGCATCAATCGCTTAAAGCCATTGTCGCTATAACGATCTTGGTATTTATATAAATAATCATATCGCATTTGATCTACCACAATACCGACAACTAAGGCGGGTCTTTTGGCTAATGATTTAGTCTTGTTTTGAGCCCAAGCCGTACTTATGCTTAGCACACTGATGATTAAATAGGCAAATACTTGTGTCGTTTTTTTCATGAATAAATAGGAAATTGTGTTAATGTATTCGTTTTTTGGTGTAATAAATCTATTTCTAAAAATCTAGTTTCCAGACCATTCGTGAGAACTAAATACTTGGAATTAATTTGCTTTTGATACTGGCTAATCTGTTGCCAAGTAACATCCGTTAACTTTACATGTGGAGCTTTACATTCAATGATCATAAACACCGTTCCATCATTAGCAAATATTTGAATGTCACTTCTTCTTTGTAGTTGATTGACGCTAATACCACCTTCAATTTGAATCATTCCACTAGGATAACGTAAATGTTGCGTAATGTACTGTAAACAGTGTTGACGAACCCATTCTTCTGGTGAAAGCAATCTGTATTTTTTGGCAATGGAGTCAAAAATATAGAGTTTTCCATCCTTTTTTTTTAATTTGTAATCATAAGGAGGAAACTGCAGCGTCAGGTCAGCTATAGGTTGCATCATAGGCCATTACACAAACTCTAAATTAATCTATTTGTAGATTAATTTCATCACGAACTTTATCTTTTCATGAAAACTAAAGAAGAAATTGTACAAAATTGGCTACCGCGCTACACCGGTACACCGCTGGAAAAATTTGGTCAATATATTTTATTAACCAATTTCAAGAACTATGTGGATATGTTTGCCCAAAAATTTGATGTAGAAATTTTAGGACAAGATCGTCCCATGCAGACGGCTACAGCAGATAATATCACCATCATCAATTTTGGAATGGGATCACCCATGGCAGCTACAGTGATGGATATTCTCTCGGCCATTTCACCTAAAGCTGTGTTGTTTCTAGGTAAATGTGGCGGACTTAAAAAGAATCTTGCTTTGGGAGATTTAATCCTGCCTATCGCGGCTGTTAGGGGAGAAGGTACATCAGATGAATATATGCCCAAAGAAATCCCAGCATTACCCTCTTTCCGCTTGCAACGGTCTGTATCTTCTATGATCAAAAAACACGAAAAGGATTATTGGACAGGCTTGATTTATACGACCAATCGTCGAGTTTGGGAGCACGATGAAGAATTTAAAAAATATTTATCTGATATTCGAGCTATGTGCATCGACATGGAAACGGCTACCATATTTACGGTGGGATTTGTCAATAAAATTCCACGTGGGGCTCTATTGTTAGTATCGGATAATCCCATGACTCCCGATGGTGTAAAAACGGATGTTAGCGATAAGAAAGTAACCGATAATTACGTCAATCTTCACTTACAAATTGGTATAGACGCCCTAGAAGAATTAGCTTCTTCTGGTGAGTCAGTTAAGCATTTACGTTTCGAGTAATTTTAGTTACAGAAATCTCGGATAACTTGGAAGGAGGGATTATAACCCAATTCACCTGCTTTGCTTAAGTCCAAACATCCTGTGGTATCAACTAAAGCTAATTTGATGATACCTCGAACAAAATAGGCTTCAGCGTATTTGGCATTCAATTTTATCGCATTACTACAATCTTGAATGGCACTGCGCTGATCTCCTACATTGGATTTGGCCATGGCTCTCATGAAATAAGCATCCGCATAAATAGGATTAAGCGAAATGGCCCGATTGTAATCTTCCATGGCTTGTTTGGGATCTCCAGATTTGGATTTCGCTAATCCTCTATTGAAATAAATTTCAGCCCTTTCGGTAGAGAATTCAGCTATTTTGATTTTATCCTGAACAGAATAACGTAATTCATCCAATACAGCCTTATTCATTTTCGCTGTGTAAAGAATCTTTGTATTTTCTAAATTCCCCATATCTACCGCTTTGGTATAATCTTCTATCGCACCTCGCTGATCTCCTAATTTCGACTTAACAAAACCTCTACCATAGAATGCTTCTACTTTGGAAGGCTCTAATTCAAGCGCTTTATTGAAATCTTCTAAAGCTCCTTTTTCGCCATTTTCTCCTCTGAAATTTTCCAATTGAGTTTTACAAAATCCAGCATAATACCAATCATTGGCTTCATCTGGACTAATTTTCAAAGCCTCATTAAAATCTTTTAGGGCATTAGCAAAATCATTCAATTTCATTTTGGCAAACCCTCTACCGGAATAGTAGGTAGATCTTTTAGGACTAATTTCAATGGCCTTGCTATAATCTTCAATGCTGCTAGCATATTCACCTAATTTCACTTTGCAATCCCCTCGAGCTGCCAAACAAGGGGCATATTCAGGGTTAAGTTCTAGTGATTTATTGAAGTCAGATAAACCACCACGGTAGTTTTCTAATTTACTCTTCGACAATCCTCTGGAATAATAAGCCGTAGCTTCTAATGGATTTAAGCGAATGGCCTCATTGTAGTCTTGAATGGCAATTTTATGATTGTCTTGCTTGCTATAACTTTGCCCACGAGCTATGAATGCCTCATAATAAGTAGATTTTAATTCAATCGCTTTTTCGAAATCCAAAATAGCTCCCCGAAAATCCTTCAAATTATATTTGGCAAAACCACGATTATAAAAGGCTATGGGATTTGGATTTGCTGTATTTTTCTCAATTTCAATACTGAAGTTTCGTAGGGCCTCGGCGTAATTTCCCGTTTTATTTTGAGTTAAACCTAGTTCCATGTAATTGACAGCATCTTGCGCCATCATAGAATTAGAAAATAATAGCATGCAGGCAAAAGCCAGAGAAGTCCACTTCATGGTATAATATTAATTTATTACGTAAAAATAAGGGAAATCACTCGCTAAGAAAAATTTGGGTAAAGCCAAATACCAAAATAAGCCACAAGGTGACTAAAGCCGTTTTTTTCAAATAGGGATCTATTTGAGCTGGAGTTAAATGAGGTTGTAATTTATTAGCTAATAAGGCGATGGGAATATATGCCGCCAACATGGTTGAGTTTTGAAAGAAAGTAGGAGGGACCCCAAGATTTACCATGGGATATATTCCAAAACTTAAAATAGTTAAAATGTATAAAAATTTTTGATATAAAAATCCAGCGGTTTTACCTATACGCACAGGAATCGACATCTTTCCTTGTTTTTTATCATTGTCCAAATCCCGTAAATTATTCAAATTTAATACAGCTACCGACATGAATCCACAGCCTGCGGCGGGTAAAAATGCGGCTAGTTTGAATTCCAAGGTTTGTAAAAAATAGACTCCTACGGTACCAACTAAACCGAAGAAAATAAAGACGGAAAGGTCTCCTAATCCCATATATCCATAGGGTCTTTTTCCAACTGTATAGGCAATAGCAGCACCAATAGCCAATATGCCTAATACTAAAAAGCCTAAAATGATTTCAATGGAAGCCGATTGAAGACTGATGTACAATAAACTGAGACCTGAAATAAATGCTAAGAGCGCACTTAGATAAACCGCATTTTTCATCTCAGATGGGCTGATTGCTCCAGTCTGTACAGCCCGTAGCGCTACTTTTCTATCTGCATTGTCGACTCCGTTTTGAGTGTCGCCTAAATCGTTGGCAAAATTGGATAAAATCTGAAGTAAGAGGGTAGTAAGAATAGCTAAAGCACCAATAGTCCATTGAAAATGGCCATCTACATAGGCCAAAATATTTCCTAAAATGGTGCTAGCAATAGCCAGAGGTAATGTCCGAGGCCTCGCGGCTTCTACCCAACGATTCATATGTTGTTGTATTTACTATAAACAAACATCCCTGAATTTTTGAATTCAGGGATGTCAGAAATAAATTATTTAGCTAAAGCTTGCAGAAACTCTGGGCTCGAAGGTTTAATAGCCGAGGCGAAAAAATTGACTAATTCACCTTTTTCATTGATGACATATTTACAAAAATTCCAGCTTGGTTCTTTTTCATTCCAACCATTACCTTTTTTATCGGTAAGCCATTTGTATAAGTCACACTTTCCATCTCCTTTTACCACGACCTTCTCCATCATTTGGAAGCTAACACCATAGTTTTTTTGGCAAAAGCTAGCAATTTCATCGTTGCTACCTGGTTCTTGACCACCAAATTCATTGGCAGGGAAACCTAATATAACAACGTCTTTGTTTGCTTGGTGGAATTTCTCCCAATCCGCATACTGTGGTGTATAACCACATTTAGAGGCAGTATTTAATACAACCACTTTCTTTCCTTTGAATTGGCTAAAGTCAATAACTTTACCATCAATACCTTTCATTTTGAAATTATGAAAGTTCGGTGCTGCAACAACAGTTTCCACGTTTTCTGGGCGATTTAAAATGGTGTTTTGTGTAAACGGCAAAGTTAGCGCCGTTAGTAAGGATCCAATTTTTACAATATTTACTAGCATAACGACAGTGATTAATATAAGTGAGAAAGTTAAAATTCGTTTCATGTTACATTCGTTCAGGCGAAACTATTCCTAATAACGAAGTTGCGTGCTGAATTGTTTTGCCTGTTAAGTCTGACAAGGTAAGTCGAATTGTTCTAATCTCCTCGTTTTCTTCATTTAAGATGGTCAATTCATTGTAAAATTTATTGAATTGTTTTGCTAAATCAAAGGAATATTGCGCGATTATCGATGGAGAGAAACTCTCACAAGCTTCCGCTAGTTTCGTTTTGTAAGTTCCTAACAAATAAATTAATTCTCTCTCTGATTCTGCAAACGATATTTTCGATTGAGTTTCCCCTCTAAGTGGAAAACCTTTTTCTATGGCTTTTCTTCGGATGGAGCAAATTCTTGTATGCGTATATTGAATAAATGGACCTGTATTTCCTTGAAAATCAATGGATTCTTCAGGATTGAATAACATGCGTTTTTTAGGGTCAACTTTCAGTAAAAAATATTTTAATGCACCCATACCCAATTGTTGAAATAATTGATTGGATTCCTCTTCAGAGAAACCATCTATTTTTCCCAATTCCAAGGTTCTTTCTCGAGCAGTATCCACCATTTCCTGCATCAAATCATCTGCATCTACCACCGTTCCTTCTCTTGATTTCATTTTACCGCTAGGTAAATCCACCATACCATAAGACAAGTGATAATTCCCTAAAGAGAAAGGTTTTTGGAGTTTCTTCAAAATGTGAAACAAGACTTCAAAATGGTAATCTTGCTCATTTCCAACCACATATATGGACTGTTGAGCTCCAAAGTCTTCATATTTTAATTGGGCTGTACCCATATCTTGAGTGATGTATACCGATGTACCATCCTTTCTCAATACCAATTTTTCATCCAATCCTTCTTCTTCCAAATTGATCCAAACGGAACCATCGGGTTTTTGATAGAAAACGCCTTGAGCTAATCCTTCATCAACCAGTTTTTTACCTAATAAATAGGTATTGGATTCACGGTAAATTTTATCAAAATCTACTCCCATTTGTTTATAACTAGCCGCAAAACCATCCAATACCCATGCATTCATGGTTTCCCACAATTGAATAACGGACGATTCTCCTTGCTCCCAAGCCAATAACATGGCCTGAGCTTGTAACATCATAGGGGCCTGCGCTTTCGCTTTTTCTGGATCAATGCCAGTTGCCACCAATTGTTCTATTTCTGATTTATATGCCTTATCAAAAGCTACATAATATTTGCCCACCAAGTGGTCACCTTTCAAGCCACTGGATGCGGGGGTTTCTCCATTTCCAAATAATTGATAAGCCAACATCGACTTGCAAATATGTATGCCTCGGTCGTTGACTAAATTCGTTTTTACGACATCATAACCACCAGCTTTTAATATTTGAGCTACCGAATAACCCAGAAAGTTATTTCTTAAATGGCCTAAATGAAGGGGCTTATTGGTATTAGGAGAGGAATATTCAATGACAATTTTTGCGTTTTTAGGGGCCAATTGAAATGCCGATTTATCTTCAGCCATTTCTTGTAATAATCCATACCAAATAGAATCGTGTAGGGAAATATTTAAGAATCCTTGTACAACCTGATAAGCCTTAACAAGTTGTGGATTATTATCGATTAAATAGTCTCCCAAGGCTTGAGCAATTTGTACTGGTGCTTTTCCTGCTCTTTTGGTATATGGAAAGACAACAAAAGTATAGGCCCCTTCAAATTCCTTTTTCGTTTCTTGAAGGCTGAGTTCATTATCTTCTATTTGAAATAAAGAACTTAAACCAGCTTGAATACTTGCAATGAGTTGTACTTGTATACTCGACATACCAAAGACGAAGAAATTGTGATTAAAATGTTTGCAAAGGTAGCCAATTCAAGCTAAACATTGATTCTCGACTTAATAAAAGAGGAATTAATCTTTACCTTTGTGTTTATGATACAGTCCATTTACGACGACGCAATAAAATCATTAAAATCAGGAGGAGTCCTCCTATATCCAAGTGATACCATCTGGGGATTAGGTTGTGATGCCCGAATGGATGCGTCCATTGAGAAATTGTTTGACATCAAACAAAGGCCGGAAAACAAAGGCCTGATTTTGCTTATATCCAAGATAGAGCAATTAAACGAGTATGTAGAACAGGTGCCAGATATTGCTTGGGATTTAGTAGATTTTGCCGAAGATCCATTGACTGTTATATATCCCCAAGGTAAAAATGTCAGTAAACATGTATTAGGACCGGATGGGACCATTGCCATTCGTTTAGTGAAAGATGAGTTTTGTAAAGGTTTTGTTTATCGATACCAAAGAGCGATTGTTTCCACCTCCGCCAATATATCTGGGGAACCTTCACCCGAAAGTTTTGAAATGATTTCACCCATCATTAAAGAAGGAGTGGATTATATTTTACAAAACCCCCATCCAACCAAAGGAAAGGCCAAGGCATCTAAAATTGTCAAATTGGGCCTTAATGGTGACTATACAATGATTCGCCCATGATAAAAACGGGAAAGGAAATTATTGAAAATCCAATTTTTATCAAGATTGGAGCTGCAGCTGATCGTTTGGGCTTAGATGCCTATGTCATTGGAGGATATGTGCGAGATGCCATTTTAGGTCGAGATAGTAAGAAAGACATTGATGTGGTTTGCATAGGCTCAGGAATCGCATTAGCGGAAGAGGTAGCCCGAGAATTCAATTTGCCTGAGCACCAAGTTTCTGTTTTTAAGAATTTTGGTACGGCCATGTTGAAAGTGGACGATTGGGATTTAGAATTTGTTGGGGCAAGAAAAGAATCTTACCAGCGAGATTCTAGAAAACCCATCGTAGAGGAAGGCAGTTTGGAAGATGATCAAAATCGTAGGGATTTTACCATCAATGCCATGGCAGTTCAACTTAATTTAGCCAATTGGGGAAAATTGTTGGATCCATTTGATGGATTAAAAGACTTGGAATCTCGTATTTTAAGAACACCTTTAGAACCAAGGATTACTTTTTCAGACGATCCATTGCGCATGATGCGGGCTATACGTTTTGCGGCTCAGTTGGGCTTTGATATATACCCAACGACCTTTGAGGCACTTCAAGTGGAGAATGTTCGCTTGGAAATTATTTCCATGGAACGGATCTCAGAGGAGCTAAACAAGATAATTCTATGCAGAAAACCTTCTTATGGATTTTTGCTCTTAGATGCCTGCGGCATTTTACCCATCATTTTTCCTGAATTTGTTAAACTCAAAGGGGTAGATACTGAAGAAGGTAAAGGTCACAAAGATAATTTTTACCATACCCTGCAGGTTTTAGATAATATTTCTCAACACACAGATGATTTATGGTGGCGTTGGGCGGCTATTTTACACGATATTGCCAAACCTGCTACTAAACGCTTTGATCCGAAAAAAGGTTGGACATTTCATGGACATGAAGAAATGGGAGCAAGGCAAGTCCCCGCTATTTTCAAGCGATTTAAGTTGCCCTTGAATGAGAAGATGAAACTGGTTCAGAAGTTAGTCCGACTGCATTTGAGGCCCATCGCTTTATCGAAAGAAGAAATAACTGATGCCGCATTACGTCGACTTTTATTTGAAGCAGGTGAGGAATTGGAAGCATTGATGACACTTTGTCGAGCTGATATCACTTCCAAAAACGGGGATAAAGTCAAACGCTATTTAAAGAATTTCGATAAAGTAGATGAGAAGTTAAAGGAAGTAGAGGAAAAGGATTCATTGAGAAATTTTCAACCAATCATTTCTGGGGAGATTATCATGCAAGTCTTTGACATCGGCCCAGGAAAAGAAATCGGACAGATCAAGGTCGCTATTCGAGAAGCTATTTTAGAGGGCCAAGTCAAAAATGATTTAGCTTCAGCCTGGGAATTTATGCTGGAAGAAGGAAAGAAACTCGGACTGAGTCCTAAAATTAGCCTGACGGATTTGGCATAAAAAAAAGGTCTCTTTGGAGACCTTTTCCTTTTTATACACATTAAACAATGTGCACAAATAATTCTTCTTTTGGCCAGCGTACCTTTTTGGCATTCACCATAAAGTCGGAAACTTCATCGCGTTCACCAACTGCCATCATTAAAACTGCATGCAATCCTTTTTCTTTGAGATTTAAAATAGCATCTACTTCAGTAGGTTTAAAACCTTCCATGGGAGTACTATCAATCTCAAGCTTGGCTGCTGCTGCTAAGGCTGTACCCATGGCTAAATACACTTGTTTGTCCATCCATTTCACTTGGTCTTCTACTGATCTACTCAGCAAAGCGCCAGAAATGGCATCTTTGTAAGCTTTTAAATCAGCTAAGTCCACATTTCTCGTTTTGGACACTAATTGGATGAAAGCATCAATTTTTTCAGCTGTTACCTCATTCCAGGCAGCAAAAACTAATAAATGAGATGATTCAACAATCTGAGGTTGATTAAAAGCCGCAGGTTGAATTTTCGCTTTTAAATCTTCATTTTCAATCACTAGAATGTGATAGGGTTGTAAACCAAATCCCGATGCAGATAATTGAATAGCGGATAACAGAGATTCTATCTTAGATGCATCCACCTTTTTTCCATTCATCCTTTTGGCGGCATAGCGCCACTGTAAAGCATCTACTAATGACATAATTCTTTGGGTATATGATGTTGAACAAAGCTTAGCCTTTGTAACAGGCTAAGCTTGTAAATTGTTTTATTCAGAAACTAAAGTCACTGCTAAAGTGAAATCATCAAAGATGGCTTTATCACCAATCGAATCGAAGAATTTCTTTGAACCATATTTGATATTGTAGTCCGTACGGTCAATGGTGATGTTCGCTTTTGCACTTACTTTTCCATTGTTTACGGCAATTTGTGCAGGAAAAGAGATTGCTTTAGTAATACCTTTAATAGTCAAGTTTCCAGAAATTTGGTTTCCCGCTACTTTAGAAATAACAAACTGAGCCGTTGGGAATTTTTCAATCTCAAAAAAGTCACCAGAAGTAATATGACCTACAAATTTCTTGTTGTACTCTGGATCAGTAATATCCTTACAAACAATGGATTTCATGTCAATCGTGAAATTGCCACCAGTGATCTGATTTTTGTTAACTACTAATTTACCAGCTGAAATACCAATAGTACCTGTGTGCTCACCAGTTACTTTTTTAGCATTCCAAACAATGCTACTAGCTTTTGTAGAAACGGGGCTTGTGCTAGGTGCAGCAATTGTTTGATTTGTAAAAGCCATGAAGGCTAAGGCGGAAAGAATAAAGCTTACTTTTTTCATTGTTGTTTAATTTTAAAAGGGTTGTAAATAAATATGAAATCGAAAATATAATTGTTGATGATCTGTAAAGCCTATCTAATTTCTGAGCAAATCTAAAAGTTCATTTAGTTTCACTAAATCGTGTTGTTTCATGTGACTGAAACGTTTTGACCATTGATGTTGAACTTCATCCAATTGTTGAAGTAGGGCTAATCCTTCAGGAAGTATTAATACGTCCACGGCCCGACGGTCGTTAGGACATTCCCTTCGTAAGACCCATTTTTTTTCTACCAATTTGTCGACTAATCGAGAGGCGTTGGAGGTACGGTCTAACATGCGTTCTATGATGGCTAGCACAGTCATCGGTTTTCCGTTTTGACCTCTTAAAATACGAAGTACATTGTATTGTTGCATGGAGAGGTCATAGGGTTTCAATAATTCTTGTTGCTCGTAAGCCACCCAGTTGCCTGTAAAAATCACATTGACTATGGCTTTTGCCTCTTCCGAGGCAAAGTTGCTTTGTTGTAATTCGCTTGCAATTTCCATATCAGTATAAATTGATGTTGCAAAATTAAATGTAATTACATTAAATACAAATGTTTTTAAATATTATTTTTCAAAATAGGGCTGAATGAATCAAAATCATGTATTTTTGAAACATGTCAAGCTCACTTTCTCTTCAATATCCCCTCATTTTAGCGTCAAATTCTCCTCGTCGTAAGGAAATTTTAACGCAGGCAGGTTTTGATTTTACCGTTTTACCAGCGGATATCGATGAATCGATCGATGCATCTTGGCAGATTCAGGACGTTCCTGGAATTTTAGCAGAGAAAAAAGCTAAGGTGTTAGCAGAATCATGTCCCAACCAATTAATTCTTGCGGCGGATACGATAGTAGTAGTCGATGGTCAAATTTTGAATAAGCCAGCCGACAAGCAAGAGGCCCGAGAAATGTTATTATTGCTTTCGGGAAAAGATCATGAAGTATACACAGGAATATCCTTAATTGGTCCTGGAGGGATTAATACCCAAGTAGATCGTGCTATAGTATCTTTTAGGGATTTATTGGATTGGGAGATAGAATGGTATGTCAAAGGAGGGTCATCCTTGGATAAAGCAGGCGCTTATGGTGTACAAGATTTTATTGGAATGGTAGGTATTAGCCGTTTAGAAGGCTCTTTCTACACGGTCATGGGTTTACCCATACATCGTGTTTACCACATGATGCAGCCTTATATTTTAGAAGGTCGACAATCGATTTTGCCTTTCTAGTTGCTATTTAGATTGAAAAACTCTCCCCACATCCGCAAGTACGGGATGCATTCGGGTTTTTGAATTGAAAACCTTTGCCATTTAGTCCGTCAGAAAAATCCAATTCAGTACCAGCTAAGTATAGGATGGATTTTTTATCCACCATCACTTTCACTCCTTTATCTTCAAAAATCATATCGGAGCTTTGTGGCTCTGCCGCAAAATCCAATTGATACATTAAACCAGAACATCCTCCGCCTTCTACCGCGACACGGATATTGTATTCCTCCGTTAAACCTTCTTTTGATCTCAACTCTTTAATACGGTCGGCTGCTAAATCAGATATCGTTATCATGGTGATGAATTTTGTATTTGATGCAAAATTATAAAAAAAATGGAGAATAATCGCTATTGTTTAGAGTGAATCTAAATAAGCTATGGTTTTTCCAAGGTATAGGTTATAATTTTGTGATTCAAAGCAAGAATCAAATACAAACATTATGCTGTCAATTAAAAATTTACACGCTTCTATTGGAGAAAAAGAAATTTTACGAGGAATTGATTTAGAAGTAAAAGCTGGTGAAGTACATGCCATCATGGGACCTAACGGTTCAGGAAAATCTACCTTAGCATCCGTTTTAGCGGGTCGTGAAGATTATGAAGTTACAGAAGGTACTGTACAATTTTTAGGTAAAGACTTGTTGGATTTAGCTCCAGAAGCTAGAGCCGCAGAAGGAATTTTCTTAGCATTTCAATATCCGGTAGAAATCCCAGGGGTATCAACCACCAATTTCTTGAAGTCTGCCGTGAATGAAATTCGCAAATACCGTGGAGAAGATCCCATGGATGCGGTTCAGTTTTTGAAGATGTTTAAAGAGAAAATGGCTTATGTCAACATTGATCAATCACTATTAAGTAGAGCATTAAACGAAGGTTTTTCAGGAGGAGAGAAGAAACGAAATGAAATCTTCCAAATGGCTGTTTTAGATCCTAAGCTAGCGATTTTGGATGAGACAGATTCAGGATTGGATATTGATGCATTGCGTATTGTAGCAGAAGGGGTTAATAAATTGAAAAGTCCAAATAATGCCACTATCGTAGTGACTCACTACCAACGATTATTGGATTACATCGTTCCAGATTATGTACATGTGCTTTATAAAGGACGTATAGTGAAGTCGGGAACCAAAGAATTGGCTTTGGAATTAGAAGAAAGAGGTTATGATTGGATTAAATCTGAAGTAGATCAATAAGATATGTTATCAGCTGAATTAAATACAACATTACAAGGCATTGCCCAAAAGCTAGATCCAGAATCTGAGAAAGGTAAAGCGCTGAGTCATTTTTTGGACAAAGGTTTTCCTACTTCAAAATGGGAAGAGTGGAAATACACCTCATTAAAAGATTTTAATGGAATAGACAGAAATTGGTTTCCCAAAGGAAATTCCAATCTGCCTGTTTCAGCCGATTGGGCAGAATTGATTATTCGTTCTTCTGATGCCTATCTAAGTATAGAAAAGCCTAGTTCAAATGAAGGAATGGAGGTATTGAGTTTTGATGAATTTATTCAGAAATGTCCTGAATTTCAGGAAATTTGGTCTGATAAAAAACCCATTTTAGACCAGAATTCATTATACGACTTGAATGTGGCACTCGCTCCACAGCATACCGTACTATGGATCAAAAAAGATGTAGAAATTTCGAAAGCAATCCTGCATCAGTACCAGGTGAATTCTACGGAAAAATCATCTTCTGTACAATCTAGACTGCTAATTTATCTAGAAGAAGGAGCAAAGGTTAGTTTAATGGAGCAACAAACCTCCACGGGTTCTGCAGATATTTTATCCAATTTTGTTCAAGAGATCTTTGTTTCTAAAGGCGCTCAATTTACCTATTTGAAAGATCAAGATTTTCAGCAAGGAGTGAGTCATATTGACCATACCTTCATTTATCAAGCAGAAGGTAGCCAAGTCGATACTTTTACTTTTTCATTGAATGCCTCTTTGATTCGAAATAATTTGCATTTCTACATTGAAGGTTCACAGGTAGTTTCCAATTTGAACGGATTATACGTTCCAGGCGAAAATCAGTTAATGGATTCCCATACCGTGGTCGATCACCGCATGCCCCATGCTGAATCCAACGAATTGTATAAAGGAGTTTTGTTAGGAAATGCCACTGGCGTATTTAATGGAAAGATTTTTGTTCGTCAAGACGCTCAAAAAACCAATGCTTTTCAATCTTGCCGCAATGTATTGGCTTCTACCAGAGCTACCATGAATACAAAACCTCAATTGGAAATTTGGGCAGACGATGTGAAGTGTTCACATGGTACTACCACGGGCCAATTAAATGAAGAGGCCTTGTTTTATATGCGCTCCAGAGGGATTTCTTTACCAGCAGCTAGAACTTTATTGCTATTGGCATTCGTTCAAGAAGTAATCAATAAAGTAGAGCATCCGGTGTTGAGAGAGTCTCTTACCGAGAAAATTATCGCTAAAATTCAACAATCCGTCGATTTGTCAAATTAGTACCATGGCCAGCATTGAACAAATTCGCTTAGATTTTCCTGTGTTAGACCAACAAGTCAATGGTTCTCCTTTGATCTATTTTGACAATGCTGCTACCACCCAAAAGCCGAAAGTCGTATTAGAGGCATTGAATAAGTATTATTCTGAAGATAATGCCAATATTCACCGAGGAATACATGCTTTGGCCGAAAGAGCAACAGCAGCTTATGAGTTGACGCGAAAAAAGATTCAGTCTTTTTTGCATGCCGAATCAAGTGATCAAATCATCTTTACATCAGGTACTACAGCAAGTATCAATTTGGTGGCTCAAACTTTTGGGAGAGCAAATTTTGAAGCTGGTGATAAAATTCTTGTTTCTAATTTGGAACACCACTCCAACATTGTGCCTTGGCAAATGATTGCATTGGAAAAGGGTGCTGAGGTTTTGGTTATTCCAGTGCTCGATTCAGGGGTATTGGATTTGGATGCTTATCAGAAATTATTACAGGAAAATACGGTTAAACTAGTAGCTGTAAATCATGTTTCCAATGCCATTGGAACAATAAACCCAATTCAAGAGATGATCGCATTAGCCCATGCCCATGGAGCTAAGATATTGATTGATGGCGCACAATCGGTGGCGCATATGGAAATGGATGTGCAACGCTTTGATATGGACTTTTTTGCCTTTTCAGCTCATAAATTATTTGGACCAACCGGCGTAGGAGTTTTATATGGTAAACGCGACTTATTGGAATCTATGCCACCTTATCAGGGAGGAGGGGAGATGATTAAAGAAGTGAGTTTTGCGGGTACGACTTACAATGAATTGCCTTATAAATTTGAAGCAGGTACGCCTAATATTGCAGATGTAATAGCCTTTTCGGCCTCTTTTGATTACTTGAATTCACTTGAAAAAGGGTGGGTGGAAGAACAAGAAAATGCACTATTAAACTATGCAACAGAACAATTAGGTCAAATTGATGGTTTAAAAATCATTGGCACAGCACCTAATAAAATTGCAGTTATAAGTTTTTTAATTGAAGGAACTCATCCACAAGATATAGGAGTTTTGTTAGACAAATTTGGGATTGCTATTCGAACAGGGCACCATTGTGCTCAACCTTTGATGCAACGATTTGATATACCCGGAACTTGTCGGGCTTCTTTCTCGTTCTACAATACCAAAGAGGAAATTGACCGATTTGTTGTTTGTTTGAAACGAGTAGTTACAATGTTATTATAATATGGCTTTGAGTATAAACGATACACAAGAAGAATTGATTGAAGAGTTTGGTCTCTTTGAAGATTGGGCTGATAAATATGAATATTTGATCGACCTAGGTAAGAAATTACCCGGACTGTCAGATGAATTTAAGACGGAAGAAAACGTTATTAAAGGCTGCCAGAGTCGAGTTTGGCTTCATGCTTTTATGCAAGAAGGGAAATTGATTTTTCAAGCAGATTCAGAAGCAGTCATTGTTAAGGGGTTAATCAGTATGTTGATAAGAGTGCTTTCTGAACATACCCCCTCGGATATTATGAAAGCAGATTTATACTTCATCGATCGAATTGGAATGAGTCAACATTTAGCTCAAACCCGTTCCAATGGACTGTTGTCCATGGTGAAACAAATGAAAAATTATGCACTTGCCTATTCTTCACAAGCTTAAGATATGGAAAATACGACACCAGGTTCAGTGCTAACTGAAGCGGATTTAAAGGAAAAGGTTGTACAGGCCATTAAAACAGTATACGATCCAGAGATTCCTGTGGATGTATATGAGCTAGGTCTGATTTATGAAATCAAGATATTTCCAATCAATAATGTATATGTATTGATGACTTTGACTTCACCATCTTGCCCTTCGGCAGAAAGTATTCCCGTGGATATTGAAAAGGCAATTAGGGAGATTGAAGGTGTGGCAGAGGTTTCTGTAGAATTAACTTTTGATCCGCCATATTCTCAAGATATGATGTCGGAAGTTGCCAAATTAGAACTTGGCTTTATGTAAATAATTATCACATTCAAATTTAAATAGATTAATATGTATCCAGAACATTTAGTACATCCTATGAGGATGGATATTGTAGAGGGTGGATTTCAAGAATTGAAACAAGCCTCAGAAGTGGAAGAAGTGTTGGCGAAACCAGGTACAACTTTATTGTTCATCAATTCAGTTTGTGGTTGTTCTGCTCGCACTGCTCGTCCAGGCGTGAAAGAAGCAGTAGCTGCGTCTACAAAAAAACCAGATACTTTAGTAACAGTTTTTGCTGGTGTTGATCAAGAAGCCACACAAAAGGCAAGAGAGTATACTTTGCCATATCCACCATCATCTCCGTCTATCGCATTATTCAAAGATGGTGAATTAGTTCATTTTGTTGAGCGTCACCATATTGAAGGCCGATCTGCTGAATTGATTTCAGCTCATTTAGAAGGAGTTTTTGAGGAATTCTGCTAGTATAAAAAAAGCCGAAGTATACAGCTTCGGCTTTTTTTTATGGTTTAGCCCTAGCACTGCTAGGGCTTTTGTTTTGGTTTAGCCGTAGTACTGCTAGGGCTTTGGAGCACCACCTACAGCTCCCGTATTACTTGGTGTGTTTTCTGCTTTAGCTGCTTTTTTCTTAGCTGCTCCTTCATAATCACCAGCCTTAATTAAGGACATTTTCAACAAGTCCAACGTTTTACGAGTAGCTTGTAAAATTTGATCCGATGTCAATGCATTGACTTTTTTGTCTAATTCTTCAGAGAACTTAAAGCTACGATTCAAGAATAAATTGTTATTCAATGAGTTGCTTAAAGCATTATCCTGTGAGCGTGAAACTTGTCTTCCTTGCAACCAAGATTTTTTAGCTTCCTCAATCTCTTTTTCTGTATAACCATCTTTTAAAACCTTTTCAATTTCTTCTTTGAATGCGGCCTCTAGTTTAGCCAAATTCTCAGGTGCATAAATGGCATAAGTCAAGAAACTCCCAGATTTATCAATAGGATGTGCACTAAATTGAGATCCAACACCATACGACAAACCTTCTTTTTGACGAATACGACCCATTAAACGATTAGCAAGTCCTGGACTTCCGCCTAAAATGTAATTACTGATTTCCATAGCCGCATAATCAGGATCTGTATCAGAAATTTTCAAAGGTTGATAAGCTACAAAAAATGCATTAGCCTTGTCAGGTGTTTCTATGGATTTAATGACAGGTTTAATATCTGCCACGATTTCTGGAATCCTAGTATATGGCTTTGGTGATTTCCAAGTTGAAAATTCAGATTTAATCAAATCTTTTACCTCATTTTCATCAAAATCTCCTACCACAGAAAAAGTAGCTGAACTTGCGCCATAAAAATTCTTATAGAATGAAACAGCATCCTCTAATTTTGCTGCACTATAAAGAGCCGTTTGCTCAGCCAAAGTTGGGTTATACCGTACATCATTTTTGGCATAATGTCCCGTTCTAACTTGATTTAAAGCTTCAATGGCTTTCGCTTGAGGATCACTTTTTTGAGATTCAATTTGAGTTAAATTTTCTTGTTTTAATTTCTCAAATTCATCAACTGGGAAAACCGGAGTTTTAAGTGCTTCTGCTACTAATTTTAACGCAGGAACTAAGTTTTCACGAGTCGTTTCAACGGAAACATTGGCTTGAGTAGCTCCACCTGATATTGAAACTCGAGCTTTTAATTTATCTAATTCATCTTGGAATTGTTGACGAGTATGCTTGGAAGTTCCTTTGGTCAACATATCAGCAGCTAAATCAGCAGCTGTAGCTGTACCTAATAATGATTTTTCTTCACCAAATCTCAAGGTCATACGGGCATAAACAGAGTTACCTCTAGTTTTCTTAGCTAATAAAGCAACTTTAACGGAACCAATCGTTTCCTTTTTAGTTCTAGAATCAATGTTGCTTGGAGAAGGATCAAATGCTTCACCTTCTGCCACAGCAGCTCTACCTTTGAAATCTTTTAGGATATCTTCTGCTTCTTTTGCCTCAGGAATTTCAGCACGATCTGGTTTTTCCGTCGGATAGAAAATTCCTGAAGTACGATTGGAAGCTTTGAAATATTTTTGTGCCACACGTTGCACATCTTCCGCAGTGATTTTCTCTACTAAATTTCTAGTATGAAATAACAATCTCCAATCTCCTTGAGCAATGTATTCAGATAAACCAACACCCACTCGTTGAGCATTGTTTAATAATAATTCAATGTTTTTAATGTTTTTCTGTTTAATACGATCTACATCAGCTTGGGTTGGTGGCGTCTTAGAAAATTGTTCAATAGTCTCCAACATAATGGTACGTACCGAATCAGCTGATTTATCTTTGGGTACCTCAGCTCCAAAATATACCAAACCAGGTTCTTTTAATTGGAAACTATATCCAAATTGAGACGCCGCTTTTTTCGTATCAATCAATGCTTTGTAAAGTCTACCTGATGGAGCATCCGTCAATAAATCTACAAATACATCACAAGCAATATAATCTGGATGTAATCCAGAAGGAATGTGGTAAGCAGCACCTACGGCTTGAACATCTCCTACACGACGAAGTGTTACTTGACGCTCTCCATCCTGAGTAGGTTCTCCCGTAAAAGTCTTCGTTAATACACGATCAGGTTTAGGGATTACACCAAATTTTTGATTGATTAAATTCAACGTCTTTACTGGATCAAATTTTCCAGCTACTAATAATACCGCATTATCCGGCTGATAATATTTCTTATAATAAGCCTGCAAGTTCTCAATAGGCACTTTTTCGATATCTGATCGAGCACCAATCGTGGAATTACCATAATTGTGCCACAAGAATGCGGTAGATACAATACGATCACTTAATACCGATCCTGGGTCATTTTCACCCATTTCAAATTCATTGCGAACTACCGTCATTTCTGTCTCTAATTCACTTTTGGCAATTCTAGAATTGACCATACGATCAGCTTCCATATCCAAGGCCCAATCTAAATTTTCATCTGTAGAGGCAAACGTTTCAAAATAATTGGTGCGATCTAACCAAGTGGTTCCATTAAATTGAGCGCCATGATCCGTAATCTCTTTGGCTACATCTTTATGTTTTTCTTTGGTACCCTTAAATACCATATGTTCCAATAAATGGGACATACCTGTTTCTCCATAACCCTCATGGCGTGAACCCACCAAATAAGTGATGTTGACAGTAACCGTTTGTTTAGATGGATCTGGAAATAATAATACTTTCAAACCATTCGCTAAACGATATTCCGTGATACCTTCCGCAGAAGTGATTTTCTCGGGAATACTTAAGGAACTTGTTTTGGCCGAAACGGTCGTTGTTTTTGGCGCTGAGCTTACTGTTTTTGATTTTTGTTGAGCTTGTAGGCCACTAATACCAATGACATACAAGAGTGCAATGATACATGTTCTTTTCATAAAAATTAGGGTTGGAATTTGATAAGTACGGAAAATGCCAAAATGTAGAGAAATAGAAAAGTAATTAGGTATAAGTGGTTTCAAAACTACATGTAAGGTTATTTCTTATACTGTTGGATCAGTTTAAAAATAGCCTTTTGTGTTTCTAAATTTGGGAAAAATTCAAATATGACTTCATGTTTGTCGTAATCCAATAGAAGGCCTGATTCTAGAAAATGAAAGGCGTCTTTGAATTGACCTGCTTTAATTAGGTAGACAGCAGAGCGATAATATAATTCGGCTTCTTCCGGTAGTTCATCTATGGCAGATAACATAATATCTGCTGATTTCTCATAATCCTCTAATTCAAAATGTAATTGAGCCCATTTTATCCAGGTAGGAGCAAAAAAAGAATCTAATTCAATCGATTTTTGATAGGCTTCATCCGCTGAAAGGGTATTACCTAAATAAGCTTCTACATCCGCTAAACCTGTCCAATAAAGCGGATTGCTTTCATTAAGCTTCAGCGATTTTTTTAAAAAATGTAGAGCTTCAAACCATTTGTCTAATTCGGTCAAACAAACAGCTAAACCATAATATCCTTCATCCCAAAGTGGATCAATTTTAATGGCTTCTTTGTAGAATTCAATCGCCTCTTTGAATTTCTTTTGTCTTTCTAAACTTGCTCCCAAGCAACAATATAATTCGGGATTGGGCTCATCGTATTTCAAGCATTGACGGTAATTTTCTTCCGCTTGCACATAATCCTGTAAGTTCATGTGCGTATTCCCAAGATTGAACAAAGATGAACCAAAATTGGGCTCAATGGCTAAAGAATACTCATACGAATCGATCGCTTTTTCGTATTGTTTGAGTTTAGAATAGGCAATGCCTAAATTATACCAAGCAGTGTAGGAAAATGGGTCTTCGTCAATGAATTGTTTATAGAAAGGAATGCTTTCTTCAATTTTACCAATATCATCCAATGAATTGGCTAATTCTACTAAAGCATTTTCATTTTCTGGATTGATTTCTAAAGCCTTTTTAAACATATCCACCGCTTCCCTAGGCTTAGACCAAGCATGATATGTTAATCCCAATCTAAAATATACTTCGTCTTTTTCTTCAGCAATTTCTAATGCAGCCAAAAAGACCTCAACGGCCGCTTCGTGTTGTTGCATTTGACTGAGTAAAGAGCCTTTCACCAACATGATTTCTAAATCTGTTGGGAATAATAGAATAGCATTTTCAATTAATTCCATTCCTTCCTCTGGCTTTTGCATATCACCAAGAATCTGCGCTTTCAAGGAAATTAATTCTAAGGTATAGGGAAAATGAGTCAAGCCTAAATCACAGGCCTTCAGAGCTTCATCGAATTTGGCATGAACAAAATAGTACTCGGCAATATTTTCTAAAGTCTCAACATCAAAAAAAGAATTTTCATGCTGATAAATCATTTTTTCGAAACGCTGAACAGAAGAATGTATATCTTCCTTGTTTTCATCATAGTTTGGATCCAGCATAAATTTTTGTTGAGATGGAGGAAGCGAACGTTTCCTCTAAAATAAAGAAAATAATTCAGGACTTTAACCTCAATTGGGATTAATTTTGTTCCAAAATAGAAATAATCATGAAGCCTTGTGCAATTATCGACTTAGGTACAAATACCTTCCAATTATTGATTGCACAAAAGCATGTATCTAATGGCGAAATGGAAATTTTAGCCCACGAACAAAGGCCAGTTTCTTTGGGTAAAGGTGCCATGGATTCCAACCTATTGCAGGATGATGCCATGGGAAGGGCCTTTGAAGCTTTGAAGGAATTCAAACAAATAGCTCTTTCGTATCAATGTTCAGAAAATCAGGTGATTGCATTAGGTACTAGTATTTTAAGAAGGGCTAAAAATACGCCTGAATTCGTAGCAAGAGTACAAAGCCAATTAGGGATTCAGGTTGAGATTATTTCTGGGATTAGAGAGGCTGAATTAATCTATCAAGGAATTCAATCGTCTTTACCTAAGCCTTGGCATGCCATTAGCTTAGTGATGGATATTGGTGGAGGAAGTGTGGAATTTATTCTATTTCAGGAAAATCAAGTGTTGGGGAAAATGAGTCTCGAAATCGGCGGATTACAATTGCAATCTTTATTTCATGTGCATGGAGAGTATGATCAAAGTCTCGATAGTTCCCTATTAAGTTTCATTCAGCAAGCTTTGGAGCCTTTAGATCAATTATGTAAAAATAATATGCCTCAAGTTTTGATAGGTGCTGCTGGAGCGTTTGAGACCCTGCTCGACTTAGAATTGGCTCAAATGGAGAAGAAGATGTCCTTCTCTAGTTCCTGCCCCTTGTCAATCAATCAATTTCAAAAGAATAAAGAGCTCATTGATCAAATATCCTATAAAGAAAGAGTCAAATTACCCGGTATGAAAATGTTCCGGGCT
Source organism: Aquirufa ecclesiirivi (assembly GCF_011250515.1). Lineage (GTDB taxonomy): Bacteria > Bacteroidota > Bacteroidia > Cytophagales > Spirosomataceae > Aquirufa > Aquirufa ecclesiirivi. The sequence continues at coordinate 113,067 of NZ_JAANOP010000009.1, read as the reverse complement.
AGTATCTTGCCTTATGCCAATGCATTAATTTCTCAAGTTTTAGGCCGATACCATATACCTGAAATGTGGATTTCTACGTTTAGCTTAAAAGAAGGATATTGGTTTTTTATGCAATCTCAGGCCGATAAATAGGACTAGAGATTTTGAAAAAAAAATCGTAAACTTGTAAACAATTGTAAACCTTATTTAAGACTTATCTTTTATGGCTTTATCGCTAGCTTCCATTCTACTTCAAGCAGGTTCGACTCTCGATTCAGTGTCCGCTGCAGTTTCCGATTCCATTGTCAATGCCCAGCCGGTTCAACAAGCTACCAAAGTAGTGGAAGAGTTCTCTGTACTTGATCTATTAGGAAAAGGAGGATATGTGATGTATCCCATCGGATTCTTATTTGCAGGAGCAGTTTTCTTGTTTATTGAGCGGTATTTATATATTCGTAAAACAGCCAAGTTGGATGAGAATTTCTTGCATACGATTAACGATATGCTCGTGAATGGAAATGTTCAAGGGGCCATTACTTATTGCAAAACTTCTCAATATCCCATTGCTAAGTTATTAGAGAAAGGATTAAGTAGACTAGGTTCTCCTATTCGCGATATAGAGACAGCCATAGAAAATAAAGCCAAAGTGGAAATTTATAACATGGAAAAGAATTTAGGAATCTTGAGTGCTATTGCACGTATAGCTCCTATGTTTGGATTCTTAGGTACAGTAACGGGTATGATTCGTACCTTTCATAATATTTCTATTTCCAATAAAATTGATATTTCAACCATTGCAGGGGGTATTTATGAGAAAATGGTGACTTCTGCTTCAGGCTTAATTGTCGGTATCATCGCCTATGTATTGTATACCCTATTAATGACCATGATTGATCGTACAATCAATAAAATGGAAATTACAGCGATTGATTTCTTAGATATCCTTCATAAACCAGCTAATAAAGTTTAAGAGGTATGAATTTTAGAAAACGAAATAGAGAAGCCTCGGAAGTTGAAACAGGAGCACTAGCAGATATTTTATTCTTCTTGCTCATGTTCTTCTTGATGATATCTACCTTAGCTTCGCCAGACGCTATTAAGCTTCTGCTTCCTGAAACAGCTAAACCAGCGCCAACTCCTGCTAATGAGGTGGTTCGCTTAACGGTTGATGAGAATCGGAATTACTTCATCGACGACAATCCAGTTGATTTTGCCAATTTAGAAACCGAGTTGACTCAAGCAGTATCTGCGAAAAAAGCAGCTACATTAATTGTACGTATGGATCGCAATCAAACGGTTCAGGAATTAACGAACGTGTATGACTTAGCTGCCAAATTGAACCTATCCATGGTGATGGCAGCAGAAAAGAAAAAATAACATGGAGGGCTATATCCTTATTGCCCTTAAATCAATAGCCGTCTACGTGTTCATCGTGGCGGCTATTCGTCTTTTTGGAAAGCGAGAATTTGCCCAATTATCTGTGGTAGATGTCGTTTTTATCTTGCTAATATCTAATTCTGTTCAAACGGCTATGGTTGGAAACGACACGACCCTGATAGGAGGTTTGGTAGCTGCTTTGGCTTTATTTATCATGAATTTTACCTTAAAAAAAGTCATGATTTCCAACAAAATATTTTCCAAAGTGATCGATGGTGAACCTATTTTGCTGATTTATCAAGGTGCATTAAAAACGGCTGGATTGAAAGAAGCTAACTTAACGAAGGAAGAATTAGAGGCAGCTATTCGAGAGCACGGCGTTGAAAAAATGGAAGATGTGAATCTGGCTGTTTTTGAAGTAGATGGAAATATATCCGTTCTTTCCGAAAACTATCAAAAAATATCGAAAAGACGCCATGGAGGTCATCGAATTATAGGAAAAAATACCGCCTAATCTCGTATATTTGTCGAATTCTTGCCTGTTTGTAGAGGCAAGTATCATTTTCTCTTCTTTATTAATGGAAAAAATTTTAAAATTCGGAGGGACCAGTTGTGGAAGCGTCGAGAGTATCCAATCCGTCTTATCCGTCATTGAATCCAATTGGAAATCATCAAAACAGTTTGCCGTGGTATTTTCCGCAATGAGCGGAGTTACCAACTCGTTGTTGGAGGCAGGTAAATTAGCATCACAAGGTAAAGAACCTTATTTGCCATTGATTGAATCCATCGAAACAAGGCATTTTGAAGTCATTAAGCACTTCATTCCCTTAAAAGGACAATCCCAAGTTATAGCCCAAATTCGTACTCTAGTGAATGAATTAAGGGACGTATTAAAGGGGATTGCCTTAGTCAAAGAAAATTCTCCTAAAACCTCGGATTTATTGGTCAGTTTTGGGGAAAGATTATCCACCTCTTTAATTACAGCCATCTTAAAAGAAAAAGGCTTGCCTGTTCTCTTTGTCGATGCTCGTCAGTTCATAAAAACCAATGATACCTTTGGAAAATCAGAGGTTGACTTTGCCCAAACCAATACCTTGATTCAAGCTTTTTTTGAGCAACATGCTGATGAAATCTGTTTGATCACAGGATTTATTGGTTCGAATGCTCTTGGAGAAACAACGACACTCGGTCGTGGGGGCTCAGATTATACCGCTTCGGTCATTGGGGCTGCTTTAGGCGTTAAAGAAATTGAAATTTGGACGGACGTAGATGGTATGATGACTGCCGATCCACGTAAAGTGACTAATGCCTTTACCATTCCTTCCATTAGTTATGCGGAAGCTATGGAATTGACACACTTTGGCGCCAAAGTGATATACCCACCTTCTTTACAGCCAGCTTTCGCAAAAAATATCCCCATTCGGGTGTTGAATACCTTTAATTTGAACTTTAAAGGGACAGTTGTTAGTAAGGAACAAAAACCCAATCCATACATTATTACGGGTATAAGTTCCATTGATTCCTTGGCCCTAGTTAATTTACAAGGATCAGGAATGATAGGAGTAGCTGGGGTTTCGGCTAAATTATTTACTGTGTTAGCTCGAGAAAAAATATCAGTCATATTAATTTCTCAGGCTTCTTCTGAACACTCGATTTGTTTTGCCATTGAACCGCAAAATGCCGTTCGAGTGAGAGAAATTTTGGAAGCAGAATTCGCACAGGAGATGCTTATCGGTGACATTGAGGGCATTGATATACAATCCAATTTGTCCGTTATAGCCGTGGTAGGTGAGGGGATGCGGAAGCACACAGGTGTAAGTGGTAAATTATTTTCTGTTTTAGGTAAAAACGGGATTAACATTGTGGCAACTGCCCAAGGTTCTTCCGAATTAAATATATCCGTTGTCATTGAGCAGAAGGATTTGTCCAAAGCTCTGAATGTCATTCATGAAACCTTCTTCTTTTCGAAGTTAAAAACATTGCATTTGTTTTTAGTGGGCACGGGATTAATTGGTAAGACTCTATTGTATCAATTAGCTGGACAAGAACGCTATTTGGCCAAATATCGTGGACTGAAAGTCAAATTAGTCGGTATTGCTAATTCAAGACAACAGCTCATTCAAGAAAAAGGAATAGATGTAAAATCGGCCTTAGATCAATTGGCACAACAGGGGAAATCTCAAGATTTGCCTGCCTTTATTGAAAAAATAAAAGCCCTTAATTTACCAAATTCCATTTTTGCGGATTGTACTGCGGATAAACAAATTTATTCCCATTATTTAGGATTATTTAAGTCGAATATTTCCGTTGTAACTCCCAATAAAGTGGCCAATTCTGGCCCTTATCCTTTGTATGCGGAGTTACACCAAACAGCTTTAGAAAAAGGAGTCAAATTTTTATACGAAACCAATGTAGGAGCAGGTTTGCCTGTTATTAATACCTTGCAAGGATTAATTGCCTCAGGTGATCGATTTGAAAAAATTGAGGGTATTTTGTCAGGTACTTTATCCTTTATATTCAATCAATTTAAACCAGGACGCTCATTTGCCGAAGTGTTGCGAGAAGCCAAGGCTAAAGGATATACCGAACCTGATCCCAGAGAAGATTTGAGCGGTATGGACGTAGCTCGAAAAATATTGATTTTAAGTCGTGAAATTGGTCTCAAACTGGAGTTTACGGATATCACCATTGAAAAAATCATTCCTCCAGCTTGTGAACATGCTGCTACAGTAGATGATTTCTTTTTGGAATTAGAAAAGGCGAACGATTATTTTGAAAAAATGGTAGCCTCAGCCGCTGAAAGAGGCCATGTTTTACGTTATATAGCAGCTTTAGAAAATCAAAAAATCACGATTGGTTTGCGTGAAATCGACGCACAACATCCTTTCTATCAAATGGATGGAGCTGATAATGTCATTGCTTTTACCACCAAACGATACCACGATCGCCCATTAGTAATTAAAGGGCCAGGGGCAGGTGCCGAGGTGACAGCCTCTGGTGTATTTGCCGATATTGTTTCAATGGGTAGCTATTTAGCATAATATGGAAAAGATACGTGTTTATGCCCCTGCCACAGTAGCCAATGTCGCTTGTGGATTTGATATTTTCGGATTTGCAGTCAATCGACCTGGCGATGAAATTGTCTTAGAGAAAAGAGCTGAACCAGGAATTAGCATCATTGAAATTACGGGTGATGATGGTCGTTTGCCGCTGGAAGTAGCAAAAAATACTGCTGGCATAGCCATACAAAAATACTTGACACATATCGGTCGCGAGGATCAAGGATTTAATTTATCCTTGCACAAAGACATGCCATTAGGTTCGGGATTGGGTTCTTCGGCTGCTTCGGCCGTGGCGGGTGTTTTTGCTGCTAATGAATTGATGGATAAGCCTTTGACTCAAAAAGAACTACTTCCATTCGCTATGGAAGGAGAACGTGTAGCTTGTGGTTCTGCTCATGCTGACAACGTAGGACCTAGTTTATTGGGTGGATTCATCATCATTCGAAGTTACGATCCATTGGATATTATTCAAATTGCGACCCCTTCTGAATTATATGCCAGTATTGTGCATCCGCACATTGAAGTCAATACCAAGGATGCGCGAGGTATTTTAGATAAAGAGATTTCTTTGTCGACGACTATTACACAAATGGGAAATGTGGCTGGTTTGGTTGCAGGATTAATGCTTCCTGATTATGCCTTGATTGGTCGTTCCCTCGTGGATGTCATTATAGAACCATCTCGGGCTATATTAATTCCTCAATTTGCTGAGGTGAAAGCGGCTGCTTTACAAGCAGGTGCTTTGGGTTGTTCCATTTCGGGTTCTGGTCCTTCTTTGTTTGCCTTATCAAAAGGAGAAGAAGTAGCAAAGCAAGTAGCAGAAGCTATGCGGGATCAGTTTGCTCTAGTAGGCATTGGTTCGGATATATTCGTGTCACCGATAAATCAACAAGGCCCTATGATATTGCCTAATTAGGCTTTGGGGTGTGCTTGAGCGTATATTTCTTTGATTTTTTCCATGGAATTATGGGTGTAGACCTGGGTAGCTGCTAAGTTTGCATGTCCAAGTAGCTCCTTAATCGCATTTAAATCAGCTCCATTGTTCAATAAATGCGTGGCATAGGTATGCCGTAGCACATGGGGAGAAAGTTTCTCTAAGGTGCTAATCTCGCCTAATTGCTTTTTGATTAGCCTTTGTACCATCATGGGATAGACCTGCTTCCCTTTATTGTCGACAATTAAATACAAACTTTCAAAGGGACAAAGGGTCAAATATCGTTGAATGAGTTGTAAAAGAAAGGCAGGGATAGGGATAATTCTTTCTTTATTTCTTTTTCCCAAAACACGTAATGTAGCTTGAGGTAGATTAATATGGCTTTTTTGAAGGGAAATCAGTTCTGCCAAACGCATACCTGTTCCATACAATAAGTATAAAATCAGTTGATCTCTGATGGTTCCGAAGTCTTGATTTGTTTCATCAATGCTAGGGATTTCCGCCATTTCACTTTCGCGTAGAAACTGAGGAATTTTTTTCCTGGTTTTAATGGTTCGAATGGGCAAAAGGGGATTTTCCTGGATACGACCTTTTTGAAGTAGAAATTTATAAAAGGTTCGTAGACTCGCTAATTTTCGATTTATACTACGATTTTCAAGGGAATTATCAGACAAATGCACTAACCAAAGTCGGATTTGACTGGACGATACTTCGGTCAAAGGAAGGGATTGATGCTGCTCTTCAAGAAAGAGGCTAAACTGTTTTAAATCAGTCGCATAGGAGATAATCGTGTGCGGACTGCAGCGTCGCTCCACCGATAAATGCTCTAAAAAAAAATTGACTACGTCCGAATTCATCACTCGAAAGTAGTCAATTATTGGAAATTAGGGGAATTAGTTATTGATATTCCCGTAAGTTTTTTGCTTGTAAGACGCACGAATCAATTCAGTACGGCGAGCGATAGATGGTTTTTCGAAAGCAGATCTTCTACGCAATTCTTTAACTACACCTGTCTTCTCGAACTTCTTTTTGAATCGCTTTAATGCTTTGTCTATTGACTCGTTTTCTTTGATTGAAATTATTAACATGTACGTAATGATTTTTAAAATGTCCGCAAATATAACTCTTAGTTTTTTTACATGCAAACCTAAATTCAAGATTTTAAGAGATTTATTCGAGTTCAAAATGCTGTTTTTTAGCTAAATTTGTATTTCATTTTAATTTGAGATATGTCAGAATTTAAACGGACTACTGTTACTGCAGCATTAATTTATGCCAATGGACCTATACATATTGGTCATTTGGCGGGTTGTTATTTACCTGCAGATATCTATGTTCGTTTTTTACGTCTACAAAACAAAGACGTCATTTTTGTTTCTGGAACGGATGAACATGGCGTTCCTATTACCATAAAGGCTCAAAAAGAAGGAAAAACACCACAGGAAGTGGTGGATTATTATTATAAAGAAATTAAGCAATCGTTTGAATATTTTGGTATTTCATTTGATATCTACGGTAGAACTTCAGATCCGGTTCACCACAAAATCTCTCAGGATTTCTTTTTGAAGTTATACCAAGAAGGGAAGTTTATTGAGGAGGTGACCGAGCAGTATTACGATGAAGAAGCGGGTCAATTTTTAGCAGATCGCTACATTGTAGGAGAGTGTCCAAGTTGCCACCAGCCTGGAGCTTATGGAGATCAATGTGAAAAATGTGGTTCTACTTTGTCGCCCAATGAGCTAATCAATCCAAAATCTACCTTGAGTGGATCTGCGCCTTCCTTAAGGCCAACGAAAAACTGGTTTTTACCCTTGGACCAATGGCAACCCGAACTTGAGAAATATGTAGCTTCTCATCCTGAATGGAAGCCTAATGTATCAGGACAAGTTAAATCTTGGTTAAATGATGGATTAAAGCCGCGCGCTATGACCCGTGATTTATCTTGGGGGGTTCCTGTGCCCATTGAGGGAAATGAGGGAAAGGTGTTGTATGTGTGGTTTGATGCACCTATTGGATATATTTCTATGACGAGTCAATTAAGGCCGGATTGGGAGAAATATTGGAAAGACAAGGATAGTCGAATTGTACATTTTATTGGAAAGGATAATATTGTATTTCATTGTTTGATTTTTCCAGCAATGTGTATGGCTCATGGAGAATATCAATTAGCCGATCAGGTTCCTGCAAATGAATTCATGAATTTAGAAGGTGATAAAATCTCTACTTCAAGGAATTGGGCGGTTTGGTTGCATGAATATTTAAAAGAATTCCCTGGGAAACAGGATGTATTACGCTATGCATTAACTGCCTCTAGTCCTGAGACTAAGGATGCGGATTTTACTTGGGCAGATTTTCAGACAAAGAACAATTCCGAACTGGTTGCCATTTTGGGCAATTTTGTCAATCGGGCATTTGTCTTATTGGATAAGAATTTTGAATCCAAGGTTCCAACTAAATTAGAGGATTCTGTACTGGAAAAAGATTTAAAGCAAGCATTAACTGAGATTCCGGACAAATTGGCTGCGGCATTGGAAGGGTATAAATTTAGAGATGCTTTAGTCTATGCTATGGAGGTAGCTCGATTGGGAAATAAGTACCTGGCAGAAGCTGAACCCTGGAAGTTGATGAAAGAAAATCCTGAGAAAGCAGGACATGTATTAAATTATGCGATTCAATTAGTGTCACATGTCAGTATAGCCTTAGAACCTTTCTTGCCATTTACCACGCAAAAATTACGAAATGCTTTGGGGATAGAGAAGGCAGATTGGTCGCTTTTGGGTGATTTTGACAGTGTCCCTGTAGGTACGGTATTGAAAAATCCAGGTTTATTGTTTGAAAAATTGGAAGATGATGTCATTCAAAAACAGGTAGACAAATTGAATCAAACCAAACAACAGATGTTATTGCAGTCTAAACAACCTAATCCAATCAAGGAAACCATTGATTTCGAAAGTTTTGCGAAGATGGATATTCGTATAGGTCAGGTAATTGCAGCTGAAAAAATGGAAAAGAGCAAGAAGTTGCTGAAGTTAACGGTTGATGATGGAATTAGACAACGTACCATTTTAAGCGGAATAGCGGAGCATTTTCAAGTGGAAGAGGTAATAGGAAGAAAAGTTACTTTTTTAGCGAATCTAGCTCCACGAAAAATGATGGGTTTAGAAAGTGAAGGAATGATCTTAATGGCGGAAGGACAAGATGGAAAATTGTCCTTTATTCAGCCAGATATGGGAATTTGGAATGGGGCTTCTGTGAGTTAAAATGGACTTTAAGGGCATAAAAATAAGGTCAGAAGATGCTTCTGGCCTTATTTATTTAACCTCTAAACCTATTTAACTATGAAAATTTATACAAATATATATGATTTCTTAGAATAATATAAGATTAATGCAAAAAAAATTATTGTATCATTTAGATTAAATAAAAATGGTGTCGTTATGAACAACACCTTTTTTTATTACCTCTAAACCTATTTAACTATGAAAACTACTTACAATCTAATTTTTAAATACAACAATTAATTCTGGACTTTGTTCGAATTCAATATCTAATTTTGATTCGATTACTGGTTCTTGACCTAAAATTGCCCAGATTGTATTGATGGCTTTCGCCGATTTGTTAATTTCTTTCATCCAGTTTAACGATTTTTCATCAGAGAAATTTTGCGCTTGGCGTGAAATCGTCTGGATAGTTTGGTTAAACGTGATTTTATCCTGTTTGTTTGCAAGTAAGTATTCTGCCTTGCCATTTTGATAATCTTCTAATATAGAGATAGTTAGGCTAGCCGCAGATGGCTTAGTTGCTTTTTGATCTTTCTTTATAAAATTCTGAATAACTTCAGATAAAGTTTCCTTCTTGATAGACAAATTACTTGTCGACGTTTCGTTGTTACGAGTTGTACCGCTTGCTTTTGTTTCCGCTCCGATTAGGCTTAGTCCCACTAAACAGCTAATCACTAATAAATTCTTTTTCATAAGTTTTGTTATATTTATTTCCTAAATCAACAATACAAAATTATTGTATTTTTTCGATATAGCAAAACTTGAATTTAGACAATTTGTGTTTCAAAAATTCTTAAAATTTGTTATTTTAATATAAAAACAGAATTTATATAAAGTTTTTTGTAGTATTTCAAAATATAATTTGGTAATACTTCTTGATACATTTTGATAATTCTAATTTAAAAATTTAGGAATAATTCAAAAATTCTTTAAAAAGTACAATTACTGATTGTATTTATTCATTGTTTGTTGGATGCCTTCTAAGCAAAATGTTTCCATGAAGGGAATGGACCTCTCTAGTACCTCTGGAATAAGTCCTAATTCTTCTTCGGAAAAGTTACTTAGTACATATTCGGCTTGTCGACCTTTCGGAAAATTGTCACCAATACCCATCCGTAAACGTGGATATTCATTACTCTGAAGACTAGCTTCAATACTTTTTAAACCATTATGTCCACCACTGGATCCTTTGGGTTTTAAACGTAGCGTCTCAAAGGGTAGGGCTAGGTCATCAACCAGGATTAACATATTTTCTTTGGGTACTTTGAGATGTTGCATCCAATAATTCACCGCTTTACCACTTAAATTCATGTAGGTATTAGGTTTGATGAGGTGGATTTGATGTCCTTTTAGTTTGTAGGAACATTGGCTGGCGTATCTATCGGGTGAAAATTTTAGGTCTTTGAGTTTGGCTAAATAATCTAAAGCCATAAATCCAATATTGTGGCGGGTAAATAAATATTCAGGACCAATGTTGCCTAATCCTACAATTAGATAATTCATAATTCAATTTTTGACAAAAGTACAAGCAAATTTTTTAGAAGACAGCTTTGAGCTTAACTTAGTAGAAAAAATTGACATGAATAAAATTGCTTGTATTACAGGTGCCAGTTCTGGAATTGGATTTGCTACATCTAAAGCATTGGCTGATTTAGGATATCAATTGATTCTATGCGGAAGACGACGTGAACGATTAGAAGCATTACAGCAATCCATCTCTTTACCTAGTTATATCTTAACTTTTGATGTTCGAAATTGGAGCGAAGTAGAGCAAGCCTTCCAAAGTTTGCCAATGGAATGGAAAAATATCGATTTATTGATTAATAATGCAGGAAATGCCCATGGGCTTTCTCCGATTCAAGAAGGCTCTTTAGAAGACTGGGATGCCATGTTACATGGCAATGTTAATGGTCTATTATATGTATCAAAAATGGTGATGCCTGAAATGATTCGTCGGGAGCAAGGGCATATCATTAATATTTCATCGATAGCAGGAAAACAAACTTATGCCAATGGGAATGTGTATTGCGCTTCCAAAGCAGCGGTAGAGGCTTTATCTCAAGGAATGCGTATCGACTTAAACCCTTTTAATATTAAAGTGTCCAATATTGCTCCAGGAGCTGTAAATACGGAATTTTCAGCGGTTCGCTTTAAAGGGGATTTACCAAGGGCAGAATCGGTTTATCAAGGCTTTACACCATTGGATGCAGCTGATATTGCCAGTTTAATCGCCTATATGGTCTCTTGTCCTGCTCATGTGAATTTAGCGGACGTGACTATTTTACCTAGCGCACAGGCATCGGCTACTCAAATCAAAAAGGTATTATAGTTTTAGTTAAGTCTTTGACGTAGAGCTTCGTAGATGATAACACCTGCGGCTACTGATACGTTTAAAGATCCTACTTGTCCACTTTGAGGAATAGCGGCCAAATCATCTGCTTTACGAATGATTTCATCAGAAATACCATCTTCTTCTGAACCTAGTACGATGGCTGTGGGTTCTTTAAAGTCTTTGACATAAACAGAATCCTTCGTTTTTTCTGTACATGCAATTACCTTAAGGCCAGCATTTTGTAGGTATTCGATCGTGCTAATTAGGTTTTCTTCTCGGCAAACCGGTAAAAAGTTTAATGCACCCGAAGAGGTTTTCATGGCATCTGCATTGATTTGAGCAGCTCCGCGAGAAGGAATTACGATGGCATGAACCCCAGCACATTCAGCAGTACGCGCAATAGCTCCAAAATTTCTCACATCAGTAATTCGATCTAAAATCAGAATTAGAGGTGTTTGGCCTTTCTCAAAAGTGTCAGCAATGATATTATCAATTTTGGCGTAATGTATGGCAGAGACGAAAGCAATAGCACCTTGGTGATTTTTACGCGTAATGCGATTTAGCTTTTCAATGGGTACTTTTTGAACCTGAATACCTTTTTCTTTGGCCAATTCCAAAATCTCAATACTTCCCAATTCCCGTTGAACTAGTAAGCGGTCAATTTCTTTTCCAGCACGAAGAGTTTCTAAAACGGATTGAATACCAAATACAAATTCTTTATTATCTGTTTTCGGAGTAGTAAAATGCCTAAAGGGCTTCTTGTATGGCTTGGGATCTTGTTCGAATGACACGTTGGATAGCTAAAATGTAGTGCAAAGGTCGGGATTTTTTTTCATTTTTCTTTAAAATCCTTAATTAGAGCTAAATCATCAATCTAAAAGTAAGGTTAATACGCAGTTCATGGATCTTTTTTGATTTGGCTAAAGCATGTTTCCAATGTTCTTGAATACATCCCTGCATATTGATTAATTGCCCATTTTCTAATTCTAAACTTCTTTTTTCGCCACTGGAATTGTGTTTAAGATCAAATCTCCTTTGGCAACCAAGACTCAAGGAGGCTATGCTTGAATGAGTGACAATGGATTTTTCATTATCTGTGTGCCATCCCATACCTTCGTTTCCATTATGATATAAATTGAGAAGGCATGCATTGTATTTGGCCTGACAAATTTCCTCCACCTTAGATTTGATTTCCGATAGGACTGGAGTCCAAGCATGAGCTTGTTTTACACTACCTGAATACTGGTAGCTTCTACCAAGATCACCATACCAAGCTACTTTTCGAGCAGTTATATGGGTTTTTCCGAAAAGTCGTACTAGATCATGTTCCCAAGCGATACTTTGTATTAAGGTATTTAATAAGTTATTAGCCTGTTCTTCGGTATAAATTCTACCATATGAATACAATTCTCCATCAAATGGGAGCAAATTATCCTTTTGTTGATTTATGTGCATGATGTCCTAAACTAAAAAAAAATCCTGACTCCTAAAAGGAGCCAGGATCTAATTTATTGCCCGAAATTAAATCAAATGATATGGCTTATAGGATGGTTAGGTATTGTTTTCATTTAAATGGAGGTACTTTTTTATATTTTCTACATAAACTTCAAATGCTTTCTTCCCTGTTTGGGAAATACTTATGATGGTTAATGGGTAATTATTTTTAAAGGTTTTTTCTATTTGTACATATCCTGCCTCATGTAGTTTTTTTAGTTGATGACTTAAATTCCCTTGGGTAGTTTGGGTTTCTTTTAATAAATCATTGAAATGAGCATGTTTTACAGTGAGTAAAATGGACATAACGGCTAGACGGACCGGAGAATTTAATAAAGGATCTAAGTCATTAAACATGTTGAGATATTAGATTCGGCATAACATTCCCTAGGAGCATACAAACTCCATTGAGAAGTAATTGCTGCTGAAAGGGTATAAATAAGCAGTAAATTGATCCTATTCCAAAAATCAATCCACATAGGATAAACAACAGATTCTTCATCAAGAAGCCTGAAATACTGGTGCCAATACCTACACATACCAAAATATAAGGGAATGGGCTAACCTGATTGTATAAGGAAATATAAAGTGTTAAACCCAAAGCGATGTACAAAGTAAACCACATCGTCAAAACAAAATGATTGTAATAGCTTAAAGAGGTTTTTTTGCCAGCGTATCCCCAATAGATACTTAGAATAAGCCCAACGCCAGGAAAAAATATCCATGGATAATACTTCGGGAGGGATAATATATTTTTTTCAATAGCATATTGCGAAAAGCTGGCAACAGCAATGAGAATTCCCCAGAGTATGTAGAATTTTCGTTGAATGTGATAATCTTGACGTGTGGAGTTAACGACTTTTTGGATAATGGCTAAGCTCTCATTGGGATTGAGTATTGTTTCAGACATGTTTTTAGTGGTATAGTGTTTGCAATATTAATGTAGTTTGTAATACAAACCAAATTATTTAGGAAAAAATATTTATTTGAATATTCCTACCTTTGTATTCAAATTTTCTAATATGTATAAAACGACTGAAATTGCCTCTTCTGAGATTGCTTCGGATAATCCGATTCACCAACGACTTTTATTCCCTTATTTACATGTGAGCCATTTAGTTTCAGGCGATGTTTTGGAAATTGGGTGTGGAACAGGAAGGGGAGTAGGCGTATTAGCTCCGCAGGTCAGTAATTATACAGGTGTAGATAAAAATACGGAGTTGATGCAGGAGTTAAGTAAAAATTATCCTTCATTTACATTTATTGATATGTTTTTGCCGCCATTGAAGGATTTACCCTCCAATCACTATGATTTTGTAGTTACTTTTCAAGTGATTGAGCATATTGAAAATGACGATTTTTTTCTTCAAGAAGCTGCCAGGGTTTTGAAACCAGGTGGTAAATTGTATTTAACCACGGTCAATAAGAAATTCTCTTTAACGCGTAATCCATGGCATGTTCGAGAATATGATGCCCATGGACTTCAGAAATTGATGGAAAAACACTTTTCTTCGGTCATTACAGAAGGGATACATGGAAATACCAAAGTGATGGATTATTATGAAGAAAATAAAAAGTCAGTTCAAAAAATTACTCGATTTGATCTATTAAATCTGCAATACAGATTACCAAGAACTTGGTTACAAGTTCCTTATGATATAGCCAATCGAATGAGTCGTTTGATTGTTTCCAAAGCCAATAATCAATTAGTGGATTCCATTCAGGTTGATGATTATTCCTTAAATCAAACACCTGATACTTCCTTTGATTTCTTTTATACCGGTATAAAATAATACCATGGAATTCATAGACCCAGCCATTGATGCTTACTCCAGAGCATTTTCTGAGCCTGAAAATGACTTATTAAAACGTCTTGATCGTGAGACGCATGCCCAAATTTTACAACCTAGGATGCTATCTGGGCATTTACAAGGTCGGTTTTTGGCATTGATATCGTCCTTAATGCAACCCAAATTAATCCTTGAAATTGGGACATATACAGGTTATTCTGCCCTTTGTTTGGCCGAAGGTTTAGTGTCGACAGGTAAGTTAATTACCCTGGACGTGAATGAAGAATTAGAACGTTTTACGCGCTCATTTTTTGATCAATCTCCGCTAGGTTCTCAAATTGACTACCGAATAGTGGATGCTAAAGATGAAATTCCGAACATTCAAGAAGAAATAGATTTGGTCTTCATCGATGCCGATAAGCGTAATTATGCCTTATATTTTGACCTTGTAGTGGATAAGGTAAGAAAAGGAGGTTTAATTATTGTAGATAATGTACTTTGGAGTGGAAAAGTGGTGGATGCATCCGCAAAAGATAAATCAACCCAAGCACTTAGGGATTTCAATCAAAAGTGTCTACATGACCAGCGAGTAGAGAACCTGCTCTTACCTTTGCGTGATGGACTTTTGATTCTCAAAAAGAAAGCTTAAGGCTGAATTTTTAATTTTTGTCCAACTTGTATCTTGGGGTTTTTACTTAATTTATTCCATTCAGATAATTTTTGAACACTGATCCCATATTGGGAAGCAATTCTAAAAAGTGTTTCTCCAGCTTTCACTACATGTATACTATTTTTTGCGGGGATTGAATGGTTATTAACCGCAGCTTTGGATTCTTGTACATTCTTGGTGTTTTCCACTGTGTTTTTTATTCTTTCTTCCACTACTTTGACATCTGATTTTTTATCTTTTTCGGGAGTATCAGAATGAATGGTAATTTCTCGACCAACGGCTGGGTCTATGTAAATAGAACTTCCTGTACTTTTGATCGTTACTTTAGGTTCTTCAGGGATAATTTCTTCTGGCTTTTCCTTAACCTCATTGCTGCGAGTGTTAATAGGGGGTTTTTTTGCTTTTTCATCCAATTGCTCTGCAATTAATTCCAGCATAGGTATTTTTCGAGCTACTTTAATTTTTTGTCCTAAACTTATTAAAGAGCTCATTTCTAAGCCATTTAACTTTAATAAGTCAGGCAATTTCATTTCATATTTGCGCGCAATGGAACTTAAGCTCTCACCAGATTCCACAGTATGAAAGCGAGTTTCTACTTTATCGCTTAATATGGGCTTATGTTTTTTCTTGGGATAAAGTGCTTCTTGAGGAATTTCAGCCTCGACATACAATTTATTGGTATCATTGGAAGCCGTTAATGCCATGCTTTGTGCCGCCAAGCTTACATTACTTTTAGATTCGAAAATTGATACATTCGAAGGGTGATATAGGGTATATTCCTTGTCATCCGGTACCCAATCTTTTAATACCCAAGAATTGTATTTTTTTAAATCATCATAACTTACTTTCCATTCATCGGATAAGTCGATCAGGCTTTTGCCTTTGACCGGCTTATAAGTAATCATGCTTGGTGTTTCTAAAGCTATGTTTTCAGTAGAATTTAATTGTAACTCTGTTTCCCAAAAATGTTTATAAGCTAGGAATCGTAGGACATACCAATCGGTACTTGAATCAACTTCTATGATGGATTTTCCAAGCCAATCCGTTGCTAAGGGCATTTTTTTAAGTGTTCCTAAGCCTAAACGATAGGATAATAAGGTGCTTAACCAGTTGTTTAATACGGTATTATTTCGAGTTAAGTAATTGACTGCCCCTTTGGTGGCTTCCAGAATGTGTCGCCTTTCGTCTACCTCTTTATTTACTTTCAATCCTACATCTTTGGCTGTTTCTAATTTAAACTGCCAATATCCTACGGCATTGGACGTTGAGACGGCATTGGGGTTTAAAGAGCTCTCTTGTACGCAGAGGTATTTGAAATCATCGGGTATATTTCCATCTTTTAAAATAGGCTCAATTAAGGGGAAAAATAGGCGCATTTTGTCTTTCATCATGCCCACAAATTTTTTATTGGCACCTAACATGGCCCATTCTTTTTCCAAAATGGGTTTAGCCGAAGGGTGAATGGCTACGCGCAAATTACCTAAACTTAAGGTATCCGTACGATTGCCAGCGTGGATGGTAATAAAAGAGCAACTTACCAAAAACAAAAAAAGAAATAGTAGCTTTTTTTGATTCATAGAGGATGGATTAATAAAGCAATGATGACTTTGAAAGCCTATTTCATGTAAAATTACCAAATATTCTCATTTAACGGTTTTAAAATAGGATTATTGCTAAATGCTCTTTTGTTTTAAGAGCTTGGGAATATCTTTACCTTTGTGAAAAATAGCATAAAATGATTTTAATTGACGATACTGTTATCAGTGAGGATGTAGCCGATGAGTTCTTTGTTTGTGATTTAAGTAAATGCAAAGGAGCTTGTTGTGTAGAAGGGGATTTAGGCGCTCCATTAGAGGAGGATGAACTAGCCATTATAGAAAGCATACAAGACCAAATTGCTCCTTATTTATCAGAAGAAGGGAAAGCTGTTATACAGCAAGTGGGTACTTGGGTCAAAGATGAGGATGGGGACTTTTCAACTCCGGTCATTGAAGGAAGAGAATGTGTATATGCCATTTATGACGATAAAAAGTATTTAAAGTGTGGGATTGAGCAAGCCTATTTTGATGGAAAGATCGACTTTCGAAAACCTATTTCTTGTCATTTATATCCTATTCGTATCGCCAAATTAGCGGAGTATCAAGCTTTAAATTATGATCGCTGGAGTATCTGCTCAGATGCTTGTTCACATGGGAAACAATTGGGAGTGCCCATATATAAATTTTTAA
The DNA here is from genome assembly GCF_011250515.1 of Aquirufa ecclesiirivi. Taxonomy (GTDB): domain Bacteria; phylum Bacteroidota; class Bacteroidia; order Cytophagales; family Spirosomataceae; genus Aquirufa; species Aquirufa ecclesiirivi. Next base: position 95,920 of record NZ_JAANOP010000009.1, on the reverse strand, counting down.
AGGAGCCCTTGATTCGGAAATTTGGAGAGAAATGGTATAGTGAGTTGGAGAAAGAAATTGAGGAAAGAAAAGAAGAGTAATTAGATTATAAATTATAATTTATAAATTATTAATTTTCGAGTTTAGAGAATCGTATTTAAATGGCTACCCATCTGAATTCCTTTGATGCTATTTATCAAGTTGTACAGCTGATTCCCCAAGGGAAAGTGACTTCTTATGGAGCAATAGCGGCTTATTTAGGAATGAAAGGAGGGGCTAGAATGGTGGGTTGGGCCATGAATGCCTCACATACATTAGAAAATGTACCAGCGCATCGAGTGGTTAATCGAAATGGAGTTTTGACGGGTAAAAATTTCTTTGGGGGTAATCGGATGCAAGAACTTTTGGAAGAGGAGGGAATTCAGGTGAAAGAGGATAAAATTATTGGATTCCAACAGCATTTTTGGGATCCAAGTTCTGAGTTATAAAATTAATCGCTTGTAGGCTTTCAATCAATCTGACTCAAGAATTTTTTACCCCCTAGCATCCGCATTTGTCGCTGAATTGTATTCGTTCTCCGCTGTACGTAATTGGATGGGTTTTGGATGGAAAAACGGATGGGATTCGGTAATACTGCGGCAATTCTAGCTGCTTCCGCCCGACTTACCTCTGAGGAAGAATGTCCATAATATTTTCGGCAAGCGGCTTCGACTCCAAAGGTCATTTTACCCGTTTCTGCCACATTGAGGTAGACTTCTAATATTCTTTGTTTGCCCCAGATTAATTCGATCATGAAGGTGAAATAGGCCTCTAATCCTTTTCTTAGATAGCTTCTGCCTTGCCATAAAAAGACATTTTTGGCCACTTGTTGCGAAATGGTACTAGCTCCTTTAATACGTTTTCCCTTCATATTATGACGCATAGCGCCCCACATAGCCTCAAAATCAAATCCCTTATGTTCTGGGAAAAGTTGATCTTCAGAAGCAATGACAGCTAAAGCACAGTTTTTGTCAATTTCTGAATAGGATGTCCAATTGGAATAAATTTTACTAGGCTTTCCTTCCATGATTGCATCGATTTTACGGCTTGCCATGGTAGGAGTGAAGTAAATGGGGAGAAACTTCAACAATAGTATCATCACCAAGGAAGCTATCCAAGCATAAAATACAAACCAAGCGAACTTTTTGAGATACCTTTTGAAGGTACTGCTGGATTTTACACTTGAACTTGAATTAACTTTTCCGAATTTAGACGATTTTGTGGCTAGGCGCGCTTCTTTCGTTAAGTCAATTCTTTTTGCCATTGAGATGTTGAGGTATAATAGATTGCAAAAATACAATCTTAATTGAAATGCAGGTTTAAATTAGAAAAATATCACTACTCAATTTATCGGCAATCAATTTTCCAGATTCTGTTAAGATTAAAAATCCATCTATTTCTTTCGCCCATTGCTTTTCTTTCCATTCTTCGATTTCCGTTCTTGGCAAGCTTTGGTTTATTTGTTCCAATGACTGTTTCAAATACGCCAAATCCAAGCCCCACATGGTTCTTAATCGAGTCATGATGTATTCATTGATCCGATTTTCTGGACTCAGATTTTCTACTTCAAAATGAGGGTTTCCTTGCTCTATGGCCAACATATACGACTTATTGTTGGCCACGTTCCATTGTCGGCTTTGAACATTGAAACTATGTGCTGATGGGCCTATTCCCAAGTATTCTTCTTGGTTCCAATAACTGGAATTATGCCTGGAATAGCGTTTGTTTTTAGCAAAATTGGATACTTCATAAGCTTCAAATCCAGCAGATTGTAATAGCTGGTGACTTAATTCAAAATGGGCAGCCATTTGATTGTCGGGTAATTCTTTGAGCAAACCATTCTCCTTTTGCTTTCCAAAAACAGTTCTTGGCTCAATGGTCAAACTGTAAGCAGAAATATGGTCAACTTCCAACGAGATAGCCTGTTGGATATCGTATTCCGTATCAGATAAAGTATGTTCTTTTAGGCCATAAATGATATCCACGCTGATATTATCTACACCCGAATCTTGTGCATATTTTATAGAACGAGTGGATTGTTGACTGTCATGGTTTCGGTGTAAATGCCTAAGACTTTCATTATTAAATGTTTGAATTCCTACGCTTAAGCGGTTTATTCCTGTTTTTTTTAGCGTTTGGATATATTCCTGAGTTAAATCCTCTGGATTCGCTTCTAAAGTAATTTCGGCATCTGCATCGATGGAAAATAGAAGGTTAATTTGGTCAAACAGCACATTTAATTGTTTTTCCGATAATAGGGAAGGTGTACCTCCTCCGAGGTAAATGCTTGTCAGTTTTTTATGGGTCAAATACGCTTTTTGAATTTTCAGTTCTTGCACCATCGCATTCACCATGACCTCTCTTTGAGAAAGTACCGTTGAAAAATGGAAGTCACAATAATGACAAGCTTGTCGACAAAATGGAATGTGTAGGTATAGGTGCAAGGGATTCCTTAGGGTTCAAAGATTAAGTAACTAAGCTGATCGGGTACAAACATCTCTTGAGCTAAGCTTTGTAGTTTATCGGATGTAATCGCGTCTATTTGCAGGAATAATTCATCCAAACTTTCAATTTTTTCTCGATCCAATAAGTTTTTAGCCATCATGAGCATGAAGTTTAAATTACCTTCTTCTGCCATGGCAAGTTGACCTTTAAGTTGCGACTTGATTTTCTGTAAGGCAGGTAATGACAATGCTTTTTGTTGCAGTTTGTCAAATTCCCGCATGATCAATTTGATGGATTTATTAACTTGATTCGGTTCTGTGCCAAAATAGATGGCCCAAAACCCCGAGTCAATATAGGATGTGAAACTAGCTTCAATGGAATAGACTAATCCATGTCTTTCTCTAACGGAAACATTCAGTAAAGAATTCATGCCAGGCCCACCTAATAAATTGATTAAGGTGAAAAATGCCATTCGATTGGGATTAGCCAAGGCATAGGATTGTCTGCCTAATGCCACGTGAGATTGGGTTACACCTCTTTTGACGACCTTTTTTTCGGGAATCATCCAAATAGGTTGAAGGCGTTTTACTTGTTGTTTTTTAGCCTGAATATGACCCAAATGTTTTTCAGCCCAAACAAAGACTTTATCATGTGGTAATTTACCAATGGAAGAAAATACAATGCGGGAAGTGTCCATATTTCTTTCTATGAACTGAAGCAAGTCGGATTGTTGAAATCCCTGTACAGTTTCATTCGTTCCTAAAATATTCATTCCAAGCGAATGATTTGGGAACAATAATTCATCAAAATCATCTTGGATGGCATCTTCTGGAGAATCATAATACATGGACATTTCCTCCAAAATGACACTTCGTTCTTTTTCTATTTCTTTCTGTGGAAAGGTAGAATGAAAGGTAATATCAGCCAAAAGTTCCAAGGCTCGTTCGTAATAAGGACTTAAAACGGAGGCGTGGAAACAAATTTTTTCTTTGGTCGTATAGGCATTTAATTCTCCTCCTATAATTTCCAAACGATTGATAATCTGGATATTATTCTTTTTTTGAGTGCCTTTGAAAGCCATATGTTCCCAAAAGTGAGCCAGTCCTTGTTCGGAGTCATTTTCATCCCGACTACCTATGTCCAACATAATGCCTACATGCGAAATTTCTGTATGTACAACTTGTCGGTGGACAAGGATCATGCCATTGGAAAGTGTTCGGGTTTGAATCGAATTCATGTAGTTAATTGGATAAAAATGTCCCAAATTTAACTAAATTTATGGCCATTTCATTCATTTTTTTCTATGCTTAAGCATTCCAAAGTTCTTTTAATTCAAACTGCTTTTTTAGGGGATGCTGTTCTGGCTACTGCTTTATTAGAAAAAATACGGAATGAATCTCCAGATACAGAAATACATATTTTGGTTAGAAAAGGCAATGAAAGTCTATTTAAGGCATATCCTTATTCCAATTTACATCGTGTCTGGACTTACGATAAATCTAGAAAATGGTCTTCTTGGTTAGAACTTCGGCATGATCTTAGTTTAGCGCATTTTGATGCCGTTTATGTGATTCAGCGATTTTTTGGAATGGGGCTTTTGAGCCTCAGTATAGGAGCAAAGCGAGTGGTAGGTTTTGATAAAAACCCCATGTCTTTATTTTTTACTGAAAAAGTGAAGCATGAATGGGGAACGGGGATTCACGAAGTAGAACGAAATACGGCTCTTGTTAAATCTTGGCTAGGGGAGAAGGTCTTTAAACCTTGTTTAAAAGCCGCTGAGATCGACTTAGTCCCAGAGATTCGGAAGAAGGAGTATATCTGTATTTCTCCAGGAAGTGTCTGGGAAACCAAGCGACTACCCATTCGTATTTGGATTGAATTTATTCGTTTGTTACCTGAAAGTCAGGTGGTCATATTAATGGGTTCACCTGGAGAAATTGATTTATCACTTCAAATCGCCGAGGCATTTCAGGGAAGTAATCGGGTGATATTGAATGAAACGGGAAAGCATCCATTATTAGCTTCGGCTTATCTATTTCAACAAAGTAAGATGAGCTTTGTGAATGATTCAGGACCCATGCACATTTGCTCGGCTGAAAATGTACCAACAGTAGCCGTTTATTGTTCTACTGTTCCATCTTTTGGCTTTGGGCCCTTAGCTGATTGGAATCGTGTAATAGAAACGAAAGAAGTATTGAGTTGTAGACCATGTGGGGACCATGGAAAGAAGAATTGTCCTTTGGGGCATTATGCCTGCGGAGAAGGCATTGAAGCAATGGCTCTTTTTCAGGCTTATCAAGAATTTTTAAGCTCGGGAAGCCAAAAGATATAAAACGGCCATTCGGACAGCTACTCCATTTTCTACTTGATCTAAGATGATGGAATGTGGTGAATCAGCAGCATCAGAACTTAATTCTACTCCTCGGTTGATTGGACCAGGATGCATCAAGACAATTTCCTTGGGTAATTCATCTAGCATTTTTCTTGTGATTCCAAAGAACTGAGCATATTCCCTCAATGATGGGAAATATTTGATTTGTTGACGTTCTAATTGAATTCTCAAGACATTGGCGGCATCACACCAAGCTAGGGTGTCCTTGACATCATGGGATACTTCTACTCCTAGACTTTGTATGTGTTTGGGGATCAAAGTGCTTGGCCCACATAGTCGTACTTGAGCTCCTTGTTTTTTTAAGGCATAAATATTGGAAAGAGCCACACGAGAGTGTAAAATATCACCTATGATGGCTATTTTTTTACCGGCTAAATCTCCTAATTTTTCTCTGAGAGAAAAGGTATCCAAAAGTGCTTGGGTAGGGTGTTCGTGTGTACCGTCGCCAGCATTAATGATGTTCGCTTTAATGTGCTTGGATAAATAATGTGGAGCACCTGGGCTAGCATGTCGCATCACAATCATATCCACTTTCATGGCTAGAATGTTGTTGACAGTATCGAGTAATGTTTCTCCTTTTTTTACCGAACTTCCTGAGGCTGAGAAATTGATGGTATCTGCAGAAAGTCTTTTTTCTGCTAGTTCGAAGGAAAGGCGTGTACGTGTGGAATTTTCAAAAAATACATTGGCAATGGTCACATCGCGTAAAGAAGGCACTTTTTTAATAGGTCGGTTAAGGACCTCTTTAAATTCTTTGGCCGTTTTTACTATCAGGTCAATGGATTCAGCATCCAGGTCTTTTATTCCTAATAAATGTGGCGATTTCAACATATTTATTTCATCATTGATGAGTGATTAACCAAATTTTATCTGCTTCATGTCCTTGTTCGGTCCATTCAACCAGTACTTTTTCGGTGGAAAGTGTATTGACACTTTTCCCAATATAATCGGCATTAATTGGTAAATCACGGTTATATATTCGATCGATTAAGACACATAATTCCACTTTGGCAGGTCTTCCAAAGGCTGTCATGGCATCAAGTGCTGCCCGAACCATTCTACCTGTAGCTAATACATCATCAATTAGAATAACCCGTTTATTTTCAATGATAAAGGGGATATTCGTGCTATTGGGAGCCACTGTATCTCGTCTACGGTAATCGTCGCGGTAGAATGTGGCGTCTAATTGGCCAATTTGCGGTGCTTCAGGTAGATGCTTACTTAATTCTTTGGCAATTCTTTCGGCAAAGTAAATGCCTCTAGGTTGAAGGCCTAAAATGACAGTTTCAATACCTTCCATTTGATTTTCAATGAGCTCTTGGCATAACCTAGATATGGTTATTTCCAATAGTGGGCTTGATAAAATCAGCTTGTGAGTCATTGGTACAAAGTTAATGTTTTTCAGCAATTCTACTTTAGAAGATTCGCTCTTGAGCATTAAAATCTGGCAAAATTTGATCTTTATCAGATACGATGGGTTGCGCTACACCCCAATCAATAGCTAGGGTAGGGTCATTCCAGCGAATTCCTGATTCAGCTTCCTTATTCCAGAAATCGGTGCATTTATATACAAATATGGTTTCTTCTAGGGCAACAAATCCATGAGCAAAACCTACTGGAACATACAGCATATTCCCTTTATCAGCTTCGAGGATGAATTTTTCATGTTGTCCAAAAGTAGGAGAATCTTGTCGTAAATCCACGATCACATCCATCACTTTTCCTTTCATGCAACGTACTAATTTTCCTTGACCGTGTGGATTTTTTTGAAAATGCAATCCTCTAAGAACACCGGGAGTGGAAAATGAATAATTATCTTGAACGAAATCTTCTGGTATACCGTTGGCAGCAAATAATTTTTGGTTATAAGACTCATAAAAATGGCCTCTGGCATCAAAAAACTTCGTTGGGATACATTCAATAACTCCTGGGAGCTGGTGTTTGATAAATTGCATAAATTCTAGATCGTGATTGCTTTCCTGTTTTTTTGATATTGCTTGGAAAGAACTTAATTTGCGCCAAAATTATTCATATTTCGGCATTTAAACAATGTCATTTCCCAATCTCTATGAATTCATCTGAATTAGTTAAGCAAATTGAACAAAAACGATCATTTTTATGCGTAGGATTGGATTCTGATCTCAGTCTAATTCCCAGTAAATTTCGTTCTGAGAAAGATCCCATTTTTGCATTTAATCAAGCGGTCATAGATGCTACTCACCCTTATGCCGTGGCATACAAGCCTAACATTGCTTTTTATGAGGCTATGGGGCCTCGTGGTTGGGAGAGTTTACAGAAAACGATGGATTATATACCCAAGGATATATTTACGATTGCAGATGCCAAAAGAGGAGATATTGGGAATACGGCTTTGAAATATGCTCAAACATTTTTTGGTCCCTCCAGCAGCGGTTTGAATTTTGATTCGATTACCGTGGCACCGTATATGGGCCGAGATTCTGTAGAGCCATTTTTAACGTTTCGAGATAAATGGGTGATTTTGTTGGCATTAACATCCAATATAGGGAGTCATGATTTTCAGATGACTAAATCCGAAGATTATATGCCTTTATATGAGCGGGTAATGCGCACAGCTATGTCGTGGGGATCTCCTGAACATTTGATGTTTGTCATAGGCGCCACACGGTCAGATTTTTTACAAAAAGTAAGGGAAATAGCCCCAGATAATTTCTTTTTAGTGCCTGGTGTAGGTGCCCAAGGTGGAAGTTTGGAAGATGTGGCTAAATATGCCATGAATTCCAATGTTGGATTATTGGTTAATTCTTCTCGAGGAATTATTTATGCTGGGGATGATACTTCGGTCTCCTCAGCCCGAGAAGCCAAGAAAATTCAAGAAGAGATGGATCGTTATTTGGATGAATACAGGAAGTAAATTGTAAATGATGAATTATAAATGTTTTGTTTTATAATGTACTGATTGTCATTTATTTAATTCATTTGTTTTAAATTTTTAATATCTAAATTAATAGAATAATTAATTCTAATTTTCAAAAATAGATTTTATAATTAACCCTGAAATTCGATAATCTATTATTTATAATTCATAATCTACAATTTATAATTCACCATTCACCATTCACCATTTCCTATGGAGCTTAGCATCTCAACTCCCGCATTATTATTTTCAACGGTTTCTTTATTGATGATTGCTTTTACAAATCGTTTTATGTCGATGGCATCTTTGATTCGGGATTTACATCTAAAGTTTCAGAAGAATCCAGAGGACGCTATTTTTAAGCAAATAGAGAATTTACGATTGCGCATGAAGTTGATTCAGTCCATGCAAATTATCGCAATTTTCAGTTTGTTGTTTAGTGTAATTTGTATGTTTCTTCTTTTCATGAATGAAGAAATGATTGCACGTTGGTTTTTCGGAATTGGTCTAATTGGAATGAGTTTAGCCTTGAGTTTAAGTGCTTGGGAAATAACAATTTCCACCAAAGCTTTGGAAGTTGAACTCTCTGATATGGAAGATATCATCGCCAAACGAAAGTAATCCAAATTTATTTTTATTTTTTATTCGAATAATTAAAAATATTTTTTTATGCTATTTCAAGTATAGAATATTAATACTATTTTTGTGTACAATTTCAATGATTAATAGCACGAAATTGTATTGAAACAGAATCAAACATTAAAAATACTACTTAGGCGGATTGAATAAAGGCTCGGAATTTTTCTGAGTCTTTATTGTTTTAGGCCTTTAGTATAACAGCTGACATTGGAGGAAGGTTTAAAGAGATGGAAAATGCCTTACCTTGCCAATTGATTTCTTCGGTCATCACAGCTCCTGAAATAGGGTAATCACTTCCTCCAAACTCACTTTTGTCTGAATTGAAAAGTACTTTCCAAATACCAGGTAATGGTACGCCTATGCGGTAGTTTTCTCTTGGTGCTGGGGTTAAGTTCAGGATAACAATGACCTGCTGTTTAGCATTTTCCCCTTTACGGATGAAAGTAATGACGGAATTACCTTGGTCGTTCGATTCGATCCATTCAAATCCTTCATGGGAGAATTGTTTGCTGTAAAGAGCAGCTTCTTCTCGATACAGCTGATTCAAGGCCTTGACGGTTGATTGTATCCCTTTATGGTAAGGATTTTCTAGTTCATGCCAATCCAGCGACTGATTATGGTTCCACTCCTCATTTTGTCCAAATTCACCTCCCATAAACAATAACTTGCTTCCTGGATGCGTAAACTGCTCACTCAATAATACCCGAAGGTTGGCAAATTTTTGCCATTCATCGCCTGGCATTTTATTCAATAAAGAATTTTTGCCATATACTACTTCATCATGCGAAAGGGGTAGGCAGAAATTCTCGGTAAAAGCATAAATGAGTGAAAAAGTTAAATCATTTAAATGGTATTTACGGTGAATGGGGTCTTTATGAAAGAAATTTAAGGTGTCATTCATCCAGCCCATCATCCATTTTTGACCGAATCCCAAACCACCTTGGAAAACAGGTTTAGTAACCCCAGGAAAACTGGTTGATTCCTCTGCAATCATTTGAATATCAGGGAATTCTCCATACATGTGAATGTTTAATTCTTGAAGGAATGAAATCGCTTCTAAATTATGATTTCCCCCATACACATTGGCTTCCCATTCACCTTCATTTCTAGAATAATCTAGGTAGAGCATGGATGCCACAGCATCTACACGCAAACCATCAATGTGGTAACGATCTAACCAAAACGCCGCATTGGACAATAAAAAACTACGAACTTCATTTTTCCCGTAATCAAAAATATAGGATTGCCAATCTGGATGAAAGCCTCGTTTAGGATCCGGGTGTTCATACAAGCAACCGCCATCAAAATTGCGTAAACCATGGTCATCACCTGGGAAATGGGAAGGGACCCAGTCTAGTATAACTCCGATTCCTTCTTGATGGAATCTTTCTACCAAGGCCATAAATCCTTGTGGATCTCCGAACCGAGAAGAAGGAGCAAAGTACCCCGTTATTTGGTAGCCCCATGAAGGCGCATAGGGATGCTCCATGATGGGCATGAACTCCACGTGTGTAAAGCCCATATCTTTGACGTATTGAACTAATTTATCGCTTAGGTCAGCGTAGCTTAGGTATTCGTTTTCTAATGTCTTTTGCCATGAACCAAGATGTACCTCATAAATAGACATGGGGGCGTTGAGTGAATTCTTTTCTTTTCTCTCTTGCATCCATGTTTGATCTTTCCATTCTTTAAAGGTATTCCAAACGATACTGGCAGTTTTGGGAGGTGTTTCACAGAAAAGGCCCATTGGGTCTAATTTCTCGAGGATTTCACCTGTTTTACTTTTAATCCAATATTTATAGGTTTCCCCTGTTTTAACGTTGGGAATAAAACCTTCCCAAATACCGGAAGAATCCCAACGAGGGTATAGTCCATGAGCGCTAGAATCCCAGAAGTTAAAATTGCCTACCACAAAAACAGATTCAGCGTTGGGTGCCCAAACGGAGAAATAAGTACCTTTTTCTCCATCAAGCTCAATTTCAAATGCACCCAGTTTCTCATATAAACGGGTATGTTTACCATTTAAAAAGAGGGCAATATCAAAATCGCTAAAAAAAGAATGAGGTTTAACTATGGCCATAAGAGGGTGGGTTTCAATGTAAAGGCTAAAATAATAAAATTAAATTGATTAAAACTCAGTTTTTTTTTACGCACAGTATTTGAATTTTTAAAGGAAACTCCTACCTTTGTGCCACCAAATTAATAATTGGTCCGTTCGTCTAGGGGTTAGGACACGTCCCTTTCACGGATGAAACACGGGTTCGATTCCCGTACGGACTACTTCGGTAGGCAATTTGACCCTGTAAATGAATAATTTACAGGGTTTTTTGTTTTTTGACCATATTACGTGCAAACTTGCATCCAAGCATTTGAGCCTATCTTGGCGTATTTTAATCGTGTCAAATGCACCAAAATTTTGCCTCAAATTTTTCTTTTGGGTCAACTAATAAAGATGGAATAGTTGATTGTTTTTTGCATTTTCCCTTGTTGGACTAAATATTTATGTCTTTTTGGAAATTGTATTCGGGAAACTAATTCCTTAAATTAAGATACGTTAAATAAATAATTGTCATTAGACATCCAGTTGAATTTATTTTTAAAGATTTAATTTGATAAGTTTACGTATCTCCGTGTCAAAACATCATACTATTTATAACCTTATAAATAATATTGGTCAGCATGAATTCTTGGTCACCGGTAGATTATTTGATTTATTTGAGTTTTGTCTTTTTCGCCTTTGGGATATCATTATTCCTAAAAAAAGGCCTAATCGCAACCAAATTTCTTGGGATTCAATTTCTTGGTTTAGGCTATCAGCTCTTTGCTGGCTATTTTATTCAACCGAGTCATATCCATGAATATCCACATTTTTTTAGAACTGTTTCTCCATTTTTATACTTATTAGGTCCGCTTGCGTATCTTTTTCAACATTTTTTACTTTATCCAGAGCGAAAATTCAGATGGGTACATACCTTACATTTTTTGCCTTTTATTTTACATATCATTGAATATATCCCCTTTTATATTTTACCCGCCGAGGTGAAATTAGTAGAAGTGGAAAATGTATTTCACCAAAAAACCTTTTATAGTTCTCAGTCCATCTATGGTTGGATATCCATGCGTGATCACCTTTTTATAAAAACCATATATTATACCGCTTACATTTTTTGGACTCTACACGAATTATATAAATTTTATATAACAACCTCTAAATCATTCTTGAAAAAGAATTCATTAATTGTTTATTGGTTAACGAGTGACATGGTCATGAAGTTTGTCGTTATTATTCTGCATTGCTTTAACTTAGTTTTTGCCAAAAAAAAGCATTTAGAGATAACTTACATGGATTATATATTTGTGCTTGAATATATAATCATGATGGTTTTTATGCTGATGAATCCTAAATTATTGAAAGGTCCTACCTTGAAAGGTTTAGTTTTTCAACATTCTGCAGGCTTTAATGAAAAGCAATTAAATGAAACAACGAAGCAAGAAAAGGCCCATCAAAAGTCGTCCAGAGATAAGTCAGTTTTATTTACTTTAAATCGATATTTTGAAACTGAACAATTATTTCTTCGTCCAGACATCACACTAGCTGAGGTGAGTCGGTATTTGAAAATTAAGCCCAGAATTATACGTATGGCTCTACAGGTAGAAATGAACCTGTCATTTTCTGATTATGTCAACACATGGCGTATTCAATACGCCGAAGAGCAATGTCGGGAAAATCCAAAATGGAAAAATTATAAATTGGAAGTCATAGCGATGGAATCGGGTTTCGGGACAAGACAAAGCTTTAATTCAGCAGTGAAAAAAATTAAGGGAGTTTCACCCGGGAAATACTTTGAAAACATCCTTTAAGCTTCAAATAAATATAAGGCATTACATGGAATTATCAGACAAATTCCAATAATTTCAAAGGTGAATTATCAATTAAGATACTGCCAAACATGTCACCCATTGATTATTTGTATTATCTGTGTTTTGTTTTTTTCGCCTTTGGAGGATCCTTCTTCTTTAAAAAAGGGATTGTTGCCACTAAATTTCTAGGCCTCTTATTCGTTGTCTTAGGCCTTCAAACTTTTCTTAATTATTACATCCGTCCTGAATATTTATTACAATATCCCCATTTTTTCAGGACAGTTTCGCCATTGATGTTGACCATTGGTCCCCTGTATTACTTATTTCAGCAATATTTACTCTATCCAGAGCGAAAATTAAACCCCGCTCTTTTATGGCATTTTTTACCATTTGCCTTGCATGTGATCGAATACATTCCATTTTACCTGTTACCTGCTGAGCTGAAAATTTTGGAAATAAAAGAAATGATCTCAGAAAACACCCTTTATACCATACATTCAAAATATGGGTGGATTACCATGAGGACCCATATTTATATCCGATTTACTTCTTTTTTTATCTATGTCAGTTTGAGTTTTATTGATTTACTTAAATATTATCTATTATCTTCTAAGTCATTCATCAAAAACAATCAATTGATTGTTTTTTGGTTGTTTTCCAACATGGCCATGAAATTCATTGTTCTTGGATTGATTGTTTATAAGTATGTAATTCCTGAAAAAGATCAAATCAATTTACCGTGGAAGGACTTTTTCTATTTAGTAGAATATGTTTTGATGATGTTATTTATGTTGTTCAATCCTAAATTATTATATGGTCCTTCGTTAAAAGGTTTGGTATGGCAACAAGCCTTAGGACGAATGGAGGGTTTGGGTGAATTAAGTAATAAGAAAGTTCATTCCATAAAAATTGTATCAGGTCTCGAACGTGAAAAAGCTTTGTTGGAATCCTTAAATCGATATTTTGAAACAGAAAGGATATTTTTGAATCCGAACCTGACCTTAATAGAAGTGGCAAGGAAACTTAAAATGAAGCCTCGATTAATTCGATTAGCCTTGCAAACAGAAATGGATATTTCTTTTTCAGATTATGTCAATACTTGGCGAATTCAATTTGCTGAGGAGCAATGTCGCGAAAATCCGAAATGGAAAAATTATAAATTGGAAGTGATAGCCTTGGAATCAGGTTTTGGAACTCGTCAAAGTTTCAATTCGGCAGTTAAAAAAATCAAAGGAGTTTCTCCTGGTCAGTATTTTTCTGAATTTTTATATTAGTTTCAAGGCTAAATATGTTTGGGGAATTTCTCTGCCTGCATGATTATTTAATTTTTAACTATTCAAATAACATTTTATGGGTTTATTTTCTGCCATTTTAGGTAATGCAGGTGCTGTTTCACCTGATCAATTACAAAAGGATTATGCCAAAATCATGATTGATGGCGAGGTCATCGAAATTGGGTTCAAATTACTTCGGGATACCTTTATTTTTACGAATAGACGCTTAATTTTAATCGATAAACAAGGAATAACGGGTTCCAAAACAGAATATAAATCCATTAATTATAAATCCATTTCTCGTTTTAGTGTGGAAACAGCTGGAACCTTTGAATTGGATGCGGAATTGAAAATCTGGATATCTGGAGAAGCCAACCCGAGTATAACTAAGCAATTCAATAAATCAGTGGACGTTTATGAAGTTCAAAAAGTCTTGGCATTTCATGTATTGAAATAATACATCACAAAAAAAGCATGGCTATATTGGCCATGCTTTTAATTTTGAAAATTAAATTCTTACAATTTCCAGCCGGCCCGGTATTCGCGTTTCACGAACTGATTGGCATCTTCGAAATTGGTAATTTTCATGTTTTGACCATCCCAAATCAATTTCTTACGTCCAGGATAGGTGAAACGATTCGCTTGACCTTGAATAGGAGTGCGAAGCGTATAACTACGGATAGCCAAATTACCCATCAAAACCGTTTCTGACAATGGTCCAGCATAATCAAACGAAGAAGACAAGTCCTTGTGCTCCTTTGAATTAAAGCCGGCCTTACAAGCTTCTGCCCACATGGCTTGATGCCCATATTCTTTTAAATTATTGGGCTCTTGTTTAGGCATTTCAATCTTATCCCCATTATTCAAATAAATACGTGGTTCTAAGCCATAAGTGGCATGGGTTAGTACCCCTTTAGTCCCTATCATCACCACTCCATTGCTATTGTCTGCTGTTCCAATTGGGTCATTAGCAGGAATTAAATCGGGATGGAATCCCCGTAAACCTCCGTCGGTCCAGTTCATGGTTACGGCCGACTTATTCTTTTTGGAGGCAGGGAATTTTAATTGAATGGAAGCTGAAGGAGGACAACCTTCTGGAATGTATTCTGGCTGATTGCCACTAATGAAGACAGATCCAATGCTAGCCTCCACTTCGGTTGGATAACCAAGGCCTAAGGCTCTGAAAGGCCCATCTATTAAATGGCAACCCATATCTCCTAATGCACCCGTACCAAAATTCCACCAACCTCTCCATTTAAACGGATGGTAGGCAGGATTATAATCGATTAATGAAGCTGGCCCTAACCAAACATCCCAATCGATATCGGCAGGTTTAGCATGCTGTCCAGTTGGAACGGGTATGCCCTGGGGCCAAATAGGACGATTCGTCCAAATGTTCACGGTATGAACTTTTCCTATTAATCCTTGATCGATCCATTTTACGATTTGCTGGGTGCCTGGACTAGATGCTCCTTGATTTCCCATTTGAGAAACAACTTGGTATTTTCTAGCGGCTTCCGTCATGGTACGGGCCTCAAAAATATTATGCGACATGGGCTTTTGAACGTAGACATGTTTTCCCAATTGCATGGCCGCCATGGCTATGGCAGCATGGTTATGATCTGGTGTAGAAATAGTTACCGCATCGATGCTTTTGTCTTTTTCCAACATCACACGCCAGTCTTGATATTGACCCGCTTTAGCATATTTCTCAAATAAGGGTTTGGCTCTGGTTAAATCCACATCACAAAGCGCCACAATGTTATTAACACCTTCATTGAAGGCATTATTCACATCAGATAAACCTTTTCCATTGATACCGACACCCGCAATGTTTAATTTATCACTAGGCGCTTGATATCCTTTTCCCAGGACATGACGGGGAACGATGTAAAAGCTACCAGCTGCTAGTGCGCTTTTACCTAAAAAACTTCTTCTTGAAATGCTCATTAGCTATGTATTTTAATGGATTTAGATGATGTTGAAAATTAATTCAGATCGAATTAGATAAGCCAATATAGTTTAAAATAGAATAATTTCTATCTGTATTTGGATTAAAATAGGTAAAATAGGGTTGGAGTCAAGGCCGATATTCCAAATTCCTTGATTCAGGGTAGCTCGCCCATTAAATTTACTTAATTTGCATTATCGTATCATTTGGACATAATCTGGCCTTATTTTTCTTTTAGTGAAAAAGAGTTTATTTATTTTTCTTTTAATTGGTGTTGCATTTTTACCCCAAGTTTTGGCGCAAAACATTGCCAGAATGCGTCAGGATGACAATTTCTCCTATTTAAAGTTAGATACCAATCGCTTTAAAAGTTGGGATGAATCATTAAAATACCTGCCATTTATACAATCTAGCACGCTGAGTTTTGGAGGGGAATGGAGAGAGCAATATCAATCCTATACACATGTGAATTTTGGGGATGTGCCTGATAATTTTATCACCGAGAATCCACATCAAATCATGCACCGAATCATGCTGCATGCTAATTGGGAATGGAGTCCAAAATTTAGAGTATTTGTTCAATTGAATAATACGCTTCGTTTCTTAAATGACAACCCAATAACCTCTACTTTAGATCAAAATGCTTTGTCATTTCATCAGACCTTTTTTGAATGGAATGTAAAGCCCAATCTGGCTTTGCGTGTAGGTAGGCAAGAATATACCTGGGGATTAGAACGATTAATGGCCCTGAAAGAAGGACCTAATACACGACAACCCTATTATGGAGCCACCCTTAAATGGCATCATGAAAATCAGAAAATTGATGCCTTCATTGCCAATCCAATTCGACAAAATACGGGTGTTTTTGATGATGTTCGTTCTTCTGAAGTGGTAGCAGGCAGTATCTGGAATCATACATTTTCTACAAAAAGAGACTTTTTTGATGCCTATTATTTTTACATGGAAAGTTCACAGCGGGTTTATTTTTTGAAGAATGGATTGGAGGCCAGAAATACGGTAGGAACTCGCTGGTATAGTGAAAAAAAGACATTTAATTATGACGTAGAAATGGCGGCTCAATGGGGGCATTTTAATGATTTGACCATTCAAGCCTTTTTGTTTGTATATGATTTTAATTACGAAATGAAGCGGCATTTTTTCCTAGGATTCAGTGGCAACTGGGTGCCAGGCGATGTATCGAATGAGGATCAACAATTAAACACCTTCAATACCTTATATTCTAGGCCTCCATTTGGACAAACAGTTTCACTGAATATCACCAATACGCTGAATATTAGTCCATATATACGATTTATTGATAATCATAAATGGATGACGACATTACGGGCATCTTTGGTTCAAAGAGCTAGTCTCCGCGATGGTATTTTTACTCCTAATATGTCGGCATTGCTTCCCGTGCTAGGTCGACAAATCGAAAGTAATGCCAGTGGGGTTGCCAATATTTTTGCTTTGGATGCCAATTATTTTGCCAATAAACATTTGACGTTTCAATTTGAATTGGGTTTCTGTAAGGCAGGGGATTATTTGAAGGAAGCGGGACCAGGAAAAGATGTAAACTATATGGCTGCTAGGGCTGCTTATAAGTTTTAGCTTCGGGAGCCTCAGCTAACGTCGAGTGTGTATTGTTGGCTTAACGCTGTTCGACATGTTCCGAAGGGTCATGTCGAATGGCAGATGTTATGGGATTTGTAATCCCGTGTTAAAAATTAAATTTGGCTTCGAGAAACGCTGTTCGACATGTTCCTATTGGTCATGTCGAACGATAGATAATAGGGATTTGTAATCCCAGATTAAATATTAAAACTTATAAGACATTTTCCAAGGGATCAAAAGGACTATTATGCTATATCAAGCTCCAACAACCCCTTTCTTGTACCATAATAATCGCTACAACTGCTATACATGTATTCTTCTTCCTTTTCAATAAACCCTGCTCTAACAGGATTTAAATGGATGTAATCCAATTTATTTTCAAAGAAAGATTGAGTTAGGATTTCTTTACCATGATAACCAGCTTGCCAAAAACAGATTTGTTCATCTTTTGTGAATAACCAGAGCAACCAATTTTTCCTGCTTTCTTTGGGATTGGATTTTATTGCTTCAAAAATTTGTTTAGAAGTGAATTTTTTGAAATCACGGATTATGTTAGATAGATTTTCAACTTCACTACTAACAATCAGATGGATATGATTACTCATGATAACCCAAGCATGAATTTTTAGACCTTTCTTTTGTTGACAAAAGCGTAAACTATCCAATAAGATATCGACATATAGTTTCCTCGTAAATATATCAACCCATTGATGGACGGTACAAGTGATAAAATATTGACCTTGCGGGTCTTGAATGGAATATGAATGAGCCATGGTTACAGATCAAATGGACATATTGAGGTTTTTTTGTTTTCAAAAATAAACCAGCAAATGAACAATAGTAATTTGTAAACTGATAATGGCGGGAAGAAATCAGTTTATTGGAGTATTTGTGATTTATGGGGAGATGTCTGGGAATAAAAATCCATTTTATCTATCGTTCGACATGACCCTTTGGAACATGTCGAACAGCGGATTGTCAACCCCACTATTTGATTGACAACTCAAGCAAAATAATAGAATGAATATTAATGACAGAATGGGAGCATTGGATTTCTTCATGGTAGATATTTATGTTAGTTCATTTAATAGGTTTAACTATGGGTCATTTTACATAAAGACAGTCCAATTATTTATAAAAGTTTGTAGCTTACAGTAGGGAAGGACTTTTACCTCAAAACAGTCTTTGGATTACGAAAAACAACCTTTTGGGTAAGTGCTGTTTGCTGTATGGTTTCTTTTATTTGGGTTGAAATTCTTCATTATAGTTCTTATAGCCAATAAGTCTTGCTGTCGGTGCAAGTAAAAATTTTAAGGTTTTTAAAATTGGTTTGGGTGGTGCGTCAACTGTTGGGTAAGAGTCGAATTTATCACCAAACACGGCAAGTTGAAATAGAACTATAGGTGGTCTAGAATTTGCTTCGTCTTTGTCCCAAAATGGATATATTTGAGAAAGACAATACGCTAAGTCCAAGGGCATCACACTCGTCACTACCACTACTGAATCCGTTTCGTTAAATGGTTTGTGCGGCGTGTTCTTTGGAATTACAATTGTCTGTCCAGCTGTAATTTTTTTTATCTCTGAGCCATATTGCATAGAAAGGGTACCGCTTTTTACAGTGAACGTTTCGTCAAATTTTTCGTGTAGGTGAGTCACTGGTCCAGCTGCCTTAGCTTGTATCTCAATGTCTGTCATTAGATTTCCATTTTCAATCCTTACAACAGTCTGAGTAAGACCTTCTAATTTAGAATGGAACGATTTTCCAACTTTAAAATAGTTGCTGTATTCAGGAGTTTTTGTTGGTATTATCCAATGATGTACGATTAGGCCAACTAGTATATAGCCAACGATTATTGATAGTGTCCACATAGCTGTTTTTTTTATTTTTTGCTTCATTTTTTGGGTTTGATGTTTGATGTCGTTTTTAAATCGTTATTGCTAACGATTTGACGCTTGGTGAAGGGGCGGGTATTACTCCATTGTCCAACATGTTCACCTCCCAATGGTTCGGTGTAAACCGAAGGGTCATGTCGAACGATAGAATAGGAATTTCCAATACCAAGTTAAAAAATAATTTTGGCTTCGAGAGTCTCAGCCAACGTCGATAATGATTTGTTGGCTTCGAGAGCCTCAACCAACGTCGAGAGTGATTTGTTGGCTTCGAGAGCCTCAGCCAACGTCGAGTGTGTATTGTTGGCTTCGAGTGCCTCAGCCAACGTCGAGAGTGATTTGTTGGCTTCGGGAGCCTCAGCCAACGTCGAGCGTTTTGTTGGCTTCGGGAGCCTCAGCCAACACCCAATGCTGTTTGACATGTTCCGAAGGGTCATGTCGAACGACAGATAATAGGGATTTGTAATCCCAGATTAAATATTAAAACTTATAAGACATTTTCCAAGGGATCAAAAGGACTATTATGCTATATCAAGCTCCAACAACCCCTTTCTTGTACCATAATAATCGCTACAACTGCTATACATGTATTCTTCTTCCTTTTCAATAAACCCTGCTCTAACAGGATTTAAATGGATGTAATCCAATTTATTTTCAAAGAAAGATTGAGTTAGGATTTCTTTACCATGATAACCAGCTTGCCAAAAACAGATTTGTTCATCTTTTGTGAATAACCAGAGCAACCAATTTTTCCTACTTTCTTTAGGATTGGATTTTATTGCTTCAAAAATTTGTTTAGAAGTGAATTTTTTGAAATCACGGATTATGTTAGATAGATTTTCAACTTCACTACTAACAATCAGATGGTTATGATTACTCATGATAACCCAAGCATGAATTTTTAGACCTTTCTTTTGTTGACAAAAGCGTAAACTATCCAATAAGATATCGACATATAGTTTCCTCGTAAATATATCAACCCATTGATGGACGGTACAAGTGATAAAATATTGACCTTGCGGGTCTTGAATGGAATATAAATGAGCCATGGTTACAGATCAAATGGACATATTGAGGTTTTTTTGTTTTCAAAAATAAACCAGCAAATGAACAATAGTAATTTGTAAACTGATAACAGTGGTACGAAATCAGTTTATTGGAGTATTGTTGATTTATTGGGATATGTCTGGGATTACAAATCCCTTTTATCTATCGTTCGACATGACCCTTTTGGAACATGTCGAACAGCGGAGACAGCAGAGATTTTAAATGTTTTTTAGTGTCGCCCATAAAATATAATATATTTGCATATTGGGAAACCTGAAAATCTGGGAACCCTAGCAGAGTTCTTTAAAGTTTGGCATTTAAAAGAGGTTTTGGTTGCCGTTATCAGTCACTTGAATATTAACTTAAAAAAAATAAATTTTATGGAAATTTTAAAAGCTGTTGTCGCACATATCACAATTGGATTTATCCTAACTTTTTTAAGCGTAAATATTGTGCAGATTGGCGGTGGCGTTGGCATTGCAGGCGGGTCGGTCAACCAACTAATAATTTGTGTCAAGTTTTAAATATTATATGCTAGTGAACTGGTTCGATGCCAGTGCCCCGCCACATTATAGCCATCCATTTTTGGATGGCTATTTTTTATCTCATTGTTTAGGGGCGTAAAGTTAGTTGTAGTTGTTCCAGATTGGTTTTGTCGTCAGTTCGCTGTCGACCTTTAGATATTGGATTACTGTCCATCCGCACGAAACCCAAAAGAGAAGCACAGAACTTAAAAGTTTGTACTTGTCTGCTGTCGAAGGGCAAAAGGTGGGCAGTCATTCAATGTGTTTTCTTAACCCCGAAGTCATAGCACTGTCGGTCCGGAACAGTTGTAGCTAACGTTTCCACGCCTTGCGCTGTTGCTGTTTTCGGTGCAGAAACTGTCAACCAAGATAAAAAATAATGCAGAAACAAAATGCTACATTTTAGCAATTAAACGGCAAATTGTTTGTGATTTTTTTGTGGATGTCTGGGTTTAAAAATCCCTTTCATCTGTCGTCCGACATGACCCTTCGGAACTTGTCGAACAGCAAAATTGAGAACATGGTGAGTAGCAAAGTTATTCTCAATTCTGTTATTCAATTTTAATACTTATTTTCATGTAGTCATTGGTGTCCACTACTTGGCTGATGGATTTCAAACCTGGTAAATAGACCATCATAGCCTTTTGGTTTGTTGGAGCAATTAATATCCGGTACTCATTTTGATATTTGAATTTATTGTCTTTGTGGTGAAGAGTAAGTTCTCCATTATGATTAGTCGGGTCATAATACAACAACTTTTTCCTTGAATACTGATAGCCCAATTCTTCAATTGATTTATCAAGAATTTCAAAGAACTTTTGCCAGTCGTAGATGAGTAGCATTTTATCACCCATATTCAATAGTTTGTGATTAAAGGTTGTTGGAATTTGTCCGAATTCAACTTCTAGCAAATGCAATGAACAGGAGTTTATTTTTGCATCTGCAAGGTGCTCGATGAATTGTCCCTTGAATTCTTTACTTATTTCATGAAGGAGAAAATCCTTACCCTCAACTTTCAATTTTAGAGTCTTTAGTTGGGTTGTTTTGGTATTTAATTCTCTAGGATCTAGTCGGCCTGAGTTGTCAGAATCTTTACTTCGAAATTCGCCTAACCAGTTGAAATACAAATATTCATTGTTATACATGTCATTGATGAACTCTTCACATTGTATTTTACAAAGTAGCAGCATTTTTTTGGATTGAGTATAACGATAGGTGGCTTGGTGAAGGTGGTGATTTTACTATAAAAGTTGGCTGAGGCTCTCGAAGCTAACTAAAATAATATCATGGGATTGCAAATCCCTTTCATCTATCGTTCGACATGACCCTTCGGAATATGTCCAATAGCGGATTTTAGCTATTTCTTGAAACGGCTATTGGTAGTAGTTTTTTTACCAATCTTTTTCACAAGGGCATTCTTCAATAAATCCTTCCTTGTAAAAATTAAATAATTTAAATGTTGCAATTAAAGTTTCATCATATTTAAAATTTAAAAGTCGCTTTAAAATTTCTACATTATTTTGACCAGTTGTATCTGATTTTGTATGAATAATTTCATTTCTTAAATCTTTTAAATTATATATATGGGAATTGGTTGGAGTTGGATTTGCAAAAAAGTTTTTTTCTAAAGCAATGGGTAAAACTTTAGTTAATTTATCCATGAGTGAAATTGAAATTTGTATCTGTTGCTTATTATAAATTTCTGTTTTACGTTCACTATAAATTTCATACTTGAAATTTTCTGGAATAATGTCATTAACAAAACATTCTATTGCTGTAAAAAGACATATTACACAAGAACTAGCACAGCCTTGATAATCATAAGCAAATGTGTTGCTTACTTCATCTAGAGTATCTAAATCGGCCAAATTTTTTACTAATTTTTTTCTATGACCTTTCCTTTCAATATTTAGTTTATACGCAAAATTATAATTAACCAATGAAAAATCAGGAACAGGAATCATACAATGAGTTCCATTATTATTATATATAAAACTAAAGACTTTTTCTCCAGTTTCAGTTGTCAAAATCGCAATTTTGTCTTTAGAATTTTTTTTTAAGAACTTTTGATCAATGTCCTTTTTTTCAAAGAATTCACCCTTTTTCGGGATTTCCATTTTTTGCAAGACGTCATGAAATAAAAATTTTCTCTTAATATGTTTCATAGTTCCATAGGTCTGAAAATTACTGCCAATTTTTGCGGCTTTGCAAATAAGTGGATATCGGAGCACAAAACAGTCAACCTTCACCGAAGTTGAATAGAAAAACAAAGCTCCAAGTTTGCTCATCACCCCGTCTACGCAAAACCCGTGTCAGGTACAGTACTTTAATTTTTGGGGTGTCATATATTAAATACAGTCGTCGAAAACTTTGTTAATGTCACCAATGAATGAACCATCAAATTCTGAAGTCAATTCAACATGGTCATTAAGTCCATAATTTGTTACTAATAGTATGTCATGCAAGTTGTCTATGTAAGTAGAATTAGTTTTAAGGTCATTCGAGAAATTGTCAATAGCTGAAATAGTTACTTTATCAAGATAGTCTAAATTCAATGCAGGTATGTTTCCGTTTGATGTGTCTTTAAAAAACAATTTATTTTCAGCGGAAGTCCCTACACTACTTGCTTTCGAAAAGATTTGATGTATTATTCCGTTTCTTACAAAGTATAGAAATGACTTTTTGCATGTGTCAACAGAGGGAAAATAAGAGGATGCAAAGAAGTCAAGGAAATTGTTCTTGTCTCGCTTATTAAATCGTCTTGTCGTGGCAACAATGTACAATAATCCATAGTAGTCTATTACAGAAAATAGAAATTGAGCATAAGGAATATGAAGGTTTCCTTTATTGGCTCGAAGTGCTGTAAGGGTTTTGTCGATAACAGGTTTATATTGGTTGATATATTGAACTAAAACTTGCTGCTGTTTAAATGCGTCCATATTGTATAAAGTTTAGTTTTGAATTGTCAAGCAGTATTGCACCTAACTAGAATACACCTGCTACCCTATATCTAAAATAAATACACAAATAGGTGTATTAACATAAAGAGGTTAGATTAACCCAAATATACCAAGTATTATCAAATATCAATGGGTAGCAGAAACGAAACTAAATGTTTCACAAAGCACCCAAATTACTTACCATTTTTACTGATATTTTAACCCTTACTTAATAAGCCTTTAGCAGAAGAATCTTACCTTCGTTAAATTATTTAAACCTATGAAAACTATATTAAAATCTATTTTCCTCTCATTTTGTGTATTTCAAGTTAGTGCACAAACAATTTTAGAAGTTCCAGGGCGAGATTTGCCAGCCAAAATTGACGTCAATGGTTATTCCGTATTACCTTCTGGTCGATTGGTGAAACCGGCTGGTAAAACGCTTCGTATCAACAGCGATCCATTTGGTATGGCGGTTAGTCCAGACGGGAAATGGGCCGTTACGCTACATAATGGTGCTTTTACGCGTATTAATTTAGAAAAACAGGTCTCGAAACGCTTTCCGCCTTATGGAACTCCTTCCAAACTTTCTCCTTATGGGAAAAGCACCTATTTAGGTATTGCCTTTTCTCCCAATAGTGAATGGATTTACCTCAGTGGGGGAGATTCTGGGAATGTGTTGGTCGTAGAATTGTCTACAGGTAAAATCCTAAAGACTTTTAGTTTAAACGGAACTTTCAAAGGCTATGATTTTGACGATAGCTTTACTTCTGATTTGGTTTTATTGCCTGAACTAAACGAATTATTGGTCTTAGATCGTGCTAATTTTAGAATGGTGCGGATGAAGGCCGATAGTGGAGAAATCGTGGCTTTGGTGCCTACTGGGCGTCAACCTTTTGGTATATCTTTAAGTCCTGATCACCTAAATGCTTTTGTCGCCAATGTGGGGATGTATTCATATCCCTTGGTGGAAGGAACCAACCTGGCCAATTTACAGAAACAACATATCCCTTGGCATCCCTATGCCAACGACACCAAAGAATCTCGTGAAGGCACTGAAATCATGGGAAAAAAGATTCCAGGGGTAGGTGACCCTCGTTCGGATGAGGCGATGAGTATTTTTCAAATTAATTTGTCGAATAATCAAATTACCAAAAAATACAAACCAGGTTTCCAATTAGGTGAAATGGTGGAAGAGATGGAAGTGGTAGGTGGATCTAGCCCCAACTCTTTGGCTGTCAGTTCTAAATTTGCTTATGTGAGTAATGCTACCAACGATAATATTGCGGTGTTGGACTATGCCACCAAACAAATTAAATCCCATATTCCGATCAAATTGAATCCGATTTTGGATAAACGCAGGGGTTATTTGCCTTTTGGTTTATGTCTTAGTAAAGATGAAAAAACCTTATATGTGACCTTATTAGGATTAAATGCCGTGGCAGTAATTGATATCCCAAGTCAAAAAACCAAAGGTTTTATTCCAACGGGTTGGGGGCCGACACGAGTGCGACTATCTGCCGATGAGAAAACGCTCTATGTTACGACTTGCCGTGGCTATGGAGCAGGACCCAATGGAGGTAAAGACTTTAAAGCGCCAGAACAAGGTTCCTATGTAGGGGATATTCAATTAGGTACATTCCAAACAATTAATATGCCCAATGAGGCACAATTAGCAGCTTATACACAAGAAGTAAAGAACAATACGTACCAAGAATATTCAGCCAAGGGTAGGGGGAATAAGATTCTTTCCTTGGATAAAAACAAACAGGCTCAATCTCCCATCAAGCACATCGTTTACATTACCAAGGAAAACCGTACCTACGATGAGATTTTTGGTCAATTTAAAGGAGCCAATGGCGATTCTACCATCGCTCGTTATGGCTTAAATCAAACCGTAGTTTTGCCGGATTCCTTGAAAACGACTTTCCATAACGTCAATGTGATGCCGAATCATTCACTCTTAGCCAAGCGATTTGCGATGAGTGATAATTTTTATTGTGACAGTGATGCATCCATCCATGGACATCACTGGATGGTGGGCGTGATACCGAATGAATGGGTCGAAGCGAATTCTAGTGTTAGTAAATCAGCTAAAATATTCTCCAAAGCACCGGGTAGAAGACATCCTGGTACCACAGGAAGTATTGATCCAGAAGATTATGCGGAAGTAGGTGGACTGTGGGAGGCTTTGGAGCGCAAAAATATTTCTTTTTACAATTTTGGAGAAGCGAATGAAACGGCTCATACGCGAGAAGAATGGTTTGATACCTTGACAGGAGCGGGTCATGTGGTCATGGTTCCCATGCAAAAAGCCTTGTGGAAGAATACAAGCCACAATTATGCGGGTTTCAATATGGATATTCCAGACATGTTCCGTGCGGAGCAATTTGAATCAGAATTTACTAAGTTGTGGTTAACAGGCAAGAAAAAAATGCCTTCGGTAGTGACTATTCAGTTACCCAATGACCATGGTTCAGATCCTAGACCTGAAGATGGATATGTGAGCAATCATTCTTTTATGGCAGATAATGATTTGGCATTAGCCAGAATGATTAATTTTTTATCAACTACGCCTTATTGGAAAAATATGCTGGTGATCGTTACAGAAGATGACCCACAAGGAGGGGTAGACCACGTAGATGCCCACCGAAGTGTCTTGATGATGGCCGGACCTTATGTGAAGCGTAATTATGTATCTCACAAACATGCCAATTTTGGGTCCTTATTACGTTTGATCTATACCAATTTTGGAGTACCTAGCGTGAATCATTATGATCAAACAGCTACGTTGCTAGATGATTTCTTTACAGATAAGCCCGACTTTGGTCCTGTGGATTTTGTTTTTCCTGACCGACGTATTTTTCAGCCAGAAGTAACGATGAAAAAATACAATAAGACCATCGATTGGAAGAAAATTAAGAAAAGGGTCGAGATGGATAATGTCGAGCAAATGCGCAAAGAGCATTATAAAAGCCTAGGAGACAAGTAGACTTTTTCGCAGGATTTTGGATTTTTGTCGCAAATTTCTTCCTATCCCGAACGATTTTTTGATTTGTTAATTGCTTTTGTGTTATTTAATGGTAGTTTCGAATTCTATAATTAACCCAATAAAAAATAATTATTATGAAAAAAATACTTTTTGCTATTGCTTTATTGTCATGTGGATTATCCGCACAAGCTCAGAAATGGAATGTTGATAAATCTCACTCGAAGGTAGGATTTAGCGTGGTTCACTTATCGATTTCAGATGTTGAAGGAGCATTTAAAATTACGGAAGCGACTATGATTTCAGCTAAAGATGATTTTACTGATGCAAAATTCAATATTGTTGCCGATGTAAATACTGTTTTTACAGATAATGAGCGTCGTGATACACACTTAAAAAGTCCTGATTTCTTTGATGCAGCTAAATTCCCAACGTTGACTTTCGCAAGCAAGTCAATCAGTAAAGTAGCTGATCGTAAATATAAATTAGCTGGAGATTTAACGATGCACGGAGTAACTAAACCTGTTACTTTGGATTTAGTGTTAAACGGAACTACTACAAACCGTCAAGGTAAAAAAGTAGCTGGTTTTAAAGCATCTGGAGCAATCAATCGTACTGCTTGGGGTGTTGGTACCATGCCAGCAGCTATGGTAGGAGAAGATATTGAATTACGCGCTAGTGGTGAGTTTATTCAAGAGTAATCATTATTCCCCGTTCTAATGAAAAGGCGACCCTAGGTCGCCTTTTTTATGCACTTTATTTTTTTATCCGAATAGCCCAAAGTAGTGCAAAACAAATAGCACCGTTGAGGATCAACTTGGCAAAGCCAAATCCTCCAAAGAGCGCTTGTGATTGCCATTCTAACAAAAAGGTAATGATAGGAGAGGCCACACAAATGATTGGCACCCATTTGTCTTTTACCTGTGTTTTGGTAAATAATCCAAAAGAGAATAGACCTAATAATGGTCCATAGGTGTATCCAGCCAAGTTAAATACGGCAGAAATTAGTTCTTGATTATTAAATAAGTGAAATAAGCCGATCACTACAAAGAATAAAGCTGAAAAACCTAGGTGAACATAATGCTTGATTTTATGTCTTTTTTGTTCTTGAAACTTCTCAATTCGTAAGAAATCTATGCAAAAAGAGGTAGTTAATGCCGTCAAGGCAGAATCAGAGCTGGCATAGGAAGCGGCAATAATACCGAGTAAAAAGGTGACTGCTGCCAAGGTACCAAAGTGCCCGTTTAAAGCCAACATAGGATATAAATTATCTGTTTGCGCAGGAATGGCGATGTTTTTACTTTGGGCATAGATGTATAATAAGGCACCTAAAGAAAGAAATAAAAGGTTTATTAAAAGAAGCACCCAGTAAAACCAAAACATGTTTTTCTGCGCCTCACCAATGGATTTACAAGTCAGGTTTTTTTGCATCAAATCTTGGTCAAGACCTGTCATCACGATGGCGATAAATACCCCGGCAAGGAAGTCTTTTCCAAAGAAATGGGTGTTTTTCCAGTCCCATTCAAACATGTGGGAATATTTACTATCTGAAATGGTATGAACCATATCCATGAATCCCATGTTCATTTGTTGACCTACCAAGAAGATGGTAATAAACAAGGCAATCAGTAAGAATAAGGTTTGTAAAGTATCTGTCCAGATGATCGTTTTTACGCCACCACGGTGCGTGTATAGCCAAATCAGCAAGATGGAAATGAATACCGTTAAGCCAAAGGGAACACCAATGGGAGCAAAAATGGCAATTTGTAAGACATTAACAGCTAAATATAAACGGGCTGCTGATCCGATGGTTCGGGATAACAAGAAAAAGGCTGAACCTGTTTTGTAGGACCAAAAACCGAATCGACTTTCTAAATAACCATAAATGGAAATAAGATTTAAGCGATAGTACAAGGGCATTAAAACGAGGGCTATGGTTAAATAACCCAATGAATGCCCTAAGATTAATTGATAATAGGTAAAGGATGTTTTGCCAACAGCACCTGGGACGGAAATGAACGTTAATCCTGATATGGAAGTACCAATCATGCCGAAGGCTACTAACCACCAAGGAGATTGCCTATTAGCAGTAAAAAATGCATGTGTATCAGCACCTTTGGAAGTAAAGTAGGATATGATTAATAGTAGGCCAAAATAGATGGCAAGAATTCCTCCGGCTAAAGTTACAGACATAGGTGTTTCAAAGGATTTTTTTTAAATTTGCTAAGAGGTCGTTTTTATAAATCGTATCAAAAATATGGAATTCTCGGAAGATAACATTTCTCGTTTTGGTATTTCTTTTCAAAACCAAGAAAAGCATCAAGAAGATGTCGAGTTGGCCTTTGATGAAGAAGTTGTAGCTTCCCATCAGTTGGTAGTGTACAATGACGAGGTTAACTCCTTTGATTATGTTATCATAACCTTGATGGAAGTGTGTGAACACAGTCCGGAACAGGCGGAACAATGTACGCTTCAAATACATTTTAGAGGTAGATGTGGCGTTAAATCAGGAGATTTTGAAGAATTGGTAAGTATGCGTAATGAAATTTGTCGTCGTGGTATTTCTGCCGAAATAGAGTCTTATCAATAGCGTATGGCCATGAATAATTACCCTTCTCGGATTATTGAACAGGCTGTAGAAGAAATATCGAAGTTACCGGGTATAGGGAAAAAGTCCGCCTTGCGCTTAGCGCTTCATTTATTGAAGAGACCCGAATCGCAATCCTTACAATTAGCGCATGCTTTAGTTCAATTACGAACGGAAACCCAATTTTGTCCTCAATGTCACATGATTTCCGATGGAGGTTTATGTGGTATTTGTCATAGTCATAAGCGTGAAGAAAGCCTGATTTGTGTGGTGGAAGATATGCGTGACGTTTTGGCCATCGAAAATACAGGTCAGTTTATGGGTCTTTATCATGTTCTCGGAGGCATTATTTCTCCATTAGCAGGTATTTCTCCAAGTGATTTGCAAATAGATTCCCTTATTCAACGAGTAAGTACGGGTAAAGTGACCGAAGTGATATTAGGACTTAGTCCGACCATGGAAGGCGATACGACGGCCTTTTATTTGACGAAAAAATTAAAAGAATTCCCGATTAAAATTTCCACCATTGCCCGTGGTATACCCATAGGTGGTGATTTGGAATATACTGATGAAATTACCCTTGGACGAAGTATTGTCGGCCGAGTAGTCTATGAATAATCTTTTATCCACATTCATGAAAAGATCACATTTTTTACAGAAAACGTTCGGGCTTTTGGGCGCGAGCATGGTATTACCATCTTTGGTAACTAAGGCACAAAATGGCCTAGAGACTGCTCCATTTACTTTGCCAGCTTTGGCCTATTCATTTGATGCTTTAGAGCCGCATATTGACAAATTAACGATGGAAATTCACCATGATCGCCATCATAAAGCCTATGTGGATAATATAAATAAAGCAGTAATGGGTACAGCCGCAGCTACTTTATCATTAGAGGCCATGATGGGTCAAATGAGTCAATTGCCTACGGCTGTTCGTAATAATGGCGGAGGTCACTGGAATCATAGCTTTTTTTGGAAATTGATTGGACCAGCTACAGGTTCCAAACCAAGTGCTGATTTATTGGCACAAATACAGAAAGATTTAGGTGGAATGGATACGTTAAAAAGCGAATTTGCAAAGGCGGCCACGGGTCGTTTTGGTTCAGGTTGGGCTTGGTTAATCTGGAAAGAGGGGAAATTAGTGATTAGTTCAACTCCCAATCAAGATAATCCTTTAATGGATGTTGCAGAAGTAAAAGGAACACCAATTTTAGCTTTGGATGTTTGGGAACATGCCTATTATTTGAAATACCAAAATAAAAGAGCAGATTACATCAATGCTTTTTGGAATGTAGTCAATTGGGATTTTGTATCTCAACAATTTTCATCCATAAAAAAATAAACTATGTTGTTGGAAGAAATACCTTCTTTAGATTTGAATGAATATAATTCGGGTGATCCTGCTAGAAAGGCCCAATTTGTTCAAGATTTAGGTAATGCCTTTAATACCATTGGCTTTGTGGCCGTAAAGGGTCATGGTTTGTCGGATGATTTCACAAAAAAATTGTATCAAGAAGTAGAGCAATTTTTTCAATCACCAGATTCCTTGAAGCAAGCTTATGAAATCCCAGGAATAGCAGGTCAGCGTGGTTATATCGGAAAAGGTAAAGAGACTGCCAAAGGCTTTAAAGTGCCTGATTTAAAGGAGTTTTACCATGTAGGCCAAAAGTATCAACAAGATGGAGACTCGGTATGGAATGAATATCCAGAAAATGTTTTCCCCAAAGAATACCCCGATTTTGAGAAGTATACCGTAGGAGCATATCAAACGCTAGAAAATGCTGGTAAAACACTATTAAGGGCCATTGCTTTGTATTTGGAATTACCGGAGGATTATTTTGAAGACAAAGTAAAAAATGGTAATTCCATTTTGCGCGCCATTCACTATTTCCCGATTCCAAATCCAGATGCTTTGCCAGAAGGAGCTGTTCGTGCCGCTGCGCATGGGGATATCAATTTGATAACCTTATTGATGGGCGCTTCAGCTGAGGGCTTAGAAGTACTTCGAATGGATGGAAAATGGATTCCAATTACGGCTTTACCTGATCAAGTAGTGGTGAATGTGGGGGATATGCTAGATCGTTTGACCAATCACCATTTAAAATCAACCATTCACCGTGTGGTGAATCCTCCACGAGAAAAAATGGGAACATCCCGTTATTCCATTCCTTTTTTTATGCATCCTAGATCGGAGATGGATTTAACTTGTTTGGAATCTTGTGTATCCACAGATAGTCCAAAAATGTATACGGATATGAGTGCTGGAGAGTTTTTAACAGAGCGCTTAATTGAATTAGGTTTGAAAAAATAAGCCCATGTGGAGAAAGCCCAAACATGTCGAGTTTTTATGGGATGTGTTAGTATTGGCTATGACTTCATTTGGTGGTGTACAAGTTCATATAGCCCTTTTCCTTAAAAAATTAGTGAAGGAGAAGGGCTATTTGACGGAAGATGAGTTGTTTGAAATTCAAGCTCTTTGTTCTTTTTTACCTGGACCAACCTCGACTCAGATGATTACGGCTATTGGCTATAAACGAGGTGGTGCCAACATGGCTTATTTAACGTTAATTGCTTGGATTTCACCAGCTGTTTTTGTTATGACATTAGCGGCATTTGGTATGACCTATTTGAGAAATAGAGAGATCATCCAGTTTGTTACCCCTGTTGGTATTGGTTTAATATTACAAGCAGGTTGGATTATGGCCAAAAAGTTTCTTCGGGCCCCCATGTATATCCTGATATTTTTGTTTACGGTGGCCATCGGATTGTACATCCAAAGTCCTTTCATATTTCCTGTTTTACTGTTGTTGGGAGGTTTGATATCATCGTTGAATTTTAAAGATTTCCCCCGCCAGAATAAGCATAAAATGATTATTCCATGGGCAAACTTTCATTTATTCTGGGGATTTGCTCTCTTTTTAGCTGTTTTAGGACATTTTACGGATTATTATCCAATTCGAATATTTGAGAATTTTTACCGAAACGGAAGTTTGGTTTTTGGCGGGGGACAAGTTTTAGTGCCTGTTTTATTTACGGAATTTGTAGAATTCAAACACCTCATCCGAGAAGATGATTTCCTTACGGGGATGACACTATCTCAGACTTTACCTGGGCCCGTTTTTGCACTTACTTCCTATCTTGGAGTATTGCTGATGAAAGATTATGGAATATTGGGGGCACTGACGGGCAGTGTCATCGGAGCATTAGGTATTTTTCTGCCTGGTACCTTTCTTATTTTCTTCGTTTACAGAATTTGGGGGCAATTAAAGCAATACCGCTTTATTCGAGCATCATTGCCTGGAATCCAATCTGTTTCGGTTGGACTAACCATCGTGGCGGTTTATACCTTCATTCATCCCATGATTTTACAAGCGAATTTCATTGGATTCGGTATTGTGATTGTGACATTTTTGGTAGCTCAAATGACCAAGCTCCCTCCAATTGCCTTATTCGTCATTGCTTTATTGGCAGGAATAATCGTTTCTTAACGAAGCAGATTTAATAAATACTGTCCATATCCACTTTTTACCAATGGTTTGGCGATGGCTTCTAATTGTTTAGCTTCAATATATCCCATACGGTAGGCTACTTCTTCTATACAACCAATTTTCATGCCTTGTCTTTCTTCGATAACTTGAACAAACTGTCCAGCTTGCATTAAAGAAGCAAATGTACCTGTATCCAGCCAAGCCGTTCCACGGTTTAAAATACCTACTTTAAGCTTTCCGCGTTTTAAATATTCTTTATTCACATCTGTGATTTCATATTCACCACGGGGAGAAGGAGCAATGTTTTTGGCAATTTCCACCACTTCATTGTCATAGAAATATAAGCCAGGAACTGCATAATTTGATTTAGGTTGATTGGGTTTTTCTTCAATCGACAATACATTGTTGTCTGCATCAAATTCAACTACACCATACCGCTCAGGATCATTCACTGAATAGGCATATACGACTCCGCCATCCGGGTCATTGTTGGCCTGTAACAATTTACTTAATCCAGAACCATAAAAGATATTATCGCCTAATACCAAGGCCACCTTTGCTTTTCCAATGAATTTTTCGCCAATGACAAAGGCTTGTGCCAAACCATTCGGTTCTGGTTGTACTGCATATTCAAAATGACAACCAATTTGTGAACCATCTCCTAATAATTTCTCAAAGTGAGGTAAATCATGAGGTGTGGAGATAATCAATATTTCACGTATCCCAGATAACATCAAAATGGATAAGGGATAATAAATCATAGGTTTGTCGTAAATAGGCATTAATTGCTTACTTACTGCCAAAGTCAATGGATGTAGACGCGTACCTGAACCGCCTGCTAGAATAATTCCTTTCATTTTATCTTCCTTGATACATGTTTTGATAATACTGTTGGTAGGCGCCTGATGTCACATCTTTGAGCCACTTTTCATTGCTTAAATACCAATCAACTGTTTTTTCTAGGCCCTCTGCAAATTGCAAAGAAGGCTCCCAACCTAGCTCATTCATGATTTTATGGGCATCGATGGCATAACGCAAATCATGGCCAGCACGGTCGGTGACATAGGTAATTAATTGCTTAGATGTACCTTCAGCACGACCAAGTTTTTGATCCATAATTTGGCATAATAAATGCACTAAATCGATGTTTTTCCATTCATTGAATCCACCAATGTTGTAGGTATCACCGATTTTTCCTTGGTGAAAAACGGTATCAATCGCCCGAGCATGATCTACCACATAGAGCCAATCTCTCACATTTTCGCCTTTCCCATAGACTGGTAAAGGTTTGTTATTGAGGATATTATGGATCATCAAGGGGATTAATTTCTCAGGAAAATGGTTTGGCCCGTAATTATTCGAACAATTGGTGATGACGGTAGGCAAGCCATAAGTCTCATGAAAAGCACGCACAAAGTGGTCAGATGAAGCTTTTGAGGCTGAATAGGGAGAACGCGGATCATAAGGAGTGGTTTCCAAAAAGAATTCCTCTGGATTGTGCAATTCACCATAAACCTCATCAGTCGAAATATGGTAAAAACGCTTTCCTTCCATTTGATTTGCCCAATGCTTTTTGGCAGCTTGTAATAAATTCACCGTTCCAATGACATTGGTTTTAACAAAAGCCAATGGATCTGAAATTGAGCGATCTACATGCGATTCTGCCGCCAAGTGCAATACTCCATCGAATTGATGTTCAGCAAATAAGGCATCGATATGGTCGGCGTCGGTGATGTCTGCTTTAATGAAGTGATAATTTGGTAAATGAGCGATATCCTCATTATTGGCCAAATTCCCCGCATAGGTCAAAGCATCCAGGTTAAATATTTGGTATTCAGGGTATTTTTGAACGAACAAACGCACCACATGTGAACCAATGAATCCGGCACCACCGGTTATGACAATTTTTTTCATACAATTATGATTTAAGAAGCTTTTCTTGCCATCTCCAAGAATCTGCTAGGGCTTCTTCTAAACTTTTTTTCGTTGACCAATCTAGGACCTCTTTGGATTTGTCTGTAGCAGCATAAACAGCTGTAATGTCACCAGATCGACGAGGTTTTATTTCGTAAGGTACTTTTTTTCCTGTTGTTTTTTCAAAGGCATGAATGACATCCATGACCGAGCTACCTGTTCCCGTTCCAATATTAAAATAATCATAATAAGTGGATTGAGGTTGCTCAAGTAAATAAGTTAAAGCTTTTACATGTGCTTCTGCCAAATCGCAAACATGGATATAATCGCGGATGGCTGTACCATCTGGTGTAGGATAATCATCTCCAAATACTTGCAAGGGGCCACGTAAACCTGCGACAGATTGCATTAAATAGGGTACTAAATTAGCAGGAGGTCCCAATGGCAACTCTCCAATTAACGCACTTTCATGAGCCCCAATTGGATTAAAATAGCGCAATGAAATAGCTTTTAAATGAGCATTTTGAGCATGTACACTATCTCGAATGATTTCCTCACATATTTGCTTGGAATTCCCATAAGGAGAAACAGCAGGTTGAACAGGAGCCGATTCGGTTACAGGTAAGCTTTCAGGTTGTCCATAAACAGTACAGGAAGAGGAAAAAACAAGGTTTTTAATGCCGTATTCATTCATTTTCTCCAACAAGAGGACGGTGGCAGCTACATTGTTTCGGTAGTATTTCAATGGGTTTTCCACCGATTCTCCTACCGCCTTGGCTGCAGCAAAATGTATAACTCCATCAATGTTATACTTTTGAAATAAATTATCGTAGACAGAAGCATCATTCACATCACCTTCCATGTAGATAACGACATCCTGTGTGATGGTTTTGAGACGTTCAATGACCTCAGCAGAGGAATTGGCAAAATTATCAACGATAATAGGAGTGAAGCCGTTTTCTTTTAAGACTACATAGGTATGAGAACCTATGAAACCCGCTCCTCCAGTTATTAAAATATTCATATATTGAATTGATGCTTCAATGAGCTAGCAAATTTAGGTTTATATTCTCTTGAAAAAAAATATATAGGCTCATCATTTATTGTAAGGGCTTGTCATGTAAGCGGTTTGTATTTCGAAGCTTAGTGCTTATTTTTGATTTAAATTAATACCCTATGAAGGAACCAGCTATCAAAGCCATGATACAATTGCTCGACGACAGTGATACAGAGGTCGTACAATTGGTGGAGCAACAGATTCGAACCTTGGGGCCTTCCATTATTCCTGTATTGGAATCTGAGTGGGAGCAATTGAGTTTAAATCCACTTTTGCAAGAGAAAATAGAAAATCTAATTCATGATTTTCAGTTGGAATCCATGCGTAATCGTCTGACTCATTGGAAAGAGGCAGGTGGTATGGATCTCATGGAGGGAATGTGGATTGTGGCCACTTATCGTTTTCCTGATTATTCTTTTTCTCAATTAAAGACAGAATTGGATCAGCTTTATTTTGAAGTTTGGCCTCAAATCAGAGAAAATTTGCATCCCATGGATCAAATTAAGGTCTTAAATGGAGTGATGTTTGATCAATTAAAATTTGGAGCGAATACCAAAAACTTTCATGCGGCTAATAATTCGTACATTAATGTTGTTTTAGAGAGTAAAAAAGGCAATCCCATAAGTCTGTGCGTGATTTACATGTGGATAGCCCAACGACTTGGTTTTCCAGTCTATGGCGTGAATTTACCTAATCTGTTTGTGTTAACGTATAAACAAAAAGGTGTTCAGTTCTATATCAATGTATTCAATAAGGGTTTGATTTTCAATCGGGTAGATATTGATAATTATTTGGCTCAGTTGAATTTAGTTCCGAATGAAATTTATTATAATCCATGTTCTAACTTAGAAATCATTCGTCGGGTTCTAAGAAATTTAATCATGGCCTACGACAAAGCGGGTGATGAGGAACATAAAAATGAATTGAGTCAAATCATTGATTCCTTGGATTAATTTCGAATCGCAAGACTTATCCCAAATTGAGGAAATTCTTCATGCCAAAGATCAAAATCTGTTGATTTTTGGTCTACTTGCACATGTCCTTTTTGTAAGGGAAATTGGCAGTCAAAACTGATTTCCTTTCTGAAATCAAGTCCAGCTTGATGTTGAGCTTTATAAATAGCTTCTTTCACTGTCCATGCCGCCAAAAGTTTTTTACTGTCCATTTCAGACCATTCAAGTTCGGTAGTGGAAAGGAATCGAGGGGCCACTTTCTGTATATTTCTAGTTTTTTTTTCTAAATCTATTCCTATGTTTTTCTGTTTACTGATAGCTGCGGCTACATAAGGATAGGAGTGGCTAATACTCAATTTCAAGTCGGAATCTTGAAAAAACGGACGATTATTACTTGATTTTACTAAGACAAGTTCATGTCCTATCTGGTTTTTCACTAATTGCCAGAGACAAAATCGGGCAGCCAAGGATTCCAATCTTTTAAGCTCAAGTGCATGATTGGAAGGAAGGGTTATTTTCCAAGAATCTGGAATTTGATTAAAATAGGCCTCATTTTCAGTGATTTCCCAAATCATCCATGAAGAATCAGGAAAGCATAATTCACGAAGTGGGAAAATTTGAGGCATGATTGAACGTATTTGCTCGCAAAATTACCATTTTTGTGTTCAAATATAGACATCATGCAAATTGAACGGATAGATACCTTTTCAGGGCATCGTGGACCGATTTATTCTTTAGCCTTTGGGGAACAAGCGCATGAATTTTATTCGGCAGGTTCTGATGGATGGGTCGTTCAATGGAATTTACAAAAACCTGATTTGGGCAAGGTGGTTGCGCAAATAAATGGTTCTGTTTATGCCATGAAGCATGATGAACAAGGGGTTTTGTGGGTAGGGCAAAATTTTGAAGGAATTCATGGGATTCAATTGTCTAATCAAGAGCGTATTTTTTCGATAGGATTGGGAGCTAATTCCATCTTTGATATTCTATTTAATCATACGCAAGTCTGGGTAGCTCATCAAGATGGATTGATCAGCGTAATAGATGCAAATTCAAAGCAAATTGTAAAACACATCAAGGCAAGTGAGAAAAGCGTCAGAAACCTTCGGTTATTGCCTCAAAATAGGGTGGCTGCCGCTTACAGTGATGGCTATATTCGAATTTTCAACTCGAACTTTGAATTGGAATATGCTTGGAAGGCTCATGAAGGTAGTGTCTTTGGTGTACAGTATTGGGAACAGGAAAATGTGCTTATTTCGGTGGGGAAAGATGCCCGAATCAAGAAATGGAATTTACATAAAATCACAAATCAATTTCAGCCTGAATCAGAAGTTATTGCCCATATGTATGCCATCCATGATTTGGCATTTCATCCTCAGAAGCCTTTGTTTGCCAGTGCTAGCATGGATAAAACGATTAAGATTTGGGATGCCCAAGATTTGACCTTAATTAAAGTGATCGATGCCGCTCGATATGGTGGGCATAAAAATTCGGTTAATAAACTAATTTGGACTCCATTTGAGGATCAATTGGTTTCGGCATCCGATGATAAAAATATCTCAGTTTGGAAGATTCATTAATTTTTTTTCTATTTTAGCACAATTATGGAGCATATATACGAACTACCCGAAGCATCTTTTTCAAAATCCTTTCGTGGATATGATGTTTCTGAAGTGAATGATTATTTATTCCGAATTGAGGAGTACCATCAATCCATTCAACAATCTCGAGATCGATTAGAATCCAAGATAGCAGAGTTAGAGAAAGAACTTAATCGACTAAAAGAAGCAGAATCATCCATGCTGATGGCTGTTCAAATGGCTGAAGAAGCTCAATTGAATTGGAAAGTAAAAGCGGAAAAAGATGCTGAATTAGCCTTGCAAAAAGCTCAAAAGCAGTCGAGCCTTTTGATTGAGCAGGCTGAAAAAGAAGCTGCTAAAATTAAATTGCTAGCTGAAGGAGAATCCAAGCAAATATTAGTAGAGTCAAACCAGACCATCAAAGAACAAGAGCGTGTCTTGCGTGGCCTTCAAGAAGCACAAAAAGAGGTTGCTGAACAATTGATGGGCATTTCAGAAAAGACTTTACAGCAAATTAAAACCTGGTCAGTTTCCAATGAAACTTTAACCAAACCGAAAGAGCCTCAAGAGAAAGTGATGGTTGAGGTGAAAAAACCGATGACGCCCAAATCGAAAACAGTATCAAAACAGGCAAATAAAGCTAAAAAAACTACGTTAAAAGCGAAACCCAAAGGAAAAGTAGGTAGACCCAAATCTACCATTTCAGCTACTGCAGATAAAAAGAGTCCTGCTAAAAGAGGAAGAAAGCCCAAGTCGGCAGTAATAAGCCAAGCAGCGAAACCCGTGAATGCCCGAGGCCCCAAAAATTCGCCAAGTTCCAAGAAAAAAGGAATAGACCCCACTCAATTAGTTCCAGACGATAGCCTACCTACTTTGAATAAGGTATTGGAAGCTTATGCCAAATCTTCAGGGCCTCAAGGGAAAATTGGGGAAATAAATTAATATGGATTTTTATCAAGTTGCCTGGCAAGGATTGCGTTTTTATGCGTATCATGGCTATTTTCCTGAGGAAAGAATATTGGGTAATTGGTATGAATTAGATGTAACTATTCATCTGGAATCAGCCAATGACATACAAGATGATTTAAACCAAACCTTGGATTATGGACAGGTTTATCAGATTTGTCAAGACAACATGAAAGTGCCAGTTGATTTATTGGAAACATTGGTTGAAAAAATAGGAAATTCCATCTTTCACCGATGGCCACACATTAAATCCTTGCAATTGAGCTTAAGAAAAGAAAATCCACCCTTGGGTCAAAGTAAAGGTAATGCTTGCATTCATTGGAATAAAACATTTGAATAGTAGTTTGGTTAAAAACAGGTAGAAACAAAACGTCAAACGGAATGCGTCATCAAGTAACAATCAAGGATATTGCTAAGCAGTTGAATGTTTCTGTGGCTACCGTTTCTCGTGCCCTACGGGATTTACCTGATATTCATCCAGATACGAAAAAACTTGTATTGGATTTGGCCAAAGAGTGGGATTATCAGCCTAATTTATTAGCCACCAGTTTAGTAAAAAGTAAAACAAAGACCCTGGGTTTGATTGTGCCAGATTTAGGGTATTATTTCTTTTCTACCGTCATTAAGCACATTGAGGAAGCGGCCATTAAGGCGGGTTACAGTTTGCTGATTACCCAAACTCAGGAATCCTACGAGAGAGAATTGACCAATATTCAAAATTTATCCAGGGGGCAAGTGGATGGTATCATCATTTCTCTTTCTAGAGAAACTAGCAATTTTGAACATTTAACCCGATTGCAAAGAAGGGGAATCCCTTTGGTGTTTTTTGATCGAAATTGTGAGGAAATTGAGGCTTCCAAAGTCATGGTGGACAATGAGCAATCTGCCTATGAAGCGGTTAAGCATTTGATTGAAAATGGGTGCAAGCGTATTGCATTTTTAGCGGGACCCAAAAATGTTTCTGTTAGTAATCAGCGTCGATTGGGCTATATTCATGCTCTGGAAGAAGCAGGATTGTCAGTAGACCCTAGTTTGATTCTACATTCCGATTATTACCAAGATACAGCTAGATCTCAGACGCATTTGCTCATGCAAAGTGACAATCGGCCAGATGGAATTTTAGTCGTTTCGGATCGCTTAGCCATCGGAGTTTTAACGGCTTTGAAAGAATTAAAAATCAGTGTTCCTAAGGATGTTAAGATTGTTAGTTTCAACAATGAACCTATTTGTCAGGTGATTTCTCCAACAATTACTTCGGTCTCTCAGCCATTGGATGAAATTGGACGGATTTCTGTGGAATTACTTTTGGCGCAAATTGAACATAAAACAGGAGAATCAATCCCGCGAATCGAAGTATTGAAGACAAATTTAGTCGTGAGAGAATCCTCAACCCAACTGAATTAATGGTTTAATTTTAGGGTGAATCTTTTTCCTTTGTATTGGTATTCCAAAATGTATTGGCCACTTGGTATTCCATCCATGATTTGTTGATCTACAATACCTTCTTTTTGAATGGATTTCCACGTTCTACCTAGTAGATCAAATATTTCTAATGAATCAAAAGGTTGATATAGTAATTCTTCCCACTTTGTAGTTCCAAGTGGTGGATTAACAGTAATTTCAAATTGATCTTGTAGGCATTTCTGGCTGTCAGTTACCGTGTAGGTACTTGATTTTAAGGGTCTTAAATTAATTTTCTGGGATTTATCACCTGATGACCAATTATATGAATTGGATGGAGCTGGCCAAGATGCCTTGAGTTCAATCGGATCATAAGCATTGATGGTTTGTTTGGTGACCTTATTGACTTCTTTCATGATCGTAAACTGATCCAAAATGGCTCCGTCTTCATCAATAAATTTAGCATCAAGTCGATTATTCTCAATGTCAATGGCCATTGAACCTCCACGTTTATCTAAAGAGAATTCCATCACGGGATGTGGCCAATTAAAGCGATGCGTGGCGGTTTGCCCTCCGCAACCATTGACTACATAGGTTGTGCCTTTTTTGCTGGGATCGGAGTTGTTGAAGATATAGGCACAGGATTTATCTGAACCATCATATCTGCCAGACGAATTGATTGGCCAGTTTTTTTCAGGGGAGAACTCAGAAGACAAGCCATATTGTCCTTTTAATGGTCTAGATCTTTCATAGACATGGCTATGGCCAGACATCACTAAATCAACACCGTATTCATCAAATACCCGAGTTAAATAATCTCTAAGTTTAACGATTTCAGCGTTGACGTCGGAGTCGTATGTACCTTTGGTATATACAGGAAAATGGAAATAAACCACTTTCCAATCTTGTTTAGTAGCTTTTAGATCTTCTTTAAGCCAATTTAATTGGATGTTGTTGACTTGGTCGAAAATCCGAAAATTGTCTTTTCCCCAGGCAAAGGAATCCAAACAGACAAAATGGACGTTGCCATAATCATAAGAGTAATAGGCTTCGGAGGAGGAGGGTACTCCACCTAATTCAGCTTTACTAGGTAAAGTGAAATTTTGAAAATAAGTCATTTGGGGCTCATCTTGTTGGTAGGGGAAAGGCTGATTATCGTAATCATGATTTCCTGTGGAAGGAAATAAAGCACTTTGTCGCAACAATCGACCAGCATGGTAAGGGCTAAAAAATTCTTCTTGCCAACAAGCATCACTTCCACCGCAATAGACATTATCACCTAAACTGATAAATAGATTGGTATAATTATTTTTTTGGTAGTTTAAATAGGCGTTATAAACCTTTTTTTGGGTTTCTCCAGCAGCCATATCTCCAACTGAGAAAATGGATATTTTTTCTTTGGAACCTATGCTAGGAGCTGTTTTGAAAAAGTAGGTAGAATCACTTAACAGTTCTTTTTCTCCCAAATGAACACGGTAAAAGTATTTAGTACTTGGTTGAAGTGCCGTTAAAGAAAGACTATGTTCTGTTTGAGGGATGGCGCTTTTGATACTAGGGCTAAAGTTTTTCCCATCGGTACTTAAGCTAATTTCAGAAATAGTAGCTTGATCCGTTCTGTACCGAATTAAAACAGAATTAGATAGTGCTAATTGAATGTAAGGATACCGAGTGATTTTTTGAGCAGTTGCAATAGGGGAGAAACCTAAAATGACTAGTAAGGAGATATACCCAATAAACGGGAAATAGGCGTTATAGGATGATTTTCTTAGGTTCATAAATGTAGAAAGTGCATAAAGGTAATCAAAAGCCTATGTTTTTGTATTCAGTTGTTGGTCAATGAGATGTAAAATTTAATACTAGGTTGTTCAATGTCTTTTTTTAGCCTATAACTTTAAAATACATTATTTAGATTGGATATAAATAATTCCAAAACTACAAAAGAAAAGATGATATACCAATGATTGATTGGGCTAGAAGCAAATTCGAGCCAAGTTGTTTTTTATGCAGTCATGAAAAGGTTAAGATGATTTTTTCTGATGAGTGTTCTCATTCTCAATACCTTAAGGAAATACACGGCAGAAGCGGTTAAAAATGGAAAGAATTAAGCTCTGGACAGAGGGGATAATTGTTCACCTTTTGTGGGTTAAAATTGGATTGAAAAATGGGCAAAAAAGTCATTTTTTTGTAGCCTTAAAAATTGTCAATTTATTGTGATTTATCTTGGAAAAATTGGCATAATTGATGATATTTGTAGCTATTGGAAATCTCTATTATTCAAACATTTTTTGTCTTGATTCTTTGAGGTTGTTCAACGCATCAAACCATAATTTATGTCAGTATCTACAAATATTATCCCTATCAACATTGAAGATGAAATGAAAGGGGCGTACATTGATTATTCAATGTCTGTTATTGTGTCTCGTGCATTACCCGATGTTCGTGATGGATTAAAGCCGGTTCACCGGAGGGTGTTGTTTGGAATGGAGGAGTTGGGAGTTAGTTACAATAAATCGTATAAGAAATCAGCTCGTATAGTCGGGGAGGTATTAGGTAAGTATCACCCACATGGTGACTCCTCGGTGTATGATACCATGGTTCGTATGGCCC
Source organism: Aquirufa ecclesiirivi (assembly GCF_011250515.1). Taxonomy (GTDB): domain Bacteria; phylum Bacteroidota; class Bacteroidia; order Cytophagales; family Spirosomataceae; genus Aquirufa; species Aquirufa ecclesiirivi. The sequence goes on along the minus strand of NZ_JAANOP010000009.1, from coordinate 52,888 downwards.
AAGATTGGTCATTGCGTTATCCATTAGTAGACGGTCAAGGTAACTTTGGATCGGTCGACGGAGATTCACCGGCAGCGATGCGTTATACGGAAGCCAGATTAAAGCGTATAGCCGATGAAATGTTGTCGGATTTAAATAAAGAAACGGTTGATTTTCAACCCAATTTTGATGATTCATTAGAGGAGCCTACTGTATTGCCGGCTAAGATTCCTAATTTATTGTTGAACGGTACTTCGGGTATCGCGGTGGGTATGGCGACCAACATGGCTCCGCATAATTTGTCGGAGGTTGTAGATGGAATTTCGGCGTACATTGACAACCGTGATATCACTATCATGGAATTGATGCAGTATATTAAAGCCCCAGATTTTCCTACAGGTGGTACCATCTATGGTGTTCAAGGCATTAAGAATGCATTTGAAACGGGTCGAGGACGTATTGTCGTTCGTGGAAATGCGACTTTTGATACATCGAAAACAGGAAAGGAGCAGATTATAATTTCTGAGATTCCTTACATGGTCAATAAAGCTTCTTTGATTAAGCAATGTGCTGATTTAGTGAATGATAAACGCATTGATGGGATTTCTGAAATTCGTGATGAGTCTGACCGTCAAGGAATGCGTATCGTTTTTGACTTAAAGCGCGATGCCGTTGCCAATGTTGTTTTAAATAATTTATACAAGCATTCAGCGCTTCAATCTTCTTTTAGTGTAAACAACGTGGCCTTGGTTAAGGGTCGCCCTATGATGCTCAATCTAAAGGATTTGATTCATCATTTTGTGGAGCATAGAAATGAGATTATTGTTCGACGTACCAAATACGATTTACGCGAGGCTCGTAAGAGAGCGCATATTTTAGAAGGTTTCATCATTGCTTTAGATAATTTAGATGCAGTGATTAAATTGATTCGTGAGTCCAAAGATCCAAGTTCGGCTCAAGAAGGCTTGATGTCTACTTTCAACTTATCTGATTTACAATCGAAAGCAATATTGGAGATGCGTTTACAGCGTCTAACCGGTATGGAGCGTGAGAAAATCATGAATGAGTATGCTGAGATCATGAAGCTGATTGAGGAATTAGAAGATATCCTTGCGAAGCCAGAGCGACAATTACAAATCATCAAAGATGAATTGATCGATATGAAAACGCGTTATGGTGATGAGCGAAGAACGCAAATTAACATGACGGACGATGAATTCTCGGTCGAAGATATGATTGCGGATGATGAGATGTTGATCACCGTATCAGCTCAAGGATACATTAAACGTACACCAATTACTGAATATCGTTCCCAAACTAGGGGAGGAGTAGGTTCTCGTGCTGTGGCTACGAAAGACGATGACTATACGGAGCATTTGTTTACTGCTACCATGCACAATTGGTTGTTATTCTTTACCGAACGAGGTAAATGTTTCTGGCTACGGGTGTATGCAGTACCTGAAGGATCAAAAGTTTCCAAAGGTCGACCTATCCAAAATTTGATGAACATTGAAAATGGAGATAGTATCCGTGCGGTAATCAATGTGAAATCAATCACAGATCCAGATTACATTGATAATAATTTCATTGTGATGTGTACAGAAGATGGAACCATCAAGAAAACAAGTTTAGAAGCATATTCTCGTCCTCGTCAGAATGGTATTATTGCCATTACGATTCGTGAAGGAGATCGATTATTGGATGTAGCCTTAACCAATGGAAACAATCAAATTGTCATTGCAACGAATACGGGACGTTCTGTTCGTTTTGAAGAAACGCGTGTTCGTCCAATGGGTCGTTCTGCCGCTGGTGTGAAGGGTATTTGGATTGATGAGGATATTGCAACGGAGAAAGTTGTTGGTATGGTTTGCGTATCAGATCCAGAGGTACAGCAGTTGTTGGTGGTATCTGAAAAAGGATTTGGTAAGCGTTCTGAGGTAGAAGATTACCGATTGACGAATCGTGGAGGAAAAGGTGTTAAAGCGTTGAATATCACGGAAAAGACAGGTAATTTAGTAGCGATTAAGGAAGTTAATGATAACAATGACTTGATGATCATTACGAAAGCGGGTATTTTGATTCGTACGAGTGTTGCAGAGCTACGCGTGATGGGTAGAAATACACAAGGAGTTAAGTTGATTCGTTTGAAGAATGAGTCGGATGAGATTTCATCTGTAACCAAAATCGACAAAGAGCCTGAAATCGAAGAAGCAGAAGTAGTTGATGCAATTGCAACTGTGGTGGAAGATCAATCGATTCCAACATCACCAGAAGCGGGCAATGAAGGTGAGGATTTAGGAGCTGAAGGTGAGACTTTAACAGAAGAATAATAATTTTATCGGCCCGAGGTTAAATTCGGGCTTTTTTTTAATTTAATCAATCACATGAAAAAACTAGTTTTAACCCTGTTTACTGTGGCTATGGCCATGGGCTCGACCTTCGCTCAAGCGGATAAGGCTTTGGTAGAGGCTCAGAAAAAATCGATCTTAGAGTCTGTAAAGAAATCAGATGAAGAGGTAAAAAAAGCGCCTACGAAGGCCAAATCATGGTTAAATAGAGCTTTGGCTTATGTTGACGTAGCTTCATTTCCAGATTCTACGTTTGCTTTGACGGATGCGGATGCGGCTTTTAAAGCCATTGAATACATCAATGAAGCGGTTAAGTTAGATACCAAAGATGGTAAAAAAGGTTCCGTAGCAAAAGAAGCGGAGAAATTGATTGAAGACAAGAAAATTTACAGTGCATTGATGAACATGGGAGTTATTAAGTATCAAGGGAAAGATTATAAAAATTCCTTGAAATACATGTCCAAAGCATCTGAATTGACTCCAAAAGATACAACATCTGCCATGTATACAGGTGTTGTTGCTCAATTGTCCCAGAATGATGATGTAGCACAAACAGCCTACGAACGTTATATGGGAATAGGAGGTAAGGACGTAGCCATTATTTACGGTTTGTCTCAAATCTATAAAAGTAAGAAGCAAGAAGACAAAGCCTTAGCTTTGTTGGATCAAGGAATCGGTCTTTATCCAGGTAGTAAGGATTTGAAGAATGAAAAATTCAATATGTTGATTTCTTTCAATCGAATTGACCAAGCGATTGATCAATTGAAAAAAACCATTGCAGCGGACCCTAAGGATGCCATGTCATTATTGAATATTGGTTTATTGTATGAAAACAAAATCAATGGATTGAATGAAGACGCTCGTAAAATTTCAGAAAAAACAGTTAAAGTGGATGAAGCAAAACGTAGGATTGCTGCTCAAAAAGAGCAGGTTACAGCTTTTGTAGAGGAGATCACACGTAATAAGGCTAAGTTAAAAACAGCTCAACCGAAGCAAAAAGCTGCTATTACAGCTCAAATTTCACAATTGGACGGAACTGTTAAAGAGCAAAATGGAAAATTAGAGGAGTTGAAAGGTGAATTAGCAAAGGCAGAAGCAGAAGTAGGAGATGTCGCACAAAATGCTGCTAAATTGGCTGATTTAACTGCAAAAGTCGATGCATTGAAATCTGAAGTACCTGGTTTTTATACCAAAGCATTAGCTATTGATGCGAATTATTATGATGCATTGTATCAAATGGGGGCTTTCCGCTACAATGAAGCAGCAGAAATCAAGAAGAAAGTAAATGCCATGGATATGGAAGCTTATAAGAAGGATGGAAAGGCTGTAGAAGCTCAAATTTCGGCTAAATACAATGAAGCTTTACCTTTCTTTGAAAAGGCTTATTCTACAAAGAAAGATGAAGATTTGAAAGAAATCTTAAAGCAAGTTTATCGTGAGCTTAAGATGGAAAGCAAATTGGCTGAATTAGATAAATAGTCAGGATTCTTTAAAATTTCAAATATGCAAGCCTAGGATTTAAATCCTAGGCTTGTTTATGTAAGCGCAAAAAGCCCAATCAATAGATTGGGCTTTTTGTTTATAATTCGTTTTGAGCCCGGGATTTAAATCGCGGGCTTGTGATACGCAATTCTAAAAACATTTGATATGAGCCTTGGATTTAAATCCAAGGCTTGTGATACGTAATTCTAAAAACATTTGATATGAGCCCGGGATTTAAATCCCGGGCTTGTAATACGCAATTCTAAAAACATCTGATATCAGCCTGGGATTTAAATCCAAGGCTTGCGATACGTAATTCTAAAAACATTTGATATCAGCCTGGGATTTAAATCCCAGGCTGATGGTTGGTTTTGTATATAATTCATAATTCGTAAATAGTCTGATTTATATGAAATTTTAAACTTGCAAGCCTTGGATTTAAATCCAAGGCTTGTGATACGTAATTCTAAAAACATTTGATATGAATGAGCCCGGGATTTAAATCCCGGGCTTGTGATACACAATTCTAAAAACATTTGATATTAGCCTAGGATTTAAATCCTAGGCTAATAAGAGGGATAGATTAGAATAAACCATTTACACAAATCAATAATCTATTTAACATAATATAAATTATATAACAAGTACCATATTCTTTTAAAACCACCATTTATAAATTATCATGTATCATTTCCTCACGGTTTTGTCTGCGGTAAAGACATTGTAAATTCCGTCCATTCATTTGGATTGGATTGAACCTGAATACTGCCGTTGTGCAAGTGAATGATGCGCTCCACTAAAGAAAGTCCAATACCATAGCCCTTAGATGAAGCGGTATTTTCACCTCGGAAAAAGGGTTGAAAAATAAAAGGTAGGTCTGATTTAGGGATGCCTTTTCCTTCGTTTTTCACACGAATATTGATGGTGTTATGGTAAACGCGCAATCCCACAAAGGCACAGTGCTTAGGACTGAATTTACAGGCATTTTCCATTAAGTTCTTAATCGCTGTGAGAATCAATTTCTCATCGCCCCGAATCATCAATTCTTCTTCATCATCTGGCATGAATGAGGTATCAATGCTTACTTTATAGTGGCTGTTGAGTTTTTGAGTTAAGCTTCTAGCTTCCCAAATAATTTCATCAATACGTATTATTTGAAAACCAGCCTGGTAATCCGATACGCTAATTTTATTTAATTCCAACAAGGATTCCGTAATGGCTGCTAATTCCTGTGTATCTTCTAATACTGAGGCAATTGTTTCTTTATAATCTTCAGCCGCTCTTTCTTTTAATAGACTTACCTCTAATTGAGATGAAATCTTAGTCAATGGATTCTTAAGTTCATGAGATACATTAGCAATAAAGGTTTTTTGCAGTTTAAAGGCATTCTCAATGCGTTCCAATAGCCGGTTGATCGTAGATACCATCTTCCCTATTTCGTCCTCAGAATCAGAGGATTCCAGCCTTTCTTCCAATCGTTTGGGTGAAAGTTGGTCAACTTGTTTTATAACTTCTGAAATGGGATTAACTGCTCTTCCAGCAAAAAACCAACCTGAAATCACCACAATGAACACAAATAATAAAAATAAGGCGATAAGAATGTTTTTTAGGTCTTTGGCATTTTCAGCGGAATATTGATCCACTGCACCCGCAAAAACGACGATTCGGCCTTCTGGAGTTGCAAAAACAGTACCTAATATCTCAATATCTTCATGAGCAAAACGTACTTCTTTTTTTCTTCGAACTTCCTTAACTCGGTTTACATCAATATGAAAGGAAATGGTATCATTTGAACGATAAATACGCTCATTGCAGGTATCATAAGCCATGATATTTTCGCGAAATAGAATATCGCGGTTAGCTCGGTCGATGATGCGTAATAACTTGGAATCCACTTGATTAACATTGACCAAGAGTTCTGCGGCAGTATTGGCTTTTTGCCTTAAACGAGAATAAAAATTCTCTTTGTAATTCTGTTGGGAGAAAATATAGATAATTAAATAGGATACGAATAATATCGCTGACACCAAATAGGTAAATTGATATGTCAATCGGGAACGTATCTGCATGTTTTCTTATTCTTGTCGGAGTATATAACCCATACCAAATTGCGTATGAATCAATTTACTAGGAAAATTTTTGTCTACTTTTTTTCGTAAATAATTCACATATACTTCAATAAGATTGGACGAATTTTCATCTTCAACTTCCCAAATATTTTCCGCAATTTCTGCTTTTGAAATCACTTTTTCCTGGTTTTTTAGGAAGTATTCCAACAATTGAAATTCCTTGGCGGTAAGATTGATCTTTTGTCCGGATCGAGTGACTAATTTACTGGTTAAATCGAGCTCTAAATCTGCAAATTTTAGGACTTGAGAATCCACTAGAGTTTGATTGGAACGCTTGATGAGTGCCTTGACACGCGCCATAAACTCCTTAAAATCAAATGGTTTCGCCAGATAATCGTCGGCACCTGCTTCAAAGCCAATCAACTTGTCGTCGGTAGTACTTAAGGCAGTCAACATTAATATGGGAGTTTGGATTCCCAAGCTTCTCAGTTCTTTGCAGAGTTCTATTCCATTGATTCCAGGTATGATGATGTCTGAGACAATGAGCTGATATGTATTTCTAGTGGCTAATTGCTTACCCATGAGTCCGTCGTAAGCCACCTCTACTTCATAGTTATTTTCTTCCAAGCCTCTTTTCAAGGATTGTACTGTTTTGGGTTCATCTTCTATGAGTAAGATTCGTATCATCCAAGGATATCTTTTAAATTAGCTGGTGAGTAAGCGATTGATTTCAATACCTTATTGTCGGATTTACGATATACCTTCCAAAGACCATGCTCCTCTTTTATTTCAGCTTCTGTGCCATCTTTTAAGAAGTAATATTCCACTGTTTTTTCGGCTTCTTCTAAGCTTTTACAAGCCTTAGACATATTGGAACGCTGAACTTCATTGAATAAATCGACAAATTTTTCACCTAATCCAAATTCCAAAACTGCTCCAGAAAGCACATATTGCAAGTCGCATAAAGCATCCGCAATTTCTACCAAGTCTTGATCTTTAATGGCTTGTTGCAATTCCTCTAATTCTTCAGCTAATAAACTCACCCTTAATTGACAACGATCACTAGAGGGAATACAAGGTTGAGCCAAAATGGGAGCTCCAAATGTTTCATGAAATAAGGCAACTTGATTTAAGGAATCGATTTTTTTCATAGGGTATATCTAATTAGATTAAAATTAGTCAAATAATTGGTTAAAGTAAATCCCTAAAATGGAAGCTTTATCCACACTCTCTACTACGATATTCTATTTTAAATTTGAAATGAAAGGAAGATGTAGCTGCATCTGTTTCCTTTTGTACACATTTCCACGTCTTATCCACAGTTTCATGTGGATAAGTCCTATTTAAAATGCCTGAATTTTCTAAAATCCACGAATTTTTGTTCAGATTGGATCGAAATAAAGAATTCTAAAATACAATTGTGCACGAATGTGGATAAGTCGTGGATAAGTCAATCAGAGAGCTTCTAATTGTTAACTACAAAAGATGAACTAAATAGCAGGAAATTATTTTCTTGTCGTTTTCATCACTCGCTAGGTTTACTTTCACTAAATGATCCATCCGAGTAAAAGATGATCACTCGCTCAATCTTTTTAGTTAAATGAGTATTGGAAACGGGTAGACTCGGAGTTGTACCTGGAGAATTGATGGAACTAGCATTTCCACTACTGATTTTAGTACTTTCTCTATTTCGCCTGAGATTTGATTGTACGATGGTTGACTCAGCTAAAGAATTTTTATCCGATTCTAAAGGGCTTACTTCTGGAGCATCAAAAAGAGAAGGACTAATGCTACTTACTTCAATTTTCTGGCTAGGCGATGAATTCACGGAGAGTAGTCGATCATCAAATAACAATTCCTCTGCCGTCAACTCTGGAAAAGCTTTGAGAATTTTCTGAACAACATCTAAGCTAGGCTTATTTCTGCCCGACAAGATATGGGACACACTACTGCGTGGTATTCCTATCTTGTCGGCAAATTGAGAAGAACTGATTTGTTTTCTCTGAATTAACAATTCTATCTTTTGACTTAAATTCATCTTTGTAAATAATCAATTGGAGTTACAAAGGTAAATTTATAAAAGACAAAAGCAAAATTTATTTGTGTTACAAATGTTTACGATTTGATTATACAATTGTCACCAAGTATAATGAGTTTACTTTTGTATAATCCACCTACAGCCTTTTTGAAATCTTTCTTGGACATACCTAATTGCTCATATATTTCTTCAGCAGGGCTTTTGTCGTGTAGGTTTAAGGTTCCACCATGTAGCGTAATTGCCTCCATGATCTTTTCCCTTTGTGAATCCATTCGTTGAATGCCTACGGGTTCTATTCGTAAGTCTAATTTACCATCTTCGCGAATGTTATCAATGTAAACATCTAACATTTCACCAAGTTTAACATTTGTAAATATTTCATTTTTGAATAATTGACCTAGTTTACAATTGTTTACAAGGCATTTGATTCCTAAGTTCGTGTATTCAAAAGGTAATGCTTGTACTTTTTGTCCAATGGTAAATTCTTCAACCTCGTCTAATTGGGATAAAAACTTATCAATTCTAGCCGAAGCTACAATACGATCTGTTTGTGCGTCTAGGTAGACATATACTAAATAGGACTTCCCAACTGACATCTTTTCCCATTGTTGCCCAAAAGGAACCAAAAGATCTTTCATGAGCCCCCATTCAAGGAAAACGCCAATGGGTGTAACTTGTTTAACTTCTAAGAAAGCAAACTGATTAATCGTAGCTAATGGCTTTAAAGTCGTAGCGATGATTCGATCTTCCGAGTCTCGGTAGATGAAAACATCAATAAAGCCATCAATTTCATAGCTTTCTGGTACATACTGAAGAGGTAGAAGTATTTCATCTTCATAACCATCTAAATACAATCCAAAGGGGACTTCTTTGACGATTCTTAATCGATTATATTCCCCAATTTTTAATTCATTTTCCATAAAAAAACCCGGTGTTTAGCCGGGTGTAAAGGTATTCAAATTTCTGACGTTAAACGACTACATTGTTTTCTCGTAAGGCTTGATTCAAGGAAGTCTTTAAATCAGTACTTTCTTTTCTTTTTCCGATGATAAGTGCACATGGAACACCATAAGTGCCAGCTGCAAAAGTCTTTTGTATGCTACCAGGGATAACGACAGAATTTTCAGGAACATATCCAATGTATTCTACTGGTTCTGGACCACTGACATCAATGATCTTTGAACTACCTGTAATGGTCACACCAGCTCCTAAAACAGCTTTTTTGCCAATATGAGCACCTTCAACTACGATGCAACGTGAACCAATAAATGCGCCATCCTCAATAATCACCGGTGCAGCTTGAGGGGGTTCTAATACGCCGCCAATACCTACACCACCACTTAAATGGACATGTTTACCAATTTGAGCACAACTACCCACTGTTGCCCAAGTATCCACCATGGTTCCTTCATCTACATAAGCACCTATGTTCACATAAGAAGGCATTAAAATAGTTCCTTTCGCTAAATAAGCACCATAACGGGCTACAGCTGGCGGAACTACACGAACTCCCAATTCCTTGTAGTTTGATTTTAAACGCATTTTATCATGGTATTCAAATATGCCTACTTCACTAACAGACATCTGACGAATAGGGAAATACATCACAATGGCTTTTTTAACCCATTCATTCACTTGCCAGCTTCCATCAGCTAGTGGTTCTGCCGTACGAAGGATTCCTTTGTCGACTTTTTCTACTACTTCTTCAATGGCTTGTACAACTTCCGGGTTTTGACGCAAGGAAGTATCTTCCCAAGCAGATTGAATGATATTTTCTAATGAATTCATATAATATGTATGCAAAATTTGATACTACAAAGAACGGAGAAAATGCCTGCATAATCAATATGGTAAAGGAATTATCTGTAGGAATATTGAAATACCTTTCTCAAAATAGCAAAAATAGCAGTAAAATTTAACTTCAACTTTAATAAGTCAAATGGTTGATTATCAGTTAGTTGATAATATGCTCGAAATTATATTTGGTGGAAACAGCGCTAGAAATTAGCTAAAAAGACAAGTGACATTCTGTCACGCCCCTACCCTTCTATGAATGCAGAGCGATTGGCTTATGTAAATATGCAAAAAAAGCTTGAATAAAAAACGTATCCAGTAATTTTTTCAATAAATTCATATATTTAGCTATTTGGGTAAATGTTTAATTGCCTGTTTACTTTTGTGTAAAGTGCCTCCTGTGCGATTAAACTTATATTTATCGTTCAATTTTTGAGAATTGAGGAAAAATGGCTATTTTTGATTTTAATCTGAAATCAAATTATTTGTATCAATGAAAAAAATTAAAGTAGCTATTAATGGATTTGGTCGTATTGGTCGACTTACTTTTCGTAGATTATTAGAAAAGGAAAATGTCGAAGTCGTTGCGATCAATGATTTAACAGATAACGCCACTCTGGCTCATTTGTTGAAGTATGATTCTGTTCACGGTCGTTTTAATGGAACTGTGACTTCTGATGCTGATTCTATTACTGTCAATGGAAAATCAATCAAAGCATTAGCTGAGCGTGATCCGAAATTATTACCATGGGGTGCTTTAGGAATAGACGTAGTATTAGAATCTACAGGTCGTTTCGTTGATGAAGCTGGTGCTGGCCAACATTTAACTGCTGGCGCTCGTAAAGTAATTATCTCTGCTCCTGCTAAAGGAAATGTTCCAACTGTGGTATTAGGTGTTAACGAAGATACATTAACGGATGAAATGACAATCATTTCAAATGCTTCATGTACAACTAACTGTTTAGCTCCTATGGCTAAAGTATTAGATGATGCTTTTGGTTTAGAGAAAGGATATATGTCAACTATCCACGCTTATACAGCTGATCAGAATTTGCAAGATGCTCCTCACTCGGATTTACGTCGTGCACGTGCTGCAGCTTATTCCATCATTCCTACTTCTACAGGTGCTGCTAAAGCCGTTGGTTTAGTATTACCTCACTTAAAAGGTTTATTGGATGGTTCTTCAATGCGTGTTCCTACACCAGATGGTTCAGTGACTGAATTTACTGCCATCTTGAAAAAAGAAGTTACTGCAGACGAAATCAATGCAGCTGTTAAAAAGGCAGCTGAAGGTCCAATGAAAGGAATCTTAGAATACAATACAGACGAAATCGTTTCCATCGATATTATCGGAAACTCTCACTCTTGTATTTTTGATTCTAAATTGACATCAACTATGGGTACATTAGTGAAAGTAGTTGGTTGGTATGATAACGAATATGGTTATTCTTCTCGTGCAGCAGATTTAATTGCTCGCGTTGGATAGTATTTCATATGTTATATTAAAAAAGGGAGGCTTAAACCTCCCTTTTTTATTTGTTATTAATTGCTCGAAGATATTTAATGGAAAATCCTTTTTGGTAAAAAAGCTCTTCAAATCGTGTTTTGATCCCATAATGATCTTGATTCCATTCTGATTGATATAAATTCCAGGTCTGAATGAGTAATTGCCAAGGTTCTTTATCTAATTGTTCCAAGGAATATTCAAATAAGGAATCTGAATCTGTTTTTAAATGTACAATCCCTTGACTTTTTAACACAGTTTGATATTTGTTTAGAAAAAAAGGGAAAGTCAGGCGTTTCTTTTCATCCCGATCTTTTGGACGCGGATCAGGAAAAGTAATCCAGATTTCATCCACCTCATTTTCTGCAAAGAATTCAGGTAAATGCTGGATATGAATTCTCAAAAAAACGACATTCGTTAATCCTTCCGCTTCCGCTTGTCTAGCACCTGCTGCCAACCGATCTCCTTTGATGTCAATTCCGATAAAATTTTTTTCCGGAAATAATTTAGCTAAACCTAAACTATATTCACCCCGACCACAACCAAGTTCTACTACTATGGGATTCGAATTTTTAAAATAAATTTCATTCCACTTATTTCTACAGGAATCAAAAAAATCTTTACCTGACTGAATGACCCAAGGTGAACGAATCGCTATATCGTATTTGTATTCTTTTCTTCTACTCAAAACCTACATTTATTTCAGCAACCAAATAGGTGCTACCCGTAATTAAAATAAAATCATTTTCCTTGCTGGAAAGTTTAGCTATTTCAATAGCTTTATTTACATTATTTTCACAAATACCCTCTAATCCATGCTCTAATGCCATTTTTTGAAGATTTTCTGCGGAAAGGGCTCTTGGATTTTGTGCTTGACAAAAGATATAATTGGCATCTTTGGGGAATAATGTTAACACCAAATGAATATCTTTATCGGCAACCATGCCCAAAATTATCCACAATTGACCTCGGTTTTGTTGCTTGACCTGGGTTAATAATTGGGTAATACCACTTTCATTATGTCCCGTATCAGCTACAATCCAAGGATTTTTTTGAAGTATCTCCCATCTACCTCGCAATTGGGTATTTATTTTTGATTTCTCTATTCCAATCAAAATTTTATCCCACTGTAATGGAATAATATGTAATTCTTGAATTTGTTCGCACCAAGCTAAAACGCCAGCAATATTTTTTACTTGGTATTCACCAGTATAGGGAGAAATAATATCAAAAGTTTTATGCTGACTTGATTTTCCACGAAGATGTAGAAAGTCCTGATCATTGACATATGAATCCCAATGTATTTTATCTTCAGCAAAAATGATAGGCGCAAACATCTCTTGAGCCTTTTTTTGGAATATTTGTTCAGAAAAACTTTGTCGCTCCGAAATACAGATTGGAACTCCTTGTTTAATGATCCCTGCTTTTTCCCCAGCAATTAACTCTAAGCTATCACCCAAAATGTCTTGATGATCCCAACTGATATTCGTTATCAAACAAGCTTCCGGCAGAATGATATTCGTAGAATCTAGTCGACCACCCAATCCTGTTTCAATGACAGCCCATTCCACTTGTTGTTCTTTGAAATAAGAGAAAGCCATTATCACGGTCCACTCAAAAAAGGATGGTTTGATATCCTGAATAAGTTGAATGTTTTTTTCTACAAATTGTACGACCCAATCCTCTGCGACATTTTGCCCATTGAACTTAATTCTCTCTGTAAAAGATTGTAGATGTGGAGAGGTATAAAGTCCTACTCGATATCCGTGCTCTTGTAAAATAGATGCCATGAAATGGGAAGAACTCCCCTTTCCATTGGTGCCAGCAATATGCAATGCTTTGAAAGAATCTTGAGGATTTCCTAAACGTTCACATAATTGTTGGATATTCCCAAGACCGGGTTTGAATGCTTTTTTTCCTTCCCGATGAAACACGGGTAATTGCTTATATAAAAAAGCAATGACTTCTTTATAATCCATTCGATGATGTAATAGAATTATTTCGAATTGATTTTAAATACAATGGTTCCAGTGGATACTTCTGGGCGTTCACCTCCAGAAGTAGGCTTAAAACTTAATTTTTCTACTGCTCTTTTATATTTCTGAGCCACAGAAGCCGATAAGGTATTTTCAATGATTCGTAAAGAAATGATATTTCCACTTTCATCAATTTTTAGAGAAAAACGAATGATACCCGATTCATCTGAATCATCGTTTACTTGAGGTCTAGAGGCTAATGCCCATCCCGTCATATTTAAGGCTACACCATTTCCTCCACCGATTCCACCTCCACTACCCCCACCTTTACCCTTTTGTCCTGAATAAATGGCAGAATTATTGATATCCCCATCTAATTGACCCTTATCGCCTATTTTACCTTTATCATTTCCATTGGAATTTCCTCCTGGAGCATCACTAGTTCCTCTGGTTCCATTACTACTGGATTTCTTTTTGAATAAAGCAGATTCATCAATTTTAGGTTGTTCTTCCACTACGGTTTTCGGAGGCTGAACAGACAATTTTTCAGCTGGTTTATCAGCAATTTTAACCGTACTTTTTACTGTTGAGCTTAATAAGGGGCTTTCTTTAGTCGGTGTAGTTTTAACAATTTCTTTCTTAGGTTCTACTTTTTTATCCGCTGGTTTAGATTCTACTTCATCAGGTAAGTCATTGGCTTGATTGTGGGTTTGAACATTTCCTCCCCCTTCATCCGTATTTCCATAGTTAACTTCAAATCCACCAGCTGGAATTTCCATTTTTACCTCATCACCAGACCAAATATTCAAAGTCCAGAAAATCAACAAAAGCCCACCATTGATTAAGATCGTGAGTGCTAATGCCTTTAACTGATTTTTTTTCTCTAGTTCTTTTTGTGCTAGAACGCTATTCATATCCTTATGGTTTATACACCCAAATGTCTAATTTCTTTTGACTTTTAATTTCAGCCGCCTTTTTATATCCTGCTTCCATACTGGCTTCTGTGCCAATACTTACACGAAAATGAATTGCATCTGCTGATTTTGGTAAAATGACAGCTTGATCAAATCCCTTGGACTTTAATTCACTTAGAGCTAATTCTGCTTTTGCCTGTGTTTGAAAACTGGCTGCAACCAAGAAAACGGAATTGGATTCATGGTTAACTGGAGTTTTTATATCTTCAATAGAAGGCTCTTGGGGACTTGCTTGAATACTTGAATCAGTGGCAATTGTCTTTTCCTCAGGAATTGGCAACTGGCTTTTTGAGATAGTTGGAGTATTTTTCTCTTTCTTGATTTTAATCGTAAATGGACTCAATGAGCTATTAACATAACGCGAATTTGGTTCCGTTAAATAATAGGCACTTAATCCTCCTAATAAAAAGGCTAGAAGTGCATATACATAAACTTTCGTACTGATTCTGCTGGGTACCAATTCCTCTTCTTCTATTGTTTCCTCACTTATTTCTTCATGCAAAGTCAAGGACTTTTCAATGGGGTTCTCCAATAAAACAGGCTTTGAAATTTTTGTAGCTGAGGGTAAACCTACAGGCAATAAACCAAACTGACTTAAATCAAAATTTTGTTCAGGATTAGGAAGGAAAGAAATTTTTGATTCAGCAGTTAAACTAAATGTTCCTAATTTAGGTAAAACGATAATTGGTTCAGATTTCAATGAATCTTTTAGTGATTGACCAAATTGACTGATTTGGTCAAAAGCTATCTTATGACTGATTCTTTCCTTTTTTGCCCAGGCTGTCGCTAAAACACCATCATCAGACCGTAGTCTTTCGTTGAAGGCAATCCACCTTTTTCTGGGGTATATTTTTTCCTCCTTAGTATTGAACTCAAAATCTTTCACATTGACAACAAAACCCCCAAAATTAGGAATGATGATGCAGTCATGCTCATAGAGTAATGTTTCAATTAATGTAACTATGGAGTTATTGATGGTCATATTAGAATGAATAAGCAACGCTTACTGTATAGTTTAAGCCTTGTGAAGGGTAAAATAAATACCTTTCGTAATTTTTTCCAAGTAAATTATTGGCACTCACCGCCGCATTAAACTTTTTAGTGATTAAATAATTCACTTTTAAGTTCAAATCTATGATATCCTTCATAGCCACCGCTGTATTGGTTCTAGGATTTAAACCATAAAGCCCATTCATGTAATATACATCTGGGGAAATGATGATTTTATCTTTGAATGTGATGGAATTGGTGAAGGAAATGTTCATGGCTGGACGGTGGTAGGCCTTTTCCAAACTACCTAAATTCTCATATTGATTAATATCATATTTCAAAACTGACAAGAATCTTTCATTCAACTGGTAATTAAATTGTCCCGAGAAATTCAAAACCTGTGCATTTTTCAAATCGCCTGCATAGATAACGGTGTATTTGGAGCTATCAGCTGTACTAGGTACAAAAAAGGATAAATTTTTAAATTCTGAATACATGAATTTAAATTCAAAATCGAAGCTACGCTCATTAGATCCTTTAAATCCACCAAATATATTCGCTGTTTGAGCTGTATTTCGTAAATCGATTTGATTTCTCAACCAGGGGTTTTGTGAAGCCATTTGACTCAAGGTATTGAAATAGGTATCTCCACCTAAACCTGCAAAAAAGTGAATAAAATTAGCCGCTTTGTAATCTAATTTCACGACTGGAAATAGACTAGTCGTGTTTAAACCTTTAAGTTTATCCTTTTCATTAACCACGTTGATACCGGCATGCACGGATACGCGATCATTTTTATAAAAGAAACTTGGTTTAACTCGATAAAGCTCTCTGCGGTTATTTTCCAAGCTAGCATATTCGCTCATGGTCATATCGCCTGAAAAATGGGCCGACAAATTATCGTTGATCGTTAAAACCGTTTGAATTTTACTATCCCATAACCACTCACGTTCATTTTGAGAGCTGGACATCATCGTTAATCCAGAAGTAGCTATATAGTCGAATTTCGCATCTTTTTTAGCACTAGAGATACTTCCGACATAGTTAAAGCGATCGTAATAAATACCAAAGGTACCATTGGCTATGTTATTGAATTGCTCTTCTGGTCTGCCATACCAGTTGGCCTCTACCCTTTTATAGCCGATTGAGCCATTTAGCAAATAAGATGGCGTGAATGTTTTGCTATAAATTTTAATCTCATTTTCATTTCTACCCGAGAAACTGGTGGCAACAGGACCTCTGCGATTCGCGTCGTGGTTAATGTATAAACCATGAAAGGAATTTTCATTGGGAGTAAATCCAAAATGAGCATTCATTAAGGTATGGCCATAATTTCCAGCTCCAACTTTGAATACATTTTTAAACTTTGGTCCATAAGAGGATGTTAATTCATCACCTTCTCTAGGGTCAACGATCGAATTATTGATTTTGGGTAAAGATGTTCCCTCCCATTTCCGATCTACTAAATCGTATTTCATTTTACGATCCTTCCGTAAATCTTGGGCTTCCATTAATGGGTCAAATCCACGCGAAACTTGTGGTTGTAATTCTATTTTTCTGGTTTTTTCTACTTCAATCGCCTCATCCTGGATGGAGCCTTCCCTTTTCTGGGCAAAACCCTCAAATGCGCCTAAGCAGAGTCCGAATGTAGCAGTGAATAGTACTTGTTTAGCTGTTCGATTGAATCTCATCTTATATTATTTTAAGGGTAAGCTTTCTAATTTAGTTTTGGCTGCTTGGATAACTTCTGCGTCACTTGAGTTATCTACAATGGATTTTAAGGTAGCTCTAGCTTGTGGGATATTCTTTAAAGCGATAAAATTATCAGCCAATAAGATATAAGCTTTACCTAAAATGGCATCGGAAGCTTCCGAAAATACATTTCTGAATTTATCTAAAATCATATCGCTCGACTCTTTGAATTTAGATTCTTTATACAAAAGACTCGCCAATTTTAATTGTGCTAAAGCGCCAATGTCATTTTTATCCAAATTAATCGTGATACCCAACCAATTTCTTTGGTTGATGACATCTCCACCCGTTTCAAAGGTCGCGGCCATCTTTTCAGCCAATTTTGCTTTTTCTTCTTCACTGATTTCTTTTAATTGAATTAATTCATCTGTGATGTAAGCAGCAGAATCCAACATATTCGCCTCCAAGAAGGTGTTCAACAAGCCATTATTTGCTACTAATTGATCTTTAGCTCCGGTATATTTGGATTTATACAAGTGATACAAAGTAGCAGAAGCGGAATAATTTTTATTTTCTAATTCGATTTCCGCACTACGTTGTATGGCTTTGTTGATCTGTGGATGGACATTTTGTTCAACCATCTTTTTGTAATAAACCAACGCCTCTGTTTTGTTATTGGTACGATATGCGGCATCAGCAATTAAGAAGGTAGCTTCCACTAAATTTTCATTATTTGGATATTTTTCAATGAATGCTTTCAATGGAGCAATGGCTTTGTCGTATTTTTCACCGAGGTAAATACCCTTAGCCGCTCGATATTCTAAATCCACATTTTCTGCTTCATCTGGACTACTTTTTTGGAAGTTGCCTAATAATTGTCCGAAATCTTCTGGTCTACCTACTTCGTTTAATTCTTCTTGAAGGCCAACCAAGGCATCTTTAGCCGTTTTGTCGGTAGGGAATTCCTGAATGATGCGTTTATAATCCACAATGGATAACTCATGCTGATTGGTATTGGCATAAGATTGTGCACGCTTCAATAATGCTTGTGTAAAATAGGGACTCTTTGAATTCGTTTCGATTAAATCCGTGAATCCAGCAATCGCTTCTTTGTATTTATTCGTATTGAAGGATATGACATTTTCTTGGAACGCCGCATCATCTACATATTTAGAATTCGGAAAAGAAGTTCTTAGTTGTTTGAAACTTGCTTTCGCCTCAGTATCACGATTCAAATAAGTCAAGGTCACACCTTTTTGGTATAGTGCATAATCCTTTTCTGTTTTAGCCAAGTCTATTGCTTGATTGTAATAAGTTAAGGCATCATCGTATTTTTTAGAAACTAAATAGGTATCGGCCAAACGAATTAAAATGGTCGGATTGTTTTTGGCATCTGGACTCAATTTCAAGCGATCTACATAGGCTTTAAACAGCACATTGGCCTTGTTAAAGTCTTTGATGTTGAAATAGGCATAAGCTAAACCCATACGAACTTTTTGTAGGAAATCGTTCGGTTTGGCTACTGGAGGCGTACCAATCAACAAAGGAGTATATGCTTGAATGGCTTGCTCATATTTCTTTTGTTGAGACAAGGCCTCTCCTTTCCCAAATAAAGCTTGAAATTTCAAATCAGCACTCTCTGGGTTTTCTGAAGAGGTTTGGAACAATTCTAAAGCCTGATCAAACTTATTCTCATTGTAGGCCTTTACACCTAAATTATAGGTCAAGGTTTGGTAAGCGGCATTTAATTTGGCATTTCGGTTGGCTAGACCTTTCAAATAATCCAAAGCCGCTTGAATATTATTGGAATGGATAAATGCATCTGCCACCAATTCCGTGGACTCTTCGGTAAACTTACTGTTGGGATATTTTTTGTTGAATTCTTGAATAGCATAAATGGTTTCACTCGCCTTTCCTAAGTCTAATAGTACCTTAGCAAAGTTGAAATAGGCTTCTTCTTGAATTTGAGCATTGAATGATAAATCTTTGGCTTGACCAAATGCCTGCAGAGTAGCTTCCAGATTTCCAGATTTCAATTGTGCCAAACCTAAAGTAAAAGCAGCATATTGAGCCAATGTATCTTTTTTACTAGCTAAGGCTTTTAATTCATCCGAAGCCTCATTGAATTTATTGGTTTTGTATAAAGCGTAACCAAAACGATATTGAATCTCTGAAGTGATTTTAGTGGGATTTAGTTTTTTGTACAAACTATAACTAATCGCCGCTTTTTCAAAATAACCTAGTTTAAACTGCACCTCTGCAACTAAAAGAGATAATTCGTCTAAATTATAGCCTGCTTTTTTCTGCTTTAAGATGGGCTCAGCATAGTTTAACAACTCATTGAATTTTCCTTCATGAAAATAACACATGGCTATCCAATTGGGAATATCTTTTCTAAAACGACTAGAACCTTCGGCTTTTTTGAAGTCAGTATTGGCTTCACCGAAGCGTTTTTCACCAAAATTGATAACACCCGCATAATATGCTGCTGCAAAGGCGAATTCCTCTTCTGGCTCTACTTTAATTTCATTGAATAAGGGTAAGGCCTCTCTAATATCCTTCAATTGATAATAGGAAACTGCTAATTTGAATTTGGCCTCTAAATTGGTATCGGAAGATTTACTTAAGTATTTGATGGCTTTTTTGTAATCTCCATTATCGTAAAAGAAACTTCCAATTCCTCGCATTAATTTAACAGCTTGAGGATGTTCAGGATAATTAGCTACAAAACGGTCGGCAACAATTTCAGCTTCAGGCTGACTCATGTAAAGTGTACACATGGTCATGTAATATTCTGCTAAAACTCGCTGACCAGCTTGCTCATTATTTAGAGGTTCCAAACTCGCCAAATAGGCAGAAAACTCTTCCTTCGCCGCTACATAATTTTTTGAATCAAAATATTCTTTGGCTTGTCGAAAGTGGAGCGTTTGATCCCCGAAACTCAAGGTTTGTTGTGCTACCACCGACCAAGAAAGCATGAAAAATAAAATAGCTGGAATCCAGCAAAGCGTACGATTTTGTTTTCTCATTTGTAGAAGATTACAGCATTCTCAATTACTACAATAATACGATTTTTCTTCCAATTAATTGTTGCACCAGTCCAATTTATTTAGGCTAAATTGGGGATACAATGGCCAATTTTAGTTTGATTAAGCCGATTTTCCTATCTTTGCATCCTACACCTAATCAACCTTTCATATTTACATTTCCATGATAAAATTCACATTAAATTCTCTTGTGTTCGCCACACTTTTGTTGGGAATCAACCTTTTAGGCTTTGGCGCCACTCCTGTTCTTCGGCATGAAATTAGTATGCCAGCACCGCACACTCATTACTTTCAAGTCAAAACTAGCGTAGACCTAAGTCAAAGGCTTTGGAACAAGCCCTATGTGGATTTTAAAATGGCAGCTTGGACTCCTGGCTCCTATTTGATTCGAGAATTTGCGCGTAATGTAGAGTCTTTAACCACAGTAAAAAACGGAACAACTGTTCCTGTGGAGAAGATCAATAAAAATACTTGGCGTGTGTATTTGACTAAAGGTCAAAAGCAAGTAAGTATTTCTTATGACGTATATGCCTTTGAGTTATCTGTTCGAACTTCTTTCTTAGATGATACACATGGCTATATCAATCCTGCCTCTGTATTATTATATGTCAATGAGTTTTCTCAACAAGCTCAGTCGGTTCAAATTAATCCATATAAATCATTTCAAAAGATTTCTACCGCTTTGAAACAAACGGCAGCTCAAACCTATGAGGCTAAAAACTTGGATGAGCTAATTGATTCCCCGATTGAGATAGGAAATCATCAAGTGTTTGAATTTAAGGTTGGAAATATTCCACATCAAATTGCCTTTTATGGTCCTGCTAAGGTAGACACAACCAAATTCATTGCGGATGTGAAGAAAATGTGTGAAGAAGCGGCTCGCGTGATTGGCCAACATCCTTGTGATCATTATCTATTCATTATCCATAACTTACAAAAAGGATCAGGTGGTTTGGAGCACTTGTATTCTACTACTTGTCAAGTTGCTCGTACTGCCTATGAAACAGAAAATGGTTACCATGGTATCTTGGGTTTATTATCTCATGAATATTTCCATTTATGGAATGTGAAGCGTATTCGTCCGAAGGCTCTAGGACCATTTGATTATGAAATTGAAAATTACACGCATAATTTATGGTTGTCTGAAGGGATGACATCCTATTACGGAGCTTTGATATTGCAACGTTCTGGTCAAACCAATACAGACGCTTATTTAAAAGGAGTTGCTGATGAAATTACATCGGTAGAAAATACACCTGGAAATAAAGTAGAATCAGCCGCATCAGCTTCATGGGATGCTTGGATTAAATACTATCGTCCTAATGAAAATAGTAGAAATTCCACGGTATCGTATTATTCCAAGGGATCTGTGCTTGGAACGGTATTGAATCTTTGGATAATTAAACATAGCCAAGGTAAAGCGAATTTAGACGATGTATTCCGTTATTTATACCAAAATTATTATTTGAAACAACAAAGGGGATTTACGGATGCGGAATTAGAAAATGCCTTTTCATCTGTCGCAGGTACATCGGCTAAAACTATTTTCCAGCAATTGGTTTATGGGACAATGAAACCGGATTATGCCAATTTACTGCATGAAGTAGGATATGAATGGACAGATGCAAACCTAGGAAAAACGACTCCTTACGTAGGATTTACCGTTACAGCTGGGAAAATTTCAACAGTCTTAAAAGGAAGTACAGCTTACGATCACGGCTTGAATGTAGGAGATGAAGTTTTAAAAGTGAATGCGGAAACTTTTGAAAGTGTAGATAAGACCTTGAAAGACAAACAAGTAGGTGATACTATTTTGTTTACGGTTCGTCGGGATGGTTTAGAAAGAACTTTAGCTATACCAGTGGGTAAATCCAATTTGGCAGCTTATAAAATTAGTTCGATGACAAATTTGACTGAAAGTCAAAAAGCATTGCGAATGAAGTGGTTGGGTAAAATCAATTAATTGATATGTTTGCCCATTTCGGTATACATGGAATGGAAATTATTCAGGACATACGTTTGAAAGGAGGAGCTGGATGCCAGCTCCTCTATTTCTTTTTGAGAGGAAAAGTCCAAAACAGAAAATTTGTAGCTCTGTTCTAAATTAGGCGCTTCAAACTTCACAATGTATTTGGAGTTCCATTCAAACAAGGAAATTCGCATGGATTCGTGGGGAATTTCTTTGATGAAATGCATATTCTAAGCCTCTTCTACGATTTTGATACTTTGGATTTTATCTCCTTCACGGATTAAATCAATCACCTCTAAACCTTCAACCACCTTTCCAAAACAAGTATGCTTGCGATCTAAATGAGCTGTATTGTTTCTTGAATGACAGATGAAGAATTGAGAACCACCTGTATTGGGTCCACGGTGAGCCATTGACAATACACCACGATCATGGAATTGATTATTTCCTGTTAATTCGCAGGGAATAGAATATCCAGGACCACCTGCACCTGTTCCTGTTGGATCTCCTCCTTGAATCACAAAATCAGCAATTACTCGGTGAAATGTTACTCCATCATAAAATCCTTTATTGGACAAATCAATGAAGTTTTTCACGTGAATGGGAGCATCTTCCTCATAAAATTCAATTTTCATTAACCCTTTATCGGTCAACATTTCTGCGTATGCCATAATTTCATTTAATTTTGAGGCACAAAGATGCGAATGAAATTTGAATTATTTAAATTGAATTCTTTTAATTGACTAAACTTAAGCCACCTCATGTTTTCAACGAATCGATTAAGCTCGTTCTTTTGCCTGCTGATTTTTGTCGGGTTATTTTCTTGTGATGCTGAAAAAGAGAAAAAAGAGGCGACTCAGTTTTTTTTGAGAGGAAATCAAAAGTTTAAGGAAAAAGAATACTTTGAGGCAATTAAATGGTATAGTGAAGCCATATTAAAGAAAAAGGATTTTTCGGACGCCTATTATAATCGAGGTTTGATTTATGAGCAATTGGAAAAAAATGAGGAAGCCTTAACTGATTTTTCAGAAGCCGTTTCACTGGATGCTCAATTTGCTCCTGCCCTATTTAAAAAGGTGGAAATGCTTCAAAATATGAAACGGTTAGATGAGGCAGCGTTGGAGGCACAAAAATTAGTGAAGCTTTTTCCAGACTCATCGGCTTGTCATCGATTACAAGGTGATATTTTTTTTGAAATGGAAACCAATAATCAAGCTTTGGCTTCTTATGATAAGGCCATTCAATTAGATAGTAATTTGGTGGAAGCCATGATTAATAAGGGAGTGGTGCTACAGACGATGGGTGAGTTGGATTTAGCAGAAACAGCTTTTCGACGTGCTCTTACCAAGGGAAAATATAAGCACTTGATTTACAATAATTTAGGTTATTTGGAAATCGAAAGAAGGCAGTGGAAGTTGGCCGAAAAGTGGGTGCGTAAAGCATTGGAAATAGAGCCTAACAATGCCTTATTTTTGAAGAATTTAGAGAAAATCAATAAGGAATTAGCCCTTAAATAAGGCCATATATTCGGCTAAAGCGGCAGCATTGATGCTAGAATTACTTTCAATTTCCATTAATTGAGCCTTTTCTGATTCCTGGAAAAAGTGCCTTAAAGCATGGAGTAATTCATCATTATTTTTTACATGGATGTAATTGATACCTGCGTCCTTAGCTGTATTTTCAGCATGAAATACTTGCTGAGTTTCCATGAATCCTTCCAATTCAGGTAGGTCTTTGGCTCCTTCTAAATTTCTGAAGATGCCCCCACCCTGATTATTCATCAGGATAATCCTTAAGTTATTGGGAACATATGAGTTCCAAAGGGCATTTTTATCATAGTGAAAAGCGACATCACCTATGATGGAAATCACTAAATTAGGATTGCCTTGGGCTGCTCCTACGGCTGTACTCAAACATCCATCTATACCTGAAGTGCCTCTGTTTGCAAATACCTCAAGGCCTTTTGGAACAAAATTCACCCAATTTAAGTATCTGACTGCTAGTGAGTTAGCTACGTGTATTTCAGCATTGTATGGAGGTAAATTCTGGGCAATTTTTTGGAAAATACCCAATTCATTCCATTCATTAATGCTAGTTGATCGTTTTGTAGAAACGACTTCATCTGCCTTTTTCCATGCCTGAAAATAGGTTTGTTGTTTTTCTGAAAAGTTCAGTAGAACTAATTCATTCAAGAAGTCTACTTCATCAATTTCAAAAATATGTTGCACACCTTTGAAAGGATCCGAGATAAGATCATAGGGATGTGAATTTATTTGCCATTCTTGTTTATGATCATTTGACCTTAAAAATTGCTTGATTCTTTTCGTCACAAAGCTTTTTCCTAGGTGAATGTGTAGATCAGGTTGGAGGCTTTCCCACATATTCGAGTTAGCGAGAATCAAATCATGGCTATCAAAGGCTATACCAGATAAATTGGCTATGGAATCAGCTAAAACGGGAATTCCTTTCTTCATTAAAGCAGCTACAGCCGATTGAATGGCAGGACTTTGTTGTAATTGACCTACTGTTACTACGATTTTAGATGAAATACTAATTTGTCGTTGGATGAATGTTTTGGTAGCTATATCCAAGGATTTAGGAGCAATCCATTTCTGAATTTTTCTACTTGGTTTAGCGATCGGAAGAGCTTCTCCTTTTTCTGGGTAAAATGGCTCTTTAATAGGAATATTAATCTGTACTGGACCTTGTGGAGAAGAAAATGCAGACCAAAAAGCATCATTGGCTATTCTATTTCGGTACCAAATTTCATCTGGAGACTCGTTTGCTTGAGTAGAATAAGAAAAATATTGTTTGGCATGTAATCCAAAAATTCGCTCTTGATAGATGGTTTGTCCATCCCATTGACCGATCCATTCTTGAGGACGATCTGCGGTTAATACAATCAGTGGAACTTCTTGAAAATAGGCCTCTGCCATGGCAGGAGCCATATTTAAAGCAGCTGAACCCGAGGTACAACAAAGGATGACAGGCTTTTTCGAATGAAGGGCTAAACCTAAGGCAAAAAAGCCAGCGGAACGTTCATCACTAATAGAAAATGATTGAATTGCCGAGTTACGACTAATCGCCAGCATGATGGGTGCATTTCTAGATCCAGGGCATATAACAGCCTGCTCTACACCATGTTGGCTAAGGGTCTCGATCAGTTCTACAAGTCCAGAGGGAAAGGCCATAGGTAAAAAAAGCCTCGTTAGAGGCTTTTTAAAATTATCCAAGATATGTTTTCAGTGCTTTACTTCTCGAAGTGTGACGTAAACGACGAATCGCTTTTTCTTTGATTTGTCTTACACGTTCACGCGTTAAATTGAATTTTTCTCCAATTTCTTCTAAAGTCATGGCATGTTCTCCATTCAATCCAAAATACAAGGTCACCACATCGGCTTCACGTTGTGTTAAGGTAGAAAGAGCACGTTGAACCTCTCTACGAAGTGAATCATTGATCAAACCAGAATCAGGTTTGTCTTCAGAATCATTTTCTAGTACGTCCAAAAGGGAATTTTCTTCTCCTTGAACAAATGGTGCGTCCATAGAGACGTGACGACCTGATATTTTTAAAGTATCAACTACCTCGCCGGT
This sequence comes from Aquirufa ecclesiirivi, assembly GCF_011250515.1. Taxonomy (GTDB): domain Bacteria; phylum Bacteroidota; class Bacteroidia; order Cytophagales; family Spirosomataceae; genus Aquirufa; species Aquirufa ecclesiirivi. Next base: position 27,432 of record NZ_JAANOP010000009.1, on the reverse strand, counting down.
CGAAATTTCTAAAACTTCGGCTAATTCTTCGGGAGAAGGTTCGCGTTCGAATTTTTGTTCTAGTTCAGAAAAGGTTTTTGAAATTTTATTCAATGAACCAACGCGGTTCAAAGGCAAACGTACAATTCTAGATTGTTCAGCTAATGCTTGTAGGATAGATTGACGAATCCACCATACAGCATAAGAAATAAATTTAAATCCACGAGTTTCATCAAAACGCTGAGCAGCCTTAATCAGACCTAAGTTACCTTCGTTGATTAAGTCTCCTAGGCTAAGACCTTGGTTTTGATATTGTTTTGCCACTGAAACGACGAAACGTAAATTGGCTTTCGTGAGACGTTCTAAGGATAATTGGTCCCCATCTCTAATTTTTTGAGCGAGGATTACTTCCTCGTCTGGGGTCAACAAATCCACCTTGCCAATTTCTTGAAGGTATTTGTCGAGTGATTGACTCTCCCTGTTGGTAATCTGTTTGCTAATTTTTAGCTGTCTCATAGGGGCTTACAAAAGAATGAATGGGTTATATAAAACATATAACCCATGAAATAACATATTAGTTGTCAGAATTTTCTGAGCTACGTTCTGGTTTTGGTAATAACACTTTAGCAGATAAACGGAATTTTCCTGTTTTCTTGTCTACTTCGACCAATTTTACTTTCACTTTGTCTCCTTCTTTGAAAACGCCATCCATGGTTTCGATGCGATCCCAAGAAATCTCAGAGATATGAAGTAAACCATCTTTACCAGGTAAAAATTCCACGAAAGCTCCAAAAGCTTGAATGTTTTTCACTTTACCGTCATATACCTCACCTACTTCAGGAATAGTCACGATACCTTTGATCATTCGAACGGCATGATCCATAGCAGCGCCATTCGCAGAGAATACGCTAACATAACCACCGTCTTCTTTTTCTTCAATCGTTACTGTAGCACCTGATTGCTTTTGTATATCTTGAACTACTTTACCACCTGGCCCGATTACCGCACCAATTTGGTCTTTCATGATTTTGATTACTGTAGCACGAGGAGTTTGAGGTTTGAAATCTTCTCTCACTTGAGGAATCGCTTTTTTCATCTCGTTTAAGATGTGTAAACGTCCTTCTTTAGCTTGAGATAAAGCTTCAACTAATACTTCGTAAGAAAGTCCTTGAACTTTAATGTCCATTTGACAAGCTGTAATACCGTTTTCGGTACCCGTTACTTTAAAGTCCATGTCCCCTAAGTGATCTTCATCACCTAAGATATCGGAAAGAACGGCATACTTACCTGTTTTAGAATCAGAGATTAAACCCATCGCAATACCTGAAACAGGAGCTTTGATTTTTACTCCAGCATCCATCAAGGCTAAGGTACCCGCACAAACGGTTGCCATAGAAGATGAACCATTGGATTCTAAAATATCGGAAACTATACGTAAGGTATAAGGAAAGTCTTCCATTTTAGGAAGTACTTTTCTGATAGCTCGCATCGCTAAGTTACCATGACCTACCTCACGACGACCTACGCCGCGGTTTGGCTTCACTTCACCAGTTGAAAATCCAGGGAAGTTGTAGTGTAACATGAACTTATTATAACCTTGTGTCATAGGTTGATCGATGATTTGCTCATCCATCTTAGTACCTAAAGTTACGGTAGTCAGAGATTGTGTTTCTCCACGTGTAAATACGGAAGAACCGTGAGGAGTAGGTAAATAATCTACTTCACAAGTTATTTGACGGATTTCGTTCAATTTACGTCCATCCAAACGGTAGCGCTCTTGCAATACTAATTGACGAGCTGCTTCTTTTTCGATATCGTGTAAATATGTTTTTGCCATAGAAAGGTTCACTAAGTGATCTTCTGGCAATGTTGCGATATACTCGTCAACAATCGCTTTGAAAGCTGCTTTGCGTTCGTCTTTCTTTGGGTTCGCTTGTTTAGCTACGGCTAAGTATTTTTCGTAGTAGTTTTTCCACAGTTCAGCACGTAACTCTTCGTTGTGTGATTCATGTGAGTAAGTACGTTTTTCAGTTTTTCCGCAAGCGACAGTTAATTCATTCAATGCTTGGCATTGTAATTTAATGGCATCGTGAGCGATACGTAGAGCTTCGATCATTTCTGCTTCTGAAACTTCATCTCCTTCGCCTTCTACCATCAAAATGTCGTTTGCGTTGGCTGCAACGATTAATTCTAGGCTAGCACCTACTAATTCGCTAACGCTTGGATTTACTTTATATACTCCGTTGATTTTCGCAACACGTACTTCAGATATAGGTCCATTAAATGGAATGTCTGATACTGCTAAAGCTGCAGCAGCGGCTAAACCTACAAATGCATCTGGTAATACTTCTGAATCTGCGGAGATTAAGTTGATTAATACTTGTACATCTGCATGATAATCATCTGGGAAAGTTGGACGCAAAGCGCGATCTACCAAACGAGAGATGAGGATTTCATAATCAGAAAGGCGCGCCTCTCTTTTTAGAAAAGAACCAGGAATACGCCCATTGGACGCAAATTTTTCTTGATAATCAACAGATAATGGAAGGAAATCTACTCCTTCTTTGGCCTCTTTGTTGGCTACTACGGTAGCTAACAACATCATATTTCCTGATTTGACTACAACGGCTCCATCGGCTTGTTTGGCTAATTTGCCAGTTTCGATTTGGATTTCCTTGCCGTCAGGCATTGAAATATGTTTCGTAATAATGTTAAATGACATACGTTTTTGAATAAATTGCTACGCCCTATGCGTAGAATAAAGATGTTTGTTTGATGATTCAAACTGTACCGCAATGAATAAAGCAGGGCTTCATGACATGAAACCCTGCAATTAATCTTATTTACGAATACCTAATTCAGCGATGATAGCACGATAACGTGAAATATCAGTACGAGTTAAGTAATCAAGTAAACGACGACGCTTACCAACTAATTTCAAAAGACCTAAGCGAGTGCTGTGATCTTTTTTGTTTTTCTTAAGGTGCTCCGTCAAATGATTGATTCTGAATGTAAATAACGCAATTTGCGATTCAGCAGAACCAGTATCGATTTTTGACTTTGCTTTCCCTTTTGCTTCAAAAATTTCTTGTTTTTTCTCGGGTGACAAATACATCTTTTACCAGTTTTTAAAATGTGAAAAATTAATTTGCAAAAGTAGGAATTTTAAAGAGAAATTCCAAATGGTAGATCTTATGCTTTGGATGATATCTTGTTCCTGCGATTCTCCCAATAGGTTTTTATTCGATCCCACAGGATTTTGTAGAAGTCAGATTCAAATAGTCGGGAGTCTTTTAAGGCGATGTTCAAGAAATAAGCCCCAATCAGTGCCAGAATGCCATTCGAGATCCAAGCTCCGATTTCAACCAACACCTTCCCTTCCTTAGCCATTTTATCACCTTGCTGGGTTAGGATATACATCAAAATAAAGAAGGATACAGCTACTACAACAGGGATACCAAATCCGCCTTTTTTGATGATGGCCCCTAAGGGAGCGCCAATGAGAAACATCACCAATACTGCCAAGGAATTGGTGAATTTATGATGCCATTCCAAATCGGTCTTTTTTAATTCGGTGACACGTTCGGCTAAGTTGACTTCATTGGTTTGTCCGAAAGCAATTAAATTTTGGACTTCTTGTTTGGCCAATTCCTCCATGGGTCTATAATCTTTGCTATTTTTAGTCTTTTCTGCGATTTTAGGCCCTATCCATTTGGTATTGTGATTCATGCTTCTTAGTGAAGCGCCTACAGGTTTACGGAAATAGACATAATATACGCTTGAAGCCAAGGAAAAGCCTTTTTTCATATTGCTAATGTTCCTCGACAAAGAATCAGCATCATCTGCCAATTGATTGTTGTTGCGCATGATTTGGTGATGAGCAAACTGATTTTCTTCCGTTTTTTGTAAATCAAAACCAGATAAGGACATCACAATTTTACTGCGTTTAAAGCTATGAACGGCTAGTTCGGATAAATCATTTCCAGGTCCTCTGTCAGCATCTTCGATATAATCTTTGCCATTAAATAGTTCAAAAATTAGGTATTTTCTGTCTAAAATAGTGTACATCTGGGCGGAATCAGCCACGGTGACATGTCGGTTTCCATCATTTCCAGTGTGGTCATAGATGATGAGCGACTTTAGTGTTTTATTGTCTGGGAATTTCTTAGCCACCTTGATGGAATAACCTGGAAGGTCATTGTAAAATATTCCTTCTTTGATATTTAGGGTAGTTTTAGTGGTTTTGATGTCATATAAAAGGCTCCACCCTTTCAAATTGGCCCAAGGGAGGGCTACATTGACAAACCAAAACATGAAGATACTGATGAGAATAGTAGTAACAAAAATGGGTATAAAAATGCGAAAAATGGAAATGCCAGCACTTTTTAGGGCAGTTAATTCAAAATTTTCACCCAATTTTCCAAATGTCATCAGCGAGGATAACAAAATGGACAATGGCATGGCCAGAGGAACGGTAATGAGGGAAAAATAGAAGAATAGTTCGACGTAAACGGTCGCACCTAGGTCTTTTCCAAATAGATCGGCAAAGTAAAATAGGACCAATCGTAATAGGAAAATGAAAATGACAATAAGAAAAGTAAGAACAAATGGCCCCCAAAAGGCATTGAGGACTAGTTTATCTATTTTACGCATATTAGCTCCCGACGATTTCTTTTAATTTATCGCAAAGATAATCCCAAAGTTCGGCAGCATCATCGTCTGATTTAAAAGTTGATGCACGATCGGTCACTTTTAAATAGGTGGTATTGGAAAGTTCACTAACCTCCAACTTGAGTTCGATAAACCCTTTGGAACTTTCATCTTTGGGATTTAAAAACTCGAATCGAACAAATTTATTTAATTTACTTTGAACTAATACGGCAGGATGATTTTCGTCATCCCAGTAAAAGTGAAAGGTGCTCGCATTGGGAACCGTGACTTTATCTGCAAACCACTGTTGAAGTCCTGAAGCGGTACTTAAATAAGTGTAAAGTACTTTTGGTGAGGCTTTTACCTCGTATTCAAACTCAAAATTGTTTGCTGGCATATTTTTATCTATTAATGGATTAGGCATGACACACGTGATTCTAACCCGCTATTAGCAAAGGTATTATTTCTAAGCTAAATCCCAAATCTGCCACAAAATTAATCAATATTAAGAAATTATTTGTGACTCTAATCGCTTTCTGCTACCTTTGCAACGCAATTTGGCGGGGTAGCTCAGATGGTTAGAGCGTTGGATTCATAACCCAAAGGTCGGCAGTTCGATTCTGCTCCCCGCTACAATTAGAAAGACAAGTCGAAAGATTTGTCTTTTTTTATTTGTGGTGGCTTTGAGAACTTCAGCCACCAACTATATACCAAAGGTGCCTGAGGCTCTCGAAGGCATCTTTGGAAGGGCGCTTTTCAAACCTAAATAGACTCGGATAACTATTGAGAATTCGGGATAAATTTTTTTTTCATGCGGTGGCTTCGAGAGCCTCAGTCACCTTCGAGTACTTTAGTTAAATTCAAGAACCTCAGTTACCAGCTATATACCAAAGGTGCCTGAGGCTCTCGAAGGCACCTGTTGTTATATATCCCGAAATGCAATTGCTAGTTCAGGTAGTATGTTTGTCTCTCCTTTAATGAGTGCTTCTTTTTTGTCTCTTCTCCATTTTTGAATTTGTTTTTCACGCTGAAATGCCAAATAAATACTTGGGAAAATTTCAAAATAAACTAAGGTGATTGGTAACCTATTTTTTGTGTGATTCGCACCTTTACCCTTTTGGTGTTGTTTGACTCTTTTTAGAAGGTTAATTGTGCTACCACAATAAAAGCTGTCATCACAACATTTTAAAATATACATGTATCCATTCATGTTAATTCGGTTAGGTTTATTGGAAAATTAATAAAATGGATTTTTTGTTTTTGCTCGAGATTAAAATTATCAATTAGTTGCAAGGTGGCTTCGAGAACCTCAGTTACCAGCTATATACCAAAGGTGCCTGAGGCTCTCGAAGGCATCTTTGGAAGGGCGCTTTTCAAACCTAAATAGTCTCGGATAACTATTGAGAATTCGGGATAAATTTTTTTTTCATGCGGTGGCTTCAAGAGCCTCAGCCACCTTCGAGTACTTTAGTTAAATTCAAGAACCTCAGTTACCAGCTATATACCAAAGGTGCCTGAGGCTCTCGAAGGCACTTGCATGATCTTAGACATTTAGTGGTGCTACTGGTGCCTGAGGCTCTCGAAGGCACATTTGAAACCTTAATTTCGTTGAAATGCCTTAATTGCCTGATTCCCTCGAAGGCACTTTTAAATGGAAAATCCCCTAATTTGATATATTAACAGAAAATATATAAAGTAGGCCCACTACTATTCAAATGAAAAATTAATTGGATATTTGTGGTCAATTTGCTTCACCGATTCTTTAGCCTTTATGAATAAACCACCATTCGATGCGATTTTCATGGAATTAGCTCAAAACCTAGCTTTGAGATCGCATTGTACCCGAGCCCAAGTAGGTTGTGTTCTCACCAAAGAAACTCGAATTATATCCATAGGTTATAATGGTCCACCTGCTGGTACTCACAACTGCGATGATGAATTTGGTGAAGTGGGTTGCCCAAGAGATTCCAAGGGTTCTTGTTCTCTGGCTTTACACGCTGAACAAAATGCGATTTTGTATGCCTCCAAAAATGGTGCTGATGTGGAAGGTTCAACGATTTATGTGACCCTATCCCCTTGTATTTCCTGCGCCAGAATCATTTATAGCATGAAAATTAAGCGAGTAATCTACCTAAATTCTTATGCTGCCTATAAAGGACTTCCTTCCGATGAAGGTGTAGACTTTTTACGCAAATTTGGCGTAGAAGTGATGGCTTATGCTGAAATGGAGTTGCAATAGAATGTAGAATGTAGAATGAAGAATGAAGAATGAAGAATGTAGAATGAATTTTGGGAACTATAAAAATTCTTAATTCTTAATTCTACATTCTTCATTTTTAATTAATGATGATGAACCCCACCTTCACCATGAACATGGCCATGAGCAATTTCTTCAGCAGTAGCTTCTCTCACTTTAATTACTTTTCCACTAAACATTAAGTCCTTTTCTGCCAATGGATGATTGAAATCCATGGTAATATTTTCAGTACCTACTTGTACCACCATACCTTGCATGCGGTTTCCTTGGTCGTCCGTCATGGGGATGAAGTTCCCAACTTTCAACATATCACTGGTATCTTGGCCTTCAATTTGAAAGATGGATTTCGGTAATTCTATAATAGCATTTGGGTCAACGACACCATAAGCGTCTTCCGCCTGAATGGTAAAATCAAAGGTATCGTTTACGGAAAGGCCATTTAAATTATTTTCAAAAGCCTCAGGCAATCCACTTAATCCATGGATGAATACCATAGGTTCATTTTCGTCGACAATTTCTACCACTTCTGGCTCACCTTCTTCATTTGGGAAGGATAATTGGTAAGAAATGAATACAACGGAGTTCGGTTTAATCTGCATATTGTTCTATTTTGCAGCAAACCTACGGGATTAATTTGTAAAGCTTGATGCTCCTTGATTAATATTTTTGGATCAAAAGCTTTTGATTAGCTTTGTAATTCGATTTAAATTCCAAGATTTCCATGCAAAAAAGTGCTCAAGACGTATTAAAAGACATCAAACAACAAAAAATGGCACCTGTATACCTGATACATGGAGATGAACCATTTTTTATAGATCAAGTGGTGGATGCTTTTGAAAATAAGGTGTTGAGTCCAGATCAGCAGAGTTTTAATCAGTTTGTCATGTATGGCAAAGACCAATCTTTAGGTGAGGTAATATCCTATGCTCGAAGATTTCCCATGATGTCGGACAAACAAGTTATTATTGTGAAAGAAGCCGTCTTTTTAGAAGCGATGGCCAAAGGGAAAACAGATGCCAAAGACAAAGGGAATTCCGATTGGAAAGCTTGGGTAGACTATTGTGAAAGACCAACGGATTCAACCATCCTCGTTTTTACACTCAAAACATTATTGACGGATAAATCCAAAATTTTAGCGCCTCTAGATAAAAAGGGGGTGGTTGTAGCTTCGAAGAAAATTTCTGAAGATCGTCTTGGAGTTTGGTTAAAAGATTATTTGGGTTCTCATTCTTTGCATATCCAGGCGAATGCCCAAGAATTAATGGTTTCCTTTGTAGGGACAGATTTGAAGAGAATGGCACATGAGGCCGATAAGTTGATCGTGAACGTCCCACAAGGCAAAGAAATAGGCCTAGATGAAGTTGAAAAGTACATTGGGATCAGTAGAGAATATAATTACTTTGAATTTCAAAAAGCCATCATTCAGCGAAATAGCGAAAAGGGTCAGAAAATTGCCTTTTATTTTGCAGATAATACTAAACAGAACCCTGCGGCACCCATGTTGATCATGTTATTTAATTTCTTTGCCAAGGTTTTACAAGTTCATGATTTGGGAGCAATCTCCGAGGGAGAAATGGCCAGCGCCATTGGAGTCAATCCTTACTTTGTCAAGGATTACACTCTGGCTAAACGTAATTACCCTCTAGGAAAGGTCGTTCGTATCATAGAAGCCATTAAAAATGCCGATTTACGAATAAAAGGTGTGATAGGAAACAGTGACAAAGAGCGAGAAATCATTCTCGACTTGAGTTTCGAGATTTTTAATCTTTAGTTGATTGGTAAGTAATCATCTGCTTTCACATAACCCAATTCTCCTTCGAAATAGCAGTTTACCCAGATATCCTTTTTCTGCCAGTGGATAATTCGATTTCCTTTTTTTAGCATTTGTTTAACAGGTGCTGCAGATGAGGCAAAATCTCTCAAATAGGCTTTTTCCTTGGTAATTATGCCGTATTGAAGCAAAGCAGGAAAATTGGCGAACCAAGCTAAAAATAATAGGTAAAACCCTAGATAATACAAGCTATAAGCTTTGATCTTCATCTTTTTGACTTTTTTGAAGCTTAGAATACCAACTACGTAGAAGGCCAAAGCAAACAAAAATCCCATCAGATATGGGAAATAAGTAAAATAAATCCAAAGAAACTGGTCCATGAGATTGATTTGAAAACCAGATAAACCTTGCCTATCCCCTATTTCTTGCAAGCGTTTGGCAATTGCCGGTCGATCTTGCTCCGCTTGTAAACTGGATAAATAATATAATTCTTGTAACCAATCATTTTTGGCTTTGGCGATGTAGGCTAATTTTAATCGGATAGTTTCATTTTCGCTGCGTTGGGTTTCAACGATGGGCAAATAAATTTTTTCTGCTTCCAACAATCGATTGCTTTTAAACAGAGAATCTGCCAGGGTCAATTGATTTCTATCTATTTGGCTATAAGCAGGTTGCCAAATACAGAAAGAAAAAAGTGCAAAAAATATAATTTTATTTAGATGGTAGACTTGCATAATTCGAAAAACCGTACTAGTTTTGCACCGCAATAAGGGGAAAATGTTCTACTTTTGCAAACAGAAGTTGGCCAGTGGCTAAACTTCATTTCGACTCCAGAGTGGGTCAATTAATATACAAGCGTAAGCTTGATGATTCCGTAGCTCAGTTGGTAGAGCAATACACTTTTAATGTATGGGTCCTGGGTTCGAATCCCAGCGGGATCACTTCTAATTAAGAAACCTTGTCAATTTGGCAAGGTTTTTTTGTTTTGGGCTAATCAAACAAATATGCTTCAAGCCTTCTTGTTAGAATCCACCATCACTTGCCCGCATTTTGCCAAACAGGCTCCTGAAATCATGCCAGAAAATGCCTGTCAATATTTCAATGCTTGTACTTTTTGTGGAGAACGATTAAAACCTAAGTCAGGAGATTGCTCTGTGTTTTGTAGCTATGGAACTGTTTTATGTCCTCCCATCCAACAAGGAATGAATTGCTGTTAACTCCTTCGAAAATAACCTGAAATGGTAATTGATGGAAGATTTAATCCTTATTCTATATCCAAAACAATCTTCGTAGCTATTCCACTCACAGCCAAAGCCATAGCTTCCTCTATCCTATCCAAAGGAAAACGGCCAGAAATAATTTGACCCGGATGAATTTTATCCTTTGCTATCAAGTCAATGGTTTCTGCAAAGTCGTTGGGATGATCGTAAATGATAGAAGGTAAAATGGAAATTCCTTCTCTCGCGATTTTTAAAGGTACAAACTGTGCTGATTCATTGGCTAGTCCAACTAAGATGATCTCTGAGCCTCTAGGTGCAGTTTCTAAGATTAAATTGGTGGCCTTAGCTACACCGACACAATCAAATATAGCTGCCACTTCTTGATCATATAAAAATGATTCCAATCCTTCTGCAGGCAATATGCCTGCTCCCATGGCAACAGCCAAGCTTTGTTTGTCTTCATTTAAGTCTTTTACCCAAACTTGGTAGCCTTTTGTCAGCGCTAATTGACATAACAATAAACCAATAGCTCCTAATCCAAATATGGCTATAGGGCCTTTTGAGCTAACAGAACTTACTTTCAAAGCATGTACAGCAACTGCCAAAGGTTCAATGCACACCGCATCTTCATCCGAAATGGAATCAGGTAATTTCCAACAAAAATCAGCGTCCAAACAGATGTATTCTGCAAAACAACCGGGGGAATTAACTCCTATGACTTGTTTATTTGGACAAATATTTCCTCTGCCCTTTTGACAAAAACGACATGAACCGCAGGGAATATTGGGCTCTATAACGACTCTTTGACCTATCTGAAAACCTCTAACCTGAGATCCGATAGCCTCAACATTTCCTAGTCCTTCATGACCCAATACCGTAGGTACAGGCAATAATCGATCGCCTAAGAATAAATGCACATCAGACCCACAAATCCCTGTTGACTTCAAACGAATCAGTATTTCATTCGCTTTAGGAACTGGTTTTTCCAGATTTTGTACTTGAATATAATTCGGTTTTTCTAAGACGACTGCTTTCATAATTTGTTGGAAGGTAAGGTTCGAATAATGAAACCCATCACCAATAGTGGTAAAGAAAATAAAACAAACAATACGGTATTGCTCACTTGATTATCCGCTAAAATTCCGAAGACAGCAGGGCCTAAAATGGCGCCTAATCGACCAATACCCACCGTATACCCAACTCCCGTAGCACGAATGGAAGTGGGATAAATACGGGATAAGATAGGCCAAATTCCGTTGAATCCGCCTTGAGCAAATACACCAATAAACATCACTAATACGAATATGATGACTGTATTTAAAGGTAAAAAAGCATATAATTGCATAACAATAAAGGCCGCAAGCATATAAATAAAATGAGTTTTCTTCAATCCAAATTTGGAACCCAAAGCACCAATGGACGAAGAGCCTATAGCTGCGCCAATATTAAGTGAAATACCCACATAAGTTGCTAATTCAAAAGGCATTCCTGAATCTTTGGCTATGGTAGGAACCCAACTCATCACGGTGTACAAGGTCATAAAGCCAAAAAAGGCAGCTAACCAGAGTCGCCAAGTATTGGGTTTTAATTCTTCTGTTAACAATACTTTGACCCCTTGTTCTTCTATTTTTTTTGTTTGAAATTCTTCTGAATCTTGCATGACAAAGAACACCAAAATGGTCATCATGGCTGAAAAACAACCTGCAAGAAAGAAGGCATAATGCCATCCTTTGATCGGAATTAAATCAGCACAAATGAGGCCCGTTAAAATGGCTCCAATGGGCCATCCTGCCTGAATTATGCCTACATTAAAATCTCGGTATTTATCGTTGGAATATTCTGCCGCAGTAGTAGCTATGGTAGGTAAAATACCTCCTATGCCCAATCCTGTTAAAAAACGCCAAGCCAAAATAGGTAAATAAGCTTGTGCAAATGCCACCCCAAACATCCCAAGGCTGATCATAAGCAAGGATATTAAAAAGATTTTCCTTCGACCGTATTTGTCTGCCAAGGGGGCTAATGAAAAACAGCCCAAGGTCATACCTGCTAAGCCTGCACTGAAAATATAGCCCATTTCTGTTTTGGATAAACCAAACTCTCGAATGATTTCAGAACTAGAAAAAGATACGATTAATACATCTATTCCGTCATTGAAATTCATGAAAAAACAAAGGGCTACCATTAAAATTTGAAATCCCGACATGGGGCCATTCGAATGTATTTTGATTGGATTCTCCATTATTTTAAAAATCCTCCTTGTGGTTTCACGCCATTTTTTGCCCAATTTCTCAATAAATCAAATGAAGTAGCCATTTGTTGAGGAGTAAAGGCGCAATGAGCTTGTCCGTTGGTATATTTAACGGTGAAAAACTGATCTTTTTGTTGTTGATGCACCATGTTTTCATAATTCACCACAGCATAATTTGGAGGAATTAATTGATCATAAATGGTATGTACCAATAAAACTGGCTTATTGATGTTTCCTGTACGATCATAACGGGAAAATAATTGATTCGGGTTTTTTGAAGCGGCTAATCTTTCTGCTACTTGGTTGGTCAATAGGTCATCTGGAAAACCAGAATATACCGTTTGTAAGTTATCAAATGGGTTTCCTCCTAACCTGACCGCAATATCTCTTAATACGTTTTGATTGAAAAACAGCGATCCCCCTAGGTCTTTTAATTTCAAATCAAATCTTTTGGCAAAGGCTTTAGCCAAGATTGAATCTTTCTCCATGATGGCTTTCATGATCTGACCAATTTTGGGACCAGCTTGAGATAGATTGACATATCCTACTTGTGAATGAACATCAAATATATCTTTCAGGCTGGGTATAATGCCAGGAAAAAGGCCATTGAAAGTCGCATACATATCATATTCCTTCCTACATTGAAGATAAGGTCTAGAAGCTAATGGACATAATGGAAGAGCCCCATGGTAATTTTCACCAAAATTTTCCATGGTTCCCAAAGTAATCCCCCCTCCCATGGAATGCCCTACCATAAAGGTAGAATCAGGTTTTCCCATGTTTTTGATAAATGCTTGTCTTAATTCTTCTGTCGCATCAATACCTTCAGGCATCACAAAGCCTACCGCAGGATAATCCGAAGCAGCAATGGCAAAACCACGGTCTAGAAAAACTTGTAATCGTTTTTCTAATCCGACATTGGCTTCTTGAGGTTTTTGACCTTGAAATTGGTATCCATGGGCATACATGACCAATTTTTTATTCCAATTGTTAGGTATTAGGATTTGATAAGTACCACCATTTAAGGGTCCAACATCTTTTTTTTCAATTTGGCCCAAAAGTGAAAAACTGGCTAATGCAAGTAAAATAATATACTTCATGTTGGAAAGGATTAGGTATTTAAAGGGTTTTGTCCATTTTTAACGCTTCAATTTACTATTTTTTTCCTGCGAATTTTTCTTTTGTAATTCCTAAAAGTAAACGAATGATTGCTTGAGGTCTACCCATGACCAAAATTTCACAAGTTGGAATTAAAAAGGCAGGTCAATTTATTCCTGATTGTTTTTTAGATTTATATCTCAACAAACGAATTCTTCCATGCGCAAACTACTTATTTTACTTTTCACTGTTCCTTTTTTTGCAAATGCCCAATCTTCTCAAGATAGCTTGACGATTAAGAAAATGGCTGATGAAATCATGAGGCATGGAAAAGCCTATGATAAATTGAGGGAATTAACTAAACAAATTGGAGGTCGATTAGCTGGATCGCCGCAGCAACAAAATGCGGCCATTTGGGGTAAAAAAAGTCTAGAAGAATTTCAAGCAGATAAAGTCTATTTTCAAGCAGTAAAAACGCCCAATTGGAAGCGTGGAGGAAATGATTTTGCTGCAATCGTGGGATTGAATGGGAAAGCACAAATTCGTCCTATGAAAGCCCTCGCCTTGGGTAATTCTATGGGTTCTAATGGATTAATTGAAGCCGATGTGATCGCATTTGCGAGTTTTGACGAAATGGAAAAACGCAAAGATGATATCAAAGGTAAAGTTGTTTATTTCCATAGTGTTTTTGACCCGACCAAGTTCCAAACTTTTAAAGCTTATGCTGAGTCCGGTGTTTTTCGTCGGGTAGGTCCTAGTCGCGCCGCCAAATATGGAGCTGTGGGCGTTATGATTCATTCTTTGAGTACGGCTACCGACAATGAGCCACACACGGGAAGTATGGCCTATGATGAGGCTTATCCTAAAATCCCGGCATTAGCTTTAGGGCCTGAAGATGCCAAAGAACTATATGAATTGAGTAAAAAGTCGACCGTTCGCGTTCAGTTACAAACCTATGGCTATTTTTTACCAGATGCGGATGAAAATAATGTTGTCGCTGAACTAAAAGGTTCCGAGTTTCCAGATGAAATCATTACCGTTGGCGGTCATTTGGATAGTTGGGATATCAATGAAGGTGCGCACGATGACGGCGCGGGGATCGTACAAACGATGGAGATTCTTAGAACCATGAAAGCGATCCAGTATCGTCCTAAAAGGACCATACGCTTTGTTTTATTTGCCAATGAAGAAAATGGCATGCGGGGAGGAAATGAATATGCTAATCAAGCGAAATTAAATCAAGAGAAACATATTTTTGCCTTAGAAAGTGATGAAGGAGGATTCACACCTCGATCCATTGGAATTACTTGTTCTAAAGAGCAATGGAAGAAATTTCAAACGTGGTCTCCCCTGTTTAAGCCTTTTGGTGGTGAACTGACTTTAGGAGGTACAGGAGCCGATATTGGGCCTTTGGTGAAAGTAAACCCGTCGATTGTTTTGTCAGGTTTAATTCCAGACAGTCAACGGTATTTTGATTTACACCATGCCAAAACGGATGTATTTGAAAATGTGAATAAACGTGAATTACATTTAGGTGCTGTTAATATGGCGGCTATTATTTATTTGATAGACCAGCATGGTACCAATCCATAATTTTTTAATCGTTCAATTTTGAGTAAAAATGAAGTGCATTTGGGTTTTAAGCGTAGTTCATGGATTAAAAAATAATATGAAAATTTCCTTCTACCATCGCCTTTTGTTACTCGCTTTCGTGTTTTGTACCCTACTTTCTCCTGTTTGGGCTCAAAAAAATAAATTAAAGAATAGTCGGGTTTTAGTGTATACCAAAAACGGTGTAGGCTATGTGCATGATAATATTCCTTCTGCAGTAGCTAGCATTCAAGAATTGGGGGCCGAAAATAAGTTTACAGTAGATGTGTCAAATGATCCAAGCGTTTTTACGGAGGCTAATTTGAAAAAGTATTCCATGCTCATTTTCACAAGCACCAACAATGATGTGTTTGCCAATGATGAGCAGCGGGTGGCATTTAGGCGCTACATAGAAGCTGGAGGAGGTTTTGTAGGTGTTCATTCAGTGACAGGTACGGAAAGAAAGTGGGCTTGGTTTAAAATGATGGTAGGGGAAACATTCACATGGCACGCTAATTTTCAATCATTTTCTTTAATCAATATTGATCCTAAGCATCCATCCATGGAAGGAATTCCTCGTGTTTGGACCAAGGAAGATGAATGTTATTTTGGGAGAGAAATGTATCCAGGCATTCGAGTATTAATGATGCACGATGTTAGCACCTTAGATAAAAAACAATCGGATTTAATTCTTAAAAATGCAGGTACTTTTGGGGATTATTTTCCAGCAGTTTGGTACCAAAATTTCCAAGGAGGGCATGTTTGGGTAACTACCTTAGGACATGCCAAAACAGATTATAAGAACCCATTGTATAGAAATCATCTGTTACAAGGCATTAAATACATTGCTAATCAGCACCAAGGGATTGATTACAGTAAAGCTTTTTCTACGGGGAAAGACGATAAATTAATGGTAAATGATAATTTTTAAATTATTAGCTAGTGGGGTTTAGTTAGCCGTTCAATGAGCATTCCAAACAACTAACCCCTAATCCCTACCACCTAATCCCAGGATCCCTAATAAAAATCCCTAACCCCTAATAATACTTCCTATTCACTTTTTTATCGCTTTTTTTTATAATTTTATAGAAATGCAATTTTCGTTCCTGTATGTCTATAAAATTATACATTTCTTTATTTTTCATATTTTTTTGTTCTTCGTTAACTTCCTTTGCGCAGAATACAGAGGAATTATATAGCCAAGCTCGAACTGCCGCATTTGAGAGTAAGAATTATACATTAGCCAAGCAATTAGCCAAATCGGCCATACAAAAGTCTCCAGATTACTTAGATATTCGTATTTTTTTAGGGAGACTATACACTTGGGATAAACAAATCGACAGTGCTAGAATGGTCTTCCAACAAGTTATTCAACAAAAAGCGGATGTAGAGGATGTTTATATTGCTTATGCAAACCTTGAATTTTGGAATGACAATTCGGAAAAAGCACTAATTTTAAGTAATCAAGGATTAAGTTATTTCCCTTCTTCAGTAGAATTAGCCATTTTGAAAGCCAAATTTCTCAATGATTTAAATAAATGGGCTGAGGCAGACCAAGTTATTTCGGAGGTAATAAATATGCATCCCAAACAAACTGAAGCCCGTGCATTAGCTGCCAGAATAAGGGAAAATAGTTCAGCCAATAGGATTGGTGTTAATTATGGCTTTGTTTCCTTTGATAAGCAATTTGCTGACCCTTGGCATTTGACTAGTTTAGATTATAGTCGACAAACAAGCATTGGATCGATAATTGGAAGAATTAATTATGCCAATCGTTTTAATAGCCATGGTGTTCAATATGAAGTAGATGCTTACCCACGCCTTTCTGATACATTTATGGCCTATATAAGTGCAGGATATTCTCCCAATTTAGGCGTTTTTCCACAGACTAGGGCTGGATTTTCTCTGTATGCTAATTTACCTAAAAGTTATGAAGCAGAGGCTGGATTTCGCTATTTACAGTTCGGGGATAATACTTGGATTTATACAGCTTCTTTGGGAAAATACGTCAAATCATTTTGGTTTAATTTGAGGACTTATCTTACTCCATCATCTGGACAAGTTGGACAATCATTTACTTTCACTACTCGATATTATGTGGGTGGAACAGATGACTTTTTAAGTTTAGGCCTGAGTACTGGACTTTCCCCAGATGATCAAAGAAATGTTGTATTAATCAATGCTTCGTCATATAAATTTCAATCAAATGGATTGACCTTGGCTTATCGGCGATCAATTAAATCATTTCATGTAATCAACTTAAAAGCTGGTTGGACCAATCAAGAATATCAAAAAGATACAAGAGGTAATTTCATTGAATTGGGTGTTGGATATATTCGTCGATTTTAGAACTCATGGCTAAAATACTAAAGAGTAAGATTTTTTGGTTTTTTAGCCCAATCTGGCTTATTCCACTAGTCATGTTCATCCTATGGTTTTTTGCCCCTAAAATCGTATGGAATGTAGTAATCATAGATAAATCTTCCTCAAGCAAGGATGGAAATGAGCATATCAGTTTGTTTTGGTTATTGAATCAAAAGCGCTTGACTAAAACAAGTTCGGATTTCTATAAAATTGACCACGACTATTTTGGTTTTTTTCCTAAAGATAATGAACAGTTTAAAATCAAAGGATTAGAAAGATTTTCATCGAATCAATTAAAGCAATTAAGTGAAGACGCTGTTATGACTTATTTTACCGATACCTATGGGATTTATAAACAAGAGTGGTATCACAAAAGTGTCGGTGAGACTGTTGGATTTGGAATGCTTTATGGAGGATTAAGTAAACAAGATTTAGAGTTTCTTCAGTTGATGAAGAATAAGAAAAAACTGGTAGTCGCAGAATTTAATACGATTGGTTCTCCGACAACAAAGGAGAATCGAGAAAAATTTGAATCCATGTTTGGTATGCGCTGGTCAGGTTGGACTGCGAGGTTTTTTGATAATTTAGATACAACTGTGAATTTGGAATTACCTCCTTGGATGATAAAAAATTATAATTCCACTCACTCCATCAAATGGAATTTTAAAAAGTCGGGAATAGCTTTTGTACATGAGGAAAATGGGCAAGTGGTTGTTTTGGAAGATCAAAATCATTTAAACAATCCTATTCCATTTATTGAAAGTGGGGAATTGGGTCAGATAAAATATGGTTTGCCCCAGGAGATGAAATATCCATTTTGGTTTGATGTGATTGTACCTGATACACATATGAATGAGGTTGTATCCCAATTTGTTTTAAAAACCAATGCTTTAGGATTAGCTGAGTTGAAGAAATACGGTATTCCAAGAACATTTCCTGCTGTCATAAAAGCCAAATCGGGTTTTGCTCCCTTTTATTATTTTTCAGGTGATTTTTGCGATAATCCTGTTCAAATGAACCTATCCTATTTTAAGGGTATCGACGCCTTTAAATTTTTATTCTATAATGATAATAATCCTATGGAAAGAAGGAGTTTTTTTTGGGAATTTTATCGCCCATTAATGAATCAAATTCTTGATGATGCAAGTCTTCTAAATGTTAAATCATCAGTTAATTCCATATCGACTGATTAATGAATCTGGAACTAGTTTAAATCCGGGTTTGACTTTTGCATTTTTCTCTTTAAAACGATTAAATTCTGCTTGTAATTGTTTTAGTTTAATTTCATCACTAATTGGACTCTCATCCATATTTTCAGTGATTTTGAATAGACTATTTCCATTCATATGATATTCATTCATGATAAAATCTATTAAGGTAGATTTATTTTGCATCAGGGGAAATTGGTGAATATTTCTAAAGACTCTAAAGGTATCTAATCCATCTCCCATCCAGCTATTTCCTGCCTTAGGAAGTTTTATATTTGTTTGTTTCCCTAACAAGGAAAGTACACTAGGAATAATATCAAAATGTGTGGATACAGATGCAAATTGAGCATTTCGCTTTAACATGGGTGAATAAATCAGCAGCGGAACATGGTATCGATCAATCTTGGTACTCATGGGTATTTCAGGCATACGGTGATCTCCTGTAATAATAAAAATGGTTTGGTTATAGTCAGATCGCTTTGCATATTCCTGAAAGAATTTTTTTAAGGATTCATCAGCATACATGATACAGGAATATTGATGTAAGAAATTGTTGTTTTCTGCTTTTTTTTCCGCACCAAGACTTAATTTATCAATCCTAAGCTTTGCCATATCAATGTATTTTTCTTGATTTTTAATGAGAAATGGATCGTGAGTAGCGACGGTCAAAATCACATTAAGTTCTGGTTTTTTATTAACTGATTTATTTTTCCTCTCAAAGTATAATCGATATAATTGGTCGTCAGAATAGCCCCAAGTGAAATTTTGAGAGGTAACAGGCAATTTGGTATATCCATCAGGGAATGATTTTTCTTCTATGATTTGATCAACATGATTTTTGATTAAATAGGATTTCATGTTATCAAATTCAGTATTACCGCCATAAAAAAAAGAAGTTTGATACCCATTTCTTTTTAATATGCTATATAAAGAAAGATGACTAGGCATATTAGGGGCCATTTCCAAAATACCATTTTTACCAAAAGGCATAGAACTCATGAGGGAGGGAAGAACGGCAAATGTTCTTCCTCCTGCACTTAGCATGTTTTTCCAATAGAGACTTTTGTTAGCCAATGAATCTAAAAATGGAGTGAAACTGCCTAAATAGGCCTCTTCATTTGAAAACGCACTCCCCAATCCTTCTACCAAAATGATGACAATATTGGGTTGACTTTTTATGGGTTGAAAAAATGGTGATAATACATCTGGAGCTTGGTTACTATGATAAAAAGGATACTCATATTCAAATGGATAGGTCGTTTGACTCTTATTAGAATCCATACCATCATAATCACCAATATAACTATCAGCATAGATATCAATTTCATCAAATGAGGGAAAAATATAATCAACACTAGCAGATAAAAAAAAGGCAGTTTTATTAATAGTTAGGTTGTTTTCATATTCTGAACCTAGGTGAAACGTGGTTGATTTACTTGGAATAAAATAGAAAAATATAGAAACTGCTGGAAATAATAGGGCCATTCGGGGGGACACCTTCACCCTTTTTGGCAGAAATTGAATTGTAATATATAATAATACCCATAGTCCCAAAAATATAAATATAACGGAGTTGCTAAAACCTGAGGATGCGCTTATTATAAGAAAAATATCTCTCAACGAATAACTGAATAAGTCAGATCCTAAAGGCACAGAAGTCGTGTAGAAATACACCATTAAAGCCAATTGTAGACCAAAAAATAAGAGGAGTCCAAGTTTAGCTAGTAGATTGGCTAAACTAAAAGATATATAGGAAATGAATAAATAAAAGAAATACAAACTAAAAAGATAGGAAATCCAAAAATTGAAATCACTAACAAATGCAAAAGCTATTACCTGAAATATTTTAGAGGGAAATTGTTTACTTAAGCTATTTATTGTGATTTCTAAAAGACTCAAGAAAAAGATAGAAAGTAGCCAAACTAGTGTTAAACGTATGAATGAAATGCTGTAATCAGCGACTCTTGACTTTTGGTCTTTTATCTTTTTGAATAGAAAATTCATATAAATTGCATATTTAATGATTTTAATTGAATAAAGTAAATATAGATTACCCAAGTCAATTTGAATCTATTTTGAAATGATAATTCTCAAGATTTACTAGATAGCATTATTTTTTTCTTTACATTTTGGAAAAATTTAAACATGGATAAATTCAATTTTCAATCCATTGACCAGTACATTGAATCTCAAGATTTGGATAAACATGTTCGTTTACATGAGATTAGGAAGATCATGAAGCAATTAATCCCAGAAGCCGTTGAAGTGATTTCCTACCATATGCCTGCCTTCAAATGGAAAGGTAAAATTGTAGCCTATTTTGGTGCATTTAAAGAGCACATAAGTTTATTTCCACATGCTGGCTGTATTGAAGCCTTTCAAGACCAATCTAAGCAATATGTCATGTCCAAAGGCACCATACAATTTCCTATGACTCAACCTTTACCCAAGGAACTAATTCGTGACATGATCCAGTATCGTGTACATGAAATGGAACTCCAAATCAACATGAATAAAGCAAAATAGAATTTTAAACCTATTATACCATGAACATCAAACGTAGACATTTTTTACAATCTGCCAGTCTAACAGTTGGGGCATTTTGTCTTCCATCAACCTCGTGGGCTAAAGCTATCGATGAACCCGAACTTTGTCGAGGAGGCTATTTTACAGAAGCCCAAGGAAAAGCCTTTTTAGAGCAACATAAACCAGCTAATCTTAAAGCGTGGAATAAGCGTTCAGAACTAATCATTAAGCAAATTAAAGCGGGTATGGAGTTAAACAAAATGCCCCCAGCGCCTAAATCTGCTCCTATCATACACAGTAAAAAAGTATACAATGGATATTCCATTGAAAATGTGGCTTTTGAAAGCATTCCTGGTTTTTATGTAACTGGCAATCTTTATCGTCCTGCTGAATTAGTAGCCGGCAAAAGCTACCCAGGAATATTATGTACTCATGGACATGACGGTGCAGCAGAAGGAAGATTTAGAGAGCAAACTCAAAGGAGATGTGCTACGCTTGCCCGCATGGGTGCTATCGTATTTGCTTATGATATGCTAGGTTATGGTGATTCTCAACAGTGCTCGCATCAAATCAAGAAATCATTAAAATTACAAACCATTAATGGTACTCGAGCTTTGGATTTTTTGTTGAATTTACCTCAAGTGGATCCTGAACGTATAGCCATGACAGGAGAATCAGGTGGAGGCACTCAAACATTTTTATTGGCTGCTCTCGATAAAAGAATTAAAGTAGCTGTGCCATGCGTGATGGTTTCAGCTCATTTCTTTGGAGGATGTAATTGCGAAAGTGGCATGCCAATCCACAAGAAGGGAGATTACCAAACCAACAATGTGGAAATAGCGTCTTTAACGGCACCTAGGCCTATGTTATTAATTTCTGATGGTGCAGATTGGACGAAGAATACTCCCCATGTAGAATATCCTTACTTCAAGCATATTTATTCCTTATTTCAAAAAGAAGCCATGGTTGAAAATGTACATTTAGCCAAAGATGTACATGATTATGGCGTTAATAAACGCATGGCTTTATATCCATTTTTAGCCAAGCATTTAGGCATGGATATGAACCTCGTTTTAAATAAAAGAGGTGAAGTGGATGAAAACAAATCAGTGATTTTAACAAATCAAGAATTACGCGTTTTCAATGCGCAGCATCCTATCCCAGCCAATGCCTTGCAAGGGGATGATGCGGTGATGTCGATGTTGTAAGAATGTAGAATGTAGAATGTAGAATGTAGAATGTAGAATGTAGAATCAGGAATAAAGGTACATTATGTAATTCTTTTCAGTCAATAGTAAATATTAATTCTACATTCTTCATTCTACATTAAAAGAACCTTCCCATTCCTCCCCGGAGTTTCATAAGCACGGATAGCTTCTTGGAAATTTTCTAATGGGTAGGTACTGGCAAGGTCAACTTGGATACTTTCTTTACTCAAGTGCTCAAAAACAGTCTTAATGGCTGTTTTTCGTGTTTCAGGACTAGCATTTTCCATCCAGCTGCTAAGCCAGAAACCTGTAACGGTCAAATCTTTAAATATCAATAGGCCTGAATTGAGTGGAATGTTTTCCAAGCTTAACAGTCCGAAGACATACAGGGTCCCTCCTACAGCTAAACAGGATAAAGCCTGCGCAGCCAATGTCCCTCCGACTGCATCAAATACAGCTTGAATCCCATTAGGGGCATGTTCCTTGATGATTCGTGTAACTTTTTCATTTTCAGTATCAATCACTAAATCTGCTCCTAAATCGTATAAATGCATCTTTTGTGAGGCTTGTCGTACCGTTGCAGCTACCCAAATCCCTTTTTGTTTAGCCATTTGTATCACCAATTTACCCCAAGCAGATGCTCCAGCTGTAATCAATAAATGATCGCCTTCTTTCAATCCACTTGCTTCTAACATGGCATAGGCCGTTAAGGGATTAACAAATGCCTGACAAGCCATTTCATTACTCATGTTAGCTGGCACAGGAATCACAGCATTGACAGGGACACAAACATATTCCTTCCAAGTCCCTATGGTAGTAAATATCACCCGAGTGCCAACTGGAAAAACAGATGTACTATCCGTAGTTTCTATGATCCCCATGGCTTCAAAACCAGCACTGCAAGGTAATTGGGGCTGTATTCCATATAATCCTTGAATAAACATGATATCCGAAGGATTGATGTTTCGGGCTAATACCTGAATTCTAACTTCATGCGCCTTGGGTTCAGGCATGGGAGCATCAACCAGCTTAAGTACATCTTTCGGTAATCCAGTTTGTTCAAAAATGACTTGTTTCATGTTAATGAAGATTTAAATGGGGAATTAAATAGGAAGATAAAAAAAATCGTTGATTGCCAATTCAAATCTAGCTTAGAATGCTTAAATTGTTTCTTAACAAATGAATATTTTATGCATCCATTTACCTTATTTTCTTTGGAAGGAAAAGTAGCTTTAATTACAGGTGCTAGCAAAGGCATCGGTTTAAGTATAGCGGAGGCTTTTGCCCAAGCAGGAGCTAAAGTGGTTATCAGTAGTAGAAAGCAAGAATCTTTGGATGAAATGGCTCTAGAACTCCGAGAAAAAGGATTGTCGGTGGAGGCTATTGCCTGCCATGTGGGGCACATGGACGAATTACAAGCTCTGGTCGATCAGACCATCGAATTTTATGGGCAATTGGATATTGTAGTCAATAATGCCGCCACCAATCCTGTTTTTGGCCCTGTGGAAGATACCAGCTTAGAAGCCTTTGATAAAATCATAGATGTGAATCTAAAAGCTCCTTTTCAACTGATGAAGATATGCTTTCCTTATTTAAAAAAATCAGATGGCGCTTCAGTGATTAATATTTCCTCCATTGGAGGATTATCTCCAGAGGCTGGCTTAGGAATTTATAGTGTCAGTAAAGCGGCCTTAATTTCTATGACAGAGGTATTTGCCAAGGAATGGGGAGAGCACGGCATCCGAGTCAATGCCATTTGTCCTGGATTAATCAAGACGAAGTTTTCGGAAGCTCTTTGGGACAATGAACATATACTCAAACACATGATGAAAAACCTACCCATTAAAAGAGTGGGAAAGCCAGAAGAAATAGCCGCAGCGGCACTTTATTTGGCTTCTGAGGCATCTTCTTATACCACGGGTACCGTTTTGACTGCCGATGGCGGATTTACGATTTAATCGATATGGAATCAATACCAGCTATATATACGTCTGAACGAGTGGCTCTTCTTTTGCCCCGTTATCAACAATTTGTCAAAGAGCACCTAAGACCTTTGGAACAAAGTGCTATTTATGGGTCATTTAAGGCTCATTTGCCCGTGTTAGGTGATTTAAGAAAAAAAGCGAAATCATTGGGCTTATTTGCTCCGCATCTTTCAGTAGAAGAAGGTGGATTAGGATTAAGTCTATTAGAGTTTGCTTCGATTTCAGAAGTATTAGGTCAAAGTCCCTTAGGGCATTATGTGTTCAATTGTCAGGCACCCGATATTGGCAATATGGAACTGATGCATCGATTTGCGTCGGAAGACTTGAAAGCCCAATACCTACATCCATTACAAAGAGGGGAAATACGTTCTTGTTTCGCCATGACGGAACCAGAACATGCAGGAAGTAACCCCATTCATCTTTCTACCCGTGCCGTATTAGTTGGAGATGATTATGTCATCAATGGACATAAATGGTTTACTTCCTCTGCGGATGGGGCGTATTTTACTATTGTGATGGCCGTGACAGATCCTGACCATAGCAATCCCTACCAGCGGGCTAGTATGATTTTAGTTCCATTAGATAATCCGGGCTATCGCCTGATTCGAAATATTCCTATCATGGGCGATGTTGGAGAAGATTATTTATCCCATGGTGAAATTGAATTTAAGGATTGTCGGGTTCCTAAGTCAAATTTAATCGGTGAAGCAGGATCAGGTTTTGCCTTGGCTCAAGAACGACTAGGTCCAGGTAGAATTCATCATTGCATGCGTTGGATAGGGATTTGTGAACGGGTATTGGAATTGACTTGTAAAAGGGCAATGACTAGGGAATTGAACCCAAATCATGTTTTGGCGGATCAACAAAGCATACAGCATGGTATAGCGGAAAGCGCCGCAGAAATTAAAGCCTCTCGATTGATGGTTTTGCAAACAGCCTATTTGATTGAAAAATATGGAGCCAAGGCTGCAAAAGAAGATATATCTACTATCAAATTTTATGTTTCCAATGTGTTGATGCGGGTGATAGATAAGGCGATTCAAGTACATGGAGCTTTAGGAATTACGGACGATACGCTTTTGTCATTTTGGTACCGTCATGAGCGAGGAGCCAAAATTTATGACGGACCCGATGAAGTTCATAAAACGGTTTTAGCGAAGCGAATCATTCAATCCTACAGCGCTAGATGATTAATGTAAGCAATCCAACTTTATTGGAATATTTGTCGGACCATTTACAGGTTTCTGCATTAGAAATTCAATTAAAACCATTTAAAGGTGGTTTCTCAAATTTGACCTATGGATTAGAAGCCCCAGGTAAAAAATGGGTTTTGCGGAGGCCACCTTTGGGAAAGAAAATATCCAAAGCGCATGATATGGCCAGAGAATTTAGAATTTTGGAAGCCTTAGAAAGAGCAGGATATCAGAAAATACCTAAACCTATTCTCTGTTGTGAGGACGAGAGCATTTGGGATGCACCCTTTTTCATCATGGAACATGTAGAGGGTCCTATTTTACGCAATATAATGCCGGAAGGGCATCATCTATCGCCTCATTTTTTTAAACAACTTTCTGCTATTTCATTGGATGTTTTATTGGAATTACATCAATTGGAATTAGAGAAATCAGGTTTGGGAAATTTAGGAAAGCCTGAGGGATTTGTAAGTCGTCAAGTGATGGGTTGGTCGGATCGATATTCCAAGGCAGAGACAGAGGAAATTTTGGATATGGACCATCTGGCCAGTTGGCTAAAACAACATATTCCAGAACTAGAGCATGTAGGATTCATCCACAATGATTTCAAATACGATAATTTAGTTTTATCGAATTTTGAACAACCGGAGATTAAGGCGGTGTTGGATTGGGAAATGGCTACTGTGGGAGATCCATTAATGGATCTAGGTACGGTTTTAGCTTATTGGGCGGAGGCCAAAGATCCTGAAATTTTAAAAATGTTCAATTTATCCTATGCCGAGGGTAATTTTACCCGTGCAGAGGTAATTGAATATTATGCTCAACGGAGTTCATTGAATCTAGATAAGATACATTTTTACTATGCTTTCGGATTATTTAAAGTGGGTGTGATAGCCCAACAAATCTACCAAAGGCATGTCCAAGGTTTTGCCCCAGATCCTCGCTTTGCAGCTTTGATTCATGTGGTTAAAGCTTGTGGAAAATTGGCTGTTCAAAGTATTTTAACCCATCGGATATAATATGGAAATCAAACAGGTGTGTATTTTAGGTGCAGGTACTTTAGGGACCCGAATAGCCTTTCAAGCTGCATTGTCGGGATATTGGGTCAAAGTATATGATATCAAAGAGGAATCCTTTACTATATCCAAAAAGATGATTTCCAAGATAGCGAAAGGATTAATTGCTTCGGAACTGTATACGCAATTAGCGATCGACGAAGCATTCACTAGATTATCCTATACCTTGGATGATGAGGAGGCAGTAGCGGAGGCAGATATCATATCCGAGTCGGTAACTGAAGACCTCGCACTCAAACAACAAGTTTGGGCAAGAATGGGTCAAATTGCTCCTGAAAAAACAATATTTACTACCAATACTTCTTATTTACTTCCCTCCTCTTTAGCTTCATTTACGGGTCGGCCAAGTCGTTTTTGCGCCTTTCATTTTCATGATGTATTTTATTCTAAAATTGTGGATATCATGCCTCATCCTGGTACAGATGCAGAGGTGATTGAAATATTACAAGATTTTGGTCAAAAGCTAAAACAGGTACCTGTCGTTCTCAAAAAAGAGAATCATGGATATATTTTTAATGCCATGTTATTGTCTTTCTTAGGAGCAGCTGGAAAACTGTTGGTGAATGAGGTGGCAACCATTGAGGATATTGATAAATCATGGATGGTGAATTTTCATGTTCCCATGGGTCCTTTTGCCATTTTGGATTCCATTGGCCTAGATACGGCTTGGCATGTCACTCACCAATTACCTGACGCCCATTCAAAATCCTTTGCTGCCCTATTGAAGACCTATGTAGATGCAGGAAAATTAGGCGAAAAATCGGGGGAAGGGTTTTATAGGTATTAGGAATGAAGAATGTAGAATGAAGAATGTAGAATGAAGAATGTAGAATGAAGAATGTAGAATGTAGAATGAAGAATGTAGAATGAAGAATGTAGAATGAAGAATGTCTTGTGTTTTGTCCTGATATAGGTTGACATTTGAGTTTATAAGGGAGTGCTCAATGAACTGTGTCATTGTTTAATAATCTATCTGCGAAGTAAATATTTAATTCGTTTCTAACCGTATTCCAACCAAACATTTTTCCTGACCATTTGGTATTAGCATTGATGGTAGCT
>NZ_JAANOP010000008.1:94182-168800 GCF_011250515.1 Aquirufa ecclesiirivi | reverse complement strand
GTCACTAAAATGACGAAGGCGTCTTTGCGACACACTTTGAAGATACGATTTTTTGTTTGCCATGGATAATAGATTTTATGTTTAAAATTTTACTTTTAAACGGTCAACCTATTTCAGGCATTGACAAATGGGCAAAGGAACTTTGACTATGTTAATTTTTACGAGGAATATTCAATAGATTGTCTAAGATTTCGAAAAAAATCATTCTAGATTTAGGGATGAAAGGAAAGAAATTAATAATTTTTATGTTAGTCTGATTTCTTCATTTACCATTAAATACTTACCATTTACCATTAATTTATGCGCTACCGTCGTTTAGGCAAAACAAATTTAGAAGTATCTATTTTGGGCTTTGGAGCCTCTCCATTAGGAAATGTATTTGAGGAATGTGATGAAAATGAGGGAATAGCTGCCGTTCATTATGCCATTGACCATGGAGTGAATTTTGTGGATGTAGCTCCTTTTTATGGAATTACCTTAGCTGAGACACGATTAGGTAAAGCTTTAAAAGGGAAAAGAAACGAGGTATATTTGGCCACCAAGGCTGGTCGATATGATTTGCGAGAGTTTGATTTTTCTTACCAAAAAATTCTAAACAGTATTGATGATTCATTGCGAAGACTGCAAACAGATTATGTGGATTTGTATCAATTGCATGATATTGAGTTTGGTTCCCAAGAACAGGTTTTAAATGAAGCAATTCCCGCCATACAGGCCGTAAAGAAATCGGGTAAAGCCAGATTTGTGGGCATTACGGGTTTGCCCGTGAATTATTTAGCCGCCATAGCCCGTGAAGTAGAAATTGATACGGTCCTCTCTTGGGCTCACTATAATTTATTGCAGGATGAAATTAACGAAGAGCTAGTTCCGCTTTCCAAGGAATTGGATTTCGGTTTAATGAATGCCGCTCCTTTGATGCAACGGATTCTTTCTGACGCAGCATTACCTGTTTGGCATAACGCTTCGGAAGAAGTTAAAGCATTGCAACCCCGCTTGTTAGCTATTTGTCAAGCATACCATGTCCGCCTCAGCGACGTAGCTTTACGTTTTGCTATGGATCATCCAGATATTGCTACGACCATAGTTGGCATGTGCGACATGAAAACCATTCAAGAAAATGTAGCTGCGGTAGATTTTGTCATTCCAGATGGTTTATTACATGAATTAGAGGAAGTTATCGCTCCCTTTAAAAACCGCATGTGGTTTGAAGGAAGACCTGAAAATAATATTGCTAGAAAGCCCTAAATCAATCTAAATATGAAAGCATTATTTTTA
Source organism: Aquirufa ecclesiirivi (assembly GCF_011250515.1). Taxonomy (GTDB): domain Bacteria; phylum Bacteroidota; class Bacteroidia; order Cytophagales; family Spirosomataceae; genus Aquirufa; species Aquirufa ecclesiirivi. Next base: position 167,525 of record NZ_JAANOP010000008.1, on the reverse strand, counting down.
ACCGAAATAGGGCAAACCGAAATCAGGGAAATAGATAAGCCTGTTCCAAAAGTAGGAGAAGTTTTACTTCGAATTGGTATGGTGGGATTTTGTGGAGGCGATTTAAACGGCTTTAAAGGTCTATTTGAATTACAAGAATATCCCAATGTTTTAGGTCATGAAGTGGGTGCGACCATTGAAGAAATAGGAGAGGGTGTGCCTGCTGATTGGCAAATTGGCCAGCGAGTTACTATTTATCCTTATTTAAATTGTGGAACCTGTGTTTCTTGTCGGAAAGGTCGTCGAAATGCTTGCCAAGACAATAAAACCATGGGAGTCAGAAGGCCCGGTGCTATGACCCGCTACATTAGTATTCCTTGGCAAGATTTATATCTTTCCAATGCATTGTCTTTGAAAGAATTGGCCTTAGTGGAGCCTTTGACAGTGGGTTTTCATGCGGCAGCTAGAGGACGAGTGGATGCATCGGATACCGTTGCCGTCATTGGATGTGGTATTGTCGGCATGGGTGCATTGGCCTCGGCTGTTCATCGTGGAGCACAGGTGATCGCGGTGGATATCGATGATTCCAAGCTGGCTATTGCTCGAAAGATAGGTGTGCAACATACGATTAATACCAGTCAAGAGGATTTGCATGAAGCATTACAAAAGATAAGCCAAGGAGATGGTCCTGATGTGATCATCGAAGCCGTGGGAAGTCATATCACTTACCGTGCTGCTGTTGAAGAAGTGGCTTATACGGGGCGTGTGGTTTGTATTGGTTATGCCAAAAAGCCAGTGGAATTCAATACAGGCGTATTTGTTAGAAAAGAAATTGAAATCTTAGGCTCCAGAAATTGTACCGATGAATTCCCCTCCGTGATAGCTTATTTAGAATCTGGTCAATTTCCTGTTGAAGAAGTGATTAGTCGAGTTGTTCCAATTGAGGAAGCTGGTCAGGCACTAGCCGATTGGGCTCAAAATGCCCAAGGTATTGTAAAAATTATGGTGAATTTCGGAGAATAATATGATGCAATCCTGTGTAACCATCGCCTTAGTGCCTCAAATCAAATCGGGCCCCTGGATTTTTTGGGAAGACTTGGAAGCGAGTATGGCCCAAGCCTCCAAGCTAGGATTTGATGCCATCGAGCTTTTTACAGCAGATGCCACGAGTATTGACCAAGGGCAATTGGAAGAATTATTGTCGAAATATGCCCTAAAACTCGCAGCCGTAGGGAGTGGAGCAGGTAAGGTGATACATGGTTTAACGCTGACAGATCCAAATCCAGACATTCGCGCGCAAGCCATTCAATTCATACAATCCATGATGGATTTTGGGGCACATTTTGGTGCCGTGACCATCATAGGTTCCATGCAGGGAAATGCTTTGCCCGATCGTAGAGAGGAATCTTTGGCATATTTACAGGATGCATTGGTATACCTAGGAAATCATGCTGAACGGATAGGTGTTCCATTGATCTATGAACCCTTGAACCGATATGAAACCAATTTATTTAACACCTTGGGCGCTGCTAGGGTATTTTTGGAAGGGCTTTCCTCCCAACACATTCGATTGCTAGCAGATTTGTTTCATATGAACATCGAAGAGGTAGATTTAGCTCAAAGTATCCGTGAAAATGGCCCATGGATTGGGCATGTGCATTTGGCAGACTCTAATCGGAGACCGATGGGAATGGGACATACTTCCATGAAGGAGATCGCGGATGCATTGAAACAAGTGGATTACCAAGGGGCCATTTCGGCGGAAGCATTTCCATGGCCAAATCCTTTGGAAGCAGCCAAGCAGACCATGTTGGCATATAATCAGTATTTTACCATTTAAAACGAAAACCCATGCAACGATTTTGTTTGGCATTAGACCTAGTTGATGATCCGGAATTAATTCAGGAATATGAACAATACCATGCGCCAGGAAGTGCTTGGCCAGAAGTCACACAGCACGACATCGATGCGGGTGTTACCAATATTGAAATTTTCCGTACTGGAAATCGTATGTTCATGATTTTAGAGACAGATGATGCCTTTACTTTTGAGAAAAAAGCAGCTTTTGATGCGACTAATCCCAAGATTGCGGCTTGGGAAGAACTGATGTGGAAGTTTCAACAACCTTTGCCTTGGGCTAAGCCCGGTCAAAAATGGATTTTGATGGATCGCATATTTAAATCATAAAAAAAAGGCCAGAATTTATGCTGGCCTTTTTGATTATTTATGCTGATGATGCTCTGCCGTCATATAATGTTCTTTCAATAAATCCGTACCAAAATCACCTCGGAAATCCCGCCAAACCGTATGGATATGGTTGGCATTATCTTGCGTATTATCAAATTCAACTAAGAAAGATTTCCCCTGTATGCGGTAATAATGGGCTTTTTTACGTTCTGTATTTCCTGCCCAAGCAAATTTGACTGAATTGAAGTCCTCATTTGCAATATGTTTTAAGCGCATCTCGGCAATTTTGGGAGGCATGGCCGATAAATAGTGCATGATCAATTGATTCAGGCTAGCCTTTTGTTGGCTATTCATCTCTTTCACCGAGATACCCTCATCTGGTAATGGACCTACATGAACGGAATTGGTAGTTACCACTTCGTTGAATGTCGAGAGACTAAATATAGCTTTAGCTTTTTGTTTATCGGACATGGAATTGATTAAATCCAAGGCCATATCTTCTTCCTCCTTCATTAATCGAGTTCCTTTTCTTTCACCGCTTTCTGCCTCTGCTGGATAAACCCCAAAGAAAAATGGGGCATAAGATAGCTTGTTATCCACTATAGTGAAGTTTAATGCAAGGTGATGTCCTCCAAATTTCCATCCCCAAACTTTGTCTTTGCTCGGATCACCATAAAATGCCACGAATTGATTTTCAGGAATACGACTCGGATTTTTGGGTTGAATCTCTTTCAAATAATACTCGAAATCCATGATGTCACGGGTTTTCTTGAAGCCTTTTTCGCTTAAATAGACTTGCATGAAATCATAAAGTAATTGTTTCTGATGGGCATCCATGTCTTTCACCACAGTACCATGGCGCGCCACCATGGTAGGAGGCAAGAAGTGCCAGTTGAATCGAGTCACCGCATCAAAGGAATAGAGCGCTCTGCTTTTTTGGGCATCGCTGAGCGACTGGATAAAAGCCATGGCTTTTTGTACGCCTGGACTGTCGGTCTGGGCTAGACTCAGCAAAGGGAATGCCGCAATGCTGATACAGCTCATGATTAAAATAAATCTTCTTTTCATGTAAATGGTTTTTTGAGGTCTATTTCAAGGTGTAGGATTATTTTATGGCTACTCTTTTGCCAGATTTGACCGCTTCAAAAATCGCTTCAATGATTTTCATATCTTTCAAACCCTCTTCTCCATCTACGGGAACCTTGGGAGTTTTACCATCATGTATTATCGCTGCGAATTCATCCATTTGTATGGTTTGATGCGTAACATGTGGATAGCTCAATTCCCCTTTGTTGGTCTTTGCCTTGATAGGTCCGTACCCAGTAGAAGGCATCATTTCGGCAAATCCTTTGGTCCCATTGAGGTAAAACTTATCCAAATTATTGAGCGCGTAGGTGGATAGACAAGACGCCACGGCCCCACTTGGAAAGCCCATTTGGAATTGTATGGTTTCATCTACTCCTTCTTTGAATTTCTCTGAATCGGTTTTTGTTTCTTGGGCAGTCACCCAGATTGGTTCTTCGCCCACCATGTAGCGAGCTCCGTTAATGGAATAGATACCAATATCCATCATGGAGCCACCACCTGCCAACTGTTTGTTCAATCGCCACTGTTTAGGATCTCCGATGATAAAGCCGGATAAACCTTGGAAGAATAAGATTTTGCCAAATTCTCCAGCTTCTCTTTTCTTTATTATTTCTAGGGTATTGGGTTCAAAGTGCATGCGGTAACCTACCAATAATTTTACTCCTGCTTTTTTGCAGGCATCGATCATGCGTTGTGCATCCTTCACATTCGTGGCCATGGGTTTTTCGCTGATTACATGCTTACCTAATTGGGCAACTTTGATCGCAAATTCAGGGTGACGAAGGTTGGGAGTCATGATGTACACCGCATCGATGTCTGGGTTATTTTTGATTTTCTCTAATTCGTCATAGGAAAAACGATGACTTTTAGGAACACTGTATTTTTCTCCCCATTGGTCTAATTTGCTGGGTGTCCCACTGATTAAAGCCGTTATTTTGGCTCTTTTGCAGTTTTGCATGGCTTTGGCCACGATATTGGCATATCCTCCCAAACCTAGTAATGCTACTTTTAAGATAGGACCATCTTCTCTGGTGTAGTCTTGACTTGATGCTGCTTGAGAAATAAAGGGCATGGCGATCAAAGGAGCCGAGACTATTTGAATGAAATTACGACGTGAACTCATGGGGTGATTAATTTTTAAATAGGTGATATTTAATGCCTTAAAACTAAAGAAATAAAAGATAAAACGAATGCAATTTTATTTTATCCTGTGTTAATACGCTTTCTGCGCAATATGAGCTACTTTTGTTTTAATTAATTACCTAAACCTAGTTTAAAATAATGAAAATCACCTATATCCTAGGCCTATTTTTGTGCCTTTTCGTGTCCTCGATTCACGCTCAAAAAAGCAGCGATTATTTCAAGAAAATTCAAAAGTCATACCTGAATACTCAAGAACCTTTGGTGATGATTGCCGCTCACCGTGGAGCTCATTTGGAAGAACCTGAAAATTCAATGGCAGCCTTGAAAAAAACGATTGAACTAGGGGTTGATATCATGGAATTGGATGTGCGCTTTACCAAAGATCGAAAAATGGTGTTGATGCATGATAAAAAGGTAGATAGAACCACCAATGCTAAAGGATTGGTATCGGATTTTACTTTTGAAGAAATCAGAAAATTGCGATTGAAACATCTTGAACAAGTGACCAATGAGCAAATTCCCACCTTAGAAGAGGCATTTCAAATGGCGAAAGGGAAGATTTTGATAGATTTAGATATCAAAGATGATGCCACCTTAGATTCCATTATTGTATTGGTAAATCGGATGAAGATGGAAAAAAACTGTTTCTTTTTTGTGTATGAACCGGAGGAAGTGCTGATGTTACAAAAGAAGAATAAAAACTTCCAAATCATGATTCGGACAGAAAGCGAGGAAGCTGTAAAAAAATTAGTGGCCTCGGGTGCCAAACCTCAAGCGGTCCATATTGATCCAAGTCATTATAGCCCTGAAGTCGTGAAAGCCATCAAGCAAATACCTGCCCGTGTTTGGATCAATGCTTTGGGCGCCGTGGATTTTAAAGGAGCCCAACAGCCCGCTGCATTTGAGGAAGTCTTGAAATATGGTGCCAATATGATTCAAACGGATCAACCCGGCAAATTGAAGGAATATTTGAAAAGCCAAGGAAAGTATAGGTAGATATTAGGGTTTAGTTATTAGGAATTAGTTATTTGTGTTTAGGTAATAGTAATTAGGGAAAGACACTCATAACGATTACCTTCCCCTACATGCTACATTTCTAATTCTACATTCCTAAATTACCCTTAATCTCTAATAATCTTCATTCCATGGAAATGCGGACAGGTTTATCTGATTCAGAAGTAGCTCAACGATTAGATCGATTTGGCTATAATGAATTGCCTGGGCAGGATAAGAAAAATATCTGGGTAATCGTGTTAGAAGTCATCCGAGAACCTATGTTTATTTTGCTGATTTTCAGTAGTTTACTATATATGGTATTGGGAGATTACCGCGAAGGGATGATGTTGATGAGCTTTATTTTAGTCATCATTTTCATTACTTTTTATCAATATCAAAAGACGGAAAGGGCTTTGGAGAAACTGAAGAATCTTTCTTCACCCAGAGCCAAAGTTATTCGAAATCAACAAGTAGTTCGAATCCCAGGTAGAGAGGTAGTTCCTGGTGATATTTTGTCCTTATCTGAAGGAGACCGCATACCTGCCGATGCACGTTTGTTGGAAATTAATAATTTGATGATCGATGAATCCATGCTCACGGGGGAGTCTGTAGCCGTGCAAAAAAAGCTGAACACAGTAGAAGAAATTGGCATGGTTTTTAGTGGTACCATGATCGTTCAAGGACGAGCTTTGGCAGAAGTTACAGAAACAGGTGTTTATACTCAACTTGGCAAGATTGGAACAAGTTTAAGTAACTTGAGATCGGGGGAAACACGACTTCAAATAGAAATGAAGAAATTGATTCGCTCTTTACTTTGGATAGGAGTAGGAATTAGTTTAGCCGTATTCTTAGCATTTTATCTTTCAAGAGGAGGATTAGTGAAGTCGATTCTCAATGCATTATCTACTTCCATAGCCATTTTGCCCGAAGAGTTTCCCGTTGTATTTACCGTTTTTTTGGCCATTGGAGCTTGGCGTTTATCCAAAATCCAAGTATTAACTCGCAATCCATCTGCGATTGAAACCTTGGGTTCTACCACGGTATTGTGCAGTGATAAAACGGGTACTATTACTCAAAATAGAATGCAGATCATGCAGCTGTTTCTTGATGGTCAATTTGTAAATGAAGCAGATTTTCTTCTAGAAAAAGCTAAGATTCAGTCCTTGATTTATGCAGCTGAACTAGCCTCCCATGCTTCTTCCCTAGATCCTATGGAAGTGGCTATTTTTCAGACCAAACAAAGTTTAGGAGCTGAAGTTTCTCCCATGTTACCATTGCTCCGCGAATATCCACTTAGTACGGATTTATTAGCTATGACTCAGGTGTATCAAGTAGACCAGGCTATTCATGTAGGCTATACGAAAGGTGCCCCAGAAGCAATCTTTAACCTATGTCAAATCGATGGAAAGGAACGAGAGAAGCTAGAGGAAACTTTAGGGAAAATGGCTTCCCATGCGCTCCGTGTTATTGCTGTTGCCCAAACTGGGATATTAAAGGGAGATTTGCCTGATCATCAAAAAAACTTGAATTGTCAATTTTTGGGACTTATCGGATTACAAGACCCCATTCGCCCAGAGGTACCTCAGGCTATACAAGAATGTATGGATGCAGGAATAAAGGTTAACATGATTACGGGAGATTATCCCCAAACAGCCAGTAGTATAGCTAAGCAGATTGGACTGAGGAATGCAGATCAGGTCCTTACTGGCGAAGAATTACTGCAATTGAGTGATGAGGAACTAAAACGATGTATTGGAGATTATTCGGTTTTTGCTCGAATAAAACCAGAGCAGAAATTACGTATCGTCAATGCATTGAAGCAAAATCAGGAAGTTGTGGCGATGACTGGCGATGGAGTAAATGATGCCCCAGCTTTAAAAGCTGCTCATATTGGTATTGCTATGGGAAACAAAGGGACGGATGTGGCGAGAGAAGCCTCATCTTTGGTTTTATTGGATGATAATTTTGCCTCCATTGTGGCAGCTATCCGTTCAGGTAGAAGGATTTTTGATAACCTTCAAAAAGCCATGTCATACATCATTTCCATCCACATTCCCATCATTGGTTTAACCTTGTTGCCCGCCATGTTTGAATTTATGCCATTGCTTTTGTTGCCTTTGCATATCGTGTTTTTAGAAATGATCATAGATCCCATTTGCTCGGTTGCTTTTGAATCTGAAGTCGAGGAAAAATCCATTATGTCTAGGCCTCCTCGGGATGTTCGAGCTACATTTTTTGGTTTTAAGTTATTATTTAGGTCAATTGTCCGAGGATTATTATTGCTCAGTTCAGTTTTAGTGGTCTTCTGGTTTTCTTGGAAAGAAGGGCATACCGATAATGAAATTAGAGCCATTAGTTTCTCGGCCTTGATTATTGGTAATATCTTTTTTATTTATTCTAGTTTGTCGAATACCCGTAGTTTTATCCATGTTTTCATCGAGCGCAATGCCATGGCTTTGATTGTTTCGATTACGGCTATTGTTGTCCTTTTGCTTATTGTTTATGTTCCATATCTCCAAAGTTTATTCAGCTTTGAATTTCCAGGATTCGCACATTTTAAATTAGTACTCATCACTTCATTCATTTTATTAGCTACGTTAGAACTGGTTAAATGGGGGAAGGGAAAATTGTAAGTGATGCAGTATAAATTGTGGAATAGGGCTTAGTTATTATTAGGAAAAGACACCCATAACTATTACCTACCTCTACATTCTACATTCCTAATTCTACATTCTTCATCCCTAAATTACCCCTAATTCCTTTCCTACCTTAGTAAAAGCAGCAATGGCTTTGTCTAAATGCGAGGTATCATGGGCAGCAGAAAGTTGAACACGAATTCTAGCTTTTCCTTGAGCTACCACTGGGTAAAAGAATCCAACGACGTAGATACCCTCTTCCAACATGCGCGCGGCAAAGGTCTGAGCGACTTTGGCATCGTATAACATCACCGGAACGATTGGGTGGAAACCTGGCTTGATATCAAATCCCGCAGCGGTCATTTTCTCCCGGAAATAAGCTGTATTTTCTGCTAATTTATCGCGCAAGCTTGTTGACTCTGTTAATAAATCTAACACTTCAATGGAGGCCGCCGTAATAGCAGGAGCCAAAGTGTTGGAAAACAAATAAGGTCTAGAACGTTGACGCAATAATTCGATAATCTCTTTTCTGCCCGAAGTAAATCCTCCGGAAGCACCACCTAAGGCTTTCCCTAAGGTGCCTGTAATGATATCTATGCGGCCCATGACATTAAAATGCTCATGCGTTCCTCTTCCGGTTCGACCAATAAATCCACTAGCATGACATTCATCAATCATCACCAAGGCTTTGTACTTGTCGGCTAAATCACAAATTTTATCTAAAGGAGCTACAGAACCGTCCATGGAAAAAGCGCCATCACTAACAATAATTCGGTGACGGCATCCTTGTGCGGCAATTAATTGCTTTTCCAGATCTTCCATATCGATATTCTTATAGCGGAAGCGTTGGGCTTTGCATAAGCGTACCCCATCAATGATGGAAGCATGGTTTAATTCATCTGAAATAATTGCATCTTCTGCCGAAAATAAGGGTTCGAAAACACCGCCATTGGCATCAAAAGCTGCTGCATATAAAATGGTATCTTCTGTTCCTAAAAATTCAGAAATCTTTCTTTCTAGTGTTTTGTGTATATCCTGTGTGCCACAAATAAACCGAACCGACGATAATCCAAATCCATGAGAATCAATGCCTTTTTTTGCGGCCTCGATGACCCTTGGATGTGAGGATAATCCCAGATAATTGTTAGCACAGAAATTAATAACTTCTTGGCCAGTATTCAATTGAATATCAGCTCCTTGTGGGCTGGTAATGATACGTTCTTGTTTGAATAATCCAGCTTCCTTGATGGATTGTATTTCTTCTTGTAGAGGTACTTGTAAAGTTTGGTACATAATCGTTGATGTATTATTTTCTGAGGTTATTTATCATGTCTTGGGTTAATTTGCTTAAATCATATTCGGGTTTCCAGCCCCAATCTAGCTGAGCAAATTGATCGTCAATGGAGGCAGGCCATGAATCTGCGATGGCTTGTCTAGGGTCATGCGAAGCATATTTCAGTTGAAAATGAGGAATATGCTTTCGGATTTCTTCAGCTAGCATTTCAGGGGTAAAACTTAATCCTGCAAAATTATAACTGGAGCGAATATGAATTTTATTCGCTGGAGCATCCATCAGTTCGATCGTTCCTCGAATGGCATCTTCCATGTACATCATGGGCAATTCGGTTCCTTCCGATAAAAAAGAAGAATAAGATCCTTTTTTTAATGCCTCATGAAATATATGAATGGCATAGTCCGTTGTTCCTCCTCCAGGAGCAGCTTTCCAAGAAATTAAGCCAGGATAACGTATACTCCTGACATCCAGTTGATACTTTTGGTGGTAGTATTCACACCAGCGTTCTCCCGCTAATTTACTAATTCCATACACCGTATTGGGGTCCATGGTGCAGTACTGTGGCGTTTGTTGTTTAGGGGAATTCGGACCAAAGACCGCAATGGAACTTGGCCAGTATACTTTAGCTGTTTTATAAGCCAAAGAAAAGTCCAAGACATTCAACAGGCCGTTCATGTTCAAATCCCAAGCCAACTTAGGGTTTTGCTCCCCCGTGGCCGACAGTAGCGCGGCCAATAAATAGACTTGCGTTGGTTGGTATTTTTGATAGATGTCTTTGAGCATGTCTTTGTCTAAGACATTGACAAATTCAAAGGGACCAGCATGTAATGTTTCGTAATCAGGACGGCGGATATCGCAGGCCACCACGTTATCGTTATGATAAGCTTTTCGTAAGGAGTTGACTAGTTCGGTGCCAATCTGGCCATTGGAACCCAAAACCAATATTTTTTCTGACATGTGCTTGTTGATGAGTAGATAAGCAAAGGTAGAAAAAATGTGAGTCCATTGTGTCTCAACGTGAACGGAAAAACATGGAAAAGGTAAAAGGTGAATCAATTTCTGAAAGAAAAATGAATCACCTGATACCTATTCTAAATAGATCAATAGCTTGACTTATTTTTTTTCTCCTTTTTAGCATCCTTTTTCTCCTTAGGAGTTTTAGTAGCTTCTTTTTTCTCGGTTTTTTTGGAATTCATTCCCTTGGCCATATCTGTAAAGGTTAGAAAGTTTCATATTTTCTGCAAGGACGGGAAAATATTAAAGAATCCCAAGGTTGACAAGCCTGAACCTATGGACTATTCAGAATATTGGTTAATTTTAAATGAATTCTAAACCTTAATCAATCATCATGTTACATGCTATTTTACTGTTCACCTGGCTCTTTGGTGGACTTTATTCCCCTTATTTCGGTTATTCCAATCCGCAAAGCACGCCTAAAAAAGGCTTTCAGGCAAATCGTCCAACACGTATTGACAAGAATATCAAAGGTGCTTATCATTTAACGGCTGCCAAAGGTAAAGCAATAGGTCCGGACATTAAATTCATGCCCGAGTATCAAGCTTTTGGGTGGTTTACTTCTAAAGACCGAGTGGAATGGGAAGTGGACGTAAAGAAAACGGGTGATTATCATGTGGACATCATTTATTCTGTGGATAATGCCGAAGCTGGGAAAGAATTTATCTTATCAAGTCCAACATCTCAATTGGAGGGAAAAGTGCTTCCCAGTGGCAATTGGGAAACCTATAAAACTTTGGGAGCGGGAAAAATACATTTGAATCAAGGTGTTCAAAAAATTGTATTTAAATCCAAGACCCAATTTAGAGCAGGTGGAGCTATTTTGGATTTGAGAGAGATTGTTTTGCGATGATATCTTGCCAAGCAAATTAATGCAGGAGATTCATCTCACTATTTTCATGGCAAAATGAACTAGATTGAAGTCAAATGTCTATCCAATGAATCTAATTTATTTCCTGCTAAGCAATTTGAATAGTAGCTAAATTTACCCAATATTGAGACTTAGAGAAACCTTGAAGATTTCATTCTCTATAATCTATTAACATCCCATTATGAAAAAGTGTATCATCCTCTTTGTCATCCTATTATTCCAAAGTTCTTTTGCGCCCAAAGAAATTACCTGGGTGGCCATAGGCGACTCCATCACCTATTTGAATGAGCACCCCGATGAAACAGGAAATAGAATCACGAAGGGATACATGACAAGGGTTGTGGAGCGTTTGCCACAGTTTAAGTACATCAACAAAGGTTATAATGGCTGGACGGCCGTTAAAATTGCGACCGATATTGAAAAGTTGAATATTCCTGTAGCCGATGTATACAGTATTTTTTTAGGAACCAATGATTGGTGGGGTTCTAAGCCATTGGGGACATGGGCAGATTATGAAAACAATACGGGTGTGGCTACCGTTCAAGGGTCATTTCGGGTGATCTTGAATAAGTTAAGAAGCCTAAATCCTCAAGCTAAAATAGTTTTGATTACACCTATGCAGCGAGTGGATTTTGTGTACATCAATAATTTTAAGAATAATGCCTTTGGCTCATATAAAGAGAAAAATGGCCAGCGATTGGAACAGTTTGCGGATGCGATTGTGGCCATAGCGAAGTTTGAAGGCATCCCTGTGGTGGATCTATACCACAAAAAAGGCATGGATCATGCCAAATTAGTACATTTTAAATACCTGAAAGATCCTGCTACAGGAAACTACAAAAAGTTTACGTTTCCAGATTTTGTGGATGTACCTTTTAATCCAGCTAGTGACGAATATCCATATCCCTTGGAGGCCTCCCAAGTGACGTATGATGGCCTTCATCCTGCTGATAAGGGCTATGAAATGATCACCAAAGAGCTGGTGAAGATATTTAAAAAGTGGTAAGAATGGGGCTAAACTACAGAGTTAAAAAGCATTTGTCTGATTCCTGACATTCCGCTTTTAATTCATGGAATTGCTGGTCTTTAACAGCTGTTTTTAATAGTTCTCTTTTTTCTAAGGATAGTTTTCTGATGATTTTGCCTTTACAAAATCGACGAAGCTGTACTTCATTTTCTAAGATAATCCCTGGTACCGAAGTGAGATTTCCTTCCGCATCTTTAGCGGCCATGGTGAAATAACAAGAATTGGTATGTCGTACGATGCCATCCGTAGGTTTGAAAGATTCCACGCGCATGCCCACAATCATGGTCGTTTTGCCCACATAAATGATGGAAGCTTTGATAGTGACTAATTCGCCGACTTCTACCGCTTGTTTGAACTCAACTCCTTCCACGGCTACCGTGACACAATACTGTCCGCTGTGTTTGGAAGCACAAATAAAGGCAACCTTGTCCATGAGGGACAGTAAGATCCCACCATGGATTTTTCCGCCAAAATTGGCATAGGAAGGTATCATTAGTTCCGTGTAAATGGTTTCTGAATCCATGACACTTTTTTGTAATTGAGTAGGCATGTTTATGACTGCTTTAGGGTAGCTTCTTGAATGATGGAAGAAAGGTGCGTGCGATGTAGCTTGACGACCTCACCAACGATAATGATGGCAGGATTGCTGATTCCTGCGTTTTCTACTTTAAATTGAATGTCTCGAGTAGTACCAATGACCATTTTTTCATCGGGTCTAGTGCCATTTTGAATGATGGCTACAGGTGTTTTGCTTTTGCCGCATTGTTGGAATATATCCATAATGGCTTCTAGTTTGCTCATGGCCATTAATATGATGACAGTAGCAGAGGATTGAGCGGCCCAAAAAATATCTGGTGAAATTTCTCCCTGAGCCGTAGTGCCGGTTGTGACCCAAAAACTTTCGTTGATTCCCCGACAAGTCAATGGGATTCTTTGAGAAGCAGGAACGGCCAAGGCGCTGGAGATTCCCGGAATAATTTCGACTTCCATTCCTACCGATTCTGCGGCTTCAATCTCTTCTTGTGCTCTACCGAATACAAAGGGGTCACCACCTTTTAGGCGAACAATCCGCGAATATTGTTTCGAAAGTTCCATGATTCGTAGATTGATTTCTTGTTGTGACAAGGTATGGCATCCAAATCTTTTACCTACAAATTCCACATGACATGATGGATGGGCATAGGACAATAATGCTGGGTTGGCTAGTGCATCATAGAGAATCACATCGGCCTCTTGAAGAACTCTTACTGCTTTCAAGGTGATTAATTCAGGGTCGCCGGGACCAGCTCCGACCAGAAATAAACGTGTAGTAGACATGCTTGGTTTTTTGGTATTGTCTTTGTTAAATACAATTTTAATGGAAGTGTAAAATTATATCTTCACTATTTTTTTTGTAAATCTAAGTAGCTAAGTTTAATTTTTGCCTTTTAAAAGTAATTATTTTGCAAAATGATTAAAAATAGGTTTAAAAATGAATCAATTTTTTATTAAAAACCGAATAATAAACAAAATAAGGTAAAATATTTAACACAAATAACTTGTTTTGTATTTTTTGAAAGATAATATTTGCAGCAGATAAAAGCATTTATATAACAACGATTGTCCTTTTTTAGCATTTTAAGGAATTTTTCAAAATGTTCTAAAATGAAATAGTGGCTCAAATGCTATTTTGTTTCTCATCAACAATGACACATAATTGTCAAGAATAAATTGGAATAGTTCAATTTTTTCTGGTCAAATTTTATTACCACATTGTAAAATCAAGCATCATGAAAATTATCATCATTGGCAATGGTATGGTTGGCTATAAGTTTTGCGAAAAGCTCATGGCGAAAAATCCACAAGGCATAGAACTCATCGTATTTGGAGAGGAAATTAGGCCTGCTTATGACCGAGTTCACCTCAGTGAGTTTTTCTCAGGAAAATCTGCTCAGGATTTAGAAATGGCACCAGCTACTTGGTATGAGGAACACGGGATTAAACTTTACACAGGTGATCCCATCATGCACTTGGATTGTGAAAATAAGACCGTTAGTTCTCATGCAGGAATCACCGAATCCTATGATTACTTAGTATTTGCTACTGGATCTTCAGCCTTTGTTCCGCCAATTCCTGGAGTTGAAAAAGATGGGGTATTCATTTACCGTACCATTGAAGATTTGGAAATGATGCGCGACTGGGCTCCTAAAGCTAAAAAAGGGGCTGTGATTGGAGGAGGGCTTTTGGGTTTAGAAGCCGCCAAGGCCATGATTGATCTAGGTGTGACAGATACCCATGTCATTGAGTTTGCCCCTCGCTTAATGCCTAGGCAAATTGATGAGGCAGGATCGACCTTGTTACAAGCCAAGTTGGAATCCATCGGATTGCATATTTTGACTTCAACGAATACACTAGAAATTACGGGTTCCGATAAAATCAGCGGTATGCGCTTTCAAAATGATCAAGTTTTGGATGTAGATATGCTCGTGATTTCGGCTGGAATTAAACCTCGAGATGAATTGGCAAAAAATGCCGGTTTAGCCACTGGGCCTCGAGGGGGTATTTTAGTGGATTCACATATGCTGACTTCTGACCCACATATTTTGGCCATTGGTGAATGTGCGCTTTATGAAGGAATGATTTATGGTTTAGTAGCTCCTGGCTATGAAATGGCTGAAGTGGCCATCGCTACTTTATTAGGTGCCGACAAGCAGTTTACGGGATTTGATATGAGTACCAAACTGAAATTGATTGGGATTGATGTAGCCAGCTTTGGAGATCCTTTTGCTTCAGATGGAGAGGTAAGGAGTATTGTGTTGGAAGATCGAAATAAGGGAATATATAAACGTGTCAATATCAGTGCTGATGGAAAAACGCTATTGGGGGGTATTTTGATTGGTGATGCAGAACAATACAACATGCTCTTGCAAACCTGTAAAAATCAGGTCATACTTCCTCCCAATCCAGAAGATATCATCCTAGGTTCTCGAGGTGGGGAATCAGAAGGCGGCGCTGGTGTACTTAGTTTACCAGATGATGCCATGATCTGCAGTTGTGAGGCAGTAAGTAAAGGTGATATTTGTTCCCATGTCCTCCATGGTGCCGAAAATATAGAAGCCATCAAGAAATGCACCAAAGCAGGTACGGGTTGTGGCGGTTGTGTACCTATGGTCAAAGATATCGTAAATCATACCTTGAAGTCGCAAGGCATCTACGTACGAAATGTCATTTGTGAGCATTTTGATTACTCTCGACAAGAACTATTGGATTTAGTGCATTTGCACAACTTACGTTCTTATGATGAAGTGCTTTCTGCGCATGGCCATGGTGACGGTTGTGAAGTTTGTAAACCTTTGGTAGCTTCTTTGATAGCGAGTTTATGGAATGAAATGATTTTGGATAAGGGAAATGATACAGCCCAAGATAGCAATGATCGTTTCTTGGCTAATATTCAGAAAGGAGGAACTTATTCTGTGGTGCCGCGTATTCCGGGTGGTGAAATTACCCCTGATAAGCTCATCGTCATTGGGGAAGTAGCTAAGGAATATAATCTCTATACCAAAATTACCGGTGGTCAGCGCATTGATTTGTTTGGTGCCCACTTAACGGATCTACCTGCTATTTGGGAAAAACTCATTGAGGCTGGTTTTGAAAGTGGACATGCTTATGGAAAAGCATTACGGACGGTAAAAAGTTGCGTGGGTAGCACCTGGTGTCGATTTGGCCTACATGATTCTGTCAGCTTTGCCATTCAAATTGAAGAAAGGTATCGAGGAATAAGAGCCCCACATAAAATCAAAGGTGGTGTTTCTGGATGTATACGCGAATGTGCGGAGGCTCAAAGTAAGGACTTTGGTATTATCGCTACTGAAAAAGGATGGAACCTACATGTATGTGGAAACGGGGGTTCTAAGCCTCAGCATGCCCTATTATTAGCCAGTGATATTGATTCAGAAACTTGCATTCGTTACATCGACCGCTTCTTAATGTTTTATATTAAAACAGCTGACCCATTAACCCGCACCGCCACATGGTTAAATAAATTGGAAGGTGGGATCGACTACCTACGTAATGTGGTGGTTAATGACAGCCTAGGGTTAGCGGAGGAATTAGAAAGCGAAATGCAAAAGCTGGTAGATAATTATGTCTGTGAGTGGAAAGCCGCCGTAGAAAATCCCGAATTCAGAAAGCGATTCAGTCATTTTGTCAATGCCCCTGAAGAAAAAGACCCCACTGTAGATTTTGAAGTATTACGTGATCAAAAGAAGGCGAAAGCCTGGAGTTAATAACATAGCCTAAAAGTAAAGAAATGGTAGAGACAATGAATAAAACATGGTTCCTCGCTTGCCAGGTGCAAGATGTTCCAGAAAATGGAGGTGTTTGTGTCAAAGTAAAAGACCAACAAATTGCCTTATTTCATTTTGCCCGTAGAGGGGAGTGGTATGCTACTCAAAATGAATGTCCACATCGTCAACAAATGGCCCTAAGTCGGGGAATGATCGGCTCACAAGGGGAAGAACCCAAGGTTGCTTGCCCATTCCACAAGAAGACTTTTTCCCTTAAAACAGGTGCTTGTTTATCGGGGGATGTGGAGGCCATCAAGACCTACTCGGTCATGGTCAAAGATGAATCTGTCTACATTTTTTTGGATAGCGATGAGGTATAAATTACTATTTCTTTTTTTCTGGATCAGTAGTCCCATGTTGGCGCAATTGTCATTCTCGGGTCAACTAAGAACGCGTTCGGAGTATCGGGACGGCGTTGGAAACTTACGTTTGAAATCGGCAGCCCCAGCCTTTTTTACTTCTCAAAGAACAAGACTTACGGCTGGCTATAAAAGTAGTCGGGTACAATTTCAAGCGAGCCTTCAAGATGTACGGGTTTGGGGACAAGATGCTTCCACTATTTCAGCGAATGATGGTAGTAAGTTGGGTGTACATGAAGCTTGGGCAGAAATCACTTTGATGAATAAGTCGGACAGTACTTTGCCTAAATGGGTAGATCATTTAGCCTTGAAAGTAGGTCGACAAGAGCTGTTGTATGATGATTCTCGCTTATTAGGGAATCTGGATTGGTTACAGCAGGCTCGTAGGCATGATGCCATGGTTTTAAAAATGCTGCACCACGGATGGCGTGCTGACTTAGGTTTGGCATTTAATCAAAATACGGATGCCTTTCAGTATGATGGCACTTATTATACGCCAGCGAATGTACTGCCTTATATCAAAGACAGTAAGGGAAATTTAGTGGCGAGTCCATCAGGAATGATCCCAACCGTCAATCCCCAAGGCTTTTCTAGTAAATCTGGGTCTTTGGCTGTATTAAATCCACCAAGCACCAATGCCCTGGGTCAAAATTATAAATCCTTGCAATTTTTATATCTGTCGAAAAGCTTCTCCAGTAGCAAGCTGACAGGTTTATTTCTGAGTGATCAATTTGGGGCATATATCTCAGACTCTACTCGAAATGTGGCTGGGAAAGATACAGGTTATGTGTATGGTAGAAAATATCATTCATCCTTAAATCATGCTCGCTTTACCTATGGCTTGACTTTAACGTCCATGTTAGAAAAATCAAAAAAAGTGCTGTTGAATGCCGGCTTTTTTTATCAATCAGGACATGACAAAGAGGGATTAACGCTCGACGCTTTTACTTCTACATTGGCAGTAAGCATGCAACATAAAAAATGGGCTTATACGCTGGGTTGGGATTATGTCTCAGGAAATGATGCGTTTTCTAGTTCTAAAGTAAATCATCGTTTTGATCCATTGTATGGTACGCCTCATAAATTTTGGGGATACATGGATTATTTCTACGTAGCCACAGGCTCACCCTTGGGAGGTTTGTCCAATGTCTATGCCAAAGCAAAATACATCTCATCCAATAAGCGATTTAGTACAGGATTTGACCTGCATTATTTTGCCTTAGCCAATCAACAAAAACAAGTGGATGGGCGGCCTTTAGATGCCTATTTAGGGATGGAGCTAGACTGGATAAGTACTTATACCTTAAATAAATCCTGCCAGTTGGATCTGGGATTATGTGCCCTTACTGCCAGCGAATCCATGGAATATGCTAAATCCCTAAGCCCCGGTTCTAGTAATAAAAATGCGCATTGGGCCTATTTGCAATTAAATATCCTTTTATAATCCACCTAAATATTAATCTGATGAATACGATCAAACCTCTCGAAAAATTGAATGTTTTTTCATTCAAAGGCGTGCAAATGCGTACGTTTCACATCACTTGGATGACCTTTTTTGTTTGTTTCTTTGGCTGGTTTGGATTGGCTCCGCTCATGCCTACCATCAAAGAGACCTTGCATTTGAGTAAATCTCAAATCGGCAATATCATCATTGCCTCGGTTTCAGGGACCATCATTGCCCGATTATTAATAGGTCGTTTATGTGATACCTGGGGTCCAAGAAAAACCTATACAGCTTTACTTTTATTGGGTGCTATACCGGTGATGGGTGTGGGATTAGCCAATAGTTATGAGACATTCTTATTATTCCGCTTGGCTATCAGTATCATCGGTGCCTCTTTTGTGATTACGCAGTTTCATACGTCCATCATGTTTTCACCAGCTATTAAAGGAACAGCCAATGCCGTTGCTGGAGGTTGGGGCAATTTAGGAGGGGGAATAACCAACATGGTGATGCCTTTGATATTTTCTGCCATCGTCGGTTTTGGTTATGTCAAAGCGGATGCATGGAGATATGCGATGATTTTCCCTGGAATTTTGATGTTAATCATGGCATTCATGTATTACCGTTATACCAAAGACACGCCCTCCGGTAATTATGATGAAATAGAAAGAACAGCTGAACAAAAAAGTAAAACAGACTATTCGGTGTTGAAGGATTGGAGAATTTGGGCATTATCTCTGGCATACGCCGTTTGTTTTGGCATGGAAATTACATTTGACAATGTAGCGGCACTTCATTTTGTACAGGAATATGGCCTTAGTCAAAGCACTGCAGGAATCTGTGCAGGTGCCTTTGGCTTCATGAATATTTTTGCCCGTGCTTTAGGAGGAATTTTTGCTGATAAGGTAGGAAAAACCTATGGAATGCGTGGCAAAGGATTATTATTGGCCTCCGTGTTATTGTTGGAAGGCCTTGGCCTAATCATGTTTGCCAATGCAGGTAATTTAACCATGGCTTTATTATCCATGATAGGTTTTGCTCTTTTCTTAAAAATGGCCAATGGCGCTACCTATGCCATCACACCTTTTGTCAATGCCAAAAATGTAGGATTAGTGAGTGGTATTGTGGGTGCCGGTGGAAACGTTGGAGGTATGTTGTTTGGCTTTTTATTTAAAAGTGAAAACATCACTTACATGCAAGCATTTGCTTACATCGGATTAATCGTCATCGCTATTTCAGTGATCATTTTCATTACTCGTTTTTCTGAGCCTAAAAAGGCATTAGAACTTAATTTGGCTTAATTAATACCCAAATACCTCATGGATAAGCACTTAAAAGCGGGCTTCTCGGAGCATTTAAGTACCTGCTGTTACTGTGGGGTTGGCTGTGGTGTGTCCATACAAAAAGATCCACTAGGAAGAATTTGGGTGGAAGGAGAACAAGGTCATCCCGTGAACCAAGGACAACTTTGTAGTAAAGGGATGAATTTACATCATACGGTAAATGATACCTCTGACAGGTTACTTTATCCCGAAGTCCGCTTTGGGAGAAGTCAACCTCGTCAACGTGTCAGCTGGGATATAGCTTTAGAGCGTACAGCTGCCGTTTTTAGTTCATTAATTGAAAAATATGGACCAGATTCAGTGGCTTTTTATGCCTCTGGCCAATGTCTGACGGAAGAATATTATGTGATCAATAAGCTCATCAAAGGATATATTGGTTCCAATAACATCGACACCAACTCTAGGCTTTGCATGAGTTCGGCGGTGGTGGGATATAAAATGTCTTTGGGAGAAGATTCCGTACCCGCATCCTATGAAGATTTAGATCTAGCTGATGTGATTTTTGTAGCTGGCGCCAATCCTGCATGGTGTCATCCCATTCTATGGCGTAGGGTAGAAGCTGCCAAAGAACGAAATCCGAATTTGAAGATCATTGTCAGTGATCCGCGCAAAACCCAAACTTGCTCCATAGCTGATGTTCATTTACAGCTAAATCCTGGTACAGATATCGTATTGCATCATGCCATTGGTCGATCACTCATCGAGATGGGCGCCATTGATGTAGCATTTGTATCGAATCACACAGAAGGATTTACTCAATACCAAGAGTCCGTCATGCAAAGGACCTTGGAAGAAGCAGCGGAACTTTGTGGTGTATCAATAAATGACATACTTACCACGGCATCATACATCAAAGAGGCCAAAGGGTTTATGACCATGTGGACCATGGGATTGAATCAAAGTGCCGTGGGAGTCAGTAAAAACCTCTCCTTGATAAATTTAAATTTAATCACAGGTCAAATCGGACGACCAGGTGCTGGTCCTTTATCACTCACTGGTCAACCAAATGCTATGGGAGGAAGAGAAGTAGGAGGGCTTTCCAATTTGCTTCCTGCGCATCGGGATCTATTGAATCCTGATCATCGTGCTGAAGTAGAAGATTTCTGGTCTGTTCCTCGTGGCCGGATTGCTCCCAAACCAGGGCTCAGCGCTACCGAAATGTTTGAGGCATTAGAATCTGGAAAATTAAAGGCTGTTTGGATTATTTGTACCAATCCTTTAATCAGTATGCCCGATGTTCGTCGAGTAGAACAGGCCTTCAAGAAAGCTAAATTTGTAGTAGTTCAAGACATTTCCAATAAAGTAGAAACCTTAGCCTATGCAGATGTAGTTTTACCTGCTGCATCATGGGCTGAGAAAGAAGGTACCATGACCAATGCTGAAAGAAGGGTCAGTTATTTGCCAAAGGTATTGAACGCTCCCGGTGAAGCACTTCCTGATGCTGAAATTATTTGTCGTTTCGCACAAAAAATGGGCTTTAAAGGCTTTGATTTTAATCATTCAGCTGACATTTATGCCGAACATGTGCAATTGACCCAAGGGACGAATGTAGACATGAGTGGATTGAGTCACGCGCTTTTGAAGGAAAAAAGAACGCTACAATGGCCTTATATCCCAGGACAAAGTGACCAAGGTACAGCTCGTTTGTTTTCGGACAATCAGTTTTATACTTCTTCTCAAAAAGCCCAAATTCATACTGTTTCGGATGAAAATACATCAGAAAAAGTATCAAATGAATTTCCCTTGATTCTAACGACAGGTAGAATTCGGGATCAGTGGCATACCATGTCCAAAACGGGAAAAGTGAATAAGTTGAAACAACATATTCATGAATCCTTCCTTGAAATTCATCCGGATGACGCCGCCCAATTGGGTATACAAGATCAGTCCTTAGTAGAAATAAAAAACAATCGGGGGGAAGTGCGTGTCAAAGCCAAACTATCTTCTGACATTAAAAAGGGTGTCGTGTTTTTGCCCATGCATTGGGGAAAACTGGGTAATATGGATTTGAACCGGGCCAATAATTTGACCAATAATTTGGTTGATCCCAAGAGCAAAGAACCGGATTTTAAATTTTCAGCGGTATCTGTAAAGGCATATAAAAAAACAAAGCAGAAGATCATTGTGGTAGGTGCGGGTGCAGGTGCTTGTGGCTTTGTGAAGTCGTATCGACAATACAATACCGATGACAGCATTGAAGTGTTCAGTAAAGAAAACTTACCCTTTTATAATCGAGTATTACTTCCTGATTATATCAATGGCACGCTTCCTTGGATTAACCTAGTTAAGATGTCGGAGGAAGAAGAATTAGAACATCAATTTACCTTACATCGGGGTGTTTGGATTACCTCGGTAAATCGGGAAGAAAAACGGGTAGTGGATAATTTAGGAAGAAGCCATCACTACGATGTGCTTATTTTAGCTACGGGAAGTAGGCCAGCACTTTTGCGGGATATACCTGATTTGGCCGGAGTATTTACGATGCGTAGTCGCATGGATGCCGACCGCTTTTTGGCCCACATAGACCCGAAACAAGGGTCTGTGTTAATTGTGGGTGGAGGCTTATTAGGGATTGAGCTAGCGGCATCCTTACAAGAAATGCAAGTTAAAGTGACGATTATTCATCGAAACTCTCGTTTTATGGACCGACAATTGGACCCTTTGGGAAGTCAATTGCTGCATGAAGAATTAGTGGACCGAGGAATTGGTATACATTATAACGATGAAATAGAACGCTTTTTAGGTGAAGAAAACATAGCAGGTGTCCGTTTGAAAAGTGGATTAACTTTGACATGTCAAGCCATGGTCATCGCTATTGGCACGATACCCAATATAGAATTAGCCAAAGAAGCTGGCATAAAAACCCAAAGGGGGATATGTGTGGATGCTTATTTACAAACCAATGATCCTTCTATTCATGCCATTGGGGAAATTGCCGAATGTGATGGATCCCTGTTTGGAATAACAGCTGCAGCAGAGCAGCAAGCTGAAATTGTAGCCCGCTATTTATCAGGGGATATTTCAGCTCAATATTCAGGCTCTTTATTGATGAATATCTTGAAAATGCATGGCACGGATTTTTGTTCCATGGGTATTATTGAATTGCCTCAAAATCCCGCTTTTGAAGAGGTGGTGTTTATTGATAAGGCCAAAAGGTATTATAAAAAATGCATTATCCACAATGATCGTTTGGTGGGAGCTATATTGATTGGAGATAAGCGAGAATTTCTAGAGTTTAAAAATCTGATTGAAAATAAGATTGAATTAAGTGAGAAGCGATTGCAGTTACTTCGTGCTGGGGAAGCTCCTGAGCCAGTCATTGGTAAATTGATTTGTAGCTGCAATGGCGTAGGCGAGGGGAATTTAGTCAAAAAGATAGATGCCGGCTGTACGGATCACCTACAATTATGTCAATTGAGTGGTGCGGGTATGGGTTGCGGAAGTTGCCGCCCAGAAGTGAAATCGATTTTAGATCGTACGTTGAAAATGAAACAACATGAAAGAGTTCTTGAATAAACCTTCGATCTTTAAAGGTCAAAAGGGTTTAGAATATTTTAATTTTGAAGAGGATTTTGTAGAAGCCGATATGCGGTGCATCCCGATGGTGGTTCGCTTTAAATTAGATCAAGTGAAGATCAAATTGAAGCTGCATGAATGGGCAAAATTTTCGGCCGCTGAAAAATTAGCTTTAGCGCTAGCTCCTACCGAAAGTTTATCGGATAAAATGAGTTATAAGGATAAATTAAGGTCCTTAGTATTTCAATATACGAAAGAGGAATTGAGCGAATTAGATCCCAGTAGATTGATTTTTGATTGGATGGATGTGTTGGTAGTTCCAGCGAGGCTTCAAGAAAAAGCCAAGGATTTTGGTTGGAAAGTTTCCGTACAACAATGGGCTCAATTGAGCCATTTGCAGCGTTATGCCTTGTTGAAATTGACCAACCCTGGACATGAAAATAAGAATTTCCCAATCGCCATGCGTGAATTTAATATCGTATGAATTATGTAAAAATAAATTTTCTGGGTGGTATTATTTCTCCAGGAGATCTCTTGGAAATACTGGAGTTGCTGGATCACTTGTACATTCGCTATGTCAGTTTTGGATTACGCCAGCAGCTAATCATTCCAGTAGAAGAAGAATTCATTCCCGCTCTGAAAGCTGGATTAGAAAGGAAGGGGATACCCTATGAAGTGAATTCAGAAGTTTATCCCAATATCGTTAGTTCCTATCCGGCTGAAGATATCTTCATTCAAGGTACTTGGCTGAGTGAAGGGGTATATCGCGATATTTTAGATGGAATTGATTTTTCTCCTCAATTGAAAATTAATATTTCGGATTCCAATCAAAGTTTCACACCGCTTTTAACGGGTAATATCAATTGGGTTGCATCGGTCAACGAAGCCCATTTTTGGCATTTATTTATCCGTTTTCCTAAAACCAATGTGGTCTATCCATGGACGGAATTGGTACATACCCAAGACGTAGCTTCATTTTCTAAGTCCTTAGAAAGTCTACTATTGAGTGACTTGCCGGCCTTTTATGATCAAGAAAATGCCAGTGGGGTGGAGCTGATGTCGCGCATGAATTTAAAGCCTTATATTTTACGAAGAGCCCAAGAATCAGCCAAATTGCCGGATTTCAATTTACCTTATTATGAAGGATTAAACCGCTATAATAACCGCTATTGGCTAGGAATCTATCGAAGGGAAGAAAAATTTGCAGTGGCTTTTTTACAAGAAGCTTGCCAATTGTGTTTGGCTACCAAAGTAGGACAAATGGGATCCACTCCCTGGAAATCTTTGATTATAAAAGGAATAGAGGAGGCTGATAAAAGGGCATGGAACCTCTTACTAGAAAAGCATCAAATTAACATGCGACATGCGGCAAATGAGCTCAACTTTCAAGTGGAGGATCATAGCCCTGAGGGATTAGCTTTAAAGCAATTTTTGGTCAAGCACCTAAATGAAGAAGACACTCGGTCCTTTGGACTAAGTATAGGAATTAAAACCAGAAAGAAATCGGAAGTATTTGGTGGCATCGTGGTTAGAAGAAGGCCTGTTTTATGGGGACTTTTTCATGTGTATGATATTCTTTGTGCCAATGATTTTAATCCCAATCAACGAACAGGTTCTTTGTATGGATCAGGACTTCCTAAATTTATTTTGGGTGAACAGTTACGAAGGGCTATTTTGAGTTTTTATAAATTTCGTTCCTCAAAAATGAAGGTGTCTACGGTGCCAGAAATTGTGCAGGAAGAAACTAAACTTAGTTTATGTCAATGTACGGCTTGCTTGACTATTTACAATCCTGCCTATGGAGATGAGTCTCAGCAAGTTTCAGCAGGTACTCTTTTTGAAGATTTACCAGCAGATTATGTTTGTGAAATGTGTGAGGCACCCAAACTCACTTTTGTGAGTATTAGTTGATTTGATCTGGAGAATTACAATTAAGGAAATACTTAGCGTTTTCTTCTGAAACGGGTTTTATGGCTGCTTGAAGTCGGTTTAAAATGGAAATAAGACTCGTTTTTGTCAGCTCGTTTTTTTCTACAAGGTCAGCTATTTGTGCCAATCCCTGCGCGGAATAAATGGCGCACATGGGTTCTATTTGTGCCCCATTTTGGTATACCCATGCCAAAGATGCTGCATTGTTTTTCTGGAACTCCATCAATTCTTTCAAACAAGAAATTTCCATGTTGGGCATATCACAGGCTAAGACTAAAATATTTTCCTTGGGGTAAATGCTATGTGCAGAGAGGATACCTTTGATGGGCCCAGCAGCATGTATTTCAGGAAGGTCTACGATGATGTTTTCAGGATTTATGTGCGCAGAATAAGGGGATGATTGTTCTACATGTAAACCTACAAAGCTCCTGATTCCACAAGAATTCAATTTGTTCCAAGCAGATTTAGCCCAAATTTCTCCTGATTTGCTGACTAACAGACCCTTGTCAGCGCCCATACGTAGACTTTTACCACCTGCCATGACGAGTCCTATCATCGATCGGAATGTCCCAAGGACTTTTCTGGGCAAATTTTGTCTCGTACTAGTTGTTTTAATTCCTTGATTTCAGCAAATCCCCCATGCGTTTTACGGTCAAACAGAAGCTCATCATTGACATGTAGCGCAAATTCACCCGATATTTCACTGGGTTTTAAGGTCACAGCCCCTAGTTCAGCTTCAAAAGTGCTCAACATTTCTTGAGCCACATAGGCTGCTCGAAGTAACCAATGGCATTTAGGGCAATAGGAAATAAGTAAAGTAGGTTTCATGGGATGGGTAAGGTATTAACATGCTTCGTCAAAATTGCGGATCATTCGAATAAATTTACCTAATTTATTGAAAAATTACCCCTTCTTTTGATTTTACGATACCTAAAACCTATGTCATTGATGAAATCTATTGCTATCTTCTTTTCTCTGTTATTGATTGGTTTTACATTTCCTGCCTCATCTCAAGGTCCCAAAGTACTTGTTGTCACGGCTCATCCCGATGATGAAACGGGATTCTCGGTAAGTTTATTTAAAATCACCCACGAATTAAAGGGAATAGTGGATATGGCAGTGATGACAGATGGAGGCGGAGGCTTTGCCGATTCCCAATTAGGTGCCATGTATTATGGTTTAAATTTAACCGATTCCTTAGTTGCTAGGACTCATTTACCCCTGATCCGAAAGCAAGAGATATTGGATGCGGCTAAAATCATGGGCTTGCGCAATATCTATTTTATGGAGCAGCCAGACGATTGGTATACCCTTGACCCTAAGCCCTATATTTCTGGTAAAAATTGGGATATTCCCTTCGTGGAAAAGCGATTGGATTTGATTTTAGCCGAACGCCAATATGATTTTGTAATCACCATGTTGCCACATGCAGGTCAGCATGGACACCATAAAACTGCAGTGTTACTAGCTCTTAGAGCCGTCCAACGATACAAAGGGTCACATAAGCCCATTATTATAGCTGGGAGTCCATTGTCGGCTAATGCCAAACCAGTCGACTTTAGCATGCTGGATGGTTTTCCAGAAACGAAGATCAAAGCCAATGCTCCAACGTTTACCTTGAACAGAGCTTTTCGATTCAAAGAAAATGATAAGGTAAGTTATAAAATTGTGGCAGATTGGGTCATTGCGGCCTATAAATCCCAAGGTGCCATTCAAGAAAATGGCATTCATAAAACGGACTTTGAAGTGTATCGCTATTTTGATATCAATGATGCTCAAGGTATTCAGTCGGTGCAAGACCTATTTCAACAACTGGCCAATAGTGGTTTTGCGGCACCTCGATAGCATTTTCTGGGCAGGAATAGATAAATATACCTTTCATGACAATTCTCTAGGCTTTTAATTCGTTAGGTATTCACCTGATTGACCTTGGATTTTCTCCCTGGGTTACAGGCTTTTTATCCACTAAAATCAAGCTTTAGACTCGGAATGTGCCGTTTATCCTAATTTTTATTTATTCGAAAATTTTATGACTTACTTGGTCGGTATTGTTCCTTTTCCACTAATTCAATCAACCTAACATTTTTAAAAGAGCCTAGCATTATGGGAATTTGGAATTATTTATTTGGAGGGAATAAGCCAGAAGAAAAGGCTGTTCCTGATGTGTCTTTAGAAGAAGAGGCGAGTCGGATTGATCAGCATTTGAATCCTAATTTAGATGTTCGTAAGCCGCATTTCGACGGTAGATCGGAATCTACTTGGCAGCGAATTTTTGATCGAATTCGGCATGATTATGAAATGGAAGGATATCAAGATGCTTTGACGACGGCGGATAATAAGTACCGCGACGATAATATTTCCATCATCAAATTGGATCTGCAAGCGGATATTCATGAAGCGGAAATTGCCATCAAAGAATACCTGAAAGAAATCGATTTTCACATCAATTCTCGAAGAAAGGCAGACCTACATGATTTAGTGGAGGAGCTAGAGTCTAGACGGGAAATTTGCCTAGATCGATTAAAGACGATGGAAGAAATTAAGTTGGACGTTTCGAATGATACCGGCACTTCTACTCGCATTGTGTTAGCTTACAAACGTGGATTTAATAAGGGTTTGGCAGCTCTTTCTATGGCCAATATCATCAACCGTAACATCTAACCTATGGAAAAGACCTTCATCCCTAAAGACCTTTGGCTTCGTTTTGGTTGCTTTCTTTCGGGGCATAATTACCAAATTTTGTCGGAATGCTCAGAAGCAAGCAAACGAGATCAAAAGAAAATCACTTCGGCATTAGTTATAATCACGCTCATTTGGTCCATTATCGGTTATATATTTTCCAATAAATACCTCAATTTTGGTCCCTGGTTATCCTTGCTAGGTTCTGCTTTCATGGCAGTTTTAATTGTTCAGATAGAGCGACAAATTATACTTTCTGCCAAACTGAATAGCTGGGCTAAATTCTTTCGTGTCTTATTGGGTATCATTGTAGCGGTAATTGGGGCCAGTATCATCGACCAGTATTTATTCGCCAACGACATCCAGAAAATTGCTCAAGCGTCCGTCGAAGCTAAGGCATTAAAAGAAAGTAATATTGCTAAAAATGTCTACCAAACGGCCATTGCTCAATTGGATAGTACCATCATGGTAGAGAAAATCAACTACCAAAAAATACAAACTCAAGTATTGAAACTACCTGCAACGCTAGCAGGTGGAGGAGGAGGAAAACGATTTGATGCTGAAGGTAATTTGATTAGTGAACAGCAAAGTAGTCGCATTCCCAATCCTGAGATTTCCAATTTACGGGCCTTTCAAGCCTCCATTGCTTCCAAGATTAGTGTGTTGGAAAATGAGAAAATTCAGAAAGGGCAACAATATGCTGCGGAGGTAAAGAATAAGGCCAAAGAAATTTTAAGTCGTAAACCTGGCTTTTTGGATGAGTTGAATGCTTTGATCAATTACCTGATGGAGTTTGATCCTTATCCCACAGCTTTGATATTTTACTTGATTTGGTTTTTCTTTTTCCTTTTGATTGAATCCTTGGTGCTTATCATTAAAAGTAATCATCATGAAAATGATTATGAAAAGGTGATCGACTATCAACAAAATATTCGGATTCGTCGATTAATGGCGCTAGAAGATAAGCGCAATGCCGCATTAGGAGCTGATTCAATGATTGGTTCAACATCTCATTTGATTCAGAATTTGCCCAAGTAGGTTTGTTCATTCATAAAAAAAGCCTTCCTGTTTACTGGAAGGCTTTTTTTGTTGCACTAATGAAATTATTTCTTAGGATCTAAGGCTTTATCAATACGAGCAATTAAATCCAATATATGAAATTTACTCAATCGGTCAGCTGATCCAGCAGAAGCTGCTTTTAAGCTATCTTTTAAGTTGAGTAATTGACCTCTGGCGATAGATGGTAAATCTGTTTGATTTAGATTAACCACTCGTGTTTTAAATCCAAAAGTTACACCTACGGGAATAGACCTTACTTGTGTTGTTCCTGGATTTAGCAAGGCAGCTACTTTGTCAATGTACAATTTTTGAAGATTTCTTCTGAAAATATCCACGGAAGTTTGACTCTTTAATTCCGAGAAAATACCTAATCGTAAATCAGTCATTAATTCATCGACCGAATAATTGTTTTTGTTGATGGATGAACCTTCCATCAAACGTACCATGCGGTCACCTAGTAAGAGATTGCTCAAAGTAGCATCTTGCATGGATTTAATCACTTCAACTCCGTTTTCAGGATTGATTTTGGCAAGGATGTTTTGATCCAATAACCAAGTTGGCGTAGCAAATAACTGCTTATTTAAGAAAGCTACGGCATCTTTTTGTAAGTTCTTTGGTACTATTTCAAATTGATTACCCACCATATCATAGGTTTTAGGATTGTCATAAATACCTCCCACATTTTTTGTTACATGGCCTAAATACCTTCTGTATTGTCCAGTGACATTGGTGTATAATTCATCTAATTCAGCATAGCTTTCTCCGTTTTCTTTGGTCCAATCAATTAAGTTGGGAAGAATTCTTTGTAAGTTTTTAATGCCATAAGTTGAAGCAATCATGGCATTATCACCGATGTCCTCGGTTTGGTAACGTGGATCATAGGGACTGACTTCTGTACCAAACCATAGTCTTCGGTTTTTGTAAGCTTCTTTCGTCAATTCATTTAAAATAGCTTTCTCTTCTTTTTCACTTTTGGCTTCATCGAAATAGGAATAGCCCCACTTGATGGCCCATTTGTCATAATCTCCAATTTTCGGGAATAAATGTGTTACGCCATCTTCTGGCTGAGCCACATAATTGAAACGGGCATAATCCATGATAGAAGAAGTATGTCCATTTTTTTCTTGGAAGTCTTTATCGCGTAATTTTTCTACGGGAGTAGCAGAACTCGCGCCCATGTTATGACGTAAACCTAAAGTATGTCCTACTTCATGAGAGGAAACAAAGCGGATTAGTTCACCCATTAAGGCATCGTCAAATGTTTTTTTGCGTGCTTTAGGGTCTACGGCTCCGGTTTGAACCATATACCAATTTCTCAATAATGACATGATGTTATGGTACCAGCCGATATGACTTTCCAGGATTTCGCCTGTTCTAGGATCATGTACATTGGGGCCGTAAGCATTTTGAATATCAGCAGCGAAATAGCGAACGACAGAGAATCGAGCATCCTCTAGACTCATGCTAGGATCATTTTCTGGCCAATACTCTCCACGAATGGCATTTTTCCAACCGGCATGTTCAAAAGCCGCTTGCCAATCATCAATACCCGCTTTGATGAATTTTTTCCATTTGTCTGGAGTGGCAGGGTCAATGTAGTAAACGATGGGTTTTGCAGGTTCAATCAATTGGCCTTTTTTCTGTTTTTCTGCATCTTCTTTCGACTTAGGTTCAAGGCGCCATCTAACGGCAAATACGTCAGTATCTGCTTTTTGAGATTCTTCTTCAAACACTCCATATTGATTGGCGAAATAACCGACGCGGGCATCAAAACTTCTTTTACGCATGGGTTTTTTGGGCAAGGCAATCATGGAAGTATTTAATTCCAATGTCAATAAGTCCAGCATCTAAACCGGCAGGTAAATTGGTTCCAATTCTAGGAACTGGGCTCAACGAAATCAAGGAGGGTACCGTAGAATAGGTTTTTACCGTTCTGATTTCCGTATTGATAGGAAAGCTACTTATTTTCTGAATATATGACTTATCCTTTTGAAACGCCTGAATACTCAGTGTTTGTTTTCTGACCGGATCTAAAGAAAATGTTTGAATGTCGGAGTCAAAGGTACTGGTCATGTCGATGACATAGGAAAGCTCCTTTTTACCTGTGGAGTCTTTTTTAATGGCTAATATGTCATAAATTCCTACTATTGGGTTCGCTGATGAGTTTTTAACCGCCTGAGCTAAGGGCTTTCCTTCATCGGGTGACATGATAACGTAGCTGATGGAACGAAGTAATAGGTTATTGTTATTCCCTTTTTCAAATTGAATCACTTGTCGGTTTACTTCCTCTCCTCCAAAAATTCCTCCACCAGCTGGTGTTTTGGAAAAACGGGTAATGGTCATGATTTCTTGGTCAATGAGGGTTGCTGGAATTTCAAAAAGAAATTTCTGATCCACTTTATGGACATCGAATAATCCTTTTTGGGTGACAGCTGTGCTATCGACTACCTTATTATAAGGTTTAGGACCTTTTTTATTGGCATCTACTTTGGGCGTTTCGGCAATGGGAGCTGCAGCCACTGGAGTTTTGGGAACCTCTGGTTTTTTATTGCCTTGGGCTAATGCTGCTGGTGATTGACTCATCAGCAAGACTGCCATAGCAAATGACAATTGGATTTTTTTCATGCAATTTTTAGTGTGTTTACAAGGAAGCGATCGAGTATTACGACATTCCTAATGTGGATGTTAGCATTAATTTAAACAGGGACTTTTTACTTACCAAACCGATGGTCATTTTTCCGAGAAATATTTTTCTGCTGATGAGCTATAAGAAAAACAAAAAGCCTCTCTAACGAAAGAGAGGCCTTGTAAACACGGAATGCTTTAATTTTAACGTATTAATAAAATCCTACAACACCTACATTTAGTCGACCACCTGAAATTGTTTTACCATTTAAAGAGGGTGTGGTATTGGTGTTATTAATAATAGCTTTTTTAATCACTTGAGAAGCGGCTTGAGTGGTACTAGTAGGGTAATTTTTTGCCGCATACAAGGCAACAGCCGCCGCTACGTGTGGGGTTGCCATGGATGTTCCACTATAGGCAGCATATCCTACTCCATTAGGACCTGGGACTGTTGAAATGATATTTGCTCCAGGAGCTCCAAGTGCTACGGATTTAACTCCATAACTAGACCAGGTAGGTAGTAAGCCATCCACATCAATGGCTGATACAGCTATGACATTGGGAGTGGTATAACTAGCTGGGTAAGAAGGTGTCAAATCAATGTTGCTTCCAGCATTACCTGCTGCTACAACAAAAAGTATTCCGCCTCTATCGGCACGTTGTATGGCTGATAATAATAATTTGGAATAGGCGCCGCCTCCCCAAGAGTTATTACTGGCTACAATATTGATTCTTTTAGTTTTCTTTAGGTTGGTTAAATAATCCAAGGCCTTGATGGCATTGGCAGTAGATCCTCCAGCAGGACCCATGAATTTAGCAGGGATAATTTTGACATTCCAATTCATGCCTACTACTCCAATGGAATTGTTGCCTAATCCTCCAATGGTTCCCGATACATGAGTACCATGCGCGTCAATATCATTGCTAGACGCTCCATCATACACAGAAGCATCATTGTTGGCAAAATCCCAACCACGGACATCGTCAATGAATCCGTTTTTGTCATTATCCAATCCATCAACAATTTCATTTGGATTAGACCACATGTTGTTGACTAAATCAGGGTGATTAAACATCACACCTTCGTCCACAATTCCTACATAAACAGTAGAAGATCCCGTATTATTATTTGCCCAAGCTACGTTGGCATTACTACCATAGGTTCCATTCAAGCCCCAAAGTTGACCGCTACTGTAGTATAAATCATCAGGAGTAGTACTTGTTTGTTGGTGTGTGTATAGTTGATTAAGTTCTGCTATTTCAATTAAAGAATTTTTTGAAGCACGATTGATGGCTTCAATAGCATTGATATTGGTTTTTACGACATAGAATCCATCATTACCTTCGTCTTTCATTTCTTGAGTAATAATCCGTTCTTGAATAGTTCCAGTAATGGCTTTTAGAGCAGTTAATTTACCAGATTCAGAAGTTCCACTTTTGAATTGAATTAATATTTCATTGGAAATACTTTTTCCTGAATTACCCTGTTGTACTAAACCAGGAGCCGAAGAATTGCCATTGTTAGCATTGGGAGAAAGGGCTAATTCATCCAATTGCATCTGGCAAGAAAAAGTAAATGCTGCCAAAAGCAAAATTGCAAATTGAGATTTCATTATTCGATTTTTAATGTGAGTAAGTTACATATATGATTTAGAACACAAATATTAATTTCGAACACATAGTAAATGTAAGGATTACAAGTCAGTAAGTTAAAATAGAAATCTATATTATCTTAATTTTTTACAATTTAATAATCTAAAATGTTCTAAAATTGACATATGTCAAGTAGACAAGTAAACAGGTGTAGTTTTTAATCACTGAAAATTACTAAATAAATTTAGACTTATTTCTAACTATCTAATCAAGTTCACGTATTACGTATAGGAGCTGTAAATCAATGCGTTACAATACTTCATCACAAATACTCTTCAAAAAATTAGCCTCCCATGTCATGCATGAGAGGCTAATCCAATTTTTTATTGGGGAAATATTATTTGCCTTTTTTCTGAGCAGCCAACCATTCCATGATGCTAACAGGTTTCCCATTCACTTTAACTAATGAACCGTCTAGATTCGTCCTTGGAAGGTTCTCGTGTAAGTAAACCCAAGACCAATGTCCGTTATATTGAAATCCCTTTCCTCCATAGAAATTGGTAATATCATGTACATGGTCATAATAGGTAAAATGGATATTTTTAGCTCCAGCTGCTTGTAATCTTTGGTAAACAGGAACCACCGTAAGGTCTGGGATGGTAGTAGCGTCATCTTTGGAATGAACAAACCAAATGGGAACTTGCTTAATTTTTTGAATATCGGCATCGGGGATGTATTCGGAGCGGTATGCCAAGGCACTGATATATCCAGCAGCAAAGTAATCTGGGTATAGTAAAATCAACTTTAATGCCATATATCCACCATTGGAGCAACCTCCCACGTAGATTCGATTGGGGTCAATATTGGGGTTGGATTTGACATAGTCTTTAATCAATGCCATTAATCCCTCATTGTAGACATCATTTTCCTTACCATGGGTTGTAACTTTTTGTGCATTATGCATCCAAGCTCCTGGACACTGCGGCGATAAGACATAGGCTCCTTCAAAAATGGACTGGATGGCTTCTGAGGCATAATTTGCTGCTTTATTGCCCAATAAGGGAATTGTTGGATCAAATCCACCTTCTCCTCCACCATGCAGCCAAATGAGTAAGGGGGCTTTCTCCTTTTTAATGGTCGGACTAAAAGTGGCGTAAGACATCGTCAATTGATCATTGAACTTATACTTACCTGTTAAATCAAATTGATCAACTAAAGGCATTAATTTTCCAGTAGGGCTATCCCAAACTTGTTGGGATTTCGTATGAATGATGGTCAATTGATAATCTACCCAGACATTACCTTTGCTTCTGAAATATTGGATGGGAAAGCTAATGGGTAGTTGTGGTCCCACTGCCAGCACCAACGTAATATTTTTACCCGTTTTAACCCGATTGCCTGTTGGATCGGAAACATAAGCTCCTACGATTTCTCTTTTACCGCTTGATTGCTCTTCTGTGATAGGCCCAGCGTTGGACTTTCTGGAAGCAAAGACAGAAAATTCACCCGCATTTACGGTTGAGGTGGTATCAGACAAGCTTAGAATTACTTTATTGACACCTGCTCCCCAGTCAAAACCTTCCACCACGAGTTTATAGGATCCAGTTGGTTTGGCGTTGGTGGTCAGGGAAATCATCGCTAATAATAGCGCGAAAATGTACATGCTTTTTTTCATGGTATCGTGATTTTTTTTTCAATGTAGCCAATATTTGGAAATAATTTAACCTGTGAATGCCGTTAAATAGATGTATAATCCCAAGAGTGATGAATATGGAAGTTTTTGGGTTTTGAACATATTTCAAAGTGGAGAGCTTAATAAATTTGCTAAACATCTTTAGATTTGGATTCAATTATTGATTCATCCATGAGAAAAAGCATACTTTTTACCTGTTTAAGTGTCCTATTATTCATTGGGGGATGCCTAGATTTGTCGGCACAAGCTCCATCTGACAGCCTACATCAGCCTATCATTCGGTTTTTTGATGGTTTTTCGCAAATGAATGCCTCCTTATTCCAAGAGAATACCACGCCTGATTTTGTACTTTATGAAGCAGGGATGATTTGGACCAATGATACCTTGACTCAAAAAGTAAAACCAAATCCTACTATTTCTTACGAACGAAAAAACACCTTTACTTTTTTAAGAGCTGAGCAACAGGGAGATATGGCTTGGGTGAGTTATTGGAACCAAGCCGTGATTCGTCGGGGCGATCAAATCCGAAACGCACGCTGGTTAGAAAGTGTGGTTTTAGTCAGACAGTCAGGCCGCTGGAAAATCCGTATGATGCATTCTACGCCGATGAAGTAAGAGGTATTTCAAAGAACGGTTAAACTCAAATTTTGTAGAAATTTTAAACCTTTTTTCATGTGCATTGTTTCAAGTAACTAATGCTATTGAGTATAAAATTGTGTCATGCAAGGGGTTAAAAAACAGCATTTGCCTACAAAAATATGTCCTATTTGCTCCAGGCCATTTTCTTGGCGCAAAAAGTGGGAGCGTGATTGGGACAAAATCGTTTATTGCAGTGAAAAGTGTCGAAGAAATAAATAAGTTGTCAGAAGAAGATATAGACCGAATCATTCAAATGGCTTGGGAAGATCGCACGCCTTTTGAAGCCATTGAATTTCAGTTTGGACTCAGAGAAAAAGAGGTTATTGAATTCATGCGACTACATAGTAAAAGATCGAGTTTTCAGATGTGGCGCAAAAGGATGTCGGGTCGTAACACCAAACATTTACTAAAAAGGGTTTCCTTGGACCCTCGTTTTAAATGTAATCTCCAGCGGAGCATCAGCCTGAATAAAATCAGTAAACGCTAATGGAATTTCCTGCCAGCCTAGAAGCGGTATACCATCGAATTGACACTTTCGACCCTGTAACCTATGCTCGTACCAGAAATTTTATTGATGGTGGCGTTTCCTACCTATCTCCTTATTTATCTCGTGGGTTTATCACCGTACCTGGGGTATTAATTCGGTTGAAAAACCGGGGATTCAGCTTTTCGGAACTGGAAAAATTCATTCAAGAATTAGCTTGGCGGGAGTACTATGCCAAAACTTGGTTTCGCTTGGGAGATGGAATTTTTCAAGATATTCGACACCCGCAAGAGGGTGTTTTGCACCAAGGAATTCCTTCGGCATTAGTTCATGCTCAAACGGGAATTGAAGCCATCGATGAACATATAGCTCGTTTTCCTCAAACAGGATATTTGCACAATCATCTTCGGATGTATATCGCATCTCTTGCCTGTAATGTGGCACATTATCACTGGTCTGGGCCTGCTGCTTGGATGTATTACCATTTACTGGATGGTGATTTAGCGAGTAATGCGCTTAGTTGGCAATGGTGCGCTGCCACATTTAGCAATAAGCCCTATTGGGTGAATCAAGAAAATATCAATCATTACACACATCGTCAACAAAGAAATACGGTAGTCGATTGTTCTTACGAAGAACTACCTTATTTGGCATTTCCCGACATATTCAAAGAAAAGTTTGATTTTACACCTCAAGAACCGAACATCCCCTTTCAAATTCCACAGATCAATCCAGACTTATCTACTTTCGTATATTCGCATTATACCCTAGACCCTAATTTCCATGCGAAGGAGAAGGGAAATCGAATTTTGGTTTTGGAACCATCTCATTTCAAGCGTTTTCCTATGTCGCCCCGTTCCATTCAATTTATAGTGGAATTAGCTGCACAGATTCCGGACTTACAGGTTTATTATGGGGAATATGCAGATTTGGACTGTTGTGGTACCTTTAGAGATCATCCCATACTGGCACATTGGCAAGGTAACCGAGAAGCTTATCCTTTTTTAGCACCTGATTTGATCGGAGATTTCCCTAGCTTTTTTTCTTATTGGAAACCTCTAATGAAACTCTTGGAAAAAGGCTGGTCAAATAATTTTCAGCCTGTTGAAGATGGGAATCTTTCTTTTCTTTAGGCATTTTATCCCAAGTGCTAATGAGCATAGCCCAGCGAGGGTTTTTGGAAAAAGTGGCTCGCTGTTTATCCAGAAAACGCCAAAATAATCCATCCCAAACAGCTTGCCAAGGGCCTTTTTTATAATCGCTCATTTTTAAAATATAATTGGAACCACAGATGTAGGGTTTTGTCGTCATTAATCCACCATCACTAAATTGCGACATGCCATAAACATTGGGAACCATTACCCAATCGTAAGCATCGATGTACATTTCCATGAACCATTGATATACGGCGTTTGGTTTGATTTCACATAGTAGCATAAAGTTTCCAAGTACCATCAATCGTTCAATATGGTGTGAATAACCTGTTTTGAGAAGTTTTCGAATGGTCATATCCACTGGTTCTATCCCGGTGGAAGCGGTATAAAATGCCTCTGGCATTTCTTTGGTAAATCGCCAATAGTTGGAATTTCTTTGTTGCGTACCAATTTTCTGATAAAGTAATTGTACAAACTCTCGCCAACCAATGATTTGTCGGATTATACCTTCCAAACTATTCAAGGGCGCCTGCGCCTGAATGATTCGGGCAACAATTTGAGCGGGGTTCAAAAGCCCCACGTTGATGAGGGGACTTAATACACTATGAAATAGGGTAGATTCTTGTGCTAAAATAGCGTCTTCATAGACGCCAAAATGAACAAGACGTTCTTGGATAAATAGATCCAAAGCTATGTTGGCATCTGCATGGGTACATGGGTAGTATCCACTACTAAAGGGCATTTCTAGGCTTCCTGGGTTATGGGGGAAATGTATTTGGACATAATGAATAGCTTCCTGAATATAGGGATTGGATACAAGACTTGGAAATGGCTGGGGGATATAAGTGTTTTTGGGTATTTTTTTTCTGTTTTCGGTATCAAAGGACCATTGTCCGCCCAACGGATTTTGTTGTTCGTCCAGCAGAATTTGAAGATTCTTTCTTTGTTGAATGTAAAACGCCGTTTGGAAATAAGTATTTTTGTTGCCCAAAATTTGAACATCCTGATTCAGGAAATTGGGGCTTGGGATTATGTTTTTCGGAACTTGACAAACACGTTGTATTCTCCTTTCCAGTAAATAATCATGGGTGTCAAAATAGCTCAATTCACTTAATCCCTCTTTTTGTAGGGTTGAAATGAGCTCAATGATGTTGGATTTTGGGTCATTGGCCTCCATGTAGATTACCTGAAAACCATGTTGACTTAATAAATCAGCAAAATAGCGAAGGCTAGCTCGGTGAAAAAGAAGTTTTTGTTGATGAAAACTATATTGTTTGAAATACAAATCAGACTCAATCACATAAAAAACTTGATCTTGAGGCAACTTCAATGCTTCTTCAAATAACTGATGGGGAAAAACGAGGAAGGCTTTCATGGCAAGTAATTTATGGCCTTCAACTTCAACTAGTGAAATGAAGAAGATGTTTTAATAGATGCCTGAAAAATGAAAATTCAGCTAGTTATACTATACGATCATATCATAATAAACATATCCAAAGTATGGGCCGTGTGTTGAAGGGAATCTAGATGTAATGGCAATTGGTACTGGAAAGCAATACTTATTAGGAAAAAAAAATAAAAGGTAATTACTTAAACCTCACCGAATCTATTAATAAACATAATCCTGCCTGAAATACAATCAAAGCCCCAGTTCCATACCAAAACCATTCACCACCCTGCATTTTGCTGATACCTGCATCTATGGCCATGGATAATCCCGCACCTGTCAGCAAGAGTCCGGTAACCGATTGGATTAACCACCTTAAGGTCGATTTTTTGTTGCTGTTCATGTAGGTGAAATTTAGTATTACTTATTTTTCAATTTCTGATACAATTCTCCATATACCGACTTCCTTTGGTAACTCTCATCAAACAGCAAAGGATACTCCTTAGGCCTTTTGAAATAACCTCGTAACCAAGAATCCTTATCGCCTACATTCCAAAAAGTAATACCATATTGTTGTTTGGACGGAATGGCAGCAAAGGAAGAAAATAACAAGTGAAACTTGTCAGATTGAGCTTGTAGGCTCATTACATCATGGACAAAATCAGGATTGTTTTTCGGATTCACCGCCACATCTACTTCTGAAAAATGAATGTGTAAACCAGTCGCGGTCGACTGCTCAATCACTTGCTTAATTTCTTCATTTTTGGACTGTATGGAAATGTGCATCTGCAGTCCTAATCCATGAATGGGGATTTGACGTTTTTTGAAATCTTGAACCATATTCAAAATGGCCTCCATTTTTTTAGGTTTTCCATCTTGTCCATAATCATTGTAAAAAAGTAAAGCATTGGAATCCGCCTCATGTGCCCAGGTAAAGCTTTTGGCAAGGTAATCAGGTATGTGATCTGCCCAAATACTTGGTCGCAAACTCCCATCATCTAAAAAGGCTTCATTGACCACATCCCAGCCGGCAATTTGTCCCTGGTAATGTTTGACTATCGTTTGAATATGGTTTTTTAATAGATTTTCCCAAGCCTGCTGATCCCCTTGAAAATCCTTCATCCATGGAGCTGTTTGATTATGCCAAACCAAGGTATGGCCATGAACCCGACTCTTGTTTTTCTTAGCAAAAGCCACAATTTCATCCCCTTTGACAAAATCAAAGCGATTAGCCTCTGGATGAATGAGTGCCATTTTCATGTGATTTTCAGCTGTGATTCTCGTGAATTCATTCATAGCCAAGGCACGATAAGAGCCATTTTCTTGCAATAGTCGGGGATTCACCGATGCACCCAAAGGATAGGGAAGAATCTGTTTTAGAAATTCAGTGGAATGTACTTGTTGGGCCTGTAAAAAAGGAGTAAAGCCCAGTATGAACAACGTGATGAATCTTTTCATGGTCAAAAGGTTTTTCACAAGGTAATAATTTAGGAGAAAAAGCATATATGGAACGTTTGATAATTTTTTCAAAAAAATAAGAAAATAATTCAAGAGAAATGGATTAGGTCTTTTAAGGGATGCTTATCTTGTTATTCTTATTTTAAGATTGGAGATTTTATTGAAACAAGGATGTGGAATAAGCTAGAACAATATATTATAGGTATCAGATACAATCGATGGTATCGTTATTTTGCCATTTTTTGTCGAATTTGCCTGGCTGTCGCATTCGCTATATCAGGCTGGGTGAAAATCAGTGGAGAAAGATTTGCCGCAGGCCTGCCATCAAATCACCCTTTGGGACACTATTTTGATGCATTATTAGATACCGGTTTTTACTATACTTTTATTGGTATCGGTCAAGTAATCGTGGCTATTTTATTGCTTATTCCTAGAACAGCTTTATTGGGAGCTATCGCTTCTTTTCCTATTATGATCAACATTTTCGTGCTGACTTATTCCATACGATTTGAAGGGACCAGAATAGTGACTTTCATGTTATTGGCTAATTTGTTTTTGCTGGTTTGGGATTTCCAACGACTCAAACCTATTCTCGCTTTCCAACAGCGAAAAAATGATCAACAAACTAACCCTAATTATTCCAGTACACATTCGTTTCCTTATGTCTTTTTTACTTGTGTGTTATTGACCTTGGCTACCGTGATTGGAGTGAATCAAATCATGTACGACATTAGACCAGGTAATTCCCCTGAGGAATGCTGGAATGGCTGTCGGGACAGTACCACCCCAAAAGCATCCAAAGAATTTTGTGATTGTATCTATACCCAAGGTCATAATTTAAGGACCTGTTTGGATGAATTTGAGAAGGCAAAAGCAATTGAATTGGGAGCTGATCGTAAAAGTTACCCATAATCGTCCCTCGAAAAGTGAATATTGCCTTCAGCCATATTCATTCGATTTAACTTTCACCTATCAATTACCCTTTTCTGTTTTTGGGATTATTGACATGTTTTTGGAGGATTCGTGTACCTTCTTGTCTTGCCATTTTTGTTTTCCTAATTGCCCAAACTTGCTCAGAGGCAGCTTTACGTGAGTTTTCAACATCGACGATGGGGAAGGGATAATCTTGCCCTAGGTTTACATGGTACATTTTTTGTTCCATTTCGCTCAATTTCCAAGGTTCATGTAGTAGACTAGGTGGTACAGCTTTTAATTCAGGTACCCATTTTTTAATGAATATTCCATCAGGATCGTGTTCCATGGAGTTTTTGATGGGATTATAGATTCGGATGGTATTGACACCTGTTATCCCAGCCTGCATTTGAATCTGCGGATAATGAATGCCTGGTTCGTAGTCTAGAAACTGTCGAGCCAAAAAATGGGCCAAATCCCGCCAATCTTGCCAAAGATTAAAGACAAAAAACGATACGACTAAAGCCCGCATACGGAAATTGATATATCCGGTTTCTACTAAACAACGCATACATGCATCCACCAAAGGAATCCCTGTTTTTCCTTGTTCCCAAGCCTTTATGTAATCCATATTTCGCTTTTTTTCCAAAGATTGGTAGGCCAGGTTGATGGCTTCAAATTCCATCCGACATTCATCCTCAAATTTTTGTATAAAATGACAATGCCAATGTAGTCTTGAAATGAAATTTTGTAAGGAACGTCGATGGTTGGATTGAGCTTCATGTTGCTTGGTAAACGTATAAACCATTCTCATGCTCAGGTTTCCATAGCTCAAATAGGGAGAAATGCGACTGCATCCTCGTCGACTAGCCTCCGGTTTACTGATTGATTTGCTGTAATCTTGGTGGCGAGTTTGTACAAAACTTTGCAGGTATTTCCATGCCCAATATTCGCCTCCTTCTTGAAATTTCGGATTTCGAGTTGTAAAACCTATAGGGATTTCTTCTCCTTTGAGGCTGTCGTATAAGGTATTGGGTAGATGAACCAGGTTCCAATCATGCTCGCGAACTAAAAATGGAGGCTGATTCATACGTTCATCCCATCTTTTTTGCCAAGTTTTTCTTGAGCGTAATTTCCGAATAACGCCATTCGTTGGAGTTTC
The DNA here is from genome assembly GCF_011250515.1 of Aquirufa ecclesiirivi. Lineage (GTDB taxonomy): Bacteria > Bacteroidota > Bacteroidia > Cytophagales > Spirosomataceae > Aquirufa > Aquirufa ecclesiirivi. The sequence continues at coordinate 125,531 of NZ_JAANOP010000008.1, read as the reverse complement.
TTTCCATTGAATTCCATGTAAATCACAAAATACCTTGACTTCTTTATCCCGTTGGTAACTTAAGTTATTTCCAATTTCTTCATGTGAATACATGCTTTGAATGGAATAGTGTTCTGTTAAGGCATCCAAAACGGGCAAAACTTCCTGATGAAATAGATACAAGCGGCCATTTCGGTCTTCCAATCGGCCTTGCATTTCGGTTAAGGATTCATATACAAAGCGCCAATGTCGCACATCACTATCGGGGTATTGAATCAAGGATGGCTCAAAAAAATATACTAATAAAACGGGGATATCTTGTTCCAAGGCACGGTAAAGTGGCTCATGGTCTGTAAACCGTAGATCACGTTTAAACCAAACGATATTGATGGGTGATTTGGGCAATGGAAATTGTTTAGCTAATAAACTAGATGAAGTTGGGATTGTTTTTGATGAGTATAATTAGATCAAACTTCATCGCAGTTGAAAGACGATATAAAGCAGGAATTACAAATTTGTTTCATATATATTTGCCTTTAGTTGATGCTTGGTTAATATATGATAATTCAGATTCAGAACCTGATTTTATCGCCTCTAAAGATCAAGACGGAACTTACAAAATTAAAAATGTAGTAAAATGGCAACAACTAAATCAAGCTCAATAAAGAATACCTCCTTAGTAATGGAAAAGATTGAGTTGGGTATGTCTAAAGTCAAGGAGGATTTAATTGCATATAAAAAAGCTAAAAATTCTGACTTGGTGGTACTTAAAGGTGACAAGGTCGTTCGTGTTAAACCTTAGGGCCTTTACTAAGCGAAATTTGAACCCTCAAATACCCCATGAATAGGAATTCTCCTTATTATTTTTTTACAAAGTTTACCAGTTCTAAAATCTTAGAATAGCTGAAGTTTAAAAAGGAACGAAAAGGATATTTTCGATTTTTTCTCTAAATTATCCTCATTATTCGATCTTTTCTAGGCCTATTCCTGATGAAAAATATAGTACTCTTACTTTGCTGCCTGCTTTGGAACTTAGTCTTGGAAGCACAAGCTCCCAAGAAGCCCAATATCATTACATTTGTCGTAGACGATATGGGTTGGACTGATGCCTTTAATCCCAACTACCATACGCCCAATATGGCTAAATTGGCCAAGCAAGGGGTGAAATTCTCACAGGCTTACGCTACGCCAGTTTGTACTCCCACTCGAACCAGTTTTTTATCAGGAATGAATGCCGCTCACCACGGTGTGACGAATTGGACGTCGCCCCTGAAGGATAAAAATAGCGATGCCACAGATCAGCAATTCAGTCCTAGTTCATGGAAAATCAATGGTTTGAGTCCAAAGGAATATACTTCCTATCCACAAATACTTAAACAGGCTGGTTATTTGACCATTCATGTTGGCAAGGCTCATTGGGGCTCAGCAGGTACACCGCAAGCCAATCCTTATAATTTGGGATTTCAAGTCAATATAGCAGGTCACGCCGCTGGCCATCCACAGAGTTATTATGGGAAAGACAATTATGGTAATTTACCGAGTAAAGTAAGTCCCCAAGCCGTTCCAGATTTAGAAGAATACCACGGTTCTACCGTATTTTTGACAGAAGCTTTAACCTTTGAAGCCATTAAATCACTAGAAACTCCCATACAAAATAAGCAGCCATTTTATTTGAATCTGGCTCATTATGGGGTTCATACACCCATTCAAGCAGATGAACGATTTTTTCAGAAGTATTTGTCGGCTGGACTAGATTCATCGGAGGCCAAATACGCCAGTTTGGTAGAAGGAGTTGATAAAAGTTTAGGGGATATTATGGCTTATTTGCAAGAAAAAAAAGTGGATGGAAATACCATCATTTTGTTCATGAGTGATAATGGGGGTTTGAGCCTAGCTCCAGCCAGAGGAAAGAAAGCGCATGTGCAAAACTTACCACTAAGAGCAGGAAAAGGCTCGGTGTATGAAGGAGGTATTCGGATTCCTATGATCGTTAAATGGCCTGGTTTTGCCCCAATGAATAAGGTGGCAGACCAATACATCATGGCCGAAGATTTGTTTCCGACTATCCTACAAATGGCAAAATTGAAGGATGTTAAGACGCTTCAGGCATTGGATGGCAAGAGTATGGTTCCATTCTTGAAGGACCCCAACTTAATGGATGCGGAACGGGTTTTGGTGTGGCATTATCCCAATAAATGGATTGATCAAGATGGACCAGGGATTAATTATAAATCTGCTATACGAAAAGGTAATTTGAAATTAGTGTATGATTTGCGCACTGGCCAAAAAGAACTATATAATCTCTCCCAAGATACGGCTGAGCAGTTTGATTTAGCTGCCAAACAACCCGCTCAATGCAATCAACTCACTCAATTATTAAAATCTTACCTGAGTCAACATCAATCCCCTATGCCAGTAGATAGGAAAACGGGGAAGTTGGTGGAAATCCTATAATATCGATTTGAACTTTGGCATTGCTATTTTCTACTATTTGAAAATCGTAGTTTCAAAGTATAGCTAGTTTCAATTCTGAATAGAAACGAATTTGAGCTCATTTGTTTGAATTTAACAATAAATGTAATTTGCTTTAAATGACTAAAATTCTTTGATGGAAACAGAGCTGTGTTTGACCAAATCGTCATCCACGTAATTATAAGTTAGTTTGATCGCCTCATTGGGCATAATTTCAAAGATGAGTGTGGCGTACATTCCTTTGGGCATAGCTGGATATTCAAATGTATTATTACCAACATATTCAAAGTTTTCTCCAAATACTTCATTCTTCATCCACAAGCATTTGTTCTTTGTAAAGAGTTCAATTTTCTTGGATTTGTCTTTTACATCGGTATAAATACCCGTTAATTTATCAATAGCGGCTGCTTCGGCGTTTAATGTTTTGGACATACTTACATGATACATTACTTTTTTGCTTCCATCCTTCAAGGTTTCCGTATCCAATATTCTATTTTTAGCTTCCTTGGAGGAGGCGTACATATCTTTAGGGATATGGGCATCGCCGGAGAAATATAATTGTGTTACCAAGGGTTGATATCCTTCTGCGGTGATCATGAGGTGAAAATGTGCAGGTCTTATATGTCCACCACCTGCATCATAGGGCACAGGTAAAATGGTCTTAAATGAATATTGTCCATTTTCATCTGAATAGCTAGTGCCTCGATAACGGTACTCACTAGATGTATTATCATAAACACCCTTGGAGTCACAATGCCACAATTCTATTTTTGCATTTTTGTAAGGAGTTATACAATCCTTATGTTTGATTATGCCACTTAATTCAATCGGATTTCCGACTTGACCTTTTATGATGAGGTTATTTCGTAGTGGGCTGTTGGGACGATAATATGGTCCCAGTATATCACTGGTAGTTTCACAATCGCCAACAAAATGTTGGCCGTCAAAGTGAATAAATCCATTTGTACTTACTACCGCAACAAATAAAGTGGAATTTTTAATAAATGTTCTTCTTTGCATGATTTCCCCAAAAAATTAGTGCTACATCTATAAAAAGGAACTTATAAGGCCAAGAACCAATCACCGAATGTAGCCCAAAATCCAAATTTGTAAAAGTTTAAAACCGAAAATTGGTATCCCACTGAAAGTAACAGGACAAAGGGGAAAACGTTCCAGCGCTTATGAGATTTAAAGTCCCAAATACATAAAAAAACTAACAAAATATCTACGATGGCAAAGCTATAAATGGGGACTAATGGGTAACCTTCTAAGGTAGGAAGGTATTTTAGCAAGGATGGAAAATTAGAGGCAATAATGCGGTCAGTGATGGGTGGAATCATGGGGAAAACCGTACAAAGCATGTATCTGGCATGAATGGTTCCTTTATTTTTATGGTAAATGGCTAGGGCATACAGTATGACAAAAACTAGCAGAGCATTCAGTACAAGTGCGGTAGCAAAGTTTAAATAGGGACTCATCTGTTTTACACCCGATAACCTGAATTTTAGCAGATCGGTGGTTGAAAACAGCAGTAGTGGTACGAGCAAGTAAGAAATAAGTCCCACTTTTTTATGGAGGGCCACTTTTTTTGATCGGATTAACCATGGTTGCACAATTAGCATCAAGCACCATGAAATTAAGGTGATACCATGGAAGTGTAAACGGTAATTCCCCTGCTCACCCAATTTTGAAAAATAGGTAAACCAAAAGCCCCAAATCATGAACATAAAAAATACAATAAAGTAGAGGTAACCCTTTTGGTAAAGTGTTTTTTCTAGTTTCAAATTCGTCCCCATAGTATTAAGTTTTAAAGGTTGTTAATTCATCCTAAGTCGTTCATTTTGTGGTAATTAATTTACGTATATATACAATAGTATAAAAAGAAGTATATATATCAAATTTTTTATAAAATTGATAAGACTTTCTAGCAGATTTAACTAAGTAGGTAAGGTACTTATTTTACCACGAACAGATAATTCTTGAATTTATAGGAAAGGATTTTTATGGCCTCCAAGCTTGGATTTTAGCTCATTTTCTTCTCTTTTCTAGGTTTTCAGGCTTGCCAAAAGAAAAAAAATGTGTCTTGATTTTTTCGGGAAAAAGAAATGTACGAATTTTAAAAAAAAAAAAATATCAAAAAAAATTACTTGTCAATGTCATTTTACCTGCATTTTGGTAGCCCACGCTGCATATTTGGCCAATAAGTATTGGTATTTTTCTGGATTTAAGGTAGCCAAATTCTTATTTTCTATTCGATCTTTTCTGACATTGTATAATTCCCAAGCTTTGATTTCATTGTCCCAAACGAGCTTCCAATCACCTTCCCTGATGGCTCTATTTCCAAAATGTTCCCAAGCGATGAATGGCTGAGCTTCCCTTTTTCTTTGTTTAAAAATGGGAACTAAGCTTTTACCCTCCACGATTTTTGTTGTTTTGGTTTGTGTTAACTCCATGATGGTCGGGAAAATATCCATGATATGACCCACTTGCTCACTTTGAATATTTTTTTTAATTCCATTTGGGTATGAAACTACTAATGGAGTTGAAATTCCACCTTCATGCATCCAATGTTTATACATTCGAAATGGGGTATTGCTGGCATAAGCCCATTCTTTTCCATAGGTAGTGTAGCTTCCAGGAGCGCCAATTTTTGTACTTAAGGAAGCCTTGTATTTTTCTGGACCTAAGTCTTTGGATGAGCGATCATCTAGGACCTCATGGCAAGCACCATTATCAGAAAGGAAGAAAATGACTGTATTGTCGAAAGTCCCATTGGCTTTTAATGCTTGAATTAGTTGACCAATTCCTTGGTCCATTTTATCAACCATGGCTGCATAAGTAGCCATTTTTTCAATCCAGATATTTTTGTCTGATTCCTTTTCGAAGGACGCTAGGGCAGGGTCGGAGGGCGGCAATGTACCACCGCTTACCTGTAGACCTAATTTCTTTTGACTCTCGAACCGTTGCTTCCGCAGTGCTTCCCAACCCTGCGTGTACTTCGATTTATAGGAATCAATCAGTTCTTGTGGGGCATGAATGGGCCAGTGCGGAGCTGTATATGCCACATAAAGAAAAAATGGTTTTCCAATAGCTTTGTTTTTCTGTAAATAGGATACGGATTTAGCTGAAATGGCATCCGTGAAATAGTAATTAGGAGTTGGTGTGAATGGCTCATTATCTTCAATAAGCTGACGTTTGGGCAATAATTCATAATAACTATTGGCACCAGAAATCAAGCCATAAAAATGGTCAAATCCTCTCTGATTAGGCCAATCTGGCTTTTTCTCGCCCACATGCCATTTCCCAGTCATGTAGGTAGTGTAGCCGTTCTTTTTTAATTCTTCTGCGATGGTGGGAGTGTCCACATTCAAAAATCCTTGGTATGACCCTGTTTTAGTTCGATCATAATCACCCGTATTGACCATGCCACCCATCCCTGCTTGATGCGGGTACATGCCAGTTAGCAGGGAGGCTCTACTCGGACAACATCTTCCTGCATTGTAAAATTGCGTAAAAACAGCACCCTTTTTGCCCAGTAAATCGATATTAGGCGTTTTGATTTCTGAACCAAATATTCCAATATCACTGAAACCCATGTCATCGGCTAGGATTAGGATGATGTTGGGACGAGTTTTTTGAGCAAAAAGCAGGGCTTGAAACCCAAAGAATATCATGCCCAGTAAGAGGTATTTTTTCATCGTTGATGTTGGTTTAGATCCAGCATTTATTTTGAAAGAGCAGGATTTTACGTACTAATATGGTGATTTATTAACAAAAAACAGTGCCGGCTCTTGAGATAAATGCCCCTCAAAAAAGACCACCCAGAACGAATAAATTCACCTCCTAATTAAGTTTTAATTCCTAGGCACCTGAATTTATATCAAATATTTTTCAAAGCCTAGGTCAAATGCATCGATGGTTTAAAAAATTCGTTTGTAGGTAATCGCTTGTTGAATCACAGAAATGCCTGTTTCTCTTTACCATCCTAACCTAGGTAGGAATGATTTTACAGATTCTTAAAACATATTGATATACTGCGTGTTATATCAATTCAACAACTAAATTCTTAAAAAAATGACATTTAAAAGATTTGCTTTGACACTAGTAACAGTAGCTTCGATTGTTTTTTCTGTTAATGCACAGAAAACGATTGTAGACATTGCAGTAGGATCTAAAGATCACAGTACATTAGTAGCCGCTTTAAAAGCTGCGGATTTAGTTTCCACCTTACAAGGTTCAGGACCATTCACTGTTTTTGCTCCGACGAATGCGGCATTCGCCAAATTACCTGCTGGAACGGTGGATAATTTATTGAAAGCTGAAAATAAGGCGACTTTGGCTAAAATTCTAACCTACCATGTCATTGCTGGAAACTTTACAGCAGCTACGGTATTGAAGGCAATTGCAGATGCAAAAGGTAAATTATCTTTGAAGACAGTGAGTGGAGCTAATTTGCTTGCTTCTTTAAAGGACGGCAAAGTTATTTTGACTGATGAGAAAGGTGGTATATCAACAATAGTTGCCACTGATTTAGCAGCAGGTAATGGAGTGATTCACGTGATTGACACGGTGGTATTACCTAATTAGAAAATTATTTTTTTTGATTTTGAAATGGCCAACATTTGTTTGGCCATTTTTTATGCCAAAATTTCAAATAAATGGAAGATTTACAGCAACGAATTTCTATTTATTAATAATATTTCATTAATTTTTATTAAAATTTCAATACTTAATTTAGTAAAGATATGCTCAACGAGTAATGGACCTTTGCTAAGTTGATTTGTTGATTGTATGAATGTCATCAAAAGAAAATGTCACCAAATAATTCTTCGATTAAAACTGTAATCAGCAATACGGTTATATTTGCCGCTTTAGTTTTGTTATTTTTCAATGCCACTGCTCAATCCCCAAGGCAATCCACTTACCCTCAATTCAGTGGTATTTATCCACATTTAGCCTATTATAATAACGAAGGCGAATGCGGAACAGGGGCAGTTGTACCTTGGGCTGATCGACTATGGGTTATTTCATATGGCCCACATTTACCATTTGGTTCAACGGATAAGCTTTATGAAATTAGCCCTCAGTTAGGTAAGAAAATAAGACCCGAAAGTATCGGAGGTACACCAGCCAATCGAATGATACATCGGGAGAGTAATCAATTATTTATAGGACCTTATGCCATTAATGCAGCAGGCGAAGTACGTACAATACCTTATACTCAAGCCCCTGGTCGCTATACTGGTTTAGCAAGAGCGCTTAACAATCCACAAAATAACTTGTTATTAGCCACCATGGAGGAGGGTTTTTATGAGTTGGATGTACACAATCTACATACTAAACTACTCTATGAGGACGGTAATATAAAACTCAAGAATGCGAATAAAACTTCGAATAATTCTAGTAGTTCTTTGTTGCCTGGAGCTCATGGTAAAGGTCTTTATTCAGGTCAAGGAGTGATGGTTTATTCCAATAATGGAGAGTCTGGAGATAAAGCTTTGAAACAATTTGACATTGAATCTGGTGTTTTAGCTGAATGGAATGGTCAAGATTGGAAGCTTATCCGACGAAATCAATTTGTTGAAGTAACTGGTCCGGGTGGAATTTATGGTAATAAAAATCCTGCCACTGATCCCATTTGGGTTACAGGCTGGGATCATAAATCGGTTTTATTGGGAGTAAGAGATGCAGGAAAATGGACCTTTTTTAGATTACCCAAGGCAAGTCATAGCTATGACGGAGCGCACGGGTGGAACACGGAATGGCCAAGAATTAGGGATGTTGGTACAACGGGAAAACCAGATTATTTAATGACCATGCATGGGATGTTTTGGCATTTTCCAGCATCATTTACTTCAATCCATTCAGCAGGCATTCGCCCTCGCTCGGCTTACTTAAAAGTCATTGGTGATTTTACTCGTTGGCAAGATGGTTTAGTGTTTGGTTGCGATGATTCAGCTCAAAAAGAGTTCTTAAATAAACGAAAAGCCAAAGGAAATATAGAAGGCCCAGGACAATCGAACTCAAATTTATGGTTTACATCCGTTCAATTGCCAGATCAATTAGGGCCGAATACAGCACAGGGAGCGGTTTGGCTTTCTGAGAAAATTGAAGCAAATGTCAGTTCAGAGCCTTTTCTATTTGCAGGTTGGAAAAAGCGCATGGCATGGATTCAGAATGCGGGTAAGGAAGATGTTAAATTTACCTTTGAGGTAGATCGACATGGGAAAGGAAAATGGGAAAATTTACTTACGGTCTTGGTTGAGGCAGGAAAGTCAACCAACATTTCTTTTCAATCTACCGAAACAGGAGAATGGATTAAGGTGAAATCTGACAAGAATACCACAGCAACGGTCAATTTTAACTATACGGACGGCACTCGATTCGTTACTCAATCTTCTCCTATTTTTAATGGATTGGCATCCACTCGTAGAGATGAATATACGGGTGGACTATTATATGCGCTTGGAGATAATCGTCGCAAATTAGGTGTTTTAGCAGGTGATTTTTCAAAGGAAAAATTCAAAGAAGTAGGTTATTATGAATTGGATAGCGCCATGAATTTGAACAGAAGAGAAGATGGTAAAATGGCTGATTTTATTCGATCCAAATTTGAAATCTCAAAAGATGCTATTTCGGTCGATGAAGCCTCTGTTTTAGTGGTGGATGATGCTGGTCGTAGGTGGCGTTTACCCAAAGGGAATGAAAATTACACTAAAAAAAATACAGCTGCTTCGATGCGGATTTGTCGGGAAGTGGCTACCGAGCGTGATTTGATGAACGCACATGGAACATTTTATGAACTGCCCGCGGAAAATGCAGATGGCTTTGCTAAAATTAGACCGGTGGCTTCCCACTCTTTATCCGTGCATGATTACGCATCCTATCGTGGCTTATTGGTTATGACAGGACTTGAAAAAGAAAGCCCAACAAATGAACATATTATTACTTCCGCAGATGGAAAAGCAAAAGTTTGGGCAGGGACCATTGATGATCTTTGGAAATTGGGTAAGCCGACAGGGCAGGGTGGGCCTTGGAAAAATTCCTTTGTGACTGCTAATATGAAATCAGACCCTTATTTAATTGGATTTTATGATAAAAAAAGTTTGAAAATATCGCATAAATCTATGCAAACTATAACCTTTACTATTGAGATAGAACCTATGGGTCATGGGCCTTGGATGGTATTCAAAAAGGTGGAAATTAAGCCCAATGAAACGTTTGAATATACGTTCGCCTCTGATTTTCAAGCACGATGGATTCGTTTTTCAAGCAATAAAAATTGTGAGGCAACCACTTGGTTGACGTATCAATAGGAAACAAATACAACCATATTATAAATTAAAAGGAAACCGCTTTGAATCAATTTGATGATAGGTTTATTAAGCACAAGCAAGGATGAAAAGAAGAAATTTTATTGGTTTATTAGGGAATACGAGCTTGGCATTGCTAGCTGGTAATTTGTCAAATGTTTTTGGTTCCAATTCAAATGAATTTGTATTTATTGAAGCAGAACAATTTGAGAATTTTGGTGGATGGAATATAGATCAACAATCCATGGAGCGGATGGGCAGTCCATATTTGTTGGCCCATGGTTTGGGTATCCCTGTCGAAGACGCAATTACCCATATTACTTTTCCTTCCGAAGGGACATACCGTGTTTGGGTACGTACCCGAGATTGGGTTGCTCCATGGAATGCACCGGGGGCTCCAGGTAAATTTCAAGTAAAAATTAATGATAAACCATTAAAAGAAATATTTGGTACTAAAAGTGCTGAGTGGCATTGGCATGATGGTAAAACAGTGAAAGTGGGAAAAAATGCAAAGTTAGCATTGCATGATTTGACAGGATTTGAGGGAAGGTGTGAGGCCATTTTATTTTGTAAAGACCTTCGTTTTGAGCCAACGAATGATATACAAGCTTTAACCCAATTTAGAAGGAAGTTGAATGGTTTGCCCGAGAATCCGGAATTTGGAGGATCCTTTGATTTTATCGTAGTTGGGGGTGGATTGGCAGGTACCTGCGCGGCCATATCAGCAGCCAGAAATGGAGCCAAAGTAGCCTTGGTGCAAGATAGACCAGTATTGGGGGGCAACGGAAGTTCTGAAGTTCGTGTTTGGCCAGAAGGTCATACCAATAAGGAGCCTTATCCACACATTGGCGATATCGTTTCAGAAATATTACTCCCAATTACCAAAGGCTCTGGTCAGGTATTGAACGGGGTGAGTGCTGAATACTACGATGACCAATTAAAATACCAAAAGGTAATCCAAGAACCCAATATCACTTTATTGATTGAAAATAGAGCGATAGAGGTCATAAAATCTGGTGATAAAATAAACTCGATTGTTATTCAACATATTCGTACAGGAAGGCAATTGCTGTTAAAAGCATCCTATTTTGCGGATTGCACGGGTGATGCCACCTTAGGTTTTAAGGCTGGAGCTGATTATGAGTATAAAGTGGAGAACTTAATGGGAAGTTCCAATTTATTCAATGTACTGGACGCTACCAACAAGGAAGATGTTTTGAAATGTGAATGCAAAGATAAAAGTGCATTGGCATTAAAATGTGAAGTGGGGAATTATGCCCAACCTTTTCCTAGGTGTCCTTGGGCTTTAGATTTATCTGATAAACCATTCCCAGGTAGAAAGGGAGTTAAAACCTTTGGTGCAGAAGGATTGCAATCCTTTGCGAATATGTGGTATTGGGAAAGTGGTTTTAATAAGGACCAGGTCAATGATATAGAATTGATTCGAGATCATAATTTTAGAGCTATGTATGGGGCATGGGATGCTATAAAAAATGTGGATAAAATGTATCCAAACCATCGATTAGGTTGGTCAGCCTATATTGCGGGCAAACGAGAATCACGAAGATTAATGGGGGATGTGATTCTGGATGCGGAAGATTTTAAATCTCAAAAGAAATTTTCGGATGCCGCATTTCCATGCTCATGGCATGTAGACCTGCATACACCTAAGACTGAATTTAAAACAGGATTTGAGGGGAATGAATTTGTTGCTGACTATACGAGAGGGAAGGAATATCAATATGGAAATCTGTATTGGGCACCTTATCGAACTTTGTATAGTCGGAATATTTCTAATTTATTCATGGCAGGTAGAAATATTAGTGTCACTAAAACAGGATTAGGACCGGTGCGAGTTATGAGGACCTGCGGCATGATGGGTGAGGTTGTGGGAAAAGCTGCGGCTATTTGTGTCAAAAACACCGTCAGTCCGAGACAGGTTTACGAGCAGTATTTACCTGAGCTAATTAAATTGTTAAGTCAACCGGGTAAAAAGGTCGTATAGTTTACTATTGAAAATGGCACTAAATACCTTTCAAAACTCAAAAACCTCATCAATAGATGAGGTTTTTGATAAAAATCAGGTTATCAAGGCATTAACTGAAACTCAATTATTGAAACCAAAGAACAAATACACCTACCAATGATTATTTCTTTGCCTCAGCATAAATATACTGTTGGATATCTTTGATTTCTTGAGGGCTAAATCGATTGCCGAAACTGGGCATACCTTTATTGACAAAGACTCCTTTTCTCACGATATCGTCCATCATGGCCATTATTTCAGGCTTTGAATAAAGTAAGTTCGGAACCACTCCACCGCCTTTTAATTGATGACATACCCCACAAAAGTTGCTAAACAAGGCTGCACCATTGGCTATTTGAGCTGGAGTGGCTGTCACTGCTACATTCAGCTTGGTTTTAGTTTCAGCAGGAATGAGTGAAGGCATCTTCGCCTTACCTCCTAGTTTAAAAGTAAAGATTCGACCTGGCTGAATTGTTTCAGTAAATTTATACCACAAACCTACGACTCCTCCCCATCCTACAGCCACAGACACATATTGAACGCCGTCCACTAGATAGGTGACTGGTGGAGCAATGATCCCGGATTTCAAATCTGTATGCCATAATATTTTGCCCGTTTTGGCATCATAAGCATTAAAAATACCATGTGCATTTCCTTGAAAGACCAAATCGTTGGTGGTTAAAACACCTGCATCCCAAATAGATGCGCCTGGTGTTCGCCAAACTTCTTTACCCGCAATCGGATCCCAAGCAATCAAACGACCTTCGGCCTTATGTGCTTTTGGGTCGTCCTTGATGGGCTTGTTTGGATTAAATTTAGAGCCCGTATTCCATCTTTTAGAGTCTTGAATATATTCCGTTGGATTACCGTGTAAATAGGACATTTCACGAGAGGGAATATAGACTAGTTTAGTTGTGGGATTATAGGCCATGGCTTGCCAATTGTGTCCTCCAAGAGGGGATGGGGCCACTAATTTATTGAAATCTTCGTATCGGCTAAATGGGGTTTCTACAGGTCTGCCCGTCTTTTTGTCAATATGAGTAGCCCAATTGACATACGTATAGGGATTGCCTGAGATGAATTCTCCCGTTGTGCGATCTATGACATAAAAGAATCCGTTTTTAGGTGCCTGCATAATCACTTTACGATCTTTCCCATCGATGGGTAAATCAGCCAAAATCATTTGTTGAACTGCCGTATAATCCCAGCTTTCTCCTGGCGTGGTTTGATAATGCCATTTGTATTCACCTGTTTTAACATCGACTGCCACGATGGATGATAAAAAAAGGTTATCGCCACCACCTGGACTTCGTATCTCTCGATTCCAAGGAGAGCCATTTCCAGTTCCTATATATACAAGACCTAATTCAGGATCATAGGCGAAACTATCCCAGGCCGTACCGCCACCTCCCATATTCCACCATTCTCCTTTCCAAGTGTTGGCAGCCATTTCCATGGCTTTCGATTCAAATCCATTTTTGGGGTCACCTGGTACCGTCCAAAAACGCCAAACTTCCTTGCCGTTTTCAGCATCATAAGCTGTTACGTATCCACGAACCCCTATTTCCGCCCCTGAGTTTCCAATAATTACTTTACCATCATATACGCGTGGGGCACCCGTTATGGTATAGTTTTTGGATGTGTCTATGGTAGCAACTGACCAATTAAATTGACCTGTACTGGCCTTAATGGAAATCAATCTGCCGTCTAATGTTGCTACAAATATATTTCCTTTATAGAGGGCTACACCTCGATTTACGACATCACAGCAAGATTTTATGCTTGTCTGTTTAGGAACTTGTGGGTCATAGGTCCATAGGATTTTACCTGTTCTTGTATCTAGGGCATAAACGACAGACCAAGGGCCACTTAAAAACATGATACCATCCACAACTAGGGGAGTGGCTTCAATCCCTCGACTTGTACCTAGGTCAGTTGACCAAGCTAAAGATAATTGTCCAATAGTTTCCCGATTTATTTGGTTTAAATGACTAAAACGGTCTTCTTGGTAATTTAGGCCATAAGACATCCAATCTCCAGGAGAATCTTGCGCTTTGGTGAGTTTGTCGTCATCTACTTCAGAAGTAATGTTTTCAATGTGTGCTGGTGAACCTTTTGGTTCGTCTTTTGTACAGCCGCATAAGAACAAAAAGGAAATGCCCCAATATAAAATTTGCTTGATCATAAATTGACATGTTTATTCCAATATTTTGTACCCGAGAAGGATAACAAAGAAATTAGAGTGTATAAAATGAACAGGAATTAGATTTCAATAATCTTTTAATGACTATCATTAGGCAAAATCCAAAATCACAAAACATGTGTTGGTCTATGATGAATTAGGCGGTAATTGATTTTTATTCTGAGGCGAATTAGATCGGATTCTTTGTGCAATGGGTCATTTTAAGTATAATCTCATCAATAGAAGTTTGATATCATTGAGTTAAATGTATCATTTAATTTACAATCAAATTCAAATTGGCTATTTTTTTTGGTGTTCATTCTAAAATAACTAATCAATTCTGGAGGGATATTGCAATATGATTCGACTTCCTCTGCTAGAACATAGTCCAAGATAAAGCTAGACTTTGTATATTCCGATACGCATAAAAATCAATATAATTGGTTTTCATGAAAAGAGGAGCTTTAGAAAATATAAAACGTAAATTAATCGACCATTTGTAAATCAACCCTTGGTTGAATTCGATATATTCTAATTCGTTTAATTTCGGTTATTTGTATTCACTTATTCAACATTTTATTATTATCAGATTTCAAATTTGTGATAAATTTTGTCTTTATTTCATTGGAATTTGGGTCTTATATTACTATCAATTATAAATGGATTTAGTGGGAGAATATTCATCTTCATCAAAAATAGTTTTTTAAATATGTATCACCACACTACCTTCTTCATACCCATTCGAATGGATCATTATTGATATATAATTTATTCAAAATGGACATTTTATTTAGCTTTTAGCTTACGATGTCAATTTCCTCATCATCTATTTGAATTTCTTTTTAAACTATTCTAGCCACCATTTGATCATACAAATTGAAAGTTTTGTAATTATTTAATAAATAAATATAAAAATATTTAGGGGTTTTCGATTCGAGAGGAACCTTAGTCAAAATTGTTAAAAATCCATGTCAGAAGTCTTAAGTCAATTAAGCGATGAAGCATTATTGATACTCCTCCAAAAAGGAGATCATAAGGCTTTTGAGGTGATTTATAGAAGATATTGGAAGTCAGTGTACGGTTATGTTTACCATAATTTAGGTTCAAAGGAGGACTCGGAAGAAATTCTGCACGACCTAATGCTTAGTTTGTGGAATAGGAGAGAGGAGCTCAAAATTGAAAACTTGAAAGTTTACTTATTTATATCTAGTAGGAATTTAATAAATAAATCCATTCGTAGTCAAATGACACTTAGAAGGTTTAGAGAGTTTCAATTATTGAATCAACTACATGAAACGAGTACTTCTGATGATATGATATATTCAGAAGAATTTGAAAAGAGATTAAATGCCTTATTACAAAAAATGCCTGAGAAAACTGCCTTAATTTTTAGAATGAGTAAAATCGATGAAATTCCAGTGAAACTTATAGCTTCTCAATTAGCATTGTCTGAGAAAGCTGTAGAGTATCATTTAACTAAATCGATGAAGTTTTTGAAGAAGAACTTTAAGAATTTTTACTCGGCTAATTAATATGAATTTTATGAAGACGCACGAATTTGATCATTTATTGCATAAATATGAAGAGGGAAATTGTACTCCTGAGGAAAAGGCTTTGTTGGAGAGCATAACATCTGATAGTCTAAATATTCATGCTGATTTAAATCACTTATTTGATGAACATACTATTCAGGAAGAAGAGGATAGACTTTGGAATAAAATGAGTGCTACGATTCTCCCAAAAGAGAATAATTTTAGATTTATTCACTTGTCAGGTATACTTAAAATTTCTCTGGCTGCAAGTTTGTTCTTGATATTAAGTATTTCTATTTATTTAAAATACCCTGAATTATTTCAAAATTCTGTCCTTGAAAGTAATGGTTTAGAGACTCGAAATAGCTCTAACAACAATCAAAAACTTCAACTTCCAGATGGTAGTACGGTAATTTTGGAAAAGAATTCCAGCTTACTCGTTTCAGAAGATTTTGGGAAATTGAACAGGACTGTATTTTTAAAAGGGAAAGGTTATTTTAAAGTCGCTAGAAATGAGAAAAAACCATTTTTAGTTCGAACGGGTGATTTGGTTACCGAAGTTTTAGGGACAAGCTTCAAAGTGGGATTAGACAACAGAACTAAATCCATTGAAGTAGCTGTATTAAGCGGAAAGGTATCTGTCTATCTGAAATCTAAGGATGAAAGTCTTCGAAAATTGAATGGGGTGGTTTTAACTCCAAATATGAAAGCCGTATACAATGTAGAAAATCAAACTATTCAAGAAAGCATTGTTGAGGAGCCAATTTTAATCGTTCCAGGTCTACAAAAATCAGATTTTATTTTTGATGAAATTCAATTTGGAGCATTAAAAGATCGATTCAAATATTACTATGGAGTTGATATCATATTCGTGAATAAAGAAATAGAAAAGTGTCTGTTTACTGGGGATTTATGGGGATTGAATTTGTACAAGCAGCTAGAATTGGCTTGTTCCTCTGTTAATGCCAAGTTTGAAATTAGAGGTTCTACGATCTTTATTAATGGTAAGTCGTGTAATTAAATCATATTATGATGAACAGTTCTTAAACACATAAAAAAATGAGCCGAAGATGTTGGCGCATCCCCGGCCCTTATTTCTATTAAAGTTTAATAGAAATAGCTAATGATCGTAAAATCTTAACTACGTAAAAGTATGAACAAATCACATCTGTTTCCAAAACTACTTTGGATTACTATGAAAATTTCCTTCCAGCAATTAGTAATTAGTTTAGTTTTTTGCACTTTTTCATACGCACACCCTGCTTTGAGTCAATTAGACTTAAGTCAGCAGGTATCCTTGCAAATGGAAAGCGTCGAAATTAAAAAAGTACTGAACCAATTAGAAAAGCAAGCCAAAGTGAAATTTGTCTATAGTTCGAGTAACATCAATATGTTACAAAAGGTCAATATTAATGTAAATAAAAAAAGGCTCGATTGGGTATTACAAGAATTGCTAGCTCCCTTATCAGTCGAGTATCTAATTAAAGAAAATAGAATTATTCTTCGAAATAATCAAGATGAAGGCTCCCAAGTTCCACCTTTGAATATACGTCAATTGGCAGAAAGGGCTGTTTCTGGAAAAGTAAAAGATGAAACGGGACAAGGAATGCCTGGTGTCAATATTAGTGTCAAAGGAACTACTAAAGGAACACAATCGGATTCCGATGGAAACTTTACAATCAATATCGCGGATGAAAATGCTGTCCTTTTGTTCTCCTTTGTTGGTTATTTAAGTCAAGAAATTGGGGTAAGAGATAAATTACAATTGGAAATATCCTTAAAACCTGACGTTACAGCATTAGATGAGGTCGTAGTTGTAGGATATGGAAGTACTCAAAAAGTTAATTTAACAGGTTCTATTTCTACCATCAAATTTGATGAAAAGATTAATAATAGGCCTTTAACTAACTCCTCACAAGCCTTAGGTGGAACCGCCTCGGGAGTTTGGGTAAGTCAAAATTCAGGAAAGCCTGGAAGTGATGGTTCTCAAATACGCGTGCGAGGTTGGGGGACATTAAATAACGCCAATCCATTGATCATAGTAGATGGTGTGGAGGGAACATTTGAGCAGTTAAATCCTTCGGATATTGAATCTATATCGGTTTTGAAAGATGCAGCTAGTGCGGCCATTTTTGGTTCAAAAGCGGCAAATGGTGTCGTATTGATTACGACCAAAATGGGTAAGAATAATGAGAAAATGCAAGTGAATGTAAATTCTTATGTAGGTGTTCAAACCTTAGGAATGCGGTATAAAACGATAAATAATAGTGCTCAAAATATGGAATTGAGCAATCAAGCCTTAGTTAATGATGGAGCTAGTCCTTTGTATTCAACAGATTTAATCAATGCATTTAAAACTGGAACTGATCCATATAAATATCCCAATACCAATTGGTTTTCTGAATTATTTAAGCCAGCCAAAATACAAGAACATAATGTATCAATTCGTGGTGGATCGGCACAAACTTCCACTTTTTTGTCTTTTAATTATTTGAATCAAGAGGGAATGGTTGCCAATACCAATTCACAAAGATTTAGTCTAAGAGCTAATCTAGATTCAAAAATTAATAATTGGTTGAAAATTAGCGGGCGAGTTAGTTATATCAATAGATTATCTAAAGAGCCTTATGCGGATATTACTTATGGTTCACTAGGACGAGTTTTTGATATGCTAAGTGGTGCTGCACCTTTTATTGCACCTTATGCACGAGATGGTCGATTTGGATCTGTTCAAGTGACGGATAAAAATGGTGCATTACTTTATGATAATCGAAATCCATTAATTGATGCAGCTAACGGTCAAACCTCTACGCAAGAAAATTTACTTTCAATCAATGCAACAGCCGAAGTGAATTTTACCAAGCATCTGTCACTTAAAACAACCTTTGCTGCGAATGGCACATGGAATTTAGTAGATCGATATAATTCGAGTGTTTTTGGTTATACAGATTCTGGTATCGAAACAATTACTAAGAATTTTAATCGAGAAGGTTTAGAAATTAATAGAGGAAACATCTCGGGTTTTAATACCAATTTATTTTCTACCATCAATTATTCTAAGACCTTTAATCAACTACATGACGTAGCAGTAATTGCCGGAACCCAAATTGAATCAAATAAAATTCAAACGTTATATGCAAGGCGAAGTAGTCCACCCAAAGAGGGTTTAACTCAGGTAGATGCTGGAACTTCAGGTATACAGGGATCAGGAAATATGAATGCTTTGCGTATTCTATCTTATTTTGGAAGGTTAAATTATGCCTTCAATCAAAAATATTTATTTGAAGCTAATTTTAGAGCAGATGCTTCATCTCGATTTAAAGAGGGAAATCGATGGGGATATTTTCCTGGCTTTTCAGCTGGATGGAGAGTCTCCGATGAGGATTTCTTAAAGAACTCAGATGTGATTTCAAACTTAAAAATCAGGGCTTCTTGGGGTCGATTAGGCAATCAAAATATCTCGGATTACTGGCCATACCTGACTATAATAAATCAAAATAATGCGTTGAGTTACAACTATGGAGGCAAATTAGCTCCAGGTGCAGCTATCACTAACTTAATTGACGAGAATATTACTTGGGAAAAAACCGCTACCACTGATATTGGTTTGGAAATGTCTTTCTTTAAAAATAAGATATCGGTTGAGGCAGATTATTTTACCAAAAAGACACAAGATATTTTGGTTCAATTACCCATTCCATTGGTATTAGGGGGTTTGAATTCGCCCTTTGAGAATAAAGGTGAGATGACAAATAATGGAGTTGAAATTATTTTAAACTATAATAATCAAATATCAGATCGAGATAAGCTCAATTTTAGTATTGGATTGAACGCCACGTATATCAATAACATGGTAACGAAGTTTGGGACTTCTAGATCACCTGACCAATTGTACTTAATCCGAGAGGGTTATTCATTCAGGGAATTGTATGGTTATAAAGTAGTTGGTATCTACCAATCAGACAAAGAAGCATCTGAGCATATGTTTGCCAATGGTTTTAAACCTAAGGCAGGTAATTTGAAATTTGAGGATATCAACGGAGATGGAAAATTGGGTTTTGAGGATAAACAATCCATAGGAAACACGATTCCTAAAGTGACATTTGGTATTTCTCCCTCTTTCAAGTACAAAGGATTTGATCTGAATATACTCATGCAAGGAATTTTGGGAGTGAATATGTTCAATCAAAATAATTTCACCAATCTAACTTATGAGAATCGAGTGATAGGTGAACGTTGGTTGAATTCTTGGACACCAACAAATACAAATACCCATATTCCTATGGCCAGATTTGATAATTCATGGAATAGCTCTCAATCTTCTTTTTGGGTAAATAAAGTGGATTTTGTTAAGCTGAAAAATATACAACTTGGTTATAGTGTACCCGAGAAAGTATCCAATAAATATGGGTTAAAGAAAGCATATATCTACATAAATGCGCAAAATGTGTATACTATAGTGAATCAAGATTTTGACGGATACGATCCAGAAAAAAATACGTTTGATTCAAGCACTAATCAATACCCGGTTCCAAGGATTGTGACTTTGGGCGTTAATTTAAACTTCTAAGATGATGAAAAATATACTTTTATATATCAGCATAGTTTTATTGAGTTTTTGCACAAGTTGCTCTGACCAATATTTGGAAATATTTCCAGAAGATAAGATTACAACGGCGAATTTTCCACAAAATGAAGCCGATATTAAACTCACTTTAAATGGAGTTTATGCTTTGCTAAGAGAGTCTGCTATTTATAACGAAGGCTTATTTGGATTTGGAGTGTTAGATGGAGCAACTCCGAATGCATTTAATTGGGGCAATTTCCCAATCACCAAATTGGGAAATGGACAATTGTCTGCGACAGATGCCGATATTATTACATTTAGATGGACCAGATGTTATGCCATTATTTTTAGAGCAAATTACCTTTTGAAGGCTTTGGAACAAGTTAAATTACCTGAAGCGGCTAAAAACATCTATAAGGGAGAAGCTCATTTTTTAAGAGGTTTGGCATATTCTTTATTGGCTGATGCTTATGGGGGAGTTCCAATAACCAATACTTCTTTGTCAACGGATGAGGCGAGGGAAATTCCGAGAGCCACTAAAGAAGTCACCTGGAATCAGGTCATTGCTGATTATGATGTAGCCATACAAAATTTAGGAATAAAAGCTGCTGAAATTGGAAGAGCAGATAAAGGTGCTGCTTTGGGTTTAAAAATGAGAGCCTATTTGTACCAAAATAATTACGAAAAGGTCCTTGAGGTTTCTCAGCAAATTGAAGCGTTGAATAAGTATGCTTTATTCCCCTCCTACGAAGGATTGTTTAAACAAGAAAATGAGAATAATTCAGAAGTACTATTTGACGTACAATATATATCTGGAGAGAATTCGCAAGGCTCATTTCACGATCAGTTTTGTGGTACGGGAACGGGTAGTTTTACGCGAGGATCAAGGTATGTTCCCACCGATAATTTAGTGGATGCCTATGAGACAATTGACGGAAGTCCGGTGGATAATGCCAATAAATTTAAAAATAGGGATCCCCGTTTAGAGTTTACCGTTGTTATTCCCGGATCCTATATTTTAGGATTTAGATTTCCAAACTACCTATATCCAGGAGGAGCATTCAATCATCCAGGAAATCGTTTAAAGCATTTAAGTGCCCGCAAATACCGTGAAAATCAACTGGCTAATTTGCCGACTTCAGGTCAATCTGCTATCAATAATATCGTATTAAGGTATGCCGATGTATTGTTGGCCAAAGCGGAGGCATTAATTGAATTGAATAAAAATATAGATGAAGCTATTGGAATCATTAATCGGATTCGGACAGAGAGAAAAGACGTTAAAATTACATCGATTCCCAAGGGCTTATCTCAATCAGAAGCCAGAATACGATTGAGGAAGGAAAGAAGAATTGAATTTGCCTTGGAAGGATTATACTGGTCTGATATAAAAAGGTGGAATATAGGGAAAGATATCTATCCTGTCGTGGTAAAGGACCATTTTGGTGGGGTAATTGAAACAAAATTTCCGAATGGTTATCTAGACTATTATAATTTATTGCCAATTCCAGTTAGTGAATTGTCTCTTAATCCCAAATTAGTTCAAAACCCCAAGTGGTAATTTGATCCTTCAATAAAAATTAAGTGTTAGTTGATAGTGCAATTAATTGGGAAGTGTCGAACTGACCTTCCCAATTTTATAAAATCAACATAGCATGTTTGTGAAAATAAATGAATTTTATTTAGGGTATTTTAAACTCAAATGCACGTGAAAAAAAGTTTTTTTGTCATATTGTTGAGCTTGCTAACTGGAGTAAGCTTATTAGGTCAGCATAAAAAACCAAATGTATTAATCATCCTTACCGATGATCAAGGGTATCATGATGTATCTTATTATAACACCAAAGATCTAAATACTCCCAATATTGATAAGCTTCGCGAGGATGGAATGAGGTTGGATTATTTTTATGCTAATTCTCCTGTATGTGCACCAACAAGAGCCTCCTTAATGTCGGGAAGATATCCTGACTTTGTTGGGGTTCCTGGTTTAATTCGTTCTCACCCTGAAAATAGTTGGGGGTATCTTGATCCACGTACCATTTTGTTGCCTTCCTCTTTAAAAAAGTTGAATTACCATACCGCTCACATTGGTAAATGGAATTTGGGTTTAGAATCTCCTAATCTTCCCAATGAAAAGGGATTCGATTATTTCCATGGTTGGTTAGAAGATATGATGGATGATTATTGGACACATCTCAGGCATGGTAAAAATTTTATGCGTTTGAATACTAATAAAATTGAGCCAGTTGGGCATGCGACAGATTTATTTACACAATGGTCTGTGGATTATATTCATCAACAAGCCAAAAGTAAAGATCCATTTTTTCTTTATTTAGCTTATAATGCACCGCATTTTCCCGTACAACCGCCTAAGGAATGGTTGGATAAAGTACTTCTCAAAAATCCAGGGATTAGTGAAAAAAGAGCCAAATTAGTCGCCTTTATTGAGCACCTAGATGATGGAATTGGGAAAGTAATTGATGCATTGAAGCAATCAGGTCAGTATGAAAATACCATAATCGTTTTCACCTCCGACAATGGCGGCCATTTACCTGATTTAGCCAATAACGGTGGACTAAGAGATGGAAAACAAAGTATGTATGAAGGCGGCCTTCGAGTTCCCACTGTCATTTCATGGCCAATAAAAATTCCAAAAGGATCAAATTCTAATGCGGTTAATTTGTCGATGGACATTTTCCCAACAATCATGGAATTAGTTGGAGGAAAAATGGACCATAGGATTGAAGGAAGAAGTTTTGCCAAAACACTTTTGAATAAATCAGATGATTCCATTGAACGACCTATTTATTTTACCCGAAGAGAGGGAGGTATTCTTTATGGAGGTAAAGCATATCATGCCTTGCGATTAGGTCAATGGAAATTATTACAAAATTCCCCCTTTCAACCGTATGAATTTTATGATTTGAAAAATGATCCATTGGAGAAAAATAATTTGGTTAACACCAATCCTGAAATGGTAAAAAAATTGAACACGATATTAATGACTTACATTCAACAGGGAGGAAGTACTCCTTGGCAAAAACCTGTAAATAGATAAAATATGAAACTTAAATATGTTATATATGCCTTTTTTGCTTTGATAAGTTTGGAGGCAATTTCTAAACCAATTAAAAATCGTAAGCCTAATTTCATTATCATTTACACCGATGATTTAGGATATGGAGATATTGGAACATTTGGCAATCCCGTAATTCAAACACCCAATTTAGACCGAATGGCCTCTGAAGGACAGAAATGGACTAATTTTTATGTGGCCTCCAATGTTTGTACACCTTCTCGAGCGGCTTTAATGACAGGAAAATTTCCTGTTCGAATAGGCATGGAAAGCTATAAGCGACGCGTGTTATTTCCTGATTCTAAAGGAGGACTTCCTGAATCCGAGCTAACTATGGCAGAAATATTAAAAATGAATAATTACCAAACAGCTTTAGTTGGTAAATGGCATTTAGGACATCTACCTCAATTCGCACCGAATAACAATGGTTTTGACTATTATTTTGGAATCCCATATTCCAATGATATGGATAGGGCAAAGGGCTTGACTTATGAAAGTATGTTTAACCCTAAAATTGAGGACTATAATGTTCCTTTGATGAGGAACTCTGAAATAATAGAACGGCCTGCTGATCAAAATAAGATCACAAAACGATATACTGAAGAGTCGATTGCTTTCATTAAGAAGAATAAAGACAAACCATTTTTTCTGTATTTGGCTCATTCTATGCCCCATATGCCCCTTTTTGCAGGTAAAGATTTTAAAGGAAAAAGCAAGCGTGGACTTTATGGAGATGTGATAGAAGAATTGGATTGGAGCGTAGGACAGGTTCTTAAATCCTTGAAAGATTTACACATAGATGAAAATACCTATGTGATATTTACCTCAGACAATGGCCCTTGGAAATTATTTAAAGAGCAAGGTGGTTCTTCAGGCTTATTATTTGGGGCAAAAGGAACTAGTTATGAAGGAGGGATGCGTGTTCCTTTTATTGTCTGGTCCCCCAAAAACTTAAAGCCTAAAGTTGAGATGAAGATGGGAAGTACGCTAGATTTATTACCTACCTTGTGTAGTATAGCCAATATTTCCATTCCCCCAAATGGAGTTACTGATGGCTATGATTTGAGCCCTCTGATGGTACATAATAAAGATATTAATCCGAGAAATGAGATGTTTTTTTATCATGCTACCGATTTATTTGCTGCCAGATTAGGGGATTATAAATTGTATTATTTGAAAAATAACCCCATTGGATATCCCGAAAAGATTGAAAAATTGGAAAAGCCTGTTTTATTTAATTTGTCCATTGACCCTTCTGAACAATATGATATTTCAAAAAATAATGAGAAGATTATAAATGAAATCAATGAACTAGTTATGAAGCATAAGGCCTCCGTCAAAGCGGTCAAAAATAACCTGGAAGATTAATATGAAATATTTGACCATACTTTGTATTAGCCTATTTCATTATTTTGACATGAATGGATTGCAAAATTGTCCAGATCCGAAAAATATGACTTCATGTAAAGTAATCATCCCCAATAGACGATTGGTATTACAAGGTAAACCAGATAGTTTAGTATCCAAGTTTACCGTAGTCAGAAAAAGAGTACGTATTTATAAATGAAGAAATTAGAGAATTCATTCATATTTAGGGGATATATCTAATCTAATTTCTATGTTCAGCTTAAGCTTATATTGCATTTGAATGCTTAATATGCTGGTAATTTATTATTTTACAAGGTAAATGTTATTTGGAAAGAAGTGCCGCACTGTGGTATTTCTTTTTCAAATACTAACTAAACAAAATTTTACCTGCTCAATAAAATAATATACATGATGGGTTTTAGATACTATTTATTTCTTTCAATCACGTTGCTATTTGCCAGTAAGGCTTATTCACAAAAATATACAAACCGCCCCAATGTCGTGTTCATTTATGTCGATGATTTGGGGTACGGTGATTTGAGTAGTTATGGTGCTACAAAAATCAAAACCCCTCATCTTGACAAACTGGCAAAAAGTGGGTTACGTTTTACGAATGCTCATGCAACTTCCGCAACATGTACACCTTCACGTTATGCCTTAATGACGGGTCAGTATCCTTGGCGTAAATCAGGAACGGGGATTTTGCCAGGTGATGCGGCATTGATTATTCCTACCGATAAAATAACGCTGCCTTCCTTATTTCAACAAGTTGGCTACAAAACTGGATTGGTCGGTAAATGGCATCTTGGACTAGGTAATACGGTTCAAAAAAACTGGAATCAAAAAATTGCACCAGGACCCAATGAGGTGGGCTTTCATTATTCATTCATTTTTCCTGCTACGGCAGATAGGGTACCCACGGTTTTTGTTGAAAATCATTACGTGGTAGCGCTAGATACAACTGATCCCATCGAAGTAAATTATGCCAATAAAATTGGTCATGATCCAACGGGTTTAGAACATCCAGAATTACTAAAAATACAATCTTCTCCTAACCATGGACATAATAATACCATCGTAAATGGAATAGGTAGAATAGGCTACATGCGTGGAGGGAAATTAGCCCGCTGGACAGATGAAGAAATGCCACTTACTTTTTTAACCAAGGCAAAAGAATTTATTGAAACGAATAAGGCTCAACCTTTCTTTTTGTTTTATGCATTAACCGAACCCCATGTGCCTCGTATGCCTTCTACCATGTTTAAAGGTAAAAGCGGACTGGGATTGAGGGGTGATGCTATTTTGCAATTAGACTGGACTGTAGGTGAAATTATGAGTCAATTAAAGCACCTAGGTATTGCGAATAATACCATGATTATTTTTTCGAGCGACAATGGTCCTGTACTGGATGATGGTTATCAGGATGGAGCAGTTACCCAGCTAAATGGACATAAGCCTTGGGGTGTACTTCGTGGAGGAAAATATAGCACTTATGAAGCAGGTACAAGGGTGCCCATGCTGATTAATTGGCCAGCAAAAATTAAACCACAGGTCTCCGATGCCATGGTATGCCAAATCGATTTTGTTGCTTCTTTTGCTAATTTTTTTAATAAAAAATTACCTGGGAGCGAAGCGTCTGATAGTGAGAATATGCTGAATGCTTTGCTAGGGAAAAGTTTGGAAGGTAGAAAAGTGCTCGTGAAACAAGGTATGAATTCGGTAGCTATAGTTCGGGGAGAGTGGAAATACATAGAACCGAATGCAGGACCCTCCATCAATAAACTGGTTAATATTGAATTAGCCAATAGCACATTACCACAGCTATACAACCTTAAATTGGACATAGGTGAAAAGAACAATGTAGCTAGTCAGCACCCTGAATTGGTGAAAGAATTATCGGAGATTTTACAAGGGATAAAAAATAAGAAAAACTAGCTGATTTTAAACTAATACTTTTTTGAAGGTAATGATTTTTTGTACTTAACACTTTATTCCCAATTTAAGGGAATAAAAAACCACTTCATTCGAGGAGGTTTAATGATTCACTTGGGATGAGAAATCATAATTGGATTAGATAGTTACTTTCATATAATTCGATTTTTTATTGAATTTTAATCTTGTTCGATGAAATAGTTAGGTAGTTCTATTTTTCTGTAGTTTTTTAAAACCAAATCAAATTTGAAATGTCATTTAGATAAATATTAGATTTCTATTTTAGTTGAAATGTATGTTAACTAAAGACTTAGGACTATTCACTAAAAATTTAAATAGTTTTAAATAAAATTTAAATTTTCATCACCATAGGTCCTTCCATTGTATCTTTAAGTCCTTGTAATTTTTTTAAAAGCGGTAATGAATAAGGAAGTATTTTACAACATTAGTAAAATAATTGAAAGAGATAGTAAGTCTTCTACTTATAAGTTTGCTCTATTAAGAGGTGTAATTGATATTATACTTGATAACTCTCCTTTTATTCAACCAAATGAATTTCATGTTCAAATTCCAATGGGTTTAATGGTTGAAAAGTGGATGTTATATTATTATCCAATTTTAGAATCAGAAATTTTAATTCCTCAGATTAATGGAAATGCTAATTTGGCATTTAGTAAACAGTTTGAAGAGATAATTCAATATTATAAATTAAGAGGAGGATTTTCTTCATTTTATAATGATTTAAAAAGCAAAGGCATTCCTGAAGAAGTTCAGGATAAATTTGAAAAATTGGTCAAAAAGCTAGTTGAAACAATTTCAAAAATGCCTATGTATTATTTAGGTCGGTCTTTGAGTCAAGAATATTACTCCATTTTCAAAGTTGAACAATCAAGACTTCGAAATTATAAATGTAATGATTTGGAAAGTTTAATTCACGGTTTGGGTACATTCTCAATTCCAGTCGAATATTTTGAAGCCTTCAAAATTTTGGGAAGTTTTATAAATGGGCAGGATTCATTACTATTTAAATGGGCAGAGTTTTCTGTCAATGCTTCAGGTAGACGTATTTCAATGAGTCATGTTCTTCAAGATGTATTAAAAGGACCAATTACTGAAAGAAATATTTCAGAATCAAAAAGAATACATAAAAATTCCTTATCACATATAGGAAGTGTTTATTGTGTTTGGACAGGGAAGAGGATTTCATCCTATGAAATAGACCATTTGATTCCTTTTTCAATTTGGAAAAATAATGATCTTTGGAATTTGCTCCCATCTGATGCCAAAATTAATAAGCAAAAAAGAGATAAAATTCCATCCCCAGAATTAATAGAAAAACAGAGGAATTTGATACTTGATTATTGGGAGATTATACATGAAAATCAAAGTGTAAGATTTCAAAAAGAAATGCAGGTAAGCTTACTTGGAAATCAAGCTTTTTCAGAATGGCATTTGACTGGTATTACCCAGCTTCAAAAATGTTGTGATTATTTAATAGAAAATAGAGGATTTGAAGCTTGGAATGGCAAATTAGTTTAAATAGGTAATTAACTATATATAATCCTACTGCATTTGACAAGTATAAGAATCACTTCTTTCGAGGTGGTTTAATGTTTCATTTGAGGTGTAATAAAGTTTGGTTTGGATTTCCAATATCTTGGAATTTAGGCAATTCGCTAAAATTTATAGCATCGTATAACTTTATTCGAGTTCAATGAGTTTAAATTATTTAAAAGAACCTTTACATCATTTAAGAATGAAGCATCGCAACCTGTTTTTGTACCTAGCATTTATAATCCTATTGTGGGGATGTTCATCTTCAACTATTCCGAAAGGAGCCAAAGCTGTAGAGAATTTTGATAAGTCAAAATACCTGGGTACGTGGTATGAGGTGGCTCGATTGGATTTTTATTTTGAACGAAATCTAATCAATACAACAGCCAATTATTCTTTGAACGAAGATGGAAGCATCAAGGTGGTAAATAGGGGATATGAACCCTATAAAAAAATATGGAAGGAGTCGGAAGGGAAAGCTAAGTTCGTTGGCAAGGAAAACGTCGGCATGCTGAAAGTCTCTTTTTTTGGTCCATTTTATGGTGGTTATAATGTAGTGGCACTCGACTCCAATTATCAATATGCCTTGGTAGCGGGAGAGAAACTGTCTTATTTATGGATTTTATCTAGGAAAAAAACTATCCCAGATCATATCAAAAAGGAGTACCTGCAAATAGCCGAGAAGATTGGGTATAAAACCCGTGATTTAATTTGGTTGGATAAGCTATAGAATTTACCAAATCTACTCACTTGCTCCCCGATGAAGCTATTTAACCATAGAAATCGAACAGCTGATTGTCTAAGGCCCTCGCATTTGGCTGAGGTTCTCAAAGCCAAAAATACTATTATCCCTGGATTACAAATCCATTTTATCTGTCATTCGACATGACCCTGCGGAACATGTCGCACAGCTGGTTTTCTCTAAAATTTCGAATTACTATTCTCCGTTCACCTTCTTGATGAAGGAAATTACCCCATTCATATAGATTTTTTGGTCATCCCACATGGCTAGGTGGCTGCCGTTTGGACAGTATAAGTAAGACCCGTTTTGAACGAGTTTACTTTGTTCTTCCATGGCCTTCGGGTCCATGGTGTCGTATTTGGCACCGATCATCAGCGTAGGAACATAGATCTCTTTTAAGCGATTTTTGATATCCCATTTGGCTAATAATCCACTAATGCCAAATTCACTTGGTCCTTGCATTTGGACATAAATAGATCCGTTTGCATGCTTTAATGAACGATTCAAGGCATCAGGCCACTCTTTTAAGCGGCAAATGTGTTCATGGTAAAAGTTGGGGATGAGTAATTCCATATAGCGTGGATTATTAAAATCCTTTTTCGCCTCAATCGCCCTTATTTCAGCCAAAACCTTTGGATTCATTTGTTTAGCTAAAACTTCATCTGCATATTTTCCATATTCTGGAGCACTAGCCACCATGTTGGATACCAACAATGCTTTCATATTCTTTTGGTATTTCAGCGCATATTCCATCCCTAAAATACCACCCCATGAATTTCCAAGGATATAGAAGTTCGACTCATCTGCACCGATTGCTTGACGAACCTGCTCTACTTCCTCAACAAAACGCTCTGTTTTCCAAAGCGTAGTATCCGATGGTTGATCACTGTAATAGGAGCCTAATTGATCGTATTCATAAAATTCAAATCCTTCTCTTTGAAAAAACGTTTGAAAACATTCCATGTATTCATGTGTCATCGCAGGTCCGCCATGCAATAGAAGAATTTTAATCTTCGGATTATTTCCAAAACGTTTAGTCCAAACCTTAAAGGTGCCTTTTGGGGTTGAAATAGGAATCATTTTTACTCCAGCAGCTTCTATGCTGTCAGGATATGTAAAGTAACTGGACACCGTTTCTTCCCTTTTTGAACACGAAGAAAGGAAGGAAATGAATAGGGCGAAGAATAGGAATTTTTTCATCGTTTTTTCTTTAAACATAGCATATTTCGATGAAATATATAAATCGCTTATGATTTAAAATGGCATTGAGAACAATAAGGGAAGACTGAAGCTATTCGACATGTTCTGAAAGGCATATCGAATTTAGATAATTGGAATCTTTGATTCCAATTCATCCGTTTGAAGCTTGATTTATGTTAGAAAGGAGAAAAATAAATCCCTTGACATATTTCAATTAGCAGGTTTGATTACAAATCAAATTAATTTGTCATTCGACATGACCCTTCGAAATATGTTGAACAGCAGATAAAGTTGTCTAAGGCCCTCGCATTGGGCTGAGGTTCTCGAAGCCAAAAATACTATTATCCCTGGATTACAAATCCATTTTATCTGTCATTCGACATGACCCTTCGGAACATGTCAAACAGCTGGTAGCACTCAAGATTCATCCTATTTGAGATTCAAACAAATCGTCTTCGCATGGGTTTTAATTAAATGAAGTTTTGGTTCATTCTTTTCTTGATTTTTCTCGGTTTTTCTTGTCGGAAATCCATCGAATCGGAATTGGTTTTGCCCAAGCCCAGTATTGCTCAAAAAGATTCAGTGGCTATTTCATGGTTGGCCTTGGGAGATTCATATACCATTGGACAAGGGGTCAATCAATCGGAGCGTTTTCCTAGTCAAGCGCTTGAATTATTGAAAGTTAAATTTATTCAAACCAAGCGTTTGACTTACTTAGCACAAACAGGTTGGACAAGTGCCGATTTACTTACATCCATGAGTGAACAAAATTTGCAAGGACATAATTTTGTTTCCCTTTTGATTGGTGTGAATGATCAATATCAAGGAATTGATACGAGTATTTATCGGAAAAATTTTACCAACATCTTAAATCGTTCCATTGAATTAGCTGGTGGTGATCAACGAAGGGTTTTTGTCCTTTCCATACCTGATTATAGCTTAACGCCGATTGGAAGACAATTGGATACCTTGAAGATTAGGAAAGAGATTGATTGGTTCAATGTTATTAATAAACAAATTGCTCTTCAAAATAAATGCATTTATTTAGATATTACAGAATTAGGTAGGGCTGCTAAGAATTACCCAAATTGGGTTGCTCAAGACGGATTGCATCCCTCAGGTTTGGCTTATAGTAAATGGGCAGAATTGATTTACACCAATTATTTGATGTATTAATCTATGTCTCCCTTAATTGCGAAAATAGGGTAATTGCTTGATATAAAGTATTTTTTTCTGTTAGAAAACTTATCACGTTCTACCTGATTTCTATTAAGCTATTCGACATGTTCTGAAAGGCATGTCGAGTTTAGATAATTGGAATCTTTGATTCTAATTCATCAGTTTGAAACTTGATTTATGTTAGAATGTTGAGGGAAAATAAATCCTTTGATATATTTCAATCAGCA
>NZ_JAANOP010000008.1:0-94086 GCF_011250515.1 Aquirufa ecclesiirivi | reverse complement strand
AGCAGGTTTGATTACAAATCAAATTAATTTGTCATTCGACATGACCCTTCGAAATATGTTGAACAGCAGATAAAGTTGTCTAAGGCTCTCGCATTTGGCTGAGGTTCTCGAAGCCAAAAATACTATTAAGCTATTCGACATGTTCTGAAAGGCATGTCGAATTTAGATAATTGGAATCTTTGATTCTAATTCATCAGTTTGAAACTTGATTTATGTTAGAATGTTGAGGGAAAATAAATCCTTTGATATATTTCAATCAGCAGGTTTGATTACAAATCAAATTAATTTGTCATTCGACATGACCCTTCGAAATATGTTGAACAGCAGATAAAGTTGTCTAAGGCTCTCGCATTTGGCTGAGGTTCTCGAAGCCAAAAATACTATTATCACTGGATTACAAATCCCTTTTATCTGTCATTCGACATGACCCTGCGGAACATGTCGAACAGCTGGTTTGATACCTTCAACTTTAAGCGAAATGAAGGTTTTTCTCAAATTGAAGTATATCCTTTAGAGACTGAAAACTATAAAATCATTAAAGGAAGTCTTGATAAAGTGAAACTACCGTCAAATATGAAGATTTCAATCATATTTACGAGTTCGCCTTATTATCGATTACGAAAATATGGTGATGATCCAGATGAATTTGGTTGGGAGGCTACCCCTCAAAAGTTTGCTGAGAGATTGATTGATAGTTTGATGATCCCTTATGCTAATTTGGAGGAAACTGGAAATCTTTTCTTGAATTTAGGGGAAACTTATGATAATGGAAAGTGTTTAGCCGTGATTGAGCATGTTGTCTTGGAAGCAGTAAAACGAGGAATGCACTATGTAGATCGTATTATTTGGGTTAAAGAATCTAATAAGCCAATTTCAAACCAAAATCATCGATTTTTACCCGGTTATGAAGTAGTTCTTCATTTTGCCAAGTCAAAGAACTATTACTTCAATCGCTTCAAGATTAAGAAG
Organism: Aquirufa ecclesiirivi; assembly: GCF_011250515.1. Classification (GTDB taxonomy): domain Bacteria; phylum Bacteroidota; class Bacteroidia; order Cytophagales; family Spirosomataceae; genus Aquirufa; species Aquirufa ecclesiirivi. Next base: position 93,117 of record NZ_JAANOP010000008.1, on the reverse strand, counting down.
TATGTTACCGATTTCAAGATTTCACGTGGTTGTAAAGATCATGGTTGGGAAGGGGTTAATTACTACGTGCCTAATTTCTACAAGCAGCTACGTACTATTATGAGTGAGAATGAATTACGTGATATTGTTTCGGTTCAAACAAACACTGCCCGAATTAAACACGTTGATGGTGAACAATACCACCCGGCTACATTCTCACAAATGTTACCTGCAATCTTTTTGTCCACTTACTGCCCTAAGCCAACAGATGATTACAAGCCTTTGGTTTTTGATCCGTTCTTGGGTGGTGCAAGTTGTGGGCGGACAGCTTTAATGATGGGCTATAGATTCTGTGGGGTTGAATTATATGAACAAAACGTTGAGACATCAAAACGTGTTTTGGCTGAAAGTTTAAAGGAATTTGAACCACGAGCTTTGGTCCAATTAGAATCCCAAAAGGAATATGTTCAAGTCGCATAAAAATCACCACATCACCGTGATTTAGATATCCAAAGATTAAATCTTGAATATTGAAATCCTCATCAAAAAGATGGGTAGGGGGATTTGTGTGCCTAAAAAGCGAAAATGAGTATAGTTTATTTGTTTTTTCACTAAAAAGGGCTTAGCCTAGCTAGGTCCTTTTTTTTAACTCTACAATAATGAATTTCCAAGAAAGGCCAATCTACCAAATAGATTCAAAACAATTAGAATATGTATTAGAAGAATTGCTGGATAAAAAGTTTGATGAACTACTTCAACGTTTCAATACACCAGAGGTGATTTATACTCGTGATGAAACAGCTGATATACTTGGAGTAAGACCCAACACTGTTAGTAAATACATTGAACAGGGACTGTTGACCAATAAAGGAGTAGGACGTAAAGTATTAATCTCCTCAAAAGAAATAGACCGATTATTTAATAAAAAACAAGTATCCTTTAAACAAGTAGCATAATGTCCGTTACCTTCTTCATCAAGTCAAAAACCAAAGAAAAGTCATCCATTGGTGTATCAATTAACTATGGTGGTATGACGAGAATAGTATTGACCTTACCGAATTTACAGGTAAGCCCCAAAGAGTGGGAAAATGGTGGAATGAAAGTCACTAGGGGTAAACACGAGAATTTTTATATCCAAAATGACTTGAACGAGTTTCAAAACAAGGTTGATAGATTTTATCGTGAATTCAGACGAATGAATGAGTCCAATCCAACCAAAGAAGATATTGTTACCTATTTGAAGTCCGATACAAAGTTGGAGGAGTACTTCAAACCCAAGAATACCATTTTGATGATTCCAATGATTTGGAAGACAATCAAGGAGCGTGAGACAGGAGTGGAGTTGAACAATGGTAAAAAATATGAACGAGGAACTATCGACAACTATGAGTCCATGATTCGAGCATTTGAGAGGTTCGAAAAGTTTCGGAAGAAAGGTATTACTAATGTTGAAATCGTGACTCGGGAGTTTGTATTGAGTTTTGAAAACTACCTGACTAACGTGGAGAAATTACGATTGAATACAGTGGGTGATAGATTAAAGAATCTGAAAACTTTTATCTCTTTGTATTCCAAACGTGGTATTCTACCTCAAAACCCATTTATAAAATTCAATATAAAGATACCCAAGGAGCCTTCCACAAGCATTGCGTTGGATAAACAGGAACTTCAGGATTTATATGATTTGCATCTGTCGGATAACCCTCATTTAGAGTTAGTACGTGACCAGTTTTTGGTTCTGTGTTGGACTGGACTTCGGATTTCAGATTTTTCTCAATTCAATTCATTTGATAGGAGTAGTCAAGAGGTTATTACCCTTCATAATGAAAAGACAGATTCTGAGATTCACATTCCGATTTTCCCCATGGCTAAAAGGATTTTGGACAAGTACAATGGACGTTTCCCAAGGATGATCAAAGAACAAAAGTTGAATGAGTCCATTAAAGTAATAGGTAAGATGGTCCCTGGTCTTAATCGTTCGATTCAGATTAAATATACTAAAGGGGGAGAGGTGATAAAGGAGAACGTAAAGCGGTATCAGTTATTGGTTCTTCATTGTGCTCGAAGGACTTTGGCAACCATGTTGGTAACTGAGTTGGGTATTGATTTGAGTACAGTTTGTTTGATTACAGGCCATAAGTCTATTAAGACCTTGGAAATCTATTTGAAACACAATAATAAGAATGCTTTGACAGGGGTGATTAATAAGGTTAGGGCGATGGAGGTGAGTTTGGTTTATTAAATTGTGATATACACTCTAGAGTAATACCTTATTTTAAACCTGTAAAAGAACTTTGGCTTTACATTAAAAATTTACATATTTGTTAATTATTTTAGTATATTTATATCATGGATGTAGTAATTGTTAAAAGTGGTGAGATTAAGGAAATTGTTGTTGAGCGATTACAAGATTCAGATTACAAGGAAATTACAAAATCTAAGTATCATTTTAACTGGAAAAAACAAAAGGAAAATGATGTATATAAACTTAGACTTATTGAAAGCGAAGAAATTCTAGGTCTCATGTCAATGAAAGTATATACTGCTGAAAAGAGAATTGAAATTGTGTTATTAGCTTGTTCAATTGCAAATACACGTAAAAATAAAATTTTTGATCGAATAGCAGGAAATTTAATAGCTTTTGCATGTCGCGAAGCTATTAAATTGTTTGGTGCTGATGCTTGTGTTTCATTAATACCAAAGACTAAATTGAAAAATCATTATATGAGCAAATATGGGATGTTAGATGCTGGTAGGCAAATTTACTTAGCATCAAATTCTCTGATTAATCTTTTAATTAAATATAAGGTATGAAATCTAAGAAAAATAAGTTTACGTTAGACGAGTTGGCTGACTCTTATGTATTTGAAAGTAGTCTAACTCCAGAGGAAAGAAAATCAGCTGATTTAGAACTGGCTGAAGCTCGTAGAAAAAATAGAGAAAGAATCTCAGGGGGTCAGGAATTATATGCTCTAGTATTGCAATTGCGTTTTTTAATGGAAGATTATGCTAAATCAGAAATCTTCGATCATGAGTTATCATTTGCATCATTTCTGAGGAAATATATAAGGTTGAAATACAAGGTTAATAAAAATTTCGCTAATGACATTGATTTAAAAGAGGCTGAACTAAGTCTGATATTGAATAGGCGCCGATTGCCAAATGAAAAAACAATAGTGCGGTTAGAGCTTCATTCTAATTCCATGATTCCTGCAATCAGTTGGTATCGAGTTTTAGAGAAAGAAAAAGAACATGAACTTCAGTCAAATATTGCATTTAAGCAAAAGCAAAATAAACATGTAAAAAATCGCCTGAATTTTGAATTACATGAAGTTTGAGATAATTAAGTTTTTGGAATGTGCTAACGATTAAAGCTTTTTGAGATAGTCCCATTGGGAAGTTCAACTCCCATCGAAAGGAAAGAAAAAGTGCTTAATGACCCAATTTCTACATATTTAAATGTCAAAAAGGGGGTACTTACATATGGAAGAAAGGATTTTAATATTCGGTGATGAATTTGGTACCCACAGTCTAAATAAGGCTGATCCACAGTTAATCTCTCATTTTATTTATACGGCAATTGCAATCAAAGAATCAAATCTTCAAAATGCTTTAAGCCTAAGAGAAGAAATCAGTAAAAAATACTTGTCTTCACAAAAGCTCAAATCAAGTTCAAAAGCCCTAAGAGATAAGAATAATTTTCAAAAAAGGCTTGATGTAGTAAAAGCAATTTGCGATGAATTGGATTGTGCAATCTATTGTCTAATTGTAGATAAGTTAAGTTTAGAAAGTGATGGGCTGAAATTTAAGGAAGTATTTTATAAATTTTTTCAAAGAATCTTTCTTGAACAAATTGCTAAAAATTACAATAACTACTCAGTCTTTATGCATAATATCATAAGTGATGAATATGCAATTGGAATGCAAAAATACCTTCAAAAGAAAAATCCAAGTACACTCTTTAATGAGTATACATATAAAATGTGTACTGATGATGAGGAGCCTTTGATTCAAATTGCAGATGTTTTATCTGGTTCATTAGGTCGAATTTTTTCAAGTTCTCATAAACACCAAAGATGGGAAGAGCTTTATGATATTATTTCTCCCAAGCTTATCAAACCATTTATCTATCCAAATTCATCCCAAAACAATATTGTATATGAAAATGATAAAAATGATGAAAAAATAGATAAGGAAATTTACAAAATTGTTCAAAATGACGGAGAGGCTTTATTGAATGAAAGCTCTGATAAGACATTGAATAGTATTCTAGAACATTTACTTTTTTATCAAAAAATTGCGCCGTTCAAATTAGTTGAAACTTATGAACTAATTCCATTTGTATTTCGTAACACTGGTGAGAAAATTACATCAGAGCAATTAAGAAGATATATACGAGATATACGTTACAAAGGGATTATGGTTGTTACTTTAAGGGGTAAAAGTGGTTATAAATTAGCATCGTCAAAGACAGACATATTAAATTACTTTTCACATTATATGAAATATGTATTACCTATGCTTCATAAAGTAGAAATAGCAAATAATATTTTTAAAGGTAAAACAACAGGTGATTTCATTCCCTTGGATGAACTTGAGGTTAATGTTCTCAAAAGAATAATTTATAACTTGAATAAGCCTGAAATGGATTGATTCTAATTTAGATTTTGTTTTTTTTTAAACAAACGGCAATCTAAAATCCCCTCACGTGCTACTTGATTTGCTACCATTGCCGTAAAATAAAAGAAACCACCCCGTATGAGGTGGTTTCTGTGGTCCCACTAGGATTCGAACCTAGGACCCCCTGCTTGTAAGGCAGGTGCTCTGAACCAGCTGAGCTATAAGACCCTTTCCGTTGAATTGGTTTGCAAATATCCGTGTTTTTTCTGCTTTTTGCAAGTGCTGTTCTGAAAAAAATGTAGAAATTTTTCCAACCTTTTATTAATTGTTGGCTATCTCGCAGAAAGCCAGCATCTTTGCATTCATAAAAAATAGCACATGGATCACCTTTTTTCAATCAACGGACTACTTAGCCTATTAACTCTGACATTTTTAGAGGTCGTATTAGGTATTGATAATATCATCTTCATCTCCCTAACCGCCCATAAACTTCCCGAAGACCAACAAGCCAAAGCACGTAACCTAGGACTTATCCTCGCCATGGCTTTCCGTGTCATGCTCTTGCTCGGACTATCTTATTTAATCTCCCTACAAAAACCATTTTGGCACTTTAGTTCCGACTGGCTTTCTGTAGCCCCAACCGGACAAGCCATCATTCTGTTTGTAGGTGGTCTCTTCCTTTTGTATAAAGCCACCAATGAAATATTCCAAAAACTTGAAGGGGAAGAGCATCATGCGGATGGAAAGCCTAAAAGTATCAAAGCCAAATTTGCTCAGGTCGTAACCCAAATTGCACTGATTGATTTGGTCTTTTCCATCGACTCGGTATTAACGGCCATCGGACTGACCAATGAAATCGTGATCATGATTACCGCAGTGATTATTTCCATCTTCATCATGATGGGCTTCTCAGGCCCTGTCGGTCGATTCGTGAACCAACACCCTTCCTTGCAGGTTTTAGGCCTTTCCTTCTTAATTATGATCGGTTTTATGCTCATCGCAGAAGCTAGCCACGACTCAGAATTCATCATCCTAGGAAATAGCATTGGCCAAATCCCGAAAGGCTATTTGTACTTCGCTATTGCTTTCTCGCTATTTGTTGAATTTATCAACATCAAAATGCGTAAGAAATCTACCAAAGCAGTTGAGATTCGGGATGTAAAAAATGAGGCGGAGGAGAAAGGAATTATATAGGAAATTATAAAGGATGAATGCCTGAATGACGTTGACCGTTTTATTAATTTTTGAATTCTACATTCTTCATTAACCTCTCAATGTAAAATGAAGAGTGTAGCATTATAATAGAAAACTATGTCGTGCAGCCCAGCGAAAGGTGATGAACGCAGCGGTAGACGAGATTTTGACCTCAGCATAGGCGATGTGCGTTGGCGTCAAAAATATAGGCGATAGCGAAGTGATTCACGGTTCCGCAAAGCGGAATTCGCCTTGGCTGAACGACAAAAAAAGAAGTTTTTTTGTTTCTTTTTTTTCAAAAAAAGAAAATCCATATGAAATGATGAAACGAAAAAGTGCTTGATTTTAATTTAAAAGTATGATATATATTAATTCACCACTTTTTCTGGAGCTTAACTTTCTTTGGTCTTTCTTTTTTTTCATAAAAAAAGAAACAAAAAAAATGTAGAAAGGTCGGTTAATCCACCTCGAATTCCGCTTCGCGGAACCGATGCTCACTCCGCATACGGCTTTAATCTTTGACGCAAACGCACATAGCCCTTGCGCAAGGTCAAATATCCGCCTTCTGCTTCGCTCATGCTTCGTTACCATCTTTCGTAGGATTAACCTCTCAATATAGAATGACAGATAATATGGATTTGTAATCTCATGTTAAATGTTGGCTTCGAGAACCTCAGCCAACACAACCTCTTGGTGTAAATCAAAATGTTGGCTTCGGGAGCCTCAGCCAACTCATCCACTTGGTGTAATTCAAATTTGGCTTCGGGAGCCTCAGCCAACTCATCCACTTGGTGTAATTCAAATTTGGCTTCGGGAGCCTCAGCCAACTCATCCACTTGGTTTAAATCAAATTTGGCTTCGAGAACCTCAGCCAACTCATCCACTTGGTGTAATTCAAATTTGGCTTCGAGAGCCTCAGCCAAAACAACCTCTTGGTGTAAATCAAAATGTTGGCTTCGGGAGCCTCAGCCAACTCATCCACTTGGTGTAATTCAAATTTGGCTTCGGGAGCCTCAGCCAACTCATCCTCTTGGTGTAAATCAAAATTTGGCTTCGAGAGCCTCAGCCAACTCATCCTCTTGGTGTAAATAGAATAGTTGTGACTTACGACAGAAATTAACTGTTGGCTGAGGCTCTCGAAGCCAACATCATCAGCTGTTCTCCGAAGAGTCATGCTGATCACCAGAATATTTTCATAGAAAACTACTTGTTTTAACCATAGAATTCGAACAGCATGATCCCCAACTTTCGTAGGGATAGACTTCTGAATTCTACATTCAACATACCATTAGAATAAAAAAAGGCCATCACTCCTGACGAATGACGGCCTTTTTTATGAATGACGAATAATTTATTTGACAGATTTGGCTACCGTTAACAACTCTTTAGCACCACCTCTAGGTAATCCCAATACCTTCTTTTTTACTTTACCAGCAGCATCCATGAACATCAAAGTAGGATATCCCTCTACAGGATACATATTGGCCAACTGTGGGCCTTCTCCTGCTTCCATATCCACTCCAATGGAAATGAATTTAGCATTCATGTATTCTCCCAATTCTTTGTCAGGAAATACTTTGGTTTTCAATACCTTGCATGGTCCACACCAAGAAGTATAGGCATCAAAAAAGATTAATTTATTTTCTTTCTTCGCCTTCGCTAATGCTTGCTTGAAGGAACCATGAAAAAACTCAATTCCATCTCCTTCTCCTGTTTTGGCAAAAGAAGTAAGTGAAATGGATATCAGAAATGTTAGAGCTAAATATTTCATATTGTTTAAATGTAGAATGTAGAATGTAGAATGTAGAATGTAGAATGTAGAATGTAGAATGTAGAATGTAGAATGTAGAATTTTGTGCTGGGTAATTTAGGAATTTAGTTTGGTACTAATTGAATTCCGCCAAAGAAATTATTTTGAGGATTTACATCCAATTCTACATTCTTCATTCTACATTCTTAATTAATTATAGGAGTTTAACATCACTGGCATCACCAATAACAACACATCTTCGTTTTCATCTTGATCCGATGGAATAATTAAACCAGCCTTATTCGGTTCGCTTAATTTTATGTCCACATATTTGGCACTTAAATTACCCAATAACTCCGAAATCAATTTGGCATTGAATCCAATCTCCATATCTTTTCCGGCATATTCACAAGCCAATACTTCATTAGCTTCATTGGAATAATCTAAATCTTCAGCCGAAAGTGTTAATTTATTGGCATTCAGTTTCAAACGAATCTGATGTGTCGTCTTATTGGAATAAATGGAGATACGTTTCACCGAACTCAAAAATTCCATTCTATTGATTGTCAAAATCTCATTGTTCTCCTTTGGAATCGCATTTTCATACTCTGGGAAACGCTCGTCGATAATCCGACAAATCAAAGAAAAGCTTTGGAAGGTAAAGAAAGCGTTCGATTGACTAAACTCTACTTTTACCGTGGTATCATCCATTGGAAGAGTTGATTTCAACAATGACAAGGCTTTTTTCGGTAAAATCAAGCTGCTTTGTGCCTCTGGACGAATATCCGTTCTGCGGTAACGCACTAAACGGTGACCATCCGTTGCCACAAAATTGGTATGATCTCCCATCATTTGAATCAAAACTCCCGTCATAGCAGGACGCATATCATCATTCGAAACGGCTAATAAGGTATTAGCAATGGCTTCACCCAATACTGATGATGAAAGGCTAATGGATTGGTTTTTAGCTACTTCTGGAATGCGTGGAAAATCGATAGGATTTTCTCCACTCAATTTAAAGCGACCATTCTGTGTGGAAATTTCTGCTCCAAACGTCCCTTGATCCGCTGAAATCGTTACAGGTTGCTCAGGTAAGCTACGAAGTGTTTCCAACAATAATCGTGCTGGAAGTGCAATAGATCCATTTTCTGCGCCTTCTACATCCAACGTAGTAGTCATCACCGTTTGCAAATCTGATGCCGTCAAGGTCAATTGATTGCCCTCCAATTCAACTAAAATATTCTCTAAAATAGGAATGATTGGATTGCTCGCAACAACCCCATTAATGGCTGAGATTTGTTTGAGAAGGACACTAGAAGCTACAAGAAATTTCATGTAAATGATGGTTTTAAGAGTATTTGTGATAAAGGCACCTGCAGGTGCATTCAAACCTTGAAGTTAAAATAATTTAGGTATTCTACCAAAGGTTTCAAGCATTGTATTTTTTCTTTCGGTACAGTATGACCAAAAGACTGATAATTCCTGCAAAAGCAATCGGAATAGCCAAATTTATGCCTTGCCAAAAGCTTTTTTCATCCTTGACCTTCACTTTATCCAAAGGTCGTAAACGAACATTTTTATTTCTAGCCAATAAAGCCTGCTGATCATCCAATAAGTAATGAAAGGCATTTAAAACGAAGTCCTTATTCGCAAAGGTATGTTTCGCAAAAGTATCAAATCCCAAAGGCAAAGGTGCCTTGGTGCTAGGGTCAATTCCATTCAATGGTATATCGCCATCTGCCACGATGATTAAGGCTCCAGCTTGGTCGGTTTTTGACTGGAATGGTTTCGCTAATTTTTCAGTAGGTAAAATCCGATTGGTGAAGGCTGATTGGAATTTACCTTCCAACAAGTACGAAATCACTTGTGATCCTCCTTGGTATTTAGCGGGATCAAATTCTTTGCCAGAAGCCGAGAAGGGTAGGGTGGATGGTGTTTTTTGAACTTGCGTATAAGGACTGGTTTTTAATAAAGCTGTTCTCTTTAGGCTTTGACCACTTTGTATCGTATCCAAACTGGAAACAAAACGCCCATAAATGGCATCTAGGTTTTTCGTAATAACTGAATTCGGATTTCCATTCAGTAATGGAAAAGATGGCCAAGGCATTAATTCCAAATTAGCTTGATTACCAAAATTACCCACTGCCAACGGAATCGCTCCACACAATTGTGCATCTTTCACCAAATTGGCATTTAATCTGACCCCATATTGGAATAACAGATTCTGTAAACCTAAGTCCTGCGGAGTAACAATCAATCCTTGCTTCTCCAAGGTATCTATCCTAACACCATCTAGAAAGAAAATGCCTTTACCTCCCTGAACCAAAAACTGGTCTATTTTATATTGATCTTCTGTAGAAAACTTGATGGAAGGCTGTATGACGCAAATGGCATCTAAGCCATCTAAAGTTAGCGATTGCGATAAATCAACCGGATATAGGTCGTAAGATTTTTTCAACTGTGCAATCAAATCCAATTGTTTGATGGCGGGCACTTGACTGTGATCTAAAAAGAAACCAATTTTCTTTCGTTCTCGATTATCCTGAACTTGTCTTATCCCCTGCATCAATTCGTATTCCAGGCCTTCAATGGACTGATTCAGCACTTCTTGGGGGCTGGTTAACTTATTACCCTTTAGTAATAAAATAGCTGCCTGACGGTCCGACTTCTCAATAACAATACCTGGAAAAATCAATTGCTGTACCTGTTGTCCATCTTCCTGATTTACGACATTGGTAGGAGGGATGCCCAATGAATCTAAATAAAAAATTAGCGCTTGTCGATCTTTCTCCTTAGGATAGGTCTTATATACATCTATTTGCTCGATATCGATGCGCTGCGGGCTTTGGGAACGTACATCATCCAGTAACTCCAACAATGCTTTTTCAAGTCTTTTAAAGCCACCGGGTAGATTTCTTCCTCCTAAATATACTTTGATGGAAATGGGGCCATCTAACGATTGCAAAACAGCTACCGATGATTCACTGAGGGTAAACTTCTTTTCTTCGCTTAAATCCCAACGTAACCGTAGCTGAGGGCTAAGCACGATGAGTAAAATACCCACACCAATCAAGATTGCCCACAAGCCGTTTTTTGTCAGTTTCATTTGGATCTTATTCGTTTCAAACAAGAAAAGCATTCCTTACAGAATGCTTTTCAAAGATAAAGGATATTTTGATTAATAGAATTTGTAGCGTTTATCTACAATTTTCGCATTGTCTTTAATGGCTTCATTGATGTAATAAGAAGCACGTTGAATACCCATGGATTGGATTTGAGTTTTGTAAGTCGTATAATCCGCTAAAGCTGGAGCTGCTACTGCTGCCGTTTTTTCAGCAATAAATACTCCATTATCACCTGTGAATACTTGACTTCTCTTGCCAGTCTTTAAACCCGCAATTTTACCTAGAGCAACAGCATCTGGACCAGCTGTATTCAACATACCTGTTGATAAAGTTACATCCGATACATTTTCAACCAAAGCGCCAGCACCATATTTCTGTGCGATTTGCTCTAAGCTTCCTTTGATTCCGCTCAATTTAGCTGAGATTTTCTCTCCTTTTAATTCTGCACGAACCAAGTTGCTAATTCCCTCACGGTAATCATCCACCTTCACATTGTCTTTATCCGTCTTTCCAGTTAAATAAGCCACAATGTATTGATTATCTTGCTCAAATACTTTTTTAGAACCATCACCTACGGATGTACCTTCATCAAATGCCCAACGAACAATTTCGCGTGCATTGCTTAAGTTGTTGATGCTGGTTGCATTTTCCAACAAACGCTCAGCACGCATCATGATGATATTTTTATCTTTTTTCAAAGCTGCTTCGAAAGCACCAATCGTACCATTCGCATTAGCAAATGCATCTGCTTGTGTGTAAACACGATCTAATGTTGCTTGAGAAGGAGCAATGGTTTTATTGATAGCAGCTAATCGGTAAGCGGTATTGGTCTTTGCATCCGTGATTTTAACGATGTGATAACCAAATTCAGTTTCAACCACACCTGGCATTAAACCAGCACCATTGAATCCAAAAATCGCTTTTTCAAAAGCCTTTGTCATGGAACCGTTGTTCTTGAAATAGCCTAAATCACCACCATTTTGTGCAGTACCGTCCATTCCGTTCAATTGAGCCAACGTTTCAAAGCTTGCACCACCCTTGATTTGAGTCAAGATGTTTTCTGCTCTTTGCTTAGCTTGTGCTTTAGCAGAATCTGTTTTATTCGCTGGGGCAATTAAGATATGGCTGGCACGAACAGTGAATAAGCTATCTTTTTTAACTCCACCGTATTTGTAAATCGAATAAGTCAAACCGTTTTTGAATGGTCCATAGATACCACCTACTTGGAACGTGCCTAATTGTGATTTAACCACTTCAGGAATTTCTGAGTATGCCAATAAATAAGGAGTACGTACATCGGAGTTCAACATCGCAAATGCCGAGTCGTTCGGTGCAACAGCTAAATCCTTCGCTAATTTTTTGATTTGGTTGTAAAATTCCACCGTATCTTGAGCCGTTGGAACTACTGGAAAAGTAGCGTATTGGATAGAACGTGAATTAACACCTTTGAAACGATCTTTGTGTTTCGCTAAATATTCTTCCAATTGCGCATCACTTACTTTGATGGCTGAATCAGGAATCGAGAAGAAAGGCACGTATAAGAAACGAGCAGAAAACTTGGAATTTTGTGCTTGGTATTCTTTTTGTGCTTCAGCTGTATTGACGTAGGTTGATAAACGGATTAAGTTTTCATACTTAGAACGAATACGATCTTGAGCAATCGATTTCTCAAAATTAGCCCAGCCTTGTTGCTGCTGCGCCGGCATCGTTTTTAAGTTTTTCAAAAACTGAATCACGAATGTCTTATCAAATTGACCTGTTTGAGGATTAGTGAATTGCTGACGAACTGATGGGTGGATGTTATTTCCTTGCACCATATCAATCAATTCTTCCGAAGAAACTTTCAATCCTAACGCATCAAATTCCTTTTTGTAGGCAATATCTAAGATGTATTGGTTCCAAACTTGATCACGGATCATGGTAGCTTCTTGCTCCCCTGGACCTTTACCCGTTTGTGCCGTATAATTGGCTGTAGCCTCTTCAACCTTCTTTTGGAATTCAGGTAATAATATACTTTCACCTGCTATAACGCCAACTTCTTGGTTATTAGAGCCAAATAAAGACGATCTTCCTTGGAAAATATCACTACCGATGAGAAATAAAATTAAACTGATGGCGATTGCTGCTGCCGCGATTCCCGATTTCTCTCTAATTTTTGTAATTAATGCCATTGATAATGTATAATAAGTTGTTTAATGTCTTTTTTTAAGAGCCTTAGCTGTTCACAAAAGAAACGCAAAATAATCACATTTCTAATGAAAAAGCAAGCCTTTATCAGAATGAGCCTCCGAAATTTAAGCTTTCAGGACTTGTGTCAAACTTTCTAAAAACTGATCTGCCACCTTTTGGTCAACAGCTAAACTCGGTAATAAACGCAATGTATGCTTCCCAGCGTATCCACAGAAGATATGGTGATCAAATAATAAAGCATCACGAATAGGGCCAACGGCTTGTTCGAATTCAATACCGATCATCAAACCTTTTCCTCTAACTTCTTTCACTGAGCTAAATTGACTCAATTGATCCATCAAATACTGCCCGATTTTTGCTGCATTTTCGATTAAGTTTTCATCTCTAATGACATCCAAAACAGCATTTCCCGCGGCGCATGCCATGTGGTTACCCCCAAAAGTGGTACCTAAGAGTCCATAACTTGCTTTGATATGTGGAGCAATTAATACACCACCCATCGGGAAGCCATTCCCCATGCCTTTCGCAGTAGTCATCATATCAGGTTGAATACCCGCATATTGGTGGGAGAAAAACTTGCCAGAACGGCCATAGCCACATTGCACAGAATCCAAAATTAATTGAGCGCCAGTTTCATCACAACGTTTTCTTAAAGCCTTTAAAAATTCCGTTCCAGCTACTTGGATACCTCCAACACCTTGAATTCCTTCCACAATCACTGCTGCCGTTTCTTCCGTAATTCCAGCTTCTAGGCCCTCAATTTGATTAAAAGGCAAAAAGCTAACATGCGACGTGTCGTTGATTGGGGCAACAATGCTTGGATTGTCCGTTACGGCTACTGCACCAGCGGTACGACCGTGGAAAGCATTTTTAAAGGCCACCACCTTCTTGCGTCCAGTATGAAAAGAGGCCAATTTTAAGGCATTTTCATTGGATTCAGCACCTGAATTAGTTAAGAATAATTGATAATCTGGATAGCCCGATAATTTACCCAACTTTTCCGCCAATTCTTCTTGGCCAGGAATAATGACAGAATTGGAATAAAAACCAATGTTCTGTAATTGTTCGGTCAATTTAGCTACATAATAAGGATGCGAATGTCCGATGGAAATCACCGCGTGACCTCCATATAAATCCGTGTATGTTTGACCCTTTTTATCCCATAAAGTAACGCCTTGTGCTTTCACAAGTTCAATAGGATAAAGTGGATATACGTCAAATAATTTCATGATGATACGTGTTTTTTGAATGAAAATCTAGGTAACATGGATTAAAAACCAATGGCTTTTAATCGTAGACCTTCATCTTCTTTCCAACCTAACATGATGTTCATGTTTTGCACAGCTTGTCCTGAAGCTCCTTTAATCAAGTTGTCGATGATGGAAGTAATCAACAATTGACCTTGGTGGATTTCTAAGTGCAACAAGCATTTGTTGGTATTGACCACTTGCTTTAAATCAATGCTGGCTTTAGATACGAAGACAAAGGGCGAGGACTCATAGTAGTCATGGTATAATTCCAAGGCCTCTTCCAGAGTGCCCGAATAAGGAGTATATACATTGGCCATGATTCCCCGAGAGAAATTACCTCGATAAGGGACGAAATGGATCAAAGGGGCCTTTTTTTCAAAGGCTAAGGTTTGACCAATTTCTGCCAGGTGTTGATGTGTGAAAGCTTTATAAATACTAATATTATTATTTCTCCAAGAAAAATGGCTTGTGTTCGATAATGACTGACCAGCTCCGGTACTACCTGTGATAGCCGAAACGTGCACATCTCCAGTTATTTTTCCTGCCGCTGCCAAAGGCAATAGCGCTAATTCAATGGAAGTGGCAAAACAACCAGGATTAGCTATTTTTTGTGCCGATTGAATTTTTGCTTTTTGGAATTCTGGAAGTCCATAGACGAATCCATCCGATTCATCCCGGTAGTCGGTACTTAAATCAATGATTTTAGTATGCCAAGGAATGTCATTAGCTTCCAAGAATTTCTTTGATTCGCCATGACCTGAACATAGAAAAAGTACATCCACAGGTTTTAAGGTATCCGTGAATTTGGCAAAGGTGCTCCCCAATAAATCGGTATGCACATCAGAAACCAATTTACCTGCTTGTGAATTAGATAGTATACAGGTCAATTCCACATCGGGATGATTGACCAAAATCCGCAATAATTCACCCCCTGTATATCCCGCCGCTCCTACAATTCCTATCTTAGCCATACTATTTTTCGTTTACCTTACGGTGTATCATGGTTTGGTTGGAGACAATTTTAGAGAATCCTCTCACGTCATCACCAGACCAAGCTTTGTTCATTTCTCCATACGCTCCAAAAACAGACGACATTAAATCGTATTTCGATTCTATACCCAGGATGTGGAATTGATATGGATTTAATTGTACGTGTACTGTACCTGTAACATTACTTTGGGTATCTGCCAAGAATGTTTCAAAGTTGCGCATCACAGGCTCTAAAAACTGACCTTCGTGCAACAAGGTTCCATACATATCACCGATGTTTTGTTTCCAATACAACTGGTGTTTGGTCAAAATATGCTTTTCTAAACTGTGGTGAGCCTTAATGATGATTAAAGGTGCAGGTGCTTCAAAACCCACTCGTCCTTTGATACCAATGATGGTATCACCTACGTGAATATCTCTTCCGATGGCAAAAGCACTAGCTATTTCCGTCAATTCTCGGATGGCTGCTACTTTAGAACGGGCTTTTTTGCCGTTAATTCCTACTAATTCACCTTGTTCAAATTCCAAGCTGATTTTCTCTGGGGTTGTTTTGGTCAATTGAGTTGGCCAAGCTTCCTCAGGTAAATACCCATCAGAGGTTAAGGTTTCTTTCCCACCTACTGAAGTACCCCAAAGACCTTTATTAATGGAATAGGCTGCTTTATGCCATTCTTGAACCACACCTTTTGATTTTAAGAAGTCGATTTCAGCCTCACGTGAAAGTTGTAAATCACGAATAGGAGTAATGACTTCACATTCAGGAGCCAAAATACGGAATACCACATCGAAACGCACTTGGTCATTTCCCGCGCCAGTACTTCCGTGAGCAATGGCTTTTGCACCTAATTTTTCTGCATATTTAGCAACGGCCGTTGCTTGAAATACACGCTCAGCTGATACGGAAAGCGGGTAGGTATTGTTTTTCAATACGTTTCCATAAACCAAATAACGTAAGCAATCTTGGTAATATGAATCCACGACATCCAATGTAACGTGTGAGCTTACTCCTAAAGCATAGGCTTTGGCTTCTATGGCCTTTAATTCATCAGGAGAAAACCCACCCGTATCCACTAAAGCCGAGTGCACTTCCATGCCACGCTCTTCGCTTAAATATTTGACACAAAATGAGGTATCTAATCCTCCACTAAAGGCTAAAATTACTTTCGGCTTGCTCATGTTTATTTGGATTTCCCCTTTTTCTTGAAGGGCATTAATAATTTTTCTTTAATCTTTTTCAATTTGCTGAAATCAGCTATATTTTTTAGGAATAACCATTTTTCTTCAGAATCACCTAAGGCTTTCTTGGCTGCATTGGGGTCATAAATCATCCCTGTACACAAGCAAATTTTACGTTCAGTACGGGTTAAAATATCGTAATTAACACAGGATTCACAGCCTTTCCAGAAATTATCATCCACGGGTAATTCAGAAAAAGTGGTGGGTTCATATCCCAAATCCGAATTGATTTTCATCACAGCCAAAGAGGTTGTGATACCGATGATTTTGGCATCTGGATACCTTGTTCTAGACAACTCAAAAGCTTTGGCTTTTACCGCTTTAGCCACGCCATACTGTCGGTAAGAGGGATTGACAATCAATCCGGAGTTAGCCACAAACTTTCCATGTTGCCAGGTTTCTACATAACAAAAACCCACAAATGCTCCGGTGACATCATCGGTGGCAATGATGGCTTTACCTTCCGACATTTTCTCTTGGAGGTATTCAGGCGTTCTTTTGGCAATACCCGTACCACGGGCTTTTGCCGATTCGGCCATTTCGTGACAAATAGACTCTGCTAGGCCAAAATGGGCTTGACTAGCAACTTGAACAGTATAAGGATTCATTCTTAACGACGATAAAATTTAAACAATAGCATTCCTCAGGTCCCTAGGGGATCATACCCTAAAGATGTATCGTCGCCTTCGTCGGATAGGAGAAGTAAGATGTACGAATAATAATTTTATCTGCATTCTTTTTGTAAACCAGGATGCTCGTCCTAAGTTTGTCCTAATTAGCTCGCAATTTCAGAAATTCAGCGGGGAAATGCGAATAATCTCCAAATTATTTCATGGAAGAGGATAAAGTATTATCGGTTGAACAATTAATTTACGCCTATACCAAAGGAGTTTTTCCGATGGCAGAAGAGGGTGAAATTTATTGGTATAGTCCAGATCCAAGGGCCATCATTCCGATTGAAACTTATAAACCTGCTCAATCTTTGCGTTCTGTCATCAATAAGCATCTCTTTGAAATACGTATTGACACCCAGTTTGAGGCGGTGATGCGCTGTTGTGCCGCACCTCGATCTTCAGACTCTGAAACATGGATTTCAGAAGAAATTATACAGTTATATACCCAACTTTTTCATCGAGGTTTTGCGCACTCGGTAGAAGCCTTTTTAGACGGAAAATTGGTAGGAGGGCTCTATGGAGTTGCTTTGGGTGGTGCTTATTTTGGAGAATCTATGTTTAGTTTGGTATCCAATGCTTCTAAAGTCGCCTTTCATTATTTAATGATAATGCTCCGTGAGCATGGATATTCCTTATTGGATACTCAGTTTATGAATGATAATGTACTTCGATATGGAGCCATTGAAATCAGCAGAAAAGAATATAAAAGTCGCTTGGCCAAGGCCCTTAAACAGACTTGCCAATTTGAATTACCTGGAAAAGACTATTAAATTTTATATGCAATTTAGCTTTTATTCAAGCTTTGATTGACCAATCCTTTCATGACCAAAATGCAAACAAGGAGCATGGAAATGGTCACGGAAATTAAGCCCATGGTAATCAAAGATTCGATAAAAGATCCTTGTTCTGTTCCTCCTGCTATGGGCAGTAATTTCCCCGCACCTGTAGCTGCCGCTAATCCAATGGTTAAAAAATTGAGATAGGTCCCCAAAATGGCCAATTGAAAAGATGTTTTTAACCAGAATTTGGAAAGAGATAAACGGTTCCAAATGAGTCCCAATATGACCAAGAACATCCCATTCATAACTCCTTCTAAATGAGAGGATAAACCTATTCTCGGCTTAGCTAGAATGGGAATTAATAGCCCTATGACCAATCCCAAAAAGAACAAGAATATTCCTAGGAAAATCAATTTGTCGGCCTGCTGTTTAATCGAGTTGTCTGTTTCCATATGATTGATAATGAGTAGGTTGAAGCTTATACCAGTAAGTTAAATGGCTTCTATAAAATTTCAAAATCTTAGAAAGTTTTCTTTTTATAAAAAAATCCTACATTTTACATTCTACATTTTACATTCTTCATTTTCATGCTACATTCCTAAGAATGGATTCAATTGCTTAAATTGCAGGAATATTTCGTTCCATATGTCAAAACCTATACTGGTAATAAAATTCGGATCTTCTTCCATCACGCATGCCAATGGGGATGTTAATGAGCAAACCTTGGAAAAAATTGCTTCACAAGTCGCTCAATTACAGCCGAAATTCCACATTGTATTAGTTTCCAGTGGGGCCGTGGCTGCAGGTAAATCGGTCTTTAAAAATTACAAAGGAAGCTTGTCGGAACGTAAAGCCGCTGCCGCAGTAGGTAATCCTATTCTGATAGCCAAGTACAATGATTATTTTCAGAAATATGGTATTTCTATTGCTCAAAGTTTATGTGAACGACATCATTTTTCTCAGAGAGGTCAGTTTTTGCAATTGAAAGAGACCTATCAAGAACTTTGGAAAAATGGGGTTATTCCTATTGCCAATGAGAATGATGTGGTCAGTAATGTGGAGTTGAAATTTTCGGATAATGATGAATTAGCTACTTTGATTGCTACGGGTTTTGGAGCAAGTAAATTGTTGATTTCAACTTCAGTGGGCGGACTTTTGGATGGAGAAGGAAAGATCATTCGACATGTTAAGGAAATAGATTCAGAGGTCTTAAGTGTAGTAAGTACAGATAAATCCAGTTCTGGTTTGGGTGGAATGATTTCCAAATTAACCTTTACTCGGATGGCCACTCGATTAGGAATCAAGGTGGTTATATTTGGTTTAGAGCAAGGGGAGGGAATTGTGGATGCTTTGAATGAAAAGATTGGGACGGTATTTGAAGCTCAAGAGGCTTCACTTAATGCCCGACAAAAATGGTTGGCTACGGGGTCTTTGATACGGGGTAAAGCGGTGTTAGATAAAGGAGCAGTAAAGGCTGTTTCTCAACGTAAAAGTTTACTCTCAGTAGGAGTATTGGAGTTTCTTGGAGATTTTGAAAAGGGAGAAGTAATCGAATTACTGGATGTCAATAAAATACCTATTGCTATTGCACGTGCTCGTTGTTCTAAGTCTGAATTGACAGCTTCTGCTGGTAGTATGGAGGTGGCAAATGCCGATGATATTGTTCTTTGGTAGAGAAATTAACTTATTTTTTTATACCTAAAATCGCAAAACTCAGCTCCTAAAGCAATCGTGCCTTGTCGAATCATTTCTAATCCAGCCAAACTTGTTGTCATATGATCCACCTCGCATAAAATGGAGGTAAATCGTTGGTAATTTCTTTTCTGAAATTGCTTGCAAATACCGCATTCTAGAATATCAATGCCGTAGCCCAAACCGTGTGTTGCATTTTTTTCAGTGATGATACGTGCCACAAAACCATCCAGGTGACCAGGTTTTTCAGCTTCTTTTTTCAAGTTTTGAACCAATAATTTTCCAAGCCAAGTTTGAATGAAGTAGGATGGCCATTTTTTAATGAGTGCTTGGAAAGTATTTTTGGGTTGAACGAAATCATGGGCAACTTCAAGACACACCTGTCGAATCTGCTCATAGCTTTCTCCTTTTTCATCCAAGCTTTGAATCATGGCTAAAAAATAGGCACTGAAAGAAAGTCTTTTGTCGATGGGGTTCTTTGAAGTAGCTAAACTAACATCATAGATTTCAGGATATAATCGGTCCATCTTTGCCACGATTTCACTCGCTTTTTGTGGATAATGAGTTAGTAATGTCGGCAAAAAATAGGGGTGAAAGCTCTTCATGGGGTTATTAGGTAGATGTTGATTTCTTGCTAATAATAAGTCAAATTTTCTGGGTTTTAAATGTCATTGAGCGGTTACTTTAGTACAAATTATTACCAATGGCCTATTTAATCAATATTAAACGTTTTCCAAGCAGGTGGATGACACTTCTTTCATACCGAATACATGCATAGATAAGGTAGGGGCACTATTTTTTGATTTTCAGCTTACCCAACTTCATCAAAATGTAGTAAATAGAAGTTTCATTTTACGTTAGAAGTTTATTTTGTTATTCTGGAAGTAAGGCTTCATCGACTTCATCTTGCACACGTTTGTTAATATTGATTTTGGCATTTTTCAATACATAAATAGATATTTTGTGTTCTCTGGCTAACGAATTCACATGTTCTCCAGCCAAATAAATGGTATCAAATAAAGGTCTTTCTTCTGTTCTGTTTGGGTCTTCGTCGTCATATTCTTTCACAAGAATGACATGTTTCATGGGTTGTTTGAGTGGTATCCATTGGGCATAATCAGCGTTCATGGAGTAGGCAGTGATGGATTTATTTTGAGTATAATAATTGATTGCTCCAGCCTGTCCATAGTTGTCACATAAGATGATGGTACTATCTAAGCTTGATGGAGGAAGAGTTGCCACGACCGAATCTAATTTTTGAGCTAATGCTTTCCAGCCTAACATATCGGCAAAATCCTGAGGTAAGTGGTGATCTTTGCCATCTTCCCAATGAAGAAGACCCAATTTCTGGTATGGTTCTGGATCCTGAATGATCAGGCTAGCTGATTTATTGGGGAAAATGTACTGATACATGGGTATAAAGGCCAAACATGGTAATGCTAAAGCAATGATTTGCACATATTTTCTCCATCCTGATTGTAGGACAAAAGCAATATAAACAGAGCCAAAAGACAAATAGATAGGATAAAGGCCAATGGCATAGTAATCTTTGGCCTTAAAATAGGTGAATATAGCTAATGTGAAAATCAGGTTCCAAAATAAGAATCGAAATTTTTTAAATGGAGGATAAAATAGTAATGACCAAATTGAGGCAATGAGAACAAAAAATGATCCAACAAAAAACAGAATTTGAGATGATAAGAAATCCAAGCGGTTAACATGAACTAATTGAATCTTGGATAATAGTTTCATGTGTTGAATTACAGGGAAATGATGTTGGTATTGCCAAAGTAGATTGGGCAGAATGATTAATAGGCCAACGAACATGGCAATATAAAAACGCTTTTGAGCCAATATTTTACGATGTTCGGATAATATGATGGCGGGTAAAAGACCCAAAACTAGAAAGATGATATTATACTTATTTAAAAAGCCCAATGCCCATACGATAGCTAAATAGTATAGCCATTTGGATTGATCTGTTTGTATAAATCGAATGATTAAATAGTAACACGTTGTCCATGCCAACACATCAAATGAATTAGGTTGAAAAAGTGTATTTAAACGTAGAATGGCGGAGAGTAACACCGAAATGGCACCTAAGTACAAAGCAAAATGTCGACCCCCTAATGATTCGATCGTCTTCCAAACGACTACAATAGTTAATGCTCCAAATAAAGCCGGGAAGAAATGTATCCAAAACACTTGATTGCCCAATTGTAATATAAGCCAGGATATCCAAGATGTGAATGGTGGCACCGACATGTATCCCCATGCCAAATGGTGGGCTTGATCTAGATGTAAATACTCATCTCTTTGTAAGTCATAGCTTGAATCAATGAGCGTATATTGGAGAATGAATTTGATGAGTATAAATAGGTATAGGCTATATTTCATGTTATTGGATTGATCACATGACTGCAATATACTATTCTTGGAAGTTTTGTATTCACATGTTCTGAATCTATTTTTTATAGTGGAATAAGGTAGTAATGTCTGATTATCATTGCAATAGTAAGGTGTTTTTAATATCAATATATTGGACAATATATGTGAAAATTTAATCGTTAACGCAACGCTGTCAAGGTTCCAAACCTTGCCAGCGTTAGAAATGCGTTAATTTTTTATTTATTTACCCCACAATATTCCGCATACAAAGCTTTCACACCAAATAGCTTCGCAATAGGACCAACCACATTCATCAATAACTTTTGAACCGGAATAGGAATACCTGCTACATAACTTTTACTATCCATATATTTGGAAGTCACCAATTGTTGAATCAAGCCATATTTGCCTCCCTTAATCTGATGGTCTATCGTATAATTAATTAGATTTTCAATGAAATAATCAAAGTCCAAGGCTGGACTGACAGTCTGAATGAATTCCACGGGCTCATCATGATTATTGAAATGATTATGTACCTCCTTTTTTGCTAAACTGATACTTTCTCCAGCTTGTAATACTTGAGATTTGCCTTCGTGTAGTACAGTAAGTTGACCGCTCAATACCGTAAAGTGTTCATCTTGAAGCATGTGCAAATGCATGGGAACTATTTGCCCTTTCGTCTTGACGGTCATTTTGATGCTCACTCGTTCTCCTTGACTATCTTGAGCTGTTTCTAAAAACTCATAAATATCACCTTTAAGAGGATCTGTTAAAATTTGATTTTTGAAGGGCATAAATGTAGTTAAATGGGTTTATAGAATTTTATTATTTAGATAATTGTTTAACTATTTAAACAAAACCATAAAATTAAGCATCTTTAATACTATACTTCATAAAAAAAAGTGGTTAGTCTTTCAGCCTATCATCGTGCTAAAAACTAACCACCTATTCAAGATAATTCGCTTTTTAGGCGATTACAACGGCTTCACCACTTTCCACATCTTGCTCCACCGTTTTGTATTTAACATGCTCCTTCGTTGAACCATCTCGGTATTGCACCGTAACTCGCTGATTACGATCTGCAATTTTGATAGCATGACGGGGAGCAATGCGCTCTTCACTACGTGAACTAGGGTCATGGTATTCCTGCTGTTCGTCTCCTTGTCCACCTGCTAAACCGCCTAATAGGGAAGAGATTGCCTCATCCTTACTCAGTTGTAATTTAGGTGCTTTTTCTTTTGGCGCTTGCTGTGCCTGGTTTGTTTGTTGTATTTCCGGTATCTCAGCTTTTAAAACAAAACTAATGGTATCTACATTCACCCGAGAAACAAAGCGCTGGAATAGATTGACGGCTTCAAATTTGTAGATCAATAATGGATCTTTTTGTTCAAATACCGCATTCTGAACAGACTGCTTCAAATCATCCATTTCACGTAAATGCTCTTTCCATTCTTGGTCAATTAAAGTCAAAGTGATGAATTTCTCCATCTCTTTAACTACTTCTTTCCCATGAGAATCGATCGTTTTTTGAGCATCCACCACCACACCTGTTACCCAGTTGCCATTTGTAATAGGAACTTGAATACCTGAATACCCTTGGCGTAATGCCTCTTGCGCCACTTGAATAACTTGCTTAGCTATGCCATCATTTTTACTCTTGTAATGATCTTCCGCAGCCAAGAATAAGCGCTCAATCTTCACATCAGAAGTCAATCGATTAAAATCTTCCTCAGCGAATGGAGGCTCAATACCCAATAACTCAATTACCTTTAATTCTAATTCGCTGTACGATGTGTATTGACCTACCAAATCTTGGCACACATCGAACATCGTATTGATGATATCCAAAGATAAACGCTCTCCTAAAAGGGCATTTTGGCGTCGCTTGTAAATGGCATTTCTTTGGTAGTTCATCACATCATCGTATTCCAATAGACGCTTACGAATTCCAAAATTGTTTTCTTCTACCTTCTTTTGAGCTCTTTCAATGGACGAAGTAATCATAGAATGCTGAATAACTTCACCCTCTTCCATACCCAAGCGATCCATTACTTTTGCAATTCGGTCTGAACCAAATAAACGCATTAAATTATCTTCTAAAGACACAAAGAACTGTGATGAACCCACATCTCCCTGACGTCCTGCACGACCGCGCAACTGCCTGTCGACACGTCTAGATTCATGTCTTTCTGTACCAATGATGGCCAAACCACCAGCAGCTTTCGACTCAGGACTTAACTTAATATCCGTACCACGTCCAGCCATATTGGTTGCAATCGTCACCTTACCCGATTGACCTGCCTCAGCCACTATCTCCGCTTCACGCGCATGTTGCTTCGCGTTCAATACATTATGTGGAATTTTACGAATCGTCAACAGTCGACTGATCAATTCCGAGTTTTCAACGGAAGTTGTACCAACTAGTACAGGACGACCTTGGTTTACTAATTCTTGAATTTCTTCCGCAACGGCATTGTATTTTTCTCGAACGGTACGGTAGACTTTATCTTCCGCATCTTTTCTTTGAATCACTCGATTCGTTGGAATAGAAACAACATCCAATTTATAAATCGTCCAAAACTCACCCGCTTCCGTTTCAGCAGTACCTGTCATACCACCTAATTTGTGGTACATACGGAAGTAATTTTGTAAAGTAATGGTCGCATACGTTTGTGATGCATCTTCCACATTCACTCCTTCTTTCGCTTCAATCGCTTGATGTAAACCATCTGAATAACGGCGACCTTCCATGACACGGCCCGTTTGCTCATCCACGATTTTTACCTTACCATCTACGATGATGTATTCGGTATCTTTCTCAAATAAAGCATAGGCTTTCAGCAATTGGTTAACGGTATGAATTCGGCTGGCCTTATCATTGTATTCACGGATTAAATGCTCCTTTTGAGATAAACGATCAGCATCAGAAAGCTCTTTGTTTTTCTCAATTTTGTTTAAGTCGATGGATAAGTCTGGTAAAACGAAAAAGTTAGGATCCTCTGTGTTTCCACTCATGAATTCCAAACCTTTTTCCGTTAACTCGACTTGATTGTTTTTTTCCTCGATGGTAAACAATAAAGGGGAATCCGCTTGAGGCATCAATTTTTGATTCTCTGCCAAATAGATGGATTCGGTTTCGTGAAGTAATTGCTTATTGCCTGATTCAGATAAAAATTTAATCAAAGGTTTTGATTTTGGCAAACCACGAAAAGCTCTAAATAATGCCAATCCACCTTCTTTTTTATCACCTGAAGTAATTTGTTTTTTTGCTTCCACTAAGAAGTTTTGCACAATTTGCTTTTGCGCTTCTACTAATTTCTGAACACGTGGATTAAATGTGTCAAACTCCTGTTCATCTCCGCGAGGGATTGGGCCAGATATGATCAAAGGTGTACGAGCATCATCAATCAAAACGGAGTCAACCTCATCCACCATGGCAAAATGATGGGGTCTTTGAACTTGATCCTCAAGGCTACGCGCCATGTTATCACGCAAATAATCAAAGCCAAACTCATTGTTGGTACCATAAGTTATATCCGCAGCATAAGCATGTCTTCGCTCTTCCGTATTGGGCTCGTGTTTGTCAATACAATCCACCCTCAAACCATGGAACTCAAATAAAGGGGCATTCCATTCGGAGTCACGTTTGGCCAAATAATCATTAACTGTTACAATATGTACACCACGACCAGCCAAGGCATTTAAATAGGTAGGAAGCGTAGAAACCAACGTTTTACCCTCTCCAGTACCCATTTCTGAGATTTTTCCTTGGTGCAATACGATACCACCAATCAATTGGACATCGTAATGAATCATATCCCAAGTTATGGTATTCCCTGCGGCATCCCAGGTATTCGCCCAAATGGCTTTGTCACCTTCTATTTTGACATTCGCTTTCTTGGAGGCAATGAATTTATCTTCTATGGTGGCTTGAACAACCAATTGTTTATTCTCGGTAAATCGACGTGCGGTTTCTTTCACAACAGCGAAAGCCTCTGGAAGAATTTCGTTTAAAACAACCTCCAATTGCTTATTACGTTCGAGGTTTAATTTGTCTATTTCCTGGAAAAATTTTTCCTTCTCATCAATGTCTTCTGTCGCCTGACCTTGAGTATGTAAGGTGTTAATCTGGGAATCAATATCCGCCAAAAATGCTTGAATACGGGATTTGAAGTCCGCCGACTTTTGACGTAACTCATCGTCTGAGATGTTCGTCAAGCGTGCGTACTCTTCTTTTATTTTATCGACAATCGGCATCAAGGCTTTGATGTCTCTTTCCGACTTGGTTCCAAATATTTTGGTTACTGTTTTGCTGAAGATGGATAACATTGTATAGAATGTGTGCCTACCTAGGCCATTTTAAAATTGAATATGCAATTTACCAATTAATCTCTAAAAAACGCTAGACTTAAACCTAAGCGGTGATACGATGCTTCAAAATACGATTGATCTTTAGAGAAATCATGGCTTAAATTTAATTGTGAGTGTGGTATCTGGCTTTGAAAAACGTGTGACCAAAACATCCAGCGAACCACTAGCTTTTTTAAGCCTTTGTGGAACAGCTACTTGGTCAAAAAACACAGGGTCTGCGATATGTAAATCTAACTTACGACGTGTTCCATCTTTTTGTTTGACAACCAAAATATAATGTACATCATTGGGGTTAGTGGCATCCGTATATTTTTTACGAATGGAGCCATCTAAATCCAAATCAATCAATTCACTTTGAGTATCATACATTTTTTCTGACCAAAGATTCGGTAAATATAGTTGGGCCAATAAGCCCAGGGTTCCAACAATAAAGACGAGTTTGGTGAAATTTTTACCTCCCCATTCCATATTGTCTCCATGATTGGAATTACCACTTCCCATATTGCCAAACAAAGGCATTTTTAATTTTTTACGAGGAGCTCTTCGTGGTGGATTATAGGCTTGTGACATAGATAAATGGATTATTCTCGCAAATCAAGTCATTTTTTTTCGTTTCAAAGCGATAAATTCGACTGTTGCTTTTAAATTTTTAATGAATGAACCTAATCAAAACGGTAAGTCACTTTTTTTAGTTCCTAAATCAAATTGAATATAGAAAAATGACAAGTTTAATTATCAAATAATTGATAATTAGAATAGATTGCCTTATTATTACGAACTACTTTAAGCTTATTTACTCTCATGAGTTTCATGGTCAATATGAAATACAATTAAATCTAGGATACCATGTTGACTTGGAATACCACCCATGTTTCACATTTGCTATCACGCGTATTATTCGGTTATTCCAAATCGGATTTTGAACGTGCTATGGGTTATGGAAATTTCCAAGATTTATTAGACCTAGCCATTTTAAAGGATTTATCTATTCCTGCTCCTCCAGATACTTGGGTTAATCTAACACCTGAACAAAGCCAATTGGACAGAAATATGGCGGGACCATGGTTTGTGCAATTAACCAAATGGTGGTATAGTCGAATGCTCAACGAATCTCTGAGTATGCAAGAAAAAATGGTTTTGTTTTTGCACAACCACTTTTCCAATGAAAGGCAAAAGGTAAATTATCCGCAGTATGTATACAAACAGAATCAATTGTTCCGAACCTATGCTTTTGGAGATTTCAAACAATTAGTCAAAGACATTAGTATAGATCCCTCCATGTTAATTTATTTGGATGGAAATAATAGTCGGGGTACTTCCCCCAACGAAAACTATGCCCGAGAAGTAATGGAGCTTTTTACCTTGGGCATCGGCAACTATACAGAGAATGATATTAAACAAGCCGCTAAGGTTTTTTCGGGTTGGCAAGTTAGAGGATTATTGGCTGTTTTTGATGCCACCCGCTGGTACCGAGAAGCCACTGTCACGGTCTTAGGTAAAACGGCTAAATTTGATAACAACAGTTTAATCGATCATATATTTACACAAACTGCAGCAGCAGAATTCATATGTCGGAAGATCTACAAAGAATTTGTCTTTTATAAAGTAGACGAAGTTTTTGTAAAAAAAATGGCTGTTGTTTTACGCCAAAATAATTTTGTTTTAAAGCCTCTTTTAAAATTCTTATTTACGTCCGAAGAATTTTATAAACCAGAAATTATGGCCGCCAAGATTAAAAGTCCGACGGAGTTAATCGTAGGTGCAGCCAAGCAATTGGAATTAAAAAATCCTGATCTTCAAAATTGGTATGATATGGCTATCATACTGCAAATGCAATTGTTTCAACCTCCAGATGTGTCTGGTTGGGAAGGCCAACGAGATTGGATTAGTTCTACAACTTATTCTTATCGAGCAGGGTTTACGGATTCATTATTGAGTGGAAAGCGATATAACGGGGCAACGGTCACAGGAAAATTAGACCCCATCGCATTTGCCAGATTATCTTCCAATGCTGAAAAACCCAAGGAGTTTGTAGAAGAGATGGTTAAACTGTTCATTCGTTTCCCTCTCACAGAGTCAAGAAAGGCGTTTTTATTGGAAGTGCTACTGGACGGCACCATTGCTGCCAATTGGTCTACTTACACGCCCAATGCCGACGCCCGAATTAATAAGTTTTTGAAGGCTATGATGCGCCTACCTGAATATCAATTGGCATAAAAATGAAAAAAGAACTAAGCCGTCAGCAGTTTTTACGTCAAATGGCTCTACTGAGTGGTGGGGTAACCTGGGGATTAGGATCTTTCACAGGAAAGGCATTTGGTGCTGTGCCTTTTGCTAGTGCTGCCAGAGGGAAGGTATTGGTCATCATCCAACTGAATGGGGGAAATGATGGACTGAATACGATTATCCCTGCAGAGGACGATAATTATTTCTCGAAAAGACCTGATATATCCATCAAGAAAGCGGATGCACTACCTTTGTCCAAGGGCATGTACATGAATCCAGCGATGATGAGTATGAAGTCATTGTACGACAAAGGCCAGGTGGCTATTACACAAAGTGTAGGTTATGCCAATCCCAATCGTTCCCATTTTAGAGCTACGGATATTTGGAATACAGGTTCGGATGCAGCTACTGTTTTGGATGAAGGCTGGGCTGGTCGCTTTTTAGAAATGCAATATCCCGAATATCCCATTAAACTGCCGAAGGACCCCATGGCGATTCAACTGGGTTCGGTGGAATCATTATTATTCCAAACCGATGTGGGTAGGGTAGGAACGGTTTTTGAAGATCCTAATTTGTTTTATCAATTGGTTTCTGGAACTTTAGCTGATTCCGAATTACCACCCGCTACTTTGGCAGGAGATGAATTAGCTTTTTTAAAGCAAATCGCTAGTTCATCCATACAATATTCGACGGTTATTCGTGATGCAGCAAACAAAGCTAAAAATGCTTATACCTATCCAAATACTAATTTAGCTAAGCAATTGAGCATCATTGCGCGCTTAGTAGCGGGTGGCTTAGAAACCCCAGTTTATTTGGCCAATATTGGAGGATTTGATACACATGCCAACCAAAAAACACAACATGCCAATTTGTGGAAGACCATTTCGGAAGCTGTTTCTGCTTTTCAGAATGATATAAGCAATCAAGGTTTAGCGGATGCCGTTACAGTAATGACCTTTTCTGAATTTGGTCGAAGGGTGAATCAAAATGGAACTCAAGGCACTGACCATGGTACGGCGGCTCCTATGTTATTTATAGGAAATACGGTTAGAGGAGGCTTGATTGGCTCAAATCCTAGTTTGACCAATTTAGATAGTAACGGAGATTTGCGGTATAATTTTGATTATCGGCAAATTTATAGCACTGTTTTGAGAGATCATTTGGGTTTGGATGCTGTTAAAACACAGGAATTATTTAAGCAGACATTTGAACGGGTTCCTATTTTTAAGAATTCACCCGATGCCTTGCCTGATACTTTGGGAATGGAAGTTAATTCGCCCATGCCCAACCCCGTATTTGATTATACGGTCATTCAATATGCCATTTACAAACCCGTGTTGGATATAAAAATTACCTTGTATGATTTACAAGGACAAGAGATATTGACATTATTTCGGGGTACCAGGGTTCAAGGCACTTATCAGTTGACTTTGAATGCATTAGGCTTAACACCTGGGATATATTTAGTGCATATGTCCAGTTCTTCTGGGCTTTCTACGCACAAAAGGATGATCGTCCAATAAGGGGCTAACTTTTAATACAAGCCATAAATTTGTATATTCGTATCGCCTTTTATTACAACATTTGAGGGAGTATTAGCGTTTTATGATCTAACCAGTAGAAACATCTATGTTCAGACTCTTCAGCTTATGTATTTTGATTGTATTTTTTGCTTCGGCATCTACTCAGGCTCAATTTTGGTTTTTGGGTCAAAATGACAAGAAAGCAGCTCCGAAAAATCCCTTTAAGGCGCATTCATCCTTTAGTTTTGGGGCAGGTTCATCGACATATCTAGGTGATATTGCTCCAGCCATGACCTTAATGGATGTGGGAGGAAAGACGTTACGTTGGAATGCAGGAGTGCAATATACGCGTCATTTTAAAAAGCATTTTAGTATCCAAGGGTCCTTCACGTACATACGTTTAGCTGCGGATGATAATTATTTTGATCCAGCTGGACGCTTTGAACCAAGCTATACACGAAACTTGCATTTTAGAACGGATATGCAAGAGTTGTCTTTGATTGGTATTTATGAAATCTTAGGAAACGAGGAGAACTTACCTAAACGTAGAACTTTGTCGCCATATGTATATCTAGGACTTTCTGGGGTGTATTTTAATCCAACCACAAGGAGACCCGCATTGCATGAGACCGATTTTTCAACGACTGTTCCTCCTGTTCAACAGGATTGGAATACAGATTTACAATCCTTACAAACCGAAGGAGTAGATTATTCTAAAATTACAGGTGCTGTACCTTTCGGATTTGGAATTCGTTACAAACTCAATCAATCCTTTGATATAGGCTTTGATTTTGGATATCGTATTGCTTTTTCAGATTATTTGGATGATGTTTCAGATAACCGAGTGAATGTTCCTGCGGTAACTTCATTAATTACCGACCGTTCAACAGAGTGGTTCGCGGCTAATACTTTGGCAGATCGTAGACCCAATTTACTTACGGGGTCAGGTAATCCACCCTTGATTGCTAAAGGTTCCGATCAGTATTTTACAACTCAAATTCGCTTGATTTATCATTTAAAAAATAAGATTGATTGTCCTCCGCTACCACGATAATACCCCTAAAACGACATAAGGCAGGTTTACTGTGTCTTCTTGTTTTCTTGTTTGTCGCACCTTGGGACTTACAAGCGCAAAGATGGACCTGGGGAGCTGGATTTGGTGCGACAGCCTATAAAGGAGAATTGGCAGATTGGGGATATCGACCAAGTGTGCCGGAATTGAAAGAAACTTTACCCGCCATACACCTATTTGTTTCATATCAAGAGCGACATGCCTTTACGTATCGTTTTCAAATGTTGGTGAGCCGAATTCAAGGTAATATTGCCAATCGACCAAGTACTTTATTTCCAATAGGAACATCACCTACTGTGATTACACCGAACGGAAAAGTAGCGGATGCTTCTATTTTTGCCACCTCCATCACTGAATTTTCAGGAATTGTCGACTATAATTTTCTGGACTATGAAGTAAACCCTAGACATTTCAATTGGACACCTTATTTCTACGGGGGCTTATCCGCTGTATTTGCCAGTCCTGATAAAATTGATGCTTTTTTGACGCCCGCAATTCCTTATGGGATTGGAGTGAAATTTCAAATCAATAAAAATTGGGGAGTTCGTGGTGAATTTGGAAGCAGAAAAGTCTTTTCTGATAAATTAGACCAAGTAGCTACTTATGATGGCAATATGGATAGCTTCACTTTAGAAGGTGGTGACCAATATTTACATCTGGGTTTTTCTGTCACATATACTATTCAATCCATCTTTTGTCCCAAAGTCTATTGATTAATCCTAGTATTTTGAATAGGTGTTCAAATTAGCTATCTTTACCACTTTGTTTTATTCGAATAATTATTGCCCTATTTGTGAAAGAATCTATTGACCTTAACAATCTTCCTGCCCATATTTCCGTTATCATGGACGGTAATGGTCGTTGGGCGAAACAGAAGGGTTTCACAGATCGAATTTTTGGTCACAGAAATGCCATTCAAGCAGTTAGGGAAACGATAGAAGGATGTGGAGAGTTAGGGGTTAAATACTTGACTTTGTATGCTTTTTCCACGGAAAACTGGAATAGACCAAAAGCGGAAGTCATGGCATTAATGAGCTTGTTGGTTAGTACCATCAATGAGGAATTACCCACCATGATGAAGAATCAAGTTCGTTTAAAGGCCATTGGAAATATTGATTCTTTGCCTTTAAAATCGCAGAAAGAATTAAAGGCTGCGATGGATAAAACGGCAGATAATAGCGGTTTAACGTTGGTGTTAGCGCTATCTTATTCTGGGAAGTGGGATTTGGTTCAAGCGGCCCAAAAGTTGGCGGAGAAAGTTGAAAAAGGAGAATTAACAGCTAGCGAAATAGATGATTCCATGATGGATAGTCAATTATCTACCGCTGGAATGCCAGATCCTGATTTAATGATTCGAACAGGCGGAGATCATCGTATTAGTAATTTTATGTTGTGGCAATTGGCTTATGCTGAATTGTATATTTTTGAAGATTTATTTTGGCCTGATTTTAGAAAAGTACATTTGCATCAGGCAATAGTTGATTTCCAAATGCGTGAAAGACGCTTTGGAAAAACGAGTGAACAAGTTAAAAGTGAAGGCTAAGGCTTCGTATGAAAAATAGATATTTAATGAATCGAGTTAACGCGTGCCAATTACAATGGAAATCATTGGGCTTGTTTTTTAGTTTGATGGTTTTTATGAGTCAGGGCTTATCAGCTCAAGGCTTAGGTGGACGCTTATTCTCCACCACACCTACGAGCTCTGAACCTAGTTTTTCTTATTCTGTACCTCAGGAGTACACCATTGGAGGTATTTCTATTTCGGGATCTCAGTTTTACGATGGTAATTCCATGGTGAATATTTCGGGTTTGCAAGTTGGAGATAAAATCAAAGTTCCAGGAGATGCCATTGCTTCCGCCATTAAGAAAATTATGGATCAAGGAATTTTGGAAGATGTCGAGATTTTTGCGGAGAAAGTAGAAGGAGATAAAATTTGGTTGCGCATCCAATTGAAAGAAAGACCTCGTTTATTTGCCATTACATATGATGGCATTAGAAAAGGTGAAAGAGAGACTTTAAATGAAAAAGTAAAGGCCTACAAAGGGAAAATTATTACGGAAACACTTCGTAAAAACCTGGAATTAGTTATTCGTAAATACTACCAAGAGAAAGGTCGTTTGAATATTACCACGAAATCGCTTGTAAAAACGGATACTACAAAAGGAAATAATGCTACCTTGATTGTTACGGTCAATAAAGGTGATAAAGTAAAGGTTAATAAAATCATTCTTGACGGAATAGAGCCAGCTCAGCGTTCCCTTATTTTGAGGAAAATTAAGAATACCAAGCAAGTTCGTTTTGGACGTATTTTTAAGCCATCCAAATTTGTACCAAAGAAATGGGATGAAGATAAGGAGAAGCTTTTGGCAGCCATGAATAAATTGGGTTTTCGTGATTTTCAACTGATTTCAGATTCGGTGTATCGTCAAGATAATTCATCGGTAAATCTAAAAGTCAAATTAGTTCAAGGACGTAAATATTATTACCGTAATATCTTTTTTGATGGTAATTACATCTACCCAGATTCTGTATTGAAAGATGTATTAGGCGTTAAGAAAGGGGATGTATACAATACGGAAGAACTCGATAAAAAAATGGGTGGTAATCCAGGTGAGGATTTGAGTTCTGTGTACATGGATAACGGCTATTTATATTACAATGCCGAACCAGTAGAAACAGCCATTGTAGGAGATTCAATCGATTTAACCATTCGAATCTCGGAAGGTAAGCAAGCGACGATCAATAAGGTTATTTTGAATGGAAATACGAAAACCTCTGACCATGTGGTTATGCGTGAGATTCGTACTTTGCCAGGACAAAAATTCAACAAGTCCGCGATTATTCGTACCGTTCGAGAACTATCTCAAATTGGGTATTTTAACCCTGAAAAGATTAGTCCTAACCCACAGCCAAGAGCCGATGGTACAGTAGATATTGAGTACAATGTAGAAGAAAAACCTTCTGATCAGATTGAATTATCCGGAGGTTGGGGAGGTTATGTGGGTTTTGTAGGTACTTTGGGTGTGGTATTTAATAACTTTTCTGCCAAAAATTTAACCAATTGGGCCGCTTGGCGCCCATTACCTGCGGGAGATGGACAGAAATTAGCTGTTCGTTTTCAAGCGAATGGTGCAGCTTTTCAAAATTACAGTTTGACTTTTACAGAACCTTGGTTAGGAGGGAAGAAGCCCAATTCATTCTCTATTGCATTGAACCGTAGTATTTCATATCCATACCAGTTTAGAACAACAGGTTACGGAGGCGGAGGCTATGGTAGCGGCTTAGGTGGCATTGGAGGAGGTTATGGTGGATACGGCGGCTATGGTGGTTATGGTGGATATGGAGGGGCGTATGGAGGCTATCAAAGTTATTCGGTGCCTGATTCCTTGTTGTCGGCTCACTTTAATGTGAATAGCATTACTTTCAGTTTAGGAAAGCGTTTGAAATGGCCAGATGATTATTTTTCTTTGAGTCATTCTTTATCTTTTTCTCAATATGATGTAGATCGTTACTATACATGGGCATATCCACAAGGTATATCCACTTCGGTAACTTTCATGACCAATTTCTCACGAAATAGTATTGACAACCCTACGTTTGCTCGTTCGGGTTCTAGTTTCTCCATGACGGCATCATTAACACCTCCCTACTCGTTGTTAGGAGGGAATAAAACGGGCCAACTCATCGAGTACCATAAATGGATGTTGGATGCTAGCTGGTTTAGTCCTTTGGCCGGAAAATTTGTCTTACACACACGTGCACACTTAGGATTTTTGGGTTCATATGGAGGAAAAGAAACCACTCGATTTGAGCGATTTGACCTAGGTGGATCTGGAATGGTACAAGGTTTCTCTTTCAACCGTGATATTGTTGGTTTAAGAGGTTACAAGGATCGTGTTATTGGACCATCTGGATCTTATGGTAATGGAGGGGTAGCTTATAATAAATTTGTTATGGAGGTACGTTATCCAGTTTCCTTGAATCCATCAGCAACCATTTTCGTATTAGGTTTTGCTGAAGGTGGAAACAACTTCTCTACTTTATCTGATTATAATCCATTTAATTTATATAAATCAGCAGGATTTGGAGCACGTATTTTCATGCCAGCCTTTGGTATGATCGGTATAGATTATGGTTTTGGATTTGATAAGCCTAGACCAGGAGATTCTGATTTTGGACGTCAGGCCTTCACTTTCTCTATTGGTCAGCAGATTCGATAGTGATTTAGCAGCATACAATGAAAAAGTCGATTTTTTTCTTAATTTTGATGCTTACGGTGCTAGGACAAAGGTCTTTTGCCCAGAAATTCGGATACATTGATACTGAATTCATTACATCTAAAATGCCTGAGTATAAACAAGTTCAAGGCAAAATTGATCAAATGACCAAACAATGGATTCAAGAAATTTCAACTAAAAATGAGGAAGTTGCTAAATTAGAAAGAGACTTTAAATTAGAAGAACTATTATTGACTGAAGATTTACGTCAACAAAGGTTAAGTGTCATTCGTCAAAAAGACAATGAAGCAAGGTCTTTTCAAAATAAGATATTCGGGACAGATGGGGAATTATTTAAATACAAACAAGCTGCTTTGAAACCAATTTTGGATGAAATCTCCAAAGCTGTAGAAAAAGTCGTTCGCCAAAAACGATTAGATTTTGTATTCGATAAAGCAAATGATGGGTTGGCTTTAATATATACCAATCCAGTTCACGACTACTCTGATTATGTATTGGAAGAATTGGGATTGGAGTTAGATCCTAATTTGGTCGATAAATCAACAGATAAATTAAACAAGTAAAAGAAAATTAATAATCAATTAAACTCACGTATGAAAACCAAATTTTTGTTGGCCATGGGCCTAGTGTTCGGAATGGCTGTTATGCCTCTTAAGGCGCAGATTAAGATCGGATTTATCAATGCAGATTACATATTAAGTCAAATGCCTGAAGCTAAACAAGTGGAAGAAGATTTGAAAAATACGCAAAAGCAATATGAAACTTTGTACCAAGGAAAGGTAAAAGACTTTCAAGATAAATTAGCGGTATTTGAGAAATTGCCTGCTAGCACTGCTGATATCATCAAGCAAGATAGAGAGAAGGAATTACAGAATTTACAGACATCTATTCAGGAGTTTCAACAAAATTCTCAGTCTTCATTACAAAAGAAGCAAGCTCAATTGCTACAACCTTTATTGAAGAAAATTGAAGAAAATATGCATGCTGTTGCTAATGAAAATGCTTATACCTATGTATTCAACTATGATGCAGGTATGGGAACGGCACCTATTTTATTACATTATCCAGCAGAAGCAAGCATCTCTGATTTAGTGTTGAAGAAAATGGGAATTACTCCTAAGCCTGTTACTGCTACTCCAGCTGCTGCAACGACTGCACCAGCAACCAAAACAGCAACTCCAGCTACGAAGAAATAAGAAAATTTGTAAGATAAAAAAGGGTGCAAGTCAAACTTGCACCCTTTTTTTATTTCTAATAAAGAAATTGATTTTCGCTGATCAAGGCTGTTTTTATCAATAAGCTTATGTTTTAATTAGTTATCTTCATTACTTCAACTTGGCTTTGTCAACTTAGGTAATTCAATTTGATTTATCAACAATGAATTGTCAACTTAGATTTGTCAACTTTTTAAAAGTTGACAAATCTTTAATCCCCAATTTCCAAGCAAGAATTATGATTTACCTCCTTGGTATTTATTCTTCTTCCAACCTGTATAAGGAGTATTCTGTTTAGGTCCTGTAGCTACAGAAGAATTAGCCCCTGCAGGTGCCCCTGTTCGTGGAGTACCGCTATTCCTATGGGATGAGGAAGCTCCAGCTGCTCTAGGTGGGCGCTGAGGCTTAGCTGCTTTCTTAGTAATGGTGTGGTTCATTAATGGATAAGGATGGTCTTCAATCACAGGGATTTGCTTCCCAATTAATTTTTGAATATCCCTTAAGTATTCCTTTTCCTCTGCCTCACAGAAACCAATGGCTATGCCACTTGCCCCAGCTCTTCCTGTACGACCAATTCGGTGAACATAGGATTCAGGAATATTGGGTAACTCGTAGTTAATGACGTGTGTTAATTCATCAATATCAATGCCACGTGCAGCAATATCAGTTGCTACTAACACGCGGGTCAATTTTGATTTGAAATTATTCAAGGCCGTTTGTCTTGCATTCTGCGACTTATTCCCATGAATGGCTTGGGAATTCACTCCTGCCTTGGTTAAATCTTTAGCCACTCGATCCGCTCCATGTTTTGTTCTAGTAAAAACTAAAGCTCTTTCTATATTCTTATCTTTTAAAATATCAATCAGTAATTTGCGCTTATTGTCCTTATCTACAAAATATACCACTTGATTGATGGTATTAGCGGTAGATGATACCGGAGTAACTTCTACTTTGGAAGGATTATGCAAAATCGTATTTGCCAATTCTACAATAGCAGGAGGCATGGTCGCAGAAAAGAACAAGGATTGCCTTCTCTGAGGTAAACGTGCAATAACTTTCTTGACATCATGCACAAAGCCCATGTCCAACATACGGTCAGCTTCATCCAATACAAAAAACTGAATATGCTGTAGACTGATAATTTTTTGATTCATCAAATCCAATAAACGACCAGGTGTAGCTACTAAAATATCTATCCCAGCACGTAATGATTCCACCTGACTGTGTTGACTTACTCCTCCAAATATCACTTTATAGCGCAAACTAGTGTTTCTACCATAGCTCTCGAAACTTTCACCAATTTGTATGGCCAATTCTCGAGTAGGCGTTAAAATAAGACTTCTAATTAGTCTTTTACCCGCTGGTAAATGCTTATCTTCTGTCAATAATTGAATAATCGGAATGGCAAATGCAGCAGTTTTACCAGTGCCAGTCTGGGCACAACCTAGTAAATCTTTTTTATCCAAAACTAATGGTATCGCTTTGGCTTGGATAGGAGTGGGAGTAGTATAACCTTCTGATTGTAAAGCCTTCAGAATAGGCTCAATTAACTTTAAATTTTCAAATGACATAGTGCCTTTTTGTTTATCGACCGGATTGTTTTGATTTCTTGATCACCGGTCGGACGAAAAGGAACTCGTTGTCTAAAAAGGTAGACGGTTTATTTTTTAAGAAATGCAGCAAACATCCAAATTGATTTCTCTTGCTCACGAATGTAATCGCTCATCAGGGCATTAGTGCCTTCATCTTGGGCCTCAGAAGCCAAATTCAATAATTCTCTTTCCAAAACAATAAGTGCTTGAAAACCTTCTAAAATATGAGATAAAGCTTCTTTTCCATTGGAAATATGTTTCACTTCCTTGATACTTGCATGAGCTACATAGTCGGTGAAAGAATGTAATGGGGTATGGCCCAAAGTCAAAATTCGTTCAGCTATCTCATCTATTTTCAATAAAGCATCATTGTAAATTTCTTCAAATTTTAAATGTAGCTCAAAGAATTTTTCACCTGAAATATTCCAGTGAAAACCCCTTGCATTGATATAAAGTATTTGATAATCAGCTAAAAGAATGTTCAATTTAGCAGCTAATTGTTCTGATTTTTGACTGTCTAGTCCAATGAGGTTCGTGTTAGCCATGTGGATGAAAATGATGTTACGCTGATAGTTCAAACGGAAAGACCCGATAATTGGTTCAATCGATGGAATAGAGCTTGCCTAATTTTATGCAATTTCGTCATTATTCAGCTAGAAACACATTTTTCGCAAAAAAAATGTCGAATAGGCCAGAGAAATAGCCCGTTTAATCTTGAAAATAATGGATGGTTTGAATGACGGTTGTTATGATGATGACAGACAAAACAAGGTAATGAAATACTTTTTCTGAAATTTTGGTTAAAATAATTTTACCTAAATATGTACCCACTATGCTGATGATGATTAAAAACGGAATTAAAATAAGATGTTCTTGATGAAAATATCCTTGAGATAGATACACAACTGCTCTACTTAAATCAACTCCAAAATCGATCACTGCCGAGGTTGCGATAAATACATCTTTTTCTAGTTGAAAGGCGGCTAAGGTGATACCACGAATTGCTCCTCCTGTGCCTATTAAGCCTGCTAAAAATCCAGAAATAGCCCCTCCTGTATACAAATTTTGATTGTTCTTTTGAATTCGATTGTGGGCGCCAGTCATCAAATAAATGGATAAAGCCAAGATGATGATATTCATGCTTAGTTCAATCTTTTTTTGTGGGATGTAATTGGTTAATAAAGCACCCAAAACAACAAATAGAACCGCTGGGATACCCAATTTTAGGACGATGTTTTTATCAATCCCTTTTCTGAACAATAGTATTTTAGAGGTATTACTAAAAACATGAAAAACTGCCGTAACGCCCAACACAATTTTGAAATCTAAAATCAAAGAAGCTAGTGGCACGAATAAAATGGATGAACCAAAGCCACTCACAGTTCCGATAACTTCGGCTAATAACGCTAGAAAAAAGAAAAGGGTGTAGGTTTCCATCCTTCAATATAACAAATACCTGCTATATATGTAATGTATTTTCCTCTTCTTCTGGCGCATTCAATGACTCAGGGTTTGAAGTTGTATCAACCTTTTCTGCTTCATGTTTTTCCAAAAACTTGTTTTGAAATACTAAAAAAAGTACCACTCCACAAAAAATAGATGCGTCGGCAAAGTTGAAGATGGGTGTAGAATAATAGCTACCTCCCCAAATGGGTACCCAATTGGGTAAAATTCCTTCCCAAATATCAAAGAAAAACATGTCGATAACTTGTCCGTGAAACCATGTCATTGGAGCATTAAGAGGGGCATTATTAAACCAAACACCATAGAAAACGGAATCAATTAAATTGCCAATGGCCCCACCTAATATCAATCCCATGCAGACCAATAAACCAGCATGCATTTTTTTCTTGGTGAAACTGTAGAGATAATACCCTATGCCAAACATGGCAACAATGCGAAAGCTTGTTAGCATGAGTTTGCCATAAACCGTGCCAAGCTGAATCCCAAATGCCATACCCGGGTTTAGGGTATAATGCAATTTGAAATAGCTTCCTAAAATTTCAATTTGACCAAAATAGCCAGGTTCCATGAAATAATGAACCGATATTTTAATGGCTTGATCAATCAATATAATGGCAATGCTGACTAAAAAGTAGCGGTAATATTTCAACTTCATAGTTTTTTTCTTCGGCTCACTTCTTTTTGTAAAAGGGCAAACTCTCTCGAAGTTTGACCTGCAATAGAGCTGTTTTCCTCAGCTCGACGGAATAAATAGGGCATAACAGCAGAAACAGGCCCATAAGGCACATATTTGGCTACGTTATATCCTGAAGACGCTAAATTATAAGATATATTATCTGACATACCCAATAATTGAGCAAAGTAGATATGAGTATGATTTTGGGGTATACCTTTTTCTTCCATCCATTGACAAAGTAATTGACAACTTTGCTCATTGTGGGTTCCTACGCAGAAATGAACTTGCTCCAAATGATCTAAACAGGCTTGAATTCCTAAGTTAAAATCACGGTCAGTCGCATCTTTTTCTTTGTGCAAGGGCTCTGAATATTCATCCTCATGTGCTCTCAAACGCTCTTTTTCCAAATAAGCACCCCGAACCAATTTTACTCCTAAGAAATAGGATTGATCAACAGCTACTTGAATGGCATGATGCAAGTTCTCCAACATATCGACGCGATACATTTGGAACGTGTTAAAAATAATGGCTGTCTTTTGATTGTAACGTTGCATCATTTCATAACTCAATTCATCGATGGAATTTTGAATCCAGCTTTCCTCGGCATCAATAAATAGTCTAACCCCTTGATTGTAGGCCTCTTGACAAATTTCAATTAAATAATCCTTGCTTTTCAGGAAGTCAATTTCTTCCTCTTCCGTCAAACCTTTTTCCGTTTGATATTTTTCTAATAGCTCACTATTGAAAATCCCAGTCATTTTGAAAACCGCATAGGGGATTGCGCTACTTTCATGCGACTGAACGATGGTTTTAAGGATTTCATTTTTAGTTAATTGGAAAGATTTATCGTTTTCTTCCCCTTCTACCGAATAATCAAGGATTGTACCGATGTGAGCTTTATCCAATTCTTGGATGGTCGTTTGGCATTCCTGTATCGATTCTCCTCCGCAAAATTGGCCAAAAAGAGTAGTTTTTATTATTTTTTTAACAGGTAAATGCAAGAAAAGGAATAATTTGATGAAAAAAGTCCCTAACTTTACAAGCCAATTTTGGTTCATTATCGCAAATATCCAATAGGACTTGCGAAGTTGAAAATCGCTTTTAGAAGCAAAGGCGATTTGGGTGTCCTCAAAAGATAGCTTTTTCAACTTTTCGAAGATGTTTGGTGGGTCATTTTTTTTAAATTGCCTGCAAATATAAGTGAATAAAATTTAACCGAATCTGTAACACAAGAATATTAATATTAAAACAGTTTGAGCTTAGGCTCTTTTAATCTATCCAAATTTATGAATGCCAATTTAGAAGTAGTGCCGATGCAAGAATGGATTCAGACAGATGGCAAGCCGCTAATCATTGCGGGACCTTGCTCTGCTGAAACAGAGGATCAAGTATTAGAGACAGCCCGTCGTATTAAAGCGGAAGGCTATGCGCACATCATGCGTGCTGGTGTTTGGAAACCTCGTACTCGTCCAGGAAGCTTTGAAGGCATGGGAGAGCCAGCATTAAAGTGGTTGGTGGAAGCAAAGAAAGAAACAGGTTTGCCATTAGCTATTGAAGTAGCCACTCCAGAGCATATCGAATTAGCTTTGAAGTATGGTGTCGATGTTTTGTGGATTGGTGCTCGTACTACCGTTAATCCGTTTAACGTACAAGATTTGGCTGATGCCTTGAAAGGTGTCGATATCCCAGTTTTAGTGAAAAATCCAGTTAACCCAGATTTAGCTCTTTGGGTAGGTGCATTTGAGCGTTTACAAGGTTCAGGAATTAAGAAATTAGGTGCTATTCACCGTGGTTTTTCAAATGCTCAAGAAACAAAATACCGTAATTCACCAATGTGGGCTATGGCTGTTGAATTGAAGCGTTTATTTCCACAAATGCCAATCATTGGCGATCCATCTCACATGGCTGGTAAGCGTGCATTATTGATGGAATTATCTCAGCGCATTTTGGATTTGAATTACGATGGTATGATCATCGAAACTCACCGTGATCCAGATGCGGCTTGGTCAGATGCTTCACAACAAGTTACTCCCGAGAAACTAGGAGAGATGTTGCGCGAACTAGAAGTTAGAAAAGCTAATTATGGTGCTGATTTCTCCGATGAATTAGCTGCATTGCGTGAGAAAATTGACAATATCGATCGTGAATTATTAGAAGTATTAACGGCTCGTATGGCGGTTGTTGAGAAGCTAGGTGAATACAAGCGTGATAACAACGTAGCTGTATTGCAATTGGATCGTTGGAAGCAATTACATGGCGACCGTGCTAATCAAGCAAAAGGTTTAGGTTTATATCCTGAGTTTGTAGAAGAATTGTTCAAATTGGTTCACTTAGAATCTATCCGTAAACAAACGGAAGTAATGAATTCAGCTACTGCTTAATCAATATCTTGATAATAAAAGCTTAAAAGGCTAGTAAATGATATCATTTATTAGCCTTTTTTCGTTAACCTCGACAGCGTTTAAAACGCTGGCGAGGTTTAGCATTTTCGTTTATTTTTTTGAAATCTGATAGCTTCCAACAAGTACGAATGCCATTCCAATCATTACGATCATATCTGGGAGTCCATGTCCTAAGATTATTTCTATTAATATAGAAAACAAGACGGCACTATTTCCAACAGCGCCCACGATACTCGTTTTTTCAAATCTCAAAGCTTGTGTGGTAAAACTTTGTACGCCTAATGCTAAAAGTCCCATGATCAGAATTTCTAGGTATTGTATTCCTTGAGGGTTCACCCATTTGCCCGACCAAAAACTGTTAGGTAAATTACCCCACGTTCCAATGGCTAAAGAAATGCAAGAAGCCGTAAAGCCTGCGGCCATGAAGGAAAATATCACCCATCGAGAATCGTAGTATTTTTGCGCTTCTTTAATCGCCATATAGCCTAAAGCTGTTCCCATAGCATACAATAAACCTACTGAATGTTTTTGCCAAGGACTGTTCACCGATGGTTGAAAAATCAATAATATCCCCATGAAGCCCATCAAAAGAAACAAAACTTGTTTGCTTTTTAAGCTTTCTGTTGGTATCCAGATAAAGGTAAATATGGCAATGAAAAGCGGAAAGGCTTGTCCATAGGTATTCGTTAATGACAATCCTAGATGTTCCAAAGCGTAAAACAAACAATACAAAGTAAAAGCACCCAATAAGCCTCTGAATATTAGGAACCCTAGTTTTCCACCCGTCTGTACAGCTGGTTTCTGCCAAAGGCTAAGTACTAAAAAGGGTAGGCCAACGGCATTCCGAAATAAAACTAATTCAACAGAAGGGAAAAAATTACTCATCCTTTGGGCCATGGCCGACATCATAGCAAAGCACAAGGAAGATAAAAGCATGAAGCCAATTCCTTTGTTTTTGCTGATGAATGGTTGAATTTTGGAAAGCATATTTTAGGGAGAAAGCTCGTCGCAGATTCTTTAATCCTTATTTTTTTGGTAACTTGCATTT
Organism: Aquirufa ecclesiirivi; assembly: GCF_011250515.1. GTDB lineage: Bacteria > Bacteroidota > Bacteroidia > Cytophagales > Spirosomataceae > Aquirufa > Aquirufa ecclesiirivi. The sequence continues at coordinate 49,423 of NZ_JAANOP010000008.1, read as the reverse complement.
CTTTTTTCAAAGGTATGACAAAAAAAATAATTTTATCGGAATCAGCTCCTGCTGCGATTGGCCCCTATTCACAAGCGGTGGCTATTCATGGAACCTTATATGTTTCAGGTCAAATTGCCATTTCGGTAATGGAAGCTGGAGGAGATATTGAAGAAGAAACGCATCAAGTATTGAAAAACCTTGGCTACATTTTGAAAGAGGCGGGTTATGATTACGAAGATGTAGTTAAGTGTACCATTTTTGTTAAAGACATGAATCATTTTGCACAGGTTAATCAGGTGTATGCCCAGTATTTTTCGGTCAATCCACCCGCAAGAGAGACTGTTGAGGTAGCTCGGTTACCTAAAGATGTTCGTGTAGAAATTTCTTGTATTGCCCATAAATAAATTCATATGCCTCATTCAGTACGTGTTCGTTTTGCCCCAAGTCCTACAGGACCATTACACATTGGTGGAGTTCGAACAGCCTTATATAATTTTTTATTAGCTCGTAAATTGGGAGGTACTTTCATTTTACGTATTGAAGATACTGATCAAGCGCGTTTTGTTCCAGGTGCCGAAGCCTATATATTGGAAAGTTTAGCTTGGTTAGGTATTTCGCCAGACGAAGGAATAGGTGTTGGTGGGCCTTTTGAGCCCTATCGTCAAAGTGAAAGAAAAACGATGTATAAAGCTTATGCCGATGAATTAATCCAATCAGGTAAAGCTTATTATGCCTTTGACACTTCAGAGGAGCTGGATGCCATGCGGACTACTTTTGAAAGCCAAGGGTCTGCCTTTCAATATAATGCGGTTACAAGAGTTAAATTGAGAAATTCGTTGGCGCTTTCTAAAGAAGAAGTAGATCAATTGTTGGCCAATGATACACCTTATGTTATTAGATTGAAAGTTCCTGCCAAAGGTGAAATTCGATTTCAGGATATCATTCGAGATTGGGTACATGTGCATACTTCCAGCATTGATGATAAAGTATTGATGAAGTCAGACGGAATGCCAACATACCACCTTGCTAACGTCGTGGATGATCATATTATGCAAATTACCCATGTGATTCGTGGGGAAGAATGGTTGCCATCTGCTCCTTTACATATTTTATTATATCAAGCATTTGGCTGGAATCCCCCTCATTTTGCCCACCTCCCTCTATTACTTAAGCCAGAAGGAAACGGTAAACTTTCTAAGCGAGATGCTGATTTAGGTGGTTTTCCTGTCTTTCCTTTGGAATGGAAAGATCCTCAAACAGGAGCTATTTCCAAAGGCTTTAAGCAAGAAGGATATTTGCCAGAAGCGACATTGAATTTTTTAGCCTTTTTAGGCTGGAATCCAGGAACAGAACAAGAGTTATTTTCTTTGGAAGACTTAATAGAAGCCTTTTCTTTGGAAAGAATCAATAAAGCTGGGGCAAAATTCGATGTTAAAAAGGCTCAATGGTTCAATGAGCAATATTTGAAACAACATGATGCAAAAGAGCTAGCTGCTACTTATTTACCATCTATTGAGATGGAAAAAGGGGAAGCCTATGTTCATTTGTTTTTGGACCGTATTACATTTCCGCAACAGCTCGAGCAAATGGTTCAAGAATTTTCTGGATTTCCTGAAAATTATGATGAGTCGGTGTTGGCTTCGAAATGGAATGCAGAAACCAAACAAGCTTTGGAAATTATTGTAGCCTCCTTACCTCTTTGTCATGATTGGCATGCAGATCAGATCAAACAAACCATCCAAGAATGTTTGGATCAAGCGGGTATCAAAATGGGTAAAGTGATGCAATTATTTCGCGTAGCTATGAGTGGAAAAGGTGCAGGACCAGATTTAATGATATCTTTGGAACTTTGGGGAAAGGATCAAGTTTTAGCAAGATTAAATAAGGCCTTAGAAAAGTTTCCCACCATTTAAATATGAAAGATAAATCTAAGAAAATCCAAGAGAAAGCTCCCAAGGTACATCCCGATTTGGCAGGCTTTGAGATGAATATTGATTCATTTGGACAAATTACGTCGACCTTGAATCGCGATGCATTAAATGCATTTTTGGACAAAGAGATGCCAGATGATAAAAAGTTAAATCCTAAGAACGATGAAGGTAAATAAGGACGATGTGATTAAAATTGCTCATTTGGCACGTCTGGAGCTAAAAGAGGAAAAAATTCAAGATATGCAGGATTCCATCAATAAAGTCTTGGATTGGATGGAAGCATTGAATGCAGTAGATACATCATCAGTTGAACCCTTAGTTCATATGACTCCTGCTTTAAATCATTTTAGAGAAGATCAAGCCAAATCGATGTTAGATCGTCAAAAAGCGTTGAAATTAGGTCCAGACACCAATGAAAGTTATTTTAAAGTGCCACAAGTAATTGAGTAATTAGCCAATATAATATTGGAGTGCTTTTTTCATTTCTGATTTCCCAACAGGAATATCATACCCACAATCACCAATTCCTGTTAATAATGAGAAACGAACCTCATTTCCAAGGTTCTTTTTGTCCTGCATGGTCAAACGGATAATTTCAGGAATTTCACTTTCTTGCAATGGTACTTTTCCATAGGTGGCAAATAGATATGCCTCAATTTCTTCTAATTCAACTATGCTGATTAAACCTCGCTCATAAGAAAGGTAGGCTTCTGTGATGATTCCTACAGCTACCGCTTCACCGTGTAAGATTTTTCTTTTACCTTGGTTTAATAAAAAAGTCTCGACAGCATGTCCTAAGGTATGTCCTAGATTCAGGATTTTACGGATTCCAGCTTCTTTAGGATCTTCGGTAACAATGGCTTCTTTGATGGCAACTGAATGTGCGACCAAAGTAGCAAAATCGTTTTCTTGCCAATCTATTTGACTTATTTCAGACCATTTAGCGGCATCACGGATTAAACAGTGTTTAATAATTTCAGCAAAACCAGATCTTTTTTCTCTTTCTGTCAATGTTTCTAAGAAAGTTGGGTCAATCAACACCGTTTTGGGTAATTGAAATACGCCCAAATGGTTTTTGAAACCTTGAAAATCAATACCTAATTTCCCCCCGACACTAGCATCTACTTGGGCCAGAAGAGTAGTGGGTATTTGTATAAAATCAATACCTCTTTTATAGGTGGAAGCACAGAAACCTCCCATATCTCCGATGACACCACCCCCCAAATTGATCATCAAGGCATGTCTATCCAAATTTGATTTAGTCATAACTTCCCATATTTTCACACAGGTCGTCAGGTTTTTATTTGTTTCACCCGATTTGATAACAACTTTAATGTAATTTTTAGGAAGAATATTTTCAATCTTGGATAAACAATGTTTTTGCGTTAGCTCATCCACTAATACAATAACCCTAGAATAGTTTTTAGAGTCGAGAAATGCAGGTAATGAAGTGGAAATCGAAGCTATTTGTATGGACATGAGATGTAAAATTGGTATTAAAGTTTAAAAATACCACGAATTTCTCAAAATGGGCAATTTGAGAACCTAATTTTGGTTTTGTGGTATGCTTTTTCTTACCTAATTTTGCGCGGTTATGTTTTTTCATACACCTTAACATTTTATGAGAGAGATTCAATTCAGAGAAGCCTTGCGTGAGGCAATGCAAGAAGAGATGCGACGTGATGCATCCGTTTTTTTAATGGGTGAAGAAGTTGCCGAATACAATGGAGCATACAAAGTTTCCCAAGGGATGTTGGATGAGTTTGGTCCAGACCGGGTAATTGATACTCCAATTGCAGAGTTAGGTTTTGGAGGTATTGGAGTAGGTGCTGCCGCTAATGGTTTACGTCCGATTGTCGAATTTATGACTTTCAACTTCTCCTTAGTAGCCATTGATCAAATTATCAATTCGGCCTCTAAAATGATGTCGATGTCTGGTGGTCAATATTCTTGCCCAATTGTTTTCCGCGGCCCTACAGGAAATGCGGGTCAATTATCATCTCAGCACTCATCTAACTTTGAAAACTGGTATGCCAATACTCCAGGTTTGAAAGTGGTTGTTCCTTCGAATCCCGCCGATGCCAAAGGATTATTAAAGGCATCTATACGTGATAATGATCCTGTTATTTTCATGGAATCAGAACTAATGTATGGAGATAAAGGCATGGTGCCCGATGGAGAATTTTTAATTCCAATTGGTAAAGCCAATATTGTGAAAGAAGGAAAGGATGTAACCATTGTAACCTTTGGTAAAATGCTTTCTCGCGTGGTAATGCCAGCAGTGGAAGAATTGACTAAAATGGGGATTAATGCGGAAGTTATTGACTTGCGTAGTGTACGTCCTATTGATTATATTACAGTGGTAGAATCCGTTAAGAAAACGAACCGTTGTGTTGTGGTTGAAGAAGCAAATCCATTATCGGCTATTTCGTCTGAAATTACCTATCATTTACAACGTTGGGCATTTGATTACCTCGATGCTCCAGTAGTGCGCGTAAATTCGAAGGATTTGCCTTTACCTTATGCTCCTACTTTGATTGAAGAAATTTTGCCAAGTATTGAGCGCACAATTCAAGCAGTAAAAACAGTTACTTATAAAAAGTAATTCTAGTAATATAAAAGTTAAAAGAGCCTAGCGGATGTTTGGCTCTTTTTTTTGTATCCAGAGTTCAACTTTGTTTACAATATCAGTTTCTTGGACAACATATTTATTTCCAAAAACGTTATGAACGCTCAACGCTGTCAAGGTTTGGAACCTTGCCAGCGTTAGGAAATTAGCGTTCAAAAACAAAAAAATCCCCCGATTTTCGGGGGATTTTTAATATGTCAAAACCTCAAAATATCAATCTATTTATAATACATAGATGAAACGAGAACCGTCCACATCCACTCCTTCAAGTTTAATCCGTCCTTTACGTGCTTCCAATAACTGAACAGCTTCTTTAGGATCACTAACGGCTTTATCGTTGATCTTAGTAATAATCGATCCTTTCGATAAACCATACATCTCTAGTCGGCCATCAGCTGATACCTCTATAACCTTTACACCATTACTTACTTTGAATTTTTCTTTATCAGCGCTGCTTAGGCTACCAAATTTAGCGCCTAAAAATTCAGATTTAGTCGATTCGCCTGCATCACCCTTCACAATGGAGGTATTACCATCTTTATTTTTTAATGTCACTTTAAACTCTTTGGTTTGACCATCACGGTTCACTGTGACCAAAATACTTTCACCTGGACGCTTTCTACCGACAATCTCCATTAATTTAGAAGATGATTTGGTATCAGTTCCATCGATTTTAGTGATGACGTCATTTATTTTAATACCTGCATCTTTGGCTGCCGAATTTTCAGAGAAGCCACCCACATAAACCCCATCTTTGGATTTTAGGTCTTTTTCTTCTGCCAATTTGGCATTTACCTCCGTGATACTTACCCCCAAGAAACCGCGTTGCACATTTCCGTATTTGATTAAATCAGATGATACTTTCTTCACAATACTAACCGGAACGGCAAAAGAATAACCAGCGAATTGACCTGTTCTAGAATAGATAGCCGTATTGATACCAATTAACTCTCCTTTAAGATTAACCAAGGCCCCACCTGAATTACCTGGATTGACAGCGGCATCGGTTTGAATGAAGGATTCCAAAGGGTTAGTATCTCCATCACGATCAATGATGTTTTGACGGCCCTTAGCTGAAACTATTCCCGCAGTAACCGTTGATTCTAAATTAAATGGATTTCCAACTGCCAACACCCATTCTCCCACCCGAAGTGCGTCTGAATCACCGAAACTCAAGAATGGTAAATTTTCAGCTTTGATTTGAATTACAGCTAAGTCAGATGATGGATCCGTTGATATTACTTTAGCTTTAAATTCTCGCTTATCATTTAAGATAACGCTCACTTCTTCGGCTTCTTGAACCACGTGATTGTTTGTGACAATATATCCGTCCGAGCTAATAATTACCCCTGATCCCGAGGCTTCTTGTGTTTGTGGAGCTTGTTGACGTCGGCCGCCAAAAGGGTCTCCAAAACCAAAAAAATCATCAAATGGACTGGATGACTGACGACTCTGTCTAGCTGTCATTTTAGTTTTAATGTGTACCACAGCTGGTGTAGTTTTTTCAGCTGCAAAGGTGAATTCTCCAGGATTTCCGGGGACATTTTGTTGGTTGGAAACAGAACTTGTAAATGCAGAAGGTGCATCACCTAGGGTGTGCGAGGAACCTAAATTTAATAAGGAATAGGCGCCAAGGGTGATTCCGCTAGAAAGTAAGGCGATAATCACATACGTTTTAAGGTGGTTTTTGATTTCCATAATATTAAAAATGCGTTAGATTTTAGTTTTGCTAAATTAACGCAAAATGTGTGCCAATGTTCTGAACTCGTTATTTTATTAACAAGATTTAAGAATTGGCAGATTATCAAATTTGAAGCATGTGCCAAAAACTGACAAATCAACCATTGTTAAAGCTAGATTTGATGCGATTTTATGTAAAATGTCCAAGTAAAATCGATAGAATTGAACCTATTTGTCTGATTTAATTTATTAATATTCTGCAGTAAATTTTACATGAAATAGATGTCCATTTTTTAATCGGCCTATAATTGGTTAATTTTGCAATTCATTTTAGAAATTAGCAAATACCCCATGGTTTTAAGTGAGCAAGAACAACTAAGAAGACAAAAAAGATTGGATTTAATGGCTTTAGGCATTGATCCCTATCCCGCAGAAGCCTATCCCGTTTCTGTATATGCCAAGGATATTTTGTCTACTTATTCCGCTGAGGAAGCCAATTTTCAGGATGTAACCTTGGCTGGTCGTTTGATGGGTTTTCGCATCATGGGAAATGCCTCATTCGCAGAATTGCAAGACGCCAGTGGTCGAATCCAATTGTATTTCAGAAGGGATGATTTATGTCCAGGAGAAAACAAAACACTATATAATATTGTATTCAAAAAGCTTTTAGACATTGGTGATATCATTGGGGTAAAAGGATATGTTTTTACGACTCAAATGGGAGAAATTTCCGTCCATGTGCGTGAATTCACCCTTTTGTCCAAAGCATTAAAACCACTGCCTGTCGTGAAGGAAGCTGAAGGGCAGACTTACGATGCATTCTCTGATCCAGAGATGCGTTATCGCCAGCGATATGTCGATTTAATCGTAAACCCTTCTGTTAAAGATATTTTCATCAAGCGTGCTAAAATCATCTCTACCATGAGATCCATGTTTGATGAGCGTGGTTGGTTGGAAGTGGAAACCCCTGTATTACAAGCTATTCATGGTGGTGCCTCGGCTAGACCCTTTAAAACGCATCATAATACCTTGGACATGCCACTTTATTTGCGAATTGCGAATGAGTTGTATTTGAAACGATTAATTGTAGGTGGATTTGATGGCGTTTATGAATTTGGTAAAATGTTTAGAAATGAAGGAATGGATCGAACCCATAATCCTGAATTTACCTCATTAGAGTTTTATGTAGCATATAAAGATTATCACTGGATGATGGACTTGACAGAGAAAATCTTTGAAAAGGTAGCTCAAACTTTACATCATCAAACCCTTGTGATGATAGGAGAAAATGCCATTGAATTTGCTGGACCATATCCTAAATTATCCATTTCAGAAGCCATACTTAAATATTCAGGTGTTGATGTGGATGCTTTATCTGAGGATGCTTTACGGGCTAAATGTCTAGAATTTGGTATGGAAGTGGATGAGCAGATGGGCAAAGGCAAATTGATCGACGAGCTTTTTGGTGAGAAAGTGGAAGCAAATTTAATCCAACCAACTTTTATTATCGATTATCCTGTTGAGATGTCACCGCTGACTAAAAAGCATAGATCAAAAGAAGGTTTGGTAGAGCGATTTGAGCTATTTGTGAATGGTAAGGAGATTGCCAATGCCTATTCGGAATTAAATGATCCGATTGATCAAAAAGAAAGATTTGAAGATCAGTTGCGTTTGGCCGAAAAAGGGGATGATGAGGCCATGGTTATGGATCACGATTTCATTCGTTCATTGGAATATGCCATGCCGCCAACTTCTGGTATCGGAATTGGTATTGACCGTTTAACGATGTTGATGACAAACCAAGCCTCCATTCAAGAAGTATTATTCTTTCCACAAATGAGACCAGAAGTATTGAAGGAAGTATCTTCTGACGCTGATTTTGTTCAGGCAGGTGTAGCCGAACATTGGATTCCTGCTTTACAAAAAATGGGAATCTTAACACTCGAGGCTTTGAAAGCCGCTAATCCCAATAAAGTATTTAATGATTTAGGAGGGATGCGTAAAAAATTAAAGATAGAAGCTGCCATGCCGAGCAAAGATGAAGTTATTGCATGGATAGAATCTTAATCGATAATATGATTGAAATCAAAAAAGCCATCCCGAGGGATGGCTTTTTCTTTTCTCTTTATTAGAGATCAATGTTGCAATTTTAATAGGATAACCTAATATATTGGAAAATACTGATTTGCTCTAATCAAGGACATGTAAGAAAATTAGATTTTCTTTACATTGATCGCGTTAGCTCCACGCTTTCCGTCAGTTACTTCGTAGGAAACGCTGTCATTTTCGCGAATCGTAACACCAGCTAAGCCAGTTACGTGTACAAAAATGTCTTCACCTGTTTGATCGTCAACGATGAATCCGAAACCTTTCGTCTCGTTGAAAAATTTTACTTTACCAGTTTGCATAAAAAATTAATGTTAAAAAATTAAATCTTAAAGAATTTTAGACGCAAGAATTTTGACTGGGACAAACTTGTAGAATCAATTGGAGTGTAAACCGGGGAGATACTAGGAGGGATGAAGTCGATAATTTTGCTGAATTAAAACTTTTAAGTGTCCAAATGTATATAAAATTCAATTGCATGCAAGCAAATTCAAATTAAATATTACAAAATATCAAATATTTTATTTTATTATTGTAATATTTGTATAATAATTTGAATTATTCGCATTTTGTATCTTGAATCGGGTAATTAATTAATATTTTTGTAGGCAATAATTTTAGCTACATGGAAAAAGTAAAGTATTTCGTTGAAAATCAAGCTTTTGGAGTTTGTACTAGATTAGGAGAGAAGTTTAAAATTTCTACCTCCAGCATACGATTGTATTTTATTTATACCACTTTCATCACGATGGGATCTCCCATCATCATTTATTTGATTTTAGCATTTTGGATGAATATCCGTCGGTATTTACGCCAAAGAAATAATCCAACTGTTTGGGAATTCTAAAATTGTAAGTCGCTAAATTTTTTCTTTTTTTGTACGAAATATGCCCATACGATGGATTTGGAATACCTCATCGTGTTGGTATTTTTAACTAAAGAATGCGCTAAGTTTTGCTTGGGGTGATGGCCTAATACATAGCTGTAAAATGAAAAGTGGGCTTTTAGGATAGCCCATAGTAATGAAAATTCTCCAGTTAACAAAAATCGAATGCCCGCTAATCCATCAGCTTCCATTCGTAATAATAGGGTAAACCATTTTTTTCTACCCGACAGGTTTTTGTATAATAGAATTAAATTGTTTCTGAAATTCAAATAGGTCTTAAATGGATTTCCTTTATCTAAAGTACCTCCTCCAACATGCTTGACCGTGCTTTCTGCCACAGCAGCTACTTGATATCCAGCTCGCTGGAATCTCCAACAAAGGTCAATTTCTTCCATGTGAGCAAAAAAATACTCATCTAATCCTCCCACAAGCCAGTATATATCAGATCTTACCAATAAGCATGCTCCTGTTGCCCATTGTACGATGCTCGTACCATATTGTCCTTCATTTTTTTCAATTGAATCAAAGATCCTACCTCGACAAAATGGAAAGCCTAAATTATCCCAATAGCCTCCAGCAGCACCTGCATATTCAAATTGGTCTGGGTTTTGATAATCCAGTATGAAGGGTTGGACTGCTGCTACTTGTGGATTTCTATCCATGTATTCCACTAGTGGATTCAACCAATTTTCACTGGGTTCAATGTCCGAATTCATTAATACATAGTAATCTGCTTTGATGGATCGTAATGCCCAATTATATCCTCCGGCATAACCCAAATTGCCTTCGCCAATCAAAAGATGTACTTCTGGAAAATGTTTTTTAATGTATTCATTGGAGTCATCAGAGGATCCATTATCCGCGATATACACAGAATCCTTCGGAGAGCTTGTTACAACTGAAGGTAAAAATTTCTCTAAAAAATGTTTTCCATTAAAATTTAAAATGACTACCGCTACCGACATATTGTTCCTTTGTTACAAAGGTAAGTAAATCGTTCAAATTAGAATTTATTCGGGAAAGATGTATTTTTGTTAATCTTACCATCACATCAACTAATCCAATTGCATGAATTCATCCTTTTTTCGCAAAAAGTCCATTGATAAAATAGTTTCTGATCAAATCGAAATGGAAAAGCTGGAAGGTGGATTCATGGTTCGGAATTTAGGAGTTCGAGACCTTACCTTTTTAGGCGTAGCTGCTATCATTGGGGCTAGTATCTTTTCTGCCATAGGTCAAGCCTCTGCCAATGGTGGCCCTGCGGTATCCCTATTATTTGTATTTACTGCTGTAGCTTGTATGTTTACGGCCTTCTGTTATGCTCGTTTTGCCGCTACGGTTCCGATTAGCGGAAGTGCTTATACCTATGCCTATACCAGCCTTGGTGAAATTGTTGCTTGGATTTTAGGTTGGAACCTCTTGTTGGAATATGCCATTTCCAATGTAGCTGTGGCTATTTCCTGGTCAAAATATTTTGTTGATTTAGTCGAAGGTCTTGGTTTTCATATTCCTGATTACCTCACTATGGATTTTTTATCAGCTAAAAGAGCTTATGCTGAAGCACAAGTAGCGATGTCACAAGGACAATTATTGGAATCATTATCTGTCAATGTCCGAGAAGGATATGCAGCTTATTCAACTGCTCCATTGCTATTTGGATGGCATTTTGTAGCCAATATTCCTGCTTTATTAATTACTGCAGCGATTACCTATTTAGTCTATATCGGCATCAGAGAAACCAAGAATATGAATAATATTTTGGTGATTCTTAAACTTTTGGTGATTGTCATTGTGGTAGGTGTGGGTGCTTTTTATGTGCAAGTAGACAACTGGTCTCCATTCGCCCCCAATGGCATCAGCGGTGTGTTAAAAAGTGTGGCAGCCGTTTGTTTTGCCTACATTGGTTTTGATTCCATTTCCACTACCGCGGAAGAATGTACCAATCCGCAGCGCGATATCCCGAAAGCCATGATGTGGGCTTTACTTATTTGTACCGTATTATACGTCTTAGTAACGCTAGTATTAACGGGTATTGTACCATCTGAATCATTAGCTGGTATTGAAGATCCATTGGCATATATGTTCACACAAGTGGGTTTACACGGTGTAGCTGGTGTCGTAGCAGCCAGTGCCGTTATCGCCTTAACCAGTGCCTTATTGGTGTATCAGTTGGGACAGCCTCGTATTTGGATGACAATGTCACGCGATGGACTTTTACCGAAGGCTTTCTCTAATATACATCCCAAATACAGAACGCCTTCATTTTCTACTATTATGACGGGTGTTTTAGTGGGTATTCCTGCTTTATTTGCCAATTTGGAAGAGGTGATCAATTTGAGCAGTATAGGTACCTTGTTTGCCTTTGTATTGGTTTGTGGCGGTGTATTAATTTTGGATTTAGATCCTGAAAATCAAAAGAAATCCAAGTTTAAGATTCCTTATATCAATGCCAAATATTGGGTAGGTTTGTGTTTTGTGATTGGCGTCTATTTCTATTTACCTGATGCCGCTTCTTGGTCGAATTATTGGAACGCGCATTGGATTGGCGATGCTCGTGTTGATCATTTTTTGCTATCGGGATTCTTTATTATTTGGTTAGTATTAGCCTATTTTAGCTTTACCATCAATCTATCATTGATTCCTGTGTTAGGTTTATTGGTGAATTTATATTTGATGACTCAAATGGGAGCCACCAATTGGGAGCGATTCTTATATTGGTGTATTGCTGGATTCTTAATTTATTTCAGTTACAGTTATCGAAAGAGTAAATTGCATGTATAAAAAAAGAGGCTGTTTTTGAAACAGCCTCTTTTCATTTATTCAAATCGCTGATGTAAACCAAAGATCAAAAAAGCGATTCTTGATGCTATCCCATGAATTTGAGATAGCCTCTTTTTTGTTAGTCGTTACTTCTTCGCCCACCTAATAAATTCAAATAGTATAGTAATTGTGCCAACATGGCTAGTGCAGCTACTACGTAGGTCATTGCTGCCCACCAAAGAGCATCTTTTGACATTTCATATTCACTCGAATTAACGATTTGGTTGTTCTTTATCCAAGCCAAAGCACGGTTTGAAGCATCAAATTCAACGGGTAAAGTTACAAAACTAAATATGGTAGCGAGGGCAAATAAAGCCACTCCAATACTCAATAAAGTAGCACTTCCTGTTGAATATAAAATCATCATTCCGATCATTAATAAGATGGGCATGAAACCATTGGCGATATTCAACAAGGGAACCATGGCACTTCTAAATTGTAAAAAGGAATAGGCTTGAGCATGTTGTACCGCATGTCCACATTCATGTGCTGCCACAGCTGCCGAGGCCGCATTTCGACCATGATACACATCCGCACTTAAATTCACGGTTTTGTTGCTAGGATTATAATGATCTGTTAATTGTCCATCGACAGAAATAACACGAACATCGTAGATACCATGGTCAGCAAGCATCTTTTCAGCGATTTGTTGGCCAGATAAATTACTTTGCAATGGTACTTCTGCATACTGTTTGAATTTGGATTTTAATCTCCAAGAAATCAACATTCCGATAACTCCAAATAGGATGGTTAAAACATAGATTCCGGTCATTTTTTTATTTTTTAAGTTTGTTAATAATTCCTGTTGTTGAATAATTGGGTACTAAATCAATGGTACTTACTTCTCCTCCTGCTTCTAAAACTTCTTTTGACCCCACGATGGTATCAATGGTATAATCATTTCCTTTGATAAGAACATCGGGCAAAAGAGCTTTAATTAGTTCTAACGGTGTTTCTTCATCAAATATTATGACCATGGAAACGAATCCTAAGGCAGCAATTAATCGGGCTCGTGCATATTCCGTATTCACGGGTCTTTCGGGGCCTTTTAATTCACGAACGGATCGGTCAGAATTAACAGCTACAATCATTTTGTCTCCTGCTTGACTCGACTTTTCTAAGTAATCGACGTGGCCGAGATGTAAAATGTCAAAGCAACCATTGGTGAAAACCACTTTTTGAAGGTCTTTTTTCCAGGTTTTACGAAGTTCAATTGCTTCACTAAGTGTATGAATCTTTTGTTCACTGAGAGTTGACACTGCTTGTTTTTTTAGGTAAGAAAAGAGTTAAAATAAAACTGATACCCCCAAACAACAAGATTGTGGCCATTTGAGTTCCGTGGAAAAAAGTAGCTAAGGCGGTAGCCTCTTTCATGGGAATTTGGTAGAAAAATAAAGTAGATGCTACTAAACTGTGATAAGCTCCAATTCCACCTTGAGTAGGGGTAGCCATACCAAATGTACCCATCACTAATATGCTTAATGCAGCTGAAAAACCTAGGTTTTCACTGCTTGGAAATGCTAATAGCAAGATATAAACATTCATAAAGTAAGCCACCCAAATGGCTAGGGTATACATCAAAAACAAACCCGGTCTTTTTACGTCTTTGATACTAATAATGCCATCTATCCAACCCGAAAGGATTTGCCCTACTTTGGAACTTTTTGAAAGGACTTCCCATTTAGCTAGGATAAAATCTTTGGTGAACCATAAGGTAATAAGTCCTATGAGGCCGAGGATAATCAAACCCATGATTAAGGTCAAGGGGGGGCTGTCTGTTTGAGGAAACAAGAAAGACTGAATGGGTTTCCATTCAACTAAAAATGTAATTCCAACCAAGACGACTAGGCCTAGTAAATCGACAATTCTTTCGGTAATGACGGTACCAAATGACTTTTCAAAGGGGATGTCGGCTGTTTTTTGAAGGGAACCACATCGGGAAACTTCGCCCATTCTAGGAACAATGAAATTAGCAAAATAGCCGATGAGTACCGCTGAAAAGGTTCTGACTTGACCAGGTTGATACTGTAGGCTATCGAGTAATTGCTCCCAACGTAATGCTCTTAACCAATGTGAAATCAAAGAAATCACGATGGCTAGGGTTACCCACTGGTAATTCGCTTGTAAAAGCGTTTGGTAAATGTCATCCCATTCTAGCTGACTTTTGGAAAAAGCCCAATACAAGAGCGAGGCAGCCAATAAAGTCGAGAATAAGTACTTAAGAATGGATTTTATCATAGGGTAGTGATGGATTTCGAGAATCACAAGGCAAAATAAAGACCTTTGCTTAATTTATATAGCTGGAATCCGATAATTTTTTTATATTTTTGCAAAGTTTTTTTGGGATAATTTTCCCCTAAATCAATTTAGAATGTCCAAATTACGTATTCTTTACGTTTCGAGTGAGGTTGACCCTTTCCTTAACACCTCTAGAATTGCAGACTTCGTTCGTAACCTTCCAACTGCTATGCAGGAGAGGGGAATGGAGATCCGAATCTTGGTTCCAAGATTTGGTTCTATTAACGAGCGCAAAAACCGTTTGCATGAAGTAGTTCGGCTTTCCGGAATCACTATCCCAATGGGTGAGGAAGAAAAACCGTTAACGATTAAGGTCGCCAGTATTCCAGCAGCTAAATTGCAGGTGTATTTTATTGATAATGAAGATTATTTCCAACGTAAATTTGTTTTAAACGACAAAGATGGAGCATTCTATGAGGACAATCATGAGCGTGCCGCATTCTTCTGTAAAGGAGCATTGGAGACAGTGGTTAAGTTAGGCTGGTCGCCAGATGTCGTGCATTGCAATGATTGGATGTCGAGCTTAGTACCCTTGTACATTTCTACTCATTACAAAAACCATCCAATCTTTAAAGATTCAAAAACTATTTTCTCTCCTCACAATTCTGAATTTGATTTTACGTTCTCTAACGACGATTTGTTAGAAAAAGTGAAATTAGGCGAAATTGAAGACGAAAATTTAACTAGTTTAGCAAATTCAGATTATTCTGCCTTCATTAAAATTGGTGCAGAATATGCCGATAAAGTAGTATCATTAGAAAATGCGGAAAATAGCCGTATCCAATCCATCATTGATGAATTCAAATCAAAAACCTATCAAAATATTGCCGAAAATGATCTCGATTTCTTCGAAAAATTGTATTTGGAATTGGCCGGCAATTAAATGGGTAGGGATTCTTTCCCTTTTCCTTACTTCTTGTGATTTACCCAAAGAAATTGGGTCCGATTTGTTTAGTGTAGAAGTTGGTTTGAACTATACAGATTCATTGAGCATTCAGTCGTCAACTGTCTTGATTGATTCGATATACACGAATCAAACGGGTACTTTTTTAGTAGGATCACATCAAGATCCCATTTTGGGGACTATTGCTGCTTCAGCATTTACTCAGATTGCGAATGTAGATACCTTGAAAAGTAAAGAGACTTCTATTTTGGATTCATTAAAAATGAATTTGATTTATCAATCTTTTGTAGGTGATACCACTCAAAAACAAACTATTTCGATTTATCGACTAAAAGATAGTGTGAGCCGTGCGGTAGATTATTTTAATACCTCCACTTTGCCCTATGATCCTACACCCATTGGATCTCATTCTTTTTATCCTCGTCCAATCAAAGCCAAAACGGCTAATGGTGATTCCTTGAAATACGACACCTTGAGCTTTAAAATGAATGCTTCATTTGGAAGAGAACTAATCGGTAAATACACAGACAAGTCCATTGCAGCAGGTGGTGCAGCCTTTAGAGATTATTTTAAAGGGATGTACATCAAAGCCAGTTCAGCCGGCAAAGCAGCAATTATGGGTTTTACGCCTACTTACTCAGTCATGACTTTGCATTATCATAATCCGAATGATACGGTTAAATATGCGGTGAATTATTACTTTAGCTTATCTACGGCTTTAGTAGCTGAAATTCACGGTCGATTTAATCAATTGAACATTTCTCGTTCGGGTGCCTTAGGTAATTTACAAAAACCGGGAGATCGGATTCCTGCATCACAGACCAACATGGTGACTTATGTTCAATCAGGAACAGGATTAGCGACTAAATTAGAAATCCCTTATTTATTGAATTTGAAAGGGAATAAAAATGTCGCAATCAATAAAGCGGAGTTAGTAATTCCAGCTGCTGATAGTTACGAATTAGCTAAAACCTTAGGTTCTTTATCTTTGGTTGAAACGGACGCTAGCAATAGAACTCTTAAGAATTCTTATGGTTTACGGTATTTGTTGACTGAAGGTGGAACCGGTATTCAAACGGCTAATTTTGATTCAGGCTCAAAGACTTATAGCTTTAATATTACGACAGCCATTCAAAACATCATTGCAAATAACCGTAAGGATTTTGCCATTTTGGTGACTAGTCCTTTGACGAGCAACTCGTCAGGTTTTAGTCGTATTATTGGAGACAATATTCGGTATGTACCTTTGAATGCAAGTAAAATTAAATTGAAGGTGTATTATACCTATATTGCGAAGTAATTCACACAGACATGGTTTCCCCGAATAATCAGTTACGGGTAAGTATGGTGCAGACATCTCTTGTATGGGAGAATCCTGCAGCCAATTGTGCTATTTTAGAGGAGAAATTACAAACTCTACAGGGTAAAACGGATGTCGTCGTTTTACCAGAAATGTTTCTAACTGGTTTCAGCATGAGTTCAGAGGGAGCAGAGTTTCCCAAAGGAGCTCAAGTACAATGGATGCAAATGATGGCCAATCGGCTCGATGTATTATTGGTAGGAAGCCTTAAAATCAAAGAAAACAATCAGTTTTATAATCGCTTGTTGGCCGTTTTTCCAGACGGGAAAATTGTTGCTTATAATAAGCGTCATTTATTTCGCATGGGCAACGAGCATCAGTTTTATAGTCCGGGTGAAAAACAAGGAATTTTAACTTATAAATCGTGGAACATAGCATTATTTGTGTGTTATGATTTACGTTTTCCTGTTTGGTCAAGAAATGTGCAGAAGGCTTATGATCTAGCTATTTATGTCGCAAATTGGCCAGCTGCACGTGCCCATGCTTGGTCTACGCTTTTGAAAGCCCGAGCTATTGAAAATTTAGCTTATGTGGTCGGGGTTAATCGAGTAGGTAAAGACGCGAATGACTTAGTTTATCAAGGGGATTCAGTTGTTGTATCCTTTAAAGGAGAAGAAATAATCCATCTATTGGATGAAGAGGCAATACAAACCACGAGCATCTCCAAGGAATCCTTGCGGGAGTTTAGGGATAAATTCCCGGCACATCTTGATGCCGATGCATTTGAATTGAATTAAGCTGTTTTATCCTTAAAGAAAGCAGCCAAGCCCCCAGAATAATTTTGAGCTTCTTGTAGCGAACAATCAGCTACTAAGTTTCCATGACTAATTAGTAAAATTCGATCGCAAATGGATTCCACCTCGGTTAATAGGTGGCTTGAAAACAAAATAGTTTTACCCTTACTTAATGATTGTATCAATGACCTGATTTCAGCCATTTGATTGGGGTCTAAACCACTGGTAGGTTCATCTAAAATCAATACAGATGGATCATGAAAGATTGCTTGAGCAAGGCCTACTCGTTGTTGATAACCCTTAGACAATTCCGATATTTTCTTTTTTTTCTCTTTATCTAATCCCACTAGTTGAATAACCTCTTCGATTCTCTGCTTTCTTTGGATAGCCGAAATTCCATGAATTTTACCAATAAAATCCAGAAATTCCTGTACGTACATGTCTGGGTAAAGTGGGTTGTTTTCTGCTAGATAGCCTATTTTTCTTTTCAGTGCTAAGCTATGGTTCGCTACATTCAGTCCGAGTACTTTGGCTTCACCTTGACTTGGTGGAATTAATCCAACCAGCATTTTGATCGTACTTGACTTCCCTGCACCATTGGGCCCTAGAAAGCCGATGATTTGACCTTCAGAGGCATGAAATGAAATCGAATTAACGGCGATTTGTGAACCGTATATTTTAGAAAGATTGGCAACTTCAATCGACATACCTGATAAGGGATAGATTATCTGACAAAGGTAGTAAAATGGGAACTAAATCTGCTTACCTTTGTGTTTTGGTTCATAAAGCTTAAAAACATGCAGGAAGATTCCATTCGTTTGGATCGTATAGAAGATGCGATAGAAGATATTCGACAAGGTAAAATCATTATCGTAGCCGATGATGAGGACCGTGAGAATGAGGGTGATATGATTTGCGCATCAGAAGCAATAAGTCCTGAATTAGTCAATTTTATGATTCGTGAAGCACGTGGCTTAATGTGTGTTTCTCTGACGGAAGACCGCTGTGGTGCTTTAGGGCTTGAAATGATGGTCGATAACAATACGACCTCACATGAAACTCCATTCACGGTATCGGTAGATTTATTGGGAAATGGATGCACCACGGGTATTTCAGCTTCCGATCGTGCTAAAACGATTCAAGCTTTGGTAGATCCTTTGACTAAGCCCAATGATTTAGGTAGACCAGGTCATATATTCCCCTTAAAGAGTAAATCAGAAGGGGTATTACGTCGGACTGGACATACCGAAGCATCGATGGATTTCGCTCGTCTGGCGGGTTTTCAACCTTCTGGCGTGTTGATTGAGGTATTAAATGAAGATGGAAGTATGGCTCGTTTGGCGGATCTTCGTCGGATTGCTGATAAATTTGATTTAAAACTGGTTACCATTAAGGATTTGATTGAATATCGTTTGGATAAGGAATCCTTAATTCAGCGAGAAATTGGAGTCGATATGCCTACGCAATGGGGAAATTTTGACCTGATTGCATTTAAGCAAAAAAATACGGGTGATACTCATTTGGCTTTGGTGAAAGGAACGTGGGAGAAAGATGAAGCAATTATGGTGCGTGTACACAGTTCATGTGTTACTGGAGATATATTTGGCTCTTGTCGGTGCGACTGTGGCCCTCAGTTGCACAAAGCCATGGAAATGGTGGAAAAGGAAGGCAAAGGAGTGGTTTTGTATATGTTTCAAGAAGGTAGAGGAATCGGTTTATTGAACAAACTTAAAGCCTATAAACTTCAAGAGATGGGGAGAGATACGGTGGAAGCTAATTTGGAATTAGGTTTTGCGATGGATGAACGGGATTATGGGGTAGGGGCTCAAATTTTGAGAAATTTAGGTGTCAAAAAATTGAGGTTAATTTCCAATAACCCTAAAAAGCGTGCAGGCTTATTAGGTTATGGATTGGAAATTGTGGAATCTATACCTATTGAAATTAATCCCAATCCACACAACCAGCACTATTTACAAACGAAACGAGATAAAATGGGACATTCCATTTTGAGGAAATAATCAACATATTGATATAGAAAGCGCTCCCGTTGGGGAGCGCTTTTTTTTTATCTATTTATCTAATTTATTTGGCTCAATTTTAATCTATCGTTCTATTTATTATAACATATTTGTTATATATTTGAAAGGTTTAGTTAAAAGATAATCTTGTTTTGATTTTTAATTGAACCATGGCATCCGTTAATGAATTGTTGAAAATATTGAAAAATGATGGTTGGTATTTATATAGAAATGGAGCTAATCATGATTTATACAGGCATCCCATTAAATTGGGTCAATTGGTGATTCCACGACATACTAGTAAAGAAATGGCCAATGGAACATGGGCAAGTATTTTAAAAGCAGCAGGTTTGAATAGGAGGTGATTTATATTGATTAAAGAAGCTAAGACTCTCTTAAATTTAAGAATGATGAATATGCAAATAAAGTTGACGGTCATTGTAGAAAAAACAGGAACGGGTTTTTCTGCCTATGCGAAAGAAATAGATGGAATGGCTACTGTAGGAGATAGCATTAAAGAGTTAAAAGCTAATTTTTTAGAAGTGTTACAATACCATGTTGATCATGCATATGAAATGGGTAATTCCATACGAATTCAAGATTATTCGTTGAATTATGTATTGGATTTAGAACAGTTTTTCGACTATTTCCATGTAATCAATAAATCTGCATTTGCTGAACACTATGTAGGTGTTAATCCAAGCTTATTCAGGCAATATACCAGAAAATTGGCCCCATTGTCGGATAAGAAAATAATTCAAATTTCTCAGGGATTACATAAGCTGGCAGACGAATTGAGCAATATTAGTTTGTCTTAAGTTAAAATTTAATTCCCACCCAAAATTATTGGACTACTTTTTCCATTACCCATGATGATGATTTTGCTATTGGGTGATTTGGCTAATTCTTTTTGAGCCAAAATGGATTCATATTGTAATTGACGATCGCTTAATCCCGTGGATAAGATACGTTGATAATCAGCAATTCCTTGGGCTTCTACTCGTTTACGTTCTGCTTCTTGCTTTTCTTTTTGTAAGACAAACTGCATTTTCTGAGCATCCTGTTCGGCATTGATTTTTGATTCTATACTTTGTTTGACAGAATTGGGCAACGTGATATTTCGAATTAATAATTGTTCTAAAATGAGTCCGCGGTTTTTAAAATTCGCGTCAATGTCTTTGAAGATACGGTTTTGGAATTCATTCCTTTTTTTCGAAAACAAACCAACGGCATCATAATAAACAGCATTATCTCTAATTTTGGTACGAGTAATCGGGCGAACGACTTTATCCTTGTAATCTAATCCAATTTGTTTAAATATATTGGGGGCTTCTTGAGAAGATATTTTATACAATACGGTTAAATCAACAATTACTTCCAATCCATCAGCTGTTAGAACTCTGATGGCGTCATCTCCTTCTTTGTCGCCCTCATCATGTACACCTGACATGGTGTAGTTTTGTGTTTTGGCATCGAAAATAAAAATGTTTGATAATGGATTGACAAAGTTTAAACCACTGTTTAATACTTGCGGTTTGACACTACCAAATAAACTTTGCACCCCAACTTCCCCTGCTTCAATCTGTTTGACTGTTGAGCTGAACAAGCCTAAAGTTGCCATGGCTATTCCTCCAATTTTGAAGGCTTTGCTGTATTTTGAAAATACTAAATTGGGATTCGCAATGATATTGCCAATAACCAGTAATACAATTCCAACGACGATGAAAAACATAGAAGTATTTTTAGTGTTTAGGTTTGAAATATTCAATGGCTCAAAGTACAAAGAATAGTATCATCAAGCAATCAAATTATGTTAATAGAATTTTTTCAGGATTTAGAGGCAAATATTGGCTTTGAAAATAATTCGGCTAAAAAATTAGACATTCTTCATTTTTGGCAAAATATAGCTAATTTTGAGTATGATTGAAATCAAAAACATACACAAAGAGTTTGATGGAAAAGTTGTTTTGGATGGAGTTGATGGCTGCTTCCAAAAGGGCAAAATCAATATGGTGATTGGAGGAAGTGGAACGGGGAAAAGTGTATTGTTGAAGTGTATGATTGGTATTTTGAAACCTGAGCAAGGTAAAGTTTTATACGATGGTCGGGATTTTGTTACAGCATCCAATGATACTATCAAATCCATTCGTAGAGAAATGGGAGTTCTTTTTCAAGGAGGAGCATTATTTGATTCCAAAACGGTCTTAGAAAATGTACGCTTTCCCTTGGATATTTTGACCCAGCAAAGTTTAGAAGAGAAGAATGAGCGGGCATTAATTTGTTTGCAACGAGTGGGTTTGGAGGCGGCAGCTAGTCAAATGCCCTCTGATATTTCAGGTGGAATGAAGAAAAGGGTAGGTATAGCCAGGGCCATTGTGATGAATCCCAAATATTTATTTTGTGATGAGCCTAATTCAGGACTGGATCCCTTGACAGCCGTTAAAATTGATTTACTGATTCAAGAGATCACTAAAGAGTTTAATATCACGACAGTCGTTATTTCTCACGACATGAATTCTGTTCTTCGAATGGGAGAATATGTGATCTTTTTGAAAGAAGGCAAAAAGCTTTGGGAGGGTAGTAATAAGACTTTGATGAGTACTGATGTACCAGCTTTACAAGAATTTTTATCTACTAAATTGCATTAATATGCCTTCTTCCATTGCCATACCAAGAGTATTGGAAAACTATTCCCTCCAATCACTCAATACCTTCGGAATTGAGGTCAAGGCAAAGTATTTTGTAGAAATTCGTTCCATAGAGCAATACCACGCATTATTGAATTCTGGTCAGTATACCCATGTACCTCATATTTTCTGGGGTGGAGGAAGCAATGTGTTATTAACTCAAGATTTAAATGCCTTGGTGGTGAAAGTGGCTATCGAGGGTATTGAAGTCATCAAAGAAAACGATCAGCATGTATGGGTACGAGCTGGTGCTGGAGTAGTTTGGCATGATTTTGTACAATATACTGTTAGCCATCATTGGGCAGGTATTGAAAATTTATCCCTCATTCCTGGTACGGTGGGTGCTGCTCCCATGCAAAATATTGGGGCATATGGCGTCGAAATCAAAGATACATTTGATCATTTGCAAGCTTTCCATTTGGCAACGCAAACTTTAGAGACATTTGATGCTGCAGCATGCCAATTTGGTTATCGGGAGAGTTATTTTAAACATGCAGGGAAAGGTAAATATGTGATCGCTTATGTTTGTTTTAAATTGAACAAAGTGGCTAGACCTCAGACTTCTTATGGAGCTATCCAAGAGGTGTTACTGGCTAAATCCATCACTCAACCCAGCATTCAAGATGTTTCTAATGCTGTTATTGAAATTCGACAAAGCAAATTGCCCGATCCTAAAGACATAGGAAATTCAGGTAGTTTTTTTAAAAATCCAACTTTAGATAAGCAGAATGCCACCGAATTGATCGAGAAATATCCTCAGATACCGCATTACCCAGTAGCAGGTAGTTCGGATATCAAATTTCCTGCGGGCTGGCTGATTGAACAAGCTGGTTGGAAGGGTTTCCGTGAGGGAGACGCTGGTGTACATGCCAAACAAGCTTTGGTTCTAGTCAATTATGGTCAAGCTACAGGTCAGCAAATATTGACTTTGTCAGAAAAAATTAAACAATCTATTCTCCTTAAATTCGGTGTAGTTCTAGAAACCGAAGTAAACATTTTGTAATATGTTATTACCCTATACAACAAGTCAAGATAAAGCACCCTTTTTCTTGATGGCCGGCAGTTGCGCTATTGAAAGCAAAGATTTGGCTTATGAAATTGCTGAAAGAATCAAGCATATCACCGATTCCATGGGTATCCCTTTTATTTTTAAAGGCTCGTATCGTAAGGCAAATCGTACTAAAATAGATTCCTTTACTGGTATTGGTGATATCCTGGCCTTGGAGATACTAAAAGAAGTAGGAGCACATTATCAAGTTCCCACAGTAACCGATATACACGAAAGCGCAGAGGCCGCTATGGCCGCTCCCTATGTGGATATATTGCAGATTCCAGCTTTTCTTTGTCGCCAAACGGATTTATTAGCCGCCGCCGCACAAACTGGGAAAGCCGTTAATATTAAGAAAGGGCAGTTTATGTCGGGCGCCTCCATGAAATTTGCAGTCGAAAAAGTGAAGTATGAAAATCCTGAGGCTTTGGTTTATTTAACAGATCGAGGGAACTCATTTGGATATGGCGACTTGGTTGTTGATTTTAGGAATTTACCCGAAATGGCTGCTTTTCAGGTTCCCGTAATCATGGATTGTACACATTCGCTACAAAGACCTAATCAGGGATCTGGAATTACTGGTGGGCAGCCAGCACTCATTGAGACAATTGCTAAAGCAGCGATTGCGGTAGGAGCTGATGGTTTATTCATAGAAACCCATCCTAATCCATCCATAGCTAAATCTGATGGGGCAAATATGTTGCCTCTGGATCAATTGGAAGGTCTTTTAGAAAAATTAGTGAAAATCAGAGAAGCCATTTTATAAGTTGTTCCAAACTATTTGTAGACTAACATCCGTTTTGTGTGAACCTGTAATTAAGTCTAAACCAGATCCAATTTCATTTCGATCAAAATAATCCATTCTCCCCATTTTGGCGGAAATGTTCATATGGGACATGCATTTATATTGAATCACCAAGCAAGTTCTTATTCCTTTACCCGAATAAGCAGGTAATGAAAAGGAATATGGGAGACTGGGCTCATAAGCATACAGTCGACTGTCGTAATCGCTACTTTGTACAAGTGCTAGTCGGGTCTTTATTTGCCATTTCTGCCACGATATATGGATATCATTAAGCCATAGTCATCCCCAGTCTTTTTGAGCAGGAGAGTAGATGTAGGTGGCCATCAATCTACTATGCCAATCCCATGACTTTCGGATCGTTTTTTTATAATCGCCGCTCCATTGCCATTGATGTTTTCTGATCAGATCAAAAAATGGCTTAGGAGCATCTTCTTGTTTGGAAGTCCACTTGATTTGGATGAAGTAATTGTATTGATTTCTTCGATCAAATTGAAATCGACTTAAGGCTTCCCATCCCCAGGTATGGGTTTGACTGACCAAATATTTAGGAGATGGGAATAAAAAGAAATCCACATAGGAAGATATTCGACTTCTTTTAGACCAGCGGTATTGGTTGCCTAGAAATATGCCGAGTTCATTACGGACCTCTGAGTTTTCGCCAAAAGCTTGTCCTTGAGGACTAAAATAGCTGGAAGACAAATATCTGAATACATAGGAGAAATCGCTAGCCTTAGATTGTGTCCAAGCTGCACCATGCAGTAAAGCCCAAGATTTTGGACTAGCTATGGCCATTTCTACCATCCATTGCGCTTTTTTCCATGGGAAATTCGCGGATATGGAGCTGTTAAGGAGTGTTTGACCTTGCCATTCGGCTGTTTGATACGATTTTGCCGAATTTCTTTTTGGAATGGACCATCGACTCCATACGGTATTAGCCTGAATTGTAAGGGGATTGGTTTTTGCATGCCAACTGATGGAATTTCCCCAACTCCATTCTTGTACTCGGTTTAATTTGTCTACTTCTGTAGGCGTACGGTGTAATCCACTAGTTATGAGGCTTGTATAGTATTCTGTTCCTACGGAATCGGTTTGAACACTAGCATCCCAATTTCTTTTGGAAGCAAAGCTTTCCATGCTCCATTGTTTCTTTTGAAATCCTAAAAGTATTCCACGATAAAAACCTGATTCCATGCTGGAGCTGTAAGGCAGCCCACCTTGGTGAAATTTTTGAGTGGAAATGATGCTTTCATAGCTTTTTCCTAGGCTGAATCCCCCTGCTTGAACAAGGCCTTGACCCCATTGGTTATTAAAATCTCCGATGATGATTTTATGAAATGTGCTTTTGGGTTTATTCCAATGCACATAAAAACTACTAAAATCAGTCATGGAGTTCTCTCCAGCATCTTTTTGGAGTAAGAAACCTATACCTAATGGCTTACTTATTTGGCCTTTATATCGGTGAAGTTCAGAATAGGGGCTATCAAAATAGCGAACTTTGCTTCGGCTATCTGGAGGGCTAAATCCTTTTTTTTCTTCTACCGTAAATTCCAATCGATGAATCCACAAGTGTTTACTTGAAGCTATGTTCCAACGCTCAATTGGGTTTCGGCAAATGATGAAATCTTGAATGCGTTTTAGCGTGGGGATGTCCCAATTAGGGATAGCTTGTAATTCCCAAATACTGAGAAATTGGCCGGTTTTATTTCTGAATTCTAGGAAAGATTCAATTTGTGTAGCATTGAGTAAGCCTAATAAATACCAATCCGAAGCTTGAGCTTGATTAATCTCTATGGGGTTTTGTAAATAATGCTGAAACGTATTTTGTCTAATTTCAGATTCATCCCAAGTTTGGGTATCATCGACTTGAGCTTGGAGAGAGCAGGCGCTGAGTAGGATAATGGCTAAGTATTTCAATTTTTTAAGTGAAAATAGCTAGCTTAATGTTCACTTCTGAACAATTACTTGATGAAGAAAATCAATTAGTTGAATTTTCTACGAATCATTTCATGTAATTCATTCCATGACTCTTCATTGTCTGCTCTTTGGAACTCAGCATACCGATGTTGGATGACCTCTTGCCAAGTATGGCTTTCGGCTTCTTTATCAATGTATTCAATCAATTGGTTCAAATGATGACCTTCTCCATCAAAAATGGATTGAATGAACTTGATTTTTTGGTTTAGGCTGATGCTGTTGGCCAAAGTTTCAGTCATTTTGGTTTCCACCAAAGATTTTAACGAACCATCTGTTCCTTGTAGTTTTTCAAAGACTTTTTCGGAAGTGGAATCAGCGATTACTTCCATGATTTTTCTGCCTGGAGTAGCTTGTTCTTTAGGTTCTTCTTGGAAAAAGCTATTGGACGTGGAAGGAGCTGGAGATACTTGAACGTTTTCAATAATGATTTCCGCCACTGGCTTGGCAGGTATAGGCTCCGAAACTATTTCTTCTATAATTTCCACGGTAGCCGTGCTGGTTTCCAGGACAACAATCTCAGGTTCAGGTGACTCATCCTCAGGAAGATCTTCTAAGGCTTCTGGAGCTTCAAAATAAACTTCGGCGGTCAACAAGGTATCTGGACTTATTTCTTGAGTCTCAGCACCCAATGCGTTGTATAAATAGTCAGACTGTGCACTGGAATTATTGATTTCTTGAATCCAATGATTCCATATGTGATTAGGAAGGCTAACTTGTAAAACGAGTGAGCGAGTAATATTATCCCATTTTTCTTGGAATCGATGACTTTGCCAATCAAAACAAGGTAATTGATCTTGAACTCGTTGACTTTGTAATTGTGACAGTAGTTCAGATTGAAGAACTTCCAAGGTGGAAGCGGGAATTTCTTGCTGTAAAATATCTTGAAAAGTACTTGATTGACCTTCTTCGGTCCAGTAATGAAGCAAAATATTGGGCGTCGGCATCGTTAATTATTTATTTCCAGTTCTTCGCAGGCTTTCATAGCAGCTGTTTGTTCTGCTTTTTTCTTGGAGTAGCCTTTACCTTCGGCTACCTTCAAGTTATCTACCAGAACGATGGCTGTAAATTCTTTATTGTGGTGTTGGCCCTCTTCATCCAAGGTAAATACCACTTTTTTCCCTTCTTTCTGAGCCCATTCAATTAAAATGGATTTAAAGTTCGGATTATTTTGAACCACAGTTTCTAAGTCGAAATACTGTGTTAATATCTTTTTGATGATGAATTTTTGAGTAAAGGCAAAGCCTTTATCTAGGTAAATGGCTCCAATGAATGCTTCTAAGGCATCTCCATACATGCTAGACCTAGAAAGAATGGTTCTTTTTTGGTTTTCATATTCAATCACCTCGTCTAAGCCTAATTTTCGACCTAATACATTTAGGGATTCCCGGCTGACCATTCTAGATCTGATTTCAGTTAAGAAACCTTCGTCTTTAAATGGGAATTTTTGGAATAAATAGGTTGCTGTAATCATACCGAGTACAGAGTCCCCTAAAAATTCTAGGCGTTCATTGGATTCTTTGAAAGATTTGGCAATGCTATCCTTCGAGGCAGAAGCATGTAAAAAGGCCAAGCGATAGAGCGACAGGTTGGATGGACTTTCGCCAATCAAATGGGTTACAGATTTCTTTAGAAATTTCTCTCTTTCATTTAGTTGGGTAGGATTCAACCAGCTTAACACCGAGAGAATTTTCATAAGCCTATACTTTTCGGAAAATGACGGTAGCATTGTGTCCACCAAAACCAAATCCATTACTTAATGCAATGTCTATTTTTCTAGCTTTACCTTGATTAAGTGTCAAGTCTAGGTTTTGATCAATGGCAGGGTCTAAATCCTTGCAATTGATGGTTGGAGGAACAAATTGGTGTTGTATTGCTAGGATAGAAGCGACAGCTTCTACTGCACCAGCACCACCTAAGAGGTGTCCGGTCATGGATTTGGTGGAAGAGATGCTCATTTTATAAGCATGGTCACCAAAACAATCTACGATGGCTTTTAATTCTTGTGGGTCACCAATCGGGGTAGAAGTACCGTGCGTATTGATGTAATCCACTTCTTCAGGTTTGATTTGAGCATCTTCTAATGCATCCATCATGGAAAGTAGGGCACCATATCCTTCTGGATGGGGGGCCGTAATGTGGTAAGCGTCGGAAGAGAATCCACCTCCGATTAGCTCGGCATAGATTTTAGCTCCACGTGCTTTGGCATGTTCGTATTCTTCTAGGATCAATGCACCTGCACCTTCACCTACCACGAAACCATCACGGTTAACGTCGTAAGGACGAGAGGCAGTAGCAGGATCATCATTTCTTTCCGACATGGCACGCATGGCAGTAAAACCACCTACGGATGCAATGGTCACTGGAGCTTCCGAACCACCTGTCACACAGATATTAATACGACCTGTACGAATGTAGTTGAATGCATCAATGATGGCATTGTTCGCTGATGAACAAGCAGAAACAGTCACGTAGTTTGGACCACGGAATCCATTTCTGATGGAAATTTGACCTGAACTAGAATCAGCAATCATTTTAGGAATGAAGAAAGGATTGATTTTTGGCGTTCCATCTCCTTTGCCGAAATAAATCATTTCATCTTCAAAGGTTTTTAAACCACCAATACCCGATCCCCAGATGACACCGACTTTGTTTTTATTGATTGCTTCCATATCAAATCCAGCATCCTTGATGGCTTCATCGGAAGCGACAATGGCATACTGAGTGAATGGGTCCATTTTACGGGCCTCTTGACGTGGAATGAACTCTTCAACACTAAAATTCTTAAGTTCACAGGCAAAACGAGTTCTGAATTTTTCAGCGTCGAATTTGGTGATAGGTCCGCATCCACTTTTTCCGGTAGATAAACCTTCCCAATATTCACTTACTGTATTTCCAATAGGGGTAAGGGCTCCTAAACCCGTTACTACAACTCGTTTTAACTCCATAATTATCCTGGTATTTTAGGTTTGAAAAATAAAAAATGTCAATTCGTAAGGGTATTTTTCTAAGGAACTAGGTTCCTGAGTTATTACCAATTACCAATTGACATCATTATTATTTCGTTTCGATTACTTTGCGTTCTCTTCCAAGTAGGTGATGGCTTGTCCTACAGTTTGGATATTCTCTGCTTGATCATCTGGAATAGATACGTTGAATTCTTTTTCAAATTCCATAATCAATTCAACCGTGTCTAAGGAATCAGCTCCTAAATCGTTTGTGAAAGATGCCTCAGGTGTAACCTCAGATGCTTCTACTCCTAATTTCTCAACGATGATGCTTTTTACTTTTTCTGCAATATCTGCCATTTCTAAAATATTTTGGGGTTCAAAAACGATGCAAAGATTAGAATTAAAACTTAGATTATCAAACAAATTTTAAGCCTAATTGCATTATTAAAATAAATAATTAGATAAAAATAATTCTTTTTTTTGAATTGTTTAAAATTCTTGCAATTGATTTATACTAAAGCCTTAAAAACAAAGCGAAGCGGCTCCTAAAAGTCCAGCATCATTTCCTAAAAGTGCCTTTTTAATACTCAGTTTTTTCAAGTAGGCAGGAGTTAACCAATAATTCAATTGTTTCTCCATGCTGGGTAATATGAAATCGAATGAAGCAGAAAGTCCACCTCCAATAAAGATATTTTTGATATCTAGAATACGAATTAATGAAACAATCATGTCTCCCAGCATTTCACCTACTTCGTTCCAAATAGCTAACGCTAATTCATCCCCTTCTTCGGCGGCTACTACTAAAGCTGTGGTAGAAATTGAGCCGTCTGCCTCTAAGACAGTTTTACCTTTATAGGCGGCACGCATGGCAGTAGCCATTTGCAACAATTCTTTTTTACCGATATTTCTTTCCAATACTTTGCCATTTCTAGAAGGAACGTGTCCTGGTTCCATGGCATTTCCATCGCCACCTAAGAATATTTTACGATCAATGATAGCGGCACCACCAATACCCGTGCCTAAGGTTAAAAAGATGAAATCTTCTGGCATGCTTTCTTTTTCAGGCGAGAAATAAAATTCCCCTAAAGCTGCGGCATTGGCATCATTTTCCATGAAAAATTCATGTTCTGGAAAGCGTTTTTCCAACATGGAAATTAAATGAGCACCATCAATTTCAGGAATGGCCGTTATCTCAATTAAGGTCTTACGGTTTTTTGTTAAAATGCCCGGTAAACCAATTCCCACTTTATGCACATGTTTGTGTTGGAATAATTGTAAGGCAATCGCATCTGCTAAGCGTTCTAAGAAGTGATTGGATTCTCTCCAGGTGGCTGTATCGTAACTTTGGAAATTAGTTATATGGCCCGTTTCAGGATGGACAATGCCCATTTTAACTCCTGTTCCTCCTACATCAATTCCTAGATATTCTGCTGCTTCCATGCGTTCTTTTGGTTTAATTTGCTGCGAATTTCTTTAAAATTACGCGCATATTCAAATATTCTATTGGGCAATTTGGTTTAGTTGTAGATTCTTTCCAGTTTTTCCATGATTTGGGAAACGGCTGGACAGATTAAGGCATTTTTTTGAGTTAACTTAAGAATACCCAGCATGTTTTTTCGATCAGTATGAGGATATTCCCTACAAGCCTTCGGTCTGTGTTCGTAAATATCGCAAGCATTATCGTCTAACAAAAAGGGGCATGGACTGGAGGGATAAACCCAGTCGCCATCGGCATCTTTGATTAAATAGGTATCCAAAAAATCGGATACTTTCATTTTTAAGAGCTTAGCTACCCGTTGAATGTCGGTTTCATTCCACATGGGGCTGGTGGTTTTACAACAATTCCCGCAATCTAGGCAATCCATGTTTTCAAATACCGCTTCATGTGCTTTTTCAAATTGAGCGTCTAGGTCTTTCGGTTTTTTGGCCCGAATGCACTGAAAAACTTTGGTGAAACTTGGATCTCTGGGCATGTTACTTACGATGAGTGAAGCAAGTTCGGCATAGTGCTTCATAACTTTCTGATTCACCCAACATGACGGTTTGCTGTTGCTGTACGATTCGATGGGAGTATTGAGCTACTCCTCCACATTTTACACAAACGGCATGTACTTTGGTAATGTATTCGGCAATGGACATAAGACCGGGCATAGGGCCAAAGGGTAGACCTTTGAAATCCATGTCTAAGCCAGCAATTATCACGCGTTTACCTTGGTTGGCCAAGGTATTACAAACTTCAATGATGTTTTCATCGAAGAACTGTGCTTCATCCAAGCCCACGACATCACAGCTGCCAGCCAGAAGGAGTATTTCACTGGAACTATGCACAGGAGTGGAACGGATGGAATTTTGATTGTGAGAAACAATATCCTCATCGTGATAACGAGTATCGGCGGCAGGCTTAAAGATCTCCACTTGTAATTGGGCGATTTTCGCTCTTTTCAGTCGACGAATTAATTCCTCTGTTTTACCAGAAAACATGGAGCCACATATCACTTCCACCCAACCGCTGGGATTGGTATTTTGAGAAGATTTGGCATGATTGGGCTCTAAAAACAAGGCATGAAAAAGCCCCTTGATTCCAAGGGGCTTAGTTTAGGTTACATCTTATTTGGAGGTAAATACCGATGAGAAATACTCACGGTTCATGCGAGCAATGTTCTCTATGGAAATACCTTTTGGACATTCAGCTTCACAAGCACCTGTGTTAGAACATGCACCGAAACCTTCTTCGTCCATCTGAGCTACCATGGCTTCCGCACGCTTCGAACGCTCTGCTTGACCTTGAGGTAATAAAGCCAATTGAGAAATCTTCGCTGAAGTAAACAACATGGCAGAAGCATTTTTACAGGCTGCTACGCAGGCTCCGCAACCAATACAAGCTGCCGCTGCAAATGCCTCATCGGCATCATCTTTTGGAATAGGTAAGCTATTCGCATCTTGTGCATTTCCTGTATTGACAGAAATAAATCCACCGGCTGCAATGATGCGATCAAATGCCGAGCGATTAACTACTAAGTCTTTAATCACTGGAAAAGCTTCTGCTCTCCAAGGTTCAATGGTGATGGTTTGACCATCGCTAAAGCTACGCATGTGTAACTGGCAGGTCGTAACTCCTTTGTTAGGTCCATGAGGACGGCCGTTGATGTACATCGAGCACATTCCACAGATACCTTCACGACAATCGTGATCAAAAGCTACTGGATCATCACCTTCTTCGATAAGACGGTTGTTGAGCACGTCAATCATTTCCAAAAAGGACATATCCTCCGAAATACCACTTACTTGGTATGTCTCGAATTTACCCGCAGTTTGGGCATTTTTTTGTCTCCAGATTTTAAGCGTCAGGTTTAAATTTCCTTCCATGTTATCGAATTATTTATAAGATCTTTGAGCTATTTTAATGTTTTCGAATTTCAATTCTTCTTTGTGAAGTTCGAATTGAGATTCACCTTTGAACTCCCAAGCAGCCACGTAAGCGAATTTCTCGTCGTCACGCAAGGCTTCTCCATCCTCAGTTTGATATTCTTCACGGAAGTGTCCTCCGCAACTTTCTTGTCTATCCAATGCATCTTTACACATCAGCTCTCCTAATTCTAGGAAGTCGGCCACACGACCAGCTTTCTCTAATTCAGGATTCAAGTTGTTCGCCTCACCTGGAATACGAACATCACTCCAGAACTCTTTGCGTAAAGCTTGAATGTCTGCTATGGCCATTTTTAGACCTGCTTCATTTCTTGCCATTCCACATTGATCCCACATGATTAGACCAAGTTTCTTGTGGAAATAATCCACTGACTTGGTTCCTCGAATGTTCATTAATTTATCAATCTGTTCTTTCACCGCTTTTTCTGCATTGACAAAAACTTCGCTATCAGTTGATAAGGCAGGCGTTCTGATTTCAGATGCCAAGTAAGCACCAATCGTGTAAGGAATTACGAAATACCCATCAGCTAATCCTTGCATCAAGGCCGATGCTCCTAAACGGTTAGCCCCGTGATCCGAGAAGTTGGCTTCTCCTAAGGCATATAAACCTGGAACGGTTGTCATTAAGTTATAATCTACCCAAAGTCCACCCATGGTGTAGTGAACTGCTGGGTATATACGCATTGGCAATTCATAGGGATCTTCTCCTGTGATTTGCTTGTACATATCGAATAGGTTACCGTATTTTTCATTTACGACTTCCTTACCCATCAATTGAATTTCTTCATCACTAGCGTGATGTATGTTTCTTTTGTTGGCTTCAGCTTTACCATAACGAATGATGGCAGCTGCAAAATCTAAATAAACAGCCATTTTGGATGTTCCTACTCCATAACCAGCATCACAACGCTCTTTCGCGGCGCGAGAAGCAATGTCACGAGGAACTAAGTTTCCGAAGGCAGGATAACGACGCTCTAAGTAGTAATCACGCTCATCTTCTGGAATTTCATTGGCTTTACGTGGATCATCTTTCTTTTTTGGAACCCAGATACGGCCGTCATTACGTAATGACTCTGACATCAAGGTTAATTTCGATTGGTGATCGCCAGAAACAGGGATGCAAGTTGGGTGAATTTGAGTGTAGCAAGGGTTAGCAAAGTAAGCTCCTTTTTTATGTGCTTTCCATGCTGCTGTTACGTTGGATCCCATGGCGTTGGTCGACAGGTAGAATACATTTCCGTATCCTCCAGTACACAATAAAACGGCATGACCAAAGTGACGCTCTAACTCACCAGATACTAAATCTCGGGCGATAATTCCACGAGCTTTACCATCTACTACCACCACGTCCAACATTTCATGACGAGTAAATAACTCAACATTTCCCATACCTACTTGGCGTTGTAAAGCCGAATAAGCACCTAATAATAATTGTTGACCTGTTTGCCCTGCTGCATAAAAGGTACGTTGAACTTGCGTTCCACCGAATGAACGGTTAGAAAGTAAACCACCATATTCACGAGCAAAAGGTACGCCTTGAGCCACACATTGGTCAATGATATTGCTTGATACTTCCGCTAAACGGTGCACATTAGCTTCCCGTGCACGGTAGTCTCCACCTTTGATGGTATCATAAAATAGGCGGAAAGTAGAGTCACCATCATTTTGATAGTTTTTAGCTGCATTGATACCTCCTTGAGCGGCAATTGAGTGCGCACGACGAGGTGAATCTTGAAAGCAGAATACTTTTACTTTATATCCTAACTCAGCCAAGGAGGCGGCAGCAGAAGCTCCTGCTAAGCCTGAACCTACGATGACCACTTCCAAATTACGTTTGTTGGCAGGATTTACTAAGGAAACACTGGAACGGTATTTGGTCCATTTTTCGGCTAAAGAACCTTCTGGAATTTTTGCGTCTAATTTTGTCATATTAATCGTATCGGCTGAGGAATTAATGAATCAAATTAAAATGGAGTGCGATGGGCATAGCGGCAAATAAAGCGGCAATGATGATGGCATACGCTGCACCAATGCATTTAATCGTCGGAGTGTATTTTGGATGGTTCCAACCAAGACTTTGGAAGGCACTCTGAAATCCATGCAATAAGTGGTAACCTAATGAAATACATCCTAACACGTAAATGATAACTACCACTGGGCTAGTAAATACAGCTTGCATCTCGTTATACAAAGTATGCTCTTCAGTTAAGTTGTCTGTCAAACGAGAGAAATACCAGAAATGCTTTAGGTGAATTATCAGGAATAATAACAACAAAGTTCCTAAAAGTCCCATGGAACGAGAGTACCATTTACTGTTAGCAGCACCGTCAACAACGGCATAGGCAACAGGACGTTTCTTTTTGTTGTCCATCCATAAACGTAAACCGTCTAAAATGTGAAGTAATAAACCTCCAAATAAAACGATTTCCATGGTACGAATGATGGGATTCTTTGCCATGAACTCTGCACCTTCATTAAAAGTGACCCCACCATCGTTTAAAAAGATCGTGGCATTAAGTCCGCAGTGAACAATGAGGAAACTAACTAAAAATAGGCCGGTGATTGCCATTAAGAGCTTTTTCCCTAGAGATGAATTAAGTGATTTTGATAACCAAGCCATAAATGAAATTTATTTTGATTGAGTTAAATATTCGCCCACGCTAAGCACAAGAGAAAATTTAGGACATAAAACTACAATTGATTCGTGGGTCTTTCAAATATTCGATTAAAAAAACCGTTTTTTTTATTTTTTTCGAATTGCTTAATTAACTTTCCATATTACAAATTTGTTTTATGTCTTATAAAAATTATTCCGCCTACATTCTTGCCTTTTTGCTTAGTTTTTTGGGAATGATTTTCCAAGCTGAGGCAACCCACTTAAAAGGGGGGGAGATTACCGTAAAGCGGATTTCCAACGTCAGCCTGACCTATGAATTTACCTTAACTACTTATACTGAGGATAATAGAGCTAATCAAGATCAGACAGATGTAAATTTCTGTTTTGGAGATGGTTCAGGGATATTCAAATCCAAAAGACTTTTGCCCATCGTTAATTTGGGGAATGGTACTTTGAAAAACACCTATAAAATTGAATATACTTATCCCGCACCTGCATTGTTTTATAAAGTATCAGTTGCTATTCCCAATCGTAATGATGGAGTTCGCAATATCACGCGATCCGTGGAAGTTCCTTTTTATGTCGAGACAATATTCTCTATTAACTCGGGTTTAGGCCAAAATTCCACTCCCTTATTGCTGAATCCTGCGGTAGATTTAACGGCAGTTGTCGGTCAACCATTTATCCATAATCCTAATGCTGTTGATGCAGAAGGGGATAGTCTAGCTTATCGTTTAACCGTTTCTCGTTACGGTGATTATGAAACTTGTAATCCAACAAGCCGTGGAATAACGGCCCCCAATTTCAGACAACCTAATGAAGTTTCAACCACTGCTTCCTCCTTTACCATTAATTCCTTGAATGGGGATTTAATTTGGGATTCGCCTCAGGAATTAGGTATATACAATTGTGCCTTCATTGTAGAAGAATGGAGAAATGGAATAAAAATTTCCGAAACGGTACGTGATATGCAGATTGAGGTTAAGGATTTAGATAATAAAGGTCCTAAAATCGTAGTACCTCCTGATGTTTGTATTCAGGCTGGGGCTCTAATTCGAGAAACCATAACGGCCGCTGATGTGGCTTCAAAAACAGGCCGTTTAGATCCTGTGACCATCATTAGCTCGGGTAATGTATATCCGATAGATACTTCATATGCCATCAAGCAGCCATTTGCCACGTTTATATCTACTCCAAGGCAAACGGGGACAGCTACTGGTACGTTTACTTGGCAGACTGCTTGTCAGCACATACGAAAGGAAACCTACGATATTTTCTTTAAAGCCGAAGATAATCCTCCTACTGCTATTGGCGGAGGCGTGAAGTTGGTAGATAGTAAAATTTGGAAAATTAAAATCATTGCGCCTTCTATCAAGAATTTGGTGGCTAGAATTCAGCCAACTAAAGGTTCCGCTTTATTGACTTGGACCCCTTATACCTGTTCATTGCCAGGGGCAAAAATCATTGTATTCCGTAAGCAGGCTGCATGTACATCGGTGGTGAATAAATCTTGTGAAACGGGGATGCAATTAACCGGATTTACGGAGATAGCTCGTTTGAACGCTGGTGACGTACAGTTTGAGGATACCAATAAGGGGGCGGGATTGATGAAGAATGCCAATTATGTATATGTTTTGGTGGTGGTGTTTACCAATTCAAGTGGTCAGACCGATTACAGCCCTATGTCCAATTCCAGCTGTGCTTTTATTCCTTCATCTGCGCCCTTGATGACAAACGTTTCTATTCAAAAAACGGATGCAAGCAATGGGGAAATATTGGTTCGCTGGTCAAGACCTTTGAATCTAGATACTAGTTTGTATAAAGGTCCATACCAGTATCAGGTAATGCGCGCTGAAGGAAATGGGTCCACTAATTTCGTGGCCATTGGAAATCCTATTTCAGCTTCGATTTTACAAGCGAAAAATGATACTTCGTTTATCGATAAAGGATTGTCTACAGAAGCGAAGGTTTATCGATATCGTGCAGATTTTTATTACACATTAAATGGTCAATTCAAATTATTGGATTCACCTAGTCCAGCCGCTCAGGTACAATTAGTAGCTCAGTCAGCCGTAAGGTCTAATAAGTTGGCTTGGTCTGCCGATGTTCCTTGGTTAAATGATTTCCAAGTTCACCGGGTTTATCGAGAGACTCCACGTGGTTCAGGAAAATTCAATCAAATCACGGAAGTCTCAGTGGCTGGTCCTAGTACCTATACGTATACAGATCAAGGAACAGATTTTTATACCAAAGATGGAAAGTTTGATGTTACACTTTCTCCAGATTCTACCTATTGTTATTATGTCGAAACCTTAGGCTCTTATGGTGAAGGATTCCCTGCCATGACCTTAATTAATGCCTCTAAAATTGTTTGTTTAAAACCACAGTCGGATGTAAATCCATGTGCTCCTAAATTGAGTTTATCTGCTCCTGATTGTGCGGCCTTGGATGGTTCTTTGAATTGTAACTTTACCAGTTTTACGAATCAATTGACATGGCAACCGACTTTGACGGGAACCTGTGATCAAAATATAGCCTCGTACCGTATTTACTATGCGCCTAGTGCCGCAGGGCCATTTACTCGGATTGCAGAGGTTAGCGATTTACGCTATTTACATCAAAAGAAAGACTCCTTCATTGGAAGTTATTATGTAACGGCCATTAGTCAATTAGGCAAGGAAAGTCCGAAAAGTGAAACATTGAACCAAGACAATTGCCCTTCTTTTGAACTACCTAATTTATTTAGTCCGAATGGCGACTCGAAAAATGATCTTTGGTTACCTATGCGTTGTCCTCGATTTGTAAAAACGGTCGTATGTAAAATTGTAGACCGTTATGGTCAATTGATCTATGATTACAACGGCACGGGATCTGATTTTGGGTGGAACGGGAAAGATAGTTCAGGAAAAGATATGGCAGTGGGAACTTATTTTTACACGGTGGATGTTAGCTTTGATGTCAATGATCCAAGTTTGAAAACCAAAAGTTTGAAAGGTTGGGTCGAACTAGTTCGCTAATGAAAACCCCCATATTTATCGACGGGAATTGTCGCTTTTGTCGCTTTTGTGCCAAAGTTTTGCGTTACATGTGTGGCGAAAAGATTCAGATTGAATTTCAGGGTTCTGATGTGTACCAAAGCTATGTTTTAAAATATCCCCATCCAAATTGGGAAGTGGATAGCATTAAAATGGTACGGGGAAATCAGGTTTTGATCAAGTCCAAGGCCGTTGAGTATGTTTTGTCTTTGGCCCCATGGTATTACCAAATTTTTCAGATATTCTTTTTTTTACCTAGCCGTGTATTGGATAAAGGCTATGATTTTATTGCCAAAAATCGATTGATTTGGGGGAAATCGGTGGATGCTTGTGAGCTTTAGCGACTCCGTAAAATGGGTGTCATTTGGTTGAATAGTTTAGGATCAAAAACGATATCCCATTTTCTAGCCGCCTCTTCTAATCCAGCAAAGTTAAAGTGAGTTCCATCCCAGCGAAAACCAGCGCCTACCACAGATTGTAAATTTGCTCCTTCGATGACATTGGGGAAGGTTTTCAAGATGACATTTTGAGCTTCCTGCACATGTAAATCCTCTGTTTTATTGAGACCACGGTTACTTCGTGCCAGCATAAAATTCAGATTTTTACTTTGAAGTATGTTACGGGTATAATCCATATAAATACCGGTGTATTTGATGATGTTATCCATGGAAGTAGTGGCGTCATTTTCTCCATGAATGACCAATACGGCTCTCAATCCACTTTTTGGTACTTCAGATAAGAGTTTATTTTCAAAAAAGGAATATGGGTATCTTTTTTTCCAGTCGAACAATGTGCTGCTGAATTCCAATCCTAAAGCCGATTTTCCCCATTGTTCCGAGGTAGATCCACCGATTCCCGTACTATAGATGCGAATGGGAACTTGATATCTGTTTTTTAGTTTATCGGCGAGTCTCCCCCAAAAGGCAACTACGTTATTGTCGGAATATTTAATGATTTCACACCATTTGTTGTCGTAATCGGTCAATTCATAAGGAGGTTGGCCTTCTGCTAAGGAGTGACCTATGACTGCAAAAACTTCTCCAACTTTAAAGGGAGATTGGGTTAGGAGAGTATCACTGACTGTTTTGGAATCCTGCATTAACTTGATTTCTGGATAATATCCACCAGCTTGTAAAGCGAATTCACCTTTAAATTGAGCACCTTCTTTACTTAGATTGAGCCAATCACTTTCTTTTCCACCAAGAATGTTTTTGAATTTGACTTGGGCAGAAGTAAATGATAGGGAACTTTGTCCTACTAGGACAATGGTACCTTGATTGTTGAGATCTCGTTGAATAAAAGTCCGACTATTCGATGCATCAATTTGGATATTTCCTTGCTGATTGGTAGATGGGTTATTCTCTTCCTTTTGGCAAGAAATGAATAGGCTTAGGCAGAGAGGGATTGCTAGGAAGGTTAAAAATCGATGGAACATGCAATTGAAATTTAAGAGCGTTTCAGATAGCCAGAAGATTAATTTATCTTTGTCAAAGATTGTCAATCTTAAATCAAAAATATAACAAAACATAATAAAAATGAAGGCATTCGTATTTCCCGGTCAAGGATCTCAGTTTCCAGGTATGGCCAAAGATTTATATGAGAACTTTGCTTTAGCGAAAGAAATCGTGGATGAGGCGGATCAAATTTTGGGTTTTTCGTTGTCGAAAGTCATGTTTGAGGGGACTGATGAAGATTTGAAACAAACGAAGGTGACTCAACCAGCCATTTATTTGCACTCGGTGCTCGTGGCTAAATTAGGGAAAGATTTTGCTCCAGACATGGTGGCGGGACATTCCTTGGGCGAGTTTTCAGCATTGGTTGCGGCAGGAGGATTATCTTGGCAAGATGGATTACGTTTGGTTTATCAAAGAGCCTTAGCGATGCAAAAGGCTTGTGAGGTAGTTCCAAGTACCATGGCAGCAGTTTTAGGCTTAGCAGATGCCGAAATTGAACGTATTTGTGGAGAATTGAACGGGGAAGTGGTGGCAGCTAATTACAATTGCCCAGGCCAGGTGGTGATTTCAGGAAGTGTGTCTGGAATAGAAAAAGCAGCTGAGCTATTGAAGGCGGCAGGTGCTAAGCGAGTATTGACATTACCAGTTGGTGGAGCATTTCACTCACCCTTTATGGAGCCAGCGCGTGTGGAATTGGCGGCAGCTATCGAAGCCACGACGATCGAACGACCTATTTGTCCGATATTCCAAAATGTAACGGCAAAGCCTTCACAGGATCCAGCAGAAATCAAGCAGAATTTAATTGCTCAATTGACAGGTGCAGTACGTTGGACGCAGTCGGTGGAGGCAATGGTTGCAGCAGGTGCAACGGACTTTATTGAGTGTGGTCCGGGTAAGGTTTTGCAAGGTTTGGTAAAGAAAATTAGTGCTGATGTCCAAGTTGCATCGATGGAGTTGGCATAAGCAGCTTTGTCAAGTGCAAATTAATTGCTTGATTTAGAGCCTCCAAGCCGATTTTGGATGAAATAATTCAATTTTTTTTGAAGCACATTTGATAATTCGCTTAGGAGGTCTTATTTTTGCATTCGATTTGGAATTGACCTATGGTGTAAAGGTAACACATCTGATTTTGGTTCAGTCGTTCTAGGTTCGAATCCTAGTAGGTCAACCACCCTTTCCCTCGCTGATTTTTCAGCGGGGGATTTTTGTTTCTAATTGTCTTAAAAGTTATATTTTAATTTAAGATCTAGCAAAAGCAAGAAGAGATTTAAAATCACCGAGATCGGCTGCTTTTATTGCATTTAAGTAGTTTTTTCTAATTTCAGGTACATTTTTGCTAGAGTAGGCTCCCCATGTAAATTCTGACTGTTGGTAAATTTTATCAATTATTATATCTGCCATTAAGCGACTGTGTCTACCATTTCCATTGGGAAAACAATGAATACTTACGATTCTATGTTTAAATCGAATGGCCATTTCGTCGGGTAGATAAATGTTATTTTCATACCAAAATCGAGTATCATCTAGTAGAATTCTTAATTCTGATGGAATCTGCCATTTGTCAACCCCTAAGTTTTTATTCGTTTTTCTGAATTTTCCAGCCCATTTCCATACGTTAGCATACATTCTTTCATGTACTTTACATATGAACTCCTCTGTTAGTAGTTCTTCGGCCTTAATCGTTCTCATTAAAGCCCATTGAATAGCCTCTTCTATATTTTGTTGTTCGAATTCATCTAATTCTCCCCTAGTGGCTATACTGGGAATAAGAAGCCCCTCTTTTTCTTCATCATCCAATGGAGTTTGCCCTTCATTATATGCTATTCTTAATCCCATAGAATTTTTGGCATTTCTTGTTTTAACGAATGAGTTCTCTCTTTTATGGCTTTCTCAATTCGCTCATTTGAGTTCTCCTGATCTTCCAGTCTCATGGTATTGGATGTTCTCATCACAATTTTAGTGGCTAGCTTCAACGCTTTTTTTTCTATAAGTGCCTCTAGGGAACCATCAATTGGGACAAAACCATATACTAATTTCATATCCAAAGCTTCTCCAACCTCCCTTAATGCCTTTATTGTAATGCCTCCTTCTATTTCCCTTTTTTCTATATCGGCTATTCCTTGTTTTGATTTGGAGAGTTTATTCCCTAATTGCAACATGGACATCCCCAGAGAGGTTCGAATTGCTTTTACCCATCCAATAGGTGGGCTAATCACCTGATTAATAGAAGCCAGTATCAACATTTTGTCATTCAGTTGTTGACGTTGTAATGATTTCTTGTTCATAATGTAAATATATATATTGACTATTTTTAATAAAAGTAAATATATAAGTTGACTATTTCAAATAAAATGTAAAATTATAACTTGACTTATTGAGTCTGTTTTTTGCATTCGATTTGAAATTGACCTATGGTGTAAAGGTAAAACATCTGATTTTGGTTCAGTCGTTCTAGGTTCGAATCCTTTAGGTCAAGCACCCTTACCCTCGCTGATTTTTCGGCGGGGGATTTTTTTTGTTTTTTGAAATAAATCGAGAAAATAGGATTTTTGAAGGGCTGCTCTTATTTTTAGCAAAAATCAAAAAAAGATTCATTCGTTTGAGATACCTGATAATCCTTTGTTTGTTTTTACTAATATCTTGTACAGGTCAAGTACAGTATCAAACAGGTATCAGTAAGTTTTCCAATCAAGATTATTTGGGGGCAAATGTAGAATTTAGTGAGGCTCTTTTGAAGGACAAGCGAAACGATGAAATCTATTTTGCTCGGGCGGCCAGTCGGAGTTTAGCGGGCTACCATTCTTTAGCCATTGCCGATATGAATAAAGCAATTAGCTTAAATGATTCGCGTCCAGATTATTATTTTTTTCGAGGGTATTTCAAATCTCAATTGGCCTATCACAAAAGCGCTATCAAGGATTATTCTATTTGCCTCACTAAAGCACCATGGTATGTAGAAGTGTACCGTCAGCGAGCTGATTCATTTATTGCATTAGGTGATTTGACTGAAGCATGTCTCGATCTTCAAGAGGCAATTTCGGCTGGAGATACTTCAGCTATCACTTTGCAAGCTAAATATTGTTCTTTGAAGCCCTAATCCTCTTTTCTTAACTTAAAGCGGATATTTGCCAAGACAGAAGAAATATGATAATTTAGCAAAAAAGTATAATTAAAGTTAAATTGCGATACAAGAAAAGCTAGAAATAAGCTCTCAGGTATCTACATCTGCTATATTCTCTAATTACTTATGATTCCCCATATTCCTACTATTTTTCGTCGATGGAATGAATTGATTAGCCAATGGGCACAACATCAATTAGGCGTTTTGATTATTTGCCTAGGTCTATTTGCTGGGTTTTCTTTACTCTATTTTCCAAAGGTTATTGAGAAGCGGATGTACAATTCCTGGACGAGCAATGATAAGTATTTGATTGAATTTGTCAATAGTAAGATTGAACATCCTTTGGTGGCGATGGTGGGCAAAGATTCGAAAGAGCATTTTGCCAAAAGAGAATTGCGTATTACTCCTTATGTGATAGGAAAGGTATTTCATTTAAATGCCATTCGACTGTTTTATTTGCAGGTACTATTACTGCCCTTTTTTCTTTTTCTCTTATTTAATCTAGTTCGAAAGTTAGCTGGAGGAGATGCTCCCATGGCATTTTGGGCAACAGCATGTATGTTGTTTACTTATGTAGGACATTCATTTGTTTATGATACGCTTTTTTATGATTCATACGCCTTTGTATTTCTGTTACTAGCTTGTTTTTATTATGATCGCGTTTGGTCTATTTTAGCTTTGATTTTAGCCTTTTTTGTGGATGAGCGTAGTCTATTTCCTGCCTTAAATTTGCCATTATTATTTTTATTTCAAACAGGGATACCTCAAGGTAAATGGACCAACGTGATTCGTGATTTTCTTTTGAAAAACAGAGCGACACATTATCTATTGATTAGTTATTCATTGTATGCCTTGATTCGATTTTATTTATACGCCAATTTTCATTTAGAGACACCTATTGGAAAACAGGCTGGGGTACAATTGGGCTTTGCCTTTTTGCATGGATTTAAATTACCATATGCTTTATTTTCTGCTTTAAAATGGGCGATTTTTTTACCTATTTTTGTTTTTGCTTATTTTATTAAGCAACATATATGGACCTCGGCTTGGTTATATTTTGGGATTTATTTAGCTTCATTTAT
The DNA here is from genome assembly GCF_011250515.1 of Aquirufa ecclesiirivi. Classification (GTDB taxonomy): domain Bacteria; phylum Bacteroidota; class Bacteroidia; order Cytophagales; family Spirosomataceae; genus Aquirufa; species Aquirufa ecclesiirivi. Next base: position 5,878 of record NZ_JAANOP010000008.1, on the reverse strand, counting down.
TGCTGCCACTGCAGTAGATGATGTCACGCGAAGTCTTACTTTTTGTTTTCCTATTATATTGGTATTCTTTCAAATCATCCATCATGTGAAAGAACACGAAAGTGCAAGAGTCTTGATTTTTCTCTTGTTTTTGGCAAATTTTTTCACGCCAACTTATACCTTGATCATGCATTTGGAACGGATTTCTCCATTCAATTGGATTTATTAAGCGCTTTGCTTGTTGAATCGTCGAGTCTTTAATCAATTGATTTCCCTTTGCCGATGCTTTTTACTATTTTAGTACCCAAAATTTGCCAACCCTAACTGATAAACGCCAAACTATGAAATACTTGCTTTTATGTTTTACCGTATTGTTTTCAATGCAAGTAAATGGTCAAGTATCCATTGTTTTTCCACATAATCGACAAGTATTTCAGCGGGATGCCCAAAATGAAGCTCGATTATCCATCCTAGGAAATTGTTCTCAAGATGTAAGTTTGGTACAATATAAATTGGAACCTGTGAAAGCAGGTCAAGGGACCTTAATCGATTGGACTAGTATGAATACCAAGCCAGTGGCTGGTTTTTATCAAGAAATCATTACGGCCAAAGGAGGTTGGTATACTTTGAAAATTCGTACCTATCAGGGCTCACAATTAAAAGATTCTACTCAATTAGATCGCGTTGGAGTAGGGGAGAATTTTATAATTTCTGGTCAATCCAATGCCCAAGGAGGAAATAACCGACGGGCCGAGGAAAGTTTTTCCAAGGATGATCGAGTTAATGTGGCTAATGTGTACAATTACTTCAAAGACTACAATAATTCGCCATTTTACCGCTATTTAGGGCGATTGAACACTGATTTCCCTTTTACCGATTTCCAACATTTGGATGCCAAAGCCACGATTGGTCCCATGGGATTATCCAATTATTATTGGGCGCGATTGGGGGATCGCTTAGCAGAGACTTACAATGTTCCTGTTTGTTTTATCAATACTGCCTGGTTAGCCACTGTTATGCGGAATTGGTATGAATCATCATTACCTAATGCCAAGCCATCTGCCAATCCTTTTGATCCCAACATTTCCTATGATGCTGGATTTCCTTTTAAGAATTTAAAGCGAGCAGTAGAGTTATTTGGGAAGAAAAACGGGGTTAGGGCCATACTTTGGCATCAAGGGGAAACGGATTCTTTTGGCTATCGTTTAGATTCTTATGAGCTTCGAAAAGCGAAAACGGATACCTATCAACAGAATTTCAAGGATATGATTAAAAACCTTCGGACACAAACGGGAATTGATGTGCCTTGGTTAGTTTCTCAGGTTTCTTATGGAGCAGGATTGGTAAATGGGGCTTGTACTATGTCATATACGGATGATTTATTGGTAAGAAAGCAGGGAGATATGGTGACCGAAGTTAGTGGTATACCTGAAATATATTTAGGACCTTATACCGATGTGGTAGAGATTCCTCGTAAACCAGATGCCTTCTCTGAATGTGTCCATTTCTCTCCAGATGCTTATGAAGAACTAGCCTACCTTTGGTTAGTGAAAATATCTGAGGCGATCAGTAAAAATGCCAAGGCGGTTACTCCCAAAGCTTTACCTAGTTTTTCGGTCATTTGTGATAATAGCAATGCGACCAATTTAAGTGTAACTACCCCAGATAACATTCAATGGTTAAATGATAGTTCGCAAGTATTTAGCACAAGTAATACCCTAACAAAAGCCAAATCGGGCAATTATGCGATGCGTTTGCAAGATGGTGTAGGAAATGAATTTAGCGTTCCTTTGTTTCAATTTAAGCCGCTGCAAGCTCCAGCAACTCCTGTTATTTTAGTCAAAGGAGACACCTTGTTTTGCCAAGGCGGTTCTGTTGAGTTACAAGTAGCAGCTAATTCAGATTTAAACTATGTATGGAATACAGGTGCGCAAAGTTCATTGATAACCGTAAAGGAAAAAGGCGCTTATCAAGTGAAAGGAACCAATAAATATCAATGTACTACAGCTTATTCGAATGCCGTTAGTACCCGAGTTTTTGACATTCCAGCGGCTCCTGTAATTACACAGGAAAGTCCTTATTTTCTTAAGACATCTGTATTGAAAGCTAGTGATACAAATATGTTTTGGGAGTTCAATCAAAAGGTATTGCCCGAAAAAAGTACGCTTTTACGTGTGAATGAGTCTGGGACTTATTCCTTGTATTTGACTAAAACCTATATTCCTGGACCAACTTGCGCATCTCCTAAGGCCAGTTATAGCTATAGTTTACCAGATGACATGGGAGTGGTGGTATTCCCAAATCCAGTAGTTAGCTTCTTGTCGATTCAAGCAAAAACTTCATTAGCTGGAGCATTAGTGAAAATATATACCTTGGATGGCCGATTGGTGATGGATTCACAAATCAGTCAAGATGGGTCTGCCCAATTAAATGTACAACACCTTTCGCAGGGATTGTACAAATTATGGGTAAGAACAAATGATCAAATGGAATACGTGAAAAATATCATCGTAAGCCATTAATTATAATCTTGCTCGAGGAATTTCTTCAATTTGATTTTATCATCGGACTTATTGAAATCCGTAGCAGCTTTACCCCATGTCCAAAGGGTGTAAGATAAAACTAAATCTCTTGGTAAATCAGCTGGAATTCCAGAGCTGATACCTCCTTTTTTCGTTTTGATTAAGACTACGCCATTTGCCCCTCTAACGCCATAAATAGCCGTCAAGGAAGCATCTTTTAAAACCTGAACGGATTCGATATCATTGGGATTGATGGTATTCAAATTTCCTGTTACAGGTACATCATCGACTACATACAAAGGGCTATTCGAATTGATGGAACCATAGCCGCGAACGCGCACCATAGTGGCACCACCAGGAGAATTATCGTTACCAACCGTCACCCCAGCTACCTGTCCAATCATTTTTTGATTCACACTAGCAGCATTGACATTGGCCAAATTTTTATCTGTGATTTTAGCCGGAGCTCCATTGTCTTTGGCTTTTTCTTTAACAGAAATACCGGCAAAATTCTTTTGGATAAACTCAATTCCTACACCAGCTTGTCCAGTTGCATTTTTCGACTTATGAATTTTTATTTGCTCTATTTGATTGATAGGAATGACCGTCGTGTCATAAAATGGACCTTTGGTAAAGACATCCATCGGGTCGTAGAGGTAGATAAATAAACTATCTCGACGAATGGAGAAAGTGCGACTTGCTTCCAGTGCTTGGCTTTTATTCGCTAAAGCACTGGAAGAGGCCGTCTTGCTGAAATACGTACTTAAAATCTGACTTACTTCCTGAGGAGAGGTGGTAGATTGTCCACTCACTGTAATACTCGCAAATACAAACAGGGTAAATAATACGTATTTCATGGCATGATGGGGTTAGTTAGAGTTAGCTAAGACCTTAGCTACTTCTCCTAGTCTTTCGTAGGATAGTATCATCGATCTTACATTATGGTAGTTAATTTTCCAAGAGTGCGACATATGTCTCCAGATAGGTTCTCCTTCTCTGGTCATCAAAGGCCACCACTCACCGGTGTTAAAATTAATCATTTTATCGAAAACAAAACGATGTACTTGTCGATAAGCTTTTAGAAAGTCTTGATCTTTAGTTAAGAGGTAGGCGTCAGCCATACCAATCAGCATTTCAGCCTGTTGCCAAAATTCTTTTTCTTTGTCATAGACCTGTCCATCGTGCGATCCTTCTACAAATACACCACCAAATTCCCAATCAATTCCATGTTCCATCGAATGGTAAAAAGCTTTATTCAGGTTATCCATATAATCTGCTACCGGGAATTTACCAATGTTCAGTGCATGCATTAATAACCAGCCAAATTCAGAGTTGTGGCCATAAGAAGTATTATCAACGGCTGAGGCTTTTTGTCCACCTTCCGCAAAACGATCCCAACCCCAAACGATATCAAATTTAATTTGCGGGGCTACAGACCAGTCGGCCCAGAATTGAGGAACACCTGTTCCGTACACGGGGTGCATGACTTTTTGTATCAAAATATCGATGGATTCCTTCAACTTTCTGCGATGTACTTCTTTAGCACTAGCTTCGTACAAGGTGGTAAATGCTTCCATCAAGTGCATGTGAACGTCCAACGTTTTGCGGTCGCCACCGGGTGATCCAGCACCCATCAGTTCCCATTCTTCGGAGAAGAACTCCCAATAGCCCCCCAGGTTGGTATCTACAGCATATTTTTGTAATAGGTCAAAGGTCTTTTCGGCATATTCCAAACCGATTGGGTCACCAGTAGCTAAGGTATATTCACTCAAGCTATAGATAACAAAACTATGTCCGTAGCCAATTTTCTGTTTATTAGTCGCATTACCTTTGCGGTCCATCATCCAATAGAAACCACCATTTTTCTCATCCCACATTTTCTCAATCAGGTATTTAACGCCATGCTCGGCCATTTCCTTCATGATCGGGCCACCAAAGCCGTGTCGGTAGGCTTGGGAATAAGTGAAAACAGAACGGGTTTGGGCGATCAGAGATTTTTCATCGGTACCTGAATCAATTCCAAACTCATCGAAATGGGTCAAATAGCCACCATATTCTTTGTCAATGGTTCTTTTGGACCAGAAAGGCAATAAGTGCGCTTCGGTATAGTCTTTAATTTCTTTTCTTAGGGCTTCAATTTCTTGAACATTCATCGTTATAATTGGTTTAGATCTAAAATTTCTTGAGGGGAGGCTTCACCAGTTTCGCCTAATTTATGGATGGAAATATGCGCACACAAGGTAGCAAATTCACAGGCTTCTTGTATACTGGCACCAGCAGCTTTAGCAGCAGAAAACCCTGCAACAATCATATCGCCGGCACCAACTGTATCAATGGGGCCTTTGGCAGGGATGCCTGCTTGCCAGTGAAAATGGTCGTGGTCAGCATAGATTAATCCGCGATCGCCAAGGGTTACTAGTGCGCCTTGCTGACGGCTTTTAACCCATTCTTTCACAATTTGTGGTACTTGATTATTGTCCTCCAATAGGGCAGGGTCTATATTCAGTAAATGGGCTAATTCAGATTCATTGACTTTTAATAATACATTATTAGCAAAATTTCCAAGGCTTCGTAAGTCGGCTAAGCCAATTTTATGCGCCTTATTCATGGCTTCTTGTAGCTTTTCTAGTAGATTTTGGTTCAATAATGGGTAGCGGAATTGCTCGTTGATGATCACCCAGTCGTAGTCAATTATTTGCTGACAGAGTGAATCCACTAAGTCTTGACTAGCCTGAACGATATCTTTTTCTTGCGTACCAAAGTCGATCCGATTCAACTCCACATCCCCTTGCATCGGTTTCGAATAGGTGGGTGTGTCCATGCCACTTAGAGCCTTAAGATTCTCAGAATGAATGCCTAAATTTTGGCAGTGAAAATTCATGTCGCGACCAAAAATGTCTGAACCAATGAGTCCGAATGCGGAAGTGGGAACGCCTAGAGTAGCCAGGTTTTTGGCCACATTTCCAGCACCACCTAGTCCTGTTTTTGGAGCTTTAGCCCAGTGTACTTCTTTTTTAGTTTCGACAGAAAAGTCGCCAGTAGCTTCGCTTTTTTGGAAGTAGAAATCAATGGCAAAATCTCCAATGACCGCAATTTTCAAGGATTGAATACGGGTTAGGATCTGCCGTAATTGTTCGGGGGACATGCGTAAAAGGTATAGATTGAAATAATAGGTTTATAATGATGTAAAGCTAAATAAAAATCGTCAAAAGGGAGTTGTAAATTATAAATGATGAATGATAAATTATAGATTGTGAATGCCTGAATGAAGTTGACCGTTTTATGTCATTTATACTTGATTAGTATTCAAGTATTTTTTGTTTAGCATATAGCTTGATTTAAATTTAATAGTTTTTTTTCAAAAGCAATAGGTGACA
>NZ_JAANOP010000007.1 GCF_011250515.1 Aquirufa ecclesiirivi | reverse complement strand
AATGTCACCTATTGCTTTTGAAAAAAAACTATTAAATTTAAATCAAGCTATATGCTAAACAAAAAATACTTGAATACTAATCAAGTATAAATGACATAAAACGGTCAACTTCATTCAGGCATTCACATGATTGACACACCCCATTTATAATTCATAACTTATCATTTAATTTCTGGCGTCTAATCCCCAATTCAATTTATTTCTGAGAGTTTGAAGGAAATCGTCTCCTGGGATTTTAATTAATCTAGCAGGGAATGGTGCTTTTTGAACTTCAATACTAAACTGGCTATCCACCACTTTCGAACGGGAATCGATGGAAATCAAAAAGTTTTGACTTCGGCTACTTACTTCAAATCGTAAATGGGTATTACTGGAAACAACTAAAGGACGCACATTTAGGTTGTGTGGACTCATAGGTGCAATGATGAAAATATCAGACGTGGGCATGACTAATGGGCCACCGACAGACAAAGAATAGCCCGTAGAACCTGTAGCCGTAGATACGATCAAGCCATCTGCCCAATAGGAGTTCAGGTATTTTCCATCTACATAAGCTTTTATGACAATCATGGAAGAGGTATCTGTTTTCATAATACCTACCTCATTGAGTCCAAAAGATTTATTTTCAAATAAATCTACGTCTGATTTTACTTCCACTAAACCGCGTTCCTCTACACGGTAATTACCTTCAATTAAAAAATCCAAGGCTTGAGAAACTTCTTGAGGGGAAATGGTCGCTAAAAAGCCCAATCTACCTGTATTGATACCCAATATGGGTGTAGTTTTATGGCCAATGTGGGTTAAGGTTTCCAATAATGTTCCATCACCACCAATACTCCAAGCCATATCTACTTGATCGGGCCCTTCGGTAGAGGAATAGGCAGGAATTTGATTTACTTCAAATTGGTGCTCCAGTAAATGCGCTTTAAATACATCGGATAAGGTTATTTGGCAATTTTTTGACAGAATGTCTGCCCATAAGTCCTCCATCAGGCTTTTGGTTTCCCCTGTAAATGGTTTTCCGTGTATGGCGATTCGTAGACTCAAAACTAAGGGTTTAAGTATTTTAAAAGTAAATCAAATCGCATTTGATCCACATCTTCATGTTGTCCAAACGCAAATGCTTTTTCTATCGCAATATCATGACGTTCAAGACTCTTTACCATTTGGGAAAATTGATCCGTTTGTACTTGTATTACCCATTCAGGTAAGGCTTGTGGATTTTTTTCTGATCGATGAAAAAAACTACGCACCATGAGGCCTTTATTTTCTTCAATGATACGCATGATAACACTCATAGAATCCCGTTGAATATGAAAAGGAATACGTAATATGCCTCCATTTCTTCCAGAAAATCCGGATTGGATGAACATGTTTGTCATTACATCCTGATGTATATAGCCCATCCAATTTCCTTCATTATTAACTACAGGAAGGAGGTTAAATCCTGTACTTTCAAATAGAGGTAGACTCGCTAAAATGTCTTCTTCCAATTCCAATCTGTCAGTTTGAAATACAGATTGAATATCTTTCAATTTAGCAGCTTGAGTTAACTGTTGTGAAATTTGAGAAGCAGTAATATTCCCTAGCCATTTTTTACCATCCAGAACGCTTAGTGCAGTCGCTTTGTGTCCTTCAATTACCTTTAAGGCCTTTTGAAGGCTATCTTGCAAGGAAAGCGTGGGATAGTCAAAGGATAAATAGGATAAGACTAGCATAGCTAAACTTTCGTTTTTTGTAACCATTTATCTAAAATGGCATTGAATTCGTTGGGTCTTTCCATCATGGGCGCATGGCAACATTGATCAATAAACTGAAGTTCAGAACCTTGAATTAATTGATTGAATTCATGTCCTACTTGTGGAGGAGTGATGGTATCATTTAATCCCCAAATTAAAAGAGTCGGGGTGTTAATACGGACAATATCCTTGGCCATATTATTTCTTTGTGCTGATTTAGCAATGGCAATGATGCGCATTACTTTTGGTATGCTATTGGTTATTTCAAATACCTCATCGACCAATTCTTTGCTGGCTGTTTTAGGGTCGTAAAAAGTATATTCTACTCGTTCTTTAATGTATTCGTAATTTCCACGTTTGGGATATGAACCACCCATGGTATTTTCAAAAAGACCTGAAGAACCTGTTAAAATGAGTCTTTGTACTTTCTCAGGATGCCTAAGCGTATAAATTAACGCCACGTGCCCCCCTAATGAATTACCTATTAAACTAAATTTATCTAGTTGTTTAAAAGAAACAAAATCTTCAATAAAAACGGTTAAACCTTCACATCCAGCCTCTTTAATGGGCATGTCATGGATAGGCATAAGTGGTATAATGATGCGGTAATTTGATTTGAAATGGGAAATCACACCCTCCCAGTTACTTAATGCTCCGAAAAGTCCATGTAACATTAATAAAATTTCCCCCTTACCCTCGTCGATATAGTGATAACCGTTTTCCTCCTTAATATTGTAATTCATTCCAGGGAATCATTTAATATGCAAAGTAATAAAAAAGACTTTAAACTTTTGTAAGTTCAAAGAGTTTGTTTAAATATAAATTTATCATGAAACCAATCGTCATAATAGGAGCGGGTATTGCGGGCTTACAAGCAGCTAATGTATTGCATGAGGCTGGAATTCCATTTGTTGTACTTGAAAAACAAGCTCACGTGGGGGGCAGGGTACAAAGTGAACATTTTCAAGGATTTACCTTAGATTATGGATTTCAAGTTTTGCAAACTTCTTATCCAGAAGTTCAACAAAGTCTACGCTTACCTGATTTGGATTTATCTTATTTTGATTCAGGTGCATATATATGGAAAGAAAATGCCTGGATTCCTTTTTTTAGTCCTTGGCATCAGACTTTTTCCTTGTTTCGCGCCTTGGGAGAAGGAATTCTCAGCTTTCTGGATTTAGTTAAATTGGCTAAGCTTTGGTTAAAAATTCAATTGGATGCAAAGCCCTTATCCAAAAGTACTCAGAGTACTATGGAGTATATACATTCATTGAATTTTTCGCCAACATTTCAAGACGGTTTTTTAAAGCCATTTTTCTATGGAATATTCTTGGATGATTCCTTATCTCAACCCGCTTCTTTATTTGTCTTTTATTTGAAGCAATTTTTAGAAGGTAGAGCCGCACTTCCTCATGGGGGAATGGGGGCTATTTCCAATCAATTATTGCAGGCTTTACCATCAGATGCTGTTAGAATGGGGATTGAAGTTGAGCGTATACAGGAAGGAATGGTTGTTTTGAAAAATGGAGAAACGATAGCTTGTTCCAAAATTATTTTGGCTGCAAACCCTTCAGCAGCAGCAGAGTTGTTAGACATTCCTTTGGCTAAAGGGGCCATATTGCAAAGTAAAACTTTTTATTTTTCTGCGGATTCTTTTCCAAATGATGGTAAACTATTGCACTTGGTACCTAAATCAGAAGAATCGAATATTTTGCATTTTGCTTGTTTAAGCCATGTTAATCCCAGTTATGCTCCGGCTGGAAAGGAATTAATTTCTGTTACTACGCTGAAAACGGATATCACGGAAAATGAAGTCTTGAAGGAATTAGGTCAATACCTAGGTCAGGAAAAATTAAATTGGAAGTTTTTAAAAGCCTATTCCATTCCAGAATCGCTTTCGAAGCAAGGTTTTTGGAAGTTTATTAAGCAGAAGGCTCATAAAAAAGGCATAATTCTTACAGGGGATTACACCCAATATCCTTCATTACAAGCAGCATTTGCCTCTGGTAGATTAGCAGCTAATGCTGCCATTAGCTGATTTTTGTCAATGTTTCCATTCTTATTTTAAGTATTGGTATATTTGTCCTTTGAAAAATTAAGCCCAATGAAGAGATATATCGTGTTGTTTGTTGCTTTGTGGTTTACTGCTTGTAAATCGGATAATTCTAATTATCAAAAAGAAGCGGCTAATCCAGAATTTTTGATTCGTTCAGAAGTAATGCTGACGGAGAGTATCATCCATGATATTTTCGCTCCGCCAGTATCAGCTAGAATCTACATGTATGCCAGCATTGCGGGTTATGAAGCAGCAGTTCATGGAAATAAAGATTATAAATCATTAGTAGGTCAACTGAATGGCTTTGAGAAAGTAGCCCAACCAAAAGCCGGGGAGGAATATTGTTTTCCTTTAGCATCAGTGAGGGCCTATTTGGCTGTGGGTAAAAAATTGACCTTCGCCCAAGAACTTTATGATGAATTTGATAAAAAGTTGGAAGCCGATTATAAGAAAATTGGCATTCCAGATGATGTATATGATCGTTCGATCGCATTTGGAGATTCTGTGGCAGAATCGATTATGAAATATGCGTCAAAGGATAATTACAAACAAACCCGAGGATTCCGATTTACCGTAACCAATTTACCAGGGACATGGACACCTACTCCACCGGCTTATATTGATGCCGTAGAACCCTATTGGACCAAGATTCGACCAGCGGTTTTAGATTCATCTGCCCAATTCAGAGCTCCTGAACCCAGTAAATTTGATTTGACGAATGGAAGCCCTTACTACAAGGAAGTCATGCAGGCATATGAAACAGTGAAGAATCTGACGAATGAGCAACGTGATATTGCTAATTTTTGGGATTGTAATCCATTCAAAATGAATATTACAGGGCATGCCATGTTTGCCACTAAAAAGATGTCGCCTGGTGGGCATTGGTTGGGAATTGCTGGGCAAGTATCTAGGCAATTAAATAAGAATTATGTCCAAACAGCAGAAGCGTTTGCCTTAACTTCCATTGCTATTTTTGATGGTTTTATTTCTTGCTGGGATGAAAAGTATCGTTCGATTCGAATTCGACCAGAAACGGTCATCAATGCGTCCATTGATAAAACCTGGATGCCTGTCTTACAAACACCTCCATTTCCAGAATATACTTCTGGTCATAGCACTATTTCTCGTTCAGCTGCGGTGGTTTTAACCAAACTTTTTGGAGAAAATGTGGCATTTAATGATTCCACAGAAATTCCTTATGGATTACCACCAAGGAAATTTACATCTTTTATACAAGCTTCAGATGAAGCTTCGATAAGTCGACTTTACGGTGGAATTCATTTTTGGCCAGCTTTAGATGAAGGGGCAAAACAGGGACAAAAAGTAGGATCTTGGTTGATTCAAACCGTCAAGACACATGAGTAAAAGCGATATTACTACCAAAGAAGATATAAAGACATTTGTCAATGCTTTTTATAAAAGTATGACATCGGAAGATCTGGTAGGGCATGTATTTCTAGATGTTATGCAGGTAGACTGGGATCATCATTTGCCAAAAATGTATGACTTCTGGGAAATGCTTTTGTTGGATGGTCATTCTTACAAGGGCGCTCCAATGCAACCACATTTAATAGTGAATCAAATAGTTCCACTCACCAAGGCTCATTTTGAACATTGGATTACACTATTTACTCAAACGATAGATACTTTATTTGAAGGTCCAAAGGCGGAGGAAGCCAAAACCAAAGCTTTCAATATTGCACAAACCTGGGCATATAAGTTTGATTATATGAACAAGTTGGATAAATAAGGAAATTATCAATTAGTAGAAGCTAATTGAAGGGATTTTTTTGTTTTTTTGGGGTAGTTTAAAACAACGTTGGCAAGGTTTTAAACCTTGACAACGTTGTTCATCACTACAAAGAAATGTAGATTTTATGCTTGTCTAGCCAAACAGCAATTCCTCCAATGATACCTAAAACTACCAGAGAATTCACTAATTCAGCCACATTTTCAGTGATATGAATTTTCTCTAAAAAACCTCCAACAAATACAAAGGAAGCTTTATTTAGCCATTGGGGACCTACTGATTCAAAAAACAAATAGATGAAGATGGAATTCTTACCAAAGGATAAAATATAATCTGGAGCAGGTAAAATAGGTTTGCTTCTTTCCCAATTCAAGTAAAAAACAGCCATCATCAAAGATATCCAGCCACCAGAGGCCAATGTGAAGGAAAGCGTTGCCGTTCTTTTGATAATCGGAATGCCTGCAAAATCAAGTCCATAGCCAACTAAGACCCCTAAAATACCTAGTCCAAGTAAGGTGCGGATTACGATCTGATGGGAAGTGCTACGATGTATGATTCTTCCAATTAATGCGCCCCAAATGGTATGCGCCGCGGTGGGAATGCAATTAATAGCGATCCAATGTCCACCACTTAATTTTCCCATTAACAGCATATCCATATACGATCCAAAATTCTTGTCGGGAGTATAAGGTTCATTGTATCCAGGAATATCACTAAAGACGTATAGACTATGTGCAAGTAAAAGTAAAAGTAATGAAGCGGCGATTTGTAGCGGTATGGAAAAACGTAAAAGGAAAAAGGCAATGATGGTGGTAACAGACAACTGAGTAAGCACATTCCATAATTCAAAAACCAGCTTTTCTCTGCCTAGGCAATGCAATCCAGTACCAAACAAGAATAACAATAGGGAACGTTTTAACACTTTTGGCCAAAGCGTCAGGTAGGTATCTCCGTTATCCAATCTTTTGTAGGTAGAAAAATACAAGGCTGCCCCAGCAATCATCATAAATCCGGGTTGAATTAAGTCCCAGAAATGTAAGCCCTGCCATTTAACATGGAAAAACTGAGTAATAAGGAAGTTGTCAGGGAATAGATTATCCAGATTATGGTATAAATCAGTGCTTTCCGCAGCAAGAAGAAAGAGGATAAAGCCTCGGAAATAATCGACGGATGGGATGCGCTTCGTAATCATCGATAGTATTTAAGTGTTTCAAAGGTAAGGTATTTTTTTAAATCTAATTTGTACTTTTGTTTTACATTAAATTTAAGCATGATTGTTTCTACTCCCGGTCGGATTTGTTTGTTTGGCGAACACCAAGATTATTTAGGATTACCCGTTATTGCCGCTGCCATTTCAAAAAGAATACAGATGAAAGGTCAATTTCGGTCTGATAAGACTGTACGATTTTCCTTGCCGGATATTGATTCAGTTGAAGAATTTGAATTGGATTTTCCTTTGGTTTATACGAAAGAGCGGGATTATTTCAAAAGTGTTTGTAATGTCTTACATCGCAAAGGGCATTCTCTTAATAAGGGCCTAGAGATTGAAGTGAGAGGCAATATTCCTATCAATTCTGGAACATCAAGTTCCTCCGCCATGCTTGCTTCTTGGGTGAAGTTTTTGTGTGAAATGTATCAAATACCTGCCACTCAGAAAGAAATTGGGGAAATAACATATGAGGCAGAGGTGTTGGAATTTACAGAACCTGGTGGCATGATGGATCAATATTCTACGGCAGTAGGGAATGTGATTTATTTGGAAAGTAAACCTACAATTGCCATTGAAACCTATGCGCGAGATTTAGGGACTTTTGTTTTAGGGGATTCTTTGGAAGCAAAAGATACCCTGAAGATATTAGCTCACGTGAAGTTCGGCATGTTGAGTGGGTTGGAAAAAATCCAAAAAGTAAACCCCGACTTTGATTTAGAAAAAGCGAGTTTGGAAGATTGCTTGACTTACCAATCTATTTTGACCTCAGATGAATGGATCTTATTACAAGCCAATATCTCTGATCGTGATATATTATTGGAAGCCAAAGGCATGTTTGAAGGGAAATCGGAATGGAGTGATGAAAAATTGGGAGATTTATTGAATCGACATCAAGTAAATTTGCGTGAACATAAGAAAATATCTACTTCAAAAATTGATCGAATGATACAGGCATCATTGGATGCTGGCGCATTAGGGGCGAAAATAAATGGATCGGGAGGCGGAGGTTGTATGTTTGCATATGCACCCAATCATCCAGAAAAAGTAGTAGAAGCTATTGAAAAAGAGGGAGGAAAGGCTTACATCATTCGAGTAGACGAAGGTACTAAAGAGGAAAAAGAAAGTTTGTTTTATTAATACAAGACATGAAAAAGAGATTATTGATTTTAGCAGGAGGAATGGCTTCACGCATGAAGAAGGCACTTTCCGAAGGTAGTGACTTAGATCCCAATTTGGTAGCCCAGGCAAATTCTGTGACCAAGGGGATGATTCAAGTAGGTAAGAATGGCAAGACTTTAATGGATTACCAATTATATAATGCTCATTTAGCAGGGATAGAGGAAGTCTTGTTATTATTGCATCCTACAGATCAAATTACTCAGGAGTATTGTGAGGATTTAATGTCTCGCGATGCTTGTTGGGGCTTGAAAATCGTATTTGCTCGTCAACAAATTCCTGCAGACCGTGAAAAACCTGCTGGAACAGCTGATGCAGTTTATCAGGCTTTAATGCAACATGAAGATTGGCAAAATGGTCGCGTGATTGTTTGTAATTCAGACAATTTATATTCTGTTAATGCACTGAAAACACTTTGGTCCACAGACCATGCCCAAGCTTTGATTTCGTATCATCGAGATAGTTTATTGTATCCGGCTGAAAGAATTTCCGCTTTCGCTTTGATTCGTACGGATGCAGCAGGGTATTTGCTGGAAATTATTGAAAAACCTACGGCACAACAAGCCGAGGAATTAATGGCTCAGCAAGGTCGTTTAGGTGTGAGTATGAATATTTTTGTTTTTGAAGCAGCTACATTTTTACCTTATTTAGCAAAAACACCTTTTCATCCAGTCAGAAATGAAAAAGAATTGCCTACTTCAGTCGCTTTATTTGGAGAAGGTGAAGGCCAAGGATTTTTTGCCATTCCTTTAGCAGAAAATGTGCCTGATTTAACTTCGAAAGAAGACATTCTCGTGATGCAAAAATATTTGGAGGATACTTATGGCGATTTTTAAAGGAGAATTTTAAAAAAGATAGGTTTGATTTTGCGGCATTCTAGGCCAGCATGCTGAAATATAGGAAGCATTCTATATATTTGAAATTAAATGGAGTATTTTGAAGAAAAAATAAGCTTTTGCTAATAATTCAAAGACTCCATTTAATCACTCCATAATCATACCTTATGACTATCGCCATTGTCGTTTTATGTATTTGCCTTTTGGTATTTTTAATTACGTATCAAAAGGTTAATGCGTTTATCGCATTTTTAATCATCAGTTTAACGACTGGTTATTTACTCGGTTTACCTCTTGGTGAATTAGCCAAATCCGTTCAAAAAGGAATAGGGGATACCTTGGGCTCATTAGTTACCATCATTGTTTTGGGAGCTATGTTAGGGAAACTGGTGGCGAGTAGTGGTGCAGCTCAGCAAATTTCAAGCAGTTTAATTCAAGCTTTTGGTCAAAAAAACATGGCCTGGGGTTTAATGCTTACTGGATTTATCATTGGTATTCCTTTATTCTACAATGTTGGCTTCGTATTAATGATCCCATTGATATTTGCCTTGGTGCATCAATTCAAATTACATCCCTTAGTGACTGGAATCCCTATGATGGCCTCCTTATCGGTGGCCCATGGTTTTCTGCCTCCGCATCCTTCCCCTGCTGCTTTGGTGTCTCAGTTTGACGCCAATATGGGAACTACTTTATTTTACGGAATCATTGTTTCCATTCCGGCTATTATATGTGCAGGACCGATATTTTCCAAAACCTTAACTCACTTGCCTATACGTTCACTAAAAGCATTTCAAGGAGAACCGATACCTGAATCTCAATTACCTAGCAGAGCTTCCAGTTTCATCACGGCCTTATTTCCTGTATTTCTTTTGGTTGTAACCACCTTGGCGGATTTAAAAATCGATAAAAGTTCGGCTTTGACTCCCTTGATTCATTTAATTGCTGATCCATCCATGGTGATGTTGATTGCGATTTGTGTGGCAACCTATACTTTGGGTTTGCGCATGGGTAAAAAAATGGAAGAAATCATGCTCATTTACACCGATGCGGTAAAAGATGTCGCCATGATATTATTAATTATTGCAGGAGCCGGATCTTTGAAAGAAGTATTACTGGTTTCTGGTGTAAGTAAGGAAATAGCGGGCTATTTACAGACTTTACCTTTTCCTCCTTTGGTATTAGGTTGGCTCATGGCAGCTATTATACGGGTTTGTGTCGGCTCTGCTACCATTGCCGGCTTAACAGCTGCAGGGATGATTTACCCCATTGTTTCAACGGGTTTAGTCAATCCTAACTTAATGGTATTGAGCATAGGAGCAGGAAGTCTCATGTTTTCACATGTCAATGATACGGGCTTCTGGTTATTTAAAGAATACTTTAATCTTTCAGTCAAAGAGACCATTCGCTCCTGGTCCCTCATGGAAAGTATCGTTTCTATTGTTGGGCTTATCGGAGTCCTCGTCTTGAATCAATTTATTTAATGGAAATTTTGTAATTTTTTAATATAAAATAGAGTAGAATTAATTCTCCTCGGAAAAATTCAAAATCAAATTTTGTCAAATTGCGCTCCATAACGCTTTTTAGCTTGTAAAGTTGTGTTTGTACGCAATTTTCTTTGGTATCTATTGGAAAATTTATAATTTGCCAATGTTTTCAAATTATTTTTTCATTAAATAAACTAATCAACATGAAAAAACTCTTACTAGTGATGGCACTAGTAACGACTGCGTGCAGTTCGTTGCTAGCCCAATCAAGGGTGGTTACCGGTAAAGTAACTGCTTCAGAGGATGGCACTGCGCTACCAGGCGTTAGTGTTAGCCTTAAAGGTACCTCACGTGGTGTTACAACCACCGCAGACGGTTCTTACAAAATCAGTATTGACAATGGAGCGGCTCTTCAGTTCTCTTTTGTTGGTTACAAGCCTCAAACAATTTCTGTAGGAAGTCAAAGCACAATCAACGTTGTGTTAGTAGCTGATGCAGCAGAATTGAGTGAAGTAGTTGTAACAGCTTTAGGTTTAACACGTACTAAAAACTCATTACCTTATGCTGCTCAGCAGGTAAAAGGAGATGAATTAACTCGTGTTAGAACAGGTAATGCATTTTCTGCTTTGTCAGGTAGAGTAGCAGGTCTTCAAATTACACAAGGAAACGCAATCGGTGGTTCAACCAACGTGGTTATTCGTGGTAATAAGTCCTTAACTGGTAATAACCAGGCTTTATTTGTAGTAGATGGTGTACCAGTAGACAATACCAATAAAAATACGACTAACCAACAGACTGGTCGTGGTGGTTATGACTACGGTAACGCGGCAGCGGACATTAACCCAGATGATATCGAGTCAATGACGGTATTGAAAGGTGCAGCTGCAACAGCGCTTTATGGTTCTCGTGCATCGAACGGTGTAATTATGATTACATCGAAGAAAGCTAAGAAAGGTTTGGGATTGACTATTAATGCAGGTTTAACTGTAGGAACTATCGATAAATCTACTTTTGCTACTTACCAAAACCAATATGGTGCTGGTTACTCTGATCCATATCAAAAAGATGGTTTCTTGTATTTTGATGCCAATGGTGATGGAACTAAAGATTTAGTAATCAATACAGCAGAAGATGCTTCATATGGTACTAAGTTTAATCCTGCTTTAATGGTTTACCAATGGGATTCATTTGATCCAGCTGGTCCAAACTACTTGAAAGCAAAGCCTTATACAGCTGCTTTAAATACGCCAGCTAAATTTTATGAGACAGCTATTTCTAATAACGTCAACGTTCAATTAGATGGAGCTACAGATCAAGGTACTTTCAAATTAGGTTATACTCGTAATGATGAGCGTGGTACTTTACCTAACTCAAACGTGTCTAAGAATATTATGAACTTAGCGGGTTCTTATAATATCTCGAAGAAAGTAACAGCATCTGCTGCAGCTAACTTCTCGGTTATTGAAGGAAAAGGCCGTTATGGTTCTGGTTACAGTGGATTAAACGTTAACCAAAACTTCCGTCAGTGGTATCAAACTAACGTTGATATCTTAGATCAAAAAGAAGCTTATTTCAGAAATCAACAAAACGTAACTTGGAACTGGTCTGATCCATCTTCAGCAGCAGGTTTGAAGCCTATCTATACAGATAACTACTACTGGACTCGTTACCAAAACTACCAGAACGATACTCGTTCTCGTCTTTTCGGAAATGCGATGGTTAACTACAAAGCAGCTGACTTCTTGAATTTCATGGGTCGTGTTACTGTAGATACTTACAATGAATTCCAAGAGGAGCGTATTGCAGTTGGTAGCCAAGGTGTACCAGCATACAGCCGTTTCGATCGTACTTTCCAAGAGCTTAACTACGATTTGATGGGTAACTTTGATAAGGAAATTTTAACTGGCTTGAATTTGAAAGCATTAGCTGGTTTGAACTTACGTAAATCTTACATCCGTTCTATCTCAGCCGCTACCAATGGTGGTTTGATCGTACCAGGTTTATATTCTATTGCTAACTCAAGAGGTACCGTTTCTGCTCCAACAGAAAACTATAACCCACGTGAAGTATTTGGTGTATTTGGAGGTTTAACTTTCACTTACAAAGATTTCTTAACGTTAGACGGAACGATTCGTCAGGATAAGTCATCTACTTTGCCAGTGGCAAACAACGCTTATTTGTACTATGCTGGTTCAGCTAGTTGGTTATTCTCTCACCACATTGAAGATCTTCCTTGGTTGACTTCAGGTAAATTGAGAATGAACTATGCAACAGTTGGTAATGATGCTCCTTGGGGATCAATCAAGAACGTATATGACAAACCAGATCCATTTGGTTCAACCATTTTGTTCTCAGCTCCATCGACTCAGAATAATCCATTCTTGAAGCCAGAGCAAACTCAAAGTAAGGAGATTGGTTTGGAAATGGCATTCTTGCAAAATCGTTTAGGTTTTGACTTTACTTATTATCACACAAATACATTGGATCAGATCTTACCTGCTTCCGTTTCATCGGCCACTGGTTTCTCTAGTACATATGTAAACGCAGGTAACATTGAAAACAAAGGTTTTGAAGTTAGCTTATATGCTAGCCCAATCAAAACAGCTGATTTCTCATGGAATGTGAATGTAAACTGGACAAAGAATACAAGTTTGGTATTGAGTCTATACAACGATAGCAAGAACTTGCAATTAGCGACTTTCCAAGGTGGTGTTAGTTTAAATGCTTCAGTAGGTCAGCCGTATGGTATTTTACAAGGTAAAACTTGGAAGACGTTAAACGGTCAAAAATTAGTGAAATCGAATGGTCGTTATGATGTAACTGCTACAACAACAAACAATATTGGAAATGTTAATCCAGATTGGATTGGTGGTATCAACAACTCATTCAAGTACAAGAACGTTACTTTGAACTTCTTGATTGATATGAAGCGTGGTGGTAGTGTATTCTCTTTGGATCAATACTACGGTCAAGCAACAGGTGTTTATCCTGAGTCAGTGGTTGTCAATGACAAAGGAAACCCATCTCGTTCACCAGTAGCTGAAGGTGGTGGTGTGATTATGCCAGGTGTTTTAGCGGATGGTTCTGTTAACACAATTCGTGTTGAGAATGATTACGGTACATTTGGTTACGCACAAAACCCAGCAGCAGCTTTCGTTTACGATGCTAGTTACATCAAGTTAAGAGAGGCAAATATTGTTTACTCTTTACCAAGTTCAATTGTACGTAAATTAGGTGGTGTTAAAGGAGTAGATTTATCCGTTTTTGGAAGAAACTTATGGATCATCCAAAAATATGTTCCTTATGCTGATCCAGAAGAAAACCTTTCTTCAGGTAACCTACAAGGAAATCAATCGGGTGCTTACCCAACTACTCGTTCGATTGGATTTAACATCAAATTATTATTCTAATTATCTTAAAATTTGATAAAGATGAAAAAAATATTTTTAGTTTTTGTGCCACTTTTGCTCCTTGCATCGGCTTGTACAGAAGATATTTCTCAATTAAATATTGAGACTAAAAGGCCAGCTGCAGTACCTGCACCTACCTTGTTCTCGAATGCAGTTAAGACCATTTCTGGTTCTTTAGCTTCTCCTAGTGTGAATACAAACGTATTCCGTTTTACCGTGAGTCATTGGGCTATGTCAACTTATCAAGATGAGGCTCAATATGATTTTGCAACTCGTAACATTCCTCAAGGATGGTGGACTTCGATGTACCGTGATGTGATTGCGGATTTACGTGAGTCAGCTAAATTGATCAATGCGGATGCTTCTTTACTTCCTGCAGAGAAAGCAAATAAATTAGCGATTATCGATATCATGGAAGTGTATACTTACAGTATTTTAGTCAATACTTTCGGTAATATTCCTTACTCTGAGTCGTTAAATCCTGCTATCTTATTTCCTAAATACGATGATGCAAAAACTGTTTCTACAGATTTAATCAATCGCTTGAATGCTGATATTACTAAGATCAATACGTCAGCAGCTGGTTTTGCTTCTGGTGAGGATTTGATTTACAAAGGATCAGTTGCTAAGTGGTTGAAGTTTGCTAACACGCTTCGTATGAAGATTGGTATGGTTCAAGCTGATGTAGATGCTAATGTTGCTAAATCAGCAGTAGAAGCTTCTGATGCAGGTGCTATCTCATCTGCAGCGGACAACGGTTTGTTTACTTACATGGCTGCTTCTCCTAACCAGAATCCATTATATGTGGATATCGTATTAGGTGGTCGTTCTGACTATATCGCTGCTAAAGATTTGATGGACAAATTATTAGGATGGAATGATCCACGTACAAGTGCTTTCTTTACTCCAAATAATGCTGGTGTTTATGCTGGTGGTATTGTAGGAAAAGGAAATACATACGTTGATTTCTCTCGTGCTGGTACTAAAATCATCGATGCTTCGGCTCCATGTGTTTTAGCTGATTATGTTGAAACTGAATTCTTACGTGCTGAGGCAAAAGAAAGAGGATTTAACGTAGCTGGAACGGCTGAATCTCACTACAACAATGCCATTCGTGCTTCTATCATCTATTGGGGTGGTTCTGCTGCTGATGCTGATGCTTATCTAGCTCAAGCTTCTGTAGCTTACACGACAGCTGCTGGTGATTGGAAACAAAAAATTGGTACTCAAAAGTGGATTGCTTTATACAACAGACCTTACGAGGGATGGGTAGAGCTTCGTCGTTTAGACCAACCTAAGATTTCTGCTCCAGTAGGTGCAAAGTCTGGTTTCCCAACTCGTTTAACTTATGCAGCTAATGAGCAGACTTTGAACGGAACTAATTATACAGCTGCTGCTTCTGCTATTGGAGGAGACGTTGTAACAACAAAATTGTATTGGGATAAATTCTAGCCGAAGTTAGATTATTCTCATATTAAGAGGGGGTTTCGAAAGAAGCCCCCTCTTTTTTGTTTAAAATTCTTGAAAATATTTTTTTATATGAGCGTTGAGATATAATTTATGAGCGGAATTTTACGCTTTTAAGCGGAAAGTCTTTAACTTATTTCTCATTTATCAAACTAAAAAAATGAAAAAACTACTACTCATTGGGGTATTAGTGACAACTGTGTTCAGTTCACTTCTAGCTCAAAACAAGCAAATTACGGGTAAAGTTACCTCATCCGACGATGGGAGTGCATTGACTGGAGTGAGTGTGAGTGCTAAAGGTTCCGCGCGGGGAACAACCTCCTCCGCTGATGGTTCATATAGTATTCAGGTCGCTGATGGAGCGTCCTTAGTGTTTAGTTTTGTTGGCTATTCTAGCCAGACAATTCCCGTTGGAAATCGTACGGTCCTTAATGTGCAATTAGCATCCGATAACAAGCAATTAAGTGAGGTAGTCGTAGTGGGTTATGGTACCAAGAAAAGAACCGAATTTACGGGTTCTGCTTCGACCATTAAAGCAGCTACCATCGCAGAAAGACCAGTACAAAGTTTTTCTCAAGGACTGACGGGCCAAGCTGCTGGTGTGAACATCACACAGCCAAACGGTTTATTGAACAATCCTCCAGTAATCCGTGTACGTGGTCTTAGCTCATTATCATTGAGCTCATTCCCATTAGTGGTGATTGACGGTATACCTATCAGTACAGATAACGTTTCGTCGAACTCTACCACCAATAACCCATTAGGAGATATTAACCCTGCGGATATTGAGTCCATTGACGTATTAAAAGATGCTGCCTCTGCTGCCATTTATGGTTCACGTGCAGGTGCGGGTGTTTTATTGATTACTACAAAACGTGGTAAGTCAGGAAAAGCCAAAGTTTCTTTTGATTCATGGGCTGGAATTAGCGAAGCTGTTCGTTTACCCGATGTGTTAAACGCACAACAATACATGGATCATAAAAATATGGCGATTGGTAATGCCTTATTGTTGAATCCAAATGCAGTTACATCAACACAACGAAATTCAGAGAATAAATCATTCTTACCGAATTATAATAAAGATGGAAGTTTAATAGATACGGATTGGTACAAAGAAGTTTATCGTACAAGTGTATCTCAAAATCATAATATGACCATTTCAGGTGGTAATGATAAAACGACTTATTACTTTTCAGGTGGATATTCAGATCAAGATGGTTTCTTGAGAAATAATAGCTTTCAACGTCGCTCTGGTCGTTTCAATATGGACCACCAAGCTACTAAATGGTTGAAGTTGTCTGCTAATTTCAATTATGCGAATACGTATAACAAGGCTCCTATGTCTGGTTCTAACGCAGGTGGTGCTTTCAATACATCAGGTTTAGGTCGTATTGCCGTAGCTCAGGTTCCTAACCTACCAGCATATTTACCTGATGGTTCTTATAACTTAGAAAACAATACAGTAGGTCGTTTAAATAACTTGTTACCGGCCCAGTTTCCTAACGCGGCAGTAGTTAGAGATTTAGATAAGATTTCTTCTGAAAATACTCGTTTAATCGCCAATATTGGTGCTGAAGTACGTTTATTGGAAGGTTTAAATGCTAAGACCTCTTATTCTTGGGATCGTAGAAATACAGAGAACATTCGTTTCTTTAATCCATACAACGGTGATGGTTGGTCAACTTCTGGCGATGCATTCAACAGTACGGCTCGCTCGGATAACTGGAACTGGATTAATACTTTACAGTATAATGTTACTTTGGCTGAAAAGCATAATATTTCGGCTGTAGTGGGTTCAGATGTGCAAAAAACGCGAGTTTTGACTTGGGGTGCTCAACGTCAAACCTTAGCCGATTTCTTCTTTACTGATTTCCAAGGAAACTTCGGTACGAACTTGGCTGCTGGTAATGGTATCTCTCAAGTGTCTTACGAAGCGTATTTCGCTAACTTAAGTTATAACTACAAAGGCAAGTATTTTGTGAGTGGTAACCTTCGTCGTGATGGAAACTCAGCCTTATCTTCTGAAAACCGTTGGGGTGATTTTGGTGGAGTATCTGTTGGTTGGACAGTTTCAGAAGAAGAATTCTTCAAAGGCATGGACTTAGGAAACACTATTTCTAATTTGAGATTAAAAGCAAGTTATGGTAAAGTAGGTAATGGTAACGTACCGAATGCCTATGGTTCTTATTCTACTTTTGGTTCTGGTTTATATGGTTCAGTTCCTACATTGTCATTTAACCAAGCTGGTAACAAGGACTTGAAATGGGAGACTTCAGCACAAACCAACGTAGGTATAGATGTGAGTTTCTTAAACGATCGTATCACTTTAGAAGCTAATTACTACTATAAGGATATCAACAATTTGATTTTGAACGTGCCTCAAGCGCCTTCAAAAGGTATTCCGGGTAACTCCATTTTGGCTAACGTAGGTGCGATGTACAATAAAGGATTTGAGATAGCTCTTACTGCAACTCCAATCAATACAGGTAAATTCAGCTGGAATACGAATTTGAACTTTGCTACCAACGAAAACATGGTAACTTCCTTGGTTGATGCCAATACACCAATTTTGACAAATACTTCCGGTTTAGAGGCAACTTCCATCACGAAAGTGGGGTATTCTGCTGCGCAGATTTATGGTGTTAAAACGGGAGGTGTTAACCCTGCCAACGGTCGTCGTATTTTTATCAAGAGAGACGGTACTAAAGTACAGTATCAACACTTAGGTGGAGCTTTGGCTTGGACTACTTTAGATGGTAAGGCTACAACTTCTCCATCTTCAGAGCAACAAATCTTAGGCAATACCTTGCCAACATTCTACGGTGGATTTAACAACACCTTGAAATATGGTGGCTTTGATTTAGGATTGAACTTTACTTTCTCAGGAGGAAACTACATCTATAACGGATCTCAGGCTGGTTTGCGTGACCAACGTGTTTGGAACAACTCAGTGGATGTGTTGACTTCTTGGAAAAAAGAAGGGGATATCACAGAAATTCCTCGTGCGGTTTATGGAGATAACGTGTCCAATGGTTCTTCTTTCTTGATTGATGCGAACATCCAAAAAGGAGATTTCTTACGTTTACAAACAGCTACTTTAGGTTATAAAATCCCAGCTGATTTGAGTCGTTTAGGAATTACAAGTTTACGTCTTTACGCGCAAGCAACAAACTTATTCCTATGGACACCTTATAAGGGTGTTGACCCAGAAATCTCAACCAATGGAGATTCAAACTTAGCTTCAGGTATTGAAAGAAATACCATCCCTCAAGCTAGATCATTCACATTTGGTATTAACATCGGTTTATAATTTTAAAGAATATATAACATGAAATTATTCACAAACAAAATAGGATATCTGACCATCGCTTTAGCTTTGACGGTATCCTCTTGCAGTAAGGATTTTCTTAGTGCAGTTCCTGAATTGGATTTGTCGGATGCGACAGTCTTTAATTCCCCAGCTCGCGTGCTTTCTCAAGTCAATGGATTATATGGATCAGCTAAAAGTGGTAGCTTGTTCGGAGGTCGTTACTTGATATACAATGATATTCGTGCCGAAGAATTTGTTAACCGTACAACTAACTCGGTGACAGGTTATTCTACTTATCAAGGTAACCAAGATCCTTCAGATACCTATTTAGCAGGATTCTGGATTCAAGGATACTTGACCATCAACCGTGCTAATTTGTTCTTAGAAGGACTAACAGCTAATCCTAATGCGGTTTCCTCTGCCTTAGCAGCTAATTACCGTGGTGAAGCTAAATTCATTCGTGCTTTGACTTACTTTTCCTTAGTTCAGTTCTTTGCTAAGCCTTATATCTTAGACAAAGGGGCTTCGGCAGGTTTGCCATTGCGTTTGAAAGGGGAAACTTCTTCCGCTGGAAATAACTTAGCTAGAAGTACCGTTGCCCAAGTTTATGATCAAATCTTGAAAGATTTGAATGAAGCAGAAACGGAGTTGCCAGATAGCTATGCATCTGCCTTATTGAACACAACACGTGCACACAAGAACTCGGCTATTGCCTTGAAAACGCGTGTATTGTTAGCTAAAGGAGATTATGCAGGTGTAATCACAGAAGCCAATAAAATAGTTTCTGCCACAGCTCCATTTAGATCGAATACGCGTGTTGCTCATACATTGCAATCAGACGTATCGGCGGTTTTCAAAGCACCATACACAACTACGGAGTCTATTTTCTCTTTCCCAATGGAAGCTACGAACCCTCCAGGTACTCAAAACCAATTGGGATATTACTTCAATGCGGGTAACGTTGAATATTATTTGAATACAGGTTCTACAGGTATCTACAGCAATCCACAGTTTGCAGCTACTGACGACCGTAAAACGAAGTTGACCGTTGCTACAACGGCTATCGCTAAATTCCCTTCTTCAACGAAGTTTAGCGGTGTTTCTCCTTATATTGATTTCGTACCGAACATTCGTTATGCTGAGGTATTATTGAACTTAGCTGAGGCAGAAGCAGAAGGTGGAAATATCAATCGTGCTATTGACATCTTGAATGCTGTTCACAAGCGCTCTGATCCTTCTTTTGTATTTACAGGATTGGATTCTAAGGCTAATGTGGTGAAGGCTATCTTAACGGAGCGTCGTATCGAATTCTTAGCGGAAGGTTTCCGTGCAAACGATGTGTTGCGTAGAGGTGAATCACTTAATTCATTTGGTGCAGGAGCTGTGATTCCTCCATCTGACCCACGTTATATTTATGGAATTCCATTGGTAGAAACACAAACTAACCCGGGTATCGGTAACTAGTTTTGAAATCTATTTAGTATCAAAAGGGCTTACCATCGGTAAGCCCTTTTTTTTGAAATTATCAGTTTTTTGTTTAAAGTATTATGGATACGTTAATATATTTATTTTTTAATCACTAAAAGAATGATAAAATGGACATTTTAATATTTTCTGTATTTGACTTATTCTGGCAATTATTTCTACTTATTCCAATTATTGCCTTTTTTGTTTTTATTTACAAAAAGATATTTACTTTAATCATTAAATTCTTTAAGAATTTTAGGGAAGTGATATTGTTGTCATTTGCTTTATTTAGTTGTGGTTAATTGGTAGGAGATTTAAATAAAACAGGAATGTTTATATAGGTAATATCATTGCCCATTTTTCATTACTTTCAAGTCATATGGATTTTCTTTTTTTTCATAAAAAAAGAAATAAAAAAAACAGAAGAAGGACGGTTAATCCTAAGACGAATTCTGCTGCGCAGAACCGATGTTCACTCCGCATACGGCTTTAATCTTTGACGCTTAGCTATTCCAAGCGCACGGGGTCAAAGATGCGCCTACCGCTTCGCTATTGCTACGTTTACATCTTTCGTTGGGATTAACCTTTTAGTTATTAGGATTTATGGATTAGTTACTAAAATTTAGATAGAAAATGCCGTCGGTCAGCACGAGCGAAATGTGATGAATGCAGCGGTAGACGGGGTTTTGACCTTAGCATGTGCGATGTGCGTCGGCGTCAAAAGTATAGGCGATAGCGGAATGAATCACGGTTCCGCGAAGCGGAATTCGCCTTTGCTGGACGACAAAAACGAAGTTTTTTGTTTCTTTTTTTTCAAAAAAAGAAATGCCTTGGTAATTGATGATTCTTTAAAAGGATAGGATTTCATCAATTTAATATCCAAATACATTTTCCAGTTATAACTATTCATAGATATTTCTTTTTTTTCAAAAAAAGAAAATCCATATGACATGATGAAATGAAAACTGAAAGGGTTAATGATTAATCGTAATTAATTGGATTTAGGCCTTTCAGTTATGATTGTTTTAGTCTTTTACATTCTTCATTTGTTTTATGCATAGTTAATTTAGCAGCATAAAAAAATCGCCCCTGAGTTTTCAGGGGCGATAAAATTCAAGAACCTATACCAATTACCAAATCTTAATTCGGTCTTCAGGTTTCTTATATAATTTATCACCTGGCTTGATGTTAAAGGCTTCATACCAAGCATCCATATTCACTGGTGCACCTATCGTTCTGTATTGATTCGGTGAATGTGGATCTGTGATGATCAACTGTGCCGCTGTTTCAGGTAGGGTAGTTCCTCGCCATACTTGTGCCCAGGATAAAAAGAATCGTTGGTCTGGAGTAAATCCATCTATTTTCTTTTTCGACTTTCCTTGCTCCGTCAATTTAAAGGCTTCATAGGCCATATTTAAACCACCCAAATCACCAATATTTTCACCCATAGTCAGTTTACCATTCACATGAATGGTATCTAGAATGGTGTAAGCATCAAATTGAGCACCTAATAGAGCTGTTTTCGCTTTGAATTTATTCAAATCCTCATCTGTCCACCAGTTTCGTAAGGTTCCATCCTTATCATATTTACTACCAGAATCGTCAAAACCATGCGACATCTCATGGCCAATGACTGCGCCAATACCACCGTAGTTTACCGCATCATCTGCTTTAGGATCAAAGAATGGGAACTGTAAAATTCCAGCTGGGAACACTATTTCATTCATCACTGGGCTATAGTAAGCATTTACTGTAGGAGGTGTCATTCCCCAGCGGCTACGATCCACTTTTTTGCCTACTTGACTTACATTTTCTTTAAAGCCCCACACACTGGCATTGCGTAGATTTTGAAAATATTGATCTCCTGAAATTTCTAAACCATCGTAATTCTTCCATTTATCTGGATAACCAATTTTAGGTGTAAAGGCGTGTAATTTATCCATGGCTTTTTGCTTGGTGGCATCACTCATCCAATCCAATTTCTGAATACGAATTTCAAAGGCTTTTCTCAAATTCTCAATCAATACCTTCATGCGCTCTTTGGCCTCTGGTTTGAAGTAGTTCTTCACATATAATTGTCCCAATAATTCACCAATGGTGCCATCCGTTAGGCTAGACATGCGCTGCCAACGAGGAGTTTGGACTTTTTGACCTGTTAATAATTGGCTGAAACTAAAACTAGCTTTGACAAACGGACTACTCAAATTTGGTGCAGCACCTTTTAAAATGGACCATTGTAAATATACTTTCCATTGGTTAATAGGTGTTTCTTTGACTAGTCGATTTACCTCTTCGAAAAACTTAGGAGCTGAGACTAAAATCGAATCTTGCTTAGGTACATTCAGTTGAGCAAAAAATGTAGTCCAATCTATTTCATTGGTTTTTTGCTGAAATTCATTCCAAGCGAACTTATTGTAAGTTTTATAAGGATCACGCATTTCTACGCGTGACATTTGTGCATTGGCTAATTGCTTTTCTAAACCAAATACCAAGTCAGCATTAGCTTTTGCTTGTTCTGAAGAATTTCCAACGAGTTCAAATAATGTTTTAATGTAATTTTTATAGACTTCTTGAACCTTGGCACTTCTTATGTCTGATTTTAAATAGAAATCACGATCGGGAAGCGTAGTGCCTCCTTGTGCTAATTGAGGTACCATGTTTTCCACATTTTTTCGGTCTTGAGCTACACCAAAACCAAATAATGGAGAGCCAATACCTGAAACTCTGAATTGCGCCAAGGCGTCCAATACTTCTTTCTTAGTTGAAATCGCATTTACTTGATCTAAATCTGCTTTAATGGGACTAAAGCCTAGTTTTTCAATGGCTAAACTATCCATCGCCGCAGCATAAAAATCGGCTACACGTCTTTCAATACTCCCAGCAGGATAGCTTTTTTGATTTAATTTAACTTCTTCTAAAATTGTTTTAACCGCATTGATGTTGAAATCCCTTAGTTGATTAAAACTTCCCCAACGTGTTTCTTTGGCAGGAATGGGATTATTTTTCACCCAAACGCCATTGGCATATTCAGCAAAATCATCTCCAGGCTTCACTTTTGTATTCATGTTCGCCTTATCAATGAATTTTTCTGGGCTTTATGCTATCAGATTATCCGCACTAAGGAGTAAACCTGATAATACCAAACAACGGTAAATTGTCTTCATATTCTGTTTAGTTTATTGATTTTTTATAAATTCACTTCAAATTAGCATAACTTCCTCAATGAACAAATTGTTATCACTCTCTTTCTTACTGATGTATTCAGTAGGCGTAACATTAGCACAGCAGCCAGTTTTAAAACCATTAAGCCATGAGGCTATGATGTCCATGCAGCGCGTTGGTGCTCCAAAGATTAGTCCAGATGGGCAATGGGTTATATATTCCCAGCAATCGGTTTCCTATGAGGCAGAATCTAGCCAGAGTGATTTGTGGTTGGCCTCGGCCGATGGACTGCAATCTCCTCGGAAAATTACCCAGACCAAATCAGGGGAGGACAACTATTTTTGGCATCCTTCTGAGAAAAAAATCTTTTTTACCGCCAAGAGGGAAGGTGATGAATCAGCCCAATTATATACGTTGGATTTGTCTTTAGGTGGAGATGCCCAACGATTAAGTAATTTTTCTTTGGGAATTGGAAGTCCACGAATAAACGCAGAAGGAAATAAAATTTTGTTTTCAGCCAAGGTTTTCCCGGGAGTTTTTACCGATTCCCTGAATAAAAAACAAGCGGAAGAGAAGAAGAAATTAAAATATAAAGCCAGAGTCTACACCTCCTTTCCCATTCGTTATTTTGATACTTGGTTGGATGAAAAACAGACACACGTTTTTGTGCTCGATTTAATAAGTCAGAAAGTTCAAAATGTGTTCACGGGTATCAGTTTAATTCAATCGAAAGGATTTCAATTGGGATCTTTTTCTTGGGCTCCAGATCAGCAATCCGTTGTTTTTACGGCAACCATTGACCGTCATACGACGGCCTATCAAAATGCTATCTCGAAAATATATCAAGTCAGTATCCACGGTGGGAAAGAGAAACTATTAGTGGATGATCAGGGAGATTATAGTTCCGTTGAATTTTCTAAAGACGGGAAGTATGCCCTGGCTTTAGGCGCTCCTCTAAATCAAACAAAGGTTTATCAACTGAATCGCTTATATCGTTTTTCATGGCCAGAAATGTCCTATAAAACGGAATTAGTAAGCACCTTGGATCGTCCCATCAATCAAATGGAGGTTTCGAAAGCGTATATTTTAGCTAGTATAGAAGATCAAGGGGTGGATCGTCTGATTCGAATATCCTTACAAGATGGATCTTATCAAGCGATATTGGGAGGAAAGCAAGGATCATTTAGTCAAGTTTCCTTATCCAATCAAGAAAATGTATTTGCCTATCAATACAATAGTATGGCCATTCCTGCTGAGGTTTTTGTACATCATGCGGATAAAGAAGTAGCTATTTCAAAGGCCAATTTGACATTATTGAAAAACTTTGATGTGAAAGATCCCGAGGAATTTTGGACGATGAGTCGGGGTAAAAAAATCCGTAGTTTTCTAATGAAACCAGCCTCTTTTGATCCCACTAAAAAATATCCGCTATTAGTTTTAATGCACGGTGGACCAGCCTCTTCATTTAAGGATATTTATGGTTACCGCTGGAATCCTCATGTTATTGCAGGGACAGAATATGTCATTGTTATGACGGATTATACGGGTTCTGTAGGTTATGGTGAAAAATTTGCTCAAGATATACAGTTTGACCCTTTTAAAGGTCCAGGTCAAGAAATTTTAGATGCTGCCAATGATGCCATCAAGCGATATCCCTTTATTGATGGAAGTCGACAAGCAGCTAGCGGAGCCAGTTATGGAGGTCACTTAGCCAATTGGATGCAAGCTAACACAAGTCATTTTAAATGTTTGATTTCCCATGCAGGTTTAGTGAATTCAGAAGCACAGTGGGGTACTTCAGATGTTATTTGGGGCAGGGAATTGATGAATGGCGGCGCACCTTGGGTTCCAACTAAAACATGGAAGGAACAAAATCCCATGCGCTTTGCTGCTAATTTCAAAACACCAATATTATTGACGGTGGGGGAAAATGATTTCCGCGTACCCATCAACAATACCTTAGAAAACTGGAGTATTTTGCAACGACAAAAAGTGCCGAGCAAGTTGATTGTATTTCCAGAAGAGAATCACTGGGTACTAAAGGCAGAAAACTCTCGCTTTCATTACCAGGAAATTAGAAACTGGTTAGCGACTTATTTAAAGTAAAAGAAAAAGCCCAAGCAAGGTACCATGCTTGGGCTTTTTAATTAGTATCGTTTTTTGCAATTAATTGAGCTCAATCATTTTACCCGTTTTTACGGATTCATCACATGCAAAGGCAATTTTCAAGCTATTGACTGCATCTGCCACATGGTCTGTCAAATCCCAATTTTGTATTATCGCATCATAGAAATAAGCC
Organism: Aquirufa ecclesiirivi; assembly: GCF_011250515.1. Lineage (GTDB taxonomy): Bacteria > Bacteroidota > Bacteroidia > Cytophagales > Spirosomataceae > Aquirufa > Aquirufa ecclesiirivi. The sequence goes on along the minus strand of NZ_JAANOP010000007.1, from coordinate 156,417 downwards.
TGCTCTCGATCGCATAATCCTTGGTGATCAGGTTCATCCAATAAATTCACCCATTCGTCTTCTTGGGTAAATTCATTTTGAGCATTGATGTTGGCCTTATGAACACGAAGCGATTCCGTTTTAGTATGTGACTCCACAGAATCCGACTTTCCTTCTCCTCCAGCGTCTTTAGCCACAATAGAAACCGAACCTTTGGGGCCAAATACATCTTTAACAAAATAGGCCGTTTGAGAAATCATAGGACCCCAGCCTGCCTCATACCAGCCTACCGAGCCGTCCTCAAAATGGATTTGAAGCTGACCATAATTGTAATTATCTGCGGGAATATCATTTGTCAATCGAGCACCAATTGCAGATACACGGATTGGCTTAGAACGCGTCATTTGGCACATGACATCAATGTAATGCACGCCACAATCGACGATGGGACTTAAGCTTTTCATTAAATTACGGTGTACATCCCACATGTATCCATGGCTTTGTTGGTTTAAGTTCATTCGCATCACCAATGGTTTTCCTAAATCTTTAGCGATTTCAATGAATTTCATCCAAGAGGGATGGTGACGAAGTATATAGCCTACTACGAGTTTTTTACCAGTTTTTCGAACAACTTCTGCCACTCTTTCTGCTCCAGCCAAAGAATCTGCAATGGGTTTTTCTAAAAAAACATGACAACCTGCTTCTAATGCAGCAATGGCATAAGCCTCATGGGTATCTGGATAGGTTGAAATACAAACGGCATCAGGTTTGGTAGCTGTTAAAGCTGTGGAATAATCTGAAAACAGATCATATTGGCCGCCTAAATCTTGATTTAATTTTTCCTTACTAGCTCCGGTGGAAACTAAACCACAAATTTCAAAACCTTCATGGGTATGAAAAGACATGGCATGTGAGGCTCCCATATTTCCGCAACCTACTACTAATACACGTAATTTATTTGTTGAACTCATTGGTCTTCCTTATTTGAATCGTGAAATTATAAAGAAAGGGGGATAAATAGAAAGGGGCTGTCGGGTTTTCTCCCTTCAAACTTTCATTCGAGCCTGATATCGCAAAATCATGTGCAATAAATTTTATTGTATCAAAACAATACATTATACTTGTGGAAATAAAACCCATCCATCATGAAAAGAAGACAGTTTATTCAGCAATCCAGTACCTTGTTAGCCTCCTCTCTATTTTTATCCAGAACGGCTTCTTGGAATAGTATGTTGACCACTAAACCTTTGGGTCTTCAATTATTTACTTTGTTCAATGTCATTGATCAAGATGTACCTGGAAATCTGAAGAAAGTAGCTGATTTGGGAATTAAGGAATTAGAATCTGCCTTCAGTTTTAAGCCCATGTTTTATGGTTATACGGGAAAAGAATTCAAATCACTAACCAATAACTTGGGATTAAATTGGGTTTCACATCACGTGATGGGAGCTCCTTTGAAACCTCGTCCAGGATTTGATGTGAGTAAAATGCCTAAGTTTTTGACCTTAAAAACAGATGCTAGCCAGATTGTGGATAATGTGGCTGAATCAGGGATAAGCTATTTAGTTTGTGCCAATATTCCTATAGAGTCAAAATCAGAAGTTTCGGAAGCAGTAGATGTTTTAGGAAAGTCTGCAGAATTAGCCAAGAAAGCAGGACTTACTTTTTGTTACCATAACCATGATGCTGAATTTAAAGTAATCGATGGGCAAAGAGCATTTGATGTATTCTCAAGTCAAATTTCCGCTGATTTATTGAAGTTTGAATTGGATTTAGGCTGGGCAACCAAAGCTGGGGAGAACATCATTGAATTATTCAAAAAGCAACCGGGTCGTTTCCCCTTATGTCACATCAAAGACTTTGATGCCGATTTCAAAAATATAGTACCTGTAGGACAAGGCATCGTGAATTATGAGCCCATCTTCAAAGCCGCTTCTATCGGTGGCTTACAACATTATTTCCTAGAGCATGATATGCCGAAAGATGCATTTGAAAGCATCCGTTTAGGTAAAAGTGCTTTGGATAAAATTTTATAAAATACCTATAATCCCCTAAGAATCCGCCAAGATATAAAACTGGTATGGTTGAAAAAGTAAACTGCCTTTCTCTAAAGAAACTTGTTTCTTGGACCAAAGGCAGTTTTTATTTTGCTTGTTTGGTTCTATAGCATGCACAGGAATATTTTGTTCCAAAGAGGAAAAATTAAACAAGAAATAGATACGTTCATTTCCAATATAGCGTACATATCCTACAATGGATTTATTGCTACAAGGTAGCCATGCTAAGTTTTTCAAATCGGCCACGACCTTCAGCTTTTTGCGCAAGGCAATTAATTCTTTCAGTGAGGTATAGACTTTATGTTCGACCGTTCCTTTTTTCTTTACGAGTGCATTTTTCTCCCAATGTATGATGGGACGGTGCATCCAGCGGTTATCATAACTTTTCCCTGGGTCCTTGAGGTAAGAATAGTCGTTGGTATAAGCAGCTTCATCTCCATAAAATAGCATGGGTATTCCACCTAAGAATAAGCAATGAGCCTCCATCAAAAGAATTTTTTGAATGGATTCTTCAATCCACTTAGGGTCTTTGGCTGCTTGCGCTTTTTCTAAACCACATAAAGAAGCTAACGAACCCGAAATACGCGCATCTTGTGTTTTTGGGTTAATCGCAAAAAGAGCCCCTGCTGCCGGAGAGTCTTCTTGTATGCCACCATAATAATTTTTTAAATAATAGCGATGCAAATAGGGTGTAAATCCTACATTGGCTATCATGTAATCGTCGTATCCCAAACCAATATCATCATGACAGCGGGTATAGGTAATCCATGAACTTCCTAGTGGTTTTTTTGCCAGCTCATGTTGGGCTTCTAGCATAATTCGAGTATCACCAGTTGCCAAAGCATCCCATTGCAATGCCATGTGCGTGGCATTGTAGGCAAAATCACATTCGTGGGTGGTGTAGCGTCCTTTTCCGAAATATTCCATGATTTGGGCAGGGGCTACTATGGCCTCACCCAATATGGCCATTCCTGGAGTAGACACTTCAGTACATAATTTTATCAAATGGAGTAATGCATGCGCTTCGGGTAAATTTTGACAAGTTGTACCCAACTGTTTCCAGATGAAAGCTGGTGCATCGATTCGGACAATATCTACACCTAAATTTCCATAGAAAAGTAAGTTGTCCAGCATTTCTATCAAGACTTTAGGGTTACTGTAGTTCAAATCCCATTGATATTGATGAAATACGGTCATGACCCATTTTTGAACAGATTCCTGAAAGGTGAAACTGCCAGGAGAGCTTTCTGGGAAAATCTCGGGCATGTTTTCTTCCAATTGATCGGGTATGGACCTATCGTCATAGAAATAATAGTAATCTTGAAATTCTTTGCTACCTTCTTTTGCTTTTTTGGCCCACTCATGGTGGTGCGATGTATGATTGAGTACTATATCAATCATGAGGTACATATCCTTTTCTAATAATTGAGTTTGAAGTTTCTTTAAATCTTCAATGGTACCCAGTTTTTCCTCAATGACCCGAAAGTCTTCCACCGCATAACCGCCATCACTTTCTCCCTCCGGACTTTTAAATAAAGGCATCAAATGCAGTAAATTGACTCCTAAATCTTCTAAATAAGGTAATTTATTAGCTAAGCCTTCTATATTTCCAGCAAAGCGATCTACATACAGGCTCATGCCCGTTAATTCATTACTCAAAAACCATTGTCCTTTTTTCTCTTTGATTTCATCCCTGTTTTTTAAGGCAGGACTTCTATCCAGATGTGCTTGAAAAAGTACTTGGATCAATTGTCCAAATAGTTCTTTTGACTGAGGTAAATGGCCATATATACGCGTATATAATGCATGTATATCATCTATATTGGCAATTAAGCGATGTAGAAAATATTGATCTTGAGTCGATTTACTAAATTTTTTCGACGCAATAATGGAATCAATGAAAGGTTGAAATGTAGGATTATACACGTTAATTAGTAAAAATAGCTGAACTTAAATGACGAAAAGCTTCCATAGCTCCCATGTATTCACAGGTGCGTGCTCCTGCTTTATTGGCATTGAGGATAATTTTGGTCCATTCATCTAGACTTAATTGAACAAGATCTTTAACCTGCAATTGATCTAATTGATATAGGACGGCACCCACGAAGGCATCTCCAGCGCCTGTGGTATCTGTCGGTTTTATGGGGATACTGGAAATGTTCCATGTTTTACCCTTCATACCTAACAAGGTCCCCTCTTTTCCTAAGGTAATAGCAAATACTCCTGGACATATTTCTAGTAATCGTTCAGTTGCCTTGGCTAAAGTAGGCGTACGGGTAATCAACATGGCTTCCTCATCGCTCAACTTCGCGAAGTCAGCCTGCTGAAGAAAAATCATGGATTGTTGAATGAAACTGTCTTGTTTATTAGCAAACAATAGATGTCGGTAGTTAGGATCAAAACTAATGAGCTTGCCCGAAGCCTTGGCTTCTTTCAATAAATGGTAATACGCTTCTTTCAGTTTTCCATCTAAAAAGGCAGTTGCCGATCCAAAATGGATAATCTGTTGTTGCTCTAAATCAATGGACTTGATATCCTCCATACTTAAATGAGCATCTGCTCCCCGATTAAAAACAAAGTCCCTTTCTCCGTCCAACATTAAGGAAACAAAGGCAAAGGTAGTAAAGTGATGATCGTCTAAATGAAGGTGTTGGGTATTTACGCCAAAGCTATTCATGACTTCTTGTAATTGTTTGCCAAATGGATCATTTCCAACTTTAGCACTTAAATAGACTTCTCCACCCAGTGCCGCTATGGCCGCCGCTACATTGGTAGGAGCACCACCTGGTTTTTTAAGAAAATTTTCACCAGCCGACAAGGTAGATCCTTTATCGGTACAGATCATATCTATCAAGGCTTCACCGATACAGAGTACACTCATGATTGGGGTATTTTAGATTCTTGGGTAGGTATAAAGGCGGTGGCTATAGCGGCTATGGCTAACAAAACTCCCGCAAAGGAAATGGCATTTCTTGGGTCTGAACCCAATATATTTTCAAAGATAGCGCCAAAACTTATGGTTTGAATGATCATAGGAATCACAATCATCATGTTGATGATACCCATATAAACTCCATACCGCTCTTTGGGTAAACTCTCTACTACCAATAAGTAAGGAACGCCCATCATGCTGGCCCAGGCCACCCCAAAACCTATCATGGGAGCAAATAATAAATATTTATCATGAATGTTGGGTAAAATAAGCAAGGATACGGTAGCCGCCAATAGACTAACAATATGTACCCATTTTGGCCCAAATTTTTTGGCTAGACTCACTAAGAAAAAGGCGGATAAAAAAGTGATGACATTGTAAAAACCATTGACTAAACCTGTCCAGGCTGCGGCCTCTTCATATAGTTGGATATTTTCCTCGGAGCTTGTATTCCAAACTGAACGTGCAATACTCAAAGGGACATATTGCCAATAAATAAACAAGGCATACCATTGGAATAAATATACCAAGGCCAGTTGCCACATGACACGGGGCATATCGCCTATTGCTTCAAAAATCTCAAAAAACGGATCTAAGAAATTACGTTTTTGGGCACGCATCAAAATTAATTCTTCATCAGATGGTGGAATCTCAGGGGTTTTCATCACAGACCACAAGACGGATGTGATGGAGCAAAAGCTCCCGACAAAAAAGGAACCATATACCCAATAAGGTATCCCGACCTCACTTTGCCCTTTGATGAAACTTTGAAAAACAAATAAGGACACATTGGCTAAGGTGATTCCCAAACCCGTGAAAAAGCTTTGGGTCAGGAAACCTGTGGCTAATTGCTCACTCGGTAATTTATCTGCAATGAATGCTCGATATGGCTCCATAGCGGTATTATTGGCGGCGTCTAAAATCCATAATAAACCAGCAGCCATCCATAAACTTCGACTAAAAGGAAAAGCGAAAAGACACAAGCTGCAAGCAATTGCTCCAATTAAAAAGAAGGGTTTTCGACGGCCATATTTGGGATGCCAAGTTTTATCACTTAAAGCACCAATGATGGGTTGAATGAGCAATCCAGTGACGGGGCCAGCTAAGAATAAGAGAGGAAGCTCACCTTCATGAGCACCTAAAAAGCTGTATAGTGGCCCGACGGCCGTTTGTTGTAATCCAAAACTGTATTGAATACCAAAGAATCCAACATTCATGTTGATGATTTGCTGGAAGCTTAAACTAGGTTTTATTAGGGACATAATGTATTTATTGCAAAAATAAATATAAATAATACCATGTATAAAACCTGATTTTTAGGGCAAATAAATGAATAAAATTTTAATATTCTTGAGACAAAGGGTGAACCATTAACTCATCGATTACTACATGTGGAGGTTGATTCATGATAAAATAGATGCTATCAGCCATATTCTCACAAGTCAACCAAGCTTGATGGCTTTGGTCTCCTTGAGGTTCTGGGTGAAACATGGTATCGACCAATCCTGAATAAACGGTTGAAACTTTTATCCCATCTTTTCTTACTTCTTTTCGAAGAGCTTCGGTAAAGGCATGTTGGGCATATTTAGAAGAACAGTACAAAGATCCTCCATCAAAAACGCGTTTGGCTACATCCGAAGCAATGGAAATGATGTGACCTTTTTTCGCCGTTTTCATGGTACTTAAAACCGCTTTAGAAAATAGAAATGTCCCTTTAACGTTGGTATTGTAAGTTTGATCCCAATTTTCAACCGTATAGCTTTCTGTTGGTCCAAAAACTCCAGAACCAGCATTGTTAATCAGGAAATCAATTCCTTGGAAGGTATGTGCCGTTTTTTCGACCGCATAATTCACAAAACTTTCATCTGCTACATCGCCTACAAAATACAAGGGGCGATGACCAATCTCGGCAATGCTCTCAGCTAGGTCCTTTAATTCTCCTTTACTTCTAGCAATGAGGCCTAATTGAAAATTATGTTCCGCTAATAATAAGGCTAGGGCTTTACCTATTCCTTTGGAGGCACCTGTGATGATGGCAACGAGAGGTTTTTGTGACATGTTTCTATTTTTCTTCTAAGATAAGGATTTGAGCTGAAATGGATATCGACCCAATAGTGGATTTTGACTTTTTGTTTTCAGACCTGAACGATTGTTGAAACTATTTCCATATCCTTTCCTTTATTTTAAACCTAGTTCTACACAACCCTAAAGAGATCAAACATTGAAAAGAAAAGATTTTTTATTAAAAGCAGGCGCCTCCGTGTTGATGGGGCCTGTTGCCCTGGTAGCATGTAAATCAGAAGAAACGCTGAGTCCAACCTCAAACTCTAGTTCCAGTAGTAGTTCTTCAAGTAGTTCATCAAGTACCTGTAAGGTCGGTGATACTGAAACAGATGGCCCTTATCCATTGTACAATAAACGCGATGCCAGCATTACCCATGCGGATATTACCGAGGGTAAAACAGGTATTCCCCTAAATATGATGATAGCCGTTAAAAATGTGAACGCAAACTGTACTTTATTAGCCAATGCTCGAGTCGACGTTTGGCATTGTGATAAAGATGGATATTATTCTGGATATACAAATACGGGTTATTTGGGCACCCAAGACAATACAGCCAAAACCTTTTGTCGAGGAATTGCCAACACCGATGCCAATGGGATTGCCAAATTTACCACCATTTATCCGGGATGGTACCAAGGCCGTGTGACGCACATACATGCTCAAATTTATGTCAACAATGTATTGAAATTAACGACACAAATAGCTTTTCCTGAAGAAATCAATACGGCGGTGTATAATTCTGATTTGTATAAGGCACATGGTCAAAATTCGACTAAAAATACTACTGATTCCATCATTCGGGATTCTTTGTCCAATGAATTAGCCAGTGTAAAGCCCAATGCATCAGGAGGATATGATTTAGATCATACTATTTTTATCGCTGTATAATCAAGTTCCAAGAAAGAAAGGAGGCTATGGCCTCTTTTTTTATGTTCAAAGCTTTTTGTTTGTAATATTTTTGATTTAACTTGAATTATTCCAACACAAAATTAAAGCTATGAAAAAAGTCAACGACATTTTATCGCAAAGAAAAAGGGACACGATTACGGTGGGACCGGATACGCATGTGATTGAAGCATTAAAAATAATGCAAGACCAAAATATTGGTTCGGTGGTTGTGATGGAAGGAAACCAGTATTTGGGGATCATGACAGAACGAGATTATGCCCGTAAAGTAATTCTCTTGGGTAAAAGCTCTATTGATGCATCTGTGAAAGAAATCATGTCCACTGATTTGCCTCAAATCAATCGGGAAACCACATTGGAAATGTGTATGATCATCGTATCAGAAAAAAACATACGCTATTTGCCGGTATTAGAAAATGGACATTTTGTAGGAATCATTTCAGTCAATGATTTGATTACAGCTACGATTCAAGACCATTTGGATACGATTGAGCATCTGAAAAATTACATTCAAATGTAAGGTTTGGGTGTGGAAATAAGTCATATCGCTTTTTTGATAAATCCATTTTGTTCAAAAAGAACGAAGTCCTATGCTCATTGGGTAGAGGAACAAGTGGCATTAAGAACGCTTGGAGCACTTCATTTAGACCTATTTTTTCAAGAGTGGCCTGCAAGTTTAGTAGGCTTTGATCAAATTTGGGTATTGGGTGGTGATGGTACCTACAATTTTTTTGCTAATGCCTATCCGAATTGTCAAATCCCCATTGCCTTTTTTAAAGGCGGTACTGGGAATGATTTTTATTGGAAATTGTATGGTGATATTTCCAAGGAAGCTCATTTAAACATCATTTTATCAAGCCGTATTCAGGCCGTCGACGCCGGAATGTGTAATGGGCAACTGTTTTTAAATGGGGTGGGCATGGGTTTGGAAGGTGAGGTCTTGGAATCCATGAACGCCATACGGGCAATTGGTGGACTAATTGGTTATTTTTTAGCTGCTATACCTCAAATATTCACCTTTAGATCTTTTCTCATTCGCATGAGTTTAGGGAGCGAATGGATAGAACGCCGTGTTTTTTTATGCATGGTTTTTAATTCTTCAAGAGCGGGTGGAGGCTTTCATTTTGTTCCCAATGCTTCTATTTGGGATAATCAACTCGATCTATTGCTTTGCGAACCTTTATCTATTTTTAAGCGAATATGGTATTTGCCCAAGATTCAACAAGGGAAGCACGAACATATTTCTTTTCTGCATTTTCAACAAGCAAAGCAAGTTACCATACTTTCCGAAAAGAAACTGAAAGCCCAAATTGATGGTGAATTAATTGTATCCAATCGATTTGAGTTTCATGTGTTGCCAGGTCATTTTCAGGTAATCGTTCCATAAATTTTTATTCAGCTGTTTAATAATTACTTGTTTATCGTAATATTGCGATGTAAAATTAGATACCTTATGTATTCCTCATTAGAAGCAAAAATTCAAGCCCTTCGAGAACGACCCATATCGGCGGAGAGAAAAGAACAGATTGATGTCTTGGTGACCTATATGAAGGAATGTTTGCAACAAGGAAAGCCTTTGCGCTTGAATTTCATATGCACACATAATTCTAGAAGGAGTCAGTTTTCACAGATTTGGGCCCAAACGGCAGCTGATTTTTTTGGTATTCCTTTGCAATCATATTCGGGTGGGGTGGAAGAAACGGCGTTCAATGAGCGGGCAGTGGCTTCCTTGCAGCGCTTTGGATTTCAGGTCATCAAGCGAGGTCATTCGAATCCTGTATATATCATTTTTCATACGGAAGATGCTCAACCGATGATTGCATTTTCAAAAAATTACGATAATCCCATCAATCCACATCAGCAATTTGCTGCCGTGATGACTTGTTCGCATGCAGATGAGAATTGTCCATTTATACCCGGAGCTTCCGCTAGGATTCCGCTTAGATATGAAGATCCAAAAGCATTTGATGATAGTCCTGAGGAGGCCTTTCAATACGATGAACGATCCGCACAAATAGCTTCTGAATTGTTTTATGCCTTTGAGCGCCTTAGCTCGTATGGTCTCTAAAAATGAGCCATTTACCCTTGACTTTTTTCAAGAGTAAGGTGAAATGCCCACCTATATCTCCTAGTTTGGGTCTAACTAAATTCCATTGACCAATAACCCAAGCCGTTTTAGCAGCTGTTACATCCACTTCCAAAATATCAAAGGTCAATTGCCCCATAGCCTCTTGGTTGGGATAGCTTTTTTGGTATCGAGCTAGGGTGGCCTCCCAGCCTTGGGTTATACCATTTTTACTAATGAATTTTAAATCATTTGAATGGTGATAATAGGCCATAAAGCCAGGAATGTCGCCTTGATTCCATAGTTTATTCTGTGTCGCTAAAATAGTACGGATAGCAGCTTCATCTGTATTTGTTTGAGCTAAACTACTAAATGCAATAAATAGAAGGATACAAATTTTACCTGTCATGTGAATCTGTTTTTTTGAAAATTAGGTATTTTTTTCAGGATTTAGGCAGGTAATTTATCGTGATTTCAACCTTTGTCGACAAATAGTGCGTATTGGTAGCAAAAGCATACCAGCATTTTTTTCATTCGACTTATTGTATCATTTTTGTAAAATGAACAACCTTACATATATGAACAACTTTACAATGGGCAAGTTAATGCGCCTTTTAATGCTCTCTTGCGTTGCTCTTTGGTCATTCCAAGGAAATGCACAGGCTCCAGACGAGAATAGATTCGTCAAGTCTGTATTAATGGAAAAATTAGATGAACCGATGGAAATGGTTTTTTTGCCAGATGGTCGCATTTTATTTGTGGAAAGAAAAGGGGATGTTAAACAATACAATCCAAGTACGAAGGAAACGAAAGTAATTGGACACATTGTTGTTAATACAAAATACAAGAACCGCGTGGGTATGGTACGTGAAGCGGAAGAAGGCTTAATGGGTATTGCGGTAGACCCTAATTTCAAAGTGAATCATTGGTTGTATTTATATTATGCACATCCCACTGAAAGCAAGCACATTTTGGTGCGTATGGAGTTGAAAGGGGAGGAATTGTTAGTTGACCAGCAAAAAGTAGTTTTAGAGGTTCCTACACAGCGTGAGGAATGTTGCCATACAGGTGGAGGCATGGTTTTCGACAAGTCAGGAAATTTATTCTTAACTGTGGGTAATAACACCAGTAACAGTAATTCAGATGGTTATGCTCCTATCGATGAGCGTGCTGGCCAAGCTTATTGGGACGACCAACGTGGAGCGGCAAACACCAACAATTTATTAGGTAAAATTTTACGTATTCATCCAGAAAAAGATGGATCATACACCATTCCAAAAGGAAACTTGTTTCCAGTAGGCACTCCAAAGACTCGTCCAGAAATTTACACCATGGGACATCGTAATCCTTGGAGAGTAAGTATTGATTCTAAAACTGGGTATATTTATTGGGGTGAGGTAGGCCCAGATGCGTCGGTTGATTCCGATAGAGGACCACGTGGGTATGATGAATTTAACCAAGCTAAGGGTCCAGGATTTTTTGGATGGCCATATTTCATTGGAGACAACAAGGCTTATGCCGATTATAATTTCGAGAATTCTACGGTAGGCCCTCGCTTTAATCCAGCTAAGCCTTTGAATGAATCTCCCAACAACGATGGTTTGAAGGAATTACCAGCTGCTCAAAAAGCATTTATTTGGTATCCATATGGTACATCAGAAGAGTTTCCATTAGTAGGAGCTTCAGGTAGAAGTGCTACCGGTGGTCCCGTTTACCATCGTTCTGATTTTCCTACTACGGCTAAACGTGCATTCCCTTCCTATTATGAAGGCAAATGGTTGATCGTGGAATTTATGCGTGGATGGATTATGTCGGTGACATTAGACGAAAATGGAAATTACAAATCCATGGAGCGTTTCTTGCCAAACCAAAGTTTCGGAAGTGCCATTGATATGAAATTTAGTCCAGATGGAGATTTATATGTTCTAGAATATGGCTCTGCTTGGTTTCGAGGAAATGACAATGCCCGTTTAGTAAAAATTGAATACCAAGGTGGGAATAGAAAGCCATCGGTAGAAGTAAGCGCAGGCAAATTGAGTGGAGCATTACCATTCAAGACAAAATTATCGTCAGAAGGAACAAAAGATTATGACGGAGATAAATTAACCTATACTTGGACGGTAAAAAATCAAGGTAAGGTAGTGAAGACTTTAACTGGCGAGTCTCCAGAATTAGCTTTAAATCAAGCTGGAAAATACCAAGTAGTGTTGAAAGCAACGGACCCTAAAGGGTTGAGTAATACGGCTTCATTAGAAGTTCAGGTAGGAAATGAATCTCCTAAAGTGGACATTGTTGTTCCAAGTGGTAATAAATCATTCTATTTCCCAGGTCAAAAATTGGCTTACCAAATTCAGGTAGAAGATAAAGAGGATGGGGTTTTAGGAAAAGGGATTGCTCCAGAATCGGTAGCTGCTACTATCGACTACATCGCTTCAGGATATGATCCTATTGAGATGTCTCAAAGTCACCGTAAAGCAGATAGTGATTTATTTGCTTCTGTAGGTTTGAAATTGATTAATCAAAGTGATTGTAAATCTTGCCACCTTCCTAATGTTCGTTCGGTCGGACCAAGCTACCAAGAAGTGGCGGCTAAATACAAAGGACAAAATGTGGTAGAACAGTTATCTGCAAAGATAATTTCTGGAGGAATGGGTGTTTGGGGAGAACACGCTATGAGTGCACACCCTCAGATTTCTAAAGCAGATGCCAAATCCATGGTAAATTATATCCTAAGTTTGGGAGATAAAAAAGCTAACAATAACATTCCTTTAGCGGGTGAAATTGATGCCGTTATTCCGAAAGAGAATGTAGGTTCAAAAGGAGTATTTGTGGTTAGAGCAACTTATTTAGATAAAGGAAATAGTAAAATTGCTCCTGCACAATCAGAGAAATGGTTACTGTTGCGTCATCCATCCTTAGATCCTGAAAAAGCTGATTTACGCTTTGGAATCCAACAATTGATTACTCCGGCCCGTGCGACTAACATGGTTGGACAAAATCCTTACATTGCATACAAGCAATTGGATTTGACTGGAATTAAGTCAATGGATATTGCAGCTTCGGCTCAAGCTCGAACCAATGCATCTGGTGGTGTTATTGAAATACGTTTGGATTCACCTACGGGTACCTTAATTGGTAAAACAACGCCTATTGCAGTTTCACAAGCTACAGGTTTTGGTCCTCCTCCAGCGGCAGCTAATGCACAACAGAAAGGGGCACCTTTGGGAACTCCAACTACAGCTCCAGCTCCAGCCGCAGGTGCTCCTGCAGGCCAAGGTGGTGGACAGCGAAGAATGGGTGGACCAGCTCCTGTTAAAGTAGATATTCAGCCTGTAAGTGGAACACATGATGTCTATTTTGTTGCAGTAAATCCGCAAACAGCACCACAACAAATTGTAGTTCAGATTTCAGGAATAGAAGTGAAGCAATAAGCTCACAATAAATCCATATAAAAGGAGTTTTCTAGACGTTTACAGCGGAAGAAAACTCCTTTTTTTTGTTTGTTAATGCGTAGATTTGTGGGCAATTGGTCTTTAGTCCATGTGTAAAATTATGAATATGAAAAATGTAATTTTGATTTTGGGGGCAATCGCCTCCACGATTATTCCTGGTTTAGCTCAAAAAAATATCACGGCAGCTTCAGACGCGAATGCCCCTTTGCATGCCCTTCAGCCTGATTATCCTACGCCCTATGTCGTTCCCAATGAGGCACAAATAAAAGCCACAGTAGATAAGGTTTATACGTATTTAGAAAAAGCTACTCCGGCCAATTTAATACATAAAGCTTCTGGAGAAGGTTGGAATCCATACCAAATTTATTCTGATCAATTAGTCTTTGCCAAAGGGGATTTTAGACCTGTTTCTTATGAGTTTGGAGTAACATACCATGGCATGTTGGCTTTAGAAAAGGTTAGTGGTGATGCCAAATACAAAGAGTTTGTATTTAAGCGATTGAAATTTATCCTAGAGACTTTACCCAAGGCTTATCAATATACGCAGCAAAATCCCACTAAATCTCATGTGCTAAGTGGTTTAATTAATCCAAAAGCATTGGATGATATAGGAGCGATGTCCATGGCTTTTTTAAAAGCAAAGCGGGCTGGATTCGATGGAGATGATTCTTTAATTACCCAAAAGGCATTGAACTTTATCTTAAAAGAGGAACATCGATTACCCGATAAGACCTTGGCTCGTATGCGCCCATTGCCCAATACCATTTGGTTAGATGATTTATATATGGCTATTCCGGCTTTATTACAATTAGGTAAGGATTCGGTGAATGTGAATTGTTTTAATGAAGCGGTATTTCAGTTTGAATCCTATCAGAAACGTATGTTTAATCCTAGTTTAGGTTTGTTTATGCATGGTTATCTGGAAGGATCGGAAGAGCATCCCGAATTTCATTGGGCCAGAGCTAACGGATGGGCTTTGTTGACCAATGCTGAATTATTGGAGTATTTACCTGCGAATCATCCTGCCCGCCCAGCTTTATTAAGCCAATTAAAAAAGCATTTGAAAGGCTTAATGGCCTATCAAGATGGTACAGGTTTTTGGCATCAATTGATTGATCGGAATGATTCTTATTTGGAAACTTCAGCGACGGCTATTTATACCTATGTATTAGCTAAAGGAATAAATCAAGGTTGGTTAGACCCTAGAACATATGGGCCTGCAGCCATTTTAGGTTGGCAAGCTACTGCCTCTAAAGTCAATGCCCAAGGTCAAGTAGATGGCACTTGTGTAGGTACTGGCCTTGGATGGGATCCAGCTTTCTATTTCAACAGACCGATTTCCCCTTTTGCGGCCCATGGGTACGGTCCTGTATTGTTAGCTGGCTCAGCCATGTGGGAAATGATAAAAAATCACCCCTTTGAAGTTAAAGATTCAGCGATTCATTTGCGGTAGGTAGATCTGATGCATGCATCGGGTCAACCCAGACCCAGCAGTTTTTTTCCTAGCTCGTTGAGCTCTGCTATTGGCTGTGTCTTTTCTTTTCCTCTAGGGTCTCCCGGAAAAGCATAACCTTCTGGCGCTATTTTGTTTTTCCAAGAATTAATCCGCCAATCAATCAAAACTTGGTTATAGGGTTCAGCTGGCATCATGGAAATATATTGGGCTACACGTACTTTATCTTGAGTTAAATTCGGTCGGATTCCATGAGCTAACAAGCTATTAAAAATAAGTAAATCTCCCGCTTCCAATTTTATTTTGCTTAGTTGAAACCCCGTCGTGTCTGGCTTAAATCGATCTCGATCTTCGGGTTGACTTAATTTCCATGTATCATAGGTACGGTACAATTCGGGAATGCATTGAAAACCTCCCATATTTTCATCTGTTTGGTCTACTAAAGCTAATACACCTTGTACATTCACGGGTTTTGTTTCTGGATCATAATCCCAGTGAATAAATCCTTTAAATGGTTTATCGGCTTGAACAGGAAAATTGAGATTGCAACGATCGATGGTCACCCACAAATCTTCGGTTCCCCACACATCCACAAATGCATCGTATACGCGTTGACTTTGTCGATTAGCCCACAGCAAGGGATGGTTATACATTTCTACCATACCTGAACCAATCAATTCCTTCATTTGCATTTCAGATCTAGGAGGAGTATACCAAGTGTTTTTATCAGTAGGGTCTTTTTCTTCAAAGTCCCAAATGGCTTGTGCTGTTTGAGCAGCTTGTTCTTTGGAGATGGCATTTTTTACCACAATATAGCCTTCCCTTTTCCAGAATTTGAATTCTTCCTTGCTTAATGCTCGGAATGGTTCAGAAGAAGTTCCATCATTCAATTGACTGATACTGCTTTTGGCGAGAGAAGGATTTCCAGGGATGTCTAGATGAGCATTCATGGTTGCCATGGTGATCTGGTTCGGGGTTTTTGTGGGCATGTTTTGATTGAATTTTGAATGATGCAAGTTAGCCCATGTCAATTTCTGTTCTTTAGATGGAATTAACCAATTTTGTAACAATATTGATATTTATTGTGTAGTATAGAGAATAAATTATCAATTGGATTAAAATGAAGGTTCAATTTGAAGCCATACATATTCAGGAAGAAAGTTCATTTCGGATTTTGCAGACGCCTTATTTGCAGGATTTTTATATGTGGCATTCTCATCCAGAATATGAATTACTGTACATCGAAGCGGAGGCGGGGCCTCGAAGAGTAGGGAATCATGTGAGTCAATACCAGCAAAGAGATTTGGTGTTTATTGGACCACACATTCCACATTTGAATTTTGATTATGGCTTAAAAGTGCCCTATCGTAAAATTGTGGTACAGATGAAGGAAGATTTTTTGGGAAGGACTTGGACAGAAGTACCGGAATTACACGCAATCAAAGAATTATTTGACAGGGCAAAAACGGGAATCGTTTTTGAAGGAGACAGGAAAGAGGAAATAGGTCAGCGATTGATGGCTTTACCTGATAGGTCGCATTTTGATCAGTTTATGGAGATTTTGTCAATATTTCAAATGTTGGCTAAGGAAATGAAACCCATTTATTTGAATGAAATGGCGACCTGGGAAAATCCTTCACAAAAGAATCAGCAGCGTTGGAAAATCGTGAGGGAATGGGTTGAAAATCACTACATGGAATCTATTCCTTTGGATGAAATTGCCGAAAAATGTCATTTGTCGAAAGAAGCCTTTTGTCGGTATTTTAAATCAAAAACACAACTTACTTTTAGTCATTATGTGAATCAATACCGCATTACTCAAGCGAAAAAAATGCTGGTGCTTGACCAAAGTATAGGCGATATTGCCATTGCCTGTGGCTTTGAGTCCTTGTCTTACTTTACTAAAATTTTTAAAAGAACGATTGGTGAAAGTCCGAATCAATATAGGAAAAGGATTCTAAAATAGGCTTAAATCAATTAAGCCCTTACAATTGATTTAAAATTGATTTTTTATTTCCTGGATATATTCTGGAATGGTGATGTTTTGAATATAATCCAATGCTATAATTTCATTTTTATATTGAAATAGCTTTTCATTGAATAGCCATGAATTGAATTGCATAAAGTCATCAAATATTTTCTTGGGGGGATCTTGTCTATTTATTTTTAAAGTTTCACTGAACCAGGAATATAGACATTTAAAAAGCTCTTTTGTTTCATTTTTATGGGCTTTGGTATCAAAACCACTTATATCCGATAATGCCTGCATATATTCATATTTTTCAGCCTCAAGTATCAAAAAATGCTTAGCTACGAAGGTCTCTAATCCTGAGTATCTAATTCCATAGTCAATGCCAAGTTCAAATGGCATGTTCATTCGAGAAAATTCATGAATTGCTTTAGATTTGACTTTTGAAATATCATGAATACTGTACTTGCAATTTTTAATGATATCTGTAATTTTCAAAATTCTAGATTGGCCTGAATCTGAAATTTCCAGTGACAATCGAGGATTAAATCCATTTTTTATTACGATGAACAAAATGGGCTTTAAGAGATTATCAATAAATTCTTGATCAATTGAGCAATTGATAAAAATATTCTTCTCAAAATCCATTATTATTTATTGGTACTGAAAGAGTATTTATTCTGTACCATGCCATTCTTTTTATGGATATAAAAATCTGTCTTTTGATTTTGACTTAGCTTTTGCCCGTACTCGATGGCTTTTTCTCGGCTATCGAAATTTCTAATTGCCTTTGAAGTGCCTAATTTTTTAACTGACCAACCTCCTGAAAGCGTAGGAACCACATGATTTGATTTTTTCGTCATTTTGATTACAACTTGAATAGTTAAAGTTGCAAATTTAACCTTTAAAAAAACTTGCGCTGAATCAAGATTTGAATTAAAATCTATTAATTGATGAAAAGCGAAGCAAAAACCAATTAAAAACGTATTTTAAGTATTTAGAGTAATTTTATCCAAGATTCAGCTTTTGAATGTAAAATTGAAACCAAGATGTTTGACTTAAGTGGAAAAGTAGCTTTAGTAACTGGATGTAAGCGAGGTATAGGTAAGGCTATGGCCATAGGTTTGGCAGAAGCTGGTGCCGATATTATTGGTGTATCAGCTAATTTGGAATTACAAGGATCGGAAATCGAAAAAGAAATTCTTTCACTGGGACGAAAATTCAAAGCTTATCAAGCCGATTTCTCCAATCGAGAATCTTTGTATCAGCTCATCAAAAATGTCAGCTATGATTTTCCTAGAATTGACATATTAGTCAATAATGCAGGAACGATTTTACGTGATCCTGCGGCAGAACACTCTGATGAATATTGGGATGAAGTGTTAGAAGTGAATTTGACCTCGCAGTTTATTTTGAGTCGGGAGATTGGTCGCATTATGTTGAAACAAGGTTCTGGTAAAATTATTTTTACTGCTTCCTTATTGAGTTTTCAAGGAGGTATTAATGTGCCCGGCTATGCGGCAAGTAAAGGGGGGATTGCCCGTTTGACTATGGCTTTAGCGAATGAATGGGCATCTAAAGGAATCAATGTCAATGCCATAGCCCCTGGTTATATTGCTACGGATAATACAGCAGCGCTTCGTGATGATCCGGATCGTAGTACGTCTATTTTAAGTCGAATTCCAGCTGGAAGGTGGGGTAGCCCGAATGATTTTAAAGGGCCATTGGTGTTTTTAGCCTCGGAAGCTTCTAACTATGTTCATGGAACTATCCTTACGGTTGATGGTGGCTGGATGGGCAGGTAATGAATGGTAAATTGTGAATTATAAATTATAAATGATGTAGTCATTAATTTGATCATAAATATGTCTTTGAAACAAATTGCAAACCTATGAAACATGTCTATTTAATTTTGTGCTTCCTGAGCACAGGACTTTTTGCTCAGAAAATCGATGTCAATCAGCAGTTTGCTTTGGCAGGTCAACAATACCAACGTATGTTAGCGGATCATCCAGATACGAGCACCACAGTTCATTCTGCTCGGCCCGATGGAACGTATCGAAACATGCCATCTAGTTGGTGGTGTTCTGGTTTTTTTCCAGGCAGTCTTTGGTTCTTGTACGAGAAAACCAAAGATCCGCAATGGGAGAAGTCTGCTAGGTTATGGACTGCCGCTGTTAAGAAGGAACAATTCAACAAGGGTACTCATGATTTGGGATTTATGATGTTTGATTCTTTTGGAAATCAATTGCGATTAACCAAAGACCCTCAAGCTAAACAAGTATTAATTCAATCAGCTAAATCCCTATCCACTCGATTTGATCCCAAAGTAGGTGTAATTAAGTCTTGGAATAGCTTCAAAGGAGGCTTTAAATATCCGGTTATCATTGACAATATGATGAACCTAGAGCTATTGTTTTGGGCCTCCCGTGAAACAGGCGATCAGCGTTTTCATGACATTGCCATTACCCATGCAGAAAATACGATTAAACATCATTTCCGCCCTGATTATTCCAGTTATCATGTTGTATTGTATGACGAAGAAGGAAAAGTCTTAGCCAAGAAACAGCACCAAGGTTACCAAGATGAGTCGACCTGGACACGTGGCCATGCTTGGGCTATATATGGATTTACTACGATGTACCGTGAAACCAAGAATAAAAAGTACTTGGATTTTGCACAAAAGATTGCTGATTTTTATTTAAACCATCCCAATTTACCAGCAGATAAAATTCCTTATTGGGATTTTTATGCACCTAACATTCCCAATGAAGAGCGGGATGCTTCCGCAGGAGCCATTACGGCCTCTGCTTTGTTTGAGTTGAGTACTTATTCAGGAGCCAAGGGAAAGCGATATTACCAAGATGCTGTGACCATGTTAAGTGCATTGTCGAGTCCAGCTTATCGAGCTGCTTTAGGGGAGAATAATAATTTCTTAATTAAGCACTGCGTAGGAGCCAAATCATTAAATTCTGAAATTGACGTACCCTTGGTGTATGCTGATTACTACTTTTTGGAGGGGCTATTGCGTTATGAAGCATTGAGTAAGAAAAGTAAAAAATAATTTTTACAGAATGGAATAGTAGGAATCCGTGAATTTCATGGATTCCTTTTTATTCCCAAAGACGTAAATTTCTTTTTCATTCACTTGGCACCCTTTACACCTAGAATCACTCGAATTTTCATTAGTCGGTTTTTGTTTTAATTCGTACCTTTGTGGCTTCATTTATTTCCAAGCCCCATGTCGATTAAAAAAATTCAATCAGCCTTAATTTCTGTTTATTATAAAGATGGTTTAGCGCCTATCATTCAAAAACTTCATGAAGAAGGAGTGACCTTGTATTCAACGGGTGGAACTCAATCTTTTATCGAAGAATTAGGTATTCCTGTTGTTGCCGTCGAGGACTTAACGGGCTATCCTTCTATTTTTGGAGGACGTGTGAAAACCTTACATCCTAAAGTATTTGGAGGTATTTTGTACCGCCGTGATAATGCATCTGATGTAGAAGTAGCTAAACAATATGAAATTCCTGCTTTGGATTTAGTCATGGTGGATTTGTATCCCTTTGAAGAAACAGTAGCTTCAGGGGCATCTGATGAAGATATAATTGAAAAGATTGACATTGGTGGTATTTCATTGATCCGTGGTGCGGCAAAAAACTTTGCCGATGTACTCATTGTGTCTTCAAGAGATCAGTATGCAGAAGTTTCTTCCATTTTTGAAGTGAATGGTGCAGGTACTACATTGGAACAAAGAAGAAGTTTTGCCCAGAAGGCATTCGCCGTTTCTTCGCATTATGATGGAGCTATTCAGCGTTATTTCGCGGGTGAATCGGCGGATTTAGCTAACTATACGACATTGCCTTCTCATTCATTGCGTTATGGTGAAAACCCTCACCAACAAGGGAAGTTTTATGGAGATTTAGCTTCTTTATTTGATAAATTGCATGGTAAAGAGTTGTCTTACAATAACTTAGTGGATGTTGATGCTTGTTTGTCCTTATTGGACGAGTTTGAAGAAACGGCCTTTGTTATTATCAAACACATGAATGCATGTGGTGTGGCGACAGGTACATCGGTGAAAGAAGCATATGATAAAGCTTTGGCTTGTGATCCCGTGTCGGCATTTGGTGGGGTATTGGCAACCAATCAAGAGGTGGATAAGGCTGCGGCTGAATCCATCAATCCATTGTTTTGTGAAATTTTAATTGCACCATCCTTTACGGAGGAGGCATTAGAGATATTAAAAACAAAGAAGAATCGTATTCTTTTGAAGCGAAATCAGGTGGAGTTTCCTAAAGTGATGTTCAAGACATTGTTGAATGGGGTTTTGGAGCAGGATAAAGATTTGGTGATGGAAGGAGTGGCTGATTTCAAAACGGTAACAACTTTGGCTCCTACAGAAGAGCAAAAAAGAGCATTGGCATTCGCATTAAAGATTTGTAAACATACCAAATCCAACACCATTGTATTGGCTAAAGAAGGTCAGTTGTTGGCTTCAGGGGTAGGACAAACATCCCGAGTGGATGCTTTGAAACAAGCGATTGAAAAAGCTAAAGAATTCGGCTTTGATTTACAAGGTTCAGTGATGGCATCTGATGCCTTTTTCCCATTCCCAGATTGTGTGGAGATTGCAAGTAAAGCTGGTGTTAAGGCTGTTACTCAGCCAGGAGGATCTATCAAGGATCAAGATTCCATTAATTTCTGTGATGCCAACCAAATGGCCATGGTCATGACAGGAATTCGCCATTTCAAACATTAAGAATTTGTGCATTTTTTCCCGGTTGAATTGCTAGTTTTTCAGGGAAAAAATCCTTATTTTTAAAAAATTAATTCAAGAATTTTTAGAGGACTGCCCTATGGAAATAGGGAGTTCTTCATTTAACCCTTTTACACATCATTATGTCAGAAGCACAAGATTCGGCGGCTCAAGATAGAGCAAATTACGGTGCAGATAATATCCAAGTTTTAGAAGGTTTAGAGGCGGTTCGTAAGCGTCCATCCATGTACATCGGTGATACTGGATTTAAGGGTCTACATCACTTGATTTGGGAGGTGGTTGACAACTCCATCGATGAGGCTTTAGCGGGTCATTGTGATTTGATTAAGGTGACCATCAATACTGATAATTCCATCTTGGTAGAAGATAATGGTCGGGGTATCCCAACAGGCATGCATACCAAGGAGAAGCGTTCTGCTTTGGAAGTGGTTATGACGGTGCTTCACGCGGGGGGTAAATTTGATAAAGATACATACAAGGTTTCTGGAGGTCTTCACGGGGTCGGTGTATCCTGTGTGAATGCTTTGTCGACGGATTTAAAAGTGACCGTTCAAAGAGAAGGAAAGGTTTTCCAACAAGAATATAAAATCGGTGTGCCTCAGTATCCCGTAAAGGAAGTAGGTACTACGGATAAAACAGGTACTTCCGTGTTGTTTAAGCCAGACGAAAGTATTTTTACAGTTACTGAATATAAATATGAAACGGTAGCAGGTCGTTTGCGTGAATTATCCTTTTTGAATGCAGGTATTCGTGTGTTTTTGACGGATTTACGTGAATTAGATGAGCATGGCGTTGCCAAATCGGAAGAGTTTTTCTCAGAAGGAGGATTACGTGAGTTTGTTTCCTACCTAGATGCTACCCGTGAGCCCTTATTTGCTGAACCAATATACATGGAAGGCGATAAAAATGGTGTTCCTGTTCAGGTGGCTATGTTGTATAATACTTCCTATTCTGAAAATGTGGTGTCTTATGTAAACAACATCAATACCATTGAAGGAGGTACACACGTGGCGGGTTTCAGAGGAGCATTAACGCGTACATTGAAAAATTATGCGGATAAATCAGGGGCTTTAGAAAAGCTGAAAATTGATATTGCTGGAGACGATTTTAGAGAGGGTCTAACGGCCGTTATCTCCGTGAAAGTAGCAGAACCTCAATTTGAAGGTCAAACTAAGACCAAATTAGGTAATGGCGAGGTATCAGGCGCAGTTTCTGCGGCCATGTCCGATATGTTAGAATCATGGTTAGAGGAGCATCCAAGAGAGGCTCGTCAGATTGTGGCCAAAGTGATTTTGGCAGCACAAGCCCGACATGCTGCTCGTAAGGCACGTGAAATGGTTCAAAGAAAGACGGTATTAGGCTCGAACTCTTTGCCAGGTAAATTGGCCGACTGTTCGGATTCAGATCCTGAAATTTGTGAGTTATACCTTGTCGAGGGAGACTCTGCAGGTGGAACGGCTAAACAAGGACGTAATCGTGCCTTTCAAGCTATTTTGCCCTTGCGTGGTAAGATTTTGAACGTAGAAAAAGCGCAGGAATATCGAATTTATGAGAACGAAGAGATCAAAAATATGATGACCGCTTTGGGCGTCTTTTTTGGTAAAGATGGAGATGAGAAGGCCTTGAATATTGATAAATTACGATATCATAAAATCATCATTATGACGGATGCCGATGTGGATGGAAGCCACATTCGTACCTTGATTTTGACATTCTTCTTCCGTTACATGCGCCCATTAGTGGATAATGGGTATATCTACATTGCTCAACCTCCTTTGTACCAAGTGAAAAAAGGACAAAATGTGCGTTATGTTTGGACAGAATTACAACGTGATCAAGCCGTTCAGGAATTAGCTGGAGGTGGTAAAGAAGATAATGTAGGGGTCCAACGTTATAAAGGTTTGGGAGAGATGAATGCGGAACAATTATGGGAAACTACCATGAATCCAGAATCAAGAACCTTGAAACAAGTGACTATCGACTCTGCCATTGAAGCAGATTTGTTATTCTCTATGTTAATGGGTGATGAAGTGGCTCCACGTAGAGATTTCATCGAAAAAAATGCTAAATACGCGAAAGTAGACGTTTAGAAGCATGCAGTTTGATTTTAAATCATATCATGTCAGAGCCATTAATGCGGCCGACGATGCGGAGAAAAAAGCCATCAATCAAGAATTGAAGGACTATTATGCGAGCTTAGATGAGGAGGAAAAGAAGGTTTTTAATATTGAGCTTCAACGATACCTCCTACATGAAGTGGGTCGATTGGGTTCAGATTATGAAGCAATTAAGCGTTCAAATGCCTAAATATAACAATGGATCATTCGAATAAAACATCCCAACATAGCAAGACAAAAGATTCCTCCACAGGGAATCTTTTGTCATTACTAAAGCCTAAGAATTGGAAGATCAATTTGGTCGCCCCTAAGGATTCTTCGAGGAAAATAGAGAAGGCCATGCAAAAGTCGAAAGACATCATTGCTAAATCTAAATTTATTTCTAGGGATTTGTCTTGGTTAAAGTTTGATGAACGCGTATTAGATCAGGCTAGAGATGATCAACGAACCTTATTTGATCGATTGAAATTCTTGGCTATTACGGCATCTAATTTGGATGAATTTTTTACGATTCGCATTGGGTCTTTGTACAATTATATCGATTTTGGAAAAGAGAGGACAGATTATTCTGGTTTGAGAGAAATACCATTCAAGCAAACCTTGATTGCTTCTGCTCAAGAATTTAGCCAGGAGAAACACCGCTTATTTGTCGAAGAAATTCTTCCGCTTTTTCCTGAGAATGGTTTGTTACTGGCCAATTTAGACGATTTAACATCGGAGGAAATGCAAGAAGTGGAAACGTATTTCCACCGTACCATTTACCCCATGTTAACACCTATGGTCTTTGACCATACACATACTTTTCCCAGTTTATTGGCTAAAACTTTGATTTTTGGGGTAGTGACCATTGGTGCCTCAGATAAAAGAGCCCACGGAAAGCATAAGTCAGAAAAAGATAAAAAGATTTCTTTTGTTCAAATTCCTTTGAATTTGGCCCGTTTCTATGTGATTGAACGAGATGACAAAGTGCTTTTCTTGCCTATTGAACAATTGATCCGTCACCATCTACAAGTTTTATATCGAAATGTGGAGATCGAATCGACTACCTTATTCCGGATTACCAGAAACGGGGATTTTGATGTGGTGGAACATGAAGATGCCGAAATTGA
Source organism: Aquirufa ecclesiirivi (assembly GCF_011250515.1). Lineage (GTDB taxonomy): Bacteria > Bacteroidota > Bacteroidia > Cytophagales > Spirosomataceae > Aquirufa > Aquirufa ecclesiirivi. Next base: position 131,533 of record NZ_JAANOP010000007.1, on the reverse strand, counting down.
TTTCGTCGACGAGATAAAAAAGAAAATCAAAGATCGTCGTTTAGGGCGTGTAACGCGCGTAGAGGTGGAGAAAGAGCATTCCGAGTTCTTGTTAGAAGAAATGCTAAAGCGCTGGTCATTAGAGAAATCAGATATTTTCATTAAGTCCTCCATTTTAGATTTTACTGCCTTTTGGCAGATTGTCAAACACCCCGAATTTAAGGGGAAAATGGCATCGAATCCTCCTGTAGTCCCTGCTTTAGGACTTAAGTCGGTGAAGATTGATGACATTTTTGAGACGATGAAAAGAGGTGATATTTTACTACATCACCCCTATAATAATTTTGATCCTGTTGTTCAATTGCTTGATCAAGCTGCTGATGATCCGCATGTATTAGCGATCAAAATAACGTTGTATCGTATTTCAAAAAATTCCCGCATTTCACACGCTTTATTGCGGGCAGCTGAACAAGGCAAACACGTTTCGGTATTGTTTGAGGTAAAGGCTCGTTTTGATGAAGAAAATAATATCCGTGAAGCGACTAAGTTGCAAAAAGCAGGATGCTTTGTGATTTACGGTATTCCAGGTTTAAAAACGCATACCAAATTATTGCAAGTGATTCGTAATGAAGGAAATTATGTGATGAGCTATGCTCATCTTTCTTCCGGTAATTACAATGAAGATACTGCCAAATTGTATACGGATATTGGATTATTAACAACGGATAGCCGCATTACCCAAGATATTTCGGAGTTTTTTAATGTTATCACAGGGCATTCCATGCCGACTCATTATGAGCATTTGATTACGGCTCCCCGCGATATGCGAAATCGATTGTTAGAAATGATTCGAACAGAAATGGAAAACCACCAAAATGGTTTGCCTTCAGGTATCTGTTTGAAGCTCAATTCTTTGCAGGATACTCAAACCATGGAATTGTTGTACGAAGCTTCTCAAACAGGAGTTCCTGTATTGTTAATCGTTCGTGGGATTTGTTGTTTGCGACCTCAAAGAAAAGGTTTGTCGGAAAATATTTACATCAAATCCATTGTAGGGAATTATTTAGAACATACCCGTATTTTCTATTTTCACAATGGAGGAGAGCCAAAGGTGTACGGAGGTTCTGCTGATGTTATGGTGCGTAGTTTTGACCGTCGAATTGAATCTTTGTTTGAATTGGTTAATCCTAGAGCAAAAAACATGGCTATTACCATTTTATTGTGGAATTTGAGAGATACCGTAAATTCCTACGAAATGCAAGAAGACGGCTCCTATTGGAAGGTAGAGAGCAATGAGCCATTTAATATACATCAGGCATTTTATGAAATAAAAGAAGATGATTTGGTTAGTCAATTGCCATTTGATCAATTTACCGTTACTTTGGAAAGTAAAAGTTAGGCATACACGAACATCAATATAGTATTATGGAAAGATTTACGGGGCTATTGGGGATTGTATTAATCCTGGGAGTTGCTTTTTTAATGTCAAACAACCGCAAAGCGATTAATTACCGAACCGTAGGGGTGGGTTTACTATTACAAATATTTTTAGCCGTATTTATTCTTAAAACAGATACAGGGCAAGCTATATTCCAATGGTTAGGCGATTCGATAAATACCTTATTAGGTCAAGCAGATAAAGGAGCACAATTTGTGTTTGGATCCTTGGTAAATCGCGACTTGATGTCACGTGCTTTTGGTTCTGGCAATGATTATATCTTCTTTTTTAAGGTAGTTCCAACCATCATTTTTGTGGCGGTTTTAGTGAATATGTTTTACCACTTGGGGATCTTGCAGCGTGTCGTAGCAGCCATCGGAAAGGTGGTTCACTGGTTGATGGGCGTTAGTGGCGCGGAGGCGCTGTCTAATGTGGCATCCACTTTTGTAGGACAAGTAGAGGCTCAGATCATGATTAAGCCTTATTTGAAAAACATGACAAACAGTGAGTTGATGGCTTCCATGACGGGGAGTTTTGCTTGTATAGCGGGCGGTGTTATGGCGGTTTATATTTCTTTGGGAGTTCCTGCGGCTTATTTATTAGCTGCTAGTTTAATGGCCGCACCTGGAGCATTGGTAATTTCTAAAATTATATTTCCAGAAACGGAGAAATCAGAAACAGAAGGTGCCGTTAAATTAGAAAAACAAAAATCACACGCCAATTTGGTGGATGCCATTGCTGCAGGTGCTAGCGAAGGATTAAAAGTAGGTTTGAATGTAATTGCGATGTTAATTGGTTTCATTGCTTTGATTGCATTGGTTGATTTAGGATTGGGCCATCTTGGAAATTGGATTGGTATGCCTACGCTTTCGATGAATTTACTATTAGGCAAGGTCTTTTCCGTTTTTGCCTTCGCTATGGGTGTTCCTTCTGTTGATATCGAAGTAGCAGGAGCCTTGATGGGTAAAAAGATGGTAGTGAATGAGTTTGTAGCCTATTTAGATATGATGAAGGTGAAAGACACATTAGATCCTAAAACTGTCGCCATTACGAGCTTTGCCTTGTGCGGATTTGCTAATTTTAGTTCCGTGGCCATCCAAATTGGAGGTATAGGGGAATTAGCACCTTCTCGTCGTAGTGATTTAGCCAAATTAGGATTTAAAGCCTTAATCGCAGGAACATTAGCGAGTTATTTATCAGCCACTTTAGCGGGTTTATTATTGTAATTGCATGCGCATTGATCCTGAAACCGTTGAACGAATCAAACAAGCGGCCGCAGTAGCGGACGTGGTGGGAGATTATGTGACGGTGAAGAAGAAAGGTGCCAACTATTGGGCATGCTGTCCATTTCACGGGGAAAAGACTCCTTCTTTTTCCATTTCGCCAAGTAAGGGAATCTACAAATGTTTTGGTTGTGGTAAGGCTGGGGATTCTGTCCGGTTCATCATGGATATTGAGGGTTTGGGATATGGTGAGGCATTACGGCATTTGGCCAAAAAATATGGCATAGATATTCAGGAAGAAGAATTAACAGATGATCAAATCGTTCGACAGAATGAGCGTGAGAGTTTATTGATCATTTTGGAATATGCCAAAGAGTTTTTCAAAAAGCAGTTAGTTGAGTCAGAGGAAGGTAAATCCATTGCCATTCCTTATTTCAAAGAACGAGGATTTTCAGATACAACTTTACAAACCTTTGACTTAGGATATAGTCCGGAATCTTGGGATATTTTTTATAAAACGGCTATTAAGCAAGGTTTCAGTCAGGAGATCATTGAAAAAGCCGGCTTGGTAACCCAAAAAAATGAAGAAGGTAAAGTGTATGATCGATTTCGAAATCGCGTCATCTTTCCCATTCATAGTGTAGCAGGAAAAGTGATTGCCTTTGGTGCTCGAATTTTAAAATCGGATGCCAAAAATCAGGCTAAATACCTGAATTCTCCTGAGACAGAGGTTTACCATAAATCGGCCACCTTGTATGGTATTTCGCAGGCTAAAAATGAAATTCGGGCTAAGGACATTTGTTACTTGGTAGAGGGATATACGGACGTTATCTCCTTACATCAAGCAGGAATAAAGAATGTGGTGGCCTCTTCAGGAACTTCCTTGACAGTGGAACAAATCCGATTGATCGGTCGATTTACTCAGCATGTAACCGTTTTATATGATGGTGATTCCGCTGGGATTAAGGCGGCTTTGCGAGGGATGGATTTAATTTTGGAAGAAGGGTTGCAGGTTAATTTAGTGGTGTTTCCAGAAGGTCAGGACCCAGATAGTTTTGTCAGGAAAGTGGGATTTGAAGCATTTTTGGAATACATCAAATCAGAATCTAAGGATATTATTTCATTTCAGGCTAATTTGTTTTTGAAAGAAGCGGGTGATGATCCTTTCAAGCGAGCAGAATTAATCAAGGAGATGGTTCAAAGTATCTCCAAGATTCCAGATGCGATTCAGCGTAGTTTATTTGTTCAAAAAACGGCATCCTTGATGCGTTTGGACGAAGATGTATTGATCGCGGAATTAAATAAAATCCATTTAAAAAATCTGAAGCAAAGAGGTGGGGCAGGGGCTAACGTTTCTGAATCTATTTCCAATCAAACTTGGCAGGAGATTCAAGAAATCATGGAGCCTACGGGCCAAATGTCTACTGAAACTCAAACTAATTTAGCCTATTACCAAGAGTCGGAATGTATACGATTATTGGTCAGTTTTGGTCATTTGGAAATTAGCCCATCCAAGGCTCCAGGGGTTACATTGATGCAGTATTTGATTGAAGAGTTGGAAGGGACGCATTTTCAGACCCCGCTATTCGAAGAGATATTGGAAATATGTAAAGCGGAGTTTAACCAGCATCGCTTTCCTGCTCCAGAGTTTTATTTGCATCATCAGAATGAAGATATTCAAAAGTTTGCCATTGATATCAGTGCGGGCAAACATAGTTTGTCGGATGTTTGGAAGGATAAGCATGATATTCGTGTCAAGCTGGAAGATGAAATGTTAGAGGATTTAGCCTTTAAAAATGTCTTACGATTACGCAAAGTATATAATGACCAGCATTTGCATGAGACATTGGAGAAAATGGAATCATTTCAAGGAGACGCCGAAGCTATGAATGCACTTTTATTGGATTTCATTCACTATAAAGAAATTCAGAAAAATATTTCCCAAGAATTAGGAACAGTGATCGAAAAATAGCTGATTTTTCCCTAAGGCTGGCAGCGTTCCAAACGCTGACAGCCTTGCCGAAAGCTAGGGTTTTTTTTCCAAAATAGACTTTTTATGATTGATAATTAACGGAGGAAATCAGTTAATTGGTAATTCTAGGAATATGACAATTTTATTCCTTTTGAAATCGTTCATGCTTTTACAACGCTATCAAGGTTTGGAACCTTGACAGCGTTTAAGCAAAAAGCTGGTAAAAGCATGAATAGTTATATTCTTATAATCCTAATACACGCTTGTTGAATTCTTCATCAGCGCCGCCGCCAGCAAAATCATCAAATACCTTTTCTGTGGCTTTGATAATGTGGTTAGCAATGAATGGCGCACCTTCCGTAGCGCCTTGTACTGGATCTTTAATGCAGCATTCCCATTCTAAAACAGCCCAACCTTCATATCCATATTGGGTTAATTTAGAGAAGATACTTTTGAAATCCACTTGACCATCTCCTAATGAACGGAATCTACCTGCACGGTTTACCCATGATTGATATCCTCCATAAACACCTTGCTTACCTGTTGGGTTAAACTCAGCGTCTTTCACATGGAACATTTTAATGCGCTCATGGTAAAAATCAATGTATTGCTTATAATCCAAAGCCTGTAATACAAAGTGAGATGGATCATATAATAAATTGGCACGTTTGTGTCCTTTTACAGCATCCAAGAACATTTCATAAGAAACTCCATCATGCAAGTCTTCACCCGGGTGAATTTCATAGCAAAGGTCTACGCCGCTCTCATCAAATTTATTCAAAATAGGTGTCCAACGACGAGCCAATTCGGCAAAACCTTGCTCAACTAATCCAGCAGGACGTTGTGGCCAAGGATATACCGTATGCCACATCAAGGCACCAGAAAAAGTAGCGTGTGCAGTCAAACCTAAGTTTTCAGATGCTTTAGCCGCATACATCAATTGCTGAACAGCCCATTCTGTTCTAGCTTTTGGATTGCCTTTCACCGAGTCTGGAGCAAATCCATCAAACATGATGTCATATGCAGGATTTACCGCTACTAATTGGCCTTGTAAGTGAGTAGAAAGTTCGGTGATTTGCAAGCCTTTTGCAGCCAGCATACCTTTCAGTTCGTCACAATATGTTTTTGATTCAGCTGCTTTTTGTAAATCAATGCAGCGAGGATCCCAAGATGGAATTTGTACTCCTTTATATCCCAATCCTGCTGCCCAGGTAGTAATTCCGTCTAATGTATTAAATGGAGCCACATCACCCAAAAATTGGGCTAAAAAGATGGCAGGTCCTTTGATGGTTTGCATAGTTATTAAATTTTAACCCACGCTTGCTTGCGGGTACTTTCAAGAATTTTTTCACAAATTAATAATTCACGGTATCCGTCTGCAAAGGTTGGATAGCTAGGCTTCTCCGGTTGTTTTCCTTGCTCAATAGCCGCATAAACTTCCTTAAATAATTGCTTTGATGTATCTGGGAAACCTTCATTATGTCCTCCAGGGAATGTCATAATCGCTGAGGCTTCAGGATATGCCAAAGATGGATCACGCATTAAAACTTGGTTTGCTTGATCTCTATTACCTAACCAGACTTCGTTAGGAGCTTCTGAATTCCAAGCAAAGGTTTTCTTAGAACCAGAAATCTCTAATTTCAATTGGTTTTTACGTCCAGCCGAAACTTGAGATACCGTAATCGATCCACGGTTGCCATTGTCAAAACGTAATAATACATTGGCATGATCTTCCGTCGTGATGTTAACATCCGCATAATCCTCCGGTTGAAGCATTTTGCCAGAATAGGTTTCAATCGCTTTCAATGGCTTCTTACGTGTAGGGTGTACCGTATTAAAATCGGCCATCACTTCTACTGTTTTTAAACCTGTGATATATTCAATGATATCCATTAAGTGAGATCCAATATCGGCAATCGCACGAGAATCACCTGATTTATCTGGTTCCAAGCGCCAATTGTAATCTGTTTCATAAAACAACCAATCTTGTAAATATGAACCAATAATCGAGTAAACCTCACCTAAATCACCTTTTTCACGCATGGTTTTCATTTGACGTACCAAAGGATAATAACGTAAATTAAAGTGGACGGCATTCACTTTGCCAGATTTAGCCGCTAATTCCACTAATTCTTCCGCTTCATGCAAGTCTTTCGCCAATGGTTTTTCACAAACCACATGTTTGCCAGCTAATAAGGCCGCTTTCGACTGAGAATAGTGTAGGAAGTTTGGTGTACAAATATGTACGCATTCGATGTCGTCTTGTTTCATTAATTCATCGAAAGTATACCAACGAGGGATTCCCAATTGTTTCGCTTTTGCTTCAGCTAATTCAATAGTAACCTCACAAAGTGCAGCTACTTCTACATTCGGTAATCGTCTTAATGCCTCAATATGAGCAGGTCCAATAAAGCCTGTACCTACGATTCCAACTTTAATTTTTGTCATGTTGTTCTATATTAAATTTCAAATTTGGTCCACTTATTTGTATTATCCTTAGATGATCTAACCACATTTTCGATGAATGCCATCCCTTTAATTCCTTCGTCAATTCCTGGGAAATCGTACAAAGGATCTTGTTCTTTGCCTTCCCAACGAGCACGAAGGGCAAAAGCAAAATTACGGTAAATATTAGCAAAGGTTTCAACGTATCCTTCTGGATGTCCAGCTGGTTGACGCGTATGTGCTTGTGCTTGAGCAGAAAGATTTCCCACATTGGTACGAATAGTTCTACTTCCTCCATCTCTCGACTTGATAATCAATGTATTGGGGTCCATTTGGTGCCAAACAATTCCAGCTTTTGAACCATAAACACGGATGTTTAAGTCGTTTTCTTCTCCATTACAAATCTGACTGCAATGCAAAACGCCTCTAGCGCCATTGTTATAATGGATCAAAATGTTTCCATCATCATCCAATTGACGGCCATCGACAAAAATGGTTAAATCGGCACATAATTCATCAATATGTAAACCTGTGATATATTCTGCTAAGTTTTCAGCATGAGTACCAATATCACCTACCGCACCAGCAGCGCCACAACGAGCCGGATCGGTTCTCCATGCCGCTTGCTTTTGGCCAGTAGCCTCTACTAGATCGATTAACCAACCTTGAGGATATTCTACAATGACTTTGCGGATTTCACCTAATTCACCCGAATCAACCAAATGCTTGGCTTCCTTGATCATCGGATATCCCGTGTAATTATGGGTCAAAGCGAAGATAAGTCCTGAAGCTTCAATGACTTTCTTTAATTCCTTAGCCTCGTCTAGGTTTAACGTGGCAGGTTTGTCACAAACGACGTGAAATCCATTTTCTAGCGCCATTTTGGCCGCTGGAAAATGCAGGTGGTTGGGTGTAACTATGGATACAAAATCCATTCGCTCACCTTCCGGCAAGGCCTTTTCCTGTAGAATCATTTCTTCGTATGATCCGTATACACGACTAGGTTCTAAATATAAGGCAGCGCCTGTTGCCTTCGATTTTTCTGCACTGGAGCTAAATGCTCCACATACTAACTCGATTTCTCCATCTAATTGGGAACCACGGCGATGTACTGCCCCAATAAATGCTTCTAAACTACCACCAATCATCCCCATACGGATTTTTCTGCCTTGACGGTTTTTAGCCTGTGTAGAAGATCCTCCCTGAATCATATATTTATTGATTTAGATTTTTTTAAAAAATTGACTCTAAATATACTAATTTGAGCCAAAAGCGCTGTAGAATTAATGAAATATTAAAAATATTTTCAATTTAATAGGAAACTTTGAAAATCTTTTCGTTTTTTTGACATGATTTTTCTAATGTTAATTTTTAATTTTTCAAGAAAAAACGTTGTTTCACCCTTTAACTAAATCTAAACAACTATGAGTCAAACCATTAATGCAAATCGCCTGTTTTATGCTAGCTGTTTTGCGCTTATCACGACGGCCTTCTCTTTTAGCATAAGAGCAGGTATTCTAACGCAGTTAGGAGCAGAGCTAAACCTAGATACAGTCCAATTAGGACATATCAATCAAATGTGGTTTTTAGGTTTCCCGATATCCATGATTCTTGGTGGGGTTTTCTATTCAGCCATTGGACCCAAATTGATCATGCAAATTGCCTTGATCGCACATACCATTGGTATCCTTTTAACTATTTATGCTACGGGTTATGATACCTTATTGATTTCAACTTTATTGATTGGTTTAGGTAACGGTTGTACGGAAGCTGCTTGTAATCCGATGATTGCTGATTCTTATTCAGGATTGGATTTCAACAGTAAATTGAATCGTTTTCACATGTGGTTCCCAGGTGGTATTGTGATAGGTTCATTGATCTCTAAATTCATGACGGATGCGTCTATGCCTTGGCAAGCGCAAATTTGGGTTATTTTAATCCCTACTGCTGTTTATGCCGTATTATTTTACGGTCAAACTTTCCCTAAGCCTCGTGCTGGTGCAGAGAATGCGTTGGATAGTTTCAAAGCAATGTTAAATCCATTGTACCTATTCATGGCAGCATGTATGGCTTTAACAGCTATTTCTGAATTTGGTCCACAGCAATGGGTTGGTCCAATCTTAGCAAAAGCAGGTGCTAGTCCGATGTTAATCTTAGCTCTTGTAACAGGTTTAATGGCCGTTGGTCGTTATTTTGCTGGCCCAATCATTCATAAATTAAATACTGTTGGTGTTCTTTTAGGTTCTGCCATCTTTGGTGTCATCGGTTTATACATGATGTCTACAATGGACGGTTCTATGTTATACGTAGCAGCGGTATTCTTTGCATTAGGTATTTGCTACTTCTGGCCAAACATGTTAGGCTATGTAAGTGAGACGATGCCTCAAACTGGAGCTTTAGGATTATCGATCTTAGGTGGTATCGGTATGTTTTCTTCTTCTATGTTCCAGCCTATTATTGGTGCTTGGATTCAAGAAAACAAAGTGGCTGCAGAGGCAACAGGATTAGCAGGTGATGCTGCTGATTTAGCTGCTGGACAAGCGACTCTTTCTAATATGTTGATTTTCCCAGCTATCTTAATAGTAGCATTTGTTGGATTATACTTCTTTGGAAAGAAAGTTAACCATTCTGCATAAACCAGATATTTGAATTAAATTAGGGGGCTTTTAGGCCCCCTTTTTTTTATGCGTATACTCTTTATATTATTTACATGTTGTCTGTTTTCTTGCCAATCCAATTGGAATTTGGACCCTGTTCATGTAAAGGAATCCTTGCAAAAAGGGGCAGATAAATGGACAGAAAAAAAAGTTCTTGTCACAACACGACTTGGGGATTTTGAAATGGAATTGGATGATCGAACTCCCTTACACCGACTGAATTTTATCCGATTAGTGAAAATGGGTTATTTTGAAGACCGCTATTTTTATCGAATCGTTTATGTTACCGGAATTCAAGGAGGAGGAGAATACAGTGATCGATTGAATTATTTAGTTCCAGCGGAATACGTCGATACATTAAAACCTGTGCGAGGAAGCTTAGCCATGGCACGATATGACGAAGGAAACCCCGAACAAGCATCGTCGCCAACTGAATTTTTTATTGTCACCGATACTGAACAAGCGGCCCGCTTTTATAAGAAATACGTGGTTTTCGGAAAAGTCACCAAAGGAATGGCTGTTGTTGATTCCATCTTTAACGCCAAATCCTACGACGAAAAACCCGTCATTCCTGTCAAATTTGATATTAAGGTTTTGCCTTAGTTAGTTGGCCAATCCCTTGGAATATAAAAGCTAAAGAGACAACCAGTACACAACCTAGCACGTTCAGCCACAAAAAAGCCATTAAGTCTATTTTCCAAGCATATATCACAAATGCTTCAGCAATAATGGCAGCCCAAAATACATGCGAACCTCGAGTTTTAGGTAAATAAAAAGCGCAAAGAAAGACACCTAAAATGGTGCCATAAAACCAGGAGCCTAATATGTTAACTACTTCAATCAAGCTACCCATATTCACGGCAAATTGAGCTACTACCAAGCAAAAAATGCCCCAGGCTAGAGTGACTAATTTGGATGACCACCAATAATGTTCATTACTGGCATGCTGATTGATGAATCTTTGGTAAATATCCACCATGACGGTAGAAGTCAAGGAACCAAAAGCGGATGCCATAGAGCCCATGGAGGCCAATAAGATCATGGCAATTAAAAAGCCCACCAAACCAATGGGCAAATGATCAACTATGAATCGTAGAAATATATAATTGGTATCTTGACTTTCCGCTTTAAGATTTTGCGATTTCAATAATTCAACTGCTTTCTCTTTGACCTTAGCTTGCTGCTCATGCAAATCCATGATTTGAGATTTCAAAACAGGAATTTTAGCTGTTTCTTCTTTCGAAATAGCTTGAATTAAGGCCTTTTCTGTCTGTTTTTTCTGATTGAAAATTTGTTTGTTCTCTTGATCTATGGCTTCATGCCCCTTGGCAGTACTCCAGCTCAGTTCAGTTGTTTTGTTGAAAAACAGGGGAGCCTGATTGAATTGGTAAAAAACAAAAACTAATATTCCGACCAACAAGATGAAAAATTGCATCGGGATTTTTAAAAAACCATTCAGCATGAGTCCTTTCTTACTTTCGTTTGCAGTATGCCCTGTTAAATAACGACCGACTTGGCTTTGATCTGTACCAAAATAAGAAAGCTGTAAAAAGAATCCACCAATGATACCTGACCAAATGGTATAGCGATTGTTGATATCAAATTTCCAATCGATTAAATTGATTTTTCCCATTTTGCCTGCAAGTTGCAAGGATTCCTTCATCCCTATTTCTTGAGGTAATGCCTGAATGATGTAAATGGCAGCAATGACCATCCCCGCTAATACTACACCCATTTGTAATAATTGAGTGTAGGAAATGGTTTTGGATCCACCAAAAATACAATAGAAAGTTACCACGGCCGCAGTGACGCAATTGGTCCAGGTTAAATCCCATCCTAATAAGGTAGAAAGTATGATGGATGGCGCTGCAATGGTGACTCCAGTAGAAAGAGCCCGTGGAATCAGAAACAGAAAACTTGTTAAAATACGTGTTTTGGAATCAAATCGTTCTTCCAAGAATTGGTAAGCAGTAAATATCTTTAGTTGATAATATTGAGGAATGAAGGTGACAGAAAGCACAATCATGGCAATGGGCAATCCCAAATAAAACTGTACGAAACGCATACCATCGGTATAGGCTTGTCCTGGTACTGATAAAAAGGTAATGGCGGATGCCTGAGTAGCCATGACCGACAAAAGAATGTGGTACCAAGGGAGCTCTCGATCAGCTAATAAAAAGCCTTTCAATGAGTGTTTAGCTTCTCTTCCTTTCCAACTTCCATAGAGCACAATTCCTCCAATGGTCAATAGTAAAACTATCCAGTCTAATAGATGCATGTTTATTGGAATATGGCGCTAAAAATCACAAAAAATAGAATAATCAATACCACGAAAAGGCCCATGGATAGATACCAAACTTTCCAATTGGTGTGATGGTGCGGTGTTTCTTGTTTCATGGTTCAATTGAATTGCTAAAATTAGCTTAGAAAAGCTTACAATAATCGCATTTAATCTTAAAAGCTGTTAAAATTTGCGATTTCTTTTTTGATTATTGAGACGAAATTAGGGAGCCCAATATAAATTTTCCAAGTGTTTTGGAATACTAGATTTTGCTAATTACCTTTGCACCTCCAAATGCAAGCGGGCGTGGTGGAATTGGTAGACATACCAGACTTAGGATCTGGCGCCGCGAGGCATGGGGGTTCGAGTCCCTCCGCCCGTACCATCGGCAAGCCCTCAAGACCAAAAGGTATTGGGGGCTTTTTTTAATTAAAAATTTAAATACTTCCATATGAATATTTCGCTCAACCATTCAAATGATTTAGAAGGTCGTTTGACTGTTGTCGTTTCAGCTGCTGATTACCAAGAAAAAGTAGAAACTAAATTAAAAGATTACCGTAAAAAGGCGAGCATCAAAGGTTTTCGTCCGGGTATGGTACCTATGCCATTAATCAAGAAATTGGCAGGTCAATCCATTTTAGTGGAAGAAATCAATCATTTATTGGGTCATGCGGTTAGTGATTATATCAAAGAAAATAAATTAAACCTAGTTGGCGAGCCAATGCCGGCTGTTGAAGAAGCAGACTCGATCGACTGGGAAAAAGATACGGAATTCACCTTCCATTATGATTTAGGTTTCCATGGTGAGTTTGCTGTCGATTTAGATCAAATCAAAACAGTTAATTCTTACGAAATCAAAGCCGATAAAAAAGAAATTGATGAAACGATCGAGAACTTGAAGAAGCAATTTGGAGAGCAGACTCATCCTGAGTCAGTTGAAGACCGTGATTTGGTTTTTGGAACTTTCACTCAAGGTGATTGGGTAGAGAAATCAGCTATACCTTTGCATTCCATCAACGATAAATCGAAAAAGATTTTCTTAGGGGCTAAGGTAGGAGGTACCTTGAAATTTGCGATCGATAAAGTATTTAATGATGCTAAATCATTGGCATTAGCTACAGGTAAGAAGGAAGAGGAAGTAAGTGAGTTGACAGGTGAGGTTTCTTACGTCGTAGAAGATATCACTCGTTCGGTTCCTGCCAATTTGGATCAAGCATTTTTTGATAAAGTATTAGGAGCAGGCAAAGCTACTGACGAAGCAAGTTTCCGTGAGCAATTAATTGAGATTGTTCAAGATAACTACAAGCGCGAAGCCAATTATTTGTTACGTATCGATGCTGAAAAAGCCTTGTTAGATCAAGTGAAAATTGATTTGCCAGAAGCATTTTTACGTAATTGGTTAGTACGTATCAATGAAGGTAAATTTACTCCAGAGCAAATTGATCAAGATTTTGATAATGTGAAAAAGGATATCCGTTGGAACCTAATCAAAAATGAAATCGCTGAGAAATTTGAAGTGAAAGTTGAATATGCAGAGGTGGTAGAAAAAGCAAAAGACATGGTTCGTCAACAATTTGGCGGTTATTTGTCGGCTGATCAACCAGGCATCGAAGAAATGATTGAGAAAATAGCCATGGGTTATTTGAGCGATAAATCGAAGTCTGACAATTTCATGAATTTATACAATCAAGCTTTTGCAGATAAAGTATCCTCTGTCATTGTAGAAAAAATCCCACACAAGATTTCTAAAATCGATGTGGATAAATTCAAAGAAATCGCTGCAGCTTTGTAGTACAGGATATTTGTTGGAATTTTCAAAACCCCGTTTTTACGGGGTTTTGTGTGAACTAAGCATTTCTAAATTTGGTTTACCAGCTAATTGCTCGCAATTAATCCGACAATTATTTTAATTTTGAATCTTAAACTAAAAATTATGTATCCCAAGGAATTATCAGGAGACGAGTTTCGCAAATATGCGGTACACCATAAAGGCTTAAACGGTTTAGCGGTTGACCAATACATGAATCAAATGGGAAGCCAAGTGAATCATCGTATTGATGACATGACCCAATACATCATTGAGGAGCGTCCGATGCGTTTTGCTCAGATCGACGTGTTTTCACGATTGATTATGGATCGTATTATTTTCATGGGTGTGCCTGTGGATGATTATATGGCCAACATCATCGTGGCTCAATTATTGTTTATGGAATCCACGGATGCCAAAAAGGACATCGTGATGTATATCAATAGTCCTGGTGGATCCGTATATGCAGGTTTGGGTATTTATGATACCATGAATTACATCCGTCCCGAAGTAGCTACTGTATGTACTTCATTAGCGGCCTCCATGGGTGCTGTATTATTAGCGGGAGGTGCTGCAGGAAAACGTTCAGCTTTAGAGCATGCACGTGTGATGATACACCAACCTTCTGGTGGAGCTCAAGGTCAAAGCCGTGATATCGAAATCACAGCTCGTGAAATCGTTAAAATTCGTCAAGAATTATACGATATCTTGGCCAAGCATTCAGGTAAGTCTTTTGAAGAAATTGAGCGTGATTCCGATCGTGATTATTGGATGAAAGCAGCAGAGGCGAAGGAGTATGGTTTGATTGATGAAATTTTAACCCGTAATGTGTAAGGATGGCAAATCCCAAAAAGAATCAAATTAATTGCTCATTTTGTGGCCGTAACAAGTCGGAAGTCGGAATTTTATTGTCCGGTATCGATGGCCACATTTGTGATCAATGTTTGCAACAAGGCTACGAGGTCATTAAAGAAGAATTAGGGGCTCCTGTAGTCAACAAAAAGAATTCGAAACAACAATTTGAATTAGTTAAACCGAAAGACTTAAAGGAACATTTAGATCTTTATGTCATCGGTCAGGAAGAAGCCAAAAAACATCTTTCTGTAGCGGTGTATAACCATTACAAACGTTTGATGCAGCCTAGTCACGAACAGGATGTGAAAATTGAAAAATCCAATATCCTAATGGTAGGCGAAACGGGAACAGGTAAGACCTATTTGGCACGTACCTTGGCTCAAAAACTTCAAGTACCTTTCTGTATAGCTGATGCTACCGTAATTACGGAAGCAGGATATGTAGGGGAAGATGTAGAAACCATTTTGACTCGCCTTTTGCAAGCAGCTAATTACGATGTGGCCAAAGCAGAATGCGGCATTGTTTTCATTGATGAGATCGACAAAATTGCCCGCAAATCCGATAACCCATCCATCACACGTGATGTATCAGGCGAGGGGGTTCAGCAAGCATTGTTGAAATTATTAGAAGGTTCCATCGTGAATGTTCCACCACAAGGAGGAAGAAAACATCCCGATCAAAAAATGATTGCCGTGAACACTGAGAATATCCTATTCATTTGTGGAGGTGCTTTTGATGGTATCGGTCGACATATTTCTAAGCGTTTAAATGCGCGTCCTATTGGATTTTCTGGAGATGACACTTTCCATGATTCTTTTGAAAAGGATCAAATCATGAAATACGTGACAGCTCAAGATTTAAAATCATTTGGCTTAATTCCTGAATTATTAGGTCGTCTGCCCGTGATTACCTACCTTAATCCATTGGATCAAGTGGCCTTATTAGCCATTTTGACTAAGCCTAAAAATGCGCTTGTTAAGCAGTATGAAAAATTGTTTGACATGGAAGGGGTGCAATTGACTTTTACAGAAGAGGCCTTGACCTACATGGTGGAACAAGCCATGCAATATAAATTAGGTGCGCGTGGTTTGAGATCGATTATGGAAGCCATCATGACAGATGCCATGTTTGATATTCCTTCTCAAACAAACATTTCAAATTTTGAAGTGGACTTAGCTTATGCTAAATTGAAATTCGAAAAAACAGTATTCCATCAAATGAAAGTTGTAGCCTAATTTATCTATGAAAAACATTCTAATCGTTCTCGCATTAACTTTATTCATTACTTCTTGTTCACATCAAGGAGCGTATTTTGCTGTTTACAAGCAAGCTCAGCCTGCTACCAAGGCTATTGTTAGCCCTGTGAAAGAAGAAGAACCCAAGCTATTGGTTAGTCAGTCCAATCAACTGGTTGAAGAAATCGTTCCTGTAGTACCTAATTCGCCCGAAGAAGCGAAACTAGTTACAGAATTAAATTCTTTACACCAGGAAGTGAAATCCATGAAACACATGGAGAAAAAGGAGTTGATTCAACATAAAAAAGCATTCAAAGCTCAGCTGAAAGCGCAAATCAAGGAGTATAAAGCACAAGCTAAGAAACAAAAACAAGCTTCCGGTCCTTCATCTTGGGATTCCAAAGTGAAAATTGGAGTTATTTTGTTGATTATCGGTATCATTCTTTCCATTTTCGGGTTGGGAGCCATTGGAGCAGTTTCTGCTTTCATCGGTTTGATATTTGTACTCTTAGGTCTTTTGCATTCGTTTTAATATGAAAGAAATCATCGTCTGTTTACACGGATTTGGTGAAGATCACCGTGTTTGGGATGATTTCATACCTGCGTATACGTGGCCATTTCCTGTTGTTTCGCCTGATTATGCAGGCTGGGAGGATTGTCAAAATATGTCGGAATATGCTCAAAAAATTGCCTTAGACCTACCCAAGGATCATTCTTGGCATCTTATTGGGCATTCGATGGGAGGTTATGTTGCCTTGGCATTAGCCAAAGAATTTCCGCAACAAGTAAAATCTGTGGTGATGTTGAATTCAACCGCCATGCCAGACTCAGAAGAGAAAAAAGTAAATCGTAATAAAACCATCGAGTTTGTACAAAAAATGGGAACAAGAGCCTTTATTGGGCCTTTTGTTCCCAATTTGTTTTCACAGGACTTTGTACAACAAAATCCTGAACTTATTAAAAGCTTAGTCATTCGATATCAAGAATTATCTGCTTCAGGTTTGGTGGCAGCATCGCTTGCCATGCGTGACCGAGCAGCAGGATTGGACTTATTGGCATCAACAACCATTCCTTTTTTATTTATTCATGGGGAAATGGATACAATAGTCCCTTGGGAAGATGTGGAAAAAGCGGTGTCCATGTCTTCTATTCATCAAGTAAATTGCATACCCCATGTTGGACACCAAGCCGCATATGAAGCCCCCAATGAAGTATATTTGGCTATTTATTCGTTTTTAAACTCTATTCATGTCTAAAATCATTATTGCCCTTGATGGCTTTTCTTCTTGTGGAAAAAGTACCACTGCCAAGCGTGTGGCAGCACAGTTGCATTATGCCTTTGTTGACACTGGGGCAATGTATCGCGCAGTAGCACTCTATTTTCAGCGCAATCAAGTAGATTGTGGAAATTTGGAAGCCGTTGAAAAAGCCTTGGATGAAGTGCATATTACATTTGAATTTAATCCCGAAAGACAAGCTTCGGATACTTTTTTGAATGGCGAAAATGTGGAGAATGAAATCCGGAAAATGTACATTTCTGATATTGTGAGTCAAGTAAGTGCTATTCCTACGGTGCGTCATGCCATGGTTGCGCAGCAGCAAAAAATGGGGAAAAAGAAAGGCGTAGTCATGGATGGAAGAGACGTAGGTACTGTAGTATTTCCTGATGCCGAAGTGAAAATTTTCATGACAGCTGACCCCAAGATTAGGGCACAAAGAAGAAAATTAGAATTGATGCAGAAAGGAGAGGATTTGCCCATAGAACAAATTGTGGAGAATTTGAAAATTCGGGATGAAATTGATTCCAATCGAAGCGAAGGGCCACTTAAACGTGCCGACGATGCCATTGATTTAGATACTTCTTATAAATCCATGGATGAACAAGTTGCTTTTGTTTTAGAACAAGTTCGACGTGTTCAGCATGCCAATAAATAAGCATACACTTCCCGTATTAATCGTAGGACAAGGTTTGGCAGGAACCATACTGGCTCATACCTTGGACCAAGCGAATGTGGCTTTTAATATAGTCGATGCTCCCAATACTTATTTCACGTCTTCTTATGCGGCGGGAGGGATTTTCAATCCAGTTACTGGGCGAAAATTAGAGAAATCTTGGTTAGTGGATGAGCTATTCAGCTACCTTTTCCCATTTTATAGGACACTAGAAAAAACTCTAGATATTTCATTTTTTCATCCCACGCCCTTGTTTAGGCCTTTTGCCAATGAAGAGATGAAAGGATGGCTCTTAGATAGAAAAGGCGCTATTCACAATGAATACCTTCGCTGGGAGGAAGAAGGAGTTTGGATAAAAAATGCAGGTTGGTTAGATGTGGAATGCTTACTGAAGAGCTCAAAACAATATTTTCAGTCTAAAAATTTAATCAAGGAAATAGTCATTAACCCAAACATCGATTTAACTATTTCTGGTGATGAGGTTCATTTTCAGGGACAAGCTTACGCTTGTGTTATTTTTTGTGAAGGTTTTCATGCCCAGAAACATAATCCATTTTTTGGTCATTTGAATTTTTTGCCTGCCAAGGGAGAATTGATGAAAATTAAATCAGAAGAACCTTCTCAAGAATATATTCTAAATAAAAATGGATTTCTGCTTCCTTTAGGAAATGACGTATTTAAAGTAGGTGCTACTTACCGTTGGGATGATTTTTCAAATCAGCCTAGTTTTTCAGCAACCTTGGATTTAAGGAATAAGCTAACATCATTGGGTGTAAATTCTTATGAAGAAGTAGAAATGTCTACGGGTGTAAGACCAGCCACCCAAGATCGTAGGCCTTTGGTGGGTTTTCATCCCCAATTACCTTTGGCTATATTTAATGGATTTGGTTCTAAAGGAGTATCATTGAGCCCTTATTTTGCCCAGCAATGGCTAGCGGAATGGAAAGGTGAGGGGCAGATAAATTCCGAAGCATCAATTCGTCGATTTTACCATTTATTTTCCACATAAATCATTAAATTTGGTTTTATTGAAATTGCCTATAAATCTGAAAACAGGATGAAAAGATTTTTGCTTTTGTTTTTGCTGCTTTTTTCCTTCATGCTATCCGGGCAAGACTTCTATCCAAGTCAAAAGAAATTCGATAAAACCCGAATACAGTATCAAAAATTTGTTTGGAAGTTTTTTACCAGCCAAAACTTTGAAGTGTATTATTTCGGTAAGAATGAAGCTTTAGCTCGAAATACCATTCAAATTTTAGAATCTGAGTTTCCCCGAATCACGGATATTTTGGGCTACAGTCCATTCAATAAAATCAAACTATTTGTTTATCCCTCCCATCAAGATTGGATACAATCCAATACTGGAATTAGTTTAGATAATGCTGAAGAAGCTAAGGCGGAAAACTTTGCCAAATTCAAAGTGGAGATAGCCTTTCAAAATAATACCTCAGAATATAAGAAGGAGCTGATCAGAGAGGTTACTAAAGTGTATGTGAATGATATGCTTTTTGGCGGGAGTATCAAAGATGCACTTCAAAATTCATTATTACTTTCTGTTCCAGAATGGTTCTCGGAAGGAATTGCAGCTTACGTTGCCGAGGGTGATTCTCCAGAAATGAATCAGTTTATGTACCAAGTGGTTGTCAATAATCGAGTGCGGAAACCTAATTTGGCACAAGGGAAGGAATCCATTTGGTTGGGGCATTCAATTTGGGCCTACTTGGTTAAAACCTATGGAAAGCAGCCAGTCAGCAATATTTTGAATTTGACTCGGATCATTCGGAATGAGCAATCCAGTATTTCGAGTACAATCAAAAAGCCTTTTAGTAAGTTTTTGCGCGAATGGTTTGAGTATTACATGAATCAGTCAAAACAGGAAGAGGTCAATACCGTTGCCTTGAATGGATTGAAAAATTTGACTTCTGTGGATATGCTAAATGATCAACTACTCGGTGATTTTAAAGTAAGTACGGATGGGAAATGGCTAGCCTATGTACTGGGTGAATCAGGAAAATTTCAGGTGAACTTGATGAATTTAGGTAATCAAAAATCACAAAGTATTTTTCAGACGGGTTTAAAAGATTCAGAGCGAATTTCTTCGAACCGTGGTCCTCTGTTGTCCTGGGGGAAGTCAAATGTATTATCCATTCTATATAGTGCGGAGGGAAATTCCTATTTACAAACCTATTCTGCCTTGAATGCGAATAAGTTTAACCTTCGAGTGGAAAGCAAAAAGAAGTTAGTGGATTTAAATTGCCTAGATTTTGAGATGGCTTCCAATGGCCAGCGGATGTTAGTTAGGGCATTAAAAAACGGACAAGTTGATGTAGGGATTTATGATTTGAGACGAAATCGATACACTGCTGTGACGCAGGATGCTCATGATGAAATAGAAGCGCATTGGTGGAACAATGGGAATGATGTAGCCTATATCACGGAGAAATATGTGGATTCAACTTGGAAAGCCAACGTTTCGAAGGATGGTATTTATTCTATGTACCATTGGAAAGCTGATGATCCATCCAATCCGAACCGCATTTTTGCACATCGAGGATATATTCACAATATTAGACAAGTTTCAGATAGCGTTTGGAACTTTCTAAGCGAAGAAACTTCCGGGACCAATTTGATTAGTTTGCGCTGGTCTGATACTACTTTTTATCAAAATGGCGCTCGTTCAGGTCCATGGAGATCGGCTGAATGGACCAAAGATCAATTGGTAGTGCGGCAAAATGAAATGCTCACTCAAATGATTAGCACCTATCCGCTAAGCTCATTAGCCAGTGCGGGTCAAAGTCGGTGGTATCCTCAAGTGAATGAAATTTCTTCGGTAGATCCTGCTACCTTAGCTACCAAAGATAGTCTTGAAAAACCATTGCTTCGTCGGGCAGATCAGCGTAGAGCCAGGATCGAATTGAGGCAACAAAGTCAACGATTACGAAAAGATCCAGGTAAATTAATGGGTCCAGTGGATTATCAAAATTCCTTTGTGGTCAACAAATCAGAGGGGAATTTCATGGTGGATCCTATCCGAGGTTTGGGATATTCTTTTGAGGTAAAGATGAATGATCTTTTGGAGAACCATTTAGTTCGGACAGGTATATTTGTGACTTCTAATTTGCGAAATGCCGACTTATGGGCTGAATACGGCTATTTGGCGAATAAAGTAGATTGGTTTGTACGTTTCGACAGAAAGGTTTTGGATCAAGAAAATGAGAATTTTTCTCAAAAAGTTCGATACAACCGCATCGAAGTAAAAGGTGTATATCCATTTAATTTATTAAGTAAATTAAGTTTTTCCGGATCTTTTAGTTCTAATCGAGCCATTGATCAGTACAATCTAGCCACACCTGAAAACTTGGCCACCTATGCGGGTGCCAAATTGGAATATACTTTTGATAATACGGTGCATTTGGGCGAAAACCAACGGACAGGTTTCAGGATGAATCTTTCAGCGGAATATCAGACAGGTTTAGCTTTAGCTCAAAATTTCAGTCGTATCCGTTTGGATATGCGTCGTTACTTGAAGCTTTCTAATAGTTTCTTATTGGCGGCTCGTTTATCAGCTTCCAATGCCCTTGGTTCAGCTGCTCCTCAAACCATGTTAGGTGGAGTGGATAATTGGTTGTTTATTCAGCGTGAAGCCAGAAATAAAGAGAATCCTATGGGGACTGGAGGTATAGCACAGCGGGATGTATTCATGAGTGATGTAGCTAGTCCTTTGCGTGGTTTTAATGTCAATAAATTGTCGGGACAAAGTCATATTTTATTGAATTTAGAATTACGTGTTCCTTTGAAATCCCTGATGGGGCCAGATTTTTCCAAATCTAGGTTCATGAACTCTTTTCAATTTGCCGGCTTTACCGATATTGGAAGTGCCTGGACAGGATCAAATCCATTTGCTAGAACCAATGGATTTAATACGAATACTTATGGAGGAAATACCAATCCATTTTTAGCGACAGTTACGGATTTCAGGAATCCATTCTTGGTTGGATATGGTTTGGGAGCTAGAGCCTATTTATTGGGCTATTTCATCAAATTGGATTATGCCTTTGGTATGGATAATAAAGAAATTAAAGCACCAGTAACCTATTTGTCATTCGGTTACGATTTTTAGCCTACATTAATTCATGGAAAATACGAGTGAACTTTTGGCTTCTTTAGCTGCTACCCGAAATGCTGCCATCGCTTTGGCCATGGCAAGTAGTGATCAAAAAAATGCCATTTTATCAGATTTGGCTTTCTTGTTGGAAGAAAATAAATTGGGAGTTATTCAAGCGAATGCCCAAGATTTAGCTCATTATGATGTGAATAATCCCATGCGCGATCGTTTGTTGTTGACAGAAGAGCGCGTCCAGTCCTTAGCAGATAGTTTACGTGATATCATGTTGTTGCCTGATCCTTCTGGACAGGTTATTTTGGAAAAAGAGTTAAAGAACGGTTTACATTTACGGAAGCTGGCCGTGCCTTTGGGTGTGGTGGGAGTTATTTATGAATCTAGGCCCAATGTGACCATTGATGTGGCTGCCTTATGTATTCGCTCAGGAAATGCTGCCGTATTGCGAGGAGGAACGGATGCATGGAACAGCAATTCTTTTTTGGTTTCCTTGATTCACCAAGCCTTGGAAAAGAATGGGTTTTCAAAGGATCTAGTTCGACTTTTACCAACGGATCGGGCTCATGTGAGTACCTTATTGACGGCAACCAAGTACATTGATGTCATTATACCACGAGGCTCTGATGCTTTAATTCAGCGTGTGCGTAGGGAGTCATTGGTCCCAACGATTGAGACAGGTGCGGGAGTTTGCCATACTTACGTAGCCGAGACAGCAGATTTGGCTAAAGCGGTACCGGTAGTGGTTAATGCCAAAGTAACCCGACCTTCCGTTTGTAATTCATTGGATACCATTGTCATTCATGCAAGTAAATTATCTCGTTTTTTGAGTTTGATTCAGGATGATTTTATTCAATACCATGTCAAGATTCATGCCGATCCTCGTTCTTATGCCTTGTTAAAGGCACAGGCTTATCCTTTTTTATTCGAAGCTAGCGAGGAAGATTTTGGTCGTGAGTTTTTAGATTTTGCTTGTTCCATTAAAGTTGTGGATAGTACCGAAGAGGCTATTCTACATATATCCAATTATTCTTCTCGTCATTCCGAAGCCATTATTTCAGAAGATGCAGCAGAGGCCAATTACTTTTTGCAGGCCATTGATGCAGCTGCCGTTTATTGGAATGCATCTACACGGTTTACCGATGGAGGCGTCTTTGAATTAGGGGCGGAGATTGGTATTTCAACACAGAAATTGCATGCAAGAGGTCCTTTTGCTTTGGAGAAATTAGTGACCGAAAAGTGGGTATTGGTAGGGAATGGGCAGGTGAGGTAGAAAAAGGAAAATGTACTAATAGATTATTTACATTCTCTCATGAATATACTATGAAAAAAACGGGTATACTTCTTTTGTTTGGCTTGTTTTTTACTGCCTGCCAAAGTACTTCATCTAGCATGGAGGATAAGAATAAGGAGCTAATTAATCAGTATTTTACTTTGTTTAATCAGCATGATTGGAAGGCTTTATCGGAGATGTATGCCGACTCTGCCGAGTTTAAAGATCCAACATCGGGGATGAAGGTGATTAAAAAGTCGAAAGCTCAATTTGTGGAGGAATATTCGGGCTTACAACAACAGTTTCCTGATGTACATGATCAGGTGGTGAGTGTTTATCCATCTGGAGATAAGCACGTGACTGTGGAGTTTGTTTCCACGGGTACAGGAGCCGATCAAAAGAAATTTGAATTACCTATTGCTGTTATTTTCCGCATTGAAAATGGGAAGATTGTGCAGGATTTCACGTATTATGATAATTTTTAATGACTACTTATATCGCATTGCTTCGTGGAATTAATGTGTCTGGTCAGAAGATGATCAAAATGGTGGAACTCAAAGCCATGTTTGAATCGCTAGGATTTGAAACTGTTCAGACTTATATCCAAAGCGGGAATGTAGTATTTCAAAGTAACGATTTAACCGAGGATGAAATGGCTGAAAGAATACATTTAGCCATACTAGATCAATTTGGATTTGAGGTAGATATTCAAGTCTTTAGTGTTCCAATTTGGAATCAAGTGATTGCCAACAATCCCTTTATAGCTCATGACAATCTGGATGAAGCTAAATTGTATGTGAGTTTATTAGCGACCTTACCATTGCCCGAAAACGTGGAAAAACTAGCTAGTTTCGCTTTTCAAGAGGAGACCTTTCAACTCATTGATCGAGCAGTTTATTTGTATGTTCCTAAGGGCTATGGAAATGCGAAATTGAGCAATAATTTCTTAGAGAATAAACTTAAGGTCTCCGCTACCACTCGGAATTGGAAGACGATGTTGACTTTGCGTGATATGCTTTATTGATTTTTAAAGCTAAAAAACTCCACCTAATTAAATTATCAGTTTCTTGGTAATTGTCTGCCGTATTAATACATGGAAGGAAATAGTATTATTTGTTTCGTTTTTTTGGTAATAAATAATTTTAAGAAAAATAAAAGTTTCACTTTAGTGAAACTTTTTCTAAATTTGTTAAGAACCAATGCGCAAATACCGGACTATTAAGATATACTCAAATGAATTTCAATATTTTTTTCAGAATCAATCTGAGCAAGTAAAAGAAAAGATATTATGGACTTTTAGATTAATTGAGGAATTAGAGTGGGTCCCAATTGTATATTTTAAAAAATTAATTTCATCTGATAGCATATATGAAATTAGAATTCAAGTAGGCTCTGATATTTTTAGAGTATTTTGTTTTCAAGATGGTTTTTATGTCGTGGTTACCCATGCGATAAAAAAGAAAACCCAAAGGATTTTAAGAAAAGATATAATCAAAGCACAAAAAATCAAGTTGTTTTATGAAAAAGAAAAATAGTGATTTTGTCAGTTTGGATCAATTTATAGAATCTAATTATGGTCAATTAGAGAATATTGCGAGGGATGATTTTGAGGTTGGATATCAGCATTTTAAATTAGGAGTCTTACTTCATGAAGCCAGAAAAAATCAAGGTTTAACCCAAGAAGAATTAGCTTTGAAAGTAGGTACCACTAAATCGTATATTTCTAAAATTGAAAATGATGTGAAAGAAGTCCGATTATCTACCTTAAAGAAAATAGTAGAAGTTGGTCTAGGTGGTCAACTTCATATATCCATTGATTTTTAAAATTCATAATCCAAGCCCATCCTTTGTTTCATTTCTATTAGAATGGGATGTTTCTCGGAAAGGTATTCATACTTATCAGATTGGGTATAAAGCACTTTTTTGTCGCTTTTTTCTTGAACAAGGATGTCAAGCTCAATGTCAATATCAAAATTATGCAGCGAAGAGCGCAGTTGGTTTAATACCTCCATCCGAATGGCTTCATTAAACTGCTGAATCTGTAACTCGTTTTCTACTTTTAAATGTAAAACCGTACCTATTAGTTCAATGGGTCGATTCATCATGACAAATTTATTGATGTCCTGATTGGCTTCATAGGCCTTAGCGATTCGAACCCATTCTCGGCTTATATCTGCTAAAGTAAAGGTTTTATTTTCTGCTCCTGTGGCACTTCCTGTCAGTAAAGTAGCTTCTTTTTGCTCGGCTTGTTTGGTTTCAACCAATTTTTTGGCGCTTCGCAAACCAGAAGACTGAATGCTTGGTCGGCTTGGAACTGGACTAGGACTAGATTGGGTATTTTCAGGAACAGTGGTTTTCTCTTCTTGGATGACTAAGGATGGGACAGGTGCTTCCTGAACTGGTACTTCTTGCTTTACAGGTACATTTTGTTCTTGTATGGCACTGTTTTCAATAGAGATATTGGCCGAGGCCTCAAGCTTTTTTCCAGCGCCGTCCTCCACCACAGGTGTTTGATTAGGCTTGAATACTGAATTTAAGTAGTTGATTTTTAATAAACTTAAATCCAAATGCAATCTTGGATTTTTGGCGCTTTTGTAATTTACTTCACATTGCGCGCAAATATTCATGGCTGAGAGTAAAAATGAAGTCGAGGTTAATTCAGCTTGTTTTTTAAACTTGCCTTTGGTCTCGTCACTCATTTCCATTAAAGCTAAGGTCTTAGGGTCTTTGGCATATAATAACAAACGCAAATGCTCCATAAGGCCTGAAATGAATTGCAATCCGTCAAAACCTTTGCGCATGATTTCTTCTATGAGAAGAAGTACAGCCGTATGGTTTTGCTCAACTAAGTGATCTGTCAGACTGAAATAATAGTCGCTATCTAGAATATGTAAATTTTCTAAAACTGCTTTATGACGTAGCGTGTTATCCGTTGAGAAGGTAACATTTAAATCAAACATCGACAAGGCATCACGTAAACCTCCATCGGCTTTGATCGAAATCAATTCCAAAGCAGCTGGTTCGGCAGTTATGTTTTCCTTTTCCGCAATAGATGCCAAGTGCATGGCCATATCTTGCCATTTGATGCGGTTAAAATCAAAGATTTGGCAACGGGATAAAATGGTAGGTAAGATTTTATGCTTTTCTGTGGTAGCCAAGATAAAAATGGCATAGGAGGGAGGTTCTTCCAATGTTTTCAAAAAGGCATTAAAAGCCGGGGTAGAAAGCATGTGAACCTCATCGATGATGTAGATCTTATAGCGTCCACTTTGTGGTGGATAGCGAACTTGATCGATCAAACTACGGATGTCATCCACCGAGTTATTCGAAGCAGCATCAAGCTCGTGAATGGTCAGGGAAGTGTTTTCTTGGAAAGATTGGCAGGAAGAACAAGTACCACAGGCCTCACCCTCAGCACTTTGATTTTCACAGTTGATTGTTTTGGCTAAAATACGCGCACAAGTGGTTTTTCCCACCCCTCTAGGACCACAAAACAAAAAAGCCTGAGCCAAGTGGTTCGACTTAATAGCATTCTTTAGCGTGGTGGTAATGTGGCTTTGACCTACCACAGAATCAAACTGGGTAGGACGGTATTTTCGCGCAGAAACAATAAAATTTTCCATACTGCAAGTTACAATTTGAGGTCATAAAACCCAAATCGATTTAAGGGATTCGGAGGGTGGCGCTTACAGGAAAATGGTCTGTTGGATAACGATTTGACCAGGTCTCCGAATGGGTAGCATGTTGCTCACAACTTACGCCATTTTTCACAAATATATAATCGATTTGACTATTTTCTCTTTCCTCTTTGAAAGCGTTGAAGGTGTTCTTAGGACCATAATGGCCTAACTTACTGATGCTTTCTGAATTAGTTAATCGGTCAGGGTTCTTAGGGTCTACCAAGATTTGAATCGGTTCATCATCTGGCTTGGCATTAAAATCTCCTAATAAAATGACTGGACTGTTTTTGGCAATTTCTTTAATTTTAGCTAATACTAATTTGGCACTTTCTCGGCGGGCTACTTTACCCAAATGATCAAAGTGGGTATTGAAAACATAAAACTTCTTTTTTGTTTTCAGGTCTTGAAAATGCCCCCAGGTAACGACGCGTCTACAAGCCGCATCCCAGCCAAAACCCACTTTATCACATGAATCGGATAACCAAAATGTCTTTTGTTCTAAGACCTTCAATTTCGTGGTATTGTAAAACAAAGGAGAGAATTCACCTTCTTCTTTTCCATCGTCACGTCCACGGCCAAACCAAGCAAAGCCAGGTAATCTTTCTGCAAAATCTTTGATTTGATGAATAAAAGCTTCCTGCATGCCAATAATATCAGCTTGGTGATATTTGACTAATTCAGCACAGTGATCCTTGCGATTAGTCCATTGGTTAATGCCATCTGACTTCGTATCCATGCGAATATTAAAGGTCATGGCTTTGATTTGCCCCATACTAGTTTGACTGAAAAGTAAAAGGGTAATCAAAATGATGGAGAGCCGCTTGAAAATGGCCTCTACTTGTGGCCAAACGCGGTCATTATTGCCATTTTGTATAATCAAATTAACACCTTCGGTGTATTGTTCTGAGCTGGGTTGGTTTTGTAACAGTTTCATGTTGTCTTCAAAGGTTAAATGGTTTCGTTTTTGTAATCGATCCATGCGCTCATTCATAGGGCATTCTATGGCAATTAACTCGCGTATGTATGCAGGTTTATTTTTATTGGTTAAGAGAGCGGCCTCATACAATTTAAATGGGGCAGAACTAGGAATTTGAGCCCATAGCTGTAACGCTTCACGTACAGCAGGGTGAATGATGTGGTTTAAAGCTGCCAACAAATCTGGGTTGTCTTTTACTCGACTTCGAATATAGTCACGGTTATATGTACCTTGATTATCAAAGCTTTCAGGGCCAAAAATCCCTATGATTTTTTGTTGAATGGCAGGATCGCTATTAACCAATTGGTGGGCAACCTTGTCGGACTCAAAAATCGGAATTCCTAGACAAGCAAAAATCCGACAAATGATTGATTTGCCGGATCCCATACCGCCTGTGATACCTAAAAGAGGTCGAAGGCTTTTTTCCATCGGTTTACTCTTCTGTTAAGCGAGAAGAAGCATCTTTTGAAATAGCTGATTTTTCGAAAACCACGCGAACACCTTTGCTAGAGTCAATCTCTACTACCAATGTTTTTTCACGAATGGAAACCACTGATCCATGTACTCCGCCAATAGTGACTACTTTATCACCTGTTTTTAATTCTTCAATGAATTTTTTCGCTTCTTTCGCCTTTTTTTGTTGTGGACGAATCATGAAAAAATAAAACACGACAAAGATTCCACCAAAAAGGAGGATTTGCATGATTTGAGGATTGTTAGCCATAGTTTGATAGTTTAATTTATTTTTTTCTTTGAATTTCTACTTTGAATGCCACCATATTGTCCGATGGCATGGTATTGGCGTAGGCAGTAACGGTTTTTTGTACTTTACCTTCTTTGCCTTTGGAATCAAAACTAACTTTAATGAAGCCTTTTTTACCAGGCTGTACCAATTCTTTGCTCCATTTTGGGGTAGTGCATCCGCAAGATGCATTGACTGTTAAAATTTTCAAAGGCATATTTCCTTCATTTTTGAAATGAAAGGTATAGGATATACTATCTCCTTCGGTAATTTTCCCTAAATAAACCACGGGTTGGTCAAATTTCATGACTGGATGCTTTTCAACGGAAGGTCTCAATTCCATAGGAACCGATTCTTCGGTTGAGTTTCTGGCCTCTTTCTGTTTGTTCGTGCAGGAAAGAAGACATAAAAAGCATAAGGCAATGACATACTTCATGTTATGGCTTTGCTTTGATCTGACTCATCATTTTCTCTACATCCTCCAACAATTTTTCAGCTTTAACTTTGGTATCATTGACCACTTTTTTGCCTTCTGATTTCGCCATTGTTTCTGGGATTTCCTTACCTTCCACAATATCATTGAGTAATTGTTTCAATTGCTCTCTGTATTTGTTCAATTGAAAATACAATTTGTTGCGGGTATTCTCACCTTTATCAGGGGCATATAAAATTCCGATAATAGCACCTGTGGCAGCTCCTACGACAAATGCCCAAAAGGATTTTGATGATCTACTCATATTATTTGCTGGCTATGTCGATTAATCCTCGACCAGATTTAGTAATTATTTTTTCGTGTATCAATCTCAGAGAAATGACATCTAGGATACCGTTGATGAATTGCCCTGATTTTGGTGTAGAGTAATTTTTTGCTAGTTCAATGTATTCGTTAATACTTACTTTAACGGGTATACTGGAAAATTTAATCATTTCTGTCAAAGCCATTTTTAACAAAATAAAATCAGCCATAGCCAAACGATCAGACTCCCAGTTTTTTGTTTGATCTCCAATCCAAAGAACTAAATCTTTGTCGTTTTGAATCGTACTTTCAAACAACTCTTCAAAGAATAATTTATCATCATCCCACTGAAGCGCTAAAGGTTGTAAGCTCAAATCTTCTAAGGCATCGACTTTAAATGTTTTGGTCGACAAACTTTTAACTACATCCTTATTAAGGTGCCAATTTAAATCTTTTTCTTCAAAATACTCGGTCATACTCGAGTGTTTTAGAATAAATGTTTTTAAAATATAGCGAATCATTTCTATGTCATCTTCAAAGCTTTTACCAGCTTGTGGAAGATAGTCGACAAATGTTTGATCCAGTAGAATTACCTCTAAAAACAATTTTTTAATTCTGTTCTCCTCGTCTTCTGACCAGCCAATGTGTTGATCTTCAAAAGCTTGTTGCAAAGCTTTCCACTTAGGCATGATGGCCAAAACTTTATTTTTGCTCAGTTGAGAAGTCTTGATTGGATTCTCTAACAAACGTCGGTTTTCATCCCAAACGGCAATATCCGAGAGATGTTGTAGGTAAAAAAGGATTTTTAAGTATTGTTTGTAGATGGACTCTACTTCTTTCACCATGTCCTTTTTTAACTTCTCTGCAATTTTTTTGGTATTGTTTTGATAAGTACGATAAACCGACTTAGCTGCTGCCAACGATTCTGGTGGGATACTTTCTTCCGTAGGTATTTCTTGAAAAAATTCGTTTAATTGGATTTCTGCCAATTTTTTTAGGCCTTCTAGTCGAGGAGCTTGTTCCTCCTTTGCGACCATAAGTGATAAATCAGGCTGAAAAATGACAGCTAATTCGTCAAATGCCAATTGATATTGGGCGCGTTCTTGCGTGTTGTAAGCATACAATTGCTGAAATGCTTTCACCCGAAGTAATCTTCTGTTTACCATCCGAAAATAAAGAGCGTTCTTGTTGTTTGAAACACAAAATTAAGGATTTTAATTGATAAAGATTCTATCTTTGTTAGAAGTAAATTAAGCATGGGCGCACTAAGTCACCTCAATAAATATTTTTGGAAGTACAAATGGCTGCTTTTCTTGGGCATCCTCTTTACCTTTTGTTCCAATTTTTTCGGTGTTGTGCCTGCTCAACTGGTGCGCTATGCCTTGGACTTGGTAACAGAGACCATTGATATTTATTTTTTGTTCAAACAGTTTTCTTTACAAGGTGCATTTTATGAAGTTTTTGCGGCTACTTTATTCTTTTATGGCGGTTTAATCATCCTGATGGCCTTGATCAAAGGTGTCTTTTTATTTATGGTTCGTCAAACGCTCATTGTGATGTCGCGGCATATCGAATATGATATGAAAAATGAGATTTATGAGCATTACCAAACTTTACCTTTATCATTTTACAGAAAGCAAAATACGGGCGATTTAATGGCTCGCATTTCAGAAGATGTGAGTAAAGTGCGTATGTACGTCGGACCCAGCATGATGTATGGCCTAAACCTGATTTGTGTATTTGTCTTGGTGATTTATTATATGTGGCATGTCAATCAAACCTTGATGTGGTATGTTTTATTACCCCTGCCTATTCTTTCGGTCAGCATTTACTATGTCAATTCCCTGGTTTTACGCAAATCGGAAGAGATACAAGCGGGGCTTTCAACTATTTCTACTTTTGCTCAAGAGGCTTTTTCAGGAATTCGAGTATTGAAATCTTTTGTTCGTGAAAAAGAATCTGTTCAAGCCTTTGCTGATGCCTCGGCAAATTACCGCAAGAAATCGTTGGACTTGGTGAAAGTGGATTCTTTGTTTACGCCTTTGATTTCATTGCTGGTAGGTTTTTCTACATTATTAGTGGTGTATGTTGGCTCACAAGAAGTGATGGCAGGAAGAATCTCCATTGGTAATATCACGGAGTTTATCATGTACGTTTTTATGCTGACTTGGCCTGTGACGGCTTTAGGTTGGACTAGTTCTCAAATTCAGCGCGCCGCCGCTTCACAGGGACGAATCAATGAGTTTTTACAAGTGAAATCGGAGCTTTTGATCGGTCAACAAATTCGTCAAAAAATTCAAGGTCGCTGGACATTCGAACATGTTGATTTTACTTATCCCGGCACAGATCGTCCCATTTTGCGTGATATACATTTGGAAATTGAGCCAGGGGAATCGGTCGCATTATTAGGTACTACAGGTTCTGGAAAGAGTACCATAGCTGCTTTAATGGCTCGTTTTTATGATCCTTCGGCGGGTAAGATTTTACTAGATGGGATCGAATTGAAAGATTGGGACATGGAGTTGGTTCGTTCTAACCTGGGTTTCGTACCTCAGGATGTCTTTTTGTTTTCTACCAGTATCGCGGAAAATATTCGCTTTGGTCAAGCCGATTTAAACCAAGCAGATTTAGAACAAGCCGCTAAATATGCCGATGTGTATGAAAACATCATGGAATTCCCCGATTGCTTTGATACCATTTTGGGAGAAAGAGGAGTAACCTTATCGGGTGGTCAAAAACAACGCGTATCCTTGGCAAGAGCCTTGGCCAAAAATCCGGGTATGCTGGTGTTGGATGATTGTTTGTCGGCGGTAGACACGCATACGGAGCATAAGATCTTAAATCATTTGAAACTGATCATGGAAGGTAAAACTTGTGTGATTATTTCACACCGAGTATCCTCAGCTAAATTAGCAAAGCGGATATTTGTCTTGCATGAAGGACAAATTGTAGAACAAGGTACACATACTACACTTATGAAAAAGAAGGGTAGTTATTATGAATTATACCAGCAACAATTAAATCAAGAAACAAAAGAATTAGAGCAAGTTTCCACTCAAACGAATTAATTCAATCTCTGCAGTTTTAGCGGCAAATTTAGCTTCAATCAGTCTAGTTTCTGCAGCTACTGCGTTTCTTTGAACTTCTCTTAATTCATAGGAAGTAGCGATTCCGACTTTAAATCGGTCAAAAGCAATGTCAATGTTTTGCTTGGCTATTCCATAATTTTCTGTTTCCAGATTGATTAAGTTCAACGCATTTTCGTAATTGACATAGGCTTTTTCAATGTTTGAAACCAAGTTGTTTTTCAAATCTGCAACTTGTAAATCAGCGATTTCGGCATTGATTTTAGCGTTTTGAATTCGACGCTTTTGATTACTTCCGTCAAAAATATTAATGGAAGCACGTAATCCATAGTTCATCACATCACTACTACCTTTTGATACACCAAAACCTGCTCCGTTATTGACCGTATTGTAATTATAACCTGCTACTAGATCGATAACTGGTTGTTGTTGACTCTGTAAATTTTTGATATCTAAATCTGCTACCTTTTTGTTCAATAAAGCGGAAATCAAATTGGGATTCTGTTGTAAAGCTTGGTTCTTTAATTCTTCCAATTTCAATTTAGGCAATAATTCAATGCTTGAAACCACATCAAAATCAAGCATATGCTCTCTAACCAGCAGTGTGTTAAAATTGATTTTAGTACTTAAAAAAGATTGTTCTTGAGCTAATAACAATGCTTTATCTTCATTATAGTCAACTTGAGCGGAGTAAAAATCCACTTTTGAACCTTGTCCAACTTCAAAACGATCTTTGGCTAATTTTAAGCGGTCATTGGAAATCTCTAATCCTTTTCTGAAGTTATTGACACGCAAATCCTGACGAATGATATCATAATAGGAAGCGCTGATTAAGGCAATTAAGTTCTCAATGGTAGCTTCCGTTTGCTTAGCTCCTAAATTTTGTAATTCTTTGAATCGATCTCTTAAGACAAACATACCTTTTCCATCGTACAAAGTCCAAATCATAGCAACACCTGTATTCGAGGAATTTGAGTTTACACCTGACTGAACTAAAGGGGCACGCAAACCTCCAAAAAACTCCTGATCTAAGCCAGAAATAGTATAGTTTTTGTTGAAATTCCCTGTAATGGTAGGTAGAAATCCAGCATTACCTAATGTATTGTCATTAAGTGCTTGCTTTTCTCTTTTCTTAGCAACCTGTATTGAGTAGTGGTTTTGTAATCCTTGTTGAATCGCATCTTCTAAACTCAAGTTTTTCTGTGCTTGAGAGGGAAATAAACTAACTGATAATGCAACTAGAAGGCTAATGCTTAGGCCTGATATCTTCATGGGGTAATCTATTTGGCATATATAATTAACAAACATAGTGATTTTGATGCATTTTTCGATACACTTACCATACAAGTACCCATAGCTATTTTGATATGTTTTTAGCTATTTTTGTTTTATGCCTGCTTTAGAAATAACTCAACTCTATATTTATCCTATAAAATCCTTGGGGGCACTGTCTCTGAAGGAAGCTCATGTGGACATTCAAGGCTTGGCTGGGGATCGTCGTTTTATGTTGGTAGATGAGCATGGAAAGTTCATTACGCAGCGTAGCCGTCCAGATTTAACCCGTTTTCAGTTACGAGCACATCCTGATGGCTTTTTGGTGGAGGATAAGCAAACAGGTCAGACCAAATGTTTATCTTCATCGGTGCAACTGGGGGAATCAATGCCTGTGGAATTATGGGATGATCATTTGGAGGCTCGCTTGGTTTTAGAAGACTGGTCTCCATGGTTTAGTCACTTATTGAACGAAAAAGTGTATTTAGTTCAATTATCGAAAGATACGCCTCGTTTCATGCCAGAAAAATATCAAACTCCCTTATCGAAAGAAAGTTCCTTTGCCGATGCACTGCCTATTTTACTTTGTTCTGAAGCATCGTATGAGTCATTGGAAAAAGAATTGGGAGATCAAGTAGATCGACTACGTTTTCGCCCAAATATCATAGTTTCTGGTGCAACGGCATTTGAAGAAGATCGCTGGAAGCAAATTCAGGTTGGGAATGTTCAATTAATGGGTGCTAAGCCCTGTGCTCGTTGTCAATTGATTACAGTACATCCACAGCAAGGAACCATCCAAAAAGAAGTTTTGACTGCCCTTTCTCAAATACGGAAAATCGGGAATAAAGTATATTTTGGACAGCAATTTGTTCCCCAAATTTTGGGCAAAGTGGCTGTAGGAGATCGAATTAGTGTTCAAGTGCAACAGGATGAGGTATATTAAAATTGCCCACTTTTTAAGTTTAGATGTTGTTTGGGGTACTTTAGCTTTTCAAGCGCTTATTCACGAGATTTTTTTGAAGGAATTGCCTAGCTTGCCTGAACAGATATCTTTGGGTTGTGCTGTTTGGGGTATTTATTTATTGGACCGAATGATTGATCGAAAAAAAGGAATACATCAAGATGAGCGGCATTTGTTTCAATCAAAACATGGTTCAGTTGTACAGATTCTTCTATTCGTTTTATTGCTCCTGGGAGGTTTAAGTTTGGTGTATTTGGATCTTCGCTTGATTTTTTTTGGGTTTGGATTGTGTGCATGGATGTTAATATATTGGATTGCTTGGTTTTATGGCATATTGAGTCATATTTGGTTCAGTAAAGAATTTTTAACTGCTTTTATTTATGCGGTAGGAGTGGGGGCTAGCACTTGGTATCGTTTATCTTGGTCTATTTGGGCCATATCAACAGCTATTTTGATTTTTCTCTTGGTATTACAAAATCTGGCCATGTATACCTTGTGGGAAAGGGAAAAGATAGGACCATTGAAATTCAATGATCATTGGAAACACATTCTATTAGGCGCAGAGCTGTGTTTTGTGATCCTATTTATTGGATTGATATTTTACTTCGATGAAAAAATCGCTTTTATGCCATTTGCCATTACATTTGCCATACAAAGTTGGATTCATTACTTTTCAAAAAACAAGTTAGCCTCCCGCCTTTGGGGAGAACTAGCATATTGTAGCCCCATTCTGTATTTCGCCTATGAGTTTTTT
The DNA here is from genome assembly GCF_011250515.1 of Aquirufa ecclesiirivi. Classification (GTDB taxonomy): domain Bacteria; phylum Bacteroidota; class Bacteroidia; order Cytophagales; family Spirosomataceae; genus Aquirufa; species Aquirufa ecclesiirivi. The sequence goes on along the minus strand of NZ_JAANOP010000007.1, from coordinate 96,091 downwards.
TCAAAATAAGGACGCTTACAGCGCATTAAAATTTCCTGAGTTCAGGGCCTTTATGGTAGGTAATACCTTATTTACCATGGCACTTTTGATGCAAGAAGTGATCGTGTCGTATGAAATTTATAAGATTACCCACAATCCTTTAGCCTTGGGTTTAATAGGCTTGGCGGAAGTAATTCCTTACATTTCATTGGCTCTTTTTGGAGGGCATTATGCCGACAATCGGGATAAGCGAAAGATTATGCAAATTTCTTTGTCGGTCATCATTTTTAGTTCTTTTTTATTACTCTATTCAAGCTTACAATTAGATTCACAAAGTCCGGATTTTCACATCTACACCATTTATTTTGTCATTTTTCTCATTGGATTGTCCAAAGGTTTTTTTAGTCCAGCCGCTTCTTCCTTAAATCCATTTTTAGTACCTAAAGAGGTTTTTGCCAATGCGGCTACATGGAACAGTTCATTTTGGCAATTAGGGGCAATTTTAGGCCCTGGAATGGCTGGGTTTTTATATGCCTATTTGGGTTTGGCGGGTTCTTTGGAAACGGTGATTGTGTTTTTATTTGGGGTGATGATATGTTTGTTTTTTATCAAGAAAAGGCCAGTTCCTCCCAAAGCAGTTAGCCATGAATCCATTTGGCAAAGCTTAAAGGAAGGTATCGTTTATGTTTTTAAAACCAAGATTATCCTGTATGCCATTTCATTGGATTTGTTTTCTGTTTTATTTGGTGGAGTCATCGCCATTTTACCCATTTTTGCAGAGGATATTTTGAAAGTGGGGGCGGAAGGTTTGGGTATTTTACGCGCAGCACCTTCTGTAGGAGCTTTGTTGTCCATGGCCTTCATGATTTATTTTCCACCATTGGAGAAGGCTTGGAGAAATTTATTGATGGCTATTGCTGGATTTGGGGTGGCTACTTTGGTCTTTGGCATATCCACCAATTTTTGGATATCGGTAGTGGCTTTATTTTTTACTGGCGCTTTTGATTCTGTCAGTGTGGTCATTCGACAAACCGTTTTGCGCTTTTATACTCCTGATGAGATGCGGGGAAGGGTATCTTCGGTGAATGGGATATTTGTTAGTTCATCCAATGAACTAGGAGCTTTTGAATCTGGTGTGATGGCTAAATTGTTGGGAACGGTGCCATCTGTCTTAGTAGGAGCTACGGCAACCTTGGTGATCGTAAGCTTGGTTGCCTTAAATTCGAAGGATTTATTAAAATTACATGTGGCAAAGAAGGTTGAATCTGTTGATTAACTGATATGGGCCTCTTGTGCTAATCTTGCTTTTTCTTCAGCTTCTTCTTTATCTTTTCTGGCTTTGATGTGTTCTGGCCAGTGTTTTAAGACTTCTGCAATGTGTTTTTTGCTTTCTTGTGCCCATTGAATATCCTCAATTTTACGGATTGGTTCGGCATTCTCACCTAATAAAGCCGGCATAATTTTGAAGAAAGAATCTTTAAGTTTCAAATCGCCTTTTTTGTTTTTGGAAACCACAATGCTAGCCTCACAATTGAATAAGGAAACGAGTCCATCAGAAGTATTGCCTTCCGAAAAATAGAAGTGATCCAAATTATGAATATCGATGAATTCGGATGCTATTAAAGTAGAACCCTGATAATGAAGTGTTTTTAAAGATTCTTCATTTACTACCACGAATGAAATACGTTGCTTTCCTGATTTCTCAGCAAAAAAATCACCAATGGATTGGAAAAAATTCCGTTTTGGCAATTGAATGACCCCAAGTCCAACCCAATGGGAGGGAAGCTCGGAACGAAGAAAAGATAATGACGCTGGTAGTGAATGATTCATAGGATGGGCAATTTGAAAACGAAATTAAGGAAAGATTGGCTTATGTCAAACCTAATTTAAAGTCGGATTTTAGGCTTCGGTAATTCGAAAAATAAAGTAAAGGGCTGAAACCAAGTATGTATGGTTTCGAAGCCCGACTTGTTGAGGGTATAGACTAAGAATTGTCCTTTTTTACTGAAATCCACCAGCTGTGCCTGTTTCAATAAATCCAAGTGATGAGAAATACTAGGCTTGCTCATGTTAAATTGCTGGGCAATAGTCCCGGCATTTTGTGGGCCATGAGTCAAAAAGCGAAGTATTTCTCTCCTTGTTGGATCATTGATAGCTTTGAATACAATATCCATAATATCTTAAATAGTTAAACAAATATTTAAATATAAAGGTAGTATTCCAAATAATCTATGGAATTATCCTTTGTCTTCCTTACGATACGCTTCCATTAATTTCACTTCACCCTCTTTTCCAGGATAGAAATTACCATGTTCCATGCCCAATACGCCTGTATACCCTTTCTTTCTTAGGTGTTTGAAAATATTAGCATGATTTACCTCTCCTGTGGTAGGTTCTTTTCTGCCTGGATTATCTCCAATTTGCATGTAAGCAATTTCCTCCCAGCATAAATCCATATTCGCTATCATGTTACCTTCATTGCGCTGCATGTGGTACATGTCAAATAAGATTTTACATGCGGAGCTACCTACTGCCCGACAAATCATATAAGTTTGATCTGAATAGCGAAGGAATAAATCTGGATTATCACTTAATGGTTCCAATACCATGGTTAAATTATGGGGTTCGAAAATTTCGGCACCACGTTTAAGGTTATCAATTACATGGCCTGTCTGAACACCTAGAGGCAATTTACGGTTGAAGTTACCAGGTACGACAGTCATCCATTTGGCATTGCAACGTTTGGCTGTTTCAACGGCTGTTTTGCAAGCCTTGATGAACATTTCAGTAGCTTCTTTTTTACCTGTGGTCATGTGTTGGGTATCAAAAAAACCATCAAACTTCACCACAAATACACCCATAGTCATACCTAATTTGGTCAGCGTCTCTCCAATTTTGGCTTGTAGCTCTGGACTTTTCCCCATCATGTCATTGTCTTCCAAGGCACGGAAACCCATCTCATGCATGAATTTCAATTGGTCTATCTCATCTGGACCGGCATGATTTTTAAACATACCAAAATGAGGAGCATATTTTAAGCTAAAAGGAGGCTCTGCAGCTAAGCTATGTAGTTGACTTGATGAAGCAGCTAAAGTAGGTTGGCTACTTGTAATACCTGCTCCTAATAAGCTTCCGCCCATCATTTGGGCAAAGGAACGACGATCCATGTTTATTTCTTTTTTAAGGTAGTTAAATATTCGACTAAGTTGACTAAATCCGTAGTGCTCATGGCATCTGCCAATCCTTCAGGCATCATGGAATTAGGTAATTGTTTGACTGATTTTAAAGCAGATGTCTTAAAGTTTTGAATCATCCCTCCAGGTAATTTCATAATGATATCGGTCTCATTTTTGGAACTAATGATTCCTTGATACGTTTCTCCTGACTTGGTTAAGATTTCATAGGTTTCATAACCAAAATTTATCCCAGCATTAGGGTGCATGATGGATACAAACATACCGTCTTTGGATAATTTAGAGCCAATTTCCGTTAATTTTGGTCCAAAATCAATACCTTCTTGGTACACTTGGTGACACATGGAACATTGATCAACAAATACCTTGATACCTGCTTGCGCATTTCCTTTTTGTCCTAAAAGGGTATTCAAATCAGGATGTTTGGTTTTGGTATTTTGATTACTTCCACCTAAATAGGAATTAGCTTCCATTCGGACTGCCTTTCTCCAAGTCCTGCTGACACCTTCTACCACAGAAGGAATGAATTCCGAGCTAACTTTTTTATTTTTTAAGATATCCAATACATAGTTTTCTCCATTGGCAGAGTTTCCTAAACTTCTAGCAGCCTCTTTTCTAATGCTCATGGATAGGTTTTTCTGATTCATGGCATCAAATAAAAGCGACAAAGTACTTGGTTGACCAATCCAGCGAATGGATTCAATGATGGCTTTTTGTTGGTCTTCTTTTCCAGTTTGGAAGGTTTTGGCAATCAGGGCTGCACCACCATTCAATTTGTATATGACAGAACCCGCTTTTCTACTTTGTTTGCCTAACAGAATCATCTGTAAAACCTTCTCTTTTTCTTCTGCAAGCTCGTATTTTTCGACCAACTCCAGGTATTCCGTTTCAGAGGTTTTAGGTAACAAACTACGTAAAACTTTCTTCGCATCGGCATTGGATGCAATGAAGGTAGGATTGATATGTCTTAATCCAATTAATTGAGCCTCGGTTTGTCCTTGGAAATGGGTAGAAATCAAATCAATTAACATCCCTGATTTTTTATCACTAGGAATAAAGTCTAGTGCTCTGAAATACCGAAGTTTTTGGGCCAAAGCTTGACTGCTTTTTAATTCAGTAAAGATATAAGGAAGGGCATTTTCTGTTCTGGATCTCCACACCACATCTTGGAATGCGGCAGAAGATGGATTATTTGAAAGTACCAAGTAAGCATTGAGACGGCTGTTCCAAAGATCATCGGCCCCTATACCTAAGGCTTCTAAATACCAACGGTCTTGACCGTTATGTTGCTGGGCTAATTTTGCCCAAAGAGCATCCGCTTGTGGGTCTTGAATATGTCTCAAAGCAATAGCTAATTCTCTACGCACTTGTGGATTTTCATCCTTTACCCAAGCAGCAGCTAGTTCTTTCCATTGACTGAAAGGAGTTCTTTTGGCCTGCCGAATGGCCATCATGCGAATATCAGCCATTCCATCATTTGCCGCCAAATGCAAGTAATGCTGAGCTTGACTTGTTTTCATCAATGCCCAGAAAGCCCGTGCTTTCATGCGGGGATTTGTATTATTTTGGTAGGATTTTTCTAAGGCTGCTTCAGCTGATTTACCCCACGTCATTAATTTTTTAAATGCCAAATACCTTTGAGCCAAATTAGCATTCTCCAAAGCCAAGATCGCATTTTCTGGAGTATTGAGCGGCATGGCTTTAACTTGATATGCATGACCTTTAGGTGCAACTCGATAAATTCTACCTTTTGTTTGGTCTCCTGCTTGATGTCCACCCACACCTGGATCATACCAGTCGGCAATAAATAATGAGCCATCGGGTGCAGCTGTAACATCAGCCGGCCTAAACCATTGGTCATTGACCCCTTCTACTAATGGTAAGATATTGGCTTCAAAACCGGCACCTTGGGCTTTCACGGGATAACTACGAACTACATTTGGACCTGCATCGCAGTGAATCATTTGGTTTTGGAATGCTTTAGGTAGCAAACTGCCTTCATATAAAATCATTCCAGTAGGAGACCCTGAACCCGTTTGCAATAAATTGGGAACTACTCCCGGGTCATTCAAATGCCAATGTCTTCTTGGAATTTCTGGTTCAATATTGGTACGATTGGCAGACCAACCCGCATCACTCATTTCATCACGGTAACCATAATTTCCATGTTCCATTACAAAATTGATGCGGACTCCCTTATTACCATCATCATCATTGTCGGATTGCCATAAACCGCCATATGAATCAACGGCTACTTCGTAATTATTTCTGAAATTATGGCCTAATACTTCCACTTGAGATCCGTCCACATTACATCGGAAAGCCATGCCTTGTTTGTATTTTTTCGGGCCAATCGGGTCTCCATCTTGATCTAAAACCGCTTTTCCTTGAGCATCCAATAATTGTCCCCCTTCATTGCCAAAGTTGAAATACAATTTGCCATCTGGACCAAAAGTAAAGGCGTGAGCGCCATGATCATGTTGTTCCCCTCCAATTCCTTGAAACATCACTTCCTTACGATCTGCTTTTCCATCTCGGTTGTCATCAAACATTCTCCAGATGTAGGGACTTTGAGATACGATGACCATAGAATCAAGTACGGCTATGCCCAGTGGGGCATTTAATTCAGGAGATTGGTAGAATATTTTTCTTGAATCCGCTTTTCCATCCCCATTCGTATCCTCTAGAATCAAGACTTTGTCGCCTTGTGGGTTGGTTGGATTTCCATTGATATTGGGACGGTAGTTATAAGCCTCAACGACCCAAACGCGACCTTGGGCATCGACATCAATGTTGGTAGGATTTTGGAGCATTGGCTCCGATGCAAACAGGGTAATTTCTAATTCAGGATGTATTATTAATCCTTTTAAGGCATTTTCAGTTTGTCTTTTTTGTGATTCAGTTAAGGAATCCAATAAAACTTGACCCCAGCGGGACGACTCATTTTTATAAAATGAGGATGCAAATAATAAGGCAAAGAGAGACAATGCCGACAATAAAAAAGGTTTTTTAGAAGATGTCCAATTCATAAGTAGTTGTTTTCACATAGAATACTTATAAATTTCAATTAAAACCCTGTAAAATCCTAATGGGTTTACCCTGATTTATGGCCTTATTCCAAAAAAACGATTCATTTTTTTTCGGAAGTTTAAATAGGCTAAAAGGGATTCAGGTGTAAATACATGTTCTTTAAACAGTCTTTTCCAATCTTCCAGCTGGAGTTTTTGAGGGGAATGTGCTGATGCTTTCCATAAATAAAAGCATCTTTTTAGAAATGAATGTTCATTTTCAGTGATTCCAATTAAAAGTAAATGGTATTCAAAAAGGATGGGCTTGATTAAATCTTGGTATTTGGCATGGGTATACTCATTGATTTTGGAATACATGAATATACGATTGTAAATGAATGCAGCAGATTTGTTACTATCCGTATAACTCATGCCACCTTCGTTTTTTCGATAAACAGACATGGTTTCTGGTAGGTAGGCGATAGGTCCCTCTTCGGCTAGAATGACGTAGAGAGGAATATCCCCACTTTTGGAATGAAAAAACCAATCGGGTAAGGTCTTGACTAGCTTTTTTCGCATCATGACACTGGCGGTTGCCATAAACCACGCTTCTCGTTCTTTTAATAAATCAGTTGATTGAATCCAAGGTGCTTGATCTTTAGGATTAATGAGTGATGGTTCTCTTCCTGTGCCATCTTCATAGATGATTTGGGCATTATGAAAACAGGCAGATGCTTCTGGGTGGCTATCTAAAAAATCCACTTGTTTTTGAAGTTTATCTGTGGAAGTCCAATAGTCATCTCCTTCAATATGTACGATATATTCCCCTTGGCAATCAAAAAAACAATGTAAGAAATTGACTTTTGCCCCTACGTTTTCTGGTCGGATATACGCTTTTATTTTATCAGGAAAACGGTCTGCATAGGTTTGTATGATGGAAGCCGTTTGATCAGGGGAGTGATCTTCTCCGATGATGATTTCAAAATCAAAATCTGTTTTTTGGTTCAGAATGTTGTCCAAACAAGTTTGGATATAATTTTCATGTTTATAGGTAATTAGGCAAACGGATACTTTGGGCTGTTTGGCCATATGAGGATTACCATAAAGCTGATGATTCAGGTAGCTAAAATCCATTATTTTTCTTCTAAAATAGCATAACCTACCCCGCTTTGACCGAAATGATTCCCATTGTAAAATAGAATGGTTTTTTCTTGATGGCGGATAACCAAGGGATATTCAATCATTTCATAATCCCAATCTTGCTCATGGTCACTCACATCGATACCAGCTAATCCATCTTGTCTATTCCAATGAATACCATCCTTTGATTCAGCATAATAGATGCGGTAAGAACGAGAGCGATTCGTGCGATAATCTGTACATGCCCTCGCTGAAAACCACATTTTATAGATGCCATTTTCAATTAAAACGGTAGGCCTTGATATTCCACCTTCTATTTCATCTCGGTAATCGATGGCAACTTGTCCTTTTCTGTCCCAGTTGATGCCATCCACAGATTCTGCGTATTTAATGTGGTAGCATGGCTCCATTAAATTGCCATCTGGAAGCCAGTGGGTACAATTTAAATACCACACTTTATAAATTCCTTGATCAAAAAGAAAGCAAGCTGATCCATTGAAAAATGGTTCAGTAGCAGTAGTGCTGATGATGGGTCCTTGGAATTTTTTAGTAAAATTTATCCCGTCCTTCGAGGTGGCTAAGCCCAGTGCATTGTGGTAAGGAATGGTATTTCTAACGGTCCAACCAATGTAGTAAAGCCATTTTTCTTCACCGTTTTGTAGGAACCATGTGGGCATGATACCACAATCATCAAAGGTTCCAGGAGCTCCTAAGCTTAAAATAGGCTCAGGATGAACGTATAATATGTTGGATAAATTATTGGAATCTAAATCAATGAAGGATGCTTGACAGCGCCCTTTAGAATCGCGGGCGGAATAATATAAACGGATTCGATCCGTGTAATGGGTGTCAGCACACACAACGTGTGCATATTTTTTTTGATTCCATTCAGATTGACCATCTGGACAAAAGAGTAATCCTTGCTTATTCCACCGCATAATTTTTCTTTGTTGTCCCGAAATTTCGGGACAACAAAGATACAAAGCTTTATCGGATAGTTGAAAATGTCGTAGGGTGCATGTAGATAGATTCTACTTTGTCGACAATTTTTCCATTCTTTTCTGATTCGTCGCGTGCTTTAATCCAATTGGGATCTTTTCTGAATTCGTCGAAAGAAGCTTTTCCGGCAGCTTCACTGTCGTGAGCTAGTAGATAGACTAAACGAGGTTGTACAGAAGGATCTTTTTCAATCGTTTTAAAATAGGCAATGTTCGTCATACCATGTTTTTTGAACAATTTGGTAGTATGATTTCTGAAACGAGCCAAGATGTTGTCGATATTATTAGGAGTTGCCGTATAAGTTCTTAATTCGATGGCGCGGTCAACACTCTTAGAAGAAGGTTTGATTTTTGGACTAAAATCGGTGGCCATCATGAATGTGCTTTCTACTTTAGCAACAATTTTACCTGATTCTTCAGATTTTCTGGCAACTTCTCTCCATTCTGGATCACGACCAAAACGCTTCCAAGAGCTATCACGCTCTACTTGATTTGGGTAGGATAAAATGTAGTAAAGAGCATTTTTTTCATTGTTGTTAGGAATCCAATAACCCACATTGGTCATACCATGTTTTTCAAAAATTTTGGTGGTATGGTTGGTGAAACGTTGGATTAAAGCGTCTAAGCGGCCAGGGTGGCAATAGTAAACGCGTAATTCGTAATAACGGCTGTCTGGTTTTTTTGCTATCATCTGAATGGAGATGAATAAAAGTAGGAGTGTAAATAATTTTTTCATAGGTTAATTTGGGGGTAAATGGTTGTCATGTGATGTTAAAATGCTTAATCTACTTAGTGATTGTATTAAGATTTGTCAATTGTGCTAAGATTTGTAACCTGTGCTTAGATTTGTAACCTGTGCTAAGATTTGTCAACTCTTGAAGAGTTGACAAATCTAATCTTCAAGTGTTAACAAAGCTAAGACAAAAGTATGAGTTGATATGAGATTCTTGTCCTGCTTTCTGATTATTTTAATCAACTCTATGATTTTTAGTTACCTAGGCGATTTGATAGAATTTTATGAACTACCATGAAAAGCATTTCAGGTTTAGCTGTACGCCAATTGGGTATTTGTAATGTCCCTCCAAAATTGATGTAATAATCGATTTTATATTTGTTCCATTCTTTTTCAATGAATTCAGGGAAACAAAGTCCTGCTATCCAACCATCTTCTACTTCTTCAAACCACTCAGCATAATAGTCATCTTCCCAAGAACCATGAAAATTAAAGACATTTTCACCTACAAGAATGAAGTATTTGATCCCCTCAGCTAATAAATGATCGATCACTCCACGTTTTAATAGCATGATATCATTGTGCAGGGTATCGTTCCATTCTCCCATCAATTCAATGATTGAAAATTGTAAGGAATAATCCGTGAAAAGTATTTTGCAATAGAGTGTTTCTGAGTCGATTTCGTCCCAAAGTGGGTGTATGTAATAGCTGTAAATAGTATGTATATATTCCGTATTGGAATATGTTCTCCCATAAAATGGAGATTTAGGGTCATGGGAAGCATTGTAGATAGATTCCCATTGATAGGAAGGTTCAATTTCTTGCATATCACTCGAAATAACAAAAAAAGGCTTGCGAGAGCAAGCCTTTTTAAACAATCAACCTAATAATTAAAGTTTATGGGCACTCTTGAAATTTCCTGAGAGGTCAAATTCAACTTTATACTTTTTATCCGCAACCGTAACGATTACTTCAATTTCATAAGCGGCACCATCTTTGCTGACAGAAACAGCCTTAGTTAATGTCCAGCCAGCATAAGTTTTATCTAGATAGGATATAGCTGCGGCGGGGATTTGATCTTTTGTGATAACCGTTAACGTGAAGTTGGCGGGGTTCGGATTGTCTTTGGGACCTTTTCCTGGATTGACAACAGCATTGAAATCTTTATCAAACATATAGGCTTGTGAATTTACGCCAACGGTTACCACTACATGGTAGTGAATGGCCACGTTATCTTTTTGAACTGAAAAGGCATTTTTCAATGTCCAGCCAACAGCGTTTTTATTTAAATAATCAATGATAGCTTGGGGAAGGGTTGTAATTTCAGTTTTTGTGATCTTGATGTCATCTTTACTTTCTTCTTTGCTAGAAAGAATTTTCCCGGTAGCATCGATCTTGAAATCCCAAACTTTACCATCCTTTTCAGCGTGAATATGGTAGGTAGCAAGCCCATTTCCATCTAAACGAAGTACCGCGTTTTTAAAAGTATATCCAGTAATAGCCGCCTGAACTGCAGCAGGAAGCTCCGTTAAAGCTAAATGACTTACTGCCGCTCCCATGCCTTTTCCTCCTTTTTCGCCTTTTTTGCCTTCTATTGTGGAAATCATAGCTCCCGTTTCATCAAACAAGATCGAATAGACGGTGGTATCTACTTTGATCTCAACTCGATACGTCACTGGAGTACCGGAAGTCTTTTTACCTGCATGAATGAAGGTATAGCCAGTATGTTTTTCCTTTAAGTAGGTGGTTATAGCCGCAGGTAAATCCGTTTCGGCAATTCGAGTAAATGCTTCTTTGATTTCTCCCGTTTTGTTTAATACCACTTGTGATTCCGTGTTACTAAGTACAATGTTTGCACCATACAAAGAATTACTTTGTAATACATAATAATCTACTTGGGCAGATGGGTAAGTGGTTGAAACAGTTGTTTTAACAGCCGTTGGAATGAAATTCTGGCTAACAAAGCCAGTGGCATCCGTTGTCGGATTCAATGCGTCTTCTTTTGAGCAACTTGCTAAGCCAATGGAGGCTACTAGGGCGAATGTAAGCAGAGATTTTTTCATAGGATTAATTTATATTTTGAGAGTTAAACGGTAAATGATTTCGTTTTCGTATCAAAAATATACGATGTGTCGTTACGCTCATGCAACCAATCGACCAATTGACGCATCTTGACTACCAATCATCACAATAAAATAAATAATTATAGTACCTTGTATTGCAAAGTACTATATGTTTACTACATTTGTCTATCAATAAATTAAACATCATGAAAAAGAAGGTTGTTGTTCTACTACTTGTTGGAGTGCTTTTTGCCTCAGATTCTTTTGCTTTGGGATTTCCTCATCGATTATTTCCTGCTAAAGTGTTAAAGAAGGCAGTAAGTCTAGTGATTCCAAAGGTTCAAAAATAGTTGGTAGCATCTTAGACGTTTGGCAATTATCCTAAATTTTGTCTTAAATTTGGATTGCTATATTTAACGTCAATCCCCATGATTTTATCGTTTATTGATTGGAATCCCGATCCAACTATCTTTGAACTGTTCGGTTTTCCTGTTCGTTGGTACGGACTTTGTTTTGCCATGGCTTTTCTAGCAGGCTTTCAGGTATTAAGTTTTATTTTTAAGAAAGAGGGTAGACCTGTTGAACAAGCGGATCATTTATTGATTTATGCTATGGTGGCTACCGTGATTGGGGCTCGTGTTGGACATTATTTCTTCTATGAATTCCCTCTATTACAAGCGGATCCTATTCGGTTTTTCACACAAATGATTATTCCACCTTATTCGGGTTTGGCATCCCATGGAGCAGGAATCGGGCTTTTTACTGCATTTTATTTATATACCAAAAAATACCCTGGTCAATCCTATTTATACGTAACAGACCGCGTAGTTCCCACTGTAGCTTTAGGCGGATTTTTTATACGTATGGGTAACTTAATGAATTCAGAAATTGTAGGAAAACCTACGGATTTACCTTGGGGATTCAAGTTTTATCGAGATACCGAGTTTAATTCCATGGGAACTGCCGAGGTATTAGCCAGACATCCATCCCAACTGTACGAGGCTTTATCTTGCTTGCTTTTATTTTTCATTGTCATGTGGTTTTGGTCCAAGAAAAAAGAGAAAACGCAGGAAGGCTTAATCACGGGCTGGTTTATGATTGCTTTATTTGCACTACGCTTTTTCTATGAGTTTTTTAAAGAGAATCAAAGCGAGTTTGAAAATTACATGACCCTAAACATGGGGCAAATTTTGTCGATACCAGCGATGCTTTTTGGAGTAGCCGTATTACTCTATGCCAAAAAAAATCCGGCACCTTAACAATTAGAACTTTATTCATGAAGAAGCTGACTTAATTCCAAAAGGTCAGCTTTTTTTAATGTCGCATGTATGGAGGCTCTAGCAATGGCGGGATCGTTCCATTTAGGATAAGAAAATTGATTCATTTTAAATCCATGCGCCTCTAATCTTTGGATGATATTTTCATTATCGGTGCAAAAAGAAGGATGACCTACGGCCCAGTTGATGGATGTATCATCCAGCTGGGATTGAAAAAAGTTGATGTGTTCTAGCAATTTCTCCCTTTGTTCTTCATATGCTTCTTGAGCATTCAAACAAGCAAAACAAAATGCCAAATTGGGCGGGGAGCTTCCAATCCACATGGGATCTTTTTTAATTTCTTCAATCTGATCTTTTGGACCAAGAATAATACCTGCCGGAATTCCGTAAGCTTTTGATAAAGAGGCGGTTTGTATGATGGTTGCTGAACTGTTTATTTGAATATTCTGAACGCCTATTCGATGAGATTCGTCTACTAAGAGATACTGATCAGGATGTAATTCTTTGGCCCATTCAAAATCAAATAATTCAGCCAAGGGAGTTCTGATTCCATCCGTTCCTAAGATCTTAACTTGCTCCACTATCCCATTCTGAATCCATGTCTGCCGACTACCTTCCCAAGGAGCATGAAGAAACGTGGTGATAGCTGGGTGGCTGTGCGGGGCAAGAGAGTAGGTAGCTTGAGGGAATTGTTTGAGCAAAAACTGAAGGGCTATTTGTCCAGCAGCAAAGCCCGATGAGCAAAGTGCTGCCGCTTCATGACCCAATTTTTTCGCCAATACATGTTCTAAATCATCCCATACTGAAAACTGGATATTATTTTTCCGGGAACTTCCCCAGTTTTGAGGGAAAAGGTCAATCCCTTTTTTTAGTTGTTCATTAAATAAAGGATGCTCACCAATTCCTAAATAATTGGTTCCACCTAGCCATCGATATGGCTTTCCATCCAAGTATATAATTCGACCAGGAATGGAATCCGCAAAATGCATAAAATTAGCCATGCTGAATTAATTTTGCTCCTGTTCCTCCTTCTTTGGCATAAATGACATGCCCAAAATCGATACGTATTCCTTGTGAAATGTTATCTTCCACTAATAAGCATCCATCCATATCCACAAAATCCAAAAGTGGCAATAATTGGGCAATGGCCGAGCAACCAATCGTAGATTCGGTCATGCAACCTACCATGATTTTTAAACCTAAATTTCGGCCTTGATGAATCATCCGTAAAGCGGGCGTGATGCCACCACATTTCATCAATTTGATGTTAATACCATGAAAATATTCGGCACATAGGGCAACATCTGATTCAGTTATGCAACTTTCATCGGCGATGATCGGTAATGCAGATTCCTTTTTCAAACGTTTCATTCCTTCCCAATGATCTGCCTTGAGCGGCTGTTCTATGAACTCCACTCCTAAAGCTTTTAATTTAGGCGCATATTCTAAGGTTTGTTCGACCGTCCAAGCGGTATTGGCATCTACCCGAAAAACAGCATCTGTTTCTTTTCGGAGTGCTTCAATAATTTCAATATCCTGATTTGTACCTAGTTTAATTTTATATAAAGGAAAAGGCATTTCCTTCATTTTTGCCACCATGACGTCGATCGAATCCATACCAATCGTATAATCGGTGATGGGATTATGTGAAATGTCCAAGCCCCATAATTGGTACAAGGCCTTGTCATGTGTTTTACCCCATAAATCCCAATAGGCTACATCCAAAGCACACAAGGCAAAGGGATGGTCATCTAACAAGGTTTTGGACATCATTTTCCAGAAATCATTGGGATGGGGGAGTATGTCGCTAGGTAAAAAAGAACGAATACTTTCTAGCTGCGAAACCATTTTTTCCATGGTGACCCCATAATAGGGTGTTTCTGTGGCCTCTCCATAGCCACTTTTTCCATGCCAGGTTAACTCCACAATGAGCGTTGGTTGCACATCCCTAGATTCATGCGTGATGGTGAAGGTATGCTTCAGTGGCAAATCAAAGGTATGTAGGTGCAATTCCATAGCTACAAAGGAAAATAGATTAATACTTCACTCGTATCATTCGCTTTTTGCCAAGCTAAAGCATCAGCATGCTGCCAATGGACTAAGTCGCCAGAACCATTATGTTTCAAGACTTGGGCTTGTTGCTCACTTGTCCATTGAATAGGAATCCAATGGTCTAAATTAGCTAATGGGGCTGGCAGACCTGTAATTTTAACTTGAGGAAAAGGAGTTTTTTGATCTTGTAACCAAGATAAAAAATAAATAGAAAAACACACCAAAGTGGAGATAGGATTTCCTGGGAAGGCGAAAATTACTTTGCCATCTGCTCGACTTCCTACCCACAAAGGTTTACCCGGTTTTTGAGCAATCTTATGGAATTTGGCTTCAAAACCTAAGTCCTTTAAAATGCCAGGAATATAATCTTTCTTTCCTGCGGAAACTCCACCAGATAGCAATAGAATATCACTTTTTACCAAGCTAGTCGTCAATGCTTGGTGGATAATTGTTGGATCATCCGGTAAATGATGGTGTTGGGATGCTATTCCTACATGCTTTAATGCCGATTGCATCATGATGGAATTGGAACTTCTAATTTGATGATCTAAAGGTGTAGCTTCTATTGGAACCAATTCATCTCCTGTTGAAAAAACATGAATTTCACCCAATCTTTCAATCCACAATTTGGAATAACCGATGCTGGCAGCAATGGCAATATGGTTGGCTTTTAAACGTGTTCCTTTTTTTAAAATGACTTGTCCTTGAAGGATATCACTTCCTCTTTGGTGAATAAAATTTCCTATATCAATGCTTTCGTTTTTGCAGCTAACCCACCTTTCTCCTTCTTTTTCAACAAATTCTAGGTCTTCTACTTTAATCACCGCTACGGCATTTTTAGGAAGTGGAGAACCTGTCATGATTTCCCAGGCAGCATTGGGGTCAACTAAGGTTTTTTGAACTTCGCCAGCATAGGCTGTTCCTTCTACTTTCCATGCTCGGTTGTTCACATTACCAATGGCTATACCATCCATCATCACCCGGTCGAAAGGAGGGAAGTCGCGATCTGCTACTAAATCTTCCATTAAAATACCTCCCAAACAATCGATCAGTGGAACTTGTACTTTTTGTATTGGAACGGGTATATCTTGTAATATTTGAAAAGCTTCTTGGGGTTTTAACATATCTTTTTAGTGGGCTGAATCTATAAATTTCTAAAAAAATCGATGAAATGACTCAATAGATGTATTTTTGTTTTTAATAAGTAACGATATGGCAGCAGAATTTTCACATTTGGACGCTCAAAATCAACCCGGCATGGTGGATGTAGGCGCGAAAAATACGACCACGAGAGAAGCGAAAGCTCAATCCATCGTCTATTTGGGGGCGGATATCATCCAGCATTTCGAAGCAGCGGGTTGGCAAAATAAAAAGGGGAGTATCTTACAAACAGCCATCATTGCAGGAACTATGGCGGCTAAAAGAACTGGCGACTTGATTCCGCTTTGTCACCCTTTGGGCTTAGATGCTTGTTCTTTTGATATGGATGTTCAAGCTGAAGAAATCATCATCAACTGTACTTGTCGACTGCATGCCAAAACGGGTGTTGAAATGGAAGCATTGGTGGGTGCTAGTGTTGCTGCATTAACCATTTACGACATGTGCAAATCTGTTTCCAAAGGTTTGGTTATTCGAGAAACAAAATTATTGTCGAAGTCAGGCGGTAAATCAGATTTTCTAGCCTAATATGTCGTCACACCACATCATCCGAGATAAGCAAGAACCCGCCTTAATCATTGCAAATGGAGAGGCATGTTCAATCGATCTTTTAGAGCAGTTGCTAGAATGGTCTCCTACAGTCATCGTCTTGGATGGTGCCTTGGAGCGAGTGGTGGAATTGGGAATTAAAGTGGATGTTTGGTTAGGAGATTTTGATCGGTCGTTTAGTTCAGGAAATAATTACGATGATTATCCCTTGAAGAAAATTCATACGCCAGATCAAAATAAGACCGATTTAGAAAAGGCTTTTGACTATTTAATCGAGGAGGGCTACCCCAGTGTGAATGTAGTTTGGGCTACTGGAAAACGTATGGATCACACGCTCAATAATTTTCATTCCATGGCCAAATACGGTCGAGATTTGAAAATAGTAATGATTGACGACTATTCGGTCAGTTATTTATTGCCACCCGTATTTGAAAAGTGGTATCCAGAGGGCACATCCATTTCATTGATGCCTTTGGCGGAGGCAAAACAAATTTCCAGTTCGGGATTGTTGTATGAATTAGATTGTTTGGATCTGTGTATAGGCCAAAGAACGGGCTCAAGCAATGTGACAAAAGCGGATGGGATGGTGAAAATCACCTACGAAAGCGGTCAATTGCTCCTGATGGAGTGCCACGATTAATCTTCTTTTTTTGCATTTTTTGGACGCATTTTATCTTCTGCTGGATTTTGGGCGGGCTGATAAAAAGTAGGGATTCCATCCCATTCGGGCATGTAATTTTGGGCAACCCAATGTCCGGGGTAATTGTGAGGGTATTTATAATCAGCTCCATAATTCAGCTCTTTCATGAGTTTAGTAGGGGCATTTCTTAAATGTAAGGGAACGGGTAAATTCCCTGTTTTTTCTACAAAAGCTAAGGCTTCATCAATGGCCAAATAGGCTGAATTGCTTTTGGGGGAATTGGCTAAATAAATAACGGCTTGTGAGAGGATAATGCGGGACTCTGGATTACCAATAACCCGTATGGAATCAAAACAAGCTTGGGCTAATAATAATGCATTGGGATTTGCTAAACCAATGTCTTCGGAAGCCAAAATAAGTAATCGTCGACCAATAAATTCCAAGGATTCTCCGCCTTGAAGCATCCTAGCTAACCAATATACTGCTGCATTGGCATCTGAACCTCGAATGGATTTAATAAAGGCCGAAATGATATCGTAATGCTGTTCTCCGTCTTTATCGTACAAAGCCAGGTTTTTTTGTAACCTTTCTGTAACTAAAGCATTGGTGATGTTCAATGTATTTGAATTAGCCGAACTCACCAATAATTCAAACAAGTTGTATAATTTCCTGCCATCTCCGCCTGAAAAATGGTAGAGAGCATCAGTTTCTTCAAGCGTGATTTCTTTGCCTTTAAAAAGCGGATCTACTTGTATGGCTTTTTGCAGCATGTGAACCATGTGGCTTTCAAGCAGCGGTTGTAATACATACACTTGGCAACGAGAGAGCAAAGCGGAAATCACTTCAAAAGAAGGGTTTTCGGTAGTGGCGCCAATCAGTGTTACGATTCCTTTTTCGACAGCACCTAATAAAGAATCTTGTTGGGATTTAGAAAAGCGGTGAATCTCATCGATAAAAAGGATGGGAGAATTGGCTTCAAACATCCTGTTTTTCTTGGCAAGTTCTAAGGTTTCACGTACCTCTTTGACACCAGAAGATACCGCAGAAAGCGTATAGATTGTCCTTTTTAAGGCAGTGGCTAATAATGCAGCTAAGGTGGTTTTACCAACACCTGGAGGTCCCCACAAGATACAAGAAGGTAAATGTCCGGCATCAATAGCCCTTCGAAGGGGACCTTGGGGTCCCATCAAATGTTCTTGTCCAATATAGTCCTCCAGTAAGGAAGGACGCATTCGTTCGGCGAGCGGTTGCATAGAATTCGAAGTTACGCTTTTTAACTAAAACCCGAGATGGAGTTTTTATGAATCAGGATAAATAATCTCAGAAAAGGATAAATAATTCATTTAGAATTCTAATTTTGAAAGATAAATAAATCTAAATAATTATGAATTCATCGCGTAGATCATTTTTACAGAAAGGAGCTATTGCTTTAGGAGCAGCAGCCTTTACTTCATCGACATGGGAGGCCCTAGCCAATGCCAAAGCCAAAAAAATAGTAGGTGTTCAATTGTACTCCATTCGGGAGGATATGAAAGTTGACCCTATGGGAACTTTGACAAAATTGGCAGAAATGGGCTACAAATATGTAGAGCATGCTAATTATGTGAACCGTAAGTTTTATGGTTGGTCAGCACAAGAATTTAGAAAGAGATTGGACGGATTAGGTATGAAAATGCCGAGTGGTCATACGGTGATGGGTAAACAACATTGGGATGAGTCTAAAAAGGAATTTACCGATTTGTGGAAATATACCGTTGAAGATGCTGCAGTTTGCGGTCAAGAGATCGTAATCAGTCCATCTTTGGATAAGTCGATTCGTACATCTTCTAGCTTATTCAAAACTTACATGGATGTGTTTAATAAGTCGGGAGAGTTATGCCAAAAGTCAGGCATGCGTTTTGGATATCATAACCATGATTTTGAATTTTCTGAGAAATTGGATGGCGTGACTTTGTTTGATTTAATCATGGAAAACACGGATTCGAAATTGGTTGCTCAGCAATTAGACATAGGTAATATGATTAATGGAGGTGGAGTTCCTGCGGATATATTGAAGAAATATCCGGGTCGTTTTGTTTCCATGCACGTAAAAGATGAGATTGCAGCGGCTCCAGGACATGGAGAGAAATACGAAAGTACCATTTTAGGCACTGGAATTATTTCTGTGTTGGATATGGTGAAGTTGGGAGAAAAGAAAGGTGGAACCAAGCATTTCATCATTGAGCAAGAATCATATCAAGGTAAAAAGCCGATTGATTGCGTGAAAGAGGATTTAGAAATAATGAAGAAGTGGGGTTACGTTTCTTAGATATGGTAAGCTAGACGGATTAGAAATCTTGAAGCTATCATACGATTTGATTTTTTGTATATTGCATGAATGAATTGTCAAGGAAAGAGCCCAGCTCTTTCCTTTTGTTTGCTATAAAATAAGCCCGAATATGAAAGCATTTATTTATTTACCTGCCTTATTACTCCTTGGCCCCTTGGCTTTTTCTCAAGCTTTACTCAAGCCAATCATCAATCAAAAAGCGAAAGCCATGGAATCGAAAACGATTTCTTGGAGAAGGGATTTTCATGAACATCCTGAATTGGGGAATAACGAGATCCGTACTGCAGGTATTATTGCAGCACATTTGAGGTCATTGGGGATAGAGGTGCAAGAAAAAGTGGCTAAAACAGGTGTGGTGGGTATACTGAAAGGAGCCAAACCTGGACCTGTGGTAGCTTTGCGTGCCGACATGGATGGTTTACCTGTGACAGAACGAGGAGATTTGCCGTTTAAGTCGACGGTCACAACGGAATATAACGGTCAGAAAACGGGGATTATGCATGCCTGTGGTCATGATAGTCACATGGCTATTTTGATGTCAGTTGCCGAAATTTTGGCCTCTGAAAAAGCCAATTTAGCAGGTACTGTGAAATTTATTTTTCAGCCAGCAGAGGAAGGAGTATATGGAGCTAGAGGAGAGAAAATTGTTTCAGGGGCTGAATTAATGGTTCAGGAAGGGGTATTAGAAAATCCTAAAGTGGATGCTATTTTTGGCTTACATATCATGGCGGAGGCTGCCACAGGAACGATACAGTATCGTCCAGGAGCTACCATGGCTGCAGTAGACGAATTGGACATTCAAGTTAAAGGAAAGCAAGCTCATGGAGCCTACCCTTGGCAAGGGATTGACCCAATAGTAATTTCTTCTCAAATCATTTTGGGTTTACAAACCATTGTGAGTAGAAACGTTAATTTACCTGAAGATCCAGCGATAGTAACAGTAGGGGCTATTCATAGTGGTATTCGATATAACATTATTCCGGAGAGTGCGAGTATGATTGGAACGATTCGAACTTTTGGAACAGAACAAAGAAAATTAGTACATCAGCGAATTACGGATATCGCAACCAATATAGCCAAAAGTGGGGGAGCCGTAGCAGATGTACACATAGGTACGGGTTATCCTGCCACCATCAATGATGTGAACTTAGTAGATAAAATGCTTCCTTCGCTTATAGAGTTGAATGGACGAGATAAAGTGCTTCTAAAGCCAGCGCACACGGGTGCGGAAGATTTTAGTTTTTTTCAAGAAAAAATCCCTGGATTCTTTTTCTTTTTGGGAGGAAGACCTTTGGATAAGTTGAACGTACCGGTGGCGAGTCACCATACACCTGATTTTCAGATAGATGAGTCTGGATTTCAGCTTGGAGTGAAAGCATTGAGCCATTTAGTGGTTGATTATTTTGAACAAGCTATGCCGGTGGCAAAAAAGAGTAAGAAATAAAAATAGGACTGTCCTTATAAAGACTAGGACGGTTTTAACTTGACAAGATTTAATTTTACTGAAAAAAAAGGAGATATGTCCCAAAATTATCAGCATGTATCCTACCTGTGGGAGGATTCAAAAGCAGCGTCTTTATCTGGAAACGAGGTAGATTTATTTATTTACAGATCCAATATTCTTGGAGCAGATTTAAGAATTACAAACTATGGAGGTGGAAATACCTCGGTCAAAATAAAAGATAAAGATCCTTTAACAGGACAAGAAACAGAAGTGATGTGGATTAAGGGTTCTGGTGGAGACATTGGTACTTTGAAAAAATCTGGTTGTGCTGCCTTGTATTTGGATCGTTTATTGAGCTTAGAGAATGTCTATCGTGGTTTAGAGCATGAAGATGAAATGGTGGAATTGTTTAACCATTGCATCTTTGATTTAGCTTCTAAAGCACCGTCCATTGATACACCTTTGCATGGTTTCTTGCCATTCAAACACATTGATCACTTACACCCTGATGCGGCAATTGCGATCGCAGCAGCTAAGGACGGAAAGAAAATCACGGAAGAATTATTTGGAGGACAGATTGGTTGGGTTGGCTGGCAGCGTCCTGGATTTGATTTGGGTCTACAATTGCGTGCTTGCTTGCAAGAGGCAGCAGCGAAAGGGATTCAATTGCGTGGTATCATGTTAGGTTCACATGGATTGTTTACTTGGGCTGATACATCTTATGATTGTTATTTAAACACACTTGACGTAATTGAGAAGTGTGCAGAATATATTAAGCAAAATGAAGGCAAGACAAGACCTGTTTTTGGAGGCCCTAAGATAGCTTCCTTAGAAACGGATAAACGTATTTCTCAAGCGAAAGCAATTGCGCCCGTGTTGAGAGGTTTCTGCTCTTCATATGTGCAGATGATTGGACATTTCTCCGATGATGAGCGTGTGCTTCAATTCATTAATTCGAATGATTTGGATGTATTGGCTCCATTGGGAACTTCTTGTCCAGATCACTTTTTACGTACCAAAATTTCCCCTTTGGTATTAAATTTGAAGCCAGATCAAGATTTATCTGATGTGGATGGAATCAAGGCACAAATTCAACCCTTGTTTGAGGCTTATCGTGTGATGTATGCAGAATACCACGCTACTTGTGCTCGCTCAAACAGCCCTGCGATGCGTGATCCAAATCCAGTGGTTATTTTATATCCAGGGGTTGGTATGTTTACTTTTGCGAAAGATAAGCAAACGGCACGTGTGGCAGCAGAATTCTATACCAATGCCATCAATGTGATGCGTGGGGCGGAAGCAATTTCTAAATACACGTCATTACCTCGCCAAGAGGCATTTGATATTGAGTATTGGTTATTGGAAGAAGCGAAATTACAACGTATGCCAAAACCAAAGAGCATGTCGGGCCGTGTGGCATTTGTGACAGGTTCAGCAGGAGGAATAGGTAAGGCCATTGCTAAGAAAATGGCTCAAGAAGGTGCTTGCGTGGTGATTAACGACGTGAATGCGGAGCGTATGGAGGAGGCAAAGAAGGAATTTACTGCTTTATTTGGTAAAGATTCTGTATCTACTGTCTTAGCCGATGTTACTAGTCAAGAATCCATTGAAAATGCGATGGGTGAAGCATGTTTAGCTTTTGGTGGGGTGGATGTGATCGTGAACAACGCAGGTATTAGTATTTCAAAAGGTATTTTAGAGCATACTCAACAAGATTGGGATCGCTTATTTGATATTTTAGTGAAGGGCCAGTTCTTAGTTAGTCAAGCGGCTGTGGCCATTATGCGCAAGCAAAACTTAGGTGGAGATATCGTCAATATTGTTTCTAAAAATGCTTTTGTGGCGGGTCCAAATAACGCAGGTTATGGTTCGGCTAAAGCTGCACAGGCACATATGACGCGTTTATTAGCAGCTGAATTAGGGCCAGATCGCATTCGTGTGAATACGGTGAATCCAGATGCGGTGATTGCAGATTCCAATATTTGGGCCGGTGGTTGGGCTGAAGGACGTGCTAAAGCATACGGAATTAAGGTAGAAGAATTACCGGCATTCTATGCGAAGCGAACTTTATTGAATCAATCTATTTTACCAGAAGATATAGCCAACGCATGTTATGCATTTGTTGGTGGATTATTGCATAAATCTACCGGAAATGCATTGAACGTAGATGGTGGAGTTGCAGCAGGATTTTTACGTTAAATCGCAGAGAATTACATGTTTGTTGGAGATAAATTACACGACCACAATGCGCTTCGTTTAGCTGCGCACGAAAGAAGATATGCTTTTATTAATTCAGAGGTAGCCATTCCATCTGATTTAATTACCAAATTGAAAGATTTTCAGATCGCGATTCCATCTTGGGCCTTAGGCACAGGTGGGACGCGATTTGGTCGTTTTTCTGGAGGGGGAGAGCCTCGTAATTTAGAGGAGAAAATTGCTGATGTAGGATTATTGCATGCGCTGAATCAAACATCGGGAGCCATTTCCTTGCACATTCCTTGGGATAGTACCACCAATCCTACGGCTATAAAAGCCTTAGCAGCTCAACATGGTTTAGCCTTTGATGCCGTTAATTCAAATACGTTTCAAGATCAAGCGAATCAAGCATTGAGCTATAAATTTGGTTCCTTGCAACATGTGGATGCAGCGGTAAGAAAACAAGCCGTTCAGCACAATATCGAAGTTATCCAACAAGGAATTGATTTAGGTTCTAAATCATTAACCGTATGGTTATCAGATGGTTCTTGCTTTCCTGGTCAGTTGAATTTCAGAAAGGCGTATGAACGTACCGTTGATAGTTTGAAAGAAATCTACGCCGCTTTACCGGGCGACTGGAAGTTGTTTTTAGAATACAAAGCTTACGAACCTAACTTTTACTCGACTACCGTAGGAGATTGGGGCCAATCGTATTCCATGGTGAATAAATTGGGCGAAAAAGCATTTACCTTGGTGGATTTAGGTCATCATTTACCCAATGCCAATATCGAGCAAATAGTTTCTTTATTGTTGATGGAGGGTAAATTAGGAGGATTCCATTTCAATGATTCCAAATATGGAGACGATGATTTGACTGCTGGGTCGATCAAACCCTACCAGTTATTCTTGATTTTCAATGAATTAGTGGATGGAATGGATGCGAAAGGAATGAATCATGCTAAAGATTTAGGTTGGATGATTGATGCTTCTCACAATGTGAAAGATCCTTTAGAAGATTTGTTACAATCGGTGGAGGCCATTCAAATGGCCTATGCCCAAGCACTATTAGTAGATCGTACTGCCTTGGAAGCAGCCAGAAATGCCAATGATGTAGTAGCTTGTCAAGAAATCTTGCAAACAGCGTTCCGTACGGATGTACGTTCACTGGTAGCGCAGGCAAGATTAGAATTAGGAGGGGCCTTAGATCCTATGGCTTTGTTCCGCGACTTAGGAATTAGAAATCAGTTGATTCAACAAAGAGGAGCCAAAACCCAAGCTACGGGATTATAAAGATGTCAATGGTGGAGAAACTTCCCGTAATTGCAATTTTTGATATTGGCAAAACCAATAAGAAATTATTCCTTTGGGATAAAAACTACCGTATTGTATTTGAGAAAAGTCAAAATTTCCCTGAGATACCAGATGAAGATGGTTTCATGGGAGAAGATTTAGCATCTGTACAATCGTGGGTATTAGCTTCTTTTGCCGAAGTGCAGCAAGACCCTCGATTTGAGGTATTAGCCTTAAATTTTTCAGGTTATGGTGCTACGGTTGTATTTGTCAATGCAGAGGGAAAAGCAGTTTTACCTTTATACAATTATTTAAAGCCATTTCCTGCTGATTTAGCTACTGAATTTTATGCGCGTTATGGTGGAGAATCTGAAGTTGCTAGAGCCACCGCATCGCCTATTTTAGGGAGTTTGAATTCGGGCATGATGGCTTATTGGATGGCTACGGCTTCTAAAAATCAAGATAAGGGTATTCGCTGGGTATTACATTGGCCCAATTATTTGTCCAGTTTATTTACTCATCAGTTTTATACAGAATTAACTTCGGTGGGTTGTCATACACATTTGTGGGATTTTGATCATCAACGTTATCATGATTGGGTAGAAAAAGAAGGATTGAAACCATTATTGCCAGATACGGTATTAGCCAATCAAACATTTCCGATGAGTTCATCAAATTTACCTGTTGGGGTAGGTTTACATGATTCATCATCTGCATTGATACCCTATTTGATGCAGTTTAAAGAACCTTTTTTGTTGCTTTCCACTGGGACATGGTGTATTTCCATGCATCCCTTCAATGCCCAACCTTTGACGCCCGTTGAATTGAAAAACGATGTTTTGTCATTTTTGCAATACAATGGTAAGCCAGTTAAGGCCGCTCGATTGTTTGCAGGCAATGAACATGAAATTCAATTGAAAAGATTGCAAGCTCATTTTGGTGTAGATAAAAAAGCCCATTTAAAAGTACCTTATTCCACACATTTAAATGCGCTATTGAGCGATCAAATAAAGAACAAAATGCCTTCCTTGAAAGAGGCTAATGCTGCTTTTTTAGCGAATTCAGGTTTTGAATTTAGAGATTTGAGTCATTTTGAAAACTTTGAACAAGCATACCAACAGTTTATGGTAGATTTGGTTGTTCAGCAGATATATTCCTTACGTTTATTGTTAGATTCATCACCAGTAGATCGCATTTTAGTCGATGGAGGATTTAGCAAAAATGATATTTATATGCAGCTTTTGGCCTTTGCATTTCCCCAATTAGCTGTTTATGGAGCCGAAGTAGCACAGGCTAGTTCTTTAGGGGCAGCCTTGGCCATACATTCCACGTGGAATGATCAAGAGATACCCATTAATTTGGTGAGCCTAAAAAGATATGAAGCATGCGAGTAGCCTTATTTGTCCCTTGTTATATTGATCAATTTTATCCGCAAGTAGCTATTGCTAGTTTAGAATTATTGGAGAAATTGGGATGTGAAGTAAGTGTTCCTAAGAATCAAACTTGCTGTGGACAACCCATGGCCAATTCGGGATTTGCTCATATTACTTCTGGTTGTGATACCAATTTTTCAGCTAATTTTTCGGGCTATGATTATATCGTAGGACCATCTGGTTCATGTGTTTTACATCTAAAAGAGCATCATCCAGATGCCAAAATTAGAGCTTCCGTTTTTGAGATTTGTGAATTTTTAGTGGATGTATTGAAAGTGAAATCTTTGCCTTCTTATTTTCCACACAAGATAGGTTTGCATCAAAGTTGCCATGGACAACGCGGTTTGCGTATTTCATCCATGACGGAATTGAATGAAAAACCCTTTTCTAAGTTGACTTATCTATTGGATTTAGTGAAAGGTTGTGAGTGGAAATATCCAGAGCGACAAGATGAATGTTGTGGATTTGGCGGTACATTTTGTGTGACCGAAGAAGCGGTTTCGGTAAAAATGGGACAAGATCGTATACAAGAACATCAAGCCAATGAGGTGGAATTCATTGTAGGAGCAGATACTTCCTGTTTAATGCATATGGAAGGGATTTTGAAACGTTCAGCATCTAATGTAGGAGTAAAACACATAGTAGAAATATTGAATGCACATGCTTAATCACGCGGAAGCTTCTGAAAAATTCATTACTAATCAAGAAAGAACAGATTGGCATGATGATACCTTGTGGTTTGTCAGGTCTAAACGAGATAAGGCCAGTAAATTACTTCCAGAATGGGAAGCATTGCGCGAGCAGGCATCTCAGATTAAAGAGCACATGCTTAGTAATTTACCTCAATATTTGTTGGAGTTTGAAGCAAAGGCACAAGCTAATGGCATTCAGGTTCATTGGGCAAAAGATGCGCATGAACATAATGAAATAGTTTATTCCATTATTCAAAAACATGGAGACAAAGCCTTGGTAAAGAGCAAGTCGATGTTGACAGAGGAATGTCATTTGAACGCTTATTTAGAACAAAAAGGAATTGATGTCGTTGATACAGACCTGGGTGAGCGCATTGTTCAGTTTAGAAAAGAAGTACCTAGCCATATTGTATTACCCGCTATTCATTTAAAAAAGGAGGATGTCGGAGAAACTTTTCATCAACATTTAGGAACGCCTAAAGGCAATAAGGATCCACAATTTTTGACGGAAGCTGCTAGAATTCACTTGAGAGAAAAGTTTTTGGGAGCCAAAGTAGCCATTACGGGTGTCAATTTTGCTGTTGCAGAAACAGGGGAATTTGTGGTGTGTACCAATGAAGGTAATGCTGACATGGGCGCGCATTTGTCTGATGTACACATTGCTTGCATGGGTATAGAAAAGATTATTCCCAAGCGACAAGATTTAGGCGTTTTTCTTCGTTTGTTGGCACGCAGTGCAACCGGTCAATTGATTACAACTTATTCGAGCCATTTTGCTAAACCACGTGCAGGTCAAGAAATGCACATCGTTTTGGTAGATAATGGCCGTTCTAGGCAATTAGCTCGTGATGAATTTAGAAATTCCTTAAAGTGCATTCGTTGTGCAGCTTGTTTCAATACCTGTCCCGTGTATCGTAGAAGCGGTGGGCACAGTTATCATCAGCCAGTGGCAGGTCCTATTGGGTCTATTTTAGCCCCTAATTTTGATAAAAAGGCTAATGTCGATTTGCCTTTTGCGAGTACTTTGTGCGGTAGTTGTTCCAATGTTTGTCCAGTTAAGATCAATATACATGAGCAATTATGGTTTTGGCGACAAGATTTAATGAAGGAAGGTTTGGCTCCAGCTGGTAAGGTACTAGGGATGAAATTAATGGCTTGGATGATGTCTAATCCGTCTGTTTTTAGATTGGCAGGTGGTATTGGAAGAAAAGTCATGAGTTGGTTTCCATTTCTTGTGAATAATGGGATGAATCCATGGTTTAAGCAAAGAGAGATGCCTGCGCCGCCCAAACAAAGTTTTCAGGAATGGTATAAATCGAATCGATCATGAGCAGTCGGGAAGAAATAATTAGGGCTTTGCAAGAAGTAAAAGTGCCTGATAAGGCTTATCCAGGGGCATTTACTGCTCAGGTAGTTGGAGTTGATACTTTGACAGATTTTTTGCATTCTATGGTAGTAGTGAGTACTACGGTGATTCAAGTGAAAGAAGCGGCAGATGCAAGCCAAGCATTGGATAAGCATTTTCCCAACATGCAACGGGTACGTTTAAATCCATTGGCCGATGGATTGAGTTTAGCGGATATTGATGTATTGGAAATAGATGGGGATTTTGCTGTAGCTGAAAATGGGGCAATTTGGTTGGACGATTCTAATTTACCCCATCGCGTGGCGCCCTTTATTTGCCAACATTTAGTGATTTATGTATCTCAAAAGAATCTTTTGCCCACCTTACAAGAAGCATATATCCGCTTGGGCGACAAGCAAACTGGTTTTGGTGTCTTTTTATCAGGTCCTTCCAAAACAGCAGATATTGAACAATCCCTAGTGATTGGCGCTCATGGTGCTAGAAGTTTAGTCGTGGTGTTGACCGAATGCTAAACGCTGGCAAGGTTCCGAACCTTGACAGCGTTGGGTGATGATCGCCTTTCGAAGTATAGGTCTTTCGGTCAACGATTTATTTCTTCAATTATTTCATCTGATTATTGATAATCAATTGAATATGAAATTATTTTAAATCGAATTTTTTAATAATTTCTAATCGTTTGGCGGCAGCATTTGGGGCAGCCATGAGGCCAAATTTTTGTTGTAAAGCTCTTACTTCCTTGCTTTTAGCTTCAGAGCCGTTTGGATAGCCATTTTCTGGTGTTAGCTGATGAAAGACTTTTTCTAAATATTCTTCAAATGGCTGATTAAAATACATATCAATAAATAACAAAGGCTTTTCGCTCGCATTCCAAAAAGTATGTTCAATCATGCGGGGTCTAAAATGCCAGCCTCCTGCTTGAACTTGAACAATTTCTTCTCCCACGATCACACTAGCGGTGCCTTCTAAAACGAACATTAATTCATCTAATTCTTTGTGAATATGCGGAGCGGGTCCCATGGTTTTGGGTGCAACGGCACATTCTACATTGGAATAGATTCCATTCGTCATGGATGATTTAACTCGAACTCGAATGTCCATAGACCCTTTATGGTCCAAGGGAGGGAGTGGAGGTAATAGAAAGGGTTTTGTTTGATCAATGGAATTAGATTGAAGGTAAGAATTTGGGATACCAGTCAATGCTGTTAGCATTCCTGATTGAAGTAGAAAATCATGTCTGTTCATAATATAGGGCTTATAATCAAGGGTTTATAGAACGATTTTCCAAAAATAGACATTTTTTTTATAGTTGTGTAGGTAATTGGTATTTCACGAATACAGAGAATTGTTGACCGAATGCTAAACGCTGGCAAGGTTCCAAACCTTGACAGCGTTGTGTGAAAAACGACATTCGAAGCAAAGGTCCTTCGGTCAACGATTTTATTTCTAAAATATTTGACCAGTTTATCGATATTCCTATGTTTTATGGCAAATGAAACTTCATGAGCCTATTCAAGAAATTGATAATTTTAAAAGAGCTTTTTCATTCAATGGGTACTTATGAAAATTGAACCCAATAGATAAATCCATGACAGCAAAGTCCAACAAAAAGCTTTTTTTTTTCTATCTTGTCCCAATAAGCTTATTTATCATATGAAAGTCTCTCGGAGAAAATTTATTGGGCAGTCCGCACTAGGATTTGCTGCTTTTAGTATTGTTCCTCGCCATGTCTTAGGCAAGGGTTATTTAGCCCCAAGTGATCAATTAACCAAGGCCATTGTTGGTACTGGTGGAATGGGTCGTGGACATATTCCTTATGCTGGTACACGGGTTGTAGCCCTATGTGATGTCGACAAAAAGAACCTACAATTAGGATTAAATGAGGTAGAGAAAGGAGTTAAATCCTTTAGTGATTACCGCGAATTAATTCAACTACCAGAAGTGGACATCGTTCACGTAGCTACACCTCCTCATTGGCATGGAATTATTGCTGCTGATGCTGTTAAAGCTGGTAAAGATGTTTGGTGTGAAAAACCGATGACACGTACTATTGGTGAAGGTAAAAGATTAACAGAGGCTGTTCAACAGCACGGTCGAATCTTTCGCTTGAATACCTGGTTCCGTTTTGAAGGTAATTTTTATGGCATGAATACCACCATCAAACCGATCAAGAAATTAGTTGATTCAGGTTTATTGGGATGGCCCTTAAAAGTAACTATTTCTAGACATACAGGTTTTGATTGGAAATTCTATTGGGTAGGTAAAACGGATTTGACGCCGCAGCCCGTTCCCGCTGAATTAGACTATGACATGTGGTTAGGACCAGCTCCTTACAAGCCATATAATGTACATCGTACGCACCAGACTTTCCGTGGGTATTGGGATTATGATGGAGGAGCATTAGGCGACATGGGTCAGCACTACATAGACCCTGTTCAATATTTATTGGGCAAAGATGATACTAGCCCTATCTACGTCGAAGTGGATGCGCCTGTTCAAGATGCTGATGCTGTGGGTATATTCCGCCGTATTACTTATACTTTCGCCGATGGATGTCAAATCGTTTTGGACGGCGAAGGTAGAGATGAAAATGTAGCCTATATTGAAGGTCCTAAAGGAAAAGTATTCCGTGGATTTAAAACGGATATCCCTGATGTAGAGCGCAAATTGGCTGAATTCCCTGAACCTCCTGCTCAGCAGACAGATTTTGTGGATGCCGTAAAAGGAAGAAAAACATTCGCTTTAAATGATCAAAATGGTCACCGTTCTTGTACCATTGTCAATATGGGTTTAATCGCGATGCGTTTGAACAGAAACCTGAAATTTGATCCTGTTAAACAAGAGTTTGTCGGGGATGAAGAGGCTAATCGTTTGATTGACCAACCAATGCGTGCACCATTTACTATGTAATAACAATGAAAAAATATACTACTTCAATACTTAATTTATTGCTGTTGGCAGCCCTTTCGCTAGGGACAGTTCTAGCGCAAAAGCAGTCGGCACCTATTTCCGTCAAGACGGGAACCAATGAAGCGGATCGTACGGCACGAGTACAAGCGAATTTGAAAATCATTCAAGAATCCAGTGATGTCAATAAGCAAGCTATCGCCATGTTGGCTTTACAGCCCATTGCTCGTGGGGAATCTATTTCAGTGATTATTCCTTTTTTACAAAAGAATCATTTGGCAGGTCCTGCAGCTCGTTTATTAGTTAAATTGGCTCCTTATGGTCAAGAGCAAGTGGGAAAAGCGGTGTTGGGTGCTATGCAAAATGGCAATGCTGCTTATCAAAAAGATATGATACAAGCTTTGACAGATATGAACTATAAAGCCGCTGGTACAGCGATAGAGGCTTTATATCCATCATCGGATCAGCGTACGAATCAATTGATTTTAAAAGCGATTGCTACTTTAGGCTCACCTAATGCTAGTAAAATTTTAAAAGAACAAGCGGCTAAAGCCAATGGTGCTTATGAGCCAACCCAAGCTTTGGAATCCTATTTGGCATTCGTTAAATCTTCTAAAGATGTGAATGGTCTGAATTCATTAAATGTAACATCTTGGCCAGCTGGTTCTCAGATTAAGGTGAGCGAGGTGCTTTTATCTAAGTCGAAAACTCCCGTTGCTTATTTATTAGGGGCCTTTGCGAAAACTTCCAACCATGAAGTGGAAGCCTATTTGGTCAAACATCTGATGAAGTATGCCAAAGCGAGTGATGCTAGTCAGGTAGCAGCCGCTTTCTCCAAGTGGTCCGATGCGAAGAAAATATCTTTTGTGCAGGCTGCTGGCAATGCTAAAGTTGCTTGGGCTTTACCTCAAGTGACTGTCGCTGAAACTTCTAAAAATACAGGATTAAGAACGGTAGCTTCTATCGCTCGTTTGAGAATTCAGGGTAATGCGGGCTTAGCTAAAGTATGGGCTACCGCTTCCAATGGCGATGTAGATGGTATTGCAGTAGGAGAAGTTGCTAGCAATTTAGCTGCCAATAACTTTTTTGAGAAAAATGTAGCTTCCTATTCTCAGTTGAGTGCATCCCAACAAACCATTTTGTTGATTTATGCTTCTTACCGTCAATGGTCGGCTATCAAATCACATGTTTGGAACGCTGTACAATCCAATGAAGCCACACGTGCTGCGGCTTATCAGGTATTATTCAGATGGGTTAGTCCTGCTGATTTTGATATCATTGCTCAAAAACTTTCTAATGCGAGTTCGGAAAGTGAAGTGAAGCACTTGCAAAGCTGCGTTACCCAAATTCAAAAAATGGATCCAAGTGTTGCTAGCAAAGTGAATGGCTATGCGGTGAAAGCGAAAAATCAGTTGAACTGGATTCCCTTTGTTTCTGAAGCAGAATCATTGTCTTGGTTGGGAGATTTAGTGAAAAAATCCAAGAATTTGGAAGCTATTAAAGCTTATGTAAAAAGTAATGGTAAGGCCACTCAAAATGTCACTCAACAAATCTTGCGTTACCGCAATGCCTTGGATTTAACCCAAGATATGGATACACGTGCTTTGGTGTTTAGAGGCTTGGGTCGTTGTCCAAGTTTATCAGCGATGAGAACCTTGCAAATTGGTTTACAAGAAGCCAATGCTCGTTCGGTTGCTGCTGATGGATTAGCCACTTTATTTGTAGGAAATCCTGCATTACAAAGTCAAATGACAAAAGCTTGGGTATTGGAAGCGATGCCATTTGTTTCTTCGGCAGATTTACGTGCCTCTGCTCAAAAGGCCATCGATGCATTAGGCAATAAGCAAGGATTTTATTCGATGTTTAATGGCAAGGATTTATCGGGTTGGAAAGGCCTGGTAGAAAATCCAGTTAAACGCCGTGCCATGTCTGCTGACAGCTTAGCCATTAAGCAAGTGAAAGCTGATGAAAATATGCGAAAAGGATGGTATGCCAAAGACGATGAATTACATTTCACAGGCCATGGAGACAATTTATGTTCGGTAAAAGATTATCAAGATTTTGAAATGTATGTCGATTGGAAAATCGAAAAGGATGGAGATGCTGGTATTTATTTACGCGGTGCCCCACAAGTTCAAATCTGGGATATTTCCCGTGTTAATGTTGGAGCCAATGTAGGTTCAGGAGGATTATACAACAATCAAATCAATGCAAAAAATCCATTGAAATTGGCAGATAATCCAGTAGAAGAATGGAATACGTTCTACATTAAAATGGTGGGAGAGCGTGTAACCGTTTATTTGAATGGCGAATTGGTGGTAGATAACACCATTTTAGAAAACTATTGGGATCGTAAAATTCCCATCTTTGTGAAAGATGCTATTGAATTACAAGCTCATGGTAACCACATTGTATACCGTAATATCTATGTTAAAGAATTAGAGCCACAATTTTTGCAAACTCTTTCAGAGGAAGAGAAAGCACAAGGATTTGAGCTGTTGTTTGATGGTTCTTCATTATTCAAATGGACAGGAAATACGACGGATTATGTACCTGAGAACGGTAATTTGGTGATTTATCCTAAGCGTGGAGGAAAAGGAAACTTGTTCACCAAAAATGAATACGCCAACTTCCACTTTAAATTTGATTTCCAATTAACTCCTGGTGCCAATAATGGATTAGGTATTCGTGCTCCATTAACAGGAGATGCTGCTTATGTGGGCATGGAATTGCAAATTTTGGATAATACAGCTCCTGTTTATGCCAATTTACAAGCCTACCAATACCATGGTTCTGTGTATGGAATTATTCCAGCAAAGAAAGGTTTCTTGAAGCCAGTAGGCGAGTGGAATCAACAAGAGGTTATCGCAGAAGGAAATCACATCAAAGTGATTTTAAATGGAGAAGTAATTTTGGATGGAGATATAGCAGAAGCCACCAAAGGCGGTACTCCTGATCATAAAGAGCACCCTGGATTATTTAATCCAAAAGGTCATATCGGATTTTTAGGTCATGGAAATGAATTGAAATTCCGAAACATTCGAGTAAAAGAGCTTGTTCCTGTAGAAACAAAATCAAAAAAACGTAAGTAAATTTTCGTTTATCTTTTTAAACCAATCAACAATGGAGTCGATCGAATTACTGGTTAATCGAAAAAAGGTGAAAGTGGAAGTGGATTCCAATACGCCTTTGCTATGGGTTCTGAGAGATCATTTATCTCTGGTAGGAACCAAGTATGGTTGTGGTATTGCCCAATGTGGCGCTTGTACCGTCTGGATTGATGGAGAACCGATGCGTTCTTGTGTTTTACCAGTTTCTGCGGTGGGTAAATCATCAGTAACGACCATTGAAGGTTTACATGAAAAAGCGGAACACCCAGTTCAAGTAGCTTGGGATGAATTAGATGTACCTCAATGCGGCTATTGCCAAGCGGGTCAAATTATGACAGCGGCAGCTTTATTGAAGAAAAACCCGAAACCTAGCCATGATGAAATCGTGTCAGGTATGTCAGGAAATATTTGTCGCTGTGGAACCTACCACCGTATTCACAACGCCGTCAAACGTGCATCTGAAATAGCTTCGACGTCCAACTCCTCTAAAAAGAAATAAAAGATGAAAACGACAAGAAGATCATTTATTCAGAAAACAGCCCTTTTGAGTGGCGTTTTTTCCTTGGGATTTGATTGGTTTGAATCCAAGGCCAATTCAGGCATCATGCAACAGATGAATCCAGCTTTGGATGCCAACCGTTTCAATGCTTTTTTATCCATTGAAAATACGGGGAAGATTATTCTCTATTCACCGAATCCAGAAATTGGACAAGGTATCAAAACCGCATTTCCGATTGTTGTGGCTGAAGAGCTGGATGTAGATTGGAAGCAAGTGGAGGTGCGTCAAGCGAATTTAGATACCCAATTATTCGAACGTCAATTGACGGGAGGAAGTGGAGCCTTGAAACATTCTTGGGAACGTTTGCGTAAAGCAGGAGCTACGGCCAGACATATGTTAATTCAGGCGGCAGCTCAGCAATGGGGTGTAGATGCGAGTACTTGTAAAACTTCCAAAGGTTTTGTTCTTGGTCCAAACAAAGGTCAAAAATTAGCCTATGGTGCTTTGGTTGATGCCGCTTCAAAACTATCGGTTCCAACGGAAGTAACCTATAAGAGTCGGGCTGATTATCAGTTGATTGGTAGTTTTGTTAAGGGAGTAGATAATTATAAGGTTCTTACAGGAAAACCGCAATATGGTTTAGATACCCAAAAGTCGGGCATGCTTATTGCCCAAATCGTTCGCCCACCTGCCTTTGGTTCTACTTTAGTGTCTTTTGATGCTGCTGAGGTAAAAAAGATGCCAGGCATTATCGATGTGGTTTCTTTTAAAAACAAAGTGGCCGTGGTAGGGAAATCTACTTGGGAAGTCATGCAAGCCAGAAAAAAACTTGTTTGTACCTATTCTGATACCAGCAATTTGGAAAGTGATAGCACTCACCAGAAATGGTTTGATGAGGGGATGAAAACCGACAAAGCGAAGGTCGAGCGAAAGGACGGAGATTTTAATGCGGCTATTGTTAAAGCAGCTAAGGTGATTGAGGCCACATACGAATGTCCTTTCTTGTCGCATACTCCGATGGAGCCCATGAACTTCTTTGCAGATGTTCGTCCAGGTTCCGTCTTGTTAGCAGGGCCAACTCAAGTTCCTCAATCGGCCCAAAAAGCTGTGGCTACTTTGTTGGGCGTACCTGAAAATACCGTTCAGGTGGAATTGACTAAAATGGGAGGTGGTTTTGGCCGTCGATTAAACAACGACTATGCTTTAGAAGCAGCAGAGCTGTCAAGTATCATTAAAATGCCTGTTAAAGTCATGTGGACGCGCGAAGATGATATGACTGGGGGTATTTATCGTCCGGCAGTAAGATATCACTTTAAAGCGGGTTTAAATGAGAAAGGCGAGATGATAGCCTTTTATTTACGTGGAGTAGGTTTGAATGCAGGAAACAGTACTCGACAAGATAATTTCCCTGTGGGAGCTATTGACAACGTATTAATTGAATCATTCAATTATAATTCTGCCATTACTACGGGACCTTGGCGTGCACCCATTACCAACTTTTTAGCCTCTGCAGAGCAGTCGTTCTTAGATGAAGTAGCTGTAGCAGCAGGAAAAGATCCTATCCAAATGCGTTTGGATTGGTTACAAAAAGTGAAAACTAATCCTGTCGGCAAGATTACTTATGAGCCAGATCGTTTCATTGAGGTGATTAAGCAAGTGGCTGAAAAGGCTAAATGGGGTAAAAAAGGAGCTAATGTTCACCAAGGATTTAGTGTTTATTTCTCTCATTTATCTTATGTAGCTCAAATAGCGGAAGCCAAAATGGTGGATGGAGAGCCTAAGGTGACCCATGTAACTGCGGTGACAGATTGCGGTGAGGTGATTAATCGATCAGGTGCTGAAAATCAAGTGATTGGAGGTATTATTGATGGTTATGGTCATGCCATGTTTAGCAAATTGAGTTTTGATAAAGGTGTCCCTCAGCAAAAGAATTTCGATACATATAAATTGATTCGTGGAAATGAAATTCCTACTGTGGAGGCTCATTTTGTGAATAATGGAATAGCACCTACTGGTTTGGGTGAACCTGCTTTACCTCCTACCGGTGGCGCAGTGGCCAATGCCTTATTTGCTGCTACTAAGAAACGTTTGTATCGTCAACCTTTTGCAGGCCCTGATAATGCAAATCTCTAAGGCCAGCGGCCCTATTATTTGGTTAACTAATTTACGTGTCATTGCGACTCTCGCAGTGATTTTGATACACTCAGCAGCTAATTTGCTGCTGAGTTTTCATCGTGTTCCTGATGCTTTATGGTGGAATGCCAATGTCTATAATGGCTGCATGCGCTTTGCTGTACCCATTTTTGTGATGTTAACTGGTGCTTTAGTAGTAGGGAAAGAAGAACCTTATGGGGCATTTGTTTCTAAATCATTTCAAAGAATCGTTGTGCCCTTCTTATTTTGGAATATTTTTTTTGTGTATTTCAATTGGGCTGTTCGATTACGAGGTAAATCCTTTCATTCTTTGGAGGAACTGATTCGTTGGATAGGTCAACAATACTTTACGGGCGGGTCTTACCATTTTTGGTATGTGTACATGGTTATAGGACTTTATTTGTTCATACCTATCATAAGCACTTGGGTTCGACAGGCCTCAGAAAAGCAAATTCAGTATTTTTTGGGTATTTGGTTGTTGACGATTCTTTTTAATAATCCCCATTTTCCGGTCTTAGATTCACCCGTGCCTTTGCCTTATTTTACAGGCTATTTGGGCTATTTGGTATTAGGCTATTATTTACGACACAAAGACTTTAATCATCAAGGGCAAATACGTTTTTGGGCAATAGCTTTATTCCTGATTGGAACCGCTTGGACATTGATTGGAACGTATCAATTGTCCATACGTGACGCTAAGTTTTATGGATTGCTATATGCCAATTTTTCTCCATCGGTGGTGCTTTCTACCGCTGGATTATTTTTGTTATGCAAATACTTTCCTTTTGAGATTCGAGTTTTGATTCCTTTGCGAGAATGGATAAGTTCCCACAGCTACGGGATCTATTTAGTCCATATTTTGGTCTTATTTTACATCGCTAAAATCGGAATACATTTTAAATTAGTGCATCCAAGTTTAGGTATTCCAGTTACGGCATTTAGCTGCTTGCTGATTTCAGGGGCTATTGTATGGCTTCTTAGAAAAATTCCGGGTGGATCTAAGGTTTCTGGTTAATTACATCCGTATAATGGAGCCATCTTGCATTTCTATGATGCGCTGCGTGCGTGATGCAAATTCATTGTCGTGGGTTACAATGAGCAAAGATTGACCATATACATCTGCCAATTCTTTGAAAATATCAAAAACGATTTCACTGTTTTTTTTGTCCAAATTACCCGTTGGTTCATCACCCATGATAATCAATGGGTCATTGATTAAAGCTCTGGCAATGGCCACCCGTTGTTTTTGACCTCCTGATAATTGATTGGGCTTTTTCAACGCTTCATTCTCAATGCCTAGAATTTTCAATTTTTGATAGGCTCGTTCTTTAATTTCTTTGGGGGAATATTTGCCTAGTTTTTGACCTGGCAACATCACATTTTCAAGAACAGAAAACTCATTCAGCAAATAGTGGAATTGAAAGACAAAGCCAATTTTTTCATTTCGAACGATGGCTAATTCGCCTTCATTTTTTCCTTGCATGGACACTTGATCAATGATGAGATTTCCTTCATAATCGGTATCCATGGTGGAAAGAATGTACAATAAGGTGGATTTACCACAACCTGATTTTCCTATCACGGAGACAAATTCACCTTTATTCAATGTAAATGAAATATCCTTTAACACCGGTATGGTCACTGGATCGTGAAAGCTTTTACTGATACCCTGTGCTTCTAAAATGATTTGGCTCATGCTACTTTCCTCTAATAATGATGACAGGGTCTATTTTACTAGCTTTTCGAGAAGGGAAATAACCAGCCAGATAGGTTGTGATGATGGCAAAAATGGTCCCAATCAGGTAGTATCTAGGATTGTAATTAATGGGATAGGTTTTTACGGTGGGTAGGGAATTGGTATTGAATGGAATTTGATCGATGATAGCAGAAAGTCCAAATCCGCCTAAAAGGCCTAAAAACCCTCCAAAAACCCCAATGCTCAAGGCAATTAAAATAAAAATCCGATTGACATCTTTGCCTGAAAAACCGATGGCTTTTAAAATGGCAATGGAATCCATTTTTTCATAAATCATCATGTTCAGGATATTGTAAATACCAAAGCCTGCCACAATTAATAAGGTAATTCCTACTGCATAGGAAATCAAACTTCTGACTGAGCTTCCTGTTTCAAATTGAGAATTGGCTGTTTGTATATCAATAGCCTCAATTTCATAAATCCTTTGGTATTCTTTGGCCACATCAGGGGCTAATAGAATATCATTTAATTTTACTTGTAAGTCAGTGATGTAATTATTGGATTCACCCAATAGTTTCTGGGTGGTGGATATGGAAGCATAACTCTGTACATTATCTATATCTTGAAGCCCTGATTGAAAAAAACCAACGACTTTCAAGGAGAGACGCTCGCCTTTGCTCGAAGTTATTTGAACGACATCTCCAATTTGAGCAAGCATTTTTTCGGCTGCACCTTTGCCTAAAATGATGCTATTCGGGATGTTTTTCAGGTCCATGAAATTCCCTTCTGTGACATAATCATTGAAGAAGAAGAGTTTGTTTTCTGCTTCCGGATCAATACCATTAATTACACCTGTGATTTCTATGACCCCAACATGGTAGAAAACTTGAGCCGTAACTTTGGGAGCAACCCCTAAAACTCGCGGATCAGTCTTTAAATTTTTAATGATGGCAGCACTGTTTTGAATTTCTAATCGTTCGGCTTTAGGCTTTATGGATCGAATAAAATTGTATTGCTTGGTCTTTTTTGAATGTATATCAACAGGTTGGAAATCAGATGATTTTATTTCTTTGTACAGCCTTACATGAGGTGTTCGATTCAAGATAAGTCCATCTAATAAATCATTTAAGCCAGACATAAAGCTTAATAAGGTGATGAACATGGTGATACTGAATGTCACGCCTATAGCGGCCACCAAGGTTTGTCTCCACCGAGCTAAAAGTAAGGAAACGGCAATATTTTGAATTAGTTTAAAATTCATTTGCCAGGCATTTTTATTTCATCTTTTGCGCTTAATCCTTGGATGATTTCAACTTTTTTGAAATCCTTTAAACCCGTTTTTACAGCGACCGTATCTCCCGAAGCTTTAATCACCAAACTATCTTTAACTAAATAATTTCTAGGAATTAACAGCGCCTTTTCTTTCTTGAATAGGATGATATTAGCCTCAAAAGTAACATTTGGGAATAAGGTTGCAGGTTTTTGAGTGAATATGGCTTCCACTAAAAATGTCTTGCTCCTTTCATTCATGATGGGATAAATCTTGCTTACAGAAGCTTCAAATACCTGTCCTTTATAAGCGTCAAGCGTCAATAATACGGGCAAACCTCCCTTTACTTTGAATATATCATCTTCATCCACTTGCATCTCCAAAACGAATTGGGAAGGATTGCCAACAATGGCCAATGGTGTTTGAGGGCTGACAATTTCCCCTTTCAATTTTAGTAAATCATACACAATACCATTCACTTTACTTCTCAAGGTGAAGTCGGCACTTAGCTGTTTAGAAATGGAGAGATTTTTAATGGATTGTTTGGCATTGAATTGAATTTGACGTTTCAAATCTTTCAATTTCAACATGGACGACAAATAGGCTGCTTTTGAATTTTCAGTGGCTAGTTCTCTTTGTTCTAATTCTACTTGTGTTCCAATTTGCTGCTTCCACAAGTTTCTTTGTCGAACCAATAGAGTAGAATCTGTTCTCCATTTATTCTTGGCTAAATCAACGAACAATTGAGCATCGTTTATTTTACTTTGGTTATTAGCTGCATCCGCAAAATTAGCAGCTAGTGCTGCATTTTCTTGATTCAATTGTTGAGCCACATGAGAAATAGTGAGAATTGGATCCCCGACGTTAACACGGTCGCCCTCTTGAACCAGTATTTGCTCAACAATGCCACTCACTGACGCAAATGCCTGGTATTGATCTTGGCTTTTTACAATTCCAGATGCGTAGACCGACTCCGAAATCGGCCCTTCAGTCGGATATGTTGTTTCGCTTTTATCTTTACAAGCACTGAGGCTTATTATAAAAACTGATAGATAAATCCATTTCATCCCACAATTTACTAATTTGTTGTTGTCTAATATATGAGATTTATCAGAAAAAGAGCTTAGTTGACTAAGCTCTTTTCTGATTTCAGAATTAAATGGTCTTCATATCAATCACAAACCGATATTTGACGTCGGACTTAATGATTCGCTCATAAGCTTCATTTATTTCATTCATAGGTATCAATTCTATGTCGGATAGAATGTTGTGTTCTGCACAGTAATTCAACATTTCTTGTGTTTCAGCAATACCCCCAATGTTGGAACCGATGATACTTCTTCTTTTCGAAATTAAACTGGCAGCGGCTATGCGGTGGTCTTCTGGAGGGATTCCCACAATCAGCATTTTTCCTTCTAATTTCAAAAGATGTAAAAATGCATTCATGTCATGGTGAGCAGCTACCGTGTTTAGAATGAAATCAAACTGATTGCTCAATTTTTTCATTTGTTCTTTGTCGGTCGACAACACAAAATGATGAGCCCCTAGTCGTTTCGCATCAGCTTCTTTGGAAGGGGAGGTACTCAACATGGTCACTTCCGCACCCATAGCTACAGCAAATTTTACTCCCATATGACCTAGGCCACCCAAGCCTAAAACGGCCACTTTATGTCCTTTACCTACTCCAGCAAACTTAAGTGGAGAATACGTGGTTATTCCTGCACACAATAATGGTGCTACTTGATCTAAATGATCCGTAAAAGGTATGTGTAAGGTGTATTTTTCATCAACAACGATATTGGAAGAATAACCACCAAAAGTGGGTGTTTTTCCATCACGCTCGTAGCCATTGTAAGTGGGAGTGAAGTTATTATCACAATATTGTTCTTGACCACCTTGACAAGACGGACAAGTCCGACAAGAGTCCACAAAAACCCCCACACCAGCGGTTTGTCCAACTTTAAATTGGGTTA
Organism: Aquirufa ecclesiirivi; assembly: GCF_011250515.1. GTDB lineage: Bacteria > Bacteroidota > Bacteroidia > Cytophagales > Spirosomataceae > Aquirufa > Aquirufa ecclesiirivi. The sequence goes on along the minus strand of NZ_JAANOP010000007.1, from coordinate 54,944 downwards.
CGGCAGATCCTACGGCTTTGACGATTCCTACAATCTCATGGCCAGGAACGATGGGATAAACTGAAGGCCCCCATTCGGAACGAGCCATGTGGATATCGGAGTGGCATACGCCACAGTATAAAATATCAATGGAAACATCATGAGCACCTAATACTCGGCGTTCAATTTGCATGGGTGCAATGGCTGCATCTTTGTTGATTGCCCCATAACTTTTTACTGGATTCATATCATTGTTGTTTTAAGTATTAAGCTTTGTATAGTAAGCTTTGTTCATTAAGCTTTGCGTAGTAAGTATTGTGTTGTATGCATTGTGTTGTATGCTTCGTGTATTAAGCTTCGTGTATTAAGCTTTGTCAAATTTTCAAAATTTGACAAAGCTCATTGACAAAGCTCATTGACAAAGCTCATTGACAAAGCTCATTGACAAAGCTCATTGACAAAGCTCATTGACAAGCTAACTGACAAAGCTAACTGACAAAGCTATTAACAAGCTATTTAGCAACACTAACTAACAATACTATTGAACAAAGCTGATAGTCAAAGCTAAGTTGAAATCATCAAAAAATTATCCTGATTTTTCAAAAAATCAACAGCTTGATATTTTTATTTTACTACGGGAAAAGCCACGATCCTCAATCGGGTAAATCCAAAAGGAATTAAGGTGATTTTTTCTAATTTTTCCTCGCTAGGCCCTAAATAATCCCCGTTTCTCGTGGTTATAGGTTGGTGAGCCACACCCGCATTTGTCTTCCAATCGGGCAGTTTTTTGCCTTCCAAAACGATTTCCATCGGGGCACTGGCTTGGTTCCAAAGAAAATCCTTTGGGAAAGACTTCCTGATTAGTTCAGCATGTTCAGCGGGCTTATCCACAAATTTTTTCAAAACCGCATAGTTCCAGTCGCTTTTAGGTAATATCTCAACATACTCACCTTCTTGGGGATGAACATTTTTTTGGAAATCTTCTTGAATCTTAAGTGCAAAGATGAGTGGGCCGTATTCCACCGATCTCGAATTTTTTCCCCAGTTTTGAGTTCGGATTTTGGTGGGAAATTGTAAGGTGATTTGATCTCCAGGATTCCATACTCGAGTGATTTTAGCGATTTTTCCTCCTTTTTCTCTTTGTAATTCTTGTCCGTTAAGGAGTATACGAGCTTCTTCACACCAAGATGGAATTCTAAATTCCAAAGGGAAGGATTGTTTTTTTGCAGGATGAATGATGAACTGGATTTGATCCTCAAAAGGATAATTAGTCTTTTCTTCAATGCGAACCTTGACTCCTGAGGTTAAGGTAGTTTCAAGTTGATTGGGTCCATATACCAAAGCCGCCAAACCTCCTTCGGGAGTGCCATACCATAAGTGGGACATGTATTTAGGCCATGCTTGGTGCATATTAGCGGTACAACAAGTATATCCACTATAGGGTCCGTAGACATTGTTCATGCCTCTCCAAAAAGGTAGAGAAAAGCTATAGACGCCTCTTTTTACCTCGACTTGATTAGCCATACCAAAGTACTGTTTCCCATTAAAATCTTCGGTGATTTGGGCAGGTAAAGCATTGAATGTCATGCGTTCTAGGGCATCCATGTATTCGGTATCTCCTGTAATCGAAATAACTTGCTCCAAAGAAAACATGGTTTCCGTGGTGGCACATAATTCAGTTCCTTGAATGGGATCATTTCCATGCAAATCTTCATCGCCAGAAAACATGCCATGAGGTAAGCCATGCAAGGTCATTAAATCTCGAAAGCCCGTTTTTAAGGCTTTTAAATAATAAGGGTCTTTTTTCGATTGAGAATATATGGCGGGTAATTTGATTCCCATTCCCACATTAACGGCATGTCGGTCCATCCAACGCTGGTCGTTTTGTTGGTATGCTGCCTGAATAGCCCAATCTCTTTTACCTAATAAATCGGTCCAATTGGTGGTTTGCGAATAGATTAAATCGCCTAATTCTAACAGAAATGGTGCTTTGGTTTTTCGGTATAGCCAATAGACCACCATCAGGTTATCACCACCCCTCGATTGAGCCCATTCGGTATACTTTACTAAAGGAGTGGTTTTTAAATTCTTGAGTTGAAATTGAAAATATTGGGTCATGAATGGAATAACCCGAGGATCATGACTTACTTGATAATATTGTTGCAATATTTTCAGCATAATCATTCTTGGCCACCAATCCGCTGCTTGCTCACCATTTTCCGCCATTTTGCCTGTTTCTTTCTCATATTTACTATAAGGTCCAAAGAAGCCAGAGGGTCGCTGATGAGATAAAGTCCAATTGACATAGTTCAGCACTTTTTTAATTAAGACTGAATCTCCACTTAAATAGGCCGCTGGTAAGGCGCCATCTAGCCAATAAGGTGTTTCTTCCCAATCATCGCCCTTGCCACCTAACCAGCCATTATCGGTTTTAATCTTCTTATGATTTTCATCCAGATGCCCGGTCGAATTTTTAACCATGATGTCCACTTGCTGTTTCAGCCAACCTGTCGGATGTATTTGACCCAAAGGAATCTCATCATAAGCCAGTGGATTAAGGCGAGATTTCTGAGCCAACAATGAGCCTTGAAGGCCACATGTGACAAGTAGGCTAGCTAATAGGAAAGTTTTCATAGTTCATAGGTTTTGTGGATCAAAAGCCGTGCTAGGGCTGTCGCAAATGATAACTTTTTGTCTTGGTAAAAGCACGAATACCTTGATGCGAAAGGGTAGCGCCAAAACCCGAATGTTTACGACCACTCCATGGTAAAGCAGCACTTACACGGTCGCAGCAATTCCAATAGGCAGTTCCTGAATCCATTTGAGCTAAAATTTGATTCGCTCTGTTTTCATTGACACTATATACCGATGAAGTAAGTCCATAAGCGGTATCCTTCATCAAAGCTATTGCTTCTGCATCATCTTTTACTTTTTGTATACCAATGATGGGTCCAAAAGATTCTTCTTTCATGACATCCATTTGGTGATTGACGTTCACTAAAACGGTGGGTTCAAAATAATAGCCTGTACCTGTAACCGCTTTTCCTCCCGTTAATATTGTTGCACCTAAATCTACCGCTTGCTTCACTTGATTTTCCAAAACAGAAATTTGTGCTTTTCGGGAAAGAGGGCCTAAATAAACGCCATACTCCGTAGGAGAGCCCATTTTCCAAGATTTGACTTCTTTTACAAATTCGGAAACATAAGCATCGTAGACTTTTTCGTGCACGTAAATTCGTTCTACCGAACAGCAACTTTGTCCATTATTATAAAAAGCCCCATCGGCTGTTCCTGCGGCAATTCCAGCGATGTCTTGTACTTCATCCGTAACGTATAAAGGATCTTTACCACCTAATTCACATTGAACAGGGACCATCTTAGGAGCTACTTGAGTATAAATTTTTTGACCCGTTTGGTACGAACCTGTGAAGTAGTAGCCATTAAAAGGCAGGTCCAAGAGACTAGCACCTACGGAGCCTGCGCCAATGGCTATTTGGAACACATCCTCAGGAACACCTGCTTGATGGAAATATTTCGCAATGGACAAACCCGTTAAACTCGCATATTCCGATGGTTTATACATCACGGCATTACCCGCTAAAAGCGCAGGAACAAAAACATTGGTTCCCACCAAGTAGGGATAATTCCAAGCAGAAATATTGCAAATGACACCTAATGGTTCATAGACAATTTTTTCTTGCATGCCTGAGCCGTCCGACATGATTTCTTCTTTCAAATAAGCTGTAGCATGCTCACAAAGCCATTGAATTCGACCTCTGGCACCATTGATTTCGTTGCGCGACTGTTGAAGAGGTTTACCCACTTCAGAACTTAAAATAGCGGCTAATTCTTCCAAATTTTCTTCTAAAAGGTTTGAAAATTTTAAAACAACAGCTATTCGCTCAGGTAAAGTCTTGGCAGCCCAAGCAATATGACCTTGTTGTAATTGGCTAAATTTTTGTTGTAAAGTAGTTGCGTTATCCTCAATTAATTCCTGAATAACTTGTTCGGTGGCGGGGTTTATAACTTGCATATCTTATATCGTATGATTGATCGAGGCTAAAAATGATTGTTTAATGTTTTCGGAGAAAGGGCTCTTTTCCTTTTCTTCCATACGTTCTGGATGCCATTGCACACAAAGCATAAAAGCTTGATTTTGTTTATTTTGGTATTCCAAAGCTTCTGGGCTATGGGTATCCGTAGACCAAGCTGATATGAATAAGTTGTTGCCTAATTGATTGGAATCTATGGCTTGGTGATGCGCTGAATTGACTTCTCCTGAAGATTGCTGACTAATGGATGCCAAAAGACTCCCTTCATGTACTTGGATGCTATGTTTTCTGTCGGTATTGCCTGATTTTTTATGAATCAAATTAGCTTCATCACCCAAGTCTTGAATGAGTTTTCCTCCTTCTGCCACTTGAACTAATTGCATACCACGACAAATTCCTAAAAGAGGTTTTTGGTGTTTTTTAGCATATAGATAAATCGATGCCTCAAAATGATCTCTTTCGGTTTCGAATTCATCGGGTTTATGGGGATAATTAGCGGCTCCTTGATAGAGCGCTGTATCGATATCACATCCACCACTGAGGACAAATCCATCACAAGATTCAAAATCAGATAGCGTACTAGATTCAGCTTTCAGTTCCAGTAGTTCTACCTTTCCAGCATTCACCTCGGGATCAAACCAACGGAGGTAATTTTGGAAATTGGTACTACTGAAACTGATGCCCAAACGGATTTTCATGACTTATAAAGCTTCTAAATACAGGTTTTTGAAATCTTCTCTACTTACTGGCTTTGGATTATTTGGATGAGCAAAATCGGCAATAGCCAAATCAGCCAAAGTCTCTATATGCTCTTCTTTAACACCTACTTCACGTAATTGATGAGGGATTCCAATTCGATTATTTAAGTCAAATAAGAAATTCACCACACCTTCGCCACTTTCATCTTTGATTTCCAAGGTGCGTGCAATGCGACGGAATTTTTCCTCAAAACCAGCGATGTTAAATTTCATGCCATAGGGTAGGTTGACAGCATTGGCCAAACCATGGTGGGTATCCAATAAAGAAGACATGGGATGAGCCAATGAATGAACCACACCCAATCCTTTTTGGAAAGCAACAGCACCCATTAAAGAGGCAATGAGCATATTGCTTTTGGATTCAATATCAGGGTTTTTGACTGCTTTTTCCATGGATTTAGCAATCAAGGAAATGCCTTCTAATGCGATTCCTTCACACAGCGGATGCGACATTTTTGCCACATATGCTTCCAAATTATGCGTTAAGGCATCCATACCTGTAGCAGCAGTCACCGCTGGCGGCAAATCCATGGTCAACATGGGGTCAGCAAAGATGGTTTTTGCCAATAATTTGGGAGAAAAAAGAATCTTCTTTTGATGTGTAACATCATCCGCAATGATGGCGCTACGACCCACTTCAGAACCTGTTCCAGCGGTTGTTGGAATCGTAATAAAGTGGGGTACATCATTGGTGACATAAATATCCCCACCAATCAAATCATCGTATTTAAATAGATCTTCTCGGTGATTTACTCGCAAAACCATGGCTCTAGCTACGTCCATGGCCGCACCACCACCAATTCCAATGATGGAATCTCGTTGGTTGGCATCATAGGAATCTACTCCTAAGTAAACGTCGGATTTTACCGGGTTTTTATGAATTTGAGAAAAGACCTCTACTGAGATGTTTTTCTTTTCAAGCGATTTAATAAAGGATTTGAAAAAATCCAAACTTGCCACCACGGGGTCTGTGACCACCAAAGGCTTTTTGAGATCATTTTTTAGTAAATAATCGGCTACTTCATTGATGGCTCCTGCACCAAAACGGATGGTGGTAGGGAAATTATACTGTAAAATGGATGAAGACATGTGTTTAAAATATAGGCTTGATTAAATGATTTCAAAATAACGTTTGTATTCCCAGTCGGTCACCGACTTTAAATGTTGTTGCCATTCCCAGGTTCGGGTCATGGTAAAATGCTCGACAAATTCCTTGCCAAAGATCTCATTGGCGACCTCAGATTGCTGCATGTTTTTGGTGGCATCAATCAAAGTATGTGGAATACTACCGTGGGAATAATCTAAATATCCATTGCCAGTAGTAGGTTCTTGTAGGTCTAATTCATGTTTAATGCCATATAATCCAGCACCTAAGCAGGCAGCTATGGCCAAATATGGGTTAACATCCGCGCCAATGACACGGGTTTCAATACGCGAAGAACTAGCTCCAGCACTTAGCACACGTAAGGCTACCGTTCGGTTGTCTAGCCCCCACGTCAGCGTTGTTGGAGCCCAAGCACCTTCTACCAGCCTTTTATAGCTATTGATGGTCGGGGCAAACATTGGTAAAATATGGGGTAAACAATGCAGGATTCCTGCCAAATAGTGTTTCGCTGTTTTACTTAAATGGTAGGGATCTTGGGCATCGTAAAAGAGATTGGTTTTACCTTCGGCATCCCATAGACTTTGGTGAACGTGACCGCCACAGCCAGGTAAATTTTCATCTATTTTGGCCATAAAAGTGGCCATGATTTGATGTTTATATGCAATTTCCTTAACGGCGGTTTTGAATAAAACAGCTCTATCCGCAGCTTCTAAGGCACCAGAATGGGCAATAGCGGCTTCATAAGTACCTGGCCCCGTTTCAGTATGCAGACCTTCGATGGGTACTTGGAAGGCTTTGAGATGTTCAAATAAATCATCGAAAAAAGGATTATTTAGCGTGGTTCTTAAAACGGAATAGCCAAACATGCCTGGACTCAAGGGCTTCAGGTTTTTGTAATGCTTATCTTGGGCTGAATCTGGTGTTTCAGCAAAATTGAACCATTCAAATTCTTGGGCAAATATGGGCGTAAAATGTAAGGCCTGAGCCTCTGCAATCATCTTTTTTAGTAATTGTCGGGGACACACCGTAGAAGGTTTTCCGTCATGCTCAAGAAAATCACCTAGTACAAAAGGGAGGTTGTTTTCCCAAGGTATTTGTCGGAAAGTACTTAAATCCAATTGAGCCGGTGTATCAGGGAAGCCTGTATGCCAGCCAGTTTTTTTGCCTTGACTGTACAATACATCCGCCGCATCCCAGCCGAAAACGACATCGCAAAATGTAGTTCCTTTTTCAAGAATGGATAAGAATTTTTCGGTGGAAATGTATTTGCCACGCAAAATCCCATCGATATCCGTGAAAGCAATTTTTACTTTCGAGGTAGGATGGGCAGATAAGTAGTTTTTTAATTCAGTAGAGGTCATTTTCTAAATTGAAAATTAGGGTTTGAGGGTCAATTTAGGGCCAAAAAATCGATAAATGATACTGGTGCCTAGTAAAATCAGAAAATAGATACCCGCTTGAACGGGATTATAGTACATCATGGAAATCATGGAAATAGCTGCAATAATCAGCGCAATCCAGGGAAAGTAAGGGAAAAAGGGTGTTTTAAATGGTCTTTCGAGTTCGGGCTCATTCCGTCTAAGTACCAAGATAGAAACCATGGAAATGAGGTAAAGTGTCAAGGCTCCAAACACAGAAATGGTGATTATTTCAGCTGTTTTTCCTGTCAAAAGAGCAAGGATTCCAAGGGACATGTTGACGAGCAGGGCATTGGCTGGAGTTTGGAATTTGCTATGAACACGACCAAGAAAAGGAGGAGCAGCTTTGACTTTACCCAATTCATAGGTTGAGCGCCCAGCGGCTAAAATAATGCCATTGAAGGAAGCAATTAAACCAAAAAGACCTACTGAAATTAATAAATGATACAATAGATTACTGTCACCCACCACATGCTTGAGTGCCAAAGGAAGGGGTGAGTCGGATAAGGAGCCATCTGCTTGATAAACGATGGATTCCCAGCCATTAACCCCAATGGAACTAAAAAAGGTTAACATACAAAGGATTACTAAAGTCAAAATTGCGGATCCAAATCCAATTAGTATTGTTTTTTGAGGATTGATGGCTTCTTCAGCCACATTGGCGACCCCTTCTATGCCTAAAAAGAACCAAATAGCAAAAGGTATGGCAGCAAAAAATCCAGACCAGCCATGGGGTAGGGGATTGCTTTGCAGATGTTTTAACTCAAAAGCAGGCAAGGTTATCCCTGCGAAAAGTAGTAATTCACCTACAGCCAGAATGGTGATGGTTAATTCAAAAATGGCAGCAGCTTTGACCCCGTAGGCATTGAGAGCCGTAAATAAAAAATAGGAGGCAATGGCAATACTAATGATCGGAATTTGTGGAAAGAATAAATTGAAATATGCCCCTATGGCAAAGGCAATGGCCGGTGGTGCGAAAATAAATTCAATGGTTTGAGCCATCCCTGCCACAAATCCCCAAGTAGGCCCTAAAGCTCTTCCGGCATAGTCAAACCCTCCACCTGCTTTAGGAATTGCGCAGGCTAATTCGGTGTAAGAAAATGTAAAGGTCGTATATAATAGAATGATCAATAAAGTAGCTAGTCCAAGGCCTAGTGTTCCACCTTTTTCTAATCCAAGATTCCATCCAAAATACATGCCGGAAATGACGTATCCGACACCTAGTCCCCACAACATCAGTGGGCTTAAGGTTCTTTTTAATCCAGGTTCCTTTTCTGGGTTCATTATATAGGTTTTAGAGGCAATAGGTAATAAGACTTTAAGTTAGAAAAATATGTCCAAAGCTCAAAATTCATATTGGCTTCTAGGGGTATTATTAGGCCTTTTGATTATCAATTTGCTGGACAATTTATGTGCTTTGAAAATCGTTTCACGCAAGAACGTTTAACGCTGTCAAGGTTCCAAACCTTGACAGCGTTGGCGGCGTGAAGGAGATTTTGGGGCCACAAAACCTGATCAATGTCTTCTATTGTTGGGTAGATATGCCGTTTTTTTCATTTTTATCATAAGCATATTTCTTTAGTATTGTAGCTTGAAAAAGGAGATATGAAGAATAAAGTGTTTAAAGATGCACAATCGGCATTGTTTGATGTTGCTTCCGGTGCTACGATCATGGTGGGTGGTTTTGGTTTGGCAGGTATTCCTGAAAATGCAATTTCTGAGTTGAGCAGAATGGGAGTCAATGGATTGACTTGTATTTCCAATGAGGCGGGAATAGATGATTTTGGTTTGGGGATTTTGTTGAAGAATAAGCAAATCAAATGCATGATTTCCTCTTTTATTGGGGAAAATGAGCTGTTTGAAGAACAACTTTTATCAGGGGATTTGGAGGTAAAATTAGTACCGCAAGGGACCTTAGCTGAACGAATTCGTGCAGCTGGTGCAGGAATACCCGCTTTTTTTACTCCAGCTGGGGTGGGTACTGAAGTAGCAATAGGTAAAGAAATCCGAACATTTCATGGGAAAGATTATTTGATGGAAGAGGCTTTATTCGCTGATTTCGCACTCGTGAAGGCATGGAAAGGAGATCTTGAAGGGAATTTGATTTTTCATGGAACTGCTCGAAATTTCAATCCCATGATGGCACAGGCGGGTAAAATTACCATTGTGGAGGTGGATGAATTAGTTCCCATTGGGGAATTAGAACCCGATGAAATACATGTGCCAGGCATCTATGTACAGCGAATTTTTCAGGGAAAGGATTATCAAAAAAGAATTGAACATCGGACCACCACGGATGATTTGTTGCATTTATCTGTATTGGATTCTAAAAAGGAAATCATTGCCAAGCGTTTGGCATTAGAAATCAAGGATGGAGATTATGTCAATTTGGGTATTGGTATTCCTACGATGGTGGCCAATTACATTCCTAAGGGAATGCGGGTAATATTACAGTCAGAAAATGGATTGTTGGGCATTGGGCCATTTCCAGAAGAGAATCAAGTAGATCCAGAATTAATTAATGCAGGTAAACAAACCATTACCATGATTCCTGGGGCCTCTTTATTTAGTTCGGTGGATAGTTTTGCTATGATTCGTGGAGCGCATATTGACGTAACCATATTAGGGGGGATGGAGGTTTCTGAAAACGGAGATTTGGCCAATTGGAAAATACCTGGGAAACATGTTAAAGGTATGGGTGGGGCCATGGATTTGGTAGCCTCGGCCCCCAACATTATAGTGGCGATGCTACATCAAAGCAAGGACGGTCGATCTAAGTTGTTGAAAAAATGCGATTTACCATTGACAGGAAAGTCTTGTGTTCGTCGAGTGGTTACCGATTTAGCTGTCATGGATCTATTACCTGAGGGAGGATTTCTACTTGTAGAACGAGCGCCAGGTGTAAGCGTGGAGCAAATTCAAGCTGCTACGGAAGCTTATTTGATTATTCGAGAAGAAGTAAAAGAAATGGCTATTAAATAGTATTTCTGTCTAATTTTTCTAATTAGTTTATTGTATATTTAGTTTAATATTTAATTAAATTCTTTTCTTATCTTTTCCGTAGATCCATAGGGTTCAAATTCGTTTGAAATGTGAAAAAATTTAATTGCCTGAGAATCGCGTATTCCGATGCATTGTTAAGCATCACATTAAATACTCGATTCTCGTCGCCTAGAAATGAATCAATTTTGCCTTTATGTGAAACGTCATTTTGCTATATTAAGATTGGAATTTGTATAACGTACATCCAATATCGTTTTGGAAAATGAGTAGGAATGTCGGTGTTTTTTCTTGATTAACTTTAAAATAGTCATGTTATTTTATTGAAATTATGTAAACATAAGTTTAAATTATTTTTCAATTTTTTTTCGAGTACGCCGTAGTTGTTATAAAATGTTATATATATTCTTTATAAAATTATATATTTTAGTAGTTAATTTGAAATTGAGAACAAAAATTAGTTCAAGAGGCCTTGCACTCTCATTTTTTCGTACTACATTTGTAACACACCTCTTTTAGTAGGTTGTTCCGTGTTCTAAAAAATATTAAACTGTTCCGTGTTCTATAATTTTTCATGATACTAAATCTCTCTTTTTTAGGATTGGTTGTTGCTCTTCTGCTCTACATTTACAGGGAGGGAAGGGCTTATGCTAAGATTCTCTTAGCTATTTTTTATTTCTTAACGAGTATTTTTGGAATTGTGCATGACGTGACGAGTACGCCACGCTCAGAATTCATGATTTCTTTGTTTGCTATCAATTTCAGCCCTTTATATTTCCTCATGGGGCCAGTTTTCTTTCTATTTGTCAAGGTGATTATCGGAAGGGAAAGATTGGTGGATAAGGACTGGTTACATGTTGTCGTATCGGTACTGTTCTTAATCAATATTTTGCCTCATTTATTTTCCTCTTTTGATGAGAAGTTGATTTTAGCTCATAAAATTGCTGAGCATTCAGAGGCTTTGTACGAAGCTAAATACCTGTTTATTCCGACTTTTGTTCAATCCATGATACGTCCGATATTTACTATTGGATACTTTCTTTATACGGGTTTCTATTTGTACCGTCGTTGTCGCATCAAGAATTATTTTGTGACACATCAGGTTAGTATACTTTGGATTGCCTTGATTATTGTGCTTTATATTTTGCTGAATACGGCTTCTTTGTTAGTGTTAATTAATAATATTGAGCTTGGGGATTCGAATCGAAATTTGTTCAGTCCTATGGTGTTGAGCATTTGTTTTGATATAAAATATTGGGTTTATTCTTTACAAAATTTATCCATTTTATTCATTCCTTACGTATTATTTGGTCCGCAATACAAAAAGAAAAAGCATACTACTTCTCGGGCTCAGGGTGAGATGGTATTGTCTACTTTTGCGCCACCTGTTAAGCGTGTGACGGTATCAACAGCGTATGAAGTTCCTTATTTTCGCCTAGAGGAAATAGGCCATCAAATTGCTAAATACTGTGTTGATGAGCCATATTTAAGAAGTCGGTTTTCTTTGTCTATGATCGCTGAGGACACTAAAATCCCTTATTATCAATTATCTTATTATTTTAACAATCATTTAGGGGTGAGCTTTAATGATTGGAAAAATGAGTTAAGAGTGAAGCATATCATCACCTTGATTCAATCTGGAAAGGCACAACAAAATACCTTAGAGGCATTAGCTCATTCATCGGGTTTTTTATCAAGATCTAACTTTGTTAAAGCGTTCAAATACAATACGGGTAAGACTCCTTCTGAGTACTTGAAAGATATGAAGAGCGGAATTTAAAATTCAGTACATGTTCATGGATTTTTTTGCATGTTCTGCTCAAAATATTTAGTAACTTTAAGAAGTTTTATTGCGGTTTTTATAAAGTGTTTTTATCATCAAGCCTATACCGAATTACAATGGATTAAGAATATAGGAAAGTCTTCGTCTATTGAATTTGTGTTCTATTAATTAAATTTATGCTACAAAGAATTACTAAAATTCTTTTTCTACTTTGTTCTGAAAAATCTTCATTAAAAGGTAAATCTACCTTTGTGGCCTTGTTGGGCCTATTTTTATTTATAAATTCATTTGATTTATTCGCCCAGCGTAATTATTCGCCTGTAGCAGCTTCCTACGCTACTCCTGCTATAATACCTTATGCACAAGATGTATTTGTGGATCAAACGGATAGCCTGGATTATTCATTGGCTCGTAAACGAGTTCTGAAAGCAAAAAATGGGGTTGATTTTCATTTGAGATCATTTTTTGCCCAAGCCAATTATCGTGATCAGTTATTTAAATTCTTTCCAGGCAAGCGCAAGCAAATGGATGCGTCTTTTGATGAGAAGGCCTTGGCATTGAAAAATTTGGTTTTGGGCAATGGTTTATATGTTCCCATTCAATTTGTGAAATGGGAAAACATGCACGGTGCCATGGCTAGTTATAGTTCCATTGGACCAGACGGTCGTCCACGTATTTACATGAACAAAGAGTATTCAGAAGGCCAGGGGAATTTTTTATACCCCAATGCTACGGATACACAATTGATTGCCTTGTTATTTCAAGAATATGGACACGCCATAGATGATTATTTAAATGGCTTGGAAGACTCTCCTGGTGATGAAGGAGATTTATTTGCTGTACGGGTATTGAAATTAGACGTTACTGAAAGGTACGTCGAAACTGTTTTGGTACGTAATGACCATAATAAAATCAAAGTTGAGGGGAAAGATATCTTTGTCGAAGATGCTGGGGTATATTTATTGGAAGCTTGGCCTGCCACCACTGCATCAGGTGGAGGAACTACATGGACAACAGGGGCTGCCAAATCGACCAATACACCCTTAAGATTGCAAACGACAACGATTGCTAATGCTTGGAATGCGGTAACTGCTTCCATTACCGCAACATTCTTTGACGGAGTAACATCTATAGCCGGTGTTGTCAATTATTCCATGACAGCCGCAACTCCTGCCAACTCCGTGTTGGGTTTTTTAACGGGTGGATCAGGAACAGCGGGATATTTATTGGAATTACCTAATTCCACCACCAACTTGGCTGCAAGTACAGCCTATACTTTTGCCAATAATGCAGAAGGAACCATTGTACATGGATTTTCTGCTGCTATTGGTAATCAATCTACTTTGACACTAGGAAATGCCTCAAGAGTAGCAGGGGTCACAACCACTTTAACTGCCCTATCTAAAAATACCTCAAATGTCGCCGTCAATGGAATGACAGCTACTTTTAGTTCAACCTCAGGTACAGCTATCATTACTGGTACCAACCCAGGTACTACCGCTGGATCAGGAGGTAATACCGGTAAAGCAGCTGTTACTGTATCGGATACGAATGATGGAACAACGGTCTTTAATTGTGAAATTAAAAATGCGGTGGGTTGGTATGTGATTGAAACAGTCAACTTAACCGTAACAACAGGTACTGTTTCTAAATTGAAAATAACAGGAACAGGTACTCAAACTGCTGGAGGAAGTCAGACGATTACTATAACCGCTCAAGATACTTACGGAAACACGGCCACAACCTATACGGGTGCTAAAAATTTAACATATTCGGGTGCCACCAGTTCTCCTTCACCGGTAACAGCTCCTACAGCGCAAAATAGTACTCCTACGGATATTGCCTTTGGCTCAACAACAACAGATAGTTTCACCTCTGGGGTAGCAACGACTACCTTGAAATTGTATAATGCGGAAACGGCGTTAATTGCCGTTACTGATGGTACTTTATCAGCCGCAGGTGCTGATCGATTATCGGTTGTCGTTAGTCCATCTACCATGACCAAGTTGTCCACCAGTATTGCAACACCCCAAACCAATGGAGTTGCTTTTACGGGAACCAATACGTTGACCGCTTTGGATGCTTATGGTAATACAGCGACCAGTTTCAATCCTGCTACGAATAATATCACGGTGACGAATTCCTTAGGAGGAACTGTCAGCAGCTTAGGTTCAGGAGCTAATAATGTATTGAATCAAGCAGGCGATTTTACGAGTGGTGTGGCTGATTTGACAGCTCAAGGGATGATTTATACGGGGACCAGTGGAACGGGGACATTTACCTTTACTCCTGCTTCTGGTACTGCCATCACGAGTGGCTCTACTGTCGTGAATCCTGGAGCAGCCACTAAATTAGTCATCACAGGCACGGGTACCCAAACAGCAGGTAGTAGTCAAAATATTACTTTGCGAGCTTATGATGTAAGTGGTAATATCGCAACTTCCTATACAGGGGATAAATCTTTGACTTTTTCTGGAGCCAACGTCTCTACAAGTCCTGCGACGAATCCAACCGTTACGGATAAAAATGCTGCAGCCATCAATTTTGGAACTGCCACGGTGATAACATTTACGAATGGTGAGGCATCTTCGGTCCCAATGTCATTGTACAAAGTTGAATCGGCCACTGTTTCGGTAACAGATGGATCGATCAGTTCAACGGGTGGCGATAATTTAAGTGTTGCTGTTAGTGCTGCAACCTTCAATAAATTGGCAGTAAGTTTATCAGGTCCACAAGTGAACGGAAGTCCCTTTACTGGAACCAATACCTTAACAGCCCAAGATGCTTACGGAAATACAGTAACGACATTTGCTGCTAATACAAATAATGTAACAGTCACTAGTAGTTTAACGGGTACAGTATCTGGCTTAGGATCTGGTATTAATCATATATTGAACCAAGCAGGTGATTTTGTTAGTGGTGTGGCTAATCTGACCAGTTTAGGTATGAAGTTTACGGGAACCTCCGGTTCTGGGACCTTCACCTTTACTCCAGTATCAGGAACCGCAGCAACGAGCTCAAGTATCACCGTGAACGCAGGTGCTGCCACTAAATTGAGTATTGATGCTTCTACTAGTTTTACTGCAGGTGTAGGAGAGGTTGTAGCGATTATTGCTCAAGATGCCAGTGGAAATACCGCTACCTCATATACAGGAGCTAAAAATATTACATTTTCAGGGGCAGCTAATTCCCCTAGTCCATCAACCGTTCCTACTTTTGGAGGAACCAATTTTGGATCACCGCATAATATTTCCTTTACCGCGGGTACCGCTGCTGCGACAATGATCTTGTACAAAGCAGAAGTGGCGGCAATTAATGCCAGCGATGGTACCATTAATTCGAATACAGGAGGGACTTTGAATGCAACAATAACAGAAGCAGCGTTCAGCAAATTAGCAGTAAGCTTAACCAGTCCACAGACAAACGGAACTGCCTTTACAGGAACGAATACCTTGACTGCACAAGATGCGTATGGAAATACAGTAACAACATTTGCTGCGAATACAAATAATGTAACAGTGACCAATTCATTGGGAGGCACGGTGAGCGGTTTAGGATCAGGAGGAACGAATGTATTGAATCAAGCAGGAGATTTTACGAGTGGTGTAGCTAATTTAACCACGGATGGATTTATTTATACAGGAATCTCGGGAGCAGGAACCTTTACTTTCACACCAGCATCCGGAACAGCAGTTACTAGTTCAAGTGTGACGATCAATGCAGGAGCTGCGACTAAATTTAGTATAGATGGTTCAACTGATTTTGTTGCTGGAGTAGGGCAAACAGTTGCGATTATCGCTCAAGATGCGAGTGGAAATACTGCTACCTCATATACAGGGGCTAAAAATATTACATTTTCAGGGGCAGCTAATTCCCCTAGTCCATCGACCGTTCCTACTTTTGGAGGAACCAATTTTGGATCACCGCATAATATTTCCTTTACCGCGGGTACCGCTGCTGCGACAATGATCTTGTACAAAGCAGAAGTGGCGGCAATTAATGCCAGCGATGGTACCATTAATTCGAATACAGGAGGGACTTTGAATGCAACAATAACAGAAGCAGCGTTCAGCAAATTAGCAGTAAGCTTAACCAGTCCACAGACAAACGGAACTGCCTTTACAGGAACGAATACCTTGACTGCACAAGATGCGTATGGAAATACAGTAACAACATTTGCTGCGAATACAAATAATGTGACAGTGACTAATTCCTTGGGAGGCACGGTGAGCGGTTTAGGATCAGGAGGCACCAATGTATTGAATCAAGCAGGAGATTTTACGAGTGGTGTAGCTAATTTAACCACCGATGGCATCATTTATACAGGAACCTCAGGAGCAGGAACCTTTACTTTCACACCAGCATCTGGAACAGCCGCGACAAGTGGAAGTGTAACCATCAACGCAGGAGCTGCTACCCGATTGGTGGTAACAGGTTCAGCGACTCAGACAGCAGGAGCGAGTAATTCAATTACGATTACGGCCAAAGATGCGAGTGGTAATACGGTAACCACTTATACGGGTTCAAAGAACTTAACTTTCTCAGGAGCAACGAGTTCGACAGCCCCAGTAACGACACCTAAGGTAACTAATACCGCAGCAGCGGATATTGCATTCGGATCCACGACAGCCTTGACCTTTGCTTCGGGAGCTGTAACGACCAACATGAAGTTATACAAGGTGGAATCAGCTGTTGTGGCAGTGACCGACGGCAGTATTTCAGCCGCAGGAGCAGATCGCTTGACGGTAGCTGTGAGTGCATCAACGATGACCAAGTTGGCAGTAAGCTTAACAAGTCCACAGACAAACGGCACTGCCTTTACCGGAACGAATACCTTGACTGCACAAGATGCGTATGGAAATACCGTAACAGGATTTAATGCGAGTACGAATAATGTGACAGTGACTAATTCCTTGGGAGGCACGGTGAGCGGTTTAGGATCAGGAGGAACGAATGTACTGAATCAAGCAGGAGATTTTACGAGTGGTGTAGCTAATTTAACCACCGATGGATTTATTTATACAGGAAGCTCAGGAGCAGGAACATTTACCTTTACACCAGTATCCGGAACAGCGGTTACAAGTTCAAGTATAACCATCAACGCAGGAGCTGCTACCCGATTGGTGGTAACAGGTTCAGCGACTCAGACAGCTGGAGCGAGTAATTCGATTACGATTACGGCCAAAGATGCGAGTGGTAATACGGTAACCACTTATACGGGTTCAAAGAACTTAACTTTCTCAGGAGCAACGAGTTCGACAGCCCCAGTAACAACACCTAAGGTAACCAATACCGCAGCCGCGGATATTGCATTTGGATCCACGACAGCCTTGACTTTTGCTTCGGGAGCTGTGACGACGAACATGAAGTTATACAACGTGGAATCAGCTGTTGTGGCAGTGACCGACGGTAGTATTTCAGCCGCAGGAGCAGATCGCTTGACGGTAGCTGTGAGTGCATCGACGATGACTAAGTTGGCAGTAAGTTTAACAAGTCCACAGACAAACGGAACAGCCTTTACCGGAACAAATACCTTGACAGCACAGGATGCGTATGGAAATACCGTAACAGGATTTAATGCGAGTACGAATAATGTGACAGTGACCAATTCCTTGGGAGGCACGGTGAGTGGTTTAGGATCAGGAGGCACCAATGTATTGAATCAGGCAGGAGATTTTACGAGTGGTGTAGCTAATTTAACCACGGATGGATTTATTTATACAGGAACCTCAGGAGCAGGAACCTTTACTTTCACACCAGCATCTGGAACAGCGGTTACAAGTTCAAGTGTGACCATCAATGCAGGAGCTGCTACCCGATTGGTGGTAACAGGTTCAGCGACTCAGACAGCAGGAGCGAGTAATTCAATTACGATTACGGCCAAAGATGCGAGTGGTAATACGGTAAGCACTTATACGGGTTCTAAGAACTTAACTTTCTCAGGAGCAACGAGTTCGACAGCCCCAGTAACGACACCTAAGGTAACCAATACCGCAGCCGCGGATATTGCATTTGGATCCACAACAGCCTTGACTTTTGCTTCGGGAGCTGTAACGACCAACATGAAGTTATACAAGGTGGAATCAGCTGTTGTGGCAGTGACCGACGGTAGTATTTCAGCCGCAGGAGCAGATCGCTTGACGGTAGCTGTTAGTGCGGCCGCCTTCAATAAATTAGCAGTAAGCTTAGCAAGTCCACAGATAAACGGAACAGCCTTTACAGGAACGAATACTTTGACCGCACAAGATACGTATGGAAATACCGTAACAGGATTTAATGCAGCAGGAAATAACATAACAGTAAGTACCACATTAACTGGAGCAATCACTGGCCTATCAGGAACGAATATATTAAGTAGTGCAGGTGACTTTAGCAGTGGAGTAGCGAATTTGACGAGCTTAGGCATGATATTTTCTGGTACTTCGGGAGCAGGGACATTTACCTTTACGCCCGTATCTGGAACAGCTGTTACGAGTGGAAGTGTGACCATCAACGCAGGAGCTGCTACCCGATTGGTAGTAACAGGTTCAGCGACTCAGACAGCAGGAGCGAGTAATTCAATTACGATTACGGCCAAAGATGCGAGTGGTAATACGGTAACAACTTATACAGGTTCTAAGAACTTAACTTTCTCAGGAGCAACGAGTTCGACAGCACCAGTAACAACACCTAAGGTAACCAATACCGCAGCCGCGGATATTGCATTTGGATCCACGACAGCCTTGACTTT
This sequence comes from Aquirufa ecclesiirivi, assembly GCF_011250515.1. Taxonomy (GTDB): domain Bacteria; phylum Bacteroidota; class Bacteroidia; order Cytophagales; family Spirosomataceae; genus Aquirufa; species Aquirufa ecclesiirivi. The sequence continues at coordinate 36,119 of NZ_JAANOP010000007.1, read as the reverse complement.
TGCTTCGGGTACTGTGACTACGAACATGAAGTTATACAACGTGGAATCAGCTGTTGTGGCTGTGACCGACGGCAGTATTTCCGCAGCAGGAGCAGATCGCTTGACGGTAGCTGTAAGTGCATCGACGATGACTAAGTTGGCAGTAAGTTTAACAAGTCCACAGACAAACGGAACAGCCTTTACCGGAACAAATACCTTGACTGCACAGGATGCATATGGAAATACGGTTACAGGATTTAATGCGAGTACGAATAATGTGACAGTGACCAATTCCTTGGGAGGCACGGTGAGCGGTTTAGGATCAGGAGGAACCAATGTATTGAATCAAGCAGGAGATTTTACGAGTGGTGTAGCTAATTTAACCACGGATGGATTTATTTATACAGGAACTTCAGGAGCAGGAACATTTACCTTTACACCAGTATCTGGAACAGCGGTTACAAGTTCAAGTGTGACGATCAACGCAGGAGCTGCTACCCGATTGGTGGTAACAGGTTCAGCGACTCAGACAGCAGGAGCGAGTAATTCAATTACGATTACGGCCAAAGATGCGAGTGGTAATACGGTAAGCACTTATACGGGTTCTAAGAACTTAACTTTCTCAGGAGCCACTAGCTCAACAGCCCCAGTAACGACACCTAAGGTAACCAATACCGCAGCCGCGGATATTGCATTTGGATCCACAACAGCCTTGACTTTTGCTTCGGGAGCTGTAACGACCAACATGAAGTTATACAAGGTGGAATCAGCTGTTGTGGCAGTGACCGACGGTAGTATTTCAGCCGCAGGAGCAGATCGCTTGACGGTAGCTGTTAGTGCGGCCGCCTTCAATAAATTAGCAGTAAGCTTAACAAGTCCACAGGCAAACGGGACTGCCTTTACAGGAACAAATACCTTGACTGCACAGGATGCATATGGAAATACGGTAACAGGATTTAATGCGAGTACGAATAATGTGACAGTGACCAATTCATTGGGAGGCACGGTGAGCGGATTAGGATCAGGAGGCACCAATGTATTGAATCAAGCAGGAGATTTTACGAGTGGTGTAGCTAATTTAACCACCGATGGATTTATTTATACAGGAACCTCGGGAGCAGGAACATTCACCTTTACGCCAGCATCAGGAACAGCGGTTACAAGTTCAAGTGTGACCATCAACGCAGGATCTGCCACTAAGTTGGTCGTTACTGGTACAGGAACCCAAACAGCTGGAGGATCACAGACAGTAACGGTAACAGCTCAAGATGCCAATGGAAATACAGCTACGACTTATACAGGAGCTAAAAACATTACATTCTCAGGAGCGGCAAGCTCACCTAGTCCCGCCACGACACCCACGGTAGCAGGAACGAACTTTGGTACGGCAACTAGTATGACATTCACAGCGGGTGTGGCGACAGGATCCATGATTTTGTACAAAGCAGAAGCTGCCACAGTTAATGCAACAGACGGAACGATTAATTCGAATACGGGTGGAACCTTGAATGTGACGGTGAGTTCATCAACGATGACCAAGTTGGCGGTTAGCTTAGCAAGTCCACAGATAAACGGAACAGCCTTTACAGGAACAAATACCTTAACCGCGCAAGATGCATATGGTAATACAGCCACCGGATTTAACGCATCAGCGAATAACATTACAGTATCAACCACATTAACTGGAGCTATCACTGGCTTATCGGGAACAAATATATTAAGTAGTGCAGGCGACTTTACAAGTGGAGTAGCGAATTTGACGAGCTTAGGCATGATATTTTCTGGTACTTCGGGAGCAGGGACATTTACCTTTACGCCCGTATCTGGAACAGCTGTTACGAGTGGAAGTGTGACCATCAACGCAGGAGCTGCGACTAAATTAGTTGTTACTGGTACAGGTACTCAAACAGCTGGAGGCGCTCAAACGGTTACCGTTACCGCCCAAGATGCCAACGGAAATACAGCTTCGACTTACACGGGAGCTAAAAACATTACATTCTCAGGAGCAGCAAGCTCACTAAGTCCAGTCACTAGCCCAACGGTAGCGGGAACGAACTTTGGTACGGCAACAAGTTTAACTTTTACAGCGGGTGTGGCAACTGGTTCGATGGTATTGTACAAAGTAGAAGCTGCTACAGTAAATGCAACAGACGGAACGATTAATTCGAATACGGGTGGAACCTTGAATGTGACGGTGAGTGCGTCGACGATGACCAAATTAGCAGTAAGTTTAACAAGTCCACAGACAAACGGAACAGCCTTTACAGGAACGAATACCTTGACTGCACAAGATGCGTATGGAAATACAGTTACAGGATTTAATGCGAGTACGAATAATGTAACAGTGACTAATTCCTTGGGAGGCACGGTGAGCGGTTTAGGATCAGGAGGAACCAATGTATTGAATCAAGCAGGTGATTTTACGAGTGGTGTAGCTAATTTAACCACGGATGGATTTATTTATACAGGAACCTCGGGAGCAGGAACATTTACCTTTACGCCAGTATCTGGAACAGCAGTCACTAGTTCAAGTGTGACCATCAACGCAGGAGCTGCCACTAAACTAGTAGTTACAGGTACAGGAACCCAAACTGCTGGAGGATCACAGACAGTAACGGTAACAGCCCAAGATGCCAACGGAAATACAGCTACCACTTATACCGGAGCTAAAAACATTACATTCTCAGGAGCAGCAAACTCACCTAGTCCGGCCACTACCCCAACGGTAGCGGGAACGAACTTTGGAACAGCCACTAGTATGACCTTTACAGCGGGTGTGGCGACAGGATCGATGGTATTGTACAAAGCAGAAGCGGCTACTGTGAATGCGACAGACGGAACGATTAATTCGAATACGGGTGGAACGTTGAATGTGACGGTGAGTTCATCAACGATGACCAAGTTGGCGGTTAGCTTAGCAAGTTCACAGATTAACGGCATAGCCTTTACAGGAACGAATACCTTAACCGCGCAAGATGCATATGGTAATACAGCCACAGGATTTAATGCGAGTACGAATAATGTAACAGTGACTAATTCCTTGGGAGGCACGGTGAGCGGTTTAGGATCAGGAGTTAACAACGTGTTGAATCAGGCAGGAGATTTTGTTAGTGGCGTGGCCAACTTAACAAGTTTAGGCATGAAGTACACGGGTACTTCAGGAGCAGCAACCTTCACCTTCACACCAGCTTCTGGAACTGCAATAACGAGTCCATCTAGGACCATTAGCCCCGGAGCAGTTAGCAGATTAGTGGTGACAGGATCAGCGACTCAGATAGCAGGAGCGAGTAATTCAATTACGATTACCGCCAAAGATGCGAGTGGCAATACGGTAACTGGTTATGGGGGCGCAAGGATCTTAACGTTTTCTGGAGCAACGAGTTCAACAGCACCAGTTACAACACCTAAGGTAACTAATACCGCAGCAGCGGATATTGCATTTGGATCCACGACATCCTTGAACTTTTTTTCGGGAGCTGTAACGACCAACATGAAGTTATACAAGGTGGAATCAGCTGTTATAGCTGTGACCGATGGAAATATTTCCGCGGCAGGAGCAGATCGCTTAACGGTTGCTGTTAGTGCAGCCACCTTCAATAAATTAGCAGTAAGCTTAACAAGTCCACAGACAAACGGGACTGCCTTTACAGGAACGAATACCTTGACAGCACAAGATGCGTTTGGAAATACCGTAACAGGATTTAATGCGAGTACGAATAATGTGACAGTAACTAATTCCTTGGGAGGCACGGTGAGCGGTTTAGGATCAGGAGGCACCAATGTATTGAATCAGGCAGGTGATTTTACGAGTGGTGTAGCTAATTTAACCACCGATGGATTTATTTATACAGGAAGCTCAGGAGCAGGAACCTTCACCTTTACGCCAGCCTCCGGAACAGCGGTTACAAGTTCAAGTGTGACCATCAACGCAGGAGCTGCGACTAAATTAGTCGTTACTGGTACAGGAACCCAAACAGCTGGAGGATCACAGACAGTAACGGTAACAGCTCAAGATGCCAATGGAAATACAGCTACGACTTATACAGGAGCTAAAAACATTACATTCTCAGGAGCGGCAAGCTCACCTAGTCCCGCCACGACACCCACGGTAGCAGGAACGAACTTTGGTACGGCAACTAGTATGACATTCACAGCGGGTGTGGCGACAGGATCCATGATTTTGTACAAAGCAGAAGCTGCCACAGTTAATGCAACAGACGGAACGATTAATTCGAATACGGGTGGAACCTTGAATGTGACGGTGAGTTCATCAACGATGACGAAATTAGCAGTAAGCTTAACAAGTCCACAGACAAACGGGACCGCCTTTACAGGAAGCAATACCTTGACAGCTCAAGATGCTTATGGTAATACAGCTACAGGATTTAGTGCAGCAGGAAATAACATAACAGTAACAACGAGTTTGACAGGAGCTATTTCTGGCTTATCAGGAACAAACATATTAAGTAGTGCAGGCGACTTTACAAGTGGAGTAGCGAATTTGACGAGCTTAGGCATGATATTTTCTGGTACTTCGGGAGCAGGGACATTTACCTTTACGCCCGTATCTGGAACAGCTGTTACGAGTGGAAGTGTGACCATAAATCCAGGAGCTGCCACGAAATTAGTAGTGACAGGTTCGGCTACTCAAACAGCTGGAACGAGTAATTCGATTACGATTACCGCCAAAGATGCGAGTGGTAATACGGTAACCACTTATACCGGTTCTAAGAACTTAACTTTCTCAGGAGCAACTAGTTCTACTGCGCCAGTAACGACACCTAAGGTAACCAATACCGCAGCAGCGGATATCGCCTTTGGAACTACCACCGCCTTGACCTTTGCTTCGGGTACTGTGACGACCAACATGAAGTTATACAACGTAGAATCAGCTGTCGTGGCTGTGACCGACGGCAGTATTTCCGCCGCAGGAGCAGATCGCTTGACGGTAGCTGTGAGTGCATCGACGATGACCAAGTTGGCAGTAAGCTTAACAAGTCCACAGACAAACGGAACAGCCTTTACAGGAACAAATACCTTGACCGCGCAAGATGCGTATGGAAATACCGTAACAGGATTTGATGCTTCGGGCAATAACATTACCGTAACAACAAGCTTAACGGGAACGGTGAGTGGATTGGGTAGTGGAGTAAATAATGTGATTAACCAATTAGCTAACTTCTCGAGTGGAGTGGCGAACTTGACAAGCTTAGGTTTGAAATTCACTGGAACCATAGGATCAGGAACCTTTACATTTACTCCTGCATCGGGAACCGCAGCAACAAGTTCTAGCATTACAATGAATGCTGGAGCAGCGACTAAATTAGTAGTCACAGGAACAGGAATACAAACAGCAGGAGGATCACAGACGGTTACCGTTACCGCCCAAGATGCCAACGGAAATACCGCTACGACATATACAGGAGCTAAAAATATTACATTCTCAGGAGCAGCAAGCTCACCAAGTCCGGCCACGACACCAACGGTAGCGGGTACTAACTTTGGTACAGCTACAAGTTTAACCTTTACAGCGGGTGTGGCAACAGGTTCGATGGTATTGTACAAAGCAGAAGCTGCCACAGTGAATGCGACAGACGGAACGATTAATTCGAATACGGGTGGAACCTTGAATGTGACAGTGAGTCCAGCTTCGGTTAATAAGTTTGGACTTAATTTGGCAGTTGCCCAAACCAATGGTTTGAATTGGACTGGTGTCAACACATTAGCTGCTCAAGATACATATGGTAATACGGTAACAAGTTATGATGCTAGTTCAAATGCTGTAACCGTGACCAATTCCTTAGGAGGAGTTGTTAGCGGATTGGGATCAGGAGGAAATAATGTGCTGAACCAAGCAGGAGATTTTGTTAGTGGTATCGCTGATTTAACCAGTTTAGGTATCCGTTATACAGGAGTTACAGGAACAGGAACTTATACATTTACTTCTACAACAGGAGGTATCACGGGCAGTGATGTGGTATTAATTAGTGCTGGTGCAGCCACTAGGTTGGTTGTGACGGGTAATAGTACGCAAACAGCAGGTGGTTCACAAGTCATTACGATTACTGCCAAAGATGCGAGTGGGAATACAGACCTGACTTATTCAGGAAGTAAATCACTTACATTTTCTGGAGCCAATAGTTCCATTAGTCCAGTTACCGTACCAACGGTAGCAGGTACAAATTTTGGTTCTTCAACGAGTCTAACATTTACGAATGGAGTAGCAACAGCCAGCTTGGTTGTTTATCAAGCAGAAAGTGCCTTGGTATCTGTAACGGATGGTTCAATTTCAGCGGCAGGAGCAGATCGTTTATCACTAACCGTAGGTGAATCGTCCTTTACTAAATTGGCGGTAAGTTTAACAAGTCCGCAAGTTAATGGCACAGCCTTTACAGGAACAAATACATTAACGGCACAAGATGCTTATGGTAATGCCGTTACCAATTTTAATGCTGCTACGAATAATGTCACGGTTACTTCTTCATTGACTGGAGCAGTTACGGGTTTTTCAGGTGGAAACGTGATGAATTCCATTGGTAGTTTTGTAAGTGGTGTATCAAATTTAACTGGGGTATTGATATTCTCAGGGACGATAGGCTCAGGAACTTTTACTTTCACTCCAGCATCTGGTACAGCAGTAACGAGTTCTAGTGTGACCATCAACGCAGGAGCCGCCACTAAGTTGGTCGTTACAGGAACAGGAACCCAAACAGCTGGCGGAGCTCAAACGGTTACCGTAACAGCCCAAGATGCCAACGGAAATACAGCTACGACTTATACAGGAGCTAAAAATATTACATTCTCAGGAGCAGCAAGCTCACCAAGTCCGGCCACTACGCCCACGGTAGCTGGAACGAACTTTGGTACAGCTACAAGTTTAACTTTTACAGCGGGTGTGGCAACAGGTTCGATGGTATTGTACAAAGCAGAAGCTGCCACCGTGAATGCGACAGACGGAACGATTAATTCGAATACGGGTGGAACCTTGAATGTGACGGTGAGTTCATCGACGATGACCAAGTTGGCGGTAAGCTTAACAAGTCCACAGATAAACGGAACTGCCTTTACAGGAACGAATACCTTGACAGCCCAAGATGCTTATGGTAATACAGTAACAGGATTTAATGCAAGTACGAATAATGTAACAGTAACTAATTCCTTGGGAGGCACGGTGAGCGGTTTAGGATCAGGAGGTACCAATGTATTGAATCAAGTAGGAGATTTTACAAGTGGTGTAGCTAATTTAACCACCGATGGAATCATTTATACAGGAACCTCTGGTGCAGGAACATTTACCTTTACTCCAGCTTCTGGAACAGCAGCGACAAGTGGAAGCGTAACCATCAACGCTGGAGCAGCGACAAAATTAGTAGTTACAGGAACAGGAACTCAAACAGCAGGAGGAAGTCAAACCGTCACAGTTACAGCGAAAGATGCGAGCGGAAATACCGATACAGGTTATACAGGAGCAAAAAACATTACATTCTCAGGAGCAGCCGCATCCCCAAGTCCGGCTACGACACCAACGGTAGCGGGCACGAACTTTGGAACAGCTACAAGCTTGACCTTTACGGCGGGTGTGGCAACAGGATCGATGATCTTGTACAAAGCAGAAGCTGCCACAGTGAATGCGACAGACGGAACGATCAACTCGAATACTGGAGGAACATTGAACGTAACGGTCAGTCCAGAAAGCTTTAGCAAATTAGCCGTTAGCCTAACAAGTCCACAGGTAAACGGTACTGCCTTTACTGGAACGAATACTTTGACCGCACAAGATGCGTATGGAAATACCGTAACAGGATTTGATGCTTCGGGCAATAATATTACCGTAACAACAAGCTTAACGGGAACGGTGAGTGGATTGGGTAGTGGAGTAAATAATGTGATTAACCAATTAGCTAACTTCTCGAGTGGAGTAGCGAACTTGACAAGCTTAGGTTTGAAATTCACAGGAACCGTAGGAGCAGGAACATTTACCTTTACGCCAGCCTCCGGAACAGCGGTTACTAGTTCAAGCATAACCATCAACGCAGGAGCTGCCACTAAATTAGTTGTTACAGGTACAGGAACGCAAACAGCTGGAGGCGCTCAAACGGTTACCGTAACCGCCCAAGATGCCAACGGAAATACAGCTACGACTTATACAGGAGCTAAAAACATTACATTCTCAGGAGCAGCGAGCTCACCAAGCCCAGCCACTACGCCAACAGTAGCAGGAACGAACTTTGGTACGGCCACTAGTATGACCTTTACCGCGGGTGTGGCGACAGGATCGATGATCTTGTACAAAGCAGAAGCTGCCACAGTGAATGCCACAGACGGAACGATTAATTCGAATACGGGTGGTACTTTAGCTGTAACGGTTTCAGAATCGACCATGACTAAGTTGGGAGTTACTTTAGCGAGTCCTCAAACAAACGGAGTTGCCTTTACAGGAACGAATGATGTTACGGCACTTGATGCCTATGGAAATATTGTTACCAATTTTGATGTATCACTCAATAACATTACTGTAACTACTTCATTAAGTGGAAGTATTACAGGTTTTACTGGAGTCAATGTATTAACAGCGGCTGGAGGTTTTGTTAACGGAGTAGGTTCTGTTTCTACCAAAATGATTTACACAGGTGAGGTGGGTACAGGAACATTTACTTTTACACCAGCTTCTGGAACAGCTGTTACGAGTGGAAGTGTGACCATCAATGCAGGTGCAGCCACTAAATTAGTCATTACAGGAACAGGTACTCAAACGGCTGGAGGTGCACAAACAGTAACCATTACGGCAAAAGATGCGAGTGGAAATACAGCCACTGGCTATACAGGCTCTAAATCACTTACATTCTCTGGTGCTACTAGTTCATCAAGTCCTGCTACGGCTCCAACCGTAGGAGGAACGGACTTTGGAAGTACAACGAACATCACCTTTACAGCTGGTGTAGCTACAGCATCGATGGTGCTGTATAAAGCTGAAACAGCGACTGTATCGGTAACAGATGGTTCGATTTTAACCAGTGGGGCGGATCGATTATCAGTTACCGTTAGTCCTTCCAGTATGACGAAATTGGCTGTTAGTTTAACAAGCCCTCAGATCAATGGAACAGCCTTCACAGGAACGAATACCTTTACGGCTCAAGATGCTTATGGTAACACAGTAACCGGATTTAGTGCTGCAGGAAATAACATTACGGTAACGACTGCATTAACGGGTGCTATTACAGGCTTATCAGGAACAAATATATTAAATAGTGCGGGTGACTTTACCAGTGGGGTTGCTAACTTGACAAGCTTGGGCTTGAAATTTACAGGTACTACAGGTGCTGGAACATTCACCTTTACGCCAGCTTCAGGAACGGCAGCAACAAGCTCTAGCATCACGGTTAACCCAGGTGAAGCTACCAAATTAGTAGTTACAGGAACAGGTACTCAGACAGCAGGTGGTTCTCAATCAATAACCATCACAGCTCAGGATGCGAGTGGAAATACGGTTACATCTTACGCTGGAGCAAAAAGTATCACCATTTCTGGAGCTAATAATTCCTCGAATCCAAGTACAGTTCCAACATTTGCTGGAACAAATTTTGGCACTGCGGCTAACTTGACATTTACGGCAGGGGTAGCTACTGGAACAATGATCTTGTACAAAGCAGAATCAGCCACGATTGCAGCCACTGATGGAAGCATTTCATCAACAGGAGGAGATCGTTTATCGGTGACTGTTAGTGCCAGTACTTTATCTAAATTTTCTGCCGATTTGACAAGTCCACAAGTCAACGGTTCAGCCTTTACAGGAACGAATACCTTAACGGCTCAAGATGCTTATGGTAATACCGTGAATTACAATGCGGGAACGAATGCGGTAACAGTTACGAATTCGCTAGGTGGAGTGATAAGTGGTTTAGGTTCAGGTACCAATAATGTACTCAACCAAGCAGGAGATTTTGTGGGTGGGGTAGCTGATTTAACTGCTTTAGGTATAAAATATACGGGAGTGACAGGTTCAGGAACCTTTACATTTACTTCTACTACAGGAGGATATACGGGTAATGATGTCGTAGTAATTAACTCAGGTGCTGCTACTAAATTGGTTTTATCAGGTTCTGGTTCCCAAACGGCAGGTGGTTCACAAACATTGACCATTACAGCTAAGGATGCTAGTGGAAACACAGCGACAACTTATACAGGTAATAAATCCATTACATTCTCAGGGGCGAACCCTTCCATCAATCCAGCTACTAATCCAACTCTAGCAGCTACGGCATTTGGAACATCCACTACCTTGAATTTTACAGCGGGTGTGGCGACTGGATCCATGATTTTATACAAAGCGGAATCAGCTACGGTGAATGCAACAGACGGAACGATTAACTCCAACACGGGTGGATCATTAGCCGTAACGGTCTCGGAGTCAACTTTCTCCAAATTGTTTGTTGCTTTAGATTCGCCGCAAAGCAATGGAACAGCCTTTACAGGAACGAATACGTTGACAGCACAAGATGCTTATGGTAATACAGTTACCTCATTTGATGCTTCTTTAAATAATATTACAGTAACCAATAGTTTAGGTGGTGTCGTATCTGGTTTTGGTGGTGGCAATGTTATGCAATCACCAGGAGGAAGTGGTTCCGTAAGTTTATCAGGAGTAATGGTTTATACAGGTCCTTCAGGTACTGGTACATTTACTTTTACCCCAGCATCAGGAACAGCCGCTACAAGTGGAAGTGTGACCATCAACCCAGGTGCTGCCACCCGATTAGTAGTAACAGGTTCAGCGACTCAGACAGCAGGAGCGAGTAATTCGATTACGATTACAGCCAAAGATGCAAGTGGTAATACGGTAACGAATTATACAGGTTCTAAGAACTTAACTTTCTCAGGAGCCACTAGCTCAACAGCCCCAGTAACGACCCCTAAGGTAACCAATACCGCAGCAGCGGATATTGCATTTGGTTCAACTACAGCCTTGACTTTTGCTTCGGGTACTGTGACTACCAACATGAAGTTATACAACGTGGAATCAGCTGTCGTGGCTGTGACCGACGGTAGTATTTCCGCCGCAGGAGCAGATCGCTTAACGGTAGCTGTTAGTGCTGCAAGCTTTAATAAATTAGCAGTAAGCTTAACAAGTCCACAGATTAACGGCACCGCCTTTACTGGAACCAATACCTTGACCGCACAAGATGCTTATGGTAATACCGTAACTTCTTTTGCAGCTAACACGAATAATGTAACAGTAACCACAAGTTTGACAGGTGCGATCACTGGTTTAGGATCAGGTGTCAACAATGTATTGAATCAAGCAGGTGATTTTAGCAGTGGAGTAGCGAATTTGACAAGCTTAGGTTTGAAATTTACAGGTACAACAGGAGCTGGTACTTTCACCTTTACTCCAGCATCAGGAACAGCAACTACAAGCTCTAGCATTACCGTGAATGCTGGTGCAGCGACTAAATTAGTAGTCACTGGAACAGGAACTCAAACAGCTGGGGGAGCTCAAACGGTTACCGTTACTGCCCAAGATGCCAATGGAAATACATCAACGACTTATACCGGAGCTAAAAACATTACCTTCTCAGGAGCAGCAAGCTCGATAAGTCCGGCCACCGCACCAACGGTAGCGGGAACGAACTTTGGAACAGCTACAAGCTTGACCTTTACGGCGGGTGTGGCTACAGGCTCTATGGTCTTGTACAAAGCAGAATCAGCTACGGTGAATGCGACCGATGGCACGATCAACTCGAATACGGGAGGAACTTTGAATGTGACAGTTAGTCCAAGCACATTAGATAAGTTTGCCGTTTCATTCACTTCTCCACAAACCAATGGGGTTGCCTTTACTGGAACAAATACCATCACCGCACAAGATGCATACGGAAATACGGTAACGAGTTTCAATGCTTCAACGGATAACATCACAGCAACGACTAATTTAACTGGTGTTATTTCTGGATTATCGGGTGGAAATGTCTTGAATAGTGCAGGAGATTTTGTGAGTGGAGTAGCCAATGTAACGGGTCAATTTACCTTCACTGGTACAATTGGAACGGGTACAGCTACCTTTACTTCTGCTTCTGGAAAAACAGGATCAGCTAGTGGAGATATTATGGCTGGTGCTGCTACTAAATTAGTGGTTACAGGAAATGCCTCCCAAACAGCAGGAGGTACTCAAAGCATTACTATTACAGCGAAAGATATCAGTGGAAATACAGCATTGACTTATACTGGAGATAAGTCGTTGACATTCTCTGGAGCTTTAAGTTCTTCAAGTCCGGTTACTGCACCTACAGTAACTGATAAAAATGCGAGTGATGTGAATTTTGGTACAGCTACCGTGGTGACCTTCAGTAATGGTGTGGCTACTGCTAGCTTGAAATTATACAAGGCAGAAGCGGCAGTTGTTTCAACGACCGATGGAAGTATTTCATCAACTGGAGGAGATCGTTTATCGGTGACAGTTTCTGAAGCGAGTTTCAGTAAATTAGCGGTGAGCTTGGCGAGTCCACAAATTAGTGGAACAGCCTTTACAGGTACCAATACGGTAACAGCACAAGACGCATATGGAAATACCTTTACCTCGTTTGATGCCTCACAAAATAATGTGACTGTGACCACCAGTTTAAGTGGAACCGTTTCTGGATTTGCTGGTGGAAATATCATGCAAACTGTAGGACGTTTTGTGAGTGGTGTGGCTAATATCACAGGTGCTTTGACCTTTACAGGTACGGTGGGAACTGGAACCTTCACATTTACCCCAGCTACAGGTACAGCCGTAACAAGTAGTAATGTTGTCATCAATTCAGGTACAGCCACGAAATTAGTGGTAACTGGTTCTAGTACACAAACAGCTGGTAGCTCTCAAACCATTACCATCACGGCCAAAGATGCTAGTGGCAATACGGCCACAGGATATACAGGTGTGCATAACATTACCTTCACAGGAGCAGCAAGTTCTCCTAGCCCTGTGACAGTTCCTACGGTAGCTGGTTCTAACTTTGGTACAGAAATTGGATTGAACTTTAGTAATGGTGTCGCCACAGCCAGCATGGTCTTGTATAAAGCAGAGGTAGCGAACATCACCGCAACCAATGGACTTATTCTTAGTGCAGGGGCTGATCGATTAACGGTAACAGTAAGTTCTGCAGCCTATGCTAAATTAACAACTAGCCTAGCAACACCACAAGTAAATGGAGTAGCCTTTACAGGATCTAATACGCTGGAAGCAGAGGATGCTTATGGAAATACCGTGACGACCTTTGACGCTAGCGCTAATAACGTGACCGTCACGACTACCTTATCAGGTTCTATTTCTGGATTATCAGGAACAAATAAATTGACAAGCGCTGGAGATTTTGTTTCAGGGATTGCCAACTTAACGAGTCTAGGTTTAATATATACAGGTACTTCAGGAACAGGGACCTTTACCTTTACTCCTCAATCAGGAACCGCAGCTACCAGTGGTTCTGTTTCTATCAGTGCAGGTACAGCGACCAAATTAGTCATCACAGGAACTGGTTCTGAAACGGCAGGTGTGGCTCAAACCATTTCAATCACCGCCAAAGATGCACAAGGAAATACGGCAACAGCTTATACGGGATCTCATTCCATTACTTTCTCTGGAGCGAATAGTTCCAGTAGTCCAGCAACAGCACCAACAGTAGGAGGAACCGCCTTTGGAACAGGAACAAGTTTAACGTTTACCAATGGAGTGGCAACAGCCTCGATGGTCTTGTACAAAGCAGAGGTAGCAACCATAGCTGGAACGGATGGAACGATTGTAGCCACTGGAGCGGATCGTTTATCGGTAACTGTCTCTGAAGCAAGTTTCAGCAAACTAGCCGTAAGCTTAGCGAGTCCACAAGTAAATGGTACAGCCTTTACAGGAACGAATACCTTAACAGCTCAAGATGCTTATGGAAATACAGTGACCAGCTTCAATCCATCAGGCAATAACATAACAGTAACGACTAGTTTAACAGGAAGCATCAGTGGCCTAGGTTCAGGAGTGAATAACGTATTAAATCAAGCAGGAGATTTCAGCAGTGGAGTAGCCAATTTAACAAGCTTAGGTTTAACATTCACAGGAACCTCTGGATCAGGAACGTTTACCTTCACACCAGCCTCAGGTACTGCCGTGACTAGCTCAAGCATCACGGTGAACTCGGGTGCAGCTACGAAGTTCATAGTGACAGGAACAGGTACACAAACCGCAGGAGGAAGTCAAACCGTTACGATTACCGCCAAAGATGCCAATGGCAATACTGCCACAGGATATACGGGAGATAAATCGATTGTCTTCTCGGGAGCGAATAGTTCTACAAGTCCAAGCACAGCCGCCACAGCACGAGATAAAGATCTTGCTGATATTAACTTTGGTACTGCTACCGTGGTAACATTCAGCAGTGGAGTAGGAACAGCTTTAGTAAAATTATATAAAGCGGAGACCGCTCAATTGGTAGCTACACAAGCTAGTGTGACCACCTCAGGAGCCGATCGCTTATCAGTAACTGTGAGTGCTGCGACTTACAGCAAATTAGCTGTGAGCTTAGCGACACCACAAATTACGGGTACCGCCTTTACCGGAACGAATACACTAACAGCACAAGATGCCTACGGCAATACCGTAGCTAGCTTTGATGCCAGTGCGAATAATGTCACGGTGACAACGAGCTTAACAGGAGCAATCACCGGATTATCAGGAACGAATAAGTTGAGTAGTGCGGGCGACTTCACAGCAGGTGTAGCGAACTTGACAAGCCAATTGATCTTCACAGGAACCGTAGGAACAGGCACCTTTACCTTCACGCCACAAAGTGGAACAGCGGTAACAAGTGGAAGTGTACAGATTAATTCGGGTGCAGCTACAAAATTGGTGGTGACTGGTTCAAGTTCACAAACAGCAGGTAGTTCTCAAACGATTTCAATCACAGCCAAAGATGCACAGGGAAATACGGCTACAGGTTATACAGGTTCTCATAGCATTACATTCTCAGGTGCGAATAGTTCAGCTAGTCCAGCTACCGCACCAACTATTGGCGGAAATGAACTAGGTACAGCTACTAGCTTAACCTTTACTAATGGAGTAGCAACAACATCCATGGTATTGTACAAAGCGGAATCAGCAACTATTGCCGCTACAGACGGAACAATCTTGGCTGTTGGCGGGGATCGTTTATCGGTAACAGTTTCCGAATCAACATTTACTAAGTTAGCAGTTAGCTTGACAAGTCCACAGATAAATGGTTCAGCCTTTACCGGCACGAATACCTTAACGGCACTTGACGCATATGGAAATACTGTAACCAGTTTTAATGCTTCAGGAAATAGTATTACCGTGACAACTAGCTTAACAGGTGCTATCACGGGCTTGTCTGGAACCAATATGTTAAATAATGCTGCGGACTTCACGAGTGGTGTCGCAAATTTGACGAGTCTAGGTTTAACCTTTACAGGTACTTCAGCTGCGGGAACATTTACCTTTACTCCAGTCTCAGGAACTGCTGTAACTAGTTCAAGCATCACGGTGAACCCAGGTGCAGCTACGAAATTCATTGTGACAGGAACTGGAACACAAACTGCGGGAGGTAACCAAACCGTTACCATCACGGCTAAAGATGCTAGTGGAAATACGGCCACAGGATATACTGGTGACAAATCTATCGTCTTCTCTGGAGCGAATAGTTCGACTAATCCAACAACCGCTGCCACGGCAAGAGATAAAGATCTTGCCGATATTAACTTTGGTACAGCTACTGTGGTAACTTTCAGCAGTGGAGTTGGAACGGCTTTAGTGAAATTATACAAAGCAGAAACAGCACTTCTTGTGGCAACGCAAGGCGGTGTTACTACTTCCGGTGCTGATCGTTTGAGCGTAGTCGTTTCAGCCGCCACATTAAATAAATTGGTAGCGAGTTTGGCAAGTCCACAAACCAATGGAACGGCCTTCACGGGTACAAATACCTTAACAGCACAAGATGTTTACGGTAATACCGTAACTACATTTGCTGCCAATACTGATCCTGTAACAGTAACAAGTACCTTAACAGGTACCATCAGCGGATTAGGTTCAGGGCTAAATAATTTATTGAACCAAGCTGGCGACTTTAGTAGTGGAGTGGCTAACTTAACTAGTTTAGGTTTGAAATTCACAGGAACAGTGGGCACAGGTACATTTAGTTTTGCCACGGCTAGTGGTGCCTCAGGTACAAGTGGCAATGTGACCATAAACACAGGTGCAGCTACTCGACTAGTAATTACAGGAACTAGTACGATTACTGCAGGATCGAGTCAAACGATAACTTTAACAGCCAAGGATGCACAAGGAAATACGGTAACTTCTTATACAGGAGTGAAGGCCTTGACTTTTTCTGGTGCCAATGTTTCTCATAATCCGCAAACAGCGCCTACTGTAGGAGGTATTGATTTTGGAACAAGTACCAATGTGACATTTACGAATGGAGTCGCTACAGCATCTATGATATTATATGAAGCGGCAGTGGCAAATATTGTGGCCAATGATGGTAGTATCGCTTCATCAGGAGCCGATCGTTTGACAGTTACTGTTGGCCATAGTACATTAACTAAATTTGAATTAGCCTTCACTACCCCACAAACCAGTGGAGTAGCATTTACAGGAGTAAATAATCTGATAGCAGAAGATGCCTATGGTAATGCGGTCTTAACATTTGATGCTTCGGCGAACAATGTTACTGCCACAACTAATTTGGGTGGAACCATTACAGGCTTGTCTGGTACAGATAAATTGACAAGTATTTCAGATTTTGTGAATGGAGTAGCCGATTTGACAGGTAAATTAATTTATACGGGGACTTCAGGTTCAGGCACCATCACATTTACATCAACTACTGGAGGTGCCACAGGATCATTTAATGGAGTAATTAATCCGGGCACAGCCACTAAATTTGTGATTACTGGAAGTGGTACTGAAACGGCTGGTAGTGCTCAAACTATTACCATTACAGCAAAAGATGCGAGTGGCAATACGGCTACAAGTTATACCGGTACTAAGTCCTTGACCTTTACAGGTGCTGCAAGTTCATCTAACCCCGTTACGGTTCCTACGGTAGGAGGTACCAATTTGGGTACTGCGACCAATGTCTCGTTCAGTAATGGAGTGGCAACAGCTAGTTTTGTGCCTTATAAAGCGGAAACCTTAAATCTGGTTGCTACGCAAGGTGGTATTACTACGACAGGTGCGGATCGTTTAAGCGTGGTGGTTTCTGCTGCTACCTTTAGTAAACTGGTGGTTAGTTTAACTAGCCCACAAAATAATGGAGTAGCCTTTACAGGAACTAATACCTTAACCGCACAAGATGCGTATGGTAATACTTCTTTATTTAACGCCTCAACGAACCCAGTAACGGTAACTACTTCCTTAACAGGAGCTATTACAGGTTTATCAGGAACAAATATCTTAAATAGTGCAGGAGACTTTACTTCTGGAGTGGCCAACTTAACTTCCAGTTTGGTATTCTCAGGAACTGTTGGATCGGGTACATTTACCTTTACTCCCAATACAGGTACTGCAGCAACAAGTTCCAGTGTAACTATTGGTTCGGGTGCTGCTACGAAATTTGTGATTACAGGAACAGGAACTCAAGTGGCAGGAGCTACGCAGACCATGACCATCACAGCGAAGGATGCCAATGGTAATACTGCTACTGGATATACAGGAAATCATGCCTTGACATTCTCTGGAGCAAGCTCTTCGGCTAGTCCAGTTACAGCCCCTAATGCAACAGACAATACGAGTGCATCCATTGATTTTGGAACAGCTACGACGGTAGCCTTTACCAACGGGGTAGCTACTTCGGATTTGAAATTATATAAAGTTGAAACAGCCAACATAGCTGCTAGTGCAGATGGAATCAACGCATCTACTGGTGGAGACCGATTAACGGTAGTGGTTAGTCATGGCGTAGCTACCAAGTTTACAGTAAGTTTAGCAAGTCCTCAAAATTCAGGAACCGCCTTTACAGGAACCAATACATTGACGGCTTATGATGCCTATGGTAACGTAGCCACGACTTTCAATGCTTCGACCAATGCTATTACAGTAACGTCTTCATTGACAGGTACAGTTTCTGGATTGAATGGTTCAAACTTGATCAATAATGTAGCCGACTTTAGCTCAGGTATAGCTAATTTGACCAGCAAGTTGACTTTTACAGGTACAGCTGGAACAGGAACATTTACCTTTACACCAGCCTCTGGAACACCCGTGACCTCGGGAAGTGTAAGCATGAGTGCAGGAACAGCAACTCGTTTGGTTGTAACAGGCACAGGAACGCAAACAGCAGGAGGTACTCAAACCGTGACTATTACAGCTAAAGATGCTAATGGAAATACAGTAACGACTTATACAGGGGATCACGATGTTACTTTTGCTGGAGCAAGTTCATCCGCTAATCCGGTAACTGCGCCAACAGTAAACGATAAAACGGCGGCTGCAGTGAATTTTGGTACGGCCACAACCATGACCTTTACGGCTGGTGTAGCCACAGGTAGTATGGCACTTTATAAAGCAGAATCTACCTTCATTACAGCTAGTGCCACTTCCATTTCCGCTTCTACAGGTGGTGATCGTTTATCCATCACCGTTAACCCAAGTGTGGGGGCTAAATTTACGGTAAGTTTAGCGAGCCCTCAGACAAGTGGACAATCCTTTACGGGAACCAATACCTTAACAGCTTATGACTTCTGGGGTAACGTAGCCACAGGTTTTAATGCTGCTACCAATAACATTACGGTTACAACTACCTTAACAGGTACGATTACAGGTTTAACTGGGACCAATAAATTAAATAATGTCAGTGATTTCACCAGTGGTGTATCATCCATTTCAGGTTTAATCTTCACCGGAAATGCGGGAACAGGAACATTTACGTTTACTCCAGCATCAGGAACCGCAGTGACAAGTTCGAATGTCACCATCAGTGCAGGTACAGTGGCTAAATTGGTCATTACAGGCTCAGGTTCACAAACAGCTGGAGCAGCACAAACCATTACTTTGACAGCCAAAGATGCTGAGGGTAATACGGTAACAGGATATTCGGGTGACAAAACTTTGACTTTCTCTGGAGCAACGAGTTCCACAAATCCTGTGACTGCACCTACGGTTACTAATAAAAACGCTACTGCCATTAATTTGGGTAGTAGTACGGTGGTGACCTTCACCAATGGGGTGGGTACAGCTTCTATGATCTTATATAAAGCGGAATCTGCACTTGTTTCTGTGACCGATGGAACAGTCAGTTCATCTGCATCTGAAGATAAATTAAGTGTCACTGTTAGTGGAGCTACTGCTTCAAAATTGGTAGCAACAGCTTTATCTCCTACTTATCCTACTTTGGGATCCAATAACGTGACCTTGAACGCCATCGTTCAAGATCCATACGGTAACCAAGTGAATGTCAATACCAATACGACTTTACAATTAGGCTTAACCATTGGTGGAACCGATAAGACAGACAAATTAGTTCGTACCACAGCGGGTGGCGTATTGTTAGGAAATCCTGTGACTGTTACCATTAATTCGGGAAGTAGTTCTTTCTTAATTGATTATTTGAGATTTACGGAGTCGACGAGAAATACGCCTTTGTATACCTACAATAACAATGCCATAGTAACGACTTCGGCAATCTCAGGAATGAGTTTGACGGCTAGTTCCACAGGCTCGTTCACCATTACAGAAGGAGCGATTTATCAACCTACTTCGAGTGGAAACTGGACTTCAGTAGGTTGGGAAGTATCCACGGATGGAGGAACTGTGTTTGGTGCCAGTGTTGCGCCTACTCAAACTTCTCAAGGAGAATATGATATCGTTAAAATCCCATCAGGAATTACGACTACTTTAAATACCAATATTGAATTATATAGTTTAATTATCGATGGGGTATTTGACTTACCTTCTGGAAGTACATTAACATTAAAACACGCAACAGATCCAACAGCAGAGTACAATATTCACACCCACGGTACATTTAAAAACTCGGGAGGAACTTTTGTGAACGTACTTGGTTCAGAATTATTAGCCTTCCACGGAGGTACTTATGAGCATGCAAGAAACGGTGGTTCAATCCCAGCTTCTACATGGACCTCAAACGCAGGTGCGGGTACTCATGCCTTATTAAAAGTCAATGGAATTACAAGTACGGCATTAACGTCAGGTTTGGATCAGAACTTCATGAATGTGGAGTGGAATAATGCTTCTCAAAGTGTGACCCAGACATTGCATGGAAATATCAGTGTATCTCAAAACTTTAATTTAGCTAGTGGTGATTTAGCTATTGGCGCCAATACTTTGACGCTTAATGGTTCTATGTCGACCATTACTGGAAATTTACTGGGTAGCTCAAGTTCTAATTTGGTCGTAAATACCACATCGGGAACCCCAACATTCAGCTTTAAATCTGGCTCACGTCAATTAGGTAATTTAACGGTCAATGCAGCTTCAGGCATTGCCTTAGATTCGGATTTATTAATCAATGGTACCTTGACATTCCAAAATGGAAAAGTGGTGACCAATGGTGGGAATATATTGACCATAGCCAGTGGAGCAAGTATTTCAGGTGCTAGTAGTGCTAGATACGTTCATGGTAAATTGGCTAGAGGCATACCTCAAAACTCCAGTGCAGTGAGTTTCCCAATCGGTGATTCAGGAAATTATGCTCCATTGAGTTTATCTTTTACTGGAAGATCAGGTAATTTAACCATTACTACTTCCACTACGGTGCCAGGTTCGGCTCCGGCAGTAGCTTCAGGTATTAGTCAGTCCAAATACATCAACCGTTATTGGACCATTAACGATTTAGATAATACGTCGGGTACTTACAGTTCTCTGGATGCAACCTTGAATTATGTCGGAGGAGATGTCCAAGGAAGCGCCAACACAGCAGCTCTCATTGTTAGAAAAAAATTAAGTGATGTTTGGTCAATAGGTACTGCGGGAACCAGAACAGGAACCTCCGTTCAAAGTTCAGGATTTACTTCATTGGGCGATTTTTATGCAGGTGAAACAGCAGGAACGACTAAGTTTGTGATTAATGCACCAGCTAATATCGCAGCTGGTACAAGAGCGGCTTACACGGTATCTCGTCGTGATGTTGCTAATTTATCCAATACCGTAGGAGCACAAACCGTATATTTATACAATACAGGTGGTACTTTCCATAGTACAGCAAACAATGGAAGCATTATTACTTCGGTGAACATTGCTGATGGAGATTCCATTGCCAATTTCTGGTTCAGAAATACTTTGGCGGGTAATTATACCGTGTCTGTTTCCGATGCAAGTCCTAGTGCCGACGGAGCTACGGGTATTTTGGATGCATCAGATAATATAACAGTCAATCCAGCCAGTGTGGATGCCGCTATTTCTACTTTATTGCCTACCTCTGCTAGTATCACGGCGGATGGAGCAAGTACTCAGCTATTGACAGTTCGAGCCAAAGATGAATTTGGAAATAACTTAACATCGGGTGGGTCCACGGTGACTATTACTAAATTATCAGGTACTGGTTCAATCAGCGCTGTGAGCGATGTAGGAAACGGAACTTATACAGCTACTGTTACGGCGGCTAGTGCCTCAGGGTCTGGCGTATTCGTAGCAACCATTGGCGGGGCAGAAGTGAAAAGTGGTACAGGTGTTCAAACCGAATCCACCATAACTTATGTACCTGGCGCTATTGATGCAGCCATATCTACATTGACTCCAACGAGTGCGAGCATTACAGCCGATGGTGTGACCACACAAACATTAACGGTTACGGCTAAAGATGCCAATGGAAATAACATTGGTACTGGAGGAGCAACGGTAACAATTACTAAATTATCAGGTTTAGGAACAATTGGAGCGGTTACCAATGTAGGTGATGGTACTTACACAGCTACGGTAACATCTCAAACCTCAGCTGGTTCAGGTGTATTTGTGGCAACGATTGGTGGAACAGCTGTGAAAAGTGGAGGTGGTTCACAAACGCAATCTACTATTACATTTGCTCCAGGCGCTGCTACTAAATTAGTGGTCACTGGCACAGGGACATTAACTGCTGGAGGAACACAAACCATTACCCTAACAGCGAAAGATGCGAATGGCAACACTGCCACATCATACACGGGTTCTCATAGCATCACATTCTCAGGAGCTGCAAGTTCATTGAGTCCAAGTACGGCTCCAACGGTAGCTGGAACAAATTTTGGCACAGGAACTAGCCTAACATTTACGAATGGTGTAGCAACTGCATCCATGAGATTATATAAAGCCGAATCTGCTACTGTTTCTGCTACTGATGGAACTATTTCATCCAGTGGAGGCGATCGTCTTTCGGTGACAGTTAGCCCAAGTACATTAAGCAAATTTGCGGTTGACTTAACATCTCCTCAAATTAATGCTGTCGCATGGACAGGAGTGAATACAATTACTGCACAAGATGCATATGGAAATACAGTGACAGATTTTGATGCGTCTCAAAATATCATTACCGTAACAGGTGTTCCCGATGTGGGCATTGTTATCTCAGGTTTGTCAGGAGGAAATGTATTGAATTCTGCCGCTGATTTTGTCAATGGTGTATCAAACTTGACCAATAAATTAACCTTAACAGGAAATTCGGGAACGGGAGCCTTGGTATTTACTTCTGCTTCTGGGGCAACAGGTACAGACTCCGGTGATATTTTGCCTGGAGATGCTACTAAGTTTGTAGTGACGGGAACAAGTACACAAACAGCTGGTGGAGCACAAACAATAACCATTACAGCCAAAGATGTTTCAGGCAATACTGCTACTGGATATACTGGAAGTAAATCCATAACATTCTCGGGAGCAGCTAGTTCTTCTAGTCCTGCAACAGCTCCTACAGTTGCTAGTACAAATTTTGGAACTGCGACCACGCTAAGCTTCACCTCGGGAGTGGCATCAGCCTCTATGTCTTTATTCAAAGCAGAATCAGCGGTTATTGTAGCAACGCAAGGAGCAATTACGACCTCAGGAGCGGATCGTTTAACGGTCGCTGTAGGTGCAACAACCTTCGCTAAATTAGCGGTGAGTTTGGCTAGTCCACAAGTGAGTGGGGTATCATTTACAGGTACCAACAATCTAACGGCCTTAGATGCTTATGGAAATACGGTAACCACTTTTAATGCTGCATTAAATCATATTACAGTTACGACTAGCTTAACTGGAACAATTTCTGGTTTTGTTGGAGGCGATGTAATTTTAGCTTCTGAACGATTTGTGAATGGTGTAGCAGATATTTCTGGTTGGTTAAAATACACAGGGGCCGTAGGTTCAGGTACCTTTACGTTCACGCCAGCCACAGGAACCGCAGTGACTAGTTCATCCATCACAATTAATTCTGGAACTGCGACCAAATTGGTTGTAACAGGAACAGGAACTCAAACAGCTGGTGGATCACAAACCATTACAATAACAGCCAAAGATGCCAGTGGAAATACGGCAACTGCTTATACAGGTTCTCATAGCATCACATTCTCAGGAGCAGCAAGTTCATTAAGTCCAAGTACAGCTCCAACGGTTGCTGGAACTAATTTTGGTACAGGAACAAGCTTAACATTTACAAATGGTGTAGCAACTGCAAGCATGGCCTTGTACAAAGCAGAATCTGCAACGGTTGCAGCTACTGACGGAAGTATTTCTGCTGCTGGAGCTGATCGTCTATCGGTGACAGTTTCTGAAGCGAGTTTCAGTAAATTAGCTTTAAGCTTGGCGAGTCCACAAATCAATGGTACTGCCTTTACTGGAACCAATACCTTAACGGCTCAAGATGCTTACGGTAATACAGTAACTTCTTTTGCTGCTAATACGAATAATGTAACAGTAACAACAAGTTTGACGGGAGCGATCACTGGTTTAGGATCAGGGGTAAACAACGTATTGAATCAAGCAGGTGATTTCAGCAGTGGAGTTGCTAATTTAACAAGCCTTGGTTTGAAATTCACAGGTAATGCGGGAGCAGGAACTTTCACATTTACCCCAGCTACTGGAACAGCTGTGACGAGTTCAAGTATTACCGTGAATGCAGGGGAAGCAACTAAATTGGTAGTAACAGGAACAGGAACTCAAACAGCAGGAGGTAGTCAGACAATTACCCTAACAGCCAAAGACGCCAACGATAATACTGTTACGGGATATACGGGTGCTAAAAATATTACATTCTCAGGAGCCGCAAGTTCGACAAGTCCTTCTACAGCTCCAACTGTGGCAGGTACGAACTTTGGAACAGCCACCAGCATGACCTTTACCGCGGGTGTGGCTACAGGATCTATGGTCTTGTACAAAGCTGAAAGTGCCACTATTGCCGCTACCGATGGAACTTTATCGGCAGCAGGAGCCGATCGCTTATCAGTAACTGTGAGTCCTGCTACGTATAGCAAATTAGCTGTGAGCTTAGCGACACCACAAATCACGGGTACCGCCTTTACCGGAACGAATACACTAACAGCACAAGATGCCTATGGCAATACCGTAGCTAGCTTTGATGCCAGTGCGAATAATGTCACGGTGACAACGAGCTTAACAGGAGCAATTACTGGATTATCAGGAACGAATAAGTTGAGTAGTGCGGGCGACTTCACAGCAGGTGTAGCGAACTTGACAAGCCAATTGATCTTCACAGGAACAGTAGGAACAGGCACCTTTACCTTTACACCACAAAGTGGAACAGCGGTAACAAGTGGAACGGTACAGATCAACTCTGGAGCAGCCACCCACATGATGATCACAGGAACTGCGAGTCAGAATGCAGGAGAAGCTCAAACGATTACGATTAGAGCAGTGGATGCGAGTCATAATACGGCAACAGGATATACAGGAACAAAGAGTTTAACTTTCTCTGGAGCGAATAGTTCTAGCAGTCCAGCGACGGTAGCGACAGCGAACGGCACGAACTTTGGAACAGCAACTAGTATTGTATTTACGAATGGAGTGGCGACGGCATCGGTGGTCTTATACAAAGCAGAGAGTGCTTTAATAACAACAACTGATGGCACAATCAATGCAACAGGCAATTCCCATGAATTGGCTGTAACTGTCTTGCCATCTACATTCAGCAAACTAGCCGTAAGCTTAGCGAGTCCCCAAATCAATGGTACCGCCTTTACTGGAACGAATACCTTAACGGCTCAAGATGCTTATGGAAATACTGTAACCAGCTTCAATCCATCAGGCAATAACATAACAGTAACGACTAGTTTAACAGGAAGCATCAGTGGCCTAGGTTCAGGAGTGAATAACGTATTAAATCAAGCAGGAGATTTCAGCAGTGGAGTAGCCAATTTAACAAGCTTAGGTTTAACATTCACAGGAACTTCTGGATCAGGAACGTTTACCTTCACACCAGCCTCAGGTACTGCCGCGACTAGCTCAAGCATCACGGTGAACTCGGGTGCAGCTACGAAGTTCATAGTGACGGGAACTGGCACGCAAACCGCAGGAGGAAGTCAAACCGTTACGATTACCGCCAAAGATGCCAATGGCAATACTGCCACAGGATATACGGGAGATAAATCGATTGTCTTCACAGGAGCGAATAGTTCTACAAGCCCAAGCACAGCCGCCACGGCACGAGATAAGGACCTTGCTGATATTAACTTTGGTACCGCTACGGTAGTAACATTCAGTAGTGGAGTAGGAACAGCTTTAGTAAAATTATATAAAGCGGAGACCGCTCAATTGGTAGCTACACAAGCTAGTGTGACCACTTCAGGAGCCGATCGCTTATCAGTAACTGTGAGTGCTGCTACGTATAGCAAATTAGCTGTGAGCTTAGCGACACCACAAATCACGGGTACTGCCTTTACCGGAACGAATACACTAACGGCACAAGATGCCTATGGCAATACCGTAGCTAGCTTTGATGCCAGTGCGAATAATGTCACAGTGACAACGAGCTTAACAGGAGCAATCACTGGATTATCAGGAACGAATAAGTTGAGTAGTGCGGGCGATTTCACAGCAGGTGTAGCGAACTTGACAAGCCAATTGATCTTCACAGGAACCGTAGGAACAGGAACCTTTACCTTTACCCCACAAAGTGGAACAGCGGTAACAAGTGGAAGTGTACAGATCAACTCTGGAGTGGCCGATCACATGATGATCACAGGAACTGCGAGTCAGAATGCAGGAGAAGCTCAAACGATTACCATTAGAGCGGTAGATGCGAGTCATAATACGGCAACAGGATATACAGGAACAAAGAGTTTAACTTTCTCTGGAGCGAATAGTTCTAGTAGTCCAGTGACAGTAGCGACAGCGAACGGCACGAACTTTGGAACAGCAACTAGTATTGTATTTACGAATGGAGTGGCGACGGCATCGGTGGTCTTATATAAAGCAGAAAGTGCTTTATTAACAGCAACAGATGGCACAATCAATGCGACAGGCAATTCCCATGAATTGGCAGTAACTGTCTTGCCATCTACATTCAGCAAATTAGCGGTAAGCTTGTCTAGTCCACAAGTAAATGGCACGGCCTTTACGGGCACGAATACCTTAACGGCACTTGATGCTTATGGAAATACAGCAACGAGCTTTAATGCTTCTGGAAATAATATCACAGTTAGTACAACCTTAACTGGAGCAATCTCTGGTTTATCGGGAACCAATAAGTTATCAGGAACAGATGATTTTGTGAGTGGAGTAGCTAATTTAACTTCATTAGGTTTAACATTCACGGGTACAATAGGAACTGGAACATTTACTTTTGCACCTGCTTCTGGAACAAGCATCACTTCTGGTAATGTAACTGTTAATTCAGGTGCGGCTACTCGAATGATTGTAACAGGATCATCCACAGGAACAGCGGGTCAAGCTCAAACAGTGACTTTAACGGCAAAAGATGCTAGTGGAAATACAGTAACTAGCTATGCTGGAGATAAGTCCATCGTATTTACAGGAGCTATTTTAAGTGCTAGTCCATCGGTAGCTCCAACGGTAACAGACAAGAATTCAGCAGCAGTTGATTTTGGTACTGGGGCAACGATTAACTTTACCAATGGGGTGGCTACGACCAGCATGATTTTATACCGTGCAGAAGGAGCCACCAACATTGTGGCTACTCAAGGTGGAGTAACCTCCGTAGGTGCAGATCGATTAAGCACGACTACCTCTGCGAG
Organism: Aquirufa ecclesiirivi; assembly: GCF_011250515.1. Lineage (GTDB taxonomy): Bacteria > Bacteroidota > Bacteroidia > Cytophagales > Spirosomataceae > Aquirufa > Aquirufa ecclesiirivi. The sequence continues at coordinate 8,990 of NZ_JAANOP010000007.1, read as the reverse complement.
TACATTATCTAAATTCGCAGCATCTTTAACAAGTCCACAGGTAAATGGAACCGCTTTCACGGGAACGAATACCTTAACGGCGCAAGATTTCTGGGCAAATACAGTTACGACATTTGATGCTAGTGTGAATAATGTCACTGTTTCAAGTAACTTAACTGGAGCTATCACCGGATTGTCGGGTACCAATAAATTAACGGGTGCTGGTGATTTTGTGAATGGTGTCGCTAATTTGACATCGAAATTAATTTTTACGGGAACAGCAGGAACAGGAACCTTCTCATTTGCCTCGGCTACGGGAGGTGCAACGGGTACGAGTTCAAGTATCAACGTCGTTGGAGGTACCGCTACGAAACTACGTATTACGGGAGACACGACAGAAACTGCTGGTGCAGCGCAAACCATTACCATTACAGCCTTAGATGCCAATGGTAATACGGCTGTCGCTTATACAGGTTCCAAATCATTAACCTTCTCAGGTGCCAATACATCCTTATCCCCAGCGACCACTCCAACGGTTGCCGGAGTGAATTTTGGAACCAGTACGAGTCTGACCTTTATCAATGGGGTAGCGAATGCGAATTTGGTATTATATAAAGCTGAAAGTGCCTTAGTGGCAGTAACAGATGGTAGTATTTCTGCATCAGGATCAGATCGTTTAAGTGTGACTGTTGCTTCTTCTACTTTCAGCAAATTGGCAGTGAGTTTATCAAGTACTCAAAGTAGTGGAGTCGCATTTACAGGTACCAATACCTTAACGGCTCAGGATGATTATGGTAATACAGTGACCACATTCAATGCTTCGGCAAATAACATTACGGTAACTACTAGTTTGACAGGAGCTATTACTGGATTATCAGGTACCAACAAATTGACCTCATCTGGTGACTTTGTGAGTGGTGTGGCTAATTTGACTTCTGCATTAATCTTTACAGGAAATGCAGGAACAGGTACATTTACCTTTAGTCCAGTTACAGGTACTGCGGTGACTTCTAGCAATGTTACGATTGGTTCAGGTACGGCGACTAAATTAATCATCACAGGGGTGTCAGCTACACAAACAGCTGGTACAACTCAAACCATTACCTTAACAGCCAAAGATGCTAGTGGTAACACGGCTACTACCTATACAGGTACTAAATCGATTACCTTCTCTGGTGCTAATGCTTCTGGAAATCCAGCAACAAACCCAACGGTGGCTGGAACTAATGTTGGTTCAGCAACCAGTATAAGCTTCTCGAATGGGGTAGCCACGGCTAGTCTTGCTTTGTTTAAAGCCGAAACCCTTGATTTGGCAGCTACCGACGGCAGTATTTCTGCCGCTGGATCAGATCGATTCAATGTAGCAGTAAGTGCTTCCAGCTATACCAAATTAGTGGCAAGTTTGGCAGGTACTCAGACGAATGGTACTGCCTTTACTGGTACCAATACCCTAACCGCACAAGATGCATATGGTAATACCGTAACTTCTTTTGCTGCTAACACGAATAACGTAACAGTAACAACGAGTTTGACAGGAGCAATTACAGGTTTAGGATCAGGCGTAAACAACGTATTGAATCAAGCAGGTGATTTTAGCAGTGGAGTAGCGAACTTGACCAGTTTAGGCTTGACCTTTACAGGTACTTCAGGAACAGGGACCTTCACCTTCACTCCAGCTACTGGTACTGCGGCTACAAGTGCTAACGTAACTGTAAACCCAGGTACGGTGAGTCGATTAGTGATTACGGGTACAGGTAGTGTGACCGCGGGAGATACACAAACCATTACTTTACGTGCCAAAGATGCTAGTGGTAATGTGGTAACAACTTATACCGGAGATAAGTCCTTGACTTTCTCAGGAGCGAATCAAACTTTATTCCCAATCGTAAATCCGACAGTAAGTGATAAAACAAGTTCCAATGTAAACTTTGGAACAGCTACCACCATTACCTTTAGCAATGGTGAGGCAACAGCTTCCATGAAATTATATCGAGCTGAATCTGCCCTAATCGTAGCTACTGATGGTGCATTAACATCTTCAGGAGCGGATCGATTGAGTGTAACGGTGGGATATGGTAGTTTAAGTAAGTTTGCTGTCAATTTAACTTCTCCACAAGTAAATGGTGCAGCCTTTACAGGTACCAATGAAATTATTGCACAAGATGCTTATACGAATACGGTATTGAATTTCAATGCAAGTTCAAACAATGTGACGCTATCCACGTCATTATCTGGTGCCATCAGTGGTTTAAGTGGAACCAATAAATTGACAAGTGCTGGTGATTTTGTAAGTGGTGTAGCCAACGTATCAACGAATTTAATTTATACAGGTGCATCGGGTGCAGGAACATTTACGGCATTAGCCACTACAGGTGGTGCTACAGGAACTAGCTCGTCGATTACAATTTCAAGTAGCGCGGCGACTAAATTAATCATTACCGGTAGCGGTACTGGAACAGCTGGTGCTGCACAAACAATTACCATTACAGCAAAAGATGCGAGTGGTAATACGGCAACTGGATATACTGGCACTAAGAGCTTAACTTTCTCAGGGGCATCAAGTTCTTCTTCTCCTGTGACTGCACCAACGGTTGCAGGTACGAATGTAGGTTCAGCCACGAACATTAGCTTCAGCAATGGAGTTGCCACGGCTAGTTTAGTATTGTACAAAGCAGAAAGTGCAACGATTGCTGCAACAGATGGCTCTATTGTAGCTGCTGGCTCAGACCGTTTAGCCGTTACTGTTTCTGAATCAACATTTACCAAATTGGCAGTCAGTTTGACTAGTCCACAAAGCAATGGAACGGCCTTTACAGGTACAAATACCTTAACGGCTCTAGATGCTTATGGTAATACCGTAACAAGCTTTACAGCTTCTACGAATAATATTACAGTGACCAAAACTTTAACAGGAACCATCACAGGTTTGAATGGAGGAGCTATCTTAAATTCACATAGTGACTTTGTGAGTGGTGTGGCTAATTTAACTGCCAAATTAATCTTTACAGGTACCATTGGAACAGGTACATTTACCTTTACTCCAGCTTCAGGAACTGCTGTAACGAGTGGCAATGTGGTTATTAACCCAGGTACAGCCACTAAATTAATGATTACAGCTACGCCTGGTGCTATTACAGCGGGAACGACTAAATCGGTTACTATTACAGCACAAGATGCTAGTGGAAATACGGTAACGACCTATGCAGGAGATAAAAATTTAGTATTCTCCACATCCACTACTCCTTCAAGAGTACCTACAGCAAGCAATAAGAATGCCGTTGACATAGATTTTGGATTGACCACAGTGGTAACCTTTGTCAATGGGGTTGGAACTAGTACATTAAAAGGATATAAATCAGAACTTACTACCGTTAGTGTAACAGATGGAACGATTAGTTCAAGCGGTGGAGGCAATTTACCATTGGATATTACTCCAGGAGCATTCGCAAAATTAGCAGTAAGTTTAGCTAGTCCGCAAACATCTGGTACAGCCTTTACAGGAGTAAATACATTAACCGCACAAGATGAGTTTGGTAATACCGTTAATTTAGATGCATCTGCAAATAATGTGACCGTAACGAATAGTCTGGGAGGAAGCATCACAGGTCTATCCGGTACCAATAAGTTAAGCAACGCCAATGACTTTGTCAGTGGGGTGGCTAACTTGACAAGTTTAGGGTTAACCTATACAGGTGCTTCGGGAACAGGAACATTTACCTTTACTCCTGCATCAGGTACTGCCATTACAAGTAGTAATGTAACCATAAATCCAGGTACTGTTAGCCGCCTTGAAATTACTGGAACAGGAACGCTAACAGCAGGAGGCTCTCAAACCATCACTTTACGCGCTAAAGACGCTAGTGGAAATATTGTAACGTCCTATACAGGAGATAAATCCATTGTTTTCTCGGGAGCACTTTCATCGACGAATCCTTTTGTGAATCCTACGGTAACGGATAAGAATAGTGCTGAGGTGAATTTTGGTACAGCTACCATCATCACGTTTACGAACGGTGTAGCTTCCGCTACCATGAAACTCTACCGAGCAGAAACTTCGACCATCGTGGCTACTCAAGGAGCATTGGTATCCAGTGGTGGAGATCGCTTGAGTGTGGTAGTTTCTCCATCTAGCTTAAACAAGTTTGCTGTAGCATTGTCTACCCCTCAAAATAGTGGACAAGCATTTACTTCAACCAATATTGTTACAGCTCAAGATGCTTATGGTAATACCGTTACCAGCTTTGATGCTAGTGCTAATAATGTCACGGTTACGACTAGCTTGACAGGAACTATTACGGGATTATCTGGAACTAATAAATTGAATAGTGCCTTAGATTTTGTGAATGGCGTAAGTAATTTAACGACTAAGTTAATCTTTACAGGTACTGCTGGAACAGGAACATTTACCTTTGCTTCAGCTACAGGCGGAGCTTCTGGAACAAGCTCGAATATCTCAATTGGTGGAGGTACAGCAACTAAATTAGTTATTACAGGTAGTGCTACCCAAACAGCAGGTGCATCACAAAGTATTACCATAACGGCACAAGATGCCAATGGAAATACTTCTTTGGCATACACAGGAGTGAAGAGCCTTACATTCTCTGGAGCTACTAGTTCTCCGAGTCCGGCAACTAACCCGACCATCAGTGGAGTTAACTTTGGCACAGCCATGAATGTGACCTTTACTAATGGTGTGGCTACTGCCAATATGATTTTATTTAATGCTGAGAATGCTATTGTTTCCGCAACCGATGCCAGTATTTCTTCTACCGGTTCTGACCGTTTGACAGTAGCTGTTTCTGCTGCAGCCTTCTCTAAATTGAGCGTTGGTCTTGCCAGCCCTCAAACGAATGGTACTGCATTTACGGGTACCAATACGTTGACCGCATTGGATGCTTATGGAAATACCGCAACTGGATTTAATGCCAGTGCCAATCCTATTACCATCACCAGTACCTTAACGGGTAGCATAACAGGGTATACAGCCAATGTTATGAACCAGGTGGGTAATTTCACGAATGGTGTGGCTAATTTGACTTCTAATTTAGTATTCTCAGGAACAGTAGGAACAGGTACATTTACCTTTACTCCTCAATCTGGAACAGCCATTACTTCTGGTAATGTAACGATCAATGCTGGAGCAGCTACTAAATTATTCATTACTGGATCGGGTACTCAAACAGCAGGTGCTTCCCAAACAATCACGATTACAGCGAAAGATGCCAGTGGTAATACTGCAGCTTCCTATACAGGTGATAAGAATTTGACATTCTCAGGAGCCAATAGTTCAGCAAACCCAGCTACTTCACCTACAGCTACTAACAAAACGAGTGTGGCCACTAATTTTGGAACTGCGACAGTAGTGACGTTTACTAGTGGTGTTGCCACCACTGATTTGAAAGTATACAAAGCGGAAAGTACTGAAATTCAAGTATCAGATGGTTCTATTAACTCAACCGTAGGTGGTAGTCTACCAATCACGGTTAGTCCGGCTAGCTTCTCAAAATTAGCGGTCAGTCTTGTTGGTTCTCAAGCTAATGGTGTGGCCTTTACAGGTAGCAATACTTTGACTGCCTTGGATGCGTATGGCAATACCGTAACAGGATTTAATGCCTCTGGAAATAACATAACTGTAAGCACTACTTTAACAGGTAGTATAACGGGATTATCTGGAACAAATATATTGAACAGTGCTGGTGACTTTAGTAGTGGTGTAGCGAATTTGTCTAGTTTAGGAATGAAGTTTACTGGAACAGTAGGTACGGGTACGTTTACCTTTACACCTGCCAGTGGAACTGCGGTAACATCTGGAAATGTGTCCATCGGTTCTGGTGTCGCTACTCGTTTGGTAGTCACAGGAAGTGCAACACAAACAGCTGGAGGTACACAGACCATTACCATTACAGCTAAAGATGCAAATGGAAACATCGTGACATCATATACAGGAGATCATGCATTGACCATTTCTGGTGCTTTGGATTCCAGTAACCCAATCGTTCACCCTACCGTTATTGATAAAAATTCAGTAGCACAAGATATTCATACGGGGGCCACATTGACATTTACCAATGGAGTAGCAACGACTACCTTGGCACTTTACACCGCTGAAGTGGCAAACATTGTTGTGAGTGACGGTAGTATTAGTGCAGCTGGAGCAGATCGATTGACGGTTACAGTTAGTCCAAGTACTTTCAGCAAACTAGTAGTTAGTTTAAGTTCTCCACAAGCCAACCGAGTTGCCTTTACTGGAACGAATACCTTAATAGCACAGGATGCTTATGGTAATACGGTAACTACTTTTGACGCTTCCTCGAACAATGTAACGGTTACCACAGCATTAACAGGAACTATTTCTGGTTTATCAGGTGCCAATAAATTAACAAGTGGTAGTGATTTCGTGAATGGAGTGGCTAATTTGTCGAGCCTTGGATTGAAATACTCTGGTACATTTGGTGCTGGTACATTTACCTTTACACCAGCTACAGGTACTGCTGCGGTAAGTACAAGTATCACCATGAATGCTGGTCCAGCTGACCATATTATGATTATTGGTACTGAAACGCAAACCGCTGGTACTTCTCAATCAATTACCATACGTGTAGTAGATGCGAATCACAATACAGTTCCTTCCTATGCGGGTACTAAAACCTTAGTATTCTCGGGAGCCAATAGTTCAGCAAGTCCAGCTACTGCGCCAACGGTTAATGGAACGGCTTTTGGATCTAATACATCAGTTGAGTTTACTTCGGGTATAGCCACTGTTTCATTAACCTTGTACAAAGCGGAAAATGCAGTAGTTCAAGTAACGGATGGAACCTTGCTTGGTGTTGGAAATCACCATGAATTACCAGTGACTGTTTCTGCTACTACTTTCTCTAAATTAGCTGTTAGTTTAGCCAGTCCACAAAATAGTGGTATAGCCTTCACAGGAACCAATACCTTACAAGCCTTGGATGCTTATGGTAACTTAGTGCCAACCTTCAATGCCGCAGGAAATAACGTAACCGTTACTGTTAATACCTTGACGGGTTCTGTATCTGGATTATCAGGTACGAATATATTAAATGCGGGTCTTGACTTCTCTGGTGGTGTAGCCAACTTAACTAGTCTTGGATTAATCTATACTGGAACTACAGGAACAGGAACCTTCACGTTCACTCCAGCTACAGGAACAGCCGCAACAAGTGGAAATGTAACAATAGGTGCAGGCTCTGCCAGCAAGTTCATTATTACAGGAACAGGCACCCAAACAGCAGGAGCTAGTCAAAATATTACGATTACAGCCAAAGATGCGAGTGGTAACACAGCAACTGGTTATACCGGAGCTAAGTCGATCACGTTCAGTGGAGCGAATGCTTCATCAAGCCCATCTACCAACCCAACCGTAGCAAGCACGAACTTTGGTACAGCGACTAGTGTGACCTTCAGCAATGGAGTAGCCACGGTGAGCATGAGCTTATACAAAGTAGAGTCTGCTGCTGTAGTAGCCACAGATGGCTCGGTGACAACCAGTGGATCTGATCGCTTGAGTGTAACAGTAGGCCCAGCGGCATTTAGCAAATTAGCTTTAAGCTTAGCAGGACCACAGATTAATGCAGTCGCGTTTACAGGTACAAATACCTTGACGGCTTTGGATGCTTATGGCAATACGGTAACGGGCTTTGATGCGAGTGCGAATAACATCACGGTAACAACGACAGGCTTGACAGGATCAATCTCTGGATTATCAGGAACGGATAAATTGAATAGTGCTGTTGACTTTAGCAGTGGAGTAGCGAACTTGACAAGCTTAGGCTTGAAGTACACAGGAACAGTAGGTTCAGGAACCTTCACGTTTACTCCTGCCACAGGAACAGCAGTAACGAGTGGAAGCATTACCATGAACGCTGGTTCTGCCAACCGTTTGGTTATCACTGGAACAGGTACGCAAACGGCAGGTACTACACAAACAATTACGATCACCGCGAAAGATGCGCAAGGAAATACGGTAACAGCTTACACAGGAGCTAAGAGTTTAACCTTCTCAGGAGCGAATAGTTCAAGTTCACCAACCACGGCACCAACGGTAAATACAACGGCATTTGGTACAGCCACGAGTGTGACCTTCAGCAATGGTGTAGCTACGGCTACTTTAGCTCTTTATCAAGCTGAATCAGCTACGGTAGCCGTTAATGATGGTTCATTGGCAGCGACTGGTTCTGATCGATTAAGCATTACGGTGGGATCATCCAGCTTGAGTAAATTTGCCTTGAACTTTAATTCTCCACAAAGCAGTGGTGTAGCCTTTACTGGGACAAATACCATAACGGCACAAGATGCCTATGGCAATACCGTAACTAGTTTTGATGCATCTACGAATCATGTGACTATCAGCGCCAACTTGACGGGAAGTATTACAGGTTTATCAGGTACCAATAAATTAAGTGGAGCAGGAGATTTTGTGAGTGGTGTAGCTAATGTTACCAGTGCTCTATTATTTACGGGTAATGTTGGAAATGGAACATTTACTGCCACGGCAACAACTGGCGGTGCAACAGGAACAAGTTCTGTGACCATAGGAGCAGGCGCAGCCACGAAATTGGTTATCACAGGCACAGGCACTCAAACGGCAGGAGGTAGTCAAAGCATTACGATTACAGCTAAAGATGCGAGTGGCAACACAGCAACAGGCTATACCGGCATTAAGTCGATCACGTTCAGTGGAGCGAATGCTTCAAGTAGCCCAGCTACCAACCCAACCGTAGCAGGCACGAACTTTGGTACAGCAACGAGTGTGACCTTCAGTAATGGAGTAGCGACAGCAAGCTTGAGCTTGTACCATGTCGAATCAGCGGTGGTAGCAGCAAGCGATGGAAGCATCACAGCAGCAGGAGCTGATCGCTTTAGCGTAGCTGTTAGCGCAGGATCATTCAGTAAATTGGCCGTTAGCTTAACAAGTCCACAAGTGAGTGGAACATCCTTTAGTGGCACCAATAGCTTAACAGCTTTAGATGCTTATGGCAATACGGTAA
>NZ_JAANOP010000006.1 GCF_011250515.1 Aquirufa ecclesiirivi | reverse complement strand
GGCTTTTTTTGCTTTAATTGTTCTGCGGCTTGCTTGACAAAGGCCTCAAAATCAAATTTCTCTTTTTCCATGGATTGTGTCAATTATTAATTAAGTTAGTAATTGACACAGTTTATTAAGCAGACTCAATAACTAAACCCTAATACCTAAGACCTGAACACTACTAATAACCTAAACCCTAATAACTAAACCCTAAAACTCCCTTATTTTTTTCTTTGTAAAAAACGATCGTACAAAAGTTGGATGATTCCGTCTTTTAGTCCTAAGTCAGGCACAAAAATTTCTTCACATTCCGCTGTTTTCATGGCAGCCAAATAAATAGACGCAGCAGGAACAATGACATCTGCACGGTCCGTATTCAAGCGTAATTTATGGACACGTTCTTCATAAGTAAATGATGCGACATAATCAGAAATACGCTGTAATTCACTGAACTGCATCATTTTAGACTCATTTACCTTTTCTGAGATATTATACAATTTACTAATGTTCCCTCCGGTACCCACGGCAATCATTTTCCCTGGGATTTCCATTTTTTGTTGGGTAATCCATTTTTGCATCTTTTCCCAATCGCCCTCTTTCTCCTTACCTTCCAGTAGACGAACCGAACCTATTTTAAAGGATTTTGAGGCCAATTTTTGTCGATTGTGATAAATGTTTAATTCGGTCGAACCTCCACCAACATCGATATGTAAGTAGTTTTTCTTGGGATGCAAAGATTGAACTACCACATCATTGATCAACTCCGCTTCTCTACTACCATCAATCACATTGATTTTCATATCTAAAATTTTATGGATACGAGTAATGATATCAGTAGCATTGGAGGCTTCCCTCATGGCAGAAGTAGCGCAAATGGCATAATCCTTTACTTCATGTAAATCCATGAGTAATTTATAGGCATGTAACAGCTTAAAAATACGCACTTCTGAATCAGGCGAAATAACCCCATCAATGAAAACATCGTGTCCTAAACGTAAGGCAAAGCGGACGTATTCAATTCGTTTGAAGCTAATGACTCCGTCGTTTTCCAATACACTGGAAATTTGTAGTCGGGCAGCATTAGAACCGATATCAATAGCAGCAAATTTCATAAAATAGCAGGTTTATGTAAGTAAAAACCATTGGCACGAGCTTCAAAATCTATTTCAGTCCCCAAAACAAAAAGCAATTGCCGACGATCGATTAACAAGGGAATTTCATCAATCACATATTCTTCATCAAACTCGGTTTTGGAATCAAAACCTAAAACATAGGTTCCTCCACAGGTACCTCCTTTCATCCCAACTCGAATAAAAGGCTCAGGCATTTTACCTTCTTGAACCAAGGGCAACAAATTGGCCTTGGCACTTTCAGTAAAACGAACAGGAGCATCTGTATTAGCCATGGAAAAAAACGATTAGCAAAACAAAATTAGCTAATTTTAGGTGACCAAAATCTAGATTGTTCATTTAACAAAAATTAAATTTTAGGATGAACAATATTTACTAGACAGATGGGTTAAGAAAGAATAAAATAATACAACATGACGTATTCGATACTTTGGGCTGACGACGAAATTGATTTATTAACTCCTTATATACTTTTCCTTGAAAACAAGGGCTATCAGGTGACAACGGTGAATTCTGGGGCTGATGCCTTGGAATTAGTAGAGAAGCAAAAATTTGATGTGCTTTTTTTAGATGAGAATATGCCTGGCATGTCGGGCTTAGAAGTATTGATTTCCATCAAACAAATTAGACCGAATCTTCCTGTGATTATGATTACCAAATCAGAGGAAGAAGAACTGATGGAAGATGCCATTGGATCTAAAATTGCTGATTACTTAATTAAACCACTCAATCCCAACCAGTTACTGCTTTCCGTTAAACGTATTTTTGATAAAAAGCGTTTGGAAGAAGAAAAGACCAATATCAGTTACCAACAAGAGTTTAGGGCTTTATCCTTACAATATCAAGACCAATTGAGTGCCAAAGAATGGGCTGATATTTACAAAAAATTACTGTATTGGGAACTTGAAATTGACAAAACGGAAAACAAATCAATGGCGGAGGTTTTAAGTAGTCAAAAATCTGAGGCTAACGTACATTTTAGTAAATTCATTGAGAATTCATATGAAAACTGGCTTCAAAAGCCTGATTCTGAAACGCCTATACTTTCTCATTTAATGATGCGCAAGTATGTATTTCCTAAACTGAAAGAGAAAAGTCCTCTTTTCTTTATTCTGGTAGATAATTTACGTTTTGACCAATGGAAAATATTGGAAGGGTTTATACAAGATTATTTCCAATTGGAGCAGGAAGAAACGTATTATTCCATCTTACCTACTACAACAGCCTACGCTAGAAATGCCATTTTTGCAGGCATGATGCCATTAGAAATACAAAAAAACTATCCGGATAAGTGGATATTTGATTTGGGAGATTCCGAAGATGAGGAAGGCTTTAATCAATACGAAGAATTCTTTTTACAAGAGCAATTGAAGCGATTGAGAATAAATGCCAAAGCATCTTATCATAAGATTATACATCAATACCAAGGAAAAAATTTAGTAGATAATTTCAGTAAATTATTGACGAATGACTTGAATGTGATTGTTTACAATTTTGTGGATATGCTTTCTCATGCCAGAACAGATATGGCTATGATCAAAGAATTAGCACCGGATGAATCAGCTTATCGAAGCTTAACGGCTAGTTGGTTTTTGCATTCTCCCCTTTTTGACCTATTGAAAAGAATTTCGGATAAGAAAGGTCGCGTGATTATCACCACCGACCATGGGATGATTCGGGTGCAAAATCCCATTAAAATTGTGGGGGATCGTTCAACGAATACCAATTTACGCTATAAGCAGGGGAAAAATTTGAATTGGGATAATACCAATAAAATGATGGTTTCTCGAAGACCTGAGCAATTATTCTTACCAAAGCCCAATGTGTCTACTACCTATGTGTTTAGCAAGGAGGACTATATGTTTGCCTATCCTAATAATTACAACCACTATGTGAATCATTACCGAAATACCTTCCAACATGGTGGAATTTCATTGGAGGAATGTATCATACCCGTGGTGTATCTGACAGGCAAGTAAAGCTGAAGCAGTGCTACTCTAAACGGGCAAGCAGAAGAAAAGCTGAAGCACTGCTTCAGCTCTATATACTATCCACAGGAAAGATGTTCCCGCCTTCGCATTTGAGGAATTTACCGGGAACTTGGCGCATGGTATTGTAATCATGACTTGCCATCAAAATAGCTGTTCCTTGTTGGTTTAATTGCTTAAACAATTGCATGATTTCTAGGGAAACCTCAGGATCTAAATGCCCTGTAGGCTCATCGGCTAACAATAAAACTGGATTATTCAATATGGCTCTCGCGATACAGATACGTTGCTGCTCTCCTCCAGATAATCGATGTACCCGTTTCTGAATCGCATTGCTCATACCTACTTGAGCTAAAACTTGCTCAATACGGTAACGAATTTCATCTGGATTGGAATGACCGGTAGCTTCTAAAACAAAGGAAAGGTTTTTTTCAACATTACGATCCGTTAATAATTGAAAGTCTTGAAATACAAATCCTAGCTTGCGACGGAGGAAAGGCACATCGCTTTGTTTAATATCGTTCAAAGAATAGCCTGCCACTTGGGCAACGCCTAATTCAATGGGTAATTCAGCGTATATGGAGCGAAAAAGTGTACTTTTCCCACTTCCTGTTTTGCCGATTAAATAGGCAAAATCTCCCTCATTCATCTCCAAATTGATATTTTGCAAGGTAGGAATACCATCTTGCAAAATAGTAACATTTTCAAAAGATAGAACGGCCATACGATTGCTTATTTATTCTTTGCTTTTTCGTAATCAGCCAAGAAAGTAGCTAAACCGCTATCTGTCAAAGGATGTTTTAATAAAGCTAGAATAGCAGATAATGGGCCCGTCATCACATCTGCTCCAACTTCGGCGCAATTAATGATGTGCATCGGGTGACGAACCGAAGCGGCTAAGATTTCCGTTTCAAATTCATAATTATCATAAATTAATCGAATTTGTTCGATTAATTGAATTCCATCATAAGAGATATCATCCAAGCGTCCAATGAATGGAGACACATAAGTAGCACCTGCTTTGGCAGCTAACAAAGCTTGACCAGCAGAAAATACTAAAGTACAATTGGTTTTGATACCGCGATCAGAAAAATATTTAAGGGCTTTTACACCGTCTTTAATGATTGGTATTTTAACTACGATTTTATCATCTAAATCTGCTAATTCTTCACCCTCACGAATCATTCCAGCGTAGTCAGTAGCAATAACTTCGGCGGAAACATCTCCATCGACGATATCACATATAGCTTTATAATGCTTTAAAACTTGATCTTTACCACTGATGCCTTCTTTGGCCATCAAGGATGGATTGGTAGTAACACCATCTAAAATACCTAGATCTTGTGCCTCTTTAATGTGTTCTAAATTGGCTGTATCGATAAAAAATTTCATGAGTAGAATTGGTTAAAACAAAAAAATGGCAAATTCACCGCTACAACCAACTTACCCTTGCTTCGATCAAGACCTGGGGGATTCAGCGGGAGCTGGTAATTTGCCATTGCAAATATAATAAAAATTGCCCCTTTTTTCAAAATACATACCGATATTTTAGCGCTAGGCATTAACTTTGATGATGCAATTAATTAACATGCGTATCCTAAAAACCTGGCCCTTAGTTGCCTGTCTCCTCGTAGCCCTATTATCTTCATGTTCATCTTCATCTGATGCTTGGCTAGAAGAAGCTAAAACGCGCTTAAAAAAGGGAGAATTAGTATCTGCCCGAGAAGCTTTAAAAAAATCCATTGAGAAAAATCCAGGTTCAGCCGAAGCATATAATATGTTGGGGGTAATTGATTTTCAAGAGAAAAAATTCGTAGAAGCAGAAAGTAATTATCTCAAGGCTACGGAATTAAAGCCCTCCTTATACCAGGCCCAATTAAATTTAGCGGCTGTAAGGATGGAGAAATCAGAATGGGAAAAAGCATTGGCTCCATTAGAAATTGCCATTAAAAATGCTCCAGATTCGGCTTCAGCATATTTACAAAGAGGAATTGTTTGGGCAGCTTTGGCTAAACCGAAACTTGCATTGGCTGATTTCACGACTTGCTTGACTAAAAACCCTCGGGAAATCAATGCTTTGTACAATCGCGGAAATATTTATTATCAAGGGGAAAACCTAACAGAGGCAGCCAAGGACTTTGAAAAAACGGTTGAAATTAATCCCAGTTTTGGGAAAGGTTATTATGCTTTGGGTCTAAGCTTATACCAACAAAAATTGAGTGAAAAAGCCTGCCTAGCCTTTCAGCAAGCAAAAAAATTAAATTATCCAGGAGCCAAAGAGGCTGTCCATAAACTTTGTGAATAACACCTAAACCTTTTCATGATGAACAAAGCATTTCTAATTTCAGGCATCGTATTTACCATTATTTTCATCTTGTTTGCCTATTGGCAATTGAATGACCCTGATCCAATCTTATGGGTACCCGTTTATTTGATTCCAGCCTATACTGCATTGCGAGCAATAACAGGTAAAGTAAACTCCGAATTGATGGTGGTACTATTTATACTTTCAGGAGTGGCTGGGCTTCAAACTTGGGTAGAAATGACCGCTTGGGAAGGTTTCATCACCGATGGATTGAGTATGAAAACCATGAATCAAGAATTAGCCCGTGAGGCAGTTGGTTTATGGATTACCACATTTTCGTTTGCGACATTTTATTTTCTTGATAAAAAATACAATTAACACATGCTTGATTTAGGATTCGTTTCAGCTATTCTTCCCAATAAAAATTTGTGGGAGGTTTTGGATTTCGCTCATCAACAACAATTTGCTTGTGTAGAAATCATGTGTTGGCCAACGAGCAATGCAGATACTCGTCGATATGCGGGTGTAAGTCATATCGCTGTAGACATGCTTTCATACGAGGATTTATTGGCCCTTAAAGCACAATTAGCGCTTCATCCCGTTAAGATTTCAGCCTTGGGATATTATCCCAACCCCTTGGATCCCAATGAAGAGCAGGCGTTGTATTATCGGGAACATATCAAAAAAATTATCAAAGCAGCTGCCGTCTTAGGAATAGGTAACGTTAATACCTTTGTTGGTCGAGATTATACCAAAAACGTAGCCTACAACATGGGCAAGTTTACCGAAGTATGGCCAGAGATAATTGCTTTGGCTGATTCATTGGACATTAAAATTGGTATCGAAAACTGCCCCATGTTCTTTACAGATGATGAGTGGCCTGGGGGAAAAAATCTCATGACGACACCTAAAATTTGGGATCAATTATTTAGCATTATTCCATCTAAAAACTTTGGATTAAATTATGACCCTTCCCACATGGTCTTCCAGATGATGGATTATACTTATCCTATCTATCATTATGCGGAAAAATTGCATCATGTACACTTAAAGGATGTCAAGGTTTATCCCGAAAAATTGAATCGAGTTGGAATATTGGCCAATCCATTGGAATATCATTCTCCTAAAATCCCAGGTTTAGGTGATATCCATTGGGGCAAATTCATTTCTGCCTTGAATGATGTAAGATATCGCGGACCGATCGTCATTGAAGTGGAAGATAAGGCCTATGAGGGGTCTGATGAGGATATTGAAAGGGCCATATTAAGTGCGAGAAATCACATTAAGCAGTATTTACCTTAATGGAGAATAGGATGCCGAGGATTTAAATCCTCGGCTCGTACACCGTTAATAACCATATATTGGTTGACAAGTTTTTCAAACAAACAGCCGAGGATTTAAATCCTCGGAAAAATTCCATGAATTTGATTTAATACACAATACGAGCCGAGGATTTAAATCCTCGGCTCGTACACCGTAAATAACCATCTATTGGTTGACATGTTTTTCAAACAAACAGCCGAGGATTTAAATCCTCGGCTCGTACACCAGAAATAACCTTCTATTGGTTGACATGTTTTTCAAACAAACAGCCGAGGATTTAAATCCTCGGCTCATACACCGGAAATAACCATCTATTGGTTGACATGTTTTTCAAACAAACAGCCGAGGATTTAAATCCTCGGCTGTTTCATTCTAACTCATTTTAAAGCAAAATCTATTTTTTCACCGGCTTAACAAATATAGCCGCTTCTAAAGCTGGGTTAATTTCAATCGATGTAGTATCCACCTGCATGGTACCCCCACCCATTGGATTAGCTGTTTCCATAGAAAATGGAAAATACAAACCATCTACAGCTTTATAATTAGAAAATTTCAATTCCGTATCGACTGCTTGGCCTCCAAGATTCACCTTGGCAGCAAATTTTAGAATTAAATAAGTACTTGCTGATAAATAAACCGTACCTACGTCTCCATCCTTCTTAGTAATTTGACATACAAAAACATCGGCTCCATCCAATTTCTCTTTATTGACCAAGTCGATTTTACTACCTTCCATTTTGGCTGTCAATAATAAGGAACCCACAGACTCTTGGTTTTTACTCACTTTTACCATTTCCTTAGGCATATCTTCAGCTTCACCTGAACCACCCATCATTTGTGGACGAATCCACCAGCCATTTTCACCCTCCACTACTTGCACCATTTTATTACCCATAACTTCAATTTCAGAACGAAATGCCTTACCGACTAAAATGGAGGATTTGGATTGTATCTCCATTCCTTGAATGGTAAACTTGGTGTTTTGAACTACCGACTTAACTTTACTCCACTTTTCGGCACCACCCATGGCCTCTAAGTGTTTGGCTAAAATTTCATCTACAGTTTGAGCTGTTAAAACAAATGAACTACTACTACTAAAAGCTATAAAAGCCAATAAATAAACGAATTTTCTCATGATTAGGGATTTATATGAATTCGAAATTATAGGAAATAGGCAGAACTTAAAAATCATTCATCCCTAGAATCCACCAATTATCAATTAAATCCTTTTTCGGGAGGAAATGGAAGACAAAACAATAGTCAAACCGATAAATACGAGAATTCCTGCAATGAAAAATGCTGCTCCAGGAAATTGAATTGGAGCGGCAGATGAAGTAAAATAAGCAAACAAATTAGACGCCACTAAGGGTCCTAAAATGGTCGTGATGGATTGTAAACTTGTTAATCCACCCTGCAACTCTCCTTGTGCATCTGGACCTACTTGCTGAGTAATCATACTTTGTAAGGCAGGCCCGGCTATTCCTCCTAATCCAAATGGAACCATAAATACATACATCATCCAAGATTTTGATGCATAGGCAAACAAGAAAAAACCTAGTCCATACATCATTAATCCGTATAAAATAGCTCTTTTATCCCCCAATTTTGGCATGATAAAACGAGATAATCCCCCTTGAACGATGGCGACGATAGCACCGACAAAAGCCAAGGAATACCCCACTTCCGTTGGTGTCCAAGAGAATACTTTCATAGTAAAATAAGACCAAGTACTGGGATGAGCTTGACCCGCTAATTGTAAACAGAAATAGCCCCCAACTAATCCCGTTATCAAGGGATAGCGCGTAAAGATTTTCAAAGAACCTAATGGATTTGCCCGTCTAATATCAAATTTTCTACGGTTTTCTTTGGCCAAGGACTCTGGTAAAACAAAATATCCGTACATGGCATTCAACAAAGTCAATATAGCTGAAGCATAAAAGGGTACTGCCACACCATAACTACCTAAAAAGCCACCTACAGCAGGTCCAATAATAAATCCTATACCAAAGGCTGCTCCGACCATTCCGAAATTCTTGGCACGATCCTCTGGCTTAGAAATATCAGCAATGTAAGCTTGGGCTGTAGTAAAGCTTGCCCCTGTTATTCCAGAAAAAATGCGGGCTAGAAACAACCAGATTAAATCAGGTGCCAAGGCTGAAATTAAATAGTTTAAACTAAAGCCTAATAATGAAATTAAAATAATGGGTCTACGTCCAAATTGGTCAGATACCCCCCCCAAAACTGGGGAAAACAAAAACTGCATGATAGCGTAAGATGCCATCATCCAGCCCGAATATTGGGAAGCTGAACTTAAATCTCCTCCTGTAAAACTTGAAATTAAGGTTGGCATAATAGGCACTATCAAGCCTATTCCCAAAACATCGATAACCAATGTAATGAAAATGAATAACATACTTGCCGAACCATTTTTACGAGCCATTTTATACTAATTGAGGCATTTACACAAACTTATAGTTGATGGTATCGCGTAAAAAATCTCGACTGATAGTACCGCATTGCAATGGACTTTTCGCTTTATCTGGGACACTATCCAATTCAACAATGGCCCATCCTTTAAACTTGATTTTTCTAATATTATTGAAAATACCTTTCATATCCACATTACCTTGTCCAAGTTCCACAAATTTATATGAAGCTGGATTCGTTTCTTGTCCTTTAATCGGACTCTCTACATCCTTAATATGAAACGAATGAATGATTTTCCTATATTTCAAAACAGCCTCCGCTGGCTTGCCTCCACCTTGATGATAATGAGCCACATCTAATAACAAACGTAAATAAGCTGGATTCATATGCTTAACCAAAGTGTCTACCTCTTCAGGCGTCTCTCCAAACTGATTCATATGATTATGGTAAGTCGCTTGAACACCCACTTCTTGGGTTCTTCGGCCAATTTCATTCATCACTTCAGCTAATTTCAATAAATCCTCTTGACTAGGGACCTCGCCTTTCTTACGTAAACTATTCGTTAACTGTATAGAATCCCCACCTAAAGCTTTGACAAACTTGGCATGATTTACATGTTGTTCAATCGAAGCAGGAACTTTAGCAGGATCTATCTCCACATTTCCACTAGAAAACATCACTAATTGAAGCTTAGAAGCATCCAATAAAGCCTTTAATTCCTGAGGATTATCTTTGTATTTGGTATAAGAATTGGCTCTCAACTGAATCCCTTTGAATCCCAATGAAGCTATATCCAAAATGGCTTGATCATCTTTTCCTCCCCAAGTAATGGCAGAATAACCCATTTTGAAGGACGAACTTGCCGCTGAAGCAGGAAAAGAAGCCATGATGGCTAATAAAGAACTTTGCTGGAGAAACTCCCGACGCTTAATCATAGTTGTAGGTTTATAAAGTAAAGGTAAGGTTTTGTTTATTCTACTTAACAGCTAATCGCAAGAAATCGGCTAATTCACTTAAATGGTCAGTTCCAATATAATCCACTCCTAAATCATACAAAGTTTGATAACCCAGCAAACTATCAGGTGTAGCCCATAAGCGTAATTTCCTGCCTTGGGCATGTACTCTTTCTACATATGCTTTCAATTTCTCTTTCAATTCAGGACTCATGGGACCTTGACCACTCCATGCGCCAAATTTGTATAAAGATTCACTTTCTAAAACTACACGATTCCCTAAGCCTGCTGGATATATTTCTGTAGAACGACCATCAAATGTAATCCAAGTGGGATACAAGACATAATTTTTAATCGCTGGCCGGTTGCCTGATATCACAATTCTTAGTCCTCTTTGAATAAACAAATCTTTATGAGGTTCCAAGGCCTTTATCAAAACGGGTAAAGTAGAATCCGCACTTGTTTTAAAATCAATGAGAAACTGATGAAAATTTCCTTGTCTATTTTCCGACAAAACTTTTACAATGGGATCAATGTACAAAGTCTTTAACGTTCTATCTGCTTTCACATCTTTCACATCATGAGCTACCAGCAATTCTCCTTTGATGGAATATACATCTGCCTCGATGGAGCCAAAGCCTAAGTTAAATGCTTCATAGAAAGGCTTTGAATGCTCATAATCATTGTGAGCATGTGCTTTCAGCAAGGCTTTTTGTGCCCATAAATGACAGGAAACAAAGCATAATAAAATACCAAAGAATACTTTCATCTTACTTCTTTAAATAATCTCCTGAAACAATTTCCGTATTGGCTTGAGTAGGTCTGTTGTACAAATAAGCATAACTTTCTACCTCTTGTCCATTCAATTGAACCTGAACTTTAGTTCTAACAAACAAACTCTTATCAGGCTTATCGGCATCAAATTCCTCATACTCATCCAAGACACTCAGGAGTTTAATGGTATTAGATAATAAATACAACTCCCCGATTACTTGATCTTTCTGATCATCAGAAGCTATAATACCTGGATAATCCGCGACTTGGTACATACGACCTTGATACGTTGCCATACCCACATAATCGGAATTTCTGGCCAATAAACGATGTAAGTCATTACCACAATCACGACGAAGCGTACCATATACAAATAAGTATTCCTCCACATTAGGTTCTGGTAATTTAGCCTCCTCTAAGGTTAATACTAAATCCTCTTGCTCTACTACGGTTCCCTCATGCAATACAACATTACCAATGATCCCTTCAAATGGTGCCGAAACAATGGATTCCATCTTCATGGCTTCAATCACATACAATGGTGCATTTTTCTTCACCTCTTCCCCTGGTTTCACCAAAATACGGCTAAGTCGACCTTGTAATGGCGCCCCAATATCTCCTTTTTGAGAAGCCTTCACATGTTGTGGGCGTTCTACCTTTATGTTTTTGTCTAATACCTTGATTCGACGAGCTTGACCATTCAATTCAAAAGTCACATTGCGCAAACCAGATTCATCAGGTTCTGACATATGCAAGAACTTCACGATGATCGTTTTTCCCGGCTCAATGGTAATCATGATTTCCTCATCTTGCTTTAAGCCATAGAAGAAAGCAGGTGTTGGCATGGCCGTTAGATCGCCAAAAATTTGGTGATTCTTGTAGTAATCCTCATATACTTTCGGATACATCATGTACGACAAATAGTCATAGAATCCACCCTCATTATCTGGAAATTTCGCTTGAAAAGCCGCAAAATCCTTATCAAAGTCAATGGGAGCCAAATGGTCGTTCGGCCTTCCTTCCATTGGGGTCTCCCCTTTCAAAATGATTTCCTGCAATTGCTTAGGGAATCCTTGATAAGGCTGACCTAATCCGCCTTTGAAGAAATCTTTCACCGACTCAGGGAAGGAAAGTGTAGCTCCTTTGGCATACACATCTTCTGCCGTCAACGAATTGGCTGTCATAAAAATAGCCATATCTCCTACTACTTTGGAAGAAGGTGTAACTTTAACAATATCGCCAAACAACTTATTGGCTTCCGTATAATTATCTTTCAATAATTCAAACTTATCTCCTACACCCAAAGCCACAGCCTGTCCACGTAAGTTAGTATACTGTCCACCCGGAATCTCATTATCATAAACCTCAGCAGTACCCGCTTTCAATTCAGATTCAAATGGAGTATACCAAGTTCTTACCGCTTCCCAATAATTGGAATACTGATTCATCTCATCCAAATCAAGCAAATCCTGGTTGGCTTGACCTTGCATCATTGCTACCAAAGAATTTAAATTCGGCTGGGAAGTAAGACCCGACATAGCAGCTAATGCTCCATCAACCACATCCACTCCTGCTTCAATTGCTTTTAAATAAGTAGCAGATTGAATGGAAGCCGTATCATGCGTGTGCAAATGAATAGGAATATCCACTGCTTTTTTAAGTTCTTTAACTAATAACTCTGCTTGGAAAGGTCTCAATAAACCTGCCATATCTTTAATGGCCAACATGTGAGCTCCTTCATCTTCTAACTGACGAGCTAAATCCAGGTAATATTGTAAATTATACTTCTCGTTGGTGAACACATCACCTGTATAGCAAATAGCTGCCTCAGCAATACCTGGTGTTCTTTCACGCACCGCACGAATAGACACTTTCATTGCCTCCACCCAGTTCAAAGAATCAAAAATTCGAAAGACATCGATACCTGCTTCTGAGGATTTCTCCACAAACTTCTCAATCAAATTATCTGGATAAGCTGAATATCCTACGGCATTAGACCCGCGGAACAACATCTGAAGGAGCATGTTTGGCATAGCCTGACGGAATTCTTGCAAACGCTTCCAAGGTGATTCTTGTAAGAATCGCATAGCTACGTCGAAAGTAGCTCCCCCCCAAACTTCCATAGAAAACAATTGAGGGAAAGATTTGGCAAAGCCAGATGCCACGGCCAACATATCTTGTGTTCGAACACGCGTCGCTAATAAAGACTGATGTCCATCTCGGAAAGTCGTATCGGTAAACAAAACCTGTTTTGTGTCACGAATATGCTTCGCAAATTTCTCGGGCCCCAATTCCATCAACAACTGCTTGTTGCCTTTTGGAAATTCAGACAAGGCATCCGAGTAAGGTATAATGGGTGGCCTGAAACTAGCCGTAGGTTTAACCTTTACGTCAGGGTTTCCATTGACAATCACCTCTCCTAAATAACGTAAGGCCTTGGTAGAACGGTCTCTGGTTGGGGTAAACTTAAATAATTCCGGATGCGAATCAATAAATTGAACCGTACACTGCCCATTTTGAAAGATTGGATGAGAAATCACATTTCTTAAAAAAGGAATGTTGGTTTTCACCCCACGAATACGAAACTCTGTTAATGCCCGATTTAAACGTTCGGCAGCACCCAATAATGTCCGTCCTTTGGCAGAAACCTTCACCAACATAGAATCAAAATAAGGTGAAATTTTTACTCCTGGATAAGAAGATCCTTCATCTAAACGGATACCAAAACCTGCCGCATTACGGTAGGCAATGATAGTACCAAAGTCGGGCTTGAAGCCATTCGTTGGATCCTCAGTTGTAATACGACACTGGATAGCAAATCCTCTTAATGGAATATCTTCCTGCGACAGGATATAAATACCTGGATCAGACAGTTTGTAATTTTGGGCAATTAATATCTGAGTACGAACAATGTCTATTCCAGTAACCTCTTCTGTAATCGTGTGCTCCACTTGGACACGAGGGTTAACTTCAATGAAATAGATATTCTCATCACGGTCTACTAAAAACTCAACCGTCCCGGCATTGTAGTAATTAACTGCTTTACCAATCGACAAAGCATATTGATATAATTTCTTTTTTGTTTCATCTTTAAGACCAAAAGAAGGAGCTATTTCAACCACTTTTTGGAATCGACGCTGTACAGAGCAATCACGTTCATATAAGTGTACTAAATTCCCATGTTGGTCACCTAGTAACTGTACCTCGATATGTTTAGGTTGATCAATGAATTTCTCAATGAAAATTGTTTCATCTCCAAAAGCATTCTTTGCCTCATTTCGAGCTTCATTGTAAGCTTTTTCTAAATCTTCTTCTAAACGTACAACCCGCATACCACGTCCACCTCCACCAGCAGCTGCTTTCACCATCACAGGAAATCCGATACGTTTGGCTTCGGACAAAGCCAAAGAATAATCAGCTAAATCCCCTTTAGAATCTTGAATCATGGGAACATTGGCCTTCATAGCTGCAACTTTGGCTGCGACCTTATCTCCTAAGGCATCCATGGCTTCTGGAGATGGCCCTACAAAGACAATTCCTTCTTCCCTACATCTGCGAGCTAAATTGACATTCTCTGATAAAAATCCATATCCCGGATGTATCGCATCAATATTTTTGCTTTTACACAAGGCAATCAATCCTTCGTAATCTAAATAGGGTTTTAGTGGCTCATCGTCCTTACCAATTTGATAAGCTTCATCCGCTTTATAACGGTGTAGAGAATACCGATCTTCAAAGGTATAAACAGCGACGGTCCGAACCCCCAACTCGGAAGCAGCACGCATGATACGAATAGCGATTTCACCACGATTGGCGATAAGGAGACTAGAAATTTTTCTTACGTATGACTTTGGCATTATCTTCAATTATTGCATTCTAACAAAAATGCTAAAATAATTGGCATTTTTGCATTTATTGACCCATTTTATTTGCCAAATATTAAAAATTTACAATAATTGTAGGGTTCGTTACCAATTTGGCGGTACATTATTTTTTGAAAAAGGGACCATAAAAAAAATCAAGTTCTCTTCCCTCGAAATTTCTTAACTTGCAGGCTGAATTTTTGAAGCATGAACACAAATAAACCTTTGATTGGTATTAGCCTAGGTGATTACAATGGCATAGGCCCAGAGATCATTTTAAAAGCATTGGGTAGCCCAAGAATTTTGAAATGGTGTACGCCTGTCATTTATGGTTCCAAAAAGGTCTTGGATTTTTATCGTCAAAAATTAGAACTGAAAGATTGGTCCATTAAAATCATAGATAATTTAAATCAGGTTCAAGAGGGTCAGAGTTATTTAATGAAGGCTTGGGACGATAAGGACACGGTAGTAGAACCGGGCAAAGTAACTCCAGAAGCTGGAAAAGCGGCTTTTGATTGTTTAGAATTGGCTATCAAAGATTTAGATCGTGGTTTGTTGTCGGCTTTGGTCACTGCACCAATTAACAAACACAACATCCAATCGGAGGAATTCTCCTTCCCTGGACATACAGAATATTTAACCGAACGTTTTGATGCTAAATCATCCTTGATGATGATGGTGAGTGACAACCTGCGCATGGGAGTTGCTACGGGACATATGCCTTTGCAAGAAGTAAGTAATGCCCTGAATGCTGCATTGCTGAAAGATAAAATCAACTTGTTTTTAAAGAGTTTAAAGGAAGATTTCTCCATCGATAAGCCCAAATTAGCTGTTTTAGGACTAAACCCACATGCTGGTGAATCTGGCTTATTAGGAAAAGAGGAATTAGAAATCATTCAACCTGTCATCGATGAGTTTAGGAGCAAAGGAAATTTAGTGTTTGGTCCCTATCCTGCAGATGGTTTTTTTGGTAAAGCACAATTCAAAGAATTTGACGGCGTTTTAGGGATGTATCATGACCAAGGATTGATTCCATTTAAATACATTGCTTTTGATACAGGTGTCAACTTCACAGCGGGACTTCCTATCATTAGAACATCCCCAGATCATGGAACTGCTTATGATATTGCTGGTAAAAATGAAGCAGACCCAAGTTCTTTCATGCATGCCATCTTTTTGGCACTCGATTTAGTAAAAAACAGAATGCAAGCATAAGATGCCCGCCCAAGTCCTAATCATTGATGAAGTACATGAATCCATGGCCCAAGGCTTGGAGGCTATGCAATTTTCTGTGGTGGATGGTAGTACTTGGAGCAAAGAGGAAATCATCCATCAAATTCCAATATTTGAGGGTTTGGTGGTAAGGAGTAAACTCAAAATAGATGCTTCATTTCTAGCAAAAGCCGATTCCCTTCGATTTATCGCCCGAGCTGGCGCAGGTTTGGATTTGATTGATTTAGAAGCGGCGAGTCAAAGAAATATCGAAGTATTTGCCGCGAATGAAGGAAATAAAGAAGCTGTGGCCGAACATGTCATTGGTCAATTATTAAGCTTAGCTCATCGTTTGCATAAATCTGACCGAGAAGTGCGACAAGGTATTTGGGATAGAGAAGGAAATAGAGGTTGGGAGATTTCAGGTAAAACCATTGGCATCATTGGTTATGGCCACATGGGGCAATCAGTAGCCTTTCGATTGAGCTCCTTTGGATCAACCATTTTAGCTTATGACAAATACCAGCCTGTTAGTCAATATAGTGCCGAAATGCAGGATATTTTCAATCAGGCAGATATCGTTTCTTTGCATATTCCTTTAACCGATGAAACGCGTGGCATGGTGAATGAACAATGGCTTTCTCAATTCAAAAAGCCGATTGTTTTGATTAATAGTTCACGTGGTGCAATTAGTCCATTACCTGCCCTATTAATAGGATTAGAAAAGGGGCAAATTCAAGGATTGATCCTAGATGTGTTGCCCAATGAAAAAATTAACACTTGGTCAGAAGAAGAAAAAGCACTTTTCAACAAAATCAGTTCGTTTCCTGCTACCCTATTCAGTCCACACGTAGCTGGATGGACAAACGAAAGTTACCGCAAAATCAACGAGGTACTTCTTGCCAAAATTAAAGCCTTTTATACTGCATGAATTACCCAGAAGGATTAGCCGACAAAATTGGCTTTAGCCATGTTCAGGCCGATATCAAAGCGGCATGTCTCAGCCAGATGGGAGTAGAATTTGCGGAGAAAATGCGCTTTTCGAACCGATTCCCTTTGGTGAAACAATGGGTCAATCAAGTGCATGAAATGAAGCAATTGATGGCTGAGCGTGGAGGTGAATGGCCACAAGTAGATTACTATGATTTACGTCCTTGGCTCGCCCCCTTAACATTGGAAGGCAATTACTTATCAGCTGACCAATGGAGAGATTGGCAAAGAGGATTAGAAGTACTATATCAATGCATTCGCTTCTTTCATTTATTGGATGCAGAAAGCTACCCAGAATTACATCAATTAACCCGCCAATATTCCCAGAAAATTGCTGAAATATCCGATCAAGATTACATGCAATTATTGCCTGTACTTCAGGAATTAGGGAGAGTTTTTGATGCCAATGGGCAAATTAAAGAAAATGCTTCTTCCGAATTGGGTGAGATTCGACGGAAAAAAAATGCGGAAGAGCAAGGCCTGAGAAAGAAGTTGGATAGCTTATTGAATCAAGCGCAACAACAAGGCTGGATTTCTAAGGATTTCTCATTGACGCTTCGGAATGGACGGATGGTGATTCCTTTAGCCGCCGAACATAAACGTAAAATTAAAGGCTTTGTCCAAGATGAATCCGACACTGGTAAAACGGTCTTTCTAGAACCAGCCGATGCCCTAACGGCCAATAATGAAATTAAATCATTGGAGTCCGCTGAAAAAAGAGAGATCATTCAAATACTTTCACGTTTGTCGGACCGAGTTAGACCCATGGTCCCAATGCTGGCTCAATGGCTACAGTGGTTAGGATTAATTGATTTTATACGTGCTAAAGCCCTATGGGCTCAAGAGCACCGTGCCATTTTACCTCATCTACAAGAGATCCCAAGTTTAGACTGGCGAAATGCCCGTCATCCTTTGTTGGAAAAATCTTTGGAGAAAATAGGCAAGAAAATCAAGCCATTGTCGATTCATTTGGACGAAAAAAAGCGCCTCATGGTGGTTTCAGGGCCTAATGCAGGAGGTAAATCAGTGACACTTAGTACGGTTGGACTTTTACAATATCTCTTCCAATCGGGCTGTTTGGTTCCTATTGAAGAAGGTTCTAGCATGGGTTTCTTTCAGCAAATTTTCCTAGATATGGGGGATGAGCAGAATTTAGAAAATGAATTAAGTACCTATAGTTCTCACTTGAGTAATATGCGCTACTTCCTTCAACATGCCAATGCCAAAACCTTAGTGCTGGTGGATGAATTTGGAACAGGTACCGAACCCTCTTTGGGTGGAGCTATTGCAGAAGCAATCCTAGAGAAATTAGCCGATAAAGGTTGCTATGGGGCTATCAATACCCACTTTGGCAATTTGAAAAGTTTAGCCGATCGAAAAGAAGGATTGTTCAATGCCGCTATGCGCTATGATACCGCCCATTTGGAACCCATGTTTATACTCGATATGGGAAAACCGGGTAGTTCATTCGCCTTTGAAATTGCCCAAAAAATAGGTTTACCAGCAGGGATCATTGAAAATGCCCGGAAAAAATTGGGCAAAAAGCAGGTCGATTTTGATAAATTATTATTAGAAACAGAAACTGAAAAGCAGATTTGGCAGAGTAAAAACAATAGCCTTAGTCTTCAAAATGAACAAGTAGATGCCATCAAGCAACAGTATGAGCACTTGAAAAATCATTTGCAAGATGAGCAAAAAAACATCATTAATAAGGCTAAAGCTGAAGCCAAGCAATTGGTCAAAGAAGCCAATCAACGCATTGAGCAAACCATTCGAGAAATCAAAGAAAAGGCGGCAGGCAAGGAAGCAACCAAAGTAATTCGAGAGAAGTTGGATGATTTTGCGCAAAAATCACTGATTGAAGCCCCCGTAAAACCAAAACCCTCTTCGAATCCTGTAGTCAAGGTCATTAGCGGTCCCATTACCGTAGGTGATTGGGTGGCGATTCAAGATGGAGGAAGTGACCCCACCGTAGGACAAGTATTGGAAATTAAAGGAAAAGATGCTTTACTGGCATTGGGCTCTATTAGCTCGACAATCAAGTTAAAGCGCTTACAAAAAGTACAAGCGCCTAAATCGGAGAAAACAAAAACTTCTCCATTAAAAGGCATTGATATTAATGATAGGATGGCTCAATTTAGCTTAACGCTGGATTTACGAGGTAAAAGAGGAGAGGAAGTCTGGGTAACTTTGGATCAATACATCAATGATGTGCTACTTTTAGGAGCACCCGAAGTGCGCATATTGCATGGCAAGGGAGATGGTATCTTACGGAGTTTGGTCAGAGAACAATTAAAACGCTACGCTCAAATTAAGCAGGTTCAGGATGAGCATGCTGACCGTGGAGGTGCTGGCATCAGTGTCATTACGATGAAATAGCCGAAAATCTTCCTGCATTCATGCATCGATTAATAAAAAAATACTGACCTTTGTCCCTGATTTTTTACACTTAACAATACATTATGTCTATTGCAAAAACTGGCGACCAGGTTGCCGTTCATTACACAGGAAAACATACCGATGGCAGTATCTTTGATTCATCCGTAGGAAGTAACCCATTAGAATTCCAATTAGGTTCAGGCATGGTTATCAAAGGATTTGATGATGGTGTAACGGGTATGGCTATTGGTGAGAAAAAAACCATTACCATTCCAGCAGCGGAAGCATATGGTGAGCATTCTCCAGAAAACACTTTGACCATTGAAAGAAACCAAATTCCATCGCATATTCCAGTAGAATTAGGCGTTACTTTAAACATGCACCAAGATGGTGGACATGTTCTTGAGGTAACTGTTACTGATTTGACAGATACACATGTGACTTTGGATGCGAATCATCCTATGGCTGGAAAAGATTTAACTTTTGAATTAGAATTAGTCGCGATTAAATAATTCCCTCAGTATGAAAATTGATTTTCGTTCCTTTTTGCCTCACGGTTTAGTCATACTAGGCTTTGTCATCATTGCATTTATATACTGCGGTCCCGTGTTAGAAGGGAAAGTATTAATTCAGCACGACATACAGCAGGCGCAAGCTGCGGCAAGGGAAAGTGTTCAATTTAAAAATGAAACGGGACAAGACGCTTGGTGGACCAATTCCATGTTTAGTGGAATGCCGTCTTACCAGATTTCAGGATCTTATCCCAACAGTATCTCCAGCTACCTTGGTAGCTGGATTACAAATATCCTACCTAACCCTGTCAATCTAATTTTTTTACAATTGCTTGGCATGTACCTGTTTTTATGGGCCATGGGCATCTCTCCTATCTTAGGATTTGCTGGTGCTGTTGCCTATGCATTTGCCACTTACAACATGGTCATCATACCAGCAGGACATACTTCTAAAGTTTTAGCTTTGGCTTATGCTCCTGTGGTTTTAGCGGGTTTACGACTGTGCTGGGGTCAAAGAAAATGGCTGGGTTTGGCTATTTTCACCTTGGGTATGGCACTTGAATTATATGCTAACCACATTCAAATTACCTATTATTTATTTTTCATCATAGGCGCCATCAAGCTTTACTTATTGAGTGAAGCCATTAAAACGGGACAGTTTAAACGTTGGCTAATCAATGGACTGCTGATGGCTTTAGGTTTAGTTTTGGCTTTAGGCACTCATACCATGCGTTTATGGAATAACTATGAGTATAGTAAAGAAACGACAAGAGGACCTTCCGAATTAAAAGCAAACGCGTCTCGTGGAGATGGACTGGATAAAGGATATGCCTTTGATTGGTCTTATGGAATAGCAGAAACAGGGACTTTATTAATACCGAATTTCATGGGTGGTGCTTCTCAAGGCGATTTGGGAGGAACAAAATCCAACACCTTTAAAACCATGACAGATGCTGGAATACCAGAAGAACAGACTTTGGGTTTTGTAGAAAAAGGATTTACCTATTGGGGAGAGCAAAGTTATACGGCAGGACCAGCTTATGCTGGCGCTGTTATCATCTTCTTATTTTTGTTTGCAGCGCTCTATGTAAAAAGTAAAGAAAAATGGTGGATCATCTTCATCACGGTATTATTTACCACCTTTTCATGGGGGAAAAACTTTGGCTTTAATGGCTTTTTGTTCGACTATTTTCCACTTTTCAACAAGTTTAGAGCCATTACCATGGTCTTGTCTTTTGTACAATTTGGATTGGTCGCCCTAGCCATGTTGGGCTTGATTCAATTATCCAAGGAGAAACCCAGCTTTCAACAGATCAAGCAACCTTTATTCATCTCCTTTGGTCTAACCGCAGGCTTATGCCTTGTTTTAGCCATCTTGCCTGACTTATTTCTTTCGTTCAAAGGACCTCAGGATGGTATGCAATTAATACAAGATGCCAATCTGAACTCTGCCATTTGGAATAGCATTCGTCTGGACCGTATTGCCTTATTTACATCTGATGCTTGGAGAAGCTTTTTCTTCATTTTGTTTGCAGCGGCTTTAGTATTTGTCAGCACTTTAGAAAAAGTCAAAAAGAGTATTTGGGTATTTGGCATCGTACTTTTATTGGTCTTAGATGTGGCGCCCGTGGCTAAGCGCTATTTTGGAAAAGATTTTTTTGTTTCTAAAAGTACATTAGAAGAACAAATTGAACCTAGTCCAGCCGATCAGCAAATATTATCCGACAAAAGTCAATTCCGAGTACTGAATTCAACGGTGTCATTTATGAATGATGCCACTACCAGTTATTACCACCATTCGATTGGAGGATATCACGGGGCTAAGCTTCGTCGATACCAAGAATTGGTTGAAAAATATTTTACTGGAAGTCCTGCGCAAATGACTGTATTGAATATGTTGAATACCAAATATGTGATTGGTATGGATTCTACTAACAGACCTATTGCTCAAACTAATCCAACAGCCTTAGGTAATGCTTGGGTAGTATCTCAAATCAAATGGACCAATAATGCTGATGAGGCCTTGAATGCCATTGAGAAAATTAACCCAGCACAAGAAGCCATTTTGGAAATTCGAGACAAAAAATACCTAGGCAATTTCCAGCCTCTTCCTAGTTCTGGACAAGTTTCTTTAAGTCAATATGCCCCAAATAAATTAACTTATCAAAGCCAATTAAGTGCATCAGGACTAGTCGTTTTCTCCGAAATTTATTACCGTGGAAATCAAGATTGGAAGGCCTATATTGATGGCAAAGAAATGCCACATGTAAGAGCTAATTATGTATTACGCGCCATGGTTGTTCCGGCAGGTAAACATCAAATTGAATTTAAGTTCGCACCTAATTCAGTAGAAACGGGTGGTAAAATAGATGGATTAGCCTCCATAGGATTGATTATATTCTTAGGATTGTCCTTGGGATTAGAGTTTAGAAAAAAGAAAGTTTAAGTATATGATTTATTCGATGACCGGTTTTGGGAAGGCCCAAAAAGAAATACAAGATCTTCAAATCAAAGTAGAGGTCAAGAGTTTGAATTCCAAGTTCACCGATTTATTTTGTCGCTTACCGAAATCGCTTTCTGCCAGAGAAATTGAAGTAAGAAATTACCTCACTCAGCAATTAGAACGAGGAAAAATAGAGTTATCATTGACTATGCAAAAAGCCTCGGAAACGGTTTCTACCAGCTTATTGCCTGAAAAGCATATT
Source organism: Aquirufa ecclesiirivi (assembly GCF_011250515.1). Taxonomy (GTDB): domain Bacteria; phylum Bacteroidota; class Bacteroidia; order Cytophagales; family Spirosomataceae; genus Aquirufa; species Aquirufa ecclesiirivi. Next base: position 168,406 of record NZ_JAANOP010000006.1, on the reverse strand, counting down.
GAAGAACTATTCAGTGAATTAAAGCGAGTAGCGAAGCAAGTTGGAGTAGAGTCTGTCAATGAAACCGCCTTGTATTTACATGCCTTATCCATGCCTAATACCATTCAAGCAGAACAAACGCAAGAAACGGAGGAAGAGGTCGAAGCACTTTGGCAATCCATCTTTGAGATCGTACAAGAAGCAACACAAGAATGTAAAGCTTTTCGTTTACGCGAAGGGAATGTGGTAGAGGAGAAGTTCAAGGAGTACATCGCTGCTATTAAATTGGGCTTAGATGCCGTAAAAGAGCAAGATTTGATCCGTATGCCTAATATCCGTGAACGGATGAAAAAGTCTTTATTAGACTTAGGATTGAACGAAGATTTTGATCAGAATCGTTTCGAACAAGAGGTGGTCTATTACATCGAGAAATTCGATATATCAGAAGAAAAAGTTCGCTTAGCGACTCACCTAGAGTATTTCTTAGAAGTTTTGAAAGAAGGAAATGGTAAAAAATTAAACTTCATGGCTCAAGAAATTGGCCGAGAAATCAATACCATTGGTTCCAAAGCCAATGATTCGCACATCCAACGGATCGTGGTTAACATGAAAGACGAATTGGAAAAAATCAAGGAGCAAACAGCGAATGTTTTATAAATGTAGAATGAAGAATGTAGAATGAAGAATGAAGAATTAAGAATGTAGAATGAAGAATTAAGAATGAATAATGTAAAATTTTCACTTACTAAACAGTGAAAAGAAATATAAAACTTAACCAATTATTCTACATTCTACATTACCCCTACTGTCAAGCTCAGACCTGTTCTGAATTCCCCGTCATAGTAAAATTCAAAAGCATATTTTCCGGGCATATCTAATTTGGAATGAACTAAATTCCAAATGATATTCAAGGTGGTATGATCCGCATTGGGATTCTTTACTACAGTGAACTCGCCTTTGAAAGGCTCATGGAAATTATCACCCTCTGGATTTAAGGCATCTATTTGAAAATAATGCAATCCCGCCTCTTTATTCGCTATACGAATACGTGCTACAATGGCGCAAGAGGGATGTATGGCAGGAAACTCTTTGGCTGTGATATTATCAAAGGTGCCATTGATCACCAATTTACCTTGTCCATAGTCGGCAGCAAAATCTGCCAAAGTGAATATTTCTACTTCCATATATATTTCTTTAAAGCAATAATAGCACAATGGCGATGCAGCCTAAACTAATTCCAATGCTCTGTCGACCGCTAATTTTCTCCTTAAAAAACAAATAAGCAACGGCCGTGGAGCCAACAATAACACCAATATTAAAAATGGGTAAAACAATAGCCCCATTGTTTCCAAAGTAATCCAAGGTTTTCAATAAAAAATAAAAGGAGAAGAAATTTGGCAACCCTAGAGGCAAAGCCGCTATTACAGAAGCTTTATTCCAAGTAAATTTCCCGAGGATCGTTCCTCGAATTAATTCTAACACCGATGCACCAATCGCCCCAGCGACGATCATCAGCATAAAAGGAATGGTTCCTCCTGCTTCAGTCGCAACCTCCGCATTCAAAAAATTAAAGGCAGTATTGGTAATCCCATAACCAACAAAAACCAATAATAAGGCAGTCAAAGACTTATTTTGCCCCTTTCCATCTATTTGAGGACTACAAAAATAAATGGCCCCAAAAGCTAAAAGTAAACCAACGATTATTTGCCAAGTCCAATCAGCTCCTCCCCGATTCCAAATTAATAAATTAAATAGCACAGGTATAACCAAAGAGATATTGTTAGCCAGTGAGGTGGTGGCCATCCCGTTTTTCTGGGTAGAAAAACCTGTTAGTAAGAAAGTCACTACAAAACCCAAACCTAGGGCCAACATTCCCATGGAATAGGACATATCAGGCCAATGAAAAGGTAAGGCATTGGGCCGAACTGCCCAGCCTGTTAAAAAACAAATGGGATAATTTAAAAGTATGGTCAAACTAGTATCCACGCCAAATTTGGCATGCATCCGAAAATTAACCAATAATAAAATGGCAAAGAAAACACTTAAAACAAAGTATATCATGACCTTATGATTGTTGCACCAAATCCTTCAAGAAACTTACCCATTCAGGAGAATTATTCAAACTTTCCACCAATTGCCAATGCTCCCCTCCTGCTTCTTCAAACAATTCCTTGTATTCTTCCCCTACCTCAATGGTCGTTTCTAAACAATCAGCCACAAAGGCTGGAGAAAAAGCCAATATCTTCTTATTCCCTTCTTTCACTAATTTTTTAATGGTCTCATCGGTATACGGCTGAAGCCAAGGGTCTCTACCTAATCGACTTTGAAATGCCGTTCCAAATGTTCCATCTTTCAATCCCATCTCCTTAGCAATCAAACGAGTGGTTTCAAAGCATTGGGCACGATAACATCCGTGATTTTTCTCCGTGATTTGTTCACAACAAGTACCAAATACACAGGTATTTTTTGTGATATCCCCATTTCGAATGTGGCGTTCAGGAACCCCATGATACGAAAACAAGTAATAATCAAAGTCATGTTCAGCTTGGTATTTCTTAGCTTTTTCAGCAAAATATGCAGCAAAACCCGGGCGTTGATAAAAATAACTCACCAAGGAAATATTGGGCATGATTTGCCATGAACTCATCAATTCCATCACACGTTCATACACAGAACCTGTAGTGGCAGAGGCATACTGAGGAAACAATGGAATGATGATCAGTTTGTCTAATTGCATCTTTTCCATTTCCTTCAAAACCGAAGGTAAATCGGGGCTTTGATAGCGCATAGCTAATTTAACCACGTATTCCGAACCTAGACTCTTTTGTAATTCATCCCGTACATCCTCTCCGTAAAACTTTAATGGGGAACCTCGTTCTTCCCATAACTGCTGGTAAATCTTAGCTGATTTAGGGGCACGAAAGGGAGCTATGATGCCATTCACCAAAAGAAACCTAAATGGATATGGAATATCGATTACCCTACCATCCATTAAAAATTCTCGCAAATATCGACGTACAGAACCAGTATCCGGAGCATCCGGAGTACCTAAATTAACCAATAAAACTCCTATCATATATACCTAATTTGCCGCAAAGATGATGCAAAAATCTTATAAAGTCCACCCTTCTGGTGTAATCTTTGTTCTTGTTGGCCCTTCAAAGCAAGGAACTCGGTCTTGACAACCTGGAGAAACTCCAGGACAGAAAAACATTTCACCAGGAACTTGTGGAATAAATGCCTTTTCTCCTGGAGGAATACCCTTAGTTCTGTCAATATAAAAGATTTTCTTACTGACAGAGAAAACATTAAAGATTCCTAAAATCTTTTCCGTAGGATTCGTTACCGATTTCACATTGACACTAAACCGAGTTTCGGCAGGAACATCAAACAAGGAACCGCTAGATTGTACTTGAGCGATCAAACTTTGATAAAATGTAAACGCATTTTTGGAAATACCCCTTTGCTCTAAACGAAAGTAATAAGGCGTATAATTATCAAAGGGAGCACGAGCTACCTGACGACCTACAATGCGTTGACCATTGGTCAAAACATCTGAAAATACATTCAAATCATTATTGGTCATAATATCCCAACATTTACCATCACAGGTATAGTTCAAGATTTGATCCGTAGCTACTGCAGGTGTAATACACGTATTTTGTCTGAAATTCCAAGTTCCACCACCTCCGCAGGAAGCGCATATGGAAATAGGCTCATAATGTTTCCAATTCCACATATAGTAATCTCCTTCTTTGGGACTGTCTTTGAAATCAAGGTAAACGGTATATCCAGCCCGACGAACATCCCCTTGGGAATATTGATCCAATACTTCAAATTGAGTAACAATATTTTCAATCTCAGGTACAGGGTTCATCTCTTCTGGACTACTTTGGTACTGACGTCCATCCAAGGTTTTGATGTATAATTGATAGGTAGAACCCACTTTACCTGCAAAACCTGTTGGCGGCAAATAGGTACCTGCTGCAACACCCGTCACTTCTTTAAAGGTAGTTTTAATACCTGCTTGATCAACAATGTACACATCGGCTTTCGTCACAGGTAATGAAAGTACCGACATGATTTTATTGGCTGAACTGGTCAAGCGAATTTTACAAAGGCTTGGGTCATTAACAATGTCCGCCTCAATGGTCATGTAGGAAGTCGAGTCTATTTGTGCAAAATCCTTGATGGGATTAATGCAGGCCCAAGTCATAAAAACCAAGGCAAAACTCAAGAAAATATAGCTAGTTAACTTAGTAGGCATTTCTATAAAAATTTAAAATTATAGGTCAAAGAAACAAATGGGGCTGCAAATACACTTAGCTCATAGGCTTGTAGTGCTTGCTTATTCGATTTAAAGAATACCGAATAAGGGTTTTGTCTACCATATAAATTATATACGGTAAAGACCCAACTTCCCTCCCATCTCTTTTTTACCATGGATGGGTTACTGATGGTCCATGAAAAATCCAAACGATGGTAATCTCGAATTCGGTCATTGTTACGTGAAGCAAAAACAGGATATCGCTTTCCTCCTATCTCATAACTTCCTGATGGAGAAGAGAATGGACGACCCGTATTGTAAGCAAATGTAAACGAGAAACTATGGTGTGTGGTTGGTTGAATATTCAACATCATATTAAAGGTATGAGGCTTGTCATAATTGGTAGCAAACCATTCCCCACCATTGATCGCTTGAATCTCTGGAAAATCCCCAATCATTTGATTGAAAGCACGAGCATAGGTATAACTTACCCAGCCTGAAACTTCCCCTTTCTTCTTTTGAACCATTAACTCGACCCCATAAGCCTTGCTTTTCCCAGTAATCAATTGAGTTTCTATCGTTGGATTCAATTGCAAATTAGCTCCAGAAACAAAATCAAGTGTGTTTCTAACATCTCGGTAATAGGTTTCCAAGGATGCTTCGTACACATTCTCATTATAGGTTTTAAAAAATCCTAAGGAATAAAAATCCGATTGCTGTGGCTTGATGAATGAATCAGCCGTTTTCCAACGAGAAGTAGGTAATGGTGTCGTATTATTGGAGAGCAATTGGAAGAATTGCTGCATACGATTATAGCCAAATTTCATAGTGGTGTTCTCCGCTAAGGAATACTTCATGGTCAAACGGGGCTCTAAGCCACCATAAGAAGCCATCACTTCCCCATCACCATATACTTTTTTTCCAATGATGGAATTAGTAGATGGCATCCTACCTGGAGCGTATTCATTGACAATACCTGCACCTAAACGCCAATATTGAGCATATCGTAATCCAGCTTGAATGGTAAACTTAGGACTAACAGTCCATTCATCATCTGCATAAATAGCTGCTTCAACAGACTGTTCATCAGGTAAAACCACTCTAGCTACACGAGAAACCACCCCATCATTCAAAGATCCGGGCTTCACATAATAGCGCGTAGCCATGGCCCCAAAATTCATTTTATGACTTTCTCTAGGCTGGTAATCAAAGCTCATGTGTACATTTTTGTAATCAATGGAGCTAAGTAAATCGATGGTATTGACTGTATCAGGAGAATAGGTTTTCGTTTTATATAAAGTGCTAGTAGCACTTAACATCATATTCAGTTTATCTGAAAAATAATGATTCCAATGTATGGCTACGTTATTATGTCCATAATCAAAGGATGTCCTTTTAGCAATAACGTTTTCGATACTAAATAAAGAATCTACCCGATAGAAATCTTGACTTAAATAATTGGAAATGGAAATCGTATTTTTATTGTTAGGGCGATAAAAAACTTTAGTCGCCACATCCATGAAATTGGCCCGGATATTCTTTAATTCCGTTGGTGCAAACCATTTGAACATAAAATCATTGACAGAAAGTCGACCAGCAACTAATATGGATAATTTCTCCTTGATGATAGGAATCTCTGCCATCACACGGTTGGAAACCAAACCAATTCCTCCCTGCATTTTAAACTTATCCGTATTGGGTTCGATCATTTTGATGTCCAAAACCGCCGCCGTTCTTCCTCCAAAACGGGAAGGAACGCCTCCTTTATATAATTCTAAATCCCTAATGGCATCTGAGGCAAACACCGAAAACAAGCCAAACATGTGAGTTGGGTTGAAAATGGGCGTATTATCAATGAAAATCAGGTTTTGATCCACATTGGAACCACGAATATTTAAACCATTCGCTCCTTCACCCACAGAAGAAACCCCAGGGAGTGTTTGTAAACTTCGAATCACATCAACCTCCCCCATCATGGTAGGAAGCTTTTTAATTCCTTTTAAACTCAGGACAGTAACTCCCAAAGAAGGAGTTTGAATATCCCGCTTGGTCGCCGCACTAGAAACTATCACTTCTTCTAACTGCTTTGTGACATCGTTTAATTGGGCATGAAGTGTGGTATTCGTTTTGATGTATATCTTTGCCCTAAATGGATTATATCCTACATGGCTAATTTTAACCACAAATTCACCATATGGTAAGTAAATACGGTATTGACCTAAGGAGTCCGTTGTTGTTCCTGATTTCTTAAAATCAACAGAAATATCCGCCCCACGAAGCGGTTCCCCTGTTTGAGCATCAGTAACTTTTCCTTCTAAATAAGGTAAGGTGGTAGTGGTGGATTGTGAATAGCTTTTGTGAAAGATGAAAAGACAACATAAGACACAAAAGACTCTAGTAAAGAGTTTTATCATACTTTGGTTTGAGGTAATAAAACCAATGATACGTATAATACCTGATAAGTAGAAATGAAATTACATGAACATCGACCAAATCGAAGATATTGCGACGAAAGCCAAAGCGGCTGGAGTTAATACTTTCCAGCATAAATACATCAATTGGTCCACTCGTAAACGAGGTAAAGTCCAACGAACCCACATTTGAATGGCAATCAATACATAGGTCTTTAACATCAACCAGATAAATCCCAAGATGGTGGCCGTAATGGTTCCAGGCGTACCATTGGTCCAATCTGCTAGGCGTAAACTTCCTATATTAGGAAAGGGCGAATACCAAGCCCCCCAGAAAAGTATGACACCTAATACACTGACCAAGAGCATCATGCCGTACTCCGACAAGAACAATAAGGCCCAGCGCATACCAGCATATTCGGTATGAAAACCTCCTACCAATTCAGATTCTGCTTCAGGTATATCAAATGGCGCTCGATTGGCTTCTGCCAAACTGGTGATAAAAAACAAAATGAACAAGAAGAAAAAGAAAGGTACACGAACCACATTCCAGGTCAATATCCCTCCTACCTGTGTTACATCCCAATTCAAAAAAGACAAACCAAAAAGGTAGTTGGTCTTTTGACTGAAGATACCTTGCTGCAATGCAATCTCTTGTAAATTTAAGCTAGAGGAGATTAATACCACACAAAGTATGCTTAATCCCATGGGAATCTCATACGAAATCAGCTGTGCTGCAGATCGGATAGCCCCTAAAAGGGAATATTTATTATTGGAAGTCCATCCTGCCAATAAAATCCCCAAGGAGTCCAAGGACACGATTCCCATGAGTAACATGATGCCCATTTCGGTTTGGCTACCTTGTAGAAAATTACCCGAGCTCAATGGAATCACAGAAAAAGAACCAAAGACAGCTAAAAATATAATCCAAGGAGCAAATAAAAACAACTGCTTTTGAGCCGATGCGGGAACAATATCTTCCTTTTGGAACAATTTCAATAAATCAGCAAAAACTTGAAGTAAGCCCCATTTACCAACTTCCATTGGTCCCAGACGATCCTGCATGAAGGCAGATAATTTACGCTCCACGTAAACACCCACCACCACATTGATCGTCAATAAAGCCAAACAGACCACTAGGGCTATCCACATGGATTAGAGTTGATTTAACGCGTTTAAGAAATCTTCTTTCAAATCCTCAATCGCTTCCAAACCTACCGCTACACGCACTAGTCCATCCGTAATTCCCACCGCCGCACGATCTTCTACTGATAATTTCGAGTGGGTGGTTGATGCAGGGTGCGTTAATATAGTACGGGTATCTCCCAAATTGGGTGAAATAGAAACGATTTGAAGCAATTGACTTAATTTTTGTACTTGAGCAAAACCACCTTTGATGTCCAAAGTCAGAATTCCTCCTCCGTATTTCATTTGCTTTTTCGCTAGCTCAAACTGGGGATGACTCGCTAAGAAAGGATATTTAACTGCTTCTATGGCAGGATGACCTTGTAAAGCCTCTGCTAATGCCATAGCATTTTCCGAGTGTTTCTGCATGCGTAAATCCAATAATTCTAAGCTTTTCGACAATACCCAAGCATTGAAAGGAGATAAAGATGGACCTGTATGACGAGCAAAAAAACGAATTTCAGTGATGTATTCAGCTTTTCCACAAACAACCCCTCCTAGCACACGTCCCTGTCCATCAATGTATTTCGTAGCCGAGTGAATGACTAAATCAGCTCCCAGATCCAAAGGTGTTTGCAAAATAGGCGTAGCAAAACAGTTGTCGACCGCTAATATGATATCCTTCCCTTGTTTTAACGCAGCTAATTCAGCAATATCAATTAAATCCAAACCCGGATTGGAAGGACTTTCACAGAAAAAGAATTTGGTATTGTCCTTGATCGCTGCTTCCCAAGCTTTGATGTCGTGACCATCCACAAAAGTGCACTCTATGCCCCATTTTGCGGTAATTTTTGTTAAGATTTGAATTGCAGATCCAAATAGCGCATTAGAGGCTACCACATGATCTCCTTGCTTCAATAAACCAGCTATGGAAGAAAAAATAGCCGCCATCCCGGTTGAAAAAGCTAAACCCGCCTCTGCATTTTCCAACATACACATCTTCTCTACAAACTCATCTACGTTGGGATTTTGGTAACGAGAATAGATATTACCAGGAATCTCTTCCGCAAAAATAGCCCTTCCCTGCTCTGAATCCTCAAAGGTAAAACTTGAAGTAAGGTACAAAGGCACGGAGTGCTCACGGTTATGTGATCGCTTGGCTTGAATTCGGATAGCTTGGGTTTGTTTCTTCATATAGGCGAAAATTTAATCTACAAATTTAATGGAATAGCCCGAAAATCAAATTTAATATTTCAGCTGAATGGATTCCTTGCCCAATTCATCCATTTTAAAATAAGGTCAAGACCCTATAGAAAAATTCGAGGATTAATCAGGAGAATTTGAGTAAATCAATTCTTTTTAGGACTTTTACGAGTAATTAATACATTTAAAAGAAACTATGAAAAAATTATTTACCCTACTCCTTAGTTTAGGGGTATTGTTGCCTGCTCTGGCACAAAATGAACAATGGACCAATCTTTTCGATGGTAAAACGTTCAAAGGATTCAAACAACTCAACGGACAAGCCAAATACGAAGTGAAAAATGGTGTCATGGTAGGTACTACCGTAGCCAATACGCCCAATTCATTCATGGCAACCGAAAAGGAATATGGTGATTTTATCTTAGAAGTGGATTTGAAAGTGGATAACTCCATGAACTCAGGTATCCAAATCCGCAGCCTTTCCTCTCCAGACGTTATGAATGGACGTGTTCATGGATATCAAGTGGAAATTGATCCCTCGGACCGTGCTTGGTCAGGTGGACTATACGATGAGGCTCGTCGTGGCTGGATATATCCGGTTGAAAAAAATGTAGCTGCCAAAAAAGCTTTCAAAAAAGGCGAGTGGAATCACTATCGTATAGAGGCTATCGGAACGACCATCCGTACTTGGGTGAATAACATTCCGGTTACTTATTTGGTGGATGATATGACGGCCAAAGGATTCATTGCTTTCCAAGTTCATGCCATTGGTAAAGATCAAAAAGAAGGTACACAGGTGATGTGGAAAAACATCAAGATTCAGACAGGAAGCCAAATGCGTCCTCGTCCTTTGGACAAAACGACACCTGTTGAAAATTATACCTTAAATACCCTTTCGCCACAAGAAGAAGCACAAGGTTATAAATTATTGTTTAATGGTAAAGATTTAAGCGGCTGGCGTTCGGCTTTCAAAACCACGGCACCTCCGTCGGTTTGGACAGTAGAATCTGATGGTACTTTACACGTAAATAGTAAAGGTGGTAAAGAGTCAGGAAATGGTGGTGATATTTTAACTAATGATCAATTCGGTGCTTTTGAATTGGTTTTTGATTTCAAATTAACCGAAGGAGCTAATTCGGGTGTGAAATACTTTGTGGATGAATCCTATAACTCAGGCATGTCGGCCATCGGTTTAGAGTTCCAAGTATTGGATGACGATAAGCACCCAGATGCTAAATTAGGAACAGTCGGCAATAGAACTTTGTCTAGTTTGTATGATTTGATTCCTTCCGACAAAGACAAACGTGCTATCAAAAAGATTGGTGATTGGAATCGTGGTCGTGTGGTGGTTTATCCTAACAACGTGGTTCAGCACTGGCTAAATGGCTTCAAAGTGATCGAATATGTTCGTGGAAGCAATATTTACAAAGTTTTAGTAGCTCATAGTAAATACAGTAAATGGCCTGGTTTTGGTATGAAAGCGAAAGGACCTATCTTGTTGCAAGAACATGGAGATTCTGTTTTTTATAAAAACATCAAAATCAGAGAAATTAACTAATAACCGATACCTCAAAAAATAATTTTAACATGAAAAGAAGAGATTTCATCCAAAAGAGCGCTGTTGCCTCCCTAGGAACATTTGCCTTCAGTCCTAAATCTTATAGCAAGATTATTGGAGCAAATGACCGTGTTCGTGTAGCCTGTGTAGGTTTTTCTGACCGTCACCGTTCTTCACACGTTCCTCCATTCAAAGTTTTACAAAAAGAAATGAATTTTGAAATGGTGGGAGTTTCTGACCTTTGGAACCGTAGACGCGAAGAAGGAAAGGCTTATTTGGAATCCCAATTAGGAAGCAAAATCACGACATACCGTAACAACGACGAGTTATATGCCGCCAAAGGCGTAGATGCTGTATTTATCTCAACAGCCGATTTCCAACATGCATTGCACACGATTGAAGCCGTGAAAGCGGGTTGTGACGTGTATGCAGAAAAGCCATTGGCTGAAACCATGGAAGATGCTCGTGCTGTATTAAAAGCCGTAAAGGAATCCAGTAAAATTGTTCAGATCGGATCTCAGCGTCGTAGTGGTGCCAACTACTGGGCAGCTGATGAGTTCATCAAGTCGGGCAAGTTCGGTGATATCAAAATGGTGGAATTGATGTGGAACGTCAACCAACCTGGTCGCTGGAGAAGAGTCAACCTTTGCAAAGACTTAAAGGAATCGGATATCGATTGGAACCGTTTCTTGATGAACCGTCCAAAAGACTCCTTTGATCCTCGTAAATATTTAGAATACCGTTTATTCTGGCCTTATTCTTCTGGAATTCCAGGTCAATGGATGTCGCACCAAATTGATACCGTGCACTGGTTCTCTGGCTTAGCGCATCCACGTTCTGCCGTTTCCAATGGAGGTATTTATCAATGGAACGATGGACGTAAAAATGCAGATACCATGACTACGGTATTTGATTATGGCCCAGCGGATCAACCGAACAAAGGTTTCCAAGTAAGCTTTACCTCACGTTTCTCCAATGGAGCAGGTGGCACGAAAGAAATTTACTACTCCAATGGTGGTGAATTGAACTTAGATACCAACATGATTTCTCCTAACGGAGGATTAAGTGAAGGAGATGCAAGGGGTATGGGCATGCAGGCAAACTTATTGCCAACCTTGAAAATTGAAGGTCCTAAAGTAGAGACAGGATCTAACACGGGTGGTGATAGCTTAACATTTGAGCACATCAAAAACTGGATGCAATGCGTACGTTCACGCAAAACTCCCAATGCTCCGATTGAAGCAGGTTACCAACACTCCATTGCAACGATCATGGCGAATGCCGCGTATCGTACAGGAGAGCGAGTTACTTTCAACGAGAAAACACAAGAAGTAATGGCCGGTTCAAAAGTATTCAAATACTAAGAATCAGCTGAGTATATGGACCGGGTGGTTGAAAGACTACCCGGTTTTTTTATGTCCAAACAAAGGAATCGGTTGACAAAATGGGTTTTTGTTTTCCCGACAATTCCCTAACTTGCATCCAATATTTGAACGCATCCCTCATGATGAAAATCCCTACCCAAACCAAAAAAGATCTATACACGCACATCGCGATTCTGATCTCCTTATTTCTGGTTTTATTTTTCGGGTTCTTTTTTGTGTATTTGCCTTGGAGCACCCATCATGGGGAAACCATCAAAGTGCCTAATTTGAAGGGAATGAGCATGGAGAAAATGGAGGAATTGGTCGAATCCAATGACCTCACCTATGAAATTTCTGATTGCACTTTTACCGCGGATAAACCTCCTTTGACCATACTTTCTCAATACCCTTTACCTAATGCCTTGGTGAAGTCGGGAAGAAAAATTTACATCACCATCAATTCGGAAACCCCTCCTACCATCAAAATGCCCGGCTTGATAGGCTTATCGGTGCGAAGTGCCGAGCAACAACTGTTGATTTCTGGATTGAGAAAGGGAATTGTGCATGAAATCAATGACCCAAGAGTGAAGGAGGTGATTGAAATGCAAGTGAATGGACGGAAGATTGAGGCAGGAGCTACAATTCCCAAAGGAACCATGGTGGATTTATTCATTGGTAATGGAACGGCGAATGTGGAAATGGAATTACCGGATTTAGTGGGTAAACCCTTGGATGAGGTTAACATTATTTTGGCTGGGATGAACCTGACCGTAGGTAAAATTTATTACGAAGCCAATGATGCCTACCAACCGGGAGTCGTATTTAAACAAGTTTGTGCCACATGCACAGGAACAAGCATACACCCAGGAGATACGATTGATCTTTGGGTAGTAGGCGGTGGAGAAAATCAATAATCACATGGATATTACAGTAGAAGAATTAAAAGAAAGAATGGATAACAATGAGGCATTGTACATCATTGACGTCCGTGAAGAAAATGAATATGAAGAGTTCAACATTGGAGCTCAATTAATTCCTTTGGGAGAATTACCTGAAAGATTGGATGAGATTAAAGCAGATAAAGATGCGGAAATCATCGTGCATTGTCGCTCAGGAGCACGTTCTGGCCGTGCGCAACAGTATTTGAGCAGTGAAGGCTACGGCAATGTCCGTAATCTAGTAGGCGGCATGCTCGCTTGGCAGGCTGCTGGCTATTAAGATGCAATCCATTTCGGCTGTTTCTTTCAAAGAACAAATCAGCCACTTACACCTCCTAGATATACGTACGCCTCGCGAATGGGACGACTTTAATCTGGGAGGTGTTCATATTGCCCTCGATCAATTATTGGATCGTATCGAAGAAGTCCAACAGATCCCTCAACCCATCACCGTCCTTTGTTATAATGGTACCCAAAGCTACATCGCTTGTCGATTGCTATTGGCGAAAGGCATAGCATGTCAGAACCTGGAAGGGGGATTGGAGGCGTATTTGGGGGTTTAGGGATTAGGGATTAGTTAATAGGGATTAAGATTTTACTAGTTTATTTTCTTGAGCATCTAGTAATTTTCACTCTTGAAGACTGATAGGAATGTTATTCAGAAAAATAATGCATACATCATTCCATTTTCAGTATAAGACATTCTTCATTCTACACGCTACATTGAAAGGTTAATCCCAAAGAAAGATTGGAACGAAGCTTGAGCGAAGCGGCAAGCGAGAAGGAAATTGTAAATGATGAATTATAACTTATGAATGCTTGAATGACTTTGATCTTTCTATCAATTTTGGGATTCGAAATTCTACATTTTCCATTTTCCATTCTACATTCTACATTCTAACAGGACTAAGCGGAGAGGCAATCAGTTCCGCATAGCGAAATTCGTCATAGGATTAACTGTATTTTTTTCAGTTTTTTTTCTTTTTTATAAAAAAAGAAATGCCTTAGTATTCTATGCTAAGTCAAGTTATTATTATAGGAAATTCGACATGTTCCGAAGGGTCATTTCGAATAGCTAGTTAGTGTTAGTTTTGACATTCTCTATCCTTTTTACTATTTCTAATTATCGGCAATTTTTTACATTTACTGCCGTATTATAGTTTTCTCATTTCTACTTCTAAGTCCCCTAGTCACATATCAAAGAAAGATAAAAGGGATTTGCATATCAGTTAAAAATATCAAGCTATTGATAGATCAAGACACTGCCATCGCTTGGAAATTTGTTCCATTATTAGTTAACTTTGTAAGTGTTCTAAATTTTTAATGGAAACTGTAAGACAAATCATCTTTTACAAAGATTACTTCCTTGACTTTTTTAATGACCAAACAGAAAAAGTAAAAGAAAAAATCGATTACGTTTTATATGTTATCACAGTTACAGAAAGAGTACCAAATAAATTTTTTGAGCACTTGGAAGGAACAGATGGACTTTATGAGGTCCGTGTTGAATTCCAAAGTAATATTTTTAGAATATTTTGCTGTTTTGACGAAGGGAAAGTGGTTGTTCTATTCAATGGCTTCCAGAAAAAATCTCAAAAAACGCCTCAAGGAGAAATTGACAGAGCTTTAAAGATTAAAGCCGAATATGTTGAAGAAAAAAATCAAAAATTAAGATGAAAGCTATAAATGAGAAAAATAAGACCATCACGACATTTGAAGAACATCTTGAAAATCGCTATGGCAAATTAGGATCTGTAAAAAGAATAAATTTCGATATCAAAGCCAAAGCTTTTGCGATTGGTGAAGTAATCAAAGAAGAACGACGTTTGCGTTCCATGACCCAGGAACAACTAGCAGAAAAAACGGGGACGAAAAAAAGCTTTATATCCAGAATAGAAAATGGCCATAGTGACATTCAACTTTCAACTTTGTACAAACTTTTAGAAGTGGGACTAGGACGAAAAATCACTTTTACAATTGAATAAATACCCTACTGACCAATAGCTTCCCCAATATTCAATTACTTAAACTAACCCACCTACCATCCTAAAAAATATCGCCAAAACACCATTTTCTTAGATGCTCTGGCGATAGTTAGAAAATACTAGAATTTATGGGGATAAAATGATTGGGTTTATCATTCCCTATTCGATCTTGTTTGGTCAATGATTATGTCCCCGATAAAAGCGAATCAATGTGATCATTTTTTAAACTCGCTGCTTAGAAAATCAATCACCTTTTTTCTTAGCTCCTCCACATCATACATCTTACCAAAATGCGGGGCATCTTTCACAATGGTTAGCTCATTTTTCACGCCATATTGATTTAACCAAGAACTTAATAGCTTCGAATTTCTGGTAGAAACCAAATTGTCTTTTTCGCCATGGAAAATCAGAAATGGAGGGTCGCTTTTATCAATATACGTTAATGGACTTGCGGCCTTTGCCAAGTCGGGCCGATCCACCGGCGTGGCTCCTATCAAAATACTTTCTGGCGATTTTGGATCTTCTGCACCTGGAAAAATGGTCAGATCTGTTGGACCATAATAATCCACAACAGCCTTGTATCGAAACGGTCGATACGCATTAGGAGAATATAAATTTGACAATTTATTATTATGAGAAGTACCCATTAAAGCGGCCAAATGACCACCCGCAGAGAAGCCCATTAAAGCAATTTTGGTTTTATCCAGATGGTACTTGTCGGCATTGTCATAAAGAAATGATACCGCCTTATTACAATCTTGTAAAATGCCTGGAAAAACAGCATGTTGGGCAAAACGGTAATCAATCGA
This sequence comes from Aquirufa ecclesiirivi, assembly GCF_011250515.1. Lineage (GTDB taxonomy): Bacteria > Bacteroidota > Bacteroidia > Cytophagales > Spirosomataceae > Aquirufa > Aquirufa ecclesiirivi. The sequence goes on along the minus strand of NZ_JAANOP010000006.1, from coordinate 152,767 downwards.
TGCAATCGTAAAACCTTGCTCCAACATAGCGTTGATGGTTTCAGTCATGTAGCCCATATCGGCATATTTATCATTTCCAATCCATCCTCCACCATGAATAAATACCACCAAGGGATTGCCGCCCAATGGCGTCTTTCCTTGAATCTGGGCAGGCTGGTAAATATCCAATAAATGTTTCTTGAGGGTATCATTATGGTAAGGAATATTGCCATGGATGATTGTCCCCTTGGGTAAACGGCCTTGAATTTGACTGGGTGACGGTGGTTGGGCATAACTAAATGCCGAGGTGAAAAGTACCAGCAGGATAATGCTTAATTTATTCATGTTGTTTATTATGGGTTAAAATATATGTTCTTACATAAAACCTACTATACGCTGAACTGAAAAATGCCATTTTAATGAATCAATACAAATGCTCATTATACACATAGATAAACTCTTAGTCGTGGAATCAGAATTTCATTGAAATCATTTTCACCCGAAATCTATGAATCATGATGCGCTGCTTCATATTCCTCGTCAGATACAGGATCTAACCAAGTAACCTGAACGTCGTCCTTATAATTCGTGATGGAAATATGCACCATTGGGGTCGTAGCGGTAGCTCCATGCCAATGTTCCGTTTCTTCTGGAATATTAACAACATCGCCTTTACGAATAAGCTGAGCAGCTTTACCTTTTTCCTGATAAAAACCGACTCCATCAATCACCAGTAAAACTTGCCCTTTGGGATGGGTATGCCAAACCGTACGTGCTTTTGGCTCAAAAGTCACACAACCGGTCGAAAATTCGTGGTTATGGTCTTTAGCTTGTAAAGGTGTAAGAAAGGCTTGTCCACTAAACCATTCATTCGGTAATTGTTGACCTTTCGGGAATATTTCCGTCATTTCCATGTTATTTTTTAATTTTCTCTAATTCATTTTTAGCTACTTCTGCTTGTTTCTCGCCGATTTGTGCTTGAATAATTGAAAAAAGCTGCATCAACTGACCTTTTGTAATGCCAATGTTCAAACCTACACCCAAATGAAATTGTAATTGCGGAGCAACTCCCTCCAACGCGGAAAGTACAGATATAGTAGCTAATTCTCGCTGCTGGTAGCTAAGTACATCTCGACTGAATATATCGGCAAAAAGGTGTTCTTTCAAAAAAGTATCAATGATAGGCGCAAAGGCATTCGCTCCCATTTTAGGCCCTTTTTCTTCTATTCCTGTCAGTTGCTGTAAGGTTTGTTTCCCAGTTTCATATTTGCTTTGGGTATCTACGATAGGTGATGCTTCTTTTCCCTCAACATCCACGATTCCTTTCGCTTTCCTTTCATCTATCACACTCATAAAGGTATTGATGCCATTCAGGCAGCGAGGGAATCCGCAGTAGGCATACATCTGAACAAGTATTTCTTTTATTTCATTGACCGTAAGCCCTCCATCAAGCCCGGCATGTAGTTGTGTTTTTAGGCTGGATAAATTGCCAACAGCTGTTAAAGCTGCTATATTGACAATACTCTGCTGTTGAGCATTCAAAGTTTGACTTTCGTTATTTTGTGCATTCATATTTAGCGAAAATAGTATAAGAAAAAACAACAGAACTGATTTTTTCATCATATTCATCATTTTCTTTTTTGGTTTAATTTAAATTTTAATCAACTCATTCCATTTCAAATCGAACTTTTACATCCGATTTACCCAATACGGATGCCAGTCCTTGGGCATCATCCAATTTCCCAATTTTAGTGTACCGATATTGCGTTTTAAAGCTTTTATAAAAAAGCACGATGGTATGATTACCCCAAAGCAAAATATCTCCTTCATGAATGGTCCCAATATCTTCCACTTGAGTCGGGAGGTTGACCGAAAGGTCAAATTTCTTTTCATTGCTATTATAATCCGTCATATCTAAAGTGAGCGGCAGCATAGCTTGGAATGCCTCTGTTGTTTTATTATTAACAAGGGTAGCTTGATAACTCTTCTCTCCTATCCTAATGTTCAATTTACCAGCTGTTTTAGATTCTGTGTATTTAGGCTTATTTTCTTTATTTAAAGGTACCATTTTCCAAGATGCAGCACTAAATAACAGGGGTAAAAGTATCATGCTTAAGACAACTATTTTATCTAATTTCATTATGATTTATGTTATAATTGCTTGACAATTTTAGCAGGAACTCCTGCCACAACCGTATTTTCAGGAACATCTTTGTTAACCACAGCTCCAGCTGCAACCACAGAGTTTTTACCTATTGTAACTCCTGGCAAAATTATTGCCCCTGCACCAATCCATGCATTTTCTCTAATGAGAATCGCCTCTAACACAAGTGATTTGCGTTCTTCAGGATTCAAAGGGTGGTTTTCCGTAATTAATTGAACATTGGGACCAATCAGTACATCGTCTTCGATCGTGATACCACCCAAATCTAAAAATGAACATGCATGATTGATAAATACGTTTTTTCCTAAGGTGATATTTCTTCCGTAATTAGTATTAAATGGTGTAAAAACAGTGGTTGAGTTGTCCACTGTTTTACCTATTATTTGACCCATCATTTCCCGAATTTCGTCGGGGTCAGTCGCTGAATTAAGAGCGACTGAAAGCTTTTTTGTCCGATTTACTTGCTCAAATATTTCAGAAAATTTCGGGTCACCTTGGAATAAAATACCTTGGTGAGGTTTATTTTCTAAAAATTCATGCTCTTCATTTATCTTGGTCGTCATTTATTTTATAGCTTATCCAACATCAATTTACGCTTTCAAAATAATCTTCTCGATCCAATTTCCCGAAATTTTAGCCCAGTTGTTCTACAAATGGCAATTTTCTTAAGCGTTTGCCCGTGGCTGCAAAAATAGCATTTCCCACGGCAGCAGCTACTGGAGGTAATGCTGGTTCGCCTAGTCCTGTTGGAGCTTCATCTGATTCCACAAATTTCACTTCAATGTCTAATGGAGCATTTTCCATACGAAGGAAGCGGTAGGAATTAAAATTGGTTTCTTGTACAGCACCATCGACAAAAGTAACTTTAGGAAACATGGAGTGATTGATTCCATCCACAATGGCTCCTTGAATTTGATTTTCTGCACCACTTAGGTTAATCACCCTACCACAATGCACTGCACAAAATACTTTGCTTACTCTGGGTTTTCCAGCTTCCAATCTTACTTCAACGACTTGAGCCGCATAAGAGCCAAAAGAAAACCAAGTGGCAAAGCCCCGATACACCCCCGGAGGTGTTGTTCCCCAGTTACTCATCTTTGCTACCAGTTCTACTACGGCTTGATATTTCGCTGGGTCATATCCTAATCGTCCAATGGGTGCTTCTTTTGCCTTTTTGAAAAAATCCAATCGATACGCTACAGGATCTTTCTTCAATTCAGAACAAACTTCATCAAAAAAACTTTCCGCGACAAAAGCCATGGTACAAGCACCAGGAGCCCGCCACCAACCTGTAGGTGTATTACTAGTAAATCCTTGACTATCAGAGCGGTAATTTGATAATGCACCCGCCACATAACTATCTCCTCGAATACCCCGTCCAATACCCACTGCTGATTGATGCCAGGCTAAAAGTTCGTTTGAACTAAGTGCTGCCTGATAGCGATACATTTCAGCAGGACGATAAAAATCATTTTGCATATCATCTTCACGCGTCCATTGCACTTGTACAGGGCTTTTGGCAGCAGCTGAAATCAAGGCTGCTTCTACCCCATTGTCTGTCATCAATTTGCGCCCAAAACCACCACCTTGTCTGGGTAATCCCACCGTAATAATATCTTTACTAATACCCAATTTTTGCGCCACATCATTCCTCAATTGATCAGGAACTTGGGTAGGGCCAAACAACTCTACTTTGCCTTCTTGTACGTCAGCAAAATAATTAAGGGGTTCCATTTGCCCATGAGAAAGCGTGGGTACTTCATAATATACATCCAGATTTTTGCTTGCTTGTTGTTTTACGCTATCTATATCTCCATCATTTCTACCTCTGGCACTTGGTCCTTTTTCCAAAATTTCTTTGAAACCAGCAAAATGCTCCGATGAGTTTTCTAATTTTTCTGAAGCTTTCCATTGAATAATAAGAGCTTCTCTTCCCTTTTTCGCAGCCCATGTGGAAGTTGCTAATACAGCAACCGAATTTTGTAGTTGGATGACATTTTTAACGCCATTCACTTTTCTAGCTGCTGAATCATCAACACTTTGCAATGTTTTACCATAAGCCGGAGAACGTGCCACCATAGCATAGAGCATTCCATCTCTACGCGTATCAATGCCAAAAAGTGGCTTGCCTGTCGTTATAAGGTGTGCATCCACATCGGTCATACGAGAGCCTATGTATTTAAAATCTTTAGGATCCTTTAAAGTGGGGTTGGCTGGCACTTCCATGCTGGCAGCTTTCGTGGACAATTCACCAAAGCTTAGCTTTTTTCCACTACTTGTATGAATGACCATTCCGTCTTCCACTGTACATGATTCCGCTGGGACATTCCAAGTTTGGGCGGCTGCGTTGACAAACATTTCACGAGCAGCAGCACCCATTTTACGTAATTCAGCAAATCGCCCTCGAATAGAACCACTACCACCTGCTGCCTGCCTGCCATACCTAACATCCAAAGGTGCAAACTCCACTTGTATTTTCTTCCAATCAAGCCCTAATTCTTCTGCAATAATCATGGGAAGAGAAGTTTTCACTCCTTGACCAATTTCTGGATTGGGTGCTAATAGAATAATGCTGCCATCAGGTTTTATTTTGATGTAAATATTGGGCATGAAATCAGCCGCTGCAGTTGGTGTAGCATTTGATTTAACCTGGGGTAATACCATACCGAAAAGTATTCCTCCTCCTGAAATGGCTGATACTTTTAGAAAATCTCGACGAGAATTGATGGATTTCATAACTAGTTAGATTTTGATTGTTTAGCTGCCAAATGAATGGCTTTACGAATCCTCACTTGTGTACCACATCGACAGATATTGGTGATCGATTCGTCAATTTGCTGGTCAGTAGGCTTAGGATTGCTTTTGAGTAAAGCAGAAGCGGCCATAATTTGCCCGGCTTGACAGTAGCCACATTGTGAAACATCCAGTTCTTCCCACGCTTTTTGGAGTGGGTGATTACCCTTTTCACTAAGTCCTTCTATGGTTAGCACTTTGCCAGTACCAACGGCAGAAATCGGTAACACACAGGAGCGGATGGCCTCTCCATTGAGATGTACCGTACACGCACCACATTGTGCTATGCCGCAGCCAAATTTCGTGCCAACTAAATTTAGGTTATCTCGAAGAACCCATAAAAGAGGGGTATCGGCATCGGCTTCTACCGACATCGTTTTACCGTTGATTGAAAGCGCGTATTTTGCCATAATGTGTTAATTGTTTAAACCTATTTTATATAATCTTCCTTGGTCAGTGATAGTATACAAAGCTCCATCCCTTCCAACTGTTAAATCACGAAATCGTTGATTTTGGTTGGCAAGAAGGCGTTCTTCTCCTATAACTTTATTATTCTCAATGACCAACCTTACTAGGTGCATACCACTCAGGCAAGCAACAAAAAGATTGTTTTTCCATTCTGGGATTAAATCTCCAGTATAAAAAGTCATGCCGCTTGGAGAAACCACTGGATCCCAATAATAAACCGGCTGCTCCAAACCTACTTGTTGTTGAATTCCCGCTCCAACGGGTTGACCGCTATACTCCAATCCGTAGGTTATTGTCGGCCAGCCATAATTGTGAGCGGCCTGAATCCTATTTATTTCATCACCGCCACGTGGACCAAATTCCCCTAGCCAAACATCGCCTGAAATTGGATGAAGCGCTAATCCCTGGGGATTCCGATGACCCATGCTGTATAGTTCTGGTAATGCCCCATTGCCAGTAAATTTTGGATTACCAGGACTAGGTTCACCTTGGGTGGTAATTCTGATCACTTTACCTAAAGAAGCAGTTACAGATTGAGCCATTTGTCGTGTATTGCCATTTAAACGTTCGCCAATACTTACCAATAGGTTGCCTGTGGCATCAAATATAATACGTCCTCCATAATGTCCGCTGCTATTGGAACTGGGGCTTGCTCGATAAATGATGCTTACATTTTCTAAACTCGTTTCGTTATTGGCAAGTCTTCCCTTAGCAACCGAGGTAGTTGTACCTCCCGTTACATTTTCAGAAAATACCCAATAAACCATTCTATTCGCTGCAAATTGAGGGTCAATACAAAGTCCTAATAAACCACCTTGATTTCCTGAATTCACTGTTGGAATGCCCATTATAGCGGCGCTTACTGTACCAGTAGGGCTAACGATACGCATCATTCCCGCAGCTTTTTCAGTAACTAGAAAACGCCCATCGGGAAGGCTTACAATGCCCCAAGGAGCCCTAAGTTCGGAGGTTAAGATAGTGGATTGAAAAGCTTTAGCCGTTTTAAGTCCAATAACCCTGGTTTGTCCAGCAAAAGCAGGCAAATAGTTTGGGGCATTCTTAGGTAGTGTTTCTACAGGTGGTAAAGTTCCCACTGTGCCATCTGTCTTGCCGCTATTACTATCCGTGTTTCCTCCTGGACTTATACCTGTCGAATTGCTGGGTATACCTTCGGGCAGTTTTTTGCAGGAGACTAGTACCATAGAACTAATCACCAAGAATAAAATGAAACATGTCTTGTTCGATGGATTTTTCATTCAATTATTTTCTAAAAGTTTAAATTCTAAAAATTTCCAAACGCTAATTATATCCTTTTTCTGCTTCTATTTTTTGCAAAAAACTTTGCTTATATGTTCTACCAATGGGAATCTCGGATTGATGAATTTTGATAGAATCGTGATTATAGGTGACAATTTTTTCGATGGAGATAATGTAAGACTTATGAACCCGAACAAATTTTGATTCGGGTAATTTAGCTTCCATAAACCCAAGCCTTTCATAAGCAATATACATTTCGGTCTCTGTATAGATCTTCATATAATCTTTGAGGCCTTCGATGTATAAGATATTGTTTAAATACACTTTGACTTGTTCTTTATCTACTTTCAAAAACAAATAGGCATTGTTGACAGAATAAGGATCAGCCAAACTTGGCTTAATGATATCCTGAAAGTGCAAAAATTTTGAAATAGCCTTTAAGAATCGTTCTTGACTGATGGGTTTCACTAAATAATCAAATACATCAAAATCAAAAGCCTCAGCAGCATACTCACGAAAAGCTGTGGTCATAATAACTTTGGGTTTTATTTGTAAGGATTTCAATAGCTCAAAGCCCGACATACGCGGCATTTGAATATCCAGTAACATTAAATCCACTTCATTATTCTGTAAGTAAACAAAACCCTCAATGGCATTATCGAACTGAGCAAGCACCTCAAAATCTGGCAAGACATCAAGGTAAGCCTTGATTAAATCTCGGGCAGGGCGTTCATCATCAATAATAATACAACGGTAGGCCATTATTCAGTTATTATTTTTAATACCACCAAGAAACTATGCGCTTCTTTATACATATTGATTTCGTGCTTATTGGGGTATATCAAAGCTAAGCGACGTATTACATTTTCAAGCCCTAAGCCGCCGTTAGAGCGTTTTACATCTTCACTTCCTTCCTCTATGCTGTTTTCCACCTTTATTGTAAGTTCATTGGTTTTGGTTGAAATATCTATTCTCATCCAAGAGTTTTTAATCGAATTATTAATACCATGTTTGAAACAATTTTCAATAATGGGTAATATTAATAAAGGGGGTATTTGAATATGACTTATGTCATCATAGACGTTAATTGAAATGTCTACCTTATCTCCAAATCTGATTTTTTGAAGATCTAAATAGTTTTGGATGTATTTCAGCTCGTCTATTAAGGCTACATTTTCTTTTTTCGAATCATAAAGCGTGTATTCTAACAAATCAGAAAGTTTAATAATTTGATTCGCAACTTTGGGCGTTTTCTTAAATGCTTCAGCATAAATACCGTTTAAAGTATTGAAAATAAAATGGGGTTGTACCTGTGATTTAAGAAGCTCTAATTCAGCATGGGTCTTTTCTTGTTTGAGGTCCTTAAGTAATTGCTGCTGAGAATTCCACACGCGTATGAAATAAAACATTCCATAGAGAAATACGATAAAGTATAAGTTGAAAAACTCATATACAAACTTGGGAAAAAAGAAAAAGGGTGTAGGAAATGGATGTGGCTCTAGGTAAGGATAAATATAATAAAAGTAGATAGCTCGTTTTAATGTGATAGCAACGATGGCCAATACGATAATTCCAATACTAAAAATTACTTTCTTGTTGTTTAAATAAAATTTTTCAAAAAGGATATGAAGTGAAACATAAGAAATCAAAAATGCGATGGGAACATTAACACAGGCTTTTATAAAAGCAGCAAAATAATGATTTGAAAATGTACCTGCTGTCAGGAACTCATAAGTAAAGTAACTGAGCCAAAATATTAAACTAAATTTGATACTATAATTTTTGGCGTTCATGGAATAACAAGTTGATTAATCGGTACAAATGTATTTCCATTTTTGATTTAAATGGAAAATCGTATTTTATATTCGACAAACGACTGTGTATCGCCACCAACGGCGCTGATGTTATGATTTTCAAGAATTCCTTAAGGAAAAAACAAGGTGATTTTCTAAAGAAAGGCCAAGTAATGGCTCATTCTACATTATATATTCTTCATTTTACATTCTACATTCTAACAGTACTAAGCGGAGTGACAATCGGTTCCGCGCAGCGGAATTCGTCTTAGGATTAACCGTATTTCTCCTGTTTTTTTTGTTTCTTTTTTTATGAAAAAAAAGAAATGCCAAAGAAAGTTAAGCTTCTGAAAATTGATGAATTCAAAAGATTTTAAAATGCTTTTCATTTAAAATCAGACACTTATCGTTTCATTATTTCACATGGATTTTCTTTTTTTGAAAAAAAAGAAACAAAAAAACTTCTTTTTTTGTCGTTCAGCCAAGGCGAATTCCGCTTTGCGGAACCGTGATTCACTTCGCTATCGCCTATATTTTTGACGCCGACGCGCATCGCCCATGCTGAGGTCAAAACCTCGTCTACCGCTGCGTTCATCACATTTCGCAGGACTGCACGACGGAGTTTTCTATCAAAATTCTACATTATTCATTTTACATTAAACGGTTAATCCCAACGAAAGATTGGAACGCAGCATGAGCGAAGCGGAAGGCGCATCTTTGACCTCGTGCGTAGGCTAAAGCTAAGCGTCAAAGATTAAAGCCGTATGCGGAGTGACAATCGGTTCCGCGCAGCGGAATTCGTCTTAGGATTAACCGTATTTCCTCGTTTTTTTTGTTTCTTTTTTTATGAAAAAAAAGAAATGTCAAAGAAGGTTAAGCTTCTGAAAATTGATGAATTCAAAAGATTTTAAAATGCTTTTCATTTAAAATCAGACACTTATCGTTTCATTATTTCACATGGATTTTCTTTTTTTGAAAAAAAAGAAACAAAAAAACTTCTTTTTTTGTCGTTCAGCCAAGGCGAATTCCGCTTTGCGGAACCGTGATTCACTTCGCTATCGCCTATATTTTTGACGCCAACGCGCATCGCCCATGCTGAGGTCAAAACCTCGTCTACCGCTGCGTTCATCACATTTCGCAGGACTGCACGACGGAGTTTTCTATCAAAATTCTACATTATTCATTTTACATTAAACGGTTAATCCCAACGAAAGATTGGAACGCAGCATGAGCGAAGCGGCAGGCGGAAAGGAATTTATAAATGATGAATTATAACATATAAATGGTGGTGGCTCATTCTACATTCTTCATTCTACATTGAACGACTAATCCCTAATAACTGATTCTTAGCCTCATCAGGATGCATAAACTTAAACTCTCCCTGATGCCTAAACCAGGTCAATTGTTTTTTGGCATAATGCCGACTATTTCGCTTCAATAAGCGAATCATTTCTGCTTCATCATATTCTCCCCTCAAATGTCCATAAACTTCCTTGTAGCCAAGGGTTTTTAGAGCATATAAATGCTGGAAATCTTGGTATTGGATAGCTTCTTGTACTAGCCCTTGGGCTAACATCTGATCCATGCGTTGATCAATACGTGCATACAATTCTTCCCTAGGTCGATCCAAGCAGATTTTAATGGATTGGAAGGGTCGGTCTGCAGATTGTTTTTTTCTAAAATCGGAATAAGGCTTACCGGTAGATAAACATACTTCCAAGGCTCTCACAATACGCTGAGGATTCTGTTGATCTACCTGAGCAGCATAAGCTGGATCCAATCGCTGCAATTGCTCCCACAAAGGCGCAATTCCATCGCTTGACAATTGTTGCATCAATTGCTCACGCAACGTCAAATCCACTTCGGGCATTTCATCCAAACCTTCCAATAAGGCTTTGATATATAGTCCAGAACCACCCGTTAAAATGACCACTTCATGCTGTTGGAATAGCTTCTCTAAAAGAATTAAAGCTTCTCGCTCAAAATCCCCCGGCGAGAAATATTCTTGAATGGTATGAGAATCAATGAAATGATGTTTGATGCCCCCTTGCTCCTCTTGAGTAGGCTTGGCGGTACCAATCGACAATTCTCGATAAAACTGTCGGGAATCAGCCGAAATAATCTCTGTATGTAGCTTTTGGGCCAGTTCAACACAAAGAGCGGTTTTTCCCACCGCTGTGGGACCAGCAATGACCAATAAAGTGGGTAATTTTTCCTTCATGAATTTAGGTTTTTCGGGTATATTTCTTGACAAAGCGTCCAATCAATGGACCTACAATGAAGCCAGGTAATAACCAAAAAACAAAGGAAGGAATAAATTGAGGGAAAATGGAACTATTGACCACTAAAAATGCTGTTAATGAGGCTATATAGGTCCCCATCATGCGTTGAATATGATTGGAAAGCCAAGCCAAACGGATACTGTAACCCGACTGCTGAAATTGATAATCCTGCCAAACAAATCGAAGTCCGATACCTCCAAAGACCAAAAATACGATACCAAAATTCTTAGCTTGAATAAGCAGGTAGATTCCAAAAGCGATGAAAATAATTCCAAAGACCAACATGAATATTGAAATCACGTAATCTATTGCTAGCGCCTCCTGACCATTTTTCTTAAATCGAAGGTAGCGTTTGGCACTCAGATTCATGTACAAAGTAAAAATCCCGACAATGAACAAAAAGTAATTGGGGTGCAAGATAGCCATCACCAAGGAAGTGACTCCAGCCAGGCACATGCCCCCATAAAAAAGAAGGCCTAGTTTTCGATGGTTGCTATCCCCTTTTCGTAAAAAAAGTATCAAAGTCCCCACCAATAAGCCTAGGCCTCCTCCCGCAATATGTAAACATAAAAGAATAAAAAAGACTTCTTTCATGTTTCGAGATTACCAGAAATAGGTATATAAGAAAGTCAAAATGGTACATATCACCACCGAACCAACAATGAATGAAGGGGACATTTTGAACATACTTGCGTCAATTTCTAATCCCTTAGGATTGTTTTTGCTTTCTGGATCAGCCAATGAAATAACCACCATACATGTCACACAGAAAATAAATACCCAAGCCATACGATCCATAAATGGAATCATCATGCGGCCTGTTTCATCTGGGAAAGAAGAGTAAAACATACATTCAGTTACTCCTGTCCAAGTAGGAATGTATTTGGTCATAATCGAAAAGGTTACCCCGCCCAATAAAGCCACTAAAGCAGCTTTGGAAGTAGCTCTTTTCCAGAAGAAACCTAAGGTAAACAAGGCAAAAATACCCGGAGAAACATAACCTGTGTACTCTTGGATAAACTCAAATCCTCCTTTTTTATCTATACCCATCATCGGGGCAACAATCACAGAAGTAACCATGGCTCCTACCACGGCAAAACGACCCACATTCACCAATTTCTTTTCAGAAGCGTTCGGGTTGATGTATTTCTTGTAAATATCGAGCGTAAAAATGGTTGAAATGGAATTGGCTTTTCCTGCCATAGAAGCTACAACGGCTGCGGTTAAAGCCGCAAATGAAAGTCCTTTCAAACCTGTTGGCAATAAATTCAATAATACAGGATAGGCATTATCTTTGTTCAATACACCATCTTTCAACATCTCTGTTTGAAACATGCCATCTTTGTACAATAAATAGGCTGCAATACCTGGCAAAACCACAATAATCGGCATCATCAACTTCAAGAAAGCGGCAAATAAAATACCATTTCTAGCTGTTTTTAAATCTGCTCCTAAAGCTCGTTGAGTGATGTATTGATTACATCCCCAATAGTTCAAATTGATAATCCACATACCCCCAACTAACACAGCTAAACCTGGTAAACTTGGATAATTAGGATTTCCTTTTTGCAAAATCATGTGGAAATGCTCTGGAGCCTTGGTTAATAAGTGATTCACTCCGTCAATTACTCCTGAACCGCCAAAACGATCCGTCACCATATTCAAAGCCAAATAAGAAGTAGCTAAACCTCCTAACACTAAGAACACCACTTGAATTACGTCCGTATATCCAATCACTTTCATACCACCTAAGGTGATGAAAATAGCAAATACCGACATACCTATCATACATACGGTAAAGTCGACACCTGAGATCGTTGTAACGGCCAAAGCCCCTAAATACAAAATAGATGTTAAGTTAACGGTAATGTACAACATCAACCAGAATACCGCCATGATCAAACTCACCGTAGGACTGTAGCGCTGAGTCAAGAACTGAGGCATGGTAAATATCTTATTCTTCAAATAAATCGGCATGAAGAAAATAGCCACAATTAACAAGGTAGCTGCTGCCATCCACTCATAGGTAGCAATGGCTAAACCTAATCTAAAACCATCACCCGAAGTACCAATAAACTGCTCTGCCGAGATATTAGAGGCGATTAATGAAGCTCCAATAGCCCACCATGTCAATGAACCTTCTGCTAAAAAGAAGTCGTTGGAGTTAGAAATTTTAGATTGTCTTTGTTTGTAAATCCAGTAACCATATCCGGAAACAACAATAAAATAAAAGAGGAACACGAGGTAATCGAGTAATTGTAAACCTTGAGATTGCATAGTTTTTTATAAAAGTGAATGGGTCAAAAGTTTACTAATTTAGAGGAATCCAAAGGAAAATAAAAAATTATTGCAGAATAGTTAGACAAAATGTGATTTAATCCATTCTTGCCGGTGGCACAAGGATCACTTCTTCGCGGTCTACAATCACCTGACCGGCTAATAAATCTTTCGTCTTTCTAATGTACTTTTTTGAACTGATGATCACCGGACATAAACTTTCATGCTGCCTTTTGGAAAAATGTGCCGCCAAGCCTGCGGCCTCCTCAATGACCTGCTTGGGTACTACTTTTTGCTGAGGATTTCGAATTACAACATGAGAACCCGCCACATCTCGAGCATGCAACCAAACATCGTGGCGTTTGGTATATTTCATGGTCAATAAATCATTGTTTTTGGCATTTCGACCTACCCAAACTGTCCAACCTTGTACATCAAATACCTTAAATGGTATTTCTTCTACGGCTTTTTGAGAAGTATCTTTCGTTAATAGCGGAATAAATGCTTTCAACTGCTTTCTATTGGTGGCTTGATTTACTTGCTCCCACCGTTCCCATACCTTGATTTCTTCCTTCTTACGATCCACTTGCTCTTGCCAATGGGCTAGTTCTTTGGCATAATTTTTCGACTTGCGGTAAAAATTTTCTGCATTTTGAGTCGCACTTAAACTGGCATTCAGCTTGACTTTGATCGTGCTATCACGATAAAAATCAGGCAGTTCTATGGAAGTAACATTGGCTGGAATCAAATGCAAATGTGCCATGATGATATTGGCGATCTCTTCATAAGGTACACTAGCTCCTCGCTTGTTCCCTTGATTCAATAAGTCTTGAAGATAAAGACGAGTCTTGTCTTGAGCTCTTTGAAAAAAGTTCAATAACTGATTTTTCTCTTTGAGAAACTCCCCAATGGAATAATGATACTTATATAATGCATTTAATGCTTCTAATGGATCATGTCCTACATACAAAGCTTCTCCCTCGGATTTTAATAAACTCAGATATACTCCATCTTCTCGATGGTAAACATAAAATGTAGGATTTTCTATCTCTTTTTTTAATGCTTGAAGTATCTCCCACCGACCTTTCAAATGGGCATTTTCATACCCTAAATTGAACAGATGAGCTTTTATCTCTTTGCCAAAGGTGGGAAATAAGGCAGAATAATTCCCGTCATTCGCTTGGAACGCCTCCCAACTTTGATCTAAAGATCGATGTAATTGGGAAAGAGAAATTTCGGCATCCTTCTTTAATCTAGACTGAAAAAGACTTTGAAACTCCCCATCACGAAACAAAATGATGTTGGCTCTATTGCCATACATTTTGAAAAGTAGCACAAAGTCCCCTAAAAAATGAAGGCTAAAGGCGCGTTCATTTTCATACATTTCTACTTCTTGAACCTCTGCCAACAGGACATCAGAAAACAAGTCCACAGAATTCCTCCCTGCCCGATGAAAGTTGTCGGGAAATTGCAAACAAGAAAATTGAGGTCCCAAACAGCACTTCATCCAAAACTCATCTCCATTTTGTCGCTCAAAACCCAAGACTAATTCATCCTTTTCCTGAGAAAAACATTGCTTCAAACGAGCATACATCAATTTTTGACGTAAGGTTGAAGCAAGTACTCGCAAGAAATAATAATTATTGTGCATAAATTGCGGGGAATTTAATTCTCTTCATGTCCAAGCAAGATTCATATTTAACCATTGCTTCACCTTCGGAAGGTCTGTACAAAGATAAAGGAAGTAAGTTCATCGGCATGGCCTATCCGGTGAAAGATCTGGAAGAAATTAAAAGTCGACTTCAAGAGTTAGCCCTATTACATCCCAAAGCCCGACATATTTGTTATGCCTACCGATTGGGTTTTAGTCCGGAAGAAGCCCGCTCCAATGACCATGGAGAGCCTTCAGGAAGTGCGGGTAAACCGATTTTGAATACCATTTTATCACAGCAATTGCATTATGTGTTCATTGCAGTCATTCGATATTTTGGTGGTACCTTGTTGGGTGTTCCAGGATTAATTCATGCTTACAAAGAAGCGAGTTTAGATGCTTTGACTCAGGCAGAAATCATTGAATATGAACCTTTGGTGGAAGAAGAACTCCACTTCCCTTATTCAGAGCTGAATGAAGTCATGAAAATCTGCAAAAAATTACCAATTCGAATACTAAATCAAAAAATTGACAATCTTTGTACTTTCAATCTTTCATTTACACAAAGAAATGCAACAGAAGTAATGAAAGCATTGGAGAAGATTAGCCGACATTAATACATAAACCTATTTCAAATGAACTATTTTAAGCTGTACCGTACCCCTCACGGACATGTCATTCAATCCAGTCAATCGGACAAATCCATTTTTCATCAAGCAACTTCTTGGGATGATTTCATCAATCAAGAAAATTTATTTGAAGCTTGTGCCAGCGCCTTTGCACACGGTACAGAAGTGAATTTTGGGGATATCCATTTGTTGCATCCAGTAGACCAACAAGAGATTTGGGCGGCAGGTGTGACTTATTTGCGCAGCAAAGTGGCAAGAATGGAAGAATCCAAGGAGTCGGGAGGAGATACATTTTACGACAAAGTATATTCGGCACCTAGACCAGAAATTTTTTATAAAGGAAATAGCCACAGAGCCGTTGGGCAAGGTGGCCAAGTGAGAATTCGTAAAGATTCAGCCTGGAATGTCCCAGAACCTGAATTAACCCTTTTCGTGAATGCTCAAGGTCAATTAGCGGGTTATACCATTGGCAATGACATGAGTTCAAGGGATATTGAAGGAGAAAATCCATTGTATTTACCTCAGGCCAAAGTATATGATGGAGCTGCGGGAATTGGACCTTGTTTATTGGTGACAGACAAACCTTTGGCACCAGAAACGGTGATTGACATGCGTATCTTCCGTGACGGGAATGAAGTTTTCCAAGGAGATACTCAAATATCTCAAATGAAGAGAACTCACGCTGAATTGGTGGAATACCTGACTCGTGAAATGACCTTTTCTAAAGGTACATTCCTTATGACAGGCACCTGCGTGGTACCAGATCATCCTTTTACCTTGCAATCAGGCGATCGCATCGAAATTCAAATTGAACCCATTGGAACTTTAATTCAAATTGTAGCATAATGAACCTTACAGGTGAACAAATCATAGGAAATTCATTTTCCAAACTAGGTACAAGTACTTTTCAAGGCATGCAAGCAGATTCAGGCATTGCCATTTCTACGCCATTTTATGAAGCAACAACCGCAGAAGTAGACTTAGCTATTGCTAAAGCGAAAACGGCATTTGCAAGCTTAAGAAAAACATCCGATGAAAAAAGAGTCTTGTTTTTAGAAGCCATTGCAGAAGAAATCATGGCTATTGGTGATCCATTAATTGAAATGGCTTGTTTAGAGGCAGGACTTCCAACAGCTCGAATTCAAGGAGAGCGTGGACGTACCACAGGACAGGTTTTGGCCTTTGCTAATTTCATTAAAAACAAAACATGGGTTAATCCCATTGATGATCCAGCTATGCCTGATCGTCAACCCTTACCTAAACCCAGTTTATTCCAAAAACAGATTCCATTAGGACCTGTGGCTGTATTTGGAGCGAGTAACTTCCCTTTGGCATTTTCTGTGGCTGGTGGGGATACCATGGCAGCTTTAGCTGCCGGTTGCCCCGTCGTTTTCAAAGCTCACCCTGCCCATCCGAATACCTGTGAAATGGTTGGAAGAGCTATCCAAAAAGCAGCAAAAAGAACAGAGATGCCAGAAGGTATTTTTTCCATGGTACATACTACTTCCCATGAAATAGGAGGCTATTTAGTGCAGCACCCCGATATACAAGCCGTGGCATTTACAGGATCTTACCGAGGAGGAAAAGCCTTGTATGATTTAGCTGTTAGACGTCCTATACCAATCCCTGTGTATGCTGAAATGGGAAGTATTAACCCGGTGGTAATCTTATCGGAAGGACTTGCCGCCCATGGAGCTAGTCTTGCGGCTAATTTCAGTCAGTCGGTTTGTTTAGGCCAAGGACAATTCTGTACTAACCCAGGGTTAATTGTTATTCAAAAATCGGATGAAGCATTTCTTCAGGATTTAGCTACTCAATTGGACACGATGTCGTTGAATGCGTTTTTAACACAAGGGATTGCGCAAGCATTTACCAAAGGTTGCGAAAAATTAGACCAACATCCTGCTGTAAAGCGATTCACCACCCAAGCCATTCCTTCACCAAGCTTGTTCGTCACTTCAGCTCAGGCTGCTATGAAAGATCAACAAATATTAGAAGAAGTTTTTGGGCCAAGTACCTTGGCGGTGGTAGCGGAAGATCAAGCGGAAATGATTGCATTTATTGAGTCATTACCCGGTCAATTAACGGGTACCATTCATGGAACCATCGATGAGATCAAAGCATTTCCCGAACTTATTGAAGCTTTAAGTTTACGCGTAGGCCGGATTTTGTTGAACGGTTTCCCTACTGGTGTAGAAGTATCTCCAGCGATGGTTCACGGAGGACCATTCCCTGCCACGAGTGATTCCAGAGGAACATCGGTAGGCACTCAAGCCATATACCGTTTTACTCGTCCAATTTGCTACCAAAACTTCCCCGCAGAGTTAATCAGTTAACTGATACAATAAACCCAATATTCCCAACGTTGGCAAGGTTCCAAACCTTGACAACGTTACAAAAAAAGCCTGAGAAATATTCCTCAGGCTTTTCTATTCATCATAATGAAATCGACATTTAACAATTAAGATTTCACCATCTCGAAATTGATAGATCAAACGATGTTCCTCGTCGATTCTTCTGGACCAAAATCCTGCATATTTAAATTTTAATGGCTCAGGTTTACCAATACCATCAAATGGATTTCGCGAAATATCTTTCAATAAATCATTAATTCGCTTTAGTTTCTTTTTGTCAGTCTGTTGCCAATACACATAATCTTCCCAAGATTCATCTACAAAGATGTATTTCATTCTTCCATTAGGCTTTTACTTAAAACATCACCTGACCTCAATTTTCCAATGGCAGCATCCAGCCTTTTTATATTCTCCTTTGATGACAACTCATGCTGAGTGGCGCAAAGGGAATTATACTCTGACAATGACATGATTACCACCCCATTATCTTTTCCTCGATTTATAATCAACGTTTCAAAATTACCCGTTACT
Source organism: Aquirufa ecclesiirivi (assembly GCF_011250515.1). Lineage (GTDB taxonomy): Bacteria > Bacteroidota > Bacteroidia > Cytophagales > Spirosomataceae > Aquirufa > Aquirufa ecclesiirivi. The sequence continues at coordinate 134,589 of NZ_JAANOP010000006.1, read as the reverse complement.
TGGTCTAAGTACCGTTTGATATCTTTTCTGAAATCGGAGATGGAAGTTGTCAGCATAGTAAAATAATTTTGTACAAATATAAGTACAATATTATGTACATAAATAAAAAAACAATTGATTTATTTTTATCAATTTCAATGAATATCTATAATCAATAAACTGATACAATAAACCCGATTTTCCAACGTTGGCAAGGTTCCAAACCTTGACAACGTTACAAAAAAAAGCCTGAGAAATATTCCTCAGGCTTTTCCTAAATTACCCCAATTTATACTATTTCTGGATTCGGAACATTATCAAAAATCACATTTCCTTCCGCATCTAAATCCATCAAAACAGCTGAATCCTTTTTCACGTTTCCTGATAAAATCTCTTTCGATAATTCATTCAAAACAGCTCGTTGAAGTACTCGTTTCATCGGTCTACCTCCATAATTAGGATCATAGCCATCCTTGGCCAATTTAGCTAAAGCCTCGTCCGTAGCTTCTAAGGTAATTTGCTGTTCAGCTAATCGACGTTGGATTTCTTTGAACTGAATACCCAAAATCTTACGAGCATGTTCTTCAGATAAAGGTTCAAATAATACCACTTCATCCACACGATTCAAAAACTCCGGACGAACCACCTGCTTCAATAAAGTCATTACCTCTTCTTTGGTCTCATCCAAGATAATTTGATTATTCCAACCCTCCATGTGTCCCATTTTTTCCTGAATCAAATGACTACCAATATTGGAGGTCATGATGATAATGGTATTTTTGAAATTGGCTGTTCTACCTTTATTATCCGTCAATCGACCCTCATCGAGTACTTGTAATAAGATATTCCAAACATCTGGATGGGCCTTTTCTATCTCATCCAACAATACCACGGAATAAGGTTTTCTCCGCACCGCCTCTGTCAATTGTCCTCCCTCATCATATCCCACATATCCTGGAGGCGCTCCAATCAAGCGACTTACCGCGTGACGCTCTTGGTATTCCGACATATCAATACGAACAATCGCATTCTCGTCATTGAATAAATAGGCGGCCAGCGACTTCGCTAATTCCGTTTTGCCTACGCCTGTAGTACCTAAAAATATAAAGGATCCAATCGGGCGACGAGGGTCTTGTAAACCTGCACGGGAGCGACGAACCGCATCAGAAACCAATTCAATGGCTTGATCTTGCCCTGCTACACGTTTGTGCAACTCATCCTCTAAGTGCAACAATTTGTCTATCTCAGTTTGTAACATTTTACTTACCGGAATACCTGTCCACTTAGCTACTACCTCTGCTACATTCTCGGCGGTTACCTCTTCTTGCAACATGGTATTCTCTCCTGCAGAGGCTGATTGCAAATCTTTCAACTTTTGTTCCGACTCCACTAAACGGCCGTAACGAATCTCCGCTACTTTGCCATAATCACCTTGGCGTTCCGCTTGTTCAGCCTCTAATTTCAACTTATCAATTTTCTCTTTCTCGGAACGAATCGTATCTAAAACAGACTTTTCTGCTTGCCAACGGGCCTTTAGGCCATCTCTTTTTTCAGATAAATCAGCTAAATCTCTGGATAAAATCGTTTCTTTTTCCTTATTATTCTCCCGGCGAATCGCTTCTCGTTCAATCTCCAATTGCATGATTTTGCGTTGGATATCATCAATTTCCTCTGGCACAGAATCTATCTCCAAGCGCATTTTTGCAGCAGCCTCATCGATCAAGTCAATGGCCTTATCTGGCAAAAAGCGATCTGAAATATAGCGATTGGATAATTCAACAGCTGCAATTACGGCATCGTCCTGGATTCTTACCCCGTGGTGTAACTCATATTTATCTTTAATACCACGTAATATAGAAATCGCATCAGCCACATCGGGTTCTTCCACCATAACTGCCTGAAAACGACGCTCCAGAGCCTTATCTTTTTCAATATACTTTTGATATTCTTTCAGGGTGGTAGCACCTATGGCATGCAATTCTCCACGAGCCAAAGCTGGTTTCAATAAATTAGCCGCATCCATTGCTCCCTCTCCTCCTCCACCTGCACCAATTAAGGTATGTATCTCATCAATGAACAAAACAATCTCCCCATTGGAATCTGTTACTTCTTTGATGACCGCTTTTAATCGCTCCTCAAACTCTCCTTTGTATTTAGCTCCTGCAACCAATAAACCCATATCCAAGGACATCACAATCTTGGATTTTAAGTTTTCTGGCACATCACCCGATACAATTCTTTGAGCCAAACCTTCTACAATGGCTGTTTTACCAACACCAGGTTCCCCTAATAAGATAGGGTTATTCTTAGTTCTACGCGATAAAATCTGCAAGACACGTCGAATCTCCTCATCTCGACCAATCACGGGATCAATTTTCCCAGCCTTGGCCAAATCATTCAAATTCTTACCGTATTTTTCTAAGGATTGGTAAGTACCCTCTGCATGTGGATCGTTCACTTTTCTATTTCCTCTAAGTTCTACAATGGCATTTTTTAATGAAGTGGTACTGAGGCCTAAGGATTTCAAGGCATCCGAAACGGCGTCATTCCCATCCAGCAAAGAAATAAATAATACTTCCACGCTGATGTACGAATCCCCCATGGTTTCTTTCCATTTTTCTGCCTTTTGAAGGGATTGTTGCAATCCATTACTCAAAAAGGGCTCTCCGGAAACCTTAGGATAAGAACTAATAATTTTACTTAACTTTTCTTGAATTTGTTGGGATGATACTCCCAACTTTTTCAGCAAAAATGAAACCGTTTGGGTATCATCTTGCAAGATTGCGGCCAACAAGTGACCCGTTTCAATGGCTTGCTGGCCCGCATTGGTAGCCAATTCCACTGAATTTTGAATCACAATACTCGCTTGGGAAGTGTAATTTTTAGGATTCATCTGTTTTTTCAATTTGACATCTCCCTTTCAAATTTGAATCCAGTGTAAAAAATCGGAAAAAATGACCTATTTGTCTTTTATTTAAATTTCAAAATAAGCCATTTTGTCCGAAAATCAGGCATATTGTACTTGAACCGCCTCTTCAAAACGGTGCAAGGCCTGTTTCAATAATTCGATTTCTAATTCAAATTCTTTGAAATCACAGAGCTTTGCCTTGCCCTCTATTTTCCGACAAATCGTATACACCTCGGCAGCACCCAAGGTTCCTGAATTACCTTTTAACGTATGTAATTCCGATTGTACACCCTTGCAATCATTCTTCTGATAAGAACTTTCGGCATCCTGTATTTGCTGTTTGGCCTCTTGAATAAAATCACACAACATACTTTTCACAAAATCCATATCCCCACCTGTGGCTTCTAATAAGGAATCCAATGCCTCTTGATCAATGGGATTGACCGAATGCTCTTTACTGATGGCCTCTTGTTTCACATGCGTTCTCTCCCCCTTGGTTACCCAATGGTTTACCATTTGAATTAACTGTTGAGCGCGAATCGGTTTCGCCAAATAATCATCCATTCCCACAGCTAAAAAACGCTCGCGATCTTCCTTCATGGCATAGGCCGTCATAGCTACGATGGGCGGCAAACTAACTAAGCCCAATTGTTTCAAATGTTGGGTAGTCTGCATACCATCCATTTCAGGCATTTGAATATCCATCAAGATCAAATCAAACTCATGGCTTTTACTCAATAAACCAATAGCATCCTTCCCACTAGAGGCTGTTTGAACGATACATCCGGCCTTAGCTAATATTTGAGAGGCCACTTTTCGATTGGTCGAATTATCATCAACCAACAAAATATGAGGCTGTATATCTTCTAATTTTCCTTGAATGACAAACTTATCTGCGTCTTTATTTCTTTGAACCAATTCTTGTTTTCCTACTTTCAAATGGACTTTAAACCAAAATGTACTTCCCTTACCCAAAGTGGATTCTACGCCAATATCCCCTTGCATCATTTTACAGAATTCGCGAGAAATGGCTAATCCTAAACCTGTTCCACCATAGACTTTAGAGGTAGAATTATCTAGTTGTTGAAAAGCACTAAACAATATTTTTAAATTTTCAGCACTGATACCAATACCAGTATCCTGTACTTTCACGACTAAATCCAATGATTCTTGGGTGATATTTTCTCCTGATACATCAATGCTCACTTTCCCATGTTCTGTGAATTTCAAGGCATTGGAGGTCAAATTGGATAGAATTTGTAACAATCGTGTCTCATCTGCGACCACCACTTCGGGTAAGTCTTTGGACAAGTGATATTCCAACGTATTTCCTTTTTGACAAGCCACTTGGGAAAACAAGGCCATCAAACGATCTAGCACATCATCCAAGACTAAATCACTTGGGTGCAAGACCATCTTACCCGCTTCTATTTTGGCTAAATCCAAAATATCATTTAAAATATGCAGTAAGGTCTCGGATGATTTTTTAATCGTTTGCACATAATCAACCTGATCTTCATTCAAAGGGGTATCGCTCAATAAATCCACCATGCCAATTACCCCATTCATAGGCGTACGAATCTCATGACTCATATTGGCCAGAAATTGTTCCTTCACTTTTAAAGAGCGTTCTGCCTGTTCACGAGCTTCCACCAAGGCATGTTGATACTTCTTTAAATCCGTAATATCACGGGCAATACCCGATACTTCTTCGATTGTCCCATGCTCCAAAAAGATAGGATTCAAATAAATTTCCAGCCATTTCTCCTCCCCATTTTTGGTTAAAAGTTCCAATTCAAAATGCTGTTTTTGCCCCCTAAAAGCCATTTTATAACCTTCTTCCATCCTTCTGCGCTCGGGTGGAGCTAAGAGCTGAAAGCCCATTTTTTCGGCACTGATATTAATCTGAGGACTAATACTAATTTGCTCAACCAATAAATCCGAATATTCGTGATTAAAGCTGGTCAAAAACAAGCGTTTATTCACCGACCACATTAAGTGGGAACTACCTTCAAAAATGGCATTCAGTCGAGCCGTTTCACGCGCTAAAGCCTCTTCTGCCTGTTTTCTTGCAATGGCCAAAGCCACCTGACCCGATATAAAGTCCAATAGCTCCAAATCTCGGTTTTCGTATTTATTGGAACGCTCATAGGATTTCACTCCGATAATTCCCGTCACCCGGTCACCAATACGAAGCGGCACACAAAGCATCACCTTAGGAACAACCCCATATAAGTAAATTTTCTTTTCATTGGCTAATTGATGAATATCATCATCGTGTAATATCAAAGGCTTATTGGCCATGATGGCATATTCCGTCAAACCATTCCCCAATTTCCTTTTGGTAAAATGAACCCTAGAATTAAAGTATTCATCCACGTAATAAGGAAAATACAAGAAGCTTTTGGCAGGGTCATATTGAGCGATGAAGAAATTCTTCACATCAATCACTTCCCCTAATTGCTTGTGGATATTGGAATATAGATCATCCAAATTGGACGAATTAATCGTCACCTGAGCAATGGAGGAGTATAATTTACTGGCCCGTTCGGCACGGACTTTGGCAGTGGAGTTATGTAAAATACATCGGAAAGCCGTGGGTACACCTTTTTCAAACCGACACGTGGCTGAACCACTGACGTATAAGCGGCGACCGTCCTTTCTTCTAAATACCGCGGTAAATTCGGGAATCTCGTTTCCTTTACTTAATAAATCCAACTGATTTAAGGTATTGGAAGCAAATTCTGGGTGCAATACATCCTGTAACTTCAAATCTCTCGCTTCATCTTCTGTATAACCCATGGTTTCTAACCAAGCTCGGTTGACAAAGAGAAAACGCCCTGTAATTCCCGTAATTTGGATTAAGTCGGTCGTATTATTAATCAAATCCTGCAACTGCGCATTGGATCGACTTAATGCTTCACTAACTTTTTTCCGTTCACTGATATCTTCACCAATGATACTTAAATAGGTCTGCTCATCTAGCTCACTAACTATGGTGGAATTTACTTCCACCCACTTAGTATCCCCTGATTTCGTTACATAGATTCTTTCGCGTTCTTCAAATAATCCACCATTGGCTATAGCTTGATTAAAAGCTGAGCGACGACCCTGCCTTTCTTCGATAGGCAATAAAGTAGTAAAAAAATCTTTACCATTTAACTCATTGGGCTCATAACCTAACAATTTATGCGTGTAGACATTGGCATGGGTGATGGTTCCATCCAAGGCCATGATGATTCCAAAAAGCTTTAAACTCTCTAAAGTCCGAATGAGATTCTCTTTGGCAGAAGTTCCGGTAAAGGATGATTCTGTCATTTCGATTACATCCAACTGATTTTTTAGTTGTCTAATTTCCTGAATTAATTCGTCTTTGGATTTCTGTGCCCAACCTGCCATGGCTTTATTCAAAATTTTGCTTACAATGTACAAAAAAGGGCGTAATTTTACTTCTTAAAGCCCCATCAGCACGTGCAAGTAAGAGCAAAAAAGAGTTTAGGACAACATTTTTTAAAGGATTTAGACGCCGCCCAGCGTATAGTCAATGGACTGAATCCGCAAGGCGCCTATCAAAAGGTATTGGAGATTGGGCCTGGAATGGGTGTTTTGACTCAATATTTAGTCAAAAAGAAAGAATATGAAACCTACCTCATTGAGATTGACCAAGAGTCTGTGGCTTATTTAAGAAAGAATTATTTAGAATTTACCGGACCTCGTTTAATCGATGGGGACTTTTTGAGATACCCACTTGAAAACATCTTTGGGGATGAAAAATTCGCCGTTGTGGGCAATTTCCCCTATTTCATCTCGACCCAAATATTTTTTAGAATCCTAGAGTACAAGGATCAATGCGTGGAAGTGGTTGGAATGCTGCAAAAAGAAGTAGCCGAGCGGCTAGCCGCTAAACCCGGGAATAAAGATTATGGCATTCTAAGTGTTTTGCTTCAAGCCTATTTTGATGTGGAATACTTATTTACCCTTGGGCCGGAGGTATTCACTCCTCCACCAAAAGTAAATTCTGGTGTTATTCGGGTCGTGAGAAATTGGGACAAAAAATTAGAGTGTGATCCCCAAAAATTCAAACAAGTGGTCAAAATGGCCTTCAACCAACGCCGGAAAACATTAAGAAATGCACTTAGAGCGATGCAGTTGCCCGATCACCCTTTATTAAGCAAACGAGCAGAGCAATTAGGTGTAGCTGAATTTTCCGAACTGACCGAATTGTGGAAAGCCAATGGTTATGTAGGCGCATAGCCGAAATCCAGCAAATATTTCTTAATTTAGATACGAAATTTTCAAACCTCAGCGAAATCCATGGAAGTAGTCAACCCACAACACCTTCCGTTTGAACTCACCAAAGAGTTTTTAGAGGAAATCAAATTACTTATCGCTGAGCAATCCAACGAGGCTATACTGGCCAAAATTGAAGATCTATTTGCAGCGGATATTACCAGTATTTTGGATGAATTAAGTGGTGAAGAAGCCAAATACATTGTTCTATTACTCGATACTAAATTAGCCGCTGAAATTATTTCAACCTTGGACTCAGATGACCGTAAAAAGTTTCTGAAAAATTTCAATTCCAAAGAAATTGCTAGTTACATCAATGTCATCGATTCCGATGATGCAGTGGATATATTAAATGAGCAACCTGTACGCGTACGCGAGGAGGTAATTGCCCTATTAAAAGACCGGGAGCAAGCCCGTTTCATCATTGATTTAATGCATTACGATGAAGATTGTGCCGGTGGTTTAATGCAAAAAGAGTTAATCAAAATCAATGTCAAACAAACGGTCACCGAGTGTGTAGAAGAGATTCGTCGACAAGCCGAGGATGTTGAAAAAGTATATGCCGTATACGTAGTTGATGACGATGGTTTATTGATGGGAACTGTTTCCTTGAAAAAAATCATTTTAGCCAAAAGAGGTTCCAAAATCCAAGATGTATTTGATGCCGATGGAATCGTTTCGGTTCAAACCTATATTTCTGGAGAAGAAGTAGCCGATTTAATGCAAAAATATGACCTAGAAGCGATTCCTGTCGTTAATATACAAGGACGTTTATTAGGCAGAATTACCATCGATGACATGGTCGATTTCATCACCGAATCCGCACAAGAAGATATTCAGGTCATGGCCGGTATTTCGGAAGACGTAGAGGAAGATGACTCCATTTGGTTATTAGTACGTTCCCGTTTACCCTGGTTAATCGGAGGTATGGTTGGTAGCTTTTTAGCCGCTAAAATCATTGACCGTTTTGATAGTTCTATTTCCATCATGCCGGCTATTTCAGCTTTTATCCCCTTAATTGGTTCCACGGGAGGCAATGTAGGAATTCAATCTTCTTCGCTGATCGTACAAAGTTTAGCGGATAAAAGTGGCTTGGATACTACACTTTGGAAACGTCTTCAAAAAGTATTGATTGTGGCCTTGATCAATGCACTAATTGCAGCCGCATTTGCATTTGGATGCTCCATGTTAGTGGATCATGGTGAAATCATGCTCTCGGTAACAGTTTCAATTTCTTTGTTCGCCGTAGTTATGTTAGCCTCGCTGATGGGAACCATTACACCTTTGGTATTGAATCAATTAAACATCAATCCTGCGGTAGCCAGTGGACCATTCATAACGACAACCAATGACATTCTGGGTTATGGGGTTTACTTCCTAATCGTCTATTTATTGCTCTAACATGCTGGCGGTCATTCAACGTGTTTCGGAAGCTAAAGTTGAAATTGATGGTCAAATCAATGCCCAAATACAACAAGGCTTTTTAATATTAGTCGGGATACATCAGCAAGATACCGAGGCAGACAGCCTTTATTTAGCCAATAAAATCAGTGCCCTTCGAGTTTTTTCAGATGCTGAAGGCAAAATGAATTTGGATATCAAAGCCATTCAGGGCCAAATCATTTTGGTGAGCCAATTCACGTTACATGCCCAAACAAAAAAGGGAAATAGACCCAGTTTTATCGAAGCGGCAAGACCCGAACATGCCATTCCTTTGTACCATCACCTCATAGATCAATTAGAAAACAAGCTAGGATTCCCTATACAAACAGGCAAATTTGGAGCCGACATGCAAGTTAGCCTAGTCAATGACGGCCCAGTAACCATCATCATAGATTCTCAACACCCAAACTAATGACGATACAAGAAGCACAAAAACAAGTTGACCAATGGATTAAAACCGTAGGTGTCCGTTATTTTAATGAACTGACTAACATGGCCATGCTCACGGAAGAAGTGGGAGAAGTGGCACGTATTATCGCCAGAAGGTATGGGGAACAATCAGAAAAGGAGTCCGACAAACAAAAAGATTTGGGGGATGAAATGGCCGATGTGTTGTTTGTTCTAATTTGTTTAGCAAACCAAACGGGCATCGATTTAGAAAAAGCCCTTGAGCAAAATTTAGCTAAAAAATCGTTCAGAGACCAAGATCGGCATCACAATAATCCGAAACTAAAAGCATGAAAATTGTAATTTTAGATGGCTTAGCCTTATTTCAACAAGATATTTCAAGAACTTCATTGAGTGCTTATGGAGAAGTTGATTTCTACGAAAAAACCAATGAAGCTGATATTAACTTACGAGACCCGAACGCAGCCGTATTAGTCACGAATAAATGCCTGGTCAATGAAAAAGCGTTGTCTCATTTCACGCAATTGAAATTAGTCCTAGTAGCAGCCACGGGGTATAATTCCGTCGACATTCAAGCATGTAAAGAAAGAGGAATTCAAGTATCCAATGTCCCTGCCTATGGCACTTATTCGGTGGCTCAGCATACCTTGGCCCTCTTATTGGCTTGGTGTAATCGAGTGGAACTACACAATCAATCCGTACAAGCTGGAGAATGGAGTAAAAACGATTGGTCCTATTCATTAAGTCCTTTGACCGAATTAGCTGACAAGAAACTAGGTATTATTGGTATGGGGAACATTGGACAATGTTTTGCCAATATGGCCGAAAGCCTGGGAATGCAAGTATATTATCACCATACACGTGATTTACAACTTAAAAACAGGACTTATTTATCTAAAAAGGAATTAGCTCAAACCTGTGATGTGATCAGTTTACATTGCCCATTAAACCCACAAACAGATCAACTCATCAATGCTGAATTTTTAGCTTGGATGCCATCGCATGCGATATTAATCAATAGCTCCCGAGGTGGATTGGTCGATTCTTTGGCATTGGCCAAAGCCCTACAAGAAAAACAAATTGCCGCGGCTTTATTGGATGTATTAGATCAAGAACCACCCAATATACATCATCCTTTACTAGGAATTAATCATGCCTACATCACACCGCATAATGCCTGGTTGAGCTTTGAGGCAAGAACACGCATTATTCAAAGCCTCATCACTACGCTGGCTGGATTTTTAGCAGGAAAAGCAATCAATCAGGTCAATTAATGCTTTTTCTTTATCTTGGGCATCTGAGATTTAGTAATATGCTTACCCATGGATTGACCTTCTGATTTGGAAGGTACATAAGGTTTCACAAGGGCTAATTGATCTATACTAGGATTTAGTTTTTGAATCAACGGATGGCGAATATCAAATTCAGCTTCTCCAGATATTTGACCGTACTCCATATCGGAAAGTCCTTCATGTTGGTTTTCAGCATTACTAAATTGAACCACGTGCGTCAAATTATCCCCTCCCAGTTTTCCTCCTTCCCAACTAACCACCATGCCTCCGTTAACCCAATCGAAACCCGATATAGTAAAATTCTTTTGATTCAATTTCTCCACATCAAGTACTTTTAAACCCAAGTATAATCCCGAATTCGTTTTCCATAAAGACTGTTTTCCAAGCAAAGATACATCCAATATTTGCCCTTGATGGTACATGATAAAAACTTGCTTGTTGGTATTGGGATACAGAATTGAACCACGCAAAGTATCTTCATTCAAAATCCAAGTAGTATCTGCCACGAGGGATTCTTTACCATACTGAGCTTGTAAGCCCGCCAGATCTTTACAAGCCAGCACATCATTTAAAATCAAATTAGGAACTAGCACTTCTTGATTTTCAGATTGGGAAGATTGACATGAAAATACGGCTAGTAGAACAAGGGAGTACAAGAAATTTTTCATACAAATTAGGGATGTTCGAACTAAATTAGACAAATCTAATGGATGAAACAATGACTTAGGTCAGTCTGTTGGGAATCAAACAGCATCGCTAAAATAGAATTTGGTCCAAAACCAACACTCCTATTAGTCCAGTGATGGAGACTAACGTATCCATCAGGGTCCAAGATCGAATCGTATCCTTAAAATTCAAGGAAAAATATTCTCTGAATAACCAAAATCCAGTATCATTCACATGTGAAAACATCATACTCCCTGCTCCAAGAGCTAAAACCATGAGGTTGGGGTCCGCAGTAGAATTCACCAAAATCACTTTCATAAAACCTGCAGCAGTAATACCCGCCACCGTAGAAGAACCGACACAAACACGAATGATAGCAGCCATAGTCCAACCTAATACATAAACATTCCAAGTAGAGGAACCTAGACTATCTGCTACGGCCAGACTGACCCCAGCGACGACTAATACCTGTTTCAAAGCCCCAGCACCCCCAAAAATCAATAATATCCCTGCAATATCTTTGATCGATACCATGGAGGTACTCAATAAGGTATCTGAACTAAATCCGATCCGTTTTAACAAAATACCTGCCAACAAAACAGAGAGAAATAAGGAAAATACAGGATTAGAAATATACGCCGCAATGGATGGGAAGGTATTGGAACCAAAAGAGCCAAGAGCTAATAAAATGATTGGAAATAAAACCATCAAGAAACTAGCAAACGTGGATAACTGAGGACCATTGGTTCTTTTTTCATTATCTACAAAAACAAATGCTTGATTAGCTGGAGTGGTTATATTTTTAGTAGTCATACCAAACCACAAACCTGAAACTAAAATGGCCGGGATGGCTATAGCCACACCATACAACATTGTTTTGGACAAGTCGGCACCAAACTCCTGCATAATTGCCAAGGGTGCTGGATGTGGAGGTAAATAGCCCTGGGTAACCGTCAAAGAGGCGAGCATGGGCAATGCCAAAAATGTAGCAGGTTGTTTTAATTTAGCTGCCGCAGAAATCACTAGTGGCGCCAACAACATAAAGGCTACCGAATAAAAAAGTGGAAGTCCTACCAAAAAACCAGCCAACATAAAAGCAATTCGAGCGTATCGAGTACCCGAAAGCTTCAATAAGACTTCAGTCATTTTTTGCGCAGCACCACTGATTCCGACCCACTTCCCTAAAATAGAACCAAATGCAAGTATGCCTGCAATGGAACCTAGGGTACTGCCCATCCCCTCTTGGATAGCTTTAAATATAATTTCTGGACTTAATTGAAAGGCAACACCCGCTAAGATACTAACCCCCGTAAAAGCTACAAATGGAGGTAATTTTAGCCAAGTCATAGCTAAAACCAAAGAAATGATCGCTCCTAAAGTAATCAGAAATAGCATAGGCTATTTATTTTCTTGTAGGGCAACTAATTGTTGCCAAACTTCATCATATCCTAATCCATCTGCCCTACCCGCTGGATTAAACATCACTTTTGTCTGCTTACTTTCCTGATAAAAACCAGAATAAGACATATATTTTTTAAAGTAAGTAAATTCTCCACAAATCACCAATCCGGGAATTTGAAAAGCATTCGCCATGTGAGTGGGACCTGAATCCAAACCGATAAAAAAGGATGCACCCTGTATGATTTTCATAGTTTCCATCAAATTACATTGACCTACCAAAGAGGTAAATTGAGGGTGTTTCAATTTCAATGGATTCTTCATACCTATTTCTACTACATGAACTCCCCAAGTAGCTATAGCATCCAAAATGAGTTGATGCCAGTGTTCATCCTTCCAATCTCGTAATCCTGCATTGGATTTACAATGAACCAGCCAATACGTTTTTGGTAAGTCAAATCGTAATTCTTGATCATCCACATACAAATGAGGTTGGCCTTTCATCCTACCTAAATCAGCTAATTGGGATGAAATTTCCAATAAATTATATTGGTGATAGTAATTGTTCAATCGAATCCCCAATGCGTCAGCTTTCTCATTTTGTAAAGAAATCTGAAATACAGGATCTATTCTGAAATCACTTAATTGTAAAAAATAAAATTGCGTAAAAGGATTCCATGACAATAAAAACCGAGCTACCAACAAGGAATATTCATCCAGCAATTCGGAAATTAATGGGTGTTGAGAAAATAAGGGGAAATAGCGTTTTTCGGTAATCCAATAAATAGCAACATTTCCGAATTTCTGCTGTAAGGCCCCTAAAATAGGTTCGGAGGCAACCATATCTCCTAGATCGCCATCCATGAGAATACCAATATGTACTTTAGTTGGTTGAAATAAACGTTTGAAAAGTATACGGCAACTGAGGCTTAAAAAATACGCCAATGAACCTATCGCATAGGTCACTCGATGAAACATGATTTATAAAATTTAAATAGGTTTAAAAGAACCAGAAATTTCTTCCAGATCTATATAGGTTTTCAAAAATAAAACTAAAAAATCAGAACCTAGCATATTTACCCACAATAAGACTTAAATTCATTCAAGTCTATTCTTTAAATTTTCCTTAAATTTGGAGATTAATTTTGCCTATGTCTAAAGCACTTACCTTTATTTCAGCCATACTCATCTTAACTTTGATTGGAATATTTGTGTGCTACATACTCTATTTCAGTTTTGATTTCCCCTATCAAGATGATGTCACTTTATTAGAGTTTATCAATACCACTAAAAATACACCTTGGAACTGGTCCGATTTTTTTCAAGCACTTTTTCGTGTCGATAACGATCATTCCATTGTAATACCTAGACTTGTTACTTGGATAGACTATTTACTAGTTGGCCAAGTAAATTTCCAGCATTTAATTTGGCTTACTTTAAGCGAATTAATCCTCATTCTATATTTATTATATCGCTTATTTAAAAGGCAAAAGCTCCATTTGGTTTATTTCATTCCAGTGGCTTTCCTTTGGTTGCAACCCCAATACCACGAAGTTTCCAATTGGGCTATCACAGGGCTACAGCATGGACATGTAACATTATTTTTACTCACTAGTCTTTATTTAATTACGGAAGACAAAGCTTATGCCTTAACATGGTCCATCGTATTAGCCTTTTTTGCATCTTTTACATTTGGAAATGGCTTTATTGTTTTTATTGCGCTCGCATACGTTTATTTATTACAAAAGAATTGGAAAAATGCCTTCATCATAGGCATCTGCTTATTACTATTCTTTGCTTTTTATTTACAGATCTATCACATGGGACAAGCCGTGAAATTTCATTGGAATATCAAGCATATCCTTTTGTCTTTCTTGGGATTCATCGGAGCAAGTGCTATGGAATTTCCGAAAATTGGACTAGTATTTTCATGGTTTATAGGTTTCATCGTAGTTAGTATTTTCACCTTTTTTAGTATCGATCACAGTAAATTCAATTTAAAAAACAAAGACCAGGGTACATATTTAGGAATTTTAACCTTTATACTCTTTTCAGCAGGTTTAATTGCACTAGTTCGATCTGCAGAACATTATACCATTTATAGTCGCTTTCAATTATATGCTTCCTTATCCATCATCATTGTATATTTACATATGTTGTTACACAGCCATAAACGCTATCACAACATACTTTTAATAGGGATGCTACTGTATAGTATTCCATTTTATGGGCTTTCATATTTTAACCATAGTATAGCCCAACAATACCAAAAAATGAGTTTCATTGCAGACAGAATCAACTGGAAAAATAATCAAACAATCTTATCTGTCAGTTCTGGATTTTTAATGAATGCCAAACCTATACTTCTAGAAGCTGAAAAGAAAGGAATATATTCGATGAATCATCCATGGATTAATCCATTAGAACAGTCAAATACGAAACCAATTAGTGAAATTTCTATTCCAATTCAATCTAAGGAATATAAAGAAATCATGCAGCAAAAGCATGCTACTTGGATGAATCACTATTATTGGTTAGAATTTCAACAGTTCCCTTTTAGCTCTGGAATCAAAAAACAGTGGTTTATGATTCTAAAGCCAACAGATAAAATAAACCACAGCTACATTCTTCCGATACAATTTGCTTTAAATGGAAAAAAGAACTTCCTAAGCATGGAAAACTATCGAGCTGATTACGGATCCATTAGAATCAATCATGAATCACTTAAAACAGGGATATACAAGCTCTATCTTTGGAATTTAGATACACAAGTACCTTCGTCAAAGAACGCATTATATGCATTGAAGCAAATCATTCAGGTGGATTCCCAATTACATACTCTGGTGTTAAAATAATTACCTTGCAAATTAGGCACAAAAAAAATCCAAGATTCATTGAATCTTGGATTTACATTACTCCGTGTTCTAAATTATATCAGTTTCGGGGTTATAAGAAAACTCTAAGAGAAACAACACAAACCGTCTCAAGAGATAATTCATTTTTATAACACTTCAAAGGTACACGAATAATTTGCAATCACAAAATGTTTAATTCGAGTACATGTAAAGAAAAATTAACTAAAAAATATTCTTTACGAATTTTAAAAAGAGAACAAATCGATTGTTAAAATTTTAAATGAAATTTAAACATGAGAACATCAATTCATGTACTTAGCAAAGTACTGACCGGGGGAAACACCTTTTAGCTTCTTCACAGCCGCATTGAAACTTTGACGAGTACCAAAGCCCGATTCTGTGGCTATAACCTCGATTTTGTAGGATTTCCAGCGAGGATTATCGCGACATTGCTCCTCGGCGTATTGAATTCTCCACGAATTTACATAGTCTGTAAAGGAAAAGTCAAGCTCATCTTGCAGGCATATACGTATCAACCTAGGTTTAATTTTTAAACTATGCGCAACCAAATTCAAAGAAATATTGGGTTTTAAAAAAATAAACTCTGATTCAAAATATCGATCTAATTTTTCCAAAATTGATTTATTCTTTACATTGATTTTTGAATTATCAAATCCAAACTCCTTAAAACCTTCTGTTTTTTCTTGAATTTCTCGATGAGAATGTTGAAAAACTAAGCCTTTTAAAAATGGGCCATCCAATAATCGTGGATTTAGAAAAAGAAATAAAGCCATAATAGCAAATTCCCCAGCATATAAAAAATCTCGAGCCATCATCTGCACTTGATCTTGATAGATCAGATTAAAAGCAATATGACATCCTAAAACGACAATTTTCAAAAAGAGATCCCCGGTCAACCAAAAAACTATGAGCTTGTTCTTTACCAAGAATGACTTCGAAACAGATTGATAATATTTAAATAATTCATAAGATATCAAGGCCAAATAAGCAATATAGGATATACTCTTAAAATACAGGTGATATTTCATCGAAATCAGTCCAAAATTAGACTTTGAAGTATTGAAGGTGTTTTCACTGATAACCTGATTAATTTCAGCTAATTTGATGGCTTCAGGGCTTAGATAAAGGGGTAAAAATTCTAAAAAATGAATAGTAAATGGCAAAAAGTGCAAAAAATAAACTGTCTTGAATTTTCTTTCTGGGTACAATAAAAAATGCTGAAAGAGATAAGACAATGGCCCTATTAAATAAAACAAAGGGGATATCACTCTGAAATAATTTGGGTGATCCAATATAAGAGGTAATTGAATGTAATAACTGCAATAGAGTTGAATTCCTAATTGGATGAACTGTAAGCCGAGAAAGCGAGTTGCCAATAAGCCCCTCTTTAGTAATAAGCTAGTTCCAAATGCGAAAAATAAGAATCCTAAAAAATACAGATAATAGTTTATGGTAATTTTTTCCATAAAAAAAGGAAGAACCTAGGATATTTAAACCCCAAGGTTGATGTTTGATTAAGAGTAGAGTTTAATATAATAAAGTACAAAATGACACATTATACTTGGTAAAAAAAAATAAAAAGCAGCCTACATGATAAGCTGCTTTTACGAAAGACCCAATTAATCTTCCAATGGGTGTTCAGAAAGGAGCTTATCCACTTGATAAAAATCCTTTTTACTTATAATAGTAGCTCTTACTTCCTTCACCTTTTGTGGGCTAATCACAGAACCTTTATTTCCAAATGCATTTCGAATATAGGTTAACACATCCGCCACTTCTTTATCGTTCATAAGACCACCAAAAGGAGTCATTGGCACTTGACCAGAATATTTAACTCCATTAACTGTCATAGGCCCCATCAAGCCCTTCAAGACTAATTTGATCAAGCGATCTTGATTTCCTGTCACCCATTTCGAACCCGATAATGGAGGAAATCCTGATGCAGTAAGTCCCTTTCCATCCAATTGATGACAGGTTCCACAATATCCTTCCTTTCCAAATAAGGCACCTCCAGCAGTATAAGATGCTAAATCCGCCCCCTTTAAATTCGTGGCACCATAAACTTCTTTTTTACGCTCCACTCCTTTTCCACTTAAATGTGCCAAGGCTGTCTCATAGGTATGTATCATCCAATCATCTAAAGGCTTCGCTTTTGCCAAAGCTAAAATGGGTAAACCTTTCGCAGGACCAATCCAAGAGGCAGCAACGATGGCTTCTAAACGAACACGACCATGCTGATCTTGAGCAGCCTGACTTAATAAAGCTGCTTGATTAGCCAATTGATGTCCATTATAACGCACTGCTCTTACAGCCGCAGCGCGAACATGATAATCTTTCGCTTGTAGCAACTGAGACAACAAAACTTGATCGATTTTATTCATCCCCCAAGTAACCCAGAGAGCTTCCAAAGCGTGATGCTCATAGGATGGGTCTTTTTTGTCTAATTTTGCTACCCAAGCTTTGGTTTTTGCAATCACCTCAGTTACATTTCTACCCCTCAATTCACGGCGCGTTCTGTACCTAGTACGGTATTCAGGTAACTTCAAGTTTTCCAATAATTCATCAATAGAAGCTCCAAATACCTTAGCTGGTTTAATCAATGGACGAGATGGATAGGTAATTCGATAAATACGACCATGGGTATGATCTCTCAAAGGATCGCGGGCATTGTGTTGCATGTGACCAATAAGGATATTATGCCAATCAATGAAATAGAGTGAACCATCAGGTGCAAATTCCATATCCACCGGTCTAAAATTACGGTCATCACTTTTAACCAAATCTACCCGGTGTTTGGACTTATATCCTGTACCATCATCCCAGATTTGATGTTGTTTCATCCCTAAAAATCCAATGGTATTGTTAATCAACATATCTCCTTGAACTTCGTCAGGAAAATGTCTACTGGAAATGAATTCCAATCCAGAGGTTGGTCTAACTCGATGTGCTTCCTCAATCAAATTATAGGACTTATGGTTGGCTTCACCGTATCGGCTTAAAACACTTCCCGGCATCATCCAGCGAACATCTGGGCCAGATGTCTCCGCAAAGAAATTCTGCCCCCAGCGGTCAAAAGCTATTCCCCAAGGATTTGGAATCGACAATTGAGCTACTCTTTCTAGATGCCTGCGGGTGGGATTGAATCGATAGAATCCTCCATTGGTACCACGAACGGTTCCATAAGGTGTTTCCACATTGGTATGCAAAAATACTCCTTCTCCCATGTATATAGCTCCTGATTCATCCGAAACAAAGGCATGGATTTCATGATGAGAATCATGGTCATCAAAACCACTGTATATGATTTCTTTGCTATCTGCCTTATCATCGCCATTGGTATCTTTCAATAATACCAGATTGGTTCCTTGACTCACAAAAACTCCTTCTTGTGTAATTTCAAAACCTACAGGCAACTGTAAATGATCTGCAAATACAATCTCACGATCTGCTTTACCATCGCCATTCGTATCCTCATAAATCAATAATTTATCATTGGGTTTGGGATCACCCGGCTTGTAATGTGGATATGTCGGCATAGCCGCTACCCAAAGTCGGCCTTTATTATCAAAAGTCATTTGAGATGGCTTAGCCAAATTGGGGAACTGCTCCTCAGAAGCAAATAACTCCAATTTATACCCTGCTGGAACCTGAATCGTTTTTAGTGCCTCCTCTCCATATAAGTAACGTAAACTTCCATTTTTTTCTGGATTGTAATTGGTCGTTACCGCAGGTAAAGATCTTGTTTTTTTGTCCTCTGCTTCAACATCTAATACCTTCCCTTCCCGAGCAGCTAACCAAATTGCCTGTTGGCGAACTTGCGTCATTTGACGAATTTTTTCAATCTCTGCAGGATAATTATCCGGTCCAAATGGATTGTAACGTCTACCATATACGTGTACACCATTGGGTATCTTAAAATCATTATGCCACATCCAGTTTTTTTCGTCCACGGCCGCCTGAACTAAAGCTCTACGAGATTCAACTTCAGTAGCTTTTTTCCCAAATATTTGATCGGCTAAAAATAAAGACAAACGCTGGTATCCCGCATTATTCAGTTGTAATCCATCGATGGTCAAAGGTGCTTGACTTTCCTCATACCATTTTTGAGATACTTGAAAAACATCGATAAACAATACATTATTTTGATCTGCCACTTCTTTCATGGCTTTGGTATACATCGCCAAGCGCTCATTTTCCTTCTTGCCATTGGGCAAATCTCGTAATGAACTGATGTCCTCAAAAGCGATAGGGGAAACCAACGCTAATTGAGGCGCTTGCGAGCCATTGTACTTTTGTTTTTGAGTATTTTGTATGAAGGCGGTCAATTCCGCTTTATAATTATCTAATCTGGCAGCGCCTTCTGTTGATTCTGGGTATCCAAAAAATGCAATAATAATATCTGTTTTCAAGCGACTTAGCCAAACATCATGTTTTTCCAAATGGCCTTCACTTCCTGAATTCTTAGCAAATTCTAATTGAAATTTTTCGGCACCCGGAAAAGCCCAAGGGTCATTTCTTGAAGAATGAGGTCTAAATCCGGGGGTATCTCCTCCATCACAAAGATTTCTGACAGTCAGTAAGCTATCTGGATATCTCAAAAGTAATTCTGTTTCAAAATGATCGAAATTGATCATTCTCGAACCCAGGTTATTACCAATCAAAGAAATATGACAATTCTTTTTGATGGATAAATAAGGAGAAGAGGATGGTTGAAAAGAGCTAAATGCAATAATAGCTAAAACAATACCTACTATCCCGAATTTGATTTTAAAGGACATGATCTAAATGTTTTTGTTCTTTGTAGGAGAGGGTAAAACGAATGATAATGAAAAAAGAGTAAAAAAAAGATGGACCCTGAGGCAGGATCCATCTTGTTAGGTTTTAGTTTCCTAATGTCCAGCCTTCGCGGTAAGTTCTCTTGACAAAGGCATTGGCAGCATCGTAATTGGTTACGCGCATGTTTTGATTATCCCAAAGCAACTTGGTGTTAGATCCAGGATAATGCATACCATTTCCAGTTTTTCTTGGTACAGGAATATCAGCAACACGTATAGCTAAATTCGCCATCAAAATAGCTTCTGTCAAAGGACCTGCCATTTCAAATGGTGAACTCAATTCTTTTTTACCATATCCAGCAATACAGCCTTCTACCCACTGAGCGTAGTGACCATCAGCACTTCCAGGTACACGTTCTAATTTACGTGGAACTTTTACTTCTTCATTTCTAGACAAAGGCAATAAACGAGGATTAGCTGCATATTCACTCGCCATCATTTTTCCTTTGGTACCAATAAATAAGATACCTGAATTACCATCACCAAACATTTCATCTGGTCCTAATTCTTCTGGTCTTTCCGGCTTAATACCACCGTCCATCCAGTGCATCGTGATTGGTCCTTGGGTGCGATCTGTTTTGGGGAATGTTAAGGTAGCATGACTTGATGGAGGACAACTATCTGGGAAGAATCCACGCTTACCAAAAGCCGTAAATACACTACTTACGGAAGCTTGTACATCCGATGCATATTTTAAATTCAATACGCGGAAAGGGGCTTCCATTAAGTGGCAACCTAAATCACCTAAAGCACCTGTACCGTAATCCCACCAACCTCTCCAGCTTCCTGGAATTAAATTATCTACGTAATCTTTATAAGGAGCAGTTCCTAACCATAAATCCCAATCCAAACCTTGTGGAACAGCAGGCTTAGTGCTTGGCCATGGGATACCTTGTGGCCAGATAGGACGATTGGTCCAAATTTGTACGGTGTGAACATCACCAATAATACCAGCATCAAACCATTCTACCAACTGACGAACCCCGTCACCAGAAGAACCTTGGTTACCCATTTGAGTTACTACTTTGTATTTTTTTGCTGCCTGAGTTAAGGCTCTTGCTTCGTAAATATCATGCGTCATAGGCTTTTGAACGTACACGTGCTTGCCTAATTGCATGGCGGCCATAGCCTGAATTGCGTGGTTATGGTCAGGAGTGGAAACAGATACGGCATCAAAGTTCTTTGATTCCTTTTCTAACATCACACGCCAATCCTTGTAATATTTTGCTTTTGGATAAGCTGCTACTGAATCTTTCGCCTGACGATCATCAACATCACAAAGAAAACCGATATCCGCCTTACCACTTTGGGCAAAATAACGTAAATCAGACTTTCCTTTTCCGCCTACACCGATACCGGCAACTACAATTTTATCACTGGGAGCTGTAAAGCCTTTTCCGCCTAATACATGGCGAGGTACAATCATAAAACCAGCAGAGGCTAAACTGGCAGACTTAATAAACTCCCTTCTGGAAGCATCGGAATTTTTTAGTTTCATAGGTCTAATTTTAAAGGTCTTTCGAATGGATAAATCTTGTATACCCATTCAATCTTCAAAGCTATAACAATTTTGCATTTGAACAATTCAATTTAAACTATTTTTAATCCTACCTTGACTTATAGGCTTAAGGTAATTTTAAATGATAGATTATAAGTTATAGGTTATAGATTGTGAATGCCTGAATGTGAATGCCTGAATGACGTTGACCGTTTTATCAATTTTTGAATTCTACATTAAACGGTTAATCCCATCGAAAGATAGGAACGCAGCATGAGCGAAGCGGCAGGCGGAAAGGAAATTGTAAATGATAAATTATAAAGTATAAATGGTAGTGGCTCATTCTACATTTTACATTCTACATTTTACATTCTACATTTTACATTGAGAGGTTAACCGAAAGGGCATGTCGAATGACAGATAATATGGATTTGAAATCTCATGTTAAATGTTGGCTTCGAGAACCTCAGCCAACATCGAGAACTTCAACCTACATTATTCACAAACGATAGCATTCTACATTAAACGGTTAATCCCAACGAAAGATAGGAACGCAGCATGAGCGAAGCGGCAGGCGGAAAGGAAATTGTAAATGATGAATTATAAAGTGTAAATGGTTATGGTTCATTCTACATTCTACATTCTTCATTTTAACAGCCGTATGCTGAGTGACAATCGGTTCCGCGTAGCGGAATTCGTCTTAGGATTAACCGTATTTCTTCTGTTTTTTTTGTTTCTTTTTTTATAAAAAAAAAGAAATGCCAAAGAAAGTTAAGCATCTGAAAATTGATGAATTCAAAAGACTTTAAAGTGCTTTTCATTTAAAATCAGGCACTTAGCGTTTCATTGTTTCACATGGATTTTCTTTTTTTGAAAAAAAGAAACAAAAAACTTCTTTTTTTGTCGTTCAGCCAAGGCGAATTCCGCTTTGCGGAACCGTGATTCACTTCGCTATCGCCTATATTTTTGACGCCGACGCACATCGCCTATGCCGAGGTCA
The DNA here is from genome assembly GCF_011250515.1 of Aquirufa ecclesiirivi. Taxonomy (GTDB): domain Bacteria; phylum Bacteroidota; class Bacteroidia; order Cytophagales; family Spirosomataceae; genus Aquirufa; species Aquirufa ecclesiirivi. Next base: position 111,996 of record NZ_JAANOP010000006.1, on the reverse strand, counting down.
AAACCTCGTCTACCGCTGCGTTCATCACCTTTCGCAGGGCTGCACGACGGTGTTTTCTATCAAAAATTCTATATGCTTCATTTTACATTCTACATGGTGAGGTTAATCCCATCGAAAGATAGGAACGCAGCATGAGCGAAGCGGAAGGCGGAAAGGAAATTGTAAATGATGAATGATAAATTATAAAATGTGAATACCTAAAATAGGTTAAGCGTTTTATCAATTTTGAATTCTACATTCTTCATTTTACATGCTACATTGAGAGGTTAGCCGCATGGTCATGTCGAATGACTGATAATATGGATTTGCAATCTCATGTTAAATGTTGGCTTCGAGAACCTCAGCCAACATCGAGAACTTCAACCTACATTATTCACAAACGATAGCATTCTACATTAAACAGTTAATCCCAACGAAAGATGGGAACGTTGCATGAGCGAAGCGGCAGGCGCATCTTTGACCTCGTGCGTAGGCTAAAGCTAAGCGTCAAAGATTAAAGCCGTATGCGGAGTGACAATCGGTTCCGCGCAGCGGAATTCGTCTTTGGATTAACCGTATTTCTTCTGTTTTTTTTGTTTCTTTTTTTATGAAAAAAAAGAAATGCCAAAGAAAGTTAAGCATCTGAAAATTGATGAATTCAAAAGACTTTAAAGTGCTTTTCATTTAAAATCAGGCACTTAGCGTTTCATTATTTCACATGGATTTTCTTTTTTTGAAAAAAAGAAACAAAAAACTTCTTTTTTTGTCGTTCAGCCAAGGCGAATTCCGCTTTGCGGAACCGTGATTCACTTCGCTCTCGCCTATATTTTTGACGCCGACGCACATCGCCTATGCTGAGGTCAAAACCTCGTCTACCGCTGCGTTCATCACCTTTCGCAGGGCTGCACTACGTAGTTTTCTATTATAATTCGACATTCTACATTAAACGGTTAATCCCAACGAAAGATTGGAACGCAGCATGAGCGAAGCGGCAGGCGGAAAGGAAATTGTAAATGATGAATGATAAATCATAAAATATGAATTGTGAATACCTAAAATAGGTTGAGCGTTTTATCAATTTTGAATTCTACATTCTTCATTTTACATACTGCATTGAGAGGTTAACCGAAGGGGTATGTCGAATGACAGATCATATGGATTTGAAATCTCATGTTAAATGTTGGATTCGAGAACCTCAGCCAACATCGAGAACTTCAACCTACATTATTCACAAACGATAGCATTCTACATTAAACAGTTAATCCCAACGAAAGATGGGAACGTTGCATGAGCGAAGCGGCAGGCGGAAAGGAAATTGTAAATGATGAATTATAAAGTGTAAATGGTTATGGTTCATTCTACATTCTACATTCTTCATTTTACATTGAGAGGTTAACCGTAGGGGTATGTCGAATGACAGATCATATGGATTTGCAATCTCATGTTAAATGTTGGCTTCGAGAACCTCAGCCAACATCGAGAACTTCAACCTACATTATTCACAAACGATAGCATTCTACATGCTAAACACTAAAAACTAAACCATAATAACTAATATTACCGCTGCATACATCACATTTCGCAGGGCTGCAAGACGGTATTTCTTATCAAAAATTCTACATTCTTCATTCTACCATATTTCCTCTCAAATCAGGCTTGCAAAAATGAAAGCAATGAATATCTTTGAAAATGCTTAAGCAAACTATGTTCAGCATATAAACCTATTTTAACTCAAAATAATGAAAAATTCGCGCAGAAACTTCATTAAAAAGGCTTCCACAGGAGCAGCCGTTTTATCTATCGGGGGAATTCTTCCTAGCTTCTCAGCTAAAAGCTACGGACATATTATAGGTGCCAACGAAAAAATTACCGTGGCCTGTATGGGTGTGAACAGTCGTGGACTAGCCGTAGGTAAGAATTTCGCAGCACAAAAAAATTGTGAAGTTTTACATGTTAGTGATGTAGATTCCCGTGCTGCAGATATTTGTATCAATGCCATTGAGAAAATTCAACATAAACGTCCGAAAGCTACGCCCGACTTCCGAAATGCATTGGAAGATAAGGATGTCGATGTATTAATTGTAACTGCACCTGACCATTGGCATGCCCCAGCTGCAATTCTAGCCTGTTCGGCAGGTAAGCATGTGTATTTAGAAAAACCTTGTTCCCATAATCCCAATGAAGGGGAACTACTCGTGAAAGCTGCTGCGAAACACAAGCGTATCTTGCAAATGGGTAATCAGCGTAGATCTTGGCCCAATGTAGCTGCCGCCATAGCCGAATTACATGCAGGAGTTATCGGTAAACCTTATTATGCCAAAACTTGGTATACCAATAATCGTGCTTCCATTGGAGTAGGAAAAGAAACAGCCGTACCCTCGTGGTTAAACTATGATTTATGGCAAGGTCCCGCTCCAAGAAAAGCATTCAAAGACAATCTAATCCACTACAATTGGCATTGGTTTTGGCATTGGGGAACAGGTGAAGCCTTAAATAATGGAACTCACATGGTTGATTTGGCTCGTTGGGGGTTGAATGTACATTATCCTACCAAGGTTAGTTCCAACGGAGGTAGATACCGCTACCAAGATGATTGGGAAACACCTGATACACAAATGATTAATTTGGAATTTGAAAACAAATCCCTCATTACTTGGGAAGGTCGCAGTTGCAATGGTAAATCCATAGAAAGTCAAAGTGTAGGAGTTATATTCTATGCCGAACAAGGTTCCATGTTAATTGAAAGCGGAAATTCCTATAAAATCTTTGACCTCAAAAATAACCTTGTTAAAGAAGTAAAAAACGATTTTGTAGTAGATGCACGCAATTTGGCGGATCCAGCATCCAATTTAGATGCCTTACATATTCAAAATCTATTTGATGGTATTAAAAAAGGTGTAGCCGTTAATTCCGATATTTTGAGCGGACATCAAAGTACCTTATTGGTTCAGTTAGGTAATATTTCTCAGCGCATGGGAAGAAGCCTTCAAATTGATCCACAAAATGGTCATATTCTACATGATAAGGAGGCCATGAAGTTCTGGAGCAGAACTTACGAAAAAGGTTGGGAGCCTAAAATCTAAGCCGATGACAACTGACAGGTTTATAAGCCAGCGTTTACATTCATTGGATGCGCTTAGGGGCTTTGACATGTTTTGGATCATGGGAGCGGATGAATTACTCCATAAATTGGCGGAGCATACCCAATCGCCCTTTTGGCAGGGATTTGCTCATCAATTCAAGCATGTGAAATGGGATGGTTTTCGAGTCTACGATTTAATATTCCCACTATTCTTATTTCTAGCAGGAGTTTCTACCCCTTTTTCCATTGGTCGAGCCTTAGATCAAGGCAAAAGTAAATCGGATGTACTGAAAAAGGTGGTTCAAAGAGGATTAACCCTTGTCGTTTTAGGCATTATATACAATGAAGGTTTAGAAATAAAACCCATGGCTGAAATTCGATTTTCTAGTGTATTAGGAAGAATTGGTATTGCTTATATGTTGGCAAACATCATTTATTTATACACCAAAGAAAGCGTTCAAATCATTTGGTTTGCCAGTTTGCTCATTGGCTATTGGCTCATACTCAAATTTACTTCCGCACCTGGTTTTCCGATGGGCGACTTAACAGAAGCTGGGAATTTTGCTTCTTATGTGGACCGCAGTATTTTACCGGGTAGATTATCCCGAGGAATCCATGATACCGTGGGCTTTTTCAACAATATACCTGCTATTAGCACCGCATTAGCAGGTATCATTACGGGTATATTCCTCAAAAAACAGACCTATCAGGGCATAGAAAAAGTTAAATGGATGGTCTATGCTGGAATTGCTTCCCTCATCATAGCCCAAATCTGGAATCTTGATTTCCCAATCAATAAGAATATGTGGTCCAGTTCGTTTGTGATGCAAACCACTGGCCTGAGCTTACTTTTATTAGCTCTTTTCTATTATATCATGGATGTAAAAGGGTATCAAAAATGGGCCTTTTTCTTTCAAGTCATTGGAATGAACTCCATTCTTATTTATTTATCAGGTCATTTTATCGATTGGGATTATACCAACAATGCCTTATTTACTTGGTTATTTCAAATTTGCGGAGAAAGCTATTCAATAATTCTCTCGGTGGTTTGTGTGATCTTAATTAAATGGGTATTTTTAAGATTCCTTTACGAAAAAAAGGTCTTTTTACGCGTCTAAAGCCTATTACATTGAAACTACATATTTTTTCCGATCCTAAAAATATAGGACAAGCATCTGGCAGCTTGGCTGCTGAACACATCAAACACGCCATTCAATCCAAAGGTCAAGCGAATATCATTTTAGCAACCGGTACCAGTCAATTCGAAACTTTAAATCAATTGATTCAAGAAAAAGACATCGATTGGAGCAAGGTGGTCTTATTTCATTTGGATGAATACATTGGTCTATCCATTTCGCATCCAGCTAGTTTTAGAAAATACTTAACGGAAAGATTCATTCAATTGGTTCCGGATTTACAAGCGGTCAATCTGATTAATGGAGAACAAGATGCTCAAGCAGAATGCCAACGATTGAATAAAATCATTCTTCAGCACCCCATTGATGTAGCATTGGTTGGTATTGGTGAAAATGGACATTTAGCATTTAATGATCCACCGGCAAATTTTGAAACCAAAGATCCCTACATCGTGGTACAATTGGATGAGGCTTGTCGCAAGCAACAAATGGGTGAAGGTTGGTTTCCAAGTTTGGAGGATGTACCCCAACAAGCCATTAGCATGTCGATTCAGCATATCATGGCCTCCAAAAAAATCATTTGCTCGGTACCCGATTTCAGAAAGGCAGAGGCCGTTAAAAATTGTCTGGAAAACGAAGTAAGCCCTTGGTTTCCAGCCAGTATACTCCAAAAACACCCTGATTGTTCCATGTATTTAGATCAACATTCGGCCGAATTACTTTCTGCTGAATATAGAAAACAAGCCTTTAACGCCTAATGGAACCGAATATAACCCGATACAAAATCCATGGAGGTGCTGTCATCTTACAAGATGAAATTTTACCTAATGGAACAGTCTTGGTTGAAAACGGGAAAATTGTAGATGTAGCAGCTGGAAATATTGATTTTCCAGGGGCCATCGAAATAGATGCAAAAGGGCGCTATATCTCTCCAGGCTTCATTGATATTCATATTCACGGAGGTGGTGGTCATGATTTTATGGATGGTACTGTGGAGGCTTTTTTAGAAATTGCCAAAACACATGCTCGACATGGAACAACAGCCATGTTGCCAACCACATTAACCAGTGAAAAAGAGGATTTGATTTTGACTTTGGAGGCCTACCAACAAGCCCATCAAGTGAATACGGAGGGGGCTAGTTTTATAGGCATGCACTTGGAAGGTCCCTATTTTGCGTTAAGCCAACGAGGGGCACAAGACCCAAAATACATTCGAAATCCTGATCCTAAAGAATATCAATTTATCTTAGAAAATTACGATTGCATCAAACGTTGGTCAGCAGCACCCGAATTACCTGGCGCCATTGAATTTGGCGATTATGTAAGTTCCAAAGGGGTTTTGGTTGCTTTGGCACATACAGATGCCATATATGAGGAAGTTGAAAAAGCATTTGCTCATGGCTATCGTTTAGCGACTCACTTTTATTCTGCCATGTCGGGCGTTACCAGAAAAAATGCCTTCCGTTTTGCCGGAGCGGTGGAAGCAGGATATTTGATTGATGATATGGATGTGGAAATCATTGCGGATGGAGTTCATCTTCCTTCCCCGCTTTTGAAACTCATTTATAAAATCAAAGGAACTAAAAAAACAGCTTTGATCACCGATGCCATGCGGGCAGCAGGTTTAACTCCAGGTAATTCAATTTTGGGTCATAAGGATAAAGGCTTAGCTGTCATTGTAGAAGATGGCGTTGCGAAATTACCCGATCGTAGTGCTTTTGCAGGAAGTGTCGCTACAGCCGACCGATTGGTAAGAACCATGCTTCAAATGACGGATGCACCCTTATTGGAAATTATTCAAATGATCTCGGATGTTCCTGCAAGAATCATGAAAATTGATGCACAAAAAGGAAGTTTAACCAAAGGTAAAGATGCTGATATCCTCATTTTTGATCAGGATATCAACATCCAAATGACCATGGTCCATGGCCGAATCGTTTATAGCTTATAATTCCTTAATCTTAATATTTTTGAAGGCTACGTTATGTCCATGATCTTGCAATAAGATATGGCCTTCTTGAATGGTCGGGTAATTAGGAAATGCCTTAAACTTACTTTGTTGAAAACCATCTAAAAATGCTTTGGATTTTCGGTTGATGGATACAATCAATTTACCATCTAAATAATGTTCGATCTGATCATTTTTAAATACGATTCTAGAAGTGTGCCAAATTGCAATATCAACATCTGCTTTCTGAGCCGCTGCAATTTGGTACAAAGAACCCGTTTTAATTTCAGCAGGTAGGTGCTTATCATTGTAGATAAAATCTGCATCATCGATCAATTGGTATTCATAGCCCGGTTGAGAGCCTCCTGAAGCTTTTGGTAATTTTTCCTCTACCAAATACTTAACTCCAGAATTACCTAGTTTACCTAATTTCCAATCAAAACGTAAATCAAAGTTTTTGTATTTTTTCAAACTGACAATATCCCCACCGTCGGCCGCCTCTCCCCCATCACTTAGCTCACCAAATAAAGCACCATCCCGAATTACCCAACCTTTTTTGGGAAATTCATTCATGAATGCGCCCCTCCATCCATGCGTAGTTTTACCATCAAACATGAGGCTAAAACCAGCTGATTTTTCACCTTTTGTTAATGAATTATCGCGAGAACAAGAACATAAGGCACTAATAATCAACAAACTAAATAAAATTTTCATTGTTTAAAGAGGTTTATTTTTTTGAATACATATCCGCTAAGTTGACCTTAGCACCTTGTTGGTTTTTACTTGCATCAGCTGCCTCCATGAAGGCAAATATTTCCAAGGTTTCTTCTTTGGAAACGGGAGGAATCCCTGTTTGAAAAAACTCAATAATTTTAATCAATAATGGGTCATAGCCACCATAAGGGCCTAAATGTGCTACTGAATTAGAACCGAAAGCCGTGCCACCGTATTCTTGTTTCCCATTTTTCAATCCCCTAAATGTCCCAATACGCCCATCATTCCATACACCTACCACTACTTCATGCTCTTCATTGATGTAGCGATTTACCTGTTTACATCCAGTTCCCATCATGGTAAATAGCGTTTCCACCCCATGTATTCCATACCAAAATAAATCAGGATGCGTTTTTTCTATTTTCATGGGACTATAAGCATCTGCTCCGATCACCTTTCCTACTTTTCCTGATCTAATTTCTTGAGCACTAGGAGAAAAGCGCAAAGAAGAAGCGGAAAATACCGGAACTTTATATTTTTCTGAGGCGGCAAATATGGCTTCGGCATCTTTCAAAGAAGCGGCAATGGGCTTATCAATGAACATCCTCTTTCCAGCTTTCAACACTTCTAAAGCTTGTTCTAAATGTAACCTTCCATCATTGGTTTCCAACATGACTACATCCACTTTGGTCAATAAGTCTTGAATGGAACTTACAATTTCCACCCCATATTTTTGCACTTCAGCCGTATAAGCTGGAATCCTCTCTGTACTGGAAAGAATATCTTTACTCCCCCGTGGATAAGCCGCCACTATTTTATATCCGTTATACTGACTAGCATCTGGGGCGTTTAAAGCTTTGGTAAATGCCGTAACATGGGAGGTATCAAGACCGATGATACCAATTCTTTTTCCAAGCTCTGCTTGTGTTACTTGTGAAGAGGAAAATGAGGTCGACCAGGAACTAGCACTTACTAGCGCAATTCCAGCCATGGAACTTTGTTGTAAAAATTGTCTTCGAGAGTTGTTAGATTTTTTCATATAATGGGTGATTCAGAAAATTTATTTTCTGATTTTATGACCGTAAACAGCGTAAAAAACGAGGTATAAATAACAAGGGAATAAAACCCAATAAGCTGATCTCAAGTCATAGATATCAGCCAAATAACCATAAAACAGAGGCATGATGGCATTTCCACATAAACCCATAATCAAAATAGAAGCACCTAATTTGGTGAATTTACCAAGACCATCCAGTGCCAAAGGCCAAATACCCGCCCAAATTAAAGAATTGGAAAGTCCTAATAAGATGACAAAGCAAATGGACATATCGACTTGATGTCCGAGAAACTGAACTTCTCCATGACCAAAAATAATTCCCAACGTGAAAATAGTACCCAAAAGTGTACATATTCGAAAGGCGTTCACTTGTGAAATGAATTTTGGGATGAAAATAATCCCCAAGATATAACCTGCAATAGTAGCTAATAAGGTATAGGAAGGGAATAGCTTTGCTTCTAACAAAGCGATATTCATGGAGCCAGCATAACCAATGATGGTATCTATGGCAATTACTTGCGTGCCTACATGCAAAAAGATAGCAATAGCCCCCAAAATCAAATGAGGGAATTGAAAAATACTGGTTTTTCCTGAATTGGATAGAGCTTGCTCATCCGACTCCGAGTCGGTATCAATCTCGGGTAAAGGCGAATAACGTACCAATAAACCCAATAAAAACAAGACCGAACCCACGATCGCATACGGAATAGTTACTCGTCCTACTAATTCATCCAAGGCTGCACTTCGGGCTTCCCCAGACATAGATGCCAAGTTTTTAAACAAATCACTGTCCGTAGCTTTTAAGACCACGGCAGCAAACACCAAGGGAGCTAAAACACCTGCGCCTTTATTGAATATCCCCATGATGGAGATGCGCTGAGCGGCACTTTCTTGTGGACCCAATACGGTGATGTATGGATTCGCGGCAGTTTGTAATATGGCCAATCCTGCACCCAACGTAAATAAACCTAGTAAGAACACGGGATAAGTCCGAGTCATGGATGCGGGCAAAAAGATGAATGCACCCAAGGACATCAACCAAAAACCTAACATCATTCCGCGTTTGAAACCAACTTTCTTTAATAAAAATGAAGCAGGAACGGACATCACGAAATAAGAAATGTAAAAGGCAAACGTGACGAAATAGGCCTGAAAATTGCTCAATTCGCAACCTATTTTAAAATAAGGAATCAGGATGGCATTTACCCAGGAAACAAAACCAAAGATAAAAAACATGAATCCTATTATCAGGATGGAGATTTGGGTATCTCTCCTACTCAAAGCAGAAACGGAAACCGCTTTATTCATAATTTCGAAGGATGTAGATGGCTAAATTTTCGATTGCGAAAAGAATAGCATCGTAGATTTAAATAGGTTTTTATTTGTCCTAAATTAAATGAATTCCCATGAAAAACAAACCTGTGTAATGGGCATAGGTGATCAGCCTATTGAAAAAAGGATTTTTAGGCTTTAGGTATATTGATTACGATTTGAAATTCAACTAGAAAAATGGCCACATGAATCATTCTTCTAATTTCTTCTGTTCATTTACCTGATTAAGATTTCTCACATGGATCACAAGCTGCCTTGCCCTGATTATTCATCCATTTTTCTGCATATCGTATCATATTTATTAATATTCATTTATCTTGCTGACAACAACCTATTTAATACGATGAAATCTGCTAAAAGACGTCAATTTCTGATGCAATCAGGCATATTGAGTGCTGCTGCGGTGATTCCTTCCTGGCAAAAAAAAGGATTCCCAAGCAAGTCCTCGAACCAACAAATTCCAGCCATTTTAGGAGGCAAATCCACTATTCAAGCCAATAATTGGGTAAAATGGCCCATCTGGGATGCGGAAAAGGATGAAAAGCTTTTATTAGAGGTTATGCGCAGTGGCGTTTGGTCAAGAGCTCAGGTGGTGAATCAATTTGAGAAAGCTTGGGCTGATACCATTGGGACCAAACGATGTTTAACTTCGGTCAATGGTACTCAGGCGTTGATTGTAGCAATCAACCAAGCCAAGCTAGGACCAGGGGATGAAATTTTAGTTACTCCTTATACTTTTGTCGCCAGTATTCAAGCCATTTTGGCCAATGGATGTATACCTGTTTTTGTGGATGTAAACCCAGAAACCTTTCAAATGGATACCCACAAGATCGAGGCCAAGATTAGTAAGCGTACCAAAGCCATATTACCTGTTCACATTTTAGGATTGCCCTGCGACATGATTCCTATCATGTCCATCGCAAACAAACATCAACTCATCGTTATAGAGGATACCTGCCAAGCTCCTTTAGCCGAAATCAATCATCAAAAAGTAGGTAGTTTTGGATTAGCAGGATGTTTTAGTTTTCAAAATTCAAAAAACATTGCCATTGGTGAAGGTGGAGCTATTGTCAGCAATGACCATGATTTTATGGATCGCTGTTACTCATTTCATAATTTAGGTTTACCTTTTGGAATAGCCACAGGCTCCATTAATTCAGGGAGTTTTATGCAAGGAACTAAGGTTCGATTCACTGAATATCAAGCCGCTATAGGTTTGGCACAATTAACTCGATTGGAGTCACAAACTCAAACACGAAATGAACGAGCGGCTTATTTATCCTCCATGTTAAAAACGGTGAAGGGCATTCAACCTTATCAACTCTATCCTTCCGTTACCCGAGCTGCATTCCATTTATACCCTTTCCGATATAATCCCGCTGAATTTAAAGGATTAAGACGGGCTCATTTCTTGCAAGCCTTACAAGCAGAGGGTGTTCCTTGCTCCGGTGGATATACGGCCTTAAATACACAAGCTTTTATTCAAGAGACTTTTGAATCTAAACACTTCAAAAAACTCTATTCCAGTAGCGAATTGAAATATTCCACCTACATGGAGCAAAATCAATGCCCTTTGAATGATCAATTATGCCAAGAAGCCGTTTGGTTTACCCAAAATCTGTTATTAGGTTCCAAGGAAGATATGGAGCTGATTTTTCATAGTATTCAAAAAATACAACGAGAAGCCGAAGTCATTAAAAAGAAATTGCAGCCTTAATACAAATCTTCATGCCTCTACCCCATTCATTGCTGGCCACCCCATTTGATTCTGGTTTCTCCTTGGCTCATGATAGTTATAATGCTATTTCATTGGCATCCAATGGTCGTATTTATTACGTATTGTCATCAGATCAATTGGAAGCAGCTGGACAAATGTTTGAATTTGACCCAAAAACAAATCGAATTACTCATTTGGCCGACTTAAATGACATTTGTGGAGAAGGCCATCAAACACATATTCCACAAGGAAAAAGCCATGTGAGTTTCTATGAATACCAACAGAAACTCTATTTTGCCACGCATGTTGGATATTATCAATTGATTGATGGCATGGACCGTTTGCCGGTTCAGGCACCTGATGGGTATGCCTTATACCCTGGTGGTCATATCCTTAGCTATGATATCAATAACGGAAAATTTGAAGATTTAGCGATACTTCCAGAGGGAGAAGGATGTGTTTCTATGTTGATGGATACGCAAAGAGGGCATATATTTGGAATTACTTGGCCAACAGGCAAGCTATTTTACCTAGATGTAAAAAGTGGTCAACTTCAGCTATTTCCAGCTGTTTCAGGAAGTGGAGAAGCCGGAACCCCAGGAGAAGATTTTAGATCCCTTTGTCGCTCACTATTTGTCAACCCCAACACAGGAATCGCATATTTTTCTACTGCAGAAGGAGACATTTATCAAATTAACCCGTATTCTATAAGTGTATCTCGACTAGAAAAAGCTCATTTACGTTTGGATTATTTTGGCCAATATACACCTACCTATCCAGGGAGTATGGGCTATAATTGGCGACAAATCATTTGGTATGAACCAGAACAAGTTGCCTATGGCGTACATGGAAATTCAGGTTATTTATTTCGATTTGACCCCTCTACGGAGCAGATGGAAGTTCTGGAAAGACTTACTTCAATACCATCAAAAAAGTCGGGCATGTTTGATCAATTTAGTTATGGCTATTTGGGTTTTCAACTAGGGCCAGACCAAGAAACATTGTATTATTTAACAGGTGGTCCCATTTATCAAGATGGGAAACGACTGGAAGGAGAAAAGCAGATTGCAAAAGGAGCAGCCAAAGGTCTTGAATACTTACATTTAATTACTTATCATATTCCAAGTCATCACTACCAGGACCATGGGCCCATCTTTTATGAAGATGGAAATTGGCCCCAATATGTTAACTCCATTGCCATTGATTTGGAGGGAAAAGTATATGCCTTGGCTAGAATCCCAAGAAATCATCAGGTACGTTGTGACCTGATTCAGATTAATGCTCCCCTATCCTTGAATCGAACATGAGAACTACCTTGAATTTACTATTTCTGTTTTTACTTTTTACACTTAGAATGGATGTAAACGGTCAAGATATGTTCATTGGATTGGCAAAAAAAAGCATTACGCCTAGTCCTCCTATTTGGTTAACAGGATATGCTAGTAGAACAACTCCAGCCACAGGAGTAGTTCATGACCTTTGGGCTAAAGCTATCTATTTAGAAAGTTCTCCCCAGGAAAAAGCCATCATCATAAGTACTGATTTATTGGGATTAAGCAGAGAGGTTCATCAAGGAATAGTCCAGCAATTGGCATCAACCTATGGCTTAAGTGAAAAACAAATCATCATTAATTCATCCCATACCCACTCTGGACCTATGATTTGGCCTGCATTAAGCGGAATAGCTGATTATCATTTGGAAGATCAAAGGGCTGTTTCTACTTATACACTAGGTTTAATCAATAAGTTGGTTGAATTAGCTGGTGAATCCATCCACAACAAAGAGAAAATGACTTTATCTCTTGGGCATGGACAAGTAGATTTTGCGATCAATCGTCGACAATTGGCCGCCTCTAAAATTGGGAAAGTATTAGCAGGACCCATTGATCATGATGTGCCTATCATACAAGTGAAAAATAGGCAAGGGCAAGTGAAAGGTATTTTAGTGGGTTATGCTTGCCACAATACGACCGTGCAAGGAGATAATTATTTAGTCAATGGCGATTATGCAGGTTTTGCTCAAATTGAAATTGAAAAAAAATACCCCCAAGCAATTGCCATGTTCATTCTGGGATGTGCTGGAGATCAAAATCCTGAACCGAGAGGAAGTGTAGCCTTAGCCGAAAAACATGGTAAAAAACTGGCTGAGACCGTGCATCAGGTCCTTCAAAATCCATTAAAATCCCTAGGGAATTCTTTACGTTATGATGCGCAAATAGTCACACTCGATTTTCAAAAAACAGATATCAATTCCTACCAAAAAGAATTGGTCGGGGAGGATATTTTCAAACAAAGAAGGGCCAAATTGATGTTAGAAGCCATTAATAAAGGTTGGAATATTAGCCAATATCAATATCCCATTCAAGCTTTACGCATTGGGAAGGAATTCACCTTGGTGGCATTAGCGGGAGAAGTAGTGGTGGATTATTCGCTAAGAATCAAACGAGAATTTGCCCAACAAGATATTTTTGTAGCAGGATATAGCCAAGAAGTCATGTGTTATATCCCATCCAAGAATGTACTACAAGAAGGTGGTTATGAAGCGGAATCCAGTATGATCTATTATGGATGGCCAGGGCCCTTTGCAGATACGGTGGAAGAAAAAATTATGCAAGGAGTTTATAAACTCATGAAAAATGTCGGCATTCGACGCTAACTTTAAGCCATACCCTGTGCTATTTTTCCTTCCTTTTCGATAGATAAAAGGCTACCAAGAATCTCCAATTAAACTTTTCGATGGTTTATTTTAAAAGTTTAAAGATTCTTTTCATTTACTATATAAAAAAGGTATATTAAATAGAGTAATCTATTACATTTGCACTCAAGTTCATCAAAGATCATGACTCAGACCTAAACGCTGAGTTTTTTAAAATACAATTAGTCTATAAAGTATATGGATTAAATTACTTAATAAAAAAACCTCCTAAGAACCCATGAAAAAAATTTCGACATCCATTAGTATTCTTTTCGCCTTGCTTATTCCGCTCCTAGCCTCCGCACAAGACAAACCGATCATCAACGCCAAAATATCTGGTAAAGTTGTTGATGCCAAAACGAATGAATTCATCATTGGAGCCTCCGTATACATTAAAGGTATAACCAATGGTTCATCCACGGATGTTAATGGCGAATTTTCCATCATTACAGCGCAAAAATTACCCTTTACCTTAGTGGTAACCTATGTGGGATACCAAAAGAAAGAGGTCGTCATTCACAGCAATAAAGTAGAAATTGCCATCGAAGAAAGCAATAACGAATTGACTGATGTGGTGGTCACTTCCAGAAGACGTCAAGAATCCATTCAGGATATTCCAATTCCCATTTCCGTAATACGTGGTGCTGTGGCAGAAGATGCTGGGGCTTTTAACCCCAATCGTTTAAAGGAATTAATTCCCTCCGTTCAATTATATTCTTCCAACGGTCGAAATACCACCTTAAATATCCGTGGATTAGGGTCATCCTTTGGCTTAACCAATGATGGTATCGACCCAGGAGTAGGTTTTTATGTGGATGGGGTATATTACGCACGTCCAGCAGCTACGGCCATCGACTTTGTGGATGTAGACCGCATCGAAGTGTTACGTGGCCCACAAGGGACACTTTTCGGAAAAAATACAACGGCTGGAGCCTTCAATATCACGACTAGAACGCCAAGTTTTAGCCCAGGTGCTACCTTTGAAGCTAGCTATGGTAACTTAAACTACATCCAAGTAAAGACTTCCGTAACGGGCCCAATTAGTAAAAAATTAGCTGCCAGAGTATCTTTTTCTGGAACACAAAGAAATGGTACCATTTTCAACACTACAACCTTAAAACCGACTAATACGCTAAATAATTTAGGATTCAGAGCACAAGTACTTTATACACCTTCTGAAAATGTGAACATCACTTTTGCAGGAGATAATGCCCGTCAAAGACCAGATGGAAATGCTACCGTAGTAGCAGGAGTAGTTCCAACAAAACGTGCTGCTTATCGTCAATTCAATGCCATCATTGCCGATTTAGGATATAAACTACCCACAACAAATCCTTTTGATCGAATGACCGATGCGGATTCGCCCTGGAGAGTCAATAATGATTTTGGTGGTGCTTCCATGAATGTGGATGCCAAAATTGGCAAAGGAACATTAACCTCTACATCAGCTTGGCGTTATTGGATTTGGGATCCTTCCAATGACCGCGACTTCATCGGTTTACCCGTTTTAACGAAGTCGCAAGGGAATTCAAGACATGACCAATGGACGCAAGAAGTTCGTTATGCTGGACAGTTCTCGGAAAGATTAAGTGGTGTATTGGGTGTGTTCTTAATTGACCAAATCTTAACTTCCAATCCTGTACAAACTGAAGAATCAGGTTCTGCTCAATGGCGATTTGCCCAGAACTCTACCTCAACTTTATGGAAAACGCCAGGTTTATTTGATGGTTTTGGCACAAAAACTACTTCTAGACTGCATACCTTGGGGGCAGCCATCTTTAGTCAAGTGGATTGGAAGGTTTCAGATAAATTACACGTTTTACCGGGTATTCGTTTCAACTACGACAAAAAAGATGTGGATTATAAACGTGAAACCTATGGTGGTTTACAAACTACCGATCCTGCGCTAATTGCTTTAAAAAATGGTTTGTATACCAATCAAGCCTTCCATTTCAGTGTGAATGAAAACAACATTTCAGGTCAAATTACATTAGCCTATAAACCCAACAAATCATTCAACTTGTTTGGAACATATTCGAATAGTTACAAGCCAGTGGGTGTCAATTTAGGGGGATTACCAACAGCCAATGGTGTCGTACTTTTAGACTTAGCTAGAGTGAATCCAGAGTATGTCACTCATTATGAATTAGGACTAAAAACCAAACCAAGTCCTCTATCCACTTTAAATGTAACCTTATATAATACAGACATCAAAGACTACCAAACGCAAGTTCAAACGGCTGAAGTTGGTGTAAATAGAGGATATTTAGCCAATGCTGAAAGAGTACGTGTAAGAGGGCTTGAAGTAGATGGAAGTATTCGATTAACTAGTCATTTCTCATTGACAGGTGCTATTTCCTATACTGATGGCATTTACGTATCCTTCAAAAATGCACCGGTGCCTTTGGAAGAAACTGGTGGAACCTCTGCATTCAAAGATATATCAGGTGCTGAATTACCGGGTATTTCTAAATGGGCTGGTTCATTGAGTGGTGAATACATTCACTCAGGTAAATTCTTAGATTTAAAAGGCAATTATTTCATCGGTCTTGATACCTACGCGCGTTCTACTTTCTCTTCGAGCGCTTCTCCTTCTCAATACCTAACTATCACAGGATATAACCTGCTTAATGGAAGAATCGGTTTCCGAGCTTCCAATGGCTTCTCTGTATTACTTTGGGGGAGAAACATCTTAGATCGTGATTACTTTGAGCAATTATTACCTGCTGCTGGTAGTGCCGGTCATTATGCCGCCGTATTAGGTGACCCTGCTACGTATGGAGTCACGCTTCGCTTTACATATTAATTTTCAAGACTAGTAAACAAAAGCCCCAGCAAATGCTAGTTGCTGGGGCTTTCATTGGAAATAATTCACTAGTTTACTTCTTTCAATTGAATCACCCTCTCCTCTCCTTTCCAAGATTCATAGGCCAATAGCCATGACTTACCTGTCCATTGAATGACGGGATATGAACAATCAGAGTCCGTATTTGATACCATCAGATGGCGCATTTTCCCTTGTTTATCCTTAACATACATACCAATCTGCTTAAAATAACGCTCACCTTCTTGTTTGATTTGTGCATAGACCAAGGCTACATCTCCTTTCGGATTCGTGGCTAATTGGGCTTGTCGGTATTTATCTCCTTTCAAATGTAAAATCAATTCTTTTTTACCTTGATATGCCCATTTAATGCCTGAACCACTACTAGCTCCCGTATACCAAGTAGCTTCCAGACCATGCGGCCCTCTGACCAAACTGGGGCCAGCATGTGGACAAGCATTCACTTGCCAATGATCCGCCATCCAAGTAACTGGCTGAGTAAATGTTTTACCAAAATCACTGGAATGAATGTAGGCCATATCCCGTTCTCCTTGATCATTCAAATCACGATAAATAAGGTCGACATTGCCTTGCTGATCTGCCAAAGCATCTATCCGACAACATTCACAGGTTTGTTTGTCCAAAACCCGCATATCACCAAATCCCTTAGCTTCTGAAGTCTCAGCATACACCAAAGTTCTACCTTTGGGACCGAGTTTAATATCCAACCAAAGTGCTCCCACTTGGCCATTAGCTAATGGAAATATTTTTCCAAAAGAATGACTCAAACCTGCTGTGCTGTCTCGATGAATGGTCTGAGCTTTAGTCCAAATACCCTTCGCTTCCATGCTAATGTACAAATCTCCACTAAAGCGAGATTTCTCACTGGGCTTATTTACTTCAAACAGCAAAATACAGGTACCATCAGCTTTATAAGCCAGCTTGGGCATACCCTCTGCATGCGTAGAGGCCCTTGGGTGGATGGGAATAGCTTCATTGTTGGACCAAACTTGAAGTGTTTCATTCCACACTTTTCGAAAAAACAAGGTCGTATCACCTTGTTTTTCAACCCAAGAAAGCACTACACTTCCATCTGATTTTCTTGTAAAAGATGGATCCATGGCGATGCGCTTTGAATCAGAGATGACTTGGCCTAGACCTAAGTAGGACATCAAAACTAGGGATAATATCAAAGAAAATTTCATTATCATTTCGACTTAAATAGTTGAAATACATCTACTTGCAATCCTAAATTAATGGTTCTGGGTGCAGCAGGAGTATAGGTGCTTTTATCATTCGCATTATTACCTCGACTAGCGGAATTGGCATATAATTCATTACTCAAATTCATCACATTCATGAAAATCTGGTAGGCTTTCCACTGATAACCAAAGCGTAAATTCAATACAGAAACACCTGGGAGTCCACCAAAACCTGGATCGGCATAAGACACAGTATTTACTTGATTTTGATACCATGAACTAATTCTTTGCCATTCTAAAGCCACTCGAGCTCCTTTTATCCAATTCGGTTTGTAGGTGATTTCTGCATTGGCAATAAAATGTGGAGCTTGAGGCATTTCTTTATTATTGACATTTTTTAAGACATCAGACGCTTTTTGACTTAAAACAAAATCCACAAACATGTGTCGGGCATTAGTAGCTCCTAATCGGAAATTCCATTGATTATCTGGTCGGTAGGAAATGGCATATTCGATACCTTCATGCAAGGTTTTGCCTGCACTTTGATAATCGGTGGAATTATCAGGTTGACGAATACCCAACAATTCATTTTGACCATTCAAACGATAAATGGAATAATCCAAGAACAGTTTAGATTGGAATAAAGAAGCCCAGCCTCCAACTTCGTAATTATTAAAAACAGCTGGATCAATGCTCAAATAAAACTTTTCTCCGGTTGCAATGGCTTGAGCAGCAGGGCGAGCTCTAAATACAGCGGATAAGGCTGGGGGAGAAAAACCTTTGGAATAATTGGCATAAAAACCCACATGTTGGTTCGCCTCATAAGTCATACCAATTTTGGGTGAAAACTGGGCATAGGACTTATTTCCTATACTTTGATCCATATAATTACTATAATCAAAAGACATATTGTCAAATCTCCCTCCTAAAGAAATCCGTAAGCGTTCCAAGGGATGAATGTCCCATTGAGCATAGAGAGCTTTATTCCAAATGATCGCCTGGTAATTAGATAAAAATACATTGGGTAACACTTGTGCGATGTCATATTTCTCAACTGATTTTTTATCAGGACGAAGGGTCGCAGTCAAATTAATTTTATAGGCCCAATAGGTATTAGGTGACCGATCGAGTAAAAAACCAACAATGATTTTAGAATCAAGCCAAGAGAACTGTCGACTATGTTGCCCCATGATGCCTAGACTGGTAAAACTATTCGAGTTGATTTGACCAGAAGCCGTTGTTGATGGGGCTGTCCATGCAATGCTATAGGCAGGATTTTGTCCGAGTGAATTATCCCGATAAAAAGCAGTCAAACTAGAGAAGGAATTATTGGGTCCTTTATGCTCCAGCGTAATTCTTGAGCGAGATGAAAATGAACTACGGTAGGTAAAATTGGCTGGACTTTTATAAGTTCTTGAATAATAACCCACACTATCAATATTACCTCCCGTTTGTGAAAAATAGTCGTTATAGGCAAATGAAGACCATAATTTAGTATGGGGAGAAAGTTGATAATCCACACGGAAATTGATGGACGATTTATCAAAATCGGTATTCGAAGCCCAAGCGTTTTTTTGTCGGGCTATATACCCTCCCGTCATCAATGACCATTTTTTACTGAATTGACCTCCTGCTGTAAATTGAGTTCTCAGATATCCCCACTCATCGGCTTGAAAACCTATGGAAACCGTGGGAATCCCAGGTGCCATTTTACTAATCAAATTAATGGCTCCACCCACAGCTTCTGGTCCATACAAGGAGGAGGCTGGCCCTTTGATTACTTCTACTGAATTTAGGCCTTGTAAATTGGCTTCAATGAGGGCATTGTGGTTAAATACGCCCAATGGCCGCAAAGGAAGGCCATCTTCCATGTATAAAAAATAGGGGGAAGTCCCAAAAGGCTGGCGAATTCCCATGGCATGTTGTTCATTATTGTAGTTCAACATCACCACTCCTGGCACTTTATTGATGATTTCCGTCAGCTGAATGGCTTTGGTATCTTGCATCAAAGAAGCGCTAATTTTATGAATGGCCACGGGAGTCTCTGTTCGAACTGCGGCTTGTCGGGAAGCTGTTACCACCACGGTAGCCAAATCCAACGATGCTTCTTCAAGATGGATAACGGATTTTAGGTCAGAACCCTTCATTTTCAAGGATTGAAAGCCTAAAGAAGAAATTTGATAATCATCAGTAGCCTGTATCGAACTCAGTATAAACTCGCCTCGTTCATTAGTTAAGGCGATGATTTTATTGGAATGACTTAATGAGGCACCTATAATGGGCTCTTGAGTAATGGTGTTCAGAATTTTAAAAGTATGTTGTTGCGCATTACTTGCCAATACCAGCAAGCAAAAGAACGCTAAAAATAAAGCTTTCATTTTAAACTAATTTACATGAGAAAATAAGCCTGATGTATTAAATCAAGCCCTAGAACCAAGAAATTAGCTCCACCGTGGAGGATGAAAAGGCAAAAGAAGGGTGGATTGTGCTGCCATGGAGGCAGCAGGAAAATGATCCTCTGAAAAATCAGAAAATGAGAATGAAAAAGCTAAACGAGTATTTGTTTGACACGCCAATTGAATTTGAGGCATTTTTTCTAAACGCTCTGAATTCGTTTTTTGCTCTTTGTCTTCGGCGGCCTTTAATTTTTTGGCCAAATAACATTGACCATTACAATTCAACTTCGGTTTATCCCGATTTTCACACAGATTTTTAGCAATGTAATTCCTGTTCACCTGATAGTATGCCACCGATGCCCATTGACTCATCAGAGGCAATTGAATGGCAATCAGTAAAAGGATGGCAATGATTCGTTTCATGGTGATTCGTAAAATTATACTATTATGATTATATAATCATAGTCCAATCTAAATTAAATTTTGTTTGAGTTTTTGACTTACAAAAATCCCAAGAGCTCCTAAAAACATCAATACAGCCACTCCAAACAAGATTTCATTACTAAACGGAATTTGAACTAAATTTAAAAAACTCATTCCTTGCAACATCAATATACATTCATTGAAAAATATACCACCTACAAATAATCCAAAAGCCCAATTTAACATGCTATTCAATTGAATATATCCCTTCCAGATGGCAAAGCCCATTAGAAACAAACTCACTACGCCCAAAAGGACTAAATGTAAATAGGCAATCACCACAGGTCTAAAACCAAAGGCATACTCGCTCAGACTAGGAATGATAGAGAGTAATTGCAGACCAAATTTTAAGCTGGTTGCCAAGGCTACCAAAATCCATAAGAAGCGAACCATCACAGGGACACCAAGGTATATTTCAGATTGCTTCTTTTTCACTTGATATAACCAATAAAACCAAGCTCCAAACTGTATGATGGCCGCTAAAACTAAAATCACATACCAAAACAAGGGCAATTTAACCCACATGATGGAAAGTAAATATGCTGGAGCTAAGCTTCCTGCTAATAACCAAAAAACGCGTCTGGAATGGGTCAAGCTAATACCCAAATGATCTAAAAAATAGGCAAAAAGCCCTAGACAAGAAAAGATAAAATAGCCATTGTATTGAAAGTGCAAATAGTAATAAACAGAGGCTAGGTATTTCTCAGGATGATTGATTTTATTGGACATTAGGTAGGCCAAATACATGGTACCTATGGACGATAAAACATTAAAAATGATACTTGCTTGGATGTAATAATCACCGGTAGAAACTACTTTAGTCTTACGTAAAAAGGCCCATACCCGAAAGCAAAAAAAGAAGTTGACGGCTGTGCTTACCGTGGAAAAAAAGATGGAAATTGGGCCATAACCTTGATAAACAAAGGCAAAAAGCATGAAAAATGCCAGCAAGGTGTTCCCAGCAAGTAAAGTTCTAAATTCAAAAGGTTCTTTACTCGAATTTCTTTCTCTTAAAATAAAGGCAAGCAAAGTCATGATCATTTGACCCACCCAGGCAGAAAAAGCAAAATGTGAGTGACCATGTAAGAGATGTTTCTGATGAATGAGAGGAAATGAAAATGCAATTTTATAACGAAGCATCACACCCAATATGGCTACTACCACTAGATTAAATAAAGCTATTTGTACCCAAAAATTGGCTCCCTTCCCTTTCATACTTTTCCCTTATTCAAACAAAAAAACTTTTCGATTTTCAATTTTCAATTTGCCTTCCAAATGTAAATTTCGGATAACTCGAATGACCGTTTCTACCCTCAAACCCGTTAAATCAGCAATTTGCTGACGAGTCAAATGCACTAAATGATCATCCAAGGAAACATATTGATTCGAGTTTTTCAAATAATTCAAGACAGCTACGACTAATTTTTCTGGCTCATTACTGGTCACCTCTTTTAACATAAAAAACTTGAATCGTAGGTGCTGGGATAAACGCCGAGAAATTTCAAAATGGATGTCTGGATGATTTCGCAATAAGTCGTGAAAAGCCGCCTTGGGCAACCTAATGACGGTTGACTTGACCAAAGCAAAAGACGAGGCAGCAAATGGCCCATCATCAAACAAGGGCATCTCACCCAAGCTTTCACCCGGATTAATCAATCGTTGTAAATACTCTTTTCCATCCACCGATATATTCACCCATTTCAATTGACCGTCTACTACTTGGTAATAAAACAGGCACTCTGTTCCCTCGGAAAATAGGACCTCATTTTTTTCTAAAGTACGGTATGTACCTCCCCAAGAAACCAATAATTTTTCGTCGATCATGATTAAAAATTTAAGCGAAACAAGTGCATTCTGTCGAGTTCAAATATGAGCGAAATCATGCCAATTTATGATTAAAATCACATTTGGCCAAATAGGCTTAAAATCAGCACAATACGTTGATTTTCAGGAATTTATCGCACCTATTATATATACGTATAGGCGAGAAAGCTTGCTTTATGACTGCACGCATAAAGTTCAAAATATCTGGGCTATAACATTGTCCCAACAAAAAAATCATACAATGAAAACAGTAACAATGATGCTTGCCCTGAGCCTTTGGCTAACATCCTGTGGAAGTAATGATGGATCCAATGCTTCCGCGGATTCAAGTGCCCAAGCTGCCTCCTCTGAAAGCGCAGGAGGAAACCCAGATTATGATCCTAAACGTGGAACAGGAAAATTCACCGATGTGGTCATCAGTCCAACCCTCGACAAAGCTTTAGCTGAAAAAGGAAAAGCGACATCCGACGTAAAATGTGGCAGTTGTCACAAATTAACCGATGAAAAATTAGTTGGTCCCGGTTGGAAAGGCGTGACTAGTCGACATACACCTGCATGGATCTTGAATTTCATGACGAATACCGATGAAATGATCAACAAAGATCCAGTGGCTCAAGCCCAGCTTGAAATATGCCTAGTAAGAATGCCCAATCAAAACTTAAGTGATGATGAAGCCAAATCCCTGTATGAGTACATGCGTCAAAATGACGGCGTCAAATAAATTTCAACCAAATAATTAAGCACATGAAGACTAATTTAACCAAAATCCTAGCGCTCTTGCTGATTACTGGATTGGTATTCCAATCTTGTAAACCTAAAAACGCAGGAAATGCTTCTTCCTCTGGTTCTGCGGAAAAAGCCTATGTTGCCCCAGGTAAATATGATGAATTTTACAACCTAGTTTCCGGTGGTTTCTCCGGACAAATGAGTGTCTATGGACTGCCCAGTGGCCGTTTATTTCGCGTAATACCCGTTTTTTCTGTTGATCCAGAAAAAGGTTATGGCTACAGTGAAGAAACAAAACCTATGCTGAACACCTCCCATGGTTTTGTGCCTTGGGATGACCTTCACCATACCGAGCTTTCTCAAACCAATGGAGAAGTTGACGGTCGGTGGATTTTCGGTAATGCCAATAACACCCCACGTGTGGCACGTATTGATCTAGCTAGTTTTAAAACAGCTGAAATCATTGAATTACCGAATAGCGCAGGGAATCACTCCTCTCCTTTCATCACAGAAAATACCGAATATGTGGTGGCAGGTACACGTTTCTCTGTACCACCAGATAATGCCAATGGCGATATCCCGATTGACACCTACAAAGAAAACTTCAAAGGATATATCAGTTTCATCTCGGTGAAAAAAGAAAGTGGTGAAATGGATTTGGCCTTCCAAATTGAATGCCCAGGGGTCAACTTTGACTTGAGCCATGCAGGAAAAGGCAAATCCAATGGTTGGTTTTTCTTCAGTTGCTACAATACAGAACAAGCCAATACTTTGTTAGAAGTTAATGCTTCACAACGTGATAAGGACTTTATCATGGCTGTCAATTGGAAAAAAGCAGAAGAATATATCAAAGCTGGAAAAGCGAAACGTATTCCTGCCAAATATGCGCACAATAAGTACAACGAAAAAACGCATACAGCTACTTCTGAAATGAAAAAAGAGGTCCTAGTATTGGATGCTAAAGCGTTGAAAGACATCTGCTATTTCATCCCTTGCCCTAAATCTCCTCACGGCTGTGACGTAGACCCAACTGGTGAGTACATTGTAGGTTCTGGAAAATTAGCGGCTTTGATTCCTGTATTTAGCTTTGACAAAATGTTGAAAGCCATTGAAGGAAAACAGTTCGACGGCAGCTTTGAAGGTATACCAGTGATTAAATATGAAGCCGCATTGTATGGCGAAGTGAAAAAACCAGGTCTAGGACCTTTGCACACTGAATTTGATGGAAAAGGGAATGCCTATACCACCTTCTTCGTTTCTAGTGAAGTGGTTAAGTGGAACATCAAGGATTTGAAAGTACTTGATCGTGCGCCAACTTACTATTCTGTAGGTCACTTATGTATCCCAGGAGGAGACAGCAAGAAACCAAACGCAAAATACCTAATCGCCTATAATAAAATCACTAAAGATCGCTACTTGCCTACTGGCCCTGAGTTGACTCAAAGTGCGCAACTATACGACATCAGTGGTGATAAAATGGAAATGATTCTGGATTTTCCTACCATTGGAGAACCTCACTATGCCCAAGCTATTTCAGCAGATTTAGTGAGAGACCGTTCCATTAAGTTCTACAAGATTAATGAGAATGAGAACAAGTATGTAACCAAAGGTGAAGGCCAAGCCAAAGTAGTCAGGGAAGGAAATGTCGTTCATGTGTACATGACGTCCATTCGTTCTCACTTTGCTCCGGACAACATAGAAGGCATTAAAATGGGTGATGTGGTGTATTTCCACGTGACTAACCTAGAGCAAGATTGGGATGTTCCTCATGGATTTGCCATCAAAGGTGCCACCAATGCTGAATTGTTAATTATGCCAGGTGAAACCCAAACCATGAAATGGGAGCCTGATAAGGTAGGCATCTTCCCTATGTACTGTACTGACTTCTGTAGTGCTTTGCACCAAGAAATGTCGGGCTACATCCGAGTATCTCCTAAAGGAAGCAGTGTTCCACTCAGCTATAGTTTAGGTAAAACTAAACCTATTGCTAAAAACTAATCAACAAGGGAGAGTATGGCTTTCCATGCTCTCCTTTTCTTTCATCAAAATTTGAAGCATTATGAAAATTTTATCCATCACCATTTTGGCGGCCATGTTTATGTTGACTGCTGCCTGTTCAAGCTCGGAAGCAGACACTTCTGCCCAAACGACTGAAACCACGGCCACTTCAGGTGGCCAAGAAAATGTCAAAGACGATGATTCTCAACAAGATGTAGTGAAAGTAGCCGTGGGTTCTAAGGACCATAGCACCTTAGTAGCCGCATTAAAACAAGCAGAATTAGTTACATCATTATCCAATGCAGGACCATTTACTGTCTTTGCCCCCACCAATGCCGCTTTTGATCAAGTAGATAAAGCTACTTTAACCGCCTTAATGACAGATGAAAAAAAGGCTGATTTACAGAATATACTTCAATACCATGTTACGGTTTCTGCATTAAAAGCGGATTACTTACAAGATGGGCAAGTGCTGGGCATGGTCAATGGCGACAATGTCACCGTGAGCATCAAAAATGGTAAAATCATGTTAAATAATTCAGCGACCATCATCGCATCTGTTCCTGCTTCTAATGGCATCATTCACGTGATTGATGGTGTCTTATTGCCTCCAAGTAAATAGTTTAAATTGCCTTTATATGAATACGCAACCAATGGGAAAACCAGCACGTATGCTGCTGTTCCTCTCCTCCATACTATTACCCTTTGTCGTTTATTTGCCCATTTGGAGAATTGAATTAGATGCTCCTCAATATCCGGAAGGATTGAGCCTTCAAATTCATGCCAATGATATCCGTGGAAACGTGGACATCATTAATGGGCTCAACCACTACATAGGAATGAAGACCATGCACAAAGAGGACTTCGTCGAATTTACCGTATTGCCATATATTATCGTGGGGTTTTCCATTTTGTTTTTCATTGGGGCTTGGATCAACCGTAAAAAAATACTCTATTTTTTATTTTCAGCTTTTGTTATGTTTGGCATTATTGCCATGGTAGACTTCTGGAAATGGGAATACGATTATGGACATGATTTAGATCCAAATGCCGCCATTCAAGTACCAGGAATGGCTTATCAGCCTCCACTTATTGGTTTTAAACAACTTTTAAATTTTGGAGCATATTCCATTCCTGATGTGGGTGGTTGGATATTTATTGGTATTGGTTTGATGTTACTGACTGGGGTTATTTTGGAATGGAGAATCTCCAAAGGCCCCAGATCAGTTTTATTCTTCCTACCCGTGCTATTCTTTTTTCAAGCTTGCACGATTGAAGTGAAACCCATTCAATTAGGTCGAGATCATTGTCATTTTTGTAAAATGGGCATTAGCGATTTGCGATTCGCCACTGCCATACTAACCCAGCAAGGAAAGACCTTACCTTTTGATGATTTGAAATGCTTATTGAGTTATACACAAATCAACAAGGATATTCAGGTCAAAGATATTTATGTCAGTACTTATACGGGGAAACATGAGTTAGTCCTTGCCACCCAAGCCTATTTCATGACAAGTCCTTCCTTGGGAAGCCCTATGGCAGGTAATTTTGCTGCTTTTGTCGATAAAAATGAATTAACAAAAAACAACCAAGCTTTAGCTGGAGAAGAAAAAACTTGGGAAAGTATTCGCCAATGATTACCCATAAAACTTACTTGATAGTAGCCCTATTAACCACTTGGTTTCTTCCCTCAGCCCAAGCAAGTACTTGGAAGGTAGGAAAAAATGAAAGGTTTACAACCTTAGCCCATGCCATCCAACATGCCCAATCTGGGGATAGCATCTTGGTTAAAAAAGGGGTATATCATGAACACAACCTCATCGTAGATAAATCCTTATGCATCATAGGCCAAGGATTACCGGTTTTGGACGGTGAGGGTAAATACGAAGTCCTTTCCATCAAAGCCTCTCAAGTGACGATTCAGGGCTTTCATATTCGTAACTCCGGTATTTCCAGTTTAAAAGATTTGGCCGGCATCAAAATATATGATGCTCATCACGTACAGATTCTCAATAACCTACTAACCAATTCCTTCTTTGGCATATATGTTCAATATGGAAAACATTGTACCATTAAAAACAACCGCATTATCGCCTATGGTATTGAAGAACAACAAAGTGGAAATGGAATTCACTGCTGGAATAGTAGCTTCTTACAGATTCAAAATAATGTAATAAAGGGTCACCGTGACGGGATCTATTTTGAATTTGTCACTCATTCCATCATCAAGAACAACCGCTCCTTCCGTAACCTACGTTATGGTTTACACTTCATGTTTTCTAATAATGACACCTACATTTCCAATGTTTTCACCAACAATGGTGCTGGTGTAGCCGTCATGTTTTCCAACCATGTCAACATGTTTCACAATACCTTCCACCAAAATTGGGGGGATGCCTCCTATGGAATCTTACTCAAAGAAATTTCAGATGGTATCATACAAGGAAATCACTTTACAAAAAACACCACGGGCATTTACCTAGAAGGGGTTAGTCGGGTAAAAATGAACCGAAATACCTTTTCCAATAATGGCTGGGGGCTAAAAATTCAAGCCAGTTGCCAAGACATGACCATCCATCATAATAATTTCCTGAACAATACTTTTGATGTGAGTACCAATGGCACGCTAGTCCTAAACAATTTCAATGGAAATTATTGGGATAAATACGATAGCTATGATCTAAACCGAGATCAGGTTGGGGATATTCCTTTTAGACCTGTTAGTTTATTTTCCGTCATTTTAGAAAAAAATCCAACCACACTTATCATGTTCCGAAGTTTCATTTCTGCCTTAATGGATAAGACGGAAAAATTAATCCCAAGCTTAACTCCGGAACAATTAAAAGATCAATTTCCACTCATTAAACCGGTCAAATTATGATCATTACCGAACATATCAGCAAACGCTTTGGAAATCAGCAGGTACTTCGAGACATACATATTACATGCCGTCCTGGTGCTTGCATCGCCTTGATTGG
The DNA here is from genome assembly GCF_011250515.1 of Aquirufa ecclesiirivi. Lineage (GTDB taxonomy): Bacteria > Bacteroidota > Bacteroidia > Cytophagales > Spirosomataceae > Aquirufa > Aquirufa ecclesiirivi. Next base: position 83,905 of record NZ_JAANOP010000006.1, on the reverse strand, counting down.
TCCCAATGGAAGTGGAAAAACTACCTTGATTAAAAGTATTTTACAAATGGTTATTCCTGATTCAGGGAAAGTCATTTTTCAAGGAGAGGATATCACTGGGCAATGGGCCTATCGAGCAAAAATCGGATTTATGCCACAAATGACCCGTTATCCAGAAAACATGTGTATCGGGGAGGTCATATCCATGATGATTGATATCCGAAAAGATCAAAAAAACTTGGACGAGGAATTGATTGAACAATACCACTTAAAAGAAATTTACCATAAAAGAATGGGGACACTATCCGGTGGAATGCGCCAAAAAGTAGGGGCTTGTCTAGCTTTTTTATTTCAACCGGATATATTGATTTTGGATGAACCCACTGCAGGATTAGACCCTCTTTCTTCTGAAATATTGAAACAAAAAATTTTAAAAGAAAAAGCTCGTGGTAAATCCACCATCATTTCATCCCACGTATTAAGTGAATTGGATGAAATGATCACCGAAGTAATTTATATGCAAGACGGCCAGGTCTTATTTCAAAAAACGCTAGAGGATTTAAAACAAGAGACCCAGGAAGTGAAATTATCCAAAATGATCTCCAAAATCATTGCTTAGAAGCCCATGAACAAGATATATAAACATGTCATTGCTGACATTATCCGAAATAGAATTGTACTATTTTACACCCTCATCTTATTGCTAGCCTCTTTGAGTGTTTTTAGTCTAGAAGATACTTCTTCTAAAGGCCTGTTGAGCATGCTGAATATCATACTCATGATTGTTCCTTTGGTCTGTTTGATATTCTCCACCATTTATATGTACAATAGCACGGAATTCATTGAACTTTTACTCAGCCAACCCTTACAAAGAAATGCCATTTGGTGGAGCTTATTTATTGGATTAATGACATCCCTTGGACTCGCTTTTTTTGTTGGGGCGGGTATCGTCATCCTTATTTTTGAACCCAGTTTTCTCGGTTTAATGCTCGTGATTTGTGGACTCTTGCTAACTTTTATTTTTACGGCTATAGCCTTGTTGGCTGCCGTTTTAACCAAAGACAAAGCCAAGGGAATCGGCCTTTCCATTATTCTATGGCTATTTTATGCCATTATTTTTGATGGAATCGTCTTATTTATGTTGTTTCAGTGGGCCGACTACCCCATTGAAAAATTCATGATATTCATAAGTATGTTGAATCCCATCGATTTAGCCCGCATCTTAATTCTGATGCAAATGGACGTTTCGGCTTTGATGGGATATACAGGGGCTATTTTCAAAGATTTCTTTGGTACTACAGGTGGAATTGCCATCTCATTTACCACCTTGATTTTATGGGTAATGATTCCCTTTATGTGCTCCTTACGTTATTTTAAAAAGAAAGATCTATAATGTTATACCACACTTTACTCTTGTTACACCTAGTAGGTGCCTGTGTCTGGGTAGGGGGACACCTCATGTTGAGTTTACAAATTGTACCCAAAGCCCTTTTCAAAAAAGACATTCTGCTTATTCAGCAATTTGAAAAAACATTTGAACCTATCGGAATACCGAGTTTAATCATACAGATTATCACTGGAGTTTGGATGGCCATATTTCAATATGGCATTCAATTTAATTGGGATAATGCCATACAAAGAAATATCATCATCAAATTAAGTCTACTCGTACTTAGCCTAGTACTGGCCCTTCACGCCCGTATTTTCATCATTCCTAATCTAAGTATAGAGAAACTTCCTTTGATGGTATTCCACATCCGACTTATCACCCTTGTTGCCCTCCTGATGGTGTTTTTCGGCTTACAATTTAGATTTGGAGGACTTTAAACATAAACATATGAAAAAGATCATTTATTTTTTGATGTCATGGACCTTGATCGGTCTTAGTTTAGGCTTTGTATCCAACACCAAGCCTAAATACCTGCAGCTAGACAAAAAACAAACACGGTACACGGTAGAAGCAAGTTGTGGTTCCTGCAATTTTGATATGCCAGGTGATGTATGCCAACTGGCCATCAAACTTGAAGACAAAAAATACTATGTAGAGGGCCCCAACATCAATGATTATGGCGGTAGTCACTCCAAAAACGGATTTTGTAAAGTAGTAAGAAAAGCCCAAGTACAAGGTAAAATTGTCGATGACAAATTTGTGGCGAGCTATTTCAAATTACTCCCATAATTTTATTTATTCGTGAATAGCCTAAACTACTATTCACGAATAAATTCTTGTATTTTTTGTAGCAATTCCTGCTGTTTATAAGGCTTGGAGACATAACCATTCATTCCAATATCAAAGCACTTTTGCTGTTCTCCAACTAAAGAATGTGCCGTCATAGCAATGATAGGAATATCCGATTTCATTTCATTACGAATGTACATGGTAGCTTGATAACCGTCCATTTCAGGCATTTGAAGATCCATTAAGACTAAATCATAGTCTTTTTTCTGCAAGAGCTCTATACCCTCTTTTCCGTTATTGGCAATGTCTAATTGAAAGCCAAAATTATGAATGACCGTCTTTGCCAATCGCTGATTCATTTCATTATCTTCACACATTAATATGGAAACGGAGTGGTCTAAACGTAATCCTATATTTTCCTTTTTACTAAGTTTCTCTTCCAGCTGTTTGGCCTTTTCAAATTCCAATACAAAAAAGAACTCAGACCCTCGACCTAACTTACTTTTCAATTCAATCTTCCCTCCCTGTAATTCCACCAGTTGCTTGGCAATATTTAAACCTAAACCAGAACCACCAAATTTACGCGTAGTACTAGCCTCAGCTTGGATAAATCGATCGAAGATGGTTTGAATTTTTTCCTCAGAAATACCAATACCCGTATCCTTTACGGAAAAACGCAAACTAATTGTCGATTCCGTTTCCTGTACTTTTTTAACAGAAATGCTCACCTCTCCTTCTTCCGTGAATTTTATAGCATTTCCCGCTAAATTAATCAGCACTTGATTTAAGCGTCCATTATCTCCGATAATCACTTCAGGCAATTCCGCATCTAAAAACAAACTGAAATCAATAGCTTTTTTAGTAGCCTTTACTTTAAGTAAATCATGCACATGTTTGAGCGATTCTTTCAATTGGAAAGGCTGTACTTCCAGTTCAATTTTTCCTGAATCTATTTTTGATAGGTCAAGTATATCATTGATTAATAGAAGCAAATGATCTCCCGCCTTTTGAATATTATCGACATATTCACAATCAGGATCTGGCAATTGACTACCTTGTAATAATTCAGTGAATCCGATGATTGCATTTAAAGGTGTGCGAATCTCATGGCTCATATTGGTCAAAAAGCTATCTTTAGCCCTCACAGCCATTTCAGCATCGTCTTTGGCCTGAATTAACTCATTCTGAGCTTGCTTGTGCTCCGTATAGTCTTCCGCCACACCCAAATAACCAATGATCTCACCACGTTCATTATTCACACAAGTAACACCCAGCCAAATAGGAATTCGCTTTCCCGATTTAGAAATAAGGGTCCACTCCCTGCGTTCCGGTTTTCCTGAGGATTTAGTCCGCATCACAAAAGTTTCAAAACTCGGAACGAAATCTACCCCATATTCCTCGCTCAACTCCTTGTTATACTGAATGATTTCATCCATGTCAAAACAGGGAATCTGACTTAAAAGTTGGCCTACTATATCATTGGACTCATATTCAAAAATCTCCAATGTAGCTTGGTTCACCTTTTTCACATACCCATGTACATCGGTAAAAATGATGGCCAAACTGACACCATTGAATATGGCTATTTGGGTAGCTAACAAATCCGAAATCTCTAAATCTTTTTCCTTTTTTTCCGTAATATCGGATTCTATCGCAATAAAGTTGATAAGCTCTTGCTGCTCATTAAATATAGGATTCAAGAATATTTCTAACCAATATTCTCTTCCTGATTTTGAGCGATTCCTAATCTCACCTCTAAACGTTTTACGTTCAGCAATAGCTTCTTTCATCGCTTGTACCGTCATCGGATCCGAGCCTTCATATTGTAAAAAACTACCAGGCGTTTTACCAATAACTTCATTTAATGTATACTCTGTCAATTTTTCAAATGGATGATTCACCCACTCTATTTGACCTTTAGCATTAGCTATCACGACAATATTATCCGTTCCTCTTGCGACCCAGGATAATCTTTTATTTTCCTCGATTATTTTTTTACTCTCTGTTATATCTCGGGCTATTCCATACAATTTTCCTGTCTGCTCATTTGGAGAAGAATTCCAACTTAATACTTTGACACTTCCATCCTTGCATTTGTATCGCAATTCATAATCCCTGACACCCTCTCCCTTCAACATCTTAGCTCGAAGGATATCCCTAAGTGGCAAATCCTCTTCAATCACAAAATGCGCTCCTGAATGGTGTAACATTTCTGATTCAGTATAACCTAAACTCTTATAAAATGAAGGACTTACCTTTTCATAAAATCCACTCATATTGGCAACCGTCAAATAATCTTGAGATAACTCAAAAAACAATTCGAGGTCTATCGACTTTATTTTTTGTTCCGTGATATCGCTACTAATGGCCAAATACTGTGTGACTTTTCCATTCTTTCCCTTAAAAGGGACAAATGTGATATTCAACCAATAAACGGATCCGTCCTTAGCCCGATTCTGAATCTCCCCTTTCCATACTTCACCCGATTGAATGGTGCCCCAAAATGCATCCGATTCAGAAGAAGAACTAAACTCTGGATGTAAAATTCGTTTATGTTGTCCAATTAACTCTTCTCGAGGATATTGACTTAAGGTACAAATTGCTTCATTGGCATAAGTGATGATGCCATTCGCATCCATGATGAATACTGCTAGAACCTCATCCAATGCTTCTTTATATCGTCCTAGTTCCAAGGTAACTCGGGCCACTTTTTCCTCTGTCAAGCGATTAACTTGCTCCTTCAATGCTCGATTCTTAATCCGAAGCTCCAAGGTTTGGATAACATGCTCAGAGAGCGTTGTTAATGCATCTCGCTGATCTTTGGTCAATTCTCTAGGAACTTGATCAATAACACATAATGAACCTATCTGAAATCCATCTGGAGTAGTCAATGGTGCGCCAGCATAAAAGCGTATGTGTGGATTTCCTGTTACCAAAGGGCTATCTACAAATCGACTATCCTCTAATGCATTGGGCACTTCGAAGATTTGGTCTCCCATGATGGTGTATTGACAAAAAGAGACTTCGCGAGTTGTTTCTTTGGCACCTAATCCAACTTCTGATTTAAACCATTGTCGGTCTTTATCTACTAATGAAATAATAGCAATGGGTACTTGGCAAATGTAAGATGCCAAAGAGGTAATTTTATCAAATTCCTTCTCAGCAAACGTATCTAATATTTGATATTCATAAAGAGCACTTAGCCTGTTCTCTTCATTTTCGGGTATTGGAAATGATTGTTTTTTCATAACAAGAGTGGATTCATGACACACATTGAGAAAGGATATCCTAATCTAACCATTAAACTAGTTTTACCACTATAAAAATGGAAAAAAGCTTCTATCAAAATGGTATGGATAGAAATCAATAGCTCTATTGTGAGAGCTATTTGAGTGTATAATGCATTCCCATGCCTAGCCGAATGATTCCTAACATTTGGTCGGGTTCATCATTCAATCGTGTGATGGCCACATCACCTGTTAAACTTAAATTACTTGATATTTTTGTTTCTACTCCCTGCCCTAAAGCATAACCCAAACATTTACTCGATTTGTTGCTTTCTTTCAAAGCGGGGTTAGGAATATTATTTTGATAAGTTGCCATTCCTACTCCTAAAAATACATAAGGTGTAAAAGGAAATTCTGTTTGTGGAAAATGATGTAGAAACCTTCCTCCATAAAAATTAAACTCCTTAACTGCATCTGTTGATACAGGTTGAATAAAGGCTTCAAATTGGTTCAACTGATTAAAAGCATGTCGCCAGGTCAAACCCATACAAGAATAAGAATAACGAATTCCAAAACTGTTTTTGGGAGCTTCCTTTCCATTCACAAAAGGTTCCGAAAAAGCGGAGGCGGATAATGGTACATGTGAAACTAGGGCGCAAGCCAACATCGTCGCCTTCGCCAAGGCGGTCATTCCTAGAATTTTCATAAGTTTATAATTTATAGGTTAACAAAAACCCAATCGGAGAGTAGATCAACACATAACCGAAAGGAAATTTCACAAGCGATTCATTTTCACTTGTGAGCCCAAAAGTAAAACAGAAAAAACTACAAAATCATGATTTGTGTACCTATAAGCCCTTGAATAAAATTTGAAATATTATATTCAAATTAAAATAATACAAAATTTAACGAGTTAAATTATATGACATATCAACCTTGAAATTTCTATTATGGGAGTCGCCAATTAAACAAAAATAGCTCTCAGATGAATTTTGCTTTACAAAGACTGCTAAAACACGCCTTTAAATCAATAAAAAATAGCCTAAAGTATATTTTGCTTTACAAATTATCGAGCAAATGACATACAACATCTGCATTCATTCCTCCCAAATGGGCTTTATCATGTCATTGAAATAGGAGAAGAACAGCTTGAATAGTTCAATTTTTGAGCTTTCGAAAAAAAATATGACTTTCGTCAGGTTTTCTATTTCCGATGCTTTTAAGCCTATTTTCTTCATTTTAGGGAGTATTTATCCATATCGCCAAAGGAATCATTGATTCCAAAACTAAGGGATATCCCATCCAAATTGGGGCCTTTTTCTTGTGTACTAAACAAATTCATCCGAGAAGCTTCAGCATTCCATGAAATCCTTTCTGTCAAATACAAGTCCAAAACTACCCCAGCACTGCATCCCACCAGCTTATTTTTACGCTAGGAACATTCATTTTACGATTGACATACCTTATTTCACTCAAAGCGTAGCCAAATCCTACAAAAATGTAGGGGGTTAATGGAAAGTCACGTTCTTGTAGATATGTAGGTAAATAGCGTACGCCCAATACAGTTTAGTTTATTGGGATCATTTTCGATGGGACCAGCAAATGCTTCAACTAGATCCGAACGCTCAATTTTCATCCGAAAAGAGACCACTTGGCATAAGGTAGTGTTTGTAACCAATGGAATGTTGATACAAAGGATTGGTTTCTTGGGCAAATCCAACATAGGACATGCCGATGACGATGAGCCAAATAAGGAATTTACTAGTGGTTTGTCTCTCGGAACTTATTGATGCATGGTAATCCAAATTCTGATGTGTTCAAGAAGTAAAAAATGTAAGTCCTATGAATTTTTCACATCTTTATCCATTACAAATTAGGAGGTATAGCATCAAACATTTGAAATACAAATTTCAAACTAAGAATATAAAAAGCCTGACACTATTTCCTTTTTATTTTATTGATATACTCGAATACATTAAGCCCCTCATCTTCCACAAATGCACGGTTAAAGCTCTGTACAGAACTATAACCTGATTGCAGGGCGATTAATTCGATATCCAATTCCTCCTCCGACTTCAATAAGTTTTTGGCATACTCAATCCTGAGTTGACTTCGTAAGGTGGTAAACTTCGATTTAATGATGTAGTTGAAGCAATAGTAAATGTGGTGCTTAGGAAGGTCTAATTTAGAAGCTAAAATATCCACATTAAATTCTGGATCTAAATACCATTTCTCTTCATGAATGCTATCTAAAATCCGTAGGGCGTCTTCTCTAAGTGGATCGTCCGACTTATTCACGTATTTATAAATTTCAGATGCATTTAAAAAATGGTCAAATGATTTTCGCTTCTTTTTGACAATCGGGATACCATACAATACCTGTGGAAAAATCACAATGAGTAATGGTATCATCAAAAAGGAAATCATAACAATCAACGTAAGCGGCGAATGCATCACCGTTTGCTTAGGAACATGAGGCGTGTTCATGAATACTAAAGCTCCCGCCAAATAACTTAAAGCAGCAAAGGTCACAACGATAAGAAGTAGGATTAACCACTTCTTCATTAATATGCGGTGACTGTCCGGAAGCGCATTTCGGTAAAGTTCATTACTATGCTCTCGGTACATTTTGAAAATCAATCCAATGTAAATTAACATAAAGATAGGCCGACCAATCATATTGAAAGTACTTGGATAAATCCAACCTAAATTCAGTGTTTTAAGATAATTGGGATCTGCCAAAATCTGATTAGCCAGTTCCAAAGTTTCTTTCCAAGGATGTAAAAAACTTGGAAAAACGTTGATTAAAGCAATTAGAAAGGGTAAATAATGCAAATAATCGCTGCGGTAGATTTTGGAGTTATCCAATAGGGTACTTCGGAAATAGAAATATAAAAAAGGGCCCACTAAATAGTAAGTGGGTATACTGTAAATACCCATAAAAACTAGCATAGTGGGAGAATCACTGGCAAAAAGACTGTAATGAAGCAAACCGAAAAGTGCGATAACCACCAGAACCCCAGACAAGTAAATGGTATTACGATTGACTCTAAAATTGAAGACCGCTAAAACTAGGGAAACCACAAGTTTAAATAAGACCAAGAAGATCAACATGCCATCCATAGCGTGATTCAAATTTTAGGGCTATTATTTTTTAACATCAATGATATCCCACTTGGTATAAGCAGCTTACTGATGATGAAAAATCATCTAATTTATTTCAAAAAAATTTGCTAGAACAACAGGAGAAATTGGCACCTCATTCGATATAGTCAGATTCCACCATCAGGAGAATCATTTTCAACCTTATAAAGAACACGGAGTAAAATACCCCAATTCAAATTACCAATTTAAATAGTGCTCGAAATTAGTTGACAATTCTTTCTTAGACTAATTTTAAAGGGTGATTTTTGTCAATAATATTCGATTTACATAAATTTTTACACAAACAAAATAAAGGTTTACCCTACAATGTCGATGTATTATTGATGTTAAATATACTTTAACAAAATATTATTCTGAAATAGTGGACCTAAGCAATTATTTCGTTAGAATTTGTAAAGCTTTACAATTGAATCAGTTACATTAAATCTTCCACTTGTTTTTTGATATTCGCTGCCATTTTAGCTGTGGGTAAATCATTGGCATCAAGTCCAAACGGATCTTCAATTTCTTCCGCAATCAACTCTAAACTGGCTAAGACATAAAATGTAAATACCACAACAGGAATAGCTAAATAGCCCAAGCTAAATACATAACCGAAGGGTAGCGTCATGATGTAGAAGAAAATAAACTTCTTGATAAAGGCACTATAGGAATAAGGAATTGGGGTGTTTTTGATTCGTTCGCAAGCACCACAAATATCTGTAAAAGACTGTAATTCACTATTTATCACGATCAGTTGATCGCCGGTCAGTTTTTTACTTTGGTATAAATCATTCACTTTGCTAAACAACATTTTAGCGACTTGATTAGGCTTATGTTTTTGATGATCAATATGTAAATCCAGACCTTCAAACAATACAAGCGCAGATTCTTCATTGCTCAAATGCTTGGACAGAATGGAAGCATAGGCAGGAATCACTTTCTGAAAAAAATGCTTGTCGGACTCATGCTCCAACATGACGGACAATTTCATAGCCAAATTTCTTGAGTTATTGACCAATGCCCCCCACAATTTCCTTCCCTCCCACCAGCGATCGTAAGCAGTATTGGTTCGATAGGCCAATAACAAGGAAATAACGAAACCCAACATCCCGTGCATCAGCGAAACATTCCTCACCAAGCTTTCCTCACCTAGTTTCCAATACTCGATTTCCAAAAATCGAATGATGGCACAATAGATTCCAATAAAAATCATCAAAGGCAATAGCTGCCTGAAGGTATCAGATTTATGAAATCTGAATATAAAAATGATCCAGTCTTTTGTGTTGTATTGTACCATGGAATGGGAAATTAATAAAATAAAAGTCAGCAAATAAAACTCAAATGTAGACTAAACGAAATAGTATATCCAATAGCGTTAGCTAATTCGTTCAAGCATTTGACCTACTACTATTTGGCAAAATGAAAATACGAAAAAAAAATACCCTAAAACCCTATATTGAATGATGCATGAATAATTTAATTTGCTTTATTTCACCTAAACAAAGATTCAGGAGTATTGAAAAACGTATGAATAAATGTATTTGGCTACTAGGATTGTCGGGTGCTGGGAAAAGTAGCATTTCCTTAGAACTAAAGGAATTGTTCATTTCCAAAGGCCTAAAATGCCTTGTTTTAGATGGTGACATCTTAAGAAAAGGAATTAATTCCAATTTGGGTTTTACGGAAGCGGATCGTTTTGAAAATATCCGACGGGCAGCTGAAATTGCCAAATTATTCCTGGAAGAGGGCTATTGTGTCATTGTGGCGATGATTACTCCTATGGAAGAAATGAGAAAAAACTCGCGCCAGATATTACAAAATCAATACGTGGAAGTCTTTATAGACACCCCCATTGAAGTTTGTATGGAAAGAGATCCTAAGGGCTTATATCAACAAGTAAAAGAAAAGCAAATTAAGAATTTCACCGGGATAGATTCCCCTTTTGAAATACCCCAGCATGCTCATTTAAGTATTGAAACAGCCTATTTTTCTATTGAAGAATCCGCTAAATTAATTTTCAATCAGGTTATTGAAAACTGATAATTTTAGTAACTTTTTAATGTTAATTTTACATATCGATCCATTAGACCTTTTAAAATACTATGAAAGAATCTCAAAATGTCACCTTAGTTAATTCAAAGTTGACACAAGAAAAAAAGAATTGGGTTTCACCGGAATTAGAAAGTTGGAATGCTACCCTTATAGAAAACGGACCAGGAGCAGGTCCAGATGGTGTAGCCAAAACTTATAATGCATAAATATACCCTACAGTTTAACTGTTAACTACTTATTATTGACCTTTTGAACTAATACCCAAATAGCCTTAGCTATATTTAAATAGGAGCTTAGTAAACAATAAATAAGGGAATTTTGAAAATAGAAAGAAGTATATTACAACTACTTATGATACATAAAGTCAAATAGAATGAACTACCATTATTTGACATTGAAATATTGTAGCTATGATTACACCAATGTAAGCCATGAGGCAAATTTCTCGCCAAATTTTTAAAGACCATCAAATGTAAGTCTTTATTGACCCCAATTAAAGTTTGTATAGAAAGAGTTCATTTGGGTTTGTATCAACAAGTAAAAGAAAAACAAATTAAAAATTTCAAGGGGATCGATTCCCATTTTGATGACCCCAACATACTCATTTTGTCATTGATAGAAGATTAGATTCGGTAAAAGAGTCGATTGGGAAATTTGGAAAATACATGCATTTTATTAATTTCAGGATAATTAGTACAACCTATAAAATTCTAAATCATGACTAATACTCCCAAAAACAGACTGACGGAATCTCCTTCTCTTGTTGTAGATTCTATTGCGAATTTCAGTGAAAAAAGAACTTGGATTTCACCAGAAATAGTTAATTGGGAAAATGAAAACATAGAAAATACTGGAGGTGCGGGCGCTGATGGAGGAGCACAGACTTATTTATAAATATAATTTATCACTCATACCCTTAGTAAAGAGATTATCAAGAAATGTAAGCTTTTCGTTGGTTGATAATTTTTAAGAGGGTTAAATATTTGTAATAGAGGAGCAATTAAAGTGTCAATATTGTCATCATATTTTACTTAATAAATCACTTATACATATTTCCAAAAAATTGTATTTTATAAATAGTAAAATCAAAAGAAGGACAGCGAAAAAATCATTCAAATAGTTTACAACAAACAGTGAAAAATCTACTATATAGTAATTTACAAGGGATAACTATTCATTGTAAATTAGTCGAAGTGACCATTAATACCTCATATTTATCCATTGTAGAATCATCTAATTTAATTTTCAATCAGGTTAACAATGACCAATTATTTTAGTAAATTCCTGACGTTAATCATACATATCTATCCTTTAAATCTCTTTAATTCCATGAAAGATACTCAAAATGACAACTTAGGTAATTCAAATGTGACACATGAAAAAAAGAATTGGGTTTCACCCAAAATAGCATTTTGGGAAAATGAAAACATAGAAAATTCTGTTGGCTTGGGAGCTGATGGTGGAAGCAAGGCATATGTGAGTTAATTTCAAAACATCCTTCAAAAAATGTAAGAACATGTAGGATTCAAATTTTTATTCAACGATTTACACATATAAATAAAAAAATGGTATGAATACACAAGAGTTGAAATCAGAAAAATTATATAATAATTTAGATAAAAAGAATTGGGTTTCTCCAGAAATTACAAACTGGGAAAATAATAACATAGAAAATGGAGGTGGACTAGGAGCCGATGGTGGAAGCAAGGCATATGTTGGTTAATTTCAATACATCTTTCAAAAAATGTAAGATCATGTTGGATTCAAATATTTATTCAACAATTAAATCTATATAAAAATTATAGCCATGAATCCTCAGGAGATGAAATCAGAAAAGTTAAATGATAATTTAGTTAAAAAGAATTGGGTTTCTCCAGAAATTATAAACTGGGAAAATGAAAACTTAGAAAATGCAATAGGTGTGGGAGCTGATGGGGGTACTAAGGCATATGGTGATTAAATTCCCAATATCATTCAAAAACGTAAAAAAGGTTATCAATCTGTCAAAAAAGTCTTGCAAAATTTGAAAAAACAGAATCATGGATACACAGAAATCAAAAACAGAAAAAATAAATGAATCTCCAGAAAAAAGAAATTGGGTTTCACCGGAAATATCAAATTGGGAAAATGATAACATAGAATTTGCTGGAGGTATAGGAGCAGATGGAGGTACTAAGGCATATGTTGCTTAAATCCCAAAGATCAATCAAAACATAAAATAAGGTTGAGTTCAAACAATCATATAAGTAGTGCAAAATTTAGAAAAATTCAGGGTTATGAATACACAAAAATCAGAAACAGAAAAATTGAATGAAACTCCAGAAAAAAGAAATTGGGAAAACGATAACTTAGAAAATGCTGGAGGTATAGGAGCAGATGGTGGATCTAAGGCATATGCTACCTAAATCCCAAAGATCAATCAAAACATAAAATAAGGTTATCAAACTGTGATAAAAGTATTATACTATTGGTAAAAATTCAGGGTTTTGAATAAATAGAAATCAAAAACAGAAAAATTGATTGAAACTCCAGAAAAAAGGAATTGGGTATCCCCAGAAATATCAAATTGGGAAAATGAAAACAATATTTATTTGGAGAAAATTATTTAAAGCTAAAAGTCATAAAAAGAATTCTGAATAGGAATTTCATTACTAACTACTATTACTTTTCGTTTAAAAGCATCGTTCCTCAATCATTAAAAACACTTCAAAAATAAAACATTGGGATCTACAAGCCATGGTGAAGATACTTCTAACAAACACTCTGAAAAAAGAAATTGGGTAAGTTCTATTAATGGTTCATTGAGAATCTGACAATATAGAACTCGCTGGGGGTGTTAGTGCATGTCTTTTCTTCCTATAAATAACAGTTAATTGAAAAGTATATTAAATTTGAAATATCATCTATTAAAATCACATCAAGCTACAAATACTAGAAAATTACATTTTCTATAATCATTCTCCCCTATTAAAAATAAAATCATGAATAAGAACGATCAAAAAATTCCTTTAGAAAATACAAATGAAACTGTTAAAAAAAATTGGATAAGTCCTAATCTAAAAGCTTGGGAATCTGTTAATATAGAACTCGCTGGGGGTAAAGGTGTAGATGGAGGTTTGCACGCTAGTTATGCATAATAGTCAAACTAGAAACCTGAAAAAGTATTTGACTATTTCTTTTAAAAAAAATAAACCAAAAATTTCTGAAAATATAATTTCAAATAATAATCTTACTTCATGAAAAAGAGCAAGTATGATTCAACAGTAGAAAAAACAAATGAGCCAATGCAAAAAAGAGCTTGGATTTCACCAGAAATTAAAAATTGGGAAAACGATAACTTAGAAAATGCTGGAGGTATAGGAGCAGATGGTGGATCTAAGGCATATGCTACCTAAATCCCAAAGATCAATCAAAACATAAAATAAGGTTATCAAACTGTGATAAAATTATTATAATATTTAGAGAAATTCAGAATCATGGATACACAGAAATCAAAAACAGAAAAATTAAATGAAACTCCAGAAAAAAGGAATTGGGTATCCCCAGAAATATCAAATTGGGAAAATGATATGATAAAAAACGCTCTAGGAGGTGTAGGAGCCGACGGTGGATCTAAGGGATATAACTAAATTCCCAATTTATTTCATAAATGTAAAATAAGGTTGATTTCAAACTGATGTAGAACTTGTAAACAATATAATTAAAGTATTGATTATAAATAGATAGAAATCGAATAAGATTTTAGAAAAAAGAAATTAAGTCTCTCTTAAAATACCTGATTGGAGTGCTGATAAAATTGAACTTGCAAGAGAGTATAGTTCAGATGGCAGGAGTTACTATCTCTTTATTTAAATTAAGCATGGATGTAAATAACAAATATTTCAAAAAAGAAAGAAACAATCAATTATTTAATCACCTTAAAGAATGAATACCCTATTAAACATGTATAATTCAATATATTTCACTTGCAAATAATTGGATTTTAGAAAAAAAAAACAATCAGTTTAAGGTATTAATTAATTCAAGTATTCAATCAATAATTTTAAATTCAAATTAACTAATTCATTAACTACATTATGAAAGACAACTATAACGAATTATCTCAAAAAAAAATTGACAACTTGGAATATTATGATGTTAAAAAAGATTGGATAAAGCCAGAAATACAAATATGGACTACTGAAAACATCGAGCTTTTTGGAGGGAAAGCTGGAGATGGTTCTGGACAAGCATATGTTGTTTAATATATTACCCCAACTTATTCAGAACTAATTTGAAATATAGTAAGACCTTAATTTAGTAAGGGAAAGAATTAGATAGAACCTCAAATCATCATTTGGGAAAATGTCAATTTGGGCTTAACATTTGGTGCTGGTGCAGACGGTGGCGTGAAATCATATAATATTACATAAAAGAATTGCAAAGAGCCCCTTCTCTAAACATGAGAAAGAGGCCATTTAAAAAATTCCTTTGGATTACTTGGAGATTGTTGGAGTAAAATCCTAAGTTGACTAAATATTAGATTTGTAATTAAAAAAACTACAGACTAACACACATTAAAAATGTAAATGATTTAAAATCAAATTTACAAAAAGCCTAATTCCTAAATCGAATATAATCATGAAAAACAACTTCAATGAATCCCAAACAAATAATTTAGATACATTTATTTCAACAGAAAATCGAAAAATTTGGATTAGTCCTCAGCTGGTTCATTGGATTACAGATCAATTAGAAAATGCTAAAGGTGTAGGAGCCGATGGTGGTGCTAAAACTTATGGAGATGTCTAAAATTAGACTATTAAGACAGCAAGGAGGTTTACTTCTCATTTGATATAGTTGTTTTTCCTAAGCAAGGGTAAAAAGACAGACTTATTTATCATAATTTGCTGATATTAATTCATAGTTTTTATATAACTTATTTCTAAACCAATGAAAGTCATGATGAAAAACAAGCTAAATGAATCCCGAGTGAATTATTTAGACCATTTAAACTTAACTGATAATCGAAAAATTTGGATTAGTCCTCAATTAGTTAGTTGGCTTACCGATCAAATAGAAAATGCAGCTGGAAAATTTGTAGATGCCGGAGCTCAATCATATCTAAATAATGGTTAATTCTATTCTTGGGAAATACTAAAATTTCACCTCCAAACTACCTAATATTAAAAAAAATAACTCAACCATTATTCTGAAAATTTAAATAAAGTCTATTCCTTTCCACCAATAAAGAAATTTGATTTTTACTGATTTTCAGTGTTTGGAATTAATAAATATGGAATTTGACCCAATAGGTCTTGAAGATGACAATTAAGTCATGCAAAAAAAAAATCAAAATTTAGAAATATAGCTTAAAGAAGTTTGACCAAAATTCCAATAAATCTAATACAAAATGGAAAATGTACATGCTACCCTACAGTCAAATAAAATAGACTCTCCATTATCCTATGATAAAAAGAATTGGATAGAACCTCAAATCATCATTTGGGAATATGTCAATTTGGGATTAAAATATGGTGTTGGTGTAGACGGTGGCGTAAAAACATATAATCAATAAAAAAGGGAGTTTTATCCCCCATTAGCTCCATTTGAATCGAGGTAAATAGTATTAGTTTCATTCATAAGAACATCAAATCTGTACTCAATTATATTAAATAGCAACAATTTAGTAGTATTAAATACTTGTAAATTGTTTATAAATATGCCTAGATACAAGTATTGAATCATGCAAACACATACATGATATTTTTTATCCATAACCGATTTCCACAATGAATATTTTGTACGGTTTAGTATCATTTGACCCAGATACTAATTCTGATCTATTTCCCATTATCCAAAATTCCTTAAGCGAATTTGCCCCTAGCCTAAAATCAGATTCAATAGGCCATGGTTGTCACATTGGTGTACAAACCAGATCTCTCCATACTGAATTTCAAGCTCAAGAATTACTATACTCAGAAAATAACTGCCAGCTTATTTCCACTGGTCGAATTGACAACCGAAAGGACTTATTTGCCCTTTTGTCAATGAAAATAGATGAGTCTATTCCGAACAACATACTTCTCCTAAAATTATATTTATTGCTAGGTGATGATTTTGTAAAAAAAATTGACGGTGAATGGACTTTAGTGATTTGGAATAGTAATTCTAAAGAATTATTCCTTGCCAGAGATCCATTTGGAATTGGTACGATCTATTATAGAAAAGGACATGATTATTTAGCTTTCTCTTCTTTACTTAAAGGACTTCTTGATTTTGACAAAAGCCATCTACAAATTAATGAAAGCTATTTAGCTGGCATTTTGACAGTTTGGGATAGATTAAATGATGAAACAGCCTTTGAAGACATTCATTTTTTACTTCCTGCGCATTACTTAAAAATTAGTAATGGCAAAACTGAGCTCAAACGATATTGGATAGCTGAAAATACTCCTGTGCTACAGTTGAATACTGAAATGGAATATGTAGCTCGCTTTAATGCAAAATTGGAACAGTCGGTAAGAAATAGAATACAAGGAGCAAATAAAATCGGAAGCCAATTAAGTTCAGGATTTGATTCCAGTACCATCACCACGGTAGCATCTGAAATCTTAAAAAAAGAAGGAAAGTCTTTAACAGCATTTACATCCATTCCAAAAGAGGATACTTCTGATTTATTTACTCCACTAACTGCCACCAATGAATCATACCTAACCATACCAACTGCTCAATTTTTAGGTAATGTAGATTTACAATTAATTCGGAGTGAGCAGGTTTCCATTGTTCAAAATCTCAAAGAGATGATTGATCTGCATCATAGCCCATTGCATGCAGCAGGAAATCTATTTTGGATCTATGAAATTTATCGAAATGCCGGAAAAGAGGGAATTGACACCATGTTGATAGGTCAATTTGGAAACTCAACTATTTCTTGGACGGGTTATACAGAAAAAAATTCCGTCAAAGAAAAAATCAAACAACTTATTGGCTTTGATAGCAATGAAAAGTTGACAATATCCTCTTACATTAGGCTCATGTCCCAAAAATTTAAAAAATACATAGGTATTGATCAATCCAAAATTTGGGATTCTTATTCTCACATAAACTCCAAATTTGCTGAAGATATTGATTTAGAAAAAAGGATGTTGGAATCTGGCCATGATCCCTATTTTCGTCAATT
This sequence comes from Aquirufa ecclesiirivi, assembly GCF_011250515.1. Lineage (GTDB taxonomy): Bacteria > Bacteroidota > Bacteroidia > Cytophagales > Spirosomataceae > Aquirufa > Aquirufa ecclesiirivi. The sequence continues at coordinate 66,159 of NZ_JAANOP010000006.1, read as the reverse complement.
AGTTCCAAATGAAAAAAAACAAATTCAATTTATTAATCCTCAATTCAGTAAAATTGGAGCCGTATGGCATGACCTTTCCTACTATTTTGATATCAAAACCTTTGATCCGAGTGCCGATAAAAATTTAGTAGAATTTTGCCTATCTGTTCCCAACGAATACTATTACCGATATGACACACCAAAGTGGTTAATAAAAACAGCCATGAAAGGTAGATTGTTAGATGATTTAATTCACCAAAAAAAGAAAGGTAGACAGGCTACTGATCTTTCGCTTAGAATCGCTAATGAAGCAAAAGAGTTTGAACAATTATTAGAGTCTTTCGATCAAAATAAGGCGATTACCTATTATCTGGATATTCAAAAAATGAAAGATAGCCTTGCTAGCATCATTAAAGATCCTAGAAACAAAAATGCATACAATAACTCCATTTATCTAACAAGGTCAATAAGTTGTGCGCTATTTATCCAATCCCACCCAAACAAATTTGTTTAGGTGATTTTTGTATTGAATAAAGAAAGTTCATTTTTTGTATATTTATTAATCAATTAAAAAATATTAACCGTGTTAAATCCTTGTGAAATTTCTGAACCTAAATATGATATAGCAGGTATATCACCTAAACTTCGATTAAGTCAATCTTCAATTCATGGATTTGGTGTTTTTTCAAATGACCTAATCAAACAAGGGGAGTTAATCGAAGAAGCCAGACTATTGGCCTTAAAATGGCGCTCATTCTATTTATCGGAACCTACTATGTTAGATTACATTTGGGCTAATCAAAGTTGCACGTGCGAAGTATGTAATACACATGGTAACAAAGTTTATTTAGCATTGGGGAATGGTTCATTGTACAACCATGCTAATAAACCCAACACGATACAAAAGCTTGATTTTCGCCTAGAAACTATAACCATTATTGCAAGAGATGATATCCCCGCTAATGAAGAAATTTTTGTTTCTTATGGAGAAAACTATTGGCTTTACAGAAATCTAATGAAAAAAATAAGTCCATTGAAATACAAATAAATACACATTATATAGAAGTGAGATAAATTATTCTTTCATTTCCCCATGTAGCTCTAACAATTGAAAAATGAAGAAGAAAGTATTATTGAATGATGACACGAATTCTCCCGATCTCAAAAAATGGGAAAGTCCTAAATTAGAAAAGTGGAATACCGAAGAAATAATCAATTTGAATCCACTTAAATTCTTACTTGATTCTGATCATATGTTGGGTTACTAATGAATCATTGATTTATTATTGAAATCAATGTTCAATCTCTAAACTCCTATTTCAAGTATATATAGCCTGAATCACATAATCCTTGGGATCACAAAACCCCGTAATTTGTCTGCCTTGCACCTCTGTCCAAGCATGTCCTATAATGCTTTTATCATCCCCATATTTGAATCCAATATAAATCTTGTAGGGGATTTTATAATAATTCAACCATATTTTAGCCATGTAAGCTTCATGGCGACAAACTAAATGAAGAGGTAATCTTTTACTTACTAACCGAATTGACTCCCGAATATCCTTAACTAGTCCCCAATCAATTTTTTCCGATTCCAATTTAACTTGGTGTATTCGGCCAAATCTAATCCAGGTCGGCTTTATTTTAAATAAAAAGTAACAATAAACAGATAGGAAGATGGTCCCCAAAATAAGACTCTGGTTACGAAAACTTAATTTAAAAAAAAGACTAAGAACCCTAAGCATTATTTTGTTCTAAGAGGATATTTTTTTCTACCAATTGTTGGATAGCTTTGGCTATTTCTTGATAACACAAATTCTCATCGATATCGTATTTGCTCATTAATATTTCGCCAATTTCTACCAAAGTTAGTCCTTTTTTAATCCCATCTACGATATAAAACAAGGTTTCATTTAACGTAAAATATTCATTGGATTGAATATCATATAAAACTCCTTCTTCTCCTAATTGGGTTAATAATACTCTTTCTTCATTAAAAACGTATGTCATATTTTCCATTTTTATTATTCTTCCCAATATCCGAATTCTCGCATCATGGGTTCGTTAAATTGTCTTATTTTATTGATTTGTACTTGATTTAAATGCTCTTTCCATTGACCAACCTCTCCTTTATTAAAAAATGACTTACAGGCTTTTGGTTTTTCTCTAAATCCAAACTCAACTTCTTGATTTTTCAATTTTTCAAATTGGGAAGCTTCTAAAGCTAATTGTATTTCTTCTTCAGTTGCCTCATATTCAATCTGTTTCAAAACTTGTGAAAATGAGTCTTGGGGATTCATTTTCATGTCTTCATATCGAATAAAAATTACGGGAAAAGCTGAGACATTTTTCCAACTTTCCACATGCATATTCCATGTGCCTAAATATTGCTGAAACTGATCTTGCGCATGTTTTTCTGAATGAACCAAATGTGCATGTTCATTACACACTACTTTGGCAATGGCCTCATCCAATGTTTGTCCATTATGATTTGCCATTGAAATAGTTACATCCAGCGGATTTCTCACAAAGTAGATAGCTGCCAATGTTGACTCTTGTGGTACAATAGGTTGATGGTCAATTTTTGACATGGAATACAAATCATGGATTTTCACAAAACACTTCATGGCAGAAGTATTTGATTGGTGCTCAAAAGATATGCGTTTAAATTGATCCATTTTAGACACAGGTATTTCATCTGCATCCAAATCCAAACATTCTTCTAACCCTCTTTTTTGAGAAAATATCCCTTCAGTAGAAATAGCATTGATATCAACTTCACCTTTATTTCTAAGAGCTGAAATAAAGCTCCTAAACCAAGTATTCCCAGATTTAGGATAAGAAGCAAGCCAAACTATATTCTTTTTATTTTCCAATTTGATGAATGACTTGATCTTCTATGGCTTGCGCTAAAATCTCAAAACTATCGGATTCCCAAGGGCGCTTAACTGAAAAAAAATGTAATTTACTCTGAGCAATTTGTGAAATCGTCTGAAATTCAAGAAGTTCTTTTTTCATTCCATTGACCCACTGTTTTCTATAAATATTAAACTTTAACCATTTTATGGCTTCTGTTGATTTCATTGGCGAAATCTCTACCTCATCCCCATCTTCACTTAAAAAAACGATACCACTAACGGGTAACTGCTCAGGAGTAAACTTTTTATGAAAATTTATTCCAAACTTAAAGCCTTCTTTAATTTTCGGCGTTATTTCGTCATCTGAATAGACCGATTGCTTCTCTAAAGTTCGTTCCATTGCCCGAATAATCGGGTATGAGGAAGTTGCATAACAAAGTCCATTTTTAACTTGTAATACAGCCGTATCATCTGTAAATGGCAAATATCCTCTATTTTGAAGCATGATAGAAGTAGAAGACTTCCCTGCTCTCTGGTGTCCTGCAAAAAGCAAAACTGTGTTGTTTTTAAGAACTACACCTGAAACATGAAAAGGAAGTATATTTTTTTGAAATAATACAGTAGCCAATACACCAGTGTATAGATAAAAAAACACTTCATCCAAATTATCCGTTAATGGCTCTATTAGTATTTTATCCCCATTCGTAATATAAAATTTTGCTGCATCTGGAATATGATATATAAACTCACGCTCGTTGAAGAAAGAAAAAGGCTTTACTTCTAATATTTCATTTTGAAGTGTCTCTGGTACAGTACCCATTTTGACCATGACCGTACCCCCACTTTCTTGGAAGTCAAAAGGAAATAAGCCTGGAATTTCAATTTCAGATTGAATTTGCATTCCCAATGCAACGTATTTATACATGGAATAGGTTAAATTTATTTTACAAAACTAATGATAATATCAAATATATGAATGAATATCTATCCTGATTAGAGATAAATCAACGACATAGGATAGCTTTGTAAATACAAACAAATCCGTTCAACATTGAAATTCAGCATCATTCGAGATTTCGTACTGATTTATAAACTCTTATTTGGATTAAATAAGAAGAATACACTATTCCAGCTTCTAATAGCTGTGATTTTAGCTTTGATTCCAACGGCACTCTTATTTGTAACTAAAAATATATTTGATCAATTTAACCACCTCTCTCAGACGAATATCAACTCTGTTATTACATGGATTGCGATACTAATTAGTTTACAAATTTTTCAATCATTATTAATTAACGTAGATAACTATATTTCATTTATTCAAGAACAAAAAATAACGAATGAAATCGTCTATAAAATTTTAAACAAGGCAATCGCAATACCCTATACGTATTACGAAGAAGCCCAATATCAAGACTCCTTACATATAGCGCAGCAACAATCACAACAAAATCTGCCTTTGATTTACCAAAACTTCAAGTCATTTTTGACGCAATTGTTGACTTTTACTATACTAATGGTCTATTTCTTTACACTAATTAAAACATATGCCTGGTTAATATTATTTGTTGCTGCTCCACTAAGCATCATTAAATGGTATTCAGGATTTGCACTACATCGTCTTGACAAACTACTAGTTAGTAAAGAAAGAGAGTCTTTTTATTTAATCCATTTGTTGACTGGCAGTGCCTATGCTAAAGAATTACGTACACTCAATTTTGGAACGTATATTCTAAACCGTTTAAAGGAGATTAAAGCATTCATTTTCTTTAAAAAGAACCTTCTTCAACAAAAGTTAATTAGTCTAGGTTTTTTGACAGAACTACTTGAATTGACCATCTTGTTTTATATTCTATACGGATTAGCTCAAATGGCTTTCGCTCAATCGATTGGTATCAGTTTATTCATTGTCTATATTCAAGGTATTCAGCGAATTCAAAGCACATTAAAATCCCTATTAAACTCCTTACTTCAATTATTTCAACAACGTAGATTTATTCAAGATTTTAACCTGTTTCTGGCATTAGATAGAGAAAAACCCATTCATGGCAATATTTCCATGGATGTGGAAGGTAAAGGCTTAGAAATCAAGCATGTCGATTTTCAATATCCAGGATCAACACAAAATACATTAGAACAGATTAATTTGACTTGTCAAATTGGTCAAACAATTGCCATCGTGGGGATGAATGGCGCAGGAAAAACGACTTTAATCAAACTATTAGCTGGTTTATATAGTCCAAGTCAAGGTGAAATCACTTGGAATGGACATCGCTATCAGGAATTAAATGCTGACCATTTTAAGCAAAACAGCCTATTTGTCTTTCAAGATTTTGAAAAGTACTTTTTACAAATCAAAGAAATTATTGCCATGGGCAATTTAGATCAGCCAATTAACATGGAGGCTGTCCAACAAGCTGCACGATTAGCGGACGCAGAAGAATTCATTCAACAACTTCCTCAATCCTATAATACCAGATTAGGCAAAATTTTTGAAGGTGGACATCAGATTAGCGGAGGTCAATGGCAAAAATTAGCTATTGCCAGGGCATTTTATCGTCCTAGTCATCTTGTCGTATTAGATGAACCAACCAGTGCATTAGATGCCATCTCGGAAGCAACCATTTTTCAAAATTTTAAACAATTAGCAGCAAATAGAGCGACCATTATTATTACACACCGACTTTACAACCTAAAATTAGGTGATTATATCTATGTCATGGATGAAGGCAAAATTGTAGAAAAGGGAAGCTTTGATGAGTTGAAAAACAAAAATGGTCTATTTAAACAATTATATGATCAACAAATGGTGTGATGAAAAAAGAGTTTTCCCCCGAATTAGACATACTTATCCAAGCAATCACAAATCAGTTTGAACAGGAAGGATTCGCCCCTATTTTTCCTAATTTACCCTACAATACGGATAGATTATCAAAATTATATCGTTATCACGGAATTCAAGCGCTTTTATTTTCCTATGAAAGGAAGGAAAAATTCATGGCTGAGAGCATCCGAACTGAGGTGAAATCATTTATGGCTCAGCAAGTAGTTAAAAATTTGCAATATGCCGCGGAGACAACTCGACTTTTAAAACTATTTTCCGAACATCAGATTCCCTTATTGGTATTAAAGGGAAATATTTTGATTCAAGGGATTTATCAAAACAAACAAGTACGAACTACCTCAGATTTAGATGTACTAATTGAAAAAAAACATCTTATCCAAGGATTAGAAATTTTACTTCAAGATGGTTACAGAATCAATTCACCTAATCTTAGCCATCTTCATAATCTTCCTGAAGATTTAAAAGAGTTAATTGTCTATCAAAGTTTACACAATGAAATTCATTTACAAAAAGGAATCATAAATCTAGATTTTCATTGGGATTTATTTCAGCACTTTTTTTATCAAAAGTATCAAGAAAAAAAACCATTAATAAATCGAGTATTTGATTTAACCGAAAAATTGAAATTTAACGGCATTGAAACTCAACAGCTTAATTCAGAAGGCTTATTTTGGATGTTATTAGCACACCATGGAGGAAAAGAATCTTGGTTTAGACTAAGGCACATTCAAGACTTTCATGCATTCATGTATCAATATGATAAAAAAATCAATTGGGAATTAATTATATTACAAGTTGATGATTTTAGATTAACAGCAGCATTCAAAAATGCTTTATCAATCTTGAAATCTTATTTAGATTACAAATTACCTTCCATTTTAGATAATTACTTGGATAACTTTGATTGCTCTAAAATTGATTTAATCGTTAAAGAATGGGAAAAAGCCTCCTACTGGGGTAAGAATAGAGCTCTAACGTTAAGACATTTATATTTAACAACCCAATTTCAAGATAAAGATTTCGCTTATATCAAACATATAATAGTCTATCTAAAATATTTTAAATCATTAAAACGAATGGATCATTATCCAAATACTTATTCATTCAAAGGTTTTTTAAAATCTAGTTTTTTGTTAATAAAACGATTAATTATAAAAGAATAAGATTTTCTTTAGAATGAAGAAACTTTAATACCTTAAAATCCTAGGTTACCCTAAAATCAAAATAGCCTGTAAATCAATGATTTACAGGCTTATATATTTAGTTAGTGTGGTCGCGTAGGGATTCGAACCCCAAACCTTCTCATCCGTAGTGAGATGCTCTATCCAATTGAGCTACGCAACCAATTCCCATTCGGGACTGCAAAGGTAGAATTTCTTTGGGAATATGAAAAGACCTTGTCGAAAAAAAATCAATTTTATTCCATTTTTCACTTACCTACAAATTTGGGAGCACGTTTTTCAAGAAATGAAGTAACACCTTCTTGGAAATCTTTGGAATACCCGGCATGTCGCTGTGCTTCTGCTTCCATTTCTAAAACAGTGGCTAAATCCTGATGATGAGCCCTTTGCAATTCTCTTTTTATCAGCGCTAATGCCAAGGTTGGCCGTTGAGCAAATTCTTCACCAATTGCTTGGACACGATTCTCCCAATTTTCTTCTGAAACCACTTCTGCCACTAATCCCCATACTTTGGCTTCTTCTGCAGAGATTTTTTTTGCCGTTGCTGCCAACTCAAATGCTTTATGATAACCTAATGACTGCATTAAAAAGGCTGTACTCCCCGCATCTAAAGTCAAACCAATCTGCACAAATAACTCCGCAAAATATGCTCCTTCCTTCGCTATGATGTAGTCACAAGCTAATGCCAAAGAACATCCCGCTCCAGCTGCAGGACCATTGATTGCCCCAATGACCGGCTTATCCAATCCTCGTAATGCCAAAATCATCGGATTATATGTCGACCGTAATACCGCTCCTAAATCTGAATCACTGGTTCCCGATTTTAAATCAGCCCCAGAACAAAATGCCTTCCCCTCACCTGTTATCACCAAAACCCGAGCAGATTCGGAAGCCTTGGCTTTTTCGGCTACATCCCTGATCTCATGTATCAAACCTGCATTTAATGCATTGTACACTTCTGGACGTTTTAAATGGATTGTCCAAACTCCATTCAATTGACTAAGGCTGAGAAAGTGGTAGGAAGACATGGGAATGAATTATAAATTGTGAATGGTAAATTGTAAATGGTAAACTGTGAACGGTAAATTGTGAATGGTAAATTCTTTGCTACTTAATCGATAAGTTATGTTTTACTGTTATTATGATTTTTGAAATTATTCTTAAGATTTCATCACTATCTGACATTAATTTAACAAAACGAACATCCTCTATGTAACTAATTTCGTTTAATAATTCCAACCAATATATAGTTTCATTTATTTCCTTTTGAGCAATTGACATTTTGTGTTTAAAATCTAATTTAGATTCGGCATGTTCTGCTTCTCTAATAATTGCTCCAACTGCTGTTCCGCTTCGTAAAATTTGCTTTGAAAGAACAAATTCTTTTTTCTCATAAACAAGATAATGATACAAATGCCAAATCTGAATTGCGAAAAAAAACGATTTTGATTTTATGACATTCTTATGTTTCAAATGATAAATTTTAATTACCAAATCTACATTTGAAACAATACAATCTAAATGCTTTCAGTCAAATTATCAAATAAATGATTAAATCCTCCATCGATAAATATCCTTTACATTTACAATTTACCACTTACCATTCACCATTAAATTATAATTTTTTCCTAAGTCTCGCTACCGGTATACCCAGTTGCTCTCGGTATTTAGCAACGGTACGGCGTTTGACCACAAAACCCTTCTCAGCTAAAAGCAACTCTAAGGTTTCATCTGGATAAGGCTCATGTGCTGGTTCTTGTTCAATGATATCCCTCAATATATTTTTCACTTCTCTGGTAGAAACATCCTCCCCAGATTCATGAGTAATTCCTTCGGAAAAGAAATATTTTAAAGGGTATATACCAAAATCTGTTTGTACCGATTTCGCAGAAACAACCCTAGAAACCGTAGAAACATCCATCTCGATCAATGCTGCTATTTCCTTCATCTTCATCGGCTTTAAACTTGAATCATCTCCCGTCAGAAAGAAATCGTATTGTTGAGCCACAATACTATGCATCGTTTTCAGCAATGTCCCTTGTCGCTGTTGAATGGCTTGAATAAACCAGGAAGCAGCATCTAATTTGTGTTTGATAAAGGTGACAGCCTCTTTAATCTCTTTTTGCTGTTTATTTCCTTGATCATAGGTTTGTAACATCTCCTGAAATGATTTACTAACGCGTAGTTCAGGGGCATTTTTTCCATTCAACTTAATATCCAATTTCCCATGTTGATTAGTCACTACGAAATCAGGTTGTAAATAAGGCGCTAAATTCCCTCCTTCTGCCCCCCCAGGTTTAGGGTTTAATCGTTTGATTAGGTTAATGGCCTTTTTTAATTCACTTTCATCAATACCTAATTTTTGCTGCAACTGAACAAAATGCTTTTTTGAAAACTCGTCAAAGTACTCATCAATCAAGCGAATAGCCAATAAACAAGTTGGGTGATCTGACTCTCGGCGATGCAATTGAATGGATAAACATTCTTGCAAATCTCTCGCCCCTATCCCTGCTGGATCTAATGCCTGAATTTTTTTCAATACATTTTCAACCTCTACAAAATCCGTATTAAATCCTTGGGTGAAAGCTAAATCATTGACAATACTTTCAATATTCCTTCTCAAATAACCATCCTCCTCCAGGGAACCTATCAATTGATGGGCAATCATTTCTTCTCGCTCATCTTTTAACACAAAACCAATTTGCATCAACAAATATTCCTCTGCACTAGCCACAGTGGCCATCGGTCTTTCCTTAGACTCCTCATGGGAATCATATGAATCACCAGCCATTTTATAGCCCGCATAATCATCTTGTAGATAATCACCGATCTCCAATTCCTCCCGCTCTAAGTCCTCGACAGTCTCTCTTTCCTTTTCATCGAATTCATCCGAATCTCGAATTTCTACACCTTCTTCCAAAGCGGGATTCTCCTCCAATTCCTCCTCAATCCTAGCTGCCAATTCTGCAGTAGGTATTTGAAGTAATTTAACAAACTGAATTTGTTGTGGAGAAAGCCGTTGTTGCTGAGAAATTTTGAGTGATAATCCCTGCATATCTATAATCTATTAAACAAATATACGCCGATTTGATGGCCTGTTTTTAAAAATACTTGTAATTCATAAATAAATAAAATTATTCCGTTTTTTGTACGTAATTTTGAGACTAGTTTGCCCCAATTGGGGGCCATTTGACCATTTATTTATATGCAAATTAAAGAATTACTACTTCAATCTCCGAACCAACAATTGGTTACGGTAAAAGGTTGGGTTCGTACCAAACGTGTATCTTCATCTGTAGCATTCATCGCGATGAACGATGGATCTACCATTCATAATATACAAGCTGTAGTTTCTGACGGTGTTGTTTCAGAAGAGACCTTGAAATTAGTAACTACCGGTTCATGCATTGCAGTAACAGGCATGTTGATTCCTTCGCAAGGACAAGGCCAATCCGTAGAAGTTCAAGTGATTTCTATTCAAGTTTACGGAACTGCTGATCCTGAAAAATACCCTTTACAGCCGAAAAAACACTCCTTGGAATTTTTACGTGAGATTGCACATCTTCGTCCTAGAACCAATACCTTTTCGGCGATTTTACGTATTCGTCATGCTTTAGCCTTTGCCATACATCAATATTTCAATGATCATGGTTTCTTTTATTTGCATACGCCTATTATCACTGGCTCTGATGCAGAAGGAGCTGGAGAAATGTTCCGAGTAACTACTTTACCGGCCATCAATCCTCCTTTGACAGAAGAAGGTAAAATTGATTACAAGGAAGACTTTTTTGGAAAAGAAACCAATTTGACGGTTTCTGGACAATTAGAGGGAGAATTAGGAGCCCTAGCGCTTTCGAAAATTTACACGTTTGGACCCACTTTCCGGGCTGAAAACTCCAATACAACACGTCACCTTGCAGAGTTCTGGATGGTGGAGCCAGAAATGGCATTTTTTGAATTGATTGACAACATGAATTTGGCTGAAGACTTCACCAAAAGTTTGATTCGTTATGCCTTAGAAAATTGTGCTGATGATATTGCTTTCCTAGAAAAACGCTTGTTGGAAGAGGAAAAAATGAAGAAAAAAGAAGAGCAATCGGAGATGACTCTTTCTGAGAAATTGAGATTTGTATCTGAAAATACGTTTGAAAGATTAACATATACCGAAGCCATTGACATTTTATTGCAATCAAAAGCTCACAAACAGGGGAAATTCAATTATCCTGTGGAATGGGGGATCGACTTACAAAGTGAGCATGAGCGTTATTTGGTAGAAAAACATTTCAAAAAGCCGGTTATATTAACTCATTACCCAAAAGAAATCAAAGCCTTCTATATGAAGTTAGAAGATGACGGCAAAACGGTTCGTGCGATGGACGTTTTGTTTCCGGGTATTGGTGAAATTATTGGAGGATCACAAAGGGAAGATGATTACGAAAAACTGCTTCAACGCACCAAAGACGTGGGTATCGAAGAAGATTCCATTTGGTGGTACTTGCAAACTAGGCAGTTTGGTTCTGCGCCACATGCTGGCTTCGGCTTAGGTTTTGAGCGTTTAGTATTATTTGTAACAGGTATGAGCAACATTCGCGACGTTATTCCATTCCCTAGAACACCTAAATCGGCAGAATTTTAATATGTTCAATTTAGCTAAAGCTTTTCGCAGTATTTCCATTGCTTGGTCAGGTATCATTACTTTGATTAAGGAAGAAAATAATGCTAAAATTCACCTCGCTGCTACAATCTTAGTCGTAGTAGTAGGGATAAACATAGGCTTTATGGCCATTGAATGGCTGTGGATTAGTTTAGCTATTGCGGGCGTTTGGATGGCCGAATTAATTAATTCGGCTCTGGAGAACATCACAGATATAGTAGCACCTGAACATCATCCTTTGGCTAAAAAAGCAAAAGATTTCGCTGCTGGTGCCGTTTTAGTCATGGCAATTTGGGCAGCCTTTGTTTTTTGCCTTATTTCCTTTCCGCATCTTTGGATGCGATTGGTATTTAGTAATTAAGATTGACACAACATTATGAAAGAATACGGGTCTAGTGTACAAAAATTGGTCAACTACATTCTGACGATTCAAGATCGAGAGAAAAGAACCAAATATGCTTTCCTCATGATTGAACTCATGAAACAGATACATCCAGGAATGAAGGATAATAGCCAAGACTATTCCAAAAAACTTTGGGATGACTTGTACATTATGTCCAACTTCCAATTGGATGTACAAGGACCTTATCCACCTCCCTCACCTGAATCAGTAGGTAAAGCACCGAAAAAAGTCAATTACAACCAACACCATTTGAAGTTCAAACATTATGGTCGTAACGTAGAATTGTTAATTCTACGGGCCATTGCCGAACAAAAAGTGGAGGACAAAAAAATCCTAGTTGCTTATATTGCTCGTTTAATGAAAGGTTTTTATGTTACTTGGAATAAAGATACGGTAGACGATCAGGTCATTTGGCAAAACATCAAAGAAATGTCTGAAAACCTATTAGGATCTATTGTTGATGAATTGTCTCAAGAAGGTTTAGGCCATGCCAAAGTAGCCAATAATGCCCGGAATGCATACAATGCACCCGAATATCCAAACGGCCCAAGTAATAACCGTGGTGGTAATAATTACAGAAAAAACTTCAGAAACAATCGGAATTTCAATCCAAGAAATCATAAAAAATAATTGACCCTTATGGCCTCATTTAAAGTAACAGGTGGTAGAAAATTATCAGGAGAAATTACTCCTCAAGGTGCAAAAAACGAAGCATTACAAATTCTTTGTGCCGTTGTATTAACCGCTGAACCTGTCACCATACATAATATACCCAACATCCGTGATGTCAATCAATTAATTGATTTATTGGGCGACATGGGTGTAAAAATTCGTCGTTTAAGTGAATCTAGCGTTGAATTTGATGCCTCTCAGGTCAATATTGACTACTTAGAATCTGAAACATATAAAGCTAAAGCAGCAGCCCTTCGTGGATCTGTGATGTTATTAGGACCCACCTTGGCCCGTTTCAAAAAAGGCCGCATTCCTTCACCAGGTGGCGATAAAATTGGTCGTAGAAGATTGGATACGCACTTTATGGGATTCATGAAATTAGGTGCTAAATTCAATTATAGTGCCGAAGATGGTGGGTTTTATGAAGTAGATGCGTCTCATTTAACAGGTGCTTACATGCTATTGGATGAAGCTTCCGTTACTGGAACAGCCAATATTCTGATGGCAGCCGTTCTAGCGAAAGGTACCACAACCATTTACCATGCCGCCTGCGAACCTTACATTCAGCAATTATGTAAGATGTTGAATCGTATGGGTGCTAAAATTTCAGGTATTGGCTCCAACTTATTGACCATAGAAGGTGTTGAAATTCTTGGTGGTACCGATCATACCATGTTACCTGACATGATCGAAATTGGTTCATTCATTGGAATGGCAGCGATGACTCAGTCAGAAATCACCATCAAAAATTGTAAAATTCCAGAATTAGGAATCATCCCAGATGTTTTCCGCAAACTAGGAATCAAACTAGAGTTTCGTGGGGATGATATATTTGTTCCAGCACAAGAACATTATGAATTAGAAAACTTCATTGATGGTTCTATGTTGACCATTTCAGATCATCCATGGCCAGGTTTTACGCCAGATCTACTATCGATTATTTTAGTGACAGCCATTCAGGCTAAGGGAACGGTATTGATACACCAAAAAATGTTTGAAAGTCGACTTTTCTTTGTTGACCGATTAATTGAAATGGGGGCTCAAATCATTCTTTGTGATCCTCACCGAGCGACCGTGGTTGGTTTCGACAGAAAGCAAAACTTAAAAGGAATACGCATGTCGTCTCCCGATATTCGTGCCGGTGTATCCTTATTAATTGCAGCGATGTCGGCTACAGGCACTTCCATCATTGATAATATTGAGCAAATTGACCGAGGATATCAAAACATTGATACTCGATTAAATGCTTTAGGGGCAGAAATCGTTCGTATTTAAATCATGCAGGAAGTTACACTTGGTGGAAAAATCATCCATACAATCAAATTAGCTCTTCCCATCGTTATCGGGCAATTAGGTGTGATGCTCATGGGATTAGCTGATACCATCCAAGTGGGTCAAATGAAGTCTCAAGTAGCTGAAAGTCTAGGAGCCTCTGGTATGGCTGGCTCCATATTTTTTACCATTGCCATTATTGGATTAATCTGTTTACAAATCATTTCACCCATGATTTCTAAAACAGTGGCGGAAAACAATGACGCAGAGTGTGGGAATTTAATGCGGGCAGGAATTCGAGTAGCTTTAATCCTTTCAGTAATAACTATTTTTATCATTGCCCTAATTGGTTGGAATTATGACCTTTTCCAACAAAGTGCTATTAACAAAGAATTGACCCTGCCCTATTTGGTGTTGATTGCTATTTCGGTCATCCCAACCTTTTTATTTGCGGCATTTAAGAGTTTTACGGACGGGCTAAAAAGAACAAGTATAGCGATGAATATCACCATCATAGCCTTGGTTTTGAACGTGATTGGCAATCATATTTGCATCAATGGCTTGGGACCTATTCCAGCTATGGGTTTATTTGGTGCAGGTATTTCTACTTTGCTTTGTCGCATATTTATGGCCCTTACTCTGGGCTTATACATCTTCCGATCTAGCTCTTTTACTAAATATTTTGCTCATATGGGTTCTGAGCATCATACTTGGGTACTGGAAAAGACCATTTTAAAAGTAGGTATTCCTGCCGGTTTCCAAGGATTTTTTGAAATAGCTACCTTTGGTATGGCTGTGGTCATGATGGGGTGGATTTCCTCAACTGCTCAAGCTGCACATATCGTAGCCATCAATATGGCATCATTAACGTATATGATGGCCACGGGTATAGCAGCAGCTGGAGGAATTCACGTAGGTACAGATATTGGGGAAAAAAATCGAGCTGGGATTTTTGTTTCAGGAAATGCCGCCTTGCTTCTATCCATCATGTTTATGGGTATTTGTGCCATCATTATGTATACTTTCAAACCCTGGTTAGTACGTGGATACACGCAAGAAGCCGATGTGATCGTCATTGCTGTTTCATTAGTTACTTGGGGGGCCATATTTCAACTATTTGATGGCATTCAAGCTGTTTCTTTAGGCTTACTAAGAGGTCTACAAGATGTCAAAATCCCCACCGCAATAACCGTTATTTCTTATTGGGGTGTTGGGATACCTTTAAGTTATTACTTAGGTATTTATGGTGACTTAGGGGCTGTTGGAATCTGGATTGGATTAACGTGTAGCCTGATTTGTTCCGCGGCACTGCTATCTTGGCGTTTTTATGCCCGTACTAAAGTGATTGATTTCGATTCACTTCAAGTGGAAGATTAATCAAGAACTTGATAGTCTTCATCTTAGTATACATTTTTTGAGTTTTAATTCGTTTGGCTAAGGAAGGCCTTCCAAGAAATTTCTTGAGCTAAATCGCTAACGCTGGCAAGGTTCCAAACCTTGACAGCGTTGGCTGGACTTAGCCAAAAAAATGTAATTTTACTCCCATTTGATGCTGACAAAAGCGATTTCAGCATAATCATTTCGTTCATATAAAACACCTATTCGATCTTCATCCAATTTCACTATATCAGAATACGCAGTAAAATCTGGATACTTGACAGGATCATTCGTGCCCTCTATTTCATGGCTGATTGGCCAAGTTAAACCTTCATCAAAGCTAATACGTAAGGTCAAATGATTCCGATTTTCTTGGTCAGCGGCATTGGAAAATGCTAATACACTTTTTCCTTGTCTGTATCCTATAGATAGTAATGAGCCTTCACAAACCGGATCAGGCAATGATGTCTCATAATACGTTTTATCCCATGAATTTCCTCCATCTGAGCTAATAGCCGCAATACGAGTCCTAACATCTCCTTTTTGATTTCTGGCATTCAATAACAATCGATTATCCGATAACTCAGCGGCTGTAGCTTCATTGCTTCCAAGCAGCCCTAATGATTGACTTAATTGAAAGCTTTGACCATGATTATCTGTAAAAAAACCATGTGAAACATAATCTGTGAAATCTGATTTAGGAGCACCAGATGAATGATTCGCTGCTACATATATTCTACCACGGTATCTTCCAGAACTAATTTGCATGGCATGGCCAGGTGTATTGGCATAGGAGCGCCAATCTTCTGTATACTTATATGGCTCCTGGGATGGACGATGAACGGATTTGGTTATATTGACAGGCGTTGACCAAGTCTTACCATCATCGGTGGAGGTAATGTACCAAACCTCTCTTAGCCCTTTACCTTGTCGAACTAAATTTTCATGATTGTTACCTGTATTATAAAATAAGAAAATCCTTCCTTGTGGATATTCTGGATCCCAATAGTCCACCACGGGTGCTGGATTTCCAGCTTGCAATGAATCCACATCCACCACCTTCTGAATGGTAGACCAGGTTTTACCCCCATCTTTACTGATTTTAGAAACGATATCGATATTACCAAAATCCTCCGCATTCTTCTTTCTTCCTTCTGCAAAAGCCAATAATTCACCATGAGGAAGTTTAATGATAGCAGGAATACGAAAACTGGCATAGGAATCCTGACCAGAAGTAAAAACGCTTACTTTCTCCGACTTTTGCGCGAAAAGTCCACAGGAAAATAAAAATAAAGACGAAAAAATGAGGTATGTTTTCATGACGAAGATCGATAAAATCAAATTTACTCAATTATTGACTAAGAATATGTTTTGAAACAATTCTCGGTCTTTGATGGAAATTTAAAAAAAAATCAAGTTCTTGGAGTCGAATTTTGTACGACTATGTGTTTGACAAGTTTTTTAACCTTGTCGAGTTCATAATCAATGAAATGTTTCTACCATCTTGTATACCATTCCTTAATCCATTAAACCCTTATTACTATGAGTATGATCAAAGAGTTCAAAGAATTTGCCATGAAAGGCAGTCTAATCGAAATTTCGGTGGCCTTTATTATGGGAGCTGCATTTGGTAAAGTTACAACCGCATTCATTGATGGTGTCATCATGCCTATTGTAGGAGCACTTACCACAGGAGTAGATTTCAAAGCCATGAAATATGTCTTGAGTGAAGCGCAATATGATGCTTCAGGCAAAATTCTTTCACCAGAAAATGCCATTCAATACGGTAACTTCATCACCATTTTTATCGACTTTATTTTAGTCGCATTTGTGATGTTTTTACTGATCAAAATGACCAACCGCTTTAAATCTTCCGAAGAAAAAGCGAGCGAATAAATTAGGCGTGAATAGCTCTTTTGCTGGTAGCAGCTAAACAAGCTTCTTTCATGGCTTCGGTGTAGGTAGGATGGGCATGTGACATACGTGCCACATCTTCTGCACTGGCTCTAAATTCCATAGCTACCACTGCTTCCGCTATCATGTCGGCTGCACGAGCACCAATGATATGAACACCTAAGATTTCATCCGTTTTTGCATCTGCTAAAACTTTTACCAAGCCATCAACATCCATCGAAGCAACGGCACGTCCAAGTGCTTTAAATGGGAAAGACCCATCTTTATAGGCTATTCCCGCTGACTTGAGCTCTTGTTCAGTTTTACCAACAGAAGCTACCTCTGGCCATGTATAAACTACACCTGGAATTAAATTATAATTAATGTGCGGCTTTTGACCTGCGATTACTTCGGCTACAAAAACTCCTTCTTCCTCTGCCTTATGAGCTAACATAGCTCCACGAATCAAATCTCCAATGGCATATATTCCTGGCACAGAAGTTTGTAAAGTATGTTCATCTACGGCTATTCTTCCGCGCTCATCCACCTGTAAACCTGCGGCCGCTAAGTTTAAACCTTCTGTATATGGCTTACGTCCAATACATACCAAACAATAATCTCCTTTTATTTCTACTTCTTCCCCAGCAGCATTTTTCGCTTTAACGACTACTTCTTTTCCCTTATTTTCAGCTCCTGTAACTTGGTGAGAGAAATAAAAATCAGCTCCTAACTTAGCAATCGATTTTTGTAATTCCTTTCCCATGGTTCTATCCATGGTTGGAATCATGCCATCGGCATATTCAACAAAACTAACTTTTGAGCCCAAACGTGCATATACAGAACCTAATTCAGCGCCAATCACTCCTGCCCCTATTACAATTAAATGTTTAGGGATTTCCTTCATCTTCAATGCTTCCGTGGAAGTAATGATTCGTGTTTTATCAATTGGAATGAATGGTAAATTCGTTGGCTTAGAGCCTGTAGCTATAATAATATTTTTTGCACTTAGCAATTCCTCTTTTCCATCAGCTTGAGTGACTTTCACTACTTTTGCGCTTTCGAATGAGCCCAAACCATGAAAAACAGTCACTTTATTTTTTTTCATTAAAAAGGATATGCCGCCATTCATTTTTTCCACCACACCTGCCTTACGAGCAATCATTTTTTCTAAATCAACTTTTGGCTTTCCTCCTATTATTCCATGTTCTTCAAAATGATGAATTGCATTGTAATAATGTTCCGAAGAATCTAAAAGTGCTTTTGAAGGAATACAACCTACATTTAAGCAGGTTCCACCCATCACAGCATATTTTTCAATAATGGCAGTTTTGAATCCTAATTGGGATGCACGAATAGCTGCAACATAACCACCAGGACCTGAACCAATAACGACAACATCAAATTCTAACATAAGGTAATGGAAAAAAGGAATAGGCCCCTAAAGGCCTATTCACGTTGTTAAATATCTAATAATAAACGAGCAGGATCTTCCAACAACTGCTTCACACGTACTAAGAAGCTTACTGACTCACGACCGTCTATAATACGGTGATCGTAAGATAAAGCTAAGTACATCATCGGTCTAATCACAATTTGACCATCCACTACTACAGGGCGCTCCACAATATTATGCATACCTAAAATAGCTACTTGAGGGGCATTGATAATTGGAGTTGACATCATAGACCCAAATACACCACCATTGGTGATCGTAAAGGTTCCTCCTGTCATTTCTTCCAAACTTAATTTATTATCACGTGCCTTCACTGCTAAACGAACCACCTCTGATTCAATTCCAGCCAAGCTTAGATTTTCTGCATTACGAATAACAGGAACCACTAAACCTTTGGGTGCAGAAACTGCAATAGAAATATCACAGAAATCATGGAAAACCATTTCATCTCCATCAATCTTAGCATTCACCGAAGGGAACTCTTTCAAAGCTACGCAAACCGCCTTGGTGAAGAACGACATAAAGCCTAATCCTACCCCATGCTTTTCTTTAAACTTATCTTTGTATTTAGATCTTAAATCCATCACTGGCTTCATATCAACCTCATTGAAGGTGGTCAACATGGCTGTTTCATTTTTCACAGCGACCAATCGACGAGCTACTGTTTTACGCAATGAACTCATTTTTTCACGGCGAGAACCACGTGCATCTGAAGCAATGGTTGCTGTTGCAACTGCCGAAGCTGCTGGAGCAGGCGCTGCTGGTGCAGGCGCTGCTGGCTGCGCATTTTGAGCATCGTCTTTGGTAATTCTTCCACCAACACCCGTTCCAGGTACTTGCGAAGCGGCAATTCCCTTTTCATCTAAAATTTTTGCTGCTGCTGGTGATGGATGTCCTGCTGCATAGGATTCCGTAGGTTGGTGAGTCGTTGCAGGTGCAACGGCTGTACTTGCAGGTGGAAGAACTGTATTTGCAGGTGCTACAACGGTGCTTGAACCAGCTCCTACAGTAATAGTAGCCAAAACACCACCAATAGGAACCACAGCACCCGATTCCGCTACGATTTGTAATACACCCGCTGATTCAGCTGGTAATTCAAACGTCGCTTTATCTGATTCTAATTCACACAAAACCTCATCTAAGGTAACAATATCGCCCGATTTTTTATTCCAAACAGAAACGGTTACCTCGGTAATAGATTCTCCTACTGGAGGAACCTTAACTTCTAATACTTTGCTTTCTGCTGCAGGAGCCACTGGCGCTGCTGCTATTGGCGCGGGCGCTGGACTATCAGCCACTACGACTGCAGGAGCTGGGGCAGCGGCTTGAGCACCAACTACCTCAATCGTACAAATTACAGCCCCAATGGGTAAAACATCACCCTCCTTTGCTACAATGTGTAAAATCCCTTCTGCTTCTGCTGGCAATTCAAAAGTTGCTTTATCCGACTCCAATTCACAAAGAACTTCGTCTAACTTCACCACATCACCCTCTTTCTTATTCCAAGTAGCAACGGTAACTTCCGTAATCGATTCACCCACAGCGGGCACTTTCATTTCTATGGCCATTGTTGTTCGGCTTTTATTTTAATTATTCAAATGCTTTATTAACCAAGGCAGCCTGCTCTTCGGCATGCACCTTTAAGAATCCTGTAGCAGGAGATGCACTCTTCTTACGTGCAACCAATCCCTTAAATTTAGACCAACCAAATTCACGGATGATGTATGACCAATAACCCATATTTTCAGGTTCTTCTTGGACAAAATAAACATCTGCGTTCTTGTATTGAGCTAATTCCTTTTCTATTTGAGCCGTAGGCAGTGGATGTAATTGCTCGATACGAATAATCGCTACATCTTTACGAGCATCCTTTTCTTGTTTTTCTAGCAAGTCAAAATATACCTTACCACTACACAACAATACTTTTTTAACCTTTGCTTTTTCAACATAAGCATCTCCAATCACTTCTTGGAATTTACCCTTGGTAAATGCTTCAATCGGTGAAACCACTTTGGGATGACGGAAAATAGATTTTGGAGACATCACAACCAAGGGCTTACGGAATTCCCAAGTCAACTGGCGGCGCAATGCATGGAAAATATTAGCTGGAGTAGTCAAATTAGCGACTACCATATTGTTCTCTGAAGCTAATTGCAAGAAACGTTCCGGACGAGCATTGGAGTGTTCTGGACCTTGACCTTCGTATCCATGTGGCAAAAGCATCACTAATCCATTTTGTGTTCCCCACTTCGATTCATGAGAACTCACAAACTGATCAATCATGGTTTGAGCCCCATTGGCAAAGTCGCCAAATTGAGCTTCCCAGATCACCAATGCATCTGGATTAGCTAATGCGTAACCAAACTCAAATCCTAAAACACCATATTCAGAAAGCAACGAGTTAAAGATTTGCATCTTCTCTTGTCCTTCTTTGATATGATCTAAATTACAATAATTATTATTGGTATTGGCATCATGCAAAACCGCGTGACGGTGAGAAAAAGTACCTCTTTGTACATCTTGCCCTGACAAACGAACCATTTTCCCTTCAGCCAAAATTGAGCCATATGCTAATAACTCAGCAGTAGCCCAATTCAATTCGCCTTTTTCAAAATAGCCTTTACGATCTGAAATTACTTTCTCAATTTGCTTCAATGCCACAAAGCCTGTTGGTAATGAAGTAATAGCCTTAGCTACCATATCAATCGCAGCTTTACTAATGGCTGTATTCGGCGAAGAAGCAAAATCCTCTGCCTTCGAGAACCGTAAGTTTGACCACTTATTATCCAATTTCAATGGGACATAAGGCGGTTTAACTTTTTGTTTTACCATGTCCAAACGAGCCTGTAATTCCGCTTTAAATTCAGAATCCATTTGACTCGCCAATTTGGCATCTATATCACCACGCTTAATTAAGGTTTGCGTGTAAATCTCTCTTGGATTAGGGTGATTGGTAATGTTTGCATATAAAGTAGGTTGCGTAAAACGAGGCTCATCCGACTCATTATGACCATTTCTACGGTAGCAAACCATGTCCACAAAGACATCACGACCAAACTCCTGACGGAACTCAGCTGCCATTCTTGACACAAATACCACTGCCTCTGGATCATCTCCATTCACGTGAAATACAGGGGCATCAATGATTTTAGCTACATCGGTACAATATATAGCTGAACGAGCATCCTCAAAGTCGGTCGTAAAACCAACCTGATTATTAATCACAAAGTGAATGGTTCCTCCAGTAGAATAACCTTTCAATTTGGCCATTTGAGTCACTTCGTAAACAATACCCTGACCCGCTAAAGCAGCATCACCATGAATTAAAATGGGCAATACTTGGGAATAATCTCCATCATAATGCGCATCGGCACTAGCCCGACAAAACCCTTCAACTAATGGATTAACGGCCTCTAAGTGAGAAGGATTAGGTGCTAATTTCAACGTAATCTCGCTTCCATTAGGACTAGTATGTTGGCTTGAATAACCTAAGTGATATTTTACATCGCCATCGCCATGAATTTGATCTGGCACATTTCCTTCAAAACCATCAAAGATCGCCTCGTATGACTTGTGCATGATGTTCGCCAACACGTTTAAACGACCACGGTGAGCCATTCCAATCATCGCTTGCTTCACACCAAAATCAGCTGCTCTATTAATAATAGCATCTAAACCAGCTATCGTGCTTTCCCCACCTTCCAAACCAAAACGCTTCTGACCTAAATATTTTGTACCTAAGAAATTTTCGAATACGACCGCTTCATTCAGCTTTTGTAAAATCTGTTTTTTCTCATCAATAGAAGGCGTAAATGATAATGCCTCTTTTTCTATTTTATTTCTTAACCATTCTTTAACGCGAACCTCACGAATATATGAATACTCAAAACCAATGGAACCAGCATAGACTTTTTCTAATACTTCACAAATCTTCCGTAAAGAAGCCGGTCCAATACCTAAAAAACTTCCCGCTTGAAATACGGTATCCAAGTCTGCCTCAGATAAGGAATAATCCTTGATCTCTAAGCGAGGTTGACGATCTTTACGATCACGTACAGGATTGGTTTTGGATAGGAGGTGTCCTCTAGAACGGAATGCTTTGATCAAACTGATGACCGACATTTCTTTCTGAATATGAGATTGGTCCAAGACGGCACCTGAAGGCGAAACGCCTTCTCCTTGCCAAGTTTGAGCAAACTCAAATCCCTTGAAAAAATCTCTCCAAGAACTGTCTACTGAATTGGGGTCAACTCTATACGCATCAAACAAGTCAGAAATAACTTGTGTATCAGCATTGGCAACGTAGGAAAATGAATCCATAATGTAAAATCTGGCCTAAATCCAGAAAAGTTTCAAACGTTATTGATTGGTTAAAATTTATTTATTCTAGTCTAAAAAATCTTCGCAATTTACAAAGGGGATTATAATTATCCCCAAAAAAATTGGGGTTTTTTCCCGTTTGGAGCACAAATTTCCAAGGATTTCGCACTGTTTAGTATTCCCCGAAAAAAATCTTTAAAATTTATCATTATATCTATAGATAATCAAATTATTTAGCAGAATACCTAGGGTCTAAAATTCGCAATTTTTCCATTCCCTAAATCAATTTCATATCGCATAAAAATCTGATGGTAAGCGGAGACCGCTGTTTGTGTTGTACTTGTTCCCGTATTGGTCATTCCAGGACTTAAATACACTGAGTTTTTTCCTAAAAAATCATAAGCATAACCCACTCGAAAATTTCTACCTAAAGGTACTTCCACACTTCCTAAGAGAGCCTCATTCGAAAATTCAGAACCTGTGTTTTGCCACCAAATACCAATACCAAATTTTTCTTGCCACCAAAATACCGCATTCAAATCAAAGCGTGTTTCCGAATATTGTAGTCGCATCAAGGCCCCTAATTTCAATAAATTCCCTTGCCCAGGAACTAGTTGATAGCCTATTTTAGCATAAATAGGATTAGGATTGATCCATTCCAAAGTCCTTAAACTTTGGGTTGGTCGACTCAGCCCCAATTCTAATTTATCGTATTGATAGGATATACCAAAACCTATACTACCACCAAATTCGGAAGTACCATTCCTACCTAAAACAGGATATTGATTCAAACCTAGATTAAGTCCCAATTGTAGTCCCTGCCCTTTTCCTATGACAAATCGCTTGGCCAACAGTCCTGCAAATCCCAAATTTGCCGCTATTCCCCCTCCTATTGGACCATAGGATTGATCCGTATTATATGCCAAAAAACCAATACCCCATTTCTCTTGTTGAATCGGCATATCAAAACTGAAGTACTGTTGGGAAGAAGAAGCCCCACCTGTTTGCTGAAATAAGGGCTTTCTTCTAAAAATACCGGTCACAGAGGCCACTCCTTTGCCACCTGCTTCTGCTGGATTAATGGACAAAGGAATAAAAGGGTAGACCATTCGTAAAGATTCTTGCTGTGCCCACAATGAAACCGTACAAATACACAAAACTCCAAGCAAAATGCTACGCATGATAGATAATTAGAGGCTAAAAAATGAGAATAAAACCAAAGACACAAAAACGATCAAAACTAAAATTAATTGAGCAATGAATGAAGTCAAAAACAATCCGACAGATTTAACTGCTTTCAATTGATAAAAGTTTTTGAAGCTTTGATAATAAAAATAAATCCATGCAAGCATTAAGAAACTTTTTATTACATCAAGGAATTCCCATGATAACGATAATTGTACTATATCTAATATGTTTCTTATGAACAATACAATAAACCAACTAGTGGCTACATGTAATACAAATATCCCATGGTGCATGAAGTAAAAATGCTTCCTGCGAATGAATACTAATTGTAAAATCAATGCTAAAATAGGTATTGTCAAAAACAAGACCTGCGACATTTTATGGGTGACCCCATCATATAATGCTTCATAAAATTGCTTGCTTTCTGGATACTTTTTTTGAAGCTCAAAAAAATGAACAATGATGTTTTGCAACAAAGGAGAATCTCGTTCAGATTCAGGCTTAGCCAATTGAGTTTTTTTGTAGGATTGAATTTCGCTTGAATTCAAATAGGCATCACGTTTATCCACTTTCACTTGAAATGAAGCCACTTCTATGGATTTTAAATCTTTGTTCAGTTTAAACTGTAATGGTTGAAATACATAAAACAAAGTCAAGAAGAAAAAGGCAGAAGTAAATAAGTAAAAACGTATGGGATGGATAAATGAGCTTCTTTTCCCTGCCAAATATGCCTGCGTTAATGCCCCAGGTGAAAAAAATAACGTCTTGCAGGTCCGAAAAAAGGCTCCATCAAAATGGGTGATATCTTCGACGAAATGTACCAGCAATGACCAAAAAGATTCATAGGGTTCTCGATTTTCTTGTCCACAATGTGAACAGTAACGTTCCGTCACCTCATTTCCACAATTGAGACAATCTGTTTCACTTCGTAAGTTTATTTTCGACATAATTCCTGACAATATGACACCTCAACTATAATTGGACTTGAAATTGTTATTTCTGCAACAAATTAAAGATTTTTAATCACTCCTCATGAACATTATGAAAGAATCAGGTAATATCTCCATTCACACCGAGAACATTTTTCCGATCATCAAAAAATTCCTTTATTCGGATCACGAAATTTTTCTTCGTGAATTAGTCTCCAATGCCGTAGATGCTAGTCAGAAAATTAAGAGATTAAGCTCCATTGGTGAATTCAATGGCGAATTAGGAGAATTGAAAGTCAAAGTAAGTTTTGACAAAGAAGCCAAAACCATCACCATTTCAGATAATGGTATTGGTATGACGGCTGAGGAAATAAAAAAATACATCAATCAAATTGCCTTCTCTGGAGCCACAGAATTTGTCGAAAAATACAAAGACAAAGGGGATGACAAAGGCATTATTGGCCATTTTGGATTAGGTTTCTATTCTGCATTTATGGTTGCATCTGAAGTAGAAATCATCTCAAAATCTTTCCAAGAAGGCGCAGAAGCTGCTCAATGGATTTGCGATGGATCAACTGAATATACCATCAATTCAGCGGAAAAAGCAGAAAGAGGTACCGACATTATCATGCACATTGCAGAAGATTCGGAAGAGTTTTTAGACGAATTCCGTTTAAAAAGCATCTTGGAAAAATATGGTAAATTCTTGCCAATCCCGATTGAATTTCAAGATAAAATCATCAACAATCCTTCTCCACTTTGGACTAAATCGCCTTCCGAATTAACCGACGAAGACTACCTCTCTTTTTATGAGGAATTATATCCATTCCAAGAGAAACCCTTGTTTTGGATACACTTAAATGTGGATTATCCATTTAATTTGACAGGTATTCTGTACTTCCCAAAAGTAAAAAATGAATTCCAATTACAAAGAGAAAAAATCCAGTTGTACAGTCGCCAGGTTTTCATTACCGACGAAGTCAAAGACATTGTTCCGGAGTTTTTAATGCTCTTACATGGGGTTATTGATTCACCTGATATTCCATTGAACGTATCACGCAGTTTCTTACAAGCGGACTCGAATGTCAAGAAAATCAATAGCTACATCACCAAAAAAGTAGCGGATAAATTGCAAGAATTATTCAAATCTGATCGACCAGGATTCGAGGAAAAATTTGCCAATATTGGCCTATTCATCAAATATGGTATGATTTCCGATGAAAAATTCTTTGAGAAGGCAAAAGATTTTTGTTTAGTAGAAACGACTACCAACAAGCTCTATACACTAGATGAATATGCTGAGGAAGTACAAGCTTTACAAACGGATAAAGATGGACAAAAAGTCTATTTATATACGACAGACGTACAGCAACAAGATGCCTTTATTCAATCTGCCATACAAAAAGGTTACTCCGTATTAAAAATGGATTCGATGATTGATGCTCACTTTATCAATCAAATGGAATCAAAAATAGAAAAGACGCAATGGAAACGCGTGGATGCGGATTCCATTGATAAATTGATTGATACAGGTATTCAACTAGAGGCTATTTTGACGGATGATCAAAAGACCGCGGTGAAAGCTATTTTCGAAGAAACGTTAAATGACAAGCAAAAACAAGTTGTGGTAGAAGCCATGTCGCCCGAGGAATTACCTGCTATCGTAACGCAAAACGAATTTATGCGTCGTATGAGTGATATGTCAAAAACTGGTGGCGGAGGAATGGGTATGTTTGGTAATATGCCAATGACCTATCAAATAACCATCAATGCCAACCACCCACTGATCAATAAATTGATCGATTTACCTTCTGAAGATGAAAAGAAAAATTTAGCGAAGCAAATTGCTGATTTAGCCTTATTATCTCAAAATCTACTTACGGGAGCTGATTTAACAGCTTTCATTAAGAGAACGGTGAGTGGATTTTAATTATGTTCTGAACAACGTCGTCAAGGTTTGAAACCTTGCCGACGTTGTTTAAACGAACGAATTTCAAATTGAATTTATTGCTTTCTGACAATCAACTTCTTGGTAACAATGGATCGACCATCAATCATCAGTTGATACATATACATCCCACTATTGAAGTCGCGTAAGGAAATACGCGCATTTCGTTGATCTTTATCTAAAATCAACTCCTTGATTTCTTGACCTAAAATGTTGTACATCACAATTTTCACCTCTTGGTTAGATGTCAGCATTTGAAAATCAATGTCGGCATAATCACTGGCCGGATTGGGGTATAAATTGGAAACTACTAGGCGGTCCGACTGGAACAAATAGTTATCATTGGTCCCTGTCTCTTCATAAACTTTACGATCCATACCCATCGGTTCAGCAGACTTGGTTGTGCTAGCTTGAGCGTAGGTATTTTTCAAAAACTGACTGATGTAGGTATTCTCCTGAATATTTAAATTGGTTTGTAACTGGGGATTAATCTTGAAACTTCTCTTAGCTAATAAAATAGGTAATCTAACCGGATATGGCTTTGATTTCATTTCTAAACGAGAGCGAGATTTACTTTCACCTTGAGCACTAACATTCCATGAACTCTCTACGAAGAGTAAAAAAAGTACACAAGAAATCAATAGAGGTAAAAAACGGTTCATTATTTCAACAAAGGTGAAACAAAAATAAGACAGTTATTGTGTTAGAAAAATGGAAATAGGTCAAATGGTACATTTTGAATGACCAAAGGCCCAATTTTAAGGATTTTTAACAATTGGAATGGACAATTCCGGTGCATTCACCGCCTCCATTAACTTTTTATAGGTAACCTTTTCATTGATTCGCCATCGATAGCCGTCTAAAACTTGTAAATCTTCATTCCATTCTTTAGGTGGAACAAACTTCGCTTCTGGCTTGGTGATAAACGTAATACGCTTGACTTTATTTTCATCAAAAAACAGGTTCATACGGCTGCACTCCACACGGTTCAAACCTGTGGTTACTTTTTTGTCGTCCATGACATAATAAATACTTTCACCATTACCTTCCACATTGACTCGTCGAAGTTTAGAATCGTCCTTGAAGAAGACCCAGACCTTTCGACCTTTAATCTGATTAAAATGTGAAGCAGAATCTGCTGAAATCACAAAAGAATGACCGCGTAGGCGCATTTCCTTGAGCTTTTGATTCACCATAAATAAGGATATTGAATCAGCGGTAGATTGGGAATCATTGGTCCAAATAATGGGCTTTTGATAAAAATGTATCACGGAATCTCGCATATCATATCCCAAGGAGTCGCATCGACCGGATAAATCCGACTTATAAATCAGCACATGCTTGTAGGCATATAACTTGCGCACAGAATCTTGTTTATTATCAAAAGAAACCAGGGTATCGGCTGTTAAATACAAGGTATCCTTTTCCATGATGTTTCGCATCAACGCATTTCCATAGACTCGAGTAATTCCTGTTTTACCGTTGTATCGTCCATTCTTACCCGTTAAAACAACTTTATCCTTCTGGCTTAAAAATTCTACATTACCCTTGGCCACGCCAATCTTGGTAGGGCTATCGTAAAACAATGTATCTGCTGTTAAGGTATAATCTTCCATTTTGGCCGTTGATCGGCCTGTAAAATTGGAGACTTTGGTTTGCGTATTATAAAAGCCAGATTTGGTGTAAACGGTATCTTTCTTATTGATAATTTCCGTTGGACAAATGAAAAAAGCCTCTTTGGAAGCTGTATTATAGCGCAAGGAATCTGCTTTAAGGGCTCCACCCTCTTTATCAAGCACACGTACTTTTTCTTTGAACAAAAAGTTTTTGGTCACCGTATTATAAAACCCTTCTTTACTGGTAAGCGTGGTTTTCTTATCCAAAATTCTGGCTCCAGTATGATAGACGGCCATTTTGGTATTCATGTCATAATCCAACTTATTGGTATTCAGAATAATGGTATGGTCATCTAATTTCACGCGTCCCAACATATAGGCTTGTCGGAGGTCACCATTATACAAGGCTGAATCACCTGTGATGGTCACCGTATCTGCTTGGATAATTTTCACGTGACCGTATGCCTCTACATTATTGGTGGTACTGTTAAGAATGGCTTGATCACAAGTTAGGGTCGTTGTACCTTGTCTAAGAACCACCTTCCCAATCAATTTTTTAATTATGGAAGATTCTACTTGTATACCGTTAAGGCTATCCGCGTAAATGACTTGAACTTGACTTTGGCTCCAAGCTAAGACAGGTAAAAGAAGTAGAATAAATAGGAAAATAGGCGATTTATAGCGCATCTTGAAAGCGAATCGTTAATTTCGTGGCTTTATCACGCAATTTACCATTTTTATGCTGGAAGATTTCATCCAATTTGTCCGAAAAGAGAATTTATTCCAAGCCGATCAAAAAATATTGTTGGCTGTCAGTGGCGGGATAGACTCCATGATCATGTCCAAACTATTTTCGTTGGCCAAATTTAATTTTGGGATAGCGCATGTCAACTTCAGTTTGCGGGGTGAAGAATCGTTGGCGGATGAGGTATTTGTCAAAAAAATGGCCAAGACCTTAAAAGTTCCTTACTATACTATTTGTTTTGATACAAAAGCTTTTGCTGAGAAAGAGAAACTTTCTACACAGATGGCTGCCAGAATATTGAGATATGATTGGTTTGAGGAGATTCGACAAAGGGAGGGCTATGATTTTATAGCTACTGCACATCATCAGATGGATAGTGCAGAAACTGTATTAATGAATTTGAGTAGAGGGAGTGGTCTAGCTGGCTTTCATGGGATACCTGTTAAAAATGGGTACATCATTCGCCCGATGGCTTTTGCAAATCAGGAGCAAATATTTGATTTTGTAGTTAGTCACAAATTGGCTTGGCGAGAAGATTCTTCTAATGTTTCTACGAAATATCAAAGGAATTTTATTCGGCATGAGATTATTCCAAAGTTCATCGAATTAAACCCCCATTTTGAGCAAAGTGTGGCTCAAAGTAGTGCCAACATCGCTTCCATTGAAAAATGGATGCAAGCTGAATTTCAAATATGGAAACAAGAACGTTGTAAATCTGACGCACAAGGAAACCTATTTATACAATTAAGTGAACAGAGTTTAGTTGAGAAAGAGATAGTGATGCGCCAGCAGCTTTTATTGGCTTATCATTTTACGGCAGATGCCATGGGGCATATTTTAGCAGCTGGTGATCTACAAATTGGTAAAATTTTTGAATCACCTAGTCATATCTTGAATATTGATCGGCAACAATGGGTAATTAGTCCAAAGGATCAATCTGAATTTAAACCTATCCTAGTGGATGAGGAAGCAGAGGAAGTAGATTTAGGACATCAGATTTTGCACATTGATTTTGGAGAAAATGAAAAAGGATTCACTCCTCCTACAGGTTCCCACGTGGCCTGTTTAGATGCAGAGACCTTGCATTTCCCACTAGAAATCAGAAAATACCAGGAAGGAGATTGGTTTTGTCCTTTGGGTATGAATCAAAAGAAATTAATTTCTGATTTTTTAACCGATAAAAAAGTGCCGTTGAATTTGAAGAAAAATGTTCAATTGGTCTTGAGTAAAGGTTCTGTGGTTTGGGTGATGGGGCATCGGATTGATAACCGCAACAAGGTGACAGATAAGACGGAGGGGCTGTGCATTTTGACTTTAGAAAATAAGCATGTGGCTTCATAGAGTGGCTTCGAGAACCTCATATGGTGGCTTCGAGAACCTCAGCCACCTGAATAATTGAGCATTGTGGCTTTGAGAACCTCATGTGGTGGCTTCGAGAACCTCAGCCACCAAAGTGAATGGGCATCGTGGGTTCGAGAACCTCAGCCACCTGAGTAAATGAGCATCGTGGTTTCGAGAACCTCAGCCACCTGAATAATTGAGCATTGTGGCTTTGAGAGCCTCATGTGGTGGCTTCGAGAGCCTCAGCCACCAAAGTGAATGGGCATTGTGGGTTCGAGAGTTTTTGCAACACGTATTGCAATTATATCGTTGATACATCAAATTTTAAGGTAACAATTGAACGAATTCATTAGATAATATTTAAGATTAAAATTCGCTTTAACCTGTTAAGAGCAATATGGCACATGGGTGAATTTCCCCTAGAAATAGAGTTGGCTGAGGCTCTCGAAGCCAACTTACCTGTGGATATAATTTATTTCTGATGTCACTCAGCAATCTTTGTGGCTTCGAGAGCCTCAGCCACCAGAGTAAATGGGCATTGTGGCTTCGAGAGCCTCAGTCACCAGAGTAAATGAGCATCGTGGGTTCGAGAGCCTCAGTCACCAGAGTAAATGAGCATCGTGGCTTCGAGAGCCTCAGCCACCTGAATAATTGAGCATTGTGGGTTCGAGAACCTCAGCCACTTAAAAAGGATTTCTTAATTTAATTGCATTAAATTACACCTTGACATTCCCTAGATAACCCTTTCAAATTAATACTTTCATAAAGTAAATTAGAATTGATTAAAAGTCGGTCTAATTCTTGTTCAAAAAACAATTCGGTATAACGATTCCATTGGTTGGGTGATTTCTCTAACTCTCTAAAACTGTTGGCTAAGGTAGATATGTAATCCTTTTTTTGTGGAGCATCATTAATAAAAATAGGGGGATATAATTCATACATGAGCATCCAATTTTTAGCAATTCGAGTAACTCTTCCATTACCATCCGCAAATGGATGAATACGAATTAACTCATGATGGAAGTAAATTGCTCGAATGATGGGGTTAGAAATGTGTTGAATTCGATAAAAAAGCTCAGCTACCAAACTTGGCACCATCATTGGGTCGGGACAAATATGTGCACCAATTTGTACCATGGTATGTCGATAACGATTAGGATGCAAAGCATTTGTTTCCGGAGAGACTAGGCGGAGTAATTGGAACAATTGAATCTCCTTGCTTAAATTTTGATGAAACACTATTTCAGAGATGACGAAATCAAGTGAAACTTTCAAATTCTTGACGTACTCTATTGCTTCCTCCTCATTTTGAGCTTCCATTTGAGCATTTTTAATGCTTAATTGTTCTTTCAAATCATTGACGCCTGTCACATATATATCCAATAAATCATCATCTAAATGGTAACGGCTATAAATAATTAAACGATAAATAGATTTTACTACGCTATCTATTTCGGCGATTTTACGCGCATTAATTTGAATCTTTTCAACAGGCAGTAGTTCCATTAGAGTGTAATATTTAAGTACAAAACAATCTATGCCATGTAACCAACAAAATAAGTAAATGTTCAACCTTAAATAAGGTACTTGATAAAAATTACGGATTAGATTCTCTAGATTGAAAATGATCTGCGTTCCGCTTAGATTTGTCAAATCTTGAAGATTTGACAAATCTCTCCAAACAATCCTGCGCAAATAAATCTCTCCCAACAAATCTCTCCCAACAAGCCCTGCTCCAATAAACCCTGTCACAACAAAGCTGTCAAGATAAATCTACCCCAACAAAATCACGAATATCTATCTAATTAACTTCCTATACGTCTCTGTGCGGATAGGGTCCAATAAACTGAGGTAAGCAAAAGCTTGCTGGCGCTCGCTAGGACTAGCTTCATCCATGATGGAGAAGATTTCATCAGCCTTGGCATCAAAGAAAATACGAATGTTAGCCGCACCTGGACGAATTTGATTGATTTGACGAATTTGATTCAACAACTCTAAGATTCCTTTTCGGGTTTCATCTGGCTGATCTTTATAAGTATCCAATAATAATCGGTGATACGTATAATTTACTTCTCGGATACCCTGCAATTGCTGATTCATTAAGCTTTCCGAGATGGCAACCCGACTGCGAACATCATTCACTACGCCCCAACCAGTGCCAGAAGTTTGAGCCAAATTGGTCAAGTTAAATAACTTCTGAGTGAACACATCCCCTCCCATTTTACCAAAGGAATCATATTGATAAGCACAAGCTAAATAGGCATAATAAGCCAACATGGCACTCAAATTATCAATAAAAGAATTGTCGTTATAAGTCAGGGGCATGCCCAGTAAATACTTGAAATTGAAGTTTTTATCAATGATGTTCAAAACTATCGTTTCATAGGATGTCCCAAATACTGGTCGCAATACTTGTAATCGAGCATTGGCCTCAAAGTCGCCCTGCGAGGTGGCTTTAGTCAAAAGTAAATTGATATTAACTTTGATTTTTTCTTCAGGAGCAAAATTATCATTGGACCAGCGTCTTCCATTCAGGAAGTCTTGCATCGTTCTTTGTAATTCTGGATAGATTTGATTGCTTCCGCGCTGCTGATCGAGCTGTAATTGCTCGGTATTGATGGTCACTGTTGCTTGTAACTCCTGGGCACAAAGTCCCCAGGAAGTTAGCAACAAGATTAAGCTCAGAAAAAAGGGAGTAGATTTCATGGTTAGAAATCAAACGAAATAAAATTATTTTTCGTCTGTACCTTCTTCACGGATACGAAAATCAACTTTATCTGCCATAAAGTCGTCGATAGCTAAAGCCGAAGGCTTAGGCATACGCTCGTAATATTTGGAAATTTCAATTTGCTCGCGGTTCTCAAATATCTCTTCTAAATTATCTACTGAAGATGCAAACTCAGAAAGTTTACCCGATAATTCTTCCTTCATCTTACTAGAGATTTGACGCGCTCTTTGCGAAATAATGGAAATTGATTCGTACACATTTCCCGTCTTTTCGGCAATTTTATCAACATCACGGGTGATGATCGATGGGTTTGTTTGGATCTTAGACATCTCTATAAATTTAAGATTGCAAATTTAGACTAAATTTTTGGTAAAAACTATTGAGGACTGGTGGCCAATTTGGAGGTTTTCGCCTTCTCCTTTTCCACAGCTGCCTTATACTCGTCTTCCAATCTAGTAATACGAGCTACCTCTTCAACACTTTTCGTGTACATCTTCTCAGCTAATTTCAAATAATTGCTGTTTGGATATTTATCTACTAGCTCCAAATAAAACTTGGAAGCATCTGTATAACGTTCTTTTTGTTTTATCTCAATGGTGCTATTCGCCAACTCAAATTGTGATAAGACCTTCAAATATGCCATTTCTTCGTTGTAATCTGAATCAGGGAAATCACGCTGAAAATTGGTAATTTCAATTACGGAAGATTTCAAGGTAGCAATATTGAAAGGCGATGTCTTATAGTACAAACGCGCTTTTTCATAAGCTTTACGTTCTAATTTCTTACGCAATTCCCGAATGATATTACTGCACTCTTCCTTAAACTTGGTATCTGGGTAATTATTTAAATAACTCTGAATCTCGTTGATAGCCGACAAAGTCCCTGTTTGATCCAAATTGTAATTAGGAGAGTCTTTGTACAAAGCAAATGCCGACATGTATATCGCTTCTTCCGCATATTCACTGCGAGAAAATACTTCCGCAAATTTCTTAAAATGCGAATTGGCTAAGGTATAATTACCTGTATTGAAATCACAATAAGCTTGGTAAAAAGTGGCTAATTCTTGAGTAGAATCACCTTTTAACAAAGGTAGAATCTCATCAAAAAGTATCCCAGCCTTGGCAAAATCCTTCTTTTTATAATAATCTACCGCAGCCTTGTATTTGAGCGGCACACTAGCACTCTTACGGAATTTCTCAAATTTCCCACAAGAACTTAAGCCAATTACGGCTACAAAAAGAATCAGTACTAAATTTTTCAATTTCATAAGAGCGCAAAGATAATCATAATTGTGCGTACGTCCGAATTAAACTGCTTTACTAAATTGCAAATGGTATAATTGAGCGTATAAACCGTCTTTTTTAATCAAATTATCGTGATTTCCTCGTTCCTTAATCAATCCTTTGTCCATCACTAATATCTGGTGTGCATGACGAATCGTCGATAATCGGTGAGCAATCACCACAGCAGTACGCCCCTTCATTAAAGTGGCGATGGCCTCTTGAATCATCAATTCTGTTTCAGTATCCACCGAAGAAGTAGCCTCATCCAAAATGATAATCTTAGGATCATGTACCAATGCCCTTACAAAGGAAATCAATTGTCGCTGACCTACACTCAAGGTTGCCCCTCTTTCCATAACTTGATACTGATAGCCTCCCGGCAAGGACATAATGAAATCATGCACCCCAACGGCTTTGGCGGCCTCCTCCATCTTTTCTTGACTGATGGATTCATCTCCTAAATTAATGTTATATGCAATTGTAGAACTGAACAAAAACACATCCTGCAATACTACCGCAATATTTTTTCTTAAACTTCCTATTTCATAATCGGTCAAAGCAATACCATCAATCAGTATATTTCCAGATTGACAATCGTACATTCTACTTAATAAACCAATGATGGAAGATTTACCTGCCCCTGTTGCCCCTACAATGGCCAAGGTTTTACCTGCCTCCACCTCAAAACTCACATTTCGAACCACCCATTCTGGCTCATTATAGGCAAAAGTCACGTCTTTAAATTCCACATTTCCTTCCAATTTGTCGGCCAAATGTGTCCCATTATTTTGAATATAATCCGTTGAATCCAAGAGTGTCAAAATCCTTTCCGTAGAAACAATCCCCATTTGCAAGGTATTGAAACGGTCGGCCAACATTCTAATAGGCCTAAAGAACAAGTTGATGAACATGATGAAAGCCGTCAATGTCCCCACACTTTGTTGTTCTTTCAAAATGTAAGTCGAAGCCATCCACACCACCAAACCCGTACCCACAGCAGCAATCACATCAGCCACAGGAAAATACACCGAATAAGCCCAAATACTCTTGATATTGGCATCACGATGATCCTTATTGATTTCTTGAAACTTGACTAATTCTCTTTTTTCGGCATGAAACAATTGCACAATCATCATTCCAGAAATATGCTCTTGCACAAAGGAATTCAGATTGGCTACTGCCAAACGAACCTCATTGAAGGATTTTTTGATGTGTTCTTTGAAAATGTAGGTCGATAAAACCATGAAGGGTACCGTAGCTAAAATGATCAAGGTCAACCGCCAATCGGTATAAAACATGACGCCCACGATCAAAAACAACTGCAATAAATCCCCCGCAATGGAAGCTAAACCCTCTGAAAAAACATCGTTCAAGGTTTCTATATCAGAAACGGTCCTAGTGACCAAGCGACCAATGGGTGTGGCATCAAAGAAGGCCAATCGTAGGTTAATGATTTTTTGGTATAAGGTAACTCGAATGTCTCGGATTACTGTTTGACCTAAATAACCTGCTAAATAACTAGTAGAAAATTGTAAACCTGTTTGCAAAAATAATACCCCAAGCATAATGAAAAACATACGCAAGAGATCTTGTATATGAGTTATATCCACATCATGATCAAGGGTATAACGAATGAGTAAGGGGACTACAGGAGAAACACCTGCCATGCAAAGAATCAAAAATACCAATAACCAAAAACGGAATTTATATGGCTGTATAAACCCATAAATTCTGCGAATGATGTGTAAGTCGACTATTTTACCGCTGGACGTCTCTTTCAAAGCTTAAACGGGATTGTTGGTTTCCGTGGGCATTGCCGAACAAGTTCCGCAACCTTTGGCACAACCCACTTGTTTGGAAAAAAACATCCGATAGACCATTCTCCCTAAATAAACTACTGCTCCAACAAATACGAGACTGATAATGATCTTTTCCATAAGCATATTAGTTTTCCCAATGCGTTTGTAAAGTTCCTAAAAATTCTTCAAAAATAGCCCCTGCTCCAATAATTTGACCCGTAAAAATCACATCCGAACCACCTGAGAAGTTAGTCACCTTCCCTCCTGCTTCTTCAATGATGATTTTACCTGCTGCTACATCCCAAGGTTTTAGATTAGCTTCAAAAAAACCTTCAAATCTACCACAAGCAGTATAAGCTAAATCAATGGCGGCAGCGCCCATTCTTCGTAAACCATGACTTTTTTGCATGAGTTCCTTCAAGAGTGTTAAATATTTGTCTTGGTAAGAGAAATCATGGTAAGGAAAACCCGTTGCTAACAAACTCTTTTCTAATGTAGGCTGCGAAGAAACCCGAATAGGTAAACCATTCAAATGTGCCCCAGCTCCTTTTACCGCATAAAATAATTCATCCCGATTGGGCTCATAAATCATACCTAAGACGGGTTGTTTCTGATAAATCAAACCAACGGAAACTGCATAAATAGGTAATTGATGCAAGAAATTAGTCGTTCCGTCCAAAGGATCTATTACCCAATAATAACCATCTCCTACTTCTGAAAAATCGGATGCTGATTCCTCAGCAATAAAACCTGCCTCAGGAAAAATGGATGCAAGTCCTTCTTTCAAACGGACTTCAGCCGTCTGATCCACAAAAGAAACTAAATCGTTTTTGCCTTTGTATTGAATGTGTTCAATGGCAATCTGATTCACCATGGATTGTATCCATTGGCCAACTTCTCGAACCAGAGGTAAAGATTGATCTAATATTTTCTCTAAATCAGCCATTATTTCTTTGCCGAAGGCTTAGACGCTACTTTAGTGGGTAGTGGACCTAAGACCCAGTCTGCCAATAATTGTTGCGTTTCCTTTAAATAGACATCTTTTGCATGCTTATCCGCCGTTGATGCTTTTTTATCCTTATCACCATCTGGTGTTTCTGCTGCAGAACTTGCAATGTTATCCATGACCGCTTGCGACTCATCTGGCTTTTTCTTTTGCTCATCCAACTCCTTCTTACGCTTGTCGATTTGCAAGGAAATAGAATTCAATTCCTTAATCTTTTTCCAACGTTCAAAATCATCTTTCAACTTGATTAAATCAGGTTTCGATTTCAAACGTGCTTGGAAGCTAGATTGCATCTTATTGATTAACCCTGGATTGATGTTGGATGTGATTTGATAATTGGTCGCTGGAATCATATCCCAAGGCAAAGCACTAGGCTGTGAGCTTTCTCCGAACTCCTCGGCAGAAAATGCGGAAGGTAGTGCAAAATCTGGACTTACTCCTTTATGCTGTGTGGAGCTACCATTGATACGATAGAATTTCTCCAAGGTAATTTTCAATTGACCTACAGGCTCTTTCTCGTTGTTCATGTAATTATCCAAGTCCACCACCGACTGCACCGTGCCTTTACCGTAGGATTGTTCTCCTACAATAATGCCGCGCTTATAATCTTGAATAGCCGCTGCAAAAATCTCCGAAGCTGAAGCCGAGAAACGATTAATCAATACCGCCATAGGGCCATCGTAGAATTGCTCTGGATCTTTGTCTACTTCCTGAGTAATCTTGCCATCGGATTGTTTTCTTTGCACCACAGGGCCTTTTGG
Organism: Aquirufa ecclesiirivi; assembly: GCF_011250515.1. Taxonomy (GTDB): domain Bacteria; phylum Bacteroidota; class Bacteroidia; order Cytophagales; family Spirosomataceae; genus Aquirufa; species Aquirufa ecclesiirivi. The sequence continues at coordinate 27,908 of NZ_JAANOP010000006.1, read as the reverse complement.
AATGAATAAACCCGTTAAATCCACTGCTTCAATCAATGAACCACCTCCATTATTTCTTAGGTCAATGATTAATCCATCGACACCTTCTGTTTTAAACTCCGTTAAGAATTTCTTCACATCAGCTGAAGTAGATTTGAAATCCGATTCTCTTTTGCGCGCCCCTTCAAAATCGCGGTAAAACATGGGAATGGTGATTAAACCTAATTTAATTTTCTTATCTCCTTGGTTGTAGGTTAAAATCTCTTTTTTGGCTGTTTGTTCTTCCAACTTAATTTTCTCACGAACCAAACGAACTTCCGTACCTGGAGAACCTGCACCAGCTCCTGCTGGCAATAATTTCAAACGAACCACGGTGCTTTTAGGTCCACGAATCAGCTTGACGGCGTCATCAGTGAACCAGCCTATCACATCCACATAAGTACCATCATCTCCTTGAGCCACACCGATAATGCGGTCTTTGGGATTGATTTGCTTACTTCTAAATGCGGGACCGCCTGGAATCAAATCCTGAATGGTCACATAATCTCCTTCCAAACGAAGTGTAGCTCCAATTCCCTCAAAGCTCTGCGCCATATCGGTATTGAAAGCTTGAGCCGTACGAGGAATCATATAAGAAGTGTGCGGGTCAATACTTTCAGTGTAGGCATTCATGAAAACCTGAAACACATCTTCTGATCGAGTACGTGCCATGTATTTTTCGGAACGCTTGTAACGATCTTTTAACTCACGTAATGCTGTGGTGTCCGCTTTTCCAGATATTCTCCAATCCAGCAATTGTCTTTTCACGTCTTTACGCCAAAAGTCGTTTAGCTCTTCTTTAGATGCCGCATATTGAGCTTTTTCTCTGCCTGGTTGATAGGTCTCTTCGACCGTAAAATCTGGTATTTTTTGCAAGATTTGATCGATGTAGGCATAACGCTCTTTCATGCGTTGCTGGTAACGATTATAAATAGCAAAAGCCGAAGTCAAATCACCATCGTTCAATTGATTGTCGATGGTTAACCTGTATTTCTCCAATTCCTCCACATCAGAAGCTAAGAAAAAAACTTTATTGGGATCTAACTCTTTCAAATAGGCATCGTAGATTTTGGACGACAGCGAGTCGTTCACCGGAATTTTACGGTAATGGTAATTACTCAAGATACCAAAGACCAATCGCTCCACCTTGCGCTGAGTATCGGTGGGTTGTAAATCACCTTCCTGATACACCACGGATTTGGTAGAAGGAAAAGTAGTTTGGTTTTTGCCGTGTAAAAACAAAACCACTAAAAGTGACAATGGGATTAAAATAGGCAGTATCTTTTTCATATACCTGAATACGTTTTGTTATTTTTCGATGGCAATCAATTCAACTTCAAAAATCAAGGCAGAATAAGGTTTAATGGCTGCTCCACCGCCGCGGATGCCATAGGCTAGTTCTTGAGGAATGTACAATTTCCATTTAGAACCTACTGGCATCATCTGTAAAGCCTCTACCCAACCTGGGATTACACCTGTAACTGGGAAAGAGATTGGCTCTCCACGGTCCACAGAAGAATCAAACACGGTACCGTCAATCAGAGTTCCATGATAATGGGTTTTAACCTTGTCAGAAGAGGTTGGCTTAAGACCATCCCCTGCTTTGATGATTTCATATTGTAAACCGCTCAGTGTAACTAACACACCAGCTTTCTTTTTGTTTTCGGCTAAAAACTTTTCGCCAGCCTCTTTATTAGGCAAAAACTGCTTGGCTCCTTCCGCCATTTGTCTTTCCTGATTACGCATCATGAAGTTATTCACTATTTTTTGGCAATCTTGTTCGCTGAGGCTTAAAGTGCTACCTTGTGTGGCTGCAGCAAAACCTTTGGCAACGGTTTCAGGTTTCAAGACAACATTTTGAGATTTGAAATTTTGAGCGACCAAAACACCTACGGCATAAGAAACAGAATCCAGCGTACTAGCAAAATGAGCACCAGCATGAGGAGCGGCTTTCGCTTTAGGATCTGAAGCAGCAGGTTTAGCGGCTACTTTAGTTTTAGCGGCAGGTTTTGTCTGAGCAAAAGTGGAAAAAGATAGTACAGATAGTGTAAGAATAGTCGTTAATCGTGTCAATGGAAATTTCATAGATTTTATTAATATAGTCAAACAAAGCCTCTAAGATACAGAAAAATGGCTCTTTCTCAATTATTTTAACGGCATTTAACAGAGCCTCTATTGACCTAACGGCATGTATCTAAAAAAAGTCTTATGAATTCATACATTTTTTGCAATAGTTATGGGAATATTGAAATTTCATAACTAATTTTGCACCCGAAAATTTAGTTCAAAATAAGTATTTAACATCCCAGAAAACTCCATTTTAACATGGCATCAGTAAGACCAGACGAAGTTTCAGCCATCCTTAGGGAGCAATTATCTCAGGCTAAGACCCAAGCAGAATTAGAAGAAGTAGGTACCGTACTCCAAGTGGGTGATGGTGTAGCTCGTATTTACGGGTTATCCAATGTACAAGCAGGTGAGTTGATCGTTTTTGAAAACGGATTGAAAGCCTTGGCATTGAACCTAGAAGAAGACAATGTGGGAGCCGTATTATTAGGCGAATCCACCTTGGTGAAAGAGGGCGATACCGTAAAGAGAACCAAGTTAATTGCTTCGGTTAAAGTGGGTGATGGCATTTTAGGTCGTGTAGTAAACACCTTAGGTGAGCCTATCGACGGAAATGGTCCTATCACGGGAGATTTATACGAAATGCCATTGGAGCGTAAAGCACCAGGGGTAATTTTCCGTCAACCCGTAACAGAACCTCTTCAAACAGGTATCAAAGCGATCGATGCTATGATCCCAGTAGGACGTGGTCAGCGTGAGTTAGTTATTGGTGACCGTCAAACAGGAAAAACAGCTGTTTGTATTGATACGATTATTAATCAAAAAGAATTTTACGATAAAGGGGAGCCTGTTTTTTGTATTTATGTAGCCATCGGTCAGAAAGCATCTACCATCAAACAAGTAGAGCAAACATTGCGTAAAGCAGGTGCTATGGAGTATACCGTAATCGTTTCGGCGAGTGCGGCAGATCCAGCTCCCATGCAATTCTACGCTCCATTTACAGGTGCAGCGATTGGTGAATTCTTCCGTGATACTGGTCGTGCTGCTTTGGTTGTTTATGATGACCTTTCTAAGCAAGCTGTAGCCTACCGTGAAGTGTCCTTATTACTTCGTCGCCCACCAGGACGTGAAGCATATCCTGGTGACGTTTTCTACCTTCACTCTCGTTTATTGGAGCGTGCAGCTAAAGTAAATGCTTCGGATGCTATTGCTCAGTCGATGAATGATTTACCAGATTCAATTAAGCATTTGGTTAAAGGTGGTGGTAGTTTAACTGCTCTTCCGATCATTGAAACACAAGCGGGTGACGTTTCTGCTTATATCCCTACCAACGTAATTTCGATTACGGACGGTCAGATTTTCTTAGAGTCTAACTTATTCAACGCCGGTATTCGTCCAGCGATCAACGTAGGTATTTCGGTATCTCGTGTAGGTGGTAACGCACAGATTAAGTCAATGAAGAAAGTAGCAGGTACCTTGAAATTAGATCAAGCTCAATTCCGTGAATTGGAAGCTTTTGCTAAGTTCGGATCTGATTTGGATGCTTCTACCAAATTAACGATCGACCGTGGTCGTCGTAACTTAGAGATGTTGAAACAACCTCAATTCTCTCCACAACGCGTAGAAGATCAAGTAGCTATGATTTACTTGGCTACAACAGGTAACTTGGATAAGGTACCCGTAGAGAAAGTACGTGAATTTGAAAAAGATTTCATCCAAGTATTACGTGCCACTGAAAAAGCAACATTGGATGCTTTAGGAGCAGGTAAATTTGATGATACCTTGACAGCTACACTGAAGCGTGTAGGAAATGAAGTAGCAGCTAAATACGCAGTTTAAAAAATTAGAATCGTATGGCTTCCTTAAAAGAAGTAAGAAATAGAATTGTTTCAGTTAATTCGACGCAACAAATCACCAAGGCCATGAAAATGGTTTCGGCAGCGAAGTTGCGTCGTGCCACTGATGCCATTGTCCAAATGCGCCCTTATTCTAAGAAGTTATCAGAAATGATTGCGACAGTATCAGGACGTACGGATGCAGGAAAAGAGAATCCATTCACTGAAGTACGTGAAATCAAAAACGTATTAATTTTGGTGGTAACATCTGACCGTGGTTTGTGTGGTGCTTTTAATGCGAACATTGGTAAAGCAACCATTGCTTTAATTCAACAAAAATACGCGGCTTTGAACCAAGCGGGTCAAGTAACCGTGATGCCATTAGGTAAAAAAGGGGGTGAATATTTAGGTCGTAGAGGCTACAAGCTGAACGCTGATTACCAAGATATTTATACCAAATTGAATTTTGGCAATGCGCGTTTGATAGGAGAAGAAGTATTGAATGGCTTTGCTGAAAAACAATACGACGTCGTAGAAATCGTTTTCAACGAATTCAAAAACGTAGCGACTCAAATCATTCGCACGGAGCAATTATTGCCTTTGCAAGAAAGCAATACAGGTGATGTAAAACCTTCAGCAGTGGATTATATTTTTGAACCATCTGAGGCAGAAATCATCAATGAATTGATTCCAAAATCCATCAAATTGTCCATTTTCCGTGCTTTATTAGAGTCCAATGCTTCTGAGCATGGTGCTCGTATGACAGCCATGGATAAGGCGACAGACAATGCCGGTGAATTGATTAAAGCATTGAAATTAGAATATAACCGTTCACGTCAAGCCGCAATTACCAACGAGATCCTTGAGATCGTAGGTGGAGCTGAGGCCTTATCTGCTTAAATCCTATGAAAAAGATCATATTGCTTCTGGTTTTGTCAGTTTTAGGAATGAATGCCCAAGCGCAATCATTCAAAACTCCGACTCCAAGTCCGACACAAACCATCAAACAAGAGTTTTCTCTTTCATCTGTAGAGATCACTTATTCTCGTCCTGCCCTACGTGGCCGTAAGATTTTTGGTGATATTGTTCCTTTCGGCAAATTATGGAGAGCGGGTGCCAATGCTCCTACCAAAATCACTTTTGGTGAAGATGTTAAAATCATGGGCAAAAGCTTGAAAGCTGGTTCTTACCAATTGATGATTAATCCTACGGAGAAATCTTGGGAAATTATCTTAAATAAAGGAACAGACGGAGTTTTCAATTACCACCCGGAGGAAAATGTATTGACCGTATCTGTACCAACAGCTACTTTGCAATATCCTGTGGAATCTTTGGCATACCAATTTGAACTAGTTGCTGCTAATAAGATGTTCATACAAATATCTTGGGAAAAGACTTTCGTGTCTATTCCGGTAGAAACAGAGATTGATGCTAAGATTGCTGCTTCCATTGAAAAAGTGATGAGTGCTGATACTAAACCCTATTTTGAGTCTGCTTCCTACTATTTTGAGACGGGACGTGATTTAAACAAGGCTTTGGAATGGGTTTCAAAAGCAACGGATTCTAATCCTACAGCTTTTTGGGTATTCCATTTAAAAGCGAAGATTCAAGCGAAAATGGGAGATAAAACGGGTGCCAAAGCAACGGCTTTGAAATCCATTGAATTGGCGAAAGCTGCTAAAAATGATGATTACGTAGCACTTAATGAGAAATTAATTAAGGGCTTATAAAATAGAATTGCTTAATTTGAAAAAGCCTTTCTTAACGGGAAGGCTTTTTTTAGCTTATATATGGGAGAAGAAAAGGGATATAGTACTGATAAAGAGCAAGAAACCGCCGTCTTAGTGGCTGTGACTACTCAAAAACAAAATGCACAGCAAACGGCCGAGTATCTGGCCGAGCTAGCTTTTTTGGCCTCTACCTCAGGGGTTTTGACTTTGCAAAGTTTTACTCAAAAACTAGCCAAGCCAGATAACCGCACCTATGTGGGTAAAGGTAAATTGGATGATGTAATTCGGTATGTGATTGACAAAGATGTGGATATGATCATCTTTGACGATGATTTGTCGCCCTCACAGGTTAGGAACATTGAATACGAGATATCATTGTGCGGTAAAGAAATGAAAGTTTTGGACCGTAGTTTGTTGATCTTGAACATATTTGCTCAAAGAGCTAAAACGGTACAGGCTAAAACCCAGGTGGAATTGGCGCAGTACCAATACATGTTGCCTCGTTTGACCCGCATGTGGTCTCACCTTTCCAAGCAACGAGGTGGTGTGGGTATGCGTGGTCCAGGTGAAAAGGAATTAGAAACTGACCGTCGTATTGCCAATGACCGCATTGCCTTTTTGAAAGAAAAGTTAGAGGCTATAGACCGACAAACCTATACTCAGCGTAAGAACCGCGACCGCATGGTGCGCGTGTCTTTGGTGGGGTATACCAACGTAGGTAAATCTACTTTGATGCAAAAATTGGCTAAGGCTGATGTCTTTGCTGAGAATAAATTATTTGCTACAGTAGACTCTACTGTTCGTAAAGTAAGCTGGGAAGGTATTCCTTTCCTTTTGACAGACACCGTAGGCTTTATTCGTAAACTCCCTACCCTGCTGATTGAATCCTTTAAATCTACTTTGGATGAGGTGAGAGAGGCCGATATACTTTTACACGTCGTTGACATTTCCCATCCGAATTTTGAGGAACAAATTGAGATTGTTCAAGGGATTTTGAATGAAATGGGCGCGGGCGATAAGCCAACCATCCTAGTATTTAACAAGATTGATTTATTCCCTGTGGAAGACGTGTTCTTTGAAGGCGCAGCCTTGAATGAGGATGGAGAACCTGAATTGAGCAAGATGGATCGCGTGACTCAGTTCTTGAAACAAACCCACTGGCAAACCAATCAACCTAAAACCGTCTTTATCTCGGCCGAGCAAAAGAGCAATTTGAACGAATTGCGTGAAACCGTCATGAACCTAATCAAAGATAAGCACTACCAAATCTTTCCGAACTGGCTAAGCGGTAATCACTTGATGGGGCATAGTGATGAGTATGTGCCAGAGTAAGTTGTGGGAATGGAGAATGAAGAATTGGGAATGTAGAATTGGGAATGTAGAATTGGGAATGTAGAATTGGGAATAATAGATATTGAAAATTATCAAATTCTTAAATTTTTATCTTCTAATTAATTCATAAGTACAATAAAATTCTACATTCCTAATTCTACATTCTACATTACAACACCTTCCCCCTCAACCTCAAGGAATTCGAAATCACTGATACGGAACTGAAGCTCATGGCAAGTGCGGCGAGCATGGGGGATAAAAGTGTGCCAAAGAATGGGTAAAGCACTCCGGCGGCAATGGGGATACCTAATACATTGTAACCTAAGGCAAAGAATAAGTTTTCTTTGATGTTTCGGATGACCATTTGGCTAAGTTTTCTGGCTTTGGCAATATCCCGTAAATCTCCCTTGATTAAGGTTATTTCGGCACTTTCTATGGCAACGTCGGTGCCTGTACCCATAGCTATGCCAATATCTGCCTGAGATAAAGCCGGGGCGTCATTGATTCCATCTCCTGCCATGGCTACCTTTTTGCCTTCAGTCTGTAAACGTACTATTTCATCCAGTTTAGATTGAGGCAACATCTGAGCTTTCCAAGCATCTAAACCTAATTTCTTCCCTACTAAATCTGCTGTTTCTTGATTGTCGCCCGTTAGCATAATGACTTGCAAACCTTCCGCCTGTAAGTCTTGGATGGCTTGTTGACTCGATTCTTTGATTTTATCACTTATCACCAAAGCTACTTGTGCCTCTTTTTCATCTGCAAAATAGGAAATCGTTTTGCCCTGTTTTTGCTCCGCCAACACTTGCTTAAACAAATCTACAGGTATATTGATACCTCGCTCTTCCATCAGTTTTTGATTACCAATGGCATAGGTCTTTCCTGCTATTTGCCCCAAAACTCCTTTGCCCAAAATAGCTTCGAATTGGTTTACTTGAACAGGACTAATCCCTAAATTCTTGGCAAAAACCACACTAGCTTTGGCCAATGGATGCTCGCTCAAAATATTCAAGGAAAGGATTTTTTGCCAAACATCTTTTTCAATAATCTCTTCCGAACTGACCAACATTTTCTCCAAGGAAGGTTTCCCTTCTGTCACCGTACCTGTCTTATCGATAATCACCACATTCACCTCTGCCAATTTCTCCAAAGCCTCCGCATTCTTTATTAAAATACCGTTTTGAGCCCCCTTCCCTACTCCAACCATGACCGACATCGGTGTGGCCAGTCCCAGCGCACAAGGACAAGCGATAATCAAGACCGCAATGGCATTGACAAAGGCAAAAGTATAGGCATTTTCATCGGCCAACAGAGCCCAAGCTATAAAAGTAAGCAGTGAAGAAAGTACCACAGCAGGCACAAAATAAGAAGAAATAGTATCCGCCATTTTTTGGATAGGTGCTTTGGAACTACTTGCCTGATGCACCAAATCGATGATTTGTGCCAATAAAGTCTCAGCCCCCACCTTATCCGTTTGCAGGATAAAACTGGTATTCCCATTAATAGAACCAGCCCGTACCATATCCCCCACTTGCTTATCGACCGGTATTGGCTCCCCCGAAATCATGGATTCATCGATGGAGGCATGTCCTTCCTGAATATGCCCGTCGACCGGAATCTTCTCCCCCGGTTTTACCCGAATTAAATCAAGTTTTTGTATTTGATCAATGGGCACAATTATTTCTTTACCATCACGCAATAAAGTGGCTTCATTGGGCACCAATTTCAATAATTCACGAATGGCTGCATTGGTCTTTCCATGGGCTCGAGCTTCCAAGACTTGCCCCAAAAGTACCAAAGTTAAAATCACGGTAGCCGCTTCAAAATACACATAGACTGTTCCATGGTGGGAATGGAATTGATGTGGAAAAATGGAAGGAAAAAACAGGGCAATTACCGAAAATAACCAGGCCGCACCCGCTCCTATACCAATCAGCGTAAACATGTTAAAATGTCGACTCATCAAGGATTGCCAAGCACGTTCAAAGAACATCCAAGTGGCATAAAAGACGACTGGAATAGATAGGACCAATTCCACCCAATTCCAAGTGGTCATGGAAGCCCATTGGAACAAAGGATTCCCAGGAATCATGTCCGTCATGGAAATGATGAAAATGGGTAAGGTGAAAGCAATGGCAATTTTTAGTTTGAACAGCAGCTTGTTATAAGTACTATTTTCATCCTCTGTGCTTCCCGCTTGTGCGACTAAGTCCATACCACAAACAGGGCAAGAACCGGGTTTATCGTAGGTTTTATCTCCTTCACAATGCATGGGGCAATAATACAAAGCCCCTTGAATGGCGACAGGTTTAGATTTAGCCATCATGGGCTGCGGACTTTGCCCAATGTGGTAATTACCACCACTGGCTTGCAGTGCCTTTTCAAAGATCTCAGTGGAAATATGATGTTCCATCTCGATGGTCGCTTCTGCTTTTTCAAGGTTGACAGTTGCCACAGCTCCTTCGACTGAGTTGAGTGCTTTCTCCACGTGGCTACGGCAGCCTTGGCAAGTCATTCCAGATATGGGGTATGTGTGTTTCATGACAATGTAGAATGTAGAATGTAGAATTAAAGATATTAGGGTTTAGGGATTAGCAGAGGAAATGTAGAAATTTTCATAAAACATTAAAACAAATTTCAGGTATAATGCATTCAAATATAGGCAAGAATTTTGCGGTAAAATGATTAATAAAATCTAGGCTCCTTACAATCTTTGGAATTAACCTTTCAATGTAGCATGTAAAATGTAGCATGTAGATTTTTTGATAGAAAACACCGTCGTGCAGCCCTGCGAAATGTGATGAACGAAGCGGTAGACGAGGTTTTGACCTCAGCATAGGCGATGTGCGTCGGCGTCAAAAATATAGGCGATAGCGAAGTGAATCACGGTTCCGCAAAGTGGAATTCGCCTTGGCTGCACGACAAAAAAAGAAGTTTTTTTGTTTCTTTTTTTTCAAAAAAAGAAAATCCTAATGAAATGATGAAACGATAAAGGGCTGGCTTATTCTTTTTCATTTTATCATTAACTTAATTGGAACAATTCTTTTCATGGTTTTTCTTTTTTTTCATAAAAAAAGAAACAAAAAAAACGAGAGAAATACGGTTAATCCTAAGACGAATTCCGCTGCGCGGAACCGATTGTCACTCAGCATAGGACTGTTTAGAATGTAAAATGAAAAATGTAGAATGTAGAATTAGCCACCACCATTAATACTTTATAATTCATCATTTATAATTTCCTTTTGCTTCGCTCATGCTACGTTCCTATCTTTCGTTGGGATTAACCGTTCAATGTAGAATGCTATCGTTTGTGAATAATGTAGGCTGAAGTTCTCGATGTTGGCTGAGGCTCTCGAAGCCAACATTTAACATGAGATTACAAATCCATATTATCTGTCATTCGACATGACCATGCGGTTAACCTCAATGAAGAATGGAAAATGTAGAATGTAGAATTGAATAATCTCCATTTATAACCTATAACTTATCATTTCATAGTGGCCCCAGCGGGAATCGAACCCACATCTAACGTTTAGGAAACGTCTATTCTATCCGTTGAACTATGGCGCCAAAATAGGCTTGCAAATTAATCATTTTAGAACAAAAATCTCGATAATATTTGATGAGCAAACGCTTAAACTTGTAGCTTTGATTCATCTTTAAAATGCAAAGACATATTTACATGAATCCCCTTCGATATTTAAAATCATATCTATTATGTATTAGCTTCCTATTTAGCCTATCATTTGGACTAGCTCAAGAGCAATTGGAACGCTGGAATCGAGTGGAATTAACCTATCAAACAGCATTTAAAGGAAATGGATTTCAAGATGTGGAATTCAAAGCCATATTTGTTCACCAAGATACAACGCTAACCGTTTCTGGTTTTTATGATGGCAACAATCGTTTCAAACTACGATTTATGTCCACTCGATTAGGATCATGGAAATACACGACAATAAGCAACGTGCCAGGACTGGATAAAAAGACTGGGACGTTTGAATGTGTGACTCCATCTGCACAAAATCATGGGCCAGTAAAAACAAAAGGGCTTCATTTCAGCTATTCCGATGATAAAAATTACTATCCATTAGGCACGACTGCCTATGCTTGGAATCACATGGGTGCTGAATTGCAACAATTGACATTAAATTCCCTACAAAAATCAGGGTTCAATAAAATCAGGATGTGTGTTTTCCCTAAAAACTATGATTTGGTCAAAGAAGAACCTAATCTTTACCCCTTTGTCCTACAAGAAACCAAACGCGATGCCCAAGGAAATGAAGTGAAAGTTTGGGATTACACTCAGTTTAATCCAGCTTTTTTTCAACAATTGGAAAAACAAATTGATGCTTTGCAAAACATGGGAATCGAGGCGGATTTAATTCTTTTTCATCCCTACGACAAAGGAAGATGGGGATTTGATGCCATGCCCAAGGAAGTCAATATTCGCTATATTCAATATCTGTTGGCTCGAATCTCATCTTTTAGAAATGTCTGGTGGTCCATGGCCAATGAGTGGGATTATGTCAAATCGAAAACGATTGCGGACTGGGACGAATTAACAAAAACAGTGGTCAAAGCAGACCCTTACCGTCATTTATGTTCCATTCATGGAGCTACAGCCACTTATTACGATTATTGGAAACCTGAATTTACCCACGTGAGCGTTCAAGATGAGTCGCCCGTTCAAAGTCCTAATTCCGCTGCTATGCTTCGAAATGTTTATCACAAGCCAATCGTCTTGGATGAAGTTGGCTATGAGGGCAATCTTACATCACGCTGGGGTCGCTATAGTCCTGAAACGATGACGCATTTGATTTGGAACGGTGTCATAGGAGGTACCTATGTAACTCATGGAGAATCCTTTATGTTCAAAGACCACCGAGATACGATATTCTGGGCCAAAGGAGGAAGATTCATCGGAGAAAGTTGGAAAAGAGTGGGCTTTTTAAGGCAAATCTTGGAAGAAGGTCCTGGCCCAATGAGTTTGTCGGATGTATCTCGTGACAATGTTACTTCGTCGGGTGGTAAGGGTCATTATTTAGTCTATTTTGGCAAACAAATTCAAGATTACTGGATTTTTAATTTACCGATCAATAACGGAGCCTTTGGTAAATTGACTGCTGGAACTCGTTTTAAGGTAGATATTATTGATACCTATGGTATGACGATTCGGACTTTGCCCGAGATCTTTGAAACTGGAAAAGAAAGAGATTACCGCTTTTTCGATAAGGATTACAAGAAAATCAGGTTACCAGAAAAACCCTATTTGGCAGTAAGGATTAGGGAAATACAATAAAGAAAACGAAAATTACTTGGGATATTTTAATTAAGAAAGTATTAAGAATCTTGGACAAGGATAAGTTTATAGTTTAAAAAAGATAAATTGAGTTTTCAATCTAAACCTCTATGTCAAAAAAAGAACAGCTATCCCATAGCAGAAGAAATTTTATTCAACAAGTTTCTTTTGCTTCAATATTTCTCCTTTCTGGACAAGTCAAAGCATTAAGTGCTAGTGAAGTCGAGTCGTATCGTAAGAAAGTAAAATTACGTTTTATCGTAGCCTCTGACATACATTATGGCCAGCCAAACACCGCTTTTGAAGAAATGTTGGATAAGGCCATTGCACAAATCAACCAGTTCCATGCAGAAAATCCATTGGATTTTTGTGTCATGAACGGGGATATCGTTCACGATGATAAGACTTGGATGCCCAAAGCCAAACTGAAGATAGACGGATTAAAAATGCCTTATTATGTTACCCGAGGTAACCATGATTTAGTGAGTCCGGAATACTGGAAAGACATTTGGGGAACACCATTGAATCACCAAGTAGTACATAAAAAAGTAGGGATTTTATTAGGTGACACATCCAATGAGCAGGGCAAGTACCTTTGCCCCGATTTAACTTGGTTGAAAGAGCAATTAGACGCGCATAAAAAGTACAAGCAGGTTTTAGTGTTTTTGCATATCCCTCAGGCCAAATGGACCAAGCATGGGATTGACCATCCTGAGTTTTTTGATTTGTTGAAAAATTACCCAAATGTGAAGGCTGCCTTTCATGGACATGAGCATGATCAAGATGGGGTAAAAATGATGAACAATACTCCGTTTTTATTTGATTCCCATATTGGAGGGAGCTGGGGTACTCCGTATAAAGGTTACCGTGTGGGGGAAGTATTGAATGATGGAACATTAATCACTTATATGATGAATCCTGAAGTAAAAATGGAAGAATTAAGCTTCTAAACGCCAGGATTAAACCGTGTTTTCACGCAGGAAAATAGCGAAACTCCTAACGCTGTCAGGGTTCCAAACCCTGCCAGCGTTGCGGAAGCAGGTTTAATCAGCCGTTTAACGAATGAGATTTCATATAAATTGTCCAAGAAATTGATATTCGATTTGATGAAAATTATAAATAGGTATTCTTTATAAAAAAAAGTCAAGCAGTAAAACCGCTCGACTTTCTACATTTAATAAACCACTTAAGATTTTATTTTTTTAATCGATTGACATATAAAAAGGAAGAAATCGTAGGCCGAAGACCCTTGAAGTCAATCAGATAAAAATAAATACCGTCCACAATTTTACCGTCAACTAGCATAGGAATATCCAAATTGGTGGATTGTCCATCCCAATTATTTTGGTAATTATCTGTTTCATATACCAGATTACCCCATCGATTAAAAATACTCAAATGATGGTCAGGCAAAGACTTAATTCCCGGTATGACAAAGTAATCATTTACGCCATCGCCGTTAGGAGAAAAGCCATTGGTCAGGTAAGTATCACATACATCAGCATCTAATGAATTAGGTATTCCGTCACGGTCACAATCTGGAAGTGCCCCAAAGTTGACATCATCTTCTAGCTTATCTATTAAGCCATCTCCATCATCATCTGCATCCAAATAATTATATATTCCATCGCCATCTGTATCTAGAGGATTCGTAGGATCTGGACCAACCTCGTCGGTATCGATAATGCCATTATTATCGGAATCAATATCAAGGTAGTCAGGTTTCCCGTCTCCATCGGAATCTATTGGACTTAAAGGATTCTTTCCCACCTCAATTGCATCAGGTATTTTATCTCCATCTGCATCTACATCGCGAAAATCGGCAATTCCGTCCTGATCGCTATCCATTGGATTATTCACATCCTTCCCAACTTCAAAACGATCTAGAATTTTATCATTATCCGAATCTAGATCCAAATAATCAGCAAATCCATCTTGATCCGTATCTTTTGGACCAGCCAAAGCCGGTTTTGCTTCAACTTTGTCGGGGATTGTATCGTTATCCGAATCTACATCCATGTAATTGGGAATACCGTCTGCATCAAAATCAGCTGGAATTTCTGGATTTAATCCTGCTTCTTGGGTATCTGAAATACTATCAGCATCTGAATCAATATCTTGGAAATTAGGCAAACCATCCTGATCTGTATCCAAAGGCTTGAGCGGATTAGCGCCAGCTTCCAACAAGTCAGCAATACCATCCCCGTCCGAGTCTAAGTCTATATAATCTGCCTTGCCATCCGCATCGGTATCCACGGGCTTATCCCCTTTGTAAATCACCTCAATTTGATCTGGGATTCCGTCATTATCCGCATCCGCATCTAGGTAATCTGCTTTCCCATCTGAATCGGTATCTAGGGGTATTGCATTGTTTTGACTTACTTCTATTTGATCTGGAATACTGTCTGCATCAGAATCTACATCCCGATAATTAGCGATTCCATCCAAATCTGTATCGAGTGGGAGAAGCGGGTTTTCTCCCACTTCGATTTGATCCGTAATAGCATCATTATCTGAATCCAAATCCAAAATATCAGCTATACCATCCGTATCGGTATCAACAGGAATCAGGGGATTGGCTCCTGCTTCTAGCTTATCTGAAATACTATCTCCATCAGAATCTGTATCTTGAAAATCGGCTGCACCATCCTGATCTGAGTCTTGAGGAATTGCCTTGGCTCCTTTTTCAATTGCATCGGGAATACCATCGCCGTCTGCATCTTGATCCAAATAATCGGGCTGTCCATCCGCATCTGTATCCACTGGATGCAATGGATTTTTACTTAGTTCTGTGACATCTGAAATGCCATCACCATCTGCATCCAAATCTAGGTAGTTTGGAATCCCATCTTGATCTGTATCCAAGGGTGAGTTAGGATTTGGGCCAACCTCCACTCGATCCGATAAGCCGTCATTATCTGAATCCACATCTTCAAAATCAGCTAATCCATCTAAATCAGTATCACGGGGATGTTCGAAATTACCCGCTTCTAATGTATCAGGAATACCGTCATTGTCGGAATCTAAATCTCTAAAATTTGGAGTAGCATCTCCGTCTATATCTGCTCCCAATTCCACACGATCGGGTATTTGATCATTATCTGAATCTTGGTCAAGGAAATCAGGCTGGCCGTCTTTATCGGTATCTATTATTGCGACAAACTGTCCACGATCATCCCATCCATCACCTTGATCATCTTGTTTGGATAGACAAGTAGTACATTTATTTTTACCTTCCCAAGCATCGGGTATACCATCATTATCAGAATCGTCATCTACGTAATTGGGCTTACCATCTAGATCATTGTCGCCATCTCGTTCATCACTGTCACCCAACCAATCTCCGTCTGAATCTAGATCTAGAAAATTGGGAATACCGTCATGATCCGTATCTCCCCCACCCTCAAGTACATCTAATAAAGAATCATTATCGGAATCTTTATCCACGAAATCGACTAAGCCATCTTGGTCGGAATCATGAGGTAATTCAGCATTATTCCCGACTTCATAGGTGTCCAATAAGCCATCTTGGTCCCGATCGCCGGAGTACATGGTGATGGCATTGCTGGTTCCAGAAACATTATTTTGGTTTCTGGTAAAAGTAAATGTCCCTACGCCTTCCCGACCTGTAAACTTCAATCCCAATCGGGTTAAATTGGCTACACCACCGACAAAATCACCCGCTCGATTCAATACATTGACTCCTGATAAACCCGTGATGGTTCCATTTAAACTGGTCGTAACTCGAACATTATTTACTGAGGTTCCTGCATTATAATTAGTGATAACGTTGTCATAAATATCTAAAGCGGTAAGTGTATTTTCTCCGATAAATGATTCTCCTGAGGTTTGGGGACTGTATAATTGGGCTTTGAATCTTCCTAATGTAGGATTAGGATTTATTTTAACTAATAATTGATCAGAAATTGAAGAGGAAGAAATTGTCCCATCTGTGGCAGAAATGTAAAACTCTTCTACTTTATAAAATATCGAGGGTATACCAGAAATGGGAGTCTGGCCATTGTCAAAAAAAAATGTATTTACTTCACCTATGTTGCGTTCATTAATTTGAGGGATTTGGCCTGTATTGGCTAGACTTGCACTAGCAGAAAAAGTGATGGATTTATTACCTCTATAATAATCAGCGATATTCCCATCCAAATCAAAAGCTCTAATTATCATATCAAAATCTCTTCCAGCATTACGAATTAAATTAGAATTTCCAGAAGTACTGAGTACTTTTAAACTTGCCCCATCTCCTCCTCTATAATACATGGGAATAGCATTGTTTACATTTTGATTATTGTGTAATCCAACAATTAAATTTCCAATAACGTTGGCTTTACCAGAATAAACCATTCCTATTGCTGTTAAATCAGCAACTCCTTGGACAAAATCTGATTTCAAGTTCAATAAATTTGAACCAGAGGCTCTTACAAAAATTCCTGGTAAATTGGAAAGTCTTATGAATACAGGTTCCAAACTAGCATCAAAATCTACAATGGTATTATAATACCTATCCACAGCCTTCACTAAATTTCTCCCCAAAAAGGGAATTCGATTAAACTGTTCTTGGCTAATATATAGTCGAAAATTATTAAAATTATCAGGGGATACATTGACTTGAAGTTGATCGGATCCTGAAGATACTATTCCCGAATTTGTATCTGTAACAGTTATTATGGCATTTTCAGCTTTATATAAGGTTAAAGACAAAGTAGCCATCCCATTTGCAAAAAAGACGCTAAATAGCGTTGATTCAAAATTCACTTCATTCACTGTTGGTTTTAGATCCGCTAATACTATAACCTTTCCACCTGGCCTTATTAATTCACTGGAATCTAACTCAAAAACGGTACTTGCTCCAGAAAAAAAAAGGTTTTTTGTACCTGTATAGCTCACATCCACATTCCCATCATCATCTAGTGCGGTAATGGTGATGTCTTGACTAGTTCCAGCAATTTGCTGAGCTTCTCCTGTTATTTTTAAGCGGGTAGCCGTACTTACATATTTAGCAGACAAGCCAGTGTTTAGATTATTTCTAGGGGATTCCACTTTCTGTTTCCATTCCTTTGGCGGAATTAAAGCATGTGATCCATTATCATGAATCCTTTTTGCTTTAGCCCCAAGGCTTAAGAAAATCAATGGAATACATACACAAAAGAAGAATGAAAAATTTGTCTTAGGCGAATGGCCTAAAAAGCCTATGGCTTTTTGATGGGTAGGATGATTAGAACACATTTTTTATGTGCACAAACTTAATACCCAAATGCTTGGGTGTTTAGTCTGGCTATTAGTGGTTAGAATTTGCAATTATTCATTGCTCCACAAATATCTAAAGATTGATAGAATAATACTTATTAAATGGTTAAAAATTTGTTCTCGTTTTTATAGGAATTTTTGGGTCAATTTTAGCCCAATAAAAAAGTCGAAACTTAAAAAGTCCCGACTTTCTGCAATCCGTGTTCTAATGTTTTTGAGGTTTCCCTCTTATTGAATGGATGTATAGGGCATCCATTCAATCTCTTTATTTATCCAATCTATTCACATAAATGAATGATTGAATATTTGGTTTTGCTCCCTTGAAGTCGATGATGTAGAAATAAACACCATCCGTAATTGTACCTTCTCCTTGAACAACACCTATGCCTTTTGGTATCTCCCCACCCCAATCATTTTTATAATTGTCGGTTTCGTAAACTATATTACCCCAACGGTTAAAGATGCTTAAGTGGTGGCTTGGCATACTCATGATACCAGGAATCACAAACTTATCATTGATACCATCCCCATTTGGAGAGAAGCCTTGCGTCACAAACGGTTCGCAAATATCCTTATCCTTGCTATTTGGTATACCATCTTTATCGCAATCTGGTAATGCACCATAGTTCAAATCATCTTCCAACTTATCAGGAATACTATCTCCATCATCATCTGGATCTTTGTAGTCTGGTACACCATCTCCATCGGTGTCAATAGGACGCAATGGATCTGGACCCACTTCTTCTTTATCCGAGATACCATTATTGTCCGAATCTACGTCGCGATAATCGGCTAAACCATCTCCATCGGTATCATCTGGGATATTTGGATTTAATCCTGCTTCCATCTTATCTGGAATACCATCGGCATCAGAATCTAAATCGCGGAAATCATAAATACCGTCTTTATCCGTGTCTACTGGTCTGTTTGGATCAGATCCAACCTCTACCTTATCTGGAATAGTATCCCCATCGGTATCTAGATCCAAGTAATCTGGCAAGCCATCTTTATCAGTATCCACTGGCACTTTAGGATTATCTCCTGCCTCTATTTTATCCGAGATGGTATCATTATCAGAATCTGTATCGGTATAGTTCGCTCTACCGTCTTTATCTGTATCGACAGGAATCATCGGATCTTTGCCAGCTTCTACACTATCTGGGATGCCGTCATTGTCTGCATCTAATTCACGGTAATCAGGTACCAAATCACCGTCAGAATCCTGTGGTTTCAATGGGTCAGCGCCTGCTTCCATGAAATCTGGGATACCGTCATTATCTGAATCTGTATCACGGTAATCGTATTTAGGAGTACCATCTGCCAGTACATCTCCATCCGTATTCAAAGGATTGTTAACATCTGCACCTACCTCCAAACGATCTAGCATACCATCATTATCCGAGTCTATGTCGCGGTAATCTGGCAATAAATCTCCATCAGAATCCAAAGGTACCAATGGTACTTTTCCTGCTTCGATGCTATCTGGAATCGTGTCATTATCCGAATCGGTATCCAACATATCCGCAAGACCATCTTTATCGGTATCCACTGGAGCACCGTTAATGATACCTACTTCTACGCCATCTGGCATGGTGTCATTATCAGAATCCACATCACGGAAATCGGCTAAACCATCATTATCTGAATCTCTAGGCATGTTTGGATTTGGACCAACTTCCATTTTATCGGAAACTGTATCATTATCTGAATCCGTATCACGGAAGTCGTATTTTCCATCCTTATCCGTATCCAAAGGTTTCCATACGTCGCTGCCTACTTCCACTTTGTCTGGAATGCTGTCATTATCCGCATCCAATTCTAACATATCTGGAATGCCATCGCCATCCGTATCTACTGGTTTAGAAAGATCTTTTCCTGCCTCAATAGCATCTGGAATACCGTCACCATCCGAATCGGTATCTTCAAAGTTTTTCAAGCCATCTCCATCTGTATCCCATGGTTTAGTACAATCTCCTACTTCAACAATATCTAAAATTCCATCTCCGTCTGAATCTGTATCTCGGAAGTTGGCCAATTTATCTTGATCCCAATCTGCTCCACCTTCCACTCCGTCACGGATGCAGTCATTATCTGAATCTAAGTCTAAGAAGTCTGGCGAACCATCCTTGTCCGAATCAATCACCGCTTTGTATTCTCCACGATCATCCCATCCATTGTCATTGTCATCGTTCGAATTATCACATTCTCTACACTTATCTTTTCCTTCCCATGCATCTGGAATTCCGTCGCCATCCGAATCATCATCTAAGTAATTTGGAATACGGTCTCCGTCATTATCTGTATCACGCTCATCGCTATCACCTAACCAATCCCCATCAGAATCTTTATCACGGTAGTTTGGTCTTCCGTCTTTATCTGCATCATTGGTTAATTCAATCTTATCTACGATTCCATCACCATCCGAGTCTAAGTCGATGTAATCTGGTGTTCCATCCTTATCCGTATCTGGCACTGGCGTTGGGTTACCTTCTAAGAAGTCAGCTAATCCGTTTCCGTTGACATCTGGACTTGAACCATTTTTATCCACACGGCCATCGTAGTTATCATCGATGGTTCCACGCTTATTATCTGTTCCTTCCCAAGCATCCAAGATTCCGTCATTATCTGAATCAATATCTAAGAAGTTCATAACACCATCACCATCTGTATCGAACGATCTTTCTTGAGTATCTAAAATACCGTCGTTATCAGAATCTAAATCCAAATAGTTGGCATCACCGTCTCCATCGCTATCCATGTTCTTCTCAATCATGTCTAGGATACCGTCATTATCCGAATCTGGGTCCAAGAAGTTTGGAATACCATCTGAATCAAAGTCTTGGCAAGTACCTGTTCCTAAGTATCCACCATTACATTCCATTTCATTTGAAATACCGTCACTATCGCAGTCGCCCGCAAAATATTTGGCATATCCAATACTTCCTTTTGGAGGAATATAACCTGCCACACCACCTGAACAAGCGTTGGATGGTTCAATGTCTGTTCCGTTTGGAGAACCGTCGCCGTCGCAATCCATGGCTTTCCAGCCTGCGGATGTTTTCGACATCACAAACGAGCTCATCAAATAAGAACAGCCATCGTTCATGTCCGTTTTATCTATTAATTCTTGCTCATCAGAGACACTATCTCCATCAGTATCTGCTGAGACAACCACAATTTCCGGTGTTTGAACCGCAGCTCCTTCTGTTGGCGTAATCGTGAATTTACTCGAGCCCGAAGTACCTTGTTTATAGGTAATTCCTAAGACAGAGAAATCAGCGATACCACTAACAAAGTCCGTTGCTTTAGACAAAATGTAGGTATTTTGTTCTGTTGTCGTTGATCCTGAAATATTGGTTACTACAATTTTAACTGGATTGACAGCCGCATTAAACGAAGTAACCGTATTACCGTAATCATCGATTGCCGTCATTGAACCTGTGATAGGTTTACCAGCTTCTTGCTGTTGATCCAATTCTACGGCTAAGGTTGAGAAGGTAGATGGCACGACCGTTACAGGCAATTTATCTTCTGGCTTCGTGACAATTGAACCTGTTGAAGTTTTAGCCTCTAAATTAGCCACCTCGGCTGCAAATAATACTAATTGTACTGTGGCTACACCATTCACAAATTTCACGGTAAAGCTTGCACCAAATGGTGTCATACCATTCAATGTTTGGTTTGCTGTAGCATTGGCTTTTCCTGTATTAACAGTTCCTAAACTTGCTCCACCCGTAGCACTACTCAAAATATTAACAGTCGAGCTAGTCGTTTTCTTGCTTGTCTCTACTCTTGATTGCGTTTTGGCATCACTTGGTATAGAGGCAGGAGCGGTTTGAGTAACACCTGCTTGAGGGTTAAATAAACTATTAGGGGACTGTGAAGCTCCCAAGAACTGTAACAATTGATCTCCTGTGAAATTTGTCACAATGTTATCAAATAGGTCAACTGCCTTTACGGTAACAGTAATGGTACTACCAGCTTGAACAGTTGATTGACTCGAGGTTATAATAAATTTCGCAGGAGCACCGGCTGTAACATTGAAGGCATTCGACTCCCCTGTTTTGCCTGTTACATTGCTGCTCGACAACCCACTTCCAGTAGCTACTAACACAACACCTGTTTCACTCTTCGTATAATTCCAACCGCTAATATCCACGGAGCTCGAACCAGCCAATAAGGTGGCTGATACGGTTCCTATTAAGGTTCCTGTACCTGTTTTAACGGTCAAGGTAATCACTCCATTAGATGTAGCTTTTACTGGATTATTGGTCACGTCAACCAAAGTGGCCGTTACTGTTTGTGATAGACCTGCCATATGATTGGCAATGGTGCTCAACTTAATTTTAGCTGCTTCACCAGAACTTAAGGTAATGCTTGGACTAGTGATGGTTACTCCAGTAGAAGCGGTGAAAGTAAAAGTACCTGAACCAATTTCTCCTGTATAAATTAAACCAAGACTTGTTAAGTTGGCAACTCCATTGACAAAGTCAGTGGCTGCACTCAATTTATTAACTCCAGACAAACCAGAGATAGTTCCTACTAGGTTAGAAGTGACCGTCACGTTGTTCGAGCTTGCATTGAAATTCGTAATGACATTTCCAAACGCATCTTGAGCAGTTAGGGTATTTACACCTACGAAGACTTGGCCAGCTACTTGTGGACTAGTTAAGTTCAGCTCAAACTTAGACATGCTCGCTGCATTCACGGCTACAGTTAAGCGATCTGAACCGCTCGTTGTCATGGTGCCTTCTGAAGCTGTGATTGTAGCTGTTTCAGCTTTATACAATCTCATGACCGCAGTAGCTACCCCTGATGTGAAGTTTAAGTTGGTCGCTGTACCAAAATTAGTCCCATCAATACTTGGGGCTGTCACTGGACTTGCTGAACTAGTAGCACCACTGAAGGTTACTAATTTAGATCCTGTATATCCTAAGGCCGTGTTACCACTAGCATCTTTAGCTGTTATGGTGACAATTTGTTGCCCACCGGCTGTTTGAGTACCAGAACCTGTAATTATCAATTTCGTAGCAGCACCGGCGTTGAAAGTAATACTAGCAGTTGTTTGACTACTTGTTCCACTCAAGACAGGGTTAGCATTTAAGCTTGCTACAAATACACCCGTTCCTGGGGTCGTAGAACTAACGGTAGCCGTATAAGTTCCATTGCCATTATCTGTCACAGCAGAAACTGTACCTACACCCGATGATTTGGTAATTAATACAGTAGCTCCACCAGTTGTAATCAAATTACCATTCTGGTCTTTAACCGTCACAGTCAATGTTTGTGTACTTCCATCTGCTAATAGATTAGCGGTCGTTGGAGTTAATGTGGATGCAGTAGCATTGGCTGCCCCTACAGTGAAGGTGATACTTGCTTGCGTTTGGGTAGCTGCACCGCTCAATACTGGACTAGCATTGATGGTGGCAACAAATACGCCTGTTCCTGCTTCTAATGAGCTGACAGTGGCAGTATATGTACCATTGGCATTATCTGTCACGGCAGAAATTGTGCCTACTCCAGA
Source organism: Aquirufa ecclesiirivi (assembly GCF_011250515.1). Taxonomy (GTDB): domain Bacteria; phylum Bacteroidota; class Bacteroidia; order Cytophagales; family Spirosomataceae; genus Aquirufa; species Aquirufa ecclesiirivi. The sequence continues at coordinate 4,838 of NZ_JAANOP010000006.1, read as the reverse complement.
CAATTTGGAAATTACTACAGTAGCACCGCCAGTGGTTAAGGCATTACCTGAGGCATCTTTTGCGGTTACAGTTAATGTCTGTGGAGTAGCACCTGCTACTAAACTCGCACTGATTGGAGTCAAGGTAGAAGTAGCTCCGCTAGCTACATTGGCATTAATTACAATTGTCGTGCTTGTCACAGCAGTACCACTAGCTGGGGTAAAGGTAAACGTGCCAGAGCCTGTAATACCAGAATAAGTGAATCCAGTCAATGTAGCAATACCAGCCACAAAATCGGTAGCGCTAGTTAATTTGTTAACACCCGATAAACCAGTAATCGTTCCTGCTAAGCTAGTGCTTACGCTGATGTTGTTCGTAGCTGCATTAAAGCCTGTTACTGTGTTACCATAAGCATCTAGAGCCGTCAATGTATTTGTTCCAGTAAATGCTACGGCACTATTTTGAGGAGATGCCAAGCTCACTGACATTTTAGAGAAGGTGCTTGGACTCACTGTTAAACTTAAGCGCTCAGCTCCTGCACTGACGATGGTTCCATCGGTAACCGAGATTAATGCGGTTTCAGCTTTGTAAAGCGTGACATTCAAGGTTGCTACACCATTGACAAAATTAATGGAAGTAGCAGAACCAAAGTTGGTACTTCCTGCCAAAGGCGTGGTTACTGGACTTAAAGAGTTGCTCGCTCCAGAGAAAATCAATGACTTCGTACCTGAATAAATTGTCGATGTATTTCCGTTACTATCTTTTGCCGTAATGGTAATACTTTGAGGTACACCTGCAGTAGCTGTTGAAGCAGCTGCAGTAATTACTAATTTGGTTGCCTCGCCTCCGTTGATTAAGATATTTCCACTTGTAATGGCTGTACCTGTTGCTGGGGTAAAGGTAAATGTGCCCGTTCCTGGATTTCCAGTATAAATCATGCCTAGGCTAGTTAAATTAGCCACACCATTGACAAAGTCGCCAGCAGCACTCAATTTATTTGTTCCTGATAGACCACTAATAGCACCTGTTAAGCTAGTGCTTACGCTAATGTTGTTCGTAGCTGCATTAAAGCCTGTTACTGTGTTACCATAAGCATCTTTCGCTGTTAAGGTATTAATACCTTTGAACGTCTCTGCATTGTTTTGAGGACTAGTTAAGCTTACAGCTAATTTATTAAAGCTTCCCGCTGTTACTGCCACGGTTAAGCGATCAGTTCCACTAGCTGAAATGCTTCCATCTGTCACCGCAACCACTGCACTTTCTACATGATATAAAATCATATTAGCCGTGGCGACACCATTCGTGAATGTAATGGTTGTTTCTGTTTCAAAATCAGTAGCAGCGACAGTTGCTTTCGTTATTGGACTTGTCGATGGATTTGCTCCAGAGAAAGTCAATAATTTAGCACCTGTATAAGAAGGAACCGTGTTACCACTTTCATCCTTAGCCGTAATGGTGATGGTTTGCGCAATACCTGCTGTTTGACTTGTTGTACCAGTCAAAATGAATTTAATAGCACTACCACTTGTGATACTTACGTTCGTACTTGTTACCGCGGTACCTGTTGCAGGAGTGAAAGTAAATGTACCCGTTCCAGCCGTTCCTGTAAATGTTAATCCAAGGGTGGTTAAGTTAGCTACACCATTAATAAAGTCACCTGAGTTACTTAATTTGTTTGTTCCAGATAATCCAGAGATACTACCTGTTAAACTGCTACTAACAGTAATGTTATTCACAGAAGCATCGAAGTTGGTCACCACGTTACCATAGGCATCCAAAGCAGTCAAGGTATTGGTACCTGTAAATGCTAGCGTATTTGCTTGTGTGCTGGCTAAAGCTACTTGTAATTTACTAAAGACAGCTGGATTGACATTGACCGATAAACGATCAGTACCTGTAGAAGTAATTGTACCATCTGTTACTGAAATATCGGCAGTTTCAACTTTAAATAAGTTCAAACTAACTGTAGCGACACCGTTGGTAAATACGACACTTGTAGCAGTACCAAAGGCTGTATTGGCAGCAATTGGGCTTGTCACCGGAAGTGTTGAAGCTGTAGCTCCAGAGAATGTTAAACTCTTGGTACCAGTATAGCTTGTGATGGTATTTCCACCAGAATCTTTGGCTGTCAAAGTAATGGTTTGAGCTGTACCTGCTACTTGGGTTCCTGCTCCTGTGATAATCAATTTATTTAATGCCCCTGGATTAATGGTAACAGGACCTCCTGTTGTCGCTATTCCAGTTGATGGTGTGAAAGTAAAATTAACTGAACCTGCTAAACCTGAGTAAACTATTCCTAGGCTAGTTAAATTCGCTACACCATTCACAAAGTCCCCCGCTGCATTCAATTTATTGGTTCCTGACAATCCTGTTATATTTCCTGTTAAGCTAGAGCTAACCGTAATATTATTGGAAGCAGCACTAAATCCTGTTACTGTATTACCATAAGCATCTTTTGCCGTCAAGGTATTGGTTCCAGTCCAAGCAATGCCATTTGACTGAGTCGCAGCTAAACTCAAAGTCAATTGATTAAACGTCGAGGCATTCACCGATACTGTTAATCGATCAGATCCGCTTGAGGCTGTGATTCCAGTAGTACTTACAGCAATATTTGCTGTTTCAACTGCATATAGAACCAAGCTAGAACTAGCCACACCATTGGTAAATGTTAGGATAGTATTGCTTCCAAAATTGGTTGCAACAGCCGTTTTATTATTGGCACTTGCTATAAAGTTTCCATTAGGTGAATTGCTTGCACCAGAGAATATGAGTGTTTTGTCTCCTGTGAAACTTGTCACTGTATTTCCATTGGCATCTTTGGCCGTTATGGTAATCGACTGAGTTGCACCTGCTGTTTGTGTAGCAGAAGTTCCCGTAATGACTAAACGTGTTGCCGAACCTGAACTTATGCTCACATTAGAGCTTGTCACTCCCAATCCTGTAGCTGGACTAAAGGTAAATGTACCAGTACCCGTAGTTCCTGTAAAGGTTAAGCCTAAGCTAGTTAAGTTCGCTACACCATTGACAAAGTCACCGGCAGCGCTTAACTTATTAGTACCCGATAATCCTGTGATGCTTCCTGTTAAGCTAGATGTAACTGTTACATTATTCGTAGCTGCATTGAAGCCTGTTACGGTATTGCCATAGGCATCCAAAGCAGTCAGGGTATTAGTACCTGTAAAGGCGGTGCCACTTGATTGAGAAGCAGCCAAGGTTAATCCTAATTTAGAGAATGAACCTACACCTACTGTAATTGCCAAACGATCTGCTCCAGTAGCTGACAATGTTCCATCACTTACTTCGATCGTAACTGATTCAGCCAAATACAAGCCTAAGTTGGTCGTTGCTACCCCATTTGTAAATGTGATAGTAGCAGCGGTTCCTAAACTAACTTGATTTGAATTTTTATCTGTCACTTTAGGAGTAGTCACTGGACTCAATGAGCTAAGTGCTCCTGAGAAGGTCAATGACTTATCACCTGTATAAGATGTGATGGTATTTCCTTGCGCATCTTTCGCGGTGATCGTAATTGTTTGTGTAGTACCTGCCGTTTGCGTACCTGTTCCAGTGATAACCAAACGGTTGGCAGAACCAGCGTTCATGGTAATGCTTCCACTCGTTACTGCCGTTCCTGTGGCAGGAGTAAACGTGAAGGTTCCAGAACCTACTGTTCCTGTGTACTTCAAGCCTAAGCTTGTCAAGTTCGCTACTCCACTGCTAAAGTCAACAGCACTATTCAATTTATCCGTTCCAGATAATCCAGTTATGCTACCTGTTAAGCCTGTCGTTGTTACCGTGATGTTATTCGCACTCGCATCAAAGCCCGTTACCGTATTGCCATAAGCATCCAAAGCCGTCAAGGTATTTGTACCTGTAAACGCTACGGCATTAATCTGTGGTCCTGCTAAGCTTAAAGCTAATTTGCTAAATGCCGCTGGGCTTACTGTTACGCTCAAGCGATCAGATCCACTGGTTGTCACGGAGCCATCTGTGGCTACTACCACTGCCGACTCTACTTTGTATAAGCTCATGCTCACTGTGGCTACTCCATTGCTGAAGGTCACACTCGTGGCTGTACCGAAGTTCGTGCCTGCTACGGTTGGGTTGGTAGCTGGGCTGCTTGAAGCATTCGCTCCACTGAACGTGATCGACTTAGCTCCGGTATAGCCTGTTGCTGTGTTACCACTCGCATCTTTGGCTGTAATCGTTATGTTTTGACTAGCTCCTGCTGTTTGGGTGCCTGTTCCTGTAATAATGAACTTACTGGCAGAACCTGCACTTATTGTTACATTCGAACTGGTTACGGCTATACCTGTAGCTGGAGTAAAGGTAAAGGTTCCAATACCAGCAACACCTGTATACGTTAAATTGCTTATGTTGGCTATACCGCTCACAAAGTCACCGGATCCTGACAACTTATTTACTCCAGATAATCCAGTAATTGTTCCAAGCAAGCTACTAGTTACTGAAATATTATTGGTTGAAGCATCAAAGTTGGTTACCGTATTACCATAAGCATCTTTCGCTGTTAAGGTATTGGTACCTCCGAAAGTAAATCCTGTTCCACTTTGTTGTGGACTACTAATAGTAACAACAAAGGTCGAGAAGCTACCTGTAGAAACAGCTACAGTTAAGCGGTCAGATCCTGCTGCTGTGATGCTTCCATCGCTTGCTGCTACCACTGCTGATTCGACATGGTACAAGCTCAAGCTTGCTGTCGCTACTCCATTGCTGAAGGTCACACTCGTTGCTGTACCAAAGTTCGTGCCTGCTACGGTTGGGTTGGTAGCTGGGCTACTTGAAGCATTCGCTCCACTGAACGTGATCGACTTAATGCCGGTATAGCCTGTTGCTGTGT
>NZ_JAANOP010000005.1:2876-279840 GCF_011250515.1 Aquirufa ecclesiirivi | reverse complement strand
TAGAATTAGTGGTTAGTTATTAGGACATAAATTGAAGCCAATTCCATTTATAATTTATCATTCATCATTTGCCATTTATTCGTGTAGCATTGTTGGCATAAACCATTTCACGGTCTTTCTTTTTTTTTATAAAATAAGAAACAGAAAAAACGGAAGTAATACGGTTAATCCAAAACGAATTCCGCATGCGCGGAACCGATGCTCACTCCGCATACGGCTTTAATCTTTGACGCCAACACACGCAGCCTATGCGCATGGTCAAATATTCGCCTTCCGCTTCGCTCATGCTACGTTCCAATTTTTCGTTTGGATTAACCGTTCAATGTAAAATGAAGAATGTAAAATTTTTGATAGGAAACTCCGTCGTGCAGCCCTGCGAAATGTGATGAAAGAAGCGGTAGTATTAGTTAGTATGGTTTCTTTTTTAGTGTTTAGGATGTAGAATGATATTGTTTGCGAATAATGTTGGCTGAGGTTCTCGAAGCCAACATTTGACATGGGATTGAAAATTTCGATTATCTCTCATTCGACAGACCCCTTCGGTTAAACTCTCCATGTAGAATGTAAAATGAAGAATGTAGAATTAATGGTTAGTTATTAGGGATTATTTATTAGGGTTTCGAATGTGAATCCGACATCCATTTGTAATTTATACTTTATATTTTATTTGCAACAATGTTGCACCATTAAATCTTCTTTGTATATTTGCAACAGTATTGCAAAATGATTCTCCTATGAAAAAGAGCTTATTCTACGTTTTAATTTTTAGTTTGACTTTATTGTCTTGTAAAAAAGACCCTGAAATTGAACCTACTGATGATAATGAACTCATAACTACAGTTGAGCTCGAATTTACGGATAGTAAAAATGTCACTAAAACTTTTTCCTTTCAAGATCTAGATGCTAATTCGATCACTCCACCTGATAAATTTGAATCCATCGTGCTCGATGCCAATGAAAATTATGAAATGGAAGTGAAAGTATACGATGATTCAAGAAAGCCCAGGGTTGATGTAACTGAAAAGATTGAAGAAGATGCTGAAGCTCACTTGTTTGTGTATAAAATTACCCCAGCCTCATTATTCTCACTAAAAGCGAAAGACAAGGATAAAAATAATTTACCCATTGGACTAAAAAATACAGGTAAAACTCAAGGGAAAGGAATTGGTAAATTGCACGTTATTTTAAAACACCAACCCCCCGCTAATGGGAAAAGAACCAAAACTGGCAACGAAGAAATTGGATCAACGGATATTGATCTAGAGTTTAAATTAGAGATTAAATAATTTGTATAATATCTAAATAATGAAAAGATATAAGCATTTCTTGCCAATTGAAAAGATGGGTTTATTTTTCTCGATAGCTTGTGCTATTCATTGCATGACATTGCCTATCTTTTTATTTTTTGCCCCATATATTGCTAGTAGCTTCGCATTTACTTCCACATTCGAATGGATTTTAGTTTCTACTAGTTTTTTATTAGCTCTTATTTTACTTTTTCGAGATTACAAAAGACACCGTAAGCTACTGCCATTGATTTACCTTGCTCTAGCTGTTTCAGTCAAAGTAATTGAAGTGAGTTTGGGTAAAAACTCCTACGAATGGGCATTTGGCTTTCTCTTAGGAATATTTATTTCTGTTGCTTATTGGGTTAATTATCAACATAAAGTAGCTTGTACTTGTAAAATCAAGCGTCAAGCCTAGCTTTCCTATCCTTTTTCGTATCTTTACAGACTATTGATGATCTAATTTTTCAAATCTGTGAGTACATTTCAATCTGCTATTTATCAACCGGTTATTGGACTTGAGATCCATGCACAGCTGCAAACGGATTCCAAAATATTTGCGAGTGATGCTGTCCGATTTGGTAGAGAAGCCAACACTTTAATTTCTCCCATTAGCTTAGGTCATCCTGGTACTTTGCCCTTTTTAAATATAAAAGTGGTAGAATACGCTATCAAAATGGGAATTGCGATTGGATCTGAAATAGCTGAATGGCAACATTTTGACCGTAAAAATTATTTTTATCCAGATCTACCTAAAGGTTACCAAATCACTCAAGATAAAACACCAATTTGCGTCGGGGGAAAAATTAAAGTTAAATTAAAGTCAGAAGAAAAATATATTTCTTTACACCACATCCACTTGGAAGAAGATGCAGGTAAATCATTGCATGAGGGCGATAATCCTTATAGCTTTATTGATTACAACAGAGCAGGAACGCCATTGATTGAAATGGTGACAGATCCTACCTTGCATTCTTCCGAAGAAGCATTTGCTCTCGTTTCAGAGGTTCGAAAATTGGTTCGCTATTTAGGAATATGTGATGGCAATATGGAAGAGGGCTCTTTACGAGCCGATGTTAATATTTCTTTAAGGCCTATTGGAACCGAAAAATTGGGTACTAAAGTGGAGATCAAAAACATGAATTCCATTCGTAATATTCAACGAGCCATTGAATTTGAATGTACTAGACAAGCTGCTATGCTAGATGCTGGTGAAATCATCATTCAAGAAACCCGGACTTTTGATGCTCATTCTGGTAAAACTTCGAGCATGCGTGTTAAAGAAACGATGAATGATTATCGCTATTTCCCTGAACCAGATTTAGCTCCTTTACACATCACCCAAGATTGGATTCATGAAGTTAGAGCAACCATGCCCTTATTACCTTGGGAGCAAGAACAAGAATTAATCGATCAATTTGGATTGCCAGCTTATGATGCCCATTTTTTAGCGGAAACGAAAGAAATGGCTTTGTTTTTTAAGGAGGCTGCAACACATACGAAAGCCTATAAAGCTTTATCTAATTGGTTAATGGGACCTGTAAAATCCCATATGAATGAAAGTTTATTGCACATTCAGGACTTCGAAATTAATCCTGAAAATTTAGCTGAGATTGTCGATTTAGTTGAACAAGGAGTGATTACTCATAATTTAGCGGCACATCAATTATTCCCACTTTGTTTACAAGAAACTTCCAAAAGTCCGAAACAATTAGTCGATGAATATGGCTGGGGATTAGCCGATAACAATGATGAGCTAATTAATTTCGTTCAAGATGTAATTGGTGCATTTCCTGATAAGGTAAAAGAATACCACAAGGGAAAAAAGGGTTTGATTGCCTTATTTATTGGGGAAGTAATGAAAAGGTCCAAAGGGAAGGCTGACCCAAAAGTAGTGAATCAATTAGTCCAAGAGGCTTTGGCCCAATAATTTAAAGCTATGAATCGGATTTACTTGCTTGCTTTTATTTTTTTATCATTTGCTTTACAAGCTCAGGAATTTACCATTCAAGTCAAGGTTAAGCAAATAGTACCTCAAAGGAAAATATATCTAGAGTTTCTAAACGCACGTGGACAAGCCATTAAAATTGATTCATTAAGTCCTGATCAAAATAACAGTGCCGTTTTTCGCGGTAAGGTATTGGAAAATGGCGGATTTTATCTGATCAATTTTTATGATATAGCCAATCCACAAAAAGTCTTAGTCATTTTAGAAGGAAATGAAAGTATACTTGTAGAAGCTGATGGGGTGAATCTGCCAGATAAACCGGGTACTTATAGCGTGACGGGGGAATCAATTAATATTAAGATGATGAACCAAGTGATGGCTATATCCAAAGGTCTTGAAAAAAAGGTCATTGCTTGGAATGCCGAAATTCAAAAAACACCAGCTTCTCAAACCCGCATTCAAAAGGAATTTGAAACGGCACAAAATGCGGCACTTAGTCAAATTAAAGCCCTAATCCCGCAAATGGGAGCTAATTTGGTAGTACTTTGGACGACCAATTTCTTACCAGCAGAAACAGAGATGGCCACTTTGGAAATCATTGCGGATAAACTTAGAGCTGCCAGACCCAATCATGTTCTGATAAAGCCATTTTTGGAAAATTTAAAACGGTTGAAAGGTATTAGTATAGGCTCTGAAGCTCCTGAAATCAGCTTACCTTCTCCCAATGGCGAAAAAATAACCCTTTCTTCTTTGCGTGGAAAATATGTTTTGATTGATTTTTGGGCTAGTTGGTGTGGACCCTGCAGAAGGGAAAATCCCAATGTCATTAAAACCTATGCTCGTTTTAAAGACAAAGGTTTTGAAATATTTGGAGTAAGTTTAGATCAAGACAAAAGTGCATGGCTAAAGGCTATTGATACAGATCAGTTGACATGGAAACATGTTTCTGATTTACAATATTGGAATTCGGTAGCAGCTCAAGCCTATCAAGTTTCAGCCATTCCAATGACATTTATGTTAGATAAAGAAGGAAAGATTATGGCTAAGGGACTTAGAGGGGCTAGTTTAGACCAATTTTTGGAAAATTTATTTAAAGGAAAATAGTAGATGAAAATTGCCATCATAGGTTGTGGAAATATGGGAATGGCTTTCGCCAATTCTTTTATTCAATATAATTTGGTCAAGAAGGAAGACTTGTTACTGATTGAAAAAAATAAGGAACGAGGAGATATTCTTCAAGAGCAGAAAGCTGGTGTGGTAGTTGACACCATTTCAGAAAAAATATCTTCTGTTAACTTAGTCATCTTATCTGTAAAGCCTCAGGATTATCCTTCAGTTTCAGATGAATTAAAACAATATCTACGCCCTGGTCAATTGGTTCTTTCCATTATGGCTGGTATTCCGATAAAAAAAATACAAGAAAGCTTGTCCTATCCTTTAATCATTCGGGCCATGCCAAATACTCCAGCATTACTCGGTATGGGAATGACAGCTTTTGCCTCAGCACCAGAAGTAGGTATGTCAGATATTCGATTAGCTGAGAATTTAATCAACTCAACGGGTCGAGCCGTATTTTTAGAAGAAGAAAGTTTATTGGATGCTGTAACTGGATTGAGTGGTAGTGGTCCAGCCTATTTCTTTTATGTAATAAAAAATATGATTGATGCTGGAGTTGCCATGGGATTTGACCCTGCCATGTCTGCCTTATTAGTGAAGCAAACCATGCTAGGTTCCTATCACCTGATGCAAACTAGTGATAAGTCGTTGGATGAGTTAATTCAGGCCGTTGCTTCCAAAGGAGGAACCACTGAAGCTGCTTTAAAGACCTTTGGTGAAAAAGAAGTAGGAGAAGGTTTACAAAAAGGTATTTTTGCTGCCCGAGATCGCGCAGTAGAATTAGCCAAGTAGTTTTTCTTTTTGGTTGATCTAACTGAGAATTTATTTGAATGATATCCTTGCAAAGGGTGATTATTTTAAAAAATTAAGCTTTCTTTAGGGCTTAATTTTATATATATGGGTACTTTTTATTTCAATTAGTTCTATGAGGGTTGTCAAGTACCACATAAAAAAACAAGACATTGATATTCATTCAGACTTGTTTTCAGGCATTTATACTATTTTAACACATACCATTGGCCCTAATCTTACTTTAGAGGAAGCGTTGGGGGGCTCATTTTGTTCTCCAGTTCCTGATGAAGTTTTTATCTGGAGTTTTATGGTGAAGGAAAAGATGGTTGGATTCTGTTATTTTACCATATTGACGCATGAAGATCTAGTGATCATTCGACTTACCTTATCTGTAGAACGAAATTACCGGCATATCGTAAAAATGCCCTATCATGATTTCCTTTGGGAAATGATTTTTATTAAGTTGAAAAATTTGTCTAAAAAGGTAGTCTTTTATTCCAATCCAATCAATCCTATCATATATTCCGTAATTAGGGAGTATACTAAAAATTTCTTGCGTTATGAGAATAATGTACTATCTCAAACGGCAACGATTAATAAGATTTATGATCTTTTTGAAATAGAAAGGTTTAGTCGTGTTAGGAATACGCCTTTTAAAATGGAAGAAACGAGTTTGAATTTTGAGACATTGCGACACAAGAATAAATATGTCAATGATTTTTTAAATCAAAATCCTGATTTTAAACAGGGGACAGGTTTGATCACTATGGTGCCTGCTACAATAGCGAATATGATATATGCTGTTGTTAAGATGACCAAGAAGCAATTCAATCCTTCGAAATCAAAATACAAAAAATAGATTCTTAGTGTAGTAAATTGATGATTTCTTGAAGTCCTAATGCACGACTAATCTGCTCGCCATTGGGAGAAGAATTTGGATTACTACTAGCAAATAATTGTTCCACCATAGCAGTCATTTCTTCCGAACTTAATTTTTTCTGTTGGTATCTGATGGCTGATTTATTGGACATGGCCTGGGCAATTTTCTCATTTCGATGTTTGCTTAGATCACTGGCTTCATGTTTGACTTGTTCCAATATTCCTTCAAGTAGCGATTGTCCATCTTCTTCCCCTAATCCAGCAGGGATGCCTTTTACCCAGTATTTGGCGCCATCTTCTAGGGCTAGTTGAAAACCTAGATATAAAAGGTCCTCTTTGATTTCTTCTAATATGAGTTGGTCGGCTGGACTAATATGCAATAATTTAGGAAAAAGTAATTGCTGGGATGCTCCATTTTTTCTCTGCAAATGATCCATAAATTGATCATACAGAATACGTTGATACGCTCTTTTTTGATCGATCAGGATAAGGCCATTTGACCAACTTAAGGCGAGATATTTCTGCAATATTTGAATAACCTGAAAATTGGAGGTATTGAATTCGGTATTTTCTCTTTGGTTGGCCCGACTTTGTAAAATAGTTTCAGAGCTGTAGGTAGGCTGCTCAAATAATGGAGCTTTTATAGCTGGAGCTTGTTGTTCAAATGCTTGAATATTATCTTGTAGTCCTTCATACAGTTTTTTCCACGCATCCTGTACATTTTTGTTCGAATGAGAGCTACTTGTGTTAGGAGAAAAATGACTTGATCTGTCCTGCGCGGCTTGTCCTGAGGGAATATGAGGAATGTTAAAGTTGACATTGGTATCAAAATCCAACGAAGGAATTAAATTATGAATACTCAAAGTCTTTCTTACTGCTGCTTGAACAATGGCATAAATGGACCTCTCATCGTCAAATTTGATCTCTGTTTTGGTTGGGTGTACGTTGATGTCAATATGACTAGGATCGATGCTTAAAAACAAAACATAGAAGGGGAATGCACCTTCAGGCAATAAGCGTTCATAGGCGCTCATTACGGCATGGTTTAAATAGGCATTTTTAATATATCGATCATTGACAAAGAAAAACTGTTCACCACGTGTTTTTTTGGCATGTTCTGGTTTTCCTACGTAGCCTTTGATACAGACATAGGAAGTATCTTCTTCGCAGGAAGCTAATTGTTCCCGATAGCCTTTCCCGAATAAATCAACAATTCTTTTACCTAGCTTTTCGGCGGGTAATTGATAGGTTTCCTGGTCATTTTGAACAAAGGAAAACTGTATGTTGGGATGAGCTAGTGCAATATGTTGAAATTCGTCAAGGATATGTCTGATTTCAACCGGATTAGACTTTAGAAAATTTCTACGAGCAGGAATATTGTAGAAAAGATTTTTAACCGTTATGGAGGTCCCTAGGGGTTGTTGAATGCTTTCTTGGACCTTTAGGACGGAAGCTTCGATACGGACTAAGGTGCCTAATTCATCTTGCTCTCTTCGAGTTTTTAATTCAACTTGGGCTACTGAGGCGATGGAAGCCATAGCCTCACCACGGAACCCCATGGTTTTGATACTGAATAAATCTTCTGCTTTTTTAATTTTGGAAGTGGCATGTCTTTCAAAACACATTCTTGCGTCAGTTTCAGACATCCCTGTACCATTATCAATGACCTGAATAAGCCCTTTTCCCGCATCTTTGATGATGAGTTGTATGTAGGTAGCTTGAGCATCGATGGCATTTTCCATGAGCTCTTTAACCACCGATGCGGGCCTTTGTACCACTTCTCCAGCAGCAATTTGGTTTGCTATGGCATCGGGAAGTAATTGGATTAGATCACGCATGAGGAGGAATTTGGGTAATGGCAATTGGAATTCAAATAAAGCAAAAAAAAGGGAATGTTGCCATCCCCTTTTTTCTGAAATCAGTGAGTGAATTATTTCAATTCAACTTCAGCACCAGCTTCTTCTAAAGATTTTTTCAAACCTTCAGCTTCGTCTTTAGATACACCTTCTTTAACAGCTTTCGGTGCAGCATCAACTACATCTTTCGCTTCTTTCAAACCTAAACCAGTTAAGTCTTTTACTAATTTAACGATCGCTAATTTGTTAGGACCAGCAGCTTTCAAGACTACATCAAAAGATGTTTTCTCAGCAGGAGCATCAGCACCGTCACCAGCACCAGCAGCAGGACCTGCAACTACAACAGCACCAGCAGCAGCTGGCTCAATACCGTACTCATCCTTAAGGATAGCAGCTAATTCATTTACTTCTTTTACAGTTAAGTTCACTAATTGTTCAGCGAACGCTTTTAAATCTGCCATTTTTTGAAAATTTAATTGTTAAGAATTAATTATTTTGTGGGGTTAAACCCCGGTAATATCGGGTAATTATTCAGGACGCTCTCCTAAAGTCTTTACGATACCAGCTAATTTCTTCTCACCACTTGTAAGAGCAGAGATAACGTTTTTAGCAGGCGATTGCAATAGGCCAATAACCTCTCCAATCATCTCGTTTTTCGACTTAATATTTTCAAGTGCGATTAATTGGTCTTCACCAATGTATAAGCCACCTTCAATAGAAGCACCTTTGAATGCAATTTTGTCCTTTCCTGCCTCTTTACGGAAGTCTTTGATCAATTTTGCTGGAACTTTAGCATTTTCTGGTGAGAAAATGATTCCAGACATCCCTTTCAAAACGCTTTCGTTGAATGCAGAATAGTCATTTCCCGTTTTCTCTAATGCTTTTGCGATCAAGGTGTTTTTGAATACTTTGTATTCTAAACCTCTTGAAAAGCACATTCTACGGAATTCTGTAGCTTGAGCTACTGTTAAACCGGCTGTACTTGCAATGTAGAAGTACGGAGTTACCGCGAACTTTTCGCTCAACTCATCAATAATCTGATTTTTTTCTTCTCTTGTCATGATTACAATCCAGTTACTGTCGCCTTATCAATAACAATGCCCGGAGACATAGTAGAAGATATATTGATCGATTTAACATATGTACCTTTTGCAGAAGATGGCTTCAATTTCATCAACGTATTGATTACTTCTTGCGCATTTTCAGCAATTTTGCTAGCGTCAAATGAAACCTTACCGATTGAGGTATGGATGATACCCGTTTTATCAACTTTAAAGTCAATTTTACCGGCTTTCACTTCATTTACTGCTTTTCCTACTTCCAAAGTTACTGTACCAGACTTTGGATTAGGCATAAGTCCACGTGGACCTAACACACGACCCAAGCGACCTAATTTGGCCATAACCGTAGGCATTGTGATGATTACATCGATATCGGTCCAGCCTCCTTCGATTTTTGAAATATAATCATCTAATCCTACATGGTCAGCACCGGCTGCTTTTGCTTCCTCTACTTTATCAGGAGTACACAATACGAGAACTCGTACGTCTTTTCCTGTTCCATGAGGTAGGGCAACCACACCACGAACCATTTGGTCGGCTTTGCGGGGATCTACTCCTAAGCGAACATCAATGTCCACCGAGGCGTCGAATTTTGTATAGGAAATTTCCTTCAAAATTTCAGCCGCTTTGTTTAGAGAATACTCTAACGTTGCGTCATATTTAGAAAGGGCTTCCTTTTTTTTCTTCGTAAGTTTTGCCATTACCTTTTTATTAAAATGTTAAATTCTGATTATTACAATCAGAACGGTTTCTCTCCAGAAACAGTAATACCCATTGATCGGGCCGTTCCAGCAATCATACTCATTGCTGCTTCAATTGTAAAACAGTTTAAGTCTGGCATCTTAGTCTCAGCGATTACTCGCACTTGATCCCAAGAAACAGATCCTACTTTTTTCAAGTTTGGTTGTGCCGAACCTGATTTTACCTTAGCTGCTTCCAATAACAAAATTGGCGCAGGAGGCGTTTTTACAACGAAATCAAACGATTTATCCGCGTAATAAGTAATTAGGACCGGCAATACTACGCCGTTTTTATCTTGGGTTCTAGCATTGAACTGCTTACAGAACTCCATGATATTTAATCCTTTCGAACCTAATGCAGGACCGATGGGCGGTGAAGGATTGGCTTGGCCACCTTTGCATTGAAGCTTAACGTAACCAGCTATTTCTTTTGCCATATTAAAACATCGTTTTTAAGTGAATTATTGAGATTTATCTGCCAATAAGGGTGGAAGCTTCCTTATCTGATGTACCTCGTTTTGATCTTCCAGCGTAACAAACCTTCCAATCCATTCATCCGTTTGATATTCAATCGAATAGAATGCCGCTTTTTAAACGGACTGCAAAATTAGAAGATTTATTTGATATACCAAAGCTAATTGCCAATTATTCAAATTATTATTCCTTTGTGCATCTAAGTTCTAGGTAACCATTGATTATACGTTCGATGTGATAGCCTAATTTCATTAAACGGATTTGGTTATATAGTTATATGAGTGTACCGAAAACAAGGGATCCTGCCCATATACTGTAAATATCCCTTTTAAATATACACAAGCTACTGTGATTCCATTCACGAAGCCAATAGAGAGAATAAACAAGCAAAATAATTGGGCAATCAGATAGTGGGCAACGTCTTTTTCTGTCAGGTCAAAATATACCTGTTTGCCTTCTGGCACATCAATTAAAATTCGGGAGGGAGGATATTGGAAAATATTGAAGCGAAAGACTATTTCAATAATATGATTTCCAGGAGGTAAATGAAAGGTATCTTGTTTCTCTAAGTTGTTACTAAGGATTTCTTGAGTTCGTGCTTTTTTGATTGATAGGTGCTGAAAATTTAATATTAAACCAGGACAGGATATGGTGATTTCGGGCATGTTTTTAGTGGTTTGTAGATGATGGCTTCTGATTATTTGTACAGATAAAGCAAATTAGAATAAAATAAAAAACCCCAACCAAGAGGTTAGGGTTTCTCAATCCAACATCTATTAATTTTATTTCTCCACTTGAGAATAATTCAATTCTAAAGGAGTATTTCTTCCGAAGATTTTTACCATTACAGATAATTTCTTGCTATTCTCGTGAATCTCTTCCACTGTTCCTTCAAAAGTTGCAAATGGCCCGTCAATAACTCGCACCGTTTCACCTTTGATGAAAGATACCGAAGCAAAGTCTTCTACGGCGGCCGACTCATCAACCTTACCTAAAATACGATTCACTTCAGATTGACTTAAAGGCATCGGTTTTTTTACCACGACTTTCACTTTTTTCGTCTTTCCGCCTTCAATTTTAGTTTCTTCAATTTCCTCATTCATCGTTTGAAGAAAACCAATTACACCCGGTGTAGAAGTTAAAATGTGACTCACCTCACCTGCCAAATCCGCCTCAATCATGATATATCCAGGAAATAGATTTTTCTCACGAATCACCTTTTTCCCTTTTCTGATTTCATAAATCTTTTCGGTAGGAATCAATATTTGGGGAACAGCATCTGCTACGCCTTGACGAGCAATTTCGTTCTCCATATATGTTTTCACTTTTTTCTCTTGTCCTGAAATTGCTCTCAAAACATACCATTTAGTCTCTGCCATGGCTATTTTCGTGTTAAGGATCGGGTTAAGCCCTGTTAAAATGAACTATAAAATAAATCCAATCCAGATTTGAATGCCAAATCAACTAATCCTACCAAGATGGCAAAAATTAGGGAGGCCACTAAAACCAATATAGAACTTGCTTGAAGTTCGGAAAATTTAGGCCAAGTAACGTTTTCAGTTACTTCTACCCAAGATTCCTTAATTAATGATGTAAAGTTGCTCATATTTTCACCGATTATTCGGCTTTAAAAATTATTACATGGCACGGGCACAAGGATTCGAACCCTGACCAAAGGTTTTGGAGACCTGCATACTACCATTATACTATGCCCGTAGGAGGACTGCAAAATTAGGCAAATTTTCCTAATTCGCAAACCCCTGATTAATTAAAAGCAATTACCACTGAGAATATGCCGTTGGTTCCAAGAATCGTCGAACTGTTCTGGAGTGACTATTGGCATATTTGGGATCATTCGAAATGCGTTTCCATTCTGGATCGGCAGAAAATTTTGCCCAATTTTTATCACGTTCAGCCATATTTTCAAAGCTGATCATGTAGGTTAAGCAAGGTGTATTCTCTCCAGCCAAAACTTCTCCAAAGAAAACTCGATGTAATCCTACGTTTTCAAAAACTTGAAGTTCTGCATCATCAAACATCGCAATTTTTCTACGTAAAGCATCTTCATTATATGATTCATAGGTTCGCCATTCATAAATACGACCTTCATTTTTTGTAGGTAAGCTTAGAGCAGGATGTCCTTTAAAACCTTTGGCTAAATAGGTTGATATTTTTTCAAATAAAGGTTTATCCAAGCCGACCATATCAAAGTAGGCCTTACTTGCTTGTAAATAAGCTTCATCTTTTTCTAATGCGGCTTTGTATCCAGCATATGATTCAAGGGAAGAAAAAGGGATTGTGACAACTAAAATAGCTGGTTCTGGTTTCCCAAGATCTTTGAAAACGCCCACTTTAGATACTCCATACTTGTTTAATGCAGGAATGAGGGCATTGGAAATATATTTTTCTACTACGCCCAAATTGCCTCTAAATTTCATTTGGTAGGTTCTTACTTCATAGTATTCTTGGCAGATGGCCAAGTGACTTAATAAGATAAGTGATAATAACGCAAGGATTTTTTTCATAGCATAATTTATTTCATGGTTCAATCGTTTCAATTTTGGATTGTCTTCATGTAGATTTGACTACAGATTTGACTACAGATTTGACAACTTTTTAAAAGTTGTCAAATCTAAAATTTTAGGCAAAAAAAAAGAGCGGGATAAACCGCTCTTTTTCTATATCAACTAATAAATTAGTCTAAGATTTCAGTTACCTGACCAGCACCTACTGTACGACCTCCTTCACGAATTGCGAAACGAAGACCTTTATCCATAGCTACAGGGCTCAATAATGTAACCTCAATTGTCAAGTTATCACCTGGCATACACATCTCCACACCAGCTGGCAACATGATTTCTCCTGTTACGTCTGTTGTACGGAAATAGAACTGTGGACGGTATTTGTTAAAGAATGGAGTGTGACGACCACCTTCCTCTTTCGACAAGATATAAACCTCAGCCTTGAATTTAGTGTGTGGCTTAACCGAACCTGGCTTACAGATAACCATACCACGACGGATATCAGTCTTCTCAATACCACGTAACAATAAACCTACGTTATCACCAGCTTCACCACGATCCAAAATCTTACGGAACATCTCAACACCAGTTACTACTGATTTCAAGTTTTCAGCTCCCATACCTAAGATATCTACACCTTCGCCAGAGTTGATAACACCTGTCTCAATACGACCTGTTGCTACTGTACCACGACCAGTGATCGAGAATACGTCTTCAACTGGCATCAAGAATGGCTTATCTACGTCACGCTTAGGAAGTGGAATCCAGCTATCAACTGCATCCATTAAAGCATCGATTGTAGCAACCCACTTAGCATCTCCATTCAAACCACCCAAAGCAGAACCTTGGATTACTGGAATGTTATCGCCATCGAATTCGTAGAAAGAAAGAAGCTCGCGAATCTCCATTTCAACTAATTCTAATAATTCTGGATCATCCACCATGTCCACTTTGTTCATGAAAACAACCAATTGAGGTACACCAACTTGGCGTGCCAATAGGATGTGCTCACGAGTTTGTGGCATTGGTCCGTCAGTAGCCGCAACTACTAAAATAGCGCCGTCCATTTGGGCAGCACCTGTAACCATGTTTTTCACGTAGTCAGCGTGACCTGGACAGTCAACGTGAGCATAGTGACGGTTAGCTGTTGAATACTCAACGTGAGCAGTGTTGATTGTGATACCACGCTCTTTCTCTTCTGGAGCAGAGTCAATGGAAGAGAAATCTTTCTTCTCAGCTAGACCTTTTTCAGAAAGAACTTTTGTGATAGCAGCAGTCAAGGTAGTTTTACCGTGGTCAACGTGGCCAATAGTACCAATGTTTACGTGGGGTTTACTTCGGTCAAAATTCTCTTTTGCCATGATTATTTAGTTCTTAATTTAGTTATAAAAAGTTTCAAAATGTGCTAATCGAAGCTACTCTTGCGAGTATTTAGGTATTTTAGAGCCTTTGAGCAGGATTGAACTGCCGACCTCTTCCTTACCAAGGAAGTGCTCTACCACTGAGCTACAAAGGCCTTTACCCTAGGGCCAATAGTAGGTCTTCTGGGCCCTACCAATATAAAAATCGTCTATGAGTTTCCTCATAGAACGACATTTATTGAGCGGGAGACGGGGCTCGAACCCGCCACCTATAGCTTGGAAGGCTATCGCTCTACCAAATGAGCTACTCCCGCTGGTACTTAACAACACAAAAACTTGGTACTTTCCTGTGTGCGAATGGTGGGGACAGATGGATTCGAACCACCGTAGGCATTCGCCAGCAGATTTACAGTCTGCCCCATTTGGCCGCTCTGGTATATCCCCCTCTTTCTAATTTCAGTCAAACGTTTTACTGAAATAGTTCGCAAAAGTAGCTCAAATTTTGGTATCCACAAACACCTTGGTCAAAAATTTCTAAATTAATTTTATAATAATCGTAAACCAAAGCTAAATGCCTGTACATCCGGTCCTTTCCCTTTCTCAAATAATGGACTTAGATCATAGGAGAAAAATAAATCTGGGAAATGTTTCAAAGCAAACTCAGCTCGGACACCATAGCGTATTTGATTGACAAATAAATTCGAGGTGTTCTTATGTAAATTATCCGTCTTATCTTCAATTGCTTTTGTGTAACTGTCTAAACGATAGGATACATAACCTCCCAAACCAATCATTTGTACTGCTGATTCTTTGGAATAGGTCCAATGTGGCATAATTGGTAATGTTACATAGCTAACCGTCATTTTATTTTTTGACAATACTGTCTCGCCTCCATTGCTGTTAATAATCGGTTGGAAAATGACAGCGTCAGTCCCTTTTTGAATGATTCGATTATGATCGAACATGAAATTATACCAATCAAATTGTAAACCATATCCTAAATTAAACCTAGATTTTGGATTAGAAGCTAGTCGGATCGATCTTGAAATTTCTAGACCTACATATCTTGAACCCATTGGTTTTAATCCGAAATCGGTGGACAACAAAGGGGCAGGAAACTGGGCAATGCTCACGGCTGGCAAATTGCCTGATGTTCCATTTAAGCCTAAATACAGATTTAAGCCTTTTCGCTGGTAGAAATTTCGATCTTTGGCCTGTATTTTAGTAGAGTCTTTGCCCCAGATTACCCTGGTGACTTCATCCCCTTCTTTTACTTGCACACCATTCCAACCTACATGAACCTCTTCATTGCCTTCCTTGACATGAATGCCCTTGAGTCCAACTTCCACTTGTTTGTTGTTAGAGCTGGGGGAGCCTGCTGAGTTTGCCTTGGCTACCGATACGCTTTTAGTGCCATTAAATCCAGTTTGATGTAGTTTGATATTGACATTTTTACCCCCTATACTAACGACAATGGATGTGTCTTTCTCATTATCAGCTTGAACGGCCTTGCGGATGCTTTGCCACAAGCTATCTTCCATGACTATCCCATTTTTTGCAAAAATCGCCTGTAATTCTTCTTTTAGTGATTTTTTTGAATTATTGGGATTGCCAATGATTTCCTGATTTCGCTTATCTATTTTTAATAATAAGGAATCTTGATTTGGTCTAGCTAATAGACCTGTGCTAAGTAGGATGAATCCTAAGATGAATAAATTTTTCATATTCTTTAAAATTGAAATGTTCTTTGTACTACTTGTTCGGTTTTGATATATGTATTCACCACCTGGTGAATACTGTTTTCTAGTTTGGGGTCTCCCTGCTTTAAAGTTTGCCAATCTACAGGTTCACCATCGATGGCCTGTCTTAATTGTTTCACTACACGACCAAACAAGGAATTTCTTTTTTTGCTAGGCTCCGGAACATAGCTATTTTCTTTCTCCTGATTGTTCGCTTGGCTGGGTTGAATGTCAATTAATAATTCGACACTTTCTTCCTTCGCCAATAAAGCGGGTTTTTCTTTTTCCAATGTCCTATTATCAGCTAAAATAATCGGGTTGGTATTGGATTTACTTTCGTCTATTTCTGGAATAGATTCTGGTGTATATCTTGCCTCTTGGACGGTGGTAGCGTGGGAAGTATGGCTGACCACTTCTAAGGTATGATTTGCGATCGTTGGATTAGTTGGACTAATTTTTTCTCCGATTTCAGGCGTATTCGTTTTTGGTAAATTTTGAACTGGGGTATTAGCCTCAGTTTGAATGTGGTGGGCTATTTTAGAATCGTCCACCAATGCATCTGGATTGGATAATTGCCACCAACCTATACCAAAGGAAATTAATAAAACAGCAGCCCAAGACCATTGTCGGCGATGAATGATGAAAGGGGCAGCCTTTCCTTTTTTCTCGTCAAGCTTTTTTTCAATTTGATTCCAAATAGCGGCTGGAACTTCCTCTTCGTGAGAGTCTAGTTTTTCCTGCCATTTTTTTTCAAGGGAATCCCAATTGTCAACTGATGATTTTTTCATGCTTGTAATTCCTTTAATTTATTCTGTAATATTTGTCTTGCTCGTGAAAGCTGTGACTTCGATGTGCCTTCTGATATTTGTAACATGTCGCCAATCTCAACATGTGTATAGCCTTCTATGGCGTATAAATTAAATATCGTCCGATAGCCTGGAGGTAATTCCAAAATTAAATTTTGAATTTCCTCTACTCCCAAATGCATTAAAGCATCTTCGGGATGGGCAATATCATATGTTTCATTAATGTCTTGATCATAGCGATTGGAAGTTTTCCGAATTTTCATCAGTGATTCATTCACCATGATTTTTCGAATCCAACCTTCAAAACTTCCTTGGCCTTGGAAATTTTCTATTTTACTAAAGACTTTCATGAAACCCTCCATCAATGCATCTTCCGCATCTGGACCTACTCCTAAATAGCGCTTACACACCGCCATCATCTTACCAGCGTTTACTTGGTAGACAATTTGTTGAGCTCTTCTGTCTTGTTTTTGGCAAGCCTGAATCAACTCATGTTCGCTCTTGAAGGGTAGTAAATTTTTACTCAATGATTATAGAACTTATTTGAATGTAAAGATGTGCATTAAACATAAATGGTTGCATGGGTTTGAAAAGATTTTCAAAATTCCTTTCTTTACGCAGATTTAATACATATGCCAAACTCTGCACCCATTGGGATTTTTGATAGTGGAATCGGGGGCCTTACCCTAGCTCATGCCATTACAGAATTGATTCCTCAAGAACCCATCATTTATTTTGGTGATACAGCTCACTTACCTTATGGGGACAAATCCGCTACGGCCATTCAAGCATATTCGGTTAAGATTTGTAATTTACTCTTAGAGAAAAATTGTAAGTTAATTTTGATTGCTTGCAATTCAGCTTCGGCAGCGGCTTATGATTTGGTGAAAACCTATGTCGGGACAAAAGCTGTTGTGGTCAATGTGATAGATCCTGTCATTCAATATTTGGATCAGCAGTGGGCAGGTAAAACCTTGGGTTTGATTGGTACTAAGCAAACCGTGAATTCAGGAATTTATGCTCGAAAGGCAGAAGCTTTGGGTAAGGATATCCATATTCAATCCTTGGCCACTCCATTATTGGCTCCCATGATTGAAGAAGGTTTTTTTAATAATACCATATCAGAACAGATCATTCGAGAATATTTGGAACAGGATGTTCTCAAGAATATCGAAGGTTTAATTTTAGCTTGCACGCATTATCCGCTAATCAAAGCGCAGATAGATCAATTTTATGAAGGCAGAATACCTGTTATCGATACCTCTCAGATTGTGGCTCAAGAAATTAAACGTATTTTGAATCAACAAGACTTGTCGATACAATCTGGAGTTATCGGTTCCCGGCAGTTTTTTGTATCAGACTATACTGATTCGTTTGAGAAGTCCACTCAACTATTTTTTGGAGAGGCTATAAAATTAACCCAATATCCTATTTGGGATTAATTATTGCCCTAGAATTTGACTTACTTTTTGGCGGATTCTAAATTTTGCGATCCGTTCTTGCTGTTCCTTTTTGCTTTGGCGGAACCATAAAAATGCGATGGCACCAACTAATAAATAGGGTGCAGACAATAAATATAATATCCCTGTATTCAAGCCCGTTGCGATATTCGATCGACCATTGGAGATGGTACTTTCAACTGTCGTACGGCACATGGCACATTGTGCTAAACTATCGAATTGAATGAACACAAAAAATAAAAAGAAGCAAAGAATAAATTTCTTATACATAATATGGGGCAATTAATAAATAGACCAATACACCCGTGATACTAACATATAACCAAATTGGGAATGCCCATTTGACTAATTTTTTATGGGATTCAATTTGTTCCGTTAAGGCATAAAATATGGCCTTTAGTACCAAGCGAACTACACCGATGGAAAGTAAAATATGAGAAAAAAGTAATATGTAATACGTAGGTCTTAACCAGCCAGAACCTCCAAACTTAGTAGGTTCATTAGAAATATGATAGCTCACATAGGATACTAAAAATAGACTTCCTAAAACAAAAGCAACCCCCATTAGTTTTCGGTGCATTTCGACGTTTTTGTTTCTGATAGCAATAAAGCCCAGAATCAATATGATCGAACAAGTGGCATTTAATACACCATTTACGTGGGGAAGTATTTTAGTCCATGTACCTAAGGGTAACTTGGTTTGAATGGCATTTAGCAGGGCTACTGCAATGGGAATGACCAAAGACAAAATATTGACTATTTGATTATTTCTAGGAGTATTTTCTATCTTATAAGCAGCCATATTATTTTTCACTTTCGTAAATCTGTTTTAATACTTTGATTTCCATCATGAGGCGATCGACTTCTTTTTTATCGGTACCATTGTAGAAACCGCGAATGTGTTTTTCCTTATCTATGAGTATTAACCTTTCAGAGTGGATAAATGTTTCATCTGGATTTTTAATTGCTTGATCATATTCAGAAGCGTCTGCCAAAGGAACATGAAAACCTTTTAACGCTAATGGATAAATGGTTTTTTTATCTCCAGTTAAAAAATACCATTTGCCTGGTTTTGCATCAAATCGAATCGCATATTCTGCTAGCTTTTTGGGTGTATCAAAATGTGGATCAACCGAAATGGAGAGAAGTTTAATGCCTTCGTCCTTGCTAAAAGTATCTTGTAATCGGCTTACTTGTGTTGTGATTTTAGGGCAAATTGTGGTACAGCGAGTAAAGAAAAAGCTCGCTACATAAATTTGATTATCAAGAATCTTAGAGGAAAAAGGTGCTCCATTTTGGTCAGTAAGCTGAAAAGGAGGTATACGAAAGAATACGGTATCCATGTCGGATTCATTCCAACGAGGATTCAATCGTTTTTCCATTTTGATTTCACCGGTTGTGGAATCAATTTCTGGAATATAGCGAGGTAATTGAAAATGATTATTACCAAATTCATGCAGGCCTATATATAATAAGACAGGCACTATTAAAATGGTTAATAAAATGCCTGTCTTTTTAGTCATGCGCCAATAAGAGTTTAGGGTCTACTAATATAAATGACCACCTTCGTAGATTAGGGCTACTAGTAACCATACTACGAATACAGTAGGGATTAAAACAGCCCAGATAAGGGTTTTAACTTCATGTTTTAAGTGCATGAATTCTCCTACGATATAAAAAGCTTTCACGATTGTCATACCTGAAAATATAGCTACACGCAAGGTGTTAGCTGGCAATGTAAAGGCAATAACGAATTCGATTGCTGTAAGAATTAAAAGAATCCAAAAAGTTTTCCAAATAGCACCGGTTTGTGGAGCTGGGATTTCTTTTTCTGAGGTTTCGTGTGCAGTAACGTGCGAAGCCATATGATGTGGGAATTAAATATTAAACAAGATAAAAGAAGGTAAATACAAATACCCAAACAAGGTCAACAAAGTGCCAGTATAAACCAACTTTTTCAACCATTTCATAATGACCTCTGCGCTCATAAACACCTGTGGCGGCATTGAAGAAGATCAATATGTTCAAGATAACTCCTGAAAATACGTGAGTACCGTGGAAACCTGTAATAAAAAAGAATAAGTCAGCAAATGCAGGAGGACCATAAGGGTTGCGAACTAAATTAGCTCCTTCAATCGGTGTCATAACTCCATCTACCAATTGTTTTGCTGCTAAAGAAAGATCTTCTGGCCCATGTATGAAGTGACCCCATTCCCAAGCTTGAGAGCCTAAGAAAGTGAATCCACCTACGATGGTCCAAAGCATCCATTTTTCAACATCTTTACGATCACCACGGTGTCCAGCTTCTACAGCCAATACCATAGTAACTGAGGATGCAATCAAAATGAAAGTCATGATACCTACGAATACCAAGGGTAATGAAATTCCGTGCAAGAATGGAACTGCTTCAAACACTTTTTCTGGGATTGGCCAGTGTTGTGTTGAAAAATAGAAATCACTAGGACTTCCTTCCCAAGCTGGTTGACTGAAACGAATCATTCCATAGGTCACTAAAAGTGCTGAGAATGTAAAGGTGT
This sequence comes from Aquirufa ecclesiirivi, assembly GCF_011250515.1. Taxonomy (GTDB): domain Bacteria; phylum Bacteroidota; class Bacteroidia; order Cytophagales; family Spirosomataceae; genus Aquirufa; species Aquirufa ecclesiirivi. The sequence goes on along the minus strand of NZ_JAANOP010000005.1, from coordinate 259,263 downwards.
CAGAAAGTAAGAAAAACCACATCATTAGTTTTCCATAACTAGCTTTAAGAGGTTCAGAACCACCTGTCCAAGTTAAATTTTCAGGAACAGTAGGGGCAGCGTGTGCAACTGACATGAGGTAATAGCTTAATTGTTAAACACTAAAAATAAAAATAAATAAATCCACAATGCATCTAAAAAATGCCAATAAGTGGAACAAATTTTAATTTGAGTAAGGGCTTTGGCATTGATTTTCATTCGGAATGCAGCAACTAGCGCTACAATTAACACAATCAATCCGGAGATTAAATGGAGACCGTGAAGACCCGATAAAACGTAGACAAATGACCCTGATGGATTACCAACGAAATAAACGTTCATTTCGACTAATTGTACCCATCCGAAATATTGTAAAACTAAAAACAATAATCCGAGCACAAAAGTAATAGAAATACTTATTCTTAACGCATTAAATTGGTCTTTTTTTGCGGCTAATAATGCAAAATGCATGGAGGCACTGCTAAGAAGTAAAACTACACTACTAATCCAAAATAAATTAGGTAGTTGAAATTCTACCCAGTTTCCTTCTGCTTTCCGAACTAGGTAGGCACTAGTAAATGCAGCAAAGAGCATAATAATAGATACTATGAACAACCACATGGTGAATATTTTAGGATTCACTGATCGTGTTGCTTTGGCTTCTATAGAATTGGTTTCTACGTTCATGTTATGAAATTTTATCAAATAAAAAGGCAATTTGTACAACTAGCAAATAGAAAAATGATCCAAACATCATCCATCGTGCGGCCTTATCTGTCGGGCGCATCATTAGATAAAAAGTTTGGCACAAGAATAAGGTTCCAGCTATTACCGCAATAATCGCCGATTGAATTCCTGTCATGTGCAACAGATAGGGAACAAGCCCTAGGGGTACTAAAAAGATGGTATAAATCATGATGGTGAAAGCCGTTTTCATGTCTTTCTTTCCATCATTCGGTAGCATTTTAAATCCTGCTTTTTTGTAATCGGCATCAGCAACCCAGGCAATTGCCCAAAAGTGAGGGAATTGCCAGAAGAATTGGATCGCAAATAATATACCGGGTTCCCAGCCAAATTCATTGGTAGCAGCGAGCCAACCAATCATGGGAGGGAAGGCTCCGGGGATAGCACCAACAAATACTGAGATAGGTCCAACACGTTTTAATGGAGTATAAACAAATCCATATAATATATAGGAGATAAGACCTATGATAGCAGCTTTCCACGACAAATAGCTAAGTAATCCTAATGAAATAAATAGTAGGATAATTCCATAAACTTTGGCTTGCTGAGGTTGCAAAACTGCTGTGGGCAATGGCCTTTTCGCTGTTCTTTTCATCAATTTATCGTAATCAATTTCTTTTAATTGATTGACGATGTTGGCTGCTCCTGTGAGTATAAAACCAGCTAAGGAGATTAATATAATTTGAAACGTGGTATGTTCAATGGGGGCCAATAAATAGCCAAAGGTACCAGAGAATGCTACCGTAATGGATAGTCTGGATTTTAATAGAGCTATATATGGTTTAACGATTGACATGTTATACGTCTGTACTTGTTTTAATCCAAGTGTTCATATGTAAACCTAGAATCACAAGGGAAATGGTTAAATGAATGGCTTGGCTTCCTAAAGGTAAGTTGACATAAGCCATTAATATTCCTGTGATTAAGGATATACTTAAGAAAACTAATAAATAGGTACTATAGTTTTTGAGAGTACTAATTTTTGCTTTATTTATTTTATTCCAGAGAACTAAATGACTAATTAATACTACCCATGAAAACGTCCTATGGATAATATAAATATTTCCTAGGTGGCTAACCCATGTGGATTTTTCGCTTTCTCCATATTGAACAATCACATGGTCCATTTCTTCTCTCACTTGCGTGCCTAGTACAATTTGCACGAGAATGATCAATAAATTGATTAATACGATTGTTCGAATCGATGCGGGAATTTCAATAGTAATTTGTTTGACATGTAAGGCCTTGAATAAAAGAAATAGGACACCAATGCTCAATAACATGTGTAAGGTGACTACACCCGGCAATAAGAAGGAGTCTACCACATATTTACCTAAGACGGCATTGCCTAAAACAAGCAATAAGGCTAGAAATGAAAGTATAAATTCTTTCTTCCCTGATTTGAATGCTAATATGGTCGTGATTAAAACGAAGAGACCCGTTAATGCTCCGATGAGACGGTTGATGTATTCAATCCAAGTTTTAGTTGGGTTAAATAATACCTCACCATGTAATTTTTCCTTGTAGGTTATCTCATAATGAAGGGGTAATTCGGATTCTTTCGTTGGAGGTATAAATCTCCCAAAACACTTTGGCCAATCTGGGCAACCCATACCTGATCCCGTACTTCGAACGATTCCCCCAGCTAATATTAGAAGGTAAATACAAAGTAAAGTAACAAAGCCAAATTTTTGGAATGTCATGGTAGTAGGGAGAAAAAAAAAGATGCATCCAAATGAGAATCATTTCGATGCATCTTTTTAGGTTATTTGTTTTTATCGGTTGTAACTCTCGTTCTGAGCCGCTAATAAACTTTCAATTTCCTTCTCTTTTGCAATCTCATCATTCTCTTCAGGAAGATTGGATTCAGGAGTTGCGGAGTGAGGTACGGTCTGAGGGATAAAATCTGCCTCAGAACCTGGTTTACTGTAATCATATGGCCAACGGTACACAGCAGGAATTTCACCTTCCCAGTTACCATGTCCAGGTACAATCGGTGTTGTCCACTCCAATGTATTTGATTTCCAAGGGTTTTGTGTAGCACGCTTTCCTTTGAAAATAGAATAGAAGAAGTTAAAGAAGAAAATCGCTTGTGCTGTGAAAGTAATGATAGCAGCAAAAGAAATAAATGCATTTAAATCTGTAAATGCCGATTCTCCATCATTTCCTAAAGCAGTAAATGAGTAGTAACGTCTTGGGAAACCAGCAATACCCGTGTAGTGCATTGGGAAGAACACAGCATATACACCTACAAATGTGAACCAGAAGTGAATATAACCAGCTGTTTTGTTCATCATTCGTCCAAACATTTTAGGAAACCAGTGGTAAACACCAGCCATTAATCCGAAGAATGAAGCTGCACCCATTACTAAGTGAAAGTGAGCTACTACGAAATAGGTATCATGTAAGTTGATGTCCAAAGCCGAGTTTCCTAAAATGATACCTGTTACACCTCCTGAAATAAACAGGGAAACAAGACCAATGGAGAATAACATAGCAGGGGTGAAAATGATATTTCCTTTCCAAAGTGTGGTAATGTAGTTAAAACCTTTAACCGCTGATGGAACAGCAATGATTAGGGTTAAAAACATGAATACCGAACCTAGGAATGGGTTCATTCCCGTTACGAACATGTGGTGAGCCCATACGATAAATGCCAATACTGTAATACCCATCATAGAACCAATCATAGCGCGATAACCGAAGATAGGTTTACGTGCATTGGTTGCAATAACTTCTGAAGTCATACCTAAGGCTGGTAATAATACGATATATACCTCTGGGTGACCTAGGAACCAGAATAAGTGTTGGTACAAGATCGGGCTACCTCCCATGTTAGGTAAAGCTTGACCTTGAATATAAATTTCAGACAAATAGAATGATGTACCAAAGCTACGGTCAAAAATTAATAACAAAGCAGCTGATAACAATACAGGGAAAGATAATAGACCTAATACCGCAGTAAAGAAAAATGACCAAATGGTTAATGGCATTTTAGTAAATGTCATACCACGTGTTCTCAAGTTTATGATGGTACAGATGTAGTTGATACCCCCCATTAATTGAGATACAATGAATAAAGCCATACTCGTCAACCATAACGTCATCCCTAATCCTGAACCAGGCATAGCTTGAGGTAATGCACTTAATGGTGGGTAAATTACCCAACCACCTGAAGCCGGTCCTGTTTCAATAAATAAAGAAGAAAACATGATTACTGACGACAGAGCAAAGAACCAATAGGATAACATATTGATAAATCCAGACGCCATGTCGCGGGCTCCAATTTGTAATGGAATTAAGAAGTTGGAGAAAGTACCTGATAAACCTGCTGTCAAAACAAAGAACACCATGATGGTTCCATGCATCGTTACCAGTGCCAAATAGAATTCTTTATCCAATTTACCTGACTCATCAATCCACTCACCTAAAATAGGTCTTAACCATTCTAAGCTCATATCAGGGAAGCCCAATTGCAAGCGGAAGATGATCGATAAAGATCCTCCGATGAATGCCCATAGGATACCTGAGATTAAATATTGTTTTGCAATCGTCTTATGATCTTCTGAAAAGATGTACTTACGGATAAAACCAAGTTCATGATGTTCATGTTCGTGATCATGACCATGATCGTGTCCATGAGCGATTACTTCTTCAGTAGTTGATATGGCTGTTGACATAGGTATTATTTTTGCTAAATTCTTTCTAATTATTTGACACTTACGGCTTCTACTGCAGTACTATCTGTTGCAATTGGCTCAGCTGGAATATATTTACTTGCTTTCGCTTTAAGATTCTCAGGTACTTTAGACAAGTAGGCAGGATTCATGGTTAGGAAGGGTTTTTGTTCCGCTACCCATTTTTTGTAGTCAGCTGGTTCATCCACGAAAACGGTAATAGCCATACCGAAGTGACCACGTCCACAAATTTCTGTACAGTTTAACTTATAGTTGAAATCCTTCTTACCTAATTTGGCACGCATTTCATCTGTAGATATGGTTGGTGTGAACCAAAATTTGGTTGGCATACCAGGAACAGCATCCATTTTAACACGTTGGAAAGGTAAATATACGGAGTGCAAGACATCTTGTGCTCTGATTTTCAATAAGACTGGAACTCCTTTTGGAAGGTGTAATTCACTGGCAGTAAAATCATCGAATGTATTTTTGTCTGTAAAATCTAAACCTAAGCTATTGGTTTCGTCAATTAATTTGTAATTAATATTACCTAATTGGCTATCATCATTACCAGCATAACGTACATACCAACCAAATTGGTGACCAGTAACCTCAATTACTACCGCATTACTTGGTGCTTGAGAAGTGATATCTCGCCAAGTTCTCCATCCTGTAAATACTAAGATAGCCATAACAATCGCTGGAATGATTGTCCAGATAATTTCTAGCTTGTGGTTTACCGGATAAAAAGTAGCTTTTCTATTTTTATCATTACGGTATTGGAATGCAAAAAAGAACAACAATGAGTTGGTGATAAAAAAGGCAAAGGTAACTACTGCCATAGATATCCAGAACATCGAATCTGTTTTTACACCATGAGCTGAAGCGGCTTCAGGAAGAAAATCAGGTTGAGAATGTAAGAATGACCATACACCAGCAATTGTCCCAAATAGCCAAAAGAGTAAGAATCCAACGGCATTGCTATTATTATGTGAATCTAGAGCAGAATCTGACTCATTTTCACCACTAAGGTTTTTGTTAAGCTTCAAACTTTTACTGATAACAGTAATCGCTAAGATGAAGAATACAACGGATAAAAGACCAACTAGGTAATTCATATGTTTTATTTGTTAGAATCTTGCTTTTAAATATTAAATATCGTGGTGTACTGCTTCTGGTAAGAATGGGTGGTTCTTTGCTATTAATGATGCTTTTGTCAATTCATCGCTTATGATATAAATGAAAGCAGAAGCAAAAACAGTAACCATTCCAAACTCCACTAAACCGTATCCTGCATGACCTCCTAAAACGCCTGGCATTATCATTTGGTAGAAATCAATGTAGTGACCTACGATGATAAGGAAAGCAGCGATCTTCAAGAAAATACGCGTTCTTTTTGCATCACGTGTCATAAGAACTAGAAAAGGGAAGAAGAAGTTTAAGAAAACCATCAAAATTTCTGAAGTTTTGTAAATTTTATTGTGACCTTCCCAACGCTCTAAGAAATAAATGATTTCTTCCGGCATGTTGGCATAATAAATCAACAAGAACTGCTCGAACCAAACGTATGTCCAGAAGATAGAAAAGGCGAACATCAACTTACCTAAATCGTGTAAGTGATTTTCATTGACATAAGCCATATACCCTTTATCCTTTAATAACAAGATCGTTAATGTAATTACGGCTAAGCCTGTTACATGCCAAGATGAGAACATGTACCATCCGAACATGGTCGAGAACCAGTGAGTATCAATGGACATAACCCAATCCCATGCAAACATGGAACTAGAAGCACCAAATACAACAATAAAAGCTGTAGAGATGCGTACCATTTGAGTAAATAAATCAGTACCTCCAATTAAATCTTCTTCCAATGATTTCTTGCGAAGAACGGTCCATAAACCAATCCAAAGGGCAAAGAATCCAACCAAACGAGCCAAGAAGAAAGTCTTATTTAAATAACCTGATTTTCCAGCAATGATTTTATCATAGTTTTCATTGCCTACTTCAGTAACACCATGGTGCATCCAATGGAAAATTGCATCTCCTTTGAAGAAGAATACCAATAATAAAATAGGAAGTGTGATATATAAGAATTTAGGAAATGCTTCTGGAACACGCTTCATAACTGATGACCAACCTGATTTAGTTAAGTATTGTAATGAAACAAAGAACATTCCGATGATGGCAATACCTGTAAAAAATACCGCATTTAACCATACGTTAGCCCAAATACGATTAGTCCAATCATAATGTTCTTCAGTAGCCGGTTGGTGGGATACCGCACCGCCTGAAAGGTGTTCTGCGGCAGCTTCATGGCCTGCTTTTACAGCGTCATGTCCTGCATTGGCAACTTCGTGGCCACCAGCTTCACCTTTGGATAAAAGATATATTCCAAGCACTAAAGCTACTACTCCGGCAATGAAAGCATATATAACTCTTTTTTTGCCTTCAGAAGTGAATTCAAAATGCTCTTCAACGTTTGCTGGGGAAAAATGTGAGTGTCCCGCCATTTTATCTGGTATTTTAATTTTTAATAATTGAACTATTGATTTTGTAATTCATGTACATAAAGTACAATTTTCCAACGATTGGCTGAGGTAATTTGTGAGCCATGAGGCCACATTCTTCCTTTACCATGAGTAATCACGTGATAGATATGACCATCGTTCAAGGTTTTTAATGCATCGCTCGAATATACGGGAACCCCTTTGTACATTTTGGCTACCAAACCATCGCCTTTACCTGTTTCACCGTGGCAGTGTTGGCAATATCTTTCATATTGTAATTTTCCTGCTTCGATATTTTCAGGAGTAGCTGCTAATGGGTTTTTCAAAGCTGCAGCTGAGTAGGTGATACTATCGTTAGGAATAGTTCTTGAGATCAAATCTTGATGTAAGAGTTCTTTTTGTAAGGAATCGCTTCCTGTGTATTTGCTTCTAGCAACTGTTCCTGCTACTGGTTGACGCATGTTCATTCCATAAGGATTGATGGTATTGGTGTCACCATCAGTTTGAGTCATTGGCTCATAAGCAACGGAATGGTACATATTTGGAGCAAATTCTGTTCCTGTATCATTGTGGTCGTCACTGCAAGAGGACAATAAGCCTAGGGCTAAACCAGCAAATAAAACGAATTGGTATCTTGGATTCAACATTTTGTTATGCTTCTTCGTGAACAATTGTTCTGGGTTAATTATTTAACATTTACTTCAATCGCACCTGAGTCTTTCAAGGCTTTCTTGATATCATCGGCACTTACTTTTTTGTTTTTGTCAACATTGATTGCCATAACAAATTTGTCGTCCGTGATTCTAAGATCTAATAAATCTGGTTGGTTACCAGGATATAAGTTATTGGAAATACAAAAGGTAGTCACCAATCCAAATGCAGTAAACAATACGGTTCCTTCAAAGGTAACTGGAATCCAGTTTGGTAGAGCAAAGAAATCTTTACCTCCAATGATCATAGGCCAGTCAAAAACCATGGTATAGCTAATTAACGCTAATGCACAGGTTAATCCCAATACACCAAACATGAAGGCTGCAATAGGTAAGCGCGTACGCTCATGCCCTACAGCACGATCCAATCCGTGAATCGGAAAAGGAGTGAATACGTCTTCAATTTTGATGCCTTTGGATTTTACCTCGCTAACTGCGTGTAACACCTCATCCTCATCATCGTATACACCTAAAATGTAGTTAGTTGTCGAACTCATATTGTTTTAATTTCGAATTGCAAATAAATTATTCTTCGGTTTTTTTCGATACTTTTTTCTTTTCAGGGAAATTGCTTGATACCCCTTTCATGACTGATTTCACCTCTGCCATATTTACTACCGGCAAATATTTAGCGAATAAGAAGAATAAGGTAAAGAATAAACCGAAAGAGAAAATGTAATCACCAATATCATACATGGTTGGAGAGAACATAGCCCATGAAGAAGGTAAGTAATCTCTATGTAAAGATGTGACGATAATCACAAAACGCTCAAACCACATACCCACGTTTACAACGATGGATAAGAAGAAACTCACCATTAAATTGGTACGAATCGCTTTTGACCAGAATAATTGTGGAGAGATTACGTTACATGTCATCATCATCCAATATGCCCACCAATATGGACCCGTTGCACGGTTGATGAACGCATAGCTCTCATATTCTACTCCTGAGTACCAAGCGATGAAGAATTCAGTTAAATAAGCAATACCTACAACAGAACCAGTTACTGTGATAACGATGTTCATCATTTCAATATGCTCAATGGTAATATAATCTTCCAATTTGAAAACCACACGTGTGATTAACAAAAGTGTTTGTACCATGGCGAAACCTGAGAAAATCGCACCTGCCACGAAATATGGAGGGAAGATTGTCGTGTGCCAGCCTGGAATGACCGAAGTAGCAAAGTCCATGGATACAATCGTGTGTACAGAAAGTACTAGGGGAGTAGAGATACCAGCCAAAATTAATGACATGTATTCGTAACGAGCCCAAGTCTTAGATGAACCTGTCCAACCTAAGCTGAACAAACCATACCAAAATTTACGTCCTTTAGTGGTAGCACGGTCACGTATAGAAGCCAAATCAGGCACTAAACCCATGTACCAGAATAATAAAGAAACAGACAAATACGTCGAGATCGCAAATACGTCCCAAACCAATGGAGAGTTAAAATTAACCCAAAGAGAACCGAATGCATTTGGAAGAGGTAATGCCCAATGAGCTAACCAAGGGCGACCCATGTGAGCCAAGATGAAGGATGCAGCACAAAGTACGGCAAAAATTGTCATCGCTTCTGCTGAACGGTTAATGGATGTTCTCCATTTTTGACGGAATAATAATAATACGGCGGAAATCAATGTACCGGCGTGACCAATACCTACCCACCATACGAAGTTGGTAATATCCCATGCCCAACCTACGGTTTTATTCAAACCCCAAACCCCAATACCTTGCCACCAGGTATAGAATAGACAGTAAGCTCCATAGATAAATACAATAGAAGATATACCGAAGGCCCATTTCCATTCTTTGGTGGGTTCCCCTTCTACCTGCTTGCAAATATCGTGGGTAACATCGGAATAAGATTTGCCACCAGTAACTAGTTTCTCTCTTATGGGTGATACAACGTGCGACATATTTTTATTTACTTTTTAATACGATTGAAAAATTATGCTTCTTTTTTAACGTCCTTGTTACGAACCTTCATTAAGTAAGAGATGTTTGGCTTTACGTTAATCTCTTCGATAACTCCGTAAGCTCTTCCTTCTTTCTCAACAGCTAATAATTTAGAAATTTCAGAAGCAGGATCGTTCATGTCACCAAATGTAATCGCATTGGTAGGACAAGATTGAGCACAAGCAACTTGGATCTCTCCATCGACTGGTCTTCTCTTTTCTTTCTTCGCAGTCAACTTACCTTCTTGGATACGTTGAACGCACATCGAACATTTTTCCATGACCCCACGTGAACGAACCGTTACGTCTGGATTAATCACCATACGACCTAAGTCATTGTTGAAGTGGAAATCATACTCATCTGTTTGGTAGTAACGGAACCAGTTGAAACGACGAACTTTATATGGGCAGTTGTTAGCACAGTAACGAGTACCAATACAACGGTTATAAGTCATTTGATTTAAACCCTCTGTTGAGTGGGTCGTAGCTAATACCGGACAAACAGTCTCACAAGGAGCATTGTTACAGTGCTGGCAAAGCATTGGTTGGAATACCACCTCAGGATTATCTGAAGCTACTTCTAATCCTTTCAAATCTTCTACCTCAGCATCAGAAGAATAATAACGGTCAATACGCATCCAGTGCATTTCGCGACGGTTAATAACCTCTTGGCGACCCACTACTGGCACGTTGTTCTCAGCCGAACATGAAATTACGCAAGCTGAACAACCCGTACATGTATTTAAGTCAATCACCATACCCCACGCATGGTTGTTGTATTGGTGACCATTCCAAAGAGTTAAATCAGTAGCATTTTTCTTGCCTTCTGCTGTTGCCACAGTTGGATTGAAGCGTCCCGATTGAGGATTCTTAACAAATTCTCCTAAAACTGTTTCTTGAACAACTGCCTGACGCGCCATCACCGTGTGGTGAGTTTGCGTTTGAGCAATGTCTTTACTTTCTCCTGTTGTGCTAATGCTTACTCCTGCCGTACAAGTACCTACGCAAGCACCATTGATTTCTGATATAAATGGATAGGCATTAACACCTACTCCATCAGCTGATTTTCCAGCTTTTGTTCTACCATATCCAATTGCAATAGCTACTGTATCTTGAGCCTGACCTGGTTGAACTAATACAGGTAATGTTACTTCATATCCTTTTCCTGCTACTTTAACTACATCACCTTGTTTCAAGTTTAATTTAGTTGCCGTTGGCTGTGAAATGGATGCATAATTATCCCAGCATGCTTTAGATACTGGCTCAGGGAATTCTTGTAACCAAGGGTTGTTGGCTTGTGAACCTGTACCTAAACCTACTTTTTCATATACTGAAATTTCTAATCCAGTTGAATTAGCTGAATAAGCCTTTGAAATAGCCGCTGCTGCTGCATTAGCATCTACGGAAGGTACAGCAGTTGACACAGTTACTGCATTCGGTTGGAATACGCCGTCGTGTAAGGCATTTTTCCATTGTACAGCACCTGATTTCAAGATATTGGTTTCCCAATTACGCTCTAAATAGGTAGCATAATCTCCGTTTAAACCTGCCCAAGTTAAAAAACTTGATTGTGCTTGACGCGTTTTGAATATAGTCGAGATGGTTGGCTGAGTCAATGAGTAGAATCCTGTTTTAGGTTCTGCGTCATTCCATGATTCTAAATAATGAGAATCAGGAGCAATGAACTGGCACAAGGAAGCTGTTTCATCGGCACGATCGTTGGTCGCTAAACTCACTTCAACCTTAGGTAAAGCAGCTGCTAAAGCTGCACCCATTGGGTGATTATATACTGGATTGGCATTGTAGAAAATAACGGCTGCAATTTTTCCTGCACCAGCTTCTTTAATGAAATTAGCCATCGCCATATCATTACCTTGACGATAATGAACAGCTACACCTGTGTTGATGGTTGAACCATAAGCGCCAACTAAGGCATTGATAGCAACCACTACTTTTTGAACTTCTGGGTCATTAGAACCTGCTACTACAATAGATGCTCCTTTAGAGGCAACTAAATCTTTAGCAGCTTTATCTAAGTGATCTAATTTAATGGTTGCCCCTGCTAATGCAGCAGCACCAGTTAATTTAGCTACTGCGTTGAATAAACTAATTACCACCAAACCTTCTTGTGAGGGCTTGTAAGTAGCACGGTAGTCGGCATTTGCTCCTGTATTGGATAAGATCGTCTCAAACTGATAATGGCGAGACATTTCTTTTTTACCATCTTTTGCAGATCCTACACGACGAGTTTCAGCCCATTGTGCTGCAAACTCAGTAGGAGCTACCCATGTACCTAAGAAATCAGCACCTACAGAAACTATGGTCTTTGCTTTGCTGAAATCGATACTTGGTAAGATGCCACCGTGTGCTTGTGTTAAACCATAAGCTGGGTTTGCATCGTACACGACATGTTGTGTCGTTGGGTATTTTGCTGTGAATTCAGTAATTACTTTTTTCGTGCTTGGAGAAAGAATCGTATTGGATACAATTCTGATTTGTCCTCCTTTAGCTGCAACTGCCGCTAATTTAGCCGTGAATTCTTTATCTAATTGAGCCCAATCAGCTGCTTTAGCGCCGATTTGAGGACCTTTTAATTTCTCGTTGTCATAAAGACTTAATACAGAAGCATGTGCTCTACCTGAAAGAACTCCTTTTGAAACAGCAGAAAGTTTATTTCCTTCAATTTTGATGGGACGACCTTCTCTTGTTTTAACTAAGATAGAAGCGTATTCACCACCATCTGTATACGTTGAAGCATACCAGTTAGCAATGGTAGGTTCTACATCAACTGGTTTGTTCAAGTAAGGAATGGTTTTCTTTACTGGAGCCTCGCATGCAGCTAATGAAACGGCTGCAACACCGAATCCCAACATTTTAAGAAAATCACGACGATGTGTTCCTGAACCATCCACAAGGGCTTCCCCTTTAGAATCGTTCTCCGATGGCATATTGCCAAATTCGTTGTGGATATTTTTTACAAACGATGGTTCATTGGTTAACTCCTCAATCCCTTTCCAATACCTCTTGTTCGAATTTTCCATATAATCTTTCTTATTCAGACTAAAATTGAATCTTTTATGACGCGTATACTATTAATAGTGGCACTTAGAACATTCTAAACCACCAATGTTTTGTACTTTAAGGGGTGTTTTGCTGTCCTTATTGTGAACTTCAACCAACTTATCGTAATAGGCATTTCCTTTGGCATTAACATCCGTATTACGGTGGCAATCAATACACCATCCCATGGTTAACGTAGAACGTTGCTCTACTACTTCCATTTTTTCAATATCTCCATGGCAGTTCTTACACTCCAAATTACCCACATTGGTATGTTGTGAGTGATTGAAATAAGCTAAGTCAGGAAGGTTATGTACACGAACCCACTGAATTGGCTCGTCATTTTCAAGTGCTTGATAAATTTTTTGAATTTCTGGGGATTCTCTTTTGATGGCATTGTGGCAATTCATACAAATGTTGGCGGAAGGGACGTTAGCGCCTTTGCCTTCATAAACACCTGTATGGCAGTAATTACAGTTGATTTGATACTGACCAGCATGTAATTTGTGAGAGAATTTAATAGGTTGCTCTGGAGCGTATCCTTGATGAATACCAACACCATAAGCCGCATCAATGGTCGCTTTACCTCCTAACAATAAGGCGAAGATGATGATACCCGTCTTTACTGCGGAATTAGCAGCTAACTTCTTCGCGTTTTCCGCTATTCTTTTCATCAATGGAGCTTCTGAATCAACCTCTCCACCGCTTAATTTGCTTAATGTACTTACGATTGATAGTAAAGCAATTAATACAAATACCATGATTATTAACAATCCTACTAACAATACTTCCATCATTCCACCTGAACTAGCAGCAGCTGGCGCAGCTGCACCTGATGGAGCAGCACCGGCAGCCGGAGCGGCAGGAGCGGCATTTGAAGCATCCACGTAAGCAATAATACTTTTGATTTGACCTTCCGTAAAGTTAGGATATGGTGTCATAGCCGCCTTATTGAACTTATTGTACAATTCATTGGCATATTTGTCTCCAGAAGCAATAACTGCCTGTGGGTTATGAACCCATTTCACGATCCATTCGATCGGTCTGCGTTCTCCAATACCTTTTAAACCTGGTCCTACAAGTACTTCATCCGAGCTACTATGACAAGCAGCACAGTTGTTTTTAAACAATGTTTCCCCCTCTGCAGCGTCTTGCGCTAAAGTCGCATATGCTGATGCAAACAAAAACAGAAATGAGAAAAGGAACTTAACGAGCGTAAAATTTTTGCGATTCATGTTTGAAAATCTCCTATTTATTCAGTCCGCAAAACTACAATTCGAATTTTTAGGAAACAATTTATTTGCCATTCAATTTCAGGAATTTTTAAGCTTTACCCATCTATTTAGAATTTTTCAAAATAAGCCATTCTTGAAATTTAAATATTCTGATAATAAATTGTATATAATCGATTTTGCATAAAAAAACCTCCCAGATTGGGAGGTTTTTGGAGGTTTCGAGCGGATTCGAACCGCTGTAGAAGGTTTTGCAGACCTCTGCCTAGCCACTCGGCCACGAAACCATCGTTTTGGGGACACAAAATTAGGTCATTTTTGTTAAAATGCCAAGTGTTTTTTATTTCTAGCAGTATGAGAATGGCATAAAATTAGATTTTTTGCCAAAATGTTACCCATTATCTATTGTTATAAGCTCATAAAGTTGATCTTATTCAACATCTATGTTTCATTCATCTAGGTGAATCGGTCAACTAACCTCTTGTCAACGTAAACACCGAAATTTCGGGTGGCATTCCCACGCGTCCCGGATAACCTATATACCCAAAGCCCCGATTAACATATAATTGTTGTTTTCCTTCTTGGTACAAGCCTGCCCATTGCTTATACACATATTGGGCTGGTGACCATTTGAAGTCACCTACTTTGACACCAAATTGCGTACCATGGGTATGACCCGCAAATGCAACATCGATATCTGGGTATTTTGTTGTAACCTCTGCATTCCAATGCGTAGGGTCATGAGAAAGTAGTAATTTGGTGCTTGCCTCCTCTGTTCCTTGATGTGCTTTAGCTAAATTTCCATACCAAGGGAAACGACCCACACCGATGTTCTGAACCCCAATCAAAGCCAATTTCTCACCTGATTCTTCAATGATTTTATTCTCATCCATCATCAAATTCCAGCCCATTAATTCATGTGCTTTCATCAAATTTTGGAGATTTTGTTTCTTAGCCTGTGGCGTCTTCCACTTGACATAATCTCCATAATCATGGTTTCCTAATGTGCTGTAAACCCCCATAGGAGCATGTAATTTGGAAAACATTTGGAAATAATCTTCCACTTCGGTAGCCTCGTTGTTCACCAAATCTCCCGTAAAAAAGAGTAAGTCGGCCTTTTCTTTCATCACCATATCTACGCCACCTTGCACCGCTCTTTTATTGTAAAAACTACCCGAATGGATGTCTGAAAGCTGTGCAATCCGTAGACCATCAAATGCCTTAGGTAGGTTGGGGATTTTTAGACTAATCTTTTCCACGCGGTAATCATGTGCTCCTGAAAGTATTCCAAACGTAAAAGTAGCCGCGGGTACTGCGCCTACCACCAAAGCTGTTTTGGATAAAAACTCACTTCGACTAATCTGGCCAGGAGCAGGTTCACCCGGAATGATATCTAGATTTTTATTGGCAAAGGCCCAACGAATGATGCGGGTAATGTCTTCAATGAACAAAAATATAACGACAAATAGTTTGGAAACGATTGTAATCATTACGCTCGCCATAAAGAAAGTACGAATCGTTTTGTTCCAATATTCCAAGGGAAGAAAATTATATCCGATGATTCCTAAAATGATGCTTGCAGAAATACTCCAATACACCCATCGAATGATTTGCTGAGTGGATTGATTCTGTTGTTGAAAGCCCGTTTTGAATGCCTGCCACACATAATAATCAATGGCAAGTATGACCAAACTCATGATGGGGATAAATACTAATTTATTCATGGCTTAATTTAGAGTGGCAAATACAATCAAAGCTGGAGAAAATCAAAAATAATTTGGATAAGCGGTGTTTATCCCAAGATAAACCTCGTTAATTTGCTGAATTAACGGCTAACAAGTGGATTTTGTTCCCACATAAACGCATATGTTTGATATTTCTATTCTCGGAGGTGGTTGGGTTGGTATACCTTTGGCAGAAAAACTAGCTAAACAGGGTTATTCTGTACAAATTAGTCAGTCTTCTCAAACTGAAAAAATTCAAAATCCCCACATTAAATTAATTCAATGGCGGGCAGAAGAGAATTCAGCCCTTGAAGCCTGGGAATCAATCTTGAATGCAAAGACAATTATCTGGACCATTCCCCCTCGTCGAAAAGTAAATGGAGATCATTTTTACCAAGATGTGTTAAGGGATTTTGTTCGTTTGTTGAATCAAAAATCCTATCAACAAGTAATTTTCCTTTCTTCCACTTCGGTATATCAAGCTGAAAACAATCTGGTAACGGAAGAATCTACTTTGGAAAACAATTTAATGACTCAGGCAGAGGAAATTTTACAAGGGATTCAGAGTCCATTACTTATTCTTAGGTTGGGTGGATTAATGGGAGGTGAACGTTATGTGGCCAAATATTATGCAGGTAAGCTTGTTCCTTCAGCCAATCATCCGGTAAATTATGTACATCGGTCCGATGTGCTTGAAATAATCAGTCAAGGCATAAAAAGTCAACTCAAAGGCATCTATAATGTAGTAGCTCCTCAGCATCCTATTAAATCTGAGCTAGTCAAATCAGAATGCGGTCGACGGGGACTGCCCCTACCTTTGGAATACCTCGATGATAAAGAGGCAATTAAAGTGGTCAGC
This sequence comes from Aquirufa ecclesiirivi, assembly GCF_011250515.1. Classification (GTDB taxonomy): domain Bacteria; phylum Bacteroidota; class Bacteroidia; order Cytophagales; family Spirosomataceae; genus Aquirufa; species Aquirufa ecclesiirivi. The sequence continues at coordinate 242,767 of NZ_JAANOP010000005.1, read as the reverse complement.
TCGGATAAACTAATCCAGGCATTGAATTATTCGTTTCAATACCCAGATCCTTTATCATTTCCAATTGAAAATTAAGTTAAACTTAACTCCTGAATGGCCAACCAAGCCATTAAACCAGGCCCTACATGAAGTGCCTTTTCGTCAATATTGAAATTGGGCGTATGAACACCATTGACGATACCTTTGTCATCGTTTCTTGTTCCTAATCGATAAAAGCAAGCATCCACATGATGGGTGTAAAAGGCAAAATCTTCTGCTGCCATCCATATATCTAAGTCAATCACGTTATCTGCTCCCATATAGGCAATGGCGGCGTCTTTCATGCGACGAGTTAATTCGGGGTTGTTTTTTAGGAATGGATAGCCTTTTAGAACAAAAAAATCACAGGAACCACCCATGGATTCGGCGATTCCTTCCGCAAGCTTTTTCATTTTTGCCAGACCATCCGCCCTCCATTCTTCATCCATTGCCCGGAAAGTTCCTTCAATTTTTACTTCATTGGGAATGACATTGGTTGCTCCTTCAGCAATGAACTTCCCAAAGCTCAATACAGATGGTAATCTTGGATTTTTATTTCTTGAGATGATTTGTTGCATCGCAATGATGATATGAGAAGCGATCAAAATCGGGTCAATGCATTGATCCGGCATAGCACCATGTCCTCCTTTACCTTTTACAGTCAAATACAATTCATCCGCACTAGCCATGTACATACCTTCTCTAAATCCAACTTTTCCAGCTGGGATGTTGGTGGCTACGTGTTGACCCAAAATACCCGCTGGACTGGGATTTTGTAAAGCACCTTCTTGAATCATAATGCTAGCTCCACCAGGTGCTTTTTCTTCGGCAGGTTGGAACAGTAATTTAATGGTTCCTTCAAACTCCTCTTTTACAGATTGCAGGATGCGAGCTGTTCCAAGTAAGGAAGAAGTATGCACGTCATGTCCACAAGCATGCATCACACCTGGGTTCTGAGATTTATAAGGAACATCATTGGTTTCTTGGATGGGCAATGCGTCCATGTCGGCCCGTAAAGCAACTACTTTTTTATGTGGGTTTTTCCCTTCAATGATGGCGATTACTCCAGTATTGGCTATACGCTGAGTCGGAATTCCTAGTTCGTGCAATTGTTTTTCCACATACACCTGAGTCTCGAATTCGTGAAAGGAGAGTTCGGGGTGGGAATGCAAATGACGGCGTGCGGCAATATTTGCATGGGCCTGTTGCTCAGCTAGTTCCTGTATCTTTTTAAGAAGGCTCGACATAATAAAATTTAATTTTTTACAAATCTACAAAATATTGCTTCAAAGAGTTTTTTTCTTAACTTTAAAGACAAGGGATGTGTAGGAGCTTATTCACCTTTAATCTTTTGTCCTATGAGTCGGAAAGTTTTAGTTTTAAACCAAGATTATAGTGCATTAACCATTTGTTCCATGCCCAAGGCCTTTCTTTTGGTCTACCTCAATAAGGCGGAATTGGTGGCCGAATCGACCACTGAAAAACTTCATTCTATTTCACAAACCTTTCCTTTTCCCTCGGTGATTCGCTTGAACCGATATGTTTATTTTCCTTACAAGGGAGTGATGTTAAGTAGGCAAAATATTTTTAAGCGGGACGACAATATGTGTCAATATTGTGGATCAAAGGATCATTTAACCCTTGATCATGTAATGCCAAAATCAAGGCAAGGGAGGACTTCTTGGGATAATTTAACAACAGCTTGCAAATATTGTAATTCAAAAAAAGGAGATCATACGCCAGAAGAGGCAGGGATGACATTGAGGAGGCGACCATTTAAACCATCCTTTGTTATGTTTTTGCGTAATTTTTCTGGAATTTTGGATCAACAATGGATTCCATTTGTCGGATCTAAAATGGAGCAAATCGTTTAAACATGAATATTTCTTTTATTGGTTCTGGTCATGTGGCCTGGCATTTGACGCAGGCACTGGAAAATGCGGGACATAGTGTTCAAGAAGTTTTTAGTCGAGACCCAGCTAAAGCCAAAGATTTAGTCAGTTATTTATATAATGCCAAAGTGCAGGAGCATTTAGATTTTTCTGAATCTAAATCCACTGTCTTCTTTTTCTGTGTTCCAGATAATGCTTATTCGACTGTTTTGAAGGAATTAATTCTTCCTAAATACGCCACTTTATTATTGGTTTCAGGAACGGTTTTATTGGCAGAGGCCTCCATTTGGTATGATCCAGCCAGAGAAAGTACGAATCAAATTGCCATTTTTTTCCCGGTACAACATTTGCAAAGTGGAAGAAAAATTAATTTGGGTCACATGCCCATTTGCTTAGAAGTGATGGTGGAAGAAACTGAACAGGTATTGGTTCAGCTGGCTCGTGATATTACCGATGCCATGTATTTGGTGAATGGGGAAGAGCGTAAAAAGATTTACTTATCCATGCTTTTGGCAGGCATATTTACACAACAGCTTTGGGCAGAAGCGAGTCGATTATTACAATCCATTGAACTCGATACGTCCTTGCTTCAAGGGTTGATTCAAAACTATGTGCAGTCGTATTTCAAGAATTTACCCGTGTCTAATCAAATTGAAGCCAATGCTTTACAAGATGGCCGCTTGATGTTGGAACAACAAGGGTTTTTGTCGACTGTGGAACTGCAAGAAGTATATCGAAATATGGTCCAGCAAATTGTAAAGACTACTTAATTAAAGGTTTATCAATGTTCATGACAATTTGAGATTTACTAAATCCCAATAGAATCACTTCTTGTTTTTTATTGATAAATATATAAAATAAGCTATCTCCAGTCGTGTTTTTCTGGATACTAGGAGGGATTTCTTGTTTTAAAGATAAGCTATAATCCAAGGCATCTAAGACCTCTTGAATCTTCTTATCCTTGTTTTGTTGTTTTAGAACTAGAGCCTTTCCCGACTGAATCCGAATCTGAAATTGTTTAGAAATACTATCCAAACTCAATGTATTCGATGGGTTTTCTATCACGGCTTGGATTTCTTGCCCCCAGGTATCAGCTTTATTGGTAATGTCCTGCGGAAGAATCCGTTTTACTTGTCGGCTTTTCATTTCCTTGACCGCTGCTGTTGTATCAATGCGTTTGGAGAAATCACATGATTGAAGCAAAAGGATGCTTGAAACAAGGGAAGATAAAAAGAGCGATTTTTTCATGGGATTGATTTGATGTACAAAGGTATTCCATCCAAGCAGAAAGGGCAATGAATTTAATTGTTATCTTTGCGGGGAATTTTAAAAATATTATACGAGTATGTTGGAGCAGCTGGAGGCTATTAGGGAAAGATTTTTAGAGGTAGAGCAACAAATTGCCATGCCTGAAATCGTTTCTGATTTAAAGAAATTCAAGACTTTAAGTAAAGAATACAAGGATTTACAGAAGATTGTAGATCAATATATGGTCTATCAAAATTTATTAAAATCCATTGAAGAAGCAAAAGAGGTTATAGCTACGGAAAAGGATGAGGATTTTAGAGATATGGCTAAAGCGGAATTGGAGACTTTAGTTCCACAAGAAAAGGAAAAGCAAGAGGAGTTGAAGGAAATGTTAATTCCTAAAGATCCGAATGATTCTAAAGATTGTATTCTGGAAATACGTGGTGGAACTGGCGGGGATGAGGCTTCTATTTTTGCAGGGGATTTGTTCCGTATGTACCAGCGTTATGCGGAGAAGATGGGTTGGTCCTTTCAAATCATGGATTTCACGGAAGGGACTGCTGGAGGCTTTAAAGAGATTATTGTTTCTGTTCAAGGAGAGGATGTCTATGCCAAATTAAAGTTTGAATCAGGCGTTCATCGTGTGCAACGTGTTCCTGCTACGGAATCTGCAGGAAGAATTCATACCTCAGCTGCCACGGTAGCGGTGATGCCAGAAGCAGATGAGGTGGATGTTCAGATCAATATGAATGATATCCGTAAAGATACATTCTGTTCTTCTGGTGCAGGTGGACAGTCCGTAAATACGACCTATTCAGCCGTACGTGTAACACACATACCTTCAGGTTTGGTGGTGCAGTGCCAAGATGAAAGATCTCAAATTAAAAACTTTGATAAGGCCATGACGGTGTTACGGTCTAGGTTATATGAGATTGAGTTAGAGAAAAGAAATGCGGAGATTGCAGGAAACAGAAAATCCATGGTTGGTTCGGGTGATCGATCAGATAAAATCAGAACCTATAATTATCCTCAGGGTCGTGTAACGGATCACCGTATCGGTTTAACGGTGTACAATTTACCCGTGGTGATGGATGGTGAAATCGCTGAATTTATTGAGCAGTTACGAATTGCTGAAAATGCGGAACGATTGAAAGAAGGTTCGATGTAAAAGCAGTAAATGATATCCCTTTAAAGCGGCCTTAGGTGAAAACCTAGGGCTGTTTTTTTATCAAGTAACTGGTTAAAAAATAGAAACAAAAGTCCCGTAAAAATTGTTAAACCGCCAACGCTGGCAAGGTTTTAAACCTTGACAGCGTTAAGATTTTTAGGCCTTTTCTAATTTGAATTGAAAGGACGTTCCTTTGTCTATTTTGGAGAAAACGGCGATCTTACTGTTGTGAGCTTGGATGATGTGTTTCACAATCGATAAACCTAAGCCTGATCCCCCGCTCATTTTTGCCCGACTTTTATCTACCCGATAAAATCTTTCAAATAAACGCGGAAGGTGTTCTGCTGGTATGCCTGGCCCATTGTCCTTCACCATAATTAAAAATGCTTTTTTCTTTTCTTCCAAATGGACGCTTACTTTACCATCTTGGTGGCCATATTTAATTCCATTATCAATTAAATTGACCAATACTTGACTAATTCGTTGATAGTCCGCTTTTACCAATACAGGGCCATGGTGACCAATTAGCTTCAATTCGACGTTTTTTGATTTGGCTTTGGCTTCTAATTGTTCAAAGATCTCAATAACCAATGGCTTTAAATCAAGGGCTCTTTTATCAATTTTAATGGCCCCTGTTTCAATTTGAGATACGGTTAATAAATCTTTTACTAGGATATCCAGTCCATCCAAGCTTTTAGCAGCCTTTTCTAAAAACCTTTTTCTGATTTCTGGGTCTTCCTCTGGATTGTCCAATAAAGTATGAACAAAGCCTTGCGCAGCAAAAATGGGTGTTTTTAATTCGTGTGAAACATCAGCTAAGAATTCTTGTCGGTATTTCGCAGCTTTCTTTAGTTCCTTAACTTCATCTTCTTTGGTAGTCACATAGGAGTTCAACTCTTCCTTTAATAACTCGATGGGGTTCTCTTTTTCAATTAATTGTTTGCGCGGAATGACAGAAAAATTCTTCTTTTTAATTTGTTTGATACGGTCATATAATTTATTGACTTCCTTAAAGACCAGATTGTCTAGGGCAAAATAAATGACGGCACTTCCAAAGATAAAGGAGCTAATGAAACTTATAAAAAGTATGGTAAAGTCTGTGTTAGGTAAAAAAGAAAGGAAGGAGGTGCAAACCCCAGCAATCACAAAGGCCAATAATAAGGAAAGGTATCTAGGGCTTAACATGCTGTTTTTTGTTTTCAAGTTACAATTTATATTTCTTTTGGGGAATCATGCGCCCAATTGTTTTAGGATAATCAGGTTTTACGCACATTTTTGTACCTTTGCGCTTTACAAAAAATCCCATGGAATTAAATCGCTTAAGTGCCATCTCTCCTGTAGATGGTCGTTACCGAAAACAAACGGAAGTCTTATCTCCTTATTTTTCTGAATTTGGATTAATTCAATACCGTGTTCGAGTTGAAATCGAATATTTCATTGCTTTATGCGAAATTCCATTGGCTCCACTACAAAGTTTTCCTGCGGCTGCTATCCCTGCCTTACGTGCTCTATACCAAAATTTTTCAGAGCAAGACGCACTTTGGATTAAAGAGAAAGAGAAAGAAACCAATCACGATGTGAAGGCGGTTGAATACTTCATTAAAGATCAGATTGCTAGTTTTACCCAATTTGGCGACTTAACTGAATACTTGGAGTTTATTCACTTTGGTTTAACTTCTCAAGATATTAATAATACCGCGATTCCTGTTTCCATTTTGGAAGCTCATCGTGCAGTCATACTGCCAGCTTATTTACAGGTTAAAGAGCATTTGGCTCAAGTAGCAAGTGATTGGAAGGACATTCCTATGTTGGCACACACCCATGGGCAGCCGGCTTCTCCAACGCGTTTGGGGAAAGAAATCCAAGTATTTGTTGAACGTCTAGAAAGGCAATTGGATCTATTAGCTCAAGTGCCTTTTACAGGTAAATTTGGTGGTGCAACAGGTAATTTTAATGCGCATCATGTAGCATTTCCTGAGATTCATTGGCCAGCTTTCGGGGCTAATTTGTTGGAAAATAAGTTAGGGATACAACGCAGTAAATACACCACTCAAATTGAACATTATGATAATTTAGCGGCTTATTTTGATGGCTTAAAGCGTTTAAATACCATCTTGGTGGATTTAGCTCGTGATGTTTGGTCTTATGTTTCCATGGGTTATTTCAAGCAAAAGATCAAAGCTGGCGAAATAGGTTCTTCTGCTATGCCTCACAAGGTGAATCCCATTGACTTTGAAAATGCGGAAGGTAACCTTGCTATTGCCAATGCTTTATTGGAATTTTTATCGGCTAAATTACCTATTTCACGCTTGCAAAGAGATTTGACGGATTCTACCGTTCTAAGAAATGTAGGAACTCCATTAGCTCATATCCTTATTTCCTTGACTTCACTTCAAAGGGGATTAGGCAAATTGGAATTGAATGAATCCAAAATACATCAAGATTTAGAGGAAAATTGGGTGGTGATAGCAGAAGCCATACAAACAGTTTTACGCCGGGAATCTTATCCTAAACCTTATGAAGCGCTAAAAGAGCTTACTCGTCATCATGGTAAGATAGATCAAGCGGTATTCCAACAGTTTATTCATGGATTAGCCGTTTCAGATGCTATTAAAGCTGAATTGTTATTAATTTCTCCATTTAATTTCGTGGGAAGAGACGAAAACTAAGCTGATGAATCAAAGGATTGCACAAATTTCGTTGGTAGTAGATGATTATGATGAAGCCATTGCATTTTATACGCGAAAGCTCGGTTTTGATTTAGTGGAGGACACCATCATGAGTCCTTCGAAACGCTGGGTAATTGTAAAACCTGTGGGGGAAGGTTCCTGTCAATTGTTATTAGCTAAAGCAGCAAATGAAGAACAAAAAATCTGTATAGGGAATCAAACCGGCGGACGAGTTTTCTTGTTTTTACATACAGATAATTTTGATCGAGATTATCAAAATTTATTACAACATGAAGTTCAGATAATTCGGGAGGCTAGTATTGAGGAATATGGAAAAGTGGCGGTATTTGCCGATTTATATGGCAATTTGTGGGATTTAGTAGAAAGGAAAGCCTAGTTTTTTTATCTTGAAATTTTGATTTACCATATTTCAGATTACATTTGCATCAAATTATTATAGAAATGACTAAAACAACATACAACAAAAACTGGTGGCAAGGCTAAAATTCCTTTGAACAGTTTTGCTGTGTGTACATGATATGTTTTACTCAAGGCTTGCTGTTCCCAGTAAGCCTTTTTATTTTAATTTTGCCGATAGCCTCATGTCCAGTTCAAATAAATTTACCATCCATACCACTAGGAAGACCTTGTTAGCAGATACGTTAACGCCCATAGGTATTTTCTTGAAAATCAGAAAACACTATAAAAATTCTGTTATTTTAGAAAGTGCTGATTATCACGGTCGTGAACATGGTTTTTCTCATATCGCTTTTGATCCTGTAGCTAGTTTTGTTTTGGATCAACAGCTTGTCACTCAGACTTTCCCCGACGGAACAGTAGAAACTTTCCAGTTGGAAAATTCCAAAGATGCCGTGAAGGTATTACAAGATTTTTCTTCACGTTTTGCGTATCAAAAGGAAGTAGGTGATTCTCCCATGGCCAATGGCCTTTTTGGTCACATCAGTTATGATGCCGTCACGTATTTTGAAGATATTCAAATACAAGATAAAAACCCAGAGACAGCCATACCTTCCATTCGATATAATGTGTATCGATATGTGGTAGCATTGAATCATTTCAATAACCAGATGACTTGGTATGCCCACAGTTATTTGGAAGGAGAAACCCCTAACTTAGATGCGGTGGCTTATCATTTAGACATGCCGCATTATACCTTGGAGGCATTTAAGCGAGTAGGTGATGAACAAAGTAATCTTACCGAAGCTCAAACCGAAGAGATTGTAAAGACTTGCATTAAGCATTGCTTGCGTGGGGATGTATTTCAAATTGTTCCATCCAGAAGGTTCAGTCAAAATTTTTCAGGGGATGACTTTCAGGTTTATCGGGCCTTACGCTCAGTTAACCCATCTCCCTATTTATTCTTTTTTGATTATGAACAATACCGCATTTTTGGTGCTTCGCCAGAAAAACAAATCAAAATAGATCATGATTTGGCAGAAATTCACCCGATTGCTGGAACATTTCGTCGGACGGGAGATGATGCACGAGACGCAGAATTAGCTCAAGCATTGATTGCTGATCCTAAAGAATCAGCAGAACATGTGATGTTGGTGGATTTGGCCAGAAATGATTTAAGTAGGAGTGCTGATAATGTGAAGGTAGAGACCTTTAAGGAAGTGCAGTTTTTTTCTCATGTGATACATTTAGTGTCGAAGGTGACAGGTACTTTACAAAAGGGAGTTAATCCCTTGCAAATGGTAGCAGATACGTTTCCAGCAGGGACTTTAAGCGGGGCACCTAAGCACAATGCCATGACGATTATCAATCGTTTGGAACCGACGAACCGCCATATTTACGGAGGAGCCATTGGTTTTATGGATTTTGAAGGCAATTTTAATCATGCCATCGCTATTCGTACCTTTTTGAGTAAAGGGAATACCTTATTTTATCAAGCAGGAATGGGTGTCGTGGCTAAGTCCATAGTAGCCAGTGAAATGCAAGAGATACATAACAAATTAGCTGCCCTGAAAAAGGCCTTGGATGTAGCTGAAAATTTAGCATAAGAAGCCATGAAAGTACTAGTAATAGATAATTATGATTCATTTGTATACAATTTGGTATACCTATTGAAAGAGATTGGAGCAGAGGTAGATGTATTTAGAAATGATAAAATAGCCTTAGAAGAAGTGAAGGCATATGACCATATCTTATTATCACCAGGTCCTGGGATTCCTTCAGAAGCAGGGATTATGCTAGATTTGTTGAAGGAATATGCATCGACAAAACGGATTTTAGGTGTTTGTTTAGGACATCAAGCCATAGCGGAATCTTTTGGTTCGAAATTGCAAAATATGGGTGAGGTTTTGCACGGAGTTACTACCGAGTGTGTCGTGACAGATCCTACAGAAAGATTATTTCAAGGTATTCCTTCTCGATTCGAAGTTTGCCGCTACCATTCATGGACGGTCATTCCAGAAACGATGCCTTCCGATTTGAAAATTACGGCAGTGGATGATCAAGGATATGTGATGGCAGAAGCTCATCAGAAATATGATGTACGTGGTGTACAATTTCATCCAGAAGCGTATTTAACGCAACATGGATTGCAAATGATTAAAAATTGGATTCAATAAAACATGAAAAATATATTAAGTAAGCGAGTTCAAGGATATTCCTTAACAGAGGTAGAAGCTAAAGACGTATTGTTACGTGTAGGTCAAGGAGGAATTAATCCGAGTCAAATAGCTGCATTTTTAGCGAGTTATTGGTATACCCCCATTCAAGTTCAAGAATTAAAGGGCTTTGTCTCTGCCATGATGGAATTGGCGGTGACCATCGACTTAACTGAATTTGATGCCATGGATGTCTGTGGAACGGGTGGCGATGGAAAAGATACTTTCAATGTCAGTACCACTTCCTCTTTTGTTGTGGTGGGCGCAGGACAAAAGATTGCCAAACATGGTAATCACGGAGTTTCATCGGCTGTTGGTTCTTCTACCGTATTGGAATTTTTAGGGGTTAAGTTCAGTAATGATCCCAGCTATTTAAAACGTAAAATGGATTCATCGGGAATTTGTTTTTTACATGCGCCATTGTTTCATCCTGCGATGCGCCATGTTGGACCGATTCGTAAGGAATTGGGAGTGAAAACGTTTTTCAATCTGTTGGGGCCTTTGATGAACCCTGCTTTAGTTACGAAGCAATTAACCGGGGTTTATGCCAAAGAAGTATACGATTTGTTTGTGCAATTTTATGCTTCTGGACCTAAGCAATTTGGAATCGTTTTTGGAGAAGATGGATATGATGAAATCTCTTTAACGAGTTCATTTTTATTGACGACGAAGGAAGGAGAAAAACGATATTTACCAAGTGATTTTGGATGTGAAACCGTTCAATCTCAAGATTTAAGTGGAGGAATTAATGTAGAGCAGTCGGCCGATATGTTATATAAGATATTACAAAGACAAGGTACACCTGCTCAAACCCAAGTGGTTTTGGCCAATGCAGGAGCAGCTTTGCTCGTGGCGGAAAAGGTAAGTAATTTGTCAGATGGGTATTTGATGGCCAAAGAGTCTTTGGAAAGCGGTAGAGCATTTCAAGTTTTCAAGAAATTTATCATGGATTAGGATGAGTATTTTAGCTACAATTTTAGATTCCAAAAGGAAGGAAGTTGCGGAAAGGAAGTCACACATTTCCATGAATGCATTGGAGAAAACGGGATTTTTTGCGCGTAATTGTCATTCCTTATCGATGTCATTAACGCAGCCTGCTTCCACGGGAATTATTGCTGAATTTAAGCGTAAATCGCCTTCCAAGGGAGTGATCAATGATCGTTTAACCGTAGAAGAAGTGACCCAAGCCTATGCTGCTGCTGGTGCTGCTTGTTTATCTGTTTTAACCGATACCCCATTTTTTGGTGGAACGGACCAAGATTTCGAAGAGGCTCGTCGGGCTAATCCCCATACACCCATATTGCGTAAAGATTTCATGGTTGATGAATACCAAATTGTGGAGGCAAAGGCGATGGGAGCGGATGTGATTTTGTTGATAGCCGCGGCATTGAGCCCTCAGGAAATTAAGCAATTAGGAACATTGGCTCGATCCTTAGGCATGGAAACGTTGTTAGAGGTGCATGATGAGGAGGAGTTGAATCGTAGCTTGGGGGATTATATTTCTGTGGTCGGAGTGAATAATCGTAATTTGAAGAATTTCGCGGAGCAGAATGTAGAGGCGTCCATGCGTTTGGCAGAAAAAATTCCAGCGACTTGTATAAAGGTATCTGAAAGTTGTATTTCGGGACACAGCATCATTCAACAATTGCGCGGATATGGATATAAAGGTTTTTTGATTGGAGAAAGTTTCATGAAAACAGATGCTCCAGGAAAGGCCTTATTGGATTTTTTAAATCAAGGATAAGATGAAATGGAAGATTTGCGGCATGCGAGAAATGGATAATATCCAAGAAGTGGCCAAAGCGAATCCAGAATACATGGGATTTATTTGGGCAGAAGCTTCACCTCGATACGTAGGAGAAGATTTTGTGATTCCCAAGGAAGTTTTAGGTAAAACAATTCCAGTTGGGGTATTTGTGAATCGAGCTGTTTCCAGTATTATTGAATTATCTCAAAGGGCAGGATTTACTTGGGTTCAGCTACATGGGGAGGAAAAAGAAGATGAGATTTTGGCATTAAAAAATGCGGGTTTAACTGTAATAAAGGCCATATCGGTGGCAGATAAACAGGATGTGGAAGGCTTGAGTGAAGCGCCTGATTTTTATTTATTTGATACCAAACAAGGAAAGCAAACAGGTGGAACAGGACAACGATTTGATTGGGATATATTAGCCTCATATGCAGCTGGAAAACCTTTTCTTTTAGCAGGCGGTTTAAGTAAGGAGAATGCAAAGGAAGCAATGGATTTGAGTAAAAGATATCCCATTCATGCACTTGATTTTAACAGTAAAGTGGAGATCAAGGCTGGATTGAAAAATGTACAAGAAGTACGAGAAATTTCGGAAATATTAGCAGAAAATTAGCGTTATGGCACTTACTTATCAAGTAAACGACAAAGGGTATTATGGGGAATTTGGCGGGGCATTTATTCCCGAGATGCTTTATCCTAATGTGGAAGAACTTAGAACACATTACCTTGAAATTATACATGATCCGACTTTTCAACAAGAATTTCATGCTTTATTGAAGGATTTCGTAGGAAGACCTACACCCTTGTTTGAGGCAAAAAGATTATCAGAGAAATACCAAACTCAGATATATTTAAAAAGGGAAGATCTTTGTCATACTGGCGCTCATAAGGTCAACAATACCATTGGGCAGATTTTAGTAGCTAAGAAATTAGGTAAAAATAAGATTGTAGCAGAAACAGGAGCGGGTCAGCATGGTGTTGCTACTGCCACGGTTTGTGCCTTGATGGGCTTAGAGTGTATTGTTTACATGGGGGCTATCGACATAGAGCGGCAGGCGCCTAATGTGGCTAGGATGAGGATGTTAGGTGCGCAGGTTGTCGCAGCAGAGTCCGGATCTAAGACCTTGAAAGATGCCACAAATGAAGCGATGCGCCATTGGATTAATCATCCAGTTGATACGCATTACATCATTGGTTCTGTAGTGGGGCCACATCCTTATCCAGATATGGTAGCCAGATTTCAATCTGTAATATCGGAGGAAATAAAGGCTCAATTGATGGAAAAAGTTGGGAGAAATTATCCCGACTATGTGTTGGCATGTGTGGGAGGAGGCTCTAATGCAGCGGGAGCTTTTTATCATTATTTAGATGAGGAAAGAACTCAATTGGTGGCGGCGGAGGCTGCCGGTCAGGGGATAAATACGGGACATTCGGCAGCGACTACTTTTTTAGGTAAGGCTGGCGTTTTGCATGGCAGTAAGAGTTTATTAATGCAAACAGAAGATGGACAAGTGATCGAACCTTATTCTATTTCAGCAGGATTGGATTACCCGGGAATTGGCCCAATGCACGCTCATCTATTTAAGACAGGGCGCGCTCATTTTTACGATATTACAGATGAGGAAGCTTTGGTGTCGGCTTTGGAGTTAAGTCAATTGGAAGGAATTATTCCCGCCTTAGAGTCAGCCCATGCCTTAGCGGTATTACCTAAATTACAAGCCAAACCTACTGAAATAGTGGTTATTAATTTGTCAGGAAGAGGGGATAAGGATTTGGCGACTTACCAACAAAGATTAAATTTAGTTTAGATGAATCGAATTTCAGCAGTTTTTGAATCGGCGAAAGGCCCTATATTAAATGTATATGCTACGGCAGGTTATCCCCAATTGGGTGATACGATGACGGTATTGGAGGCTCTTCAGGAAGGAGGCGTCGATATTATAGAGATTGGAATGCCTTATTCTGATCCTGTGGCAGACGGAGAAACCATTCAGCAGTCGAACCAGGTATCCTTAGATCAAGGAATGACCGTGGCTTTGTTGTTTGAGCAATTGAAAGATATGAGATCCAAAGTTCAGGTTCCTGTATTGTTGATGGGATATATCAACCCTGTTTTACAGTTTGGCGTAGAAAAATTTTGTCAAAAATGCCAAGAAATAGGTATTGATGGCTTGATTTTGCCGGATTTGCCCATGGCAGAATATGAGACGGAATATCAAGCGATTTTTGAGCGATATGGGTTATTTAATATCTTTTTGATTACACCTCAAACCACTGATGAGCGCATTCGTCGAATTGATTCGGTGAGTCAAGGCTTTATTTATATGGTTTCCTCGGCTAGTACCACTGGTGCTAAAACTGGGATTAGTTCAGATCAAGAAGTGTATTTTGAAAGAATCAATGAAATGAATTTGAAAAATCCAAGATTGATTGGCTTTGGAATATCAGATCGTGAAAGCTTTTTGAAAGCTTCGGCTTCCGCTTCTGGTGCTATTATTGGTAGTGCATTTGTGAAGTTGTTAGGTAAGTCGAGTCATTTACAAGATGATATTGTAGCTTTTGTTCGCGGGATAAAAGGCCTTAAATAATTCACAATTTTTTGACTAACAGTTTTTTAGAAATAATAAATTTTCTATCTTTGCATCCCAAATCAGTGAGGCTTATGTACGATTGGACCGCTAAGCACTGATAATCACCAAAGTTTGAACAAATAATTAAGATGAGTGATTTAATTAAATTAGTTGAAGCAGAAAATGCAGCTCGTAGAGCAGATCATCCTGAATTTGCAGCAGGAGATACCATTAATGTACACGTGAAGATTCGTGAGGGTAACAAGGAGCGTATCCAGGTTTTTCAAGGATTAGTAATCCAGCGTAAGAATTCTGGTGCTGGTGAGTCATTCACGGTGCGTAAAATTTCTAATGGAATTGGTGTTGAGCGTATATTCCCAATCTTGTCACCTAACATTGACAAAATTGAAGTATTACGTCGCGGTAAAGTACGTAGAGCTCGTTTATATTACATGAGAGGAAAGCAAGGTAAAGCTGCTCGTGTTAAAGAGAAGAAAAAATAAGAGGTTTGAATTCTTTGAAATAGAAAGAGCTGCTCGAAAGGGCAGCTCTTTTGTTTTAGGGCACTAGTGGTTAGATGTAAATTCGTAGATGACTTTGATTAGGCGAATTGTCTTTACAAGAGAGGAGTTTTTAGGCTCCTCTTTTGCATTATAAATTATTAGTGATTAGGTGGTTAATAAGAGAGATTAAGTAACAAATTATTTTCGAAACATATACATACATATTAGATTCGAAAATGGTTAAAAATTTGGTTGTTTGAACTTCCATATTTTAACGATTGGATTTAGAACACAGATTGTAATATTTTTCTCTTATTGACCGATAACGATTAATTTCTTCTGAATAAAAGAAGATTTCTTTCGATTATCACATCACAAAGTTGAGGATATTTACATGAATTATTCTTGCGAAAAATCAATAAATAAAGTTGAGAAAACGCAAGTTTAGTCAATTAGTGACCCATTTTCCATGATTTTTCGCCTAACTCGACTTAATTCAGATGGGCTCATGTTGAGGAATGAAGCTTTGTATTTATCGGGCACCTGCTCATCCATATCTTTAAATGATTTTCGAAACGCTTCATACCTTATCTGGGTATTTCTGATGTGTAAGAATGAGGTAATTCGTTCGTGTTGAACGAGCGTTTCTTGAAGTATGATTCTACAAATAGTATTCGAATGTGGGATTTCAACATATGCTCTTTCTAAATCATCTTTTTCCATGTAGAATACCTCGGATTTTTTAAGTGCGTCAAGGGTGATTTCGCTTGGTCTTTCATGGAAGAAACTTTCAGCTGAGATACCAAATTTACCTGGCAAGGTAAACCATCTTGAAATAGGTTCGGGCATGTCTAATTGGTCAACCCACGAATATTCTCGTAAAAGACCAGATGCTAAAAAGTAAAATTTACTATTAATTTCTCCTTCAGCAATAATAATTTGATTCTTTTGAAAGACAGCGGGCTTAAAATATCCAGCTAGTTGTTTCGTCTCTGCAGGGTTCAATAAGTTAAATGTTTTAAGGTAAGCTTCTAAGCTAGCTAAAGTGGTCATAAAAAGGGTATAAAGTATAAAATGATTAGAGTGATATAAATGCGGACATACTCTTTTACTTTGGAAATCTGGTTAGATTTGCAACAAATTAAAATGAGATTCAGAAATGAAGAATTTGAAATCTTCAAGGGGTGTATACATTTAGAACGTTCCAAAGATATAAATCCATTGGTGGATAGCCAATTATGTAGGATATAAAGCTGTTCTGGAATTTAATTTCTTGCGCTTTCTCAAGAAAAATACTTGATATAGGTCAAAAAAAGGCCCTAAAATTAGAGATCTTTCTAATTTTAGGGCTTAGTGTTTATAGTGAATAAATTACTTGATTACTTTTCTTACGTTTTGATTGATGGTATCAGACTCGATAAGTCCATCTCTCAATCGGATAATGCGGTGTGCATATTGAGCAATGTCATCCTCGTGAGTTACCATCACAATGGTGTTTCCCTTTTTGTGCAGTTGATCAAAAAGATCCATAATTTCATAGGAAGTCTTGGTATCTAAATTACCTGTTGGCTCATCAGCCAATAAAATAGAGGGTTCATTGACTAAAGCTCTGGCTACAGCAACACGTTGTCTTTGTCCTCCTGATAACTCATTAGGCTTATGGCTAGCTCGATTGTCGAGACCTACTCCTCTAAGAGTTTCCATGGCAATTTCGGTTCTTTCTTTTTTGGAATAACCTGCATATATCAAGGGAAGTGCCACGTTATCTAAAGCAGACTGTCTGGGTAACAAGTTGAACGTTTGAAATACAAATCCAATTTCTTTATTACGAACAGCCGCTAATTCATTCTCTGACATTTCACTGACGTCATGACCATTTAAGATGTATTTGCCTGTACTTGGGGTATCCAAGCAACCAACAATATTCATTAAGGTAGACTTGCCAGAGCCAGAAGGGCCCATAAATGCTACATATTCGCCTTTATCCACAGAAATACTAATGTTTTTTAAGGCATCGATAACCTCTTCTCCCATCACATATCGTTTGGAAATATTTCTTGTTTCAATAATTTTGGTCATAATTTCAGGAATAAAATATCTTAAAAATACATCCAATACCTGAAAGAAGTTTCACTTTTCTACAAAAGATACGCATCGTGGATAAAGTAGCTCTAGGAAGGATAAGAGGTTTATTGCTCAATATGTTTTAGCTTTGTTGGCTGTAGAATTACGTGATGAAATATATCCCTGCTTTGGATGGCATTCGAGCCATAGCAATCTTATTAGTATTGATTTTTCATTGGTTTCCCACCAATCATTGGATTAATACCATTCCCAATGGTCCAGTGGGCGTCACGCTATTTTTTGTACTGAGTGGTTATTTAATTACCTCGATTTTATTAAGTCAAAGAGAAAGCCAGACTTTCGCTAAATCATTTGGTAATTTTGTGGTTCGACGTGCTCTACGCATATTTCCTATTTATTACGCTGTCCTGACTTCCTTGCTCGTTTTAAAATCATACGGCATTCAAATTGTTAGCGATTTTTATGAACACCCAGGCTATTACTGGTCCTATTTATACAATCATTGGTTAGAACAAAGTCAAAATTGGTCCGACATGCTCTCTCCCTATTGGTCACTTTCAGTAGAAGAGCAATTTTATATCATTTGGCCCATATTAATCTTAGGGATAAGTTCTAGGGGGAGATTATTGTCAGTTTTATGGATCACCACTTTACTTGGATTGGTTGCAAGGTTTATTTTGATTCATCAATACGAAGGCATTGGAGTCTACATGATTACTTGTGTGGATACATTTGCTTGGGGGGGCTTATTAGCCTATTATATACGAGTGGGAAAAGAAGAACAAGTAAGGTCCTTCGCCAAATGGCTTATTCCTTTGGCTTTGATCGGATTTTTAATTACTATCTTGTTGATGTCTGACCTGAATATTGGAAAGCAATTGTTCTTTAGAACGTTTACATCCATACTTTCAGCAGGTTTAATATTAGCCGCATTGAAATCGGGATTCTTGTCTCAAGTTTTATCCTTTCGTCCATTAAGAGAAATAGGGAAGGTTAGTTATGGCTTGTATTTGTACCATATGCTGATCCCTGATTTATTTTATCAGTTGATGAATCGACTTCATATTTCGATTCATGATCCATTCCATATATACGGAATAATAGCCTTATTTTCTTTTAGTTTTATTTCTTACCAATTGTTTGAAAAACCCATTCAATCACTTAAACGATATTTTGTTTAAAGCTGGATGAATTATCAGTTTTTTCGAATGGCAAAATGGGAAAATAAGGTAGTTTTGCTTAACGCTGGCAAGGTTTTAAACCTTGACAGCGTTGGGGATTTTTAATGAAATTTTTCGCCAGAAGAAAGTTTTTCAATGATTTGCTCCATTCTTTTTTTTCTTGTTTCTGGTTTTTTTGCCGATTGAAGTCTGAAATAGATAGCAAATAAATTGGAACGGTTAAGGGAATGGTAAAAGAGTTCAGCAGCTTTGTTCTTTTTTAATTCATGCAGGAAATCTTCGGGAATCACCATGTCGCTTTGAGCAGCATAAGCCTGTTCCCATCTCCCATCGTCTTTGGCTGCTTGTACCGTTTTTAATCCGGCAGGCATCATTTTCCCAGCTTGGGTCAATCGCTCAATGTGTTGGATATTGATTTTGGACCAGATACTTTTGGGCTTTCGAGGACTAAATTTTTGTAGCCAATAATGTTCATTTAAGGGAAATTTTTGGCTATCTATCCAACCAAAACAAAGGGCCTCATCTAGAGCTTCCTTATAAGAAATGGTTAGATCTGGAGCTTTTAATTTGGAGATTTGAAGACAAATTCCTGGGGAATGCACATGGTTTTTTTCCAGCCACTCTCGCCATTCATGGGTGGATTTGAAAGCTATAATTTCCGCTTTACTCGCTGCCATTAGAAGATTTTTAACCCAAATATACCTTTTTGAGGCAGTATAGTTTTAGTTTAGAACAAAAAAAAGCCCTCGAAAATCGAGGGCTTTCCATTTTAATATTGCTTGGATATTACAATCCTTTCGCTTTCTTAACTACTTCGTCTGCAATGTTTTGTGGAACAAATTCATAGTGAGAGAAAGTTAATGATGCAGTAGCACGTCCAGAAGACATGGTACGTAAATCCGTTACATATCCGAATAATTCAGATAAAGGTACATCTGCTTTTAAGATAACAGCACCTTGACGAGAATCCATCCCTTTCATGATACCACGACGACGGTTTAAGTCACCTGTGATAGGTCCTGTATACTCATCTGGAGTAACTACGTCAACAGCCATGATAGGTTCCATTAATTTAGCACCTGCACTTTTTGCTGCTTCTTTGTAACCCATACGAGCGGCTAATTCAAATGATAATGAATCTGAATCGACATCATGGTAAGAACCGTGGAACAAACGTACTCTCATGGAATCCATTGGATAACCCGCTAAAGCACCTGTTTTCATAGCCTCATCGAAACCTTTTTGAACTGCAGGAATGAATTCACGAGGAATTACACCACCTACGATATTGTTCACAAATTCTAAACCTGGTTTGTCGTCTTCTCTTGGTCCGATTTCAAATACGATATCTGCAAACTTACCACGACCACCTGATTGTTTTTTGTAAACCTCACGGTGCTCAGTAGTCTTGGTTAAAGACTCTTTGTAAGCAACTTGAGGTGCACCTTGATTTACTTCTACTTTGAACTCACGACGCATACGGTCAATGATGATCTCTAAGTGAAGCTCACCCATTCCTTTGATGATCGTTTGACCAGTCTCTTCGTTGGATTCTACTTGTAAGGTAGGATCTTCTTCAATCAATTTTGTGATGGCTTTTGAGAAGTTATCAGCATCAGCTGTTTTCTTAGGCTCAATCGCGTAACCAATTACAGGTTCTGGGAAATCCATAGCCTCTAAAATGATTGGGTGTTTTTCGTCAGATAATGTATCACCCGTTTTGATATCCTTAAATCCAACAACCGCACCAATATCTCCAGCACCTAAACGCTCAATGGAGTTTTGCTTGTTAGCGTGCATTTGGAAAATACGAGAAATACGCTCTTTGTTTCCTGAACGGTTATTCAAAACATAAGATCCTGAATCCAATCCACCTGAATAAGCACGGATAAAGCATAAACGACCCACGTAAGGATCCGTTGCAATTTTAAATGCTAATGCAGCAAAAGGTTCTGATTCAGATGGTTTTCTTAAGATTTCTGCTCCTGTATTTGGGTCAGTTCCTTTAACACCTTCTTTATCCATTGGTGAAGGCAAGATCGCCATCACGTAATCTAACATGGTTTGAACTCCTTTGTTTTTGAAAGAAGAACCACAAAGCATAGGAACAATTTTCATGGAAATAGTAGCAGCACGTAAAGCAGCTAAAATTTCATCTTCCGTGATTGAGTTAGGATCTTCGAAGTATTTCTCCATCAAAGTCTCATCAAACTCAGCCACTGCTTCTAATAATTTCTCACGGTATTCTGTCGCCTCTTCTAACATATCATCTGGGATAGGTACCTCAGTGAATGTCATTCCTTTATCAGCCTCATTCCACTTGATACCACGGAAGTTAACTAAGTCAACTACTCCTTCAAAATGCTCTTCAGCACCGATTGGTAATTGCAATGGCACTGCGTAACTACCTAGCATTTCTTTCACTTGCTTACACACGTTTAAGAAATCTGCACCAGAACGGTCCATTTTGTTAACGAAACCAATACGAGCGACATTGTAATTGTTCGCTAAACGCCAGTTCGTTTCTGACTGTGGCTCAACACCATCTACCGCAGAAAACAAGAATACTAAGCCATCTAACACACGTAGTGAACGGTTTACCTCGACAGTAAAGTCAACGTGACCCGGTGTATCAATGATGTTAACATGGTAATCTTCGTTACGGTATTTCCAGCTTACAGTTGTTGCAGCAGAAGTAATCGTGATTCCACGCTCCTGCTCTTGCTCCATCCAGTCCATGGTTGCCGCACCATCGTGTACCTCACCAATTTTGTGACTCACACCTGCGTAATACAGGATACGTTCCGTCGTGGTGGTTTTACCAGCGTCAATGTGCGCAGCAATACCGATGTTTCTAGTGAATTTTAAATCGCGTGCCATTTTTAAAGGTTAATTATGATATAAGTGTTTTTACTC
This sequence comes from Aquirufa ecclesiirivi, assembly GCF_011250515.1. Taxonomy (GTDB): domain Bacteria; phylum Bacteroidota; class Bacteroidia; order Cytophagales; family Spirosomataceae; genus Aquirufa; species Aquirufa ecclesiirivi. The sequence goes on along the minus strand of NZ_JAANOP010000005.1, from coordinate 222,134 downwards.
TTCTCTAAGATTATCAAGAACTTGAGCAACATGGTTTTAGGATGTAAACTTTAGGTTCTTATTTAGGGGTGCAAAATTACTGAATCTTAATTAAATACAAAACTTTTTTCAAATGTTTAAGCGCATTTTACAATTGCTTTATCCGGAAGTTTGTTTTGCGTGTTCCAAGACCCTATTGGAATCAGAAAATTTCCTTTGTACTCCGTGTCGATTAGAGCTCCCAAGGCCAGGTTTATTCCTTCTAAAGCCTAATTGGCTTCGTCTGAAATTTGACGGATGGATGGATTATCAGGATGTACATTGTTTCTTTTTATTTTCTGAAGGAGGCCGAGTTCAGCACCTCATGCATCAAATTAAATACAAAGGAGCCCAAGATTTAGGTCGATTTCTAGGGATTTGGTGTGGTGCAGAATTAAATAAGTACAATTGGCCTTCAGCCTACGAGCTTATTCTTCCTATTCCCATGCACCAACAAAGAATGAATCAACGAGGATACAATCAAGCGCTTTGCATTGCTGAAGGAATATCCCAAAGTACGCAAATTCCTATCTTAATGACTGGGGTAGAAAGAATCAAGAATAGTCAAACTTTGATTCATCAAAATCGACAAGAGCGATTTAGTGGATTGGAAGACGTATTTCAGGTATCGGATCCATCACTTTTTCAAGGGAAGCATGTGTTAATTGTCGATGATACCTTAACCACAGGAGCCACCATGCTGGCATTGGGGAAAAAAATAAAAGCCGCCGGAGCTAGACAAGTGTCTTTTTTAGCTCTGGCGGCTTTACCGTAAAAGAGTCAATGTTATTTGTTCGTTCCCGCGGAAATCATCGCACAACGGAATCCGATGGTAGCTGTAGCAGAATCTTCATCCAAATAACGACGAGTACCTGGTGCCAACCAATAAGCCACATCTGACCAAGATCCACCTTTGTATACGCGAACCTTGTTATCAATCAATGAATTATTGTTTTTGCTGTCGTAACGACTCGCTTTATCTAATTTTTCGTTTCTACGTATTGGGTTTAAATCATTGAAGTCTTGAAATGAAAGAGGGCGATATAAGTCTTGCACCCACTCATTTACGTTACCTGCCATTTGATATAAACCAAAATCATTTGGTGGGTATTTGTAGACTTCTGTTGTAATAATAGCTCCGTCATTGGATTTTCCAGCTATACCAGCATAATCACCACGTCCACGTTTGAAGTTTGCCAACATGGTTCCTCTGGCTTTTCCTTGCGACTGGCGTAACGATGGTCCATCCCAAGGATAAATACGTTGGTTGATTTGGTTCTCATCTTCCTGTTGCGTTCCAATCATGGCTTTAGCTGCGTATTCCCATTCAGCTTCAGTAGGTAGACGGTAAGAAGGCAGAACTCGGCCTGATTCAATAGTCAAACGAGCCGTTGTATTGGTTCTTGTCGTGGCTGCTGTAGCGGCAGTACCAGCAGTAGCAGCTCCTTTTTTAGGTTTCTTTTCTTTGACTTTATCTGAACCTGCCAATTGCTGATTGACAGCGGCTGTTCTCCAAACGCAGTAATCATTTACTTGTTTCCAAGAAATACCCACTACTGGATACATACGGAAGCCCGGAAAACGCAAATATTGCTCCACGTAAGGATCATTAAATGCTAAGTCGTTTTTCCAAACAGTCGTATCGGGTAAAGCAGATTCGTAAAAATCTTGTGTGGAGTCTTTTTGAACCGAATATAAATATTCTAAATAATGAACGTTAGCGATTTCTGTTTCATCCATGTAAAAAGATTGAACAGATACCGTTCTTTCTACGTTGTCATGCATCCCCAATACATCCTCTTCTAAAGAACCCATGGTGAAACGGCCACCTTCAATAAACACCAAATTAGGGCCTGTTAATTGACCACTGAATTTTTTATCTACTTGAAATCCACCCTTTTGGTTATAGGAAATGCCTGTGGCAGAGGATTTTGAACCGATATTTACACTGCTAGGTTTTACGCCAGTTTTGATTCCACTTGGACATGATGTCAAGAGAAATACACTAGCACAAATCCCCATTACAATTTTCAATTTAGCAATCATTGATATCTTTTATCGTAAGAATTTGAAAAGCAAAGGTATAAAATTCAATTAATAAGCTCAAAACTAGCCTAAAATATCCACTAAAATAGTATTTAATTCGTCAATACTACTGATTCGGTCTACTTGAAGAATCAATTTGTTGGCTTTTTCTCTCAATTGACACTGTCCTTTTCGAGTATTTACAAAATTGATGACCTTCAAAACAATGGAACTAGCATGTTTTTGGTGTGTCTCAGATGAAACGAAATGAAGTTTAAGGATATTGTTTTTTAGCAGTATTTTTTCAATTCCTAAAACTTGTGCTTTCCAGCGACATTTCACTAATTCGATCATATCACTGACCTCTTGAGGTAATTTGCCAAAACGGTCTTCTACTTCTTGAATGAATTTGTTTAGATCTTCTTCATGATCTATTTCATCCAATCGAGTATATAAGGCTAATCGTTCGGAAATACTTTGAACATAGGTATCAGGAATTAAAACCCGCATATCTGTCTCAATTTGGCAATCTACTTTTAATGTCTCGGCAACTTCCTGTAAATCAGCCTCAAATAAGGCTTTAAATTCGTTTTCTTTCAATTCCTGAACGGCTTCATCTAGGATTTTGTGGTACATATCATAGCCTAAATCATTGATGAACCCGCTTTGTTCTGCTCCTAACAAGTTCCCTGCTCCACGTATATCTAAATCGCGCATGGCTACTTTGATCCCATCCCCTAAGTCGGAAAATTCTTCCAGTGCGCTTAATCTTTTACGGGCATCACTGGTCAAATTCGCCAGGGAAGGTGTTACTAAATAGCAATAGGCTTTTTTATTGGATCGACCGACGCGTCCCCGCATTTGATGTAAATCAGATAAACCAAAATTATTGGCATTGATGATAAAAATGGTATTCGCATTCGGAATATCTAATCCAGATTCAATGATATTGGTGGCCACTAATACGTCATAATGACCCTCAATGAATCCCAACATGATTTTTTCTAATTTATCACCGTCCATTTGTCCGTGAGCTACCGCAATTTTGGCATCCGGTACCAAACGTAATATTCGATTGGCTATACTTTCTAGTTCTCCAATTCGGTTGTAGACCACAAAAACCTGTCCATTTCTCGATAATTCCTCTCTAATTCCATCTCGTAAAAGTTCATCATTTAATACAACCAATTTGGTTTCCACTGGCTGGCGGTTCGGAGGAGGTGTGGCAATAATGGATAAATCCCTCGCACCCATGAGTGAAAAGTGTAAGGTTCGCGGAATAGGAGTGGCGGTCAGCGTTAATACATCCACATCTACTCGCATTTCTTTCAAGCGATCTTTGACCTTCACTCCAAATTTTTGTTCCTCATCAATGATCATAAGGCCCAAATTTTTGAAAACAACATCTTTATTGACCAAACGGTGGGTACCAATTAAAATGTCGGTCACACCTTTCGCCACTCGATCGAGAGTTTCTTTGATTTGTTTCGGCGACTTAAATCGGTTGATGTATTCCACCTTACAAGGAAATGCAGCCAATCGATCATGAAAGGTTCTAAAATGTTGCATTGCCAAAACCGTCGTAGGTACTAAAACAGCTACTTGCTTGGAATCTGCTACGGCTTTAAAGGCAGCTCTTACCGCAATTTCGGTCTTTCCAAAACCAACATCTCCACAAACCAGTCGGTCCATGGGGTGAGGTTTTTCCATGTCGGCTTTCACATCTTGTGTCGCTTTTGCTTGGTCGGGGGTATCTTCATATAAAAAGGAAGATTCTAATTCGGCCTGCAAATAGGTATCGGGAGAAAAAGAAAAACCGGGTGCCGATTTCCTTTTGGCATACAAGGAAATTAACTCTTTGGCAATGTCTTTTACCTGTTTTTTGACTCTCGATTTTTTGTTGTCCCAATCTGGAGAACCTAATTTAGACATACTCGGAGGCGCACCTTCTTTCCCCGAATATTTAGAAATTTTATGTAAAGCATGAATGGATACCGAAAGGACATCATCATCCCGATATATTAGTCGAATGACTTCTTGTTCGCCATTGGATGTTTCAATCAAGTTTAAACCAGCAAATCGGCCAATTCCATAATCAATGTGCGTAACAAAGTCCCCTACCTGTAAACTCCTTAATTCCTTTAAAGTCAGGGCTTTATTTTTAGAAAATTTGTTTTTCTCTTTGAATCGATGAAAACGATCAAAAAGTTGGTGGTCAGGATAAAAAGCTATTTTTGTTTGCTCATCAATGAAACCTTCGCGTAACGTAATTTGTAGGTTTTTAAATTGAATCGAGGTATTTAATTCGTTGAAAATGACTTCCAGTCGTTCTAGTTGACGGGAAGATTCGGAACAAATGATATTTTGATAGCCTTGCGTTTGGTTATCGAGCAAAGCACCCGCTAATCGTTCGAAATCCTTATGAAATGCCCCAGGGTTTTTAGAAGCATACGTAATGGATTCCGCATTTTTCAAGTGATTTCTTTTCCCGTATTCTACTTGGGTAAATTGGTTGAGGGACTTCAAAAATTCTTTTTTACTCTCCCAACGTTCGGAAGGATCAGACATAAGTTGAATGTCGCTACCCCGACTTTTCAGTTCTTCAAAAGCATCATGTGTTTTTTGGAAGTAATTTTGAATGATTTCCAAGAGCATATCTTGGTCTTTTATCCAAATGATGCTGTTTTCTGGGAAGAAACTCAAAAAGCTTTCTCTACTTTCTTGAATGAGCTTAGTTTGCACATCAGGGATGAGGTGCATGGCAGAAACGGACTGAATGGAAAGTTGAGTTTCTGGATGGAATGTTCGAATGCTATCTACTTCATTTCCGAAAAAATCTAGTCGATAGGGGAACTCTGTCGCATACGAAAATACATCTAATATTCCTCCACGAACGGAATATTGACCTGCTTCATAGACAAAATCGGTTCGCTCAAAATCATATTCGTTGAGCGTTTCTGCTACAAAATTGGGATCTATTTTATCCCCAACCCGAATAGAAAGGGTATTCTTAACCAGTGATTTTCGATTGATTACTTTTTCACTTAATGCCTCTGGGTAGGTGACAATGTAAGTGTCTTTGGATGATAAATTACTGAGTACATTGAGTACCTCGGCACGCATCAATACATTGGCATTATCTATTTCTTCCCATTCATAGGGTTTTTTATGGGACATCGGAAATAGTAAAACCTCCGCATCTCCTACTAAAGACTGTAAGTCATTCAGGAGGTAATGGGCCTCTTCTTTTTCCTCGCAAATCAGTAGATAAGGTCTTTTTTCTTGTTTGGTGGCAGCCATCAGGATAGCGTCTAGCGAGCCAGATAAGCCTTTTACATGGAATTTGCTTCCTTTTTGGGCATGATGAATCTGCGAAGAAAGAGTTTGAATAATTCCATCGTGTTGGTATTGGGCAATAAAATCTTTTACAATCATAATCTACCGAATCAGGGCAGCCAATTTTTTCTTAGGGCTTGCAAAGGTAGGAATTTTTGTATCTTTGTGTATCCACAAAAAGGGGTGCCCAAATATTTGGGCTGAGATTATACCCATTGAACCTGATTCGGTTAGTACCGACGAAGGGATTTTGTCGAGTTTTTAGCGCTGAAAACTCAAAAAAATCATCGATGTAAGGGTTAGCATGTTAAATCAGACAGGATTTGACTCCTTTACCTGTTGTTAAACTTTTCAAAAATGAAAAAGATAACGACACAAATTTTTCTTATTGTAGTCATTGCCATGATGGCTGTGCCAGTTTGGGCGCAGAAAACCTTCCGTTGGGAAGGGACGGTCGTAGACCAAGAAAACTCCCAAGCTCTTTGGGGGGCGAATATTCAGCTAAAAGATAGCCAGCGAGGTACCGTTACAGATAGTAAGGGCCATTTTGTCATAAGTAGCACGCAATCATCGGTGAGCATTTCGATTCATTTTATTGGATTTGAAACCCAAACTAGGGTATTAAATTCTTCAGAAAAATCCATCAGTATTCAGCTGAAAAAATCATCATTTTTAAACGATGAAGTGGTTGTTAGAGCTACTCGAGCAGATGGAAACTCAGCGATGGCTTATACGAATGTGGGGGCTAAAGAATTATCTAAGTCAAATTTAGGTCAGGATATGCCGGTATTGCTCAATTTCACACCATCCATTGTGACAACATCCGATGCAGGAGCTGGAGTTGGATATACGGGCATTCGTATCCGTGGTTCTGATGCTACTCGTGTGAATGTGACCATCAATGGAATTCCGGTGAATGATTCAGAATCACAAGGAACCTATTGGGTGAATATGCCTGATTTTGCTAGTTCGGTAGCCTCTGTTCAAATTCAGCGTGGGGTTGGAACCTCCACCAATGGAGCGGGAGCATTTGGCGGTTCGGTGAATATGCAAACCAATAGTTTTGAAAAAGATCCTTATGCCGAAATAAATGTTTCTGGAGGCTCATTTGGAACATTAAAATCCACCTTAAAACTTGGAACAGGTTTATTGGGAGGGAAATGGACCATCGATGGTCGATTGTCTCGTGTGGTTTCAACGGGTTATCTAGACCGAGCGTCTTCCAATTTGCAATCGGTGTATTTGTCGACCGCTTATTTTGCTAAGAAATCTTTTTTTCGATTGAATTATTTCATTGGAAAAGAAAAAACGTTTCAATCTTGGTATGGAACTCCTGAAAGTAGGGTGAATAATGACATCGCAGGAATGAATGCTTACATAGCGCGAAATGGGTTAGGTGAAGCGGATGCCCAAAATTTGTTGGAGAGCGGAAGGACTTATAATTATTATACCTATCCCAATCAAACAGATAATTATGCCCAAGATCATTATCAATTCTTGACGCACCATAGCTTGGGGGCTCATTGGAATTTAGACCTAAATGGGCATTATACCTATGGAAGAGGTTATTACGAAGAGTATAAAGCTGATGCTAGTTTATCGAAGTATGGTTTAGCTCCCATCAATCTCGGATCGGTCCAATTGACAAACACCAATTTGGTCAGAAGGAAATGGCTGGATAATGATTTTTATGGAAGCACTTTTGCCTTAAATTACGATGCGAATCAAGGATTTAAATTTACTTTTGGCGGTGCATGGAGCCGTTATGTGGGTCGGCATTTTGGAGAAGTCATTTCAGGCGACAATTTGCCAAATTCTTATTTGGGTCATCGCTGGTATCAGAGCAGATCGCAAAAAACCGATTTGAATATGTTTGTCAAAATGAATTATGCTTTGGCCGCTAAATGGCAAAGTTACCTGGACTTGCAGTACCGTACTGTGGGCTATTCCATGCAAGGAACTGCCGATAAAATGCAGGATATAAGTCAAATTTGGACGTATAATTTCTTTAATCCTAAATTTGGCTTGACGCATCAACTAAGTGAATCAAGTAAAATGTATGGTTCTTTGGCAGTAGGTAGTAAAGAGCCTAGTCGACAAGATTTTATCGACAATCCTGGCACGACTCCACGATCCGAGTTTTTGACGGATTTTGAATTGGGTTTTGAAAGAACGGCTTCTAATTATTCATTTCAATTGAATTTGTATCGAATGCAGTATCGCGATCAATTGGTCTTGACTGGTGCTGTTAATAGTGTGGGTGAGGCCATTAGAACGAATGTGCCTGATAGTTATCGGATGGGAATAGAAGCTAGTTTGAACTACCGATTGTCCAATCAATTTACTTGGCAGGCTAATCTTACTTTAAGTCAGAACAAGGTCCTGAATTTTGTAGAAAGTATTTCAGATTATGATACTTATGGCGTTAAAATCGTGAATCATGGAACTACGGATATCGCTTATTCTCCATCGTCCATCGCCGGAAGTCAATTGACTTATACTTGGAAAGGTTTGGAAACGAGCTTGTTAACTAAATATGTGGGTCAGCAATATTTAGATAATACATCAGATGAAAATAGGAAATTGAAAGCTTATTGGACTCAGGATATTCGTTTAACTTATCCAATAAAGACGAGTTGGGCAAAGAATTTACAAGCTAGTTTGTTGTTAAATAATGTAGCGAATACTTTGTACTCATCTAATGGATATACGTACAGCTATGTATATGAACAAAAAGTAATTACGGAGAACTTTCAATATCCTCAGGCAGGATTTAACTTTTTGGTTGGACTTTCCATTCGCTTGTAAGCTAATTCAACAAAAATCCCCTGTCGGTCTGGCAGGGGATTTTTTTATGGAATTTTGAAATGTTACTTTCCCATTAAATCCCAAGTCCAGCCCATTTTGGCTAAGCGATAACGAAGGGAATACCATAATACGCCAAATCCATAAATGGAACTACGTTTGAAATTGATGGAAGAAGCCTCTTCAAAATATTTGGTGGGACAGGTTACTTCACCTACTTCAAAGTTTTTCCAAAATAATTGGAGGACCATTTGATTGTCGAAGATAAAATCATCGTCACATTCTTGAAAAGAAACAGCTTCTAAAGCTTCTCTTGAAAAAGCTCGGTAACCTGTATGGTATTCGGATAATTTTTGACCAATCAAAATATTTTGATACAAGGTTAAAATACGATTGGCGATGTATTTATAAATGGGCATTCCTCCTTTCAAAGCACCTTTCCCTAGAATTCTGGAGGCAAAAACCACGGGATATAAACCATTTCCAATAATACTTATCATGGCTTTTAAGAGCAATGGAGTATACTGATAATCCGGGTGAAGCATAATGACAATGTCTCCCTGTAATTCCAAGGCCTTGGTATAACAAGTTTTTTGATTGCCTCCGTAACCCTTGTTTTTGTCGTGGCGAATCACATGTTGAATGCCAATTTGCTTCGCGACTTCAACCGTATTATCGGGACTATGGTCATCTACAAGAATGACTTCATCCACCCAATCGTGAGGAATTTCGTTATACGTTTTTTCGAGTGTGAGTGCGGCTTTGTAGGCAGGCATCACAACAATTACCTTTTTCCCTTCGTACATAAAATGTGTGCCAAAGATTTACGAACTTTGGGCTTTGGTGTAAAATTAGATATTTATGAGCGAAACTTTGTTTTTTATTCTGTTTTCAGTGGGAGTCTTGGCAGTGATGTTGGTGGATTTAGGTGTTTTTAAGACTGGGCCACAGTCGGAAGTGACTTTTCGAGAAGCAGGTTTTTGGAGTGGAGCTTGGGTGGTTTTGGCCCTATTGTTTTATCTGTTTTTGAGGTTTAATGGAGGTATGGTTCATGGTATTCATGACGTGCCAAGTTTGCAGATTGTTCAGGAATTATATGCCAAACAGATTCAATTAGGGTCGGGTACTTATTTAGATCAACTAGCTGTATTTCAGGAAAATATGTCCTTGGAGTTTATTACAGGTTATTTGGTGGAATACTCTTTATCGGCTGATAATGTTTTTGTCTTTATTTTGATTTTTAATTCTTTCGGGGTTCAAAAGCGCTATTACAAAAAGATTTTAGTTTGGGGGGTATTGGGGGCCATTGTATTGCGACTAATCTTCATATTTTTAGGAGCAGCCTTATTGCAAAAATTCGATTGGATTATTTATTTGTTCGGGGCATTTTTGGTCTACACGGGTATAAGTATTATCATAAAAAAAGACGGTGAGGAAGAAATGGTTCCTGGTCATCATCCTGTCGTGAAGATATTGTCTAAGTATTTTAACGTGTATAAAAGAAATGTGATTGGCCGCTTTTTTGTTCGAATGAAAACGGGCAAATTATACATTACACCCATTTTTGTCGTAGTGGTGGTTATTGCATTTACGGATATTTTATTTGCAGTGGATTCTATTCCAGCTATTTTTTCCATCTCAAAAGACCCATACATTGTTTTCTTTTCCAATGTTTTTGCTGTTATGGGATTGAGGTCTTTATTTTTCTTTTTGTCAAACTTAATGGGTCTATTCCGTTTTTTACCGATCGGTTTAGGGGTGCTTTTGAGTTTTGTTGGTATCAAGATGTTAGCGCATCATTATTTGGAGCAAATAGGTTTTGGAACCTTAGCATCTTTAGGAGTCATTATTGGAATTTTGACTGTGAGTATTGTATTAAGTATGCTGTTCCCTGAGAAGAAATAATCAGTTTATTATCAGTTTGTTGGCAGAGAATTTGGGGATAATTTGTGAAATTTGCCCAACGCTGGCAAGGTTTGAAACCTTGACAGCGTTAGGATTATTGATGCCATTCCAAGGTCAATTTTCGATATTGTAAGGGAGGCATTTTCATCCATTGTTTGAACTGCTTGTTGAAATGAGAAAGATTCCCAAATCCGCTTTCAAAACAAATCTCAATCATGGGTTTGGAGCTGCTTCTAAGTAATTGACAAGCATGTTTTATCCTGAATTCCGTGACTAACTCTACAAAGGTTTTATTGGTTACTTTTTTGAAATAGCGGCAAAAAGCGGTTTCAGTCATGTTGGCCAAATGAGCCACTTCATCCAAGTGGACTTCATGGGTATAGTTAGCAATGACATAAGCGTATACACGATTGATTCTTTCTAAATCAACCGTAGATAGGGTATAACTACTTTCACTGGACTCAATGGGTTGAAGATCCGCTGCTTGTGTGCTTAGTGTATGTAAGATTTGCAAAAAATTCAATAAACGCGGGAAGGGGGCTAAGCCTTTTAAGAGTAGCATTTCCCTGGCAATTTTATCTTGTGTACTCCCTTGAATGGCGAATCCCAGTTTGGCTCTTTCTAATAACGATTTTATAGCGGCACTTTCTTTTCTATTCATAAAGGCCTCTCCCAAGAAATCTGCAGAAAAATGTATCACTAAAGCCTGGGCTGCATCTTCTTCCAAATCCTCCGTTAGCCAATCTTTCCGGTGATTTTGCCAACAATGCGGTAAATTTGACCCCAGAAGAACTAAATCCCCTGGGCTGAAGTCACTTATTTGATTTCCAATGAATCTTTTTCCCTCTCCTGAAATAATTAAGGTGAGTTCCAATTCTGGATGAAAATGATAGGGAGCATCAAAACGCGCTTGTTTCACTTCCTTGATCTCAAAGGAAAAAGCATCACTTCCTTTGGCTAAATGCTCCAAACTTGCTTTCATCTTATTTGAAAATTATCAGATTAGTCGATATATGTATTATTCTATGGTAAAATTGCATTAATTTTTACAAATTTCACGGTAGATAGTCGGATTCTTTTTATAGAACTTTGATCGAAAAATTAGCTAGATGCTTGATCAAGCTTACTTACTGAAGAACACAGACAAAACCTATTTTAATATGAATGGACACGTCTATTTACCAGACGTGTTGAGTGCCGATGATTTGCAACCATATAGGGAAGCAATCAATCGCTGGGCTAAGGATTTTCGCGCGAAGCAAAAGTCCTTAGCTGAACGCGATACCTATGGGAAAGCATTTTTACAAATGATGAATTTGTGGGAAGAGGATACTAAAATCAGAGAATTTACTTTAGCCAAACGATTTGCTCAAATAGCAGCCGATTTATTGGGGGTTGAGCGGGTTCGACTATATCATGATCAAGCTTTATTTAAGGAGCCAGGAGGAGGCCTAACTCCATGGCATCAAGATCAGTATTATTGGCCTTTAAATACCAAAAATACCGTGACCATGTGGATGCCTTTGGTGGATATCGACGAAGAAATGGGGATGCTTACTTTTGCCTCAGGTACTCAAGATGTCAACTTACCTTTGGTAAATATATCCGATGAGTCGGAACAGATGATCAGTCAATTTGTCAAGGAAAAGAATTTTCCGATTGTAGCTCAAAAAACGATGAAAGCAGGAGATGCGACCTTTCATAAGGGTTGGACTTTGCATGCCGCACCGGGCAATCATTCGAATAAAATGCGGGAGGTAATGACCATCATTTATATGGATGCGGATGCCATCATCATTGAACCTCAAAATGAAAATCAAGAAGCAGACCGTCAGCGTTGGTTGCAAGGTTTAGCTCCAGGAAAAGCGGCTGCTTCTACTTTGAATCCTGTTTTGGTTTAAGCCTAGGCATTAACGAAAAAACAAATTACAATTTTGGACAATCGCAGCCTTTTTTCTTCTTTTTGAAAAGTCCCCAAAGAAAACCTTTCTTTTTACGATATTTAGCCGCTTTCTTGTTCGTTGAGCTTGAATAGCTTAACTCCACTTTTGAATCTACTACCCTGCTATGAGCCGGAATACTGAATGAAATCAAGCAAAATAGAACGAGGTATTTCATTGCATTGAGCGCTTTTGATGTAGTACAAACTTAAGATTTTTGATTGAATAATCCTGCTTCTCATTTTTGAGATTTACAGGAACTACAATTATTTTGAGATGCGTGAAATTAATTCCATACTTGTATTTTAATTGTTTGCTTAAATACCTCCCAAACATGTGCGATACTTTTTTTAGCCCTTCTTATCGAATCCTACATGGGAATGCCATCTTAGCTAAAAATTCAGATCGTGAGCCAAATGAAGCTCAACAAATTGTTCGATTTTCTGCTCAACAGCGACCTCAGAAACGAGTAAAGGCAACATTTATTGTAGTAGATTGTCCAGAACAAGTTCATGAGGTTATCCTTTCCAAACCTTTCCACATGTGGGGTGCAGAAATGGGTATCAATGAACATGGTGTGGCTATTGGGAATGAGGCGGTATTTACCAAAATGCATTTGCCCCGAAAAAATGATGGCTTGACTGGAATGGACTTATTGCGCTTAGCCTTGGAACAGTCGAAAACGGCTCAATTTGCTTTGGAAATGATCCTTGAACTCTTGGGGAAATATGGGCAAGATGCTTGTGGTGGCTATCAAGACAAGGGAATGTTTTACAGTAATAGTTTTTTGATTGCCGACCCTCATTCAGCTTATGTATTGGAAACGGCTGGACCATTTTGGGCATATAAACACATTGATTCCTTTTATGCCATTTCCAATGTGTTGACGCTTGGCACTGATTTTGATCAGATACATCCTGATGCCCAAGCTTTTGCCTATCAAAAATCTTGGATGAAAGAAGGGGTTCCTTTCGATTTCCAAAGGGCTTTTTCCGAGCCCATCATGACATTTTTGGGTAAGGGGCTATCTCGTAAACATCAATGTGAGCTTCAAGCACCTGCTTTAGATAGCCAAAAATTCAGTATTCAAGATGCTTTTGGTATTTTGAGAAGCCACCGAATCAAGGAAAATTTCGAGCCATGCCAAGGAAATATGGGAAATATTTGTTTGCATGCACAAGGACTATTGACTCCTTCCCAAACCACGGGTAGTATGGTGGTGGAGTTAAGAGGTAAAGCTAATTCTAGTGTATGGCTTACCGGATCATCCGCACCATGTTTGTCGGTTTTTAAACCTTTTTACTTTGGAACCAATACCTTGAATGACGATGTATTTCCACAGGCTAGTAAGCGTTTGGACCATTCCTATTGGTGGCAATGGGAGAAAATTCACCGTAAGGCTTTGAGCGATTATCGATCTTTGCATGCTAAAATTCAGCTATTCCAACAAGAAAACGAGAATTCTTGGCTAGAAGAAGATCAAATATTGTCCCTAAGTATGGACATGAAAAAGAGAGAAGAGCTTAGCCAGAATGCTATTGATACTTGTTTGCGGTTGGTGAAAGCACTGGAACAACAAAAAGGCAAAAGCAAATTCAACATAAGATCGTTCGCATATTTCTTGTATTGGAAATGGCAAAATAGGGTAATGAAACATGAAGGAAATTAATACAGACATTTTGATCGTTGGAGCTGGATATGCAGGAATTGCAGCCGCTAAAAAATTACATACTGCTCAGCAAGATTTTATGGTGATTGAATCACGAGATCGAATAGGAGGAAGAACCTTGACGGAGGATTTGGAATCGGGTGTGACGGTTGATATGGGTGCGAAGTGGGTGGGGCCGACTCAGCACTTAGTATGGGAATGGATCAAGGAAACCCAAACAGAAACCTATGATACCTATGACCAAGGAAAGAACCTATTGAAGTTTAAAAATAAAATCAGTTCCTATACGGGTACGATTCCTAAGATAGACCCCATTTCATTGATTAATTTAGGAATTGCCATCAGTAAAATGAATAAGCTTTCCGCGCAAATTTCGTTGACCGAGCCTTGGAATCACCCAAAAGCTAAGGAATTTGATGCCATGACTTTGGCCACTTGGATGGAAAAATATATCTGGACGGCCAAGGCAAAACATTTATTTGAGATAGGCATACAAACGGTTTTTGCCGCAGAAGCTTCGGAGATTTCGCTGCTATTTGCCTTGTTTTATTTTAAATCGGGGGACAATATGGATACCCTCATTTCCATAAAAAATGGAGCTCAACAGAGCATTTTGAAAGGAGGAACTCAGGGATTAATTAAAAAAATAGCTGCCTCATTTTTGGACAAAATTAATCTTGAGTCACCTTTATTACGCTTGAGTCAACAAGCCAGTGGAATTATTGCTGAAACTAACAAGTTAAAAATACATGCTAGGAAATGTATTTTGACGATTCCTCCTGTATTAATAAATACGATTGTATTTGAACCACCTTTACCTCAACAAAAAGCGCAGTTATACCAGCGAATGCCCATGGGTGCAGCCATGAAGGTGTACTTAATTTACCCGACTCCTTTTTGGAGAGAAATGGGTTTTAGTGGGCAAATAGTGAGTGATGAATATCCACTTAAAGTGACCTTTGATGTGGGACATGCTGATTCAGATCAAGGGGTATTATTGGTCTTTGTTGAAGGAAATGATGCTCGAAATTTCATTGATTTGGAAGAAGGGGCTCGCAAAAAAATGATATTAGAATGCGTAGAGAAAATTTTTGGTCATCAAGCTTCCATGCCGATGCAATACATCGATAAATGTTGGACGAAGGAAGTGTATTCTCGTGGATGTTATACAGGTTTGATGGGGCCAAATACCTTGACGCAGTTTGGACACCAAATTAGAGTCCCATTTAAACACATACATTTTGCTGGAACTGAAACCGCAGAGAAATGGTGTGGTTATTTAGATGGGGCTATCTCATCGGGTTATCGGGCAGCTTCTGAAGTGTTGAAAGAAACGCTCTAGAAGCTGCCCTAAATATTTATTTTATTCTTTCCTTGAAATAAGCAATGGCCATATTCCAGGCTTCTTCAGTGGATTTTTTGTCGAATGCTGGGTTAGAAGGATTGGCGAAAGCATGCTCAGCATCAAAGCTTTTCACTTGTAGTTTTTTGCCAGCGGCCTTCATGTTTTCTTCAAATTCTGCAACTACTTTTGGGGAAATCCATTGTTCTTTACCTGCGAATAAACCCAATACATCGGTATTCAAGGCTTTTAATTCATAGACATCTTTCACAGGCATTCCGTAGTACATCACACAAGCTACACCTTGTTTTCCCGCCAAAATAGACGCTTTTAAAGATAATCCACCTCCAAAACACCAGCCTACGGTGGCAATTTTAGCCTCTGGTCCTACCTGTTTTATTGCACCACGGATGATGGCTTCTAGTCGGGCTGGATTTGCTTCTCCCATGTATTTTCCTGCATCTTCTCGCGTGGTGGCAACCTTGCCGTCATACATGTCGATGGCTAGGACATTGACGTTTCCTAATGTACTATAGAAGTGTTCGGCTTCTCTTTTAACATGATCATTGAGTCCCCACCATTCTTGGAATACGAATAAAGTAGTTTTGGTAGGCTTAGCGGCTTTGATATAAAATGCTTTGGCTTTTTGGCCGTCAGGTGTACTGAACTCAATCATTTCACCTCCAGCTTTTGAGATATGTACATAAGGTTTAGGCAATTTATGTGAGCGTTGGAAGGCTTTATTGGATGCCATTAATTGCATGTCGTCTTTTTTGAGAAAGCAGCAGGATTGGGCATCGAGTTCTTGGAAACCCAAAATTAATGAGAGGAGAATGACGATTTTTTTCATGGTATTATTTGAATAAAATTTTTGAATAATTTAATCGAAAATGATGCATTTAACTTAACTTTACCAACTCTTTAAGACTGAAATATCATATGAAAAACAATTTCTTCGGCTCTGTCCGAATTTTTGCAAGCATCTGTCTTGCCTGTTTATTTTCGTTCTCACTTGTTGCACAAGATAAAAACGTACTCAAAGGTAAAAAGGTTTTGGTTTTTTCATCGACCAAAGGATTTCGTCATAGTTCTATTGAGCCTGGCAAAATTGCATTTTTGAAGATGGCCGCTGAAAAGGGTTTTTCTGTGGATACGACAGAGAACGCTGCTGCTTTTACTGAAAATAATTTGATGAAATACCGTGTTGTGGTATTTTTAAATACCACTGGAAATGTCTTGACTGCTCCTCAGCAAAATGCATTTGAGCGCTATATCCAAGCAGGAGGAGGGTATCTTGGTATCCATGCTGCTACGGACACAGAATATGATTGGCCTTGGTATGGCAAATTATCAGGAGGGTATTTTGCCTCACATCCGGGTCGTCCGAATGTACAAGAAGGTAAGATGAACGTGGTAGACGGAACTCATATTTCTACTTCTCACATGCCAGCTAGTTTTAATCGTAAGGACGAATTCTATGATATCAAAGAGTTTAACAAAGACGTTAAAGTGTTGGTGACTGTTGATGAGAAATCATATAAAGATGGTAAAATGGGTGATTTTCACCCAATGGCTTGGTACCATGAATTTGATGGTGGACGGGCATTTTATACCAACTGGGGACATACCCATGAATCTTTTTCTGAGGATTTGGTATTAAAGCATATTTGGGGAGGTCTTCAATGGGTGGCTTCAGGTGCTGATATTAACTATAATAAAAAATTGCGTACAGGAGTACTTCCTGAGGAAAACAGATTTACTAAAATTACGTTAGATCGTAATTTGGACGAGCCAACTGAATTGGCCGTAACCAATCAAGGAAAAATCTTTTATGCAGAGCGTAAAGGTAAATTGAAGATGTTTGATCCGAAAAAAGGTAAAACGAAAGTTGTCGCTAATTTGGATGTATTTAATAAGTTTGAATATGGTTTAATGGGGATGAATATTGACCCTAATTACGATCAAAATAAGTGGATTTATTTATTTTATTCCCCACAAACTGGTCAGCCCGATACAGCACAGCATTTATCTCGTTTTACTTACGATGATGTGAAAGATACTTTATTAATGAATACGGAGAAGGTATTATTACGTGTTCCGGTCAAGCGCACAGGATGCTGTCATACAGGAGGTTCTATCGCTTGGGATAAAGAAGGAAACTTATTTTTGTCCACAGGAGATGATACCAACCCATTTGAATCGAATGGTTTTGGCCCAATTGATAATCGTCCAGGAAGAGCGGGTTGGGATGCTCGTTCTACAAGCTCGAATACCAATGATTTAAGAGGTAAGATTATGCGTATTAAGCCAACAGCAGATGGTTCTTACACCATTCCGAAGGGTAATCTATTCCCAGAGAAGACACCTCACGCTAAAGCTGAGATTTATGTGATGGGTAATCGTAATCCTTACCGTATAGCGGTGGATCAGCGTACAGGCTTTTTATATTGGGGAGAAGTTGGGCCAGATGCAGGTGAAAATTCACCTAAATATGGTTCAAGAGGATATGATGAAGTAAATCAGGCCCGTGAGGCAGGTTATTTTGGATGGCCACTATTTGTAGGTAATAATCAAACCTACAATCAAAGAGATTTTGTAAAAGACAGTACTTGGGCTAAGTTTAGTGTGGAGGCTCCGATCAACGATTCTCCTCATAATACGGGTTTTGCTCATTTGCCTAAACCTCAAAAAGCCTTTATTTTCTATCCATATGTAGATTCTCCTGAATTTGGTCCAGTTATTGGAAAAGGTTCTAGAAATGCCATGGCTGGCCCAGTTTATTATTCTGAGGATTTTCCTGCCAATTCTAAGACAAAGTTCCCAGCTTATTATGATGGAAAATTGTTTGCTTACGATTGGGCTAGAGATATTATTTATACAGTTTCAATGAAGCAAAATGGGGATTTTGATTCCATGGAGCGTTTCTTACCATCGATGAAGTTTTCTCATCCAATTGATATGCAATTTGCCAAAGATGGCACATTCTATGGTTTAGAATATGGTCCAAACTGGTTTGCACAAAACGAGGAGGCGACCTTGTATAAAATAGAATACAATGGAGGTAACCGTCCTCCGAAGGTGGAAATTGCGGTAGATAAGAAAGTTGGAGCATCGCCTTTAAAAGTAAAATTCTCTTCGGTAGGTACCTTAGATTATGATGGCGACGCTATTAAATATGCCTGGTCATTTGGTGATGGACAAACGAGTACATTGGCTAATCCAAGTATTACGTATACCAAATCAGGTGTATTTAAAGCTGTTTTGAAAGTGAAAGATGCGAAAGGTAATGTTAGCTCAGCCGAGACCATTGTCAAAGTGGGAAATGAAATTCCAAAAGTAGATGTGAGTATTGAAGGAAATAAATCGTTCTATTGGAATGACAAAGCTGTGAAATACCAAGTGAAGGTAGAAGATAAGGAAGATGGCACTTTAAGTAGTAAGAAAATTGCGGAAGAAGATGTTGTGTTGAATATCAACTACTTACAAGGGTTTGATAAGACCTTAATTGAGCAAGGACATCAAAGCAATACTTCATTCTCTAACGGAAAGCGTTTAATAGAGTTATCGGATTGTAAAACATGCCATGCGGTAGAAAAGAAATCCATTGGACCATCTTATACAGAAGTAGGCAAGAAATACCGCGCTACTGCAGCTAATATTGATATGTTAGCGAAGAAAGTTATTTCTGGTGGTGGTGGAGTTTGGGGAGAACAAGTGATGGCTGCTCACCCACAAATCAAATCGGATGATGCCAAAGAAATGGTTCGTTATATCTTAAGTTTATCGGATACCAAGAAAACGTCGAAACCATTAAAAGGGGAATATGTGACGAATGATGGAGGTAAGCCAGGTACATTCTTATTTGTGGCTAGCTATACCGACAAAGGTGGTTCTAAAGTAGGTTCGGCTACGGGCCAGCAAGTAATTACATTACGTAATTCACGAGTGGCTGCAGCAACGGCTGATCAGACTTCAAAGACCATGAAATATAAAATCGATGGTATTGGAGAGCTTTTGGTTGCTACGGCTGATAAAGGTTATGCCAATTTTGGTATGATAGATTTGACTGGAATTAAGTCGATCCAAGTTTCTTCTTTTGTGATGCCAGGGCAAACAGCTGGAGGTAAACTAGAATTGAGGTCAGGTAGTCCAAGTGGTACGCTTTTAGGCTCAATTGATATTAATACGACAGGAGATGCTAAAATGCCAATTAACGTATCAGGTTCTCAGAACTTATATTTTGTTTTCTCTAATCCGAATGCAGGGGATAAGCCTTTGTATGGTTTGAAGGAAATCTATTTTGAGAATTAGGAAAGTATATTTCATGAAAAAGGCTCCGAAAGGAGCCTTTTTTGTTTTCATGTAATAGTTATTTGTTACCATTTAGTACGAATGTACAGGTTTTCTACTTTTTGTCGAGCCCAAGGCGTTCTTCTCAAAAAAGTTAAAGAGGATTTGATACTTGGATTGATGGCAAAGCAGTTAATGCGAATTCTTCGGGCTAGTTCTTCCCAGCCATAACGCTCCACCAATTGCTCCATGATGAAGGCTAAGGTTTTGCCATGCAAAGGGTCATTGGATACTTGTCCTTCGTCCATAGGTGATGATTTAAGCGCGCTCAGATAATTCTAACCAGCGCAATTCTTTTTCCTCCAAACTGTTTTTTAATCGTTCAATTTCTGCTGCCCAAGCCGTTAAGTCTTGAAAATCATCGGAACCTTTGCTAAGTCGTTCAATGAGCGCTTCTTTTTGACCTTCCATCACGGCCATCTCCTTTTCTAGTTCTTCCAATTCTTTCGCTTCTTTAAAACTTAATTTTGCTCCTTTGGGAGTGGGTTTATTTTCGATTACTGGAGCAGGATTTTTTTTCTCTACCGCAGGTTCTTTTTCTTTATTTTCTAGTGCAATGCGATAGTCCGTATAATTACCATTGAAGAAATTTACCTCACCTTCTCCTTCTACTAAAATCAATTGATCGACTAAATTATCCATGAAGTATCGGTCGTGAGAAACCAATAATAAGCAACCTTGGAACTCACTTAAGAAATCTTCTAATAACTGTAAGGTATCTAAATCCAAATCATTGGTAGGCTCATCTAGAATTAAGAAGTTGGGGTTCTTGACCAATACTTGCATCAATTGCAGCCTTTTTTTCTCACCTCCCGATAGCTTTTCTACGGGAGTATATTGCTGGGCAGTAGGAAACAAAAATTTACTTAAGAACTGACTTGGGGTCAATGACTCATTTTTTCCATAGGGAATCACTTCGGCAATTTCGGTAATGGTATCAATAACGCGCTGTTCAGGCTTAAACTCAAAAGGTATTTGGGTATAATACCCAATTACTAGTGTTTCACCTGGATCAATTGTACCAGCATCAGGTTGTTCTAAGCCTGTTAAAAGTTGAAGGAAAGTTGTTTTACCTGCACCATTTTTACCTACGATACCGATACGATCTTTTTTCTTGAAGGTATAGGTAAAATCATTGACAATCTTCTTTTCTCCCCAGGCTTTCTTTAGGTGGTTGATTTCTATGATTTTATTACCCAGGCGCGACATCTGGATATTTAATTCCAGTTTGCTATCATCGGTTTTGCGATGTGCCACTTCTTCTGTCTCAGCAAAAGCATCAATGCGCGACTGAGCCTTAGTGCCACGAGCTTTGGGTTGACGTCTCATCCATTCCAATTCCTTGCGGTACAAGTTTTTGGCTTTGGAAATCGTACTTGCTTCTGAAGCTTCGCGTTCTGCCTTTTTCTCCAGGAAATAGGCATAATTACCTTCATAGGTATAGATGGAGCCATTGCTTAGCTCCAGCATTTTATTGCAAACTTTATCTAGGAAATATCGATCGTGAGAAACCACTAAGACGGTGACATTGGGTCCAGAAAGAATACCTTCTAGCCATTCTATCGTTTCAATATCCAAGTGGTTGGTTGGTTCATCCAGAATCATGATATCTGGACTTTCGATCAATAATTTGGCCAAAGAAAGTCGTTTCTTTTGACCACCTGAAAGGGTGCTTACTTTTTGATCTCCGTCGGGAATACCAAGGCGAGTAATGATTTGCTTGGCTCTAGCCTCATAGTCCCAGGCATTATGGGCTTCCATGAGCGCAAAAGAATCTTCAAGTTCTTTGGCATCACCTGAAATCATAGCCTTTTCATAGGCTTTGATCGCCTGAGCACTCGGCAAATCGTCGGAAAAAAGGTAATTTAAAACTTCTTCATTTTCCTGAAAAATGGGGTTTTGTGGAAGGTAACCCACGCGTATGCCTTTGCGGATGGTTACTTTACCTTCATCAGGGCTTTGGAGACCCATCAAGGTTTCCATCAGGGTCGTTTTACCCGTACCATTTTTTCCAATGAGGGATACTTTTTCTCCTTTTTGTAGGCCAAAGAACAGGTTTTTAAAGACCCATCTTTCACCCAAATTGCGAGAAATATTTTCCGCGGATAGGTAATTCATGTTTGTTAATTAGGAATTCTATTATGAATTCGATTCGAGCGCTTCTTCTCTCATTTTTCTGCGCAATACTCTTCCTGAAACGAGGATACTGATTTCATAGAGGCCAAAGAGAGGGAAGGCCACTAGTAATTGAGAAATCACATCGGGGGAAGGGGTGATGATAGCCGCAACTAACAAAATCACGATTAATGCATGTTTTCTGTATTCTCTCATGAAAGAAGGGGTTAAAATACCTACTTGAGAAAGTACAAAGGCAATCATCGGTAATTGGAAAGTAAGGCCGCAAGCCAAGGTTAACATGGACAATAACGAAATGTAATCGTTAATATCAAATTGATTTTGGATGCTAGGGTCTAATTTGAAATTCGCTAAGAAATTGATGGCCATGGGTGCCACGACAAAATAGCCAAATGATACCCCGATAAAAAACAGTAAGGATACCCAGAATACGGCTCCTCGGGCTGCTTTTTGTTCTTTTTCTTTTAAACCTGGACGAATAAATCGCCAGATTTCATAAAAGGCATATGGGAAAGCGAATAATAGACCCACGATGATCGACTGAGTCAATGCCATCATGAACTGTCCCGACACTTCCCTACTTTGAAGAATGAAATCGGCGGCTTGCATGCACAAGCTAGTCATGCCTGTTAATTCAGCTAGGTGGCAAAGTACTTGATTGGTATAGAAATCGACTTTGGTAGGTCCCATGATGATGATACCAAAGATCTCATTTCTGAAAATCCATGCCATGATAGTGAAAATCACAATAGAAGCTATGGAGCGAATGATATGCCACCTTAGTTCTTCTAAATGATCCATAAACGACATCTCAGTGCCGTCCTTATCTTCATCCTGGTCCTCGTCGTCCCAATCCTGATCTAATGCCATGTTTGTTTTTTATACATAAAGTGGGAATTGCTTCATCCACTGATTTACTTCTGTTTTCACTTGAGCCAATACGGCTTCATTTTCGTGGTTCATTAAAGCGCGATCTACTAAATCTACGATTTGTTCCATTTCGGTTTCTTTCAAACCACGCGTTGTCATGGCCGCTGTACCTACACGCATTCCTGAGGTTACAAAGGGAGATTTGTCATCAAAAGGTACCATGTTTTTATTGATGGTAATATCGGATTTGATCAAGGTGTTTTCGGCTAATTTACCTGTTAATCCTTTTGGACGTAAATCGATCAACATCAAGTGGTTATCTGTACCACCTGAAATAATATCATATCCTTTAGCTAAAAAGGCTTTAGCCATCGCTTGCGCATTGCTTTGCACTTGCTTGGCATAAGCCTCAAAAGTTGGGGTTAATGCTTCACCAAAAGCAATGGCTTTAGCGGCAATAACATGCTCCAATGGGCCACCCTGAGTTCCAGGGAATACAGCACCGTCCAAGCATGCCGACATGGTTTTTAGTTCTCCTTTTAATGTTTTGAATCCAAATGGATTTTCAAAATCATTTCCCATCATGATCAAACCTCCACGTGGTCCACGCAAGGTTTTATGGGTGGTTGTGGTAACGATATGGCAATGTTGCATCGGGTTATTCAATAAACCTTTGGCAATCAAAGCCGATGGATGTGAAATATCAGCTAATAAAATAGCACCAACTTGGTCAGCAATGGCTCTTAAACGAGCGTAATCCCAATCACGAGAATAAGCTGAGGCACCACAAATGATTAATCTCGGCTTTTCTTTAGCAGCAGTAGCTTCTACTTTGTCCCAATCTATTAAGCCCGTTTCTTTTTCTACTCCGTAAAAAAAGGCCTGAAAGTACTTTCCAGAGAAGTTTACGGGAGAACCATGTGATAAGTGACCACCATGAGACAAGTCAAATCCTAAAATCTTGTCACCAGGGTTTAAAAAAGATAAAAATACGGCTGCATTGGCTTGTGCACCCGAGTGAGGTTGTACGTTAGCCCAAGCTGCTCCAAATAATTTTTTGGCACGCTCGATGGCCAATGTTTCTACTTCATCCACTACCTCACAACCACCATAATAACGTTTTCCTGGAAGTCCTTCCGCATATTTATTCGTCAAAACGCTACCTTGAGCCTCCATCACTTGAGGAGACGTGAAGTTTTCAGAAGCGATTAACTCGATCCCGAATTCCTGACGGTGAGCTTCTTGACTAATCAATGAAAAAATTTCGTTATCGCGCTGTTGTGGGAATGTGCTTGCAGCCATGGAAATATATTGTTCGTATTTACGTGAGAATGGGCACAAAATTACGTTTTTTTATCCGAATAGAAAAACCAAATGACGGCCTTTTCAGTTCAATAGATTTGTCATAGATATCCACTAAATTGTTTAATTTTATAAATTATTTCAATCACACGAACTAGTTATATACCAAACAACGTTTGGTAATGAAAATATTGAACTCATGAAATACAAATTACTTCTATTAAGCTTGTTTCTATTTGTGCTTAGCCCGGTGCTTGCACAAAAGTTGGTGCCTGCTAAATGGTCTTGGACATTGGAACCAGCTAAGCCCTCGGTAGGTCAAGAGGCTGAAATCGTATTTCAAGTAAAAATTGAAAAAGGCTGGTATTTGTATTCTTCAGATTTTGATAAAGATTTAGGTCCCGTTGTTACAACAGTGACCATCAAAAATCCAGTAGGATTTGAGCTAGTAGGTGGTTTAAAGGCGATTAATCCTCATTCCAAATTCGATAAAGAGATTTGGAACGGAACGTATACCTACTTCACTGAAAAGGGGGAGTTCAGGCAGAAAATTAAAATAACCGCTGAAAATTGGAAGATTGAAGGGCTTTACGACTCTCAAGCTTGTTCCAATGAAAGTGGGCTTTGTGTGCCTGTCAAAGGCCCCTTTGTGATAGCAAGTTCTGCCGCAGCCTCGGATGTAAGTACAGACGAAGCAAAAAAAAAAATCCCTGAACTAAGTATTGAAGCCACGGCAAGCCCTGTTGCTCCTTCAGAATCTTTATGGCAATTTTTTTGGATTGCTATGGGTGCGGGGCTTTTAGCCTTATTGACTCCCTGCGTTTATCCATTGATTCCTATGACGGTGAGTTTTTTCACCAAGCAAAAGGGTGGTAAAGGATTAGCTTTTTTATATGGTTCTTTCATCGTTTTGATTTATGTGTTTTTCGGAACTTTGCTGGCCTTTTTTGCGGGTGCTAGCTTTGCCAATTTCCTAAGTACCCACTGGATTCCTAACCTGTTATTTTTTGGTATTTTTATCTTTTTTGGAATCTCCTTTTTAGGTGCTTTCGAAATCGTATTGCCATCTGGAATGGTTAATTCGGTGGATGCTAAGTCGGATAAAGGCGGCATTATTGGGGTGTTTTTTATGGCCTTCACTTTAGTCTTAGTTTCGTTTTCATGTACTGGACCTTTAGCAGGAAGCATTTTGATCGCAGCATCTCAAGGGGCCTTTGTGAAGCCTATTATTGGCATGTTGGGCTTTTCTCTAGCCTTCGCTATCCCTTTTACTTTATTTGCCATTTTCCCTGGATTCATGCAGAAATTACCCAAGTCGGGCAATTGGATGAATGAGGTGAAGGTGGTTTTAGGTTTCTTAGAAATAGCCTTAGCCTTTAAGTTTTTAAGTGTAGCGGATCAGGTGTATCACTGGCATTTATTAGATAGAGAGATTTTCTTAGCCATTTGGATTGCTATTTTTGGTGCTTTGACCTTGTATTTATTTGGTAAGATTTCTTTACCACATGATGGGCCTAGTGGGAAATTGTCAATCCCGAGAACCTTATTTGCTACGGCTGTCTTGGCCTTCGTAGTGTACTTGATTCCCGGCATGTTTGGCGCACCATTGAAAGGCTTGTCGGGCTGGTTACCACCATTGAGTAGTCAAGATTTTAAAGGAAATTCAGGAGAAGTTACGGTTAAACCCGGTTCTACGGGAGTAGTTAAGTATGGTGATTTTTTAGAATTGCCTTTAGGTCTCACAGGTTTTTTTGATTATCAAGAGGCCAAAGCTTATGCTGCACAAGTAGGGAAACCTTTGTTCATTGATTTTACAGGTCACGGATGTGTAAACTGTCGGAAAATGGAGGAATATGTCTGGTCTGACCCCAAAGTCTTAAAGCGCTTGCAAGAGGAATACGTGATTGTGGCTTTGTATTGCGATGATAAAACGGAGTTGCCAGCAGATCAATGGTATATTTCCAAAGTAGACGGACAAGAGAAAAAAACGCTGGGAGACCAAAATTTAGATTTTCAGATTAGTCGATTTAATTCCAATGCACAGCCTCATTATGTCTTATTGGATCCCCGTAAAGAGGGTAATCCTATGGTGACTCCTGTGGCTTTTGATGCCAATGTTGATCATTTTGTGGAGTTTTTGGATAAAGGTGTGCGTCAATATAAAATGAATTAATGATGGATTGGTCTTCTTATTCGGCTGTCATGGCCGCCACTGCCATTAAGTTCATAGCTGGGCCCATTACGGGTTTTAGTTTGGGTCTAAGTTGGGTGGAAACAATACTTTTCACCTGGTTAGGCATGATGATTACAGTCAGTTTCATGATTAGCCTTGGTCAATGGTTGGTTAAGTATATTGCTGCATGGCGAAATCAAAAACCCTTGGTATTCAGTAAACGAGCACGTTTAGCCGTTAAGATTTGGACAAAATTTGGTATCAAGGGGATTGCAGCCTGCACACCCTTGTTTTTAACACCCATAGGAGGAAGTTTATTGGCTCTATCTTTTAAAGTGCCATTACCTCGAATTTTGTTTTTTATGGCCATCTCGGCCTTTTTGTGGGCTGGTATCTATACGGCCTTGATCTACCAGCTAGATTTTATTCGGGATTATTTCATGGATAAATAAAAAAAGCCCCCGAAATTCGGAGGCCATAATAAAGAAGAACAGGGAGTAAAACTCTCCTATTTTTTTGCACTGTATAATTTAGCACGAAGCTCATTGGCTTTCACTTCCAATTCGGGCTTTGCGGTATAAGTTTGCTTGGTTTGTGCTGCTGCACTGTCTGGATGAACACCGTATACATAAGTATCGCCCTGACGAACATCTTTTTGTTTAATTCGATTGTTTTTTTGGTAATCGCATGAGCTAGCTAGAGCTACAACAAGAAGGGCAGGCAATAAACTTTTCAATTTCATATAGTTGTGTAATAAATCCGAATGCAAAAATAAGTCCAAAATTGGTACAAAAAAAATTTCTTTAAATATGCAGCTTAGCTTTCTTCTAAATTTTTGATTTTTTCCGCTAAAAAGCTCATTAATTCAGCAATGTAGGCTTTACTAAAATTAAATTCAATACCTGCGGCTGCATAAATCGTTTTCATAGGTTCGGTATAACCTAACTCTAATGCTTGTAAGTATTGCTCTAAAGCTTGTTTGGGTTGGCGGCAAAAATTTCTCCAAACAGCTAAAGCGCCTAATTGAGCTATAGCGTATTCAATGTAGTAAAATGGTACTTCAAATAAGTGCAATTGCTTTTGCCAAATATTGGTTTTAATCTCCTGCAAATCAGACCAATCCGTGATATTGTCGGAAAAACGTGCTATGATTTCTAACCATTTTGCATCTCGTTCAGCTTGACTATGAGCTGGGTTTTCATAAATCCAGTGTTGGAAAGCATCAATTGTGGCCACCCAAGGCAGGGTTTCTAAAATATCTTCTAAGTGCTTAATTTTGGCTCTTTTAGCTTCTTCTGGATTTGGGAAATAAATATCCCAATGATCAATGGTAAGTAGTTCCATGCTCATAGAGGCCAATTCGGCCACTTCTGAAGGCACATTTCTAAAAGCATTTAATGCTAAATCTTTGGTTACAATGGAATGTACGGCATGCCCGCCTTCGTGCAATAAGGTAACCATATCACGTACTTGTCCCGCAGCATTCATGAAGATAAAAGGGAAGCCACTTTCTTCAAGGGGGTAATTATATCCACCTGGGTTTTTACCTTTTCGAGAATCCAAATCAAAGCGATTTAGCTTCACCATTTCTTTCAGGCAATTACCTAAGAATGGGTCTAATTCATCAAAAACTTGGATGGTTTTTGTTAATAAGTCATCGGCAGTACTGAATGGTACCAAAGGTTTTCTTCCCCAAGGGTCCACCGCTTTATCCCAAGGCTTTAAGGCATCTACTTGAAGAACCTCTTTTCTTTTGGCAGCTTGTTGGTTGACCATGGGAACTACCGTTTGAGCTACGGCCTCATGAAACTCAAAACAATCGGCAGCGGTATAGTCAAAACGGCCCAAGCTGGCGAAAGAATAATCTCTAAAATTGTCAAATCCAGCGTTCTGAGCCACTTGATGTCTTCTCTCAATTAATTTATTGAAAAGCTCATTCAATTCCTGCTTAATACTCAATCGCTTATTTGCTACAAGTAAATAGACCTCTTGTCGTTTATTTCGGTCGGTAGATTCCAAATAGGCATTGGCCTGCTGAAGTGTTTTTTCTTGGCCATCTATTTCCACCATCAATCCGCCAGTCAAGGCGCCATATTCCGTGGATAAATTGGATAGCTCCGTGTAAAGTGGAATATTTTCTTCGCGAAATATGTCAATCGCCTTTTTCATCCCACGAAGCATGATACCATAACCATGTGACGGTAATTGATCGGCAAAGCCGGACTCAACGACTTTTTTGTTCCAAGCATCTTCGTAAATAGATGCATTGGGCATAATGTCATTCACAAACTGTTGGTAACTTTTTTGAAGTTCCTCATGTTGATTGTCGCAGGACATTTTGATATATCGCCAGGCGAAATTTTCAGATAAATAACTTTCTAATTCGGATCGACTGATGCAAAATTGTTGTAATTCTGCCAGGTTTTGAATGCTCAAAGAGCTTAGTTTTTCAAAAAAAGGTAACACACTTTCCCAAGTGCTCAGTTGAAAATCAGAAGGAAGGAAATTTCTTTTAGGCGCAGCTACGCTGATTGTTCTACTCATGCGATTAATTTTTCACAAAAATACGTAAGGTATTTGGCTTTTGCAGATGAAAAAATAGGTTTATTGATAAGAAGAAATCAAATGCTTGATAAATTGGATAATATGTTGATTTGATTTTTCTTTAGATTTGTCAATAGATTTGCCAATAGATTTGTCAACTTTTTAAAAGTTGACAAATCTAGGAGATAAGCAAAAATAGTTTAGAAGATTACCAAGAAAATACGATCATGAGCATACCTTTTGTCACATTGAATAATGGCATTTCAATGCCGCAATTAGGCCTAGGCTTATATGCTCCCAAGCAACAAAACGAAGTAAAACAATCGGTATTGGATGCCTTGGATTTAGGTATTCGGTTGATTGATTCAGCAGCGATTTATGGCAATGAACAGGAAGTAGGACAGGGAATAGTAGCATCAGGTGTGACCAGAAAGGATTTGTTTGTCACCAGTAAAGTGTGGATGGATGACATGGGTTATGATGCTACATTACACGCATTTGATAAAACATTGAATGATTTGGGTGTAGAATATCTAGATCTTTATTTAATTCATTGGCCCAAAGACACAGCTCGGAAAGAAACGTGGAAAGCCTTGGAATCACTATATGAACAGAAATTATGTCGTTCCATTGGCGTATCAAACTATTACAAAAAACACCTTGAAGAATTATTTCTTCATGCCAATATTTGTCCTGCCGTTAATCAGTTTGAGTTAAGTCCATTTTGTTATATGCCCGAAGAATTGGCATTTAATCAAGAACATGGTATTCAAGTAGAAGGCTATGCTCCTTTAGTTCGAGGTTGGAAAAAAGACGATTCTGTTTTGAACGAAATAGCGACTCATTATGGGAAAAGTACGTATCAATTACTTGTTCGGTGGAACATCGAGTTAGGTGCTGTAACCATTCCTAAATCTGTCAAACGTGCTAGAATTCAAGAGAATATGGATGTGTTTGACTTTCATATTTCAACAGACGATATGAAACAGTTGAGCCAACTTTTCGATAATACCCGAGTAGCTTGGGATCCAAGAGATTTTTAGGCGAAATTTAAACCTTGACAGCGTTTCAAACGCTGTCAAGGTTAACGAATAAAGGATTTTTTTATTGAATCAAGAAATTGATATACTAATCTAAATCAATTACGACACCACTAGATAAAGGGTGTGCGACGCAGGTAAGCACATATCCTTTTTTAATTTCATTGTCGGTCAATCCGTCTTCCTCATCCATCATCACTTTTCCACTTTTGCAAAGGCCCATACAAGCAGTACACATACCCGCCTGACAAGAATAGGGCATATCCACATCGGCAGATAAGGCAGCTTCTAAAATAGTCTCATTGGGTTTTACCGTGATTTGGTGCTCTTTACCTTCGTAAATAATGGTGATTTCCTGTTCTTTTAAACTACCATCATCTTCCGTTACATCTTCCGTCTGCGGATTGCTATGAAATAATTCTCGGTGAATATGTAATACGGGTACATCAAACATGCCTAAAGCTTCCTGAATTTCATCCATCATGCCTGAAGGACCACATAGGTAATAATGCGCCGAGGGGATATTTAAACCAAATTCTTGTTTCAAATAATATACCGTAGAAGCCTTATTGATCCTTCCTTTTAACCCAGGCCAATTGGCCGCGGGTTTGCTGATGACATGTAATACCTGAAATTTACCTGAATAAGCCTTCTCCAAATCATCCAATACTTTCTTGAAAATAATTTGATCTTCATGTCTAGAGCCATAAATTAAATATACCTTCGACTGTGGCTCTCCTTTAAGTAGGGTTTTAATCATGGAAATCAAAGGCGTAATACCCGATCCAGCTCCCATGAAAACATATGTTTTGCTAGCATTGGCCTCGGGTTCTATGTAAAAGTTTCCCATAGGCTCAATCACCTCTAAACTATCACCTACCTTGATTTGATCACACAAAAAATTAGAAACAGCTCCACCCGCAATGCGCTTCACCGTAATTGCCGGAGAATGATCAATCAAGGGAGAGGAAGATAAAGAATAACTACGACGTGCTTTTTTTCCATCAATTTCAGGAATAACCGTTAAAAACTGTCCTGAATGATAGCTTAATGCCTCATGGATCGGATGCCAAAAATGTATCGTTTTGGTATCATTTGTTTCTTCCGTAATTTCTTTAACAGATAAATGCAAGAATTTCATATTCATCAATTTATTCTACTACATTGGGCACTATCCATTGAATAGTCCCCGGAATAGATTCATTATGTAATCGGTCCAAAGCTGTTACAACAAATCCTGTACCCGATTTGATCCATTTTGAATCAATTATTATTTGTTTGTCAGAACCTTTATAAATCATGTTTTCAGCTTTGTCCAAAGGCTCAATTTCATCTTTTTGAATTCGATATACCAAGTAATAGCGAGGAGGGTCATTGTCTAAACTAGGTTCCCCTTCTTTCCAACGTAAAATCCACTGGTCTTTTTGCTTTGTTAAACTCACTTGGTGGGGTGCCGTGGGGGCAATGCTATCTAACCATAACATTGGTGGAACCAAAGCAATATGCTCAAAGTGCTTCGTACGTAAACTATCCCTCCAGCCTTTGGTATTTTGACTGACCTGGCGGGAACTGAAATAGATGGCTCCTTGAACTTTAGGTAAACCTCGGGATATGCTCAATTGTTTAGCCAACTCACTCGGCGCCCATAAATCACTCAAATGGTAAGCCGCATGTCCGATATAAATAGGCCGATCAAAACTATGATCGTTCCACCAGGTGGCTAAAGCTTTATAAGGTGCGACCTTGTGGGTCGTTCCCCAATACAATTGTGGGGCCAAATAATCTACCCAACCTTTTCTAATCCATAATTCCGTATCGGCAAATAAATCATCGTATGATTGTAAACCTGCGCGAGTAGGAGATCCATCTTCTTGGTCAATACTCTGATGCCGCCAAATACCAAAAGGACTAATACCAAACTTTACCTTAGGCTTGGTCGACTTCACTGTTTCGGCAATTTCCTGAATGAGCATATTGACATTTCTTCTTCTCCAATCTGCCAAGCTTTCCTCTGGAAATTTATATTGTTGGTAGGTTTTTTCATCAGGAATACTAGCTCCTTTAACAGGGTAGGGATAAAAATAATCATCAAAATGTATGCCATCAACATCGTAATTTTTGACTAAATTTTTGACCAATTCAGCTATGTAATGGCGAACTTGAGGTATCCCAAAGTTTAAGATCAATTGACCATGGTAGGAAAATAACCATTCCGGATGCCGACGAGCCAAATGATCCGAACTTAAAATGGTTTTAGAAGACATGGTTGCCCGATTCAAATTTAACCAAGCATGGAATTCCATGCCTCTTTCATGACTTTGTTCAATCATGAATTCCATGGGATCATAATATGGACTAGGAGCTTGGCCTTGAAAACCTGATAGATAAGCAGACCATGGTTCTGTACTTTTGGCATAAAGCGCATCGGCAGCACAGCGAACCTGTACAAAAATGGCATTCATGCCTGTTTGATGGTGTGAATCAATCAGGTCAATAAACTCCTCTCTTTGTTTAATACTATTGTAATTTCTGGCGGAAGGCCAATCGATGTTTTGTACAGTAGCCACCCAAACTCCACGCAATTCCCGCTTAGGGCTTTGTGCCGCCAAGGAATGGATCGAAAAAAATAGCGCTAGAATTAAATTAGAAACCCTCATTGAGGGAGCAATTTACCTATAAATGATGGAATTGTGCTAGAATTAATTCTTTTCAATCGAAAATAAATAACCAACACCTTTTAATGTTTTGATGTAATATTCAGGAATTTTCTCCCTCAATTTACGGATATGTACGTCGATTGTTCTTTCCACCACATAGACATCAGAACCCCATACTTTCTCCAATAATTCATCTCGGTTAAAGACTTTGTTGGGGTTTTTGGCTAAGAAAGACAGTAATTCAAATTCTTTCTTGGGTAATACCAAAGCTTTTCCATCAAATGTAGCGGCATATTGCGTACGATTGATGTGCAAACCTCCAATATCGATTACATCTTGATTGTCTTCTATGGTTTCCCGCTTCAGCATAGCTTTGATTCTACTCACCAAAGCTCTTGGCTTAATGGGTTTGATGATGTAATCATGGGCTCCAGCATCAAAGGCCGCCACTTCGGTATATTCCTCTCCGCGGGCAGTTAAAAATAAAATGAGGGCATCTTTTAATTCTGGCATGGATTTCATTCGACGAGCCGTCTCAATGCCATCCATGGTTGGCATCATCACATCCAAAATCACTAATTGTGGATTAAAGTCCTGAGCAATCGCAATGGCCTCTTTCCCATCAGATGCTTTGGCTAACAAAAATCCTTCTTTCGCTAGATTATATTCCAATAATTCTAAAATATCAGGATCATCATCTACCAAAAGAATTTTTGTCGAATTGGCTGTTGCCTGGCTCATAAGATGAAATTAGTGAAGTAACTTAAAACTTGCTGCAAATATAGAGAGGCCTATATTACCAAATTATTAATTTTTTTCGACTAAATTTAATCATTAGCTTTGGTTTATGGCGAAAGAATCTTCCTATATAGTCCGTTTAGCCTCTGTTTTAATTTCCATTTCCTTATTGGTTTTGGGATTATACCTTTTGCAGGATTTATTGATCCTCTTAGCTGCGGCTTTAATCTTAGCGATGCTTTTGTTGCCTTTGGCTTCTTGGTTAGAACGCAAGGGTCTTCCTCGTTCCATTTCCATTGCTATTTGCCTCATCATTACTGTGGCGGCGTTAGCAGGAATATTGGCTATTTTGACAGTTCAAATGGTTGAATTTGCTTCAGATTGGCCTATTTTTATCAAAAAAGCAGAATCGTATATCTCTAGTTTACAGAGCTTCTTATCCAGAAATCTGAATATTTCTAGGAAAAAACAAATGGTGGAAATCAGTAACCAAACCATTAACCTCTTGAAGAATTCTGGGGCTATTTTGACGACCACCTTTGGTACCATTATACATTCCATTACCACCATCATTCTGATTCCCATATTTGTTTTCTTTTTCCTGTATTACCGTACCTTTTTTGCTCAATTTTTAGAAAAGGTTTTCCCAAAAACAGAAACTCATGTTTTGAAGGGGATCATGAGTAAAACAGGTCAAGTAGTACAAGGGTATTTGGTCGGTTTAATGGTGGTGATGCTCATTGTTTCCATTTTGAACACCATAGGTTTCTGGTGGATTGGGGTAGACTATCCTTACTTTTTTGGTATACTCACTGGTTTATTATTGCTGATTCCTTACATCGGAATTTGGATGGGGGCTAGTGGTCCCATCGTTTTGAGTTTGATTGTATTGAGCCCATCGCACGCGTTTGCCGTGATTGCTTGGGTTGCGGCGGTACAGTTTATTGAAGCAAACTTTATAACCCCATTAGTGATCGGGTCCAAAGTCAGTGTTAATCCAATGGTAGCTATGCTAGCCTTATTGTTGGGGGAAATGCTCTGGGGAATTCCAGGGTTGATTTTGGCTTTGCCGTTGACAGCCATAGTCAAAGTAATCTTTGACTATGTGCCATCCTTACAGGCTTATGGTTATGTGTTGGGAGAAGTTCCTTCTCGCAAAAAGAAAGAAGAAAAAGTAAAAGAAGAGAAACTAG
Source organism: Aquirufa ecclesiirivi (assembly GCF_011250515.1). Classification (GTDB taxonomy): domain Bacteria; phylum Bacteroidota; class Bacteroidia; order Cytophagales; family Spirosomataceae; genus Aquirufa; species Aquirufa ecclesiirivi. The sequence continues at coordinate 188,091 of NZ_JAANOP010000005.1, read as the reverse complement.
AGGGAGAGTAATTCCTTGAAACGAATGGATTGCCTTCTCGAAATCTCGATTTTCTCTCCTTTTCCTTGCAATGTTACTTGCAAACCTCCAGAAAACCACGGCTCAATTTTTTCAATAAAATTGAGATTGATGATGTGTTTTCTGTTTGCTCGGAAAAAAACCTTAGGATCTAAACGGTCTTCCAAAGCATTTAAGGACTTCAATACCAATGGTTTTTGATCATCAAAGAATAAGCGCACATAATTGCCCATGGATTCGCATAAACGAACTTTATCCAAGCGAACAAACCAGCACTTTTCTCCATCTTTTACAAATATTTGATCCTGTGCACTCAAATAATGTTGGGGAGAAATAGAAACCTGTTCAGGATGAGATTTGGTTTTATTGGCTAATTGTTTTTCTAATTTCTGAATACTTTCACTTAAGCGCGAAAGTTCAATGGGTTTTAATACGTAATCAAGTGCATTGACTTCAAAAGCCTTTAAGGCATATTCATCAAATGCCGTGGTGAAAATCACTTCAGGTAAATATCCATCCCATTCTTCTAGCCACTCAAAACCTGTTTTGCCGGGCATTTGGATATCCAAGAAAACGACGTCAGGGTGTAATTCTTCAATTAAGGCCCCAGCCTCATCGGTATTTGCCGCTTCTCCAATGACCTGGATATGTGGGAAATTTTCTAATAATCGTTTTAGTTCGTTTCTAGCTAAACGTTCATCGTCGATAATAATAGCGTTCATAGTAGGGTTTATTTTGTAAAAACACAGGAATTAAGGCACAAGATAAGGGATTATTAATTCGGCAATCACTTGATTTTTGTCGAAAGGTTTAAGCCTTAGTTGAGCGGTCTCTCCAAACAATATCTTCAAACGTGCTATGGAGTTTTTCATCCCCACTCCCGTTTCACTTTCTTTGGTTTTAATGGTACCTGGGTTAATGACATAGGCATGCAACAAATTCCCTACTTTATGTGCCTGAATTTGAATGGTGCCCCCTTTGACCGAATGTGAGATTCCATGTTTGATGGCATTTTCTACCAAGGTCTGCAAAATCATGGGAGGTACTTCTGCTTTTAGATGTTCTTTGGGGATTTGAACCTCCCAGTATAAACGATCTTCATAACGGATTTTTTCCAAGGATAAGTAATCAAGTATGGTTTCTATTTCCTCAGACAGAGGAATCGTTTTTTTTCTTTCGGTCAGTAAAGAACTCCGAAGTAATTTCGATAATTGGTTAATCCCTTTTTTCGCTTTACTCGGATCTTCGGTAATTAATGCCCGAATACTATTCAAGGCATTGAACACAAAGTGGGGGTTCATTTGAGCACGTAAAATCTTTCCTTCCGTCTCCTGAATGGTTCGCTCCAATTGATCGTTTTGCCTTTCTATTTCCAATTTCCTCTGAGAGTATTGAAAGAAGAAAAAAATCAACTGCCAAATAGCCAAGGGTTTCATGAAATTGAACAGGTATTGCAAGATGATGAAGGTGTTTAATTTTACTTCATAGTTTTCTTGCAGTAAGGCGAAGTCCAAGGGTAAATTAAAGGCCAACAAAATGGAAGCCATGACCAAGAGGGCTTGAAGATTTATCCTCAATAATTTAAAAAGAGGATAATTTTGCCATTGGTATTTTTGAGTAATTTGTTTGTACTGGTGTGTCAATAAAACGGCCAAGGAAATATTTCCCACAAATGCATAGAGCCATGCCCACCTCCAACCATATTGCATGGTGTACAATAAAGCCTCATTGAGCGTCCAGGCAAACCAGCCTGAAAATTGTAAAACCCAATAAAGCTTCCGTCTCTTCATAATTACATGGAATCAGGTAAGTGCTTCAGGTGTTCGGTCAAGGGTCCTTTCACCAGTTTAAATACACGGTCAGGGTAAGAGTATTGTAAATGGTATAAACAGAGATTGCTGTGGGCAAAATCATCCATTTTGTGTAGAGGTTGTTCAAACAAATGTGTTAATAAAACCCGCATAGCACGACCGTGCATCGCAATCAAAATAGCCTGCTCTTGGGGACGTGAAAGGATTAAATCAACCACTGGTTTTTGTCTTTCCAAAACCTGTACAGGGCTCTCACCCTCTTCCGAAGGTACATCAATGTTCCCTTCTCGCCAAGTTCTGGTTAAATTTTTATAGTAAAGGTCGTCATCCGTGTTGGGCGACTTCCCTTCCTTATTTCCCCAGGAGATTTCGTTCAATCCCGGGTGCTGTTCCCAAGCAATTCCCTTTTTAATAAATCCATCTACCGACTGGTGAGTACGGATTAACGCCGAAGTATATATTTTATCAAGGTACAAATCTTCATAATGATCAAAAAACGCCTGAGCCTGTTGACGTCCCAACTCATTCAAATGGGCATCTATGCCGCTTCCTTGCACCACCCCCATTCTGTTATAATCAGTTTCTCCGTGGCGAATCAGGTAAATGTCTTTGATAGGGTGCATAAAAAAGGCGAATTGAGGTTGGAATTAGTAAATTATTACGAATTTTAGGCACAAAAATACGAAATATATGTTTAATACATCCATCACCATAGAACAACTAAACAGCTTTAGTACAGGCAATATGATCGAGCATCTGGGAATCGAATTTTTAGAGATTCATCCAGAGTATTTCACAGCACGTATGCCAGTAGATCATCGCACCAAACAACCCTTTGGGCTATTGCACGGCGGTGCATCTGTGGTTTTAGCCGAGACCATGGGAAGTATCGCGACCATGTTAGTGGCCAAAGATCCTGCTACGATGAAAGCCGTGGGTGTAGAAATTAATGCCAATCACTTGAAAGCCGTGCGAGATGGTTGGGTGATCGGAACTTGTTCGCCTATTCGGATTGGTCGGACCATGCATGTGTATGATATCAAGATTCACAATGAGCAGGGCGACTTAGTATGCGTGAGTCGATTGACGGTGGCGATTTTGTCGGCATAGTTTTCTCGAATTTGATTAAACCAATTCACCATGAAAACTCCAAGGATCTTAGCTTTAGGAATACTAACACTTTCTAGTTTAGTGTTGTTTTCTTGCCGCCAAGCTACTTCAAAAGCCATGATCGGTACTTGGGAAATAGCGCATTTGAGAATCACCATGCCTAGCTTTAAGAATTCAGATAGTACGCAAAAGATCGAGGTCTATGGAAAGGATTGGGAGGCAAAAATGAAAGCTAAAAATATTCAAACCACCTATTCGGCGGATGGGCGATACCATTCATTGCATCGAAATCTTCAAGGAAAGGCGACCTATGACCCTGCTGGAACCTGGAGAATTGTTCAAGATACCTTAATCATCCAAGATACCATTCCCAAGCGGATCACCTATAAGTTTAAATTCAAAATTAAGAAAAATCAAATCGAGTATTGGGGAGTGGAGGATTTTGACCTTGATGGAAAAGTAGATGATCAGTATTATAGTAAGCAAGTGAAATTATAAGTAAGATGAGGGAACATATTGATAAGAAATGAAGTTTTATTTCTTAATCCCTCTCCAATAGACATGCCTAAAATCCCCATTTCTGTATTAGAACTTGCCCCCATTCCACAAGGAGGAACAGCCGCTACGGCCATAGAAAGAACGGTGGAAATAGCGCAGCATGCGGAGGCTTTGGGTTTTCAACGGATTTGGTTGGCAGAACACCATAACATGGAGTTTATCGCTAGTTCAGCTACCTCCGTTTTGATAGGTCATGTCGCAGGAAAAACATCCCAGATCCGTGTAGGTTCTGGTGGAATCATGTTACCGAATCATAGCCCATTAGTGATTGCCGAACAGTTTGGAACCTTAGCATCCATGTACCCCAATCGGATAGATTTGGGACTCGGTCGTGCTCCGGGTACGGACCAACAAACCGCTCGTGTGTTGAGAAGGGATAATATGGATACAGCATACCATTTCCCTAAGGATGTGGAGCAATTGCAATTATATTTTAGTGATGAAAATAGCTTGGCTCAAGTACGAGCCTTTCCAGCCGAAGGTATCGATGTGCCCATCTGGATTTTAGGATCTAGTACCGATTCCGCTTATTTGGCTGCTAAAATGGGCTTGCCTTATGCTTTTGCCGCCCATTTTGCTCCCGCTCAATTTCGGTCAGCCATTGATATTTATCGGAAGAATTTTATCCCATCTTCCCAATTAGATAAACCCTATGTGATGGCCTGTGTGAATGTAGTGGGAGCAGACACGGATGAGGAGGCTGCTTTTCTTCGCAGTAGTTTAATCCGTATGTTTGTGGGTATCATAACTAACCGCCGTGTACCTTTAGCGCCTCCAGGGCCATTGCCAGAAGCCTACCAGATTCCTGAAATTAGAGCTATGGCAGATAAGATGCTGGCTTGTAGTTTTTATGGTAGTCCTGAAACCTTGCGTACGCAATTGGGAAATTTTATCGAAGAAACGGGGATTGATGAATTAATGGTGGCGACCTATATTTTCGATGGAGAAAAAAAGAAGAGGTCATATTCTATATTGCATGAAGCCTTGGCCTAATGAAGACCAAGAATTATTTTTTTCTCATTCCTTCCAATGTTACAGGTAGCCTAATTCGTAATGGTATATGAAAAAAAAGATTTTTGCCATAGTGGGGAGTGCTAGTTCCAAGTCCTCCAATTTGAAATTGCTACACTATTTGAAGACTCAGTTTTCTAGTGATTTTGAGGTAGAAATCTTTGATCATTTAGCACAGATACCGCATTTTAATCCCGAGCAATCACAAGTGGATCCACCCATTTCAGTGATAGAAATTCGAAATCGGATTTTGATGGCCGACGGAATTATGATTTGCAGTCCCGAATATATTTTTAGTATTCCCAGTGTGTTGAAAAATGCATTAGAATGGTGTGTCGCCACCACTGTTTTTTCAGAAAAACCGACTTGCCTAATTACTGCTTCTGCTGATGGAAAGATGGGAAATGAAGAGTTAAGGTTAATCATGAAAACGCTCAATGCCAATTTTACGGAGGAAACAAGTCTTCTGATTTCAGGAATTCGCGGGAAGTTGGATGGGGAAGGAAATCCATTGGACTCCGATTTGAAGGTAAAACTGAAGCAGGTAGTTGTTGCATTTGAATCACAGGTAAAAGAAAGATGGAATGGAAATTTTAGGGGGACCTTAGATCAACAATGATTAAAAATCTTAATGAAGAACAGCTTACACTAATCTTAATTTTTTAACTTTAATATTCCAATTTTCAAATATGCCCACTACGCTTTCATCAACTACGACTTCCTTGCTCGATTGGGAACAATTGTGGCAAAACACGTTGCAAAAGCGTGGAGGTATGGCCGTGTGGAGATTGCCCAAAAGCGATAAGCGCTATTTTTTGGTTGACTCTAGTGGTGGAGAGAAGCTAGGCTCTTTGGATTTAGAAACTTTCCCAGCCGGATTTTTAGTAGCTCCTTTCATGGGTTTACCTTATTTTTTAAAGGCTGAAACATTATTGGAAGAGTCTATAATTCAAGAAGAAGTGGTAGGTGAATCCATGTTAACACCCAAACATAATGCCGAGGAAAATGAACAGAAACATCAGCATTTCACCCATTGGGTAAGTGAATCAATCAAAGAAATTCAGACGGGACATTTTCAAAAAGTAGTACTTTCTAGAACCGATGAAGTCGAATTTCCAGGAGATTTTTCTACGCTAAAGGCTTTTGGTCAATTATGCCAAGCCTATCCCAATGCCTTTGTTTGCGCTTTGTATATACCGGAATTAGGAAGTACTTGGTTATGCGCTACACCAGAAACTTTGGTGGAGCAAAATGCTCAGGGGATTTTTCGTACCATAGCTTTGGCTGGAACGCAATCAGCTATAGACCCGCAGGGAGAAATCATCTCTCCACAAAATGCACGCTGGTCTCAAAAAGAAATTGAAGAACAAGCCTACGTTTGTCGATATATCATCGAATGCTTTAAGAAAATTCGATTAAGGGAATACCAAGAGATTGGCCCCAAAACGATTTTGGCAGGTAACCTGCTGCATTTAAAAACTGAATTTACCGTGGATACTAAGGCTTTGAATTTCTCTCAATTGCCGGGAATTTTGTTATCCCTTTTGCATCCTACCTCGGCAGTCTGTGGAACACCTAAGGAGGAGGCTATAGCCTGGATTGCCAAAGCAGAAAAACATGCGCGCGAATTGTATTCAGGTTATTTAGGACCTGTCAATTTGGGGGAGGAGATTCATTTATTTGTCAACTTACGAACCGTAAAAGTAGACCAAAGCGAAGGAAAATGTCGGGCAACCTATTTTGCAGGATGTGGTATCACGGAGGACTCTGATCCAGAAAAAGAATGGCAAGAAACGGTTATGAAATGCCAAACCCTTCAACGGGTTCTGGAAAACTAGTGTTTGGTTTTTGATTCTTCCTTGGGAGAAATTTTGCCAACAATCGTCATTTTGACGGTATCAATTCTCGCATCGGTAGACGTCAAAATCTGAAATTGAAAAGGGGCTAAGGTAATAATTTCATTGGCTTTAGGAATATCCTCATATAAGCTAATCAGCATACCACCGAGTGTTTCATAGTCTCCATCAGGGAAATTCCAATCGTATTTTTCATTCAGGTAATCAATCTCATGTCGCCCCGATAATAAATAAGAATTCTCATCCAATTTCTTTTCTACCCAATCTTCGGAATCATCGTATTCATCTTGGATTTCACCAAAAATCTTTTCCATAACATCTTCCATGCTAACTAGGCCAGAAGTACTTCCAAATTCATCTACCACCAAAGCCAAGGATTTTCTGTCTTTGGAAAATTTAAGCATCAAGTCGTTCGCTGGCATAGCTTCTGGAACAATTAAAATGCTGGTTAAGATAGATTGAATATCCTTGGGTTTTTTGAATAGGGCTAATGAATGGCAATAACCCAAAACATCCTCTAAGCTTTCTTTATAGACCAATACTTTAGAATGCCCTGATTCTATAAATACTTCTTTTAATCCTTCAATACCTTCTTCCAAATCGATGGCGGTGATTTCAGTACGAGGAATCATGCAGTCACGTACTTTCACTTGCTTGAATTCTAAGGCATTATGAAAGATTTTGGTATCTACTTCAGTTTCTTCTTCAGTGGATACTTTCCGATTCAAATTTTGCAAATAATTATTGAGGTCTGTTAAACCAAAAGCCGGTTTTTCTTCTGAATAGTTGAGTCGGAGTACTTTGGTAATGAACCATTTAGACAAACCTACTGTCACCCAAACCAGAGGAAACATCAGCGCATAGACAATCCAAATGAGGATGGCCAAGAACTCTAAAATGACATCCGGGTTGATTAAGAAAATACTTTTGGGCGTAAATTCAGAGGTAATTAATATCAAAATAGTGGCAATAATGGAGGCTAATAAACGTGCCAGAATTTCATTGTGAAGAAAGGGGATGTACGTTAGAATTTGATGGTGCAAAAATTCTTCCATGAAAATACCGTAGGCCACTAAGGATAGGGTATTACCAATCAACATGGTTCCTATGAATCGGGAAGGAGATTGGTTAAAGTTGGAAATGATTTTGGCACCCAGGATATTTTGTTTTGCTTTGAGCTCAAAATACAATTTATTGCAGGAAACGAAGGCCATTTCTACCCCAGAAAAGAAGGCGGAGAATATCATGGAAATGATGATTCCTGCTACTTGAGTGGTATATATTCCGGGATCTGGGTCCATTTAACTTAGTTTTTGCGCTTGTTACTTTTCATAGCTCGGCTACGGATATCTTGTTTGGGCTCTCCAGCTTTTTTTTCTTCTTCCTTGATGCGCAAGTTCTTGGAATATTGAAAGTATAGGAGTGAACCTAGACCAAACATAAGCCAAACATAATGAAAGTAAATCTCTAACCAAAAATTTCCTTGGATTTCAACAGGAGTTGGGGCATTTAAATCAATAATCCAAATGATGAAAAATCCAATTCCAGCAGATAATATGATGATTTCTTTCCTTGTCATGTGATTAAGCAGCTTTGGGTTGTTGCATTCTACGGTACATGGCCACAAATAATCCCATAAATATCAAAATGGAACCTACCCAAACCAAGTTAATGTAGGGTTTTTCTAATGCTTTGATAATAATCAAATCTTGTTGGGTTGTATTAACCGCAAAACTAAACTGTTGGGTTTTTGGGTTAATCGCCGTGAATTTAATTTTGATACCTGTTTCCTCACTTTCAAATGCTGGCATAGCGACCATGCCACCTTTGATGATGAAAAGAGGGGCTAGCGAAAATTGTTGGAAGTTTTTACCTAGAACCTGGAATTGCGCTTTTACCGCGGCATCGTTTGGTCCTAAAGTCATATCTTCTACGGAATTCACTCGAGATACATCTTGTAAAACAGCCACAAAATCATTCAGGAATAAAGTATCACCAATACTCACCGTCGAATTGACTGTTTGACTCCATTGTTTTTCTTCTCCCGCTTCTGCTGCCAAACGTGGGTCTAGTGAAACATAAGTATAAATGTCGTGACCCCAAGCATGTTTCACGTCGGGCGAAATGGCCGTCCCCATTTTCGGGTTTACCTGCCAGCGAGGATATAAAGAAACGGATTTCCCTTCCGCATTTTTAAATTCTAATTCATAGTAAGTATTCTCAGGTTCTACGGTTAAGGTATCTCCTTTTTTAGCAACCATTTGACCGTCTTTTTCCACGTTGCGTAATGCAACCGCATGGAAATCGCCCTCAATAACTTCAAAGTCTTTTCTTGGATAATAACCTGGTTTTCCTCTTAGCTCAATCATACGGCCTTTGTATGTCACCAAATAATCTTGCATTTGAGCCCCTTGGCCCAACCAAAGTGGAAGATTCTCTTTGTTCTCTTTGTTGTCATCTTTGGTAAACTGCTCCACTTTATTGGAAATGGCAAAACCAGAGCGGTTTAATGAAACGACTTTGGAATACCCTGAAGAAAACAAGATACCTATGAGCATGACCGCTAGACCGACGTGTGCCATGGCTCCTCCAACTAAATTAAATCGCTGACGAATTAAGAATATCAGGATATTGGAATTAGCAATGACGGAGAATAAACTGGTCCATAGTAGTAAGATGTAAGAAACGGTATAGACTTTACCCAAATTGACAAACAGGACTGTCAATAATGTTGCCACCAAAGCTGAGTTGGTCAGGGGCTTAAAGGAAGTAGATTCTTTTAATTTTCCCCACCAAATATATTGTCCAACGGCGCTTAATGCTGCTATGGCTAGGAAGATCCAAATTTGAATTTTACTGTAGTGTTCTACTTGATCGGCAGGTAAGGCAATATTGGATACAATACCGAAAGCCTCCGCTATTTTATTATAGACGGGGATGGACGTGGTGAAAATCAATTGGAAGGCTGATAATCCCAAAATGGAAGCCCCAATAAAGATCCAAAATTCACGGGAGTAAATGCCTAATTCTTTTTCATCCACGGGTAATTGTTTCCATCTTTTTACGGCAAAAAAGATAGCCACAAATAAGAAAGTCAACATGTAGATGAGCAACTGTCCTGATAAACCTAAATCGGTAAAAGAGTGAACAGAAGCATTTCCTAAGATACCCGAGCGGTTTAAGAAAGTAGAATACAAGACCAAAATAAAGGTGGATATCACCAAGATGATGGAGGTTTTTAAAGCGGCACTTGAATGTTTGTAGGCAATCATGGTATGGATAGCGCCGATGAGCACTAACCATGGAACGAAGGATGCATTTTCTACTGGATCCCAGTTCCAATAGCCACCAAAGTTCAATGTTTCATATGCCCAATAGGCACCCATCATGATACCGATACCTAAAATTCCAGCACCAAAAAGAGCCCAAGGCAAAGCGGGCTTGATCCATTCGGTTAATTTATTTTTCCATAGACCCGCAATTAAATAAGCAAAAGGCACTAAGGTTAAGGCAAATCCCAAGAATAAGGTAGGAGGGTGAATGACCATCCAATAATTCTGCAATAACGGGTTTAAGCCACGACCGTCTTTAGGAATGAAATTAGGTTGCAGACTCCATACAGGTAGATCTGGCTGGGCTTCTCGTAATAATAGGAAAGGAGAGGAGCCGATTTTTAGATCGATGTAAGGAAGGATTACTCCCAAAATCATGGAGGTTAAAAAGGTTTGAACCAAGGCAAAAACGGTCATAACGGGAGCTTCCCATTTCGGGTTTTTAACCATCAGAATGACACCTAAAATGGCTTGCCAGAATATCCACAAAAGGAAACTACCTTCCTGTCCTTCCCAATAGCATGAAATCATGAAAGCCATCGGTAAGGCTTTGGACGAATGGGAGAAGGCGTAGTGGTATTCGAAATAGTGGTTGTAAATAATGACAAATAAGCTAGATGCCACACCAATCACCGCAATCAAGTGAATGATGAAAATAGCTCTGGCTAATTTCACCCAATCTTTGGCAGCTACATCATCTGCCGCTTGAGTGGCCTTGAAATAGGAAAAAGTTGCCAATAGGGCAGTTACAAAGGATATGATGACTAATAGGTGACCAACTGATCCGATTGTCTCGTGTATCATAATTGTTTTTTTGCTTCATAAGTGGCTGTTGAGTCAGCCGAAATTTTTCCTTCCTGATATTTGGAAGGACATTTCAATAAAATTTTATCGCAATAGAAAACCTTGTTGGACTGCATACTTCCCACCAAAACGATTTTCTCGGAACGTTCAAAATCCTGGGGCTTAGGGGCTGGATAAATCACTTGGTTTTCCCGTCCTAAACTATCCTGAACAATGAATTCTAAGCGATTGGCATCTACAGCAGGATCAAAGTGCATACCTACAATTTTACCTTGTGCATCTTTTTTCAATACCCCCACCACATGGACTTTTTGATTTGGATTATTTTGAGCAATCCGTTCTGCTTCATCAAAGCCTACGTAGGTGCTGGCATCTCCTGTCGTGATTAAAATAATTCCAATGGCAACAGCGATTAGAATCAGACCAATGATATGTGTCTTTTTCATGCTACTTATTTTTTATGTCTTTTTCTAGGGCACTAACTTTTTTGTCGAGACTCATCAGATAAATGAATAGTCCGATTAAAATAACGAGTACCACGGCTATCACCACATAGATTTTTCCATCAGCACGGAATTTATCCGCCATTTCGATTTCACTTTGAGCTAAACCTAAAAAGCTGGTTAAACTGAACAATAAGGTTAAGATATATGTTTTCATACTTGTTCTTTTTCTTCTAATAAAACTTCAATTTTTCTAATCCGAATGCGTAATTGGGCATACCAAAAACCTAAGGCCATCCAACCTAAAATGGCAGGATAAAATACCATGCGCATACGGTTATCCAAATCCATGGAATTGAAACCTGGATTTCCACCATTACCGGGATGCAATGAATCCGTCATTCGAGGTAAAATCCAGATTAGCACCATGAAAATGATGAACGCAAAAATATTATAAACAGATGATATTCTGGCTTTTTGTTGTTCATCAGGCAAGGAAGAACGGACCAAACCATAAGCCAAATAAATCAGCATGCCGATGGCTACCGAATTTAATTTTGGGTCGTTTGTCCACCAATCGCCCCAGGTAAATTTTGCCCAAATACTCCCCGTTAATAAGCCTAAAGTCGCAAATACCAGACCTGTAACGACATAGGCATTGGACTTTAAATCATCCATGGGATCAGACTTACGCAAGTATTGAATGGAATGATAAACTGAAACGCCTAATAGGGCAATCATACTGAACCACATGGTCACGTGGAAATATAAGTTGCGTACCGTTTCATTCAAAATGGCTTGACGCGGGACCTGTCCTGCAAATCCCATGTACATAGTGTATACTAGCAAAAGCATACCAGCCCATTTCCAATAATATTTTTTTAATGTCTCCATATATAAGGGAAAAGTATTCCAGATAAAACAATCACAATAACGTCAAGTGAAGCTAGTACAGCGATTTCATCCCAGTTTTCGGAAATGGATATACCATCTAAAGCACTTTTTGAAAGTTTTAATAAGAATAGTAATAAAGGAATGATAATAGGGAAACTTAAAACAGCCATCAAGGTGGAAGTATTTTCTGCCTGTGCTGCGATACCACCGACTAAAGATAAAGTCGAAGCAAAGCCAATGGATCCTAAAATTAGGGCAATGACATAAAGCGACATGTTGCCAACTGGGTTTCCCATCACCCAAGAATACATGATAATTCCGACTAAGGAAATACCGATCATGAGGACTGAGTTATACAGAATTTTGGAATAAATGACCGACTCTGGTTTTACTAAAGTATAATAGAATATACCCCGCTGAGATGATTCTTGCGTGAAGCTTTTACTGATGGCATTGATCGCTATAAAGAGCAAAATAATCCAGAAAAGCGCATTCCAAGTAATTGGGTTGATGGACTCTTGCTTGGCTTTGAAAGATAAATAACAGACAAAAATGGTCGAAGCCAGGTAAAGCATCAAACCATGAATGGCATATTTTTGACGCCATTCTAGCTGTAGCTCTTTTTGAAACAATACCTTGATTTCCTGAAGCATTATCACTGTCAAATTAGTAAAGGACCTGCAATTTACGACAGAAAGTTGGCTTTGATGAATATTCCTACGAGTATTTTGGGGAATTAAAATCAAATTATTCAAAACTAAGAATTATCATTTTTTAGCTCGGAAATACTTAGTACATTTGTTCCTAATTTTGAATTATTCTAAATAAGAATGGAGGATTGAATATGCTAACACTGGCGGATTTACGGATAGGAGAACATGGTGAAATAACAGGGTTTACGGATGAATTACTCTCATTGAAGCTTTTAGAAATGGGCTGTTTGCCCGGTACCGAAGTGATATTAACACATCATGCTCCTTTTGGAGACCCCATCGCTTTAAAAGTTTCTGGTTATACCTTAACCATGCGAAGAGAAGAAGCGGCTACCATTCAAATCAAACGAAAATAAATTATACATTGGCTAACGTAACCAGAATAGCGCTTATTGGTAATCCAAATGCTGGGAAATCCTCCTTGTTCAATACATTGACAGGATTAAACCAAAAAACAGGAAACTTCCCAGGGGTAACCATGGATAAGTTGACCGGTATTTGGGAATTAGAACCGGGTAGAAATATTGAAATTCTTGATTTACCGGGTATCTATAGTATATACCCTAAATCCATTGATGAAGAGTTAGTCATTAATATTTTGGGTAATCCTCAACATCCCGATTATCCCGATATGGCGATTGTGGTGGCGGATGCCTCCAATTTAAAGCGTAATTTATTGTTGTTTTCTCAAGTTCGAGACTTAGGTATTCCTACGGTTTTGGCCTTGAATATGATTGATGTGGCTGAAAATCAAGGCTATGTGATTAATTCCTTGAAGTTGGCGCGTGAGCTTAATGTAGAAGTAGCTGAAATCAACGCCAAAAAGGGAATTGGGGTAGGAGGTTTGAAATTGGCGGTGATTAAGACCTTAAAGCATCGCTATGCTTCCAATGACGCCTTACCTTTGTCGGTCGCCGATGAATTGATCGAAGATGTCCAAAAGCAATTTGGCGAAGCAGACCCTTATCGTTCATTATTGTGGTTGATGGAACATGATCGTATGAAAATGTTTAATCAAGAGCAGCGTGAATCTTTCGATCACTTGTTGGAAAAACATCAGTTTGAACCGAAGAAATACAAATCGGCAGAAACGGTCAAGCGGTACGAGCAGATTTCAGAAGTAGTAGAACGTTGTGTAATTAATTTGAATCGCCAGTGGGATGCTGAGCCTGTTAAAACTTGGACGGATCGTCTCGATAAAGTTTTTATTCACTCCTTTTGGGGCTATGTGATTTTCTTAGCCATTTTATTCATCATGTTCCAAGCTGTATTTACTTGGGCAACCTATCCCATGGATTTGATTGATGGTGGAGTAGCTCAGTTAAATGATTGGTTAAAAGGTATTTTACCTGACTCTCCATTGACAGGGATGTTGACCGATGGACTCATAGCTGGTGTCGGAGGGGTATTGATATTTGTGCCTCAAATCGCCTTTTTGTTCTTTTTTATTTCCATGTTGGAAGAAACGGGGTATATGTCACGGGTGATGTTCATCATGGATAAAATGATGCGTCGATTTGGATTAAATGGAAAATCCGTGGTGCCTTTAATTTCGGGAATCGCTTGTGCGGTACCAGCCATCATGAGTACGCGGTCCATTGGTTCTTGGAAAGATCGCTTGATTACAATTTTGGTGACACCTTTAATGTCCTGCTCCGCACGTTTACCTATTTATACGGTTTTAATAGCCTTAGTCGTTCCTGAAAAAAATACACTTTTTGGAGTATTTAACTTGCAAGGGGTAGCTCTTTTTGGATTGTACCTCTTAGGCTTTTTCATGGCTTTGTTGTCAGCTTGGGTATTGAAAAAAATATTACGAGCTAAAGAAAGAAGCTATTTCATCATGGAATTGCCAACCTACAAAGGTCCTCGTTTCAAACACGTGGCTATCTCCATTTACAATTCTGTTCGGGCCTTTATTTTTGAAGCGGGTAAAATTATTGTGGCTATTTCCATCGTTTTATGGGTCTTTGCTAGCTATGGGCCGGGAGATAGTATGGCTAAGATCGAGGAGCAAGTTCGCTTGAAAAACCCGAGTTTAACGGGTGTAGATTTAAGTAATAAGATTGCTTCTGAAAAATTAGAAAATTCTTATGCTGGCCATTTTGGTAAGTTAATCGAACCCGCTATCAAGCCTTTGGGATATGATTGGAAAATCGGTATTGCCTTAATCACCTCTTTTGCTGCTCGTGAGGTTTTCGTGGGGACGATGTCGACTATTTATAGCCTAGGAGGCGAGGTGGACAATGAAAACGCCACCATCAAAAATCGGATGCGGGCAGAAATTAACCCAGACACGGGCAAACCCATGTACGACGCAGCTTTAGGATTCTCTCTATTGATATTTTATGCCTTTGCTATGCAATGCATGAGTACCTTAGCGACAACCTATCGCGAGACTAAATCTTGGAAATATCCTTTGATTCAATTTGGATACATGACCACTTTAGCCTATTTGGCTGCGTTTTTGGTCTACCAAATTTTGTCTTAATTACATTTTAAATGGAATGGATGTAGCGGCCAGGTTACTTGAGCCTTTGGCAAGTAATTTGCCCTCCGCATTGTACATTTTAGCTTCTACATTGGCCACTTTTTTCCCAACGCGGAAAACTTCAGAAACAACGGTGATTTTTTCACCAGCTTTGGCACCGTAAAGAAAATCGATACTTAAGTTGATGGTGACATATAAGTGCTCGATATCACAAGTGATGAGCGTAGTTCCCATCATTTCATCTAACAGCATGGATATCACTCCTCCGTGCAATACTCCCGCATGATTGCATTGATCTTCTCTCACTTCAAATTCGGCTGTCATGGAACCGGCAGAGACTGATTTTAAAATACCATCCAAATAACGAGTAATCGGATTGGGATTTTCGTGGGCCATTCTCTTGCCAATGTATTGAGACAAAAATGCGATGGCTTTATCGTTTGCTTTCATGTTGATGTGTGTGTAGGCGGTGGTTCAATATTACTGTGGACGTGTCCAAGTGCTGGTTCTTCCGAACATAGCAACTCCCACAAATCCCCTAATATCGAGTGTTTTATAATTATCTTTTACTTTTAAGATACAGTCATAGGTCTTGCCTGAATGCGGGTCATAGATGGTTCCTTTTTCCCAAGCTGAACCTGTAAAAGTGAAATCTTTCAAAATAACAGAACCAAGTAAATCTCGATTTCTCAGGGCTTCATTCGGATTTTTTAGATCTTTTTTGCCCGGGGTTTTACTCCAAGAAATTTTCCCATAATATTTATCCCCTTGTTTGTAAACCGTGATTTTCCCATCTTTTTGTTGGGATATCCAATCTCCTAAAATAACATCGCTTGGGGGCTCTGCCATACTCATGGAAATTGACAGGCAACTGAACAGGATAAGTAAAAATGAGTTTTTCATGACTGATTTTTTTTGCAAATATACAAAAGGATATTTTCTTTTACGCTTTCCTTAGAATTGGATTATAGGAGGTTTGGCTCAATCAGATGTTATGCTTATTTTTGTAGGATAGCAGTAAAAAACAATCAACAAATAACCTACTGCTTGTTTCTATATGAACTATAATTTATCCCAAATACCAGAAAGATTTGAAAAGCCACGTCAAAAAGGCTTGACCATGGTCATGGACAAAGGACTTAGCCTACGTCAAGTTGAAGATTTTATAGAGGTAGCAGGAAGTTATACGGATTTAGTGAAATTAGGATGGGCGACTTCCTATGTTACCAATAATTTAAAGGAAAAACTAGCTATATATAAGTCAGCGGGTATTCCTGTTTATTTCGGAGGAACATTATTTGAAGCTTTTTATATCCGTGGTGAGGTAGATGAGTACCGTCGTGTATTGGATCAATATGGCATGGAATATGCCGAGATTTCAGATGGCTCTGTCGAGATGAATTCCGATGTAAAATGTGAATATATCCGTCAACTATCTCAGCAAGTAACCGTACTTTCTGAAGTAGGTTCTAAAGATGAAGCAAAAATTATTCCTCCCTATAAGTGGATTAAATTAATGCGCATGGAGTTAGAAGCCGGTGCATGGAAAGTGATTGGAGAAGCTAGAGAGGGTGGTAATGTGGGTCTTTTCCGTTCATCAGGAGAAGTTCGTCAAGGATTAGTGGAAGAAATATTAACCGAAATTCCTGAAGAAAGTATTATTTGGGAAGCACCTCAAAAATCACAACAAGTATGGTTTGTGAAATTGGTAGGAGCCAATGTCAACGTAGGAAATATTGCACCGAATGAAGTGATTTCATTAGAAACCATCCGACTAGGCCTACGAGGAGACACCTTTGATCATTTCTTAACCAAATAAGTTAAGCCCCGAATATTCGGGGTTTTTTATGTTACCTAATGGAAGCAAACATGATACAACAAGCCTTAGATCTGCTAAAAGATCCATTGCATTTTTTAACGGAGTTCATTGCAGCGCATGGTTCTTTAACTTATGCTTTATTATTTGCCATCGTATTTATGGAAACAGGCTTGGTGGTAACACCTTTGTTACCAGGTGATTCCCTCTTATTTTCTGTAGGTTTAATAGCCGCTGCCAGTGGTCAATTGTCTATTGCCATCGTAATTCCTATGTTGATTTTGGCAGCTTTAAGTGGAGATCAAGTGAACTATTTTATGGGTAAATATTTCAGTGCTTATGTACGTTCCAAGGATAAAATCCTGTTTTTAAAACGTTCGCATTTTGAAGAAACGGAGAAATTTTATGAGAAATATGGCGTAAAAACAGTCATTATTGCACGTTTTGTACCTATTGTACGTACGGTAGCCCCATTTGTAGCTGGTGCTGGGCGGATGTCTTATTCGGTGTATTTATTGTTTGGCTTTCTGGGAGCTTGTCTTTGGGTGACCAGCATTACGTTGGCGGGTTACTTTCTAGGAGATAATGAATGGGTGAAATCCAATTTTGAAAAAGTTGTTTTAGGGATTGTTGGTGTTTCTGTTTTGCCCATCATCATAGGAATTATCAAACAAAAATTCACCGCTAAATAACATGGCCATCTCTCATTTATATGGTTTGTTAGGTTATCCATTAGGCCATTCTTTCTCTAAAAAGTATTTTTCTGAGAAGTTTAACACCATGGGTTTGTCTGATTCGCATCAATATGAGCAATTTGAAATTCCTCAAATCGAAGATTTTTTAACCTTAAAGTCAGAGCAAAAAGCCTTATTGAAAGGTTTGAATGTGACCATTCCGTATAAACAGCAAATCATCCCTCTCTTGGATGAAATAGATCCTGCCGCGGCTAAGATAGGTGCTGTTAATACCATTAAAATTTACCCCGATGGTAAGACTAAAGGCTTTAATACCGACTATTGGGGTTTTCGTCAAACGATTGAATCTTGGGATGCTTTTCCTCAATTTAATTTGAAAAAGGCTGTTGTTCTAGGGCAAGGTGGAGCGGCAAAGGCCATCATAGCGGCTTTAGAAGACTTAGGTTTGGCGGTATGGAAGGTGTCAAGAACTCCCGAAGAAGGACAGATTTCTTATGAAGATTTAGCTGCATCCATGGATGAGGTAGGATTGATCGTTAATTCGACGCCCCTTGGTATGTATCCTAAAATTGATACATTTCCTCCGATTGATTATAGTCTATTGAATTGTCAACATTATTTATACGATATCGTCTACAATCCCTTACGCACCGCTTTTTTAGAGAAGGGGATTGCTCAAGGGGTGGGAGGAATCTATGAAGGGCTAGAAATGCTTCACGGACAAGCTGATAAAGCTTGGGAAATCTGGAATGCTTAGCGGAGGTAAACGCCAAGTCGAGATTTGTCTGATAAAACAACCTCTACATGCTCGGATAGGGTGGTCGACATTTGGTAGCCTATGTAATCAGCTGAAATGGGGAATTTTCGGTAATTACGGTCTACCACTACTGCTACTTGTATCTTTTTCACGTGCATACTAAGGAAAGGAGCCAGGCTATAAGAGAAAGTCCTCCCTGTATTTAATACGTCATCCACCACAATGATGACTTTGTTTTCAAAAATACTTTTGTCGCAATCAAACTGTACAGGACTATCATATGGAACGTCTTTATTCAGTTGAATCGCCACAGCTTGAGCTTTGATGCTAGAAATTTCTAGGATGTTTTGACACAATAGTTGGGCTAAAGAAAAGCCTTCACCCACTATCCCTGCGATGATGATTTCTTTTTCTTCAAAATTGTTTTCAAAAATTTGGAAGGCAATCCGACGAATTTTTTGAAGCAAAGCTGGGCCGTCAAGTATTTGTTTGGAATTCATGCTAATGGGATTCATTCAAAATAGCCTCTGAAATTACCAAAAAGTATTCAAATTTTGTACCTTTGCGACTTATTTAGCGATTAAAATAATAGATATATGGCCAAAATGTATGGGGCTCAGCAGCGAGTTCAGCAAGCACCCAGTAACCCTTTAGCAATTAAGACGAAGAAATTTTCTCTTGAAAAGAATAAATACATCGGCTTGTGTATGCGTCAACTCTTCTCTAATCAGTGGAAATGGTCTTTTTTGCCTTTAGCCTTGATTGTTGCTAACGTGGCATTAAACTTAACAGCTGTATATAAAAACTACTGGATTTATATTTTCATTGTGGTAGGCGTTATTGGTTATGTCTTGTTTTGGTTGATTCAATTTACGGGAATTACCCAATTAGCTCAGTACAAGCAATTGTTTGATAAATATCGTTATGAGATTGATAGTCGTCAGATTTTCATGAAAATCTCGGACAAAGAAGGAGGAATGATCAAGTGGGATATGATTACTAGCGCATATAAAGATAAAGATGCTTATGTGTTTACCATGGGTAAATATCAATTCATCCATCTTCCATTCAACGTATTGACGAGCGATAACGATCGTAAATTATTGGATAAGATTTTACGCGACAAAGGTTTGTTGTTATCATAAGATTCTTAGGAATCATCCAACATGGGAAGAATACTGGCCATAGATTATGGCTTAAAGCGTACGGGAATTGCCGTAACAGATCCATTGCAAATTATTGCGAATGGTTTAGAAACTGTTCCTTCTCACCAGTTGTTGAAATTTCTGTCAGATTATATGGCAAAGGAACCTGTGGATGAAATGGTGATCGGTATGCCCAAGAATTTGGATAATACGGATACGGATTCTACTCAAGCGGTTAGGAATATCGTCAAGCAAATCCAAAAGAAATTTCCGGCTATCCCATTGCGATTGCACGATGAACGATTTACTTCTCAAATGGCCATGAAGGCCATGATAGCGGGAGGGATGTCCAAAAAAGATCGAAGGGTGAAAGCGACAGTGGATCGAGTGTCTGCAACGATTATATTGCAGTCTTATATGGAATCAAAATAGCATAAAAAAGCCCTCTTATTTGGAGGGCTTTTTGTTTATTTCTGAACTACTTTCGCAAAGCGATGGTAGAAAGGTGTTTTACTGTTTTCTGATTTCGGTTTAAACTTACCCGTGATAATCGGAACATACATGACACGTCTGCGCGATTTTTCTCCAAAATTTGGAGAAACTTCTACCCGGTGCCATAAGCGGCCATCATGAATGGTTAAGTCGCCCCGCTCAATCTCAAATGCAACTTCACGTGGATCTGGACGGTGATCAATGAATTGTTTCTTACCGAACAAAAGTTTTAGGACACTCTGGTTTTGTGTTCCAGGAATCACACGTAAACCTCCATTAGCAGAAGGGCAATTATCTAAATGTATACCTACGTTTAACATAGGTAAAATCTTTTGACCTAAAAATAAATCTCTAGGGCTATCCGTGTGCCAGCCCATTTGAGTGAATTTAGAATTGGGTTGATTCACATAATGATTAAACACCAAGCCATCTTTTTCATCTTCACTGAGACGACCATCGTAGGGAGCTAAAAATTCAGTTAATAGCTGAAAACGAGGATCTTTTAAAAATTCACCTAAAAGAGGGCTGTATTTATTGGTAAAACACATGCGTTGGATCATGTCATTACCTTGAGGATCTTTACCAAATTTCAATGGGATTCCATTAATTTTCTCCACCTTCTCATCTAGCCATTTTTTCTCAATTTGAGCTAATTCCTGGATAAATAGTTGGGCTGTTTCATCGGTAATGAAACCCTTAAACTGAATAACTCCATATTTGGTAAAGTAGTCTTTCTGTTCCTGGGTTATCTCACTACCTAAAGTAAATGTTTTGTATTCAAACTTTGGTGATGATTTTTTCATATTCTATGGCCAATTTTGCGCGTTTTGTTTCTCGCTTAGTATTGGTACTCTAATTGTAAATTTGAACTCGCAAGTTACGTCAATGTTACTAAAATTTGATTATTAAAACCTAATTTTCTGATGAAAATCATGATATTTTGAGCATACTTTGTTGAAAAAATAGCAGCTTTGTAAAATTTTTAAGCCAGAGCAATTTGTCTTACTTTTCATTGTTCATTTATACATTTATTCATGCCCAAGTACATCCTATTCTTTCTTTTATTTATCCCATTTGTTGCTTTTTCTCAAACCGATTTCCTGCATCGCAAAGGCACTTTTTATGTTTTTTGGGGATATAATCGCTCTGCCTATCCCACTTCCGATATTCGTTTTCAGGGACCTGGATATGACTTTACTTTGGATGCAGTAAAAGCCAGTGATGCGCCAACTCCCTTCGATGGTTTTCAAACGTATTTTAACCCCTCCTTATTTTCCATACCCCAGTTCAATTTACATGGAGGATACTTTATCAATGATAGCTGGTCAATTAGCCTAGGTTGGGATCACATGAAATATGTGATGAACCCAGATCAAGCGTCCCATATTACGGGCCATATTGACGCCCAAGTATCTAGCCCACAAATTCCCGTAAATCCTGCTTATGTAGGTACTTATTCGAATAGCCCTTTTGTGATTCAGTCAAAGGACTTTTTACAATATGAACATACCGACGGCTACAATTATGCCGCTGTGGAAATTGAAAATTATCATCCCATTTGGAGAAAAGAGAAATCAAATATCCAATTAGATTGGGTCAATGGATTAGGTTTGGGAGTCGTCGTGCCTCGATCGGATGTTCGTTTATTTACGGTAGGTGCCAATCATTTTTGGAACTTGTCAGGGGCAGGAGCATCAGCTAAATCTGGTGTTCGCTTGAATTTTACCAAACTTTTATTTTTTGAAGCCATGTTCAAAGGCGGGTACACCAATTTATGGGAAGTGCGTACCACAGGACGGTCAGTTGATCATGCTTCTCAAACTATTTGGTTTGGAGAATTGTATGGGGCACTCGGTTTTACCATTGGTCGAGCAAAATAGGGCCATAGACAGCATTTTTGTTTTAAAGTATTCTCTGATTCAGTGGAGGTAAATCATTTTTGCTCCCTTTTTTTTAAGAACTTGTCTGTAGAGCTTGGGACAATTGCTTAAATTGCCGTAATGAATTCACGAAATGCCTTTTGGGGCTTATTTCTTTATTTTCTTGTTGCATTCCATGCTTTGATTGCACAGAACAAAATGGATTTTACCATTCAGATTGGTTCTAAAAATATCAATCAGGATGAAACTTTTGTTATTTCCATCACGGTGCCAGCCATGGGCACAAACTCGGAGTCCATTGTCTATAAATTTCCTGAATTAGCTAATTTTCAAAAATTGGGGATTAGTCGAGGGAAATCCTCTAACTATCAGAATGGACAAATAGAACAACGAATCATCTATTCACAGCATTATCAACCTGTAGGAGTGGGGCAGTTTTACATTCCTGCGGAGGAGGTGATGGTTAATCAACAGTCTCAAAAATTTGAGCCATTTTATGTTTTTGTGAATCCAACGAATGGAGGGAGCATTGAAAATAATTCAGATGAAATATCCCTTGCCGATGAAGTTTTGGCGAAAGCAAACCAGCCATTTTTATTGGTGGCAAGTAATCAGGTACGGCCATTTGTTGGACAAGGATTTACCTTAAAATTTTCCCTCTTTGTCCCTGAAAATAATACTCAGGAATTGGAGTTTGACCGAAATGATATTCAAATACCCAAGCTTATTCAGCAATTGAGGCCCAGAAATTGCTGGGAAGAGAGTTTTGGTTTGCAAGTTGAAAAAGTTTCTAAAGTAGAAATCAATCAAAAAAAATACACGGAATATCGTTTTTTCCAAGCTACCTATTTTGCTTTGAATCATCGTCCCATTCAAATTCCCGCACTCAGTTTGCAGATTTTGAAGAAGGAAAAGGTCGCTGGCGAGTTGAAATCAATACCTATCGTTTTTAAGTCCCCTGCTTTGTTGATTCAACCTCGGGCTTTGCCCAATCATCCTTTGGCATCTAAAGTACCTGTTGGAATTTATACACTGAAAGAATCTATTTCTAAAAATCTGGCCAAAACGGGAGAACAATTAGTATATACCTCCAGTATCATTGGTGATGGGAATGGTATTTTATGGGATTCCAAAGGGCTAGAATCGGATTACTTCATTGATTTTAATCGCCTTTCTACACAAAGTTCCGTGTTTCCATCCATGGATAAAATGGTAGGAGATAAAACAGAAATTATACAGATTATTCCTAAACAACCGGGTAAATTTGCATTAAAGCAGTATTTTTACTGGATTTATTTTAACACACGTACGGAAAAGTTTGATACGTTGCGATCAAAAATCGATGTAGAAATTCAAGGTCAACCCTCGGATTCACGCGTGAATACGAGCCGCGAAATGGATGGCTTATATCGAGGTATTGAGAACATGAATTCAGATACCGTGGTGTGGAATAGGTGGGTAAACTGGCGACAATTAGCCAATTTGACCATTTTCTCAATTTTTGTAGTCTTGGTTTTCATAGTATGGAAAACAAAAAAATAAAGTGATATGGGGAGTATTTACGGAAAATTATTTCAGATTAGTACCTTTGGAGAATCACATGGTGCGGCAGTAGGTGTCGTGGTTCAAGGTTGTCCTGCTGGAATCTCATTTGATTTAGCATTCATACAGTCTGAACTGGATAGGAGAAAGCCTGGGCAATCCAGAATTACAACTCAAAGAAAAGAAGCGGATAGCATTGAAGTGCTTTCTGGTGTATTTGAAGGTAAAACTACAGGTACCCCCATCGCCATGCTAGTTTGGAATGGCGACCAGCGATCCAAAGATTATTCACATATTTCAGATCAGTTTAGACCTTCCCATGCCGACTATACCTATTTTGCTAAATATGGCCTGAGAGATTATCGTGGAGGCGGGCGTAGCTCTGCTAGAGAAACAGTTGCCCGTGTGGCCGCAGGAGCCTTAGCTAAAATGGTTTTGTCACAAATAGGTGTTCAAATTACTGCTTATGTGTCACAAGTAGGAACCTTAAAACTCAGCACTCCCGTTGAACAATTGGATTTGAATCTCACGGAAACCAATGCTGTTCGTTGCCCTGACCCGGCGATGGCTGATCAAATGTTTCATTATATTGATGAGATTCGTAAACAAGGAGACTCGGTTGGTGGCGTAGTTTCTGCTTATATCACGGGTGTTCCAGTAGGTTTGGGGGAACCAGTATTTGATAAATTACACGCAGAATTAGGTAAGGCCATGTTGAGTATCAATGCTGTCAAAGGTTTTGAATATGGTAGTGGTTTTGATGGCGTAGAAAAGAAAGGCTCGGAGCATAATGATGTCATCGTGAAAGATGCGGATGGTACTGTCCGTACTTTGACCAATCATTCGGGAGGAATACAAGGGGGGATTTCTAATGGAGAACCTATTTATTTCCGAGTGGGATTTAAGCCGGTTGCCACCATTATGCAAGATCAAGATAGTATTAATGAGCAGGGTGATAAGATTACTGTTTCAGGTAAAGGTCGTCATGATCCTTGTGTAGTACCTAGAGCCGTACCTATCGTGGAAGCCATGGCTGCCATTGTTATTTTGGATTTTTATTTGAGGAATCGAGTGATACAAATGCCCTCCTAATGTTGATTCAGGAAGATGAATATTATATGGGATTGGCGCTTATTCAGGCTCAAAAAGCCCTAGAAGAGGAAGAGATTCCTGTAGGTGCTGTGGTGGTATGCCAAGGTAGAATCGTGGCCAAGGCATATAATCAAACAGAAGTGTTAACGGATGTGACGGCACATGCAGAAATGATTGCGATAACCTCAGCGGCACAAACGATTGGCGCTAAATATTTGAAAGATTGCACCATGTATGTGACTTTGGAGCCTTGTTTGATGTGTGCGGGTGCACTGTATTGGTCGCAACTAGGAAGGCTGGTATATGGAGCAAAAGAAGAAAAACGAGGATTTGAACGCGTGGGACAGGCAGTGTTGCATCCCAAAACCGAAATACGTGGAGGAGTTAGAGCTGAGGAATCAGAATCCTTATTAAAAGAATTTTTTTCGATGCGCCGTTGAACCGAAACGATGGTTTACTTGTTTAAAACCTATGCATCCTACAAATAGGATTAAATTTTAGATAACATTTACATATTAATAAAACCTATATTATGGCTTTTGAACTAGCACCCCTTCCTTATGCAAATAATGCTTTAGAACCGCATTTTGATGCATTAACCATGGAAATCCACCATGACCGTCACCACAATGCTTATGTGACCAATTTGAATGCAGCCTTGGCAGGCAGCCCGTCTGAAGGGAAATCTTTAGAAGAATTATTCAGTCAAATTTCTAGCTTAAGTCCAGCTATTCGTAACAATGGCGGTGGACATTATAACCATGATTTGTTCTGGAATATTTTATCACCCAATGGTGGAGGTGCTCCAGTAGGTACTTTGGCAAAAGCGATTGAGGCTAAATTTGGTTCTTTCGATGCTTTCAAAGAAGAATTCAAAAAAGCAGGTCTTACACGTTTTGGTTCAGGTTGGGCTTGGTTAGTTGCTCAAAAAGATGGATCTGTTGCTGTTTCTTCAACACCAAATCAGGATAATCCATTAATGGATGTAGCTGAAGTTAAAGGCTTTCCTGTAATTGGTTTAGATGTATGGGAGCATGCATACTATTTGAAATTCCAAAATAAGCGCCCAGATTACGTGGATGCATTTTGGAATGTAATCGATTGGAATGCAGCTGAAAATAGATACGTAGCAGCGCAGAAATAAAAAAATGGGGATAAAATTTCGGTTTTATCCCCATTTTTTTCAATTCGGATTTGCGATGTACCTTGATTTGTGTATTTTTGCAATCCCAAATGGCGGTTGTAGCTCACTCGGTTAGAGCACTGGTTTGTGGTACCAGGGGTAGTGGGTTCGAATCCCATCATCCGCCCAGAAAGTCTCAGTATTTATACTGGGACTTTTTTTGTTTATCCCTTTGGCTTTTAATGTAGAATTAGGAATGTAGAATTAGGAATGTAGAATGTAGAATGAAAAATGTAGAATGAGCCACTACCATTTATACTTTATAATTTATCATTTACAATTTCCTTTCCGCCTACCGCTTCGCTTATGCTGCGTTCCAATCTTTCGTTGGGATTAACCTTCTGATTAGTTTTTAGAAATTAGAATGTAGCCAAATCCATTCATAATTTATGCTTCATCATTTATAATTTACTTTAGGTATTTCGAAGCATATTCAATGAAGTTCGGCCAATTGGGGCCCGTGACATGCCCTTTATCATGCATTCGGAAGGCAATATTCCCTTGGGTTAAAGCTTCGTTGATTTTTGGGTTACTATCTGAAACCAAACCTTTTTTGCCCAGTAATTCATACACTGGACTAGCTTCTTTTCCTGCCAAATACATTCCAAAGGGATCAGCCCAACTGTCGCCATTTCCTCCCACACCAATATAAATAGGACGTGGCGCACAAAGCGCAATTAATTCATGCGCATCAATAGGTATGTCGTTCCATTGCAAGGGCCCAGCATATTTTAGAAAATTACCAGCCATCCAATGGTATTCATTTTTAGCGGCAACATTTTCAATTAATTCTCCATAATTTCTTCGGTATAATTTTAGACCACCTGCTCCGGAGGAACAGATATAGCCAATGGCAAAGCGGGAATCAAATGCCATAGCTACCGCCGCTGCCTTTCCATATCGGGAATGTCCTGTAATACCCACATGGGTATACTTGATTTGTGGCAATGTTTCCAAATAGTCCAATACCTTACTCGCTCCCCATGCCCAAGCACGTAATGAACCCCAGTCGTCCGCTTTTCTAAATTCCCCACGATTCATCAATCCAATAATCCCAGATTTTAGTCCTGCTCCATGATCTGCTTGTACACTTGTTGGGTTTAATTGAATAAAAGCCCAGCCCTTGGCTATCACTTGCTCTGTCCAAGGGACTTCATTCGCGGGTGCAGGTGGCCGATTCATACCTGGAGGAAATACCCAAGCTAATTCCATCATAGCGGGCATGGCTTTTTTGATGTCTTTTCTGAATCCAATGGTCACTTCCATTTGGACAGAAATGGATGGGAATCGTTTGTTTTCAACTGTTCCTATCAATTTTTGAACTTCAACGGGAAAACCGGCCATGGTTTTATTTTCTGTGGAGATCATTTTCCAAGAAATAGGAGGAATGTTATCTGGAATACGTCCATAAATTTCCCTTTCAAAATCTTCTACAATTTCAGGTTTTCGGTGGTAGTTCCAGCTTCTTTTAGAATCCACTGTCTTTCCATTATTTAGCTGCAGCACCGCTGGTAATTGGGGATAAATAGTAGCTTTCGATTCATCATAATTGGCGGCATTGGGTGCTTGGGGATTACTTCCATTGACTCCTGGGCGGATGTTGTTGATTTGTAATTGCTGCAACATTTGATCATAATCAACTTGAGTCTTTCTATTTCGCTCGGCTAAAATGCTGTCTTGTAGGGCTGTCCTTGCCATTTGAGCCCAACCGCAGTAGGAAAATAAAAGCAAAAAAAGGAGGAGGGAAGATAAATTACGTTTCATCGGGATGTGATTCATTCACCGATATTACTCAAATATTTCCTTTAATTAGTCATGGCGAAGCATAGCTTATAAAAAGTAAATGCCCCACCTGAGTGGGGCATCATTCCAAAGATGCTATCTTTGGAGAAGTACTTGTACAAAGATACAATTCATCGAAGAAATAAGTTCATGAAGGATAAAAAATATCGGGTTAAGGCATATATCGATGGTTCCAATTTATATTTTGGGATGATGGATGCGGGCTTTAGGAATTGTAAGTGGTTGAATGTAGATAAGCTTATTCGTAGTTTTTTGCGATCTAATCAAGAATTGGTGGAGATTAAATACTTTACCAGTAGGATTACCCACAATCCCCCAAAGCAAAAACGCCAAACGACGTATTTGGAAGCATTAGAATCTACGGGAATATCTTTAATTTATGGGTCCTATCAAGCTAAATTTACGGATTGTAGAAAGTGCGGGAATAGCTGGATTATCCCCAATGAAAAAATGACGGATGTTAATTTGGCAACTCATTTATTGATGGATGCCTTTCAGGATCAATATGATATAGCTATTGTGGTCTCTGGTGATAGTGATTTTGTTCCTTGTATACAAAGTGTAAATGAACATTTTTTGGATAAGTCAGTTGTTGTATTTTTCCCTCCTTTAAGAAGAAATGAGTCTGTTGTGGCTGTAGCGAGAGCATTTCAAATGATAGGAAGAAAGAAATTAGTAGAAAATCAATTTCCTTTGCATGTGCATAAGGAAGATGGCTTTGTTTTAGAAAGACCCGATGAATGGGCCTAGTATTTTTAAATTGAATATTGAGATATGTCAGGAGTATTTTTAAAAAGGTTTCTTATCATTTTATATGCGGCAGGTTTAGTAGGCATGAACTTGCCTGCCACTCAGGCTTTATTTGTTTCTTTAGTTCCATTGACTTTATGGTTTACGGGTTTCATCTGCTTGTTTTATTTTCCCAAGCCCAGTTTGTCGGCTTATCTAACCTTAGGCGGAATTGTAGTGGCAGCTTGGTTTTTAGAAGTAGTAGGTGTTCGAACAGGTAAGATTTTTGGAGTTTATCATTATGGAGAAACTTTGGGTTTTAAAGTTTTGGAGGTACCCATTACCATTGGTATTAATTGGCTTATCTTATTGTTGGGTTCTAGTGCCGTGGTTGAGGAATGGAATGTGGGTGGTAAGATTGGAAGAGCGGCTTTGGGTGCAGGACTGATGACGGCCTTGGATTTATTGATTGAACCAGTCGCTATGCATTTTGATTTTTGGCAATGGTACGGAGATCAAGTACCTATTCAAAATTTTGGTGCTTGGTGGCTAGTCAGTTTCTTTTTTCATTGGGTCATCCAATCAGGAGAACTTACCAGTAAATCGTCTTTATTTCGGTGGATTCTCTTATTACAATTCATGTTTTTCTTGGGACATTGGATTTTTTTGCAAGCTTAAATCCAAACATGAAAACAATTAGCAGACTTATCAGGTTAGATTTAAAATAGATATGATTATATGAGTGTTTATTCAATTAAAGATTTAGAACATCTTAGTGGCATAAAAGCTCATACCTTACGGATTTGGGAACAAAGATATGGGATACTGAATCCCGAAAGGACAGATACGAACATTCGTACTTACGGAGATGAGGAATTAAAGTTGGTATTAAATATTGCCATTTTACAAAGCAGAGGAGATTTTAAGATTTCTGAAATTGCTAAAATGAGTGATAGTGAGCGTTCGGCCAATTTACTTCGTTTATCCGAAGGAAATCTTCATTTTCCAGATCAGATTCAAGCCTTGACGATTTCCATGTTGGAATTAAACGAGGCTATGTTTCAGCAATTGACCAAAAATATCATTCAGAAGCATGGATTTGAAGATTATTTGATTCAAATCATACATCCATTCATGCTGCGCTTAGGAACCTTGTGGTTGTCGGGCTCCGTAGGACCAGCACAAGAGCATTTTATCAGTCATTTGATTCGTCAAAAAGTTATAGCGGCAATCGATCAGCAAGATTTAAGTTATAAGCCCACTGCCAAAAAATTCCTGTTGTATTTACCAGAAGGAGAGCTGCACGAAATTGGCTTGCTTTTTGCTAATTATATATTGCGAGCCAGAAAACATCAGGTAATTTATTTGGGTCAATCCTTGCCCTTTGAAGAACTGGTTTTGGCTTATGATATTCATCAACCAGATTATATTTTAAGTGTCTTTACTTCCCAGCCTAATCCCGACGACATGCCCGATTATTTGGAACAGTTAGTTGAAAGAATTCCAAATTCGAAAATTTTATTAACGGGATACCAGTTGCTAGCTTTGGGGCATGAAGTTCCTGAAAAGATTCACGTTTTACGTAGTTTTCAAGAATTGATTGAGTTAGCGAATACTAACTAAATTTAGGATCTAGGGCAGTAGCTTCTTCTACAAATTTCTTCACTTCTTGTTCTTGGTCTTTGGGACAAATCATCAGGGCATTTCCATGTTCGGCCACGATGAAGCCCTTCAGCCCTTGAATAATCACCAATTTTTCAGCAGGTGTTTTGATGATGCAATTTTGAGTATCATATGTGATGACATTGCCTTCTACGACATTATTATTCGCATCTTTTTCATTGATTTCATACAAAGATTGCCATGTGCCCAAGTCTGACCAACCGATATCAGAAAGAATAACCTTGACTTCCTGAGCTTTCTCCATAATACCCACATCCATCGAGATGTTTTTGCAAACAGCATATACTTTTTTGATGAAGGATTCTTCTTCTTGCGTATAATAATGCGCTAATCCTTCTTCAAATTGCTCCGCCATTCGGGATTGATGCTTTTCTAATTCTTTTTTGAAAGTTGGAAGTTTGAAGACAAAAATACCGGCATTCCAAACGTAGTCTCCACTTTCTAAAAAAGCCTGTGCTAATTCCAGATTGGGCTTTTCCGTGAATGTCTTTACTTTTTGGGCTTTATTGTCATTGGGTACATATTGAATGTATCCATAGCCAGTATCGGGCCGAGTGGGAATGATACCTAAAGTAACAAAAACACCTTCTTCCGCCACTTCCAATGCCGTTCTAATATTTTCTTGAAAAGCGTTTTCTTTTAAAATCACATGGTCAGCAGGTGCTACCACGAACTTTGCCTTTTTATTCTTTTTGGCAATTTTATAGGTAGCATAAGCAATACAAGGAGCGGTGTTTTTTCGCTGGGGTTCCTTTAATATTTGCTCTTTACTTAAAAATGGCAATTGTTTCTCCACCAATCCAGCAAATTCATCGCTGGTTACTACATAGATATTTTCTTGCGGTATAATGCCTTGAAAACGTTCGGCAGTTTGTTGAAGCATGGTTTTGCCAACACCTAAAACATCGTGAAACTGCTTTGGATTTGCACTTCTGCTAATTGGCCAAAAGCGAGTGCCTATTCCGCCAGCCATGATGATGAGGTAATTGTCTTTCATACGTTATATGCGTTCAATTCATTTGAACGAATGCTTTAGAGAATTCTTGTTTTTAATGGAACAAAAAATTCGATGAAGCATCATGCTCATTCCATTAAGAATTTAAGAAATTAGCTTGTTTTCTTGGAATTACAATTCAAAGCTAACAAGAATTTCATTGGATTTAAAGTTCTTTTGAATTGGTCGAAATCAATGAATAATAATAAAGCTCAATATTTAAGTATTTATTGAAAAACTAGTAATTTTTTAATAAAATGAGTGCGCAATTCTATTTTCTTCCTTAGATTTGTTTGTGGTCAAATGCCATATTTAAATTGTTATCTAAATTTATCAACATGAAAAGACTATCTCCCAAATTCCTACCCGCTATTTTAGTGATGTTTTTGATGAGTTTTTCTGTACTTGCTCAAACGAAAGTGGGAGGTCAAGTATCAGATGCAGCTTCCAAAGAAGCCTTAATTGGTGTGAGTATCGCCGTTAAAGGAAAAGTAATTGGAACGATTACTGACGCTAAAGGAAATTTCTCCTTGAGCACTTCGACACCCGTTCCATTCACCATTGTGGTTTCAATGGTTGGATATGAAAGACAAGAAATTGCCATCTCTGGAAATAAAACAGATTTAAAAATCAATTTAAAAGAGCAATCTGTACTAGGTCAGGACGTCGTTGTTTCTGCTAGTAGAGTAGAAGAAAGTGTCATGAAATCACCAGTTTCGGTGGAGAAGATGGACATTAGGAGCATTAGAGAAACTCCATCGGCTTCTTTTTATGATGCACTTCGTAATTTGAAAGGGGTAGAATTAGTGACCCAGTCAGTTTCATTTTCTTCTATTAACATGAGAGGTTTTGGAAGTAATGGTAACGTTCGTGTAGTTCAAATGATTGATGGAATGGATAACCAAGCACCAGGATTGAATTTCTCGGTGGGTAATATTGTCGGAATTTCAGAATTAGATTTAGAGAATGTGGAAGTTTTACCAGGAGCATCTTCTGCTTTATATGGTCCAAACGCCATGAATGGTATTTTGTTAATGAACTCGAAGAGTCCATTTTTATACCAAGGATTAAGTGCACAAGTCAAAGGAGGATTTATGGATGCTCCTAACCGTACCGTTCAAAATACACCTTACAGCGATATATCGATTCGTTATGCGAAAGCATTCAATAATAAGGTTGCCTTCAAATTAAACTTTAATACTTTAAGTGCCGAAGATTGGCAAGCATCCGATTACCGTGATCAAAGTTTATTGAATGGTAGGACTTTAGGCTTAGGCGGACGTTCTACTAACTTAGCTTACAATGGTGTGAACATTTATGGTGATGAGACAAACGTGAATATGTTGAGTTCATTATCAGATGCTCTTGTTAAAGATCCAAACGGAGCCTTAGCTTCAGGTTTTAATGCAATATCTAGGGCCACTGGCGGGTTACTATCACCTGCCACTATTTTAGGTTATGTTATACCTAATGTAAACATTTCACGTGAAGGATATGCCGAGCGTGATTTGGCTTCTTATGCCAACCGTAATATGAAATTTAATGCGGCCCTACATTATCGTTTTAATGATAAAGTGGAGTTGATTTTACAAGGTTCTTATGGCCAAGGTACCACGGTTTACACGGGAGCAGATCGTTACTCGATCAAAAACTTTAGCATGGGTCAGTACAAGGCTGAATTAAAAGGATCAAATTTCTTCTTACGCGCTTATACTACCCAAGAGAATTCGGGTGATGCTTATGCCACAGGAACTTTAGGCCAAATTGTGAATGAAGCAGCGAAACCAAGTACAAGCTGGTATCCACAGTATTTCGGTGTATTTGCGACACAAGCATTGACGAACTTTGGAACTGTTTTGGGAACTACTTTAGCTCAAACTGGTAATCCAACATTAGCGGTAGGAAATGCGATTGCAACCACACAAGCGGCTTTCAATACCTATCATAACAACGCACGTAATACAGCAGATGTAGGTCGTTTGATTCCAGGAACAGCCGCGTTTACGAATGCGGTGGAGGCCATCAAAGGTAAACCACTTCCTCAAGGGGCTCGTTTCTTAGACAAATCAGCTTTGTATCACTATGAAGGTATGTACAACTTCACTGAGATGTTAGACGATAAATTTGAAATGTTGGTGGGTGCTAACTACCGTGTTTATGCCTTAAATTCGGAGGGAACGTTATTTGCTCGTCAAGATAATGGACAGGAGTTCTCCATCAATGAATATGGTGGATATTTACAATTGGCTAAGAAAATGTTCCAAGACAAGTTTAAGTTGACAGGTTCCATGCGTTATGATAAGAATGAGAACTTTGAAGGACAGTATAGCCCGAGATTATCAGGGGTTTACACCGTGGGTCAATCGAATTTTAGAGCATCGTATCAAACAGGTTTCCGAATTCCAACAACTCAGGATCAATACATTGATTTAAATACTCCTTCAGCTCGTTTATTGGGAGGATTACCAGTGGTACAGGATCGTTATAAATTATCTGGTAATTCATATACTTTACAATCTGTATTAGCAGGAAAGCCAGAAGTTTACACTGCTAAAGCTTGGAAGCCAGAGCAGGTTCGTACTTTTGAAGTGGGTTACAAAGGGAATTTAGGAAGCAATTTATTAGCTGATTTCTATTACTACCAAAGTACTTTCACTAATTTCTCAGCAGGTCAAGTGGTGTTACAACCTTCTACCACGATCGTGGGTTCATATAACTACTTCTCTTTCCCATCTAACGTAGACAATCAAGTTAAAACAAGTGGTTGGGGTTTAAGCTTAGATTATAGATTAGCTTCGAATTGGACCTTGGGTGGAAATATTTCCTACAATACGGTGAATGATAACGGTGGATTGAGTAATTATCAATTAGCTTACAACACGCCAGCATATCGTACCAACATCACTTTAGGTAACCGCAACATTGGTGGTTCAGGATGGGGCTTTAGTACGGTATGGAGATATCAAGATGAGTATGTTTGGCAATCTAGTTTTGTTAACCAGTTAGTTAACCAAACTCAACAAAGTGTTATACCTTCATTCAGCACCTTAGATGCACAAATTAGCAAGAAGTTATCTAGCATTAAATCCATTGTAAAAGTAGGGGCTTCTAACTTATTAGGTACTGCTTATACAACAGGATGGGGTAATCCAACCGTTGGTAGCATCTATTATGTCAGCATTACATTTGATGAGTTATTGAATAAATAATTCTTCCAATTTTTATTGAGGCTGTCCTATCCGGGCAGCCTCTTTTTTTTGTACCTTTGTGGATTGATTTGTAGCAACATATGCAGCCACCTAAAGATTTAACAGGGTTTTCTCACATTGAAGTTTTAGGTGCTCGTGAGCATAATTTAAAGAACATCGACGTTCAAATTCCAAGGAATCAATTAGTCGTTATAACCGGGATCTCCGGTTCTGGAAAGTCTAGCTTAGCTTTTGATACGATTTACGCTGAAGGCCAAAGGCGTTACATGGAAAGTTTTTCGGCTTATGCCAGAAGCTTTTTGGGTAATATGGAAAGACCAGACGTGGATAAAATTGAAGGACTTTCACCTGTAATTTCGATTGAACAAAAAACGACCTCCAAAAATCCAAGGTCGACTGTGGGAACCACCACGGAGATATACGACTTTTTGCGTTTGCTTTTTGCTCGAGCATCTGAGGCCTTTAGTTACCTTTCGGGAGAAAAAATGGTCAAGCAGTCGGTGGATCAGATTATCAACACACTTTTACAGCAATTCCAAGGTAGCAAAGTGCAATTGTTGGCACCCGTGGTTAAAGGGCGAAAGGGGCATTATCGAGAGTTATTTGTACAAATTGCTAAATGGGGTTATACCAAAGTGCGGGTGGATGGAGAAATTGTGGAATTGGAGCCTAAAATGCAAGTTGATCGTTTCAAAGTGCATGATATTGAGATTGTTGTAGATCGATTGGTGGTGAAAGAGGATGACCGCTTTCGGATTTCTCAAAGTTTACAAACGGCGATGAATGTAGGTAAAGGGCAAGTCTTTATTTTGGATGAAAAAGCCAAGCTACATTATTTCTCTCAAACCTTAATGGATCCCAAGACGGGTTTGTCTTACGATGAACCAGCTCCGAATTCTTTTTCATTTAATAGTCCTTACGGGGCATGTCCTACCTGCAATGGTCTGGGCCAAATTGAAGAAATTACGGAAGAATCCGTTATCCCAGATCCCGAATTAAGTATTATTCGAGGAGCTATTGCTCCTATTGGTGAATACCGTGATTTATGGATTTTCAAACAGTTGGAAGTATTATTGAAGCCCTATCAAGTGGGCTTGTCGACTCCAATTGCTAAATTCCCCCGAAAGGCTGTTGAACTGATGTTATATGGAACAGATGAACCCGTACCTGTACCTTCTAAAAAATATGTGGGAACAGAATGGACAACGAAGTACGATGGGATTATCCATTTTTTGAAAAGACAGCAGGAAAGTGGATCGGAAAAAACACAGGATTGGTTAAAGGATTTTTTGGAAGTAAAAACCTGTCCTGATTGCCAAGGCTATCGTTTGAAAAAAGAAGCACTCTGTTTCAAAATCGACGGGAAACATATTGGGGACTTGGCTCAAATGGATATTTTGACTTTGGAAACTTGGTTTGAAGGATTGTATTTACGGCTTTCTGACCGTCAACAACAGATTGGGGCAGAAGTGCTGAAAGAGATTCAAAAACGTATTGGATTTTTAACCCAAATCGGATTGAATTACCTGACATTGGATAGACCTATGAAAAGTTTATCAGGTGGGGAAGCTCAGCGCATCCGTTTGGCAACTCAAATTGGAACCCAGTTGGTTGGCGTTTTATACATCATGGATGAGCCGAGCATTGGCCTACATCAGCGGGATAATGAAAAATTAATTCATGCCCTCAAGGATTTAAGGGATTTGGGTAATAGTGTACTGGTGGTAGAGCATGACAAAGACATGATGCTGGAGTCGGACTATTTATTGGATATTGGGCCAGGTGCAGGTAGACATGGAGGACATGTCGTTGGGCAAGGTACACCAGCTGAATTTTTAAAATTACAAACGCCTACGGCACAATATCTAAATGGGCAATTAGCCATTGAAATACCTAAAAAGCGCAGAAAAGGAACTGATAAAGTCATTAAATTGATAGGTGCCTCTGGAAATAATTTAAAGAATGTTACCGTCAAAATTCCTTTGGGAAAAATGATTTCCGTAACAGGTGTTTCAGGATCTGGAAAATCTACCTTGATCCACGACACCCTGGTGCTAAAATTGAAGCAGCATTTTGACCGAACCAAGAGAGATCCTAAGGATTTTAAAGGTATAGAGGGTTTGGAATTGATTGATAAAGTGATTGAAGTAGATCAATCGCCTATTGGAAGAACACCTCGTTCCAATCCCGCAACCTATACCAATATGTATAGCGATATTCGAACCTTGTACTGTGAATTGCCTGAATCTAAAATTCGTGGTTATAAAGCAGGAAGGTTTAGTTTTAATGTCAAAGGAGGTAGATGTGAAAGTTGCGAAGGAGCAGGGAGGAAGAAAATCGAGATGGAATTTCTGCCGGATGTTTTAGTGGAATGTGAGTCATGTAAAGGCAAACGATTTAATCGCGAGACTTTGGAAGTTCGCTTTAAAGGCAAATCGATTTCCGATGTATTGGATATGACTGTGGAGCAAGCATTGGAGTTTTTCGAACATCAACCTAAAATTTACCGTAAAGTAAAAACCTTATTGGAAGTAGGTTTAGGCTATATTACCTTAGGTCAACATGCGACAACCCTTTCCGGAGGTGAGGCTCAGCGGGTGAAATTAGCCGAGGAATTGTCTAAAAAGGACACAGGTAAGACCTTGTATGTGTTGGATGAGCCAACAACCGGTTTGCATTTTCAAGATGTGAAATTATTGTTGGAAGTGCTTCAAAAATTGGTGGATCGAGGAAATACGGTTTTGATTATTGAACACAATTTGGATGTCATCAAGGTATCAGACCATGTCATTGATTTAGGGCCAGAAGGTGGGCTTGCTGGAGGTGAAATAGTGGCAGAAGGTACTCCAGAGGAAGTTGCCAAAGTAAAGCAAAGTCATACAGGAAGGTTCTTATTGAAAGAGCTGAATTTAGCTTAGATTTTCCTAACGCTGGCAAGGTTCGAAACCTTGACAGCGTTGCGAAAACGTAGGGATTTTAAATTTATTCTAACAGTAAACTGATAATGTTTTTTTCTTCTACAGCAGTGGTATGAAATTGTTTGAATTCATCCATTCCACCAAAATAATTTAGAACTGATTTTTTATCTACAAAGCTCTTTTTCATCGTTGAAATATCATAATAGGAGGAGTTTTTGTATTGTCTAAAATCATGCACGATGCCATGATTTTCTGGGTTGAAGTGTAGGTATTTGATGAGCTGAGTAAAATAAACTTCATCTTTCACCAGGACTCTTCTAAATGGATTCTCAAATAATCCTCCAGTTCGATCATTCGTTTTATTAAATGCCTGAGCATAACAATTAAATAGAATTCCAAATTGTGTAGCAATCAATCTTGAAAGGTCGTAATGTTCTCTTTGCTCTGTTTTTATTTTTTTGTGTTCAAAAATTTCATTGGCAGATTTAATTTTAACGAGAAAATGAAAATGATTACCCAGTAAACAATAGGCGTAAGTGTCAGCAATCGGACAAATGTATTTTTGGTATTTTCTAAGAAAGAACCGGTAGTTCCTGTACTCTTTGAAAATTTTAGTACGGTTAATCCCTCGGTTATAAATATGGTACAACTGTTCAGGGGCCATAGGTTCGGTATTTTTTTTCATGATTAGTGATTTTAGAATGAATGAAACAAATGTCATGAATTTGGGAATCATTGAATCTAAAAAAATTGGTAAAAAATATCAGAAATGTGATGAAAAATTTGATTAAAATAAGCTAGCTTTATTGGCATTTCAACAACGCTGTCAAGGTTTTAAACCTTGACAGCGTTAAGGGAAAAAGATTCAGTAAAACACTCATCAATCATGCATATTTTTCTCCAAGTACTTTTTATTTTAGTACTAGTCGGGTTAGGTTATTTGGTAACGCAACGATTTAAACTTATCATAGCCAGTATTCAATTAGCTAGACCCATTGAGCTGAATGATAATCCTGGCGAACGCTGGAAACGAGTAGCTCTTTTGGCTTTTGGTCAGAAAAAAATGTTCCAAAAACCTCTAGTTGGGATTTTTCACTTTTTGATCTACATTGGCTTCGTCTTGATTAATGTCGAGATCCTGGAAATTGTGATTGATGGTATCTTAGGTACTCACCGTATTTTTGCTCCCTTTTTGGGAAGCCTTTACCCTTTATTACTCAATTTTTTTGAACTCCTTTCCTTCGGGGTCTTTGTGGCTTGTGTGGTGTTTTTTCTGCGTCGGGGAGTGACGAAAGTGCAGCGGCTACAACCCGATGCACATCGAGAATTGCAAGGTTTTCCGATACAAGATGCCTATACCATTTTAGCCATTGAGTGTATTTTAATGTTTGCCCTTTGGACCATGAATGCGAGTGATGCCCTTCTACAAGAGAGGCAGGTAGCACATTTTGAACCCGTTGGCGCATTTTTCGTTTCCCAATATTTGATGCCAATTTTGTCGAATCTTTCTACACCCGTTTTATTGATTTTAGAACGAGTAGCATGGTGGTTTCACATCCTTGGAATTTTGGGTTTTGCCCTGTATGTCACCTATTCCAAACATTTGCATATTTTCTTTGCTTTCCCTGCCGCCTATTATTCTAGTCTGGAACCTTCCAGTAAGATGAGTAATATGGCCTCCGTTACCCACGAAGTGAAGTTGATGTTAGGTCAACCGGTTGAGACCAATACTGCCACTCCTGATCAAATGCGATTTGGTGCGAAAGATGTCATGGACTTAACATGGAAAAATGCCTTAGACGCTTATTCATGTACCGAATGTGGCCGTTGTACGGAACAGTGTCCCGCCAATCAAACAGGCAGGGCGTTGTCGCCAAGAAAAATAATGATGGATACACGCGACCGTCTGGAGGAAGTGGGGAAGGGTTTGGCCAAAAACAAGGGTCAATGGACAGAAGATGGGAAATCACTTTTAGGCGATTATATATCAGCTGAAGAATTAAGAGCCTGTACTACCTGTCAAGCATGTGTCGAAGCATGTCCCATGGAACTGTCTCCCCTGAATATCATATTGGCATTGCGCCGTTACCAAATCATGGAGCAATCAGATGCCCCAGCCGCTTGGAATAGCATGTTTTCTAATATTGAAACAAATCAAGCTCCTTGGAAATTTAACCCTTCGGATCGTTTAAATTGGGCCAAATCATAAGCAAATGAAAAAAGTATTTATTCCCATCATCCTTGGGTTAATCTTGTTTTTTACCTTGGGACCAAGTCCTCAAACTCCTTTACTGAATAGAGGTGTTACTTGGAAAAATATTCCAGATTCACTACCTGCCATTGCTCAATATTTACAAGAGAAAGAAGCAGCTTTCCCTCAAATTAAAGCGAATAACGAAGCAAAAATAGTTTGGGCAGACTCGTTGAAACCACAAAAAACGAAATGGGTTTTCATGTATGTGCATGGTTTTTCTGCTTCTCAAATGGAGGGAAATCCAGTACACCGGCAAATCGCAAAAACTTTTGGAGCGAACCTACTTTTGACCCGAGTAGCAGGTCATGGCTTTGCTACATCAGATAGTGTGTTGCAGCATGTAACGGCGGACGACTATTATGAAAGTGTGGAAAATCAATTGGCAGTGGCCAAAAAATTGGGTGAAAATGTCGTCGTGTTGGCTACTTCTTTTGGAGGGGCCTTGTCTTTATCTCTTACTTCACGTCATCCAGAAATTAAAGCCTTGCTTTTGTATAGCCCCTGCATCGCTATTGCAGATCCTGCGGCCATTTTAATGGATAATCCTTGGGGTCTTCAGTTGGCCAGAAAAGTAATTGGTAGTGATTTTAGAGATATTCCTGCTCAAAACCAGGCCCATAATCAATATTGGAACTTGCACTACCGCTTAGAGGGGGCTGTGGAGTTACAGAATTTTCTGACGAATCAAATGACCGACGAGGTTTTTGAACAAGTGAAATGCCCTGTATTTATGGGGTATTATTACAAAGATGAGGCCAACCAAGACCCTGTGGTATCTGTAAAAGCGATGGAACATATGTTTCCATATTTAGGAACTAATCCAACGCAGAAAAAAGAAATGGCTTTTCCTCTTTCAGAAAACCATGTCATTACTTCGGATATTTTAGCCAAAAGAACAGATTTACCTTTGAAGGCAAGTATTCAATTTTTGAAAGAAATAGTTCATCTTCCGTAGATTATGACACCCAATTTAATTCTTTATGCGGTCCCTTTCTTTTTGATTACAGTCATCTTGGAATCCTATGTGGTGTTCAAGCAACATCGTGATTTTGTGGAGACAAAAGATTCCTTAACATCCATTGGATTGGGTCTGGGTAATCTTTTCATTGGATTATTGACTAAATCAGTCATATATGTTTGTTATTTTTATGTCTATGATCATTGGCGACTATTTGATCTTTCCATAAGCTGGTGGTGGGTCTGGGTTTTTGCTTTTTTTGCAGATGATTTGACTTATTATTGGTTTCATCGGATTTCCCATGAGGTTCGCTATTTTTGGGCATCCCACATGGTGCATCATTCTTCCCCCAAGTATAATTTAGCTGCGGCATTACGACAAACTTGGACAGGTAATTTATCCGGAGCATTTTTATTTTATGTTTGGATATTGATGCTAGGTGTACACCCTTTTATCGTATTCTTTTTTCAACAAATTAGTTTATTGTATCAATATTGGATACATACCGAACTAATCAAAAAAATGCCTAATTGGTTTGAATATGTCTTCAATACGCCTTCTCACCATCGTGTGCATCATGGAACTGATTTGGATTATTTGGATACCAATTATGCCGGGATATTGATCATTTGGGATCGGATGTTTGGCTCATTTCAGCCAGAAATCCAAAGACCTCATTATGGATTGACGAAGCAAATTGAAAGTTATAATCCTGCCAAAATTGCCTTTTTTGAATGGGTTCAAATTGTCAAAGATATCATTCATTCGAAAAGCCTCAGAACTGCTTGGAATTATGTCATAGGTCCTCCTGGATGGAGTCCGGATGGTTCAAGATTAACAGTAGAACAAATGCGTCAACAAGATAAGTCGAAAAAAGAATAGCATGGAACTGAAGATAAGTACGATGGCGGAATGGGCCGCTAAAGGAGAAAGCCCTGAGTTTTTGTTTTGGGTCGGATGTGCTGGTTCATTTGATGATCGTCACAAAAAAGTAACTCGAGCTTTTTGTGAAATTTTACAAAAACTTGAGATTTCATTTGCCGTATTAGGAACAGAGGAGTCTTGTACGGGCGATCCTGCTCGTAGGAGTGGAAATGAGTTTTTATTCCAAATGCAAGCTATGTCCAACATAGAGGTGTTGAATATGTATGGGGTAAAGAAAATCGTAACGGCTTGTCCCCATTGCTTCAATACCTTGAAAAATGAATACCCCGAATTAGGCGGAAATTACGATGTCATTCATCATAGTCAGTTACTAGCCGACCTATTGGCAGCGGGTAAAATTCAATTAAAAGAGGAAGAAAAAGAAGCTGTAGCCTTTCATGATTCATGCTATTTAGGAAGAGGGAATGGGATATATGAAGCACCTCGAGATATTATTCTTGGTCTGAAAAAGGAACTAAAAGAACTGAAAAGTTGTAGAACTAAAGGCTTATGTTGTGGAGCTGGGGGTGCTCAGGTTTTTAAAGAGCCAGAACTAGGGAGTATCGACATACAAACCAAACGTTCGCAAGAAATTATGGACTCTGGAGTACAAAAGGTAGCTTTGGCTTGCCCTTTTTGCATGGTCATGATTCAGGATGGGTTAAATAAACACGGAAAAGACAAAGAAATACAAGTAGTAGATTTAGCTGAGTTAGTTCAGCAAACCATGATATAAAGATATGTACGTAGAATTTCAACAATTACCAGCTCATGCTCGCGTTTGGGTTTACCAAGCCAATAGAGCTTTTAATGAACAAGAATTAGCTTTTATTCAATCTTATTTGAAACAGGCTGTGCAAGATTGGAATGCCCATGGTGCTCCATTAGCAAGTTCATTCCAAATCCGATATAATCAGATTATTGTTATTGCCGTGGATGAACATCAGCATGCGGCATCAGGCTGTTCTATTGATGCTTCTACAGGCTGGTTTAAGGATTTGGCATTTCAGATGGGAATAGATTTCTTTGACCGTTCTGTGGCTTTGGTTCAAGAAGATAACCTTATTTTATTTCCTTTATTGGGAATAAAACAAGTGGTTGCCGAGGGAAAAATAACTCCAGAATCGTACATTGCTATTCCTCAAGCGAAGGATTTGGAAGATTATAATACTAATTGGCCCGCCAAGGCAAAAGACTCATGGCTTAAAAAGTATTTTGTAACTGCGTCCGTTTAATTTATGGCAGAAGATTTACAGATTATAGAAGGTAATAGAGCTGATAAATACCAGGCTCTTATCCCCCAAGTAGAGGCACTGATTCAAGGAGAAACAGATTTATATGCCAATCTAGCGAACATTGCTGCAGCTATCCATGCCTATTTCGGCTTTTTTTGGGTAGGTTTTTATCTAAATAAACAAGATCAATTGGTTCTCGGACCCTTTCAGGGTCCAGTAGCCTGCACCCGAATCCCCTATCACAAAGGAGTTTGTGGTCATGCCTATCGAACCCAGGAAAGCATCATTGTGCCTAATGTTGACGAATTTCCAGGTCATATTGCCTGTGCTTCTGCTTCCAAATCAGAAATTGTATTACCTGTGATGGATTCTGCAGGTGAAGTGTTGATGGTCTTGGATGTGGATTCCGATCAATTGGATGATTTTAGTGAAACAGATCGCGAGGGTTTACAGGCTATCATCGATTTGATTGAAAAAAATTATAGTTCTTGGTACTAAACTTTATGCCAAAGGTTTCATTCCCATAGTCAGCCATTCTTCTTTAGAAGGGCCATACATGCCCGGAATAGTAAGACCTTCTTGGCGAATTAATACACTTAGTTGACCACGGTGATGGCTTTGGTGACGAATCAGTATACTTAATACCACACCTCTTTCCCAATGGTCACCGTACATAGGAACTTTCTCTTCCAACATCTCATCTGTCCAATGATTTTTTAAAGCCAATATCAAAGATTCCGATGATTTTTGATATTCCGAAATGAGTTTATCGAGGTCATTTTTTTCTTGGCTGGCATCCACAATCCCCTCTACTTCCTTTAACCCAGCATGATGCAATAATTCGGCAATGGATTCCGTGATATGCCACGACAATCGAGCCATACTTCTGAAATTTTCGCTTGGATTATCTTGTAAATGGCCCGCTTGTATGGCCTGAAACATCTTGATGGTACTATCGGATTCGTAAGCCCAAGCGCGATAAAAATCAGTTAATTGTCTAAACATGGCGATGCTTTTTGATAAAAATACGCCATAGGGAGTTCACATCCAAGATTGAATTGTTCGAAAATGATGAATGGTTATTGAGCAAGTCTAGCAATAACAGTCTCTCCTCCAACAGGTTTGTCGTCTAATTTGACGCAGATTTCAGCATCTAATGGAAGGTAAATATCGATACGACTACCAAATTTGATGAAGCCAAATTCTGTTCCTTGAACCACGGCATCTCCTTCTTTGGCATACCAACAAATACGTTTGGCTAAAGCCCCAGCTATTTGGCGGAATAAAATCTCTGTTCCGTTTTCATGCTTCACCACATAGGTTGTACGCTCGTTTTCCGTACTTGATTTTGGATGCCAAGCGACTAAGTATTTGCCGGGGTGGTATTTGAAATACGAAACGATACCAGAGATGGGATTAAAGTTAATATGCACATTGATTGGCGACATGAAAATGGATACTTGTCTACGCTTATCTTTGAAATATTCAGTCTCTACTGCTTCTTCAATGACCACCACTTTCCCATCAGCTGGGGCAATGATATCTTGGGGATTAATCGGGGTTACACGTTTAGGAACACGGAAAAACTGTACCAAAAGCAAATAAAATAGGGCTGTAATGACTACAACAGCTTCTCGTATGTAAACTTGCTCAGGTAAAAAATAAGCTACTAAAGCATTTATAGCTAATACAATGACAATAGCTGTCAATAAGATAGTTTTTCCTTCTCTGTGTAGGGTCATAAGCGATTTTTATGGTTTAAACCATTCCATGGAATAAACTTTAATCCGTAAAATTAGCCATTTTTGTTGAAAAATTGGGCATGGCTTTTCAAACTAATCCCAAGTATTTGACAATTTTGCTTGAAAAAATCGCATTTTTAGTTTCCTTTTGAATATTTCCATGCGTCTACGCGGCTATTTAATTGCTCTCTTTTTATTGATTCAGGTGGGTGTTCGCGCCCATACAATTGAATGGTTTAGTCCAAGCACAGGGTATTTCTATAAAATCGATTTTGAGAATAGTCAGCTTTCTAGAACCAAGAACGGTCTTCCATGGATGAACTTAGGGGAATTGTCTTTTGAAAATGTCGAAAAGAAAGATTTGATATCGGCGAATTATGCCGTGAAAGAATTTAAAATTGAAAATTCAGACTGGGCTTATCTCTTAATTTCTTGTACTAATCAAGTTTATCAAATTAATAAAAAGCAGTTGTCACTCAAACGGATTGATGAAACCTATTTTCGTGGAGCGAACTGCTTGAGTAGTACTTTTTATCGAAATGGAATTCTTTATTCTTTTGGCGGTTATGGTTTTTGGACTTCCACCAATATTCTGACTAAATACAATGCTGATGGCAAGGAGTGGTTGAG
Source organism: Aquirufa ecclesiirivi (assembly GCF_011250515.1). Classification (GTDB taxonomy): domain Bacteria; phylum Bacteroidota; class Bacteroidia; order Cytophagales; family Spirosomataceae; genus Aquirufa; species Aquirufa ecclesiirivi. The sequence goes on along the minus strand of NZ_JAANOP010000005.1, from coordinate 143,369 downwards.
TATTCAAGCTAAAGGAGACGTGCCACCAGCTATTTCCATGGGCCTCACCGCCTATGTGCCTAGCCAGGATAAGTTTATTACGATGGGGAATCACCTTATCAATGATACAGATTCTAAACGATTGGATGTTTTGGATTGGAATATCTATGAATATAATTTTTCAACAAGTGAATTTGTCAGTCAGGGTAACATTGAATTAGAAGAAGTTAAATCCTATTTAGAAAAGGACCTGACCCGTTATTATATATTTAATGGGCGTTATTTCTTTTTATTGGACAAATCGGGTCGTGAAAAGAATTTTGATACCATATACATCATTGATGTGTTGGATGATTTCAAAACTTATGCTTGGAAAAACAAGAATCGGTTGGTCATAGAAGGTCCTTATAGTGGAAATTTTGATAAAGCTTTTCATGTCAATGGAGATACGCTCATTTGGACTAATATATCCAATCAGTCTACTCCCAATACCCTTAAAAATCATCGTATGATGGTGAATGATTTGCTTCGGGAATCAGATTATTTAGGAAAACTTAGTCAAGTACCTTGGTATAAATCCATTCTAGAAGGTTCCATGGTGATGATTTCCATCGGTTTTTTTGTGCTTGCTTTCTTTTTGTACAAGAAGTGGATGAAGAGGAAACTTCGAAAACAACTAAAAATCATGTTGGGAGACAATGAAAAAATGTTGTTAGATTTCTTGATTTTGAATTACACGATAGGGTATATTTCAGGGCATCAAATCATCGCTTTCTTTGGCAAACACAAAAGTTCACCCGAATCACAGCGACAATTTAGGGCAAAAATGTTTGAGAATTTGACCAAATCCTTGCGTTTATTACTTGGTAAAGAGCAAATTTTAGATGTCCATACCGACGAGAAAGATCAACGAATGTTTACTTACCGTCTAAATGCAGAAGTTTATCAAATTCTCAAATCATTATAAATTCTTTAGAAGGAAGTTGGTCATCATTTGATACAAATGATATCGGGTATTTCCTCCTGTAATGCTATGATTCTTATTGGGATAATAGAAACTTTGAAATTGCTTATTGGCCTTGATTAACGCTTCTTGTAAAGCCACTGCATTTTGAAAATGTACTTCTTAATCAAATTTCGGAATTTTTAGGATCTATCACGGAATATTTGATGATTTTACCCTCTTTTAATTCGGTATAATGCTGCCCATCATGTGTCCAATTTAGATTTTGGATGCTTCTTTGGCGGAAAGTATAATTTTGCCAAACATCTTCTAAGCTAACACTTTTTTGGGCCATGCTCACATGAGCCAATAGAAAAATAACAGCGTAGCTGAGGGTGCGAAAAAAACGTAGAATCATAAGGATATTTAGTCTTGAAAAATCACAATCGGACTTGTCTCAATCGTATTGCTTTGATGAAATGCTTTGTCTTTGATAGAAATACGGAATGCCAAGGTGTCGTTTTTCTCCGTAAAATCTGGAGAATAACCTTTGTAAAAGGCATATACAAATTGTGTGGAGTAGGAAATGTAGCCTTCGATAGGTCCGGGTTTTTGATCAGGTTTAAAAGGGAAATTCATTAGGCCTCCAAGTTTGGGGCTAAATGTTACTGGAATGAATTTGCCATTTTTCTTCAATAAAACATCAACTTCGAAGTTGCGGTAATCTTTGTATTTGGGGTCGGAATTTTTTTCAGCGGTGCTAATTCCCAAATCGCCGTCGCCATCTTGGAATTTGATCGTCATCACGACGGAATCAATTTTGGCTTTTCCTCCGAAACCATCATTACTGATCTTGGTGATTTTTTTAATGGACTCAAACTCAATATTGGGAGTAGTACCATAATCAGGTTCTTGAACGCAGGCAAACAATGCCCAAGTGCAAAATGAGGTGATGATGAAGAGACTACCTAGTTTAATCATGAAGATTCGATGGTCATTAGAAGCGTAAAGTTAATGATTTGCATTAATTTTGTGCATAATTTCAAAAAAAGCTATGCAGAGTGGAAACGAAGATTGGGAAAGCCTTTCTTTGAGTTTGAAGAATCGGGTGAGTCAGATGAAAGATGCTGATTTTGAAAACCTAGCTTTGGATGTTTTTCGCTATCAAGCAACTCATAATCCACTGTATCATATATACCTTGGATTATTAGGCGTAGATATTAATAGCATTTCCTCCTTGGCTGAAATTCCTTTTTTACCCATTGAGTTATTTAAAAACCATTTGGTTCAATCGGGCTTTGCTCCCATTTTATTTCAATTTGAAAGTTCAGGAACTACGGGTCAAATCCCCTCCAAGCATATTGTATGTGATCCCGAATTTTATCAAGTTCAGGCAAAAAGAATATTTGAGGCTAATTATGGCTCACTGACAGACTACCATATCTTTGCGCTTTTGCCTTCCTATTTGGAAAGAAGTAGCTCTTCTTTGGTCTTTATGATGGATTATTTTATCAAACAGTCGGGATCGGAGTTAGGAGGATTTTATTTAAATCAATACGAATTTTTGGTTGAAAATTTGAAAGCTGCGTTACAGACTGACCGGAAGATTTGGTTGATGGGTGTAACTTTTGGTTTGTTGGATTGGGTAGATGCAGGTCAGGATTTTACATTTTGGAAAGATGCCGTGGAAGCGGGTCGCATCATGGTGATGGAAACAGGTGGGATGAAAGGGAGACGGGAAGAATGGTTACGAGAAGAGGTTCATGCTTTTCTTCAAGCGAAAATGCAGGTACCGCAGATTGCGTCAGAATACGGTATGACAGAGTTATTTTCTCAGGCATATGCGGATAAAGATGGAGTATTTACTCCAGGAATCAGCATGCGGGTGTTATTAAGGGAGGTCAATGATCCATTTGGACAAGTCACTCAAGCAGGACGAGTGGGAGGTATCAAGGTTATTGATCTCGCCAATATAGATTCCTGTTCATTTATTGAAACCAAAGATTTGGGTTCATTGGAAGCGGATGGGATTCGATTTAAGGTATTGGGGCGTTTTGATAATTCGGAACAAAGGGGCTGTAATTTGATGCTCGCTCAAGGATGGGGAACTAGCCAAGAGGAACCATCTTCATAAAATTCATTTTTCCAAATAGGTACTTCTTCTTTTAGTCGGTCGATCAACCACTGACAAGCTTGAAAAGCTTCTGCTCGATGTACGCAAGTTACGCCTATTAATACAGCGATATCCCCGATTTTCAATGGGCCTGTTCGGTGAGCCATAACTACTTTTTCAATGGGCCATTTGGCTCCAGCCTGATCAATCAATAGGTTTATTTGTTTCACAGCCATGGGAGGGTAAGCTTCCATATCCAGTGATTTCACGTCTTTATTTTGATTTTTATTTCGAATGGTGCCAATAAACAAACATATTCCTCCTGCCATGTCATCTTGCAAAAAAGGGTAAAATGCATCCAGTTGGATGGCTTGCTCGAGTAAAGCCACTTTTCTTTCCATGTTATTGGATTCTTTGGTAAGTTAAAAAACTGTACTGGTAGGGATTTTTTTCATCGGTAATGCCTCTTTCTGTCTGTATGACTTCCCAATCTTGGCTGGAAAGTTCGGGAAAAAAGGTATCTCCATCAAAATAATCATGCAGGCGGGTGAGTATAACTTGGTCGGCAATCTCGATGGCTTGTTTGTAAATTTCCGCTCCACCAATGATGAAAACATCCTCTCTAGATAGGCTTTTTGCTTTTAAAATGGCTTCCTCCAATGAATGGCAAAGTATGATCCCTTCGCTGTGGATGGCTTTTTGTCGGCTGACAACTAAGTTATTGCGATTAGGTAAGGCTTTGCCGATGGAATCAAAAGTCTTTCTTCCCATGATAATGGAATGCCCGGTGGTCAAATTTTTGAAGTGTTTTAGATCCGCCGGAAGGTGCCAAATGAGTTGATTGTTTTTGCCAATGACGTTTTTTTCATCACAAGCCACGATTATTTTGATCACGGGATTTTTATTTTTATCAAAATTACGGGAAATAATGGGACGAAAAGAAATCAAATGAGTGAAAAGGTCTGTGTGCTTAAAATTCCTGATTTTTATTTTCAATAACGTTTCCCAATTCGGGCTTCAACTACTAACTTTGTACAATTTTTGAGCCTAAGTGTAAAGGTCTGAAAATTTGTTTTCTATTGATACAAAATAAATTAATATCGTGCCAAAAGATTTATCTATCCGTTCCGTTCTGATTATCGGTTCTGGTCCTATTGTAATTGGTCAAGCCTGTGAGTTTGATTATTCTGGTTCTCAAGCTGCTCGTTCATTGCGAGAAGAAGGAATCGAAGTGATTTTGATCAATTCCAACCCTGCTACCATCATGACGGACCCTATGAACGCCGATCATGTGTATTTGAAGCCATTAGATAGAGCATCTATCATTCATATTTTGGAAAGACATCAAGTGGATGCGGTCTTACCAACCATGGGTGGTCAGACAGCGTTGAACTTGGCCATCGATTGCGAAGAAGCGGGAGTTTGGGAGAAATATGGAGTAAAAATTATTGGAGTTGATATCAAGGCCATCGAAACCACCGAAGATCGGGAGAAATTCCGTTTGAAAATGTTGGAATTAGGTGTAGGCGTGTGTAAAGGTAGAACGGCTCGTTCCTTTCTAGAAGGTAAAGAAATTGCACAAGAAACGGGTTTCCCATTGGTGATTCGTCCTTCTTTCACCTTAGGTGGTACTGGAGGAGGTTTCGTACATGATCCTAAAGATTTTGATGCTGCTTTAAATAAGGGTTTGCATGCATCGCCTACTCACGAGGTGCTAGTCGAGCAGTCCATCATGGGCTGGAAAGAATATGAATTAGAGTTGTTGCGTGATAATTTAGGAAACGTTATCATCATTTGCTCCATTGAGAATTTTGATCCAATGGGTATACATACCGGTGATTCCATCACGGTGGCGCCTGCTATGACTTTGCCAGATACGATCTACCAACGCATGCGTGATATGGCCATTATGATGATGAACGCCATTGGTAAATTTGCGGGTGGTTGTAATGTGCAGTTTGCCTTACATCCTGAAACAGATGAAATCATTGCCATTGAAATCAACCCACGTGTTTCTCGTTCATCTGCTTTAGCTTCTAAAGCGACTGGTTATCCAATTGCAAAAATTGCCGCTAAAATGGCGATTGGTTATAATTTGGATGAGTTAACGAATGCCATTACAGGAACTACTTCGGCCTATTTTGAGCCTGCTTTAGACTATGTAATTGTAAAAGTTCCTCGTTGGAATTTTGATAAATTCAAAGGCGCTGATCGTTCCTTAGGTCTTCAAATGAAGTCCGTAGGTGAAACCATGGGTATAGGTCGTAATTTCCAAGAAGCATTGCAAAAGGCGTGTCAATCCCTGGAAATTAAGCGTAATGGACTCGGTGCAGATGGAAAAGAATTGAGAGATCAAGAAGCCATCATGCATTCATTGGCTAATCCATCTTGGAACCGATTGTTCCATATCTATGACGCCTTTAAAATGGGTATTTCTTTCAAGACTATCCAGCAATTAACGAGAATCGATAAGTGGTTCTTGAATCAAATTGAAGATTTGGTACGTGTAGAAAAAGAAATCGAACGCTATACTTTAGCTACCATTCCAACCGATTTATTAGAAGAAGCGAAACATAAAGGATTTGCTGATCGCCAAATTGCTCATACGCTACGTTGCTTAGAATCTGAAGTTTATGATAAGCGTAATAGTCTAGGAATTAAGCGTTTATACAAGTGTGTAGATACTTGTGCCGCAGAATTTGAAGCAAAAACACCTTATTATTATTCCACTTTTGGTCAAAGTACCGACTCCATGGACAATGAGTCCAAATCCTCTGACCGCAAAAAAGTCGTGGTTTTAGGTTCTGGTCCTAACCGCATTGGTCAAGGAATTGAATTTGATTATTCATGTGTGCACGGTGTCCTAGCGGCTAAAGAAGCAGGCTATGAGACCATCATGATCAATTCGAATCCAGAAACGGTTTCTACGGACTTTGATATTGCAGACAAATTATATTTTGAACCTGTATTCTGGGAGCATGTGTATGACATCATTCAACATGAAAAACCAGAAGGGGTGATTGTTCAGTTGGGTGGTCAAACAGCTTTGAAATTAGCTGAGAAGTTAGCTAAATATGGTATAAAAATATTAGGTACTTCATTTGAAGCCTTGGATTTGGCAGAAGATCGAGGTGCTTTCTCAAGTCTTTTGAAAGACTTAGACATTCCTTATCCTAAATTTGGCGTTTGCGAAGATGCGGATAATGCGGTGCTCTTAGGCCGTGAATTGGGTTATCCTTTATTGGTACGTCCAAGTTATGTCTTGGGTGGTCAATCGATGAAGATTGTGATCAATGAGCAAGAGCTAGAGCAACATGTCGTGGATATTTTACGCGATATTCCGGGAAATAAAATCTTGTTAGATCATTTCTTGGAAAATGCGATTGAAGCGGAGGCTGATGCCATTTGTGATGGAGAAGATGTGTACATCATTGGTGTGATGGAACATATTGAGCCTGCTGGTATCCACTCAGGAGATTCACACTCGGTGTTACCTCCATTTGATTTATCCGAAAATGTGATCAAACAAATTGAAGACCATACGAAGAAAATTGCGGTGGCTTTAAAAACAAAAGGTTTGTTGAACATCCAATTTGCCGTGAAAAATGAAGTGGTATACATCATCGAAGCAAATCCTAGAGCTTCTAGAACGGTGCCATTTATTTGTAAGGCCTACCAAGAACCTTATGTCAATTATGCGACCAAGGTAATGTTAGGTGATAAAAAAGTAAAGGATTTTAACTTCCAACCCGTTAAGAAAGGATACGCCATTAAGATTCCTGTATTTTCTTTCAATAAATTTCCGAATGTCAACATGGAATTAGGTCCCGAGATGAAATCTACGGGGGAAGCCATTTATTTCATTGATGATTTGAAAGATGAATTTTTTAGAAAGGTGTATGGGGAACGAAATTTATATTTAAGTCGTTAATAGACAAAAAATAAAAACATGCTAAAGATTCTCGGACTTATCTTCTTGTTTATTTACGTTATTAGGCCTTTGTTCAAATTGCTGTTTAAGAGTTACGTCATCACGCAAGTTCATAGACAGCAATCTGAGCAGGCATATCGACAAAAGGAGGCCAAGAGAGAAGGAAGTATTGATGTGGATTTTGTGCCTCCACAAACTAAATCTAAGCCTAGGTCAACGAAAGCTGACGATGGTGATTATGTGCCTTTTGAAGAGATTAAGGAATAAATTGTATTTTTTGTATATGTAAAACGTTTTAGATGTTTTTCAGTTATATCTTGCGTACATTGTTTAAACCTACCAATATTTTAATTGCCTAAATGAGGAATTTATTAACGTGGTGTTTTGTCTTGCTTGCCGTTTTGATGATAAACGATAGCTTGATTCTGAGCACGATTCAACACACACGTGAGGACTCAACGGTTAGGCTAGATCAGTTCTCTGACATCAATATAGCGGGTGCATCATCTGATGAAGTTCCAGATATGGAAGAAGAAGGTTTTGCTTTTCTTCTACAGCCCGTATCCCAGTTGCATATATTTCAAGTGAATCAACATGAATTGGTTGTTCAGTTAGAGTCTAATCCATATCAGGATATTTCCTTGGATATGATTAGTCCACCTCCACAATTGTCGGTTTAAATCCGCACAATTAGTAACAAAACGAAACAAAATCATTTCTTGAACCGGTGAGTGGAGCTTTTAGCTTTCACGCATCTATTAATTTGAATTATATGAAATTTTTCATGTTAATCCTATGTGTATGCTGTGCGCACATGGGAGTTAGCCAAGTACCGGCTAATTATAAAGCCCAGTTAAATAAAAATATAAAGTCCGAAGCTACAGTTATTCAAGTTATCAATAAGGAGTATTCTCAACAAACGAGTTTGGAAACTCCCAAGTATAGAAAGAGAGAAACATTGATAGAACAACAAGTAGCAGTTAACAGGGGACTAGAACGTAGTTCTTATAAACAACAGGCGACAGCCCAATCTAAAGAAAAGTAAAATGAATCGAGCGTCTAAGCTAGTGTTTTGTATGGGTATATTCCTTTTACAAGCATGTGGTACAAAAAATGAAACCAATAGTCAGGAGATATCCAGTCTAGAGGTGAGTGTACCTATCCAAATGGATACCACGATATCACAAGAGTTTGTGGCAGATATTAATGCCATCAATAACGTAGAAATACGAGCTCGGGTAAAAGGGTATTTGGATAAAATACATGTGGATGAGGGAAAAGCGGTTCGTAAAGGGCAAGTATTATTCACGATTAATAATTTGGAGTATTTGGCAGAAGTGATGCGTGCCAAATCCGTATTGAACCAAACCATGGCGGATATCAAAGCCGAGGAATTGGAGTTAATCAATACGCGATTATTAGTGGACAGAAATGTCATTGCCAAAAATCAATTATCCATCGCTCTAGCAAAAATAGAAGGTTTAAAAGCGAAAAAAGAGGAGGCTGAAGCGCATGTGAAAGCCGCCCAATTGCGCGTGGAATATTCTTCTATTCGAGCACCCTTTGATGGAGTTGTGGACCGCTTACCTTTCAAAACAGGTAGCTTAGTTGACGAGGGAACTTTACTCACCACCTTGTCTGATACCAAAAATGTATTTGCTTATTTCAATGTTTCTGAAAAGGAATATTTAGCATTTGCCGAATTGGGAGAAGGCTTTAAGCACAATACCTCCGTTTCATTATTATTAGCCAATGGAGAATTGTACCCTCATGGGGGTAAGGTGGAAACGATTGAGGGTGAGTTTGATAAGAACACAGGTAATATTGCCTTTCGTGCACGATTTGATAACCCAGAAAAACTGTTGAAACATGGTTCTTCTGGTCGCGTTCAAATGCCAAAAAAGGTGAATGGTTACTGGTTAATACCACAAAAGGCGGTATTCGAAATTCAGGAAAAAAATTATGTTTTCGTCAAGGACAAAACGGGTACTTTGAAAATGAAAAGCCTAATACCTGAAATTCGGATGCCGCACTTTTATTTAGTCAAAGGATTTACTTCTTCAGATACCGTTTTAGTAGAAGGTATTCAATTGGTGAAGCAGGGACAAAAAATCAAGGGAGAGTATGTTCCCATGCGCCGCATTTTGGAAAAATCTAAAACACTTTAAGCAAGAACCATGGTACAAAAATTTATAACGCGTCCGGTTCTAGCGATTGTTGTTTCCCTCTTCATTGTGATTTTGGGGGTTATTTCCATGCAGCAGTTACCTATTACTCAGTTTCCAGACATCGTTCCTCCCGCAGTGACGGTAACCACCAAATACACAGGAGCCAATGCCGAAGTATGTGCGAAAGCCGTTGTGACCCCTTTGGAAAGGGCGATAAATGGAGTAGCCGGTATGACTTACATGACTTCCGTTTCTGGAAATGATGGAACAAGTATTATTCAAGTATATTTTGAAGTGGGTACTGATCCCGATGTGGCGGCTGTCAACGTACAAACTAGGGTACAGACAGTTTTAGATGAAATGCCTGAGGAAGTAATTAAGGCGGGTGTGATGACGGAAAAAGAAGTAAACAGTATGTTGCTGTATGTGAACTTGCTAAGTTCAGATCCAAGCATCGACGAAAAGTTTATTTACAACTTTGCTGACATCAACGTATTGCCTGAATTGAAGCGTATCAACGGTGTTGGATTTGCCGACATTATGGGTCAACGTGAGTATGCTATGCGTGTGTGGTTGCACCCAGATCGATTGTTTGCTTATAAGCTTTCTGCTGATGATGTTGTGGCAGCTTTAAGGAGTCAAAATGTGGAGGCAGCCCCCGGAAAAATTGGGGAAAGTTCAGGTAAAAGAGCTCAAGCTTTACAATATGTACTTCGGTATACGGGTAAATTTACTCAAGTGACAGAATACGAAAATCTGATCATTAAGTCCACGGAATCCGGTCAATTATTGCGATTGAAGGATGTGGCAGATATCGAGTTTGGATCCTTGGATTATGATGTATTATCGAAGGAAAATGGAAAGCCATCGGCTGCCATATTACTTAAGCAAAGACCAGGTTCCAATGCGGCAGAGGTTATTGCTAATGTAAAGAAACGCTTGGAAGAGTTAAAAGTTAGCACTTTTCCTCCAGGTATGGGTTATACGATCAGTTATGACGTATCTCGCTTTTTAGATGCCTCCATCCATGAAGTAATCAAAACACTTTTGGAAGCCTTTTTATTGGTAGCATTGGTGGTGTTTATATTCTTGCAGGATTGGCGAGCAACCTTGGTGCCCATTATCGCAGTACCTGTTTCATTGGTAGGGACTTTTAGTTTCATGCTCTTTTTTGGTTTTTCTATCAATTTGCTGACGCTATTCTCTTTGGTATTGGCCATTGGTATTGTGGTGGATGATGCCATTGTGGTGGTGGAGGCGGTCCATGCCAAAATGGAAGAGAAGAATATGTCCGTTCTTGCAGCGACTAAGGAAGCTATGTTTGAAATATCGGGTGCAATCATGGCCATTACATTAGTGATGGTTTCTGTATTTGTACCAGTAGCCTTTTTATCAGGACCTGTGGGTGTATTCTTTAGGCAGTTCTCTGTTACCATGGCTATTTCTATTGCCTTATCAGGATTAACGGCCTTGACCCTGACACCGGCGCTTTGTGTATTGCTCTTGAAAAAGCCTCATTTGGATGATAAAAATATCTTAGGCAGATTCTTTATTGCCTTTAACCATAGCTATGATAAGGTTGCCAAAAAGTACTTAGGTGTGGTGCAATTCTTCATTCATCGTAGAACCATCATGTGGGGAACTTTAGGGATTTTCACTTTGGCCACGGTCTTTTTAGTTCGTCAAGTGCCAACAGGTTTTATCCCAACGGAAGATCAAGGAACCTTATATGTCAATGTCACGACTCCTTCTGGGGCCACTTTGGAAAGAACTGAAAAAGTGATGGATGATGTTTATAAGCAAATTAAAAGTGTTAGCGCCATCGAGTCTTTTTCTAGTTTGGCAGGATTTAGCTTATTGACGGACGGTAGTGGGGCTTCCTTTGGAATGGGTATTGTGACCTTAAAACCTTGGGATGTGCGGGATAAAAACTTAGATCAAGTGATTGAGGAGGTTCGTGAAAAAACCAAGGAAATTAAAGATGCTAGTATACAGCTCATTCCACCACCTGCGGTGCCCGGTTTTGGAAATGCTTCTGGTTTTGAATTCCGTGTGCAAGACAGGTCGGGTAGTGGAGATTTACAAAAGCTTTCTGCGGTAACACTCGAGTTTGCCAAAAAATTGAATGAATCTCCAGCTATCCAAAATACGTTTTCTAGTTTTGATCCAACCTTCCCTCAGTATATGTTGGAGGTAGATCAGGCGGCAGCGGCTCAGAAAGGCGTCAATGTCTTAACGGCCATGGATAATTTACAAACCTTATTGGGAAGTTTTTATGCCACCAACTTTATCCGATTTGGTCAGATGTATAAAGTCATGGTACAGGTGGATCCTAGTTACCGTATTCATCCAGATGATGTCATGAAATTTTATGCCAAAAATAAGGATGGAGAAATGGTTCCTTATTCTTCGTTCATGAAGATGAGAAGAGTATATGGCCCAGAGCAATTGACCCGATTTAATATGTTTACCTCTGCCATGGTCAATGGGGAACCAGCCCCTGGTTTTAGTACGGGAGAGGCTTTGAAGGAGATTCAAGCTCAAGCAGCTAAAAATCTACCTAGAGGTTATACTATCGAATGGTCAGGTATGACAAGGGAGGAGTTTTTGGCAGGGAATCAAGCTATATTCATTTTTATCATTTGTTTGGTATTTGTGTATTTATTGCTTTCTGCTCAGTACGAATCCTTCCTTATGCCATTCCCCGTATTAATCTTTTTACCCATGGGGGCTTTTGGGGTGTATTTATTCTTACAGGTATTTGGACTGCAAAACAATATTTATGCTCAAGTAGCGATGGTCATGCTTATTGGTTTATTGGGTAAAAACGCCATTTTGATTGTGGAATTTGCCTTGGCACAAATGAAAGAAGGGGCCAGTATTATTGATGCAGCTAAACAAGGGGCCTTTGCTCGTTTGAGGCCAATTTTGATGACCTCTTTTGCCTTTGTGGCGGGATTGATTCCTTTGATGATTTCAAACGGTGCAGGAGCTATTGGTAACAGAACCATTGGAACAGCCTCCGCAGGTGGGATGATTTTAGGAACTGTAGGAGGATTGATTCTTATTCCAGGATTGTTTGTTGTCTTTGCCACTATATCAGCTAAATTTTCTAAACCCAAGGTTTAATATGCGTCTAATCGTCATAATAAGTATATTTTCTATGAGCTTGCTGTCTTGTCAGCAAGCCATTTTCCGAGATGCCCGTAAAATCGATGCGGAACTAGAAGCCTATCGCATGAAAGATCTTGGGCAGTCTGTTTCCAGCATAGAAGCTTGTTGGAAAAAAGACAGTTTATTGGTTCAATTGATTGATTCAGTACTCATTCGTAGTAATGATATTAAAATTGGGTTCTTAAATCTAGCGATCAGTCGAGCCCAGTATACCTTTGATCGGGGAGCTATGAAGCCGACTGTTTCAGGAGTTATTCAACCGAGTTTAAGAAAATTTAGTAAATACACCATGGATGGTGTGGGTAATTATGATACTCAATTTTCTCCTAATATTACCAAAGAGCAGATCATTCCAGAACATTTGCCTGATGTGATGATTGGACTTCAATCCTCTTGGGAAGTGGATATTTGGGGTAAACTTTCTAAACGAAAAAAAGCGAGTGCTTTGCGGTATTTAGCGACAGAATCTGGTCAGCAGTGGTACATTACTTCTTTAGTTTCTGAGGTAGCGGGTATGTATGGACAATTGGTGGCTTTGGACCAAGAGTTAGATATTTTGAAGACCAACATTGGTATTCAATTTAGTGCTTTGAGTTTGGTTAAGATTCAAAAGGAAGCAGGAAAAGTAAATGAATCTGCCGTACAGCAATTGGAAGCTCAGTGGTTAAATTCACGAGCTCAGGAAGGTTTGGTATTACAGCAAATTATTGAATTAGAAAACCAACTTCGTTATTGGCTTAACCAACCAACTAAAAAAATTGCACGCTCTCAATATCCATTCAATTGTTCCTTGGATAGCAGCATGTACGCTCAAATTCAGATTGATCAATTAGAAAGAAGACCGGATGTTCGCCAGGCAAGGTTAGAACTAGAAGCCCAATTGTTGAACAAGCAAAGCGCCGACTTAGCACTAAAGCCTTCGGTGGTTTTATCAGGCATGTTAGGGGTACAAGGTTTTCAACCTGCCTATTTATTTCAATTACCAAGCTCTATGGCTTATCAATTAATTGGGGGCATTACGGCACCTTGGTTAAATCGGTCAGCCTTATATTCCAATATTAGTAGAGAAAATGCTCGATGGAAAGCCCTGGATTTAAGCTATCAAAATGCCTTGTTAAAAGGCTTTTTGGAATGGGATACTCAGGTGAAATCATTAGCCTATTTACAGCGTATGGATCAGTTGAAAGAGCGTGAAGTGATGTTGACCAAAGGAGCAATCGCTACCGTAGGCACTTTATTTACCACGGCTAAGGCTAATTATCTAGAAGTTCTTACAGCTCAGCAAAATGCACTTCGTTCAGAGCTTGAATTATTAGAAATTTCAAGAAAACGCTGGATACATGCCATTCAGCTGTATCGAGTATTAGGCGGAGGCTGGTAATTAGTTCGATTGTTTGATTAGATTCTCAATCACCTGTGGGAAATCACGGTGCTCAAGAATCTGGCCTTTTCTGGCGACATCCTCTGGGCTGTCGCCAGGATCAATGCTAAAAGAACTTTGATGTATAATAGCCCCTTCATCATAATGTTCATTCACCAAATGAATGGTGATACCTGATTCCTTTTCTCCAGCTTCAATGACGGCCTCATGGACAAAATGACCGTACATTCCTTTGCCTCCAAACTTAGGTAATAGTGCGGGGTGTAAGTTGACGATTCGTTGAGGAAAGGCCTGCACAAAACTGCTTGGTATCAACCATAAAAATCCAGCCAAAACAATCCAATCGGTAGCTAAAGCTTGAATTTCACTCAAGACTTTTCCGTTTTTATATTCTTCTCTAGTGAAAACTCGACAAGGTACATGCAGTCGTTTGGCACGTTCAATGACGCCCGCTTCAGGATTATTGCAATAAATACAACTTACCTGAGCCAAGGAAGATCCTGCTAGATGTTGAATGATTTTTTCCGCATTGGAACCTGACCCGGAAGCAAAAATGACGATGTTTTTCAAGCCTGAACGATTATTTTCTTGCAAATTTAGGCCATATTGCGGAACCTTTAGGCAAAAATTGAAGTTTTGTTTCTTCAGGTTAAAATCGGAACATGAAAATAGGAATCATTTGCTATCCAACATATGGTGGGAGTGGGGTTGTGGCAACCGAGTTAGGAAAAGCCCTAGCATCGGCTGGTCATGAGGTACATTTTATTACCTATACACAGCCACCTAGATTGGATTTCTTTTCCGAGAATATTTTCTACCATGAGGTAAGTGTAGCTTCCTATCCCTTGTTTCAGTACTTACCTTATGAGTCGGCATTGGCTAGTAAAATGGTGGATGTTACCATCAATGAAAAACTGGATTTATTGCATGTGCATTATGCCATTCCGCATGCATCGGCAGCATATTTAGCGAAACAAATATTAAAATACAAAGGAATCCACGTTCCTGTAATTACGACCTTGCATGGTACTGATATTACGCTCGTAGGTAGAGATCCTTCTTTTGAACCCGTTGTTACTTTTTCTATCAATGAGTCGGACGGAGTTACTGCGGTGTCAGAAAGTCTAAGGAATGATACCTATGCGGAATTTGAAATTTTAAGTGCGATTGAAGTTATTCCAAATTTCATTGACCTCAAGCGCTTTAAAAAACAAGCCAAGGAACATTTCAAGATAGCGATTTGTCCACATGGTGAAAAGCTATTGATGCATACCTCCAATTTCCGGAAAGTAAAAAGAATAGAAGACATCATTCATGTATTTGAAAAAGTCAGAAAAGTAATTCCTTCCAAATTATTATTGGTAGGTGATGGTCCAGAACGGTCGGCGATTGAAGCCTTGTGCCGTGATTTAGGAGTACAAGGGGATGTCCGATTTTTAGGAAAATTGGATACCATTGAAGAGGCCCTTTCCTTAGCAGATGTATTCTTTTTAACCTCCGAAAAAGAGAGCTTTGGATTAGCCGCATTAGAAGCCATGGCATGTGAAGTTCCAGTAATTTCATCCAACGCGGGCGGTATTACAGAAGTGAATATACATGGCGAAACAGGCTATGTAAGTGAAATAGGCGATATCGATGATATGGCCAAAAATACCATTAAACTACTTTCAGACGAAGCTTTGTTGACCCAAATGAAGAAGAATTCTTTAGAGAGAGCCAAGTTATTTGATATAGAGAAAATACTTCCAATCTACGAAAGCTATTATCAAAGGGTTATTAGCCAAAGTTGGAAATTCCCTACTCAGAATCTTTTGGATAGCGAATAGTTTCTGTTAATTTTGCGTGTAAAGCCTAAGTCTACTATCAATTCAATTCCGATTTTTTCCTAAAAATTCGAGATATGGAAAAACAAAACATACGTCCCAAACATTCGGGTTCTAAGCAATTATTTGAAAATCCAATTTTGGAGAAATTGTCAAGAACACACATAGCTATTCCTGTTAGCCTATTTTTCTTAACAGGCATGGTGCTATTATATTTTGCCTTTACGTATGCGGTATTGGATAATATGGTTATTTTAAGCCTATTTTTAGTGGGATTTTTTGGATTTACTTTCATCGAATACTGGGTGCATCGCAGTATTTACCACATAGAACCAACAACGGAGGCTAGGTCCAAATTTCAGTATATCGCACATGGTGTTCATCATGAGTATCCTAAAGATAAGACACGCTTAGCCATGCCTCCAATCATAGCGATCCTAGTGGTAGGTATGCTCTTTTCCATGTCTTATTTTGCGCTCAACAATTATGCATTTGCGTTTTTTCCGGGCTTTATCTGGGGATATGCTTCCTATTTATTGGTGCATTATTGTGTTCATGCCTATCCTCCTCCCAAAAATTATTTTAAAATGCTTTGGGTAAACCATGCTGTTCACCATTATAAAGATGGGAATGCAGTGTTTGGTGTTTCTTCACCTATTTGGGATTATGTATTTGGTACGATGGATACCATGGATAAGAATAAGGTTCAGGAAAACCTATAATTCCAATTGCTTTACTTCCGAACTATCAGGACAATCAATCAGCAGGGTAGCAATGCTTTTCTGTATGATAGGGTGAATTAGATTGGGGGCTATTTCGGCCAAAGGAATTAAAACAAATTTTCGTAGAGGCAAAAAGGGATGAGGGATTTGTAAATTACTTTCTTGGACAATTTGATTTCCGTAAAATAAAATATCCAAGTCGATGATTCTAGCTTCCCATGATTGTTTCCTCACTCGGCCTAGCTCGGATTCAATACCTAATAATTGAGTAATTAATTCTTGTGGATTAAGATCTGTGCTTAATTCAAGCACTTGGTTTAAAAAGTCAGCTTGCTGTGTGTTTCCCCAGGCTTTTGTTTGATATAAGGATGAAAAATGAAGTATAGGCCCTATTTTTTTTTCAAGAATTGGATAGACATTTTTAAAAATTTCAAGGGTATTTCCTAGATTGCCTCCCAAAGAGAGGTAAATGTTGGTGGCCATGGTCAATTTCATTTCTAACAAACTTACAAATTTCTTTTTTATGCCTAAGAAAAATGCTCCATTGGAATTAAAACCAGGTATGTTATTGGTTTCTGAACCATTTTTGGAGGATCCTTCTTTTCATCGTTCCGTGGTATTATTATGTGAACATTCTTCCTCACATTCTTTTGGATTGGTGTTAAATCAAAGGCAAGAAATTGTGCTGGATTCGTATATGGACGAGAAGGTGATGGAAGATGTACCGCTTTATTCTGGCGGCCCTGTTGACCCAACCATCATGCAGTTTGTTCATCGAAGGCCAGATTTAATTCCTGATGGGATGGAAATTGGAGAGGGAATATTTTGGTCAGGAAATTTTGAAAGAGCGATAGAATTAGTGGTTGGAGGGGAAATTTCTTTTGATGAAATTAAGTTTTTCATTGGTTATTCAGGTTGGGGAGCAGGCCAGTTGGAAAGAGAAGTAAAATCCAATGCTTGGATGCTTCATCCTGCCAAAGCCGAATATGTCTTTGATGAGCCCACATTGAATTTATGGAGAAAAGTGCTTTTTGACAAAGGGGGAGATTATCGAGTGCTATCTACTTATCCTGATGATCCCAATCTCAACTAAAGAAGATCTAGACTAGCTAATTTTAGCCCAGTTGGTGGTGTCTCTACGCTGATGAGCTACTTGTTCACGAATCATCTGGTGATTGGGGAGCATTAATTGGGGGTCTTCATCTAAAATTTTCTGGGCAGTTTCTCTAGCAACTTTTAATATTTCACCATCTTTGGCTAGGTCTGCTATCATGAGATCTATCGCACCACTTTGACGCGTACCTCCTAAATCTCCAGGGCCTCTTAATTGTAAGTCTACTTCTGCAATCTCAAAACCATTGTTGGTTCTTACCATTGTTTCAACCCTTTTTTTGGTATCAGCACTTAATTTGTAGCCGGTCATTAAAATACAATAACTCTGCTCTGCTCCTCGCCCAACTCGGCCTCTGAGCTGATGAAGTTGTGCTAATCCAAATCTTTCCGCACTTTCAATGATCATGATGCTGGCATTGGGGACATTGACCCCTACCTCAATAACGGTGGTTGCCACCATGATTTTAGTTTCATTTTTAACAAAGCGGGCCATTTCAAAATCTTTATCGGCTGATTTCATTTTGCCATGGAGAATTCCCAAGGGTACTTCAGGAAAAGCTCTGGAAATACTTTCAAAGCCATCCATCAAATCTTTGAAATCCATTTTTTCGGATTCTTCAATTAGTGGATAGACGATGTATACCTGCCGACCTTTGCTTAATTCATTTTGAATAAAGCCGAAAACCTGTAGCCGATGGCTATCATAGCGATGAATGGTTTGAATAGCCTTTCTTCCTGCGGGCATTTCATCGATGATGGAAATATCTAAATCCCCATACAGCGTCATGGCCAAAGTACGCGGGATAGGAGTGGCTGTCATCACCATGACATGTGGGTGAGTCTGTTTGTTTTTATCCCAAAGTTTGGCGCGTTGAGCTACCCCAAAACGGTGTTGTTCGTCAATAATGCATAATCCCAAATTGTGAAATTGCACTACATCTTCAAAGATGGCATGGGTCCCCACCAAAATTTGTAATTTCCCGGAAGCTAAATCTTCATGTAAAACTTGACGATCTTTCTTCTTAGTTGAGCCTGTTAACTTGGCAATTTGTATGTCCAATATATCAGCAAATTTCTTTAGTCCTTGGTAATGCTGATCTGCCAATATCTCAGTTGGAGCCATCAGGCAGGCTTGAGTTCCATTATCAATAGCCAATAGCATGGCAATAAAAGCGACAATGGTTTTGCCAGAGCCAACATCCCCTTGTAGAAGTCGGTTCATTTGCTGCCCCGATTTCATGTCTTGAAAAATTTCTCGAATCACTTTTTTCTGCGCATTGGTCAATTCAAAGGGCATGTGATTTTGATAGAAATTGGTTAATAGGGCAGCTGATGAAAAAATTTGACCGGGGAAAGCGGTTTTCCTGACTAGATTTTGTTTGATTAATCGGAGTTGGTTATAAAATAGCTCTTCAAATTTCAAGCGTCTTTTGGCCTGATGTAACCAATTTTCAGATTGGGGTAAATGTATGTGGTATAGGGCTTCTTGCTTGGAAATGAGTTTAAATTGTTGGATTATTTCTGTAGGAAGCGTTTCTCGAATGTAAGGGAAGGCCACTTGCAAGACATTTTTTTGCAATTGGGCAATCACTTTACTGTCAATGTATTTTTTTCTTAATTTTTCAGTTAAGGAATAAACAGGATGGAAATAGATGTCATTTTGGGTTTTGCCCTTATAAACTTCCATTTCTGGGTGGGTAATTTGGATTTGTCCATTGAAGCTAGTGGGCTTGCCATAAAATAAATAATCCACTCCAGGCGTTAAGGTTTTTTCAAGCCATTTAACACCTTGAAACCAGACTAGCTCAATGCAGCCTGATTCATCGCAACATTGAGCCACGAGTCTTTGTTTGGGTCCTTGACCGATTTTTTCTTTGTAACGAATACGCCCCACAAACTGGGCATGCTCCATTTGTTCCGTAATTTGGTCAATCGGATACAAGGCAGTTCGGTCTTCGTAACGAAAGGGAAAGTACTGAATTAAGTCGCCATAGGTGAATAGACCTAATTCAGTTTGAAGCAGGCTAAGCCTCGCGGGGGTGATGCCCCGTAGCAAAGCTAAATCTGTTTCAAAAAAATGGGTCATGGGCATTCCATAAAAATTTTGTGAATTTAGGTATATTTACAAAACCTTAGGGAGAATTTTTTAAGCTTTATGTTTTTAACAAACACTTTATTAATTTCTAGATTAAAATACTCTTCTTTAACTCGTGTGAAGCATGTATTGTTGCTTCTCTTTTTGTTAGGAACGAATATTCCTTCTTGGGCTCAATGTCCAGTGTGGGTAGCCACTGAAAAAAAAGTGGTGGTCTTTTCTCCTAATCGTTTAAAAGGGGAACCTTATCCTGATCCCATTCCTATTCCTGTCAATGGCGCACAAAATGCGGATATCAAATGGACATGGACTTTAGCGGGAACAAATCGTGGTCAAGAAATTGGGATTAGTGATACCACTCGACTGAATACATCTTTTGATATTCAGAAAATCATTCAAAGCCATCAAGATTTAGAGGGAACAAGCTTTACTTTGACGTATTTTATTACTGGAGTTGGGAAAGATGCTACTACGGGTTTAGCATGTCAAAGTTTTGCTACCATAGACGTGGTTATTTTAGTTAAAATACATCCTTACAATGCCATTACTCCCAATTCGGATGATACGAATGATGAATGGTTTATTGATTATTTATACAATTATCCAGATGCCAGTATCGTAATTTTTGATCGATGGGGTCAACCTGTTTTTGAAAGTACGGGTTATCAATATGAAGAAAAACCCTTTAAAGGGAAATTTAATGGGAAGGATTTGCCCTCTGGAACCTATATGTACCGCATTACACCGAGTGAGGAATATGGTACGATTTATGGTAATTTGACCATTGTTAGATAATATATGAAAAGCTTATTAGACCAACAGTTTCAGTCAGAAGGATTTGTCATTAGCCAAGTCGAGGATTTGCTCAACTGGGCTAGAGCTAGTTCTTTGTGGCCCATGAGCTTTGGTTTGGCTTGTTGTGCGATCGAAATGATGCAGGCTTTTGCCTCGGGTTATGATTTAGATCGTTTTGGTGTTTTTCCTCGGCCTTCCCCTCGACAGTCGGATGTGATGATTGTAGCAGGAACGGTTACCTTCAAAATGGCCGATCGAATTCGTCGTTTGTATGAGCAAATGCCTGAGCCAAGGTATGTGATTTCCATGGGTTCTTGTTCCAACTGTGGTGGACCCTATTGGGATCATGGTTACCATGTGGTAAAAGGAGTGGATCGGATAATTCCCGTGGACGTGTATGTGCCAGGATGTCCACCAAGACCTGAAGCCTTATTAGGTGGCATCATAAAATTACAAGAGAAAATTCAACAAGAAAGTTTGGTTGTTCCTGCCCGTATTTTGGAAGCCATCTCATAAATAGACTCGCATGAATGCAGTACTGCATATTAAAGAACTCATCGAACAAAGTTTAGGTAAAGGTCTGAACTTCGAAGAGGCGAATAGTCGGGTTACTTTAGAGGTAGAAGATTTGGTTTCTGTGTGTGATTTACTTTGGCGGAGTCCTGAATCCTATTTTGATTCACTTTCTTGTTTAACTGCCATCGATCAAGGTCCTTCATCAGGGGATTTGGAATTGATATATACGCTATATTCCATCCCCAATCATATAACCTTTCACCTTCGGGTGCTAGTGCCACGTTTATTGGCAGATGGCTCTTTGCCTGAAGTACCTACGGTTTCGCATATTTGGAAAACAGCCGATTGGCATGAAAGAGAAGCCTTTGATTTGGTAGGTGTGAAATTTACAGGCCATCCTGATTTAAGAAGAATATTGCTTCCTGAGGATTGGAAAGGACATCCTTTGAGGAAGGATTATGAAGAACCCGACACCTACCATGGTATTCAAGTAAAATATTAGTCTGATGAAAATAGCAGGCTTTACTTTCATTCGGAATGCCATCAAAAACGATTATGCCATTGTGGAGGCCATTACTTCCATACTGCCCATTTGTGATGAATTTGTGGTAGCTGTAGGCAAGTCAGAAGATGATACGTTGGACTTAATTCAAAGCATTCCATCCCCCAAAATACGAATTATAGAAACGGTTTGGGATGATAGCCAACGTGAAGGTGGACGAACTTTTGCCTTGGAAACAGATAAGGCCTATGCGGCTATTTCTCCTGATACGGATTGGGCATTTTATATTCAAGGGGATGAATGTGTGCATGAAATGGATTTGCCTATCATTAAACAATCCATGGAGCAGTATGTACAAGATGCTGGGGTGGAAGGACTGTTGTTTCATTACCGCCATTTTTATGGGTCTTACAACCATGTCGCGGTGTCAAGAAGATGGTATCGTAGGGAAATTAGGGTTGTGAAATATCACCCTGATGTACATTCGTATAAAGATGCTCAAGGATTTAGAAAAGCGGGGAAAAAGATAAAAGTGAAGCTTATCCCAGCTCATATTTTTCATTATGGTTGGGTTAAGCCACCACAAGGGCTCAATAATAAAGTGAGAAATTTCACGCAGTTTTACCATGACGATGCTTGGTTGGAAGCGAATGTTCCTCAGGATTATCAGTTTGATTATGGAAATGCGGAGCGTTTAACTCTTTTTGAAGGGACACATCCCCTAGTCATGCAAGCTAGAGTAGCTCAACAAAA
Source organism: Aquirufa ecclesiirivi (assembly GCF_011250515.1). Classification (GTDB taxonomy): domain Bacteria; phylum Bacteroidota; class Bacteroidia; order Cytophagales; family Spirosomataceae; genus Aquirufa; species Aquirufa ecclesiirivi. The sequence continues at coordinate 121,361 of NZ_JAANOP010000005.1, read as the reverse complement.
TTGGCCTTTTCATGTGGATCCTAAGGAATTGAGAAAGCGCATGAACTTACGCAGAAAGGTATTGCAGCAAATTGAAGATTGGACAGGTAGGCGGATAGGGGAATATAAAAACTACCGAATAATCTCATGATGGAAGAGAAAATCTCTTATTTCCCGCAGGAAGCTTCGCAGACCAAGCCTTTTTTTTCTATCCTAATACCGACATGGAATAATTTGGCATTTCTTCAGAATTGCATCCGAAGTATTCGTCAGCATGCTACTACATCATATCAATTAGTAGTACACCTCAATCAAGGGTCTGATGGCTCTTTGGAGTGGATTAAGGAGCAGGGTGATATTGCCTATTCTTACAGTGAAGAAAACGTGGGGGTATGTTATGCCATGAATGCCATGCGAAAATTGGCTACGGCGGATTACTTGTTGTATCTCAATGACGACATGTATGTGCTACCCAATTGGGATGGAATATTGCAAGAGGAAGTGTTGGTTTGTCCAGATCATTATTTCTTTATTTCAGCCACCATGATTGAGCCTCGTGCTCAAAGTAATTGTTCGATTGAACAGCCTTATGGCTATAACCTAGAAACTTTTGAGGAGGAGCGATTACTGAAAGAGTGGAACACTTGGGAGAAAAATGATTGGCAAGGAAGTACATGGCCGCCCAATGTAGTACACAAAGATCTTTGGGATCTAGTAGGAGGTTACAGTGTAGAATTTTCTCCAGGCATGTATTCAGACCCTGATTTCTCCATGAAATTATGGCAAGCAGGCGTGCGATTATTCAAAGGAGTCGCCCGTAGTAGAGTGTACCATTTTGGTTCTATTTCTGTTAAACGAGTGAAGCAAAATAAAGGATATTTTCAATTTATTCGGACTTGGGGAATGAGTTCGGGGACTTTCTCCAAATACTATTTACAAAGAGGAAAGCCATTTAATGGGCGACTAAAAAAACGGTACATCCCATTTTGGGTTCATCTCAAAAATTGGTATTATCGGTTCAGTCTGCGCTTCAAAGTCTAATAGATGGTAAAAAGTAATTTAAAAGGATAAAGCCATTTGGCGAAAGCTCCTTTTTTTTTGTAGGCCAACATCAAATCTCGGTATTTCATGACTAGGCATGTTCTTCGGATTCTAGCAAGAAGGCTAGTGGAACTGAAATCATGAGCTAGATTCCTTAGTACTTGTTTTTCTAAGGCTTTTTCTGCCGGGCAAAGTTCAGCCAATAGTTGAACGCGTTGCTGTATACGAAGGTCACGCTGCTTTCTGGTAACATAGTGCTTTGGGGCTTTTTTTAAGTTAGCACCTATGGCATTTTGATCGTGTTGGCGGTATTGAACTAAGATTTCAGGCAAATAAGTACTGCCTTGATAGCAGGTTGCTACAAAGCCAATGTAATAGTCATGGGAAACAAATCTAGGAAAAGGAAAAGCATGTGTCAATATGGATTTTTGAAATAACATGCTGTGGCCTGGGGCCCAAGCACCAAAAGTATACATCAGGGGTGAGGTATATGGAATTTGGTTTTTTAAGTCAGACATTCTTTGTGGTAGTTCATTTCCTTGATTGTCAATGAGTTGTGAATCAGCATATATCAATGAATGGGAACCCATGGCATGAAATAACCGACTTATTTTTTGTTTTTCCCAGATGTCATCTTGGTCAGAAAGGGCAATCCATTCTCCTTGGGCTAATTGAATTGCTTTTTCAAAACTTCCAACATAACCTAAGTTTTTCTCATTTTGGAAAATGTTAATTCGGGGATCCTGCTGAGCTAGGGATTGAAGTATAGTCCAAGTAGCATCGGTGGAGGCATCGTCCAAATAGATAAATTCTAGATGTGGATAATCTTGGTTTAGGTGACTTTGAATCTGTTCTTCTATAAATTTCTCACCTTGGTAACAAGCCATGACGATGGAAATCAAGGGGAACATCTTGTTGTTATTCTGTTTGGAGGGCATTGAAAGGCTATGAATTCTGATAAGTTTAAGAAATTGTAGTAATTTGGCCTAAATTTAAGAAAGATTCTCATTGAAAACCTATCTCCGACTACTTAGCTATGCCGTTTCCATTCGGAAGTATGTATTTCCCTACTTTGGATTTTCATTCTTGGCGAGCTTATTTGGAATCTTAAATTTTACCTTGTTGATTCCGCTGTTAAATGTGCTTTTTAATCAAGCAGCGACAGACAATATAGCTTTATACAGAAATCTACCTGAATTTACTTTTTCACCCAATTATTTCTCCTTTGCTTTTAACCATTATTTCTATGGAGCGCTCGAGCAATATGGAAGAATTGGCGCCTTGCAATATGCTTGTGGAGCCATTATGGTTTCTGTGATTTTGTCCAATATCTTTCGTTATTTTTCTCAACGAGTTTTAAAAACCGTGGAGGCGGATACCATCGCTTCTCTGCGGCAGGCGGTATTTGAGCGAGCCATTCGTTTGGATTTGAGTTATTTCAGTGAAAGGAAGAAAGGTAACTTGATGTCGCGCTTGACCACGGACGTTCAGGAGGTGGAAAATAGTATTGGTCGGGCCTTTACCGCCACATTCAAAGAGATCTTTTCCTTGGTCTTATTTTTTGTCTTTTTGGCCAGTATGTCGGGCAAATTGACCTTGTTTTCCTTGATGATACTTCCCCTATCTGGAGGAGTTATCGCCACCATTACCCGAAGATTACGACGAGCAGCTGGTGAAGTACAACAGCATTTAAGTGGCTTGATTAGCTTATTGGACGAGACTTTTGGAGCCATGCGCGTGGTGAAGGCCTTTCGGGCAGAGCCTATGATGGATCAACGATTCCAGCAAGAAAATGGGAAATACCGGCATTCCTTGTTGAAGATGGTATTCCGGCAAGAGTTAACGTCTCCTGTATCGGAAAGTTTGGGAGTTTTAGTTGTTACGGGAATATTGCTTTACGGGGGGACCTTGGTGATTTCAGGAGAAGGAGAATTAAGCGCATCGACATTCATTGCTTTTATTGCTACTTTTTCGCAGGTCATGCGACCAGCCAAGGCCATAGCCGATGCATTCAGCGGTATTCAGCGAGGAGTGGCTAGTGCGGACCGTATTATTGAGATCTTGGATACTCAACCAATTATTGTAGCCGAGGAACCGATTATTTCTAAGAAGGAATTGGTTCACCGCATTGTTTTTGATCAAGTGAATTTTGCATATCAAAAGGATAAACTCGTTTTGGATCATGTCAGTTTTGAGATTCCCAAAGGGAAAACCATTGCTTTGGTTGGGCCATCAGGAGGAGGAAAATCAACGTTGGCGGATTTATTGCCTCGTTTTTATGATCCCAGTTCGGGTCAAATTCTGATTGATGAGGTGCCCATTAAGCAAGTACCATTAGAGGATTTGCGGTCTATGATGGGTATTGTGACGCAAGAATCCGTTTTGTTTAACGATACGATATTTAATAACATTGCCTTTGGTACCGAAGCTAGTCAGGAAGAGGTAGAAGAAGCCGCTAAAATAGCCAATGCCCATGATTTTATCATGGCTAATCCAGAAGGCTATCAGGCACACATTGGGGATCGAGGTTCAAAATTGTCGGGGGGGCAACGTCAGCGGATTTCCATTGCGAGGGCAGTATTGAAAAACCCACCCATTCTGATTTTGGATGAAGCAACTAGTGCGCTTGATAATGAATCCGAGAAATTAGTTCAGGCAGCTTTAACGAACCTGATGAAGAATAGAACGGTGTTGGTGATTGCGCACCGATTGAGTACTATTCAGCATGCGGATCAGATATTGGTGGTGCAAAAAGGAAAGATTATGGAAAGGGGTACGCATGAGGAATTAATGCGTGATTCGAAGGGACTTTATGCCAAATTAAGTCATGCCAAATAATCTACCTTTTGATCATTTGGTCAATTGATTTATCAAGAAATGATTAGTTATTCCATTTAGAAAAGGGTAATTTTGCGTTCGAATTGTAAAATTAGCATTGATTATCTACTATGTCATCATCATTATTAGCTCAACGAATTCAAGCTTTAGAAGAGTCTTCCACCTTGGGAATGACTAAAAAAGCACGTGAATTAGCCGCCCAAGGTCATAAAGTTATCAGTTTATCCGTTGGAGAGCCAGACTTCAAAACTCCTGCTCACATCTGTGAGGCTGCCAAGAAAGCCATTGATGATGGTTTTCATGGATATTCCCCGGTAGCTGGTTATCCAGATTTACGTATGGCCATTGCCAACAAATTGAAACGTGATAATGGATTAGAGTGGGCTTCTGAAAACATCGTTGTTTCTACAGGTGCGAAGCATTCCTTAGCTAATGCCATTGCTGCATTAATCGATCCAGGTGATGAGGTTATCATTTTCTCTCCTTATTGGGTTTCTTATTCGGAGATGGTCAAATTAGCCGAAGGCACATCTGTGATTGTACAAGGTTCATTTGAAAACAATTTCAAAGTAACATCTGAGCAATTTGAAGCAGCGATTACACCTAAGACTAAAATGGTGATGTTTGCTTCGCCAAATAATCCTACAGGATCTGTTTATACCGAATCTGAATTACGCGATATCGCCAATGTAGTGGCTCGCCATGAGCGCATCTTTGTGTTGGCAGATGAAATATATGAGTATATCAACTTTACTCAGGGAGGTCATTTCTCCATCGGTTCAATTCCTGAAATTAAAGACCGTGTCATCACCGTTAATGGAGTTGCCAAAGGTCACGCCATGACAGGTTGGAGAATTGGATTCATTGCTGCAGCCAAATGGATTGCTGATGGCGTCGAGAAATTACAAGGTCAGGTAACTTCTGGCACGAACTCCATTGCTCAAAAAGCCGCAGTAGCTGCATTTAATGGGACATTGGATCATGCTTATGAAATGAAAGCCGCCTATGACCGTCGCCGTAAATTGGTCGTTGGTAAATTACGTGAGATTGAAGGATTTAAAGTAAACATGCCAGATGGTGCATTTTATGCTTTCCCTGATATTTCCTACTTCTATGGTAAATCAGATGGAAAAACAACCATCAATGATTCTGATGATTTCTGTAACTGGTTATTGCAAGAGGCTTTTGTAGCTACCGTAGCAGGTTCAGGTTTCGGAGCGCCGAATTGTATGCGTATATCTACTGCTGCTGCTGATGAGCAATTAGAAGAAGCTTGCGAGCGCATTAAAAATGCCGTAGCTAAATTGAAATAAGCTTATTTCTTTATAAAGAAAAAGGTTAGCCGAATAGCTAACCTTTTTTTATGCCCAATGGATTCAGCAGACTTAGGTAACTATTTCTGTTTTAGGGATTTGCTCAATATACTAAATCCGATGATCGCGGAAACCAAGGAAGCCAATAAAATACTGAACTTGGAAACGTCCACGATGGATGCTTGATTAAATGATAAGTTGGTAATGAAAATGGACATGGTAAATCCAATTCCACCTAAAAAACCTACTCCAACGATGGAAGCCCAAGATAAATCTTTGGGTAATTTGCTGATCCCTAATCGAGAAGCAATCAAACAAAATAGAAATATACCAATGGGCTTACCTAAGCTCAAGCCCGTGAAAATACCCAAACTGTAGGTTTCTAGTAGTTTGCTTGTCGTATCTGTATTTAAGATGATCGCGGTGTTGGCTAAAGCAAAAACGGGTAAAATTCCAAAGCTGACAGGCTTATGCAAAAAGTGCTGAATTTTAGTGGAAATGGAAATATGATCCCCTTTGTCAAAAGGAATAGCGAAGGCCAATAAAACTCCCGTGATGGTTGGGTGCACACCTGATTGTCCCATAAAATACCACATGGCTATGCCACCCAAAAGGTACAATGGAATGGAACGTATTTTGGCAAAATTTAAGCCACCTAACAAGGCAAAGGTGCCTAACGATAGCAATAAATTGGTCCAATTCAGTCCATTAGAATAAAAAGTTCCAATGATCACAATGGCCCCAAGATCGTCAATCACTGCCAAAGCCGTTAAAAATATCTTGAGTGATAATGGTACTTTGTTTCCTAAAAGGGATAAGATACCCAAGGCAAAAGCGATGTCTGTGGACATGGGAATAGCGCTTCCTGAAATGGTTTCTGTGCCGTAATTAAAAATAGTATAAATGATCACAGGGACAATCATGCCACCTAAAGCCCCAATGATGGGAAAAGAGGCCTCTTTGATTTTGGATAATTCTCCGATGTAGATTTCTCTTTCTAATTCTAAACCAACCAAAAGAAAAAAGATGGTCATTAAGCCATCATTAATCCAATGTTCCAATGAATGGCCCAATACATCTGTTTTCCAAAGATGATGGTAGGCATTTCCCCATTCTGAATTGGTCACATACAAGGAGAAAAGGGTACAAAAAATCAAGATAATACCACTTGATTTTTCGCTTTCAACAAATTCTTTAAATAGTTTACTAACCTTCATACATTAAACAAATGAGTGGATGTAATTTAGAAATGGTAGCTAAAGCTAGCTGCATAATAATTGGGGGCTATTCTAGGCTCCCATTGAAAGGCTTGAGATTTAGCAAAACGCTCTTTCAGTTTCGGATAAATACAATATGCTATTTCTGCTGAAGCTATACCAATGCCGGCTCCCACCAAGACATCACTCAGCCAATGTTCATTATTGGCTAAACGAAGGTAGCCAGTACCTGCGGCCAAGGTATAACCTGTTATAGCTAACCAAGGATACTCTTTGCCTAACTCTTTTGCTAAAACGGTAGCGCCGAAAAATGCGGTGGCTGTGTGGCCAGATGGAAAGGAATGTTCCGAGCCATTGGGACGAGTTTCATTGATAATACGTTTTAAACCTTGAGTACTGATGACATAGATGCCTGTTCCTACAAGGAATAAACCCAACTGCTCTTTGCCTTTGTGCTGCGCCTTAGCTCCTAATAACCTAGCCCCGATTTGAATAAGGGTAGGGCTGTACTGTAAGAAATCATCCGCAGAGCTGTGAAATGTGTGGTAGTTTTCATGATACCAAGTCAGCTGTTTATCGTGAGCGCTTTGGTTATAAAACGCAAGTCCACCTAAGGTTAAACTCAAAGGAGCTATCCATGGCTTCAGCTTGCTGCTTTTCTTTTCTTGTCCGAAACTGGCATGTTCCCTCCCAAAGAAAAAGAGGCCAACTAGAAGCAAATATTTAAAAGATGCCATTATTTCTCAGCCAGTAGGTTTTGGATAGTTTTTTCAAATTCTTGAACCCAATCCGTATAATATAAACCCGTTCCTGGTCCTGAAAAACCTGTATGTATTTCTCGGACTTTCCCTTTTTTATCGATGATAAAAGTTGTTGGGTAACCATTAAACTTATTCAACATAGGGAAAACCCGAGCAATGGTTTCATCTTCTGGGACACCTCCAAAGACAATGGGATACTCAATGCCAATTTTCTTTTTGAAATTTTCAATTTTGGGACCAGAAACAGACATTTCAGGGGAGTATTCAAAGGAAACGCCAATGACTTCCACACCTTTTGCTTTGTTTTTGGTATAAAATGGGGCTAGGAAGCGAGCTTCATCAATGCAATTAGGGCACCATGACCCCATGATTTCCACGATGACTACCTTGTTCTTGAATCGTTCATCTTGTAAGCTAATAGTTTCAGCTTTTGGGGTGGGTAGATTGAAATTTAAACGCTCGTATCCGGGTTTTAAAAAGGTTAATTTTTTCAAATCGGGTAAGCTGGCTTTGGGGTCTAAAATTCCTTTGAATTCTTTTTTGGTAGCAAATCCAGAAAATAAGGTTCCTTTGATTTCTTTTCCGCTTACTTTGGTTTTGAATAGTAAGACAAAACTGCCATCAAAATAGCTCACCAATAAGCTATCTCCTGATACGTTCCCTTGTAAAAAACGATAATCACCTGAGGTCTGTAAAATGGAACCAGTTACCTTGTTTCCTACTTGTTTGAAAACACCTACACTTGGGGTATGTTTATCATCGACAGAAATATCTACATTCCAGGTGCCACTAACGTTGACGCTTGGAGCTTTAAGTGATGTGAATCGTTCCTTGGAGCCATAGTTAGCGGAAAAGGGAAGCTGATTGACAAATTTTCCATTTCTTTTTTTGATCCAGTAACCTGACATTTTTTGTGAACCTTCTAAACGGGCTACAATTTCTGAATCATATAGATCGAAGGGTATAACTAAGGAATCGCCTCGAAAAAAGGATTCCCCTAAGAGAAAGCTTTCTGAGCCATTGATTACTTTAATGGAAAAGGTATTTTTCTTTTTACCTGGAGCTACACTGAGGTTAAAAGGAAGACCTCCTCCTTGAGAACGAAGCTCGGCTCTCCAGGGGCCCATGTGTGGATTAGATCTTGATTGAGCGGCTATATTTCCTATCAAAAAGAAAGAAAGAAAAGCTAATAATAAATAGCGTATGGTCATGATGTTGAAATGCTTGTGTGCAAAGATAGGACAAAGCTTGGCGGCTTTAAAAAAAATGCTGACAATTTCGAAAATTGATGAAATGGCCAAAGGATAATTTGTAAATTTGTTTTGAATAGACCCTATGATCGAGAACCCTTACCATACCTCCGTTTTGTTGCATGAGTGCATCGATGGATTAGCCATCAAGCCAGACGGCATTTATGTGGATGTAACTTTTGGAGGAGGAGGCCATTCCCGTGCTATTTTAGAAAAATTAGGACCCAATGGACGTTTATTTGCCTTTGATCAGGATCCGGATGCTTGGCGACAAGCAGAGAAAATCGACGATGATCGCCTGGAGTTGATTACTGCCAATTTTAGGCATATTCAGAAATATTTACGGATACATGGTATCAAGGAAGTGGATGGCATTATGGCCGATTTTGGCGTATCATCCTTTCAATTAGATGCCGCCGAACGTGGTTTTTCTACTCGATTTGATGGACCCTTGGATATGCGTATGGGGCCTTCAGCCTCCACCGATGCGGCTGAAGTGTTAAATTCCTATTCAGCAGAAAACTTGCAAAAGATTTTTGGCATGTACGGAGAGATAAAAAATGCACGAACATTAGCCCAAGCTGTTGTACAAGCGAGGACTCAAAAAGGCCTAAAAACGACGTCGGAATTCAAAGAAATATTGGCTAAATTAGCTCCAAGATCACGCGAGTTTAAGTACTTTGCTCAAGCGTTTCAAGCGGTGCGCATTGAGGTAAATCAAGAACTGGCGGTCATTGAAGAATTTTTAGAACAAGCAGCTACTTTATTGTCTCCAGGCGGAAGGTTAGTAGTACTGGCATTTCATTCTTTGGAAGACCGATTGGTAAAAAATTTCATTCGAACAGGAGATTGCCACGGGAAGGAAGACAAAGATTTGTTTGGAGTCGTACACAAACCAGTAGAATCGGTCATTCGGAAACCTATTACGGCATCCGAAGATGAATTAAAAAGAAATCCACGTTCAAGAAGTGCAAAATTGAGAATCGCAGCTAAATTATAATATGGCCAAACAAGTTTCTGATACTGAGCAAGCGCCTAAAACCTCCGTTCCAAAAGAAGGGATACTGGACCTGTTGTTCAATATGGATCCGCTAACAGGTGGTGAACTGCCTGTTAAATTGGTTTTTCGCATAGGTTTTGTAGCATTTTTGATCCTAGTATATATTTATTATTCCATGTTAGCCGATGGGAAAATCCATCAGATAGCCAAAACCAAGGCAGAATTGGAAGAGATTCGTGCGGACTATACTACTCAAAAAGCGGAATTTATGAAGATAGGTAAGCAAAGCTATTTGGCCATAGCCATGAAAAAATATGCGTTGGAATTAAGCCTAACGCCTCCTACGAAAGTCGTAATGGATCAAACTAAAGATGGCAAAAACAGCGACTAGTATATGGCAAAGGTAAAAAGACAAAATATACGCGAGATTATCACGAAGCGTTTCATCCTCTTTTTCGTTGTGGTGATCATGCTCTTTGTCGTGTTGGTTTTCAATTTATATAAGATCGTTTTTATCAATGGCGACACCTTGCGAAATGACGTATTCAATACCTACATCAAAGAAAGAAGTGTAGATGCAACCCGTGGTAACATTTATTCGGATGATGGTAGTTTATTGGCCACATCTTTGCCTAAATACCGGCTCGGTCTTGATCCTTCAGTGTACAATCGAAATGCCACCTCAGAGCAAAAATTTAAGGAGCATATCGATGAGCTAGCCAATGCATTAGCGAATTTTTTTCAGGATCATACGGCAGAAGAATACAAGAATAAGATTGTTTCTGCGAAAAAGAATGGTAAAAACTACTTACTACTAAACAACCGTTTACTCGATTTTCAAGAGCGCAAGAAAGTCGCCAAGTTTCCTTTATTTAATTTAGGCGAAGCCACTAAAACGGGGATTGTTTTTGATAAAGTTAATGTACGCTATGCTCCTTTCGGGCAAATGGCTTACCGTACTGTGGGTTATTTAAAAGATAAAGTAGCGGTAGGTATTGAAGGAAGTTTTAATGCAGAGTTGAAAGGAACACCGGGTAAAGGGCTATTTGAAAAGATGGATAAAAATACTTGGCGACCAGTAGAAGGAGGAGAAGAATCTGTTCCTAAGCCAGGTTTGGATATCTATTCAACTCTGGATATCAACATACAAGATATTGTTGAAACAGCACTGATGAAAGCCATGACCACCTATGAAGGAGATTATGGGGTAGTGATTGTGATGGAAACAACGACCGGGGAAATTAAAGCCATTTCCAATTTATCTAAGAATGCGAATTCTCCCACAGGATATTCAGAGAGCTTTAATTACGCCATTCGAGAAGCAAGAGACCCGGGCTCTGTTTTCAAATTACCCTCTATGATGGCCATGTTAGAAGAGGCAGATTTGCCTTTGGATATGCCCGTTTCAACTGGAAATGGAAAATACCATCACTACAATGGAACCATGTCGGATTCTCATCCCATGGGAACCATTTCGGTAGCCCAAGTGATCGAAAGTTCTTCCAACGTAGGAACCATGGTGCTCATGAAAAAAGTATTTGCCTCGAAGCCAGCCAAATTTTATGATTATTTGAGAAAGTTTCATTTAATCGAGTCATTACATTTTCAAATTCAACCTAATCCTAGGCCGAATTTCCCTGTTCCTGCCAAATGGGATGCTTTTCAATTGCTTTGGTCTTCGGTAGGTTATTCTACGCAGTATTCTCCTTTGCAGCTAATATCCTTTTACAATGCGATTGCCAATAATGGCTACTGGGTACAGCCAATCATTGTCAGTAAAGCTACCCGAGCAGATGAAGTGGTGATTGATTATCGTGCCAGTCAAGTAAGAGATCAAACTCCTTTATGTTCGCCCAAGACTCTAGAAAAAATTCAAAGTATGCTGGAGGGAGTCGTGACCAAAGGAACCGCAAATAACATTAAAGGTACTTCGTACGGAATAGCTGGTAAAACGGGTACTGCTCAGAGAATCATCAATGGGCGTTATATTCCAGGTAAATATTATACTTCGTTTATTGGGTATTTTCCTGTTAAAAAACCTAAATACACCATTTTAGTATCGATTGATAATCCGCAAGGACATGCGGAAGCCACGTATGCTAGGCAAGTAACAGCCCCTGTTTTTAGGGAAATTTCAGATAATATTTATTTACGCGACATGAAGTTGCATCGTAAATTAGCAGGTACCATCCCTGATTCATTAAACAAAGCCTCCTTGAGCCATACGGTTCATCCTATGGATCAATCCATTTTGTATTCCAATTTTGGTTTGCCCAAAGTAGAAGAAGATGGTAGTTGGTTACAGTTTAAAATGGATAAGCAATTGGTGGAAAACACTCCTTTAAGTTTTCCAGCCAAAACCGTTCCCAATGTAGTGGGGATGAATTTAAGAGACGCAATTTTCACATTGGAAAATAGAGGACTTAAAGTGAAAGCCAATGGTTTAGGTACGGTGGTCAGTCAATCTGTACCAGCTGGAAGTCCCACCAGAAAAAATCTATTATTACAAATTCAACTTCAGTAGCATGGCATCTGTTCAGACCTTATTTCAATCGATTCCTGTTGTTCAACTAACAGGTGAAGATCAGTCGGTTGGGATGTTGTGTTTTGATTCAAGAAAAGCACAAGCAGGTTCCTTGTTTTTTGCATTGCGAGGCACCCAAGTAGATGGCCACCAATTTTTGCCCCAAGTGTATGAGCAAGGATGTAAGGCCTGGGTCGTGGAGCAATTACCCTCATCGATTCCCTCCGATGTGATTTGTGTTCAAGTGAAGGATAGTAATGAGGCCTTGGCTTTAGCGGCAGCAGAGTTTTATGGTCATCCATCCAAAGAATTGAAATTGGTTGGTATTACGGGGACCAATGGTAAAACAACGAGCGTTACCTTATTATTTGAGCTTTTTCGCAAATTAGGACATCGCTGCGGTTTAATTTCAACGGTACAAAACAAGATCGAAGATCGGATAATTCCAGCTACCCACACAACGCCAGATGCATTAAGCCTCCAAGCTTTATTGAGAGAAATGAAGGAGGAGGGTTGCAGCCATGTATTCATGGAAGTAAGCTCTCATGCTGTTGTTCAAAAACGCATTTTTGGAGTACAGTTTTGTGGAGCCATATTCTCCAACATAACTCGAGATCACCTAGATTTTCATGAGACATTTGATGCCTATATAGCGGCTAAAAAAGGTTTTTTTGATGCTCTTCCTGCTTCCGCTTTTGCCTTAACGAATGTAGATGATAAGCGGGGGATGGTGATGTTGCAAAATACCAAAGCTAAGAAATACACGTACGGATTATTGAATGCGGCTGATTTTAAAGCCAAGATTATCAGCAATGGATTGTCGGGATTGCAATTAGAGATGAATGGACAGCATCTTCATGCTCAGTTGATTGGGACATTCAATGCATATAATTTATTGGCCATTTATTCGACAGCCATCATTTTAGGGGAAGACCCAATCGAGGTCTTGATTCAAGTGTCTAGCTTGAAAACAGCTCCTGGAAGATTTGAGCAAATGGCCGGTAGTCATCATAAAATGGCCATCGTTGACTATGCTCATACGCCTGATGCCTTAGAAAATGTGTTGAAAACCATTCAGGCAATTCGGTCAAAAAATCAAAAAATCATCACTGTTGTGGGTTGTGGTGGGAACCGTGATTCCGGGAAAAGACCTATCATGGCGGCCTTAGCGGCTAAGTTCTCGGATGCTTTTGTACTTACCTCCGATAATCCCAGAAAGGAAGATCCTGAATTGATTTTAGATCAAATGGAAGCGGGATTAAGTGAAGAAGATAAAGTGAAAATGACGAGGTTGGTCGATCGGAAAGAGGGTATATTTTATGCCATTCAGCATTTAGCAAGTCCTGGAGATATTATTTTAGTAGCAGGAAAAGGGCATGAGACCTACCAAGACATCCAAGGCGTTAAATATGATTTTGACGATAAACAAGTCATTCAGGAAGCATTTGAGGCTTTGAATTAATTTGTACATCGATGTAAAATTTTGCATTTTTGTTTTTAGTATCTAATCCAAATTTCAGGAATATGTTGTATTACCTTTTTGATTACCTAGACAAGCAATGGAACATTCCGGGAGCAGGGGTATTTCAATATATTTCGTTTCGGGTATTTTTGGCAATCATCACCTCCTTGGGGATTGCGGCTATTTGGGGGAAGGCCGTCATTTATCGATTGCAAAGGCTTCAAATTGGAGAGGAAATTCGTGATTTGGGATTGGAAGGTCAAATGCAAAAAAAAGGTACCCCGACCATGGGAGGCTTTATCATTTTATTATCTTTGATTATCCCCACCTTGCTTTTTGCTAAAATAACCAACGTATATATTGTACTGTTATTGACTTCTGCTATCTGGTTAGGTGCGGTGGGTTTTGCAGATGATTACATTAAAGTATTTAAAAAGAACAAAGATGGCTTGTCGGGCCGTTTTAAAATAGTTGGTCAGATTGGACTAGGGATTATTGTTGGCTTAACGATGTATTTCAATGAGCACATCAAAGTTAGACTATTTTCCAAAGTAAGTGTATTAGCAGACGGGACTACCTTGCAATCTTATACAGATCATAAGTCATTGATGACCACAGTTCCTTTTTTGAAGAATAACCAGTTCGACTACAACATGTTATTGCCCGACTTTATCCCAGATCATTATGTTTGGGTAGTCTATGTCTTGGTCGTTATTTTCATTATTACGGCGGTTTCCAATGGAGCCAATATTACTGATGGATTAGATGGATTGGCAGCAGGGACTTCCGTGATTATCGGTTTGACCCTGGCTATTTTGGCTTATGTATCTGGAAATAAAGTTTTCTCTCAATATTTGAATGTCATGTTCATCCCCAATTCGGGAGAGCTAGCTATTTTTTGTGCGGCTTTCGTAGGAGCTTGCATTGGATTTTTATGGTACAATGCCTATCCAGCTCAGGTTTTTATGGGAGATACAGGAAGTTTAATGTTGGGCGGAGTAATTGCAACGCTGGCCATTGTTATCCGTAAAGAGATGTTGATCCCCGTATTATGTGGAATCTTTTTAGTAGAAAATATGTCCGTTATTATTCAAGTGGCTTATTTTAAGTATACCAAACGAAAATATGGAGAGGGGAGGCGCGTCTTTTTGATGTCACCTCTGCACCACCATTTTCAAAAGAAAAATTACCATGAAGCTAAAATTGTTATCCGATTCTTAATTGTGGGTATTATTTTAGCTGTTATCTCACTTGTCACTTTAAAATTGCGCTAAGCGCTACCTAGTTTTGAGTCAAATTCGCCTATTCCCAAGAAACAAATCTTTTCAAGAAATCATACCATTACCGGCTTCTAAGTCGGAAAGTAATCGTGCTTTGATCATCAATGCCTTAGCAGGTGGAGCATTATCCAATGTTTCGAATTTGGCGGAAGCGAGAGATACCCAAACCATGATTCGCTTATTGTCAGAAAATGGGGAGGTGGCTGATGTATTAGATGCAGGTACGACCATGCGTTTTTTGACTGCCTATTATGCTATTAAGGGCCAAAAGAAAAAAATGACAGGTACACCGCGTATGTGTGAGCGTCCGATTGGTATTTTGGTTGATGCTTTAAGAGGCTTAGGAGCAGATATCAATTACCTGAATAAAGAAGGTTATCCGCCCATGCAATTGAATGGCTTTAGCTATGCGGGGAATCGGAATTTATCCATTCGGGGAGACGTAAGTTCGCAGTTTATATCTGCTATTTTGATGTTAGCTCCCTTGTTGCCAGACGGTTTGGAATTGACTATTACGGGTTCATTGGGTTCAAAACCTTATGTTGAAATGACTTTGGCTCAAATGAAACATTTTGGTATTCAAGCGGAGGCAGATTGGTATAAATCGTTGATCAATATACCCGCACAAAGTTATCAAGTGAATCCCTTTGCTGTAGAATCAGATTGGTCTGGAGCCAGTTATTGGTATTCCATGGTTGCTTTATCGCCCTTTGAAGATGCATCCTTGGAATTATTAGGTTTGAAAGAGAATTCACTGCAAGGCGATTCGGCTATTCAACATATCATGGCCGAAATGGGCGTGAAAAGTACCTATACGGGTAGAGGATTTTTATTGACCAAATGCGAAGCTAAACCAAGTTTGGCATGGGATTTTACTGATTGTCCCGACTTAGCTCAAACTATTTGTGTGGTGGCTACAGCCAAAAACATACATTTAACATTAACGGGGATTGAGTCCTTGAAGGTAAAAGAGACGGATCGCGTGTTGGCATTACAACAAGAACTAAAGAAGATTGGAGGAAATTTAGTCGAGGTGGAACCCTGTTTGAAATATGAATTATCGGGTGCCTTGACCATGCATGAGCAAGTTGCTCCCGAATTTGAAACCTATGATGATCACCGCATGGCCATGGCTTTTGCTCCGCTAGGACTGTTATCTGAAATAGTTATTCATGAACCAGGTGTAGTGGCTAAATCGTATCCAAGCTTTTGGTCTCATGTAGATAAAATATTGGATTCCAAGGAATAAGTATTTTGGATTTCTTGATCTAGATAGTACGATTTTATCCTTTTTCACTTAGATTTGACAACCTTTGGAAGGTTGTCAAATCTACGCACGACAAGGGTGAAATTGCTAAATCAACATCCTATGAAAAAAATCTTACTTATTCTATTGTGGGCAGTTCAGCCTATACTAGCTCAAAAAACCATCATTCATTGTGGTAATTTAATTGATGTGAAAACATTGAAGGTCTTACCTAAAATGTCCATTACCGTTCAGGGAAAAAAGATTGTCAGTGTTTCATCCGGTTTTATCAATCCAGAGAAGGGTGATCAAGTCATTGATTTGAAAAGTAAAACCGTGATGCCGGGTTTAATCGATATGCACGTTCATTTACGAAGTGAAACCAACCCCAATGCCTATTTAGACCGATTTGTGAAAAATCCTGGTGATCAAGCTTACCAAGCTTTGGTCTTTGGAAAGAAAAACCTGATGGCAGGTTTTACCACGGTTCGGGATTTGGGAGGATTAATAAGTATCAGTTTGAGAAATGCCATCAATAATGGCTTAGTAGAAGGTCCAAGAATATTTGCAGCTGGTGTAGCCATATCTACCACAGGAGGTCATATGGATGGAACCAATGGCGTAAACCAATATTATACCAAAGATTTAGGTCCGGAAGAAGGTATTGTCAATGGAGTTGATGATGCTCGTAAAGCAGTTAGACAACGCTACAAAGAAGGTTCAGATGTCATTAAAATTGCTTCTACTGGAGGGGTTTTGAGCTATGCCAAAGATGGTATGGGTGCTCAATTTACTGTAGAAGAAGTGCAGGCCATAGTGCAAACAGCTAAAGATTATGGCTTTAAAGTAGCGGCTCATGCCCATGGTGCAGAAGGCATCAAACGTGCCGTTTTAGGGGGAGTAAGCTCCATCGAACATGGAACTTATATGACGGAGGAAATTATGGAATTGATGAAAAAGCATGGGACTTATTATGTGCCTACCGTTATAGCTGGTCGATCTACCGCTGATTCAGCCAAAATTCCCAATTATTATCCAGAAATGGTTCGTTTGAAAGCTTTGGCTATCGGTCCCATGATTCAGTCTACTTTTGGTAGAGCTTACAAGGCAGGGGTGAAAATTGCCTTTGGGACGGATGCCGGGGTATTTGGCCATGGCAAAAATGCCCGTGAATTTGAATTGATGCATGAAGCAGGTATGCCCGCACTAGAAACCATTCAATCCGCAACCGTCAATGCAGCTGATTTATTGGGACAAAGTGATATGTTAGGATCCATTGAACCGGGTAAATGGGCTGACATCATTGCGGTAGAAGGGAATCCTGCAGAAACCATTCAGTCAATGAGCCGAGTGAAATTTGTGATGAAAGAAGGTAAGGTGTACAAAAACGAATAAATGACCTAGCATGGGCAGGCTATTCATGCTTGCTCATGCCTATCGTAATGCGGGAACTTGTTTTTTTAGTAATTCAAATCCTCCAAAGAAAATTCCTGAAAATAGGAATTGACTTACCAAACTGTTTTTCAGGAAAGGCAATCCCATGGCATAGCATTGCATTAAGCCATTCCAATCTTTCGAGTACACTAATTCGTCACCTACCACCGCCGAACCTAGGCTGGGCATGTTCACCCAAACAGCGAAGTTGGATAGTAAAAAGAAGCCAATAACTGCCGCTAAATTGGAAGTCAGGAAGTTTAATGCAGTGATTTTGTTTTTCAACATATAGGTTCCTAATAAAGAAATCCCCACAAAAAGCGACATGTGGATAGGAGCAAAGCCGAAGGAGAAACCATCGTAGTATTGAGGGTAAACTAAGTTATTTAAAACTAAGTTAGCCAGCCAAATACTTAAAATAGTCCAAGAAATAGATTGAGATTTGCTGCTAAAATAAGCTCCAGCAAATAAGGCCATGGATGTAATCGGCGAAAAATTAGCCCACGCTGGTCCTGCTAATATTAAAAGTCGGCTAGCTACAGCTAGCAATAAAATGCAAATGAGGGTAAGCGTTCTTTTCGACATTATCTTAAAATTTGAAAGAATCTAATTTGGACTAGGAAAATAATTTCCAAAGGTAAAACAAAAGCCGTAATTTTATCCATTCGAAAGGAATTTATGTATCAGGACTTGCCAAAAATTGGATTATTAGGAGGAGGACAGTTAGGCCGCATGCTTTTGCAAGCAGGCATCGATTTGGATTTCCAGATTTCCTGCCTTGATCCAGATCCTGAAGCGCCTTGCCATCGGTTGGCACATGAATTTACACAAGGGTCATTTCAAGATTTTGATACCGTCTATCAATTTGGTCAGTCGCAAGATTTAATCAGTATCGAGATAGAACATGTCAATATTGATGCTTTAGAGAAATTAGCCTCCGAAGGGAAACAGGTGTATCCTCAGCCTCATTTGTTGCGCATGATTCAGGATAAAAGAACCCAAAAGCAGTTTTTTCAACAATATGGATTTCCTACGGCCGACTTCCGATTGATTGAGTCGAGGGATGAAATAAATCAGCATCTTGATTTTTTGCCAGCCTATCAAAAGCTGGGTAAAGGAGGATATGATGGGAAAGGAGTTCAATTGATTGCGAATGCTTCACAAATTGCGGAAGGATTTGACGCTCCTGGTTTATTGGAAAAGGCAGTTGATTTTGAAAAAGAATTAGCCGTTATCGTGGCTAGAAATATACATGGAGAAGTGAAGGCCTTTCCAGCCGTGGAAATGGTTTTTCATCCAGTTCAAAATTTGGTCGAGTTTTTAATTTCACCAGCCGCTATTTCCAAAGAAATCGAAGCCCAAGCAGTAGACATCGCTACTCGATTAATTCAAGAAATGAAAATGGTGGGTTTATTGGCCGTGGAAATGTTTCTGACTAAAGACGGACAAGTCCTAATCAATGAAATAGCCCCTCGTCCGCATAATTCGGGTCATCAAACGATACGAGCCAATGCAACTTCACAATATGAGCAGCATTTAAGAGCCATCGCTGGTTTGCCTTTGGGGGACACTTCTACCACGGTATTTGCTGGGATGTTGAATCTCTTAGGGGAAGCTGGATATACAGGAAAGGTAAAATATGCAGGTTTGTCCGAAGCATTAGCTATTCCAGGCGTTTATCCATTTTTATATGGGAAAAAAATAACGAAACCATTTCGCAAAATGGGGCACGTCAGTATTATAGGAGATAGTCGAGAAGAAGTAGAGGAAAAAGCCAATCAAGTAAGAAAAATCATTCGTGTTATTAGTTAAGCAGCAATAGATATGGTAGGAATCATCATGGGAAGTAGTTCAGATCTTTCGGTTATGCAAGATGCAATCGAAATCTGCAAGGAATTTGGAGTAGCTTATGAAGTAGATATTGTATCTGCTCACCGTACTCCAGTTAAAATGCTTCAGTATGCACAAACTGCCAAAGAACGGGGTGTTCAAGTCATCATCGCTGGTGCTGGTGGAGCGGCACATTTGCCAGGAATGGTTGCTTCAGCTACCATATTACCAGTAATTGGCGTTCCAGTGAAATCATCCAATTCCATTGATGGATGGGATTCAGTTTTGTCCATATTACAAATGCCCAATGGGGTTCCCGTAGCCACGGTGGCATTGAATGCCTCCAAAAATGCGGGAATTTTAGCCGTTCAAATGTTGGCCATTTCAGATGAAACATTAGCTCAAAAATTGCTCACATACAAGCAAGATTTAATTGAAAAAGTGGCTGAAATGAGCCAAAAAACAAAATCCAATTTGTCATAATACATGAAAAATCCTTTTTCATTCATCAAAGATAGTTCCACCGCCAAGCTTCCATTCATCACGTTGTTGATCTTGTTAGCCACCTTGGCAGGATTACTATTGGTGGGCTATGAACATTTTTTAAGCCCTACTTCCGAAGAGTTGGTGAAAGCAGAAAAGCTAAAAATGGAAGAGGATGAAACTTTATTAGATGATCCTACTCCCATTATCATTGATTCCACGGATGATTCGGAAACAACCGTAGCTTCAAGTGACCAAGGAGATTCCGCCGTCTCGGCCCAACAAGATTTAGAAGCTCAAAAAAAGGAAGCCGAAGCAGAAAAAGTACCTGAGGCAGAATCTTTGAAAAATGTAGGAGGGAAAAGTCATGCTTATACGGTTGAAAAAGGGGAAACATTTTTTGGTATTGCCAATCGTTTTGGACTTAAACCAGACCAGCTGAAAGCTCTTAATCCTGGAGTAGATCCTAATGGAATCAAGGTGGGAATAACCAAGTTAAACGTCAAAATTCAAACTATTCATACTGTAGGTCCAGGTGATGTCCTTCGCGTGGTAGCTGAGAAATATGGAGTTTCCAAAAAATCATTGATGGAAGTAAACCATAAAGATCAAGATCTTACTTTACGTGGAGAACAGCTGATTATTCCTTTACATTAATTTCCTTTTCATGCGGAAAGCACTAATTCTCGTATTTCTGAGCATTATTTCCTGTGCTGCGTATTCGCAATCCCCAATAAGAACTTGTCAAACTTCTCGATTAGACAGCCTTCAATGGAAAGATTTGGTCTGGATGTTTTCCCAACAAGATAGTATCTCAAACCTTGAACCATATCAAAATTTAACTCTCATTCTCGAAGATGCACAAGGCATTCGAACGGAGAAGACATTTCAGTCGGATAGTACTTTTCGGATGAATGATTCGGTGGATGAATATTTAGCTCAACGTGTTCTGATTGACAAGCCTGATCTTACTGCATTTTGGGCATTGGAATTGGAGGACGATATACGTTTATTTAAATCTTTGAAGGATAGTTTACATACTAAATTCAAGTTTCGGCAGTATGCCATGCGCTATTCTTCGGAAACACGCTCATTAAAACAGCAATTATCCTTGCAAAAACGAGGTCGATCTAAGATAGCTTTGTCCATGCATAATTTTAGCCTAGCTGCCGACGTGGCCATATACCGGAAGAAGCGGTATTTGAAACGAGGTATCATGTATGATAAAATGGGTGCTATCGCCAAGGATCTCGGACTTTATTGGGGGGGCGATTTTGTAGGATTCCCCGACTTAGGTCACATTCAAGCCTTCAAGAACTCTGCTGCATTACTTCGACAGCATCCCAATTTGGCATTTGAGTTTGAGCATTTTAAAAGTAATTATGAACAAATTTATATTCAAAAAGCGAATCTTAGTCGGGTAGATTTAGTTCAGGACACGCGTGATTTATTGGAAGCCATGAATGAATTTCGCATGATGCAGCCATGTCTATGTGAAATAGCGCGACCCATTCCAGAAAGTGCACGTTATTGGATGGAAAGCTATCAGCAAAATCCCAAACCTAGAATTCATGTGAATGTAAAAGAGCAATGGGCTTATGTGCAGCGCGGAAACAATGGGTATTTTTTTCCTTTAGGTCGTTGGAAGCCTCAAGCTAAAATGTAAAAGAATAACCTCTTAAAAAATCAGCTATTTTCATCCGCTTTTTCCCTTCCATTTGCCATTCCAAAATCTGAATGTAGCCGTCGGCACATCCTACCCTTAAATAGGTCTTTTGGTCTGAATCCCAAACGCCAATACCTAAATCAGGTATTATTTCAGGATGAAATTCTATATGAATTAGTTTGCAGTTTTTACCTTGAAACTGCGTATGTGATCCTGGGAAAGGATGCATTCCACGCACTAAATTGACAATTTCTTTACCTGTTTTTGACCAATGGACTTCCCCGGTAGCTCGGTGTAATTTCGGAGCGGGCTTCATATCACCCGTCATGATTTGTGGCTGTGCTTGAATCGTATGGTCTTGAATAGCCTTGGCCGTTTTTACGACAAGTTGAGCTCCTTTTTTCATCAAACGCTCATATAAATCTCCAGTAGTGTCTACAGGCGAAATCGCTTCTTTTTCTTGAAATAATAAATCTCCTGTGTCGATTTCATGCTGTAAGAAAAATGTAGTGACACCTGTTTCTGTTTCACCGTTAATGACTGCCCAGTGGATGGGAGCTGCACCTCGGTAATTGGGTAAAAGCGACGCATGGAGATTAAAGGTCCCCAAAGGCGGCATGTTCCAAACAGATTCAGGTAGCATGCGAAATGCAACAATCACCTGTAAGTCAGCTTGATATGACTTTAGCTCTTCTAGGAATTCGGGATCTTTTAATTTGAGGGGTTGTAAGACAGGTAAATTTTTACTTTCAGCAAATATTTTCACCGGGGAAGCTTGAATTTGTTGGCCTCTACCTGCAGGTTTATCAGGGGCTGTCACTACGGCTGCAACCGTAAAATTAGCGTCCATTAAAGCTTCAAGGCTAGCAACAGCAAAATCAGGAGTTCCAAAAAATACAATGCGCATATGTAATTGGTCAATAATTCGGATATTCGAAATGATTTGGGAATCTCTCAGCTTTTTAATTACCTTTGCAAGGCAAAATAAACCGAATTACGTGTTATTTATAAAATATTTATTTTAGGAACGAATCCGAAACAAAACTACGAATAAATTAAGTAGAACGGTCGGAGGCCGTTCTATTTTGTTTTTATCACCCTTTAGAATTAATAAAGCATATGGCAAAGTTACAATATTACACTGCAGAAGCCCTAGATAAGTTAAAGGCGGAATTGCATCACTTGAAGATTCAAGGTAGATCCGATATGGCCAAGCAAATTGCTGAAGCGCGTGATAAAGGTGATTTAAGTGAAAATGCTGAATACGATGCTGCTAAAGATGCTCAAGGATTGTTGGAGTTGAAGATTTCCAAAATGGAAGAAATTGTAGCCAATGCACGTGTGTTAGATGAATCGACCATTGATTTATCCAAGGTGTCTATCTATTCCATTGTTCAAATTAAGAATACCAAATCAGGTGCTGTCGTAACTTATACGATTGTTTCAGAAGAAGAGGCTGATTTGAGGGCAGGGAAAATTTCGGCATCCTCACCATTTGGTAAAGGATTGTTGGGTAAGAAAGTGGGGGATTTAGCTGAAATCCAGGCACCAGCAGGTAAAATGGAATTTGAAATTATTTCCCTTACTCGTTAATATAATCACATTCAAATCTTGAAATCCCAATCAAGCGATTGGGATTTTTTGTATTTTAGAGGATATGAATATTCATTTTGCCCATCCCATGTATTTATGGGCCTTATTGGGATTGATCATACCCCTTTGGATGCATTTTTACCACAAAAAGGCAGCCAAGGTTTTGTATTATTCGGATTTAAGTTGGTTAGAAAAGATTCACCAAGAAGGAAAGGGCTTAAAGCAGGTTCAAAAATTCTGGCTCCTTTTGGCCCGATTGCTGAGTTTATTTTTTTTGATTTTGGGATTCGCTAATCCTTTGGGCCCAATATCCTTCCAACGGAATGCTAAGTCAAAATTGATCCTCTATGTAGATAATAGTCCCGCCCAAGTTTTGGTAGCCAGAAAGGCTTTTTTAGCGAAATCGACAAGTCTACCTGCTAGTCCAAATGGACAAGCGCATTTATTTTTTAATGATTTTGAAAGCCAAGATTTTGAACCAAAAGCTTGGCCTCAAATCAGGGAACATTGGAATCAACGAGGGCCCGGTTTGGAACCAATCAAGGCATCACAAATTGTGACACATTCCCAGCAAATAGCGGAAGAAAATCAGCAGGAGCCATCACTGTATTGGTTTTCTAACTTTCCCAAAAATAAAACATTACCTAGTTTTCCCAACAAAGGGACTTACGTGTTACAGCCGTTTCCAGCGATAAATTTGGATAATGTTTTTGTCGATAGTGTATATTTATCCAATAAGTTCATTCGCCCCAATACCAGTTATGAATTAATTGTTCGTCTGAAAAATGGAGGCACTCAAGCTGCCAATAAAAGACAAATATCCCTGTATTTGAATGATTTTATGATGGCGACTCAGTCGGTCACTTTGGAGCCAGCGGAATCAAGTGAGCTCAGGTTCCCATTTTCTTTGACTAAATCAGGCGTGTATCGGGCTAAACTATTGTCGGATGATCCCGTAGCATTTGACAATAATTTTTATTTTATGTTACAAAGTTCCGCAGCACGTAAAATTTATGTGGTTGGGAATGCTCAAAATCTAGAGAAGGTATTTGAGAAAGAGGAATTTTTTGAGTTCAAATCCATTCAAGCTTCGGAAATATTACCCGCTCACTTACCAGAGGATGCTTTTGTATGTTTGGTGGGTGTTGAAGATAGGACAGCCACGGATTGGAAGGCATTGAATACTTGGGTCAGTCAAGGACATTCCTTGGCAATAATTCCAAATAATAGTCCCAATGAAGCCATTCTACAAGATCTAAATCGCTTTTTGGCTGGTACAGGTAAGCAGTTGGTACAAACCTCCACTTCGGAGTTACCGGTTCAGCAAGTTTCTTCCCGACAATCTTTTTTTCAGGAGATTTTAGCTAAAAAGTCCTTGAATAATGCGGCTAAGTTATGGACATCCAAGCCTTTGTGGGAATGGAATCCAGGAAATGAAGTACTTATTTCTTGGATGAATGGGAAGCCCTTTTTAGAGAAATTGAAAGTGGGCCAGGGGACAGTATTTTTGTTTTCATCCCATGTAGTAGCTCCACAAGATGGATTTAATAAACATGGTTTATTTTTACCTGTTTGGCATGAAATGGTCTTATCCAGTGGTATGAGTCCCGTATTACATCAACGAATTAGTTCTCAAGGAATTGAAATCAAAGCCAGTGCTGATTTTGTATATCAATCTTCCGAGAAAAGTTTGTTAAACTGGCGAAAGCAAGGGAAAAACTTTATTCCTGAACAAAATTGGTTGGGTAAATCGTGGTTGTGCCGTATTCCTCAGGCCATGATGCAGGATCTTAGGTCGGGAGCCAATGGTTTTATCGAGGCGCAAATTGGAGGAAAAACCTTGGCTACATTAGCATTGAATTATCCCAAAGAATTCAGTCAATTGGCCACGTATTCAAAAAAGGAATTGGAAGAGCATTATGCCGATCAGAAACAAGTTAGTATAAGCCAAGAAGTTCCAACGGGTTTAGGGGAAGATTATCCACGTACGAGCTGGGCTTTATATTGCTTTGGTTTAGCATTATTTTTCTTTTTGGTAGAAATGGCCTTAGTGCTTTGGAATAGTCGATCCTCAAGAACGAGCTCCGTAAATCGCTGAGCCCACCCGAACCATGGTAGATCCTAACTTAGCGGCTAGGAGGTAATCCCCCGACATGCCCATGGATAATTCTTGCCACGTTACAAGGCCTGTGTTATACGCTGTTTGTTGGGTTTGTAGTTCGATGAATACATCATGCAATGCTTGAAATTCAGCGGCGACTTGAGCTTCATTGTCGGTAAAACTGGCCATTCCCATTAAGCCTAGTATTTTAATGTGTTGCAATTCGGCAAATTCAGGACTAGCTAGTATACTCAATAACTCGCCTTTATCAAGTCCAAATTTACTTTCTTCTTGCGCAATGTACATTTGAAAAAGGCAGGGAATGATGCGCCCTAGTTTTTTTCCTTGAGCATCAATCTCTTTTAATAGGCGAAAAGAGTCCACGGAATGAATCAAATGAACAAAGGGCGCAATGTATTTTACTTTATTGGTTTGCAGATGGCCAATTTGATGCCAACGGATATCGGTTGGTAATTGACTTTGCTTTTCCACCATTTCTTGAACCCTGTTTTCCCCAAAATCGAGTATGCTTGCATCGTAAGTGGCTTTCAGTTCATCGATACTGCGGGTTTTGGTTACTGCTATGAGTTTCGCAGAACTAAATTTCAATTGGGCTTGAATCTCTGAAATATGTTGTGCGATGGACATGTTGGAAATTTGTTAAAGATTGAATGAAGAAAAAAATAAAAGTAAAATTAATTTATTATTTTTGATTCTAGGAGTTTGATATACGTCAGCTCTTACCAGAAAAATTTGAACATGGAGTCAGATACTATGAGTTCCAAGGAAAAGGGTCAGCAGCGGGTTATTGGAGTGCTTTCTTTGCTTCTTCTTATAATGAGCGGGCTTTGGGTGTGTGAGCATTATCAAATCCAGCTATTTTCCTTGGGAAAAACAGAAGGAAAGTTTGCGGAAAGTGCTAGTGAGCAGCTGGATTCAATCTCCAAGCAATTGCAATTGCGCATGATTCAAATCAAGAAATTAGGTGGTCGGGTGAGTGAGCTAGAGGTGGCCCGTGAGCAAATATTGGGTGATAAAAAGGAATTAGCTGAAAATCCTAAAATGAATGAGGCTGATTTTAAACAGAAGTTGGCCTATTATTTGCGTTTATTGGGATTGAAAGATCAAGAAATCAAGAAATTAAGAAGAGAGAATTCGTTTTTATTAGCAAGAAATGATTCATTGAGTCGAGAAGCAAAATTATTGCAGGACGGTTTGTCCAATGTTCAAAAAGCCTTAAAAGATTCATCTGAAACGTTTGGTGTCAAGCAAAGAGAACTGAGTGAGCGTTCACGTATCTTAGAAGTTAGAAATCAAGAGTTGGTCGAAAAGGTTTCAGTGGCGGCAGCCTTAAGGGCCGAAGGGGTGAATGTCTACGCCATTTCTTCTCGAGGAAAGGAAGTGGGGATTCATAAATCCAAGAAGATTGATAAGATTCGTGTGATTTTCCATCTACAAGAAAATCCATTAGCCTCTAAAGAAGTTAAAACCATTTATTTGCGCATCATAGAACCGACGGGTCAAACCTTGTCGGATTATTCACTGGGTTCGGGAACTTTGAGTTTTAAAGGTAAAGAGCTGTCTTACACGGCAAAGCAGCGCATTTTTTATGAAAATAATCACCAGTCGGTGGAATTCATTTATGCTCGTTCTGTTCCTTATCGAGAAGGAAAGCATGAAATTGAGTTATATGCGGAAGGTTTCCTCATTGGGCTCGGGACATTCGAAGTTAAATAAGCAATTATTTCTTACAAGTTTTTGATTGTGAAGTATTTTTGATACTTTTGCAGTCCAATTTTAATTTTTTACTAACAACAATTTTTTATGGAATTAAAAAACTATGAGACGGTGTTCATTTTAACTCCCGTTTTGTCTGAACAACAGACAAAGGACGCCGTTGAAAAATTCAAGAAAGTGTTGGTAGATAACGGTGCACAAATTGTTCATGAAGATGCATGGGGCTTACGCAAGTTGGCTTACCCAATCCAGAACAAGCACACAGGTTATTACCAGATTTTTGAATTTTTAGCGGCACCAGCATTAATTGCTAAGCTTGAACTTGAATACAAGCGTGATGAGAAGGTTATTCGCTTCTTGACATTAGCCTTAGACAAGCACGCGGTTGCGTATAATGAGAAAAAGAGAAAAGGTTTAGTAGGTAGAAAACCAGAAAAAACAGAAGCATAAGATGACACTTGTAAACGAACCTGTAGATAAAAATAGTAATCGTAAAAAATATTGCCGATTTAAGAAATCGGGTATTAAATACATTGATTTTAAAAATCCAGATTACTTATTAAAGTTAGTGAACGAGCAAGGAAAAATCTTGCCTCGTCGTATTACTGGTACTTCGTTGAAATTTCAACGTAAAGTTGCGCAAGCAGTAAAAAGATCACGTCACTTGGCTTTAATGCCATATGTAGCTGACGGTTTAAAATAGACCAGGTACATCCTAATAACATTTGATTTTATACAAAAATGGAAATAATATTAAAAACGGATATTGCTGGATTAGGCTACAAGAACGATGTCGTGGTTGTGAAACCAGGTTATGGTCGTAACTACCTAATTCCACAAGGTTTTGCTATGATGGCAACACCGTCCAACCGCAAAGTCTTGGCTGAAAATATCAAGCAAGCGGCACATAAAGTGGAAAAAATTCGTCAAGATGCTACTGATTTAGCTGCAGCTATTGGTGACATGAATTTAACGATTGTTGCTAAAACTGGTGATAGCGGTAAAATCTTTGGTCGCGTAACTAGTCTTCAAATCTCAGAAATGTTGAAAGAAAAAGGATTCGATGTTGATCGTAAGAAAATCTCATTCGATAGTGAAGTGAAAACCATTGGTGATTACGCAGCTACTTTGGATTTACACAAAGAAGTGAAGCACAAAGTAACTTTCTCTGTTGTTTCTGAATAAGAAATAAATAGTATTTGGTGGGAAGTCGTATCAGATTTAATCTGGTACGACTTTCTTATTTTATGGCGATGTGATTTTTGGAATATATCCCTAAATTAGCAATCTAATTTTCATCTATGAAGAAAAGTATACTGCTCTTATTGATAGGTCTTTGCGTACAAGCTGTTCAGGCGCAAGTCAGTATTTCTTATCCTCATTTCCGTCAAGTCTTTCAGCGTAATAACGTCAATGAAGCCACATTTTCTGTGTTGGGGAACTATGCAGGTAATATTGATCATGTTCAAGCTAAATTGGTTCCTGTTCAAGCAAATCAAGGTCAAACGCTTGATTGGTTTACCTTAGATGCGAAGCCTAAAGGGGGTGTTTTTCAAGGAAATATCGTCGCTAAAGGAGGCTGGTATCAATTAAAAATACGCACAGTCTTAAATCAACAAATTAAAGATAGTACGAGCTTAGGTCGTGTTGGGGTTGGAGAAAATTTTATTATTTCCGGTCAATCTAATGCAGAAGGTACATTTAGAAAACCCAATGATACTCAGGCGATCGATGATCGGGTGATAGCTGCTAATTTCTACAACTTTTTCAAAGAATATAATCCAAGCCCTAATTATAAATACATAGGAGAGCATAATTTAGATTTTCCCATGACCGAGTTTCGGAAGATTGATTCTACTGTGACGATTGGACCTATGGGGCTTTCTAATTTTTACTGGCCAATATTGGGAGATTCTTTGGTGAAAAAGTACAATGTGCCTGTTTGTTTTTATAATACAGCTTGGGTGGGAACAGGAATTAAGAATTGGGCTGAATCTTCACGGGGTGTTCTAACAGCTAATCAATGGGCTCCTAGTATCTATTATCCCAAGGGATTTCCTTATGCTAATTTAAGGAGAGCCGTGGAAATATATGGTCAAAAAAATGGTGTAAGGGCTATCCTTTGGCATCAAGGGGAGAATGATGCCTTTCATAAAACACCTGCCGCAGAGTATAAAAATTATTTCATTGAGTTAATAAATACCTTAAGAAGGCATACAGGGATGGATGTGCCTTGGCTGATTTCAGAGGCTACTTCCGTTTCAGTTCAGCTATCGGATGGGACATGTACGCCCACTATTTGGGATGCGGGAATCGTACAGGCTCAAAAGGATATGGTAACTTCTAGTGGAATTCCATTTTTGTATTCTGGTCCTAATACGGAAAATGTGGAGATTCCTAGGAAATCGGATTGTATTCACTTTTCGCGAGGAGCCTACGTCACTTTAGCCGATTTATGGTTTCAGAAAATATCCAGTCAATTGGACGCCATTAAATTTCCTATTTCATCCAAAGCCATGCCAAACATCCAATTGGCTTGTGGACCTAACAATGAATTATCACTCGATTTAACGACAAATTTCAAAAAAATCACTTGGTATAATACTTCTTCAGGAAATGTTGGAAATTTATTGAAAAAGCAGTTGTTGACATCAGGTCAATATTCGGCAATATTAGAAGATGATTTGGGTAATCAATTTAGTATGCCCAGCTTAGCATTCAAAAGCTTACCTCTGCCATCTAAACCTACTATTCTAGTTATGGGCGATTCTCTCTTTTGTGAAGGTCAGTCTGTTGAATTGAAGATGCAAGCAGGAGTAGGCCTTATTTATTCATGGTCAAATGGCATTCAAGGAAATAGTATAGTTGTTAAAAATTCAGGGCTTTACCAAGTAAAGGCCCATGATGCGGATGCTTGTAGCTCTGAGTATTCTAACAAAGTGCAAGTTCAATCCTTACCTGTACCAACGGCTACCATGGAGGTATTCGGTTCGTATATGTTAAAGGCAACTAGTACCAATATGGATTCCAATATCGGGTATTCATGGGAAAAGAATGGAAGCCTTTTGGCAGAAAAGTCAGGTTTATTGCGACTAAAAACCTCGGGAAAATATAGTTTACAGATTGCTAAAAAATACAGTAATTCGTTGACTTGTCTTAGTCCAAAGGTGGAATATGATTACACTTTGCCAGATGATGGAGGACTTTCTGTATTTCCCAATCCCGCCATTGATAACATCAGTATTGAAAGTATCGCCACATTAGCTGGAGCGGAATATTACCTTTATACGATAGATGGGCGCGTGGCTTTACAAGGGAAAATCAGTCAAGATGGAGTTTATACGATGAATCTTAGCGGTATACATTCGGGTAAATATCAATTGGTCTTGAAATCTGAAGGGCAGGTTTTTACAAAGGGGGTCGTTATCGTTAAATAAAAATTGTGCTCAAAAAAATGCCCCTCGAATATTCGAGAGGCATTTGAATGATATCACAATAAGAAAGTTTATTTTCCTAAAGCCGCTTTTAAATTTTCATCTAAAGCCGTTAAGAATTCTTCTGTGTATAAGTAATGCTCACCATGTTGAACTTTGTTTCCATGGATACATACCGCTAAATCTTTTGTCATTTTACCAGATTCCACTGTTGCTACGCAAACTTTTTCTAAGGTTTGGCAGAAATTAATCAAAGCCTGGTTGTTATCCAATTTACCACGGAACTCTAAACCACGTGTCCAAGCAAAGATGGAAGCGATTGGGTTGGTAGAAGTTGGTTTTCCAGCTTGGTGATCACGGTAGTGACGAGTCACTGTTCCGTGAGCCGCTTCTGCTTCCATTACTTTACCATCTGGAGTAATCAAGACAGAAGTCATTAAACCTAATGAACCAAAACCTTGAGCTACTGTATCCGACTGAACATCGCCATCGTAGTTCTTACAAGCCCAAACAAAATTACCATTCCATTTTAAAGCAGAAGCTACCATGTCATCAATTAGACGGTGCTCATAAACAATACCTTTGGCATCGAATTGAGCCTTGTAATCTGCTTGGAAGATTTCTTCAAAGATATCTTTGAAACGACCATCGTATTTTTTCAAGATGGTGTTCTTCGTAGATAAGTAAAGCGGCCAGCCTTTGCTCAAAGCCATGTTAAAGCAAGAGTGAGCAAAACCACGGATAGACTCATCTGTGTTGTACATGGTTAAAGCTACACCATCGCCTTTAAAGTTATACACTTCAAAAGTCTGAGCATCACCACCATCTTCTGGAGTGAAAGTAACCGTTAATTTACCTTTTCCTTTAGTAACAAAGTCCGTTGCACGGTATTGATCTCCAAAAGCGTGACGACCAATCATGATAGGAGCAGTCCAGTTAGGAACTAAACGAGGCACATTGGCACATACGATTGGCTCTCTAAATACCGTTCCATCCAAGATATTGCGGATAGTACCGTTTGGCGACTTCCACATTTGTTTTAAATCAAATTCAGTTACACGAGCTTCATCAGGAGTGATGGTAGCACATTTGATACCTACACCATATTTCTTGATGGCTTCAGCAGCCTCAATCGTTACTTGGTCATTGGTTTCATCACGGTATTCTACACCTAAGTCATAGTATTTAATATCTACATCTAAATAAGGTAAGATCAATTTATCCTTGATGAATTTCCAAATGATTCGGGTCATTTCATCGCCGTCAAGTTCTACGACCGGGTTAGCTACTTTAATTTTTTCCATTGTTTAATACAAGTATATGATGTTACGTTCTTAAAATTACCAGACTACGTCTTGATAATCCTGCAAAGGTAAAGACTAAATCTTTTTTACTCCATTATTTCGGGCTAAATTTGAAGAATTTACGAATAAATTTTTCATGGAGACGATTATTAAAATTGCTTGTAGGGATGAGAAGGGTTTGGTTCATAAAATTACGGGCATCTTGTACGAACAATTGGTTAATGTAACTCAAACCAATGAGTTTGTGGATGAGGGTTCGGATCGTTTTTTCATGCGTATCTCCTTTACTGGTCCATGCGATTTAGTCTTGGTTCAGGAGCGATTAATTTCCATGTTACCCAAGCAAGCAGAAGTGGAAATCATTCCGCCGAAGCAAAAGCGGGTGCTAATTTTAGTGACTAAAGAGCACCATTGTTTGGGGGAATTATTAATTAAGTATCAATATCAAGATCTGAATTTTAAGGTTGATGCCGTGATTGGAAATCACGAAGATTTAGCTTCTTTATGCCAACAATTTCAAGTACCCTTTCATTTTATATCGGCTGGCGGTTTGGAAAGGGAAGCCCATGAGGTGTTGCTCAATCAGCAAATCGAATATTATCTACCTGATTTAATTGTTTTGGCCAAATACATGCGGATTCTAACACCGCAATTCTCTTTGAAACATAAAGGGAAGCTGATCAATATCCATCATTCCTTTTTGCCGGCTTTTATTGGGGCTAGACCATATCAGCAGGCATTTGATCGGGGAGTAAAGATTATTGGAGCTACGGCTCATTTTGTGACAGACGATTTGGATGAAGGTCCGATTATTTGTCAGGAAATTGTTCCCGTCAATCATACCTATTCAGCCAAAGATATGTCCAAGGCTGGAAAAGATGTGGAAAAAATTGTCTTGGCAAAGGCTTTGCGTTTGGTTTTAGAGGATAGAGTATTTATTCATCAAAACAAGACCATATTATTTGAATAATTTTTGCTTGAAAAAGCGTAAATTGCATTCCCTTTTTTTAATCGATTCAATATTATGTTTGAGAATTTAAGTTCAAAGTTAAACTCTGCCATGCGTACCCTGAAGGGGAATGGTCGAATTACGGATGTCAATGTAGCGGCAACTGTGAAGGAAATTAGAAGAGCCTTGATGGATGCCGACGTGAACTATAAAGTTGCCAAGGAAATCACTGATCGAATTAAGGAGCAGGCTTTGGGTCAAAAGATTTTGATTTCGGTAGAACCTGGTCAATTGTTGGTAAAGATTGTGCATGAGGAGTTGACTCAATTGATGGGTGGACAAAAACAAGAAATCAATCTTAAGGGCGATCCTTCTGTGGTGTTAATTGCGGGTCTTCAAGGTTCGGGTAAGACCACTTTCTCTGGAAAATTAGCTCAATACATTAAAAAGGGAGGTCGTCAGGTTTTGTTAGTTGCCTGTGATATTTACCGTCCTGCGGCGATTGATCAGTTGAAAGTGTTGGGTGAGCAAGTTGGGGTAGAGGTGTATGCGGAACCTGAAAATAAAAATGCGGTTAGCATAGCAGAGAATGCTTTGTCTTATGCCCGTAAAATGGGTAAGAAAGTCGTGATTGTGGATACCGCTGGTCGTTTGGCTGTGGATGAAGCGATGATGAATGAAATAGCAGCGGTAAAAGCAGCGATTAAGCCAACGGAAATATTGTTTGTGGTGGATTCCATGACGGGTCAAGATGCGGTAAATACAGCCAAAACATTCAATGACCGTTTGGATTTTGATGGGGTGGTATTGACCAAATTGGATGGTGATTCACGAGGTGGAGCGGCATTGTCTATCCGTCAGGTGGTAGAAAAGCCTATCAAGTTTATTTCTACTGGAGAAAAGATGGAGGCTTTAGATCAGTTTTATCCTGATCGTATGGCGAACCGTATTTTGGGTATGGGCGACGTACTTTCTTTGGTAGAAAGAGCGCAGCAGGCATTTGATGAAGATGAGGCAGCTCGATTGAATAAGAAGATTCGTCAGAATAATTTCTCATTTGAAGATTTTTATGCGCAGTTGCAGCAAATCAAGAAGATGGGAAATATCAAGGATTTGATGGGCATGGTTCCAGGCATGGGTCAAGCTGTGAAGGATGTCGATATTTCCAATGATTCATTTAAACCAATTGAAGCGATCATTCAATCTATGACGTTGAAGGAGCGTCAAAATCCAGATATATTGAATCCTTCTCGTAAGAACCGTATTGCAGTAGGTTCGGGAACGTCGATCCAGCAGGTGAATAATCTTTTGAAGCAATTTGAAGATATGCGTAAGATGATGCGCATGATGAATAAGGTGCAAGATGGTAAGATGAAAATGCCTAACATGGCCAATATGATGAAGCGCTAAGCTTCATGAGAATTATAGGTAGAAAGGGAGCTAAGGCTCCCTTTTTTTGTGGGTTTAGGCAGGGGGATTTGTTTCTTGGATTTCTACAAGATGGGTTAATGCATCCATCATATAGGTAATTGGAGAAAAGATGAGAAAGGCATAGGCCATGAATTGGGAATTGATTTTATAAACCATTGGGAAACCAATCGCCATGATAGCCAAGGTGAAACGGGGAATTTTATGCCGCATTAATGCTACTTTCAGGTGAATGGACTTGTTATTTGCGGGTATAATCAATGCTTTTGATTTGATTAGTCCAAAAAATACTAATCGCAATTTGAAATGGCCGTAGCTTTTGGATAAGGCCCACAAAGAAATTTCATCTTGTAATGGGAATTTAATACCATCAACTTCCAATTTGGTAGGTATGATATGAGTAAAGTAGGCTGGTATTTTATGGAAATAGAGAACGGTATTCAATGTATTAGAGGTTTTAGTATTAAGTAATGATTATCCAAGCTGACCGAGTGTCATTCTTTTTCAATGCCAAAGTATCTATTTTATTGATATAACAATAGGGGTTAAATCAATTATAAGTTTACTGATAAAATTTTATCAGTAAACTTATAATTTACATAAAAGATGTTTGGGAAATTACTTGCGTATGATAGCCCCTAATTCCTTCTCAAATCGTTGAATGAATCGCTCCATGGTGGAGTCAATCACCTTGTCGGTCAAGGTTTGATTTTCATCTTGTAAGATGAAACTAATGGAATAGGATTTCTTGCCTTCACCTAAATTTTTGCCTTCATAGACATCAAATAGGGCAACTTGTTTCAAGATGTTTTTTTCTGTTTGTTCTGCTACTCGTTGAATCGATTGGAAACTCACTTCTTTATTAATAACTAAAGACAAATCACGACGGACCTCTGGGAACTTAGTAATTTCTTGGTAAACAAAATCTGTTTTCTCCTGTTTTACCCAATAATCCCAGTCGAAATCTGCCATGAAAACATCTTGTTTTACATCAAATTTCTCGGCTAAATTCGGATGAATCATACCAAGTTCTAGGCAACTTTTCTTTTGTACCGAAATGCGTAATCCATAGGCATATACAGAAGAGCCTTCAATGACCTCTGTGTCAAACGGCTTGTTGCCTAAGTGTTGCATAACTGCTTTACACACTTGAAACAAATGGTACAATTGCGTTTTTTGTGGAGCATGATCCCATGTTTCCCCCTGCCATAAACCTGTAGCATATAAAGTAGCATGGCGCTTCTCGATGTATTTGGCTCCTTTTTTATGGTAGGTTTTACCAAACTCTACTAATTTTAAATCCTTCTGGCGACGGTTGATGTTATGTGCCAAGGCCTCTAATCCATGAAACACCATGTGCTGACGCATGACGCCTAGATCTTCGGATAGTTTATTTAAAATCTCAACAGATTCAAAGCTTAAATCCTTTTCAATCCAAGTATGAAACTCAGCTTTGGTTAGGGAATTGCTAATGATTTCTTGAAATCCTTTGGCTGCCAATTGATGCCCAATAGTTTGTTGGACTTTCTCTTTATCCAGCGCTGGAAATTCTGAAATGAAATGAGCACTTAAATGCTCAGACAATGGGATATTATCCAATCCATGGATTCGCAAAATTTCTTCAATGACATCCGCTTCTCTGGTGACATCTACTCGATAGGCAGGTGCGATGGCCGTGAAACCAGAAGGGCTTACATGGCTTAATTTAAAATCCAGGGCTACTAAAATTTCTTGAACACGCTCAGGCGCTAATTCAATTCCCATGATGGAATGAATGCGCTCATAGGTCATGTCGATATGTGCCAACTCAGGTTGGTTGGGGTAGTAATCTATTAATTGAGAAGCTACTTTTCCACCGGCCAATTCTTGAATCAAGATAGTAGCATATTGTAAGGCCAGTAATTTTGCTTCAATATCAGTACCTCGTTCAAATCGGAAGGAAGCATCTGTTTTTAGGCCATGAACTTGAGATGATTTACGGATGCGTTCAGGTCTAAAATGCGCCACTTCCAAAAATACTCGGCTTGTGTTTTCTTGTATGCTGGAATTAGAACCACCCATGATACCTGCTAAGCCTATTGGTCCATCGGCATCACAAATCATGATTTCTTCTCCATCTAATTGCCGTTCAATGCCATCTAAGGTAGTGAATGGAGTTCCTGCAGCTAAAGATTTGACGAATAGTTTTTGACCATTAATTTGCTTCCAATCATAAGCATGCATGGGTTGGCCTAAGCCGTGACAAATGAAATTGGTGATGTCGACAATGTTATTGATAGGACGTAAACCAATCGCTTGCAAACGATCTTTAAGCCATTCTGGAGATGGACCCACTTTGACTTGATCTATACTTATACCGCAAAAACGCGTACATCCTTCGTCTTCAATTTGAACTTGAATGGGATAGGTATTATCACTTTCTTGGAAGGAACTAACATTGGGTAATTTGATGTCTAATCCACTTACAGCACGTATATCCCTAGCCACCCCCCAGTGAGAAGCAGCATCTGCACGGTTAGGTGTAAGGCCGATTTCAAGTACTAAGTC
Organism: Aquirufa ecclesiirivi; assembly: GCF_011250515.1. Taxonomy (GTDB): domain Bacteria; phylum Bacteroidota; class Bacteroidia; order Cytophagales; family Spirosomataceae; genus Aquirufa; species Aquirufa ecclesiirivi. The sequence continues at coordinate 84,944 of NZ_JAANOP010000005.1, read as the reverse complement.
CGATTGAATGTTGAAATAAGTAGTAGCAGGTGTTCCGTTAGCTAGTTGTGTTTCTAAAACCAAAATGCCATCATGTGAATCTCCAATGCCTATTTCATCTTCGGCACAAATCATCCCTTCGGATACTTGACCGTATACTTTTCTTTTTTCAATGGTAAAAACAGGCTTACCCTCTTTGTCAAACAAAGTGGTACCTGGAGTGGCAACAATTACTTTTTGACCTTGGGCTACATTAGCAGCTCCACATACAATTTGAAGTAATTCTTCCTGTCCTACGTCAACCGTAGTGGCACTCAATGTTTTTTCTTTGACTTGGAATTTTTCACAGCTGATGACTTCACCCACCACAAAGCCTTTTAATCCACCAGGAATTTGATCATGTGCTTCAATGCCTTCTACTTCTAATCCTGTATTGGTTAACAAGACATCCAGTTCATCCGGGCTACCTTGTTGAGGCAGTTGTGATAAGTCTATAAAATCGTTAAGCCAAGTTGTTGAAATCTTCATATTCGATTACCTAGGGAATTTCATTTTATAATCCACAGAAACTTTTCCGCGGGTGATATCCGTTAATTTATTTTTGATCAGGCGCTTTTTGACCACATTTAAGTGGTCGGTGAAAAGGATACCTTCGATATGGTCATATTCGTGTTGAATGATTCGAGCGGCTAAGCCTTCAAATACTTCTTCTTTTTCTTCCCAGTGTTCTGTATAATAATGGATTTTGACATATTCTGGTCGCCATACTTCCCCTCTAATACCTGGGATGGAGAGACAACCTTCTTCAAATCCCCATTCTTCTCCAGTTTCATCTACGATGGTTGGGTTGACGAATACTTTTTTGAAATCAATTAATGAGGAATCTATATCTTCCTCTTCTTCTCCTTCATTCATGGGACGACCATCCACCACAAATAGGCGAATATCTTTGCCGATTTGAGGAGCGGCTAAACCTACTCCACTTGCCGCATACATGGTTTCAAACATGTCTTCGGCTAAAGCAATTAAATCAATACTGCCTGGTTCAATGTCTTTGGCTATCTTCCTTAAGACAGGGTCACCGTAAGGTATGATGGGATATATCATGGTCAATGGAATTCAAACTGCGAATTTAACTAAATTAAATGGAATGCCCGCTAAACCTTTGTGCTTTGGAATGTCTAAACAGGACTGTTTTCAGCATATTTTTTGTAATTTTGTAGGATTAAAACCTGAGTAGCAATTTAACCCAGAAAAAATACCATGAATAGAAACTTCTTTAAGGCACACCCTTGGCACGGAATTCAAATTGGAGATCAAATGCCTGAATTGGTAACGGCTTTTATTGAAATTGTACCGACGGACACCGTTAAATATGAAATAGACAAACAAACAGGCTATTTGAAGATTGATCGTCCTCAAAAGTTTTCCAATATAGTTCCAGCCTTATATGGCTTTTTACCTCAAACGTATTGCGCTGAAGGAATTGCGGAGTTGGCCAGAAAATACTCTGGAAAAGACATTTTACAAGGTGATGGTGATCCCTTAGATATTTGTGTGTTGTCCGAACGTGCCATCACACATGGCGATATTTTATGTCAAGCGATTCCTATTGGGGGAATTCGTATGATTGATAAAGGAGAGGCTGATGATAAAATAATTGCCGTGTTAAAAGATGACCCAATTTATGGTAAATGGAGAGATATTTCTGATGCACCTAAGGACATTGTTCAACGATTGAGGCATTATTTTTGGACTTACAAAATGTTACCAGGTGAGACGAGTTCTTTAGCTGTGGATATTGATGATGTGTATGGTAGAGAGGTGGCGCATGAAGTGATTCGTCAATCTAGAGAAGATTACCGTAAAAACTTCGGATAGTCATATCCCCGTTGTTTGTGAGAATATTCCTTTGAACATAATTTGTGATGGATTGTTATGTATTGACACCAAATTCGCAAAAAATAAATAGATATGTGGCAATTTGTTAAATACACACTGGCAACCATTGTAGGAATGTTTTTATTTCTGCTGGTAAGCATTTTTCTAGTGGCTGGGATAGGTTCCGCCATGAGTTCTTCTGATTCAGAATATGAACTTAAAGAAAATTCCATTTTGAAATTGGACCTAAATCGACCGATGGCTGAGAATGCTTCGAACGAGGATAATCCTTTTTCAGATTTTCCCAATCCGTTTTTTTCTAGTACAGAAAAAATTGGACTTATTCAGATTATATCAGCCTTGGAAAGAGCGCGTGTTGATGATAAAATCAAAGGCGTTTATTTAGATGTAAGTTTTCCCATAGCGGGTTATGCGCAGTTATCTGAAATACGCGATGCTTTAGAGAAATTTAAGAAGTCAGGCAAGTTTGTATATGCATATTCTAATTCATATTCTGAAAAGGCTTATTATTTGGCATCTGTTTCGAACCAATTGTATTTAAATCCGGCAGGTTTATTGGATTTTAATGGAATTTCGGTTCAATATATGTTCTATAAAAAGGCTTTTGATAAGTTGGAAATAGAACCTTTGGTGTTTCGAGTTGGAACGTATAAATCAGCTGTAGAGCCTTTTATTCGTGAAGATATGAGTCCCGAAAGTAAGGAGCAAAGTCTGTCGTTCATTCGTTCGATCAACCAAGTCATATTCAGTAAGATTTCCCAAAGTAAAGGTATTTCTGTACCTCGTTTAGACCGTATTGCTGATAGTTTACAAGCGATGAATCCAAACAAAGCAGAGAAATTAGGTATGTTAAAATTGAGTTATTGGGATCAGTTTGAATCACTTTTAAAGAAAGCGGTAAAAATTGGTGACAAGGAGAAGTTGACTATGGTGAAAATGTCAGACTATCTACATGCTAAAAACCCAATTCCAGAGGTGGAAGGCACGAAGAAGATCGCCATTTTAGTTGCAGAAGGAGAGATTGTAGGAACGCGTGGAGGAGAAGGGTCCATTGGATCGGATGATTTTGTGAAGGAGCTTCGCAAGTTGAGAGATAATTCATCGGTGAAAGCTATTGTATTGCGAATTGATTCACCAGGAGGTTCCTCATTGGCTTCTGATATTATGTGGAGGGAGATCTTGTTGGCAAAAAAAGTAAAACCTGTCATTGCATCTATGTCGAATTATGCTGCCTCAGGAGGATATTACATGGCAATGGGAGCTGATGCTATTGTGGCTCAACCTACTACGATTACGGGTTCCATTGGCATATTTGCTCAATGGTTAAATTTGGAAAATTTCTTTAAGAATAAATTAGGTATAAGCCAAGACCACGTGAATACCCATGAACATTCTCATTTCTTAAACTCTGCAGGTAAATTAAGTGATTTTGAGAAATCCATTATTCAGAATATGGTGAATGAAGGCTATGAGAGTTTTACCAGCAAAGCAGCCGCTGGAAGAAAAATGTCTTTGGAAAAATTGAAATCGATTGCTGGCGGTCGCGTTTGGACGGGAGAGCAAGCTAAGAAAATAGGTTTAGTAGATGAGTTAGGAGGGTTGGATAAGGCCATAGAACTAGCTGCTCAAAAATCAAAATTAAAAGCAGGGGAATATAAAGTAGCCGTTTATCCAAAAGCGAAATCGTTTTTTGATAGTCTGTTAGAGTCTGCTACTTCTTCAGAAGCGATGGAGATGCGTTGGGCAAAATCAAACTTACCTTGGGCAAAATCGGTCTTTGAATTAGATCGTTTGAAGAAGCGTGAAGGCTTTTTAACGATGTTGCCTTATATGATGGAATTGGAATAGTGTTTCGTGTTAAAAGATTTTCAAAGTATCTTTGAGTAAAATTTAAATTATGATTCGTACTAATTGGACCCGTGCCGAGGTGGAGGCCATTTTTAATCAGCCATTTTTAGACTTGGTATATCAAGCGGCAACTGTACATCGCCAATATCATGATCCCAATGAAGTGCAGATTAGTACTTTGTTATCTATTAAAACGGGTGGTTGTCCAGAAGATTGTTCCTATTGTTCTCAGGCAGCTCGTTACCACACCAATGTGAAAGTTCACAAGTTGCTACCTTACAATGAGGTTATTGAAGCTGCATTGCGGGCTAAAGAAAATGGGAGTTCTCGTTTTTGTATGGGTGCGGCTTGGAGAGAAGTGAGAGATAATTCAGATTTTGATAAAGTGATTGACATGGTAAAGGGGGTGAATTCGCTTGGCATGGAGGTTTGTTGTACGTTGGGCATGTTGAGCGAGCAACAAGCTGAGCGATTAAAAGAAGCAGGATTATATGCTTATAACCATAATATTGATACGAGTGAAGAGTATTATGATGATGTGATTACTACGCGGACCTATGATGATCGTTTAGAGACATTAGGAAATGTTCGTAAGGCAAAAATTTCGGTATGTTCAGGTGGAATTATTGGTATGGGAGAAAGTGTGGATGATCGTATTGGGATGTTATTGACGTTAGCCAATTTGCCAGAGCACCCAGAATCTGTTCCAGTAAACAATTTGGTGCCAGTAGAAGGGACTCCGTTTGAAAATCAAAAGACAGCCTCAGTTTGGGAATTGGTTCGAGTGATAGCTACGGCTAGAATTATCATGCCTCGTTCTGCGGTTCGTTTATCAGCAGGTAGATTGGAATTGAATTATGAAGGTCAAGCTTTTTGTTTTATGGCCGGAGCAAATTCGATATTTTCAGGAGATGTATTATTGACGACACCCAATCCAGATGCTAATTCGGATGCTGAATTATTTCAGATTTTGAGTATTAAACCGAAAGAGGCTTTTAAGGATGCCAAGAAGCAAGGTATTGAGTTCAATCAGATACCTAGTGCGCAAGGGTTGGAACATACGCATTAAGAAATATTGGTAAGAAAACAGGAGGCCGGGATTTAAATCCCGGCCTTTTTTATTTATCAGCCATGGATTTAAATCCATGGCGAACAAGTTGGCACATATGAATTTTGTTCTTTATTTAAAGAGTGTCAAACTCCCGGCCTTTTTTATTTATGAGCCATGGATTTAAATCCATGGCGAACATGCTGGAATAAAAGAACTGTGTGCTTTATTCAGAGAGTGTTAAACTCCCGGCCTTTTTTATTTATCAGCCATGGATTTAAATCCATGGCGAACAAGCTGGAATAAATGAACTGTGTGCTTTATTCAGAGAGTGTCAAACTCCCGGCCTTTTTTATTTATGAGCCATGGATTTAAATCCATGGCAAACAAGCTGGAATAAATGAACTGTGTGCTTTATTCAGAGAGTGTTAAACTCCCGGCCTTTTTTATTTATGAGCCATGGATTTAAATCCATGGCGAACAAGCTGGAATAAATGAACTATGTGCTTTATTCAGAGAGTGTTAAACTCTCGGCCTTTTTTTCTTATGAGCCATGGATTTAAATCCATGGCAAACATGCTGGAATATATGAATTGTGTACTTTATTCAGAGAGTGTTAAACTCTCGGCCTTTTTTATTAATGAGCCATGGATTTAAATCCATGGCGAACATGCTGGAATAAATTAATTGTGTACTTTGTTCTTGGAGTTAAACTCCCGGCCTTTTTTATTAATGAGCCATGGATTTAAATCCATGGCGAACATGTTGGTATTTTATGTAATTATATACTTTATTCAAAGCCACTTTTGAGACTGAAAATGCCACATAACCAATCTGCCATTCCAGTTTTGTAGGTAAGGAATATTGTAAATTGATAAACCTTGAACTACTACCTTTTATCTGTTTAATGATGTAAGAAATTGATTTTGTGGAGCAAATTGAAAATAGGCAATGAATGTGATCTGGCATGGAATTGATGATGAGAAGCTGACAATTCATTTTATCCAACTCCTGCTCAATGTGCTTAAATAAGGGGGCTTTTAATTCAGGTAAAATAAATGGTTCTCTTTTTTTTGTTGCCCATACTGCATGTATATAAATTTGAATCAACGAGTCCGACATGTTCATGAATTTTAATTAATTCAATTTCATGAAAACAATAAGATTTTACAATCTACTTTTTGATAATGAGAAATAGAAAATTCTTTTGATTGAAAACAAATCAATTATTTGGAATTTTAGACATTAATTTATCAAGAGAAATGGAAGAATGTACTTTGTGATTAAACGATCGGGAAATACTGAAAGGGAATTAAATACTGGTTTTAGATGACCTTCTTCATTGTATAATGTTGAATTTCCCCAAATAATAGATACGATTCCTTTTCTATAATATAGCCTAAGTTGCTATAGAATGGTACCGCATTTTCACGTGCTTCCAATATGATTTCTTTCCAATTGTTTTCTGTCGCCTTCTGCTCTAAAAAATTCATCAGAAGTTTTCCAATCCCTCGACCTTGGTGTGAACTTGCTACAGCTACACAACGAACTTGCCCTTGTTGGGGACTTGATTCATGCATTCTGGCTACTCCTAATACTTGATTATTTTCAATAGCAAAAACATGGATGGCAGTCGGGTCATCAGAGAGATGTTCTGTACCTAAAGCTTGATTCCAAGGTTCTCGTAAAACCTTGAATCGAAGCTGAAAATAAGCTTCCCATTCTTCTGAATTTTGAGGACTTCGGATTTCCATGTTAAATTTAAAAATGGGGCTAAAAATCTAACGCTGTCAAGGTTTTAAACCTTGACAGCGTTGGGTAAAACTACTCGAATTCAGTCCATAAACCAATCATTAAACTGATTTTTAAATGAAATAATCAATCGTTTGGTTTTTATTTGGCAAAATTAACGGCACGCATTTCACGAATAACCGTTACCTTAATTTGTCCTGGATATTGCATTTCCTTTTCTATTTTTTGAGAAATATCAAAAGAAAGATTTGATGCCTTTTCATCACTCACGTTTTCCGAGTCAACCATAATTCGTAATTCACGGCCGGCTTGAATTGCATAGCATTTTTGAACACCATCAAAAGATGTAGCTAAGGCTTCTAAGTCACGCAAGCGCTTCATATAAGACTCCATCATTTCTCGGCGAGCTCCAGGTCTAGAACCTGAAATAGCATCACAAACCTGAATAATAGGCGAAATCATGGATGTCATTTCAATCTCATCATGGTGAGCACCTATGGCATTACAAACTTCTGGATGTTCCTTGTATTTTTGAGCCAGCTCCATACCCAACAAAGCGTGAGGTAATTCAGGCTCTTCATGCCATACTTTTCCAATATCATGTAATAAACCTGCTCGCTTGGCTAACTTAGCATTTAAGCCTAATTCAGCCGCCATAGTAGCACATAATTTGGCGACTTCACGGGAGTGTTGCAATAGGTTTTGACCATACGAAGAACGGAAACGCATGCGTCCAATCATCTTGATTAACTCGGGATGTAAACCATGAATCCCTAAATCAATCACCGTTTTTTCACCGATTTCAATGATCTCATCTTCAATATTCTTTTTAGTCTTATTCACTACCTCCTCAATGCGAGCCGGGTGAATACGACCATCTTGAACCAAACGGTGCAAAGATAAACGGGCAATCTCCCTACGCACAGGATCAAAGCCCGAAATGATAATAGCCTCAGGAGTATCATCCACGATGAACTCTACACCTGTTGCTGCTTCTAGTGCACGGATATTTCGACCCTCACGACCAATGATTTTTCCCTTAACGTCATCCGACTCAATGTTGAAAACAGATACACAGTTTTCAATTGCATTTTCAGCAGCTGTACGCTGGATCGTTTCAATAACGACCTTTTTAGCTTCTTTTGTTGCCGTTAATTTGGCTTCTTCGATCGCTTGTTTTACCAAGGAACTTGCCTTACTTTCAGCTTCAGCTTTTAACGCGTCCATGATTTGTTGGCGTGCCTCATCAGCAGATAAACCTGCAATTTTTTCCAATTGACTAATCTGATTAGCTAACATAGCCTCAGCTTCTACTCGCTTTTTCTCAACATCCTCTAATTTCTTACGGTAATTTTCTTCTTTGGATTGCAAGCTTTGCTTTTGAGATTGGAGCTCTTGATCTGCTTGCCTCTGTTGCTCTTGTTGTTGAGCCAATTGTCGTTCTTTTTCACGCAATTTTTGCTCATTTTCTACCAAAATACCTTTTTTGTTTTGGGTATCTTCTTCAAATTCAGCACGTAAGCGAAGGAAGTTTTCCTTAGCCTCTAACATTCGGTCTTTTTTGAGATTTTCGGCAGAGATTTCTGCATTTTTGAGGATATCTTCTGCCTTTCTTTTGGCATCATCCTCTATGTTTTTATTTACTTTAGAAAAGAATATTTTTCCAGTAAATACACCACCTGCTAAAAAAACGATGGCTATAACTATTTCTATTATCATGGAACCTGTGGGTTTATTTACATTGGCTCCGTACTTACTGAATCAAGAAAAAGGGGTTATATGGCGTAAATTTCAGTCAATTCTAACAATTGCTTGTTTTCATTCAGGATGTTGGATTCTAATGAACGATGCTGCTCATCAAATTTAATGCCACACATGGCTAAATCCAAAGCGACCAAAGCCATCACAGCACTTGGGTCTGAACTATTTGTCTGTTGTTCATAGTATTTAACCATTCTATTAACCAAATTTGCTGCATTCCTAACACATGCTTCCTCTTGTGGTTCAACCTTCATCGCGATAGTTTGAATGCCCAATATCAGGTTACATGGTAGGTTTTGGCTCATGGTTGACGCAATTGCTCAATACACTGATCTATTTTTACGATATATTCGTCTAACTTTTCCTTCAGTTCAGCAGTCGGTACCGCTGTGTTATCTGTATTAACTACAATTTTAACAATTTTATCTGATTTTTTAAAGTTTTTCTCCAATTCTTTTAATCGCCGTTGCGACTTGTTCAGCTCCTCCATTTTGAGATCTAACTTGTCTTGGGCAAATTGTAGTTGCTCCTTTAATTCACGAATCGTGCCTTCATTTTCCTGCAAACGAGTAACCATCTGACTAAGTTTTAGTCGAAGGTTCAAGTATTGCATTTTAATGTCTTGCTTCATGAATCAATGAAAATTAATTGTTTTTTATCTTAGGCTTCCCACCTTTCCACTGAAATTCCTTCACCAGCAGATATGCTAAAAGTACACATAATCCTGCATTTTGGGTAAAGAACAGAGGTATAGAAATTTGACTTAAATACTTACCAGAATAAATGGCCAATGCCCCTAAACTTATATAGACTAATGCCTCCATCCAGCGATAGGGAGTTGGGTCAAAATACTGCCCTCCTATATAACACATCAAGGTCATGATGACACTGGAAAGAAGAAATGACCAAGCACAAGCCATGTAGCCATACGAGGGGATCCAATAAATATTACCCGCCACCGTAACAGCCAATCCTACCAAGGTGATGATCGTTCCTATATAGGTTTTATTCGTCTGCTTGAACCAAACCGATTGAGTATAATATATGCCCAAAAAGAGGTTTGCCAATAATAATATAGGGACCACGCCAATACCCTCCCAGTAAATGGACTTTTTCAAAAATAATTGCTGTATCCAAAAGAGATTTGAAGAAACCCCCACCCACAATATGGTACAAACAATGACAAACCAATGGGTCACTAAAGCTAAATTCTCTTTGTTATTGGTATGATTTTTCTTTCCCAGGAAAAAGGGTTCTGCGGAATATTTAAAAGCCTGAATAGCCAAACTCATAAAGACTGAAAGTTTATAACAATTGCCATAAATCCCCAAGGCATCTTGGGAGGTTTGCCCTGGATAAAAGCCTTCAGGTAAGTATTCTTCCAGTAATAATCGATCAAACATGACATTGAACATAGCCGCTAAGCTCATGAACATAATGGGATATGAATAGACCCACAAGGAGGTAAATTCTTTCCAGTTCCATTCCCAGCGATATGCCTTAAATTCAGCTCCTAACCAATAAAATAAACTAGCATTTGCAATTAAGTTGGCCATGAATATATAACCGGCACCAATGGAGGGATCGTATAAATCGCGTAAAAATTGTGGCCCAATGTCACCCCAAATGCCATCATGCAGCGGTTTTAAACCTACTAAAAAAACGAGGTTTAAGCCCACATTGATTAAAATCGATATAATTTTAGCTAACACAAATCGCTTGATTTTTTGCTCCAAACGTAATTTGGCAAAGGGAATAGCCGTGATAGCATCTATAGCCAAAATCAATGCCAACCACTTTAAAAAGACTCCTTTCCCAGCATAGCCTAATTGCGCCATCAGTGGGTCAGAAAAGAGAAATAAGATCAAAGTAAATAGACCTGAGGTAACGATGATCGCAGATAAAATCAGGTTGTAATATTTTTGAGGAGCCTCTTTCGCAAAACGAAAATAAGCCGTTTCCATGCCATAAGTGTAGACAATGTTGGCAATGGCCATATAACCATAAAGCTTGACATTAATCCCTAATTCAGCTGGCAAAAATGCCCAAGTATGTACAAATACCAGTAAAAAATTGAGCGAACGACCAAGAATGGTGCTGAATCCGTAAGAAAGGGTTTCGCCTGCTAATTTTTTAAGTATAGACATAGGTTGATGTTACCAAAAACCAAAGTTACATTTTTTACTGAGGAATGCAGGATGACCCAAAGAGAATTAAGCACTACATTTTTACCAGATTACTGTTTTTGATAACCAATGGTTTGATAAAAATGCTCCGCATAGTTTTCACTCAATGGGATGTGATTTTCCCCAATCTTTATTTTTTGGTTACGGATAGATTCCACTTTTTTCAAGGAAACAATAAATGATTTATGTATCCGAAGAAAATCTGTGGATGGGAGTTTCTCTTCAATTGACTTCATGGTCATCCGACAAACAACTGGGAACTTCTGCGTTTTTAAATGAATCTTGATATAGTCTTTCAAGCCTTCAATGTATAAAATATCATCCAACATGATTTTCATTAACGAATAATCCGCATGGATAAAAATGTATTCTAATTTAGTGGTATCTGAACTTTGTTGGCGGGTAGAACTTTTACTCTTATAAAAATCCAAAGCCTTATTAGTCGCCTTGAGGAATCGTTCAAATGAAATAGGCTTCAATACATAATCAACCACATCCAAATTAAATCCTTCAATGGCGTATTGCTGATAGGCCGTTACAAAAATCACCATCGGTTTTTGAGTCAATCCTTCCAAAAATTGAACTCCTGTTAAACCTGGCATTTGAATGTCCAAAAAGATTAAATCAACAGGGGATTTTTGTAAGTATTCCATGGCCTCAAAGGCATTGCGACAACGCGCCTCTAGTTTCAAAAAAGGAATTTTGGCGATGTTATCTTCCAATAAATCCAATGCCAAACTCTCATCATCCACCGCTATACAACGTAAAACGGTCGAAGAAACTTCCGTAAATTTTTCGTTTGATTCCTCTTCTGACATTATTATACGTGTTGGATTTCTAATTCAATCTGGTAAAATTCTCCTTCTTCAGTAATCTTCAATTGATGCTCATTCGGGTAAAGTAATTCTAATCTACGTTTTACATTGGTTAAACCAATGCCCGAACTATCATCTTTTTTCTCACTTTTTTGTGAACTTACTTTATTACGTACACCAAAGTACAATTTTTCCCGATCATCCAATAACGTAATTTCAATGAAGGGGTTTAGTACCATACCCACTCCATGTTTGAACGCATTTTCCACAAAGGGAATCAATAACATGGGTTCAATCGAATTAGGTGTATCAGCCAATTTGTGATTAAAAGTAATTTCAATGTCATTGCCAAAACGGATTTTCTGCAACTCAATGTAATTTTCTAAATAGACCATCTCTTTACTGATCGCTACCTTGGCATCCGTTGTCTCGTAAATCATATAACGCATTAACTCCGATAATTTAACTACCACAGATTCTACCATTTCAGGCTTTCTTCTGGATAATGAAACAATGCTGTTCAATACATTGAACATAAAATGCGGGCTAATCTGAGATCTTAAAAACGATAATTCAGATTTTAGACGTTCATTTTCTTCTTCCTTTTGAATTTCTTTCTCTTTCAAATTATCCGATAAGAATCGATACGAAACGCCAATGGCAACAATAAATAATAACTGGAATATCGTCCCCATAAAAGGACCTCTTCTAAATCCGACACCTCGCCCTTTGACATGATCAGAAATAATGATGAATTCTTGTAATTGATAATATACCCAGATCATACCGGGGATAGCGATAGAAAGTAAAACCAAGTATAGTATGATTCCTTTTTTCTTTAAAATTTTAGGAATTAGAATTTCTGTATTTAAATAGAAAAATGGAATGTTACTGAATGCAAAGGCAATAAAAAAGAAAGTCCAAGAATTATAACGTTGTAATGCCTGAGGGTCAGTGGTGTTAGGACTTGGTCGCATCCAATAGGGTAAGGCCAAGAAACATGCCCAGAATATGACATGTAATAAAATGGGTTTAAATCTAAAAATTTTATTTGGCATCGTTTTTAGGGTACATGGAATCCAAATTAACTTAATAATTCTTATATTTCTCATAAATTTTCTACCATATTCCCAATTGTGCCGATGAAGTTGCCAATTGATTTTTCGGTAGAATGAAAAATTAAACCATAGATTACCCAAACCTACAATTTAAAAAAATGAAAAAACTTTTTCTCTTACTGTTATTGCCTTGTGTAACATGGGCTCAACAGGAGATTCCTCTCAATGACCTGGGAGCATTTGATCAACCCAGCACCAATTGGACCATCGAGCAAGCCATTAAGGCTAATTATACGGATACTTCCTTTCAAGTGAGTCCAGGGAAAGGGATCTTAGTCAACACCTTAAGAAATGGCAAATACAAGCGCTCAGATGATTTGAAATTTAAATTAAATCATGGCGATATACGTTTGATGCTAGATTTTATGCTCCCTAAAGGGGCGAATTCAGGTATCTATTTACAAGGCCGTTATGAAGTACAATTGTTGGATTCTTATGGAAAAAAACAACGTATGAAATTTGGCGATTGTGGTGGAATTTATGAAAGATGGGATGATGCTCGAGGCAAAGGAAATGAGGGGTATGAAGGGTACGCTCCCCGACAAAATGCTTGTAAAGCGCCAGGGCTGTGGCAGACCATTGAAATAGATTTTCAAGCACCTCGATTTGATGCCAATGGTAAAAAAATCAAAAATGCTATTTTCAAAAAAGTGATTTTGAATGGAATTGTCGTGCAAGAAAACATCGAAGTCTCAGGAATGACTCGTGGTGCTTTGTTTGACAAAGAAGCTGCAATGGGTCCCATTACTATTCAAGGGGATCATGGTCCAATTGCTTTTAAAAACTTACGGTATGAAACATACGAAAAGCCAACAATTAGCCTAGGCAATCTGAACTATACATATTACGAGGGAGCATTTACCAATTTGCAAGCGAATAATGCCACTCCTTTATTGAAAGGTAAAGCCACTGAAATTACCGGAAAGACCATCAAAGTTCAAAAGGACTTTTTGTTAGTGTATGAAGGCGAATTGAATGTTCCAGAGTCGGATTCCTATGAATTCATTACAAACTGGACAGGAAAAGGCCGCTTGGAAGTAGATGGACAAGTGCTGAACCAAGGAGATTATTGGTATTCAGATCGAGTAAGTCATGCTAAAACATTAAGTGCGGGCAAGCATCAGTTTAAACTGAGCTTTAGCAAAGATTTTTCTTGGGGGAATAGGGCATTGGGCTTATTTGTCAAGCGCATTGGTTCGCATCTAGTGGCATTGCACGCTCGCACCTCTTTACCTGACCCAGAAGCTGTAGGATTAATTGAAGTTAAGGCCGATGCTGAACCCGTTTACCAACGTTCTTTTGCTTTTCATCAAGGAGTCAAAAAGACACATGTCATTCATGTAGGTGACCCATCAGGAGTTCATTATTCCTATGATTTAAATCAGGGAGCCATTTTGCAAGTATGGAGAGGGAAATTCCTGAATGCTACTCAAATGTGGGAAAATAGAGGAGAGCCCCAAACTTCCGAGCCGCTGGGCTTAAATCAAGTCTTAGACGGTAAGTTTCCTTTGGTGACTAGTGGTCAAGCACAGCCAGATTCTGTCAATACAGGTCAATGGATGTACAAGGGCTATCGGATTCAGCAAGGTAGACCTGTTTATTTGTACCAATGGAACAATGTGATGTTAGAAGATCATTTAGTACCTAATTCTGCCGGAACGGGTTGGACTAGAACGCTCAGTTGGAAGACTGCACAAGGAACAAATCCTTCCTTTGATTTAGTCTTAGGAACTAGTTCTTCTGTAGTAAAAGTACAGTCGGGTTTGGTGAGTCTAGATGGGAATCAGTATTTCGTTCAATGGAATGGTGGTCAAGAATCTGTTCAAAGTGTTGCCAATGGAAAGCAACAAGTTCGTATTCCGGTAACAGGAAATAGTATTTCATATCAAGTGATTTGGTAAACCTTATTTTAACATGAAACATACAGTTAGCATCTTATTATTATTCATTTCAAGCTTAGCTTGGGCTCAAAATCCCGGAGCAAAAACCGAAAAGGATTTTTATGAAATAAAAACCTTGCCGATTCCACAAGATATATACTTAGAAATTGGAGGTATAGCGACCATGCCAGATGGTCGTTTGGGAGTGAGTACCCGTCGCGGAGAAATTTGGATTATTGATAATCCATATCAAAAAGATAGCCACCAAACCTATTATCGACGATTTGCGAGTGGAATGCATGAAATTTTAGGCTTAGCCTATAAAGATGGGGCATTTTACTGTTCACAACGTGGAGAATTAACCAAAGTAACAGATACAGATCGGGATGGCGTTGCCGATCGTTATGAACCGATTTATCAATTTCAACTTTCTGGAAATTACCATGAATATACCTATGGCCCAGTATTTGATAAGAACGGAGATATGTGGGTTACACTGAATTTAGCTTGGGTAGGTTTTGGAGAAGGTAAATTTTCTAAATGGCGAGGTTGGTTAGTGAAGATTAGTCCAGATGGCAAACTAGAACCTTTTGCGGCAGGTTTACGCTCTCCAGCAGGGTATAGTATCAATCAAGAGGGAGATATTTTTTATGGCGAAAATCAAGGCGACTGGGTTGGATCGGGTCGAGTAACACATTTGGCTAAAGGTGATTTTGCAGGAAATCCTGGAGGTTTAAAATGGGCTAAAGAGCCCAACAGCCCTTTTAAGCTAACTTTGGAGGAAATTCCTGATAATGGTTCACCCATGTTTGAAGCAGCTAAAAAAGTAAAAAACTTGAAGCTTCCAGCGGTTTGGTTTCCTCATGCTATCATGGGTATTTCGACATCCGATATTCTACAAGATACGACAGGAGGTAAATTTAGTCCATTCCCTGGCCAGTATTTTGTGGCAGACCAAGGGCAGTCTAAAGTGATGCGCATGGGTTTAGAAAAAGTGAATGGTGTTTATCAGGGTTTCTGCATCAATTACCGAGAAGGGTTTCAGTCGGGAATTTTGAGGGAGCGCTTTGGATTGGATGGAAGTATGTTCGTGGGCATGACTTCTAGAGGTTGGGGTTCAACGGGTAAAGATGATTTTGGCCTACAACGATTGGTATGGAATGGAATAACTCCATTTGAAATCAATATGATTGAGGCGCGTACGGATGGATTTGAAATTAGCTTTACACAGGCTGTGGATGTAAACTCAGTTAAAAAGGCGGCATCTTATGCTTTGAGATCTTATATTTATAAATACCATCACCAATACGGAAGTCCGATCGTTGATGTGAAGGATTTGGCGATTAAAGGCATTGTTGTTTCTGCGGATAAAAAGAAAGTTCGTATTGTTTTGGATCAAATTCGTCAATATTTCATCCATGAATTTAAATTGACGGGGGTGAAAAATGAGGCAGGCGAGCTTTTATTGCATGAAACGGCCTATTATACCTTAAATCAAATACCTTCAGGAGATAAAGTGGTTTTAAATGCATCGACCAACCCGATTGTAGAAAAAGTGGTCATTGAGAAAAAGGTTTCTCAATTAGAAAAGACTAAGACAACTACGCTTATATCTGATAATGAGGCCATGGCTTTATTGAAGAAGCATACCTGTGTGGCCTGCCATGCAAGGGAAGAAAAATTAATAGGTCCTTCGTTTACGGATATTTCCAAACGAAAATACAGCGATAAGCAAATTTTGGCATTAGTCTATAAGCCTAATCCTAAAAACTGGCCAGACTTTGCTACGGAAATGGCTCCCATGTCGCATGTGCCAGCCAAAGACGTGTTGAAAATTGCTTCTTGGATCAACGGCTTAACACAAAAGAAAGCCAATGATGCCCTGATTAATCGGGACTAAAGCATAAAAAAGTCTCCTGTTAGAACGGGAGACTTTTTTATTGGAGATAAAATAGCTGTTAAGCTTTCGGCTTCACAGAACCAGAAATCATCAGAATGATTTGGGAAGTAGAACCATTATTTATCACCGTAATTGTTTTGCTGAAGTTTCCTGGTCTACCTGTTGAGTTGTAAGACGCAGTTACTTTACCTGTTTTGCCTGGCATAATGGGTTCTCTAGTCCAATCTGGAGTAGTACATCCACACGAAGGCTGAACATTGGAAATTACCACTGGTGCATTACCTGTGTTAGTGAATTCAAAGCTGTATGTTGCTTGAACTCCTTCGGCAATCGTACCGAAATCGTGCTTTTCTTTTTTGAATTTAAGAGCTCCTTGGGCGTTGGATTGAAATGCAAAACCTACTAGCAAAGCCAAAATACCAATTAATTTTTTCATGCTTTTTCGTTTGAAATTTTTCAATGTATGTGTAGCAAAGCTATAACAAAGCAAAGATTCAGCAAAAGAATTCACTGATTTTTTATCGAAGAATTGAAGGACTGAGTATTTGGCTCACGATTATTTTATCGTATTTTTACCTCGTAAATTTTAACAAATCTCCTTTGATTCTACCAAAGCCAACCCAATTTTCACGTGTTGAGATTGAATTCAATCCAGACAAAGTGTTGGAAGATTACCGTTTGGCAGTCATCAGCAGGCAATGTAGCCTTCTAGTTCGAAAAGAAGTTTTTTCTGGTCGAGCTAAATTTGGTATCTATGGCGACGGAAAAGAATTGTGTCAAATAGCCCTAGCGCGCTCCATGCGACTAGGTGATTATATTTCGGGTTATTATCGGGATCAAACCATAGGAGTAGCTATTGGGGACTTAACTTGGCCGCAGTATTTTGCTCAATTATATGGACATCCAGATCGCCAATATGATCCTCATTCGGCGGGCCGACAAATGAACAATCACCATGCTACACGTTGGCTGGATGAGCAGGGAGAATGGCTAGATCAAACGAATCAATACAATTCTGTAGCGGGAGTTTCGTCTACTGCTATGCAAATTCCCCGTTCTTTGGGAATTGCTTATGCTTCTAAAATGTATCAGTTTAGAGCGGATTTAGCGGAATTTAAAGAACAGTTTTCCAAAGACGGGAAAGAAGTATGTTATACCACCATTGGTGATGCATCTACCTCTGAAGGAATGTTTTTTGAATGCATCAATGCGGCCGGAGTTTTACAAATTCCTATTGTCTTTTCCGTTTGGGATGATGGATATGGTATATCGGTACCTATTGAATACCAGACCACAAAGTCGTCTATTTCTAAAGTATTAGCTGGTTTTCAGCGAAATGATCAAGAAAAAGGTTTAGAAATCATCCAAGTGAAAGCTTGGGATTATCCAGGTTTGATGCAGGCTTACCAACAAGCCGCTCGATTAGCTCGTGAAGAATTTGTGCCATGTTTAGTTCATGTGATAGAATGTACCCAGCCTCAAGGTCACTCGGCTTCTGGTTCTCATGAACGTTATAAGTCAGCCGATCGATTAGCTTGGGAGCATGAAGTGGATTGTAATGTATTGTTTCGTCAATGGGTGCTGGATCAAGGATTTGCAAGTGAGGAAACCTTAAAAGAAATAGAAGAAGCTGCGGTCTTGGAAGCAAGGAAGTACCAGAAAGAAGCTTTTGCGGCTTATATGGCTTCTATTGAACCAGATAAAAAAGCATTTTTACGGGTAGCTCAAAATTTAATGGAATCTACCAATGAAGGGAGTTTATTATCCCCGATTTTGGATGAATTAAAACAGCTTCCGTATCCGATATTCAGTGATTTAGTGCGGGCAGGAAGAAAAACGTTGCGGGCCTTTCGTGTCTACCAAGGGCCAGCCGTAAAATTGCTCAGAAAGTGGTTAAGTGAATTAGAGCAAAGAAATCGTCGGAGATTTAGTTCACATCAGATTAGTGAATCTCAACATTCTCCTTTGCTAATTAATGCGGTTAAACCTATCTATAAAAAAGAGGCAAATTATGTAGATGGTCGAGAGATTTTGAACAAAAGCTTTGCTCATTTTTTAGAAGATCCTAGAGTATTTATATTAGGAGAGGACGTAGGTAAAATAGGGGATGTCAATCAAACGCTTGCTGGCTTGCAAGAGGTATTCGGAGATTTGAAAATTACGGATACAGGTATTCGAGAAATAAGCATTGTAGGTCAAGGGATTGGAGCTTCCATGCGAGGCTTGAGGCCTATTGTGGAAATTCAATATTTGGACTACATTTTTTATCCTTTTCCTATCTTATCAGATGATTTAGCTTGTTTACATTACCGTACAGCAGGGGGACAAAAAGCCCCCATGATTCTACGAACCCGCGGCCATCGTTTGGAAGGTATCTGGCATTCAGGTAGTCCCATGGCCGTGTTAATCAATGGATTGAGAGGAATACATTTTTGTGTACCTAGAAACATGACTCAGGCTGCGGGTATGTACAGAACCTTATTAAAAGGAGATGATCCAGGTATCGTGGTGGAATGCTTAAATGGGTATCGCCTCAAAGAAGCAATGCCAGAAAACTTACATGAAATTACAGTACCCTTAGGTATTCCTGAAGTATTGCGAGAAGGAACTGATATTACTATAGTAACCTATGGTTCCATGTGTCGCATTGTAATGGAAGCATCAGAAACCTTATCATCGATGGGTATTTCTGTTGAGGTTGTTGATGTACAAACTTTGTTGCCATTTGATCGAACACAAAGTATATCGGCTTCTATTCAAAAGACACATCGAGTGCTTTTTGCGGATGAAGATATGCCTGGTGGAACAACTGCCTATATGATGCAAGAGGTCTTAGACAAACAAGGAGCTTTTGCTTGGTTAGACACACCAGCGCGTTGTTTAGCAGCACCTCCACATCGTCCTGCTTATAGTTCAGATGGGGATTATTTCTCTAAGCCCAATGTAGAGAATGTGGTTGATACCATTTATGAAATGATGCGAGAGTCTGATCCAGGGCTTTTCCCAGCTATATATTTCTAATGAATTCGTCCCTAGCCCTTTATTTTCAAAATATTAAATCCGCGATCTCAAGTACGCGGAAGGGCTTGGCATTAACATGGAAGCATGCTTGGAATGCCAGGAAACAAAGAACGATTCAAAACATCCAAAACCCAGATTACTTCAAGTCGAATGAAGGGGTTTTTACTTTACAATATCCACACCAAGAAATTCCTACCCCCGTCAATGGACGATATCAATTGCACAATGAAATGGACGATTGTATCGTCTGTGACAAATGTGTCAAGGTCTGTCCCGTGGATTGCATTGAAATAGAACCCATCAAAGCTACGGGTTTGGTTGGTTATACTTCCGACGGTTCTCCTATTCGTTTATACGCAGCCAAATTTGACATTGATATGTCGAAATGCTGTTTTTGTGGGCTTTGTACTACTGTATGTCCTACTGAATGTTTAACCATGACATCGGAATATGATTTCTCTGTATTTGATGTCAAGGAGCACAATTTTTCTTTTGCTAATTTAAATCCTGAACAAGCAGCTGAAAAGAAACAATTATATGAGCAGTTTGTGGCAGAAAAAGAAGCCTTGAAACAGGCGGCCATTTCTTCGGTAGAGACAAAAAAAGAGGAAGCTCCCGCTGCTGCCAAGCCTGCTTTTAAACCAAGTTTCAAAGCAAAGCCAGAAGCTAGTTCAGAGGAAGTAAAGGCAGAAGAAGTAAAACCTGTGGCTAAACCAGCTTTTAAACCAAGTTTCAAAGCAAAGCCAGAAGCTAGTTCAGAGGAAGTAAAGGCAGAAGATGTTAAACCTGCTGCCAAGCCTGCTTTTAAACCAAGCTTTAAACCTAAGGCAGAAACTAGTTCAGAGGAAGTAAAGGCAGAAGATGTTAAACCTGCTGCCAAGCCTGCTTTTAAACCAAGCTTTAAACCTAAGGCAGAAACTAGTTCAGAGGAAGTAAAGACAGAAGAATTAAAACCTGCGGCTAAGCCAGCTTTTAAACCGAGCTTTAAACCTAAGCCAGAAACTAGTTCAGAGGAAGTAAAGACAGAAGAAGTAAAATCTGTGGCTAAGCCTGTTTTTAAACCGAGCTTTAAACCTAAGACCGAGATTCCGAAGGATGAAAAGCCTGTGGAAGAAGAAAAACCAGCTGCTAAACCTGCTTTTAAACCAAGTTTTAAACCGAAGCCACCCTCCACAGAATCATGAATCCAATGATCGCCTCATTTTTGATATTGGCTGGATTGACTTGCGCAAGCGCCTTGGCCATGGCTTGGACAAAAAATTTATTACATGCTGCCTTAGCTATGTTTCTTTGTATGTTGGGCTTAGCAGGTTTATACGTGATGGCCTATGCTGATGTGATGGCCGTGGCACATTTACTAATTTATGTTGGGGGAGTCTTGATCTTGATTCTATTTGGAATCATGTTGACACATACTCCTCGAACCGACCCATATGATGTCTCCAATGATTTGTGGACCAAGCAGTCGGGACGTTTTTGGGCTTTATCGATTAGTCTTTCCATATTCTTGGGTTTACTCTGGATTCTAAATCGATCCATGGCTTCGTTTGGCATGCTTTCAGGGGAGATACAGCGATCTTCTAAATTGACATATCTAGGTTTGGCTTTGTTAACGGAATATTCCTTTGCATTTGAATTGGCAGGCATATTTCTTTTAATCGCCCTAGTGGGGGCCACTTATATAGCGAAACACCATGAATGATATTCCATTAGGCTATTTCTTGATCGTAAGTGCCTTATTGTTTTCGGTAGGTTTAGGTATTATGTTACTCAAGCGCAACATGATATTTGTATTGATGGGGATCGAGTTGATGCTGAATGCAGCTAATTTAAATTTGATTGCTTTTTCAAGACAAGATGATCAGATGCAGGGAATAGTCTTTTCTGTATTTGTCTTAGTGATTGGTGTATGTGAAATGACAGTAGCCTTGGCGATCATTTTACAAATTTATCGTCATTTCAAAAACATTGATCTAGGAGCGGAGAAATCGAGGTTTTAATCGACCCAATTTTTGATTTGGTTCTTTAGGCTCAAGGCCTTCATTTTGCCCAAGACTTTTTCGAGCTCTTCCATAGGTGCTTCATTGATTTGTTTGATGGTACCAAATTTCTTCAATAGTTTTTGTGCTGTTAATTTTCCTATCCCATCTAACTCTTCTAATTGACTTACGATAAAATGTTTACTCCGTTTATTTCGATGGGCAGTGATCCCAAAGCGGTGAGCCTCATCACGTAATTGCTGAATGAGTTTTAGGGATTCTGATTTTTTATCGATGTAAAGGGGAAGACTATCCTCAGGAAAATAGATTTCTTCTAACCTTTTCGCAATACCAATGATAGGAATCTGTCCATATATTCCAATCGCATTTAAGGCATCACAAGCGGCGCTTAATTGACCTTTTCCTCCGTCGATGATAATCAGGTCAGGAAGCTCAGCTTCTTCCTCTAATAAGCGAGAATATCTTCTACCTACTACTTCCGTCATGGTAGCAAAGTCGTTAGGTCCTTCCACGGTTCTTGGCGTAAAAAGTCGGTACTCTTTCTTAGCAGGGACCCCTTGCAAAAAGCAGACCATAGCTGATACAGGATTGGTGCCTTGTAAATTGGAGTTATCAAAGCATTCAATTCTCTGAGGTAGTTTACTTAGGTGTAAATCGTTCTTAAGGGTTAAGAGGATGCGCATTTTTCGGTCTCCCCCACTTTCTTCTGCAGCTTTCCGATCCGCTTTTTCTTTTCTGAAATACAAGACATTTTTTAAAGACATGTCGAGGAGCTTTCTTTTGTCGCCCATTTGCGGAATACTATTCTTAACACCTTGAAATTCAATGGCCATGGGAATATTGGAAATGATTTCTTTGGCACTGCTGTGAAATTCATCTCTTTTTTCCCAGATGAGCATCGTTAATACATCGGCTTCCTCTTCATTTAATTTTTTCTTCACCTCCCAAGTTTGGGATTGAGTAATCGTACCATTGATTACCTTCATGAAATTGATGTAGGAAAGTTGTTCATCCGAAACGATGGAAAAAACATCAACATCATGAATGGCGGGGTTCACGACAGTGGATTTGGCTTGGAAGTTTTCCAAGAGTTGCCACTTTTCTTTCCATTCTTGTGCTTGTTCGAAAGCAAGCTTATCTGCTGCAGCTTGCATTTTCTCCACAAAAAACTGTTTCGGTTTTTGGAAATGGCCTTTAAGTATTTGGCTGATTTGTTCGATGTATTGCAAATAGTCCTCTTCGCTTTGTAAATTTTCACAGGGTCCTTTGCAATTGCCAATATGGTATTCCAAACAGACTTTAAACTTTCCGTCATCGATGGAGCTTTGTTTTAATGCTAAAGAACAGGTTCGAATAGGAAAAAGCTGATGCAACATTTCCAACAGGGCGTTCATGGATTTAGGGTTAGCAAATGGCCCATAATAGGTTCCCAACTTATGATCAATTCTTCTGGCAGTCAATAAGCGAGGAAAGCGTTCATTGCTTAGGCATATGAATGGGTAGGTTTTGTCATCCCTTAATAGAATGTTGTATTTAGGTTGAAATTGTTTGATTAGGGTATTTTCCAGTAGGAGGGCATCAAATTCGGAATGCACAATGGTGAATTCTAATTTGTTGATTTGCTGGACTAGCCTTCTTGTTTTAGTATCGTGGTTTTTTGGATTGACAAAATAGCTGCTAATTCGATTTTTGAGATTTTTGGCTTTTCCAATATAGATGATGGTATCATGTGCATCAAAATATCGATAAACGCCAGGCTCTTCTGGTAGCGAAGGAAGTATGCTTTTAGGGTCGAAGCTATTCATATCTCAAATTTAATAAATTCATTTCGAATATCGTTTTTAGGATTTTTCAAAGAATCTTTATTTTGATGCGAACTTTTATTTGCTTTTTTAGTTTATTTTTTTGCTACAAAAGTTCAGGAGTTTGTACCATTTACTCAAAACCAAACAATAATGGAAACTTAACATCTTGCTAATGAATCAACAGAATATATTATATAGCCTTTTTAAGCTATATACCCACAAATAATACTTTACCACTAAAAATTTGCATTTAATATTTGCAGATGAGTATTGAATTATACATATTTGGGAGTATCCTGTGCCATAGGACAGTGTAGGATAGTTAAGTTCTTGGAAGATTTATATCTAAAGTAAAGGCAAATGGCAATCGTTTGCATTAAATCTTCTGGTATTATTTTAAGAAAATGTTCAGTTCTACAAATTGTTTAAATACGTTAAAATGAAAGGAGGTCGAATGGTTTAATAATGGCGATTAATCAAAAGCATAATTTTAAATAAATAATTAATCAACTATTACTTATGAAACACAATTATTATCAAATTTTCAAAAGCTTCTTATTGCTAGCCATTATGGTGCTCGGGAGCTTTGCGTCATTTGCTCAGGACCGCAAGGTTTCGGGTAAAGTGGTTGGTACTGATTCACAAGGTATCCCAGGCGTGAGTATATTGGTAAAAGGAACCAATACAGGAACCACTACTGACATTAATGGAGCATTCTCGGTTACAGTTAAATCTGGAAACGCAGTATTATCTATTTCTGCTGTAGGTTACAAAACGAAAGATGTTACTGTAGGTTCACAAGCCTCTATTTCGGTTACATTGGAAGAAGATGTTAGCCAATTGAGCGAGGTTATCGTTACGGGTTATTCAGTAACCAACAAAAAAGAGTCGACTGCTGCAGCATCTATTGTTAAGGCTAAAGATTTACAAATTGCCCCTTCAGGAAACGTTGAGCAACAATTACAAGGTCGTGTAGCCGGTGTTACATTGATCACGAACGGTCAGCCAGGAACGAACAGTATTATTCGTGTACGTGGTTTTGGTGCTTTCGGTGGTAATGAGCCATTGTACATTGTTGATGGAGTACCAGTAGGTTCTACTGATTTCTTATCACCAGATGATATTGAAAGTACTACTGTATTGAAAGATGCAGCTGCAGCTTCTATTTATGGAGCGCGTGCTGCTAACGGTGTAATCGTTTATACTACGAAGCGTGGTACAAAAGGAAAGAAACCTTTGCAAATTACTTATGATGGATTGTACGGTGGTACAGACCCTAACGTAGGAGGTGCTCCAAAAATGTTAACTCCACAAGAGCAAGCAGATTGGACTCACGTAGCATACCGTAACAATGCGGCAGCTAACGGAACAGCAGCTTCTTATTCTCACCCACAATATGGTACTTCAGCACAAGCTTCTTTACCAACTTATTTGCACTTTAATGGAGCAAATGGTGTAAGAGGAGCTGTTGACATGGCTGCTGCACAAGCTGCTTATGCGGCTAGTCCATTGACTACCTTTGCGATTCGTCCAAACTTAGCTGGTACTAACTGGTATGACGAGATTACTCGTTTTGGTAATACACAACGTCATTCGTTAGGATTCTCTGGCGGAACAGACAACGGTCGTTTCTACATTGGCTTATCTGCTCAAGAGCAACAAGGTATCTTATTAGAAAATGATTTCCGTCGTTATTCAGCTCGTTTTAACTCTGAGTTTGATTTAGGAAAGCACGTAAGAATTGGAGAGAACTTACAGTTCACTTACCGTTCAGTAAGAGGTCAAGCAGGTGGTAATGGTGGATTAGGTATTGCTGGTGATGAGTCAGTGATCTTATCAGCCTATCGTATGCCAACCGTTATTCCTGTTTATGATGATTTTGGAAGTTTTGCATCGACAAGAGCTGCAGGTTTCAACAACCCTCGTAACCCGGTTCGTTCATTAATGACAAACCAAATCAATGACCAGAACTACAATGCTAACGCTGTAGGTAATATTTATGTTGAATTTGAGCCTGTTAAAGATTTAATTATCAAATCTAGTATCGGAGGTCAGTATAATAACTCATACTTTGTTAACTACAACTACAAGTACTTAGGAGATTCAGAGCCAGAGGCTTCTGATAGTTTCTCTGAAGGTTCAGGTTATTCTTTTGCATGGGTATTCTCAAATACGGCTGCTTACAAATACCAGTGGAGAAAACATGGTATTAAAGCTTTAGCTGGTATTGAGTCATTGAACACAGGCCGTGGTCGCGGTATCTCAGGATCGGGTATCAACCCATTCTCGATGGACTTAGACTTCGTTACATTGAATGCTGTACAGTCGCCGGTAGTTAACTCTAACTTATTCAGTGGAGTTAATTTCTACTCATTATTCGGTAAAGCTGATTATAACTTCAATGAGAAGTATTATTTAACAGCTGTGGTTCGTCGTGATGGTTCATCTCGTTTCGGTTCTCAAAACCGTTATGGTATTTTCCCTGCATTCTCTGCAGCTTGGCGTGTAACATCGGAGGAATTCATGAAAGATCTTCCAGGTATCACGGATTTGAAAATTCGTGGAGGTTGGGGAGAAATGGGTAACTCAAACAACGTAGACCCTGCTAACCAATATTCATTGTACGCTGCAAGACGTGATATTTCTTTCTATCCAATTGATGGTCAGAGCTCAGGAGCTAACGAAGGTTATATCCGTTCACGTATTGGTAACCCAGCTGCAAAATGGGAGACTTCAGAGACAACGAACATCGGTATTGATGCTACTTTCTTAAATGGTAAGTGGGAATTGGTATTTGATTTATGGAGAAAAGATACACGTGATTTGTTATTCAACGTACCTCTTCCTGCGGTTGTTGGTCCTAACGCATCAGCACCATCCGTTAACGTAGCAAAAATGCGTAACGAGGGTATCGACTTCCAAGTGATTAACCGTGGTAACATTACTAACGAGTTGAAATACGAATTGACTTTCAATAATTCATTCTTGAAAAACGAAATCATCGCATTTGCTCCAGGTATTACTAACCTAACAGGTGGTGGTTTCCGTGGTATTACTCCAGTTCGTATGGAAATCGGACGTTCATTGTCTTCTTTCTATGGCTACAAAGTACTTGGATACTTCAATACAGCTGCTGAGGTGACTAGTGCACCGTCTCAATCAGGTGCAGGTGTAGGTCGTTTCCGCTATGCTGATATGAACGGAGATGGTAAAATCACTCCAGATGACCGTACTTATTTAGGTTCTCCAGTACCAACTTACACAGGTGGTATCAACGTAGGTTTAACTTACAGAGCGTTTGAATTGAACATGTATGTATATGCTTCTGCTGGTAACAAAATCTGGAACCAGTCTAAGTGGTTTACTGATTTCCACGGTTCATTCGAAGGTTCTGGTAAAGGAGAGCGTGCTAAGCAGTCTTGGACTCCAGCTTTAGGAAACAGTGCTTTAGCTCCAATTTGGGAATCAGCATCTAATATCTCAACCAACGGTGCAGAGAACTCATGGTATGTGGAGGACGGAGATTACATCCGTTTCCAGAATATCTCTTTCGGATATAACATTCCTTCGAAATTCTCTTCTAAGCTTGGTATCAAACGTGCGAAGTTGACTCTTTCTGCTAACAACTTGTTAACCTTTACTAAGTACAAAGGTTTAGATCCAGGTGTTGGTGGTGCAGCCGATACTAGTTTTGGTATTGACGTAGGTAACTACCCTGTTACTCGTTCATTCAACGCTGCTATCAACTTGTCATTTTAATCCGCGAAAGCCAATTTAAATTAAAATAAAATGAAAAAATATCATATTTTAAAACGATTAGCCTTAGTAAGTGCATCGGCATTTACCTTGACATTCGCTTGTAAGGATCAGTTTTTAGAGGTTTTGCCTACTGGCTCATTAGCTCAGGCGCAATTGACTTCTAAGGCTGGTGTTGAGGGTACTTTGATTGGAGCTTATTCTGCTTTAGCAGCAAAAAACTTTACTCAGGTAGCCGCTTCTAACAACTGGCTTTGGGGTTCAATCCTTGGTGGAGAGAACAACAAAGGAACAGATGCTGGAGACTTTTCTGCGATTAACCCAATGCAGCGCTATGAAACCTCACCAGTACAAGGAGAGGTAAATGGTACTTGGCAAGCAAAATACGAAGGTATTGCGCGTGCTAATGCGACTATTAATTTAGCAAATGAGTCTAAGGCTCTTTCAGCTGCAGAAAAAACTCGTATCATTGCGGAAGCTCGTTTCTTACGTGCTCACTTTTACTTTGAATTGAAGCGCTTATTCAATTCAGTTCCATACGTTGACGAGACAATGGATTATGGTAAAGGAATCGAGAAGGTAGGTAATACTCCAGATGTTTGGGGTAAAATCGATACAGATTTTAAATTTGCATACGATAATTTGCCTGAGACTCAGTCTTCAGCAGGTCGTGCTAACAAATGGGCAGCAGGTGCTTACCTAGCTAAGTCTTTGTTGTACCAAGGAAAATTTGCAGAGGCTAAAGCTCTATTCACTACTGTAATTGCTAGTGGCAAAACAACCAATGGTAAGAAATATGGCTTGGTTCCAAGATTCCAAGATGTGTTTAATGCAGCGAACGATAACAATGAAGAAGCAGTATTTGCTATTCAGTCTTCGATGAATTCGGGTAGTGTTACTAACTCGAATGCTTTCGACGTATTGAACTACCCATATAATACAGGTACTGATGGTCCAGGTAACTGCTGCGGATTCTTCCAGCCTTCATTCTCTTTAGCAAATGCTTACCGTACTAAAGATGGTTTACCATTATTGTCAGAGTCAAATGGTGCTCCAGCATACAACGCCCCTGAAAATGCGGTAAAACATGACTATAAGTTAGCTTCTAGTGAACCATTTGCTGAAGATAAAGATCCTTTGGATCCTCGTATTGACCACACGATCGGTCGTCGTGGTATTCAGTACTTAGACTGGATCGAGCACCCAGGTAAAAACTGGATTCGTGACCAAACTTATGCAGGTCCATATTCTCCTAAGAAATATGTGTATTACAAAACTCAGGAGAACACATTGACTGATGGTTCTGGTTGGACACGTGGTTATGCAACGCTTAACTATAACATCATTCGTTTTTCTGATGTATTGTTAATGGCTGCAGAAGCTGAAATCAAAGGTGGTGGAAGTTTAGCTACTGCTTTAGGTTATATCAACCAAGTTCGTAACCGTGCAGCTAACCCAGCTAGCTTTGTTAGAAATGCTAAGTCTGGTGAGTTAGAGGCAAATTATTCAATCGCTCCTTATGCAGCATTTGCTAACGCAGATGAAGCTATGAAAGCGCTTAAAATGGAGCGTATGTTGGAGTTAGCAACAGAAGGTCACCGTTTCTTCGACTTAGTTCGTTGGGGTGATGCCAGCAAAGTGTTAAATGCATACCTAGCTTACGAAGGTGGTATTTTAGTTACAATGTTTGGTGGTGCTAAATTCACTACAGGTAAGGAATATCTTCCTATCCCACAAGCTCAAATTGATATCCAAGGATCTTCTATCTTGAAGCAGAACCCTAGTTATTAATTGATTGTATTTTATTCTTAAAAAGGTGGGAACTTGTTCCCACCTTTTTTAATTTTAGCCTAGTAATTATAAAATGATGAATTCTCGACAACTACTTTATTTGAGTCTGCTTTTCTTCGGAATTATTTCTTGTAAAAGCAAAACGACTTTCGAACTACTGCCTAGTGATCAAACAGGCATTCATTTTTCAAATCAAATTGTTGAAAACGACACCTTGAGCATCTTGAAGTATGAATATCTTTACAACGGTAGCGGGGTTGGAATGGGCGATTTTAATAATGATGGTTTATTGGATTTGTTCTTTTCTGGCAATCAAGCTAATGGAACTTTGTACCTCAATAAAGGGGAAATGAAGTTTGAAGATGTCTCTAAAAAAGCGGGAATTGATACCAAGAATCGTTGGTGTGCTGGGGTAAGTGTGGTGGATATCAATGGTGATGGGTTACTGGACGTATATGTGTCAGTAACCTTGAAAAATAGCGACAAAGACCGGGAGAATCTATTGTTTGTAAACCAAGGTATCAAAGAGGGTATTCCAACCTTCAAAGAAATGGCGGTGGAATATGGTATTAATGATTCTGGTCACAGCCAACACGCTGCATTTTTTGATTATGATAAAGATGGGGATTTAGATTTATATGTCTTAACGGATAAAATCACGGAATTCCCTTCGCTTTTTCGCCCGAAAGTGAATGATGGTACTTACCCTAATACAGATCGTTTGTATCGAAATGATTGGTCGGAAACATTGAAGCACCCTGTTTATACCAATGTCTCTAAAGAGGCAGGAGTTACTTTAGAAGGTTTTGGTTTAGGGATTAATATTTGTGATATCAATCAAGATAATTGGCCAGATATCTATGTTACGAATGATTATGTATCGGATGATATTCTTTACATCAACAACCAGAATGGAACTTTTACCGATCAATCTAAGGCCTATTTTAAGCATACCAGTTTAAGTGCTATGGGTAATGATGTAGCTGACATCAACAATGATGGTTTGGCAGATATCGTTGCTTTGGATATGCTTCCTAAAAGTAATGATCGTAAAAAGCAATTAGCTCCAGGAAATCATTATCAATCCTATTTGAACAGTGATACCTATGGTTTTACTTACCAATATATGCGGAATACCTTGCAGTTGAACGCCGGTAAACAAACCAATGGTCAACCCTATCCTTTCCAAGAAATAGGTTTAATGGCTGGTGTAGCAGAAACGGAGTGGAGTTGGTGTCCTTCTTTAGCCGATTTTGATAATGATGGATATCGTGATTTGTTGATTACCAATGGCTTCCCTAAAGATGTTACAGATAGGGATTTTATGTCGTATCAGGCAGAATCAAAGCGTTTGACATCAGAATCGATCATGCTGGAAAAATTGCCTGTCATCAAAATCAATAATTATGCCTTCAAAAATATGGGAGGCTTGAAATTTGATGATGTGAGTGCCAATTGGGGAATCAATATTGCGTCTTTTTCTAATGGAGCGGTGTATGGCGACTTGGATAATGATGGTGATTTGGATTATGTAGTGAATAATATCAACGATGAAGCCTTTGTTTATAAAAATAATACCATCGATCAAGAGAAAGAGAAGTCACAGTTTTTACGGGTTAAGTTTGAGGGAAAAGGAAAAAATGTGTTAGGTATTGGAGCAAAAATTGAAGGTGTTTTTGCGGATGGATCTCGCTTTTATTACGAAAATACACCCTATCGAGGATATTTGTCTAGTGTAGAAACAGTTGCCCATATTGGTTTAGGATCTAAATTGGCCATCAAAGAAATGCGTATTTTTTGGCCGAATGATTCCATGCAAGTGATTAAAAACCCAGGTAAAAATAAGGTGATGACCGTGAAAATAGGGGAAGCCAAAATGCCTATTCAAAGTATGTTTGATTATGAAAAGCCTCTTTTGGAAGATATAAGTAAAAGCCTACAAGTGGCAGATGTACATAAAGAATACGATTTTGTCGATTTTAATTTTCAAACATTAACACCTTTTAAATTATCTCAATTAGGCCCGGGTTGTTCGGTCGGAGATATCAATGGGGATGGATTAGAGGACTTTTTTGTAGGTGGGGCTAAGTTTTATTCTGGACTTTTTTATGTGCAGCAAGCTAATGGCCAATTTGTTTCCAAACCACTGGATGGGGCTATAGATCAACCCAAAAAGATGGGGGAGGATTTGGGTTCGCTATTGGCTGATTTTGATCGAGATGGGGATTTGGATTTGTATATTACCCGAGGAGGAACAGAAGATAAGGCTAATTCACCGAGTTTTCAAGATGTGCTATACACGAATGATGGTCAAGGTAATTTCAAGTTAGATGTAGCCGCCTTGCCCGTTTTTTTTGAAAGTAATTCAGCGGTTAGGTCCATCGATTTTGATCGTGATGGAGATTTAGACGTATTTGTCAGCGGAAGAAATGTACCATTTGAATATCCTAAAGGAACCGTTTCTCGATTATTACGAAATGATTCTAAACCAGGTCAAATTATATTTTCGGATCAAACAGCTCAATGGGCTCCTGAACTATTGAAAGAATCCTTGGTCTGTGATGCTATTTGGACTGATGTCAATCAAGATGGTTGGGTGGATTTGGTATTAGCTGGAGAGTATGCACCGATTCAAGTATTTGAAAACCAGAAGGCAAAATTGAAAAAATGGAATGAAACGGGATTAGAAAAAAATACAGGTTTGTGGGCATCCATTACAAGTGCTGATTTTGACCAAGATGGCGATATGGATTTTATCGCAGGAAATATGGGCAAAAACACCATTTTAAGGGCTTCTAATAAACAACCCGTAGAAATGGTACATGGAGACTTAGATGGAAATGGTCTATACGATATTTTCCCTTTTGTCTATTTCCAAGGCCCTAAAGGTTTATATGAGTCCTATCCATTGTTTGGTAAAGATGATACACATAAGCAATTGAATGCCACTCGTGCTCGATATGTGTATTACAAAGACTTTGGTAAGGCCAAGCAAGAGGATCTTTTTACAGATGCTGAAAAGAAGAAATCGTCCAAAGTTTCCTTGACAGAAAATGCGTCTGTCTATATAGAAAATGTAGGAAAAGGGAAATTTGTGGTGCATGAATTACCTGTGATGGCTCAGGTTTCGGCTTTAAATGGTATGCAAGTGATTGATATTAACCAAGATGGATATTTAGATGTCTTGTTTGTGGGAAATAATTTTGGTAATGAGGTTTCCACGGGAAGATATGATGCTTCTAATGGAGGCGTGTTATTGGGTGATGGAAAAGGGAAATTTAGATACCAGCCTAATTCAGGTTTATTTGTACCAAGTGATGCCAAATCATTGGTGAGTATTCAGCTGGGTAAAGATCAAATAGGATTTATTGCGTTCCAAAATAGAGGGACTATGTATGTATTTAAACCTGTTAAAAGCTTTGTTCCTTTAGCTAAAGCAGGAAAAGATTTTACTTACCAGTTTATGGGTAAGAAGCAAAAAGTAAACTGGAATTATGGCTCATCTTACTTGAGTCAAAGTGGATCTGCTCAAGGATTTGTACCTAAAGGGGCCAGTTTAGCGAATTAAATTCTTGAAATAGGTCAGTTGAAGTCCAGGAGTCAATTTGGTTCCTGGTTTCACTGCACCGAATTGGTAATTCCCTAAAACGATATCAATATCTCCGTCTTTATCCACGTCACCTGCATCCATGCAGATGTAATGACCTCCAGCTCCAATGTTTAAATTACTTACCTGAAAGGTCATATTTCCTTGATTCTGAAAATAGAGGAAGTTCTCATTGCGCCCTTGGTCGTTTTCAGCGAAAAAGGCAATCATAGCTAAATCCAAATCCCCATCTTGATCAAAGTCCCTTGCTACCGTTTTGGAAGCACCATAAGAAGGATAAAAATAACCTTCCTTAAAATTATTTCTTCCGTCGTTTAGATACACATGTACTCCATGAAAGGCTTTTTTAGAACGAGAGTAATCCGCATTATCCCCATTAGAAACAATGATATCATCATGTCCATCTTTATTGATATCTGCCACTTCCATATAGCTACTGCCAAATACGGAGTCAAATTGTAATAAAGGTTTTTCCACAAAAATACCTTGACCTTTATTGATGAATAAGGATACGCCCTCACGAGATTGAGCCATTAGTACCAATAAATCAGGATTTCCATCACCGGTGTAATCTTTAATGACAACATTACGTGCTCCTGCTTGGGCTTTTAATACATGTCGACTTTTATTTTTTCCATCAATCCAGGTTAATTGACCTCGTTCAAAACCGTATTCACAAATGACAAAATCTTGTACTCCATCACTATTAAAATCACTGATTTGTATATCCACAGGTCTTTTGAGTGAATCGATCTCGGCTTCCATTTTACCTTGAGTATTGATTCCATACATGCTTCCAATTTTTTCATCATTGGGATACATTTTACCAATGGCCAATAAGTAGGGTTTGCTGGCTAAAATTTGAGTTAGCGCTACAGGGCTTTTGGTTTCAATCGTCTTTTTTACTTGTTTATTGGCATCCAAGACCCATAACGTGCGGTTACGTGTACCTGCCCAAATCTCAGGTTTTTCAGGGTGAATGCGTAGTGAAATAACGACACCCAGTTGATCTTTCTTAGAAATGTATGATTCTTCTTTAAAATGCAAGGTGGAGGTACTGATAGGACTTCGTTGCTTTTGAGGAAGGGGTTTTTCAGGAGCATTTTTGACATAATAATCCACAACGGATTGCCAATCTTCTTCGCTGATTTTAGGATCTAGCGGATATATGTCCATGGCCATGGCGCTTTGATACTGCTCCTCGGAGATACGTGTCATTAGTTGGAAACGATCCCCAATGCCTAGTCTGTAGCCCATTTCAGGTAATACTCCATCTTTCCAAGTCTTTTTATCGAGTAAAGAAGGGTCAGGGAATTTATGGCAAGAGGAACAGGTCTCTTTGGCTAGAGCTTCGCTTTTTTCTTCAGCACTTTGTTGACATGCCGTAAATACAGTTGAAAAAAGAAGTAAGGCGGCAATTAATCGCATGTTATTGAACATTGGTATTTTGAACAGCCGTAGAATCGATGTCCACTTTTCCACTACAGGTGAAATCGAACACAAATTTTTCGGGCTTCAGGAAAGGCATTTTTCGATAGCCTTCTATGGCTAAAGATTGGTCGGAATAAACTTTTTCCATGAATTTGGCATAAGCAGGCATGGCCATTTTAGCTCCTTGACCCAGGGCTAATGATCTAAAGTGGATGCTTCGGTCATCTCCACCGACCCATACACCCGCCACTAGTTTCTGGGTTACTCCCATGAACCAGCCATCGGAATAGTTGGAAGTTGTACCTGTTTTGGCACCAATTTCATTACCTGCCACAATGGAAGTTCTTTTTAATCCTTCTGCGGTTCCACCAGGTTCCTGCACAGCACCTTGTAGCATGTAGGTCATGAGGTAGGCCGTTTCAGGTTTTATGGCTGCTTTGGCCGTTGGAGAGAATTCACGCAGAACATTTCCTACCTTATCAGTGATTTTCAAGATCAAAATAGGCTCAATTCGCTCGCCTGCGTTCGCAAAAGTGCTATAGGCAGACACTTGCTCAAATACAGATACTTCTGAGGCTCCTAAGCAAAGGGAAGGGCCTTCATACAGGGCGCTGGAAATCCCTGCTTTATGTGCAAATTCAGCAATTTTCTGTGGTCCCATTTCTTTCATTAATTTGGCAGAAATGGTATTGATGGATAAGGCCATGGCTCTTCTCAATTTGAGCTTTTCATAACTATATTTTCCATCGGAGTTTTGAGGTGTCCATGTTCCATTGGTAAGTCCATCTTCTTCTCCAAAAGTCACCGGTTCATCGATCAACTCATCACAGGGAGTGGCAATCTCATTTTCAATAGCTGCACCATACACAAAGGGTTTGAAGGTTGAGCCGGGCTGCCTTTTACTTTGGGTAATGTGGTCAAACTTAAAGTATTTATAATTGATGCCTCCAATCCAAGCCTTCACGTGGCCGTTGGTTGGGTCCATGGCCATAAAACCGCAATTTAAAATCCGCTTGTAGTAATTTAAGGAATCCATGGAACTCATCGTGGTATCAATATCCCCTTGGTAGGAGAATACAGTCATTTTTACTTTTTTATTCAATTCTTCCCACACCTTGAATTCATCATTATTGTAAGCTGTCATTAATTCACGGTAACGGTCGGTACGTTTCATGGCATCTTTCAAGAAACCTTTGATTTCTTTCATTTCTTCATTCACCCAAGGGTTTCTTCCTCTCCAATGCGAATAAAAAAGGCTCTGCTCGGCTTTCATATGCTCTTGGATGGACTCTTCCGCATATTTTTGCATGCGAGAGTCTATACTGGTATAAATGCGTAATCCAGAGGTATATAAGTTGATTTGCTGGTCTTCCGGACGGTCAGCATTGATTTCTTTGATGACAGATAATATCTGTTTACGGATACTTTCTCTGAAATAAGGAGCGGCACCTGTATTTTGGTTTTCTACTTTAAACTTGAGATTCAAAGGACTCTCCATCATGCTACGAGCGTCATCTTCCAGCACATAATCGTATTTGGCTAATTGACCCAAAACCACATTACGTCTTTCTAATGTTTTTTCTGGTCTTATCCGCGGATCATAAAGCGATGGGTTTTGTAATAAACCTATCAAGGTTGCTGCTTCTGGTAAGGAAACTGTTTTTACATCTTTTTGGAAATAAGTCCGACAAGCCACTTGTATACCATAGGCATTATTGCCAAAACTCACCTCATTGAGGTACATGGCCATAATTTCCTGTTTGGTGTAGCGTCTTTCTAATTTGATGGCTAAAATCCACTCTTTGACTTTAGCTATGGCTGTTTTTAAACCACCAATTTTCATGAGTAAACCCATGTAAAGTGGGTCATCCTCCCCGAATTCCACCGAGCGCGTATGAAAAAGATTTTTGGCCAACTGCTGAGAAATGGTACTTCCTCCACCCGATGTTCCCAAACTTAACACGACCCGCATCATGGAGCGCATATCAATGCCGGAGTGTGTGGTAAAACGGGCATCTTCCGTGGCCATTAAGGTATTGATAATGGTGGGAGAGAGATCTTCAAATTCCACAGGATTTCTATTTTCTCTGAAATATTTACCTATTTCTTGTCCATCTTCGGAAATCAGTAGAGATGCTTCTTGGCTTTTGGGATTTTCTAATTCATATAAACTAGGCATTCCACCAAACAGCCAAAGAAAATTAAAGTTGACAGCCGTAATAAACAGGACCACAAACAGCGTGGAACCCAAAAGAAATTTATAGGTAAATCGAATCAGTTTTAGATATTTTCCCTCTTCAAATTCGAACATATTAGTTTTTATTTTTGGTGTAGGCTTTTAATAAAGCTTCTGCCTCTGTTGTTAATGGGCTTTTTGGGAAAGCTTGAATGAAGTTTTTTAAATTATCTTGATAGCTAGTGAATTCCTTTAACCCACCGTAACAAAGCGCTTTTAAAAATACGACTTTATCTTCTAAGTTACTACCTGGAAATTGTTGTAAGATTTGTTGACATTGACGCGAGGCCTCATTATAATTATGAGTTTTAAATTGCTCATAGGCCAATTCATAGGCTTTTTGTGCGGCCAATTCATTGCTTTCTGTCAAACTACCATGTTCAATTTTTAAGATTAATTGTTTGAAATAGGCCGTAGGGAAGCGGTCAAATAATTGATTGCGGTAGTTTTTTTGATCTGGAGAATCTTTGTCGCTACTTAAATATAGCAAGTAGAGCGCTTCTGCTTCATGGCTTGTGCCTGGATAATTAACCAATAATTTCTTCAATAAGCCACTGGCTTGTTCCTTTTCTCCCAATTCCAATTGTACAAATTTTCCTAATTCAAATAGGGCATCCTCTTCTCGTTTTTTTACTTGTGAAATTTGAGCGGGGCTTTTGGGAATGGAGTTTAACCAAATTTGTAAAGAATCATTCTCGACAGGATTGTTGCTGTTTGTCTTCGCATTTTCTGAAGGGGCATTCGACGTATTTTGTGTCAAATCTACAATACGGTTAGTCAAGTTGTTATTTTTATTTTTACGATTCCAAAAATCTTCTAAGGTCCGAACGCCCCATTTATTACTGAATTCTTGTTGACCTTGGATTCTAGCTTGGTCATTGTTAAAGTAAAAACTTTGTTGCTCTGGACTAGGAGGTCTGCGCGTAAAAACGACATTGCTTTGTACTTGCACCGTTTTGCTCAATAAGGAATCCGCTTTTCTTTGTTGCTTTTTTTGTGTCTTTTGGTACATGTCCGTTAATTCGATCATGGACATATTGCTTAATTTTAATAAAGAGTCCTCTTGACTTAGCGCTTTGCTTAATTGTAAATAGCTAGACCACGTCTTTTTTAATTTCTGAGTATTGGTGTATGCTGGATGATTCGGGTTAAGGTAAGTGGCGGCACTATCATAGTATTTGGCAGCTTCATCAAAACGTTTCAATTGTTTGGCAAATAGATTACCCAATTGTAAATAAAGTTCTCCTCGGTCGCTTCCGCTTTTACCACCTTGGGTCCAATAGACTTTAGCCTTATCATAATCCTTATTTCTGAAAGATATTTCTCCTAAAGCTGCGTACAAAGCAGGAACATGATCTTCATTCTTTGGCTCGCGAATCATTTTTTCTAATTCTTCGGGCGCATTGTTTAATTGATGTACTGCCAATGTTGCATGGAATTGTAAGTCATAGCTAGCTTTGGATTTTTTTACAGCCGCATAATTCTCTAAGGCTAATTGGCTTTTTCCTTGCGATTCAAATAATTGACCCAAAATAAAGCGAAGGCGAGCTTTTTCTTCTCCTGAGGAAAGCGAAGGAATGATTTCTTCTAAGAGCGCGATGGTTGGGATTATTTCATTTTTACTTTGGTGATAATAAGCTCTAGCCAATAAATAATTATTCTTCTGTGACTGGCTAAGGTCTAGACTTTGGATGAACTCAGCTACTTTTTCTGCCGAAGTGAAATCATGCTGTTGGGTATAAATTTGGTATAAATGGATCAGTGAGGTACTTTGAGAACGAGGGTCATTGTCAATGGAATTGACAAACTTAAACGTCTCTAGGGCATTTTTATAATCTTTTTTGATGTATCGGCCCCAACCAATCAAGGTATAGGCATCATCCACAAAATGAGAATTTTGGTGACGATCAATCACCAAGGAGGCTTTTTTGATAACTAAATCAATATCGGAAGCATGTTGCTGGCCAAATGCCGAATCAATGGCTGGAATAATAGGAAGAATGGATTTGTAATTCTCTTTATGTTCTTCCCAAAACTTCTTTTGTATGGTCTTTTTTAAGCGATCAGCTTGCCAAATGGCGTTGTATTTGGCATTTAGATTATGAAATGCGACGGCAGCAGGCTTTGTGCTTTGTTGAGAACAAGCACTTACAAGAGCCAATAATCCGAGAAGCCAATATCTTCTAATCATGCAGAAAACCAAAATTGTTCAAATTTACAATTTATCTCAACGAAAAAGGGATAAATTTAGCGTGGCATTACGATTAATTTAATTCAAAGGGATGAACTCTTACCAAAAATACATTGGAGCAGCATTTCAAATGTTGGTGACCATCTTGTTAGGTGTTTGGTTGGGGAGGTATTTGGATGGATATTTTCAATTCGAAAAGCCCTGGTTAACCATTGTTTTTTCTTTAGGCTCTATTGCCATTTCCATGGTGGCTTTGATTCGGAGTTTGCCAAAATAATTGCGAATTAGCTCGATTTATAAGCCGATATATTTCTGTAAATTGCTGAGATTTTCCATATTAACTCAAATTTTACGTGTTCGAGGGTCGCAGACAAATTCTTTTGTTGTTCTTTATCATCATAGGTTTGGTGTTTATTGGAAAGTTATTTTTCCTTCAAGTGATTGATGATAGTTACGAAAAGGCGGCCGACAACAATGCTATTCGCAAAATCATTCAGATACCTTTTCGTGGGGAGGTGTATGACCGTCATCAAAAACTTATCGTGTACAATACGCCGGTTTATGATTTGTACATCACACCACGTAAAGCACATGTTCGGGATACCTTGCAGTTTTGTCAACTATTTGGAATTACAAGGGCTTATTTTGATTCAACCTGCAAGCAAGCCAAAGCATATTCTCGTGTAAAGCCCTATTTGTTTTTGAAGCATTTGTCAAAAGAAGATTTTGCTCGTGTTCAAGATGCCATGGTCGATTTTCCGGGATTTACTTTTACGACTACCGCATTTAGAACCTATCAATCCAAGGCTTTTTCTAATGCCTTAGGTTATGTAGCGGAGATTAATTCGAACTCACTTCAAAATCAAAAGGACGATTATTATCGCCAAGGGGATTATGTGGGAGTGTCTGGAATTGAAAGTTTTTATGAAGAAGATTTACGGGGACAAAGAGGGGTCAAATACCGAATGGTCAATAGTAATGGGGTGGAAAAAGGCGATTTCAAGGAGGGAAGCTTGGACATACAACCCATAGCAGGAAAGAATTTATATACAGGGGTGGATATTCGATTGCAAGAATATGCCGATAGTTTAATGCAGCATAAGGTAGGCTCCGTGGTGGCTATAGAACCGGCAACAGGAGAAATCTTGACAATGGTTTCGGCTCCCTCTTATGATCCAAGTTTATTAGCAGGGCGTAATTTTTCCAAGTATTATCAGGATTTAGCTTTGGATCCCATGAAACCATTGTTGAATCGTCCACCCTCAGCGTATTATCGTCCAGGTTCAACCTTTAAATTGATTCAAGCCTTGGTGGGTTTACAGCTGGGAATCATTACGCCGGGTAGTGTTTTTACGCACGCTGGTGCTCCTGTCAAGTGTCACTCGCACAATACCTCACACAATGATTTGCACAATGCCATACAATGGTCTTGTAACCCTTATTTTTACCATGCATTTCGTAAGATTTTGTACGAAGATACGCAAGGAAATACCTTTGAGCGATCGGCACAAGGTTTACAGCGATGGTCAGAATTAGTGGCTAATTTTGGATTTGGAAGGAAGTTAGGGGTGGATTTGGGCAATGAGAAAAAGGGGATATTACCCAATGTTGAATATTACAATAAAGTGTATAAAGGAGAAAATACGTGGAAGTTTTCCAATATTTATTCCTTGAGTATCGGGGAAGGGGAATTGGTGGTAAATCCATTGAAAATGGCCAATGTGGCAGCCATTATTGCCAATCGAGGCTGGTATATTCCTCCTCATTTAGTGAAGGCCATTGGGGATAATAAAGTAGTGGATCCATTTTATAAAACCCCAGTTTCCGTGGGTATAGATGCCAAGCATTTTGGTGTAGTCATTGAAGGCATGAAAGATGCAGTACTGCATGGAACGGTGGGGGGTGATGGTAAAATTCCAGATATTGTGATGTGTGGGAAAACGGGTACTTCACAAAATGCTAAGGGAGAAGATCACTCCGTTTTTATTGCTTTTGCTCCCAAGGATAATCCTAAAATTGCCATTGCTGTTTTTGTAGAAAATGCCGGATTTGGAGGCTTTGCTGCTGCGCCTATTGCTTCTTTAATTATTGAGAAATATTTGAAAGGAAAGGTTGATAGAAAGGCCGTGGAGGAGAAATTTATGAATAAAAGTTATCTTCCAAATGTGTTATCCGTGACAGGTCCAAGGCCCTCAAAAACTAAAAAAGACACCTTAAAATGAGTAATCAAAACCAATTAGTGAGTAAGGTTGATTGGATTACCATATCCTTGTACGGATTATTTGTGTTAGCTGGCTGGATGAATATATATTCGGCCGTATACAATCCAGAGACTCATTTGTGGATATTTGACGCTAAATTTTATGATTCCAATGCGGGTAAACAATTGATTTGGATCGGGACAAGTCTGATACTCATCATCTGTATTTTTGCCATTGATTTTCGTTTTTTTGAGGCTTTTGCGCCGATCATTTATGCTAGTTTTATAGGTTTATTAATCTTGGTACCATTTTTGGGGGTCACGATTAACGGGTCTCATTCCTGGTTTAAGTTTGGTTCAATCACCATTCAACCTGCTGAATTTGCTAAGACTGCCACGGCCTTGTTATTAGCAAAATACATCAATGAACCACAAGTGAATTTGTCTAAGTGGAAAAATCAATGGATATCTGGGGCCATCATAGGATTACCCATGCTATTGATTATCGCCTCCAATGAAACGGGATCTGCGTTGGTATTTGCCTCATTTTTAATCTTGCTTTATCGAGAGGGATTACCTGGAGAATACCCTGGATTATTTGTTGGAACAGTGACTATTTTTGTTTCTGCTTTGTTACTGAGTCCATGGACTATTTTGGCCACGTTAATCCTCATTGCGGGGATTATTATTGCACTTTCGCCAATTTATATTCAACGCTTAAAACAAACCTATATTAAAGCAGCTTTGTTCATTGTAGGGATTATGTTCATGGTTTTTTTGGTTGATTTAGCCGTTAATACAGTACTAAAAGAGCACCAAAGGAATCGTATCAAAGTACTCATTGATCCATCTTTTGACCCCCGAGGTTTAGGTTATCAAGTTACACAATCTAAAATTGCCATCGGTTCAGGTGGTTTTTGGGGTAAAGGTTACCTGCAAGGCACACAAACAAAATTTGATTTTGTTCCTGAGCAAAGTACCGATTTCATTTTTTGTACGATTGGCGAAGAACATGGTTTTTTTGGAGTATTAGTAGTCATACTTTTGTTTGTGGCATTTTTATGGCGACTCATGTATTTAGCGGATCAGCAACGATCTAGATTTGCACGGGCTTATGGATATGGGGTAGTTGGTATTTTGTTTTTTCACTTTTTGGTGAACATTGGTATGACTATTGGCTTGATGCCAATCATGGGAATACCACTTCCATTTTTTAGCTATGGAGGATCTTCCCTTTGGTCATTTACCATACTATTGTTTATATTTCTGAAATTAGATTCGCATCGTTCGGATATGCTTTCTCGTTAAAACCTAAACCTATGATAGAAGAAAAACTAAGTTCTAAAGCTAAACTATTAATTGCCGTTGCAGCCCTAGGTTATTTTGTAGACGTCTACGATTTAATTCTTTTTTCAGTGGTACGTAATCCCAGCTTAAAAAGTTTGGGCTTGGTGGGCCCTGATTTATTGAATCAAGGACTGAATCTGATGAATATTCAGATGGGTGGTATGTTATTAGGAGGTATTTTGTGGGGAATTTATGGCGATAAAAAGGGTAGGAAGTCTGTTTTATTCGGGTCTATTTTATTGTATTCTATAGCGAATGCCTTGAATGGAATGGTACATGATTTAGATACTTATGCCTGGTTACGATTTCTCGCAGGGATAGGTTTGGCAGGTGAATTGGGAGCTGGAATTACCTTAGTCAACGAAACGCTACCTCCCTCTAAGCGAGGAATAGGAACCTTAATTATTGCTGGGGTTGGTGCCTCTGGTGCTATTTTTGCTCCCATAGTATCTAATTTCAGTTCAGATCCTGAATGGTGGAGAACCTGCTATTACATTGGTGGAGCTATGGGATTAGCTTTATTGCTCTTACGTTTAGGGACATTTGAGTCCGGTATGTTTTTGGAATTGGAGATGGATGTCAAACGAGGAAATTTCTTCCAATTGTTTTCCCATGGACAAATTTTCAAGAAATACCTGTATTGTATTTTAATGGGCTTGCCGATTTGGTACATCATTGGCATTTTGGTTTTTTCATCACCAGAATTATTACAGAGTATGGGTTTGAAGGGCGTGATAACAGGAGGGGATGCTATCATGTATTGTTATTTAGGTTTATCCGTTGGGGATTTTGCTAGCGGTTATTTAAGTCAAGTATTGAAAAGTAGGAATAAAGCGGTCATGAGCTATTTGGTTATTGCATGGGTCTTGACCATTTATTTCCTCTATGCCATGTCAGATATTTCGGTTGTTTATGGAAACATCATGATCACATTGCTTGGATTCTTTGGGGGATATTGGGCTGTGTTTTTGACTAGTTCATCTGAGCAGTTTGGCACTAATTTACGTATGACAGTGACTACCACAGTTCCTAATTTTGTACGCGGAGCATTAATCCCCATTAGCTTATTGTTTAAGTTTTTAATACCTAGCGTAGGTATGGTGAATTCGGCGGCTATTGTCGGGGCGCTTTGTTTTGGATTATCAATTTGGTCTGTTAGTCACTTGAAAGAGACATTTGGCAAATCATTGGATTTTATAGAAGAATAATGGCATTAATATCTCGGAAGAAAAACCTGTATCGGATTAATAACCAGCTGAGACGCTACTTGCATAAGTATGGTCGTGAGCATGCCATGAATATAAGTTACCAGGATTTACTTCGGTATGATAATGCAATTACCTTGTACGATAAAAATGGTCATGATACTTTATGGGAAACCGTTTTTTATTCTCCAGCAGATCAGGAAGAAGTGCATGAATCTCTGAAGAACATTTATGCGGATTTGAAGACAGATGGTAATGAAGGCGTTATTAAGCACTTGGTGATTGATCGGGTGGACTATTGTACTTATGGGAATACGCATCCATTTCGCATTCGGATTGTCAATAAAGTCAATGATATTTTTGATTATTTCTATATTAAAGTAGCTGATGCTTCTCGTGTTTATGGTTTGGAATTGGAGCATATTCTTTCTCCGAATCGTATCAATTATGTGACTTACGACAATACCTTGGTCGAAGAGCATATCGCCGGAGTTCCAGGAGATGTTTTTTTGAAGCAAGATTTAGAGAATGATTTGGAATCGCCCATCCGTTTAGCTAAGGAATTTGTCAAGTTCAATGAGCGTTGTTTGGTACAACTTTTAGGAGATATGCACAGCACGAATTATGTTGTGATTACAACGCCTGATTTTGATGATATCTATTATCGAATTCGACCAATTGATTTTGATCAGCAATGCTATGAAGGGAAGCGGTCGGTGTATTTACCGCAATATTTCAAACAAAATAATCGTTTGGTTGAGTTGGGCATGAAGTTCATGACACCCGAATCTGTTTGGCAGTACCAAATTGAGGAAAGATCGATGATTGCGAGTCGTTTGAAATCGGAGAGTCAGCGGGTATATGATTTGATGACAGTCATGGCCAAGGACGATATAGCACCAATTGAGAACATGGAGCAATTGCGCTTGGATTTAGCTCGTCATTATAATGATGAGCGTTTTTTGAATTGTAAAACGATGGGCGAAATTGTTTGGAGTAGTTTAGAGTTGGTGATGCGGCATTAAGCTTTTTGGTAGGCAGCCATGGCCATGCAGGAAAATCCTACTATCAGGGAAAGTCCACCTAGTGGAGCTACAGCTCCCCAAATATTTTGTTGGGTGATGCATATCAAATACAAGGCTCCTGGAAAAATGATGCTTCCTGCCAACATGAGATAAGAGGCAATTTTTAAAAAGCGATTTCCTGAATTGATTTGCCAAATACCTAAAAGTAGTAAGGCTAAAGCGCCATACATTTGGTAGGTTGATGCCGTTTCAAAGGTATCTAGCCGCTGTGTCGACAGTAAATAGGCTTTCCATGCATGCGCGCCAAAAGCACCGATGGCTACGGATAAAGTAGCTAAGATAGAGCCTGAAAGTAAGCAAAAACGTTTCATGATAAATGGATAAAAAAAGCCTTGATGAACAAGGCTTTTAATTTATGAGGCGAAAGAAACTTTTAAATCATTTAGTTTCCGTCGGATGGAATCATCGACTTGTTTGTCTCCTACACGTAGAATAAATCCACCGATTAATGATTCGTCAATGGACTCATGCAATTGAACATCTTTGCCAGAATATTCTTTTACAATGGCAATCACTTGTTTACGTTGCTCTTCTGTTAATGTAGAAGAAGTGACCACATCTGCTTTTTGAATTCCTTTATAAGTAGTATA
Organism: Aquirufa ecclesiirivi; assembly: GCF_011250515.1. GTDB lineage: Bacteria > Bacteroidota > Bacteroidia > Cytophagales > Spirosomataceae > Aquirufa > Aquirufa ecclesiirivi. Next base: position 40,490 of record NZ_JAANOP010000005.1, on the reverse strand, counting down.
TAATTCAATGAATTGTTTAGCAATAGCGGGTAAGAATTCTTCTCTGTTTTTACGGGTAATAATTTCAAAGATAGAATAAGACACAGCATGAAATTTATCTTTGAATAGTTTACTCAAGATAGTCATTTTCGTACCGTGCTTGATAATAGGGCTTTTAAACGCTAGTACCAATTCTTTACTATTTTGGCAGGTTTCTTGGAAGCTCACCATATCTTGGTAAACATCTTCCACCACCTTTTTTTCAATGGCTAAATCGAGCAAAGATTTAGCATAACGGTGGGCAACAATTAACTCAGACATTTGATCAAATTTAAGGTGTTGCTTCTTATTTTAATGTGACATCAGCTATCCACTCAGAAACTAATTTTTCTTGAGCAGCTTTGTCTTTCAATTGGCTTTTTAATACTTTTTCTGCTAAATCAAGAGATAGGCTAGCTGCTTCTTTACGAATAGAGGCAACAGCGGCTACTTTTTCTTGTTCAAATGCGACACGTGCTTTTTCAATTTCTTGATTAGCGGCGGTTTGAGCATCTAATTTAGCTTGAGAAATCATGGCATCGGCAGCTTCTTTCGCTTGTTTGATTAAAGCATCACGCTCAGCACGGGCAGAAACTAATAATTGTTCATTTCCAGCTTTCAGTTCAGCCATTTCTTTCTTTGTTTCCTCAGAAAGTTTGATTGCTTGGTCGATCGACTCTTCGCGCTCATGTAATGATTGAATGATAGGCTTCCAAGCAAATTTTGCTAGAAGAAAAAACAAAATTCCGAATACGAGAATTTGCCAAAAGATAAGTCCAAAATCTGGGGTAATTAACTCCATACTTGTGTATAATTAAGATGTTAGAATCTTCTTAAAAACGCAATTTGGAGCCTATTGCAACCAAATTGCGTTTGAAAATAAGGGAGTCATTTGCCAAGGCTAACCCGAGGCATGACCTGGTATTGAATTACTTTAAAGTAACCAACAAACAAATTACTGCTGCGAAAAGAGCAACCGCCTCAACGAAAGCAGCTACGATCAACATCGCACCTTGGATTTTTCCTGAAGCTTCTGGTTGACGAGCGATAGATTCCATAGCAGAACCACCGATGTTACCGATACCTAAACCAGCACCAACTGCAGCTAAACCAGCTCCAACACCTGCAAGACCAGTTCCTACAGAAACTTCCAATAAAATTGATAAAAGAGACATACTAATTGGGTTTATGAATAAAAATTAAAATACAAATTCTAGTGATGATGTTCTTCAATGGCTGCACCAATGTAAGTAGAAACCAACATGGTGAAAATAAAGGCTTGAATGAAGGCCACAATCAATTCAATTACGTTCATGAATAAAGAGAACGGTACTACGGCAATTCCTAAAGCGGCATTTTCAAAAATGAAAATTAAGGAAACCAAACTTAATAAAATGATGTGACCTGCTGTCATGTTAGCAAATAAACGCACCATTAAAGAGAAAGGCTTCATGAATACACCCACAATCTCCACGGGAGTCATGATGATTAACATCCATTTTGGAACACCTGGCATAGCAAATACGTGCGTCCAGTAGGTAGCTTTACCATTTAAGTTTGTTACAAAAAAGGCAATAATAGCCATAACAGCTGTTACCGCAATATTTCCTGTAACGTTAGCGCCACCTGGAATTAAGCCCAGCATGTTGTTGAACCAAATGAAGAAAAATACCGTCAATAAATAAGGCATAAAACGACGGTAGTGTTTTTCGCCTATGTTGTTTTTGGCGATTTCATCGCGCACAAAAATAATGATGGGTTCAAATAAAGATTGAATTCCTTTAGGTGCACGGTGTGGGTTTTCTTTGTAGGTTTTACCGATGCCGATGAAAATACTTAATAATAAAACGGCAGAAAGTAATAAGGAAGCTACGTTTTTAGTGATGGATATATCATAAACGGTCTCACCATTTTCCGCATGGATTTTTCCATGTTCTAATTTTAAACCTTGGTAAGGCACTTCTTCATGATGTTCGTTTTTGAAATTAGAAGAAGAAAATACTTGTAAGCCAGCCGATTCAGTGTATACGATGCAAGGGAGAGGTATCGTAGCATGGAAATGTCCGATGGTAAAAAAATGCCACTCGTGCTCATCGGCAATGTGGTGTAAGATCATTTTTCCTGCATCGAACTTCTCTTCTTGCTGAGGAGCATGTTCGGTCGCTTCTGCAGCAGCAGGCTCATTGGCCCATGCGGAGAAACTAAAAAGGGAAATGAATAATCCCAGGATTATATTTGAAAAATACACTTTTTTGAAAATGGACTTACCCGACATCTTAATGCTCGCTTTTACTTTAATTTCTTTGAATAATATAGCTAATACGTTGATTAGCTGGATGTAGAAAAGGATTTTTATGACTTTTGGTCTTAGTCTTTTCTAAAAACGTCGCAAGTTACGAAGCAAACCAATTATTTCAAAATTTGTACTACATAAATAGAGTACAAAAAAATTCCCCACAAATAAGATCATTTCCGGAGTATCCATATATCCAAAAACACCGATAAAAATAAGGCTAGCTATGAAGCGGATGGCTAGGGAAGCCATGTGGAAAGGTATAAATTTTTCACGGTCATTTTTCCAACCTAGTTGATGTAATGCATGACTTAAATAGGCTAGAAAGAAGAAGAAGGCCCAAATGAATTTTACATCTGAATGTAACCAGCTCGCTAAACTACTTTGATGGAGTCCCCAAAGTACCAAACCTATTCCTCCGTAAAAACTGACTAATTTAAGCATGGTACAAATATCTGAATTAAGTCTTATAATGTTATTCCATTCAAGACTAAATTATTCTTTTACCAATAGGTAGGTAATAATTATCAAGTAATGAATTAAATGTACGCCATATTGAAGGTAGCTTTGTCAACTTAGCTCTGTCAACTTAGATTTGTCAACTTTTCAAAAGTTGACAAATCTAAATCGTCGAAGCAAAATCGATGAAGCTTACATCGTCGAAGCAAAATCGAAGAAACAAGATCGTCGAAACTAAAACCGATGAATCTAAATTGACAAATCTAAACCGACAAATCTTCTCCTTTTTGGAATTCTTCCATTTCATCCTTTACTTTGCAGTCCCAAGTCAATCGCACAAGCAGCATTGATTTATAAAGAAGAAGGGAGAGACTAGGCTCAACGAACTTCTGGCAACCAGTTGAAAAACTAAGGTGCTAACTCCTACCCCAGGCAAATGCCTGTTTAGGGAAATATAAACGATTAGTTCATGCAAGCTGAGTTTCATCATTTTCATTCTTCTTTTTCTTTTGACCTAGAAATGGGTGGTGTTCTTCCTTCCGTTCAATTGGCCTATGAAACCATGGGGAAATTAAATGCCCAAAAAGATAATGTAGTTTGGATTTGTCATGCCTTCACCGGAAGTCATGAAGTGTCTGATTGGTGGCAAGGACTCGTCGGTTCAGGTAAACTGTTTAATCCAGAAAACCATTTTATTGTTTGTTGCAATATCTTGGGTTCTCATTACGGTTCCACCGGTCCGCTTTCTACCAACCCCTTGACTGGCCAGCCTTATTACCATACTTTTCCAAACGTCACCATTCGGGATGTGGTCAATAGCTTTGAATTACTAAGAAAGGATTTAGGTATAGATCGTATCAAAACCTGTATAGGAGGATCTTTGGGAGGTCAACAAGCCCTTGAATGGTCCATCATCCAACCAGATTTAATTGAAAATCTTATCCTAATTGCCACCAATGCCGTTCATTCGCCTTGGGGTATCGCTTTCAATGAGTCCCAACGTATGTCCATCGAGGTGGATCCTACGTGGAAAGAATCTCAGCCCAAAGCGGGTATTGAAGGTATGAAAGCGGCACGTGCTACGGCATTAATTTCTTACCGTAATTATGAAACTTATCAAATTACGCAGGCCCGACAAGAAAATACAACTGGCGAATCCCTTCGTGCGATATCCTATCAACGCTACCAAGGAGAAAAATTAGCTGGCCGATTTAATGCCTATTCCTATTATATTTTGTCGAAAATGATGGATTCCCAAGATGTAGGTAGAAATAGAGGAGGGGTGATAAAAGCCTTAAAGTCTGTGAAATCCAAAACCTTAGTCATTGGTATCAAATCAGATGCCTTATTTCCTATAGTCGAACAGGAATATTTGGCCAAGCATATCCCTGGGGCATCTTTTCAAGTGATCGATTCCCTTTACGGCCATGATGGTTTTTTAATCGAAAGTGGTTTGATGACCAAGGCGATTCGCCTATGGCAAAAACTACTACGTTTGGAAGTGAATCCTATGGCTGATTTTTTCAAAGAATTAGAAATTAGACATATTTCTTACGCTTCTTAATCATGAAATTTACCGATCAAGTTGTTTGGATCACAGGTGCATCTTCAGGCATTGGTGAAGCTTTAGCACAGGCCTTTGCGCAAGAAGGAGCACATTTGGTTTTATCAGCAAGAAGAGAAGATGAGCTCCAGCGTGTGGCGAATCTTTGTCAAGTGTATGGCCATTCCGTCTTGGTTTTGCCTTTTGATATGACCCAATTGGATCAACATGATTTAATGCTTGAAAAGGTCGTGGCTACCTTTGGGCGTATCGATGTTATGGTCTTGAATGCAGGTGTGAGTCAACGATCCTTTGTAGAGGATACGCAATTGGAAGTATATCGAAAATTGTTTGAAATCAATTTCTTTTCCATCGTGGCTTTGACCCAGAAGTTGTTACCCTTATTTAAAAAACAAGGTTCTGGGACTTTTGTCCCGATCGCTTCTGTTGCTGGAAGAATCTCAACACCAAGGAGAGGAGCCTATGGGGCATCCAAGCATGCTTTGATTGGTTTTTTTGATTCGGTACGGGCAGAAGTTTACGACTATGGAATTCACGTTTGTACCATATTGCCAGGTTATATCAAGACAAATATCTCCTTGAATGCCATGAACGAACATGGAGAAGCCTATGGTAAAATGGATCCCAATCAAGCGAAAGGCTTAGATCCTAACATCACTGCTCAAGGCATCGTTCAAGCCGTTTTTGAAAAAAAGAAAGAATATTTTATCGGAGGAAAACTGGAAGCGCTCGGTTTATTCGTCAAGCGCCTCAGTCCATCATTATTGTTTTGGATGATCAGAAAGATCAAAAATACTTAAGCACTCGCTGCTTCTTTTTTATCACTAAAGAATAGAATAAACAAGACTAATACAAGTCCTGCTATGGCCGCTGGAACCATCCAAACGGCTTGCCAATCATGTATTCCATTCACGGTATAATGGTCTAATACGATTCCCGACAATTTGGAACCAATACCCATACCTACACCATAGGTGGCCAGTGTAATTAACCCTTGTGCCGCGTTTTTCACTTTCTCGCCCGCTTTTTGATCGGTATAGATTTGGCCCGTCACAAAGAAAAAATCATAACAAACTCCGTGTAAAATAATACCAATGAACAAAATCCATTCTGAACTGATTCCATCTCCATAACCAAAGCAAAGGAAGCGGATTACCCATGCAACCAAACCAACGATTAACATTTTTTTAACTCCCAAACGAGTAAATGCCAAAGGAATCAATAACATGAAAATAACTTCAGAAGCCTGTCCAAAGGACATTTTATTTTCTACATTTTGCATATGCGAATCTGTCAAGGAAGGATTTGCCATGGCATAGTAAAATGATAAAGGAATGCAGATCAAAATAGAGGAAACAAAGAAGATTAAGAAAGAACGATCTTTGAATAATTTCAAGGCATCTAGTCCGATGATTTGAGCTATCGAAGAGTTTTTATCTGCTTTAGGAGGAGTATCTGGTAAGAAAAAGGCATAAATCCCCAAGATAAATGAACTAATCATGGAGATTTGGAATATGGCCACCTGATCTCCTAAAGCTAAAAATCCAATGATATTGGTCACCACAATCCATGCCACAGTTCCTGTTACTCGTATACTCGGAAATTCTTTTTCTGGATTATTCATTTGGTTCATGGCGATAGAATTTGACAAGGCTAGGTTAGGAGCAAAGCAAAGCGTATAGGCCAGGATATACCAAAAGAAAGTTTCAGGGTCTTTATTTTGACTTAAGAAAAACAAGATGATACCACCCAAAATATTTAAAACCCCCATCACTTTTTGGGCAGAAAAAAAACGGTCAGCAATTAATCCCACAAAAAACGGGGCTGTGATACAAGCTATCGAAAATGTGGTATAAGCATTACCTACTTGATCTCCAGTGGCATGTAGCGTCGTTAACAGGTATTTACTCATTTGACCATACCATGATCCCCATGAAAAGAACATTAGGAACATCATGACCATCAACTGAATTCGAGTACTATTTTTCATTTTGCCGTTTATTGAGTGAACCAAAAATACAAATTTGAATGAATTTTACTTCTTTTAGAAAATATTTTTTAGGCTCATTCGGTGATAAATTTGAACTCTTTAATTAATGATTTTACATTTTTTTGATTTCTAGCCCAAAAATTTAAACCTCAAAAATTGAAATGTAACAAAATATATCAAAAAATAGCCCTAAAAAGGATTATCTGTCTTTTGTTGGCAACTCCTTAAGTATTTGATTTTCAGTGATATTTGTTGTTAGTTTGACCAATATTTAGGTATTGAATTACCTTTTTATTGAATAGTCACTATGGAGTTAAATTTCGTTTTTTTGATTTCAGCTAGGCCAACAGGCAATTTTCAGGGCTCAACAGCTTTGTTCATGGCTCTATTTGCTATCATAGCTTTAGTCCTTATAGGAGTAGGTGGAAGGTTATATCAAAAACGTAAAGCTTGGATTGAACATAGTAAATTAACTTACGGTAAGGTCGTTGAGATTTCTCGTCGCTACGCACGTGGAGACCATGCTGGTCGTTTTCCAATTTATTTCCCTATAGTATCTTATCAGGTAAATGGACTCGAATTTCGTCGGGAAGCTGAACGAGGTTTGATGAAAAATTATGAGATTGGTCAGGAAATACCCGTTCGTTATTTATCTGAAAAGCCTTATGAAGCCTCTTTAAATGAGCAATCTGTGCCCGTTTTGAGTCCCAATGTGTTTTTTATCCTTGGTATACTGATGTTAATCAGCGCGATTATTTTATCAGTAATACATCCCTAATTTTTATTTTTAAAATCTTAGTTAGTAATTTGTATTCCAAATTATGTAAAGCACCATGGAAACTACTATTGCCAAGGAAAAAAGTGAGTTTAGAAATTACGAGCAGGGAGATATTACTGCTGCAGTTAAAGAGCATTATAGAAAGATGCGTTCGCGTCAAACCTATGAGTATGTTCAAAGGATGAAGAAAAAGTATTTGACTTTTGAGCGCCCTATGGACTTATGGGATATGATGGAGCGTTTGAATGCCTTGGTGGACGTAAGTGATCCAGATTTGAATCTTCCTAATGTGATACACTTATTGCAAACAGCTGAAGGACTTCGTGCAGAAGGCCGCCCAGATTGGATGCAATTGGTAGGTTTGATTCACGATTTGGGTAAAGCCATGTATTTATTTGGTAGTGATGAAGATGGTACTTCTCAAGCCGAGCAGTGGGGATTAGTTGGTGATGTTTTTGCCGTAGGATGTAAATTCCCTGATTCTTGTGTTTACCCAGAATTCAATGCTTTGAATCCTGATTCCTTAGTGGACCTATACAATACTGATTTAGGGGTATATGCTCCTGGTTGTGGTTTAGATAATTTGGAATTAGCTTGGGGACATGATGAGTACTTGTACCAAGTATTGAAAAACCATAAAGACAATAAAATCCCTCATGCAGGTATGGTGATGGTTCGTTATCACTCATTCTACCCTTGGCATACAGGTGGTGCTTACAAGCAGTTTATGACTGCTGAAGATGAGCAGTACTTAGATTGGATCAAGGATTTTAATAAATATGATTTGTATACCAAATCTCCTAAAGTGCCTGATTACAACGAATTGAAGCCATATTATGAGCCAATCGTAGAGAAGTACCTAGGAAAAGGTCCTATCTATTGGTAGTTTCATGATAGATATAAATAAAAAAAGGTCTGAATTTTTTCAGACCTTTTTTTATGGAGTAGCTGTTATTTTACCAGCCATCATCCTTTTTAGGTTTTACCGCTTTCTTTGTTGCACTGGCAGGAGTCTTCCCAGTTATTCCAGCCGATCCTTTTACCTGTACATCGTGGTCTACCCGACTGAATACGCGGCATACTATTTTCCATTCATCGTTGACTTTTAACAAACTCAATAAGTCAATGTATTTGAAATCTTGAAATTCTAATTCAACTGTCGCAGTTGCAGAAATGCCAGCATAGGAATAGCTTATTAATTTGGTCGTTGCTTTAGCTCCACCTGCTGGTGTATTTCGAATGAAGTTTCTAACAGGAAAATCTTGGATTTTACCCGTGCCAGCATTGAAGGTTCTTAAAATGGCCGTTGGGTGGAAGGCTTTACCCAATGAAGCAGTATCTCCTTTAGTGATACCATCCAAATAGGCATTGACTGTGTTTTTAATGGCATCGTCGTCTTGTGACCAAGCCAATGTACTAAAACATAGGCAGGCTAGACAGGTGAGTAAAGTAGTTTTGATTTTCATGATTTTGTCATTTTAATTAAATGCCACCCGTAAATTCCATGGGTAGAGATTCCCCTTTCATGAAAAGTGCAGTTTTTTCGGGATATAGAATCGATTGAACGATGTTTACTTTGCCCAAAGAATGGTTGGCCATATTTCCTAAAATGATGATGGCCGAATTGTCTTTGGCATTGTGTAAATAATAATTTTTAAATCCATGCCACCAACCTGTGTGGTAAGTTAGCCATTCACCATTATCTAATTGGGTCAATCTCCAACCGAACCCATAGTTTTTAGGTAATACATTGGGAGTGCGGTGCTGTGGAGAAAATGCTTCTTCTAGCGTACTAAATTTAACAATAGATTCATCATTTAAGGCCATGTCCCAGTGATGCATGTCATCAACTGTCGAATAAATCCCTTTATCTCCTACCACGCCATCTAGGTGGTCAAAACCTACCACAGCGGGTTGTCCTCTTCTTGGAGAGTAACCGGTGGCAGCTGTTTTTAACATTTCTGGATGCATGGGGTCATACACAAAAGTGTTGTGCATTCCTGCAGGCTCAAAAATATGTTTCTTCAAATATCCACGGAAATCCTCTCCACTTAAACGTTCCACAATATGTGCCAAGAGCAGGTAATTGGTATTGTTATAGCTAAACTTGGCATTCGGTCGGTAGTCGATTCTAGGTTTCAAGCGAATCATCATATCCACCACCATTTTATTGGTCAATGGACTTTTTTTATCGTAAAATTTATCCAAGCAATAGGCATAATTCGGTAAACCTGAGCGGTGAGTCAATAAACTACGAATCGTTAGGCTAGAATCATAAGGGAATCCGGGGATATGCTTGTAGATAGGATCGTCGTAATTCAGTTGGTTTTTTTCTTTCAATTGCATGATGGCCACGGCGGTAAACTGTTTAGATACCGAAGCCAGTTGAAAATGTGTTTGAGTGGTTAAAGGATTTTTAGTGAAGTAATTAGCAAAGCCAAAAGCCTTTTTATATATGATTTTACCGTATTGGGATACGAGTACGACTCCATTGAAACCAGTTTTGGAATGAAGCTTTTGGAAAAAGGTATCTAATTTGACCGCCTTCTGTTTCGCTACCGAGGGATTGTATAAGGAAGCAATACTATCATTTCTTTTTTCCGTGGCTGAACTGAATTCAAATAAATGTCCTGGTTGATGAGAACAAGACAGAATCCCGATAAATGCACTTAGGGAGAATAAAAAGATGGATTTTGTGAGATTCAATTTCATGAACGGTTGGGTCTTTTTATGCTTCACAATATAGTAGAAATGTATAGTTTATTCAACTCAAATCCAGTAAAAACGAATAAAATTGGAGTAAAAAGACTTATTTTGGGAAATAATACATCAAAATGGGAATAATTTCTAATCTCGTAAGGCATTTCATGTTATTGCTACTTCGGCTTTACCAAGGAATGATTTCTCCCTTTTTGCCTAATGCTTGTCGTTATACTCCTACCTGTTCTGAATATGCCAAACAGGCTTTAATCAAACATGGAATCTGGAAGGGAAGTAAACTGGCTGCCAAGCGAATTTCTCGTTGCCATCCTTGGGGAGGTAGTGGCTATGATCCCGTGCCGGAGGATTAATATTTCAATCATTTAGAGTATACCGCATTGCTTTGGACTTAAATTTTCATTTAAAAAGAAAGGAATTAGGGCAAAAAATACGCATTTTTCAAAAATGAGTAGATATAATCAAAGGATGACTTTGGTCTAATTTTGTCATCGATTTACCTCATATTAAAGGGGTAAAATGATTCGCAAAGGGGATAAATGCGCATTTTTTTGGATGAGCTAATTTCTTACTTGGGGTGTTTTGAAATATCTATTATCCAATTTTTTTGTTGAATTATTCTACCTTTTACCGTTAAATCATTTTTTTTCTCGTTTATTCTTAGTTTTTTTGTAAAAATTTAGAAACAACAACGAACCATTATTGCGAGCTTACTCTGGTGTTCGAATACTTCAAAACATTCCCAATAAACTCTTGGTTGTTCTAAGTTATATAATCATTTATCATTTTAAACCCTTAATTAATCACCTATGATGCATTCTTACAAAAGAGTGGGTCGCCTAGTGCGATCAGGTGCATGCAATCTTGGCCTTTTACAGGTTTTTGGTGTTGCATTTGCACTATTATTGTCCTTGAGTTCTTACGCTCAGGATGCAGTTTCAGGGAAAGTGACTGATGCTAGCGATGGCTCAGGAATTCCTGGCGTGTCTGTCTTGATTAAAGGTACCACCAAAGGTGCTCAAACAGATGTTAATGGTAACTTCAAAATTAATGCTGCGTCCAATGCGACTTTGGTATTTTCTTTTGTTGGTTATTCTTCAAAAGAGGTTCCTGTTGCAGGAAAATCCGTTTTAGAGGTAAAGCTTTCACAAGAAGCTAGATCATTGGAGGAGGTAGTTGTAGTAGGTTACGGTACTCAAAAAAGAAAAGAAATTTCTGGAACAGTAACTAGTTTAGGTGCTAGAGATTTTAATGCTGGGGTTGTAACGAACCCACTAGCGGCTGCTCAAGGTAAAGTGGCAGGTTTGGTAATTACTCAATCGAGTGGTGACCCCAATGCTCGTCCTACCGTACGTTTGAGAGGTACAGGTTCATTGAACGCAGGTTCTGAGCCACTATATGTGATTGATGGCGTGATTGGTGCTCCTATTGAGAACATTGCTCCAGAAGATATCGCTTCTATGGACGTGTTACGTGATGCATCTGCGGCCGCTATTTACGGTTCTCGTGGAGCTAACGGTGTTATTTTGATCAACACAAAACGTGGTAAATCAGGTATTCCTACGGTAGATTACTCTACCTACGTGGGTAGCGAGTCTATTTCTCAGCGTCCAGAGTTGTTGAACGGTGCAGAATTTCGTGCTGCAGCTAAGAAATACAATCAGACTTTTGATGATCGTGGAGCTAATACGGATTGGTTAAAAGTGATTACCCGTAATGCTGTTTCTCAGAACCACAACTTAGGTGTTTCAGGTGGATCAGAAAATTTAGCGTATCGTGCTTCTGTTGGTTATTTAGACCAAATCGGTACTTTGATTGGGTCAGGTAAAAAGCGTTTAACAGGTCGTTTGAACTTAGACGCTAAAGCTATTGACGGAAAATTGAACATGAAGTTCAATATGTCTGCTTCTCAAACGGATGGTCAATTTACAGACAACCGTGCGATTGGTTTTGCCATGAACATGCGTCCAACAGATCCTGTGTACAATGCGGATGGTACGTATTTTCAGATTCCTGGGACATTTGCCAACTTCAATCCATTGGCTACTTTAGAAAACAGATCGAACAAGCAACGTTTGCATGACTTTTTGTTCAATGCACAAGCTGCTTATACCATTACTCCAGGTTTAGTATTCAACGTGTCAGGAACTTTACGTACTCAGACAGCAGATAATTCGGCTTTTGCTCGTTCTACTCCAGGTAACTTGTTGTTAACTGTAGGAGGTAACTCGGCTCAAAGATTCTTGAACTCGGTTACAGATCAGCAGTTAGAAGCTACGTTGAACTACACGAAGAAATTAAACGATGTGTCTAACTTGGTTGTTTTAGCTGGTTATACATATCAAGATGTAGTGAATGATGGTTTTGGTGCATCCAACAATAATTTCTTAACGGATGCATTTGAAGCGAATAATTTAGGAGCTGGTTTAGGTATCCGTTCTAACCCGAACTTATTAGGTTCTTACAAGAATGAGTACAAATTGGTTTCTTTCTTAGCTCGTGCCCAGTATAGCTTATTGAACAAATATTTCGCTACCATGAATGTGCGCCGCGATGGTTCTACTAAATTCGGAGATAACAATAAATGGGGTTTATTCCCATCTGTTTCTGTGGGTTGGGCAATCAGCGAAGAAGATTTCTTAAAAGGATCTAGTACTTTGGATAACATGAAAATTCGTGCTAGCTGGGGTAGAACAGGTAACTCGGAAGGTATTCGTCCCTTGTTATCTAAATCATTTTACGGAGCCAATGGTTCTTATTATGATGGAGCTGCGGACGACTTCTTACCAGCTTATGCTATTCAATCAAACCCAAATCCAAACTTGAAATGGGAAGTAAACGAAAACTACGGTGCTGGTATTGACTTCTCCATTTACAAAGGAAAGTTAACCGGTTCATTGGATTGGTATACGCGTCAAACAAAAGATATGTTGTACACCGTAAACGTGCCACAAGAGCAAGGTTATGTGTATCCATCGATGTTAGCGAATATCGGAACCATGCAAAACCGTGGAGTTGAATTAACCTTAACTTACCAGTGGATTGATAAAGGAGATTGGTCTATTTATTCAACGTTGGCAGGTTCATTTAACCAAAATGAAATTGTTAGCTTAAGAAATGATCAGTTTGCTGCGCCAGACCAAGTATTTTTATCTACTTCCTTAGGTAGCTTCATCCGTGGTACATCAGCGGTTAACTTCTCCGTGTTACAAGCTGGCCACCCAGTAGGAGAGTTCTACGGAGCTAAGATTGCTAAGATTGAAAATGGTAAATACGTATTCCAAGACCTTAATGGTGACGGTGTAGTAGATCCAAACGCAAAAGATAGAACGTATTTAGGAAATCCTAACCCTACTTTTGTAGGAGGTATTACAACCAACGTTCGTTACAAAGCGTTTGACTTCCAGTTCCAAGTAACTAGCCAATTAGGTGCGAAAATCGTCAACACGAACGCCTTATTGTTAGGACGTCAGGATGGACGTATCGCTGAATCAGGAGCTTTGAAATCAGCTTTGACATCTGTAATCAATGATGAGCGTACCATCCCAATGGACTATTATGTAGAGTCAGGAGATTTCTTCCGTATCAACAACGCTTCTTTAGGTTATACTTTACCAGTAAAAGGAGTATTCAAAAGAGCTCGTATTTATGTGGCAGGTAATAATTTAGCTGTATTCACTAGTTATACTGGTGTAGATCCTGAGGTTAGTCAAGCATTATCAATCGGTTCTGCTGCTCCAGGAATTGATGTTCGTGAGACGTATTACAAAACTCGTGCATTAACTGCGGGTATTAATCTTACGTTCTAGACATACAAATAGATTAGTTATAGACATTAATTAATATTATTGAAATATGAAAAAATACATATATAAAGTACTTTCAGTAGGTGTAATTTCATCGTTAGCCCTATCGTCTTGTACAGATTTAACTGAGCCAGTGTATGATGCTATTCCGGCAGATCAATTCTTGAAAACGGATGCACAGATTGCAGCGGCACTTGGACCTGCTTATGGAGGTTTGAGAGGTATTACATGGGATTGGTTCAATCCTAGTGAAGCGTCTTCAGATGAGTTAATTGTACCTACCCGTGGTGGTGACTGGTATGATGGTGGAGACTGGTTAGCTTATTCTCGCCATACTTGGACTCCACAACACGGTCCTATCAACGGTATGTGGGGATTCATTTTTGGTAACATTTCCCAAGTGAACCAATTGATTCCAGTAGTAAAAACAAATCAGAAAGCAGTAGATGAGCTTCGTGCTATCCGTGCATTCTATTACTTCATGGCCATTGACGCATTTGGTAATGTACCTATTATCACCGACCCTACTTCGAAAAGTGATACTAAGCCACGTGCTCAAGTATACGCTTTCATCAAGTCTGAATTGGAATCTTCGATTCCTAATTTAGTTGCAGGTAAGGCATATTCTCGTATGACAAAAGATGCAGCGACCATGTTGCTAGCTAAGTTGAAGTTGAACGCTGCGGTTTATTCTGGAACTGCGGATTGGCAAGGTGCTTATAATGCTGCTGATGCAGTTATTAAATCGACTAACAATTACAGCTTATCATCTTCTACGGCTTCAAACTTCATCGTTCAGAACCAAGGTTCAGGAGAGAATATTTGGACTATTCCTTTCGATAGCTTCAAAGCAGGTGGTATGAACTTCCAAATGAGAACACTACACTATGCGAATCAGCAGACATACGGTTTAGGTAACTCGCCTTGGAATGGTTTCTGTACGTTAGCAGATTTTTATAACTCGTTTGAATCCAAAGATTTACGTCAATCGATGTGGATCAAAGGTCAACAATTTGCTGCATCTGGAGCTCCTTTGACGGACGCTAAAGGAGCACCGTTGGCTTTCGTTGCTGATTTCCAAAAAGATCAGATGACGGATGCGGATCCTGAGTTCCAAATTGCGGGTATTCGTTCTCAGAAATATGAGATCCAACGCAATAACCCGAATGGTGACCAGTCAAATGACTATGTTGTTTTCCGTTTGGCAGATGCCATCATGATGCGTGCTGAGGCTGCTTTCCGTTTAGGAAATACAGCTCAAGCATTAGCTGACTTGAATAGCATCAGAACTCGTTCTGGCGTAGATCCATTAAAAGCGGTTACAGCTGAAGACATTTTAGCTGAGCGTGGACGTGAATTTGCTTGGGAAGGATGGAGACGTAACGATATGATTCGTTTCGGAACTTTCTCTCAAGTTCGTAAATTCATGAAAGTAACGGATAAATCGCGTGAATTATTCCCAATACCTCAACCACGTATTGACGCGAACCCATTGTTGAAACAAAACCCTGGGTATTAATTTATCATTTGTTGATAAAAAGGCAGAGCCCCTGGTTCTGCCTTTTTATTTTATTCTGTCTATTCCCTTTGTAATTTGCAGCCCTAATTAGAAATCCTTAAGCATGAAGCAGTATTTCCTGTTTTTTTCTTTTTCAATCGTCCTGTTTTCTTGTTCTACCAAAGAAGACACGCTATTCGAAGAACTACCTGCTTCCGAAACGGGGATCGATTTTGTCAATCGAAGTTTGGACAGAAAAGATTTCAATATCTTTAATTACAGAAATTTTTATAATGGTGGAGGCGTTGCCATCGGAGATGTTAATAATGATGGATTGTCTGATTTATTTGTGACATCTAATTTTGAAGACAATAAATTATACCTCAATCAAGGCAATATGCATTTTGAGGATATTACTCAAAAAGCAGGCATTAGCGGAAAAAAGTTTTGGTCTACAGGTGTTACTTTTGCCGATATCAATGGCGATGGTCTGATGGATATTTATGTGTGTAACTCAGGTTCCAGAGATCAACGAGGGAACCAATTATATTTGAATCAAGGCATTAAAGCGGGGATTCCCCAATACAAAGAAATAGCCAAAGAGGCAGGACTTGAGGATGGTGGGTTTTCTACCCATGCGGCATTTTTTGACTATGACCGCGATGGAGATTTAGATATGTATTTGCTCAACAATAGTTTTACGCCTATTGGTAAATTGGGATATATGAATTTGCGTGAACAACGCGATAAATTGGGGGGAGATAAGCTATTTAGAAATGATAGTGAAGGTCAAATCAAATTCACCGATGTTTCAGAAGAAGCAGGTATTTATGGAAGTTTGATTGGCTTTGGATTAGGAATCACCATTGGCGATGTCAACAATGACAATTGGCCAGATATATATATATCCAATGATTTTTATGAAAGGGATTATTTGTACATCAATCAACAGGATGGCACTTTCAAAGAAGACTTAGAGAAATCAATGCCCCACATTAGCTTAAGCTCTATGGGAGCAGATATTGCGGATATCAATGACGATGGTAACCTGGATATTTTTGTAACTGATATGCTGCCAGGGGATGATCGTCGCTTAAAAACGACCAGTATTTTTGAAGGCTATAACCTCATGGAACTGAAGCTGAAACAAGGTTTTTGGCATCAATACATGCGCAACAACCTACATTTAAATAATGGGGATGGAACCTTCAGTGAAATTGGCCAATTGTCAGGAGTACATGCCACGGATTGGAGCTGGGGAGCATTGATTTTTGACATGGACAATGATGGCAAAAAAGACATCTTTGTGGCCAATGGAATCGCCAAAGATTTGACAGATCAGGATTTTGTCGATTTTCTAGGTGACCGAAACACCATGCAACAAATGCTGAATGGGAAGAAATTTGACTATAAAGAATTTACCGATAAGATATCCTCAGTACCGATTCCTAATTATGCCTACCAAAATCAGGGTGAGCTAAAATTTACCAATCAAGTGAAAGCTTGGGGTTTAGAAGGTCCTGGATTTTCCAACGGTTCGGCCTATGGAGATTTAGATAATGATGGGGATCTGGATTTGGTTGTGAATAACGTGAATTCCCCTTTGTCTGTTTATAAAAATAAATCAACCGAAAAGCTGAAGCACCATTTTTTACGCGTTGCACTCAAAGGCAAAGCAAAAAATTTAAATGGAATTGGCGCTACGGTGACGGTTTATCAGCAAGGTCAAACCAAAATTTTGCAACAAATGCCTAACCGGGGCTTTCAGTCTTCATGTGACCATCAAATGGTCTTTGGGCTCGGAAATAAATCAATAATTGATTCGCTAAAAGTAGTTTGGCCCGATGATTCATATCAGGTGATTAAGTCAGTCAAAGTGGATCAGTTAGTCGTTTTGAATCAATCAGCTGCCAAGGATAAGTGGTCCATGAAGGAAGCTAATAGGCATTTGCTTTTTGCAGATGTGACTTCTGGTAATTTGAATTATCTACATCAAGAAAGTATTTTTAACGACTACGACCGAGACGTATTATTGAAGCAAAAGTTTTCTACCATGGGACCAGCCATGGCTGTGGGAGATGTGAATGGAGATGGACTGGACGACATTTATTTAGGGGGTGCGGCTGGTCAGGATAAAAAACTATTTATCCAGCAATTCTCTGGTGCATTTAAAGAATCTCAACAAGCCGATTTTGCTTTTGACAGAACCACCGAAAATACAGATGCGCTGTTTTTTGATGCGGATAAAGATGGCGACTTAGACTTGTTCGTGGTAACAGGCAGTAATGAATTTGAGATCAATGCACCTGAATTGCATGATTTATTGTATTTAAACAATGGCAAAGGCCAGTTTAAACGAGATACTCGCTTTCCAGCAATTAATGAAAATGGGTCATCTGTAGCAGCAGGAGATTTTGACCAAGATGGAGACCTCGATTTATTTGTAGGTACCCGCATGCTTTCGGCAAAATACGGATTGAATCCCGTGAGTAATCTGTATATCAACGACGGTACAGGTGGATTCAAAAATCAAAGTAAGCGCTATATGCCCCAGGTGTCTGAATTAGGAATGGTGACCGATGCTGAGTGGGTGGATGTGGATGGAGATCGTTATGTTGATTTAGTAGTAGCGCAAGATTGGGGTGCCATTAAGGTATTTAAAAATGAACGAGGAAGACAGCTTAGCTTGATGGAAGAAACAAAGGGCACAGCAGGTTTATGGAGTTCGATGAAGTCAGCGGATATTGATGGTGATGGAGATATGGATTTAATCCTAGGTAATATG
The DNA here is from genome assembly GCF_011250515.1 of Aquirufa ecclesiirivi. GTDB lineage: Bacteria > Bacteroidota > Bacteroidia > Cytophagales > Spirosomataceae > Aquirufa > Aquirufa ecclesiirivi. The sequence goes on along the minus strand of NZ_JAANOP010000005.1, from coordinate 22,581 downwards.
GGATTGAACGCCAAGATCAAAGCTACGCTAGAGAAACCCGCCTTTTTACATGTGAACGATTTTGACAAAAATGGTAGCTATGAGCAAATCATTTCATGCATCACAGAAGATGGTAACACCTATCCGATGGTGCTTAAAGGTGAAATTCAACGTGCTTTGCCATTGATTAAAAAGAAATTTATCAAGTACAAGGATTATGCCAATAAGACCATAGAAGAATTGTTTGATGAAGATCAAAGACAAGATATGGTGACCAAACAAATTACCACGACCTCTTCCTCATTTATGATGAATGATGGCAAAGGCAATTTTACGCTTGTTGCCATGCCGGTGGAGGCACAGTTTTCTCCCATTAAAGCGATAGAAACCGGAGACTTTAATCAAGATGGCAAACTGGACATACTCTTGGCTGGAAATTTCTTTGATACTCTTCCTGAATGGGGAAGGTTTGATGCCAATTATGGCCTTCTTCTTTTGGGAAAAGGTCAAGGTAAATTCGATGTGCTTACATCTAAAAATTCTGGATTTAAGACCTTAGGCCAGGTTCGAAATATGGCCAAAATTAAATCAGCAAAACAAGGAATATTGCTGGTTTTAGCCAAAAACAATGAAGCCGCTCAGTTGTTTCAATGGAATAAATGACCTGTTTTTTATACATGAAAGTAGTGAATAAAGCCTTAGTAGCCCTTTTTTTATCTTGTATCTTGTTCGCTTGTCGGACGAATGATTCCGATGTGGTCTTGTTTGAGAAATTGGAACCTAGTCAAACCAACATCAACTTCACCAATCAAATTACAGAAACCAAAGATTTTAATATTTTAGATTACCTCTATTTTTATAATGGAGGTGGTGTGGCATCTGGCGACATCAATAATGATGGATTGGTGGATCTGTTTTTTGTATCAAATCAAGGAAAAAGTAAATTGTATTTGAACAAAGGCAACATGCAGTTTGAGGATATCTCTCAAAAGGCAGGTATCGAAGGGTTTTCGGATTGGAAAACGGGTGTCAGCATGGCCGATGTGAATGGTGATGGTTTGCTGGATATTTATGTTTGTGCCGTAGGTAATTTCAAAGGAATGGAAGGTTCCAATGAATTGTACATCAATAATGGAGACCTAACATTTACGGAAAAAGCGAGTCAGTTTGGTTTGGATTTCACAGGCTTTTCTACGCAAGCTGCTTTTTTCGATTATGACAAAGATGGGGATCTGGATTGTTATTTATTGAATCATGCCGTTCATAATACACGTTCTTATGACCGTGTCAATACCCGTATGCTGAAAGACAATGAGGCGGGGGATTATTTATACCGAAATGATGGTGGGCGTTTTGTGGATGTGTCCAAAGAAGCAGGAATTTACCAAGCCGCTATGGGCTATGGTTTAGGAATATCAGTGGCTGATTTGAATAATGATGGTTGGATGGATATCTATGTAAGTAATGATTTTCATGAAGATGATTACTACTACATCAACCAGAAAAATGGTACTTTTCATGAGGGTATCAAAGAGCATTTTAAGCATTTAAGTCGTTTTTCTATGGGATCTGATATTGCGGATATCAACAACGACGGATACCAAGATATTATGACGCTGGATATGTACCCAGAAGACGAAAAAGTAGAAAAATCATCTGTAGGAGAAGACCCATTAGATATTTATTTATACAAATTACAATTTGGCTATTTCAATCAGTATAGTCGCAACTGCTTACAGCTGAACATGGGTGGGGAGAAATTTAGTGATGTGGCTGTTTCTTCGGGGGTAGCTGCCACCGACTGGTCTTGGAGTACTTTGATGGCCGATTACGATGGAGATGGCATCAAAGACATCTTTGTTTCCAATGGTATTTTACGCAGACCGAATGACTTAGATTATCTCAAATTTGTTATTGGAGATTCTTTGCATTATGGCTTACCCACTTCACATCAGTTGGATCAAAAGGCCATCGATTTAATGCCCAGCGGAAAGTGGCATAATTACCTTTTCCAAGGTTCTAAAGATTTACGTTTTAAGGATAAATCTACCGCTTGGGGATTTGAAGCAGCTAGTATTTCCAATGGTAGTTCCTATGCGGATTTAGATAATGATGGCGATTTGGATTTAATCACCAATAACTTGAATGAGGCTGCAGGAATTTATCAAAATAATGCCCGACAATTATTAAAGAATAATTACATCAAAATTAAATTCAAGGGCTCAGATAAAAACACTTTTGGGGTAGGAGCTAAAGTTATTCTAAAGACCAAGGACGGGCAGCAATTACAACAGTTAGTGCCCACTCGAGGATTCATGAGTTCAGTGGAGCCAAGTCTGTTGTTTGGAATAGGAAAACAAACTCAAATAGACTCGGTATTGGTCATTTGGGAGAACGAAAAAATGCAAATCTTGACCAAGCCTAGCATTAATACGACCTTGACAGTCGAACAAAAAAATGCGACTACCTGGGTAAAAGATTTTTCATTTGTGACCAAGCCTAAGCCCCTTTTTGAAGAGCTGAGTAAGGTTATGAATATTCCTTACAAGCATCAAGAAAATACCTATTTCGACTTTAACCGTGAATTATTGATTCCTTTCAAAGTCTCCATCGAGGGACCTAAATTAGCCCTTGGTGATGTCAATGGGGATGGATTAGAGGACTTTTATGTAGGAGGTGCCAAATACCAAGCGGGACAATTGTTCCTTCAAAAAAGTACAGGATTTGTGCTTTCAAAACAAACAGCCTTTTTAGCAGATTCTTTGCAAGAGGATGTGGATGCCTTGTTTTTTGATGCGGATGGAGACAAAGACCAAGATTTGTACGTGGTTAGTGGGGGTAATGAGTTTTATGACAACATGCCTGAGCAATTTGATCGTTTGTACATCAATGACGGTAAGGGGAACTTTACGCGAAATACAAAGGCTTTGCCTCCTATGTATGATAATAAATCGGTTGTTCGACCTATCGACTTTGACCGAGATGGAGATATAGACTTGTTTGTAGGTGGGCGGGTATTGGCTTATCAATATGGGCTTTCTCCTAAATCCTATTTATTAATCAACGATGGAAAGGGAAAATTTGCAGACAAAACTCAGCAACTAGCTCCAGAATTACGTGAAGCAGGGATGATTAGTGAAGCCGTGTGGGTTGACTTAGACAATGACCGGGATCAAGATTTGGTGGTCATCGGAGATTGGATGCCGATCAAAATGTTTTATTATGACCGCGGAAAACTGACATTGAAGGAAAATGAATTGTCGGATTTGACAGGCTTCTGGGGAGGATTAAGTGTGGGAGATTTCGACAAAGATGGTGATATGGATTTAGTGGTGGGTAATTTGGGAACCAATTCCAAGCTACGACGTGATCCGGGTGGAGAGCTGAAGATGTTGATTAAGGATATAGACCATAATGAAACCAAAGAACATATTGTTTCCTATAACCGAGCTGGAAAAGATACCTGGTATCCGATCAACAGTAAAGATGAAATGGGGAAACAGATTCCAAGCATCATCAATAAACGCTTTACAGATTATAAGAAATTTGCGGGTTTAAGCATTGATGAACTATTTGAAAAGGAGGAGCTGGAAGGAGCTCTCGAAAAACGAATTAATACCTTTGAATCCATTTACGTGGAAAATCTAGGGGGAGGTAAGTTTAAAAGAAAAGATTTGCCAAGCCTGGCCCAAGTATCCAAAATCATGGTGATCAAGACCGAGGATGTGAATCAGGATGGGAATTTAGATGTGATTATAGGTGGAAATTTTAATGGAGCATCCATGTATCAGGCTCGATATGACGCATTCTTTGGACTGATTTTGGCCGGAAATGGTCGAGGAGATTTTAAAGCCTTGGTTCCAACCGATACAGGTTTACTCTTAGAGGGCGACATACGAGATATCAAGCCAATCAAAACGGTGAAGGGACTTTTATATTTAGTGAGTAGGAATAACGACCAATTGCAAATATTCAAAAAGCTGAAATAAGCTATGGGGCTAAACCAAAAGAAGCTTCTCGTTTTTCGGATTTTTCCCAGTGGGTTTAGGTTATTGCTTGGGTTAATATTCTTGTATATTTCATTTTTTACTTGGAGTTGTCAAGATACACAAGTGGCCGAAGGTAAGGCATTAGCCCAAAAACATTGTGCTACTTGCCATGCATTGCCAAGTCCTGATGTATTACCCAACAATGTCTGGAAATACAGTACTTTGCCCTACATGGGAACACTTATGGGGGTTCAGAAAGAAATAGATCAATTGCAGAAACCTTTATCAGATTATGCTATTTTAAAATCTCCCCAAGCGCTCATTTCCGACGAAGATTGGGATAAGATAAAGGCTTACTATTTAGCGGAATCTACAGCTAAATTTCCTGAAACAAAACCTAATCCAGTTACACCACTTAAAAACCTGTTTACCGTAGAAGATTTACCTGTAAAATTGGAAGGAGGAACTTTCCCTAATTATACAGCAATAAAAATAGATGAGGCTCATCGACAGATTATCGCAGGAGACCAATCGAACCGTATCATTTGGCTCTTAGACAAGCAAGGGAAAGCCATCCAACAATGGAAAGATCAAAATGCACTAACTCATGTGGATGGGAGTGCTGGAAAATACCGTTTCACCTACATTGGTACAACCACCCAGGCGAATCCCGATGTGAATGGTGTAAGCCAATTGGTGACATTGGCTTCCAACAAATCGCTGGTCAATCAACAGGATTTGATAAACTTAAATAGGCCATTGCAAGTGAGTGCTGCCAATATGGATGAAGATTCTGAAGAGGAGTTGGTGTCTTGTGAATTTGGCTTTCAAGTGGGGGGCTTGTCCATTTGGAAAAAAGGGAAAACAGGGGCTTGGGCGCAACAAGTAGTGGAGGCGCAAACTGGGGCTACTCGAGTTATTATAAAAGATTTTAACCAAGACGGGAAACAAGATTTGTTGGCTTTGTTTGCTCAAGGAGATGAGCGTATAATCCTGTATTTGAACCAAGGTAAGCTACAGTTTCGTCGTAAAATCCTATTGCGTTTTCCTCCTATTTATGGAACTAGTTCTTTTGATATCGCGGATTTGGATCAAGATGGAGATTGGGATATTGTATGTACAGCTGGAGACAATGCAGATTTTTCAACGGTTTTGAAGCCTTATCATGGTATATATGTATTCAGGAATCAAGGAAATTATCAGTTTAAACAGAGCGCATTTTTTCCTCAAAATGGCGCCACGAAAGTACTGGCCTCTGATTTTGATATGGATGGAGATCAAGATTTAGTTTCTATTGCTCTTTTTCCGGATGTTCAGAAGCGAAGCGAAGAAGGATTTTTGTATTTGGAAAATATGGGAAATACTTTCCAGACAAAGAGTTTACCTATACAGCATCTTGGTCGCTGGTCGGTGATGGATGTAGGTGATCTAGACGGGGATGGAGACGTGGATATCGCTTTAGGCAGTCATGCCGTCGCAAAATTCCCAGAAGGAAGTTTTGACCCTGCTTGGAAACAAGCAAAAGGAGTTTTGATTTTACGAAATCAGAAGCGATGAAACAGGTATTACTGGTGTATTGTTTTCTATTATCCTTCGCCACCTTGGGTCAAAAAAATGGGAATTTCATATTTTCAGGAACGATCCAAGATAACGAAACAAAGACTCCTATCGAAGGGGCTTCTATCTTTTTTTCCGGTCTTACAATTGGAGCAAGAACAGATTCTTCTGGACATTTTTCATTATCACTTCCCTCTCGTTCCTACGGAGCCGTTTTTCGCAGCCTTGGGTATAAATATAAAACAGCTAAAATTGACCTAAAAGAAAATATACGAATTTCGGTTTATTTAGAGAAGTCGGAACAAATGTTAGATGAAGTGGTCATATCGGAGGAGAAGTCTGATGCCAATGTGAGCAGAACCTTGATGGGGGTGGAAAAGATGACCAGTAAGACGCTGAAAAAATTGCCCAATTTGATGGGAGAGGCAGATGTGATTCGAAGCATCATGTTGCTTCCAGGTGTCTCGACCGTTGGAGAGGGAGCTTCTGGTTTTAACGTGCGAGGTGGTAATGTGGATCAAAATTTGGTCTTGCTAGATGGAGTGCCGCTGTTTAATACTTCCCATTTATTTGGTTTTTTTACGAGTTTTAATGCCGACTTGGTGCAAGATTTGAGTTTGTACAAAGGAGGTATTCCAAGTAAGTATGGAGGTCGTGCTTCTTCCGTGTTAGATGTGCGCATGAAAGAAGGTGATTTTGATAAATGGCAAATTCAAGGGGGAATTAGTCCCATTTCCAGTCGGCTGCTAGTAGATGGGCCATTGAGTAAGGGGAAAACGTCCTTGATTTTGGGTGCCCGTGGGTCGCTTTCAGATTTTTATTTGGGTTATTTTCCCAATCCAGCACTTCAAAAAAGTAGAGCTAATTTTTATGATGTCAATGTCAAATTAACCCACCGCATCGGTAATAACCAACGCTTTTCCTTATCTACTTATGTGAGTAATGACGGGTTCAAATTTGCAGCAGATACTTTGTATGCTTGGCAAACCAAGACCTTAAGCTTTCAACACTTTGCTCTATGGCGAAATTGGTCACATCATTTCACTGCCTTTGCGAGTGAATACGCTTATGGTATTGAGGGCTTGAAATCGGGCTATGAGTTTATTTGGCGACCGTCGATTGCTCAAAAAACTCTGCGTGAAGACCTCAGCCTTGATTTGAAAAAGTGGGGAAGGAGTGATCTTGGAGTAGAATATACAGCTTACCGTAATGATGCTGGGACTTTTCAGCCAAGTACAATAAATTCTGCCGTGAATACTTTTCCCATGCAAGCGGAATATTCGCGCGAAATGTCTGTATACCTTGGGCATAACCTGCAGATTAATAAGCGCTTCAGCCTGGATGTTGGCTTAAGGTATGCTTATTATCAATTACGCGGTCCACAGCAGTTTTATCGCTATAAACCAGGATTACCCCGTGCCATCAACACAATTTCAGACACGTTAAGCTTTCAATCTGGTGATGTGATTCAATCTTATGGAGGCTTTGAACCACGATTGTCATTAGCCATAAAATTGGACACCAATACATCCATCAAAATGGGCTTTAACCGCATGCAGCAGTTTATGCATTTATTGTCCAATACCATGGCAGTGTCGCCTGTGGATATTTGGAAGAATTCAAATCCCTATTTACCCCAACAAGTAGCTGATCAATATTCAATCGGGATTTTTAGGAATTTTAGCAATGCACAAAATGCCATTTTCGAGGCATCGGCAGAAGTATATTACAAGCGTTTATCTCATGTTATTGATTACATCGATGGGGCCGCTATTTATTTGAATCCAACGGTGGAGACAGAATTATTGGTTGGGGAAGGCCGAGCCTATGGGGCTGAGTTTTTTTTGAAAAAGGCACGGGGAAAACGTTTGACAGGTTGGATTTCCTATACCTATGCACGCTCGTTTCGGTTGATTGAAGCCAATGAAAATCAAATGGCAGCCAATTTCGGGAAGGAGTTTCCGGCCAACTTTGATATGCCGCACAATTTTAAATTTGTGTTGAATAATCGTTTATCCAAACGAATCTCTTTTAATGCGAATTTTACTTATACTTCCGGCCGGCCGATAACCTATCCGAACGCCCGCTATAAGGTATATGCGTTCAATGATTTATTTGATTATGGATATGCGAGTGGAATTTTTCCTCGGCCGGGCTTGGCTCCATCCTCCAATGGTAATTCCTATTTGACGAATACAACCATTCAGCCCTTGTTGGATGGATATTCGAGTCCAAGTTTCACCTTGCGTAACCAAGAGCGAATTCCTTATTATATGCGTTTGGATATTGGGTTTACGATTGAGCCGAAGGAAGGTAAACGATGGCAGGGTAGTTGGAATTTTTCCATCTATAACCTGTTAGCCCGAGAAAACGCCTATTCGATTTTTTTTAGGTCATCCACAGGTTTGATAAACCAAGCGCGCACCTATCAATTATCCGTGTTGGGTGCAGCAATTCCGTCCCTGACTTATAATTTTAAATTTTGATGAAGAGATTATTGGTATTCTTGGGCTTATTGGGTTTGTTCTCTTGTGAGACGGAAATCACAGATTTCAAGACAAAAAACTTGAGTGACGCCCTTGTTGTATATGGAGAGATATCAAATTTGGCAGGCCCTTATACCGTTCGTTTAAATTATACTTCTGCTTACTCGCCATTTGATCCTACCGAATTTCAGGGGCAGCCGATTCCCGGTGCGGCTGTACGGATTGTGGATGAAGCTGGCTCAGTCATTTCGTTAAAAGAGATGCAAAAAGGAATGTATCAAACACCAGCGACATTTCAGGGTCAGATTGGCAAGAAATATCGCTTAGAAATTAGGACAGCAGACGGACTCGAAATTGCATCGAATTGGCAGCAACTATCAGTACCTGTTGGGCTAAAGACTTTTACATCCACCTATCAAAATGCAGATAAGGTGAAGGACATGAATTTTAAATTGCAGGCCAGTATTCAAGATAGCCGCGGAACGGAAGATTATTATTTTGTTAAACGCCAAGATCTCATTCAGTTTTTAACTACTTGCCCTAGCCCTCCACCGCCACCGGCTCCAGTACCAATTTGTTACAATAAGTGCTGGCAGGCAACCCAAAATACGCAACCCATATTAATGGAAGATACCTTTTTAGATGGACGAGAAATAGCTTTGCCCTTGGAATCGATTCCCTATGATGATTTTACTGAATGGTATGTACAGCTGGAGGTCTACCACGTCGATAAATTGGCGTATCAATACTGGAAACGCCAGGAAGATCAGCGCATCTTAGACGGTGGGATTTTTGATAAGATACCCGCACAAATCATCGGAAATTTGACCTGTTTAAACAAGCCAGATCGGCAGGTCTTAGGATATTTTATGGTCGCTGGAAAATCGAAAGAACGCAAGTTCGTAGATAGATATCAAGGGATTCCATCCGAATCGTATCAAAAGCTGGTTAGTTACATCGATTTCAACAAATTGCGACATCAAAATACCCCATTGTGGGATTGCCGACTTGCTGCTTGGATTCCGTACAACGTGGGATTGACCTTACCCGTGTATTAATCATAAACCGTTTTTAAATTCATTTTACCCTTTATTCCGGCAATCCATACAGGTCGGGAGAATTGACTCATAGAAACACAAACTAGTATGCTTGCATAATATATTTTTTTTCTGCATTTTTGAATTTCTAATGTGTTACTATATGGCAAAAGAATATGATCGTCGGAATCTCGACTTTATTTTAAAAGAAGTGTTGGACTTCGGTTCCTTATGTTCACACCCTTATTTTGCGGATTATACACCCGACATGTTCGACATGGTATTAGACTCAGCGGAATCCATTGCTGAACGCTATTTACGTCCTCATTTTGTGGATACCGACAGGCATCCTGCTGAATTGATTGATGGAACGGTACACGTACATCCATCTACAGAGGCCTATGTTAAAGAAATGGGGGAGTCAGGAATGATAGGCGCCACATTTTCGTATGAAAAAGGGGGACAGCAATTGCCTAGTACAGTAGGAGGAGCCCATGAGTTTATTCGTGGCGCGGCGAGTAATTCCATTGTCATGTTTACGGGATTAACCAATGGAGCAGCACACTTAATTGCTTCTTTCGGATCCGAGGAATTGAAAGCGGAATATGTACCAAATATGTTAAATGGCCGATGGACAGGAACCATGTGTTTGACCGAACCACAGGCAGGTAGCTCACTGAATGATGTGTCTACCCAAGCCAAGGATTTAGGCAATGGGACTTTTTCCATCAAAGGACAAAAAATATTTATTTCTGGGGGAGATAATCAATTCTCAGAAAACATTATTCACTTGGTATTAGCTCGATTAGAAGGAGCGCCGAAAGGAACTAAGGGGATTTCCTTATTTGTGGTTCCCAAGCGCAGAAAAGAAAATGGAGCTTGGGTTTCCAATGAAGTGACTTCTTTGGGACTTTACCATAAAATGGGTCAAAAAGGAACGCCGGCATTGCATTTATCTTTCGGTGATAAAGGAGATTCCATTGGTTATTTGGTTGGAGAGCCGAACAAAGGACTATCCTACATGTTTCAAATGATGAATGAAGCTCGTTTAGGAGTAGGTATGGGAGGCGCTTATATCGCTTCTGCGGCTTATCATTTCTCCAAACAATACGCCAATGAGCGCTCTCAAGGACGTAAGTTGAGTAATAAAGACCCAGAAACACCACCCACTTTGATCAAAAACCATCCGGATGTTCAGCGTATGCTTTATTTCCAGAAGACCATCGTAGAAGGAGCCATGGGATTGTTATTCCAAAGTTTTATGTGGGAAGATTATTCCAAATGTTTAACAGGAGAAGAAGCTGAAAACTACCATACTTTATTGAATTTGATGACGCCAGTGGCGAAGACTTATCCTGCCGAAATGGGATTGCAGGCGGTAAATCAGGGAGTTCAAGTATTAGGTGGTTATGGATATACCGAAGACTTTCCTTTGGAACAAATGGCTCGCGATGTGCGGATTATGTCCATTTACGAAGGGACTACCGGTATTCATGGTTTAACTTTATTGGGGAGAGAAATTCCAGCCAATCAAGGGAAGGCTTTAAAGTTATTGGTAAACTTGATTCAGAAAGATATTGAAGAGGCTAAAAAGCAAGCCAATATTCAGCGATATGCAGAAGAGTTAGAGCAAGAAGTGGCCAAATTAGGTCAAGTGACGATGCATAAACTAAAAATAGCGGCCGAGGGAAAACCAGAATTATTCCTAGCTGATTCTACTTTATACATGGAATTGTTCGGACTAATTGTGGTAGCATGGCAGTGGTTAAAGCAAGGAACAGTGGCTAGTAAAGCTTTAGAAGAAAGCCCATCTGCACTAGATAAGGAGTTTTATCAGGATAAGTTACATACCATGAAGTTCTTTTATCACTATGAGGTGCCTAAGGCTTTGGGATTAAATAAACGATTACTGGATACGGAAAATTTAACTGTATTTGAATCTTAAAAACAATGATTTATATGAATAGAATATTGGCTTACGCTTGTCTTTTATTGAGCATTACTTGGACAGCAAATGCCCAGACAAAGTCGACATATAGTGCTTACGAATTATTTCACCCTTTATGGAATTATCAATCCAACTCACCCTATCGTTCGGGTGCAGGTATTCCAGGGCCATCTTATTGGCAAAACTCCGCTGATTATAAAATTCAGGTGAGTTTGGATGAGGAGGCTAGAAAAATTTCAGGAGATGTAGAGATTACTTACAAAAACAATTCCCCAGATAAATTAGGTTTTTTGTGGTTACAATTGGATCAAAATTCCTTTAATACCCAATCAAGAGGCGGTAAAACGACTCCTATTTCTGGTGGACGTTTTGGCAATGTGGGTTTTGATGGAGGCTATAAAATTGAAAGCGTATTGGTAGATGGTAAAGTAACTCCATTTATCGTGGAAGATACTCGCATGCAAATTCGTTTGGCGCAGCCTTTGGCAGAAAAACTAGGTCAAGCCAAAATCAAGATTGTTTATTCATTTACTTCTCCTAAAAATGGATCTGATCGTATGGGTTTGCAGGAGACTAAAAATGGCATGATATTTCAGGTAGCCCAGTGGTTTCCTCGCATGTGTGTCTACGATGATATTGAGGGTTGGAATGTACTTCCTTATTTAGGAGCTGGTGAATTTTATTTGGAATATGGCAATTTTGAATATGCCATCAATGTACCCGCTTCGCATTTAGTGGTGGGTTCTGGAGAGTTACTAAATCCATCTGAAGTATTTACCGTCGAGCAGGTAAAACGTTGGAATGCAGCTGCCAATTCTGAAACAACGGTAATCATTCGTGGGGAAGATGAAGTGAAAAATCCAGCTTCTCGACCAGCGAAAGACCGTTTGACATGGAAGTTTAAATGTCAGAATGCCCGTGATGTGGCTTTTGCAACATCAAAATCATTTATCATGGATGCGGCCAGAATCAATTTGCCTAGCGGAAAAAAATCCATGGCGATATCCGTTTATCCAGAAGAGTCCAATGGTAAAAATTCTTGGGGAAGATCCACCGAATACGTAAAAGCGTCCATTGAGTATTATTCTAAATGGTTGTATGAGTACACGTATCCTAGTGCGACTAACGTAGCAGGTATCGTATCCGGCATGGAATATCCGGGAATAATCTTCTGCGGATTTCGTGATCAAACAGCGGCTTTGTGGGGGGTAACAGATCATGAATTTGGTCATAACTGGTTCCCGATGATCGTAGGAACCAATGAGCGCAAGTTTCCTTGGATGGATGAGGGATTTAATACCTTCATCAATTTTTATTCTACGGATGCGTTCAACGATGGAGAATACAAGAACCGCAAGTTTGATATGCATCAAATCGCTAAAGCCATGTTTAGAGAAAATGCCGATCCTATCATGTCGATTCCTGATGTGGTTCAACCTAGAAACTTAGGATGGGAAGCCTACAATAAGCCGGGTTTTGGATTAAAGATTTTGCGTGAGCAAATATTGGGTGCTGACCGTTTTGATTATGCATTTAAGAATTACATCAAGAACTGGGCCTTTAAACACCCGACTCCTTACGACTTTTTCCATGCCATGGAAGATGGAGCAGGGGAGGATTTAACTTGGTTTTGGAGACAATGGTTTTTTGAATTGTGGAAGTTAGATCAAACGGTCAGTGATGTGGTGTATGTAGATCAAAATCCTAGCAATGGAGCCATTGTGACGATTAAGAATTTGGATAAAATGGTTATGCCGGGAATCGTCGAGGTAGAACTATCTGATGGTAAAAAGGAGCGTTATACTTTTCCTGTGGAGATCTGGCAGCGAGGAGGCAGTTGGGATTTTAAGACTAATACCACTTTGCCCATTAAGTCAGTAACCATTGACCCAGATCATGTATTTCCTGATTTGAACCCTCAAAATAATACGTGGAAACCGTATTCATATCGAGCACCTAAGGCGAATTAATAGGTAAAAACCTTTTTTTCTATACATTTAATTATGCTTTCATCAGCACAACTAACATGCTCCAGACATCGCAAGAAGTCTGGAGCTTATATTTTATTTACGGTTTAGAATCCGCCCAATGTCATTGGCTTTAGCTAATTCCTCTTTGAGTTTTTCATAACTTCCAGAAAGCATCAGTCCTTTGTATTTCAATAGTGTGTTGATGTATTCATCCAATACATCCATCAAATTTTCTTGATTTTGGTGAAAGATTTGAATCCATGTTTCAGGAGATGATTTGGCCAAACGGACGGTTGATTCAAAACCCGTGGAAGCCAATTCGAAAATACGTTTTTCATCTTTCTCTTTTTCCAACACGGTATTGGCTAAGGCAAAGGAGCAGATGTGAGAAATATGGGAAATGTAGGCTGTATGGACATCATGGCTGATGGAATCCATATAGATTAAGTTCATGTGTAAACCGTCTTGGTATAGACTCTCAATGGTTTTTTCAGCATCTGGATCACTTAGTTCTTGATCACAAATCACACAGCGTTTTCCTTCAAAAAGCCCATCAATAGCCGCTTCTGGGCCCGAAAATTCGGTTCCAGCCATGGGGTGAGTAGACACAAATTGCTTTCTTCTTGGGTGATTTTTTAGCGCCTCGTAAATGGGGCTTTTGGTTGAACCCACTTCGATCACGATTTGCTTATCGTTGAATTGGTCCAACATGTTGGGTAATTGTTCGACCAAATTATCTACTGGAGTAGCAATAATGAGGATATCAATCACTTGTAAAGCTTCTTCCAAAGGTAATAGTTGATCGATTAAACCTAATTCCAAAGCCCTCTTTTGGTTCGGGCGATTCGTATCAATTCCAATACACGCTTTGGCCCATCCACTTTTACGTAGACCTAGCGCCATGGAACCACCGATTAATCCTATACCTAATATTCCTACGACTTTGTTAGATTCCATTCGACTGTGTTTTTATGCGCTTGATAGCTGTTTCAAAAAGGGAAATGGGGGCACATAGAGAGATGCGGATGTAATTATTTCCTTGACTTCCAAAAATACCGCCTGGAGTGATGAAGACGGCATTTTCGCTAAGAATTTTGTCGGAAAGCTCATATCCGTCAGCATAAGTATGGGGAATTTTAGCCCAAACAAACATGCCGCTTTGTTTCGGATCATAGCTACAGTTTAATAAGTCCATCAATTGAAATACTACTTTTTGACGGCCAGCATAAATCTCATTTTGTTGTTTAAACCAAGCCGAATCGGCTTTTAATGCTTCCGCCGCGGCTTCTTGAAGAGGTAAAAACATACCTGAGTCCATGTTGGATTTAAAAGTCAAAATGGGCGCTAAGAATTCTTGTTTTCCCATCACAGCACCAATTCTCCAACCCGCCATGTTATGGGATTTGGAAAGAGAATTTAATTCCAAGGCCACCTCTTTCATCCCAGGTATACTTAACATACTGATAGGTTCTTCATTTAAGATAAAGCTATACGGGTTGTCATTGACCAATAAGATGGAATGAGTGACGGCAAAATCACGCAGCTTTTCAAAAAATGCTTTATCGGCCTTAGCACCCGTTGGCATATGAGGATAGTTGACCCACATGATTTTCACTTGAGATAAATCGCGCTTGGCCAAGGCATCTAAATCAGGTAGCCAGCCATTGGCTTCCGACAGCTCATAACTTTGTACTTCTGCCCCTGTTAGGGCACAAGCAGCTTGGTAGGTTGGGTAACCAGGATTGGGGATTAAGGTGATATCTCCTTTTTCCAAATATGCCATAGCAATGTGCATGATGCCTTCTTTGGAGCCCATTAGAGGTAATATTTCGGAATTGGGATTTAAGTCTAGTTGGTAGTGTTTCTGGTAAAATTGAGCAAAAGCTTCACGCAAAGCAGGAATACCTTGGTAACCTTGGTAGGCATGGTTTTCTTTTTTCTGGGCGCTAGTAATCAATGCCTGAATGGTGACATCTGAGGGTGCTAGGTCAGGACTACCAATACCAAGATTAAGCACAGGGATACCTGATGCTTTCAAGGCTGCAATCTGTTTTAGCTTGGTAGAAAAGTAGTATTCTTGTACAACTTGTAACCGAGAAGCTGGAGAAATGGTGAAGCTCATAAAACAAAAAAACCGACTTTGGGCCGGCTCATAATAAGTTTAAATTAAATCTATACCTACAATAGCCTATTGGCAGGATGGATATCCTGCGTAATAATAAGCGTAGTAATAAGTAGTTGAATGCATAATCATGTCCCAAAGGTATAAAAAAAAAGTTTTTATGCAAACCCGTGTAATTGAGATACCCAAAAGCAACATTCCAAATTGAGTACAAATCTTCTTGCCAATTAATTGGATTCATACGGGTGATTTCCTAGTTTAGCATTGCCTAATGGCAATCTAACCACTAAAATATATCCCATGTCTTCTTCATTTGGCCCAAATTGGGTACATCCATTTTTGCATTTTTGGTCTTTTTTACAACAAGAGTATTCTCGTTTGTTCATCGTGCTTTGTGGACTTCGGTCTGTCAATGGCATTGATTTGAGATGATTCTAATCGAATATCAATTTGTTTAAATCATGAGTCTAATCGCTCAGTCGCCTTACATGTCTGCCTGAACACATATTTAATATTTGATTCAAAGTGTAAGCTTTGAAGCTCTAATCACGATGTATACCACTAATAAATTAAGAATTCCTCATTCTTTTAGAGATTGGGCTATTCTGACAAACCTGATTTTTTTGATTTTACTTTTTCATTCGGAAATAGTTTATTCAACAGGAATTAACAAAAATGATGAATTCACAAAACTTGCTTATTCCCAAGCTTTGTCTAAAAGTCAAGCTGCAACTCAGCTCAGATTAACTTCCACAAATACTACTTCGGTGGCAGGTGAATATTTGACTGTTAATATCGAAGCCATTGATTCTCAAGGTCAAGTGGATCTTACGTATCAAGGTACTAAACATGTGTCATTTTCTATATTTGAAATTCAATTGTTGGATTATCCTGCTTTGGTTAATGGGTCCAACTTCGGAGAACTTATAACTGTAAGCTTTAACAAAGGTAAAGCTCAAGTTGAATTGGAGTTATTTACAGCAGGTTTAACAACTATTCAAGCGAGTCATTCTGGAATGGTTTCCAATGTTTTTTCCATTCAAGTTATTAATGGAGCATGGAATAGTTTTCAAATTAAATTAGAGCCCAATTTTAAAAACCAATCACCTATCAAAGGGGAAAATCAAATTTTAGCAATTGACGGTTTTGGAAATGTTGTTCTAGATTTTGACGCAAGTAAAAATCCTGTAACCATTACGAGTGCCGCATTAGATGGAGTAATTAGTGGATTGGGTTCAAAAGGAAATAATGTATTAGATCAACCTACGGATTTTGTGGATGGTATTGCTGACTTAACAGCTTTAGGGATGATATATTCTGGCCAAAATATTAATACTGATATATTAAATGTGTCTACAGAAAATGGAGTTTATGTAGACAGTGAGCCTGTTGAAATACTTCCTCAAGATTTTGATAATAATTACTTTGTTCTTGAAGGTTTAAATGCTGTCCATGTGGGTGCGGTATACCCTGTAAGAGTAGTGGCTAAAAATATATTAGGTTTTACAGAATCAAATTATGTAGGTAGAAAAAAATTACGGTTTGGAGGAGCCCTTACCATTGGAATTTATAGTCCAACTGCCAATGGGGTCAATTTTGGAGAGGAAATAGAAGTGAATTTTGTATCAGGGATAGCTGAAGTCAATTTAATTCTTAGAAAAGCAGAACAAGCTAGTATAATCGTTTCTGATAGTACAATAGCATCGAATTCTCCTTTATCTGTACAAGTGATATCTGGTAATTTTACTCATTTTGAAATTCTAGGTTTAAACAAACAAGAGGCAGGAAGAGTACAGACTTTAAGTATCCGCGAGATAGATATCTATGGTAATGTAGCCAGTAGTTTTTTTTCTGGTACGAAATCCCTCATCTTTTCTGGAGCCAGCTCGACGAGCAATCCACTTAGAAATCCAAGTATTTCTGCAATCGATTTTGGTCAACTCGTTCAAGTGGTTTTCACGAACGGAATTGCCCAAGTGGATTTGATCTTATACCAAGTGGAAACGGCGAGTATCCAGGTAAGTGATGGTACTATTTCAGAAAAATCAGCTTTTTCAATTCAAGTAAAACCTAGTTCAGCAACTCATTTTGTCATCAGTGGAAATGCGACCCAACAAGTTGGAAGCACCCAATCGTTGATTATAAAAGCTGTGGATGCCTACGGGAATGTGGATACAGGGTTTATGGGAGGTTTCACAGATGTAAATCTAGTTTTCACAGGGGCCAATGCATCCAATAATCCAGTATTGAATCCCGTCGTTAAAGGTCGATATGAAACTGGAGCAATGAATCAAAGTCTAAGGGTATTGTTTAACAAAGGAATAGCATTAGTCGACTTAACACTTTATAAAGCAGAAAAAGCTTCAATTTCAGTAACTGATGGGGTGATTTTACCCCAAGCACCTTTAGCCATTCAAGTAAAAGCTGGTTCAGCAACTCATAATGTCATCAGTGGGAATGAGACTCAGCAAGCAGGAACTACTCAGACTTTGAGAATTAAAGCGGTAGATGCCTATGGGAATGAGGTTATTGAATATACAGGAACAAAAACACTGACTTTTTCTGGGGCAAGTAATACAACCAACCCAATAAGAAATCCTACAGTATCAGGTGTTGATTTTGGACTACCTGTCCAAGTGGTTTTTACGAACGGAATGGCCCAAGTAGATTTGGTTTTATACCAATTGGAAACGGCGAATATCCAGGTAAGTGATGGTAGCATATCTACCAAATCAGCGTTTTCGATTCAGGTAAAATCTAATGCTGCTACTCATTTTGTCATCAGTGGGACTGCAACTCAACAAGCTGGAGCAACGCAGACTTTGGGTATAAAAGCTTTAGATGACTATGGGAATGAGGCTATTGAATATTCAGGAACAAAAACACTGATTTTTTCTGGGGCAAGTACTACAACCAACCAAATAAGTAAACCGAGTGTTTCTGCGGTAGATTTTGGTCAACCCGTTCAAGTGGTTTTCACAAACGGAATGGCTCAAGTAGATTTGATTTTATACCAAGTGGAAACTGCGAATATCCAGGTAACAGATGGTAGCATATCAGCCAAATCAGCGTTTTCGATTCAGGTAATATCTAATCCCGCTACTCATTTTGTCATCAGTGGAACTGCGACCCAACAAGCTGGAAGTACCCAGTCGTTGAGCATAAAAGCGGTAGATGTTTATGGGAATGGTGCTATTGAATATTCAGGAACAAAAACACTGATATTTTCTGGGGCAAGTACAACGACTAACCCAATTAGTAAACCGAGTGTCTCTGGGATAGATTTTGGACTACCTGTCCAAGTGGTTTTCACGAACGGAATGGCTCAGGTTGATTTGATTTTATACCAAGTGGAAACGGCGAATATCCAGGTAAGTGATGGTAGCATATCCGCCAAATCAGTGTTTTCGATTCAGGTAATATCTAATCCCGCTACTCATTTTGTGATTAGTGGAACTGCGACCCAACAAGCTGGAAGCACCCAGTTGTTGAGCATAAAAGCGGTAGATGCTTATGGGAATGAGGCTATTGAATATTCAGGAGCAAAAACGCTAACTTTTTCTGGGGCAAGTACAACGACTAACCCAATTAGTAAACCGAGTGTCTCTGGGATAGATTTTGGACTACCTGTCCAACTGGTTTTTACGAACGGAATGGCTCAAGTAGATTTGATTTTATACCAAGTGGAAACTGCGTCTATTTCCGTAAATGAGGGGACAATCAAGACAAGTTCACCTTTGGCCATTCAAGTAAATGCTAGCTCTGCTACTCATTTTGTTACCAGTGGAAATGCGACCCAACAAGTAGGGGCCATCCAGACCTTGAGTATAAAAGCGGTGGATGCCTATGGGAATGTGGATACAGGATTTATGGGAGGTTTTTCGGATGTAAATCTTGTTTTTTCAGGGGCCAATGCCTCCTTAAATCCAGTATTGAATCCTTCAGTTCAAGGTCGATATATAAAAGGGACATTCAATCAAGGTTTAGTCGTATTGTTTAATCAAGGAGTTGCATCTGTGGATTTGACTTTGTTTAGGGCAGAGCAGGCATCCATTGTTGTATCGAGTGGAGTTTTAGCTAGTAGTCTATTAGGGATTCAAGTAAATGCTAGCTCAACTACTCATTTTGTCATCAGTGGCCAATCAAGTCAACAAGCTGGTGCCACCCAAACTTTGAGTATAAAAGCGGTAGATGCCTATGGGAATGATGCTATTGAATATTCAGGAACAAAAACACTAACTTTTTCCGGTGCAAGTACTACAGCTAATCCAATTAGTAAACCGAGTGTTTCTGGAATCGATTTTGGTCAACCCGTTCAAGTGGTATTTACAAACGGAATAGCCCAAGTAGATTTGATTTTATACCAAGTGGAAACTGCGAATATCCAGGTAAGTGTTGGTAGCATATCAGCTAAATCAGCGTTTTCAATTCAGGTAAAATCTAATGCTGCTACTCATTTTGTCATCAGTGGCCAATCAAGTCAACAAGTTGGTGCCACCCAAACTTTGAGTATAAAAGCGGTAGATGCCTATGGGAATGATGCTATTGAATATTCAGGAACAAAAACACTAACTTTTTCCGGTGCAAGTACTACAGCTAATCCAATTAGTAAACCGA
>NZ_JAANOP010000005.1:0-2778 GCF_011250515.1 Aquirufa ecclesiirivi | reverse complement strand
ACGGAATAGCCCAAGTAGATTTGATTTTATACCAAGTGGAAACTGCGAATATCCAGGTAAGTGTTGGTAGCATATCAGCTAAATCAGCGTTTTCAATTCAGGTAAAATCTAATGCTGCTACTCATTTTTTCATCAGTGGCCAATCAAGTCAACAAGTTGGTGCCACCCAAACTTTGAGTATAAAAGCGGTAGATGCTTATGGGAATGATGCTATTGAATATTCAGGAACAAAAGCACTAACTTTTTTAGGAGCAAGTACAACAACTAACCCAATAAGTAAACCGAGTGTTTCTGGTGTAGATTTTGGTCAACCCGTTCAAGTGGTATTTACAAACGGAATAGCCCAAGTAGATTTGATTTTATACCAAGTGGAAACGGCGAATATCCATGTAACAGATGGTAGCATATCAGCCAAATCAGCTTTTTCGATTCAGGTAATATCTAATCCAGCTACTCATTTTGTGATTAGTGGAACTGCAACCCAACAAGCTGGAACATCACAGAAATTAAGTATTCAACTAATTAATAGTGAAGGGAAAGTGAATGCGCTTTATTCAGGAACCAAAACACTAACTTTTTCAGGAGCAAGTACTACGACTAACCCAATTAGTAAACCGAGTGTCTCTGGAATCGATTTTGGACAGCCTGTTCAGGTGGTATTTACAAACGGAATAGCCCAAGTAGATTTGATTTTATACCAAGTGGAAACGGCGAATATCCAGGTAACGGATGGTAGTATATCCGCCAAATCAGCGTTTTCGATTCAGGTAAAATCTAATGCTGCTACTCATTTTGTCATCAGTGGCCAATCAAGTCAACAAGTTGGTGCCACCCAAACTTTGAGTATAAAAGCGGTAGATGCTTATGGGAATGATGCTATTGAATATTCAGGAACAAAAGCACTAACTTTTTTAGGAGCAAGTACAACAACTAACCCAATAAGTAAGCCGAGTGTTTCTGGTGTAGATTTTGGTCAACCCGTTCAAGTGGTATTTACAAACGGAATAGCCCAAGTAGATTTGATTTTATACCAAGTGGAAACGGCGAATATCCATGTAACAGATGGTAGCATATCAGCCAAATCAGCTTTTTCGATTCAGGTAATATCTAATCCAGCTACTCATTTTGTGATTAGTGGAACTGCAACCCAACAAGCTGGAACATCACAGAAATTAAGTATTCAACTAATTAATAGTGAAGGGAAAGTGAATGCGCTTTATTCAGGAACCAAAACACTAACTTTTTCAGGAGCAAGTACTACGACTAACCCAATTAGTAAACCGAGTGTCTCTGGAATCGATTTTGGACAGCCTGTTCAGGTGGTATTTACAAACGGAATAGCCCAAGTAGATTTGATTTTATACCAAGTGGAAACGGCGAATATCCAGGTAACAGATGGTAGTATATCTGCCAAATCAGCGTTTTCGATTCAGGTAAAATCTAATGCTGTTACTCATTTTGTCATCAGTGGAAATGCGACCCAACAAGCTGGAACTTCACAAGTATTACAAATTCAGGCAATAGATGCTTACGGTAATATTGATACAGGGTTTATGGGAGGTTTCACAGATGTAAATCTAGTTTTCACAGGGGCCAATGCATCCAATAATCCAGTATTGAATCCCGTCGTTAAAGGTAGATATGAAACTGGAGCAATGAATCAAAGTCTAAGGGTATTGTTTAACAAAGGAATAGCATTAGTCGACTTAACACTTTATAAAGCAGAAAAAGCCTCAATTTCAGTCACTGATGGGGTGATTTTACACCAAGCACCATTAGCCATTCAAGTAAATGCTGGTTCAGCTACTCATTTTGTTATCAGTGGTCAATCAAGTCAACAAGCTGGTGCCATCCAAACTTTGAGTATAAAAGCTGTTGATGCCTATGGGAATGATGCTATTGAATATTCAGGAACAAAAACGCTAACTTTTTTAGGAGCAAGTACAACGACTAATCCAATAAGTAAACCGAGTGTATCTGAAATCGATTTTGGTCAACCCGTTCAGGTGGTTTTCACAAACGGAATGGCCGCATTAGATTTGATTTTATACCAAGTGGAAACGGCGAATATCCAGGTAAGTGATGGTAGCATATCTACCAAATCAGCGTTTTCGATTCAGGTAAAATCTAATGCTGCTACTCATTTTGTCATTAGTGGAATTGCAACCCAACAAGCTGGAAGCACCCAGTCGTTGAGTATAAAAGCGGTAGATGCTTATGGGAATGTGGATACAGGATTTATGGGAGGTTTTTCGGATGTAAATCTTGTTTTTTCAGGGGCCAATGCCTCCTTAAATCCAGTATTGAATCCTTCAGTTCAAGGTCGATATATAAAAGGGACATTCAATCAAGGTTTAGTCGTATTGTTAAATCAAGGAGTTGCATCAGTGGATTTGACTTTGTTTAGGGCAGAGCAGGCATCCATTGTTGTATCGAGTGGAGTTTTAGTCAGTAGTCCATTAGGGATTCAAGTAAATGCTAGCTCAACTACTCATTTTGTCATCAGTGGTCAATCAAGTCAACAAGCTGGAAGCACCCAGACTTTGAGCATAAAAGCGGTAGATGCTTATGGGAATGAGGCTATTGAATATACTGGAACAAAAACACTGACTTTTTCTGGGGCAAGTACAACAACTAACCCAATAAGTAAGCCGAGTGTCTCTGGAATCGATTTTGGACAGCCTGTTCAGGTTGTATTTACAAACGGAATAGCCCAAGTAGATTTGATTTTATACCAAGTGGAAACTGCGAATATCCAAGTAAGTGATGGTATTATAT
>NZ_JAANOP010000004.1 GCF_011250515.1 Aquirufa ecclesiirivi | reverse complement strand
AATATTATGCCAAGGAGTTTTTACGAATTACTCAAAAACGAGGAATTAAAAACAGTATGTGTAAATACCCCTGGGAAAATGGGAAAGCAGAGCGTATCAATGGAATTATAAAAAACAATTATTTACGGCATCGAAAAATCCATAATTTCGAAATGCTGGTCAAAGAAGTTGACCGAGCAGTATCACTTTATAATCAGGAAAAGCCTCATATTGAGTTAAATAGAATGTCACCTATTGCTTTTGAAAAAAAACTATTAAATTTAAATCAAGCTATATGCTAAACAAAAAATACTTGAATACTAATCAAGTATAAATGACATAAAACGGTCAACTTCATTCAGGCATTCACAATTTATAATTTATCATTCACCATTTACCATTATTTATAATTTCTTCACGTATTCCATCGGAGTGGTGTCCTCCTCTTCTTGAAATGCACTAATGAAACGGTACAGGGTACCAAAGCCAGAGGCTAAAGCAATAGCTTCCATTTCTTCTTGACTCAAATTTTGGTTTTTTTGTTCTTCTAAAAGGGCCTTGGCGTGTGCAATGCGCAATTGTGCCCGCAATTTAGTGAACTTGGATTTGATGATGTAATTGAAGCAATAATAAATATGGTGCTTGGGAATATCGAGCTTCAATGCCACAAAATCTACATTAAAATCAGGATCTAAATACCATTTTTCTTCATGGATATGATCTAAAATATATTTGGCGTCCTGTTGAAATGGATCATCCGACTTCCCTACAAAAGAATATACATCACTTGCATCAACCTTATGTTCAAAATTCTTTCTCTTCCCCTTTTTATGAATAGGAATACCATATAAAATTGGAGGAAATGCTAGAATCAATAAAGGGATGGTCAAGAAAAAGATACCTGTCAAATAGCCGAGAGGAGAAGAATTTACTAATTCCTTATTCACCACATCAGAAAAAATAAACATAATGGCTCCAGCAAAATAGCTGGCACAAGCTAAAGTGGACAAGGAAATTAACCAAACTAACCAGCGCTTAATTAAGGTTTTTTGAGCAGAAATAGGCGTATATTTTGCCAAACTGCGGTTGTATCGAAGAAATAAGGATATAGTCGCTATCAAATAAATCATAAAAATCATTGGACGGCCAATCACATTGAAATAACTCGGATATAGTACTCCTTCATTCCATACTTTAAGTACTTCTGGACGATCAATAATCTTACGGGCTACCTCCAATTTATAATCCCAGTTTTTGAAATAAAAGGGCAATATCGATAAAAATGAAAATGCAGCAGGAATGAAATGTAAATAATCCTTTTGTGACAATTTATTGCGGTCGGTTAAAGTACCGCGAACATAAAAAAACAAAAATGGTCCAAACAAATAATACGTCGGTGTAATGTGGTAATTAAATACCGCCATCAATGACTCATTATCTCCCATAAAAGCAAAATAATGCAAAAGGCCTGATAAGGCGATAGCCACCAAAAAACCTGTTAAATAGATGGTATTTTTGTTAACACGAAAGTTAAACACGGCCAATACCAAGGAAATAATGAGTTTGAAAGCGACTATGTAGATTAACATTTTCTAATTCAATTATTTCGGTTTGACATTAGAATGGCTGGGAAAAAATAAGCTCCAATGCCAAGTGAATCTGCAGAATTGATTTCTGTAGTTTCACCATTGAGATTGCCGGAGATATTGTAATTACAGAACAGCTCAAACTTAATTATAGAATGGTAAACGCAAAGGTATATTGATTTTTGAATCAGCCTAATATTTTCACTAATATTTTCGACACACATCGATCAACAAAAGAGTGCTCAATCTCCTTTAAATAACATTTACGTAGCTAAATCATTCGTATTGAATAGACTACCTTTCATCATAAACATTAAGAAAAATTTAACTAAAAATTATTAGTATAAATCATATGGCAAGAAGCTTTCTTGAATATCCAAGACTTTCTAATGGGTACATGGAAAAAAAATACCCACGAATACCCTTTAATAAATACCCAGCTTACCTCATAAAGACCTGAATGTTTTATGAGGAAAAATCTTATTTTTGCCAACCATTATCCAAAAAACATTCAACCTATCCAATTATGCTAAAATTGTCTCTCAGTTTGATTTATTCTTTTTTACTATTTTGGGGATACCAATATCTGCAACCGCATTTCTCTGAAAAAAATACAAAATCATCTATTTACATCGATACCTTATCTAATGCTTCAGCATGGCCTACACAAGATATCCAAGTAAGTAATTTTGCCTCGTCTGACATTACTCCTAGTCCTGCCTGTATTGCCGTTGCAGCCACGGGAGAAGTATTTGTGGGTATTGACCAAATTGGATCTCTAGGAAAAACACCCGGAAAAGGATATATCTTAAAATTGACGGACTCCAATCATGATGGCCGTGTAGATCAGCAAAGTAAATTTGCTATGGTAGATAATCCCAGAGGTATTATTTCCTTGGGTGATAAATTATATGTGCTACATACCGTCTTTTCTCCAGAAACCAAAAAAGCTACGGGTATGGATTTGGTCGTTTTTGAAGATAAAAATAAAGACGGCCTAGCAGATGGTCCATCAAGCCCCTTAATTCAACACATTAGTTCTCCCAAGTTTTTGCAAAGCCGAGGTACAGACCATGCTACCAATGGTATCCGAATGGGTATCGATGGTTGGATTTATATTGCAGCGGGCGACTTTGGTTTTCATAATGCGACGGATCGAAGCGGAAAGAAAATTACCATGTTAGGTGGTGGTATTGTTCGCGTAAGGCCTGATGGCACCGAAATGGAAGTCTATACCCACGGTACTAGAAACATCTACGACGTGGCCATTGACCCCTACATGAACATTTTCACTCGGGATAATACCAATGATGGTGCGGGTTGGAACATTCGTTTTAGCCACCACATACAATCTGGTGAATACGGCTACCCTTTACTATTTAAACATTTTACGGAAGAGATTCTTCCTGCCCTAGTGGATGTAGGCGGTGGATCTGGTACTGGTTCTTTATTCATGGATGAGCCAACTTGGCCTGCTAAATACAATCAAGTACCGATGATGGCTGATTGGGGAAATAGTATTTTGTATATTCATCGGGTAACACCTGACGGAGCTAGTTATACGCAAAAAGATGAGACATTCATTAAATTAAAGCAAATAACTGATTTAGACGTAGATGGTTCTGGTCGTTTGTATTTAGCTGCCTGGGATGGCGCTGGTTATTCAGGTAACCCAAACAAAGGTTTTGTAGTGAGGGCCGTACCTAAAGGCTGGACCTACCAAGCTTTTCCACAGGTTAGCCAATTGTCGAACGATGAATTAGTCAAACTTTTACAATCCAACAGTGCTGTGGCTCGTTTAAATGCACAACAAGAATTATTAAACCGAGATTTAAAAACAACGGCTTCCATTGCTTGGAAATTAGCTGCAGATAAAAAAGCACCTTTGTATGCGCGTTCGGCAGGTATATTTACTTTTGCTCAAGCTACGAACGAACAAGGCATCTTACAATTACTTAAATTACTCGCTGACAAAGAAGTGAAAGAGTTGGCAATCAGAGCTTTGGCCGACAGAAAAACCAAAAACAAATTAGTCCCCATTCAGCCAATCGTTTTAGCATTACAAGATGCCTCTCCAAGAGTCCGTGTAAGTGCTGCCATTGCATTGGGAAGATTAGGAAAACAAGAAGCCATTCCTGCTTTATTGGCCGTTAAGGTACCTAGTTCTTTTGTTGCACCTCCCAAAGACCAAGAAGGTCCGCATGCAACACCCAATTCAGCTATCATTCCTGCACACGTAGCTGTTCAAGCCTTAGTAAAATTGAATGCGGTAAATGCAAGTGTCAAAGCTATTTCTGGTCCCAATTCAAGCATGGCTTTATGGGCATTGCGCTACATGCACCAGCCTGTAGTTGTGCAAGGTTTAATTGCTGCTTATAAAAAATCGAACAATCCAACGTTTAAAAAGCAGTTATTGGCTAATCTAGCCCGTATTTACAAAAAAGAAGCTCCATACGAAGGAGAATATTGGTGGAGCACCAAGCCCAATGGTCATGGACCTTATTATAAAACAGTGGATTGGGAGTCAAGCCCAATCATCAAAGAATTTATGTTAGCTGAGTTCCAAAAAGCCTCAGCGGCAGACAAAGCTTATTTCGTGGATTTGAATGAAAAAAACCAAATGGAAATTGCGGAATTAGGAACGAATCCAAACAATCTAGTCAAAGAGGAACCAAAAGTAGACTTGGCTTCTATCCGAAACAAAAAAGGTCAAATTGGGAATGCTTCTATAGAAGACATTATGTTAGCTATGGCTCAAATCAAAGGTAATCCAGCTACAGGTAGAGCCTTATTCACCAAGCAAGGTTGTGTTGTTTGCCATAGTTTAAAAAGCGGTGAGACCATGAAAGGTCCATTCATGGGTCAAATTGGAGCCATCATGAGCCGTGAACAGATTGCCGAATCCATCTTGAAGCCCAATGCCTCCATCTCACAAGGTTTTGTAACGGTATTGGTAACAACGAAAGATAAAAAAGAGCATATGGGTTTTGTAACAGCGGAATCCCCCGATCGAATTGTGATGAGAGACATTACTGGACAAATTACCAGCATCCGAACTGCTGATATTCGGTCAAGAAAAGAGATGGAAACATCGATGATGCCCGATGGTTTAACGAATGAACTTTCTTATGAAGAGTTTGCCTCCTTAATCACTTTCCTTTCTGAACAGAAAAAGTAATAGTTAAAATAGAGTGAATTAGGATTAAAAAAAGCTCAGGTTTTAAACCCTGAGCTTTTTTTATAGCTGATTTAAACTCGTAAAAAATCTCCTTGCCAATTATGAATGGATTTCTTAATCTCTTTCGAGCTTAAATTGTTC
Source organism: Aquirufa ecclesiirivi (assembly GCF_011250515.1). GTDB lineage: Bacteria > Bacteroidota > Bacteroidia > Cytophagales > Spirosomataceae > Aquirufa > Aquirufa ecclesiirivi. Next base: position 303,653 of record NZ_JAANOP010000004.1, on the reverse strand, counting down.
AAAATGGCTCTGTCGATCAAAGGCAATAACTCCTCATCACTGGCAAAACGTAAGGCAACAATCTGTCTGATGTTAAGCAAATTTTCCTTTTCGGTAAAAGGTACTTGGGTTAATTGATAATAACGTAATCGCATTTCCAAACGGATAATTCTGTCTTGATTTCGATTGGCATAAATTCGATTAATAAATGAAATCAAAATAAACAGGACTCCGACCAATAAATACAGCCAATCATTAACTGGATCTTCCAAGGTTAATTCAACTGTCCAAATAAATAAGAAAAAGGCAAGAGGTAAAATGATAAAATGATGTAAATGATAATACCGAGTGTGACTTTCGTAATCTTGATTCATAAGCTGAGAAATTTATTAAAAATTAGTATGAGAGTAGAATGTAGATGCAAAATTGCTTAAATTTTATCAAAATGATACTATGAATAAGTAAGCTTTAAATTAAATTGTTAAATCTGACATTAAGGCAAATTTAAGGCATCAAATAGGCTTATACGGTGTACATGATTAGACATCCTCCCTTTAAACTAGTACAAAAAAAGCTAGCGGAGAATGAATTCACCCCCATACATGTCAATGGCATAAATGGCGAATGAATTTCTGTTATGAACAATAATTCAACATTTAGCCTTAAATTCAGTTCATAAATAAAATCTGCTTTTCGAATGTACGTCGACTTAGAACGAATTCTTCTTTCCATACTCATAGGAGCCATTATTGGTTTAGAAAGGGAATACCGTTCCAAATCAGCTGGATTAAGAACTATGATTCTGGTTTGCGTGGGCTCTTGTATTTTCACTTTACTATCCTATAAAATTGGATTGGGTAGTCAAGATAGAATTGCCGCCAATGTCTTAACGGGTATTGGTTTTTTGGGCGCCGGAGTCATATTTAGAGAAAAAGATCGAGTAACAGGAATCACCACAGCAACCACAATATGGGTGGTTTCAGCCTTAGGAATGACCATTGGTGCTGGTTTTGAATTATTGGCATGTGTTACTTCCGCCATTGTCATAATCATTTTAAGTGCCTTTATTTTGGTTCAAAATCTGATCAGCAAACTTAATCACGTACGTGTATATACGTTAAAATTCGAGTTTAGCGATTCCTTTGATTACAAGCATGTGGAGGCCTTATTTAAAAAACTTAAAATGAAAATTCTATATTCCCAGAAAATAAAATCAGGTAAAGACTTCACCTTTAACCTAACCGTTCAAGGTTCAGAAAAAGCACATCACCTAATAGCGAGTCAGCTGCTGAAAAATGATAAGATTAAGCATTTGGAGTTTTAATAGTTATTAGGGATTAGGGACTGGGGGTTTTGTTAGGTAAATAAATCATGTCAAAAGAGTTAAGAATCAGTATTATTGGAGGAGGAGCAGCGGGGTTTTTTGCCGCTATTTCAGCAAAGCAGCACAATCCAACGGCACATGTCCAAATCCTCGAAAAAACCTCTCATTTTTTAGCTAAAGTAAAAATATCGGGGGGCGGTAGGTGCAATGTCTGTCACGCTGAATTCAACAACAGAAAATTAGCAGAGCATTATCCTAGAGGAGAGAAATTCCTTAAAAAAGCCTTTGAGCAGTTTGATGCCACTTCCACGATGGAATGGTTTGAGCAAAGGTTGGTCGCCCTTAAAACCTATTCCGATGGTTGTGTATTTCCACTATCCAATACCTCCCAAAGCATCATCGATTGTTTCTTGAGGGAAGCCAAAAAACTTGATATCGAATTACTTTTACACCACAGCATAGATACCATAGAAAAGCTAGAAGGTGGCGGATTTGTACTTCGTTCCAAAGATAAAACGATAACTACTGATCGGGTTATTGTGACCACTGGTGGTCAACCCAAATTAAGTGGCCTTCATTGGTTGGAATCGTTGGGTCACCAGGTTATTCCTCCAGTTCCTTCTCTCTTTACTTTTAACATGCCCGAAGAACCCATCAAGGAATTTATGGGATTAGTGGTTGAAAAAGCAACAGTACGAATCGAAGGCCAAAAATTAGTTGGTAAAGGACCCCTACTGATCACGCACTGGGGAATGAGTGGTCCTGCCATTTTACAGTTATCAGCTTGGGGAGCACGCAGCTTAGCTGATGTCAATTATCAATTCAGCATTTTAGTCAATTGGTTAGATGAAACCAAAGAATCTGAACTTCGAGTGAGCTTAGAAAATACCCGCAAAGTCCATGGCGGTAAAATGATTTCCAATCATTGTCCTTTTCCTATTCCAGCCCGACTTTGGAATTTCTTACTCTCCAAAAATGAGATTATCCTAAGCTCTCGTTGGATTGAGACGAATCCCAAACAAATCAATAAACTGGTCAATACGTTGTTAAATGACCGATACCAAGTACAAGGAAAAACTACATTTAAGGAGGAATTTGTCACCGCAGGGGGAATAGATCTCACCGAAATCCATGTTCAAAGCATGGAAAGCAAATTAGTGCCTGGATTATTTTTTGCCGGTGAAATCATGGACATTGATGGTATAACTGGTGGATTTAATTTCCAAGCTGCCTGGACTACTGGTTTTATTGCAGGAAAAAATGCAGCCCTATAAGCCTGTAAATCAGGTTGACAATTGACTTTAATTTGAATATTTTTGTTCGTGTCTATCAAGCATTACGATAAACCATTTTCTTTACTCTACCTATGACCATATGAACAGAAGAAGCGCCTTAAAAAACCTAAGCTTAGTTTTAGGTACTTCCGCTTTACCCAGCTGGGCCTACCAATGGAACCAACAGTCCTTTTCAGCATCACTAGGACCTAATACTGAATTATTAGGCGCAGTTGTGAATGCCATCATTCCTGAGACAGATAGTCCTGGTGCCAAGACCATTGGAGCTCATTTGTACATTGAGCGGATGGTGAAAGATTGTATGAGTAAAGAAGACCAACAAGCCTTCCAAAATGGATTACAAAAGCTAGCCTCCGCTGCTTTGAAAAACTTCCAAAAGGCCTTCCCCAAGTTAAGTAGTCAAGAGCAAATCAGCCTATTGGCTAGCTTACAAAATTCCACTCTACCAGAGGAAAATCAATTTTTCAAACGCTTAAAAGGTTTGACCGTGGCTTCTTATACGAGTTCGGAGTATTTCCTAACCCAACATAGAAATTATACCATGGCCCCTGGTTTTTACCATGGCTGTGTTCCTGTTCAATAAGCTATTTACTCTCAAGACATGTCTAATTTTAATATAGATTCAAAAAAACAAAGAACCTTTGACGCCATTGTAGTAGGTTCTGGTATTAGTGGCGGCTGGGCTGCCAAAGAACTGTGCGACAATGGTTTAAAGACTTTGGTATTAGAGCGTGGTAGGGATGTAAAACACATTGTGGATTACCCAACCACCTTGAAAGAGCCATGGGAATTTGATCATTTAGGGGCATTGACCAAAGAAATGAAAGATGCGAATCCCATTGCCACCAAATGCTATGCATTCAATGAAGATTCATCCCACTTTTTTGTTAAAGATAAAGAGCACCCATACATTCAAGAGAAACCGTTCGACTGGATTCGTGGATATCAAGTAGGTGGTAAATCCTTGCTATGGGCTCGTGGTACACAGCGTTGGTCTAAATATGACTTTGAAGGACCTGCCCGTGATGGATTTGATAATCATTGGCCAATCACTTACCAAGATTTAGCTCCATGGTACAGTCATGTAGAAATATTTGCGGGTGTTAGTGGAAATAAAGATGGTTTAGAGCAATTGCCAGACGGTGAATTCTTGCGTCCACACGAGCAATCGTGCGTAGAAAAGCATTTTTCATCCGAAATGAAAAAGCACTATAAAGGCAATAGACCCGTGATCATTGGTCGATGTGCTCACCTGACAGATCCTCAACCGATCCACTTCAAACAAGGTAGAGCTCAATGTCAGCAGCGTGATTTATGCCAAAGAGGATGTCCTTATGGTGGCTATTTCTCTAGTAATGCCTCCACCCTACCATGGGCACAAAACACCGGTAATTTAACGCTAAGACCAAACTCCGTGGTTCATTCTGTCATCTACGATGAAAAATCAGGCAAAGCCTCTGGGGTTAAAGTGATTGACAGTAAAACAAAGGAAGAAATACATTATTATGCCAAAATCATCTTCTTAAATGCGGCGACCATCAATACCAACTTGATTCTCCTGAATTCTAAGTCGCACCGCTTCCCGAACGGACTTGGTAACGACAATGGTTTGATGGGGCATTATATTCACTTCCACAACTTCCACACAGGCATGTCGGCCGAATATGAAGGCATGTTGGAAAGTAAAACAGAAGGTATTCGCCCTAATGGCAGTTATATTCCTCGTTTCCGCAATGTTTTCAAACAAGAGACCGATTTCTTACGTGGTTATGCTGCAGGCTTTAGCGCTCGCCGGCCGATTATTGGTAATCAAGAAGGCATTGGTCAAGAATTGAAAGATCATTTATTCCAAAAGAAATATGGTAATTGGCAGGTTGGTTCTCATTTCATGGGGGAAACCATCCCGAAACATTCCAACTATGTCAAATTAGATGGGAGTAAAAAAGACGACTGGGGAGTTCCTTTAGCCCGATTGAACGTAGATTTTGATGATAATGACCGTAAAATGGAACAAGATTATCAAGATCAAATGACAGAAATGTTGACGTTGGCTGGCTTTAAAAACATCAAAGCTAATCCAAAAAAGACCTGGAATCCGGGATTGGATATTCATGAGATGGGTGGTGTCATCATGGGAAATGACCCTAAAACCTCTCAATTAAATAAATGGAATCAATTACATCATTGTAAAAACGTCTTTGTAACGGATGGGGCCAGTATGACCTCCAATTCCACGCAGAATCCTTCCTTAACCTACATGGCCTTGACCGCTCGAGCAGCGAATTATGCGGTGGCGGAATTGAAGAAGAAAAACCTGTAATTAATGGTGAATGGTAAATGGTAAATGGTTTCTATTATGAAAAAAAGCGTTGTTTTTGCCTGTGGAGTTTACCTTTTACCTCTATTCCTATTTCTGTCTTTTCCTTCATTGGGGAAAACGGGGGCGGATTCTTCTGCTTATAGGTCGGTATTAAATTTGGCCTATGGTCATGCTCCTGAGGAAAGGAATTTATTGGATATATTTTTACCAAATCAAGTCAATGCCAATACCAAAATGCTGGTATTCATTCATGGGGGCTATTGGACCAAAGGAAGTAAAAACCAATTACCGAAACCCTTGATTCAACTATTAGCTGGCAAAAAAGGCTATGCGGTGGCTTCCATCAATTACCGTCTCGTTAAAGAGGATCAAAATCGTTATCCAGTCCAAATCGACGATATCCAACAAGCTTTACGGTTCTTAAATTCAAAGGCTGATAGCCTAGGTTATAAAAAAGGGGAATTTGGTCTTTTAGGTGCCAGCGCAGGGGCATATTTGGCATTAATGTATGCTTATACTGCGGATCCTAAAAAAGAAATAAAAACGGTCATTGATATTGTTGGACCGACCGACTTCACCGATCCGATGGTCCGAGGAAAAAATGCTGAAGCAGACAAAACCATCACCAATTTCTTGGGGGTGGCAGACCCCAATGCTCCATTAGCTAAAGAATCTAGTCCTTTGCTTCGTGTGAATGCTTCTAGTGCGGTTCCCACCATCATTTTTCATGGGGAAAATGACGAAGTGGTACACGTGCAACAAGCCAAGAACCTCTACACTAAACTTAGCCAATTAGGTGTTAAAACCCAGCTAGAACTTTACCCAAATGAAACACATGAAATGCGTAAAAGCCTCTTCAGTGTTTTCTTTAAAATGGGTATTTGGTTAGATCAAGTTTACCCGAGTGGTTTGAAAAACTAGCGTACAGGCTCTAATATTACTTGATAGCGGAGTTTATTTTCGGCCTGAGTGGCTAATTTAAATCCCACAAATCGCGTATTGGGGTTAGGCGCATCATAGTCGTGCTTAGGCTCGGTAGACCAGCTTATCCATTCACCTTTCACACCTTTCAATTCCAGATTCAATCGTTTACCCTGTTGAGTTAAATAGGCCTTACCTTTTCCACCTGCATGAAATTCCGCAGCGGTTACCATCGTCCAAACTAATTCCCCATCCTGATTTCCCACTTGTACTTGATCACTTATCTCAAGCACTCGTTTGTTTACCAGAGCTACTTGTCGGGATACTCTTTGGGCTTGTTCAGAATACAATGAGCTCAAATCCAAAATTACCTCCATCCTTCTATTGGACTCTTGTTTCCATTGAATCTCTGCTTTTCCTTTTACCGCTTGCAATTGATTGTTGAGCGTCAAGGTATTGTGCGACCTATTATGATAACGGAAAACATCCCAACGCTGAGCGTTTTGCTCCTTACCCCAAATACCTACTCCTTTGGATTCTAAGGACTCGTAATTCTGCATGCCAAAATCCATAGCCCAGCGCTCTCCCAGTGCATCAAACACGAAAGAACCTACGTCCATGTGGCCATGGTTTACTGAGGGAGAGCCGCCTTTGACACCTACATACAAGGCATTAGGGTCTGTCCAAGAAGACCGCATCATCGCTACCGGATTAGGGCCACCACCTAGATAACTGAATGGCTTTGGAATAGCTTGATTGACCAAGGAAGCCTCTTTCCCCCAAACCATGACCAATGGTAAAAGTCGGTCCGTAACCAAGTTTTTGGCACTTTTTAATGTGTTTATCTCCGTAAATAAAAGACTCGTATTTTTCGTCTTAGCCGCAAACCAAAACATAGCCGGGTGAAAATCGATTCCATCCCCCGAATCTGAATAATTAAAATTCTTTCCAGAAGGACCCGTCATGTGAAGCAGGTAATAAGCACTTGCATAAAACCCAGGTGATTCATTTAATCCAAAACTAGAGCCATAAGCCTTTTCTATGGCATCATTGTATAACACTTGAAACGAAGTTCCATAGCCCCAATAGGCATAACCCTCTGGGTAAGCACCGTCTGGGCCATAATCTTTCATGGGTAAAACAATGGACTTTTGTGCTCTTTGTAACAATTCCTGAGCTTTATCTGGGTAATCCTCTTGTATAGCCAATATCCCTAAACTTATGCCTGCATTACATACTTGGTTCCAATTATGACTTGCTTGAAGCCAACTGGTATATCGCTTATCATAAGAGGGTTCTATTCCTTTGGATAGGATCGCTGCTTGAATGATTTTTTTGGACTCTGGATTTAAAGCTTCAAATAACCAATCGTAACCAATGGCAACTGCTGTAGTCATTTCTGCCACATCCAAAAAATGCGATGGATTCCAATCGGTAAATTGACAAATTTGAAGCAACTCTTTCTCTACCCTTTGAGCATATTTGGGCTGTTGGGTCATTCGGTAAGCATAGGACCAAAATAAAGTCCTACGTAGCATTTCTCTGGAAACACCCAGAAGCCTCCGACCGATCTGTTTACGGACCAAAGGCTCTTTCAAAAGTAGTACATCGGCTTCCTTTAAAATCTGTTGGTGTAAATTGGCCCATATTGTATCTTGTTGAATATTTTGATGAATGATGGCCTCATCGGATTTTAAAAACAATAGGCGAGGATGCCCTTGGGCAGCTGGAATCAAATGCTTAAAATCTTGTGCCCAAGCAATTTGGGCTATGAATAGCCAATAAATCAGGAATCCTTTTTTCATCTTGTTCTAATAGGTTTTGTCATGTCAAACTTTTGTAAATTTGACGATTATGCTGTCATGGCATAACCAAATATATGAAATCATTGAGCAAGCTGTATTGTATTTCCCTACTTTTGATCTTTTGCTCTTTACATGGCTTGGCTCAACAAAGCTATACACTGTCGGGTAGCATTGTAGATAAACAAAAAAAGGAAGGCGTTTCCTTTGCTCATGTGTATCTAAATGGCACATCTTTTGGTACCCAAGCTGACGACAAGGGGAATTTCATGTTGAAAAACGTTCCAGCAGGAAATTATCAATTTCTCATTTCTATGGTGGGTTACCAGCCACTTGCTGTGTCTATTTCAATTCATCAGGATGATAAAAAACTACACTTTGAGATGTTGGAAAACATCACCGATTTAGCCGAAATAAAGGTACAAGGCCAAAGAGACCGTGTTTGGGAGAGGCAAATCCGACAATTTGAAAATGAATATTTAGGAAGGGATATCGATCGTGATTTAGTCAAAATCCTAAATAGGGAAGCCATCGATTTTGATTATGATCCAAGTACAAAAACCTTAAAAGCTAGTGCCAAAGAACCCCTTTTGATAGAAAATAAAGAACTCGGCTATCTTTACCATGGGTTTTTAGTGGGTTTTGAAAAAGCACCAAGGCAATTAAACTTTAAATCCAGTGGGTATTTTGAAGCATTAAACCCCAGTTCAAACAAAGAGAAGACCCAATGGGAGAAGAACAGAAAATATGCCTTCCAAGGCTCCATCAGGCATTTTTTACTAGCATTAGTGAACCAATCATTAATGAATGAGGGTTTTTATGTGACTTATTACAAAGAAAACCGAATGAGCAACCCGCCTCCTTTTAAGGTGGAAGAAGTGCTCTTTACAACGAATAAACCTGGCATTTATGCCATTGATTTAAAAGGCATCATCAACGTGGAATTTGATTCGCCAAGACAATTTTCCAAACTAAAACCCATGGCAAAGACCATTTTATTAGAAAGCAATGGGACCTTAGTAGATCCCTATGCCATCGAAGTATTTGGTAAAATGTCCGAGTCTAGAATGGGAAATGAACTCCCGCTGGATTATGTGTTTGAATTAAAAAAATAGGAATAAAAAAACACCCGACAGAGCCTATCGGGTGTTTTTACAAGAAATCAAATTACAATACTTGATCTGTATCGGTCGTAAATATTCGTGTACTAATGGTATAGCTTCCTCCATTAGGATCTTTATACTTCAGATCCATATAAAATGCTTGATACCCCTTTTTTACATAGGGAATTACGTATTTTGCCGTATTTCCTACAGGTTTCACACGCCTAGTCAACCATAAATTATTTCTAAAATCACGGTCAGCGGAAGTTGTCCCCCAAATAGCCGCATCTTCCAAATCAGTAGGATTGGCAGTAACGGTTAATTCAAAACCCTCTTTTCCTTTTACCACATTCCAAGTAGGTACTGGGAAATCTTTGTTCTGAAGAGACAAAGCAAAGAACGCACTTAATGCCTCGATCGCCTGTTTTCCTCCTGCCAAATCATGTCCGGCATTAGGTACGTAATGAATCAAGTTTTTACCCGGAATTTGATCAAAATAATGCTTGATGGCATCAGCAGTCCAATAAGGATCATTCGTTCCAATAAAAATCATTTTAGGAATGGTCATCGTAGCGCGGTACGAATAAGGATCGATCATGGTATTGATGGCCTTACCCACTGGGGTACCTGTTCCTTGTGGAATACCTAATTTAACATAGTCCTCAATTTGATCACTGTATTCCCCATAGGTATCTTTCTGGTAATTCAAGGTCGCAGGCATATTCAGCATATCAATCACCATAGGTCCAATCGCCTTCACGCGAGAATCGCCAATGGCGCTTGATAACCAGGTCGTCCAACCACGCTTAGAAGCTCCAGAAATCACAAAATCCTTCACTTGTATATTCGCCTTTTTGCTAGCAAACTCTTGAATAGCATCCATTCCTCTCACAGCCGATTTCACCATTGGAAATAACAAAGGCCAAGAATGGTCGCCCGTTTCTCGGTATTGATGTAAGGTGTACGAAATCAACTCATCTTCTGTTTTACCTCCATACAAGGGCTGATTAGGAACTTGCTTTATCAAGGCAACGATCGCATGGTTTTTAGAGGCTACCATGGATAAAAAAGTCCACATTTTATCTTCTTTACTCCAGTTGGGCTGCTCATCTTTATTGCTACCACCGGTAATAAAAAGCATAGCCCCTCCATAGTTCACTTTAGCTGGAATAATGATGGTCAACTGATGTTTCCAAGTGATATTTTGCCACTTTTGAGAAGTTAAAAGCACATGATAAGCATTGGAAGTACCTAAAGAAACGGAGTCCTTGAGTTCCCATTGGTATGACTTATCGCCATTAGCCATATAACTTTTCAAGGCCGTTTCCGGAGTAACTTTTTGGGCAAATACGGTAAAAGCCAAAAGGCAAATGACACTACTACATAAAACTATTTTTTTGATCATTGAATACATGTTTTTACACTGGTTTAAGGTTGAAATTTAAATTACCAAGGTTTTCCTGTTCCTTGAACTACCCAAGGTTTAGACCAAGGACTATTCTTTCCATCGGCTTCAGAATAGGTCGTTGTTTCTAATTTACTCATGGCAGCTTCTGTATTTACTTTGTTCAGATTTCTTTCATCCAACATGTAGTAAAAACGAACTGGCAATACTTTACGAATAGCTGCTGGGCCAGCGGTTAAGACAGGGAAACCAGTTCTGCGGTAATCAAACCAAGCCTCTTGAGCAGCAGTCCAGCTAGAAATCCATTTTTGTTCGATGATTTGCTTCAAAGTACCATCAAAAGCTACACCTGGATTTGCGATATAGGCAGCATATGTTCCACCTACGCCCCAAGTATCTAAGGAAGCTTTCACACCAGCCTCATAATGAGCTTTAGCGGTTCCACCCACGGCCCAGCCTTTTAAGGCAGCTTCTGCTAAGATAAAACGAACTTCTGCAGCCGACATCATTCTTGATTTCAACAAAGGCCCTTTAGCTTGACGGTAAATATCATTCACCCAAGAAACGTGCGGGTTATTGGCTCCTTGCTCGGCTGTAGGGCTCAAATTATAAGATGCACCACCAATGATTCCCGTGGGTAAACCTACATATTCAGGATGCGTATTGACATCTCTGCCTACTACTTTATCGGGAGCTAAATAACGTTTTCCCCCTTCTATTTTATCTGTTCCTTTCGGTAAGTTAGCATCTACCACCAAAGGGATCTGTACTTTATTAGCCCAAATACCAATCCGAGGATCTTTTAATTCCAATAATTTATTGACAAAGGTAGCCGCCAACTTAATCCGACGGTAATTGGATGCACTCGCATCATATACCGCATTGGATGGCCATGAATCGCTATCGCTATTTCCCGCAAATGGCATAGCCGCATCATCAGCTATGGCCGTAATGATAGGATACTGAGCCGCGTTAGCCAATATTTTCTCTATACCTGCTTTAGCTACGTCTGGTTTCTTGGAAGAAATACGCATGTAATAACGTAATGCCAATGAATTGGCTAACTTTCTCCATTTGGAGGCATTTCCTTGATAAAATACGTCGGATGCACCGGGTGTACTGGGATAAGAAGCTTTCGACAATAACGTATTGGCGGTTTCTAAATCCGCTAAAATACCCGTATAAATAGTTTCTTGGGTATCATACGCTGGAAAAGTATTGGTAGCGCCACCTGCTGCACCTTTAAGTGCTGCTGTATATGGAGCATCTCCCCATAAGTCAGTGATCAATCCAAACATCATGGATTTGGTCACAAGAGCAATACCCTGATGCAACTCCAAATTCAACGTAACTGAACGATTGTACACGTATTGATTATTGCGCAGTATGTCATAGTAAGAAGCCCAAGATTGACTTCCGCCCCACTCATAGGTATTGTGGCCACCCGACCAACCATCTTTTTGTGTATGCTGCATCACACCTGCGATGTCTTGGTATCCTAAGTTCACAAATGCCTTACCTGTTTCTGTTAACACGGTAGACATCACTAAATTAGGATTAGCTGTCTCTGGATTAATCCCATTGGGATTTTGGTTCAGCACGGTTAAATCCTTACAAGAGTAAAAACTCCCAGATAGGACTAGCACCAATGCCATTATTTTAAATGAAGTATTTTTCATGATCTTTTGCTGTCTAAATTTCATTAAAAAGTTAAACCTAATTTGAAACCAACAGGAATAACCCATGGAGTTACGTTGTAGCGCTCAATTCCTTGTTTGAATTGAGTACCACCTCCCTGAACACCTGCCTCTTGTTGGAAGGCTGTTTCAGGATCAATGTTAATTTTCGCTTTGGTCCAAAGAATGATATTGCGACTATACACCGAGAAATTGGCATTTTGAACACCTATTTTCTTCAACCATTGTTGTGGCAAATCAATTCCAATCGAAATCTCACGCAGTTTTACATAATCGGCATCATACAAGAAAGCCCGAGTAAATGACCAAGCAGTAGACCCTGCAAATGGCAGTGTAGTCGTACCTGCATTACCTAAATTTTCTTTAAATCCCGTTGGATTACCAGAAGTATCGTATCCAGTAGCAATTACACCAGGAATGAATACACCTCCATGAGGAAAGTTATAGGGTCCATATTTAAATCCATAAGGGCCATATTCTGGTGTAGGACCTCCCACTAATGGGAAATAATTACCTGTTATCTTAATTAAGTTCTCTTGGTTAGCTACTAAATAACTCTTCAGAGCATCTCCAGTCAAACCATTGGGATTAATTAATTTATCTAAGAACAACTGTGAACGTCCATTCTCTTCCCCATAACGATAGGTTTGAGAAACAAACTGACCACCACTACGCCAATCAAAGGACATATTTAAACTTAGACGCTTATAAGAAATGGATGTCTGCATACCCAAGATAAAGTCTGGGTTGAAGTTTCCAATCTTATTTCGGGTATTGATTGCGTCAACAGATTGCCATTTACCTGTATTATCCAAAATCGGATAACCAAAATAAGGAGAGGCTTTATCTTTTACGGTAACGATTTGTGCATCATAAATATCACCAATTTCCTCGCCAACATAAGTCCAAGCTCCACCTTTGGCATCTTGCCATAAGGTATAGTAAGGAAGGTCATCGGATAATTCCACAATTCTGGTTCTATTACGAGTCCAGTTTAAGTTAACATCCCAATTCCAGTTGGACGATTTAACTGGCGTGAAACCCATGGTGAATTCAATCCCTTTGCTAACTAATAAACCTGCATTCACGTTTTTCAAGGAATAGCCAGATGATGGAGGCAATTTGGTACTAAGGATTTGGTTTCTATTTTCCACCTGATAATAGGTACCCGAGAAGCGTAGTCGATTTCGATACATACTCAAATCAAAACCTGTCTCATAAGAGGTAACAATTTCTGGTTTCAAATCAGAAATCAATAAAGTTCCCGGAGTACTTAAACGAGGAATGCCGTCCCAAGTCCCCGCATTTCCTAAGGTTCCTAATAATTGATATGGATTGGCATCATTACCTACCTGAGCTACCCCACCACGGAATTTAAATAAATCCACTTGATTGGGCATATTAATCATTTCATTAATCAATACGCTCAAGGAAGCTGATGGGTAGAAATAAGAACGATTAGCCGCTGGCAAGGTACTAGACCAGTCGTTACGTGCCGTCACATCCAAGAAAATCATGTCTTTATAACCGATATTGGCTAAACCATATCCACTATAAATGGCACGTTGGAACCAAGTGCTGTAATAATCTAAATTGGCAGGAGCAATGTTTTGTACATTGAAAGCGCCTGGTACAATAAGGCCCGTTCCACTTTTACTAGCATTGGTGATGTTGGATCCCCGTTGATAACGAGCATTACCGCCGACAGAGAAAGATAGACTAAAGTCTTTGAGATCTTTTTTGTAGGTAGCTAAAAAATCTGCATTGCTTTCAAAGTTGGCCAAATTGATATTTCCATAAGCACCTCTAGGATCGTTGGTATAACTATTGGCAATTTTTAATTCACGCTGCTCGGTATAGGTATCCAAGGCATAGCGACCCATCAAACTAATTTCTGGGGTGATTTGATAATCCAAACGGATGTTACCAAACAAACGGTCACGTACAAATCCGTTATTTACCTCATTGGCCAAGAAATAGGGATTATTATAGACCGAATTATACTGGGTTCTTTGCTGCAAGCCTTCTTGACCTGGCATCCAATAATTTTTCAACTCTAAGATATCAATATGAGGAGAAACGTTGTATGCCCATTCCAAAGGATTGGTTCCACGGTTACCTGCTGGACGGTTATTGGATGAGGAACGACTGACGTCTAAATTATTACTTAAGGTCAACTTCTTATTGACTTTAATGGAAGTATTTAGGTTCAAGGTATTTCTAAACAAATCGGAATTAGGAATGATACCCCGATTCTGCATGTTGGAGTAAGACAAGCGGTAGTTGAACTGATCGTTACTATTCGCTATGGAGATACCATTGGTGGTAGTTATACCTGTTTGAACAAATTTAGCCACATTGTCTTTGTGAGAGATTAGGGGCATTGCTATTTTCTTGCCATTAGCATCCAATGGACTATTCCATTGTACTTCTGAATACCCTTTATCTAATTCGGCACCGTAGGTAGCACCTACTTCTTCTTGAATTAATTTACCGAAAGCATTGGAGAGTGGATTACCTGTAATAGAAACAGGAATGGCTGAAAATTGACCAGGGCCAAATTTGGTTTGCCATTTCAAATATTTATAAGGATTATCAAATACGGTATTGGACGTGATGTTGACCGTCATTTTCTTTGATTTGGATCCTGATTTGGTAGTAATTAAGACCACCCCATTTCCAGCTCTAGAACCATATAACGCAGCGGCGCTTGGACCTTTTAATACGGATACGTTTTCAATATCCTCAGGATTCAATCCTGAAATGGAATTACCAAAGTCAACCCGATTATCATTTCCAACTTGACTAATGTTATTTAAGGTATTGGCAATGGGAACACCATCGATCACAAATAAAGGTTGATTATCATTACTTAAGGAATTAGCACCACGAATAACCATGCTTACAGAGGAACCTGTTCCACCGGTAGAACTAATGGTGACACCAGCCATTTTACCAGCCATGGCATTTAACACGTTTTCTTGTGCTACACGGTTCATTTCTTTGCCATCCACTTTGGCCACGGAATAACCCAATGACTTTTCTTCCCTTCGTATACCTAAGGCCGTGACTACCACTTCATTTAACATGGAAGTAGCAGGAGATAAGGAAATATCGATTTTTTTCTGGTTACCTACACGAATCTCCAAAGGATCGTAACCGACTGAGGAAAAGACCAATACGGCATTGGGACCTGATACTTCAATGGAATAATTTCCAGCTTCATTGGAACTACTTCCACGGGAAGTACCTTTTAGGCTGACACTGGCTCCAGGGATTCCTGAACCATCTTGCTTGGAGCTGATTTTTCCGGTAACTACTTGACTTTGAGCCAACAATATTGGACTACAGCTTGCAAATAGCCACAAAGAAAAGAACCATCCCCTCAATTTTTGTTGAGTGAAGTTTACTTTCATGGTGGTGATAAATAGGTTTATAATAGTTGAACTGCGGGCAATATAGAAAATATTCTAATTTATCAAGTTAAATTTCCATTATTTTGGGGTAAAATAGTATGAACGGTTGGATTGAAGGGAGTTAATTATTTACTATGTGCATCAACAAAATTTGTAAAGTAATATTAATTAATAAAATACAAGTAAAATAAATATTTAATATATTATTTATTGATAATCAAGTAGTTATAAATTAAATACACGAATAGTAAAGATATATTCAAATTAAACAAATATTTACAAACAATGAACTTTGCTTGTTTTTGGTACTTTTAGACCTATTGCTATATTTTCCAAAACGAATAACATCATGCTTGCAAACGGGCCTTTTAAAGCACATGGCCATACGCGAGTTAAACGCATATTTTTTGTCCTTCGTTATAAATCGAGAACAGGATAGCTGTGTTGCAATTATAATTTGACAACAATTAAGCCTTACTTTGTATTGAAGAAAACCTACAACAGGAATTCTTTTGATTGAAAGCAGGTTACTCCTTGTTCTAAATAAACTCAAATCATATCAATTATCTTCTTGTCACAAGTAGGATTTGATACTACATTTTTGTCTAATTAGCCATCTGGCGCAATCTCTTATTCTCAAAAGTTTCTTGGTCGTTCTATAGTCCGTGCATGCATGGCCTAGGGTTGATTCTCTAACCCTACTGTTTGCTTAAACCAAATAGTGATTAAAATCATATTGTATGCAAAAATGTTACTCAACTTTTAAGGTAACTGAAAAGCGCTCCTTCAACTTGAAGTTTTTCTTTTTAGCCACATTCTTTTTATCTCTTTTAATTGCTACCCCATCATTTGCTGGAATTATATCAGCATCTTTCAATGAAGGGTTTATTGGAGATCAGAATGGTAATAATAAAGCGCAAAATGCATTTGCTATTTCAACGAGTGGAATCACACGTTTGTCTTTTGTTCAAAATTCCAGTACTACTCAATTTGAATTACAAGGCAATGATTTAGCAGGATTTGTCACCTTTTATGATAACAATAATGTAAAACAAACGATTCCTGGTTTTATTAACTGGAGAAATACAGCTGGATCTATTGTTCAAACGATGGTTTTCTATCCAAATACAGGAACCAGTATTACGGTTTCTACTAGCTCTGGAAACTATACAATTACCGATACCAAAAATATTGGTTTGACATTTAACGGTAAACCATTAGATTTAAGTGGAGGAGTAGTAACAGGTAATGCAGCAAACAATAAATCAGCTTATGTTACTGAATTAAATACCTATTATAACTCCCAACCAAAATTAAATATAACCGCTACTCTTAGTGTCACAGAAGCTACAGGTGTTGTCAATGCCGTAGCTACTGTAACCTTAAATCCAGCAGCAACTGTGGCTACTACAGTTAGTTATACTACTTCAGGAGGAACTGCCACCATTATAACTGATTACACTAATACAACCGGGCCCTTAACTTTTGCTATTGGAGAGTTCTCCAAAACGATTACCGTTCCTGTTTTGGATGATTTCATTGCGGAAGGGACAGAAACATTTAACATTGTCTTAGCAGATGCTGTCAATGCCGCTATCGTAACTAATACCACCGTAGTGTCTATCCTCGATAATGAACCTGCACCAAGTAATTTAACTTATTCAACTCCAAATGTATATGCTGTTGGAACGGCGATTACTTCACTTAATCCTTCCGTTACGGGCAATGTGGCATCCTATGCATTAACGTCAGGCACTTTACCTAATGGATTATCTTTTAGTACTACGGATGGTAAAATTACCGGAACGCCTACCACGGTAACTGCTTTAAGAAGCTTTACTGTTACAGCCACCAATGCCGTTGGTAGTACTGTTTCAAATACATTTAGCATTACGGTCAATGAAGCAGCTCCTACCAACTTAACTTACAATACACCCAATGTTTATAACGTTGGAACCGCGATTACTTCACTAAATCCTTCCGTTACAGGTAATGTGGTATCCTATGCATTAACATCAGGCACTTTACCTAATGGATTATCGTTTAGTACTACTGATGGTAAAATTACCGGAACGCCTACCACTGTAACTGCATTGAGAAGCTTTACCGTTACAGCGACCAATACGGGGGGTAGCACGGTTTCTAATACGTTTACCATGACGGTCAATGAAGCAGCTCCTACAGGCTTAACCTACAATACTCCCAATGTTTATACCGCTGGAACCGCGATTACCTCACTTAATCCTTCCGTTACAGGGAATGTGATATCCTATGCATTAACATCAGGGACTTTACCTAGCGGATTATCTTTTAGTACCACTGACGGTAAAATTACTGGAACGCCTAACACAGTAACTGCTTTGAGAAGCTTTACTGTTACAGCGACCAATACGGGGGGTAGCACGGTTTCTAATACGTTTACTATTACGGTTAACGACGTAGCTCCTACAAACTTATCCTACAATACAACAAATGTATATCCTGTTGGAACCGCGATTACCTCACTTAATCCTTCCGTTACAGGGAATGTGGTATCCTATGCATTAACATCAGGGACTTTACCTAGCGGATTATCTTTTAGTACCACTGACGGTAAAATTACCGGAACGCCAAGCACTGTAACTGCTTTGAGAAGCTTTACTGTTACAGCGACCAATACGGGTGGTAGCACGGTTTCTAATACATTTACTATTACGATTAATGACGTAGCTCCTACAAACTTAACTTACAATACACCCAATGTTTATACCGTAGGAACCGCGATTACTTCGCTTAATCCTTCCGTTACAGGTAATGTGGTTTCTTATGCATTAACATCAGGGACTTTACCTAATGGATTATCGTTTAGTACTACTGACGGTAAAATCACCGGAACACCTACTACAGTAACTGCTTTGAGAAGCTTCACCGTTACGGCGACCAACACGGGTGGTAATACGGTTTCTAATACATTTGATATCACCGTTAATGATGTAGCTCCTACGAATTTAAGCTACCCTACTCCGAAAGTTTACGTAGCTGGAACAGCAATACCTTCACTAGATCCTACAGTTACAGGAAATGTCGTTTCTTATGCACTTACCACAGGATCTTTACCCCTTGGTTTATCTTTCAATACAACAAATGGTAAAATTACAGGTAATCCCAACCATGTGACTTCTTTGAAAAGTTATACGGTAACAGCAACTAATTCTGGTGGTAGTACGGTTTCTAATACTTTTACTATCACTGTTAATGCAACCGCTGCTCCTGCTCCCACCAATTTAACTTATTTCACACCAAATGTATATACGGTTGGAACGGCGATTACTTCACTTAATCCTTCAGTAACGGGTACAATTGATTCCTATGCCTTAACATCAGGGACTTTACCTAATGGATTATCTTTTAGTACTTCTGACGGTAAAATAACGGGAACGCCAACCGCTGCAAATGCTTCAAGAAGCTTTACCGTAACAGCGACTAATTCTGGTGGTGATGCTGTATCTAATACATTTACTATTACGGTTAACGATGTAGCCCCAACAGGCTTAACTTACAATACACCAAATGTTTATACCGTTGGAACGGCGATTACATCACTTAATCCTTCAGTTACAGGTAATGTGGTATCCTATGCTTTAACTTCAGGCACTTTACCAAGCGGATTATCTTTTAGTACTACTGACGGTAAAATTACGGGAACCCCTACCACTGTTACATCTTTAAGTAACTTTACAGTGACAGCAACTAATTCTGGTGGGAATACTGTATCTAACACATTTACGATAACGGTTAACCCAGCGGCCCCTTCCAGTTTAAGCTACAATACTCCCAACGTGTACAACGTTGGATCGACTATTACTAGTTTATCACCAACGGTAACAGGGACAGTAACCAGTTATAGTATTTCGACTCCATTACCTGCGGGTTTATTATTCAATACCACCACGGGGGTAATTAGTGGGACCCCTACGGTAACTAGCCCAGCTACGGATTATACCGTAACCGCTACCAATGGTACAGGTAGTACTACTGCAGTTGTACGTATTACGGTTAATAATGCTGCACCAACAGGCTTGAGTTATACGACTCCTAATGTGTATTCTGTGGGATCTACTATTACTAGTTTATCGCCGACGGTTACAGGGACAGTAACTAGCTATAGTATTTCGACTCCATTACCAACGGGTTTATTATTCAATACCACCACCGGGGTAATTAGCGGAAACCCTTCTGTCACTAGTCCGGCTACGGATTATACCGTAACCGCAACCAATGGTACAGGTAGTACTACTGCAGTTGTACGTATTACGGTTAATAATGCTGCACCGACAGGCTTGAGTTATACTTCTCCCAATGTGTATACTGTGGGATCTAGTATTACTAGTTTATCACCGACAGTTACTGGAACAGTAACTAGTTATAGTATTTCGACTCCATTACCTACGGGTTTATCTTTCAATACAACCACTGGGGTAATTAGTGGAAACCCTTCTGTCACTAGTCCGGCTACTGATTATACCGTAACTGCTACCAATGGTACAGGTAGTACTACTGCAGTTTTACGTATTACAGTAATTTCAGGTTTACCAACGGATACGGATGGTGATGGCGTTTCTGATGCGCAAGAGGCGATTGACGGAACCAATCCTAACGATGGTTGCTCATACAATCCTGCTAGTCAGATATTTGCCAATACTACTTTGACTTGGAAAAACACAGACTGCGACGGTGACGGAACCAACAACGGAACAGATCCACAACCGCTTAACTATTGTGTAGGTGGTGCTGGTGGTAACCCTCCAAGCATCGGTTCTCCGAGCTTTGCTATTTTTGGTAGCAATGATTGTGATAATGATGGTATTCCAAACAGCGTAGAATGTGCCTCTGGTGGTCCAAGCTGCCAAGATTATGATGGCGATGGAATTCCAAACTTCCAAGATCCAGATTCAGATAATGATGGTATCCTAGATAGTATCGAGAAAAACATTGATTCAGATGGTGATGGTATCCCTAACTATTTGGATTTAGATTCTGATAACGATGGAATCTTGGATAGAACAGAAGGATCTAGCGATCGTGATGGTGACGGAACTCCAAACTATTTAGACCTCGATTCTGACGGAGATTCGATCTTAGATGCATGGGAAGCAACCGACTCAAGTCGCGGAGTAATTGATCCAAATTACAATGGCCGAGTTGACCAAAATGGGGCTTTCATTGATAATAACAAAAACGGTTTAGCAGACTTCTTAGAAGCTAACCCTGCTCCTATTCCAGATACTGACAAAGATGGAACAGCGGATTTCTTAGATTTAGATTCTGATGGTGATTCATTATTGGATAGCAAAGAATTAACAGCTGATCCAGATGGAGACGGAAGACCAAACTACCGTGATCTAGATTCAGACGGTGATTGGTTAGGTGATAGCGATGAAAGTGATAGCGATAATGATGGTGATAATATCCCGAATTACCTAGATCTTGACTCAGATGGTGATACCATTCCTGATGCTTGGGAAGGCAAGAACAAATGTGCTACCTGTACCACCTTAAATGATGGAAATGGTGATGGCTGGGATGATCGCGGACAATATGTTGCGGTGATTGATACCGACAAAGATGGTACTGCTGATTTCTTAGATTTAGATTCTGACAATGACTGTATTCCTGACCGCGTAGAATTAGGTGGTGATATAGATGGAGATGATAAGCCTAATTTCCGTGATACTGATTCCGATAATGATGGTATCCTAGATGCTTTAGAAGCTGTTTCATGTAACTCTCCAGTAGATACTGACAAAGATGGGGCTAAAGACTTCGAAGATTTAGATTCAGATAATGATGGTATTCCAGATAAAATCGAAGCTGGTTCAGATCCAAGTAATCCAGTAGATACCGATAAAGATGGTACCCCAGATTTCCGCGATTTGGATTCAGATAATGACGGTATTCCTGACAAGTTAGAAGCTGGAAATGATCCGAACAACCCATTGGATACAGATAAGGATGGTATATATGACTTCCGTGATCTAGATTCTGATAACGATGGTATTCCTGATAAAATCGAAGCAGGTGTAGATCCTAACAATCCAGTTGATACGGATAAAGACGGTACTCCTGACTTCCGTGATTTAGATTCGGATAATGATGGTATTCCAGATAAGATTGAAGCAGGTGCCGATCCAAACAATCCTGTAGATACGGATAAAGACGGTACTCCTGACTTCCGCGATTTAGATTCTGATAATGATGGTATCCCAGATAAGATTGAAGCAGGTTCTAACCCAAGTAATCCTGTTGATACAGATAATGATGGAACACCTGACTTCCGGGATTTAGATTCGGATAATGATGGTATTTCGGATAAAATAGAAGCTGGAGCAGACCCTAATAATCCAATTGATACTGATAAAGATGGTACGCCTGATTTCCGAGACACAGATTCAGATAATGACGGTATCCCAGATTTATTTGAAGCAGGTAAAGATCCTAATAACCCAGTAGATACAGATAAAGATGGCACACCTGATTACCGTGACATAGATTCCGATAACGATGGTATTCCAGATAGTATTGAAGCTGGGAATGATCCAATCAATCCCGTGGACACGGATAAAGATGGTACGCCTGATTTCCGCGACTTAGATTCAGACAATGATGGAATACCTGATAAAATAGAAGCTGGAAAGAACCCATCGATGCCAACGGATACCGACAAAGATGGTATTCCTGATTTCCGTGAGCTAGACTCTGACAATGACAGTATTTTGGATAAAACAGAAGCTGGAAATAATCCGAATAACCCTTTGGATACAGATTCTGATGGAACTCCTGATTTCCGAGACTTAGATACAGATAGTGATGGCATCCCTGACAAAGTAGAAGCAGGTCCAAATCCAAATGCTCCTGTAGATTCTGATACGGATGGAACACCTGATTTTAGAGATCTAGATGCTGATAATGACGGAGTGTTAGATAAAGTAGAGGCTGGAACAAATCCTGCAACTCCAACAGATACCGACAAAGATAGCAAACCGGATTTCCAAGATATGGATGATGATAATGATGGTATCCTTGATGTCATGGAAGACAACTTAGATTATGGTGGACTACCAGATTGTGACAATGATGGTATTCCAAATCGCCTAGACCCAGATGTTTGTCCATCATTTGTTCCACAAGGACTATCTCCAAACGGTGATGGTAAAAATGACAAATTGATTATTCCAGGCATCTTAGGATTCAAGAATTCATTGACCATTTTCAACCGTTGGGGTGAAATCGTGTACGAAACCAAAGACTACAAAAATGACTGGGGTGGTGAAAGTAACAACGTGTTTATCTTGAAAGATGGTTTACTGCCAGATGGCGTTTACTATTACATCGTTGATTTCTATGGTGTTAAACCAAACATTTCAACATTCATCTTCATCAATAGACTGAAAAACAAGTAAGCTACACCACTGAAAACAGTAATAAAAATGAATACGAATCTAAATTATCATTATAAAACTAAGTCGATCAACATGTCATTCCCTGGCATGTTGATGGCTATACTTGTGGCGTTGTTGCTAAGTTTTATTTCACACGAATCAAAAGGTCAAATAGAAACGATGTACAGTTTATATCGTTTTAACCCTCAAATTGTTACTCCAGCTCATGCTGGTTCTATGGATGTATCAGATATCACGGTGATTAACCGTCGCCAGTGGACTGGCTTTGAAGGTGCACCAGTAACATTTGCGGCTAGCCTTAACCAAAAATGGGGTGAAAATAAAGGTATTGGTGTTGTGGCATTAATGGACCAAGCTGGACCTATAAAAGCTACGACCATCAGTGCAGACTTCGCTTACCATGTTCCTTTAAGTGACAAATGGACTATGTCGGGTGGTATTCGTGGTGGATTTTCCAATTTAACGATTGAATGGTCCTCGATTCGCCTAACACATGGTGGAGATGAAAACTTCCAAGAAGACATCTCGAGTGGCTTAAAATTCAATACAGGATGGGGATTACGTTTCTCCAAGGGTGATGGACTATTTTTGAGCATTTCGCAGCCTAGGGTCCTAAAATATAATTTTGGGGCACTTTCTGGAGCATATAAAGATGTGGACTATTATTATACTATGCTAGGTACCAAAGTAAAACTGAGTTCACAAATCACCTTATATCCGAGTGCTATGGTGCGTGTAGCTACAGACGTTCCTTTAAGTTATGATCTAAATGTAAATAGCCATATCCGTGATAAGTTTGACTTAGGCTTCAGTTACCGCAAGGCTGATAGTTACGGTATCCGTTTAGGGTTTCAGGCAACAAAAAATCTGTATGCTGGCTACGTTTATGAATTACCCATTTCAGCCATTAGTAAGGTGACTACACAAACACATGAAATTGCTTTACGATTTACGTTTAACAAGAAAAGTAGCTTAGAAACGAAATAGAATTAAAGATAGTAGATTAGAGAACGAAAATTGGAAAGCTAGGTTAATATTTGATCTAGCTTTTTTTTATGCTATAACCATTTGAAAGTAAATATTTAACCTAATTTCGATAGAAATGATAAAATCATAAGGATACAATAGCCATGTAAACTATTCTTCAATTAAAAAATGGGCTACATTTTCGTTCCATTATAATAAATAAAACAGGAAAATTAAATTAACTTTACAAACTGAAATTCACCAAATACTGCATTTATATGCAAATTTCAACCCATTAAAAGCCCAAATGAAGGTAATTAAGGCTACAAATATCTATTTTTGTAAAGAAAAGCTTAAATTATCACACAAAAAACCAACAATTGAGACTGTAAAAATTTCTATACATTTGTGGATTTTTCACCTAATCTCAGAATCGAAAAAAGCACAAATGGGCATTGTGAAATGCAGAGCAACAACTTTGTTGTCAATTTAAAATTAAGAACAAATAATAATTATGTTCTATTTTTTAAATTAATCCATTAGACTACATTTGTAAAGCAAAACAGAAGAGGGGTATAGGACTTCGCTCTGGTTTAGTGTTCTACTTGTTCTAAATTAATATGAAAAAATTTATCTCTCAGCTAAACTCACGGTTCGGCTCTTCTGTACTAAAACTACAGAAAACTTTAATTCCACTAAAATCTGGTTTGCTTGTTTTAAATAAAATTTAAGACAATCTTCTAACCATCCATCATTGCGATGAGTGTGTTGAACTTCCAAAGAAGAAACTAGTTTTTAAAAATTAAAACGTGTTCTAATAAAGATTAAATGAATTTAACATTCAACCTCAAGTCGAGTTTATTATCAAATTCTATGAAAACAATAAGAGTTTCTCTTTTGTTTACATCAGGATTTGTTTTGATGAATCTAGAGGTTCTTGCCAAGACGCGTTTTTCTTCTAGCATTTCTCCTACAATGACCCGTACAATGGCAATGACAGATTCTAGTCTGAAAGGTCAAATTGTCATTCCTACTGGTGATAAAAACAAGTTCCGCACTGAAAATATCGAGACCATTGGTATTATTCCTCAGGGAATCACGCCGAATGGTGATGGAAAGAATGACAAATTAGTCATTGACGGAATCTTAGGGCTTAAGAATAAGCTAAGCATTTTTAATCGCTGGGGAAATTTAGTTTTTGAAAAAGAAAACTATACCAATGATTGGGGTGGCGAATACCTCACTTCGGAATCAACTAGCGATGGCAAGCTCCTTCCAGATGGCATCTATTATTACGTAATAGATTTTTATGGACAAAAGGAAAACATATCGACATACGTACTTATCAACAGATTAGCAGTAAAGTAAAGTAACACAATGTTCTATAATTATATAAATTTTAAACTGAGAGTAGATCAAAAAAGGCAAAGTTGGGGCCGCTTGGCCCTTACTTACCTCCTTTTGGGTATTTTGCTTTCATGGAGTTATTCATCACAGGCACAAATTGAAAGTATGTACAATTTGTACCGTTTCAATCCACAAATCATTACTCCTGCACATTCTGGTTCTACAGAGAACTCTGAAGTGGTATTCATCAACAGACAACAATGGATTGGAATTGAAGGAGCTCCAAAGACAATCGCTGCTACTGCGAATATTAAATGGGGAGAAAAAAAGGGATTAGGTTTCATCGCCATGGTGGATCAGGCTGGTCCAGTGAAAACAACCAACATCGGTGCAGATTTCGCATACCACGTCTCTTTAAATGACAAATGGAAAATGTCAGGTGGTATCCGTGGAGGATTTTCAAATTTGGCATTAAATTGGTCTTCCATTCGCTTAGTTAATCCAAATGATGCGCTTTTTGCTCAAGATATTTCTACTGGCCTTAAGTTTAATACAGGTTGGGGTTTACGTTTCAGTAAAGGAGATGGTTTATTTGTTAGTATTTCGCAGCCTCGTGTATTCAAATACGATTTCGGTTCAGCTAGTGGAGCTTACAAAGACGTAGATTATTTCTACACCATGGTAGGTACAAAAATCAAAATGGGTAATAATATCAATTTATACCCGAGTACATTAGTGCGATTAGCAGCAGATGTGCCATTGAGCTGGGACATCAATTTGAACGTTCAAATTAAGGAAAAATTAGACATTGGTTTAAGTTACCGTAATAAAGATAGCTACGGTTTACGTCTTGGGATGCAAGCCTCCAAAAAAATCTATTTAGGTTATGTATACGAGTTACCTATTTCAAATATCAGTAAAGTAAGTACACAAACACACGAAATCGCTTTGAGATTCTCATTCTTTAAAAAAGCAGTAGTAGCTCCAGCTAGCGATTCTGACGTGAAACCATAAGAATACTTAATCAACTAACATAAAAAGGCCCAGGGTTTAAACCCTGGGCCTTTTTATATACCTGAGGTAAACTATACAAAAATCCTGAAACAGAATAGCACTGGGTTTAAACCCAGTGCTATATTACACCTGAGGTAAACTCTACAATAATCCTTAAATGGGACAGCCCAGGGTTTAAACCCTGGGCTATATTACACCTGAGGCAAACTCTATAATAATCCTTAAACAGGACAGCCCAGGGTTTAAACCCTGTACTATATTACACCTGAGGCTAACTCTTTAATAATCCTTAAACGGGACAGCCCAGGGTTTAAACCCTGGGCTATATTACACCTGAGGCAAACTCTACAAAAATCCTAAAATGAAACAGCCCAGGGTTTAAACCCTGGGCCATATTACACCTGAGGCAAACTCTACAAAATCCTGAAACAAAACAGCACTGGGTTTAAACCCAGTGCTATATTACACCTGCCGTAAACTCTACAAAAATCCTAAAACAAAACAGCCCAGGGTTTAAACCCTGGGCCATATTACACCTGAGGCAAACTCTACAAAATCCTAAAACAGAATAGCCCAGGGTTTAAACCCTGGGCTATATTACACCTGAGGCAAACTCTATAATAATCCTAAAACGGGACAGCCCAGGGTTTAAACCCTGGGCCATATTACACCTGAGGTAAACTCTATAATAATCCTGAAACAAAACAGCACTGGGTTTAAACCCAGTGCTATATTACACCTGAGGCAAACTCTACAAAATCCTGAAACAAAACAGCACTGGGTTTAAACCCAGTGCTATATTACACCTGCCGTAAACTCTACAAAATCCTGAAACAGAATAGCACTGGGTTTAAACCCAGTGCTATATTACACCTGAGGTAAACTCTATAATAATCCTTAAACGGGACAGTACAGGGTTTAAACCCTGTGCTATATTACACCTGAGGCAAACTCTACAAAATCCTAAAACAAACAGCACTGGGTTTAAACCCTGGGCTATATTACACCTGAGGTAAACTCTACAAAATCCTGAAACAGAATAGCACTGGGTTTAAACCCTGGGCCATATTACACCTGAGGCAAACTCTACAAAATCCTGAAACAAAACAGCACTGGGTTTAAACCCAGTGCTATATTACACCTGAGGCAAACTCTACAATAATCCTAAAACAGAATAGCACAGGGTTTAAACCCTGTGCTGCTATATTTCCTTCAACGTTATCCAAATTTCCTTACTCTTTACGCTCGCTTTTGAAGCTTATATGTAGCTTTTCTGCTAACCTATGAATTAAGTCCTTTTGATAAATTTGAGCCACCTGATTCACTTCTCCCACAGGCTCCACACCCGCTCCTAATATAGCAAACCATATCTCATGTGAATCTTGTACTTTTTTACCGTGCGACTTCCATTGATCTTTGATAATGTCTCCCCTACCATGATCCGTCGTAATTAAGATCGTCGTTTTACCTTTATATAATGGATCTGTTTGAACAAAATCCCATATTTCCTTTAACCAAGTATCAAAATGATGAACTGCCTGTAAATAATGCTGATAGGCCCCTTCATGAGCAAACTCATCCGTTTCACCATAAGAAATATACATGGCTTTAGGCTTTTTCGTCTTCAAATACTGCATAGCCTGAAAATGAATGAATACATCTTGACTTTCCACATCTCCAAATACTCGAAACGATTGACTCAACATATCAGAAATCAATTTCATTTGAGGATCCTGATGCAAGTTGGGATATACATCATATCCATTAATCACAGGAAAACCAGCCCTCTTTTCATTTAAAATCCGATCAAAGGCATCCCAAGCACCAAAAGCAACTACTTGATTTTTATAGGCTGGCAATTGATTTAAATACTCAAAAAAATTGGTATTGGGATTAGGTTTATACTCATTGGAATTCACCGCTGTATCCACTTGACCAGTCAGTAACTCACTATATCCAGGATAGGAAAACCAATGTGGATTAGCCACATCTACCCGATTTCCCAAGGCTCTATTACCATGAATTTGCCCTTTCTGAGCTAATTCACCCCACAAAAAGGGCATCAATTTCTTTCTTCGAGTAGCTAAATCATGGTCCCAAAACTTCGTAAAAATAGCTAAACTATCTCCATGATGATATGCCTTGTTCTTCGCCAAAGTCGTATCCATACCTTTAAACACATCCTGCCAACGTAGTCCATCTGTCGTAATGACAATCACCCGATTCTCAGGTGCTTTTTGAGCTAAAATAAACGAGGTTTGAGCTAATAAAACAAAAACCAAGCAAACAATTTGTTTCATAAATATGATAATAAATAGGTGAATTATTTTCTAAAACGTTTGATTCGATAAAAAGTCAAGTAATTCGCATCATGGTTATTATGCGCTCCTCCTTCAGCATCGTCATAGGCCGTTCTGCAAGCCAATACCATATGTTTACCTTGAAATTGCCAGTCCACATATTGGAAACCATGCTTGATTTCATCAGGATGCTCAAAAATCACCATTTTAACTTCCCAATTTTTCAAATCATAGGAAAAACATAAGGCCAAAGTATTTCTAAAGGAAGCAGGGTTTTTACCTTGATGCTTCACTTTGGTGGAGTCGGATATCACATTAGAAATAGTCCAATATCGTTTAGAAAGGGGATCATAACGAATGGTGAATTTTTTGGCGCCACCAGGAAAACGAATAAAGCCATTTTTTTGATCAAAACTAGACTCTTTGCCGTCGGCACTAATCTTTACCATAGCGGCAAACTCATCCATCGTCGATTTATTATCTACCCTCAAGATATTCCAAACTTGTCCCATGGGATCTAATACCGCATTTCCTTCAATCCATGCTCCAAAATGGTTGTCCAAATAGGTCGAATCATAACGTAGAACATTCGTCTTTGTCCAACTGGCCGCCAACATAGGATCTGCATCCAATGGCATGGACATCATAAATGTTCCATACCTTTTTCCCCATTTTTTCACAGTTCCCATCGCATCCTCCATGGCCCTCCATAAACGCCCATCATGCTCTAAGAAAGGCATGGGTGCGCAATGGTATTCTCCTTCTAATAAAAGTCCATGTTGTGCATCTACGGGTTCCGACCAAGTATAGCCACCATCAGTAGAATTACGAATAATGGTATTCCCATGGTGCTTATTGGTGCCCATGATGTAAAGTTTGCCTCTAAACTCAAACAACTTAGACCAAAATTGGCCTTGAATCTGGCTAATTTGAACCCAAGATTTACCTTTATTTTTGGATACATATACCCTAGAAACCGCAGAGCTATGTTCCGTAGATTTGGGTCCAAAAAAATCGTGTGAGGCTAAATAATCGCCATTTGATAAAATACAAATACTGGGAGAACCAATGTACTGACCGCTGGAAGCTGGACTATGTGCTACGATAACACCGGGAACTTGGGCAGTGAGGGAACTAAAAATAAAGCACAAGCAGACAAAGAAGCCTGCTCCCAAACTGGGAAGTTTCATGTTGATTAAATAGGTTACACGTTAAATGTAAGATAAAATCGGTAATAATGGATATACCCAAGATTAAGAAAACATAAAACTCCAGCTATTTTTAAAACTTAAAGCCCAAATTTATCCCCAATCCTCTCACTCCAAACCATGGACCCTCTGTATTAATTTGAGCCCTATTTGCCGTCACTTTACCCACAGATTTAAATGGTGAAGTATCCAAATTATCCACTTCTCTCTGTAATATGGCTTGCTCATCCGTACTTAATGCCGGATTAAATTCGGCCGTTAATATTCCCGTGCTAGTTCCAAAATGAGCTCCAACAATCCAAAAATCAAACACCATGCGATTCTTCCAAATAGGATATTGAATTCCGAACATCAAACCACCATTCATGGATGTTATTTTCCCTTTGAAATCCCGATCTACTTGTACTAATTGACCACTCGTTTTATCCTCAACTGTGATAGGTGCCGTTAGATCATATACTAAATACCTTGCGTAAGGTGCCGCATAAAACCCTTGATTTCCCTTACTACTAAAATAGTACCTGATTTCAGGAGTAATCGCAATATTCCCTAATTTCATTCGGGATAAATTGATCGATTTATCATCAATTTGCTCAGTAATCGTCCCTTCCATAGGCACCTCCCCATAAGGCATGGTTCTAAATCCAAGTGAAAATGACATGTGCTTGCTTATGCTACGTTCATAAGTGAAATTATAGTTCCTTAGTAATAAAGAACTCAAATTTATTTTAATACTATTCTTGGATGTTTTTTGTGCCCACAATATGCTTGGTAGCAATAATAAAACAAAAGCAATTTTTTTCATGTTGGTTGATTGTAAGTAAGCACAAGGAAGGCCATTGGCCATGAATTTACTTGAATAAATACTCGAATCCCATAGATCGCTGATCTTAAATGGGTTACTTTTTATAATATTTAAGCGCTTCTGGCAGGTATTCTTTAATTTTCTGAATTCGAGTGGCATCGGAAGGGTGGGTACTTAAAAACTCAGGAGGAGCCTGTCCTGATTTTGATTTTTGCATACGCTCCCAAAATGCCGAAGCTTCTGAAGGGTCGTATCCTGATTTGGCAGCCCACATTAAACCAAATTTATCTGCTTCCAATTCTTGTTCACGCGAAAATGGCAACATAATTCCTACCGATGTACCAATGCCATAAGCTCGCATAAATAAATCTTGCGTTTCTTTCGGCTTACTAGAAATAGCCGCTGACAAAACAGTGCCACCTAATTCCTGAATCATCGATTCACTCATTCGCTTGTTTCCATGCTGCAATAAAGCATGTGATACTTCATGTCCCATCACAAAAGCCAAGGCCGTTTCATTTTTAGTCACTGGCAAAATTCCAGTATAAACAACGATTTTCCCACCCGGCATACACCAAGCATTGATGGTGGTATCATTTTTAACCAAATTGTATTCCCACTGATAACCCTTCAAAAACTCTTTGTTGTTTTTTTCAGCAAAATACTTCTCCACAGAGGCCGTGATTTTCTTTCCTACGCGTTGAACCATTTGCGCTTGGGCATCTTTGGCTGGTGAAATAACCGTACTCGTCTTTAAAAAATCTTGGTATTGTGTCAAGGAAAGTGCTTGGATTTCTTGCTCAGATACTAGAGATAATTGACTTTTTCCTGTCAAAGCATTTTGTGCACAAGAAATAACAAACAAAGCACCGAAAAGAATCATTAGGCTACTTATACCGTATACTTGAATAGATCGTTTCATATAAATCAAATAATTGAGTTGGTTTCCACTGAGAAAATAATCGTAAATTTAAGCTATGCTAGCTGATTTACCCAATTAAATCATTCGCTAAGCCAAATTCCAGTAAAATAGTTTTAACCGCCACAAGCATTTCTCCCATGTTAAAAAAAGTCCTTTATTCTTTCTTAGGTATCATCCTATTATTCATCTTCGCTGCGATGGGAATATCCATGATGTATAAAAATGAAATCAAGGATCTGATTACAAAAACGGCGAATGAAAAACTTAAAGCCAAATTCCAATTTGAAGATGCTTCTATCAGCCTTTTGCGTCATTTTCCCAGATTAAGCATAGAAGTTGAAAACAGCAGCATCATAGGTAAAAATGAGTTTAAGAACGATACCCTTGCTCAGATACCTAAGCTAACGATTCAAATAGCTCCCTTGGCCTATTTATTGGATAAGAACATCGAGATTCAAGAAGTGATCCTGGAACAGGCGCAATTCAACTTAATCATTCTTCCTTCTGGTCTAATGAACTGGGATATTTATCAAGCTCCTCCTTCCGATTCCCCCAAAGAAAAAACCGATCAAAACATGCGCATTTCCCTGAATCATTATCAATTAATTGATTCAAAAATCAATTACATTGACCAAATGAGGGGATTTTCTACCCAATTAGTTCAATTAAATCACGAAGGTTCGGGTGATTTTTCAAAGGATATTTTCACCTTAAACACGAGTACTGAAGTTGAAAAGCTAAGTTTTGAGTTTCTGGGTAAAACCTACCTATCTGAAGTAAAAGGTAAACTAGAAGCTCCGATTGAGATGAATTTTGCCAAAATGGAATTTGCTTTTAAAAACAATGATTTATACCTAAATGAATTACCCATCCATTTTGATGTCTGGGTGGCCATGCCCGATACTTCCATCGATATGGACATCAAATTTCATGCCCTAAAATCTCCCCTAAAAGATTTCCTATCTCTTGTTCCTCTTTTATACCAAAACTCCTTCCAAGAACTTCAATCGTCAGGTGATTTTGCGCTATCGGGTTATGCCAAAGGTAAAATGAACGGTCGCTCGATGCCTGGCTTTGGAATGGATGTACGTATCTCAAATGGGGCATTTAGTTATGCTAAGGTTCCCGTAGGTGTTAAACAAATGGAGCTGGATCTGCAAATAGATAATCCAGATGGTGTTCCTGACCATACCATAATCAACTTAAAAAAATTCCAATTATACATGAACAATCTGCCTATACAAGCGAATTTGTTCTTAAAAACACCCCTTTCAAACCCCTACCTCAAAGCTGGTCTGAAAGGAGTTTTGAACTTAGGTGAAATTGCTAAAATTATCCCTCAAAAAAACACGCAAATGAGCGGTACCTTACAAAGTGATGTACAGCTAGATGGTTATGTGCAGGATTTTAAACAAGCAAAAGGCAAAGCAAATGGATATTTTAATGCCCGCCAAATTCAATACAGTAATAGCGAAACGCAGCAAAAAATCAACATCAAGAATGCGGCTGCTACGATAAACCCTAAATCATTGATTATCAGTACACTGGAAGGCAATGTCGCCAATACCGAATTCGTAGCTAGCGGTAGTTTGCAAAATTATGTCTTATACTTCTTGAAAAATGATAAAATTACTGGGAATTTAACTCTGGAATCTCCTTTAGTGGATTTAAATCCGTGGATGAAGAGCCAAAATAGCACTTCGGCATCTACGGCTTCTTCAGCGGATCTGCAAATCCCCAAAAACATCGATTTCACCTTTCAATCCAGCATCGGTAAGCTACTTTTCAAAGATTTGGTCATTAGTCAAGCAAAAGGGGAAATCCACCTGGCTGATCAAGTCATTTCGATGGATGATCTATCCTTTCAATTGGCCAATGCTTCTTGGAAATCAACCGGAACTTTTAGCAAAAAAGATCATCAAAACGCTTCGGTTAATTGGGCTTTCAATATCCAAGATTTAAACATTCAAGAAGCTCATAAATACTTTAGCTTGGTACAAAAATTGGCGCCAATTGCCGCTGCTGCCCAAGGTAAAGTAAATGTTGACTTTACCTATTCTGGAGAATTAAATCCCGATTTATCCCCCAATATCATGAGCACCAACGCCCAGGGAAATATGGATTTGATCGATTTTAATCTAAAAAATTCCACTAGCTTTAATCAATTGGTCAGCTTAACCCAATGGGATCAATTAAAAAATCTAGCCCTAAAACCAACACACCTCAATTTTCAAATAAAGCAAGGTAGGCTACAATTCAAACCCTTTGAAGTTCAAACGAATTTGACCAAATTTCAAGTCAACGGCTCCAATGGTTTAGACCAAAGTTTGGAATACAACATCCTAACGGACATCCCAGCAAAAACGCTACAATCGGACGTGGCGGCTAGTTTGAATCAACAATTAGCCAAATTAAATCCCAACCTTAATTTGGAGAAAATCCAACAAGCCTTAAAAATGCAAATAAAGGTCAGTGGTACCGTTCAAAAGCCTCAATTTAAGGTCAATGTCATCAATGCGCAAGGCAACTCGAACAGTTCAGTGACGACTCAAGCCAAAGAATTGGTGAAACAAGAAGCAAAACAGCAGATAAATAAGCAATTGGATGAAGCTAAAGCCAAGGCAGAATCGATGAAAAAAGAAGCCGAAATGCTCTCCCAAAAATTGCGACAAGAAGCTTACGCCAATGCCGACCGATTAGTGGAAGAAGCCAAGAACCCATTTGCGAAAATAGCTGCCCAAAAGATAGCGGAACGACTCAAAAAAGAAGCTGACCGTAAAGCGGATGCCTTATTGGAAGAGGCCGATAAAAAGGCCCAAGAATTGATAGAAAAGGCTCGTCAAAACTAATGAGCCTTTCCATTGCCAAATTGGTCACTGGCACGTATGGCTTTAGTTCCTTGAAATTCTATTTCTACTAATTTTTCGCTGGAAACATAATTGTGCTGCTCATCTTCTAAGTGATACAATACTTTTCTAGTCATTGGGTCAATTACTTCCCCACTGGATGGATAAGCATATTTCCCATCCAAAGAGAAACTAATCCAACCGGGCATATCTTTCAATGGAATACTTGTCAACTGTTGATAAGGTGCTTTCCCTTGAAATACATGCAAACGCATATTAAAACCATCGCAAAGCCAAATTTCCTTTTCATCAGGACTATATGCGATACCATGACTTGGATTTCCGTGTCTACGAACAGGGCCTTTGTTCCATCCTTCGACCACTATACTGGCCAATTTCTTACCCGTTTTTAAATCCCCAACTTCGAAGCCCAAAAGACTATCCACAGTTACTAAACCCATATTTTCCTTGCCATTAACCGTAAAAGGGCGAACAAAATTACGGAATGGACCTATTTTCTGTACCAATGTATGATTTTGTGCATCCACCTGATACAACCAGGGATTACCAATATCGGCCAAATAAACGTATTTCCCCGACAAACCATATAAGGTATTATGAGCTCTTTTAAAACCTTTCAAGGTCTGAATGATGGCGCCCGTTTCGCAATTAACAACATTCCAAAAATCCTTTTCTAAGGATGGCAGATACATGGTTTTACCATCGGGAGAAATCGACATGCGATCACAACCTCCAGCAAAAGGTATTTCCCAAATAACTTTTTCGCTACTTAAATCAATACGCTGCAAGGACTCCAAGGTACTGATGTAAATGCTGTTTAAAGGTATACTTACCGCAATCCCCTTCACATTGGATGGCTTTCCATTCGGGTGGAATCCTTGGGTTTTAATTCGCTTTACGAATCGATGCTTATTATTGATGTCAAAAACCAATATTCCATGGCCACCATATCCTAGGTAATCTCTGATTCCAGGAGCAGCTACATAGAGATAACGCTTCGTTTTGTTTTGCGCATCCGAAGAAAAACCCAGTAAGAGGCTTAACATTAATAGAAGTATACATCGCATGGTTTTCATAACTGCTAGGTTTTAAAAAAAATGAGATGAACCATGGTATGTTCATCTCATTTTCATTCAAAATTAAATCATGATGCTGTTATTTTTTGTAACTGATTTTGAAAATCGTTCCTCCCAAATCATCCGCTACATACAAGGAACCATCTGGTCCTTGAGCTAATCCGCAAGGACGATGTTGAACTGGGCCCGTTGGTTTAGCCAAATCAATTCCCGAAAAATTATCCGCAAAGATCTCCCATTTACCCGATGGTTTGTTATTCACAAACGGCACAAAAGCTACAAAATAACCCTTTTTCAATTCTGAATTTTGTCCGTGAAAGGCTACAAATGCTCCGTTTTTGTATTTGGAAGGAAATTGATTTCCTGTATAAAATAAGACATCATTGGGGCCTAAGTGCGCAGGAAAAGCTACTTTCGGATTAATCGCCTTTTCTCCTGCCGTTTTCTTTCCATCTCCACCATATTCCGGAGCTAAGATTTTCTTATTTTGAAATTGATCATAATAAATGATAGGCCAGCCTCCATCATCCCCTTCGTGAATTTCATATAAACATTCAGCGGGAATCTCAGCACTTTGCTTTGGGGTATAGTATTGTGGATAAAAATCATGGAAGAATCCTCGTCCATGTGATGTAGCAAAAAGTGTATTGGTCTTGGTATTCCAAGTAATACCGACGGCATTTTTCAACCCAGTAATATAGCGTTTACCATCTTGAAACTTTTGACCTAATTGATCTGCCTTAAACTTCCAAATACCTCCTGCCGAATCCAAAACGGAACATGGAACCATACCTTGACCAGTGCCCGGCACACGACATGCATCATTCCAAGAACCAATAGTTACATACAAATTGGATTGTTTGTCAAACACAAAGGGCTTAGCATTATCACGGCCTTTGTCAATCAAGCCACTTACTAAATTTTCATAATGCGCTTTATCTACAACTTCTGATTTTTCGTTCATTTTAAAACGATTAACCCCTGTATTGGAAGACGCATATAAAAATCCGTTATGAATTTGGATACCTGTACCCACAAAATCTCCGAAATAATTTGTTTCATCAGCTACACCATCCTTATTGGTATCCCTCAAATGAACAATGCCTTTACCATCCTTAAACTTGGATAATTTAGCATAAATATCTCCATTGTTAGCCACCGTTAAATGACGAGTAGCTCCCAAACCAGTTGCTACAATTTTGGTACTAAATCCCGCAGGAACCTTGATTTCCCACGCTTCCACAGGCAATTTAGCCGCTGGTTTATTGGACATGAATATACCTAGTGCCAACATTGCCAAGGTAAATTGACTTATACTTGTTTTAACTCTTTTCATGGTAATCTTCGAGGGAAAATGATTTATTTGTTTCGTATGCTATTCAATTTACAGAAATCAGCTAAAATTCCTACCTGCAACTATACGTATATACATTTATTTTTACATGCTTCATTTTTCATTCTACATTCTACAATCCTAATTCTACATTACACTCGTAGGAATACTTTTTTCTGGTACATAAAATACAAGAAGTACCACTTAACTCCTGTATAACAAATGGCCATAGCTACTGCATTGTATGGATTTCCCAACAATTGACCTAACCAATGAAAAATACTATCCGTACTGTATTCCCAGTTAATAAATACCCCTGACATATAAATCAAGATGGAGTTCATTCCAATGATTCGGAAGAAAAATGACCATTTTTGATAGCCTTTTACGTCAATGATGTAATAAAATAAAGACAACAATAATAAGCTTATACCTCCTACCATCAAAACAAAGGAGCTTGACCATAGATTTTTATTGATGGGGAAATCGATATTCCAAACCAAAGCCAACACGATGAATAAAGCACCGAACATCGCCATGCGTTTCGTCTTTTGAGTACCATCGCTTGGGTCATTTTTCAAATAATTACCTGTTAAAATTCCCAACAAACCGGTGGAAATGGCAGGAATGGTCGAGGTCAAGCCTTCAGGATCATGATTTCCTTTATACAAACGACCTGGCATAATTAGGCGGTCCATGTAAGATGCAAAATTTCCTTCTTGACTTAGATCTCCCGCAGGAAAACCAGGAGCCGCATTAAACTTCAATAACAAATAGTAAAACATCAAAATCCCTCCAAACCAAATGGCTTGAAACATCGGTTTTTTGGTATATAAATAAATGATGTTGGCAAACATATAGCCTAAACCAATTCGAGCCAACACACTTCCAAAACGAATTTCCTCAATGGGTTTAATTTCCAAGCCATTATTATAGACCACACCCAAGGCAGCCAAAATTAAACCCCGTTTGATAACTTTCAACAATAGCTGTTCCCTGTTTTTACCTTTTTCTATTTCTTTACCCAAAGAGAAAGGAGTAGCTACCCCCGCCATGAATAAGAAAAGTGGAAAAATTAAATCATAAAATCGGAAGCCATGCCACTCAGGATGCGAGAACTGATGCGCAAAGAATCCCCAAATGGGTGAATCTGTAGCCTTAAACATGGTATGAAAAACTTCATCAGCGCCCATGATCCAAAACATATCGAAACCTCGTAAGGCATCTAATGAATACAGGCGATTGGAGCTTAAACTGCTTTGATCTAAATTAGGTAAGGTCGACATATGATAGGTTTAGAATTTCACAAAGGTATATAAATTGGCTACATTAAGCCTATTGGTGGCCCATTTAGGCCAATTTAATTACAATTTTTTCGCTTTAGCTTGGGCGGCCAATTCTTTAATAGCATGTACCATTTTATCCAAATCCTTCAATCGAGTATAAACATGCGGAGTTACGCGGACGCATGAAATGTTTTCCCAAACTATACCCACTGTATGGATTTTATATTTAGTAAATAAAGCACTGTCTAATTCAGCGATGGTCATACCATCAATACTCACTCCTGCTATGGCACAAGAATATGCCGATTTAAAAGAAGTATGAATCTTTACTCCTGGCACATCTTTTACTTGCGTAGTCCAGTAGTTTTTCAAATAACGAATACGCTCTTCTTTCCTTTTGGAACCAATCGCATTGTGGAAATTAATGGCCTCTCCTATGCCCTGTTCAATAGGAAAGCTTCTCGTTCCCAAAGTTTCAAATTTACGAAT
Organism: Aquirufa ecclesiirivi; assembly: GCF_011250515.1. Taxonomy (GTDB): domain Bacteria; phylum Bacteroidota; class Bacteroidia; order Cytophagales; family Spirosomataceae; genus Aquirufa; species Aquirufa ecclesiirivi. The sequence goes on along the minus strand of NZ_JAANOP010000004.1, from coordinate 265,339 downwards.
ATCCGTTCCTCGGGGTTTATCATTACATACTAAAGGCCAAACTTTCTCTATTTTATCCTTTTTAATCCACAGCATACCTGAACCAATAGGCGCTGATAAAAACTTATGCAAGGAGGTTCCAAAATAATCACATCCCAAATCTGGAATTTTAAAATCGAGTAATCCAAAGGTATGAGCCCCATCCACGATTACTTCTATTCCATGTTTTTTTGCCATTGTACAGATTTTAGCTACAGGCATGATTTGACCCACCCAGTTGATGATATGCGTCACATGCAATAATTTCGTCTTGGGAGTGATAGCCTTTTCAAATGCATCCACAATCTGGGCATCATTTTCAATAGGAAAATCAAAGCTCAATTGAGTATACACAATCCCATCGCGTTGCGCCCTTTGTCGCCAGGCATTGATCATATTCGGGTAATCTTGCTTGGTCCCGATAATCTCATCTCCCGCTTTAAAATCCAATCCAAAAATGACGGTATTTAAAGCCTCGGTGGCATTGCGATTGATGGCAATTTCCTCCTTGTCACAACCCGCCAATTCAGCTAATTTCTCCCGCAAAGGCTCACGACCTTGATCCAAAACCCGCCACATGAAATAAGAAGGCCCTTCATTGGATAATTTATTGTAGCGTTCTACGGCTTCTTGAACAATACGTGGACTAGGACTCACACCTCCATTATTTAAATTGATGATGTTGGGACTGGTGGTATATCCTTGCTGTACAAAGGCCCAAAAATCCTCGTCTTCTGCTAATAAGGCAGGAGATATATGCTGCTTAGCTTCCAAAATGCGTTTAAAATCAGCCGCATGATTTTGTTGGAATAAACTAGAAGCAGAAAAGGCACTGCTCATCAGGCCTAAGGATTGTACAAATTTTCTTCGGTTAGTCATAGGTTTAGGTTTTAAAGCAATTTAATAAAACAACACCTCATCCAGCTTTATGATGGCAGGATTGGCTTTGTCTTTGACGTAGGCAGGGAAACGCTTAATACGTTTGGCTAGCATACGGTAATGAGTAAAATTCCCTGAAGGTAAAGGAATATTGATAGCTTGTGGGGAATATCCTCCATTCTCTGCGGGCTGTTCGGGTTTCACGGAGGCAACTTTCTTCAAGGTTTTAGCTGAATTACCCACCCAAATTTCTATTTCCAAAGGTGGAAAAATATTGGAATCCTGCTTTCTCAAATAACTCACCGTCATACCTTTCACGGCCTTAGCTTGTTTAAACTCAAACAAAGCATCGGCATCTTGCTGTTGAAATCCAATCCACGTATCATTTGCCAATCCACGAGTATCGCGCTTGCCTTGTATCAGGTCTTTGAGCGTAGACGCTCCTTTTGCCTGCCATTTGGCCTCCGCTTGAGTCAACAAGTAAACCGAATCTGGCACAAAATGATACTTATAAAAGGTATTTTTCACCACTTTACTGGCTAACCAACCAGGTTTGGTGGCCAAAGCTTTCACTACCGTAAATGCAGGAATATCAATGGGTCCTTGGGTAATTAAAGTCCCCAAGGAATCTGGTTCTTTTTCTTTATCCAACGTATAATGAATGCTCGTACCTTGGATGGTGTGTTTAAAAACTACCTTGTCTTGCGGTCCCAAAAAGAAATTCTCATTCACCAAAATGGGCGGATTAATCATCAATTTTTCATCCGAGGGAACAAATCCCTCCTCCCAACGAATCTTAGGGAAGGTCTTTTTCCAACTGGCTATTTGTTCTGATGCTATGCCTGTATTCCAAATGAAAACTTCCTTGAGAAGTGGCAATTGAACAATCAGCGGCTGCAATTGATTGGCTGTAATTTTAGTTCCTGAAAGCGATAAAGACACTAATTTCTTGTTGGACATCAATGCTTTCAAATTGGCTCCTGATATTTCTGTAAAATTCAAATTCAACTTTTCTAGATTAGGAAATTGAGCCAAAAGTGATAGATTTTCGTCTTTGATAGGCATTTTGGCTAGATTAATTCCAACCAACTGATCAGCCACTTTGCTTAAATTCTCCAAAGTTTTCAGTTCAAATCGTTTGGCCACATAAAAATCTGCTTGTAAGGCTGGCGCATCACTGGACATGGGATAAACCGAGCAAAACGGGCTATTCACAGCTTGCAAATCAGATTCACTGGCGGCAGAAAAGGGATATTCTCTTTTGGGAATTTCGATGCTGGCGGGTATCGCAAATAAACGAGCAACAAGTTTACTTATTTGTAGGGCTGGCGGGTAAGCTTTGATCTTTTTATCCAAAGAGGCACCCTCTTTCACCCAAGCTTCTAGAAGTAAAATCTCATCAGGAGTCAATTGGTTTTTCCCCTTAGGTGGCATGTGTTCTTTATGTTCCAAAGGCAAATGCGCGCGTTGTAAAAATAAACTCTTTGACACATCTCCTGCTTTCCAAAGATCGCCATGCTTACCGCCTTGTAGCATCTTGGCTACAGAGCTCATATTGAGTTGGCCTTTCGTTTTTTGATCATTGTGACAGGAAACACATTTTTTCTCCAATATGGGCTGAATAGCTCCTTCAAATAAAACAGATTCCTCTGTGGGAGCCTTAACTTCCTTTTCTGGCTGCCAAAATTCCATCAAATAATTTTCACCATGCGTGATATTGGCTCCACCATGACCTGCCAAACTAAGGAGTAGCACACCCACCATAGAGCCAATAAATGCCTGAAATGGATTGACCAATAATCGATCAAACAAGATTAATAAGAGTAAATACATCCAAGCCACGGCTAAGCCTGCCCATTGATGAAAGACAAGTAATTCAGGTTCAAATCCGGATTCCTGCGACAAAAAGAAACCAAACAAGGCCGTAATGGCAGCACTGAGGGCTGTTAAATAGAGTACAAAGCGAAATGAAAGATAAAAGGCATGTTCTCCCAATGGCCTCCGCAAAAGATGCACGAATGGAAGCAAAACTCCTAAGCCAATCGGTAAATGTAAAATCAAAGGATGAAAGCGACCAAATAGCTGAAAAGCCCAAGGTAAATTCACTTGATCTTGCCAAAAAAGCAGAAAGAGCAACAAGGCATGGAGAAAAATTAAGCCACTCAACAAGATGCTGTACCAAGAAGATAATTGTTCTTTATTCATCCCATTTATGCCAAAAGTCCTGGGATTACATTACCCGAAACATCGGTTAGTCGATACCTTCTCCCCAAATGTTTATAGGTTAATTGTTCATGATTAATTCCCATTAAATGCAAAACCGTAGCATGAAAATCATGGATATTCACAGGATCTTTGGCCACATTGTAGCCAAATTCATCTGTTTCACCATATACAGTGCCCGGCTTGGTGCCTCCTCCTGCCATAAAAATACTATAGGCTCTTGGATGATGATCACGCCCATAATTATCTGGAGTAAAATTACCTTGACAATAATTTGTTCGACCAAACTCTCCTCCCCAAATCACCAACGTTTCATCAAGAAGACCTCTTTGTTTTAAATCTGTAATTAAAGCAGCCGAAGCACGGTCCACATCTTGTGCTTGCATACCCATTTCATTCGGCAAATTTCCATGTGAATCCCAACCTTGATGATACAATTGAACGAAGCGAACCCCGGATTCTGACAATTTTCTGGCCAATAAAGCATTGGCGGCATAGGTGCCCGGTACCAAACAATCAGGACCATACATTTTAATGATGTGATCTGGCTCTTTGGATAAATCAGTCAATTCGGGTACCGCCGTTTGCATGCGGTAGGCCATTTCATACTGTTGGACTTTCGCTTGAATTTCAGGATCACCACTTTCATCAAATCCCAATTGGTTCAGTTCTGCTAAATGGTCCAACATCCGCCGACGATCCTGTTTATCAATTCCCTCGGCATCATTTAAGTATAAAATAGGGTCTTCACTGGAACTAAACACCACACCTTGGTGGGTTGAATCCAAAAATCCATTGGTCCAGAGTTTGGAATAAACCCCTTGGCCATTTCCTCTTCCTCTAGATAATAATACACAAAAAGCAGGTAAATTTTTATTCTCACTTCCTAAGCCATAGCTCATCCAAGCCCCCATACTGGGTCTATTGCCCACTTGAGCACCCGTTTGTAAAAAAGTCAAAGCTGGGTCGTGGTTAATGGCATCCGTATTCATGGTGCGAACGATACAAATATCATCCGCTATTTTGGCAATATTGGGTAACAAATCACTGATATAGGCGCCCGACTGTCCATGCTGACGGAAGTTATAATAAGAACCCATCAATGGGAATTTGGTCTGGCTGGCCGTCATGCCTGTTAAGCGCTGACCACCCCGAATGGATTCAGGTAAATCCTGACCCATCATTTTGGTTAATAAAGGTTTATAATCAAACGTTTCATATTGGGAAGGTGCCCCATTTTGGCATAAATAAATGATTCTCTTGGCCTTAGGGGCATATTGGGCTAATCCCAAAGGGCTAGATACTACATCCGTTCCGTCTCCCTTCCAAATTTTAGGTATCAACAATGACCCTAATGCCAGGCCACCAATTCCCGCAGCAGCTTTTCCGAAGAAATGCCTTCTGGTGATATTCAGCCTATTTTTAAAAAACTCGTTTCCCATAGATGAAAAGGTTTACACCCGCATTAACGTTTCTTCCATATTATAAATCATTTGAATCGTTTGCATCAAAGCAGCCGTAAATGGATTGGCCAAGGCCTGATTCTTTTGATATTCACCCACTTTCATCAATTGCTTGATTTTGGAAGGCTTTTTTTGAAATTCCAATTGTTCGGCCTCCAAGTATTTCTTCAAAATGGCCAGTTCTTTGGCCTGCGGAGTTCTGCACACTATTTTTCGAAATACCTGACTCAATACTTCATCCACAGGGAGCTTCAATTGAGCCATGTTTTCTGCCAAGACTCGGGAACTTTCTGAAACGTGCGGATCATTCATCATCACCAAGGCCTGCAAAGGAGTATTAGTCCTTCCTCTTTGCACTTCACATTGATCGCGATTACTCGCATCAAAAATCAACATGGACGGTGGTGGCACGGTACGTTTGATAAAAACATACATACCTCTGCGGTATAAATCCTGTTGATGATCTTGAATGTAAGTCATCAAAGATCCACGACCAGAAGAAGCCACTTCCCATATCCCTTTAGGTTGATAAGGTTTAATGCTCGGTCCACCTATTTCAGGATTTAAAATATCGGCACTAGCTAATACATGGTCACGCACATTTTCCGCTGGAATACGTAAACGTGGCGCATGAGAAAGGTAAATATTATCAGGATCCACTTTTAAATGTGCTGATGTAATGCTGGAAGATTGGCGGTAAGTGGCAGAGGTGACAATCTGTTTGACCAAACGCTTGATATTCCAGTGGTGCGACTTAAAATCAACGGCTAGCCAATCCAATAATTCAGGGTGGGTAGGTAATTCTCCTTGCATACCAAAGTCGCCCAACGTCTTAACTATCCCTCTCCCAAAAAACTGAAACCAAACTCGGTTCACAAATACCCGAGATGTCAGTGGATTTTGATCATCAACCAACCATTTGGCCAATCCCAATCGATTCTTACCATATTTTTGAGGAGAGAAAGGTAAAATACTTTTCGGTATCCCTATTCCTACAGGCTCACCGTGGGCATCGTAATTTCCTCGATTAAGCACATAGGTTGGTCGCCAATTACTGGAGTCCTTCATCACCATCACTTCTACGGCTGCCGTATCTCGTTTATTGATAAATTTCAAAATAGATGACACCTCTTGACTGGTAATTTTAATATTGGGAGGATCGGCAAAAGAGGCATCAATGGTGCCAAAAAGTCCTTTTTCAGGAACCTGATTAAAAAAAGCATAGGTACTGTAATAATCCTTTTGTGAAATAGGATCATATTTATGGTCATGGCATTTGGAACATTCAAACGTGAGCGCTAAAAATGCTTTACCAAAAGTACTCGTACGGTCATTGACATATTCCACTCGATATTCCTCATCTATCACTCCACCTTCCTGTGTGATTTTATGGTTTCGATTAAAGCCTGTGGCCAACATCATTTCTTTGGTGGCATGTGGGATTAGGTCGCCCGCTAATTGCCATGTCAAAAATTTAGCATAGGAATAATTGGAATTAAAAGCATGAATGACCCAATCCCGCCAAGGCCACATAGTCCTTAATCCATCATCTTGATACCCGTGAGAATCTGCATAACGCGCTACATCTAGCCAATAAGTGGCCATTTTTTCTCCATAGTGCTTGTTGGCAAGAAGTTCATCTACAATCTTCTCATAGGCTCGTGGACTCGTATCTTTCAAAAAGCGATCTTGCATTTCTAAACTCGGAGGAAGTCCAGTTAGGTCAAAACACACGCGCTTTAAAAGACGCTCTTTGTCGGCTTCTTCACTAGGACTTAGCCCCTTCTCCTTCATTTTGGCATAGGTAAAATGATCGATGGGGTTTCGTACCCAAGCAGCATCTGCCTTGGGAATTTCGGGTGTTTTAGGCGCGATGAATGCCCAGTGTGGTTTATATTTGGCACCTTGCTCAATCCATTTTTCTAAGAGCTCAATTTCGTGAGGACTTAATGTCAAATTGGATTTCATGGGAGGCATCCGCTGTGAAGTATCTTTGGCGGTAATTCTAGCCATTAATTCAGATGCTTCTGGATTTCCAGGTACAATGGCATGGGCTTTGGCATTATCTTTAAATGCGGCATATGCTCCCTCAGGTGTATCTAAACGCAAATTGGCTTCTCGTTTATTGGCATCTGGCCCGTGGCATTTAAAACATCGGTCAGAGAGAATAGGCCTAATGTGGTAGTTATAATCCACTACTTCCGGCATTGCGGTATCATCTGCCCGAGAGCTCGTGCATCTCCAGCTGGTATAAGCTAGTATACTAAAAGCTACTAAAATAAGGGTGAATCGAATGGATGTTAGGCGCATGGTTCTCATAATTGCTGTTCTATTTCCATGTTAAACATTCCATTTCATTGAGTTCTGGTCCTCCACCTCGATTGGCACTTCCTGCAACAACGTAAATTTTTCCTTTCCAATATACGACCCCTGTTCCATGTCTGCCTTGGAGTAAATTTGGTAAACTAGACCAAGTTCCTGTTCGGGTATCCAACACTTCTACTTCGGAATGAGCAGGAACTTGTTTAACACTTTCTCCATTCATTATAGCTAGGTAAGGCCCATTTGCAATGGAAGATGTACCTGCACGTAAGGTAGGAAGGCCTTCTGTCAAAGTTGTCCATTGATTGCTTTTAAAATCAAAAACATCCACCTCCTTGATGCAAAGATCAAGTACTTTACCAATCTTAGCATGAGATGTACGCCCTCCTGCAACATAGGCCTTGTCTTTACCGACCATCACGGCTTGGAAATGATCTCGAGCTCTAGGTGCATCGGGCATAATTTTCCAAGTATTGGATTTTGTATCGTATTTATCAAACCATTTGACATGCCCATCATAATGACCGTCGATAATCCCTGCCACTAAATAAATTTTATTTCCCCGAGTAAATACACCGACTGAACCCCTCAATCGATCGGCAGGAATGGAGGCCCCTTCTCTCCAAGTTTTAGTTTTGGGATTAAATATCAAAAATTGAGGGATTGGTTTTTCATGCGGATAATTACCTGTTAAAGCACCGATGACATAAATTTCATGTTGAAATGAAATGGCCTGAAAATGATGAAATTCCATGGGGGCATCAGCTAGAACAGTCCAATTGTATGTTTTAGGATCAAACTCTTCTATAGGTCTTTTTCCTCTTCCACCTAAAGCATAAAATTTTCCATCGCATTCTACCATGGAACTTTCATGTCTTTTTTGAGCAGCTTGTTGAGATGTGATGATGTTCCAAGAACTAGAGGAATCCTGTGCAGACACACTCCAAGAGATTAGCCCAAGGCAAATCAAGAGAAACTTTTTCATGGTTTAATAGGTTTGAAAGTCTAATGTAAAAAAAATATAGAAATGTTCCTCCTTTTTAAGCCGATAGACCTTGATAAAATTTCAACAAATTATTTTTAGCTTAGTGCTAGAATTGTAAAGAAAATTGACCCTTTAATTTTACTATAATGCATAAAAGACTCAGTATTTTGGGCGGAATTGCGGTGGCATCCATCAGCATCATGTCTTTAACCAATGCTCCGAAAAAAGCATTAGTGGATGAATCCACAGAAAAAACCTACACACAATATTGTTCAAGTTGCCATGGAGAAAAAGTCGATGCCTTTGTGGATCGTACTTGGAAACATGGAAAAACTAAGCCCGAATTGATCGCCACCATCACGAATGGTTATGCCGATTTAGGTATGCCTTCATGGAAAGCGGCATTAAGTGCAAAAGAGATTGAAAAATTAGCTGATTTAATTACAGAGAAATTAGCCAGTGTAGATCAATACAAATTTGCCAATAAGCCTACATCCAATGTATTCAAATCAGAAGGAATGACCGTGGTATTGGATACAATTGTTAGTGGATTAGAAAGTCCATGGGGTTTTGCTCAATTACCAAACAAAGATTATTTAGTGACAGACCGTGCTGGAACTTTGTATTTGGTAGACCAAAAACAACATAAAACGGCCATCAAAGGAACTCCTGCAGTAATGGCTAAAGGTCAAGGTGGATTATTGGATGTGGTTTTACATCCCAACTATGCTTCCAACGGTTGGGTTTACATGTCCTATTCCAAATTTAAAACTGAAGGAGGCCAAACAGTTACAGCCACAGGAATTGTGAGAGGTAAAATCAAAAACAATGAGTGGGTTGAATCTCAGGATATTTTTGAATCGCTACCTTACACCAAGACATTCCACCATTTTGGTTCACGTATCGCCTTTGATAAACAAGGATATCTATTCTTTAGTGTCGGTGAACGGGGCATGGAAAAAGTCTTCCCTCAGGAAACAGATAACGACAATGGTAAAATCCATCGTTTGAATGATGATGGTAGTGTACCCAAAGACAATCCATTTGTAGGAAAAGATCAAGCCAAATTTCATCACAGTATTTATTCGTATGGACAAAGAAATCCCCAAGGTTTAACCTTGAATCCATCTACTGGAGCCATCTGGGAAACAGAACATGGTCCACGTGGAGGTGATGAAATCAATATTATCCAAGCTGGTAAGAATTATGGCTGGCCAACCATTTCCTATGGAATCAATTACGATGGTAAACCCATTACGAGTATTTCTAAGAAAGAAGGTATGGAGCAACCTATCACTTATTACCTTCCATCCATTGCTCCTTCTGGATTGGCCTTTGTAGACAGTGATAAATATCCTGCATGGAAAGGAAATTTAATGATCGGATCTTTACGTTTCAATTACATGAACCGTGTGGTGATAAAAAACAACAAAGTCGTTTCGCAAGAAAAAGTACTCGTTAATCTAGGGCGTATGCGTAATGTGAAAATGGGTGTAGATGGCTATTTGTATGTAGGAGTTGAAAATCCAGGTATGGTTTTCCGTTTAAGACCACAATAAAGCCACATTTTAGGATTGTTTGAAACAACGCTGTCAAGGTTTGGAACCTTGCCAGCGTTGTTTTTTTACATGCCAAACGAATGAGAATTCATATCTATTGTCCAATAAATTGATAATCAATTTTCCCTAATCCAAACAGGCATTTGACAATTTGCCCTTCCTATTTACCATTCATCCAAAGCATTTTATTGTTTATCATATAGTACTATGTATAACAAAGTACCTAGTATAGCTTTGCATTGTCGAAAGAGAGACATGCAACCCTCGGGCTCTTGTTTGCATCTTCGACTTGTTCTCTGTTAAACAACCAAAAAACAATTCAATCCGCCTAATGAAAACTTTTATTTTATCTACCCTATTTTCAATTCTTGCCCCCCTCCTCGCATTTGCCGATAACGGACTTTCAGCTAAAATCCGAGATGAAAAAAATCAGCCTGTTCCTTTTGCCTCCGTTCTTTTAAGAAAAGCCAGTGACTCCACGTTAGTAAAAGGATTTATCACCGATGAAAATGGTGAATTAAAAGCCTCCACTTTACCCCAAGGAAACTTTACCTTGAAAATTCAATTTACAGGCTATAAAGCTTATTCCAAAAAATTGGGCGAAGTTACGGCCAATACTCAATTGGATTTAGGCATTATTGCTCTAGAACCCCTTTCTACTCAACTAAATGAGGTGGTAGTACGAGCAACTAAACCATTTATCGAGAGACAATTAGACAAGACCGTTGTCAATGTAGAAAACTCGGTGATGGCAGCAGGTAACTCCGCCATGGAAGTATTAGAGCGCTCTCCTGGGGTCATTGTCGATAAAGATGGAAACATCAGCTTACGTGGAAAACAAGGTGTTAAAGTCATGATTGATGGTAAAATATCCTATTTATCAGGTAATGATTTGAGCAACTTCTTACGCAATCTTTCTGCTGATCAAATTTCTCAATTAGAAATCATGACTAACCCTTCTTCTAAATATGATGCGGCAGGTACTGCAGGTATCATCAACATTAAAATGAAGAAGAATGTGAATATGGGCATGAATGGATCCGTAAACGGCACTATCGGACAAGGTGTTTATACTCGCTCCAGTGCAGGTTTAAATTTAAATTACCGCAATAATGGTTGGAACATTTTTGGAAATGCGTCCTACTTTGGAAGAAACAACTTACAACACAATAACATCACTCGTTATTTCCGTGCCCAAAATGAAGTTTGGAATTCAACCACCGATTTCCCTTTCAAAGGCACTTATACTTCCATGAAGGTTGGTGCAGACTGGACGGTCAATAAAAAAACAACCTTAGGGATTTTATTCTCTGGTGGCTTAAACCAAACAAGTTTAAACAATGGTTTAAATCAATCTATTCAACGTAATCTGGCTACTAATGCTATCATGAGTAAATTGGACACCTACAACTCCATGGATAATCCATTCCATAATTTTGCCAACAACATCAACTTCAAACATACATTTGATAGTACAGGAAAAGAGTTGACGATTGACTTAGATTATGCCCGCTATGTAGATAAAAATCAAAATGATTATTTGACTCAATGGTATGGTTCTGAATTCAATAAAATCAAAAACGATTCCCTTTTACGTACTGGAGCATTTTCCAACATTGACCAATACTCCTTCAAATCAGATTATGTGTTACCTATCAGCAAAACCAGCAAATGGGGAATGGGTGTAAAATCCAGCTATGTAAAAACGGATAACGACCTTCAGTTTAGAGGAAAAACAGCTAGTGATGTGGATTATACTTTCCTTAACAAACAAAGCAATCGCTTTATGTACGAAGAACAAATTCACGCAGTTTACTTAAATACAGAACGTAAATTGGGCAAATGGAGCTACCAAATAGGTTTACGTGGCGAATGGACCATTGCCGATGGAAAATCAATGGCTTATGGAAATGCTGCTTCAGATTCTTCCTTCCACCGCGACTACAAGCAACTATTCCCAAGTGCCTTTGTACAATATGAGGCAAGCAAAAACCATACCTTGGGTTTAAACTATAGCCGAAGAATTAATCGTCCAGGTTATTCCGACTTAAACCCCTTCGTTTTCTTCTTAGATAATTATACTTATCAAGTAGGTAACCCGATGTTGATGCCTCAATTAACCAATTCGTTTGAATTAACTCACACGTTCAAAGGAGCATTTAATACCACCTTTGGATACAGTCATACCGATGATGTAATCACTCAATTGTTGAGACAAGATACCGAAGCACGTAAAACGTATCAAACTTCTGCCAACTTGGCTCAAAGAACTTCGTATAGTGTAAGCTTCTCATTACCTATTCCTGTAACCAAATGGTGGACAAGTAATACCGATATTCAATTGAATCGCAATGAGCTTTCAGGAAAAGTAGATCAAGCACAAATCAACCCTGTGGGAAATATGTTCTACATCAACTCCAATCATACTTTTAGCTTAAAAAATGACATTAAACTAGAACTAGGAGGACAATATTTCTCTGGTGGTTTGGAGCAAGCCTTTAATTTTGGCCCTGGAGGTTCACTAAATGTTGGAGTTCAAAAATCAGTCTTGAACAAAAAAGGAACCATTCGGATAAATGCAAGTGATATATTGTATACACAAAACCCAATGGCAACAATCAAATACGGAGATATTGATATAACCGTGAAAAACAGAAACGATACTCGTGTGGTTCGATTCAATTTCACTTACCGTTTTGGAAATACCGCAGTGAAAGGAGCTCGCAATAGAAATACAGGCTTGGATGATGAAAAAGGCCGAGTTAAGGGTGCCAATTAAAATACGAAACGACTAATAATCAATTTCTTAAAAGATGTTAAAGCTTAACAGTTTTTAACTCTCCAACAAGGGCGAATCTAGATTCGTCCTTGTTTTTTTGTAAAAACAATTTAGAAACGCTCTATTTTAAATTGGATCATACTTTAAACCAAAAAAACTGATGAAAAAAATCCTATTAGCTACCATCTATCTTCTAGTTATTCATTTACCATCATTCATACTGCATCTTACTTTGGGAATACCCGATATATTAATTAAGCATTCCAAAGTTTAATAGATGGATATTAAAAATCACCTCACATCTTTTACACAGCGAAAACCTGTGTGCATGAGACCAGAATCAGGGCTTGATTTCATGCGGGCTGAGCTTCGATAGGATGCACAATAGGAATCATTGCACAAAAATGAACCGCCTCGCATCACTTTTTTGGGTATGCCCGGTTCATCTGGATCATGGCTATTTGTTGGACCTTTTGGGTTTTGAGAAACTCCACCTTTCTTTTTTAAAGTAGCATAATAATCATGTCGGTAATTATCAAAACACCATTCCCAGGCATTACCAGCGATATCATACAATCCAAAACCATTGGCTGCAAATTGCTTTACAGGTGCCGTCGTATGTAGGTAACCGTCCTTGGCCTCATCTTTATAAGGAAATTTTCCTTGCCAAGTATTAGCCTTAAACATACCTGATTCAATTGCTTCTGAACCCCAAGGAAATTCTAAATTTTTCAGACCTCCTCGTGCGGCCCATTCCCACTCGGCTTCCGTAGGCAATCGTTTCCCTGCCCATCTTGCATAAGCCTGAGCATCGTCCCAAGATACCTGTACCACGGGATGATTTTCTTTTCCAACGATGGAGGATAGTGGCCCTTCTGGATGACGCCAATCTGCCCCTCTGACAAATTGCCACCACTGACTGTAATCCACCAAATTAACAGGGCCAGTTGTTGGGACAAACACCAAAGAACTAGGTGCTAATAAAGAATCAGGTGGTCGAGGAGTTCCTGCGGGCACTTGTTTTTTTAATTCCTCCCAAGAAATGGCCTTTTCGGCCGTAGTTACATAAGCAGTAGCAGCAACAAAAGCGGCGAATTGAGCGTTGGTCACTTCCGTTTCATCCATCCAAAAGGATTTCACCGCCACTCGATGAACGGGATATTCATCCGTTCTACCTTTTTCATCATGAGCTCCCATATCAAAAATTCCTGCAGGAATTTTTTTCATTCCTTGTACCACAGAAGATTTGATTGGATTGGTTTGGGCCAAATTTGCCTTGACAAATCCCCTTTTTGAAGGTAAAGGAACATGACATGCCGCTAATGAATCCTTTTGGCGTTGGCTTAATTGACCATGCATATCATAGGACAAGTTCGATATCAATAACACAACAAAAATATTGCTCCACTTAATATTCATACTTAAGGTTTTCTTATCATCAAAAATCTGAATCAATGGGGAATTTAACAGAAACAAAACACATAAACCAATTAATAACTGAGGAATTGCTTGACAAACAAGATCCCAATTTGACGAATTGATAAGTCGGCACAATTAGCCTATTGCTAGTCGTGCTAGCCTCCTTAATCTAAATCATTGAAATAGCTGATCATGATCAGTTAAAACATTCGTTTGTTTGATTAGTTTTGGAAACATTAAACCCCTTAATAATTTATGAATGACAAAATAAAACGTCATGAGTTCTTAAAATCCCTAGGATTAAAAGGAGCTTCCTTAGTTGCTGTCTACTGCGGTGCATCTGCCATGAGTTCATGCAAAAATGAAACTGGGATAACGCCTTCCTCTTCGACCGATTTCACGCTAGATTTAAGTCAGGCTGCTTACTCCAAACTCAATACAGTAGGTTCTTATGTCGTGACCCAAAATGTGGTGGTTGCACGGGTTTCAAGTACTACTTTCGCTGCTGTTACCCAAATTTGTTCCCACGAAGGAAGAGCTTCTGTTATCTTCAGTGGTGGCGGGTTTTATTGCCCTGAACACGGAGCCAATTTTGATACGAGTGGAAAAGGATTAAATGCTAATGGAAGCAAAGGATTAACTACTTATAAAACAACATTAACTGGAAACTCATTGAGAGTTTACTCCTAATTCTATATTTCCACTAGATTAACCTTGTTTTTCAAAAAGAATTTTTAACATTAGCCGTTTAATAACCCTTAATGTTCTATAATAAAATGAAAAACAATCTTAACAGAAATGAATTCTTGAAGTCTTTAGGCTTCAAGGGAGCCTCTCTTCTGGCAGTGTATTGTACTGCTTCAAGCCTAAGTTCTTGTTCAAAAGAAGAAAACGTGAGTCCTTCCTCCAATGTAAAACCGGGTACCCCTGCTTCGGGTGTCGACTTTACGCTGGATTTAACCAAAACTGATTATTCCAAATTGAATAATCCTGATGGTTTTGTCATTGTTAATCAAATCGTAGTTGTGCGTGTTAACTCAAGCACCTTTGCGGCAGTGACTCAAGTATGTTCCCATGAGGGAAATGTGGCTATTAGTTATGCGAGTGGTGGGTTTAATTGTTCCGTGCATGGCGCGATGTTTGACATCAATGGTAAAGGCTTAAATGCCAATGGAAGCAGAGGTTTAACTACTTATAAAACAGCCTTAACAGGCACTAATCTGAGAGTATTCTCATAAAATAAAATTCACATGAAGATAATATCCTTCCTACTGCTCCTAATAAGTGGTATGGCTCATACCTCTATGGCCCAAGAAGATTTGATGGCTATGCTAGATAAAGAGTCATCCAAAGAAATGGTATATACGCAAGCTACCTTTAAAGGATCTCGTTTAATCAATGGACAAACCATCGAGACAATTGCCAAAAAACATCTGAATTTTTGGATTTCACACCGTTTTGGTGCGGTCAATTCGGGATTTCTTGAAAACTTCTTTGGATTAGATGAAGCTAGAATCCGACTAGGACTAGAATATGGTATTACAGATCAATGGTTGTTGGGAGCAGGACGTTCCTCCATTGAAAAGAGTTATGACTTTTATACCAAATACAAGGTTTTGAAACAATCGAACAAAATGCCGGTAAGTGTAGCCGCTTATGGTAGCCTGATCCTTAATACCATGCCAACTGGGTATACGATGCCAACAGGCACGTTGATGCGCTTCTATAATGACCAACAGCGTCAAAGTTTTGTAGGTCAACTTTTGATTGCACGGAAGATGAATGAAAAACTTTCCTTGCAAATCATGCCATCGGTTTTGCACAATAATTTAAGTGAAACTCCCTATCACGAAAATACCCTTACTTCCGTAGGATTTGGTGGAAGGTATAAATTGAGTAACCGCTTGAGTATATCGGCTGAATATTATAAAAATTTGGTTGATAAAAAGGCTTACCTAGCTAAATCTGGAGAAGTATATCCCTATCAAGATTCATTTGCCTTGGGCTTTGATATCGAAACAGGAGGACACGTATTTCAATTGCATTTCTCCAATTCTCGAGGGATGATTGAAAAACATTTCATAGGTCAAACCACAGGGACTTGGGCAAATGGAGATATATTTTATGGATTCAATATCGCCAGGACTTTCAGTTTTGACCCAGAAGCAAAAAAAACACATAAATAACCCCTATATGAAACGAATATTTCGAGTAACAATGATCATTGGTACATGGGTGGCATCTTTTTCTGCCCATGCCCAATTGTACCAAGCACAAAATGGCGAGGTTTCCTTTTTTTCTAAAACTCCATTAGAAAATATCGATGCCGTATCCAAAAGTGTTAATAGTATCATGAATGTGGCTACCAATGAAATTGCAGTACAAATGCGCATTACTTCATTTGTATTTCCCAATAAACTCATGCAGGAACACTTCAATGAAAACTATTTGGAAAGTGAAAAATTTCCCATGGCCTCCTTTAAAGGAAAAATTAAAGAAGCAGTAGACCTAAAAAAAGCAGGGACATATCCTGTAACTGCCGCAGGTACTGCTACTATACATGGTGTTACTAAACCGATTGAAATTAAAGGAACCATTGTTTCAGATGGAACTCAGTTACAATTAAGTAGCCAATTTGATGTTCGATTACAAGATTATCAAATTGACATACCCAAAATTGTCTTTGCAAAAATTGCAGAAGTGATAGAAGTAAAAAGTAAAATACAGTTTACCCAAAAGAAATAAATGAAATACCAGTTCCTTGTAATAACCATAGTCACCTCAGTCATGGTGGCTTGCCTAAGTGATAAAAATAGTCCTTTGCCTGCCACAGAAGCAGGAACAGGAAATAATACGGGAGTAGAATTACCTAATTCTACCGCTTCTTGTGATACAAATACCATTACATTTGACAAATCGGTATGGCCTATACTCCAATATAATTGTACTTCTTGCCATAGTGGTGCCATCATTTCGGGTGGGGTTGATTTAAGCACCTATGATAAAATAGTACCCTATATTAAAAATGGAAAACTGTACGGTTCCATGACTCATGCCACTGGCTATTCCCCCATGCCAAATGCCACCACCACTCTGTCCAAATGTGATGTTACTACCATCAAGAAGTGGATTGTGGGCTCATACCCTGCTGGAAGTATTCTTGTCGATTTAAATCCAAGCAATCCCGTAAACCCTGTGGTTGCGGTTAGTCCTACTCAACCTCCCGTGAATCCTCCAACGGTGACATGCGATCCGAATTTGGTATATTTTCAACAAAAAATCTTACCTATTATCATCTCAAATTGTGCCATGAGTGGCTGTCATGATGCCATCAGCAAAAAAGATGGAGTTCAATTAACCGATTACAGTAATATCATGAAATCGGTTAGAGCGGGAGATCCGGCTAACAGCAAATTATATAAAAGCATCATTCGAACGGATGATGAACGTATGCCTGTTCCACCGATGGCTCCACTAAGCACAGATACCAAAACCGCCATTTTCAATTGGATTAAACAAGGGGCGCTCAATAATTCTTGTGAGCCCAGTGGAAGTGCTTGTGTTACCACGAATATTAGTTTTTCTAGTACAATTCAAACGATCTTAAAGACCAATTGCCTGGGTTGTCATACTGGAACAACAGCATCTGCTGGTATTGACCTAAGCACTCATGCGAATGTCTTAAAAGTAGTTAGCAATGGTAAGCTGTATGGTTCAGTCAATCATAGTGCGGGTTTTGTCCCAATGCCCAATGCCTCCACCAAAATATCCAGCTGTGAAATCAGCCAAATTAAGTCCTGGATTGATGCTGGAGCATTGAACAACTAAGATGATTTAACGTTTGCTTTAAAATGACTAAGATGGGAATCAAGCCTAGCTTAGTCATTTTTTTTCTCCTCAAAGATCCAATGTGATAAAGTAAAAAAGACAGGATGTTTTATCGAGTAGTATTGATTAAATTCAAGGACTAAACCTGATTTATGAAACATACACTATTACTCTTATTAAGCCTCTTAACTGCGTTTAGTGGCTTGTCCAAAGCCCCCAAATCCAAGAAACCGAATGTCATCTTAATCCTCATGGATGATTTAGGTTATGGTGATTTGAGTTGTTATGGTGCCCTGCAATACGTAACACCCAACATTGACCGAATGGCCAACCAAGGTATTCGTTTCACTAATTTCTTATCTGCACAAGCTGTTTGTAGTGCTTCTAGAGCGGGAATTTTAACGGGATGCTATCCTAATCGGGTTGGTGTTTCGGGAGCCTTCTTTCCCAATTCTCCTGTGGGATTAAATCCAGAGGAAGAAACAATTGCAGAAATCCTAAAAGATCAAGGTTATGCCACGGGGATTTTCGGAAAATGGCATTTGGGAGATAAAAAAGAGTTTTTGCCCAAGCAGCAAGGATTTGACGAATATGTGGGTATTCCCTATTCCAATGATATGTGGCCTGTGGATTTGGAAGGAAATCCGATCACTAAACCCGGCGCTTATAAGCAAGATTTACCCATATTATCCATATTTGATGGAAATGAGCCAAGTATTTATTTGAGAAATTTAAAAGACCAAGAACAAATCACTCAAGTATTGACCCAGCGTTCGGTACAATTCATTGAAAAAAATAAAAATAAACCCTTTTTTGTCTACTTAGCGCATTCCATGCCTCATGTTCCGATAGCGGCTTCTCCCACTTTTCAGGGCAAAAGCAATCAAGGACTTTTCGGAGATGTGATGATGGAAGTGGATTGGTCCATCGGTGAAATCATCAAAACATTAAAGAAAAATCACTTGGAAGAAAATACATTAGTCATTTTTACTAGCGACAATGGCCCTTGGTTAAATTACGGCAATCATGCGGGTTCAACGAATGGGCTAAAAGAAGGAAAAGGCACTACTTTTGAAGGTGGACAAAGAGTACCCTTCATCGCCTATTGGAAGGGGAAAATTCAGTCAGGTCAAATTTCCAATAAATTAGCGGCGGCCATAGATGTATTACCGACTATTGCCCAAGTTACTCAAGCTAAACTACCCAAAAAGAAGATTGATGGCGTGAGTATTTGGCCCATTTTACAGGGCGACAAGCAAGCTGAGCCAAGAAAAGAATTTTTGTATTATTACCGTAAAAACAACTTAGAAGCGGTTAGAAAAGGCCATTGGAAATTAGTTTTACCTCATCCAGGCAGGACTTATGAGGGTTTCTTACCTGCCAATGATGGCTTAGCTGGTCAAGTGAATGAAAATGCTCCAGTACCTCAGGGGCTTTATGATTTAAGAAGAGACCCTGGTGAGCGCTATGATGTACAAGCTAAATATCCGGAAAAAGTAAAAGAACTATTACAAGTAGCAGATCAAGCTCGGGAAGAACTAGGAGATGATTTAACACAAAAAAAAGGAAAGAGAAATAGGGATATTGGTCGAATCAAAAAACCGAATGTGGTTTATATTTATGCCGATGATTTAGGATATGGGGAATTGGGGGCTTATGGACAAAAAATCATTAAAACTCCATATTTGGATGCTTTAGCCAAACAAGGAATAAAATTTACGCAACATTATACGTCAGCCCCCGTGTGTGCCCCTGCGCGTTGCATGTTATTAACAGGAAAGCATGCAGGTCATTCCCAAATTCGTGGAAATCATGAGTTAGGAGGTTTTACAGATGAAACAGAAAGAGGACAAATGCCTTTGGAAGCCAATACATTTACGCTTGGTACCTTGATGAAAAACGCTGGTTATCAAACGGCAGCCATTGGTAAATGGGGATTAGGTATGGCGAATGGAACGGGGAATCCCAATGCACATGGGTTTGACTATTTTTATGGATTGTTAGACCAAAAACAAGCACATAACTACTATACTACCCATTTATGGGAGAATGGAAAATGGGATACCTTGAATAATCAATATATGAATGTACATCAATATCAAGGAAAAGGAGCACCATTCGACATCGACTTTAAGCAGTTTCAAGGCAAAGAATATGTGGTGGATAACATGATGGAAAAAGCATTAAACTTTGTTGAGAAGAATAAAAATAATCCATTCTTCCTTTACTTACCACTTTCTCTTCCCCACCTTTCATTACAAGCACCCGCTGAGGCCATCAAGCCTTATTTAGGAGCTTTCCCTGATAGTGCCTATTTAGGTAAAAAAGGGTATACTCCTACGGCTCATCCAAGGGCCACGTATGCAGGTATGATTAGCTATTTAGATACCCAGGTTGGTCGACTCGTGGGAGCTCTAAAAAAACATAAAATCGACAGTCAAACCATCATATTCTTTTCATCCGACAATGGAGCCACCTTTGATGTAGGAGGGGTAGATACCGAATTTTTCCAAAGTACGGCTGGATTAAGAGGCCGAAAACAAGATCTTTATGAAGGAGGCATTCGAGAACCTCTGATTGTTTCTTGGCCAGGCGTAATACCAGGAGGTCAGATTAATCACTTACCTTCAGTGCAATATGACATGATGGCTACTTTAGCAGAATTAACGGGACAACGCGTTGCAGATACCGATGGAATCTCATTTTTACCTAGCATTTTGAAAAAAGGAGAGCAGCAACAGCGGTCTTTCATTTATTTTGAGTTTCCAGAAAAAACAGGTCAAGTTGCCATCCGTATTCAACAATGGAAAGGAGTAAAATCCAACTTAAAGAAAAATAAACTCGCTCCTTGGGAGATTTATGATTTGGACAAGGATCCATTTGAAAAGAATAATATAGCTGACCAGCATCCAGAATTAATCCCACAACTAGACGCCATCCTCCAACACGAACATCGTGTGGCAAAAATACCTGATTGGGAAATTATCAATTAGTTACGAAATAAATGTCAGTTCTCATTCGTTGGTTTTTTGTTTGAAAAATCAGGACCTGTTAAAAATCAACGTCGTCAAGGTTTGGAACCTTGCCGACGTTTAGGAAAAAACCAACAATGCTACGTTTATTTCAAACCTACAGGGCAATAATTGATTTTAAGGGCATCCATACCAGGTAAAATTCCTTTAACTCGACGAAGGAAATCATCATAATCTTTGGGCTGTTTGGGTGACCAAGAAATTTCAGATAAAGCTAATGCCCTTGGGAAAGTCATATATTCAGCATAAGCAGGCGTACTGATGTATTCTGTCCAAACATTCGCTTGAATACCGACAATATGCTTAGCTTCTTCCGCTGTCAATTCGGGAAGATCGGGTTCAAATGAGTACGATTTAGATAAAGTTAAATTTCCTCCAATAGCTAAAGGCTGAGTTTTGGGATCAGCTTGATAATAGTCTAAATAAAAAAAACTATTAGGCGACATGACTACATCATGGTTTTGCTTGGCTGCTTCTATACCCCCTTTAGTTCCTCTCCAAGACATTACCATAGCATTGGGGGATAATCCTCCTTCTAAAATTTCATCCCATCCTAGTAATTTTTTACCCTTTGAAGTGACAAATTTATCGATCCGACGAATGAAATAACTTTGTAATTCATGTTCGTCTTTCAAGCCTAATTTCTTGATAAGATCCTGACAAAAGCGACTTTCCTTCCATTGTTTCTTTGGACATTCATCTCCTCCAATATGAATGTATTGACCGGGAAATAAGGCCATTACTTCGGTCAAAACGTTTTCCATAAAGGTAAACGTTTCTTCCCTTGGACATAATACATCTTCTGAAATACCCCATCTAGTAGCTACTTGATAAATTTTATCAGGATTACAACCTAATTCTGGATAAGCAGCCAAAACAGCTTGAGAATGACCCGGCATCTCTATTTCAGGAATGATGGTGATGAATTTTTTGGAGGCGTAGGCAATTACCTCTTTGATTTCCTCTTGCGTATAAAAGCCTCCATAGGGTTTATTATCATATTTTTGATCTCGATAATGACCTACCATGGTTTCCTTGCGGACAGAGCTAACACTTGTCAACAAAGGATATTTCTTTATTTCAATTCGCCAACCTTGGTCTTCTGTTAGATGCCAATGAAAGGTATTCAACTTATAAACAGCCATCAAATCCAAAAATCGTTTGATAAAGTTCACTGGAAAATAATAACGGCCTACATCTAGCATCATTCCACGGTAAGAAAAACGAGGAGCGTCTTCAATTTGACAAGTCAATGCGGTCAATTCTTGATTGGAAGTGACATTCGAATATATTTGCGCTGGCATTAATTGAAATAATGTTTGCAAGGCATAAAATGCACCTTTTCCAGATTTAGCTTGAATTTCAATCTTCTTGGTTGAAATATTCAAGCGATAAGCCTCATCCCCTAAGCTAGAATTTTGAACAAAAACAATGCCTTTTGAGCTTGATGATCCTGATTTTATGGGAAGATTCAATCCAGAAGATACACTAATTTGATCTTTCAACATGGTGGCCACGGCATTGAAACTTTCATCTTGAGTATTCAAGGTAATGGCTGTACTTTTTTGAAAAACAAATTTCCCTGGTACAGGAATTAATTTAGCCGGCTTAGGAACTAAATGATAAGCTTCTTGAGCTTGTAAACTAAAACAAAGCAAATAGGCACAAAGGCCCCATAGGAATGATTTCATATTGAATAGGTTAATTGGAGGAAAGCAAAGATAACTTTTCATTTGAAAATGGAAAGTCTTTAATTCATTTTTAGAAATTTCCGCGAAATTAAATCGATTATTAACTGATCAAAAAATCAGGAAATTGATAAGATGTTAGCCGAATAAAATAAAATTAATTGGCCATTCGTTCTAACGCTGTCAAGGTTTAGAACCTTGCCAGCGTTGGAAAATTTGCCCTTTTATTCGTTCTAGTAAATCGTATATTTGCCATGACGATATACCTACTATGAAAAAAATATTCAATGGCCTTTCATTTTCCGTTTGGATCATCATCGCTGTTATCATTACCTTAATTTACCCTAGTCCATTTCTTGGTGCCGGGGGAATCCAATTCAAAATTTTCATCATTCCCCTTTTGCAACTCATCATGTTTGGGATGGGTTCCACCATGGGTTTACAAGATTTTCAAGAAATACTAAAATCTCCCAAAGCCGTATTTCTGGGTGTCTTTTTTCAATTTAGCATCATGCCGCTGGTAGGTTGGGGATTAACCAAAGTATTTGACTTCCCTACGGAAATTGCCGCTGGTATTATTTTAGTTGGCTGTATGCCATGTGGATTAGCTTCCAACGTAATGTCATATTTAGCCAAAGCGAATGTTGCTCTTTCTTTAACTCTGACCTCCATAGCAACTTTTCTTGCTCCCATCCTAACTCCTTTCCTCATGAAAACCCTCGCGGGTCAATTAATCGAAATACATTTCTGGGACATGGTATGGGAAATATCAAAGCTCATCCTAATACCTATTATATTGGGTGTCATATATAATCAACTAATTGGTCAAAAATGGCCTTGGTTTCAAAAGCAATTACCGCTTATTTCCATGCTCAGTATTGCTTTTATCATCATTATTATCACAGCAAATGGCCGAAATTCCTTACTTTCCGTAGGTCCACTCTTGGTGTTAGCATGTTTCCTTCATAATACCATCGGTTTCATTTTAGGCTATTGGGGTGGTCGTGTAACCGGTTTACCCGAAAAAGACTGTCGAACTATCGCCATAGAAGTGGGCTTACAAAATGCTGGACTCGCTTCTGGTTTAGCCATGGCTATGGGGAAAGTAGCCACATTAGGATTACCTGCAGCCATTTTTGGTCCCTTGATGAATATCAATGGATCAACTTTAGCCAACTATTGGAAAAATAAATCATTATGAAATACTGTTTCATTTTACTACTCAACTTGACATTTCTCCCACTTTGGAGTCAATCTAGTCCTGATCCCAATTTCCATATTTATATCCTGATGGGTCAATCCAACATGGCTGGTCGTGGCGAAATGGTAGAGCCCTATTCATCTCAACAAGATGAACGAGTTTGGATGTTCCATACTCAAAATCAATTTGTTCAGGCGAAACATCCTATGCATTTCGACAAACCTAGCCTAGTGGGTGTTGGTCCTGGACTTAGTTTTGGTATGGAAATGGCCAAGCAATCTCCTTCGGTAAAAATTGGATTAGTTCCTTGTGCTGTGGGAGGCTCCTCCATCAATTCTTGGGTTATCAATGGCTACGATGAAGCTACGAAAACCCACCCTTTAGACGATGCTATTCAACGAATTTTGGCAGCTCAAAAACTCGGAGTCATCAAAGGAATACTGTGGCACCAGGGAGAAAGTGATTCAGAAGCCAATAAACGGGTAGGCTATATTGACAAATTAAATGCCTTAATCGCTCAAATTCGAAGCATCACCAAACAAACGAATTTACCTTTTGTGGTCGGAGAATTAGGCCATTTCAATCAAAACTACCTGGATTTCAACCAATTACTAAGCTCTTTTCGAGCGCCAAGTCTGCACATTGCGGTTGTATCTGCTAAAGATTTAACGGCAAAAAGTGACCACATCCATTTTGACAGTCGATCCGCGACTGAATTAGGCAAAAGATATGCTTTAGCCTTGCAACAATTACCCTAAAAATTTCACTCGATACATTTATTCATGCAAACACTTATTCAAGACCAAGATATCCCTTGGACCGACATCGAACCCGGGATTCAAAGAAAAATCATGGCGCATAACGATCTCATGATGTTGGTCAAAGTTAGCTTTAAAAAAGATGCCATTGGTAGTCTACACCACCATCCTCATACCCAAGCCTCCTTCGTTTCCAAGGGTAAATTTGAAGTCAACATTGCTGGTCTAAAAAAAATACTTCAAGCAGGAGACGTCTACTTTGTCCCAAGTCAAGAAATCCACGGTGTTATCTGCTTGGAAGAGGGGGAGCTCATCGATGTTTTTAATCCTTCTAGAGAGGATTTTTTATAAAATCTATCAAATTACTTACCTTTAACCTTCTATTTTTTAGCATTAAACTAAATGAAACAAAAAACATTTTTCTCCAGGCTCTTAGGGTTTGGCTGCCTATTTATCCAAGTTGGATTATTCGCTCAAAAAGAGCCCGTATCTTTTCAAGACTTAAGCTTTTGGAAAGCAAATGGCAAAAATAATTGGCAAATCGCCGGACAAGTCTCTGCCGATCTAAATAAAAAAGAACACATGGCTATTCAGCCTGGACAAGGAGTTTTGGTCAATCTACCAGAACCTCAAAATAGGGCTAATTTGATTTCTGTCAAAGAATATGGTGACATGGATGTGGAATTTGACTTCATGATGGCTAGTCACTCCAACTCAGGCTTTTATTTGCAAGGTCGCTATGAAGTACAATTGATGGACAGCTGGGGCGTTCAAAACCCAAGCACAGGGGATTGTGGCGGTATCTACAAAAGAAGGAAATTCATCCCCCAAGAATATTTATATGAAGGCCATGCCCCAAGGGTCAATGCCTGTCTGGCACCTGGCTTATGGCAACATATGGAAATCTCTTTCCAGGCGCCTAAATTTGACGCTCAAGGAAACAAAATCAGCTCAGCCAAGGTACTTTTCATCAAATTAAATGGTTTTATTTTACATGAAAATGTGGAATTAAGTGGCCCTACAGGCGGTCCAATTTCTGAAAAAGAAGTAGCCCGAGGTCCAATCATGATCCAAGGAGATCATGGTGCTGTAGCCTTTAAAAACCTGAAAATCAAAGACTTTGATGGCCAAGCAGCTAGCTTAAGTCCCGTTAACTACCAAGTTTTTTATGGTAAATTCAAATCTCCCAAAGATTTTATTAACAAAAAACCTAATGCTAGCGGCTCTCAAGCTCAATTAGCCTGGAATGCCAGCAAAAACAATGATGAATTTGCAGCTATTTACACGACCAACTTAAACGTTCCAAAGGCTGGAAAGCATAACATTGAGCTAATCAGTGCAGGTAATTATGCCTTGCATGTGAACGGTCAAATGATAGCATCCGATACCCTTTACTCCAACAGAAGAAAGAAAAATGTAGAAGTGGATTTACCTGCTGGAAATTCAGCTGTAAAAATTACTTATTATAAAGCTGATGCTGACATGAGTCCAATGTTAGGTTTTGGTATCGAAGGTCCCAATTTTAGAATGGTCAATTTCCAACACCCTTTTTCCACACTTATTTTAGGCAATGGACCATCTGATATCATCTTAATGGATGCAGCGAAACCTACGCTTCTGCGTTCTTTTGTAGACATCCAAAAAAATGATTCCCGCAAACGCTTAGTTCATTCGGTGAATGTCGGCAATCCAGCTCACTTACATTATACCTACGATTTAGACAATGGGGCAATTGCTCAGATCTGGAAGGGCGACTTTTTGGATACTACACCTATGTGGGACAACCGAGGTGATGGTTCATCCAGACCAAGAGGTCCAGTATTAAGTCTAGGCTCTAGTCCTTTGATAGTAAAAACTACAGATTTGGAAAAAGCCATTGAAAGCATGCCAGAAACGGCTGGTTTTAAAATTGGAGGATATGAGGTGAATGAACAAGAATTGCCCACGTTTGAATATGAAATTTGGGGATCTCAAGTTCGAGATGAAATTCGCGTCATGGAAAACAAATACCTTCAGCGAACTTTAAGCATCAAAAAACCAAGTTCCGATGCTTCCCTGAAAGTCGTTTCAGCTAAGTCGATCCAAGCCATGGGTAATGATTTATATGCCATTGATGGGCAAAGTTATTACATACAAGCCCCACAGGCGAGTATTCGTACCACGGCCACAGGACAGATTTTGGTCCTACCTCTTGCTGAAAAAATCACTTACTCCATTCTTTGGTAAAAATCCAGAATATACATCATGAACATACAACGATTCACCCATAGCTTAAAAGCCTGCTTCATCATTGGCTTACTATGCTGTCAAACGGTTTTAGCTCAAAAAGCTCCTACTGAAAATGATTATTATAAAATAGTTCGTATGGCAATTCCTGAAGGAATTACCTTAGAAGTTGGCGGTTTAGTTAGCCTTCCGAACGGAGATGTTGCCGTTTCTACTCGTCGCGGCGATGTGTACATCATTGAAAACTATTTATCTTCCAAACCCACTTACCGCAAATTTGCCAGTGGATTGCATGAAATATTGGGTTTAGCCTATAAAGATGGTTATCTGTATTGTGCCCAACGAGGTGAATTAACCAAATTGGTGGATCAAAATGGAGATGGTAAAGTAGATAAATACCAAACCGTTTACTCTTGGCCTATCTCAGGTCACTACCATGAATATTCCTTTGGACCAAAAATCGGACCCGATGGTTCATTTTATGTTACAGGAAACGTAGGATTTGGTAATAGCGACTGGTGGGCAGGGAAATCCTTAGTTCCTTGGAGAGGTTGGACCATGAAAATTTCAGCTGATGGAAAAATGGAACCTTTTGCTGCGGGTATGCGCTCTCCATGTGGTATTGGTATGGTTGATGGTGAATTTTTCTATGGTGATAACCAAGGTGATTGGCAGGGTTCAGGCTTCATTTCTCATGTGGAAAAAGGAGATTTTTTAGGTCATCCCGCTTCCCTAAAATGGGCGGACCGTCCTGAATCTCCTGTAAAAATGAGAAAAGAAATGGTCTTTGCTCAAGTAGATCCGAAAGACAATCCTTTCGTGAAGCCAGAATATGTGAAGAATGAAGCCATGACTACCATTTACGAATTAGGTAAAAAGACCTATCCTAACATGGGCATAAAATCCCCTGCTGTGTGGTTACCTCATGGTATCATGGGAGTTTCTACTTCAGAAATTATCACGGATGAAACCAAAGGAGAGTTTGGTCCCTTTGCCGGTCAAGTGTTTGTAGGAGACCAAGGGATGTCCAAAATAGACCGAGTATTTTTAGAAAAAATCAATGGAAAATACCAAGGAGCAAGTTTTGAGTTTCGCTCCGGCTTCCGTTCTGGTGTTTTACGTATGGCTTGGGGCAAAGACCAACAAATGCTAGTTGGTGGAACCAATCGTGGATGGGGTTCTGTGGGCTCGGAGGATTTTGGACTTGAGCGCTTAGTCTATACAGGTAAAATACCTTTTGAGATGAAAGCTATCCGTGCAATGGTGGATGGTTTTGAAATAGAATTTACTCAACCTGCTAACAAAAAATTGGCAGAAGATGTAAACAAGTATGAAGTCTTTAATTATACCTATAAGTATCACCCAGTTTATGGAAGCCCGATGGTCAATCGTCAAGATAATGCTGTAAGAGGAGCTAAATTGAGTGATGATGGATTACGCGTTCGATTGGTTATTGATGGAATGCGTGAAGGCTATGTCCATGCTATTAAACCGGATGGTGTATTGTCTGCACAAGAAAATATCCCCTTATTGCATAGCAGTGGATACTATACCTTAAACCAAATTCCTACTGGGGAAAAAGCAAACATTCCGTTAGTAACACCTAAGCGCAAAGCATCCAAAGACGTGATTGATGCGGGTGAGAAAGCAAATACTCCCGATAACCAGACCAAGGAAGCAGGACCAAAGAAAACGGCTGCCAAGCAGTTGGTCACGGATAAAGAGGCTATGGCGCTTTTGACTAAAAATACTTGTTTGGCATGTCACAAAGTCAATGAAAGAGCAGTAGGACCTGCCTATACGGAAATTGCCAAAAGGAAATACAGCGTCGCTCAATTGATTTCTTTAATCAAGGAGCCTAAGCCTCAAAACTGGCCTGACTTTGCCACTCCGATGGCACCGATGAGCCATGTTCCTCAAAAAGATTTGGAGAAAATAGCCACTTGGATTCACGCATTAGGAAATAAATAACATGATAAAAAGAGGCATTTAGGTGCCTCTTTTTTTATGCGATGGCCCACAAGCCTATTAGGCCTATGAGGTAGGTTAAAAGAACACAAAAAGAATCTATCCCCATTTGAAAAACTTGCCGCTTAGCATGCAGCACCATACCTACCATGTAAATACAGGTTAGTATAATACCCAACCCTGTTAAATACATATCAGAATTACTCAATGTAGGAATAACAGCCTCGCCACTAATGATCGAAGCCACTAAAAACAAAACCGGCAAAAAAGCATTTCCTCCAAAAATATCACTCACGGCCATATTATAATCCCTCATTTTAGCCGAGGCTATTCCCGTTGATATTTCAGGCAAAGCAGTTGCCAAGGCCAAAATGGTTCCACCAAAAAGCACTCCACTGATATGCCAGCGTTTGGATAAAATTTCACCCGAATATTCCAAAGCCCATCCTGCCCCCAAGGTTAAAACAGCCCCCACCGCCAAAACAAGCATGGCGGATTGTATGCCTCCAAGAAAAGGTGATTTTGGATGACGCAATTTGGATAGGCGAATTTGGCGCTGTTCCAAAACTGTTTCTTCGGATTTGGCTAATCGGGATATGGAATAAACGGATCCTAGCCATATAATCAGGATGAGCCATTCTATCGGGGTTGTTCTAAAAAACACTAATTGGGCTGGAAACTGTTTGGCCATCATGACTAACGTTAAAATCATAATTAAGGCTACGCCTTCTAATATGAGGATCCGTGAATGCCCCTTTAAGGTCAATGGGGCTGATCGTCCTACCCCAAAAACATCTATTAAAACCAAAACAACCGTTTGGATAGCCACACCGCCCAACAAATTGCTGACAGCGATGTCATAATCATGGTGGTATGCTGCCACCGTGGTAATGGCTATTTCTGGTAAATTGGTAACAATGGCTAAAAACACCATGCCCCCAAATGCCTCTCCTAATTTAAAATGAGTGGTAATAGCATCTACTGCTCGGGTAATTTTAACCCCTGCAATCCATATAATCACCGTACAACTCAAAAATATGAATAATAAGCTAATGGAAGATAAAACATGAAAGTCCATGAAATCCTAGATAAATTTTAGCTAAAGTATTCATTGTTTTGTTAAAAATCATTTAGTTTTGAAGAATACACAAACCTATCTAGGTGATACCTGAAATTATCACTTGAAAATTGGAACTATGAAATGTAACCTTCGCCTTGGGCTGATTGTACTACTACAATTATGTCTATTATTCTTCAGCTCATGGGGTATTACTCCCCAGTTAAAAGAAAAATCAAAAGCTAAAAAACCTTTGATCGTATTTGTAGCTGGTGACCATGAATACAGTGGAGAAAGTACGCTTCCTCTCTTAGCTGAGATACTCGAAAAAAATTACGGATTCCGAACAAAAGTTTTGAAATCATTTCCTG
Source organism: Aquirufa ecclesiirivi (assembly GCF_011250515.1). Taxonomy (GTDB): domain Bacteria; phylum Bacteroidota; class Bacteroidia; order Cytophagales; family Spirosomataceae; genus Aquirufa; species Aquirufa ecclesiirivi. Next base: position 235,563 of record NZ_JAANOP010000004.1, on the reverse strand, counting down.
ATCAAAATGCAGAGAAAAATATTCCCGGATTGGAGGCCTTAGCCGAAGCTGATTTAGCCGTATTTTTCCTTCGCTGGAGATTATTACCTGCTGATCAAGTTGCCATGATCGACGCCTATGTCAAATCTGGTAAACCAGTTATGGGCTTCCGCACTTCCACACACTCGTTCAATTATCCCAAAGGCGACCCTTTAGAATCGTATAATGCTTGGGCTGAATCCACTTTTGGAGCGCCTCCGGGTTGGGGAGGAAAATCCAAGCACACCCACTATGGCCACAATGCCAGCACGGATGCCTCGGTGATTCCTTCTGCTAGCAAACATCCCATTTTAACAGGTGTGGCACCGAGCTTCCATGTTCGCTCATGGTTATACCGTGTTTTGCCAGATTATCCAAGCAAAGGAACCGAGTGGCTAATGATGGGTAAAGCTGTCAACCCAGATAAAACGGCTGAAGATCAGCCGATAGCTTGGACCTGGGTAAATCCTTACAAAGGCCGAGTTTTCTTTACTACCATGGGACATCCTGAAGATTTTTCCGTGGAGCCTTTCCAGCGTTTGATTGTAAATGCCATCCATTGGGAATTAGGTAAAAAAGTACCTAAAAACTGGGTGGGTAAATTAGACATTAACGTTCCTTACCGAGGAATGAAATAAGTACGTATTGACATAAATCACTCATAAAATATGAAATATCCTGTTGCGATGAACATGTTGGTTTACGGACCCGACATGAATGAATCACTAATCCCTCATTTATCCTACATCAAAGAAATCGGTTATACGGGTGTTGAAATCCCTATTTTCGAAACGGATTTGGCCTATTGGAAACCTTGGAAAGAAGAAATAGACCGGTTAGGTTTAGAGGTATTTACGGTGACTTTTTTAGGTGCTGATCGCAATACCATTTCACCGGACCCAGCTGTGCGTAAAAATGGAGTAGAATTTCTTAAAAAAGCGGTAGATGTCACAGCTTATTTAGGGGCAACTTGGTTATCTGGGCCTTACCATTCTGCTTTAGGTGTTTTTTCAGGAGCGGCACCAACCCAACAGGAATTAGACTGGTCCAAAGAGAGTATGTTGGATCTAGCTGAGCACGCTCAAAAAATGAATGTGATGCTAGGCTTGGAATATTTAAACCGATTTGAAAACTATGTGGTAAGCTCAGCAGATCAGCTGTACAGCTTAGTAAAAGCCATCAATCACCCGAATGTCAAAATCATGTTTGACACTTTCCATGCTCATATTGAAGAATTCAATACGGGTGAAGCCATGATCCGCATCGCGGATGAAATAGGTCATTTTCAATTATCAGAAAACACCCGCGCTACCTTAGGGGAAGGTCAAGTACATTGGGCCAATGTTTTTGAAAGTTTAGATAAAATGAATTACAAAGGTTGGTTAGTCGTAGAGGCCTTTACTCCATTACTTCCAGCTGCTTGTATCTGGCGCAAAAATTATAATACAGAGGAAGAATTGATTTTGAAGAGTTACCACCACATTCAAAAATTCATCGGATAATGAACAGCTACTCGAAATCAATTCAGCAGGGAGGCATCATGACAGCATTACTTTATGCCGTATTTCTCTATTTAAACAAAGATGTCCCCAGCCAAGAACTATTGATTTCAAGCGGCTATTTTCTGGTTTTATATGCCTTCATTTTCACCATGGGAAGGCCCGCAATAGTAGAAAAGCTACAAGATTATTACCAACTAAAAAAAGAGAGGGCCCTTTGGATTCCTCTCTTTTTATTTTCGTTGCTCATGAGTCATTACTTATTTCATGGCATCAATCCATTCATAGGTAGCTCAGGGCTATACTTCTTCTTGTACCTCTTCCCGACCTTAGCATTTTTAGCATTTCCCAAACATGAAGTTTCTTGGTCAGATTTGATTATCCTTCTATTGGTATTAATTCCTTCCACTATCATTCATTTTCCCGGAAATAGTAATATCCCATACGATACAGATGGATTTAGTTCTGTCCAAAAAATCATACTGATACTAGGAGCTGCCTATGCCTTTACCGTGGTAAGAAAATTACCTGATGTTGGCTTTTATCCTACGTGGAAATGGTCATACATGAGCGTAGCTCTAGGTTCATGGTTGTCTTTCTTGGGATTTGTCTACATTGCGGGAATTGCTTGGAACTTTAACATTTCCCAGCCTTTCTCAGGATTTGCTTGGATTGTGATTCCAGCTGCTATTCGTGAATTAATACGCGTTTACATAGGTACGGCCTTATTTGAGGAGTTATTTTTCAGAGGTTTGATTCAAAATATATTGGCTAAAAAAATAGCCCTTATGGCCAATTGGAAAGTCCTATGGACCTGGGGAGCCCTGATTTTTACCATACTGAGTTTCTTTACAGGTTATGCCATGTACAAAGACTTATTTTGGTTTCCGGGATTAATCTCTATGGCTCTTTTTGCGGGAGCCTATTTCTTAGAAAAGAATCATGTAACTAAAACAGGCACCTATACTTCCCTGGCCATCACGAGCATGTTTTTTGGCCTAGTTCACTTTCATGCAGGTTCCGTCATATTTGTGGGTCTTGCCAGCGTAGCAGGGTGGGCTTATGGATATACCTATATCAAGACTAAAAATGTCTTTTATGCCGCTTTGGTGCATTGTTTAGTCAACTGTTCCGAATTTCTATTTTCATTACATACCATCAAATAAACCAAAAAAAATCAGGGCAAACATCTTTCGACATCTGCCCTGACCGGTTTCATAGGTTAGAGGTTTATTATAAAATCTTTTCGGTATCTGTGACAAATACTCGAGTACTAATGGTATACTTTCCGCCAGAGGCATCTTTGTATTGTAAATCCAAATAAAAAGCCTGAAATCCTTTTTTAGGATATTCTTTGGTCAATTTCAATTGAGGCAAATTCTCCAATTTCACACGGGAACTAAGCCATAAATTATTTCTAAAATCTTTGTCCATAGAAGTGGTTTCCCACAAAGTCGCTCCCACTAAATCTTGCGTGGCTACCTGTACCTTTAGCTCAGCACCATCTTTAGTCGTTGCAGCATTCCAAGTACAAACAGGATATTCCCTTCCTTGAATGGTATTGGCAAAAAATCCGCTCAATGCCTCAAAGGCTTGCTTCCCGCCTGCTAAATCATGACCCGCATTGGGCACATAATGTATCATGTTTTTACCGGGAATCTGATCGTAATAATGTTTGATGGCATCCACTGTCCAATACTCGTCATTCGTTCCAATGAATAAGGTCTTTGGCACCTTCAATTTGGCACGATAAGAAAAAGGATCTACTAAGGCGGTTAATGTTTTCCCGTCTGGGGTATCTTTCCCTTGTGGGATTCCCAGACTCACATAATCTTGAATTTGTATGCTGTACTCTCCGTACGTTTTGAACTGATAATCTAAAGTAGCTGGCATGTTCAACATATCAATTACCATGGGACCGATAGCTTTCACTCTAGGATCATCAATAGCAGCACTTAGCCAAGTAGTCCAACCTCTTTTAGAAAAGCCTGAAATCACAAATCCAGACACTTTTGATTTAATACGCTTTTGACTAAACTCCTGTACAGCATCCATCCCGCGAACCGCTGATTTCACCATAGGAAAGAGCAGAGGCCAAGTATAATCTTTGGTTTCTTTGAATTGATGTAAGGTATAAGAAATCAACTCGTCTTCTGTTTTATCCCCATATAAGGGTTGATTAGGAACTTGTCGAATCAAAGAAACGATCGCTTTATTTTTATCTGAAATATTGGCTAAAATAGGCCAAAGTCGTTCATCAGCTACTAAATTAGGTTGCTCGTTCTTGTTTGAGCCACCTGAAATAAACAACATGGCATCTTGGTATTTGATTTCCTTTGGAACGAAAATAGTCAATTGATGACGCCAAGTGTATTGCCTCCATTTTTGTGAAGTCAAAATCAATTGATAGGCAGTTGTTGATCCAATTTTTGAAGAATCTCTTACCTCCCATTGATAGCTTGCATCTCCATTATGGATATAGGAAGTCAATGCAGTCTCCGGCGTAACTTTCGTTTTTTGGGCAAAAACACTACTACTAATAAGTGCAATGAGCAGTATGTTTTTAAGCAAAAAGGAGAACATTAATTTCATGGCGTTTATATTGGTTAAACACACCACAAAATAATAGCATAAAACGACTGAATAAGTTAATTAAACTTTCCAAAAAGTAAACTATTCTAGCAAAAACAGACAATACTAGGCATATTTTCTGCCAATATTGACCAAATATCCAAAAATAGCCGCAGTAAAGAACATCAAAAGACTGTAAATAACAGGAGGTATACTCATGGTACTATTTCCGATCACCGTCAAGGCAATGAAGATGGCCAATGTCCCATTATGTATGCCAATTTCCATCCCAATCGCAATGGCTTGTTTTTTTCCTAGTTGAAAAAATAAGGGTACAAAATAACCAATGGCCATACTAGCAACATTCAATGTCAAGGTCGCTAATCCTACTGCTTTGAAATCATCTACGATATGATTTCTTTCTTTGATTATGGTTAAAACTATGACCAAGGTTAAAAAGACGGCTGAGGCAATTTTCACTGGTTTATCCAGTGTGGCTGCTAATTTGGAAAATTTTGATCGAACCACCATACCGATAGAAACGGGTAATAAAACAATCATGACTACCTCCATTACTTTGGAAAACTGTAATGGAACATATTGATCCGACTGCATGAACTGTTTCATGGCAAAATTTACAATAATAGTAATGGAAAATACCGATATCAAACTATTCAAAGCCGTTAATGTAACATTGAGTGCCACATCTCCTTTAGATATATGTGAATATAAATTGGCGGTTGGTCCACCAGGTGAAGCCGATAATAACATCAACCCTACCGCTAATTCGGGAGAAAGTCCAAATCCCAAGGCAATAAAGTAACAGATAACTGGTAGCAAAATCATTTGACAAAACAGCCCTAGCACCACAGCCTTTGGGAAAGTAACCACCCGCTTAAAATCTTCTAATTGCAATGAAAGACCTAGTCCCATCATAATGATGGCCAGCGCCAATGGAAGTAATACGGCTGATAAAAAATTAGCTTGCATGTGTGATAGGTTTAGAATAATTGTACTAATATAATAAAATTTTGCATTGGGTTAATATCCTCTAAAAGAAAGACTCCGAGTACATTTTAAAAATTTTACACTCCCTTTATCTGGCTTAGATATAAATCAGTAATATTGCGCAATGAAAAACCTATTCTAACACATGAAAAAATACACATCCATCTTATCCGTTTTTTGCTTATTATTCCTTCAAATTACGGCTTTAGCCCAAATTGTACGTGGACCTTACTTACAAAGTGTGAGCCCAAATCAAGGAATCATTCGTTGGCGTACCGAACAAGCCACGGATAGTCGGGTTATCTACGGTGAAAATCCAAAGAAATTAACGAAAGTCATTGAACTGAAGCAGGCCGTAGTAGATCATGAAGTCCTCATTCAAGGATTAAAACCCAACAAAAAATATTATTATACCATTGGTAACAGTAAAACCATGGAAGCCGCTTCAGAAAAAAGATTTATTCTGACTGCCCCTAAATTGGGATCGACGCAAGCCGTTCGCATTTGGGCATTAGGCGATTTTGGATCTGGTTCTAAAAACCAATTAGAGGTAAAAAATGCGGTAGTGAATTATACCAAAAACCACCGAGCAGAGGCTTGGATTTGGTTAGGAGATAATGCTTACAGCAAGGGATTAGATGAGGAATACCAAAAGAAGGTTTTTCCTATTTATCAAGATGAGTTTTTTCAAAATTTAAACTTATACCCTGCTCCCGGAAACCATGATTATGCAGGTAAGCATGATCCTTCAGAGCCTCCCTATTTTAAGATTTTCAATATGCCAGTACAAGGAGAATTGGGTGGTGTACCTTCTGGGAATGAGTCCTACTATTCTGTCAATTATGGTCAGGTACACTTAGTATCCATTGATTCAGAGCTCATGGAGCCTTCTGGTTTACAAGTAATGGATGGTAAAGGAGCTCAATATGAATGGTTAGAAAAGGATTTGGCAGCCAATAAATTACCTTGGACTATCGTCTATTTCCATAAACCGCCTTATTCCAAAGGTTCGCACGATTCGGATACGGAAAAAGATATGGTTAAAATGAGAGAGCATGTAAATCCTTTATTTGAAAAATATAAGGTGGACATCGTGATGGCAGGCCATAGCCATGTGTACGAACGTACGCATCCTTTGAGAGGACATTATGGAATCAATGCTACTTTTGAAGCCTCAAAACATATTGTTGCAACAAGCTCAGCACCAAACCAGTATGAAGTCGGAAAAGATGGCCAAGGGGTTATTTATATAGTCAATGGATCAGGTGGCCAACTTGGTGGACAAAAAGAAGGTTTTCCTTTAAAATCAGCCATTTACTCCAATAATAAAATAGGTGGATCCATGATTTTGGATATCACCAAGACCAAATTAGAAGCTGTTTGGCTTGGATCTGATGGAGAGATTCATGATCAATTTACGATTACAAAAAAATAAGTCAGTCTGGGGATAAATCGCAGGAATGAAATACACTGGATTTATCCCTATTTTCTTAAAATTTGGGATAAAATACGCATAGAAAAGTATAAATTATTCCTCTATTTTTTCTATTATTAGAGATATTAAAGTTTCCTTCGACAAGGAATAAAATCTCTAAACTAATGAAAAACAAAAATCAATTCGACTCAAGAAGGCATTTTCTTCTAAAGGCAGCCACAGCCGCTTTAGCAGCACCCATATTACTGGGACAACCCCTTAAAGCTGCCTCCCCAAGCGGTCGCTTACAACATGCCTGCATTGGTGTAGGTGGAATGGGCTGGGGAGACCTTAATCAGTTCAAAAAACATGCAAATGTGGACATTGTCGCCATTTGCGATGTAGATGAAAAGAATCTAAAGAGGGCATCCGAGTTATTACCCCATGCGCGAACATATACGGATTGGCGCGAGATGTTCAAACAAGAAAGTGATAAAATAGATTCGGTCAATGTGTCTGTTCCTGATCACAATCATTTTGTCATCGCTATTGAAGCCATTCGAAGACGCAAGCATGTGTATTGCCAAAAACCCATGTGCCACGATGTGGCGGAGGTAAGGATTTTGACCTTAGAAGCCACTAAGGCTGGAGTAATCACCCAATTAGGAACCCAAGTTGCATCTACGTCTGGAGATCGCACGGGTGTTGAAATATTAAAATCTGGGATTATTGGTAAAGTCAAACATGCCTATTTATGTTCAAATAGACCAGGAGCAGTGGCAAAATATCGACATGTGGGACCTCGACCTACAGAAGGTATAGAAAACCCTCCTAGCCACTTACATTGGGATAACTGGATTGGTACAGCACCTATGCGGCCGTATGTACCCAATATTTACCACCAAGCTATTTGGAGAACTTGGCAAGACTTTGGTACAGGCTGGTCCGGAGATATAGGATGCCACATCTTTGATGCTGTATGGAAAGGTTTAGGCATGAAAAATCCAATTTCTGTAGTGGCAGAAGTACAAAAATCATGGCAAGAATCTCCTGAAAGAAGGGCAGATACCTGGCCGCAAGGAAATCATATTACTTGGACATTCCCAGGAAATGAAAAAACGGAGTCCGACAAGTTAACCGTCGAATGGTTTGATGGAGAATTTTACCCACCGAAAGAAATTAGAGCACTTTTTTCTGAAACGGATTATCCAGCAGAATCTGCGATGATCATGGGAACAGAAGGGGCCTTATTAATACCTCACCAAAAAATGCCCGTTTTATTGCCAGAAGCTAAATTCAAATCGTACCAACAGCCAGTAAAACCAGATAGAAACCATTACCATCATTTTGTAGATGCCTGTTTGGGAGGAGAAAAAACGGAATCCCACTTTGCACAATCCGGTCCAATGACCGAGGCGGTATTATTAGGAACAGTAGCCATTCGTGTACCTGATCAATTACTCGTTTGGGATGCGAAAAAAATGAAGTTCCCTAATTATCCCGAAGCCAATAAATACATTCAAAGAAAATACAGAAAAGGCTGGTAATAGGTCTTTACAGCGTAATCTCTTCATCGCTTAGCCCCAGCTAAGCGATTTTTTTATACCTAATTCATAAAAAAAGGAGGGCAAATTTGCCCTCCTTTTCTAGATCACTCAAATCAATTTAACTAGTTAGGATAACCTGGATTTTGAGGTTTCAAATTCGGATTATTCAACATTTCTTGCTTTCCTAAAGGAAGCAGTAAGTGCTTTTCTTGCAATGGACGGTTGGAGCTAAGATTTACGTGACCAACGAAATTATCAAATTTACCCGTTGTTTCATTGTAAACCTTACGTAAACGAACCATGTCAAACCAAGTAATTTGCTCATAACATAATTCATGCCAACGCTCTACCCAAACTGCCTCTCTAAAACTGGCAGCGCTATAGCTTCCTAAACCTGGAGTTTCCAACGTAGCACGATCACGAATTCGTTTGAACGCATCGTAAGCCGCTTGAGAAGGACCACCTACTTCATTTTGAGCCTCAGCAAAGTTCAACAATACTTCCGCATAACGAATTTGAGGAACATTCAAATTATCTAAACGTGTACCAGCTACACCAGCAGAACCATTGGCCTTCTGATTAAAGTGTTTGAATACATATGGTGCTCCTAAATCAAATGGCGCACCATTTCCATTCGTGAAATAGCTAGTATAAAAATAGCCTTCTTGGTTCTTCGCTCTTAAATCTCCCTTTTCATATGAATTATAAAAAGCGATGGTTGGAACCGAACTACCTGTTCCTCCAGGACCAGAATAAGTTACTGGTTTAAAGTTAGGAAAGAAATTTCCCATAAAATTACCTGCAACCAGCGTATTACACTGAATCATGAACAAGTGCTCAACACGATTCTTCAAGCCTTCTGTATGCACATCTTTGTAGGTTGGGAACAAATTAATGACGGATGGATTAGCATTCGCGTAAGTAATAACCTCCAAAGATTTATCAGCTGATAATTTATAATAAGCAGCTCCTTTATTTAATGGAAAACCAGCCATCGTTAAATAAACTTTACCCAACTGTGCTTTTACAGCAGCCAAACAAACACGACCACTGGCATCCATCCAAGGCAAACCTGCCTTTTCAGCTTCTAATAAATCATCTACGATTAGTTTATAAACGCTTTCGGTAGAAGCTCTCGCTGGCAAGAAATCTTCAGAACCAGCCGTTTGAGGCTTGGTAATTAAAGGTACGTCACCCCATAATCTCACCGCTTGAAAATAAGCCCATGATCTTAAAAAACGTGCCTCTCCCAAAATTTTCTTCTTTTGGTTTTCATCCATTGGAGTGATTGGTGGCACTTTTTCTAGTACTTGGTTCGCCTGAGCAATAACCTTGTATAAACCATTCCAATAATTCACTACGTGAATGGTATTAGGATCATGTACCAAACCGTACAAGTTGTTTAGGTCAGAATTTTGAGCTGTTTCTGTCGTAGAAGTACCCGTTAATGCTTCCAACAACTGCCAGTTAGATGAAAATATACCTGCACCACCACCCATGAATCGAGTATCCGCATAAACTGAAGCTAATGCGGCTTCTGCGTGATCAGGAATTTGATAAAAAGCATCTGGAGTTAGATTGGATGGTGCTTTTTCAACCAAGAAATCAGAACAACCAAACTGCCCCAATAAAAGCACCCCACCTAGGGCCACTTTCTTTATTTTGGAATTTATTTTGAATTTCATATTACGTTTCATTTTTAAATTTTCCTTCATTAAAATGCTACCTGTAATCCTAACATGTAAATCGTAGGCTTAGGGTAGTTGTGCCAAATCATACCTTGTGAGAACGCTGAGTTTCCTCCACCTTGGTTGGTAGGAGTAACTTCAGGATCGCCAACAATCGGATCTTTTACTAAAAGGAAGAAGTTTTGAGCAGTTGCATATACTCTTAAACGACTCAAATTCAATTTGCTTACCACGTTGCTTGGTACATTATAACCAAACATCAAGTTTCTGCCACGCAAGAATGAACCATCTTTAATCCACCAAGTATCCACGTTAGTCACATATCCTGCACGTGTATCACGAATTTCAGCAATCATCGTATTTTGATTGGTTGGAGTCCATGCATTCAATACCGAAGTATAACTATTCGCTAAAGCTTGACGGTCTTCACTTGGGTGAAGGTTCATCAACATGACTTCGTTTCCATAGTTAAACTGCATTTCTAGCGTTAAATCAAAGCTCTTGTACTTGAACGAGTTAGAAATTGCTCCCCAGAAATCTGGACTACCATTACCAATAATAGAACGGTCAGCATCGGTAATCGCACGGTCTCCATTAAAGTCTTTGTACTTGATATCACCCGGTAAAATCTTAAGTCCATTTCGGTAAGAAGTCCATTTAGCAGCCTCTTCTGCCTCTGCTGTTCCCCATACTCCTAAACGAGTTAAACCCCAGAATGATCCTACTGGCTCACCAATACGAATGATGTTCGTCGGGTTAGTAAAGTTTGGTCCACCCACATTGAAAATATCCGAAGGAGTAGCCAATGTCAACACTTTGTTTTTGTTGAAAGAAATGTTGAATTGAGTATTCCATTGAAAATCTTTGGATTTGATGTTGGTAGAATTGATTGAAAATTCAAAACCTTTGTTTTCCATAGAACCCACATTACGACGAATCGTAGCATAACCTGAAGTTTGAGGTACTGGCGCATCCAATAACATGTCGGTAGTCAAACGGTAGTAGTAATCCGCTTCGATATTAACTCGACCTCCCCATAAACCTAATTCGATACCAAAATCCGTCTGTGCTGTTTTCTCCCATTTCAAATCTGGGTTAGCTAATCTAGAAATACCTGTTCCAGAAACACGACCGTCATTGTAAACCGCAGAATAGTTGGAACTCAACAAAGAAAGAGATGAGTATGCTGGAATTTCAGAGTTACCGGTAAGACCGTAACTAGTTCTAATTTTCAAATTGGAAATAGTGGCATTACCCTTCAAGAAATCTTCTTCTGAAACCCTCCATGCCAAGGCACCTGAAGGGAAAATCGCAAATTTATAATTCTCTCCAAACTTAGATGAACCGTCTGCACGGGCAGTGGCTGTAGCTAAATACTTGTTCTTAAACGTATAGTTTACACGACCAAAATATGAGTTAAAAGCAAATTTAGAAGCACCTGAACCTACCGTTGGATTCACAGCACCTGCTCCTAAGTTGTTGAAACCAAAATAATCCGTCGCAAAACCATTGACACTAGCTCCGATATTAAAGAAGTCAGTTTGTTGCCAAGAAATACCCAACAAGGCATTGATTGAATGATTTTCGTTAAAATCCTTCGTGTAAGTTAAGTAGTTCTCTAAAGACCAGAACGTTTCTGTTTGATTGGTTGCCGAAGCATTACCTTGACCACCAATATTCAATGTTCTCGTTTGAGATTGATTATTTTCTTGGGTCATGATATTAGCTCCTAAGATGGTTTTCATCTCCAAACCTTTCATGAACGTAATGTTGGAATAAATACTTCCCGTAGTAGTCTGTGTATTTAAAATATACTTACGACCCATTAAACGGTGAACAGAACTCATTGTTCCTTCTGCAAATGGGAAATCACGGTTATTGGCATAAGTACCATCCGCATATTTTACAGGAAGGAATGGAAAATCTTCCACAATCTGTCTTGAAACGGCATCATTCACATCGGATAAGTTTTCCGTTTGGTTGTTATATGCCAAAGTTCCTCCAACTTTCAACCACGTTTTGATTTGATCGTCTATCGTGAATCGTCCAGAATAACGCTTCAAGTAAGTGGTTTTGATTAAACCTTGATCATCGCGATAACCTAAAGAGAAGGAGTATTGAGTTCTTTCATTTCCTCCACTAAAACCTAATTGATGATTTTGAGACAATTTATTTTGTGTTGACTCATTAAACCAATCTGTATCATATAATGCGTTACCACTGGCATCAAATACACGTGGATCCGTTCTTCTCAGTCTTGGATTTAAATAGGCCCATCTTCCTGCTGCCCAGCCTGCTGGGTCATATTTGGCCATGTTGGCCCAAGCCAAATCTTCAACAGCCATGTATTGCTTTGCATTCAACACCTGTGGTTTATTAGGACCTGCTACGTTAACACTGAAATCAGCATTGTATGTAACACTACCTTCACCTGATTTTCCTTTTTTAGTGGTTACTAAAATTACACCATTGGCTCCTCTAGCTCCATAAATAGCTGTTGAAGAAGCGTCTTTAAGGACCTCAACCGATACAATGTCATTCGGGTTTAAATAATCAATCGCCGAACTAAATTGATTCATATTTCCTTGAGGCAACATCACTCCATCCACTACATATAATGGGTTATTGGACGAGTTGATGGAACTAAATCCACGAACACGTACGGTGGTACGACCACCAGGACGACCCGAGTTGGTACTTACTTGTACACCGGCCATTCTACCAGATAATGCCTGGTTCAAAGATGTTGCAGGACGCTCCATTAATTGATCCGTTTTGATAGAACTGACAGAACCTGTTAAGTCAGATTTCTTTTGCGTACCATAACCAATAACAACAATCTCATCCAAATATTTATTATCTGGCTTTAAATTGATGTTAACTGCCGATTGGTTTCCAACAGTAATTTCCTGTTGTGTATAACCAATAGCTGAAAATACCAAAACGGCTTTGGAATCAGCAACCACAATCTTGTAATTACCATTAACATCCGTCATTACCCCTTTAGTAGTTCCTTTCACAATGACATTCACCCCTGGAATTCCTGAATTGGTTTCATCGGTGACTTTACCAGTAACAGTGATATCTGCTACTGATACTTTGATAGATCCATGAAGCAAACCTCCTTTTTCTGACAGTGCTGCATGAGCAGGTGACATACTAAAGCAAGTGAGTGCTAAACCCAACAAGGGAAATGCACTTCTTAAGCTCATTTGTCTATACGACAAGAGTATTTTTTTTTGCATAGTTTGACCATTTTACTGGTTGTTATAGGATTAGTAATGATCAATAATATCATCCAAATCCTATTATTCCTAAAAAAAATTATTAAATGCGTGTTAAATTTGTAACGAAATGTTTAATTTTTTAGTAAAATAAAATTCATATCTAGGTTCATTTGCAGCAATAATTTATTTATCGGCATTTCAATAAATGTACCGTTCATTTTACACCAAAAAGAAAAAAACGAGAATCAGTCTACTTTTAAAAAGTAAAGAATATTTTTCGGCTATAGATAAGATTTGGTTCTGTTTTTAAAAATTGGAAATGAGTAGATTGTAGCTTCGAACTACTTGTTAGATTAATACAAATCAATCCTGATAAAACCCAGTTGGGTTTTAAGCAATAAATGATATATTTGGATAAACTAAGCCATTATGAAAGCAAACCAAGACCGTAGAACCTTCCTGAAAAATTCAGGATTAATAGCCGCAGCCTCTGCATTCCCTTATATTTGGGTCAATTCAGAAAAGCATTCTTCATTTACCCCAACCAAAAAAGCGGGCGATAAAGTCAATTTAGCCTGTATCGGTATTGGAAACCAAGGAGGTTCTGATGTCATGTCGTTTCACAAAACGGGCTTAGCTAATTTTGTCGCATTTTGCGATGTGGATATGGGCGCTCCACAAACCTTGGAAGTCCTTAAAAAATTCCCAGATGTTCCTAGGTTTCAGGACTTCCGTACGATGTTCGACAAAATGGGAAATCAAATTGATGCGGTTGCCATTGGAGTACCTGATCATGCCCACTTTGCGATAACCATGATGGCCTTAGGATTAGGGAAACACGTGTATGTGGAGAAGCCGATGGCTAGAACATTCAATGAGATCGAATTGATGATGAAGGCAGCCAAGAAGCATTCCAAATTGGTGACCCAAATGGGTAACCAAGGACACTCAGAAGCCAATTATTTTCAGTTTAAAGCTTACAAAGATGCAGGTATTATCAAAGATGTTACTGCCATAACTGCTCACATGAACTCTGCCCGCCGTTGGCATGGATGGAACACACAAATCAAGAGCTTCCCTCCAGCAGAAGCTATCCCAAGTACCTTAGATTGGGATATTTGGATGGGAGTAACCCAACCTCATGATTACAACAAAGATTTTATTAATGGACAGTGGCGCTGCTGGTTTGATTATGGATTAGGCGCTCTAGGAGATTGGGGAGCTCATATCATAGATACGGCACACCAATTTTTAGACTTAGGCCTGCCAACGGAAATCAATATGCTGCGAGCAGATGGACATAATCCCTATTTCTACCCGCAATCCTCAACGATTTTATTTAAATTTCCTGAAAGGGGCAACATGCCACCAGTGGATATCACTTGGTATGATGGTGTCAATAATCTCCCTCCAGTACCTCAAGGATACGGAGTGACTGAATTAGATCCAAATATCCCACCTGCTAGCAATGGAAAGATCCAACCCGCTAAACTGAATCCGGGGAAAATCATTTATTCCAAAGACCTGACTTTCAAAGGAGGATCACATGGAAGTACGTTGTCCATTATCCCTCCAGAGCAAGCCAAAGACATGGCCTCTAAATTACCCGAAGTCCCTAAAAGTCCTTCCAACCATTATGCTAATTTCTTGAAAGCCTGTATGGGACAAGAGGAAACTCGTTCTCCATTTGCCATTGCTGGCCCTTTAAGTCAAGTTTTCTCTTTGGGCTGTATGGCACAGAAATTAAATACCAAATTGATTTTTGATCCAAAAACCAAGCAGATTACTAACAATACATTGGCCAATTCACTTCTAAAAGGCGCCGCCCCTAGAAAAGGTTGGGAGCAATATTATAAGGTTTAATATCCTAAATGAAGAATGTAGAATGTAGAATTAGGAAGACCAAAACCAACACGATTTTCTACTTACACAATTTCGAGATGGTGCGATAAAAAATTCTACATTCTTCATTCTACATTCTACATTCTTCATTCTACATTCTACATTCTTCATTCTACATTCTTCATTCTACATTCTTCATTCTTCATTCTACATTCTTCATTCTTCATTCTTCATTCTACATTCTTCATTCTCACCCCCTACTTATATATGTTTTCCAAATAAACCACCTCTCCTTTCTCATCAAAATCAATCAGGTTATACCATATAATCAATGGAGCGGTTTTATTGACTTTAATCCATTTGGAAGGAATATTGTAATATGGTCCTTCGATCTTTAAAGTATCTATCGCGCGTGAATTAGGACCCAAAAGCATTTTTGCATATCGAATGGGATCTTCTAAACGGATACATCCATGGCTGAAAAATCGCTTGCTAGAAGCAAATAGCTTCTTCTCTGAAGTATCATGCAAGTACAATCGGTAAGGATTTTCAAATGGGATTTTCAATATCCCTAAGGTATTCCAAACACCCGTCTTCTGTCTGAATGTATATGGAAAATAGTTCTTACTTAAGGCTTTCCAATCAACCGTTTTCGCATCTATGACTTGATTGTTTCTATCCAATAAGTCCAAATGACTGGCATAAAAATAGCGGATGTTCTTTTGTATCTCAGGCAATAATTCCTCTGTAGCGATACTTCGTGGAACATACCAATTCGGGTTGATAATCACATTTTTGATCTGAGCAGTTAATACCCGAGTAGGCCGAGCAGGTCGACCCAATACCACCCTCATTTTTAATGCAACTTGATTCCCTTGATAAACTTTCAACTGTGCGGCAGGAATATTAACCACAGTTAACATCTGGTTTTTCCGAATGTGATGTAACCAACGGTAATGATTGGCCGACAATGTCAATTGAGCTATTTTAGTCGGATTAGATACTAGACTATCTTGTTTGAGTTGAAGTAAAGCCAAGATGGATTTAACTTCAGGAGAAGAATTATTTAAATAATTAACTAAACTTACAATTGATTGGTTTTTTAAATAAGAAACCATCAATTGACGAACCTCATTCTTTCGCAATTCAAAAACATACCCTTGGAATTTAAAGGTCGGTCGGGGATTACCAAAACTAAGGTCTTCAAAAAAAGCTTGTGCTAGATTCTGGATTTTCTTTTCTAATGCCAAGGAATCTGAGCTGAGCATGGATTTTGGTTGCTGTAGCAAAGAATCCAAAAAACCATGTGGATAAAATGTTGTTTTTAGTGCCATGCTAGGCGACTGATGTAATAAACTATCCAAACTCTGGAGGGCATGAGGACGTAATAACCAAGAATATTCTGTTTGAGCCTTAAGTCCTAAACTCAGCAATATCCCCAAACAAAGAAAACATAAAAATTTACGATAATTCACCATATATGATTAATCCCCTTAAGGCCCAAACACCTTTTATGATAGACCAATATACATTTTCTAATTGAAGAATAGAAAATAGGTGACATGATTACGATGTTTTCAATTTTTATAAAATCCCTTGAAGCTTAATGTGCTGCAAAAGCATGATGGTTTTGGCATCTTTAATCTCTCCAGACTGAATCATTTGCAAAGCTTGATGGATCGGAATTTCCAACACTTCAATGTTTTCTTGCTCATGTTCCACACCTCCCCCATCACTCACCTTCATGGATTTAGCATATGCAGCAATAAAGAAATATAAAATCTCGGTGACAGAGCCTGGAGACATATAGGCTTCAAACACTTTTTGAATCTCTGTAATCTTATATCCTGTCTCTTCCTCCGTTTCACGACGAATACAATCTTCGGGATTGTCTTGATCCAATAAACCAGCGCAGGCTTCAATCATCATGCCATCTGGGTTTCCATTGACATAAGTAGGTAAACGAAATTGCCTGGTTAAAATTACCGTTCCTGCTTCCTTATTGTATAACAAAATAGTTGCCCCATTTCCCCGATCATAAGCTTCCCTTTGATGTATTTGTACACCTCCATCAGCCTGAGTATACTCGTAAGTAATTTTTCTCAAAACGTACCAATTGTCTGACAGAACTTCGCTTTGGGTGATTTTTATTTGAGCCATAAAGTAAATGATTTCATTGAAAGAACGAAATAAGTTGTTTCAAGGGACAAATCAATCTAGAATTGTCGAAATATGATAAATGGAAAGATTCAAAAAAGAATCAAGTAGTTTTTAGTTTTGACCATCACTAATCAAAATTACGTAAATATTAATTTAGCACTAGCGATGATAAGACCAAGGGCTAAGAGATAGCGCAGTGTAGGGACATTGAATTTCTGACTCCCATAATATGAACCTAGGAGTCCTCCCAAAATGGTTGCCGCTATAGTCCATGGAAAATTTTCAGTCACTTGAATTCCTCCTTTTTGAATTTGGCCATATAATCCTGATAAGGAATTGACAAATATAAACAAGGCAGAAACTGCTGCCGTTTGCTTTAGGGTGGCCCATCGCATCAACAGCATCAAAGGACTTAAGACAATCCCTCCCCCGATTCCAATCATACCCGAAAGCAATCCAATGGCTCCACCTGAAACCAATCCTGCTGAAATAGAAATCGGTTTAATTTCTTCCTTTTCGTTTCGGAATTGAAAGATTAATCGGAAAATAGAAATCAGAATACATAGTGCCAAAATTTTCTTATACAACGAATCTGCCAGCGTCATGGTCCCTCCCAAATAGGCCAAAGGCACAGAGGCTAATGCAAAAGGCCAAAATAAGTTGAACTTAAAATGTCCTGCTCGATAGAATCCAATAAATGAAAACAGCGAGACAGCTAAATTCATGACCAAGGCAGAAGGTTTCATGATGGCAGGTGCAACACCCATAATAGCCATCACCGCCAAATATCCACTTGCCCCTCCATGTCCGACCGATGAATAAAGAAATGCGATTATTGCTAAAAATAGTAGTAAAACGACTAGTGAACTCATCATGACTTTGACTTAAACTATTAGGGTGACAAAGAGCCCAAATGTGGCTTCAAAAATGCCTTATTTGGAACAATTTAGCATTTTTTAATGAAATTTAACAACTAATATTGCGTTAACATTAAAATTTTAAAACCATATAAAATAATGAAACTCTCTAATCAACTCTCAGCACTTTTAATCATTTCTGCCTTGTTTGTTTCCTGTAAATCAGATGATCTCACGAATGGCACAGGAAAGCTTGCCCTTAGCGTTACGGATGCCCCGATTGACGCCGCCAATGTTAAAGCCGTTTATGTGACATTCACGGGATTAGAATACCAAAATAGTGGTGGATCCTGGGAAACGGCTACTGATTTTACCAGTCCACAAGTCGTGAATATCCTAGATTTACAAAACGGAAAAACTTCTCTACTAGGTAATTATACCTTAAAATCTGGAAACTATACCGGATTACGCTTTAAACTAGATGCTCCAACCAAAGGAACGAACAATCCCAGCAATCCAGGTTGTTATGTAGAGCTCAATACTGGTGAAAAAATGCCATTATTTGTACCTAGCGGTGCATCATCCGGGTACAAGGCAAACGGAAACTTTTCGGTTCCGATCAATGGAGTGGTGGAAGTTACGGCCGACTTCGACTTAAGAAAATCCATTGTGGTTACAGGATCTGGAAGTACTTATATTTTAAATCCAACCATCAAAATTGCAGTCAATAATCAATCTGGAACAATCACAGGATTAGTGAGTAATTTAGCAATGGATAAAAAATACGTGGTTTATACCTATGAAAAGGACAAATACACGAACAGTGAAAGCGCTGAACCAAGTGGTGAAAATGTACGATTTGCCAATGCAATTTCAAGTACCAAAATAAGCTCTACAGGTGCCTATACTTTGGCATTCTTAGCAGCAGGAAGCTATGATTTGATCGTTGTATCTGAAAACGCAAACGGCTTAGTAACGGTAGAGAAACAAGTTAGTGCCATCGTGGTTCAAAGTCAGAAAACAACCTCGTTGAATATTGCATTGTAATTCAGAAGTAATTTATTATCGGGGTCTACATATAGTGGACTCCGATTTTTTTTAATGAAAGGCTAATGAATTTTATATTTCCCTCCATATTTATATTTTTCTAAAGAAATAGTTGGCGAGTATTTAACGCCCAATCATTTATAACCTTAATTTCCTTTTAACAATCCATTTTTTTATCTTTGATTGTAATAACCTGTTCCAGCATTTTATTATTGAAAATTAGATGTAAGAATAAACTAATATCAACTGTTAATTCCGATGATATTATTAGCTATTTATTTAAATCAACTATAAAACAAAGCCTTGATTTCATTAAATGTATCTAAAATTTTGATCGTAATCCAAACAAAGTCACATTAACCTAAAAATTACCTATATCGTCTGACATGTATACAAGTGTACTTGGGAGATTCTTCTAAATTATTATATCCTTAAATTTTCTTTTACATATTTAAATCGTCAAAATGAAATCAAATTCATTTAGTTCCACAATACTTAATACTTGTTCCTTGCTCTTTTTTCTTTCATTTTTGCCTGTTTCAGGTCAAGATTTAAATACCTTGTCACAAAAGAATTTAAGTGCCATAAAAGCAAGTCAAATTTCTGACGCAGAAATTCAAAAAATAAAATCGCAAGTAGAAAGTTCCAACATGGGCATGGATGAACTTAAAAACTCTGCTTTGGAAAGAGGCTTACCCAGCGAGGAATTCGAATTGATTCGTCAAAGAATTGAAGGTCAAAAAAATAACAACCAACAAAATTCAAACGAAAAACTAATTGAAAATTCGGTAAAAATAGAAGCTCCAAGTGCCAAAAATAATACCGAAATAGATCCATTAATATTCGGTTCTGAATTATTCTTGCAGAAGTCGAATTTCATGGCTAATTCTAACTTAGCCTCTCCTTACAATTATGAAATAGGACCCAATGATGTCCTTAAAATAATGTTGTATGGCATTCAAGAATTTTCGACGGAACAACGTGTAACCAAAGAAGGCAACATTACTATTCCTAACATAGGATTAGTGAAAATTAGTGGATTAACCATGGAAGCTGCGCAAAGTAAAATTAAGCAGCAAATGGAAAAGAATATTTATAAATCATTAAAAACAAACGAATCAAAATTATCAGTTACACTTTCCAATATTAGAACCATACACATCACCATTATAGGTGCAAATAATTCTGGAACCTTTAATGTCAGTTCTTTAACAACGGTATTCAATGCATTAAATATTGCTGGGGGACCATCGAAAATTGGCACTTATCGAAATATCGAATTAATCAGAAATAATAAATTACTGCGAACTATCGATTTGTACCATTTTTTAATCAATGGAGATCAATCGGACAATGTTGGATTAAAGGAGAATGATGTCATACGTATTCCGCCTTTTAAGGATCGAATTGAAATGAAAGGTTTTGTTAAAAGACCGGGAATTTTTGAAATTAAAGCTCAAGAAACTTTCAATGATATATTAAATTACTCTGGGGGATTTGATGATTTTGCTTATCAAGCTAGTGTACAAGTCATAAAAAAAAATGATGAAGAATTCCTTATCCAGGATTTAATTAAAAACGAATATTCATCGTTTCATCCAGAGGGTGGCAGTACTTTTATCATCTCTAAAATATTAAATCGTTTCAAAAATAGAATTAAAATTGGAGGTGCTGTTTTCCGCCCAGATAGTTATGAGTTAAAAGAAGGATTGCGTATAAAAACTTTGATTGAAAAATCTGGAGGGTTAAAAGAAGATGCATATTTATATGGCGCACACTTATTCAGAAATAAAGCAGACCTAACCAAAGAAATCATCAACATCAATTTAAAGAAAGTTTTAGAGGACGATCAAAAAGAAAACATTTTATTACAAAGAGAAGATTCTATTCATGTAACATCCATTTTTGATTTAAAAGATAAATTAAAAGTTTCTGTTCAAGGTGAAGTACATAAACCAGGTAGCTTTATGTATTACGAGGGAATAACGATAAAAGATTTAATTCGATTAGCTGGAGGTACTACTTATAAAGCTAATAGTAAAATTGAAATTGCTCGTTCGCTAAACAAGGGGGGGGCCTTAACAGACAAATCTCTTGAATCAAAAACTCAAATTCTTAATTCAGAAATTGATGCTAATTTAAACGTAGTGGAGGGTTTTGAAAATTTCCAATTAGAACCCTTTGATTTTATTTCCATTACTAAAAATCAAAATTTCAATGATGTAGAACAAATCAAATTGACTGGTCAAATTCGTTTTACGGGTACATATTCATTAGCATCCAAAACAGAGAGGATCAGCGATTTAATTCAACGTTCTGGAGGAGTTCTACCAAGCGCTTTTTTGAAAGGGGCTTATTTAATCCGAAATGAAAACAAAAAAAATTATTTTGAATCTGATAACAATTCGGCTTATTTAGACTCGCTAGAGAAAATAAAATTTGAAGGTTCGATTAAATCACTGGATGGTTATGCTCAAACAAATACGACCAAGAAAATAAATTATCTAGCCCTAGAACTAGATAAAATACTCATGAAACCTGGTAGCACATTTGATATTATTTTAAAAGATGGAGATGAATTGGTTGTACCCAAAATAAATAACCAAGTTAAGATATCAGGGGCCGTTTTTCAAGAAACGATTATCCCATTTGAAAATGGCCTTAATATCAAAAATTGTATATCATCTGCCGGAGGGGTAACCGATAAATCGATACGAGGTAAAGCCTATGTCATTTATGCTAATGGCCGATCAAAACAAATTAAACGCTTTGGGTTCTTCCGATTTAATCCAGTGATAGAACCTGGTTGTCAAGTGGTTGTACCAGTACTAACCCAACCTAAGGCCAATGTATTAGTAACTATTTTACAATATACGGGAATGATTGCCCAAATAGGTACTACCCTACTCACCATTTCTTTACTTAGTAAATAATAAAAATGTCGACTAATTCTGAATCAAACATTCAATCCGTAGAAGAAGAGGGTAATATTTCTATCATGGATATTATCCAAATTGGCATCAATTTATACCATTTTCTAAAAAATAAGTGGATTTTCATCGCATTGGCTTCCGCGATCGGCTTTGGTGCTGGTCTATACTTTGCCATGAATGAGAAACCTACTTATAAAGCGGTATTGACCTTTGCATTAGAAGAGGATAAAGGACCTGGAGCTGGAGTTAGTGGAATAGCAAGTCAAATAGGCCTAAACCTAGGTGGAGATGCGGGAGGTAATTTATTTTCTGGTCAAAACCTTTTAGAAATAATGAAAAGCCAGCTGATGGTTCGTAAAACATTATTAAAACCTATCACTATAAATTCTAAAGAGACAACTTTAGCTGATTATTATATTAAGATATACCAAATATATGCGGAAGATTATCCGAATAAAACAACCTTTTATCAATTAAAAAACTTCAGTAGAACAGAGGATTCAACCATTGCTATTTTATACAAAAACATCATTAATGATCATTTAATCGTACTCCAACCAGATGCTAAAATATCCATTTTAAAGATTGAAGTAAACTCTATCGATGAACTTTTTTCCAAATTATTTTGTGAGCATTTAATTCAAGAAACCTCCGATTTTTATGGAGAAACTAAAAGTAAAAAATCTAGAATAAACGTCAATATTCTGCAACATCAAGCTGATTCACTTCGAATGGAATTAAATTCAGCTATTACAGGTGTTGCCGTGGCGGTAGACAATGTTTATAACCTAAATCCTGCATTAAATGTCAGAAAAACGACAGGAGCTAAGAAACAAATCGATGTACAAACTACTACGGCTATGTTAACCCAAGTGCTTACAAATTTAGAAATGGGGAAATTGATGCTTCGAAAAGAAACGCCTCTTATCCAGGTCATAGATAAACCAATATTACCACTAGAAATTACTAAAAAATCAAAAAGGGAGTCTGCCCTAGGTGGTTCTATTTTATTTGGATGTTTAAGTATTCTCTTCTTTTTAGCAAAAAAGTATTTTCAAAAAATAAAGGATCAATTAAAATAGTAGATACAAAAAAAATCCCCGGAAATACCGGGGATTTTTAAGCAATCATTTATCATTTTATTTGTAAGTTGAAACCTTCACTGGCCCCAGCAAACCTGATTCTTCAGTTTGACTATTGGGACGAATCAAAGGAAAGGAAGTAAATGTAATCTTCTTCGCTCCTGGCTGAGCGTCACCCACCAAGCGGTTTACCCAAGAATTAATTACTTTTATTTCAATCGTATTTTTACCCATTTTTAAAGGGGAAGTAATATCTACCACAAATGGCTTTTTCCAAAGTGTCGCCACCTTAATTCCATTCACAAATACCTCTGCTAAGTTCTTCACATCCCCTAAATCCAGCTTGATACTTTCTCCACGAGCAATACTCAATAATTCATACTTGTTGCTATAAGTAGCTGCACCAGAGAAATACTTAACTCCTTCATTTTCATGCTGATTCAATGATACCAAAGAATTCAATGTAACCTCAGCTGGAGCACTTCTGTCTTTTTGGAATTGAACTTTCCATGGCCCTTCAATTGCTTGAGTTTTCACCACTTGTGGCTTCGGATAGCTTACTTTTAATGTCGTAGCCTTTCCTTCAAATACAATGAAATAAGCATCCCAAGGACTAAAATCTAAGTTCAACATCGTTCTCCCTCCTTTCATTTCATAACCCACTTTAGTGACTTCTCCCGTCTCTGGATTCCAAATAGAAGGTACTTTTCCACTCACACGGAAGGAAACCTGCGCAGAATTTGGTTCATTGGAACGACTATTCAACCAATAAATCTGCTTATCCGCCAAAGCACGGTGAACATACAAAATCTCCGCTTTTTGATTCGAAATCTGAACATCTTCTGACACCTTTACGAGCGCCAAAACCTCTTTCAAATTCTTCCCAAAATATACATTCGATAATTTTTTCAATTGAGCCAATTGATTAGCAAACTCTTGTTCATGATCAACTAAGCTTGGCGAATATTCTGGAGCTTGTCCTGCCACAGTTACACCCTCTTTCGCTAATTGCAATATCCTGTTCAACACCGAAAGAGTCATTTGTTTGGCCGTCGGATCTAAGACCAACACGGAATACTGACCGCCATTGGGATTCGTCAATTTTTTGTTTTTTGCTGTAATGACATTATTCAATGCAGTAGAATTCACAAAATCATACTCATAACCCGCAGGTATTGAAGGTAGTGATAAAGTATAATTGGACGTGATGTTGGTATTCTCTCCATAGTAATACAGGATATCAGCTACAAACTTACCTTGCTGCAACATATATGAACTTCTACCCAAATAATCTCCCCAAACACGTGCCTGATCTGCCCAAGTCTCCTGGCGAGTAAACCATTGTCCAAATGGCCCTAAGGTGAATCCCGGAAATAAATTATCCAAAGGTTGATGCACCGACGTATGTATCACAAATCGATTCAAGCCTGATGCCATTTCCACATCAGCTGTTCTCTTTAATGTTCCAGGATGTGGTTTAAATGGATTCCCTACGGTAGTCATTGATTCACCCGCTACAATATTCTGACCATAGATATGGGCTACTGAAGCTGACTCTCGAATATCGGCTCTACTTCTAATCTCTTCATCAGCACCTGGTACCAATGCTCCGGGTTGCCACATGGCCGACATAGGAATATCCGCTTTCTTTTTCACATCCATTCCATCAGCTAAAAAGATACGACCCGTTTCATGTGACTCTGTATAACGTTTCATACCTCGCTGTGCCAAAATCTCCCCTATCAATTCGTAATGATTTTCGACAATCATCTCTCCTATGGTCTTTCTAAAATCCCACAGAAACTTCTCACTAGATTTGAGATCTTGAACTATCTGACCCACTAATACAGGCAACCATGGTTTCATATCATAGCCGCGTTTCCCTTTAAACACCTCAAACATGGCAGGAGTCCAAGTCATGTGACCCGCTTCATAACTATCCAATACCATGTGCGTCAAGCCCTGCTTCCCCATCAAATCAGCTCCCGTAGCATCTTTGTATTGGTCTAAGTAATTATTCAAATAACGGCTTACTGCTTCTCTGTCTATCTTATCCACTTCCAAACCTGTAGCTTCTGGTGAAGCTGGGTGATTCTTTTTACCTGTCAATGAATACCCAAATCGATAAATGATCCATTCTCCCGCAGGGGCATTCCAAGAGATGGAACCATCTGCTTTCATTTGACCAGTTAAATCCACCACTTGATTCGTTTTAGGTCCAACAGGATTATAAGTTGAAATGCCAGGGGACTCTACCCAAGGCTGAAATCCAGCTTTACCTTCAAATAAATGCACTTTAGGACTTGTATGAACGACAAATTCCGAAACTTGGGTTCCCTTAGGACTATTGTCTTGACTACCCCCAAACATCGCCATCATACCCGGGGCAGGAGGCAATATTTTATACACTAAGCGAACATATTTTGCCTTAATAGGACTAAATGACAAGGTGGTTTGAGCAGTGATAGTGCCCGGTATAGCGATAATTTGCTTAAAAGTAATTCCATCCAAACTGTATTGAAGAAAGCGATTTTCTGGTCCTCCTCTAAATACCGCTAATTCGCCATACCCTTCATTCGCAATGGTCACTGCGGAAATTTCTTGAATTTCTGGAAACTCGTATTGAATCCATGTTTCTTCACCCACATTTTTAGGTGGTAACATACCAAAATTATGCAAATCACCATCGGTCAATTGAGCTAAAGTAAATGTACCTCCACTGCTGGTCAACGTAGGATTTATACTCCCCAAAGTTTTATCCTGTTGGGATAAAGGATAGGCTATTAGGGCAAAATCTTGGTAATATTCAGGCACCACTGGCGCTGGACCAGGAGCAGGACCACCAAATCCTCCAGCCTCCACGGGGGTATTTTGCATGGGACCTGTTACAGATGATGGCGCAGGAATTTTTCCCGTAAACACTTTGCCTCCACTAATACGTGTCTCTGACCACACGTATTTTTTCATGGCATCAGAGGGTTTTACCCAAGGGCCTCCCGTTACACTCCATCCCGGAGAGCCTGCAATGGCCATTTCTAAGTTCTTTTTTTGGGCTAAATCTGCTGTAAACTTAAAGGCATCCTTCCAGCCTGGATTCATAAAGCCTAGCTTGTCTTTCACCACCACGGGAGTCATTAAACTGGCATCAAAATTCTGAAAACCACCTATCCCCGACTTCTCCATCCACTCCAAATCCTTCTGAATTCCTTCCTTGGTAATATTCCCGTTCATCCAATGCCACCATACCCTTGGTTTAGCCGCATTCGGAGGAGTTTTAAAGTCAGCCTTGAATGCATCCTGAGCTTGCACGCCTAAGCTTATGATAAAAGGACTTATTAGGGCTACTAAATAGCTACGCTTAACCATGAATAATTCAGTTTTGTAGTGGCAAAATACCAAAGGTATTTGAGCTAACTATCATTGTCCATCCTAGGGCAAACCCACTAAATCAATCAATTGGCATCCATTATACATTCTTAAAGAAAAAACCACTCCTTATTTTTAAAAAAAAGAGTTCAATTTACTTTTGAATGCTGAATGCATCGTGCACCTTTCCATCAGATCCTAACCACTGACCTACTAGTTTTTTACCTAGGATATCCAGAATAAGTGATCCTCCCAGTGCTACGGTGGAAAAGGCTGAAGATTTCAATGGAAAACTAGGTTGACTTTTCCCCAATTGTCCACCTGAACCAGCTACGATATAAATTGTCCCTTGGGCTGAGGATTTATCAACTACGTAATGATTAGGTTTTATTTCCTTGGCAAACACATGCTTATTTGGATCAAAGCTCTCATTTTGACCTAGATGCCCCCGAATTGGCAACGTTCTTTCATAAGAATGACTATGTCCTGCCAATACCAAATCCACCCGATACCGCTCCAAGATAGGTACTATTTGTTGACGTACCCTCGTCATTTCCTCATCCGTATCTGTATCGTGGGATCCTTTCGAATAAGGAGGTTCATGAAAATAGACGATGGTCCAAGGTAATTTATTAGCTGCCAAATCACGTTTTAACCACTGAGCTTGTTGACCCGTACTATCCACAATGCTAGTTCCGTCTTCCGAAGTTTCTTCCGAATTAACCGACACAAAATGTACATTTCCCATGTTGAAAGAATAATAGGCTTCGGTACCCGATTTAAGACCGCCTGCCTCTCCATTCATTGGCATGGTGAAGTTTTGATAATATGCCAATTTCTTGGAATCAGGATTATCCTTATAATCATGATTGCCTGGATTAGGCCATAATTTGGTGTTCGGAAAGAAATCCTCTTGATATATTTCAAATACGTTTTTTTGATACTCCACATCTTTGCCACTTCCATAGGCATTGTCTCCTAACCAAATCCAAGCATCGATGGGCTTCTCTTTGACAAAATCTTTGACTGCATCTCGAACCAATAACTGGTTTTTAGAACCCGTACCAAAATCCCCTAAGGCCCATATCCGAATAACCTGCTGACTTCCAGGTTTAGGCAAAGTCTTCACAAATTGATTGGAAACTTTTTCTAATTTGGCAATGGAATAAAAATAGGTCTGATTGGCTTGCAATCCGGAAATTTTCACCTCATGTTCCGTCGTCAAACGGGCATCATGAACTGATTTGGCATTTCTGGGTAATTCTTTTCCATAATATACCCGACTGTCGGTAGGTGCATCCGTCCTCCATCGAATTACACCTGAGGTGCTAGTGAAATTTTGCAAATAAGGTCCTCGAACAATTTTTGCTTGTTGGGCCCATGCAGGAATTGCCCCTAAAACCAATAGGATAATAAAGTGTTTCATAAAATAGGTTTACATCAATATGCCAAGGCTTGGGGGCTTCGGCATATTGGATTATTTATTAATAAATCAGAATTAACTAATAACTAAGGCAACTAATCCACAATGGCTTGATGGATCAATTGGCGCATTTTGGTATGGTAATAAATGGTATGTGGGTCTTTTTGAGTTAGCATGATGGCGATTAACTTCTCTTTCGGGTTGATAAAAAAGTGGGTATTATTGGCGCCTGACCAAAAATACAATCCTTTATCTCCTAAGACCTGACTTCCGCTAACACTTTCTAATACAGCAAATCCCAAACCAAAACCTTCCCCTTTACGATCGGGAATTCGTTTTTCATACATTTCCCCCACATGGTTAGAAATCATTAATTCCAATGTCTTTCTACTTAAGTATTGTTTCCCTTTCCATTTGCCATCATTTAATAACATTTGGCAAAACTCCATGTAATCTTTGGCAGTAGAAAATAGGCTATGAGTACCAAACCAGATGACATTACCCGAAGTTTTAGGTTGATTTGTCGTCAAAATCAAAGATCCATCTGGAGAATTACGATGTACTTTAACCACTCGAGCGGCTTGTGCATCCGTTAAATTATAACCGGTATTTGTCATCCCCAGGGGCTTAAACAGTCTTTCTTGTAAAAATTCAGCCGTACTCATGCCCGAAAATTTTTCGATTAAGGCAGACAATACATCGGGACTAGCACTGTAATTCCACTGTTTTCCGGGCTGCCCTACCAAAGGAATTTTGGTGGCCTTGAGAACTAACTCTTGTATGTTTTTAGGAAAGGGCATACCATAATATTTTATTCTAAAATCCCGATCCAAAGCCGTTGTTGCCAATCCATGGGTCATGCCAGAAGTATGACTTAGAATTTGGGCAATGGTAATTGGGCTATTTAAACTATCGGTTTCTCCATTGGCACCTTGATTGACATCTTTGGCAACACGAAAGTTTTTAAATTCAGGAATATATTTCGAAACAGGGTCAGTCAGGAGAAAATGACCTTCTTCATACAACATCATAAAAGCCACGGTAATGATAGGCTTGGTCATGGATTGCATGTAAAAAAGATCGTCTTGCTTCATGGGCACTTTGTCAACCGCATTGCTATATCCCAAGGCACGTTGGTCGACCACTTTGCCATCTTTCATGATGAAACTAACAGCTCCAGGTATCTGATGCTCATCAATTTCCTTTTGCAAAAAGGCATGGTAGCGGTGCAGGCGCTCAAGTGATAACCCAGCTACTATTTTTTCGGAAGATTGGGCGAAAATGGAAGTGCTGAATATGAAGCAAAATCCGAAGAATATCAGGTATTGTTTAAGTCTCATTTCACTAAAATTGATTTTTTTGAAATTTAGACTTGAAGCTAAGCAATAAATAGATAAAAATCATGCACCATGTCTTGCAAATGAATGTAGCCTCTTCACGAAAAATACTCCTACTAGCCAAAGAACTATATAAATTGAATATAAAGTTCGAATAAAGAGTAACATAAAAATTCTTGAAATGCTTTTCGAAAATAATCAACCTAATATTTATACCAATTGGTATATTTTATTACATTTACATCACCTAGCAAACAAAAGATGTCGAAAGCAGCACGAACAAAGCAATTTATCATTGAAAAAACTGCCCCCATATTCAATACAAAAGGATATGCAGGTACTTCAATCAATGATTTAACTTTTGCTACGGGATTAACGAAGGGGAGTATTTATGGAAATTTTGACAATAAAGACGAAGTAGCATTAGCCGCATTTGATTATAATTTTATGCGGGTTAACCTCTACATAAAAAGTCAAATGGAAACACAAACTTCCATCATCGGTAAATTATTAGTTTATCCCCAAACCTATAGAAGCTTTCTAAAATTACCTTTCCTAGCTGCAGGCTGTCCCATTACGAATACGTCAACCGAAGCTGACGACACGCATCCTCTCTTGAGAAGCAAGGCCACTGCAGCTTTTACCTATTGGAGAAAAACATTGGAATTCCTCATTAATAAAGGAATATCAGAAGGTGAAATCAAAGCCGATCTTCAAGTTCAAGAATTTATATCTGTGCTTACCTCTTTGATTCAAGGCAGCTTTATGCAAACTAAAGTAACTGGTAACCTGAATGCTTTGTATGATTCGATGGACTTCCTAGAAAAATTGATCCGAAACATAAAAGCATAAATAAAAATTTATCTAAAAATATACCGAATGGTATAAAAAATACAATTTTATGAACTACGTCCTTATTATCCATGAAGTAGCCGATTACGCATCCTGGAAAAAGCAATTTGACCGAGCCGCTAACTTAAGAAAAGCAGCTGGGGAAATTTCATTTCAAGTATTACAATTCCAACATGAGCCAAATAAAGTTGTACATTTTTCACATTGGGAAGATATAGAAAAGGCCAAGTCATTTTTCGACTCACCAGAAGTCAAGCAAATCCGACTAGATGCCGGTGTTAAAACGCCGGAGTTCAATTACCTCAAACAAGTTGATTTTGGCATTCTTTAATGCCTATTTCTTTTGTCTTACGATAATCAAAGAAAAACATGGACCCCAACTATTTATCAAGTGTCATCAAGCAATTTGAATATTACAAAATGCTCGCTGAAAAGACCATAGAACAAGTCGATGAACCTGATCTATTTTGGCAATACAACTCGGAAAGCAATAGCATCGCTATCATCATTCAACACCTTAGTGGAAATATGCTTTCTCGCTGGACCGACTTCTTAATTTCAGACGGAGAAAAGGAAGGACGAAATAGAGATCAAGAATTCGACCTTTCTATTCAAGATAAAAAACAGCTCATGGCTAGCTGGAATGCGGGTTGGGATTGCCTCTTTACAACCTTGAATAAACTAAGGGATGATGAATTATCAAAAATCATTTATATTAGAAACCAAGGTCATACGGTTACTGAAGCGATTAATCGCCAACTAGCCCATTATCCTTACCATATAGGTCAAATCGTTTTCCTAGGTAAAATGCTTCGTAATGAACAATGGAAATCCCTATCTATTCCGAAAGGGAATTCTCGGCAGTATAATGCCCAAAAATTTGCCATAGAAAAGGGTCATATTCACTTTACAGAGGAATACCTCCAACAGCTTAATAAAGGAAATTATCAAATTGCCCATACGACCATGCAACAAGAAAAATGGTTTGAGCGACATTTTCAATTTGGAAATACGCAGCAAATTTTCCCATCCATACTCGAACGACTCAGTGGAACATCCATTCGATTAGTAGATAAACTTATAGGAGTATCTGAAAAAACACTTACATGGTCAGAAAATAGCTCTTGGAGTATCAAAGAAAACATTGGCCACCTGATTGACCTGGAACCACTGTGGCTAGGTAGAATTGAGGATATATTGAGCGGCCAGACCGAATTGCGATATACTGATTTAGCTAATACTCCAACACATACAGCCAATCACAATGCCACTTCCATCCAGGAATTACTAGGCTCCTTTAAAAAATGTCGATTGGATACCATACAAATACTACAAACGCTACAACCCGAAAACCTGTTACAATCTGCCCTTCATCCTAGATTAAAAATACCGATGAACCTACAAGACCATGTATTATTTGTGGCAGATCACGACGATCACCATTTAGCTACCATCAGCCAATTACTATACAAGACACAATAAAAACCTATGAATACGAATCAAAAAACAAGAATTGCCATAGCAGGAATTGGTGGTATAGGTGGATACATAGGAGGGAAATTAGCCTACCATTATCAAAATACTGAAAACGTTGAAATCCTATTTATTTCACGAGGAGAAAACAAAAAGGCTATTGACCAACAAGGACTTACGCTACATTCTGGTGATCAAACATATCGTTGTATCCCAAGCGTTAACTCGGATGATCCAGCAATTATTGGTCAAATAGATGCCTTAATTATCTGTACCAAAAGCTATTCGACCACCACGATTTTAAAAGAATATGCCAAGTGTTTACAACCGAATGCTGTTATAATCACCACTCAAAACACGGTAAATGGTCACGCAAGCTTAGCCGATTTGTTGCCCAAAAGAATTAGCCTTTTGGAAGGTTGTATTTTCATAGCTTCCAACATCCTACAAGCAGGAATCATAGAACACAAACCTGGACCGACCCATTTGTTTTTTGGTACAAATAATCAAACAAGTAAGCAAGGGGAAGCTTTTGAAAAATTACTTCAAGAGGCTGGAATAAACACCACATTCACACAAAATATTCAAGAAATTCTATGGAAAAAATTCTTGTTTGTTTCACCCATAGCCATTGTTTCGGCATTAACTCAGCTGACATTCTCCCAAATACGTGAAAACGAAAAACACTTGACAAGATTCATTCAACTTACATCAGAATTGATTCAGTTAGCTCAAGTAAAACATATTCCATTGGATGCAAATGCCATCAATAACAATGTTGAGCTACTCAGGAAATTCAATCCAACTGTTAAGTCCTCCTTCCAACTTGATTTGGCGAAAGGGCAAATATCTGAATTTGACTCGCTTATATCTTATGTTTTAGAAGAAGCTGCATTTCATGCCCTGAAACTCCCCCATTATGAAAAGGTATTTGAAGAGCTACTCGTAAAATACCCGCATATAAAAGCCTAAATCGGCCCATTATAAACTTATACTCGTACGAATGATAATCTAAGAAAATGATCCGTGCAAATAATAAAATAATAAAGACATGACTAAGACACCTAGCAGTACCTATATTATTCGATTTAATGATTGTGATTTATTGGGGCACTTAAATAATTCGAGATACCTCGACTATTTCATGAATGCGCGAGAAGATCATTTAAGAGACTTTTACCAAGTTGATTTGACATCTTACTTTAACAAGGGCCTAGGTTGGGTTGTAGGTGGACATGAAATCGCCTACATCAAACCCGCTTTATATAATGAAGTTGTTTGCATTCAATCAAGTCTGCTTTATGCAGATTCTGAGCTTTTATTTTTAGAAACCATCATGATGAATAAAAGTCAAAGTCATCTAAAAGCCATCATGCGGACGAAATTGATCCCCATCAGTACACAAACAGGTAAGAAAAGTCAGCACACCACTGACTTTTTGAACTGGGCCAAATCCATTGAAAATGAAGCTATCAATCACGAGGAGAATTTACCTACACGACTTAAGCACTTACTCAGTTCGTTTAAAGCTAAATTAATCCCGATACCTAACGAACTCCCTGCCGACTAAGTTTAATCCAATTAGAATTGAATTTGGGATATTTTGAATTAGGCAACAAAAAATTGACGGAAACTTGATACTTTTATTTCTAGAATAACATCCTATCAACAAAATATGAAGACTACTCAATTCTTTTTCTTGGTATGTGCCTTATTAAGCTCTGGCTTGATTTTAGCACAGTCTCCCCAGCTATATCCCAATGATTATTTGAGTCCAGAGTTCCATGCTAGCAGAAGAGCGGCATTAAAAGAAAAACTTTCAGAAAAGGGAATGGCTGTCTTTTTTGCTTCGCAAATTCGAGTGCGCAATAATGACATTACCTATCAATATGCCCAAAGTAAAAACTTCTATTATTTAACGGGCTTAGATGAGCCTAATGCTGTTTTATTTCTATTCAAAAACCCAGTGACGCTTTTAGGCAAAACAGGAACTGAGTTTATTTTCCTTCAAAATCGTGATCCATTGAAAGAGCTTTGGACGGGCAAGATTTTGGGAGTAGATGGATACAAAGAGAAAAGTAAGATGGCTCATGTCTTCACCAATGATAAACTGAATGCTTCTACCCTACCTTTTGCCCAAATTGATTCCGTTTATTCACTCTATCGCAATGAAGGAATTTTCGGAAAATACGAAAGAAGAGAAGAGCCATTAACCAAGATGGCCAATATATTGGATAGTCTTGTGATAGCTCATAATAAACCGATTGCTCAAAGAAGCACTTTGGGAATACTCAGTAAATTGAGGGGAATCAAACTTCCTGAGGAAATTGCCTTAATTAAAAAAGCAGCGGAAATCAGTGCCTTAGGACATAATGATGTAATGCGAGCCATTAAACCTGGGATGAAAGAATTTCAGGCACAGGCCATCATGGAATACCACTTCAAAAACCAAGGATCTGAATATACGGGTTATCCAAGTATCAACGGTGCCGCGGGAAATGCTTGTGTCTTACATTATATTACCAATCAAAAAGAAATTCAAGCAGGTGAATTATTGCTGAGTGATTGCGCGGCGGAGTACCATGGTTACAGTGCTGATGTCACCAGAACGGTTCCTGCCAGTGGTAAATTCAGTGAGGCTCAAAAACAGATTTATGAAATTGTGCTTCTGGCCCAAGATGCGGGTATTGCTGCTTGCAAAGCTGGTTTGCCTTTTTCTGGGGTAGATGCAGCCTCAAGAGCTGTAGTGAATGCGGGATTAATCAAGCTGGGCATTGCTGCCAATGAAAAAGAAGCTAGAAAATATTTCCCTCATGGTACTTCCCATCATTTGGGCTTGGATGTGCATGATATGGGACCAAGGGTCTTGGAAGCAGGCGTGGTATTAACTGTAGAACCCGGTATCTATATTCCAGCTGGAAGTAATTGTGATAAAAAATGGTGGGATATTGGGGTAAGAATTGAAGATGATATTTTAGTCACTCAGGATACACCAATCAACTTATCTGCGGGCTCTCCAAGAACCGTGGCCGAGATTGAAAAATTGACCAAAGGTAAAAGTATTTTTAAATAAGCCAACATGGAAATTGTCAGCAAAGTACTCATTGGACTTGTGGCCTTGGAGCATATGTACATCTTGTATTTAGAGATGTTTGCTTGGGAAACTTTGGGCAAAAAAACATTCAAAGGCGCTTTGTCGCCTGAATTGTTTACACCGACCAAAGGACTTGCAGCAAATCAGGGTTTATACAATGGATTTTTAGCCGCAGGATTAATTTGGTCATTATGTATTTCTGATCCAGCTTGGTCGAAAAACGTGGCGCTGTTTTTCTTAGCTTGTGTATCAGTGGCTGGACTTTTTGGAGCGCTTTATAGCAGAGGCATCTTTTTCAAACAAGCTTTACCCGCTTTGATTAGCTTAGTTTGTGCTTATATGTTTTTATAGTTTCAAAAAACCTAGGTGTTTTAAACAAAAAAAGGGGCATTTTGCCCCTTTTCTGTTTAAGTAAATCCTTTTATTCTTTGATACGTTTAGCTTTCGCCTCAAACATTCCACTTAAAATATCCCCCTTCAAATTATCTTCATCTACTTTGTTTAAGGTCATGGTGATATCCATGCCTTGCGCCTGAAAAAATACAGAAATCTGATTTTCCTTTTCTTCCACACTGGCATTCATATCCGGGTTTTGTCCTTGCGGATCTTTCAATACCGCAGTCAATTTACCTTCCACACGCTTAATTTCACTGATCATTTTCGCATCTCCATTGGGAGTTCCAACGATCACCAATTCCCACTTACCTGCAAAAAAATCAGGTGCAAGATTCGATTTAGAAAAACTTGAAAAACTTACCATAAAAGCTAACAAGGCAAACAACATACTTACTTTTTTCATGGGTTTAATTATTTAGATATGACAATTAGTTACAATTTAATTGGGTTTCCATAAGCGTAAAACTCAGTGAATTAGATTTCTTTTTCTACTGATTATCAATAAATTATACGGATATCACCTCCAATCTGTGCCCAAATATAGAAACAATTTTTATATTGTCTATTTTTTAGACAATAATTTCTTATTTTTGATATAAGAATATGTCAACCTATGTCTGAAAGCTATAAAGGATTAAGTACCCAAAATTACATCGCCCAATTGTCGATTGACTGTGTCATATTTGGCTACCAAAATGGGACATTGAAAGTATTGGTTCCCAAACTGAACTTCCAAGGTGATTTCTGGGGACTACCCAGCGGATTTATTTACCAAGAGGAAGATGTGGACCAAGCGGCCAAACGCATACTGGAAGACAGAACTCAGATGAAGGACATTTATCTGGAGCAATTTCATGTATTTGGGAATGCCAATCGAAACAATGCTGAATTCATGGGTTCTCTACTCGCTCAAAATCCACATTTACAAGGCTCCCAAGCCGAATACGACTGGTTTGTTCGTCGATTCGTGTCCATTGGTTACTATGCCTTGGTGGACATCAAAAAAGTAAAACCACAAACTACACCGATCGACGAAAAAATGGAATGGGTGGATATCAATCAACTACCCCATTTGATTTTGGATGGAAAAGAAATTATCGCAAAAGCACTTCAAGTTTTGCGGGCCAACTTTGATGATCATTTGGTTGGTTATAATCTGCTACCGAAGACTTTCACTATGAAAGAACTTCAAAATCTGTACGAAACGATTTTCGATAAACCTTTTCGAAGAAACAATTTCCAAAAAATGATGCTGAGCTTAAACATGCTCGATCGATTAGAAAAACAATTTACGGGTGCGGCCAACAAAGCCCCCTATTTGTATAAATTCAAAGAAATTTGATACCATCCATCATTTTCTCTGGCTAACAAGACAGCCATTTCCGTTAAATAAACTCTCAGTCACTAAATTTTACTTCTTTTGCCAACTAACCTTAATACTAATAAGGATAGTCCTTTCATTTTCAATATCAATATTTGTATCAAATCAAGAATATGTTTTACAAAACATATACATTGTATACATTTCATTCAATAATAAGCCGCCCAATGAACATGAATTTACGCACACGAGTTATCTTACTGCTTTTACTTTGTCAGTCCTTTTTAACTTATTCGCAACAAGTTTCTGCTGACATTTTACAAAAACGATGGCAAGCCAATTGGATATGTGTTCCCAATACAAGTCCAGATGGATATGGGGTTTACATGTTTAGAAAAACCATTGACCTGAGTACCAAACCACAATCATTCATCATCCATGTTTCAGGAGATAATCGATATAAACT
This sequence comes from Aquirufa ecclesiirivi, assembly GCF_011250515.1. Taxonomy (GTDB): domain Bacteria; phylum Bacteroidota; class Bacteroidia; order Cytophagales; family Spirosomataceae; genus Aquirufa; species Aquirufa ecclesiirivi. The sequence continues at coordinate 198,942 of NZ_JAANOP010000004.1, read as the reverse complement.
CTACATCAATGAGAAGATTGTTTCCATGGGACCAGCTCGAGGTGATTTAGCTCACTGGAATTTTGAAACAGTAGACATTGCGCCCTATTTAAAATCCGGTAAAAATATCCTAGCGGCCCAAGTTTGGAATGAAGGAGAATTTAGACCCGAAGCACAAATTACCTATAGAACAGGTTTTATCTTACAAGGCGCGAGTAGCAATGAGGCCATGGTCAACACCAATAATACTTGGCTGTGTGAAAAGGACAATAGCTATAATCCAATCAGGTTTAACGTTAGGGCCTATTATGTGGCAGGTGCAGGTGAATTAAGAAACTTGAATGCCCAAACCAAATCTTGGCAAAGTGACCAGTTTGATGATTCTAAATGGCAAAAAGCAAGACCTATTTTTTCAGGTTCTCCTAAAAATCAATTGGGCCAATTTGGTACCATGAGTGGTTGGATGCTTGTACCTTCCCAAATTCCACAAATGGAATTAAAGGAAGAACGTTTGAAAAAACTTGTTCACAAAGAAGGCGCCATCGAAATTCCTTCCTCCTTTCCTGAAAAAAAGAATGACCTTGTAATTCCAGCCAACAGCACCGTTAAACTCATTTTAGATCAGTCTTATTTGACAAATGCTTATCCACAAATAGTTTTCAGCGGAGGCAAAGGAGCCTCCATCGCCTTAGCTTATGCGGAATCCTTATTTAATACTTCGTCTTCTAAAGGAAATAGAAATGAGGTAGCAGGAAAAAGATTCATCGGGCGTACAGATAGTTTATTAGTAGATGGATCTAGCAATCAAACATTTACCACCTTGACTTACCGCACCTATCGCTATGTTCAAGTGAAGGTCACTACGCAAAATGAGCCATTAACCATTCAGGACATATATAGCCAATTCACAGCTTATCCATTTCAATTAAATGCAAGTTTAACTTCTTCCAATACCGAAATCAGTAAAATTCTGGAAATTGGATGGAGAACGGCTCGTTTATGCGCCTATGAAACCTATATGGATTGTCCCTATTATGAACAATTGCAATACATCGGTGATGGTCGAATTCAAGCATTGATTTCATTATACAACAGTGGCGATGATCGCTTATTTAAAAATGCCTTGAATCTCATTGATTATTCAAGACAGCCTGAAGGTGTCACTTTTAGTCGACACCCCTCATTTACTCCTCAGTACATCCCAACCTTTTCTTTTTGGTACATTGGCATGTTGCAAGATTATGCTCGTTATGGAAAAGATGCCAGTTTTGTCAAGCAGAAACTAGGAGGCGTTCGTCAGATATTGGAGTATTTCAAAAACTATCAGCAAGCAGATGGTTCATTAAAAAATGTCCCGCAATGGATGTTTACCGACTGGGTGGATAATGCCAAAGATTGGCGTGCAGGAATGGGCCCAATGAGTCCCAATGGAACCTCGGCAGTATTAGATTTCCAACTTTTGTGGGCATATCAAGTTGCCTTAGACTTAGAATCAAAACTAGGCAATAAGGCATTAGCGACGGATTATCAAGGTTTAATTGATCAATTAAAAAAGACGATTCGTCAAAAATATTGGGTAAAAGAGAAAAATCTATTTGCTGACCGAGAAGAAAAAGATACTTTTTCTCAGCATACCAACTCCTTTGCTATTTTAACGGGATTGACCCAAGGAGAAGAGATTAAAGCAGTAGCAGATCAATTACTGCATAATTCCACGTTAGCTCCTGCTTCGATCTATTTCAAGTATTATTTACATCAAGCCTTAATCAAGGCAGGATACGGAAATGATTATTTGTCTTGGTTGGACAAGTGGAGAGAAAACATCCAAATGGGCTTAACCACTTGGGCAGAGACTTCAGATGTAGATAAAACAAGATCCGATTGCCATGCCTGGGGTTCCAGTCCAAACATCGAATTTTACCGTACTACACTAGGAATTGACAGCGATGGAATCAGTTTTTCTAAAGTGAAGATCGAACCTCATTTAGGGGCTTTAACTCAGGTGAATGGAAAGATCCCGCATCCCAATGGAGAAATTTCGGTCGACTATCAATTGATTCAAAATCAATGGAAAATACAAATTAACCTTCCTGCTACAATTACAGGCAGTTTCGTATGGAAAGGAAGAAAAATTCAACTTAAAGAAGGTGTAAACTCATTCAAACTATGACCAATAGACGCAAATTTTTAAGCCAATTATCCTTGGCGACAGCTGGAGTGAGCTTTTTACCAAGCTACCTACAGGCTAGTTCTACGATTTTTTCTGGAGCCTCTTTAGTTGAAGAATTCGTCCCAGCTGAAACCACCTTTGGCAAAATTAAGGGCTTCCGAACAGAGGGAGTCAACATCTTCAAAGGTATCCCCTATGCGGGTCGGATTTCGGGCGACAGACGTTTCCGTAGGCCGGCTCCATTAGAGCCTTGGACAGGGGTGAAAGACACGCTGACCTTAGGTGCACCTGCCATTCAAGCACCTCGTAGAAACGAGCCTGCGCCATCGGAAGATTGCTTGTTTCTAAATGTGTGGACACCCGCCAACGATAATAAGAAGCGACCAGTGATGTTTTATAATCATGGTGGAGGTTTTGTGATTGGATCGGGAGGATCAGCGAGTCAAGATGGTGCTAATTTAGCCCGTAATTTTGATGTGGTGGTGGTAGAAACCAACCACCGACTGGGATTGATGGGCTTTTTGTATTTAGAACAATTAGCTGGAGCTGACTATGAAGGTTCAGGAAATAATGGCATGTTGGATATTGTGGATGGCTTAAAATGGGTTCATGACAACATTGCTCAGTTTGGTGGAGACCCCAACAATGTCATGATTTGGGGTGAGTCAGGTGGAGGAGCCAAAACATCTTGTTTATATGCTATGCCATCGGCAGCGCCTTATTTCAATAAAGCATCCATCGAAAGTGGACCAGGCGTTAGGATGATGGACAAAGAAACGGCGCATGAAAATACCTTACAATTATTGAAAGAGTTCAATATCTCCACACAAGATTGGAAAAAACTATTGGATATTCCTGCGGCCGACTTACTAGCCATGCAAGCGAAACTTCCTCTTGTTCCTCCTTTCCAAGAAAAGAACAAGGCCAGCGCAGCAGGTTTGATGCGTCGAAATGCGGGAGCATTTGGCCCAGTGGTAGATGGAAAAGCATTACCATATCATCCATTTGACCCAACGGCACCAGCCATTTCGAAGAATAAACCTTTATTAGTGGGTTGGAATGAAGATGAGTACACCTTTTTTGCATGGGAAAGAAAAGATACGGAATCCTTTAAAATGGATTTTGAGGCCTTGGCTAACAAGTTAGAACCACAATATAAAAAGGATACAGCCAAGCTGATAGATACCTACCGCAAAGCCAATCCATCTGCTACAGCACCCGATATTTTTGTTGCTATTTCATCCATTACCATGATGGGTTTAGGTTCGGTAGAAATTGCAGAAAAGAAAGTAAAACAAAACGAAGCACCGGTATATTTATACAATTTTGGCTACAAATCAGAAGTGAAAATCCCCGGAACCGATTATGCCATGGGAACGCCACATGCTATGGATATATCGTTTAAGTTCAACAATGAATCCGCCAATAAGGCTAGTTTCTTTGGCGGCAATCGACCAGAGAAAGCACAAGCTTCTCACTATTTCGCTGAATTATGGACCAATTTTGCTAAAACAGGGAAACCATTTGCGAAAGATGCCCCTGAGTGGAAAGCCTATAATTTGAAGGACCGACCAACCATGCGCATTGATTCAAAATTGGAAGTGATTCATGACCGATTCAAGCAGGAATTAAGCGTTTGGAGAGAATTGGGGAAATTGTCCTAAAGAATAAAAATATAATCAGTTTATGAATTACAAAGCCCCAGGATTCTGGGGCTTTTTTTGTTTTTTAAAATTCTGTTTAGATAAAAAATTTCACTTAACTAATTTAAAAAAATGGTCGAATTTCCGAATCTGCATTCAAATGAAAAATTGAATATTCATAATTATGCTTCTTCTTTAATTCATTTAATAAATCAAGGATATCCAATTTTTTCCCAATTGAAATATTACTCCCTAAAGTTATTTTTTTGATTTCAACTTGCGGAATAACCCCTAAAATTTCATTTTTCATTACATCCGAAACGTCTCCATTAGCAAAAAAAGGATTCCTTCCTTTCAAAAATAATTTTGCAAAATACCTCACCTCCTGTATGGTATTGAAATCCTTATAAATCAAGAATTTTTCATGTTTTTCCCACGAGGATTTTTCGCTCCTCCAAAACAATCTAACTTCCTTTTCAGATTTAAATTGTCCTGCTTTATGAAACACCAAAATGTCAGATATTAAATTTAAAAAATTGGTTGGGTAAATTCCTCTATTCGATTTTTTGTAAATATTAAAATTATGAAATACCTCTTTCAATAAATCTAAACTTTCAATACCATAACGCACATTTCCGAACAAATAATCGTAAACTTTAAAATTAGAAAATTCATATTCAATTGAAACCCCTTTACCTTGATCACCATAAACATTCCACAAATATGGGTCAATATTATTTTCTTGTGACACTTCACAGGCTGACAAACTAAACAGCGTTTCTTTTATTGAATCCAAATCTACTTTAGAAAATTCTAATTCTCCTCCAAAAACGCTGCTTGCTGCATATACAAATTCAGTATTGTCAGATAAATTGCCAAATTCAGACATTCTTAACCATCCACAATCAAGAATTGCCTTCAAGCTAATTAAAGAAGTAAAATGTAAAAATTGGCAGTTACCAATATATTGATAAGGTGTGCCTTCAAAAATTTGAGTTTTAGAAGCTTCTCCAAAAAATGTGTTGGCCTTGGAATTTACTTTTTTAAATGTACCAAATGATTTCAAAGTCCAATTTGGAAACGATGGGATTAAAACCTCATTTACAAAATTTTGAATTTCATACTCCTCTTGTCGGATTTCATTCATATTATTAAATATTATATAAAAGCACCTTTGCTCATATAAATAATAAACGTTTAAGAAGAAAATCGTTTTATTTTCACATTAATTGTGTGCCATTTTGTAAAAACCGATTGGGAAAATTGAAATCAATACTACACATTCGCCTTAGCAACTCAGTAAATCACCAATAAGTATTTGCTAATTCAATTTCCAATCAAATCCCACCCAAATCCTGCTGGATTTTAGCACAAATAGTTTCGGGGATGGATAATTCTCTCATCTGCTGAAGTAGAAAAGGAATGGCTTTTTGAATGTGCAGAATGGACTTTTCGGGAAATTTGATGGCATATTGATCCGCCAAAATCAAGATATCCTGATTCGTTATCTGATTCCGTTTTTGGTTGACCGACAAGGCTCGATTGGTCTTGAGACGGTTAAGTTTCAAGGAGGCAGAATAGGTCAAATCATAGGCAGGTGCCAAATGCCAATGGTCTTTGTCCGCATCGTAACAAAAGGAATGATTTTTTAAGTGGTCATCAATATTAAAAAAGACTATTATAGTATTCTAAATAGAACAAAATAACATATATGAATATTATAATATACTAAAATTTATAAAATAGTATATTCAAATTATCTTGACTACTCAAGGAAATTCTGGAGAAAAATAAAAAGGGAGATGAAATAATAAACTCTAAATGCTCCCAATAACGAGATTTTTGATGGGGAATATTAAGTAAACAGCTAAAAACAAAAAAGCCTAAGATTTCTCAGAAGCTTTTCTCTTGTTGGCATTCCAAAAATATAATCACACTTATTTTAGTAATTTTAAGCCTAGTCGGAAGCCTAGTCGGAAGCCTGGTCGGAAGCCTGGTCGGAAGCCTGGTCGACATCTTTCAAGTTTGGAGAATTAGATGATAAATATTCAATGATATAAAGAAAAATCTTACCCTTCTCCGATATAAAATACTTTTGATTAGGGCTTGAAGGTACTCCAGGGATAGTTCTAGAAATCAAACCCTCTTTTATTAATGGTTCAATTACTTTTTTATAATTATCTGAATGTTTCTTCAATTGAAGGCAATCTTCCTGCAATTCTCGATTAGATTTAGGCGGAAATATAACTTCCTAATTTTTGGTGGATGCTGGTCTCCCCTACCATCAAGTGATGAAAATCACCGGTCACAAGAAGTTGACGACCCTTCAAAAATACTTCAAATTGAGGCTGATGTAGATGGACTTTTAAATGTGGAGAATAAAGCTCCTAAGTTAATGAATCTAACTTAATAACTACATTTCCTTTAACCAAATTGTCAACATCTACAGTAGGAATAAAAAACTTATTAAAAACAGTGTTTTCAGTTTTACTATGTAAAACTCCACGAATTGTACCAATTGTCAACATTACTACGTGTCTAGCAAAACCTATCCCCAGTTCAACTTTACCTAATTCAATGTTATATAAATTTTCCCAATCATCACTTTGTATTTCAAAGAAACAACTAATCTCAAGAATAATAAATGGTCTATCCTCTTGAGATAGATTTACCGCAAGTGTAACCGAGACCATATGCTTTTCAGTATTTACTCCGAATCGCAACCCAGTTGAAATATTGATTTTACTTTGACTTGATTCATCAAAATTACTTTCAATGATTGCAAATTGTTCAGTCGCTATTTTACGCAGCCCAAAATTCACCATTATATTATCTTTTGTCATTATGCTGCATAGTTTCCATTTCTAAAACCACCACTTTGCAACGGAAAAGAAATGCTTCCATAATCAGGCATTCTAACGAATGTTTGGGGAATCAAAGTAACTTCATTAGTACTAATTGTATCTTGATATTCAAAATCGAAAGTAGAGATCAACTGAAGGCCTAAAACTTTTTGAATTTTAAATATAGTTTGAATGGTAAGATTTTCTTTTCCTTTCAAAAGCTTAGAAATATATTGAGATGAGCATCCCATTAAATCCGCAAATGAGTTTTGTGAAATTCCTTTTAATCGTAGTTCAGATAACACTTTCACAGCAATTTTGAATGAAAAATCTAACCAATCTTCATTGTCCTTATTCAAGTTTTCATCATCCATCCAAGACAAATCCTTGACAGAGATTTTTTCTAATTCTGTATAAATTTCATCGTTTTTCATAATAACTTATTTTAAAACTAAAAAGTCAATATCGTCTGTATCATCTAAGTTAAATGTTTCCTTGCACCATGCTTGAGAAATTTTCATTTTATTAAGTTCATCAATAAGATATTGACGATCATTTATTGTTTTCCTTAATTTGATTGCTCCTCCACAAATCAAATAACATTCACGAATTTTAATAGCATATATTCTAATCATTGGCTTCTTCCAATTAACAGATGCTTTTGTTTTTCCAAATTCTTCGTTTTTTGTTCCAGAAAGTGGCTCAAATAGAGACGCTAATGTGTATTCAGGATCAATAGAATACTTTTTTATTTTCTTATGTAGGTCAATTGCTTCCGTTCTAACTTTTAATATTGCTTTTTCAATTGAGATACCTTCCCAAAAAGGCTCTTTTAAATCAGCCTCATTTTTAACAAAAAATTCATACAACAAGTTTGCATCTGTAAAAAAATTAAAAAGCCTATTAAATTCATGACAACTTTTTTCATCCACTGGTTCTTCATCTGAATCTGTTTGAATCAAATATTCATCAAACAAAATAGAATAAAGCTTTTTTTCAGAGATAGCAAAAGTACGTAAAATTTTCACAAAATAAACCTATAGGTTGATTAACTAACAATGCTATTTTGAACGCCGGTTAAATAATAAGTAAAACCTGTTCAATTTAACATTTAAAAACATAATGGAAAGAGATTATTGACCAGTGGAAATTTTAAAAAGAGATTAAATCAGTATAGAATCCAATTTGTAGCACCCCACTTTGCATCGGACATAAAAAAAAGCCTCAGATTTCTCTGAAGCTTTTTCTAAGTTGGCGGTCCGGACGGGACTCGAACCCGCGACCCCATGCGTGACAGGCATGTATTCTAACCAACTGAACTACCGGACCGTCTTGTAATGTGGCACAAAATTAGCTAATTTATCCTTTCAAACAAATGCCCAAGCAAAAAAAACCTAAAAAATATGTTCCCTCCCGCCTCCTACGAATACCCGAAAACACGCTACTTCGCTGAATATCTGAATTTTGAGTCGACAGAAAATCTATTTGACGTACTCGATAATCAATCAAAAATAATTCAATCGCTCTACCAAAATCTGAGTGCAGAGCAATGGACTTACTCCTATGCTCCTGGAAAATGGACTTTGCAGCAGCTTCTAGGTCACCTAGTTGACACAGAACGCATCTTGTCCTATCGTACCTTATGCATCAGTCGGGGTGAACAACAATCCCTACCCGGTTTTGACGAAAATACCTACCTAGAAAATGCCCATTATGAAAACCAAAACCCAGATCTAATCCTACAACAATATCTATTGACCCGTCAAGCTACCACTGCCCTATTCCAGTCCTTTTCGCCCGAACAATGGAATACCATGGGTACAGCTAACGGCAATTCCGTATCTGTCCGTGCCATTTCTTGGATGATCGCCGGCCATGAAAAACATCATTTGGGAATTATGAAGGAGCGGTATACAATTTAGAATGAAGAATGTAGAATGTAGAATTGTTGTGTCAACAGTAAATCAATGAAGTATGTATGATAATTGACTATTTTTTATTTTGCGAGTGACTATATAAAAGCAATACTTCTTCATTCTTCATTCTACATTCTACATTCTACATTCTACATTTTTCATTCTACATTCCCCATCCTACATACTTCATTGATTTCTAATTTCCCTATCTTTGCACCCATGAAATTCTACAAATACCAAGGCACAGGAAATGATTTTGTGATCATCGATGACAGAGAAGGAAAATTTCAGCTCGGTCAGAAGGAGATTGCCCATTTGTGTCATCGTCGCTTTGGTATTGGAGCAGATGGTCTCATGCTCTTGCAAAAAGCTGAAGGTTATGATTTCCGCATGGTCTATTATAATTCAGATGGAACCGAAGGAAGTATGTGCGGAAATGGTGGACGTTGTTTAGTGCGCTTTGCGGCCGACTTAGGTTTAGTAAACGATTTCACCACTTTTATTGCCGTTGATGGCGAACACCAAGCGCACATAAACCCCAATGAAATATCCTTGCACATGCAAAATGTGTCTGAGATAGAAGCCATTTCTTCCGACTATTTTGCCCAAACAGGATCACCCCACCTTGTTCGATTTAGCACTGCCGTGCAAGAGGAAGAAGTCAAAAACATCGGTGCTCAAATTCGCTATTCAGATACGTTCAAAAGTCGGGGTGGCACCAATGTTAATTTCGTAGAATTATTGAATCAAGGTCTCTTTGTTCGTACTTATGAACGAGGGGTTGAGGATGAAACCTATTCTTGTGGAACAGGTGTAACAGCAGCTGCGTTGGTAGCTAATGCCATCCACGGATTAACAAGTCCAGTGGCTATACAAACCATCGGAGGAAAGCTGTCCATTGAATTTAAAGGAAATGCCGAAACTGGCTTTTATGATGTCTATTTAATTGGCCCAGCTGTACGGGTATTTGAAGGGGAAATCACATCCCTTTAACTGGAATATGGGCTAAAACACCCACTAAACGAGTCTGATTGTCTTCCACCCTCATAATTTTCACTCGATAATCTCCATCAGGCAAGTAAATGAAAGGGATAATTCCTGAAACCTTGCGTATATAAATGGCATCGTGAAACTTGATTTGTCGGGCACGATCCAACTCCATAAAATACAAACTAAATACCCAATTTTCTTTTTTGACATTTTCAAAGACCACATACATCCCGTCAGATCCGTGGGACATTCTTGCCCGGGTCTTTTCTCCCGAATAACGCAGACCATTTTTCGCGAGACTAAATTTCAACAAGTCTTTACCAGGAGGAGCCTTTGGTATAGATGCTACGTCTGTATGAAAGTCCTTCTCGAGTTTTGCTTCCCGTTGACCTAGTGTATAAAATCCATTTTTGAATGTCAAGGAAACTACATCATTGGCATATTTAACAGAAGATGGTAATTCGGCAGTAAAGTCGACGATTGGACCACCTAATTGTGCAAGTTTTTTTAAAGTAGGAGCCCCTAAATCAGCCTTTTGACCTAAAGAATCTTTAAAATAATAATGCTCACGATGTTGCATACTATGCTTAATGATGGCCGCTGATTGTGCACTGGTAAAATTGATGACAGCCAGCAAATTATTCCAATATGATAGGGTAAAGTACAGGATGGAGAAAGCTACAAAACCCCAAGCTCTCCATGTTTTAATACTTGGGAATGCATGCCAAAGCATCAAACATAAGCTCATTAAAAATAAGGTGCTATTGATGGCATATCGACTTTCAAACACAAATTCAATGGGTAAATTGGCTCTTCCTACTGCATAAATACATGCCGTAGCGAGGATGAATAATTGAATAGCCATTAATACATCTAAGGAAGATTTTCGACGGATGATTTGATAAATATGTTTGAATACAAATATCATCCATGCCCCAAAAACAGCCATTCCAATACCTAAACTAAGCTCAACCCGAAACTCAGAGGAAGTAGAGAAAAATACCCCTACAAAAGAGCCTAAATAGACAAAAAATATGTGAACGATAGAACCTACCATGTGCAAATTATCCGTTAAATGTCCTCGTTGAAAAGGATGCTGATAACCCCACATGTACAAACTAAAAAAGGCAACACCTGCTACCGACCAAATAATCCAATATGTCCAACGGTAATTTTTCAAGATAGGAAAAGCCGCTACAAACAACAGAAAGCCATTTCCACTCGTAAAAACGGCGATAAAAGCCAGGAAAATGGCCCATATAAATTGGGTAGATTGTTTCCCTTTCCCGTCTAACACGTAAAATACCGATAAAATAAAAAACACAATACTGTTATGCTGCAAGGCACAAACCGGCCAGAAAATATTGTGAAAATAGGCGGCATTGTACCAAATAAAAGCCAAGGGAATAACCCACCAATGTGGTAATTGATAGCGATGTAAATAGCCATTCAATAAAACATGAACCCCTAGGGTGGCACCAGCGCCAATCAAATTCAAGGTCATGTAATTGATTTGACCCGAAATAGCATATTGAATTAAACTAACGATGGACAAATAACCCTCACGGTGTTCGTTGCACTGAGAAGCCAACAAAGCTATTTTTTCTGTTAGGTTATCATTCCCATGAAAAAATCGAATGATGAAACCGTTAATAGCACTCCAATCATCTGCAAAAGGGGCATTTATTCCAAATTTCAGAAGAAAGAAATAGAAGAAAATGGCAGGAGCCAGAGAAAGTAAAAAATAAAAATGCCGCTGGCTAAACAAGTTCATCAATCCAATTATAATTCTTGCGAAAATTTTCTAATTTAGAGGCAATGTGTTCATGTATCCACAAAAGTAAGCAAATATTTTGACAGCCCTCTTTGAAAATTAACCCTATGGCATTACACCTTGACAATACTACTCAACAAAATGTGAATCAATGGCTTTCTGGAGCCTATGATGCAGAAACAAAATCTCAAATCCAACAATTAATTGATCAAGAAGATCAAGTTACCCTGACTGATTCCTTCTATAAATCCTTGGAGTTTGGTACGGGAGGAATGAGAGGCGAAATGGGCGTAGGCTGCAATCGCATGAACCGCTATACGGTTGGTGCTGCTACCCAAGGATTTGCGAATTATTTATTAACAGTATTAGGGAATCAAAAAATCAAAGTGGCCATTGCCCATGATTCCAGAAATAATTCACCCGAATTTTGTCGGATTGCCGCTGATATTTTTACCGCCAATGGCATCGAAGTATATTTATTTCCTGCCCTTCGCCCCACACCCCAGCTATCCTTTGCGGTACGTCATTTAGGTTGCCATGCTGGTATCGTAATTACAGCGTCGCATAATCCGAAAGAATACAATGGATATAAAGCCTATTGGTCGGACGGTTCACAGGTGGTAGCTCCGCATGACAAAAACATTGTGGCTGAAGTGAATGCTATTCTTTCGGTAGATGATATTAAGTTCCAAGGGAATGATGCATTATTGCATCTATTGGATGATCAAATCGATCAAGAATATCTAAAAACGATTCAAGCCAATTGTCGTCAACCCGAGGTAATTCAGCGCCAGAAAGATTTAAAAATTGTCTTTTCTCCAATTCATGGAACAGGTATAACATTGGTACCTAAAGCACTAGCTTTATTAGGATTTACATCGGTTCATGTTGTTCAAGAACAAGCGGAGCCCAATGGTAATTTCCCAACGGTTATTTATCCAAATCCGGAGGAGAAAGAAGCCATGACTTTAGCGCTAGAACAGGCAAAAGCTTTGGACGCAGATTTGGTGATTGCTACGGACCCAGATGCGGACCGCGTGGGGGCTGCTGTAAAAAGTCCTAGTGGAGAATGGCAGTTGCTAAATGGAAATCAAATGGCAAGTTTGATTTTGTATTATCTATTGAAGGTCGACAAAAAACTAGGTCGATTAACAGGTAAAGAATTTGTGGCTAAAACCATTGTGACGACGGATTTAATTGATAAAATGTGTGCTCAACAAGGGGTTCCATGCTACAATACGCTGACCGGATTCAAATACATTGCGCAGGTGATTCGTGAATTAGAAGGTAAGGAGAAGTTTATTGGTGGCGGAGAGGAGTCCTATGGCTATTTAATTGGCGATGCGGTGCGTGATAAAGATGCGGTGGCGTCTTGTGCAATGATAGCAGAATTAACCGCTTACGCGAAAGATCAGGGCAAATCTCTTTTTGACTTTTTAGCAGAAATGTACATCGAGAATAATTTCTATTATGAAGGTTTAATTTCCTTAACTAAAAAAGGAAAGGCAGGAGCGGAAGAAATCAAGCAAATGATGATTAATCTTCGTTCCAATGTGCCTGCTAGCGTAGCAGGAAGCAAGCCAGTGAAGGTTTTGGATTATGAAGGCTTACAGTCGACGGACTTAACCACAGGACAAGTTAGCCCAATTGTTGAAGGTAGAGGAATTGAGGCTTCCAATGTGATTCAATTGATCTTAGCTGATGGTTCTAAGGTTTCGGCAAGACCTTCAGGTACGGAGCCAAAAATCAAGTTTTACGTTTCTGTCAATGCACCATTGGCATCTGCTGCTGATTTTGATGCGACCTTTAGCTCTTTACAAGCCAAAGTCAAAACCATTCAAGAGGATTTAGGCCTTAAATAAGGATTGGATGTCATTGGAAAATGACGCAATATTTTGGTATCAAAAAGCCCAGGCAAGTTGTCTGGGCTTTTTATTTTTTAAAAGGAATTCAACGCTCTTTTTCCTAACGCTGGCAAGGTTCCAAACCTTGACAGCGTTGAGCGTTGTAACGTTTTTCGAACAAATTATATTGTCCAAGAAATTGATATTAAGCTAATTTGAACTCCGAAGTGAAATGAAATTCAATCTCCGGATTATTCGTTTGGTTCATGCGCAAAATCCAATCGGACTCTGCTAGAAACACGTAGTTACCATCTTTGTCCTGAGCAATATTTTGTCCTTTCAAACGAACGAACTCTTGTAATTTCTTAGAGTCTTCTGAGGTTATCCAGCAAGCTTTACTAACCTGCATGCCATCAAAACGACATTTGGCACCATATTCATGTTCCAAACGATATTGAATAACTTCATATTGCAAATCCCCAACGGTTCCTACAATTTTACGATTACCCAATTGGGGTTGAAGGAATAATTGAGCTACCCCTTCATCAGTCAATTGGTCAATTCCCTTTTCCAATTGCTTGGATTTCATTGGGTCTAAATTGATTAATTCCTTAAAAATCTCAGGTGAAAAATTAGGTATGCCCTGGTAATTTAAAACTTCTCCTTCCGTCAAGGTATCTCCAATTTTAAAGTTCCCTGTATCGTATAAACCAATCACATCGCCTGGGAATCCTTCTTCAATCACTTCTTTCTCCTGAGCCATGAAATTATATGGATTAGCAAAGCGGACATTCTTTTTCAAACGGATATGTTGGTAAAAGGTATTTCGCTGAAATACACCCGAACAAATGCGCAAGAAGGCAATTCTATCCCGATGTTTCGGGTCCAAGTTAGCATGTATCTTAAATACAAATCCAGTAAATTTCTTCTCGGAAGGCTCTACTACTCGTACATCGGTACCACGTGCTTGGGTAGGTGGGGCAATCTTGGTAAACGTATCAAGCAATTCTTGTATACCAAAATTGTTTACGGCCGAACCAAAAAATACGGGGGCAATTTCACCAGACAAATACTGCGCACGGTCAAATGGTTCATAGACTCCTTCGATCAAATCCACATCTTCTCGTAATTGAGCCGCATCCTTTTCTCCTACTCGCGCATCTAATTCTGGCGTATGAATATCTACCGATACTACATTTTTTTCAATCCTGGTTTTGTTGGCAGAAAACAAATTCAATGAACGATCCAGTAAATGGTAAACTCCTTTGAAATTTGATCCCATATTAATCGGCCAAGTCAATGGTCGCACACTAATGGAGAGTTTTTGTTCCAATTCATCCAACAAATCAAATGGATTTTGACCTTCACGGTCCATTTTGTTGATAAAAATAATCACGGGTGTTTTACGCATCCGACAAACCTCCATCAAGCGCTCTGTCTGTTCCTCCACTCCTTTCACACAGTCAATGACCAAAATAACGGAGTCTACCGCCGTTAGGGTTCTATAAGTATCTTCAGCAAAGTCTTTGTGACCAGGAGTATCCAAAATATTAATTTTAACTCCTTGGTAATCAAAAGTCATTACGGATGTAGCCACCGAAATACCTCTTTGGCGTTCAATTTCCATGAAGTCGGAGGTTGCCCCCTTCTTAATTTTATTGGACTTTACTGCACCTGCTGTTTGGATTGCTCCTCCAAAAAGAAGCAATTTTTCCGTTAAAGTAGTCTTTCCGGCATCGGGGTGGGAGATAATTCCAAAGGTTCTTCTTTTGGCAATTTCGGCTGCGAGCTTACTCATTCAATGAATATTTTAAATCAAGTTGCAAAAGTACGGCAAAAAAAAATGGCACCCAATTTGGGTGCCAAATATTACAAGTCATAGAAGCTAGTTCTTCTGATTCAAATTACTATGCTTTTTACTGTATAGGAAGTAAACAATTACACCTAAGCTACCCCAAATCAAGAAGGAAATTTTGGTTTCTGTCCGTAATCCCCACATCAAATATAGGTTACATAAGATACCCGCAGTGGCCACAAATGGCAACCAGGGAGCACGGAAAGGGCGCTCAATATTAGGCTCACGAACACGCAATAACCAAACTGCACCACAAATCATGGCGAAAGCTAACAAGGTTCCTGAACTACACATTTCGGACACTTTATCAATGGGAGTAAGCGCTGAAACGACCGACACAATTCCACCAACGAAAATCGTGCTTTTCCAAGGTGTTTTGAATTTAGGGTGGATAGCTCCAAATAAACCTTTCGGTAATAAACCATCTTTGGCCATACCCAAGAAGATACGTGTTTGAGATAACATCATCACCAACATCACCGAAGTTAAACCTGCCGTGGCAGCTATAGTTACGATGTACATGGCAATAGGTAAGCCTGCTCCTTCAAAGGCTGAAGCGACTGGTGCTTTCAAATCCAAGGTATCGTATTTCACCATACCTGTTAAAACCAAAGAGACCAATATGTACAATAAGGTACAAATCAATAAGGAAGCAATAATGGCAAAAGGAATATCTTTAGTCGGATTGATCGCCTCCCCTGCTTGCGTAGAAACTGCGTCAAAACCAATGTAAGCAAAGAAAATAATACTTGCAGCGGTTACTACACCATTGAATCCATAATGCTGAGCTCCTGAATCATCAATCACTGCTTCTGGAATAAATGGATGCCAATTGGCAGTATCTACATAAAAAGCACCGACTACAATAACAAAAATTACAGCGGCCACTTTCATAATAACGATTAAGTTATTGGTGCTAGCTGCCTCTTTGATTCCTTTTACTAAGACCCATGTTACACCCCAAACAATCAAGAAAGCGGGTAAATTAAAAGCGAAAGCGAAATCGGGTACCACTTCCCCTGCTGCACGAAGCTTCTCCGCTTTTTCTGCGGCAGTAACAGGGTCATTGGTGAGATAAATCGGTAAGTTAATGTTGAAGAGATGCAATAGTTTTTCAAAGTACCCAGACCAGGCCACAGCTACCGTAGTAGCTCCCATCATGTATTCCAATATCAGATTCCAACCGATGAACCAAGCAAAAAATTCACCCACAGTACCATATGAATAGGCATAAGCGGAGCCTTCTACAGGCAAAATCGAAGCAAATTCAGCGTAACATAATGCTGCAAATGTACAGGCTACACCTGCCATCACAAAAGACAAAGCCAAAGCTGGACCCGCCCAATCATGGGCAGCAATTCCGGTTAAGGTAAAAATACCCCCACCAATAACAGCTCCGATACCTAAAGAGGTCAAAGCCCATTTTCCAAGAACACGTTTTAATTGATTGTTTTTAACATCGGCAGCATAGGCTTCCAATGGTTTTTTTCTCCAAATACTGTTGCTCATAGCATCAAATTTTTAAATGGAAATCATTAAAAAGCCGGTGCAATTTTTGCACCGGCCTAATGAATTTATTTCTTTTCTTTTTTCGACGTACCTAAGTCGATTACAATAGGTGCAGCTACAAATATAGAAGAATATGCACCAAATACAACACCAATAAACATGGCGAAAGAGAATCCTCTCAAGACTTCCCCACCAAAGAATAACAAGACTGTTACTACTAAGAATACGGTGGTAGCTGTCATAACGGTACGCGACATGGTATGGTTAATCGACTCGTTGATGGTTTTAATCATCAATGGCTTATTTCCTAAATCAGGATTTACACCAATTTCCTCACGAATACGGTCAAATACAACCACGGTATCATTGATGGAATAACCAATTACCGTCAAAATTGCGGCAATGAATACTTGGTCTACCTCTAATTCAAAACCAAACAAACGAACGATACCTACCATACCTAACACCACGAATGTATCGTGTAACAAGGCAATGATACCTCCTAAAGAGTACTGCCATTTGCGGAAACGAATCAAAATGTAAACGAAGATGGCAATCAATGCATAGAAAATTGACACAAAAGATTGGGTCAAAATATCATCTGCAACCGTTGCACCAACCTTGGATTCGGATACAATCGTAGGATTGCTTGCTGAAAACTCACTTAATCCTTTTTCTAAGGCTGTTCTCACCGTTTGATTCGCTTGAATAGATTCATCTTCGACCAAATATGAGGTAGTCACCTTCAGTTTAGTTTGACCATTATATGTCTTTACTTCTGAACCAACACCATTGAAATCATCTTTCAATGCTTCTTTTACTAAACCTGCTTCTACTGGTTTGGAGAATTCCACCACATAAGAACGACCACCTTTAAAGTCTACACCTAGGTTGAATCCACCTTGCATAAACAATACAATAGCTCCTACTGTAATTAAACCCCAAGAAAACCAATAAGAATATTTACGCTTTCCGATAAAATCAAAATTCATGCCTTTGAAAAGATCTTTAGAAATAAATGTCTCAAAGGTCATTTCTTTTTCTTTACCAGCTTTAATGGCACGTTTAGCCATCCAATCGATGAAGATGTGTGATAAGTATACGGCAGTAAATACGGAAGTAATCAAACCAATACAAAGTGTAACTCCAAATCCTTTGACAGAACCGGAACCGAAAATAATCAAGATGACACCGACTAATACCGTCGTTATGTTACCATCCAAAATGGCACTTAAAGCTTTCTCATAACCTAAGTTAATAGATTCTAATAAGCCTTTGCCTTTACGCAATTCTTCTCGAATACGCTCGTTGATCAATACGTTTGCATCTACTGCCATTCCTAAAGTCAACACGATACCAGCAATACCCGGCAAAGTCAAAGAAGCTTGGATTTGAACCAAAACTCCTGCAATAAAGAATAAGTTGAAGAACAAAGACAAATTAGCCATCCAACCTGGAGTACCATAGTAACCCACCATGAAGATGATCACTAATAATAAACCTAATGCCATGGATAAATACCCTTGGTTTATAGCTTCATCACCTAAAGATGGTCCGATGAATGCATCTTCTACAATACGTGTAGGAGCTGGTAATTTACCTGCTTTCAACACATTAGCTAAGTCTTTAGCTTCTTCTACTGTGAAATTCCCTGAAATAGAAGAACGACCACCTGGAATCTCACCATTGATTACGGGAGCTGAATACACATAACCATCTAATACGATAGCAATACGACGGCCCACATTAGCGCCAGTTAAGTTTTTCCAAATACGAGCACCAGTTCCATTCATGGACATGGTTACTTCGGCACGACCTGTTTGATCAAAATCTTGAGCGGCATCGGTAATCACATCTCCTTCTAATGGAGCAGATTGTCCTTCACCTTTTTTCAATGCTTCCAAACTCAAAATTTCATCACCATTCGTAGCTGGAGTACCTTTGGCTGACCAAGCAAATGATAAATTAGCTGGGAAGAAACTTTTAACTTCTGGACGACGGAATAAGGCATTTACGCGAGCTGTATCTTTACGATATACGCCAATACCATTCCCCATTTGAACAAATAATTTAGTCAAAGCATTACCCGCGGCTGTATCAGCCTTTGCTTTTCCTGAATCCGCTTTTGGAGAAGATGTCAATTGAGAAGCCAATGCATTTGCTGAAGTATCTTTACTAGCTGCAGTAGGGGTACTTGCCGCTGCTACCGGTGCTTTTGTTTCTTGCTCCAACAAAGCGCCTAAGGCATTTAAGCCGGCACCATATTCGTTCAATTCATAGCACTCAATAAACTCTAATTTCGCAGCTCCTGATAATAATTTACGAGCACGCTCTGGATTATCTACACCTGGAAGTTCTACCTGAATACGGTTAGAACCTGGCAAACGCTGAATATTTGGGTTAGCAACGCCAAATTTGTCAATACGAGCTTGGATGATTTTGTACACACGGTCCACAGCACCATCAATCTCTGCATTAATCACTTTCTTCACTTGAGAGTCTGAGGTGCTAGAACTGATTTTACCACGGTTAACCGAGTTTGCAAAAACAGAAGCTAAACTTTGATTCGGCGCAATTTTAGCAAATGCAGCATAAAATAACTCATTGAAAGGTAGCGTTGAGTTCAACTGTTGTTTCGCTGCCTCGGCAATGGCTTTCTCAAATGTCGGGTCATTACTCTTTCCAGATAAGGCACGTAAAATTTCGTCGGGTGAAACTTCCAATACCGCATGTAAACCTCCTTCAAGGTCTAGACCTTTCTGTAAGGCATATTGAGTCACCTCTTGAAATGTATAACCTAAATAAACAGGTTGCTTCCAAAGTGAATCGATGAAACGCAAACGTTTTGCTGGATCATACTTACCATCTTTAGCAGTGGCATATGAAATAGCTTGATCACGTAATTGATTCGCTTTCCAAGTAAAGGAAAGGAAAAAGATACATAGGGCTGAAATAATCGTAGACAGCCATATAATGGCACTTTTGTAACGCATAATTTTAAATTAAAAATGAAATGGAATAAGAATATAATCGTCCAAATTACTAGACAATTCTCAAGGGGCCAGAGTGGCTATGTATTGAGTAAATAGTATGCTCAGAATTTGAGCACGTGGCAAAGAAGTAGGTAATTTAATGGCATGCAAGGTTTCCTGAAAACTAGGAAAACTGATTTGCTGAAAGGCCCAATCCGAAGGGAAATCAAATTGCAAATTACTACTTACCTGATATACAGGCTGTTCTGCTTTTACGACCGTTTCAGGAGTGGATTCTTTTTTGCTTGTTGGGTACTTTTTATCTGTTTTCACTAAATCCTTTTCTGCTGAAAACAGAGAAATAGGATTCGCTACCAACCAAAACAGGACGGGTAGAAATAAAAACAATTGAAAAAAGTTGACCTTCTTTTGCATGATGGGGAGCAAAAATAGGATATTTTTTTTACAATTCCATTTCCCGCAGGATAAGATTAAAATTTGTAAATTTGTCAAACAAAACCCCTGAGCATGTTGGCCTACCTGGATCCTATTCATATTCACTCCTTTATTCAAGCTGCCTTGAAAGAGGACGTTGGCCCTGGAGATTATACCTCATTGGCTACAGTGAATCAAGATGCCCAAGGAAAAGCACAATTATTGGTCAAGGATGAAGGGATATTAGCCGGTGTAGAAATGGCTTTGCACATTTTTAAGGAGGTAGATCCAGCATTACAAGTTCAAACTTTTATGACAGATGGGGCAAGTATCCAGCATGGTCAAGTCGTATTAGAAGTACATGGAAATGCTCAATCGATTCTAAAAGCAGAGCGTTTAGTGTTAAACTGCATGCAAAGAATGTCGGGAATTGCCACGTATACCAGACGTATGGTCAATCTACTGGATGGCACTCGTTCTCAATTATTAGACACCCGTAAAACGACTCCCAATTTCAGAATAGCTGAAAAGTGGGCTTGTAAGATAGGAGGAGCTACGAATCACCGTTTTGCTCTATATGATATGATCTTAATCAAAGATAACCATGTCGATTATGCCGGTGGAATCAAAGCAGCATTAGAACAAGCGATATCCTATAACCAAAAGAATCAATTGGGATTAGCCATCGAAATTGAAGTCAGAAATGAGTCGGAGTTAGATGAAGTATTGGCCATTGGTGGAGTACAGCGCATCATGTTGGACAACTTCAGTCCCGACCGTCTACGAGATGCGATTAGAAGAATTAACGGAAGATTCATAACAGAAGCTTCTGGAGGAATTACAGAAAAGACCTTGCGAGCCTATGGCGAAACGGGTGTTGACTATATATCAATGGGAGCATTAACCCATCAAATCAAGAGTTTAGATCTTAGCTTAAAAGCAAAAAAAGCATGAATTTAACGGAAGAAGCAGCAGAAGTTGGTTATATCAGTAGATCCGCCCCAAAGGGACCGGAATTAATTGAAGCCATCAAAAAATTAAAAGCGGAAAAAAATGCCGTGATTTTGGCTCATTACTATGTTGATGGGGACATTCAAGAATTGGCTGATTTTGTAGGAGATAGCTTAGGTTTATCACAAGCTGCAGAAAAAACAACGGCCGATTTAATCGTATTTTGTGGGGTGCATTTCATGGGTGAGACTGCCAAGATTTTAAATCCTAGCAAGAAAGTCGTTGTTCCGGACTTCAATGCAGGCTGTTCCTTAGCTGATTCGGTTCCTGTTGTAGAATTCGCAGCATTAAAAGCCAAGCATCCGAATGCCGTGGTTGTGAGTTATATCAATTGCTCAGCCGAAATTAAAGCGATGACAGACATTATTTGTACCTCATCCAATGCCGTACAAGTGGTGGAATCAATTCCGAATGATCAGGAAATCATCTTTGCCCCAGATGCTAATTTGGGGAGGTATGTTGCCCATAAAACAGGTAGAGAGTTGATTTTGTGGGAAGGTGCGTGCATGGTACACATTGACATTTCATTGGAAAAGTTGAAAAAATTGCGTGTTGAATTCCCAGATGCGCTATTGATTGCTCATCCAGAGTGCAAGGAGATGATTTTGCGGGAAGCTGATTATGTAGGTAGCACCACCGCCTTATTGAATTATGTAGAAAAATCAGAGCGACAAACCTTCATTGTGGCTACCGAAGCAGGCATTTTACATAAGATGAAAATGGCTGTTCCGAATAAGCACTTAATTCCTGCGCCTGCCAATGAGCAAAACTCATGTGCTTGCAGCGAATGTCCTTATATGAAAATGAATACCCTAGAAAAATTGTACAATGCCTTGTACTACGAACTACCAGAAATTCACTTGAGAGAAGAAATACGTATTCCAGCTTATAAGGCCTTAAAAGCGATGTTGGAAATTTCCAAGTAAAAATTAATAAAAGAGTTTGGTGGTCCTTAAGCTACTGACTGCTTGGGGAATTAAGGGATTGGTTGGGGAATTAAGTGAACGGTTGTGGCGGCGGGGGATGGCACCTAGATTTGTCAACTTTGACAAAGTTGACAAATCTAAACGGGAAAAATCAAAAATAAAAATCAACTTATTGATGTAATTCAAACAAGGCCTCAATCTCCACGGGTATATTGTCAGGCAATGTTCCCATCCCCACAGCACTTCTCACCCCGATACCCATTTCTTCTCCCCAAACCTTAGCAAATAACTCACTACATCCATTAATAATGTAAGGATGACGCTCAAAATCTGAGGTGCAATTGACCATTCCTAACACCTTAACTACCCGTTTTACTCGATCTAAACTTCCTAATTGAGCTTTTAAGGTGGCCAATATCGTTAATCCAACCTGTTGAGCCGCCTCCTTACCTTCCTCCATTGTGAATGCCTCTCCAATCCTACCAATAATCAGCTGACCATTGGTTTGCACGGGTCCATGACCTGAAACATAATATAATTCACCCATTTGAAGCCCTGGTTTATAAACCCCCAAAGGACTAGGTGCTGGAGGTAATGCCAAATTCAAGGCTGCAAAATTCTCTTCTGGTGTACGCTTATCCATATAATTGATGTATTATTTCTGAAATTAAACCTGTCCAGCCTGTTTGATGACTGGCTCCTAAACCTTTACCCGTATCTCCATCGAAATACTCAAAAAACAACATAGATTCCCTAAAATTCTCGTCCTCTTGCATCTTTTCATAACTACCGTACATTGGAATCCTTCCTTCTTTATTCGGAATAAATAAATCCAACAAACGCTTAGATACTCCCTCAGCCGCATCTTTGATATTGACCATCACGCCAGAATTTGTAGGGAACTCGACTTCATAATCCGTTCCATAATAGTCCGAGAACTTTCTCAAAGAATCAATAATCAAGAAATTCATAGGGAACCAAATAGGCCCACGCCAATTGGAATTACCCCCAAACATATCACCCGTTGATTCCGCTGGATCATAATTCACCTGAATCGTTCCTCCATCATAAATAAACTTATAAGGATGTTCTTGATGGTATTTCGACAAAGTTCTTATGCCAAAATCAGATAAAAATTCCGTTTCATCAAACATCCGTTTCATAATCATTTTCATACGATGACCGCGTAATATCGACAACAATCGACTTTCCCCCTTGCCAGGTTCATACCATCGAGAAATCAAATTGGCCAAATCTGGTCGGTTGTTCAATACCCATTCTACCCTTCTTTTAAACTGGGGCAGTTTTTCCAACATATCGGAGGTCAATACTTCTACGGCAAACAATGGTATCAAACCTACCATGGAACGTAATTTCAATAACATCAAATTGCCATCTTCTTTGTGCAGCATGTCATAGTAAAACTGATCATCCTCATCCCACAGATTCAATTTGTCGCCTCCAATGGCCTGCATCGCTCCTGCAATGTGCAAAAAGTGCTCAAAAAATTTGGAAGCCATGTCTTGGTAGACAGGCTTTTCAATAGAAATTTCACAGGCAATTCGTAACATATTCAGACTATACATGGCCATCCAGCCAGTTCCGTCTGCTTGTTCCAAATGCCCACCCGTAGGTAAAGTGGCCGATCGGTCAAATACTCCAATATTATCCATCCCCAAAAAGCCTCCTCCAAAAATATTATTTCCTCCTTCATCCTTCAGGTTCACCCACCAAGTGAAGTTCAGCAAGAGCTTATGAAATATTCTTTCTAAAAAGGTAAGGTCGCCCTTGCCTCCATTCATCTGCTTATCTATCTCATACACTTTCCAGGTAGCCCATGCATGTACGGGCGGATTCACATCTGAAAACGACCATTCATAAGCGGGAATTTGACCATTAGGGTGCATGTAGTATTCCCGCAGAATAACCGCTAATTGACGTTTCGCAAAATCTGGATCTAGCCTAGCCAAAGGCAAGGTATGAAATGCCAAATCCCAGGCTGCAAACCAAGGATACTCCCACTTATCTGGCATGGATAAAATATTGGCCGCATACATATGTCGCCACGTACTATTCCTTCCCACCTTTCTACTCGGATGCGGAGGTGGCATGGATGGGTCCCCTTTAATCCATTCAAATACATTATAATAATACCATTGCTTCGTCCACAACATGCCCGCGTAAGATTGGCGTTGTATAGCGCGCAACTTTTCCTCTTTCACATTGCCATGCATATCATCGTAAAAGTCATTAGCTTCTTTGATTCTGGATGAATAAACAGCATCAAAATCCTCAAAAGGATGTTGCATGGATTGGCTCGTCAATCGCAGTCGGAACACTTTTTTACCACCCGCAGGAATTTTTGCCGAAAATCGAACAGCCGCCTTACTTCCTATATTATTTGGGTTAATCGTGTTTTTAGCCTTATTGACAATGTAGTCATTGATTCCATCTTTCACAAAATGACTCAGATTGGGCGAATCATGCAGGCGACGAAAATTAGTTTCATTATCACAAAATAAAAACTCATCTGCATTCTCTGCATATAGCTTAAAACGACCCACTACTCGATGGTCCACTTCAATGAATGAATGACCTACTCCAGTCAATAAGGGCTTGTATTTGTAATTTTCATATCCCCAACACCAAGTATTGCGATACCAAATGGTGGGTAACACCGTAATAGGCGCTGCTACTTTAGCCCTATTTTCTACGGTAACTTGAATCAATATATCTTGCTCATCGGCTTTGGCATATTCCATTTTGATGTCAAAATATTCATTTCGATCAAAAATGCCGGTATCCAATAACTCATATTCAGGCTCTAAACGAGTCCTCTTTTTACTTTCATCAATCAATTTTTGATAAGGGAAAGCTTGATGAGGGTATTTATAACTCATCCGCATGTAGGAGTGCGTAGGTGTGGAATCCTCGTAATAATACAATTCCTTCACATCCTCCCCATGGTTAGATTCTCCACCCGTTAGACCAAAAAAGCGTTCCTTTAAAATATGATCTTTGTGATTCCAAAAAGAAAAAGCAAAGCATACATGCTGCTTATTATCCGAGATTCCACCGATACCTTCTTCCCCCCAACGGTAGGCCTTGGATCGCGCCATGTCATGCGTGATGGAATCCCAAGCATTTCCATGAGCTGAATAATCCTCACGTACGGTACCCCATTGTCTTTCTGTTAAATATGGCCCCCACTTCTTCCAACCTTTATTATCATTCCGAGTTTTTAATCGTGCACGCTCCGCTCCTAGTTCCGACATATCTTTTAATTTGTATGAATAAATGCAAATCGCAAAGTTATTGATTTCAAGCAGATTCGAAATAGAAAGCAAGACGAATTCAAAACTAGCGATGAAAAATACTATTCAAGATTGAAATTAGTCCATAAACAGGTTTAAATCCTACCATGAATTCTGCCAAAAATGAATATATTGCTTATCAAATGGATTCATTTTAATTCGAAAGTTCAAAAATTGATTCATTTCTCTGGTATCTGCATATCAATCCTTCCATCAACAACATGAAAAAATATTTCCTCCTTCTCTCCTTAGCTACTTTAGGCTATTTTCAATCCTTAGCTCAGGCTCCGAATGCTGCTTTAAACCAATTAGCAGATGCATTCTATGAAAATCAACTTCAAATGAATCCACTATCTGCTACTCAAAATGGAGATAATCGGTTCAATGACCAATTATCATTTGATTTTACAGACGACTATCGGGCTAAACAAAAAGCCTATTCTCAAAAGACCCTTGCCAGCCTAAATAACATCCCACTGAAGGATTTAAATGATAATGACCGACTGAGTTATGAAATTCTAAAAAACACGTTAGAACTTAACCTAGAAGGATTATCATTTCCAGAAAATTATATCCCACTCAATCAATTTCAAGGGTTTCACTTAACCTTTGCTCAATACGGCTCTGGGTCGGTTGTGCAGCCCTTTAAAACCGTGAAAGACTATGCCAATTGGGAAAAAAGAATGCATTTAGGCGCGGCTTGTTTAGACAGCAGTATCGTCTATTTCAAAAAAGGCTTGAAGGCGAATTATGTTTTACCTAAAGCTTTGGTCCTGAAATTAATTGGTCAATTGGAATCTTTTGATAAATCTGATATCACGCAAAGCACCTTTTATGGCCCTTTAAAAAACTTCCCAGTTAGTTTTAGCCAAGCCGAAAAAGAGCAATTTATCGCATCCTATTCATCCATAATAGAAAAAGAAATCATTCCTGCCTACCGCCGTTTAGCCGTATTTATCAAAAACGAATATTTACCTAAAGCGCGCGCTACCTCTGGCGCGCAAGGACTACCCGATGCTGCACGGTATTATCAATACAAAATCCGACAAATGACCACCACTAATATGTCGGCCAAAGAAATCCATGCCATCGGACTGAAAGAAGTAAAACGCATTCAGGAAGAGATGGAAAAAACCAAAAAGTCGGTGGGTTTTTCTGGCGACTTAAAAGCATTCTTTCATTTTATAGAAAATGACCCACAATTTATGCCTTTCAAAACAGAGGCTGAGGTGATTGAGGGTTATTATGCCATTTATCGAAGAATGGAAAATAAGGTAAAAGGAATGTTTGGCCTAATCCCTAAAACTAGGTTTGAAGTAAGAGCCACGGAAGCTTTTCGTGCTGCCAGTGCCGCTGCTCAATACAACCCAGGTTTAGCAGATGGATCAAGACCAGGTATTTTTTATGTGCCTATTTTGAATGCGACCAAATTCAACAACACGGGGATGGAAAGCTTATTCCTTCATGAAGCTATTCCAGGCCACCATTATCAAGTGAGTTTACAAAGAGAAAATACCAGCATTCCAGCATTTCGTCGATTCGGCTTCAATGCTGCTTACGGTGAAGGATGGGGGTTATATGCAGAAAGTCTAGGTAAAGATTTAGGTTTATATACAGATCCATATCAATACATGGGTGCATTAGGACACGAAATTCATCGTGCTATTCGTTTGGTGGTGGATACAGGTCTGCATTCCCAAAATATGAG
The DNA here is from genome assembly GCF_011250515.1 of Aquirufa ecclesiirivi. Lineage (GTDB taxonomy): Bacteria > Bacteroidota > Bacteroidia > Cytophagales > Spirosomataceae > Aquirufa > Aquirufa ecclesiirivi. The sequence continues at coordinate 172,053 of NZ_JAANOP010000004.1, read as the reverse complement.
TCGAGAAGAAGCCATCGAATACATGATGGCCAATGAACCCATTAGTCTTCAAAAGGCCACTGCGGAGATTGAGCGCTACATGACCTACACAGGACAAGCCCTTTCCTATAAAATTGGTGAATTGAAAATCAAAGAAATTAGAGCACGATTGGAGAAAAAACTAGGTCAAAAATTTAACTTAAGCCAATTCCATGATGAAATTCTAAAAGATGGACGTTTACCTTTAGACCTTCTGTCTGAAAAAATGGATCGCTGGGCCAACAAACAATAAATTCAACACAAGAAAATAAACCATTATTCTATGAAAAAATTAATCCTTATGCTGGCCTTGTTCCTATTTTGGGGCTGCCAAAACAAAGAAAATACGGCAACGATGCCCAGCCATGATGCCCTTGGGAAATTAGTTGATACCTACTACGAAGAACAACTAAAACTCAACCCTGTCAATGCCACGGTCAACGGCGACAATCGTTACAATGATCATTTAACATTTGATTTCACGGATAGTCACCGTGCTAAACTAAAAGACCTTTATCAAAAAACATTAGTACAACTGGAGGGAATTGATCGTGAAACATTGAATGACAATGATCAACTCACCTTTGATATTTTGAAACGAGAATTAAACCTAAACTTGAAGGGATTGGGCTTTAAAGATAATTACATACCCCTAAATCAATTTTATGGCTTCCATTTAACCTTCGCACAATTGGGTAGCGGCTCCGTCATACAACCCTTCAAAAATGTGAAGGATTATGACAATTGGCTGAAAAGAATGGAATTGGGAGCTGTTTATTTGGATAGCGCTCAAACCTATTTTAAAAAGGGAATGGCCAACAAATTTGTATTGCCTAAAATTTTAGTAGAAAGAATGATTGGTCAATTGGAATCCTTTACAACCAAAGACATCACTAAAAGCACCTTTTATGGACCTATTGCCAATCTTCCCAAAAACTTCTCAGCTGAAGATAAAAAAAGGTTAACGGCAGCATATACCTTAGTCATTCAAAATCAAGTCATTCCAGCCTACGAAAGAATGGGAGTATTCTTAAAAAAGGAATATTTACCTGTTGCGCGAACAAGCTCAGGCATCAGTGAAGTGCCAGACGGGCAAGCTTATTATAACTATTTGATTGAAACAATGACCACAACTAAAAAACCTGCGGAAGAAATCTACCAAATGGGTTTGAAGGAAGTGAAACGTATTCAATCTGAAATGATTCGAACTAAAAACTCCGTTGGGTTCAAAGGGGATTTACCTGCATTTTTTGAGTACATGAAAAATGACCCAAAATTTTATCCATACCAAAAACCAGAAGAAGTATTGGCCGCCTTCCATGCTATTCATAAAAAAATGGAGCCCAAACTGATGGAAATGTTTGGTACCAAACCTAAGACACCCTTTGAAATCAGACAAACGGAAGCTTTCAGAGCTGCTAGCGCTAGTGCCGAATATTTCGCAGGTTCAGAAGATGGGACTCGTCCAGGTATCTTTTATGTTCCCATTTTAGATGCCAAAAGTTTTAACTACTCCAGTGGCATGGAAAGCTTATTTTTGCACGAAGCCATTCCCGGTCACCACTATCAAATTAGTTTACAACAAGAAAATAAATCAATCCCTAAATACCGAAGATTTGGTGGAAATTCAGCTTATGCAGAAGGCTGGGCCTTGTATACCGAAAGTCTAGGGAAAGAATTAGGCCTTTATACCGACCCATATCAATACATGGGTGCTTTGGGCGATGAAATGCACCGAGCTATCCGACTCGTGGTAGATGTTGGTATTCATGTGAAGAAAATGACCCGAGAAGAGGCGATTGATTACATGATGGCGAATGAACAAATCAGTTTGCAAGGTGCAACAGCTGAAATTGAGCGTTATATGGTCATTCCAGCTCAAGCTTTAAGCTATAAAATTGGTGCCTTAAAAATTCGAGAAATTAGAGAAAAGGTTAAAACTCAATTGGCTGACAAATTTAACCTAGCGAAATTTCATGATGAAATACTAAAAGATGGAAATATGCCCTTGGAGGTACTAGAGGCTAAAATGGATCGTTGGGCAAAAAAGCAATAAGCATTCATGCAGTTTACAACTACCTTTTCCATTCCCGAATCTATTCAAAAAATAGAACCTTCTTCTCATGTTCTCAGTATAGGTTCATGCTTTGCTGAAAACATGGGAAAGAGGATGGAAAATTTACCCTTAAATACCATCAACCAGCCATTTGGAACTTTATTTCATCCCAATGCGATCTTAAAAGCCCTACAAACAGACAAGCTTTCTCCGATAGAATTAGTAAATCAGCAGGGTATTTGGTTGCACCCAGATTACCATTCTAGTCTATGTGCCTCTGACCCCTCTGATTTGATGGAACTGATTCAGCAGCGCCAACAAAAAGTCAAAAAAAGCCTGGGACAAAGTCAGTTTTTGCTCATCACGTGGGGAACAGCCTATTATTATTGGGATAAAAAACTGAAACGGCCCATTGCCAATTGCCACAAACAAGCAGCCAATTCCTTTGAAAAAAGACTTTCCACTTTGGATGAAATCATCTTGCCTTATCAAGAATTTATTCAAAAAATAAACAAGAAAAACCCAAATCTTCGCATTATTTTGACGGTTTCACCTGTCCGCCATACCAAAGACGGAATTCCCGAAAATGCGGTATCTAAAGCCATTCTTCGTTTGGCCGCTGAAACTTTGAAAAACAAGTTTCCTTATGTAGACTATTTTCCTGCTTATGAAATCATGCTGGACGAGTTGCGCGATTATCGATTTTATGCCTCTGATATGATTCATCCCAATGATACAGCAGAAGAATATATTTGGCAAAAATTTATGGGATGCTATTTCAGTAAAGACTTAGTAAACATAGAGAAAAAATGGAAAGCGGCTTACCAAACGCTACAACATCAATTTCATCCAGCTAAAAAAGCACTTTATTTACAAAGTTTAGAACAATGCAAAGCTGAATTTTCAAGTACCACGCTCGGCTATGATACTAGTAAAATGCAACAAGCCATAGAAGCTCGGATTTTATCAATTAGTTAATTTTGAAAGGCTAACAAAGGTGAAAATACCTTATATTTGAGGTTTGAAAGAGACAAAGCATTCATGGGAGAATTAAGCGTAAGTAAAGAAATCATTTTAGGTGCCTTAAGTACCGTTCAAGAACCTGATCTAAAAAAAGATTTGGTCACTTTAGGCATGATTAAAGATGTGGAATTAGGCGTTGGTGAAGTTCGTTTCACCGTCGTATTAACGACTCCAGCCTGCCCATTAAAAGAAAAAATCAGACAAGATTGCGAGGAAGCAATCCACCGTTTGGTGCATCCTGACCTAAAAATATCCATCAATATGACGGCAGAAGTAACTAGTTTAGCTTCTTCCGACCCATTAATCCCCGGGGTAAAAAATGTGATTGCTGTGGCTTCCGGTAAAGGGGGCGTAGGTAAATCAACCGTTACAGCCAACTTAGCCATGGCTTTAAAACAAAGCGGTGCTAAAGTCGGGATTTTAGATGCGGATATTTCAGGCCCTTCCATCCCTGTGATGTTTGGTGCGGAGGAATTACAGCCTTTGGTTCAAGAAGTCAATGGCAAAAACCGCATTCAACCCATCATGCAATATGGTATTAAGATGATTTCCATGGGCTTTTTAGCACCAAGTGATAGTCCTGTACCTTGGAGAGGTCCTATGATGACACAAGCCTTGCGCCAGTTTTTTGGTGATACCAATTGGGATGAATTGGATTATTTACTCATTGACCTCCCTCCTGGAACCTCAGATATCCACCTAACCTTGGTGCAATTGATTAAATTGACTGGTGCGGTCATTGTTACCACACCACAAAAAGTAGCTTTATCAGATGCTACCAAAGGCTTGCAGTTCTTCAACCAAGCGGGTATCAATGTGCCCATTTTAGGTTTAGTAGAAAATATGGCCTATTTTACACCTGCGGAATTACCTGATAATAAGTATTATTTGTTTGGTAAAGATGGCGGCAAAAAATTGGCAGAAAAATATAAAGTACCCTTTTTAGGTGAAGTTCCATTAATTCAAGCCATACGGGAAGCGGGTGATGAAGGAAAACCTATTGCTGCTACAGAAGGACCAAGTGCCGCGGCATTTGCGACCATTGCCGCTAATTTAGCCCAACAAATTGCTATTAGAAACGCATCTACTCCACGTCAATAATCCATGGAAAACCATCCTCTATACTCGAAAGTACAAGCAGCGCTTGATTCTATAAGGCCTTACCTCATAGCTGACGGTGGGAATGTGGAAATCATTGAAATAACAGAAGACAATCGACTGAAGCTGAATCTATTAGGCGCCTGCAAGTCATGCAACATGTCTGCCATGACTTTTAAAGCCGGTGTCGAAGAGGCCATTCGTAGAGAAGTTCCCGAAATTATTTCCGTAGAAGAGTTAAGTCAAACCGTACAATCTTAAGTGGCATGATGCGTATTGGAATATTTTTTGGGGGGCCAGCTCGTGAACGTGAAATTAGTTTTGCTGGTGGCAAGACTGCCATGGCACACATTAATAAGGCCCTTTTTCAACCTGTGCCCGTTTTTGTTGATAGTTTAGGTAATTTTATCTTAATCAAAGAAGAGCTGATTCATGCCAGTTCTATTCGTGATTTTTTTCCTCCCAAACGTTTTCAAGACGACATTTTTTCGGTATACATTGAATCATTAAAAGATTTAACGGAGCAAGATTACCAACAAATCATTTCAGAGATTGGACAGATTATTCAGCCCCATGAATTCTCCCAATACTTCGAATTTGTATTCCTAGCCATGCATGGGCCAGCGGCAGAAGATGGCAGCATTCAAGGCTTATTGGAATGGTTTAATATGCCCTATTCTGGACCGGGTTTATTGGGTTCCTCCATTGGCATAGATAAAGCAAAGCAAAATGAATGGTTAAAAAAGAGTATAGGTTTGGACAAAAAATTCTTTGTTCTTCAACGACAAGACTACGAGAAATACGGAAGAGAAACGCTTTTTGAACAAGTAAAAAAAGAAATTGGTATTCCATTCGTGGCAAAAGCACCCCACCAAGGATCGTCCATTGGTTTAGCCTTTGTGAAAAAAGACTCCTTGGAGGACTTCGACAATGCCATCAAGAAATGCTTATTTATCCAAGAAATTTACCGGGAAGACTGGTTGAATTTGACGGAAGAAGATAAATTAGTTTTATTACAAAAAATGGTGAATCTCGACGAAGGAATTGGTTTTCCAGTTCGATTTAATCATCAAAATTATCTACACCCAGCCGACTTACTGGATACTTTGCAAGAATATTTCAAGCTCAGTGTCACCAAAGCTAGTATTCATTCCATCCATTCGGAAGATGCCATTTTATTGGAATCATTTGTCAACGGAAATGAGTTTAGTTGTGGCGTGATTCAAAGCCCAAAAGGCAAGACCGTTGCCCTACCTCCTACTGAAATTGTCATTGATGAGTCTGTAGAAGTGTTTGATTTCAATGCCAAATACAAATCAAAAGCAACTCGTAAGCGCATTCCTATGGATGCTAGTCTAGCCAACTTACAGCTCATTCAAAAGATGGTTTGTCAAGCCTTTGATGATTTGGGCTTTGGTGTTTGTACCCGAATTGATGGATTCTTAGCTGAAGGTGGTGTCGTGGTTTTACATGACCCTAATACCATCCCAGGCATGTCGCCAAGCTCCTTGATTTTCAAGCAAATGGCCGAAATAGGCTTAACGATAACCGATTCTATTACCTATTTCATTCGTCAATCCTTACGGGAGAGAATGCGCACGGGTAAAAACTACCATGCCATTCGTAAGCAATTGGAAGCATTGGATTCGGCCATCAAATTTGAACTAGACGCTCAAAGACAACAAGAAAAAATTATCCTAGAGATAAGAGGTGCTAATTCAGATGAATTAGAAGCGTGCTTTGAAGCAGTAAAAAAACAAGCCAACGCATTATCGGCGACAGGTAAGCAAGCTTATATTGTTCAAACGCCCATGCTATTAGAAGAAGGAGAAATATTAATCACGGTGAATACAGCACAATGGAATAAAGATTCGGCAGTAGAAATGCTGGAATCTATTTCCAAAGGAGTTCATCCATTGATTGCCCAAACCCATCAATTAGCACAGGAAATTACGGAGTTTTATACCACCATTAAAACGGCTTAATCTTATGGAAATCAACCCATTGCAATATCCCGTTGGCAAGTTTTCAGCACCTGAAAACATCACGCTAGAACATAGAAAAGCTTGGATTCAGACATTAGCTGACTTTCCAGAAAAACTAAAACAAGCTGTTGCAGGCATGTCGGATGAAACCTTAGCGAAACATTACCGTCCAGGTGGTTGGACTGCCCGTCAGGTCATTCACCACGTTAACGACAGCCACATGAATTCATTCATTCGTTTCAAAATGGCCTTGACGGAAGAAAATCCAATCATCAAACCATACTCAGAAGCAGATTGGGCGAATTTGCCCGATGGCAACGAAGCTCCCATTGAATGGTCATTGGAAGGCATTCAATATGTTCACTTACGTTGGGTGTATTTATTAAATACCTTACAAGAAGCTGATTGGAAAAAGGCATATATCAATCCAGAAAGAGGAATCACATATCCATTAGACCGAGCCTTGGGTATCTACGCTTGGCATTGCGACCATCATTTGGCGCATGTTTTATCGGTGAAATAATAAAAAGAAAGAGAGTTTTAACTCTCTTTCTTTTTGTTTTGTTTGATGGTTTGCAGCTGGTTGACACTCATCATTTGCTGCATGGTTCTTTGCATATTATCGGCAGAACCATCTAAGAAAATCACGTTTCCGTTCGACTGCTCTCCAAATTGCTTGATGGCTTCCGTCCACATGGAAAACAAAATCACCGAAGTATCTAAATTTGCCTGTTGCATTTCTCGGGCGGCATCCGACATACCTTTGGCTACTTCTTGACGGAAAAGGGCAACACCTTGACCACGCAATTGAGCTGCTTCACGTTCTGCATTGGCAGAAATTTTGATGGCATTACCTTCTGCTTCGGCCGCTTTAGTTTTGGTAATCAATAAGGCCTGACCTTCATTTTCAGCAGCGGCTTTTAAGTTATTGGACGCTACAACTTGACTCATGGATTTCAGAATGACCTCGTCAAAAGTGATGTCATTTAATTGTAAATCTTGTAGGTGATAGCCCCATTCTTCCATCACTTGATCGATTTGATCTTTCACATAAGAAACAATTTCCTTGCGTAAACTTAAGATTTCACTTTGACGTTTGGTGGCTACAAAGGAACGAATGGATCCCTCTACCGTTCTGACCAAAGTTTGCATGAGACTTTGGGCATCAATGAATTTATAGGCTACATTTTTGATGGTTTCTTCTTCTTGGTTGATGACCGAATACAGCAACATGGATTTAAAGTACACATTGGCTTGGTCAATGGTGATTGCCTGAAATTCCAATTCGATGGAGCGATTTTGGATAGAAATGACTTTGTAGACACTTTCTATCAGCGGAATTTTAAAGTTCAAACCTGGGTGCAGGATACGCTGGTACTTACCAAACATGGAAATAACGGCAATATTGCCTTGCTGGACTGTCACCAAACTAAAGAATATTAGCAAGATTCCAATGATTCCAAAAACGAGTAAAGTAGTCATGGTTATTAGGGGGATTATAATTTACAAAAACAGCTTAAACTAGGGATTTTCCCCGATGATACTGGGCAATAAATGATGAGTGGTTTTAGGGTTGGGGAAATGGGTTGAAAGTGAAACTAACTTAACTGAATACAATTATATATTTCAAATTAATGCTCAATATCTAATAATTTTTAATTGCTATTTAATTTGAACCAAAGTCTTAGATTTGAATTCGAATATTTTGTCAGCATTTGAAATCACAGATCCCCTATGTGTCACCATTAAAATTGCCATTTCACTTTTCAATTTCCCCAAAACATCAAATACAAATTTCTCTGTTTTTTCATCCAGTGAAGAGGTAGGTTCGTCCAATAATAAAATTTTTGGTTTACGGTAAAGAGCCCTCACCAATCCCACTAGTTGTTTTTGACCACCCGAAAGCTGAACACTATTTTCTCCTACAATTGTCATATAAGAATTTGGAAGTTTATCGAAATACAAATCAAACCCCCATTTTTTACAAAACTCAATTACCTTTTCTTGTTCATTCAACACATCATCTAAAATAATATTTTCAATTAATGTTGCATTAAAAATTTTAATTTCTTGTGCTACGATTCCTACTTGATTTCGCCAAGAAATACTATCTATTTGCCTTAACTCTTTATTACCAATTAAAATTGAACCAGAATCATAATTATAGATTTTTTGTAAAATTTGAAGTAAGATACTTTTACCAGACCCTATTTCTCCCAAAACTATTAGTAATTCTCCATTCTTTAGCTCTAAGTTAATATGAGAAAAGAGCTCTAATCTCCCAGAGAACCTAAAAGATAAATTATTAATTTTCAATGAATCAAACTTAAATTCTGAGCTTATTAATCCATTACTTTTTCCCCCATCAGTATTCATTAAATCATTAGAACTAAATTCATGCATTCGCTCTAATGCAATTGTAGCTTCTTGTAATCTTATATTACTATTAGTTAAACGAGAAACTGCATTTATTAAATTGGAACCAATTGCAACAATTGCCATCATTTCTCCAAGTTTAATTTGATTATTCAAAACTGCAATTGAGCAAAAACCAAGAATTATTGATATTATAATATTTGAAGCAAATTCACTCCATAACCCAAAGGTATTGGCTATAAAACCTAAATTGAATACTTTATTTTGAAAATTTTGATAAAATTGTTTACCTCTTACAATAAAGAAATTCTCTTTGTTTACAGCTTTAATGGAATGTATTCCAGAAATAACATCGACAAAGTGACTTTCAGCCATAGCAGAAGAACTCATTACTTCTTTTTGAGAATTAATAATTTGCTTATGAAAAATCGACATTAAACATATAAATAATGGAACTGTAATTAATGATATAAACCCAATAAAATTAGAATAATAAAATATGAAAATAACTGATGTGAATACAACTAAAAAATCAATAATCAAGCTTCCAAATAAATAGCTTATTAATTCTTGAATACGTCTTGTATCATTGATACGAGTAATAATTTCACCAGTTTTTCTGGATATAAAAAAATCACTTGGCAATTGAAATAATTTCCCATAAAAATCATCCATGATTCTTATATTAAATTCACGAGCTTGACGAATAAGAAATACACCTCTCAAATATCCAATTCCAGATTTAGAAATTCCAATCAACACAAATAGAAATAATCCCAAGTATAATTTTTTGTAGTGAAGTTCAGGTAGTATATGATCTAATAAATTTTGACTAAATATTGCTGTTGACATTCCTAAAGCTGCTATAATAATTCCCATCACAGAAGCTATTATCAATAAATGAATATCATTTTTAATCAAATTCCTCATTAAAGTCACCTTCCTGAAACGAGATTGAGGAGAATAAACAAAATATTTGTTTGGCCTTAGGAATAAAACAACACGTGACTTCCAATAGGACAGTAATTTTTCTTCAGTCCATTCCCTAATTCCAAAAGCAGGATCTCCAATAAGATAAAAACCAGATTTAGAAGTCGGAATTTTATAACAAAGTACATAATGCTCCAAGTTACCTTCTACCATCACATGTAAAATACACGGTAAATCTGCCTTAATTTTGAATAAGTCAACATCTTCAACTTTAAAAGCTTCAGCATCCATTCCAAGTTTCTCTGAAGCTTGCTTTAAGCCCAGCACACTTGTTCCATGTAAAGTAGTTCCACTCAACTGCCTTAAATTCTCTATTTTATTATTTCCTCCAAAATATCTGAGAATAGAAAGTAAACATGCTACACCACAGTCGGAGGTCCCCTGTTGTTGAACGATAATAGGTTTTTTCATTAATGGGTTAGGTACTTTTAAAAAATCAACTAGATAAAATCAAAAAAAAAATTACTTAATAAATTGAATTAAAGCGTCCATCTTAGTTTCACCTTTAAATTCTTTTATCAATAATTTATCATTATTATAAATGTAAATATGAGGTATCGTTACGTTACCAAAAATATTTGACAATTTATCAATTGGGATAAATCCAATACTCATTTCATCGATATTTCCTGGTAAGTATTTGTTCTTAAAAGCAAGTATTTCGGTTTTCTTAGCATAAGAAATCCACCAAAAATTAACTCTAGAAAACTTCTCTCTGTTTTTAAATATTTCGGTTGCTTCATACTTACAATAATCACAATCAGGATGAAATATGAGCACAATCAAAAAAATTTTATAATTTTCTCTTAAAGGTTTATTTTGAATCCAAGTAATATTTTTAGACTTAGGTAGGCTTCTTTGACCCCTTAATTCAACATACTTAAAATAAACTAGTAGTAAAATAAATGTAATTAAGAATCCAATTGATCCCATAAAAACAAAACTTCGTTTTTCGATCATTTTAAGCGATAATTAATAGCATAAAAGCAACAATTACGAGCCACAAAAGGAAAAAAGGAATATAACTAGATGATATAATTTTCAACCCTTCATCAAAATCTAATTTACAAGCTTGACTTATTTTCTTGCTTAAAATAATAACATAGGCTATTTCAAATAGGTTAATTGATTGTAGTATATAAATAATACCTTCTTCTAACATTTCGGGTTGGAAAACTTCTAATAATGAAAATGGTGGGAAGTATTTAACATCATTTATTCCATAATTTCTATTAAATATGAGAAACCAGAATAAGGTTATAATTGGTGAAATTAAAAAAACATATTCAGACCAAATTATTGCTCTAAGAACTTGTTTGATACCTACTTTAATATCATATAAGAATAAGCCTATTTGAATAATCATAAGCACGCAAAATATTTTTAACAAAAGCAAAAAAGGTACTAAAAAATCAATGTATGATTTAATCCAATTTATCTTTTCTAAAATCTGTAAAACTGTATTTTCTGAATATTGATTTAAGAGATAACCTTTATAAATCTCATCTGTCAAAATATACTTATTGGTTAAGAAATACAGATAATAATCCAGAAAAAGCAATATTAATAGGGCAAATCGAGTTTTTATCATTGTAGTATAATTCCATTTTAGGGTATTACAAATTCTACTGTTTTCTAAATTTCTGATAAAAAGTTATTCCAGTTCTAAAAAATATCCCTTTACTCATGAAAGGCTCTTCAGGTTCAAATCCTTCAGTTTTGGCATGTAACGCGGCATCAATAGAAAATTTACCCTCCGTAAATTTTGGCATCCATTTACATAGAACATCAAAACTCCCACCTGCTTTAAACTGGTTAGTTAAAAAACTAAATCCAGAAGGTTGGCTCCAATAATTGGCTGCTAGATTTATATTCAAATTATTCGAAATTTTCTTGTCAAATAATGAAATTCCAAAACCAAACGACTGATAATATTTATTCTGATACATTTTCAAGTCAGTTTGTAGTTTTAGCGTATTTTTTTTGATGTATATATTTTGTTCAAACATATCCCCAAATGGGGTTAGCAAATAACTTCCGCCTAAAGATACTTTTGAGCCTCTAACTGAAAACTTTACTTTGCCAGGCCCTAACAAATTCAACAATGAACTAACTGCTATTCTATTTAATTGGGCTCGTTCATTAGTTGTTAATTCATCAAATTGAATATATCGATGAAATGGAGCATCGGGACGATTAATGTGTTTAATATAACCCCATATATCATGACCAACAATATCATTATTAAGTTGATCTTGGCTTTCTTGAATTGAATATAGTTTAATAGTGCTTGAAGAAAGATAAAAAATAGAAGCCCAGATTCTTGTGGAATATTCTGGTCCTATATCCTTAACATTGGCGCCATTGAAAGCTATATCTGTCTTAATTTTGCGAATTATACCATAATCTGCTTCTAATCCGCCAGTATGTAACCTGATATATGCTGGCAAATTTCTATCTCGAAGATTAATAAGAGTATTATCCATTACCCCTCCGACTATGGCTAATCCTGATGTATTCCATGTTGGAGTAATATAACTACCTATTCCCTCAGATATTAAAACATTTTGATGTCCAGCTTCATGTGTATAAACCATGCCAAATAGATGCCCAAAAACAAAAAACAATCTAGGTAATGTACCTTCTGGCTTGTGATCCCACAAATAATTATGAATTGATATATAGTTTTGATTAACCAATCGCATATTGTAAGCCTTATTATACGTATCAAAAAATAAAAATGGATAAGCCTTAACTGTTGTGGAATCCCCCTGAGAAAAGCTTGTTGTTAATTTAATAAAACAACATATTGTACATATCAATAATTTCCTAATCATATTACTTGCTTACTTTGAAAAAACAAAAAAGGGTCGAAAGTTTAATTTCGGCCCTTTAACACAACCTATTTATGACATGGGGTATTTAACCAGTCAATGTCAAAGATTGCATCAGCCACACAGGCTGATATAATTACAGCGGCAAATAATACCCAAATTGATCCACCTTGAATAGAAACAATTTGATTGTCATTTAACTTTTTCATTTTATAATAGTAGTTAGGTTGCCTTACAAAATCGTAAGTTGATGCAATATTACCAACCTTTAATGAACTAATATTTCAGTTTTTGACAAACATCATTTTTATAAATAAACTGGATAAATTATACAATTCCCCCTCCCTAAAATTTGTAATTGAGAAGCTTCGGATAGTTTCTTGAATCCCATTTCCATCCTTCCTTCTTCCGTATATATATAGCTATTGGAATGCTTACAATACTTAATGGGGACCTTTAAATCGTTTACTAACTCATCACGAAAAAGATACCAAGCTCTTTCTGTAATACCCAATTTCTTTGCTAATTCTTTCGGACTTCCCGTTGACCGGGTCTGTATTAAATGATCTAGGTATTCCAACCTTTGGTAGATTTTCCAAAGCATAACTCTTATTAATGGTTAGTTTACAATATTTTACGAAAGTAAACTTTTGCAAATTACAGTCTCGAAATAAATGATGAGTGGTCTTAGGGTTGGAAAACTTGATGATTGGTCAACTGATGATTTGTCAACTGATGATTTGTCAACTTTTAAAAAGTTGACAAATCTAAGCAACACCCTTCCCTAATCCCTAATCACCTCCCCTTCTCCACCTTCTTCTTATTCCAAGGTGCTGTGGTATTTTTAGCCATGTCGATCGCTAAAGCCACCATCAATAAGGTGAACAAGATGAGTATCCAACGAAATATTTTTTGATTTTTATTCATTATACTACCTGTGGATTAAAATTAATAACTAAATCTCCAGCACCCTTACTTAATTCCGAGGGCGAGTCGGCATACTGAAAACGCAAATAACAACAGCCCCCAGTTTCCATCTGAATCAAAGTCCCAGAATAATAGGATGCCACATAAGATATCGATGGATTATGCGCTACCAAATATATCACAGGCCTACTCTGCTTTTCAATCATCTTAACATAATCTGGACCTGAGGCCTGGTACCAGCAAGCATCTAAGTTTATGGGTCCCACAATTCCTAACTCACTCCGCAAAGCAGTGGCTGTTTCCGTAGTTCTATTGGCATCCGAACATAGCCATAAACCAGAAGGCAAATGAACCGATTTTAGCTTTTGAGCCAATAGGATCATCTCTTCCATCCCTTGCAAAGATAGCTGCCGCTCTTTGTCGGGCTGATCATAAGGCCCAGAATGAGCATGGCGTATTAATATGAGATCAATCATGATTCAAAATCGGCTTGAGTAATCAATGGGTATTCTCCTTGAGCATGCTTTTCACCCATCTTAATGTAATGAGGTGGACCATATTTTAATCGCTCTATCTGCGATTCATTCAGTGTTTTAACCACTTTGGCGGGGGTACCCAGTACCAAAGAATAATCAGGTATTTCCATCCCTTCCGTCACCAAGGCATGTGCCCCAATCAAACAATACTGACCTATTTTAGCCCGATTTAACACGGTGGCATGCATGCCGATCAAACTTCCTTCTCCCACCTCTGCACCATGTACAATGGCTGAATGCCCAACGGTTACAAATTTCCCAATGATGGTTTTATCTCCTTCATCAGCATGCAATACAGCATTATCTTGCACATTACAGCCTTCGCCCAAATGAATTTCTTCCACATCTGCTCGGATAACGGCTCCGTACCAAATGGACACATCAGGTGAAATAAAAACACGGCCCATCACGGAGGCAGTTGGTGCAATGAAAATCGCCATAAGATGACATCTAGGTTTACATGAAGCTATAACCGAAAATTACTGATTAATTTCTGTCTTTCCATTTCCTTGACTATTTTCTGTAAAGGAAAACAGGAAAAACCCTTTAGGTTATCTAAGGATTGAGATTCTGCATTCTTAATTCTACATTTTACAAAACAAGGTTAATCCCAACGAAAGATTGGAACGCAGCTTGAGCGAAGCGGCAGGCGGATCTTTGACCCTGCGCATAGGCCACGAGCGATTGCGTCAAAGATTAAAGCCGTGAGTGGAGAGACAATCGGTTCCGCAGAGCGGAATTCGTCTTAGGATTAACCGTATTTCTTCTGTTTTTTTGTTTCTTTTTTTTCAAAAAAAAAGAAACACCAAGAAAAGTATTAATCCGCTGATGTTATTGAAATAAGGAAATAAACACATTAACCATTTTATCAATTATTAAGGCATTTCTTTTTTTGAAAAAAAAGAAATACTGTAAAACTGGATATAAAGTGATGTTATTTATGGGCTGATTCAAATTACAATAATCACACCATTTACCATGGCCTTTAATTATTATAAAAAGAAAGACTTTGGAGGTTTTGAAACTGCTAAATTTTTATTTAAGATGTATTAATAACAAACTTAAAGTCAACTTAATTCAGGACAAGACATTCTACATTTTACATTCTTCATTCTACATTTCCCAACAACACTAACAACAATTTTTCCTTTCTTTGACGCATGAAACAATTGCTAGATCATTTTTCTTGGAAGCCATCTGATACCTTACTCTCCTTAGGTTGTGGTTCAGCCTGGTGGGAAGTGAATCTCCTACTGCATCAGCCATGTCGGGAAATCATTCTTGTTGACCCCAATACCCAACAATTGAGCTTGGAAGATGTCCAAGAAAGCATTGAATACTTTGAAAAGAAACTAAGCTTAACTTTTTCCACTCAGGTACAAATCTATCATTCACCCTTGGCACAAGTCCCCATTGCCGACCAAAGCGTAGATGGACTTTTCGTTTTCAATGCCTGGCATGAGTTAGCTCCCATAGATGAAATTCTTCCCGCTTTGAAACGTATCATAAAACCAGGAGGTTGGATTTTATTAGAAGAAGAATTGTCCGTAGATCATCGTCGTATCCATGAAGGCTGTGCCCAAGAGCTGTATTTTCAAGAAGAAATAGACCGTCAAATGGCAAGTATTGATTTTCAGTTCAGCCAAAAACTAGTTAAGGAAAAGCAGACCTTTTACTTAAAATACGTGAATTGCTGAAAACATGTGTTTTTTTGAGGTATAATTAAATGCTTTTCGCAAATTTGTATTCGAATACGCGACATCAATGACCCCAACCAACGAAAGACCCTACATCATCGGAATCACCGGTGGAAGTGCCTCTGGAAAAACACTGTTTTTGCAAAGACTCATGGCCCAGTTCCCTTCCGAAGAAATTTGTCTTTTATCTCAAGATAATTACTATCGTCCCAAGCAGCATCAAACCAAAGATGAAAATGGGATTGAGAATTTTGATTTACCCGGTGCTATTGATGATGAAGCTTTTGCCAAAGACGTAGAAAAATTACGTTCAGGAGAAATTGTAACTCGAGAAGAATACACCTTCAATAACTCCAATAAAGTGCCCGATATTCTGCATTTCTACCCTCGAAAAATTTTAGTGGTAGAAGGTATTTTTGTCTTCCATTTTCCCGAAGTAGCCAAATTGCTGGATTTGAAAATATTCATTGACGCACAAAACAAAATCAAATTGAAGCGTCGCATCAAGCGGGATAACGAGGAAAGAGGTTATGATTTACAGGATGTGATGTACCGTTGGAAATACCACGTAAAACCTACCTACGAGGAATTCATTCGTCCACACAAAAAAAGCTGTGACATTGTTATTCCGAACAACATCCATTTTGAAAAGGGACTGGAAGTGATTGTTCACTACCTCAAATCACGCATTAAGTAAATCCAAGTTATAGTGCAATCCCTTATTTTCTCTCTGAGCACGCGCATGCTTAATGATCAAATAAGCCACATTAATCATGTTTCTTAATTCACACAAAGGCACCGTGATTTTAGATTGTTTGTACAATTCTTCGTGCTCCAAATAAATCAACTCCAAACGATCATAGGCCCGTTTTAATCGTCGATCCGTACGTACGATTCCCACATAATTACTCATGATTGACTCCAATTCACGCGTCATTTCCGTCACCAATACCATTTCTTCAGGATTTCGAGTACCCTCATCATTCCAATGAGGAATACCGGCTGGGATGGTTTGCGTTCCAAATTCTCCAATGGATTTTTCAAAAGCACGGTGGGCATATACGATGGCTTCCAACAATGAATTGGAGGCCAAACGATTGGCCCCATGTAAACCTGTATGTGAACATTCGCCCGCCGCATATAAATGCTCGATATTGGTTTGGCTGTATTCATTGACAATGATTCCCCCACACAAATAATGTTGGCATGGAACCACAGGAATCATTTCTTGCGACATATCTATTCCCAGCTGATCCAAACAATACTGGTAGATCATAGGGAAATGAGCCATGATTTCTTCCTTGGGAATATGTAGCGTATCTAAGTAGACATGATCCGTACCATTTTTCTTCATTTCTGAATCGATGGCTCTGGCTACAATATCGCGAGGAGCCAATGAAAGGCGCTCGTCGTACTTTTCCATGAAGGTCGACCCATCCAAATTCTTCAGAATTCCTCCATGTCCACGCACCGCTTCTGAAATCAAGAAATTAGGTTTTTTGCCGGGTTGATAGAGAGCTGTAGGATGGAACTGTATGAATTGCATCCCTTTCACAAAACCTTTGGCACGATACGCCATGGCAATTCCATCTCCCGTAGCAATGGTTGGATTGGTCGTAGATTGATACACTTGACCAATTCCACCAGTAGCTAATAAGGTTGTTTTCCCAATAAAAGTCTCTACTTTTTTAGTTTTCTTGTTTAAGACATATACTCCAAAACATTTTTTATGGGGGGTATCTTTAGTCACCTTCTCCCCTAAATGATGTTGTGTTATTAGGTCAACTGCAAAATAATGCGTGAAAAAATCCACTGAATCAAAGGACTTGACTTTTTCTAGTAATGCCCGCTCGATTTCATTTCCCGTGGAGTCTTTATAGTGTAAAATGCGTTTATCTGAATGCCCTCCTTCTTTGACTAAATCAAAACTCCCGTCTGATTTACGGTCAAAGTCGGTCCCGTATGAAATCAATTCCTTTAACCGCTCAGGAGCTTCTTTTACCACTAATTCCACCACCTTAGCATCGCTTTCAAAGTCGCCAGCTACCAAGGTATCTTGCATGTGTTTCTCAAAGGAATCTTGATTATCCCAAACGGCAGCAATTCCGCCTTGAGCATATTTGGTATTGGTTTCTTCCGCAACCGTTTTGGTAATTAAAGCTATTTTGATGGGGATCTGTCTATCCTGGAAGTATTGGGCTACCTTAACGGTGTAGGATAAACCAGCGATTCCAGAACCCACCACAATAAAGTCATACGTAGGCATATTCATGTCTTTCAGAGGCGCAAATTAACCAAAAGCCTATTTAAAAGAAAATATTGAATATTAATGTTAAATTTGCGAGGAATTAAACCCTTAAATAAACATTTGAACTCAATGGAAACATCCAACAACACCTCAAAGATTGCCTTGATTGTATTGGCTGTATTAACAGCAGTATTAGGCGTCTTGTATTTTCGTTCGAACCAATTGACCAAAGAACAAGCCGTCAATATTGAAGAAAAAGCCACTGAATTAGCGAATACACGCATGAAATTGGATTCCATTTCTACGCAATTGGATGCTAAAATTGAGGAAATTAAAGCCTTGGGCGGACAAGTAAGTGATTTAGAGGCATTGAAAGTGCAATTGGAACAAGATAAAAGCTCCTTGAAAAAAGCTAATCATGCGACTATTGCTTCATATGAGGCAAAAATCAAAGAATATGATTTAGTGTTGACTCAGAAAGATGCGGACATTGTAGAATTGAAAAAGCAAAATGGCATTTTGACAGAAAACAACCAAGTATTGACAACACAAAACCAAACCTTGAATACGGAGAATACAGGTTTAAAAACGGAGAACAAAACGTTGGCAGATACTTTATCTGAAGTTACAGCTAAAAACAAGGAATTAGCCAGAAAGGTGAGTATTGCAGCAGCTTTGAAAGCGCAAAGTTTACGTGTTTTATCTGTTAGCAGCAAAGGAAAAGAAGCAGAGAAATCTCGTTTTAATGGTAAGAAAATTGAGAAGTTGAAAATCACATTCAACTTAGCTAGCAACCCGATTACTAAATTAGAAAACAAAACCATCTTTGTACGTATGCTAGATGCTGATGGAGCTATCGTTTCAGACGAAGCTGCAGGTTCAGGTAAGTTTACCCAAGATGGCAAAGAAATGGTCTATACGGCTAAGCAAGTAGTGACCTATTCCAACAATAACCAAGCGGTAGATGTATTCTATTCTCGTGGGGGTGTGGCTTACAAACCAGGTAAATATACCATTGAATTATACGCTGAAGGCTTCGCGATTGGAACGGGCGGATTTGAAGTAAAATAAGAAAATAGGCATTAGGCATTATTGATTAGAAGGAACTGCGCAAGTGGTTCCTTTTTTTAATGAAAAATGGGGAATGTAGAATGGAGAATAGAGAATGGGGGTTTATAACTTTCCAAAATACTTCTCGTAAAACACCAAGATGATTCCTAAAAAAGGTGCGTTTAGCACAAGCACTATTCGAATCAATTTATCAATGGGGGAATAATACCTCGATTTTAATGTGATTATGATGGAGATGACTAGTGCAATCAAATAAATAACAATAAAGAATATTAATAGTCCTTCGAAAGGTCCTAAAAAACGGGGAAAAGAAAAGCTCATAAGAATATAAAATGTATGGTCGTGGGAATTAAATTCCAACAAGCATGGATTAAAAAAGTCAAAATAAAAGCCTTGTTAGCATCAAATTCCTTTTTGGTGAAATAGTATACCAGAGCTAATATGATACCTGAATCAAATACTAAAAAGGGATAATAAGGGTCATTGAAATAATGAGCTGCAGCAAACATGATGCTGGAAATACCAATGGATAATATTCCAGATATAGGTTCAGAGAATGTGGAAAATAAACGTTGACAAACGTTAATAATCAACCATTGAGATAGCCAGGTTTCAAAAAAAGGCGCGATTAATACACTATGCAAAAACAAAAAAGAGTCCAGTTTATACTCATCGAAAACACCAACAATTCGATGTTGTAATGTACGTTCAACATATAATGTTATAGTTCCAGTAAGTAATAAATGAGGCAGAAAATAATACTTATTGATGAACCAAAGCCTAGGCCCATACAATGGCTTACCTTGATATACCTCCAGCCATTGATACAATTTATTCTTCAACATATAAGCTAAATCTGGCTTAAATATTGACTAATTATTCTTAAAAAAACTTGCGAAAACTCAAGAAATTTGTAATAAAAAAGACATTGGATAGAAAATAATCAATCATCCACATGAAGAAACTTCATTAAGCTATTCGACATGTTCTAAAAGGCATGTCGTAATGTTGATAAAAAGAATCTTCGATTCGATTTCCACAGAGTATATAGGATGTTTTATGTTACAATTGGTGGGATTGTAGAACCCGTTGATTAGTAGTTCGACATAACATATGTCGAACAGCGGTTCAAAAAACGATACATCATATTTTCTACATGCTACATTGAAAGGTTAATCCTAACGAAAGATTGGAACGAAGCGGCAAGGAAATTATAAATGATGAATTATAAAGTATAAATGGTAGTGGCTCATTCTACATTTTTCATTCTACATTCTAACAGCCGTAAGCGAAGAGACAATCGGTTCTGAGAAGCAGAATTCGTCTTAGGATTAACCATATTTCCTCTGTTTTTTTGTTTCTTTTTTTATGAAAAAAAAGAAATAACATATGAATTAAATCTTCGGTAAAGCTATTTTGTAGGACTCTTTCTTGTTGTTTCAAAATAACACTTCGTTACAGCTTATTTGGAAAACTTATAATAAGTTAACTTGAGAGTAATACTGAACCATGGGTAAAGATATAACAGAAAAGGGAGCTCATATTACGTTCGCCCAACAACGGTTTGGCAAAATGGCGGATTTATTGCCAAGTTATAGCTCAGTACATCGTTTGATTTCTTGATCAAAACTGTACATTTGTGCTGCTATTTTCAAAGCTTCACCTAGCCGAAAACCGTTAGAGGTCATTACAAACGACCATGCTACAACAATACAAATAATAGACTAAACTGGTAAACAGATGATAAAGAAGTATTTGGTTTTCATATGCATGATTATTTCAGTGATACTACTAGTAAAAGCTGCATTAGTCTATCCAGGTGGATCCTTGCTCGACAAAAATTCTGTAGGTTTTGCCTGGTCAAAAAATTTTATTAGCAATTTGTTTTCGGAAAAAGCAATCAATGGTTTAGAAAATCCAGGTAGGATTTGGGCAATTCTTGGAATGGCATTTCAATCGGTTGGTTATGGTGTTTTTTTTATAAATATGTCGAAAAAATTTTCGTTAAAAGCATGGGGAAGTGTTTTAAAATATATAGGATTTGCCAACATTTTATTGATTTTCTTAATTGCAACACCCTTTCACGACCTAGGAACAATTTCAATTATATTAACCTTATTTGGACTATTTATAATTACGTTCTTTATACTAAAGTCAAAACTACGTTTACTTAAATATTGCTGTATCATATGCTTATTGACTTATTATTGTTTCTTCTTCCTTTATGGATTTAGTTATTTGGGATTAGCTTTTATCATGCAGAAAGTATACTCTTTAAGTTCAATTCTACTAGTTCTAGCATTGGAATATTTTACAAAATATGAAGACTTTGTACATAGCAAAACTGGAGGAGAATAAATAGTAACGAACCGCTAACATTGGTTTAGCAATTTGACATTCCAGTGCTCCGAATTAACATATGAACAGAAAATCCTAGCTTTCACCAAGCTCCAAAATAGTATAGTAAGTGTTCCAACTAGAAACCACGAATTAATATGAAGCTATTCGACATGTTCTAAAAGGCATGTCGAATTGTTGATAAAAAGAATCTTCGATTCGCTTTCTTCAGAGTATATAGGATGTTTTATGTTACAATTGGTGGGATTGTAGAACCCGTTGATTAGTAGTTCGACATAGCATATTTAATGTAAAATGTAGAATTAAGAATTAAGAATGTCTTGTCCTTATGTAGGTTGAATTGGATTCTTTGATAATTTATTGGAAATATAAATTAACAGGCCTTTTCATTCTACATTCTACATTCTACATTAATTTCACTTCCCAAATAGCTTATTAAAGCTTCGGTTGTACAACAAACTAGCTCCTATGGTTTGATTAATTTGGTAGGAGTTTAAAGAACCAAGAAGGGTGGTTTGAACGTTACGATTGTACGTTTTCAAACGAAGAGATCCATCTCGTTTCACAAAATATTCCAAGGCCCAATCGCCCAGTAAGATCAAAGGACTCGTCTGATTTCGAGCATCAGTAAAGCCCCCACTTCGGGTAATCCGTAAGCGGTCATTCACATTATAAGACGCCCGCAATTGTAAATTGGATAAGATATCTTGATTCAAATTCCCGCCTCCTAAATACACATCAATGTTCAAATCCTTGTTAATTTGAGAAGCCAAATTACTCAATTGATTGGAAAGCATTTCGGTAAAATTACCCACTAAACTACCCAAAGCAATTCCACTTCCACCAAAGGGAGAAACCAATTGACCAAACAATAGGACATTGGAAACTTGTCGAGTTAGCTCCTGCTCATCCGTCTTAATACGATTGGTAAAGGCCGTAACGGCTCCATTCAAGTGAACATCTTTGGGATAATCTCGTATACCTATATCAAAGGAAATATTAGGTGACAACAAGCGATTTTGCAGGTTGATGGTCACGTCCACGGGATAGCGTCTTTTGAACTCGGGCAAGTTGGATTTATTAGTCGTATCCAACAAAATAGGGAACAAGGAAGCATACTGCGTATAGATAGCCTTGATATTCACATTCGCCTCCAAAGGATCTCCTGTCCAAGAAATCTTAGAACCTCGCTGAATCGCAAATCGTTTATTGATTAAATTTTGCAGGGTAAATGTATAATCTCCTTGGTCAATGGCATAGTCGCCAATCATTCTAAACTGCCCCTTTTTATCCAAAGTCATATTGATATTTCCCGTACCATATATCCGCATCAAATCCCCTTTCTTTTTATCAATTTGCACCTCGCCATAGGCTTCAGGAGTAAATGCCAAATCCAAGTCTAAACTGATTCCACCTTCCTTTAATTTGGATGTCAATTGTTGGTTCACGGCATTGATATCTACTTGCAAGGACTTACTAAAAAACTCATAATCCTCTTCATTTTCGGTACTACTTTCACGATCTAAAGGAATATACAATCGGGTTCCTTTTTCACTTTTCAAGTCCGCCGTAATCAGTAAATCATGCAATGCCCCACGGATGGAAATAGGCCCTGAGGTATAACCTGTCCCATAATAAAAGGATGTAGGATCACGTTGGGTATTTAGCAATTTAAACCGATTTAAGTTCGCCTCAATGTTCATCTCAAAGGGACTTCCAAGCGGGAAAATAAAGTTGGCATTCAGCTTCGCTGTATTACCTTCCGGGTCTGAAATCTTCCAATTTCGACCAATGATTTGTCGAGATTTAAACTCGACGGTATCCGAAAAAGCCAAGCTAGTTTTCAAGTAATCAAAGAATAATTTGGCCTTTTGAAGCACTATTTTTCCTTCGATATCTGGATCGTTTAGGGTTCCTCTTACTTTCAATTTACCCGATGCATCTCCGGCTAATCCAGAAAATACGCCTTGAGTAAATGGTTCCAAGATACTCAGATTGGTCTTATTTAACTCCGCTGTAATATCCAGCTTATTCCTAGTTTCAAAGGGTTTATAGGTACCATCCACTTCTACCACAGATTCCCCTAATCGGTTTAAATGGTAGTTTAAATCCATCGTTTTTAAATCCGCATTATAGGTTCCCACACCTTGTAAATTACCGATGTAGAAGGTATTCAAATGAAGGGAATCCACCAGAAGCCAAGTGTCTAAACGGGTATGCTGATACCAATCTTGAATGTTGATTTCAGCATTCAATTCCCCTTGTACTTTCAAAGAAAATAAAGGAGCTAAGGTCCCTAACTGAAACTTATTGGCTCGCAGTCGTAAGGTCTCCGTAGAGTCCATGGATAAGCTTCCTTGTAGGGCTATCGACTGTTTTTGATTCGAAATCAAAAAGTGCTCAGCAAGCAGTTCCTTGCCTTGAATGGAGATTTTATTCTCGGGATCTACCGCCCAATCTTGTCCCAAAATACGTAAATAAGTATCCTTGAAACGAAGCGACAATCCGTCTTTTTCAAAGCGCCAAATTCCTCCCAAATGGGCTGAATTATCATCTCCCTGTTGCTTGAAATCCAGTTCAAAATTGATTCGATCTTGATCCCAAAGCCCATCCAATTTGAGGTTTTCGGTTGGAGTTAGAAAATTCAAATGCTGCCTTCTGGATTGAAAAACCAAGCTACTAGAAACTTCGGGACCACCTAAAAACTTAGAACTTTGGAAGGAGAAAATGGACTGATAAAACTTATAACCTCCCAATACCAAGGTGTCAGGATAGGACTCCAAACTCAAAGAAACGGATCTCCCTTTATTGACACTTCCAGAAAAAACGGTATTCTTGGCTAAGTCGATAGTAGGAAACCAACGTGTTAAAATGGGTTTGGCATCATGGCAAATGACGGTAAAATCGGAGACATATTTCCGACTCGTCTCATGGGTTTTGGCAGCATAGTAAGCCGCTCTTTCACTCTCGTTTTTAGTGAAATACAAGGTGTATTCCTCCCACAATTGACCTAAATCTTTTTGCAATTGGGAAGGAACAAAATCTCCCTCTGCCTCCACGGAAATCAAATCAGAATTTAATCGATAGTGACGTTTGGCCCCTTTTAAATCCGAACTAAAAGTCAATAAATGTATGGGCAAATCCAACTTCTTGGGGGTTCCCAAAATGGCTTCAGAAAAGGTGGCTTTCCCCTCTAAATCGTCCAAATCATTCATGGCGATATTGACTTGGAAATCACTGACTAGCTGCATCGGTGTGTCAGTAATCCGTAACCTTCCCAAATCAACATGGTCAATACGTCCTTCCAAATTATAGACCGGTTTTTCCTGCCTTAAATTGATTTCACCGGACATTTGAGCCAACAAATTACTATCCTTAACTGAAACTAATCCTTTGAATAATTGACGTTGCAAATTCCCTTTCAAACTAACTCGTCGATAAGCATATCGTTTAATATTGATTTCCGAAACTTGGCCATCAAAATCCACTTTGGCCGAATTACTCGAAAAGCCTGATCCCTTCACCTGAGCTTCCAAATCAACTGTACCCAAATACTCCTCTAGACTGAACAATTTACCCAGTTTAAATTTCTTCAATTTCAACTTCCCTTGGTACTTAGAAAAGGCCATAGAATCACTCAAATTCATCATCACATCCCCTTCCATATACCCTAAGCCCGTGTTTAATTTACCCGAAGTACTAAAGTCTTTATTGGTTCCAGAGAATTTCCCACCAAAGGAGACCGGACCTAAGATATTCATTTTTTCTACCGCTGATTTCGACAAAAAGACTTGTAAATCTTGGGGGTGAAATTGGGAATTCACCATGTCAAAATTCATCACCGTTTTATCTATTTCGGGTAAACCTTTGAAACTAAAATCACCTCGGAGTACACTTTTACTACCAAAGGCCATTTCAAAATTCTTTAGATTCAAACGCGCCACAGGCCCTTCCAAATTACCCTTCAGTTTATACAAACCTTTGTATTGATACATATCCTCCACAAACCTACCCAAGTCTTCTCCGCGTATCAGGCTATTGTCAAAATAGGCCTTCATACTGACCTTTTTATTCCAAAGCTTGAAGTCTTGGGTACTGGAATAATCAAAAACAATTTGATTTTTTATCTGAGAATCATTGAAAAATAGATTCAATTGATCGAAGCGCATCTGCTTATCGGCATACATGAATTTCGTATCCAATGCCTTGATATTCAGCCCACTGACAGGATCCAATGCTTTCAGCCCAATGGTCTGTAGACCCAAGGTATCGCCTTGCACATAAAAGTCCTTGACCTTGGCATTGATGTGTGTAAAAATCAAGTGATTCAGGTCAAAATGCCGAGATGTAGCTTCGCTCTTGATTTGTTGATCATCCAACATAAAAGAGCCATCCACTACTTCAGCATCCAATATTTCAAATTTGGAGCTAGGACCAGCCACGCTAGGACCTGGATTCAGCCAATGGTCTATCCGAACGATAAACTCATCCAAATTCATTTTTCCTGATTTTTTTTCAAAAATCAAATGAACTTTGGGTTGATACAAACGAGCATAATCTAAGTGAGGATTGTTTCCTTTGAACAGTAAATCGGATAAATTAAAATTGACATCCAATCGTTCAATGTAGACCATTTCCTTTCCCCAAGGGTCTTTGACGCGTAATCCCCAAAAACTTATTTCATCGAAAAACTTCAGTTGGATAGCCCGAACGGTGAGTGGATAGCCAATGGCTTTCTCTATTTTGGGAGCAAAATACTGCGCTAATAAGGTTTGATTGGAGGGTACTCGAAGTAATAAGACTGTGACAAAAAACAACAAAAAAATCCCCACCAAACCGTAAAGAATGGATTTAGCGAAGATTTTGGTTGCTTTAATCATATTTTCTTTTTCAGAAAAGCCAACGATTACGGCATATTTTGCCTTATTTTTGCAGAGTTTTTATCCGATATGAATCTACTGGCTATTGAATCTTCTTGTGACGAAACCTCCGCTGCTGTTATGGTAAACGGAGAACTTCGGTCGAACATTGTATCCACACAACTGATCCATACCCAATGGGGCGGAGTAGTTCCTGAATTAGCCAGCAGAGCGCATCAAAAATCCATCATACCTGTCGTTCACGAAGCACTGCAAAAAGCAAATATAAACAAAAATGAACTGAATGCCATTGCCTTTACGCGTGGCCCAGGTTTATTAGGAGCACTATTAATTGGCACCTCCTTTGCCAAGGCTTTGGCATTGAGTTTAGATATTCCACTCATTGAGGTCAACCACATGGAAGCTCACGTTTTGGCTCACTTTATAGAAGACCCCAAACCACGCTTTCCATTCCTTTGTTTGACAGTCAGTGGCGGACATACTCAACTCGTTTGGGTGAAGAGTCCATTGGAGATGGAGGTCATTGGAGAAACGCAAGATGATGCCGTGGGAGAGGCTTTTGATAAGACGGCCAAACTCATTGGTTTACCCTATCCGGGTGGCCCCATGATTGACAAATTAGCCAAAGAAGGAAACCCCCATCGTTTCCCTTTTCCATTAGGTGAAATGCCCGGTTTAGACTTTTCATTCTCGGGAATCAAAACGGCCATTCTTTATTTTTTACAAAAAGAGCAAAAGAATAACCCTCAATTCATCGATGAAAATAAGGCGGACATTTGTGCTTCGGTACAAAAGACCTTGATTGATATGTTGCTTCGCAAAGTAAAAAAAGCGATGAAGGAAAAGAACTGTCAACAGATTGCTATTGCTGGTGGTGTGGCAGCAAATTCTGGACTAAGAAATGGGATTCAGGAGCTGGGTGCTCAGCAAAACTGGGATGTATTTATTCCTGCTTTTTCTTATTGCACAGACAATGCTGGGATGATTGCCATGGCTGGTCACTTCAAAGCAGAAGCCGGTATTTTCTGTGGTCAAGACGTGAGTCCGTTGCCGAGGATGGACATGAAATAAATGGTGAATTGTTAATGGTAAATGGTAATTTCTTAATGTTTAGAAAAATAGGGAATATTTAAATTTTTCCATTAACAATTTACCATTCATCATCTACCATTAGAAACAATTTCATTCACGCTATTCCAAAACGCCAATTTCAAGGGTTTTTCGGAGTCCTAAAACACAAACTAAATTATATTTCATATATATGGAATAAAATAAAAAAAAGTATTATTATAAAAAGTTGTTATTTTACTTTTTTTTATTTATATTTGTGATAAATCAAATTCGTTCATATTATGGAATCATTTATAAACCCATTTAGACCTGGAGCTGGTCAACAACCGCCATATTTGGCTGGAAGAAAAAATGAAACGGAAAAATTTAAAGAACTTTTAAATCAAAAACCAATACTCAAAAACTTGATATTAACAGGTCTTCGTGGTGTTGGAAAAACGGTATTGCTTGAAACTTTCAAACCAATTGCACAACAAGATAAATGGTACTGGACTGGAACTGACTTAAGTGAATCCGCTGGAAATACCGAACAATCATTCTCAATCAGACTTTTAGCTGATTTGTCCGTTTTAATTTCCCCTTTTACAATTAAGGAAGAAGAAATTCGAGCAATTGGATTTAATTCACAGTCAAATTTGATTGAGACTAAATATTCATATTCTTTTTTACATGATATTTATTCAAAAACTCCTGGACTAGAGGCTGATAAACTCAAACGAGTTATGGAGTTTGTCTGGGATATTGTAAAAGATAAAGTAAAAGGTATAATTCTTGCATATGACGAAGCTCAAATTTTAAAAGATAAGGCATCGGAAAAACAATACCCATTATCCTTATTACTAGAAGTAATTCAATTTATCCAAAGAAAAGAAATTCCATATTTATTAATTCTTACAGGTCTTCCTACACTTTATCCTAATTTAATTGAAGCTAGAACATATGCTGAAAGAATGTTCCATGTAATGAATTTAACAAAACTAAACGAAGCAGATACAAAAGAAGCTATTTCAAAACCTATCGATGAAAAACAAACCCCAGTAAGATTTACCGAACTTGGTGTTTCAGAAATTATTAAATATTCAAGTGGCTATCCGTATTTTATTCAATTTTTTTGCAGAGAAGCTTTCGATTTATTTCTCCAGCAAAAAAATATGGGCATAACTAATCCTGATATCAAAATATCCAATTTTGTCCAAAAATTAGATTCTGATTTTTATGCAGGAAGATGGGGAAGAGTCACAGAAAGACAAAAAGATTTGCTTTTTATAATTGCAAAACTTTCAACTGCCAATGAAGAATTTACCGTAAAAGATATTGTCACTAAATCTAATGAAATCACAAACCCTTTTAGTCAAGCTTATGTTAGTAACACTTTGGTCAAATTGATTGATTTTGGACTAATTTATAAAAACAGTAGAGGTAAATACTCCTTTGCTGTTCCATTATTGGCTGATTATATTAATAGGCAAAATTCGTCGGTTGAAAACATGTCAGATATATAAAAAATTAGCCTGACTACTCCTACATAGTCAGGCATAATAGGTTGTTTCACACCTTAAGTGAATTTTAAATAATAATTAAAAACAAAGAAAGGAGGTGTTTAACATGAGTAATGAATCTAGTAACGAAGGTAAAATCGAAATATTTTGTCGTTACATAGTTCGCAAAGGTAAAAAAATATATCCAAAAAATGGTTCTTTTTTTCACTTTTGGGTAAAGGCAAAATAAAATAATTTTGCTTAAAATTAAAGGGGAGAATTATCATTCTCCCTTTTATTTTTTGAAATAATTACAAAAAAATCATCTACCATTAGAAACAATTTCCTTCACGCTATTCCAAAACGCCAATTTCAAGGGTTTTTCGGAATCTTTTAGACTAGAGATATAACGAGGGAAATAATAGATGGCCTTATTCCCGATTTGGCTGATTTTACCTTCTGGCAGTTGTACTTTCCAGGCTGGGATTTGGTCTCCTAGGAATACATAGATTTGCGCTTGAGTACCTTCTACAAATTCAGATACAGTAAAAGAATCCATTGGCTCTAAGACCTGCCAATCACTCGGCTGAAGAGAAACGGGAGCAGCCGATAATACCAGTTGTAATCGCTCTTTTTCTGTAGGATTAATCTTCCCAACTACGACCAATCGACAAGTAACTTGAGGTAGGATTTGTGAATCTTGAGAATTGGAAGGTGCTGTTGCCTTTAGATCTTCCACTAGGCTAGCTTGCAAACCCGGTCCTGAAGGAGTAATGGGTTTTTCTTGAACGGGTATGCTGACTTTTTCCTCAACGATAGCTGCAACAGGCGTAGAAGGTTCCAATTCTAAGGTGGTTGCTGGGCTTTCTGTTGGCGTAAAAGAGGCTTCGGATGGAATGTTTGGGCGATCTACTGGAATCCAGTAAATCTCGTCGAACTTATACAATTCAGCCAAATCCATTCGATCCGAAGCCTTCATATTTTGTTATGCCAACGATCCTCTCAAAACACAAGCCTCGCGATCTGGGCCTGTCGAAATGAAGTTGATCGGTAAGTTCAAATGCTTTTCTAAAAAGGCAATGTAATTGGTCAGTTCAGCAGGTAATTCATTAAAATCACGCATTCCTTCTAAACTGCAATGCCATCCTGGAAGATTGGCATAAATGGGTTTTACTTTAATATCCGTAATCTCAAAAGGGATATGATCTGTCACCGTGCCATCTGGCATTTCGTAAGCTGTACATACCAAAATCTCTTCAAAGATATTTAACACGTCGGCCTTCATCATGATCAATTGAGTCACCCCATTGATCATCATGGCATATTTTAAAGCAGGTAAATCAATCCAACCACAACGACGAGGACGACCCGTGGTTGATCCAAATTCACGACCTTCTTGACGCATGGATTCTCCCACTTCATCTTCCAATTCCGTCGGGAAAGGACCCGATCCTACGCGAGTAGCATAGGCCTTAAAAATACCAAATACTTCACCAATGTTTTTAGGCGCAACCCCTAAACCGGTACAAGCACCTGCTGAAATGGTATTCGATGAGGTCACAAATGGATAAGAACCAAAATCCACATCCAATAAAGAACCTTGTGCGCCTTCGGCTAAAATAGTCTTACCTAAATTAATGGCATTATTCACGGAATATTCGGAATCCACTAAGGCAAATTGCTTCATGAATTCTACCGCCTCAAAAAAGGCAGCTTCAGCTTCCGTCAAATCGTATTCGTATTTGTATACATCCAAAATCGCTTTATGGCGATCGACTAATGCTTTGTATTTCTCAGGAAAATTAGGCGAAATCATATCCCCTACACGTAATCCTTGACGAGAAATTTTATCTGTATAAGTTGGTCCAATACCTTTTAAGGTGGAACCAATTTTTTCTTTTCCTTTAGCCAGCTCGTAAGCGGCATCCAATAAACGGTGTGTTGGTAAAATAATGGACGCTTTCTTGGAGATTTCCAAGTTTTTCTTCAAATCCAAGTTAAAATGAGCCAATCCCTCAATTTCATTCTTGAAAATGATGGGGTCTAACACCACACCATTACCAATGATATTCTGTACTTCCTGACGGAAAATACCCGATGGAATCTGATGCAATACATGCTTAAAACCATCAAATTCCAAAGTATGACCTGCATTGGGTCCTCCTTGAAATCTTGCCACAACCTGATAACGGGGGGCTAAAACGTCAACAATTTTACCTTTTCCCTCATCTCCCCACTGTAAGCCTAATAATACATCAACTGCCATAAAAACTATTGTTAAAATCTTTTATTCTTGAGACCTCGCTTGGAAATTAGCTCGGTGTTCACAATTCTTGTTGGTACACGATCCATAGAAAATCAAAGAATGGTGCATCACATTAAAATGCAGCATTTCTCCCACTAAACTTTGGATGGTTTGAACGCGGGGATCACAGAATTCGGTCACTTTGTGACAGTCTGTACAAATTAAATGATCATGCTGTCTACGTCCATAAGACTTCTCAAACTGCGCCTGATTACGTCCAAATTGGTGTTTTACCACCAAATCACATTCTACCAATACATCCAATGTATTGTATACGGTGGCACGAGAAACTTGGTATTTCTTGTTTTTCATGGAGATATATAACTCCTCCACATCAAAATGGTCGTCACGTAAATAGATCTCCTCCAGGATTGCAAATCGCTCGGGTGTCTTGCGCAGACCCTTGTTTTCCAAGTAGGCTGTGAAAATTTTCTTAACCGAATCGAACTTATCTATTTCTGTGGACATTTAGCGAAAAAAACGACGTAAAATAAGCTATAAAAACTGAAAAAAGCTATTATTCTTCTCTGGCAACCTCAATTACTCCTGCAACTCTTTCTAATTCACCCACAAGGGCTACTAGGTGATCCGTATCTTGAATCATGAGAGAAATCCGACCTTCAAAAAGTCCATCTTTCACCCCAATATTCAAAGCCGTAATATTGACTTTAAGTTCATCCGAAATCACTCGCGTCACATCATTCACCAATCCGACCCGGTCAATCCCACGAATCACTAAATCAACTACAAATGACATGGCAATTTGACTCGCCCACTGTGCTTTTATCACTCGGTCACCATGACGAGATAATAATTCGGGAGAATTAGGGCAATTAGTTCGATGAATTTTAATCCCTTCATTGATGGTAACAAAACCAAACACATCATCTCCAGAGATGGGATTACAGCATTTTGCCAAGGTATAATCTACCTTGTCCATATCTTCTCCAATCAACAAAATATCAGCATCCTTACGGTCATGCTGTACACGTTTCATTTCTTTGGTGAAACTCTTATTGTCGACAATCGGAACCTGAATTGCCTTTTCTGCCTGCTTCCGCTCGTGCATTTCTTTGTCGGACTTCCAATGCTTCAATTGCTCGATAGCGACATAGCCTTTTCCGAAACGATAGAAAAGGTCATTGGCATCCTTGGCATTATAATAGGCTCGAAGCTGATTGGTAATCTCCAAAGTCAAACTCGGATATCCCAAAATCTTCAATCGATGCTCAATCATATCACGTCCTTTGATAACGTGTGATTTATTCTCTTCTTTAATAAAATCTTTAATCCGTGCCTTGGCCTTGGTGGTGGTTACAATGCGCAACCAATCTTCCGAAGGTTTTTGCTTGGAAGAGGTCAATATTTCAATTTGATCGCCATTGCTCAACTTGTGCGACAAAGGCACCAATTTCCCTCCAACTTTGGCACCAATACACTTAGCCCCTACTTCGGAGTGAATTTCAAAAGCAAAATCTAGAGCCGTAGAACCCACTTGTAAAACCACCAATTTCCCTTTTGGAGTAAAAACAAATACCTCCTCATGGTACAAGGAATTTTTGATATCATCCACCAATTCTACGGCCGACTGGCTCTTGTCATTGGTTTCTAGGGCTTCACGAACTTGACTTAACCAAGATTCAAATGCCTGACTAGTGCGAGTATCCGTTCCTTTATATTTAAAGTGAGCTGCTACCCCTTTCTCGGCTATCTCATCCATTCTTTTGGTACGGATCTGCACTTCCACCCATCGGCCCTCTTTATCGTTGCCGTAGGGCAAACTCATCACTGTGGTGTGCAAAGACTCGTAGCCATTGGATTTAGGCGTAGAGACCCAATCCTTTAATCGACTTGGATTAGGACGATAATGGTCGGTGACAATAGAATAAACTTCCCAGCAATCAGCTTTCTCTCTTTCCAAAGGCACATCAATCACTACCCTAACCGCAAACAAATCGTAAATTTTATCAAATGGTGTATTGCTACTTTTGATCTTGTTATAAATCGAATAAATCGACTTTGGCCTGCCTTTGATGGTATAATTCAAATGTAATTCATCCAAGGATTTTTTGATAGGACGGATGAAATGATCGACAAAGCTTTCGCGGTTACGCTTATTTACGGATAATTTATTGGCGATCTCTTTGAATGCTTCTGGTTCGGTATATTTCAAACCCAAATCTTCCAATTCCGTTTTGATGGCATTTAATCCTAAACGGTGTGCCAAAGGAGCGTATAAATAAATGGTCTCGGAAGCTATTTTCAATTGCTTTTCCTTGGCCATACTAGACAGCGTTCTCATGTTGTGCAAACGGTCTGCTAGCTTAATCAAAATCACGCGAATGTCATCGGATAAGGTCAAGAGCATTTTACGGAAGTTTTCCGCTTGCTGGGATGTTCCATATTCAAATGTTCCCGAAATCTTAGTCAGTCCATCAATGATGGAAGCTATTTTAGGACCAAAATCTTTCTCGATATCTGCTAACGTAGTATCCGTATCCTCAACCACATCGTGCAACAAAGCTGATATAATGGACGTTGTTCCAAGCCCAATTTCTTCAACGCAGATTTGAGCCACTGCCAAAGGATGGTAGATATAAGGTTCCCCAGATTTTCTACGCATATCTTTATGTGCCTCCGCAGAAATCAAAAATGCTTTCTTGATTTGCTTGGCATCATCATCTTTTAAAAAGGGTTTAGCCGTCCGCAGCAACTTACGGTACCTTTTTAAAATCTCTAATCGCTCTTTTTCTAAATTGATAGGCATAGCTTACTCAGCAGTAATTAGAGCCACTGCCATGGCCGATATTCCTTCTCCTCTTCCTACAAAACCCATCCCTTCTGAGGTGGTTGCTTTCAAGGTTATTTGATCCAAATCTACCGCCATCACTTGAGCTAAATTCGCCTGCATGGCTGGAATATGAGGGTTTAATTTAGGTTGATCTAAAATGATGGTCACGTCCACATTTCCAACCTCCCAACCCTTTTCTCGAATCATTTCTAATACGCGTGTCAATAAGGCAATGGAGGAAACGCCTTTCCATTGAGGATCATTATCCGAAAAATGGAATCCGATATTACGTAAATTAGCCGCTCCTAATAGGGCATCACAAATCACATGACAAACCAAGTCTGCATCTGAATGACCCATAGGGCCCTTAGCTGATTCTATTTCGATACCTCCCAAAATACAGGGCCTACCTTCTACCCAGCGATGCACATCATACCCTTGTCCTACGCGTATCTTCATGACTATTTCTTTTCTTTCCTATACCATAAGGTATTCGATTTCCCATCAATAAACAAGCGTTTTGCCCAAGATTGTACTTCTGCCAAGGAAACAGCTTGGATTTTTTCGGCTTCCGTATTCACCCAATTCGGATCTCCTGCATTAGCAGCCATGGCGAGGTTCATCGCGCGGTTCAAGACCTCCACTTCCATAAATACTAAACTTGCCTCTGCTTGATTTTTCACTTTCTGCAAAGCTTTTTCTAGGATTCCAGATTGTACAAACTCCTTGATAAGTTCTTCCAAAGCCTGATCCGCAACTTCAATGTCCACCCCTTCACATACTTGTCCTTGAATCACCAAAATACCTGGATCATTGGAACCCATTTGGTAAGCATTCAAAGAATCAAAAATGCGTTTATTCTGAACTAAATGCTCATATAAATAGGAAGACTCTCCCCTACCCATCAAATCTGCGAGCATATCAATGGCATGAAAACCTGGCTGATAACGCCCCACCATGGGATAGGCTTTATATATTCTATTGGATGGCACATTCGCGGAAATTTCCATCATACGGTTTTCTTGCTGAACTGCTTCTTGTACCAATTGACGAAGGGGCTTCACTCCTCCTGGTATGGGTCCAAACCATTTTTCAGCCAATGCTTTTACCTCGTCAAATTTTACTCGACCAGCCACTACTAATACCGCATTGGCTGGGACATAATGCTGGTAAAAGAAGGCCTTCACGTCTTCCAAAGTTGCATCCTCAATATGTTTAATATCCGCCCCTATCGTGGCCCATCGGTAAGGATGCTGTTGATAAATCAATGGTCTAAACTTGAGCCACAAATCACCATAAGGCTGGTTTAAATAGCGTTGTTTGAATTCTTCAATCACCACTTTTCTTTGAACTTCCAGCGAATTCGGATTAAAAGCCAACTGCTTCATCCGATCAGACTCCAACCAAAAAGCTGTTTCTAGATTTTGGTAGGGCAAACTGATGTAATAATTCGTTAAATCGGGCGTGGTAAATGCATTATTTTCACCCCCAACTCGTTGCAAAGGAGTGTCATAATTGGGAATATTTTCAGAGCCTCCAAACATCAAGTGCTCAAATAAATGAGCGAATCCTGTTCGGCTAGGGTCTTCATCTCGAGAACCAACATCGTAAATTACATCCATCACAGCTAGTGTCGTGCTGGGATCTTCATGTACGATCACACGTAAACCATTGTCTAAGCTAAATTCTTGAAATGAAATCATTCGGGAAGTTTAATGTTAAAATAGAAACAAAAGTAAAAAATTAGGCCTAAAAACCACAGTACTTACGTATTTTTGCAATTCAATTGAGTGTTTATGCGGCGATTTTTTTTAGTGCTTTTTTGTCTTTGGTCTTGGAATATTTCAGGACAAATATTAGCGGACAATCAAGCTAAGGAATGGATTTCAAGCGGCTTGAACCACATGTACAACCATGAGTTCAAAGAGGCTACGGATGATTTCAATGCGCTAAAAACAAAGTACCCGAAGCATCCCAGTAGTTATTTATTGTTGGCCATGCAATGGGAAAAGCAATACTTTCCTTTAAAAGACCATCCCAATCAAAGCAAGGCCTATTTGGCTTATTTGGAACGAAGTTTCGATTTGGCAGAAACCGCCTACGAAAAAAATGAAAATGATTTAGAAGCTGTCTTTTTTTGCATCTCTTCCACAGGATTTTTAGCGGCATTTGAAGCGGATAACCAGAACTTCATGAAGGCTGTTTCGTATACGCGCAAGTCCTATTCCTTTCTGAAGATTGCGCTTAAAAATACCGATAAACAGCCCGAATTTTTATACTCCGCAGGTATTTATAATTATTACCGTATAGTATACCCAGAACTTCATCCTGTGATAAAACCTTTGATGGTCTTTTTTGAAGATGGAAATAAACGGGCTGGATTAAATTACCTAGAGCAGAGCACCCGCAAAACCATTTTCGTAAAAAATGAAAGTCGTTTTTATCTGGGATATGTCTACAATAAATACGAAGGTACGCCTGCAAAAGCCCTAGGTCTCAATCAATCCTTATTGGAGGATTTTCCGGGTAATCATCTATTTTTACTTCAAAGAGCCGAATTATTGGCATTGACCAATAATTTTGAGGAGGGGGAAATCTACCATGAGAAATTAGATAAATTGAAAATTCCTTATTATTTGGGAGCCGTATGTGTGTTTAGAGGCATGGCTGATGAATTGGGTAAAAAGAAATTGGCTCAAGCAGAGGCTCATTATTTGAAATCCTTGCAATATCCTTTTGAAGAAAGGTTTACCAAAGATATTCGAGGCTTATCCTATTTAGGATTATGCCGAATTGCTTATAAGTCGGGCCAAAGAGCCAAAGCAAAAAAATATTTGCACCTTTCTAAGGAGTATATTGAATATAAAAATTCGCAGGATGAGTACCATCGCTTATCCAAACTATTGTAATTATGGAAAGTAGAGAAGCTGGAGTGGAACGTCTGTATCCCAAAATTTGGGGAAGGATGTCGGCCCGTTATTATTACCTCATCCAATTAAGAAAGCAATTGGAACGAGTGATTGAACTATTTGTTAAAAACTCTCCGCATCAATTGCTAGCAGATTATGGCTGTGGTAATAAGCCATATGAACCACTGTTTGGCCCATTTGTAGAACAATACATTGGTTTAGACTTAGCCATCAACAGCAAAGCAGATGTGGTGGTAGATCCTAAAGGCATCATCGACATGCCCGATGAAAGTGTAGGCTTTGTATTATCTACGCAGGTATTAGAACATGTGGAAGATCCAAGCTCCTATTTAAAGGAGGCTTGTCGGATTTTACAAAAAGATGGCAAATTGATTCTTTCTACTCATGGCTATTGGATGTTTCATCCTGACCCGACCGACTTCTGGCGATGGACTTCTACGGGTTTGCAAAAGATTGTGAAAGA
Organism: Aquirufa ecclesiirivi; assembly: GCF_011250515.1. Lineage (GTDB taxonomy): Bacteria > Bacteroidota > Bacteroidia > Cytophagales > Spirosomataceae > Aquirufa > Aquirufa ecclesiirivi. Next base: position 134,918 of record NZ_JAANOP010000004.1, on the reverse strand, counting down.
AGCTGGCTTTGAGATAGTTTATTTTGAAGGAATTCTTGCTCGCTCTTCCATGGGACTCCAATTATTTCAAGATGGACTTTTATTCAAATTCCCGAAAGTCCTTCGTCCTCTTTGGTCCATGCTCTTACAACCTTTCATCATTTTCTTCGATAAAATCGCTGGTAATAAATCCAGACGAGAGGATGCTTGTACGTTTATTTTAGTAGCGAAGAAATGTAGCATGTAGAATGGAGTATTTTGCATATTTAATCCCGTCGTTCTGCTAGCGAAAGGGAATGAACGAAGCGGTAGACGAGATTTTGACCTCAGCATAGGCGATGTGCGTTGGCGTCAAAAATATAGGCGATAGCGAAGTGAATCACGGTTCCGCAAAGCGGAATTCGCCTTAGCGGAACGACAAAAAAAGAAGTTTTTTGTTTCTTTTTTTTCGAAAAAAGAAAATCCATGTGAATTAATGAAACGAAATGTATTTTAAGCTCTTTGAATTCATCAATTTTCAGAAGCTTAACTTTCTTTGGCATTTCTTTTTTTTCATAAAAAAAGAAACAAAAAAAACAGAAGAAATACGGTTAATCCTAAGACGAATTCCGCTGCGCGGAACCGATTGTCACTCCGCATAGGACTGTTTAGAATGTAGAATGAAAAATGTAGAATGTAGAATTAGCCACCACCATTTATACTTTATAATTCATCATTTATAATTTCCTTTTGCTTCGCTCATGCTACGTTCCAATCTTTCGTTGGGATTAACCGTTCAATGTAGAATTCAAAAATTGATAAAACGGTCAACGTCATTCAGACATTTACATTCAGGTATTCTGTCCCGTCGTTCTGCTAGCGAAAGGGAATGAACGACGCGGTAGACGAGGTTTTGACCTCAGCATAGGCGATGTGCGTCGGCGTCAAAAATATAGGCGATAGCGGAGTGAATCACGGTTCTGCGAAGCAGAATTCGCCTGAGCGGAACGACAAAAAAAGAAGTTTTTTTGTTTCTTTTTTTTCAAAAAAAGAAAATCCATGTGAATTAATGAAACGAAAAGTATTTTAAGCTCTTTGAATTCATCAATTTTCTGGAGCTTAACTTTCTTTGGCATTTCTTTTTTTTTCATAAAAAAAGAAACAAAAAAACAGAAGAAATACGGTCAATCCTAAGACGAATTCCGCTGCGCGGAACCGATTGTCACTCCGCATAGGACTGTTTAGAATGTAGAATGAAAAATGTAGAATGTAGAATTAGCCACCACCATTTATACTTTATAATTCATCATTTATAATTTCCTTTTGCTTCGCTCATGCTACGTTCCAATCTTTCGTTGGGATTAACCGTTCAATGTAGAATTCAAAAATTGATAAAACGGTCAACGTCATTCAGGCATTCACAAATTATAATTTATAAATTATAACTTATAATTATAAATTTCCTTCCTCCCACTTCCAAGTTCTCTCCAAGGCCTCATCAAATGGTGTTTTTTCAAATGGAATGAGTGATTCTAATTTGGAAATATCCAAGCAAACATGCGGAACGTCAGTAGGTTTCGCTTCTTTGTAAACTACCTGAAAACTAGGTATTAGGCCTTTGATCTTTTCTAAAATAGTCGACAATGAGATGGCTGAACCGTATCCAATATTGATGGTATCGTTTTTATGGCCCGACTGCCAGAGTTGAAATATGGCCTTAGCAATATCTTCGGCAAAAATATAATCCTTGGTTTGGCTGCCATCTCCCCAGACAGTAAAAGTCTCTCCACGCAATGCCTTTCGCAAAGCAATGTTGATCACACCTTGTTGATCTGAATGATGGAAATACCCAAAAGGATTCGACAAGCGCAAAATCAAATAATCAATCTGATGGATGTTAGAATACAACTGAATGTAATGCTCCACGGCTAACTTGATGATGCCATAAGATGAAATAGGCTTACAAGCTTGGTTTTCATTCAATGCCTCAAATCCAGCATGCCCATACACGGCACCACCGGAAGAAAAATAAACTAAAAAGCGACAATCATGCTGCTTCATTACTTCCAACAATTGAATGGTAGGAGTTAAATTAGCTTCCAGATCTTCAGAAACATTTTGGGTAGAAGTGGCAGGAACAATGGTACTCGCAAAGTGAAAAACTTGAGTAAAATGCTCTTCCAGAAATAAACGATTCAATACATCAAGATCCCCGTAATCACCTTGTACAAATTTCACCTGAGGAAATAGTGCTAAATCGGCATGATGATGTCGCGATAAAACGGTCACTGCTACTTCTCGGCTAGCCAATTGATTTTCTAGAAATTGAATCCAATTCAATCCTAAAAAGCCTGCTCCACCAATGAGTAATATTTTTTCCATACCTGTAAATGCCTTGCAAAAATAGAGCTAAGATTTGATTAACCTAGTCGGGAAGGCTTTAAAATAATTTCGTATTTTCGTTAATTCATTCACCTCGAACCCCATTCGATGAAGCTACTCATTGCTCGATCCAATTACTTTTCTTATTCTGAAACTTTCATCGATGAGCAAATCAAACAGCTTCAACCGCATGCTGTACTGTACGAAGGATGGCAGCCGAGTCGATTGTACGAAGGAGGCTCCATTTACCCCTTCCCCTTGAATCAACTGGTGGTTCGAGGTAGCCTTCGTCGGCTTTTCCCTGATTTATACCAAAAGATTTACACGTATTTCTTAAGAAAATACCTTCGAAAAAATCAAATAGATGCCTTTTTAGCCAATTATGGCCCACTAGGAACGCATATTTTTGAAGCTTGTCAAGCCGAGAATGTCTCATTTGCAATCGTTTTTTTAGGTTTTGATGCCAATGAAACCAAAACTTTGGAAGATTATGGCGCAAAATATGCCCAAGTCTTGCCCAAAGCCAAGGCAGTCATTGTGGTAGCCTCCGCCATGAAACCTACCTTAGAAAAGATCTGCGGACCTTTGCCCAATCTACATGTCATTCCCTGCGGTGTGGATCTAAATCAGTTTTATCCGCTTAAACAAAAGCAAAAATCGACCACTTTTCAGCTTATTTCAGTTGCCCGTTTTGCTGCCAAAAAAGGATCTTTATTAAGCATCAAATCCTTTGAAATCCTGTTGAAACAATTTCCGGACGCTCAATTCAATATGGTTGGCGATGGTCCACTTTGGCAAGAAGCCAAAGACTATGTCGCATCCCAGCATTTAGAAAAAAACATTCATTTTTTAGGAGCTAAATCGCCCGCAGAATATTTGCCTTTATTACAAGCAGCAGACGCCTTTATCCAACATTCCATAGTTACTCCATCAGGAGATTCTGAGGGCACACCCGTTGCAATTTTAGAAGCATCAGCCACAGGTTTGGCCATTGTATCTACTCGTCATGCCGGAATACCCGAGGCCGTGATAGAAGACGTTACGGGTATATTAGTGGATGAACATGATGTAGAAGTCATGGGAAATGCTTTGATTCGCTTGGCTTCGGATGCTGAATTATGTCAGCAAATGGGAATAGCTGCAAGAAAACATATGCAAGAACATTATGAGGTGGGAAAATTGAGTCAAAGCATTAAACAATTATTGTCCTAAAAATTGAATTCGTTCAATGAAGGCAATTGTGTAAATTTGTTGATTATTCTAAAAAATTCGCATGGGGATCGTCATCCGACAAAGTTTAAAAGGCTCAATAGTTACCTATTTAGGTACGGCCATCGGGACGTTCAATGTCATTTTTCTTTACAATAAATTTCTTAGCCAAGCCGAGGTTGGTTTGATAGCCGGTGCTTTGGTCAGTATTCCCTTGATTTTTTCTTCCTTTACACATTTTGGTATACCCCATATTGCCGTTCGCTTTTTCCCTCATTTCGATAATCCGGAAAATCATCATGGCGGTTTTTTTACTTTTTTGCTGCTTTCTCCTTTGGTAGGATTGGGCTTATTTAGTTTGGGCTATATCGCACTTAGAGGAGTTTTCAATCAATTTTATGCTGAAAACTCACCCTTACTCCCGACTTATTTTTATTACATCATCCCCCTAACGGCCAGTTTTCTATACATGAGTGTGTTGGAATCCTACGCAAGAGTACATTTACGCATTGTGGTTCCTGCGATCATTCGGGAACTATATTTACGAATTGCCAATGCTTTATTAATTGTGGCTTATGGATGGGGTTTTTTGAATTTTCATCAATTGGTTCAAGGAATCACAGTATCATATATCCTTGCCGTTGTGGCACTTTTACTCTACATTAAACAGTTAAAACGCTTTTATACCAAAATGGATTTCTCCTTTTTGAGAAAGCCTATTTTCAAAGAAATGATGGGCTATGGAGCTTGGGTGATACTGGCAGGAGCCAGTTTTACGCTGATTCAACATGTGGAAAAAATTATGTTACCCGCTTATGCTGGAGGTTTAGGAACAACAGCCATTTTTGACATCAACTCCCGCATGGCTTTGATGATTGCCATACCCAGAAACGTGATTGCGGCAATTTCTACACCCCTATTAGCCCAAGCTTGGAAAAGAAATGATACCAGCCAAATAGAAGAGATTTACAAGAAATCGTCTTTAAACTTACTCTTGGTGGGCTGCTTTTTGTTTCTTTTGGTCTGGGTCAATCTAGATCAAATTTACCAAATCATCCCTAGGAGCGAGGTCTATGAAACTGGCCGCTGGGTAGTCTTGATGGTGGGCATCAGTAAAATCATTGATATGGGTACAGGTTTAAATTCTGAAATTTTAATTAACTCAAAATTTTACCGCTATGACCTACTTTTTTATATCGTATTGGCCAGTATAGTAGTAGTGGGAAACCTCATATTTATTCCGCTTTACTCGTTTAATGGTGCAGCATTTGCTAGCCTTTTAGCATTATTCATTTATAATGCCATCAAATACGTATTTATTTGGATCAAAATGGGTCTCCAACCTTTTGAAATTCGCAGCTTGGGCATCTTGGTTGTAAGTGGAATTATTTACTTATTAGTTAATCAACTCCCTGAAATTGAGGGAGAAAAATGGATTAGCTGGTTTTTAAATCTTAGTGTAAAGACCATAAGCGTCAGCACCTTGTTTTTATTGGCCGCCTGGAAATTTAATTTATCTCCAGACATGAACCAATTGATTAAAAATTATTTGAACAAATGAAATTAATGTCACTGGCCGGCGGCCTTCCTCACTATTACAATTTGGTGCTGAATAAATTACAGCATGAATTTGGTGTGGAGGTAGTCGTCGTAGTACCATCAGGCAATGGAGCAACCTTAGGTGCTGGCGTTTTTGAGAGCAAAAGCGGCATTGAATTCAACGTTATTTATGCCGAAGAGTACACAACCTACTATGGTAAAAAGTTTTTTAAGGGCTTAAAAGATTTGATACTTCAAGAAAAACCAGATGTTTTGATGGTCAATTGGCCCTACCAATTGGCTTATGTTTTTTATCCCTCATGGTATCGCTTTTTGCGCCAACAAAACGTAGCGCTAATTTCCAAAGAGATTCCATTTCAAGTACCAAGCTATCCTGATGCCATTAATTACTATTTACGAGGAGGGGGAATTACGGAAAATAACCAACAACATCAGAAAAACACATCGCTACTTGCCTACCTGAAATATTGGATGGTCAGGGAAAGCAGGAAACGTTTTGTTAACTTAGTGGATGCACACATCAACTATTTAGATGAAGCCAAACAAATCCACGCTAGCTATGGGGTATCTGAGGAAAAAGTCTTTGTAACGGCTAACTCCCCGGATACTGATTTCATCGCTCAACAATATGCAGCAATTGAAAAAGAAGGATTACCCGAAATGCACACTTATCGATTGCTGCATGTGGGAAGATTGGTCAAATGGAAACAGGTCGACTTACTCATTCAAGCAACGGTACAGCTTAAAGCTCAATTTCCACAAACAGAATTGCACATAGTCGGCGATGGCCCAGAAATGGCTGCGCTCAAACAACAAGCTGAAAGCCTTGGGGCAAATGAGTACATTCATTTTTGGGGCGGAATCTACGACATGCAAGAGTTAGGAAAAATCACCCTAGCATCGGGTATTTATGTATTAGCTGGCATGGGAGGTTTATCCATCAATGAAGCCATGTGTTTTGGCAAGCCCGTGGTTTGTTCGGTAGCTGATGGCACAGAAAAAAGATTGGTCAAGGAAGGCATCAATGGTCGATATTTTGAATCCGGTTCATTGAAAAGCCTAGTGGAAGTGATCGCTGACTTATTCCAACATCCCGAAAAAATCACCGGCATGGGTTTAGCTTCCAAAAAGATTATTGAACAAGAAATCAATATCCATACGGTTTTAACTAATTACATGGAGGCATTTAAATTTGCCATTAATCATCAAAAAAAACGGTAAAAAATGATTTTTCATCACACAATAGCATTAAAATGAAAGTATTACAAATAGTAGGTGCCCGACCTAATTTCATGAAAGTAGCACCTCTACACCGAGCCATCCAACAAATGGAAGGTTGGGAATCCAAAATTGTACATACTGGTCAGCATTTTGATGCCAAAATGAGTGATGTATTTTTCACTCAATTAGAACTTCCAAAACCCGACTTTTTCCTAGGTATTGGGGGTGGTACACAATCTGAAGTTACTGCCAAAATCATGTTGGCTTTTGAACCTATCGTTCAAGCCGAAAAACCGGATTTGATTATTGTAGTGGGTGACGTAACCTCTACACTCGCATGCACTTTGGTGGCCATCAAAATGGATATCCCTGTAGCCCATGTCGAAGCTGGTTTACGCAGTGGCGATCGCAAAATGCCTGAAGAGATTAATCGAATTTTAACGGACTCTGTAGCTAATTACCTTTTTGTCACAGAGGAAAGCGGCATGCAACACCTTAAACATGAAGGTGTGTCTCCCGAAAAAGTATTCTTTGTGGGAAATGTCATGATAGATTCCCTTGAACGCTACCGTGAAAAGGCCAAAATGAGCACCATCATGGCGGATTTGCAGGTTCAAGCCAAGCAATTTATCGTGGTGACCATGCACCGTCCAGCCAATGTAGATACCGAACAAGGGCTTCATTCCATCTTGGAATTATTGGAATTAAGTACTTCTCAAACCAAGGTAGTATTTCCTATCCACCCAAGAACGAGGGCCCATATCGATAAATTTCAGTTAACGAATCGACTGAATCAAATTCCGAATTTAATATTAACGGAGCCTTTGGGTTATTTGGAATTCATTCAATTGATGTCCAATGCCTCCGCTATCTTAACGGATTCGGGGGGAATCCAAGAAGAAACTACTTACCTAGGTATTCCTTGCTTAACATTCCGAGATAGTACAGAAAGGCCGATCACTGTTACTTTGGGAACCAACCAATTATTGGCAGATTTAGATCCTAAGAAAACCTATGCCGCCTTGCTAGCCATTTTGAATGGTGAAGTCAAAAAAGGGGAAGTCCCTCCGCTTTGGGATGGACATACAGCCGACAGAATTGCCGCCATTATTCACGAATTGTTCCCTCATTCATGAGCCCAAACAGACCCTTGAAAATCGTTTTACTCTCCTACCATAATCACAATGGTGGAGCGGCAATTGCATGCGGTCGACTACATGATGCTTTGGAGAAAGCTGGGCACCACGTTAAACTATTAGTTCAAGAGAAGACGGGTGAAGATCCTAGTATTTCTCTCGCTTCCTCTCCTTGGAAAAAATGGATGGCTTTCCTTAGGTTCGTGGCTGAAAGACTTTATTTTGCTCGATTTGAACGAGATAAATCCATCCGCTTCCTATTTAATCCTGGTATTTTCGGCCAAGATATCTCCCAACATCCTGCTGTCCAAGAAGCTGATATCATTCATTTACATTGGGTCAACTTTGGCTTTCTCTCCATTGATTCGATAGAAAAACTCTTGCAATTAAATAAACCCATTTTCTGGACCCTACATGATATGTGGGCTTTCACGGGGGGATGCCACCATAGTGGCTCATGCCAAAGTTTTGAGCAGGTATGTGGTCACTGTAAGTTTTTAGCTAAACCGAAGTCACAGGATTTGTCACAACAGTTGTGGACTAAAAAAAATAAGCAGTTTCATTATCCTAATTTGCACATTATCACCTGTTCCGACTGGCTTGGAAATCGAGCCAAATCAAGTAGTATTTTACAAAGAGCCCCAATAAAAACCATCGCGAACCCCATAGATGTCAACATCTTCCAACCAGGGGATGCAACTCAAGCCAAGATCTCTTTGGGACTTAATCCAAATAAACAGTATTTATTGTTTGTTGCCATGCGTGTCTCTGCCCCAGAAAAAGGCTTTAGTTATTTAAAAACCGCCATACAACAGTGGTCCGAACAACATCCAGACATGGCTAAACAAACGGAACTATTGGTTGTGGGAGAAATTTCAGATCCAGATATTATGCAATCATTGGCATTGAACATACATACATTGGGAAAAGTACAGGATGTCTCAAAGATGATATTAGCCTACCAATCTGCAGCCATGTTTATTACCCCTTCTTTAGAAGAAAACCTACCCAATACCATCATGGAAGCTATGGCTTGCGGAACACCCTGCTTAGGTTTCCAAGTCGGTGGAATCCCCGAAATGATTGACCATCAGACAAATGGATACGTGGCTCAGAAACTTGATGCAGCAGACCTTTGCCAAGGAATTACTTACATACTTCCTCATTCCTTTGATCTAGGTTTAGAGGCAAGAAAAAAAGTGATCTCTCAATATGAGGCCTCCATCATTGCCCAAAAACACCTTCATTTCTATCAAACCAGCCTTTAAGTATGTCGAAACTTCTAAGTATCATCACCGTCACTTATCAAGCTGAAGATTACATTGAAAATACCTTACGCAGTATTTTTTCTCAAGGGGAATTGGACTTTGAAGTTATCATCTTGGATGGTGGCTCGCGTGACCGCACGTTGGAGTTGGTCCATCATTACGCCTCGCAGATAGCACATGTTGTATCTGAACCAGATAAAGGTATTTACGATGCCATGAACAAGGGAATGCAACTGGCTAGTGGTAAGTACCTCTATTTTTTAAATGCTGGTGATACTTTTGCGGATCCAGATACACTCCGACAAATCTTGATCGACTTACAAAAAGACCCTGATGTATTGTACGGAGATGCCATATTTATCAATCCCGCTGGAAAGGCCATTGGTTTACGTTCAGAAGTTAGCCCCCATCCACTTCCTCAGCATTTGACTTGGAAAGACTTTGACAAAGGCATGTTGGTTTGCCATCAATCTTTCATTGCCAAAAGGGAAATAGCTCCACCATTTTCTTTAGATTATCGGATGAGTTCCGATATTGATTGGGAGATTAATTGTTTGAAATTGGCTCAAAGCATCCAAAAGACACAATATCCCATTTGTCGGTATTTAATGGGTGGCGCCTCCGTAAAAAATCTGAAAACAACCTGGAAAGAACGTTTTCAAATATTAAGCAAGCACTTTGGATTTTTCACCACTTGTATCAACCATCTGATTATCATCATACGAGGCCTACTTTTTACTTGGCAAAAAAAAGGTAAATACTGGTAATCTTTTATAATTTTATAAGAATATGAAAAAACTAAACTACTTACTTATACTATGTTTGCTTTTATCTGGGCCCATCAGCTGGGGACAAAAGTTCAAATTAGAAACCAGTGTAGGTAGTAGCCACGTTATGTGGTATGAAAATCAACAAACCATCGATTTCTCCACACAGATTACGTTTCAAAAGCCCAATTCCAAAAAACTGTTTTTTGTGAGGCTAAAAACTTATGGCAATATCCATCATTCTCCTGTTAACTTAGCCAATTACATTTTCATTGAACCTCAAAATGCGCCTACCAATTTAAATAATTTGGAATCGGCTTACCGTGGTGGAGAGGCTGAATTGGGTATTAAATGGCAACATAAGGCCAAAAAATCAGAACCATTTCTTTTTCCTTTGCTCAGCATTTACAGTAAATCTTTAGCTAGAAGAATTTCAACGCCCACTTATAAATACATAGAAGAAGAAAAATACAGCTTGCATGGTATCACAGCAGGTTTCGGATTAAAAATTCCCGGAAAAAACGATTTTACTGTTTCTACTCAGGTTTTTGAACCCATCATTCGGGAAGTAACTCTATTTGGACGCTATGTGGGTGTTCCTTTTCAAACACTAAGTACAGCCAATGATTTATCTTTTAAAGGGAAAATTGAATATAAACGCCAACAAATCGGGGCAACATTCATGTATGAATTACTTAATTTAGGCTCATCCTCGAATCCAAATTCTAAATCGATTCCTGCTTCGAGTGTACATTTTCTATCTGCCTACCTTACCTACTATTTTTAATGAAAATACGCTTTACTTCTATCATCAGGATTTGTATTTTTCTACTTATCCCTACTTTAGCTTGGGCACAAACTAAGGACGAATTTTCGAATAAAACATTAGCGAATGTAGAAGTACAAGCATTTGAAAAGAAACGTAATCCTCTACGTTCTCCAGATGCCATAGTTTTACTAGATTCTAGTAAACTACAGGTAGGAAATGCCCTAAGCTTCTTGCCTGCATTAAATTCGCAGGCAGGTATTCGGATGGAAGAACGCTCCCCGGGTAGTTATCGTTTAGCCATCCGCGGTAGCTCACTTCGTGCTCCATTTGGTGTAAGAAACGTGAAAATATATTGGAACCAAATGTCATTTACCGATGCGGGAAACAATTCCTATTTTTCCTTATTGGATCCTGAGCAATTTCAACAATTAGTGGTCTCCAAAGGTCCAAGTGGTGGCCTGTATGGAGCTGGAACAGGTGGTGTGTTGCTACTTTCAAGCCAGGCATACCGTGCCCCATCTGTTCAGCATCAAGAACTTTTCCATTCCTTAGGTGGATACAAGCAATCGTGGGACATCCGACTGGGAAAACCTAGCAGCTCTCACCGTTTTTATACCTCATTTTGGCAACAACAAGGATACCGTGATCAGTCGGCCATGAAAAAGCAATGGTTCTCCTATGAATGGAACAAAAGTTTTGGGACAACCGGAGCCATTAATTTAATCGCCTATTATGGGGATTTGGCCTATCAAACTCCTGGTGGTTTGACCTTAAAACAATACCAAGAAAATCCCATTCAGGCCAGACCTGCCGCAGGAATCAACCGAGGGGCTATCGAACAAATGGCCACATTTAAGTTGAAAAGTTATTTTGTTGGAGCACATGTTTCCAATGCTTGGAATGCCAACTGGGCCTGGGATGCCATACATGCGGTACAAGTGAACAGCATAGAAAATCCGACCATTCGAAACTATGAATTCCGTGAAGAACCTAACCTAAATAACCGAGGTGTTATCCATTACAAACAAGCTGCAGGAAAAGGGCAGTTTACCTGGGATTTAGGATATGAATTTCAAGTGGGACAATTTGATAGCCGCACGTATGGCAACCGAAAAGGGGTAAAAGACACCTTACAATTTGAACAAAATACGCGTGTGCAACAAGGTGGTATTTTTACTCAATTGGAATATGACGGCCTGAAAAATTGGGCCTTTACTTTGGCAGGCAGTTACAATAAACTGTGGACCGAGTTTCAATCCAGTGAAGGTATTTTTTCTCCCAGACTGGCTATCGTAAGAAGAATAGGAGCAAATCAAAATCTAGTAGCCAAAGTGGCCCATGGATTTTCACCTCCAAGCATCGCTGAAATTAGACCATCAACCAATGTCATCAATCGTTCATTGAGAGCAGAAAAAGGTTGGAATTATGAACTTAGTTATCGAGGATGGAGTCCTGCCGCAAATTTGACTTGGGATCTTAGCCTATACCAATTCAATTTAGATGAAACTATCGTCTTGAGAAGAGCAGCTGATGGGGCAGATTTTTATGACAATGTAGGAAAAACGACCCAACAAGGAATGGAATTAAGCCTACAATGGACAGCTACTCCTTTCCTTCAAGTACTATCCGCAACTACCTGGCAAAATTTTAGATTTACGGATTATAGCAATGCAGGAAGGAGCTTTAATGGTAATTTCTTGACTGGCACCAGCCCTTTCCAGCAATCCTTGCTCTTAGTTTGGAAAATATTACCCGGTTTAAACTGGAACCAACAGTTCCTAATGACCGATTACTTGTACCTGAACGATGCCAATACGGACATCCTTCCTTCGAGTCGGGTTTGGAATAGCAAGATCTCCTACCGCAAAAATAAGACTAAATACTCCTGGGAATTATGGCTTGCCGCGGATAATATCGGAAACGAAAAATACAGTGCGGGTCCCGACCTCAATGCGGTGGGTGCCCGATATTATAATGCTTCACCAGGAAGAAATTTTTCAGGTGGGCTTACTTTGAACTTCTTTTAATTAAGACGGGCGAGTAAAATTCAATTTTTCCATTAAATCACTCGCATGTGAATCACTGACAGGTATTTCAAATGTACCAATTTTGATTCTTTGTTGCTTGATGGATTCAATTTTCCGCATGTTCACAATAAAAGACTTATGAACGCGCATGAAAGAATGATTCATTACTTTGGCTTCCATGGATTTCATGGTCAGTTTCGTCAAGATTGGTCTTCTCTCTCCTTCCAAATAAATTTTGACATAATCCTTTAAACCCTCGATATGAGTGATTTGGGGAATGGATATTCGAACCAAAGCATACTCCACATTCACAAAAAAGAAATCTTCCTGAGGTAGTTCAGAATTAGCCGCTTTTGGGCTAGCCTCCAATTTATTTTTCTTGTTTTGAAATAAGTCCAAAGCTTTATGTGCCGCTAAGCTAAATCGCTCAATACTAACCGGTTTCATCAAATAATCCACCACATCCAATTCATAGCTTTCCACAGCATAATGATCATAGGCCGTAACCAATATGGTCAATGGTTTTTCTTTCAAGGTCTGCAAAAATTGGGTACCCAACATACCCGGCATTTGAATATCCAGAAAGATTAAATCAACCGTTTGTGTTTGTAACACTTCCATGGCTTCAAAAGCATTCTTGCAAGATGCCACCAATTCCAAAAAAGGCAATTGTCTAACATTCTCTTCCAATAACTTTCTTCCCATGTTTTCATCATCAACAACAATACACTGTAGCTTTTCCATATGCCTAAAATTTATGCAGTTTCATGCGTAATCCTACTTTAAAATCTTTTTCTACATCTTCGATAACCAATACGTGTCTACCTTTATAGAGTAGCTCCAATCGTCGACGAACATTTTTTAATCCAATACCTGAGCTTTCATCTTTTACCCTGGGATCATGGTCACCTTTCTTATTTTCGACTTTAAATTCCAATATACCATCTTCAATCCCAAAGCTTATTTTTATAACAGGGTTAATGACAAATCCAACGCCATGTTTAAAAGCATTTTCCACAAAAGGAATCAATAACATGGGTTCAATGATGCAATTATTCACTTTACCCTTGACTTCAAATTCTATTTTCACATCGTCATCAAAACGCATTTTTTGTAAGTCAATGTAATTCTTTAAGTATTCCAATTCCTTGTTTAATGGAATCATGGATTGATCTGAATCATACAACATATAGCGCATTAAATTCGATAAGCGAATGGTTACATCCTCTGCTTGTTTATCGGCTTTGGTACGTATTAAATACACGATACTATTTAAGACATTGAAGATAAAATGGGGAGAAATCTGAGAACGAAGGAAGGATAATTCCGACTTCATTTGCTCGTTTTTCGATTCCTCATTGCGCGCTTCAATGGTAATAAACTCCAACAATAATCCATAAGTAGAGGCTATTCCCGTAATCATGATCAAGGGAAAAAAGCCTTTGATGGTAGGCCATTCCAAGGCACTGTCATCAAAAGGCAATACATAGGCCATCACGAAATACTGGATAAACCAAAAGGAAATCACCAATAAAATGACAGAAACAATGTAGGAGATCACGCCCCCTTGTCTAAAGACAATGGGTATCAAAACTAAGGTGATGGTATAAAATAAAGGAACTACGGTGCAAATTTCCACCCATATATGCTCAGTAAACTCAGGGTTTTGATGTGGATGAGGATGCTCGTTGGAGTGCGACTGATGCACAGGACTTAATAAGGGTAAACCTATCCACAATCCCCATAAAATAAGGTTGAAGAGTATTTTAAAAGTTCGTTGAGATTTAGGTTGTAATAAAGCCTTCCACATATATGTAATATATTGTACACAAAGCTAGCCAATCTGCACCAAATTAGAAATCCACTCTTCTAGTTAGCAAAATGCATCGACGAATAGCCAAAATTCGACTTCAAGAGAAATTACGAAGGCTTATCGACAAAATAAGGGTATACATCCTCCTTTCAACTAGGCTAATCGAATAAACAAATTAACTTAAGAAAAGCTGTTTACCTTCGAAACATCAAGTCAAACCACCATTATATGAAACTTTATTCAATCCGCCTCATCATCTTCTGTTTATCCGTGTTCCTATCAAATGCTGCTTTAGCTCAAACAACGCTATCTTCCCAAGATAGAAAAGAGAGCAAAGATGCTTCCGAAACCAAAACTTTACTTAAAGGAGGAGTCTCTCCCAAAATCAAAAGTTTTGGTTTATCCTTTTCACCCCTAGTTCAATTTGGACAATTGGGCCCTCAGCAAGGAGGTATTTTAGCCTTGCATCTCAATAATAAATGGGAAATTGGCGCAGGTTTTTTAGGAAGTATGCGACACAGAAATGAAATTTATTCCAATGATTTAAGACAACAATTCTCTGCTTTATCTTTGGCATACACCCCTAATGCCAACAAATTAGTCCACCTAAGTTTTCCTTTGATGATTGGAGTTATTCGTTATCAAGATGAAATGATGTTGGCCAGTATGCCAGGCCCAGGTGGAAGATATGACAATTTTTATTGGAGAAATGGACGTAATGCTTTTGGCTTACAACCGGGTATCAATGCTGAGCTAAATGTGCATAAATACATTCGCTTGTTTGCTGGCGCCAATTATCGATTAGCCATTGGAAAAGATGAGTTACCTGAACTATCAGGACTTTCAGGCCAAGTAGGTTTAAAAGTAGGATTCTTTAATCATAAGATTAACCATAAAAAATAATATCTGCTCTCTATTTACTAAAAAAGGCGAACCTTGCAGTTCGCCTTTTTCTTTGTGATCTAGTGACCTTAGAAATTCCTTTCTCCTGCTTCTCTTTTTCCTAATAGCACTGCACCTACCATCGCAACAAAGAACAAGATCGAAACCAATTCAAAGGGAAGTAAAAACTCTCCATAAAGAACTTGGCCTAGGTTTTCAACCATACCTGTTTGTGAGTTAAACTTCTCCAAAGCAGGTCCAGGAATTGTATTTTTACGAATAATCGCAATTAGAATCACCAATAAAGTACCTGCCACAACAGAACCTGCCAATTTGGTCAATGAACTCTTGGATTCAGGAATGTTTTTCTTTAAATCAAACATCATGATCACAAACAAGAACAATACCATGATGGCTCCCGCATAAACGATGATGTTAACTGCCATCAAAAATTGAGCGTTCAGCAAAACATAATGTGCTGAAATACAGAAAAACGTAAATACTAAATACAAGACACTGTGAATGGGATTTTTAGAAATAATCACCATCAGCGCACTTAATAAAGTCAAGGCCGATAAAAAGTACCAAATATTAGAAATCTCCATACATCAATTTATTTCCAACCATCGCGCAAATAGCGATGATCCATTTTTTCAACTAATTTATCTTTACCCCAAATCACTTCATCACGTTGGTGGAATACAGGTACCATGGTGTCATGACGCAAGAAAATAGCCTCTTTAGGGCAAGCCTCTTCGCATAATCCACAAAAAATACAACGCAGCATATTGATCTCATATACCTTAGCGTATTTCTCTTCACGGTATAACGTCTCCTCTCCTGCTTTTCTTTCTTCAGCAACCATTGAAATAGCTTCGGCTGGACAAGCCACGGCACAAAGACCGCAAGCAGTACAACGCTCCGCTCCTGCTTCATCACGCTTTAAGATATGCTGACCACGATACACTGGACCTAAATAGCGTTTTTGTTCCGGATAGCGAATGGTTACAGGCTTCGAAAAGAAGTGTTTTAAGGTAGTGGCCATACCACCTACAATGGCAGGTAAGTACATGCGCTCTGCTAGGGTCATTTCCCCTTGCTCCAACACCTTGGTTTTATTGCTTAATTTCATATACCTAAGCTATTTTTTTCTTAACTAATAATTGATCATACACGAACAATGCTGCGATTAATAGTACTAATCCAGCTATGGACACCATGAAGGGTTTACCTACCAAAATTCCAAAACCTGTGACAACCACATTGTACATGGCCAATGGTATTAAGCCTGTCCAACCTAAATTCATCAATTGATCATAACGGAATCTTGGAATGGTCCAACGAACCCACATAAAGACAAATACAAAGCCTAAAGACTTTCCTATCAAGGCTCCTACACCTACAAAGCTAGCTACATTACTTCCAAACTGCTGAGTAACAAAATCCACCCCAGGATAATCATATCCTCCGAAGTACAAAGTTGCCATCACTGCTCCTGAAATAAACATATTGATGTATTCCGCAAACAGGTAAAAACCTAATTTCATAGATGAATACTCCGTATGATAGCCCCCAATTAATTCTGTCTCACATTCTGGTAAATCAAATGGCGTACGATTACACTCGGCAAAGGCACAAATAATAAATATTAGGAATCCTAAAGGCTGATAGAATATATTCCAATGACCATTTTGTTGAACTTCTACAATCTCTTTGGTAGATAAAGATCCTGTAATCATCAAAATGGTGATGATGGCCATACCCATCGCCAATTCATAAGAGATGTTTTGGGAAGCTGCACGAATTGCTCCTAAGAGCGCAAATTTATTGTTAGAAGCCCAGCCTCCAATCATGATACCATAAACACCTAAAGAAACAATTCCGAATACCCACAAAATACCGATGTTCACATCAATTCCTTGTAGATCAAATGTTGCACCTCCTATGGTGACCGTATCACCAAAAGGCACAACTGCAGAGGTCATCAAAGCCGTTAACATAGACAAACAAGGTCCAGCAATGAACAACCATTTGTTGGAATTTGCCGGAATAAAATCCTCTTTCATGAACATCTTTACGGCATCTGCCAAAGGCTGTAAAATACCAAAAGGACCTGCACGGTCTGGACCAATACGATCCTGCATGAACGCGGCAATCTTTCGTTCAAAATAGGTTGAATAAGCAGCCACGCCCAAGGTAATCGCAAATACGACTCCAACGATGATGGCTTTTGCTATAAAAACGGTATTAATTAATTCCATAATTATTATTTCTTTTCTGAACTGGGAAGACTCTTTCTAGCAGGTAAAAAACTACGATCACGATCATCATCAATGGGCTTGTACGCCAAAGCCGCTTGCTTGATCGGGAAGGATGGATTAATCAAATTAGCTCCATATTTATTGGCAGAAATAACCGAATGACGGGCTATTTTAGTAGGACCTTCAATCACCCAATCCGAGGTTTTTTTACGCTCAAAACGACAAGTATTGCAAATGAATTCCTTCACTTCACCCCACTCATTTTTACGTCCTGTAACTCGGATTACTTCATCTCCACGATACCACAAAGTCACATTTCCAGAACATTTATCGCAATCGCAATGCGCATCTTCCGGTTTAGAAAACCATACACGACTCTTAAAACGGTAGGTTCTATCCGTTAAAGCTCCAACTGGACAAACATCAATCACATTACCTGAGAAATCATTATCAATGGCCTTTTCAATGTAAGTACTAATCTCTGCATGGTCTCCACGATTCATCACACCATGAACACGGCCTTCGGTTAATTGGTCTGCAGCATACACACAACGGTAACATAGAATGCAACGATTCATGTTTAGTTTGATGTAAGGACCTAAATCAACGGGTTCAAAGGTATTTCTATCTTCGACAGTTCGGGTAGAAGAAACGCCATGTTCAAAAGAGAAATCTTGTAAATGGCATTCTCCTGCTTGATCACAAACAGGACAATCCAATGGGTGATTTAACAATAAAAACTCCACAATCCCCTTTCTAGTCTCCAATACCTGCTCATTGATGGTATTCTCCACAATCATGCCCTCTTGAACCGTAGTAATGCATGAAGGAACTAATTTAGGCATAGGACGAGGGTCTTTTTCAGAACCAGCCGTCACTTTAACCAAGCAACCGCGGCATTTACCACCAGTTCCTTTCAATGGCTCATAGTAACACATAGCAGGCGGAGCAATTTCCGGACCAATCATCCTTGCTGCCTGCATGATGGTAGTACCTGGTTCTACCTCTAAAGTGATGTTATCAATTGTTACTTTCATTTTCTATTTTTAAGGGTTTAGGCCCTTGATCCATGTTCAATTAAAGATCTTTTTCTAGTTCAGCCCAACGTTCCATAAACGCCTTTACAGTATATTGAGTCGATCTAATTTTCAATTTTTCACCAGTCGCTAAGCGATCGGTTTCAGAAGCATTCAGCCAATGTATGATTAAATCCGCCATTTGGCCTTCATCCATATAATCCACTAACAAGCCTTCTAAACCCTGTGTGAAATCGGCTATGCCCCCACTCTCTTGAAAACCTAGCACAGGTTTCGCTTGGTGGCCAGCTTCTAACATCACCAATGGAAAAGGATCTTCGCGAGAAGATAGAAAAAACAAATCCATGGCTTCAAAATAAGCTCTAGTATCTGCTTTAGCTGGAATCAAATGCACTTGTGCACCCACATCCCATTTTTCTTTTTCTTCTATCAGCTCTGCTGAATACAGGTTATCTCCCATCCCTAACCAGACGAAATGAACTTCAGGCTTCAATCGAATTACTTGCCTGGCAACTCGAATAAACACATCGGTTCCTTTTCTCCATTCGGCCAATCCACAACCTAAAACCATAGGGCTCGAGGCTGGAATATTCAATTGTTCCCGAACTTGCTCGGAAGTGCTCGATTTAGCTTTGGCCAATTCAGCAACCGGTGGCAAGAGGGCCAATTTTTCGTTAGAAATTTCGTATTTCTCCTTCAATAATAGCCTCACTTGCTCTGAAACAGCATATACATGCTTCACTTTCTGAGCCAAAAATTGCATATCTTTTTCCGAGGCATAGGTCTCACAAGAAAATTTCAATTCATGCACATAAGCGCCAAAAGCTATTTTTAGGGAAGTCAGCTGTTGCATCAAGGATAAAGATGCCACCGTATTTCCTAAAATTAAATCAAACTTTTGCTGGCGAAACTCGCTCAGCATTTTTTTAACTTCGGCTTTATTGGGTTCTCGATCTGGTGAACTTTCCTCTCTTTTGAGAAAAGGTATTTTCTTCAATATATTTCTAGCCTTGCTATATTCTCTTCTCCAAATCCAAACTTCCGCATATTTACGGTAGCTAGCGAGTAAATCCCCTCCTTTTTCTAATAACAAATAGCCTTTATTCCCGTTCGCCGCGTTTTCCTTAAGCCAATGCAATAAAACCAATTGTGCTCCAGCACGGTTGGCATCATGCCCAACAAAAAGAATTTTGGCTCCCATCCTTAATTAGACCAGCTAGCACCAGGACGCATATAAACAGCACCAGGTTGAGTCGCTAATTCAGGATGTTCAATATGCCATTCAAACTCATCTCTAAAATGACGAATTGCTGCTGATACTGGCCAAGCAGCCGCATCACCTAATGGACAAATCGTATTTCCTTCAATCTTCTTAGCCACATCCACTAACAAATCAATATCTTCTTTTCGTCCTTGGCCTAATTCAATCCGCTTAATGACTTTATCCATCCAACCCGTACCTTCTCTACATGGAGAACATTGTCCACATGATTCATGGTGATAAAAACGGGCAAAAGTCAAGGTATTATGTACGATACAAGTCGTTTCGTCCATCACGATAAATCCACCTGAACCTAACATGGTTCCTGTAGCAAAACCACCGTCTGATAAAGACTCATACGTCATTAATCGCTTTTCCCCTGTTGCGGTTGTTAAAATCATCTCCGCAGGTAGAATAGGCACCGAAGAACCTCCCGCTACCACTGCCTTTAACTTATGTCCATCACGAATACCACCACACCATTCATCGGAATAAATAAAATCTTCTACTGTAATTCCCAATGGAATTTCATACACCCCAGGCTTACGAATATGCCCTGAAGCTGAAATCAATTTAGTACCTGTACTTCTTCCCACACCAATCTGAGCATAGGCATCACCACCGTTATTCACAATCCACGAAGTAGCGGCAATAGACTCCACATTATTTACCACGGTAGGGCATTGCCACAATCCTTTTACAGCGGGAAATGGTGGTTTATTACGAGGATTACCTCGTTTACCTTCCAAGGACTCCAATAAGGCTGTTTCCTCACCACAGATGTAAGCACCTCCGCCCGACTGAACAAACAAGTCCAAATCGTAACCAGAGCCTAATATATTTTTACCCAATAAACCTTTATCATAGGCTTCTTGGATTGCTTTTTCTAAAATATGAATCACATACATCAACTCACCACGAACGTAGATATACGATGTATTGGCACCTAAAGCAAAGCTGGACACAATCATACCTTCGATTAAAGTATGAGGTGATTTCCACATCAAATAGTGATCCTTGAAAGTACCTGGTTCAGATTCATCGGCATTACATACCAAATAACGAGGGACACCTTCTGGTTTTGCCAAAAACGACCACTTCATTCCTACAGGGAAACCTGCTCCTCCACGACCACGCAAACCCGATTTTTTTACTTCTTCAGTAACTTCATCGGGAGTCATTTTTTTCAATGCTTTTTCTACCGCTTGGTACCCACCATGCTTACGATAAACATCAATCGTCTCTATTCCTGGTACCTCAATATGTTCGGTTAATATCTTCATCCTCGCTTATTTTCCTAATTCATCAATGATTTGATCTACCTTCTCCTTGGTCAAGTGCATGTAAAACTTCTCCCGAATCTGAAATACAGGTCCCCAGCCACATGCTGCCAAACACTCTACTTCCTTCACCGTGAACTTTCCATCGGCGGAAGTTCCACCCGTTTCCACACCCAATCGTTTTTTCAAGTGGTCATATACTTCTACTCCACCCATTAAACAGCAAGGACCCGTTCGGCAATACTCAATGACATGTTCTCCTACCGGTTCCAAATGGAACATGGTATAAAAACTAGCCACCTCATATACCTCGACAGGCTTGATGGACAACAATGAAGCTACATAATCCATTACTTCTGGACTACACCATTTCCATTCAGCTTGAGCTAAATGCAAAATAGGCAGAAGTGCCGATTTCTGTTTCCCTTCTGGGTAACGAGCAATGATTTTCTTCACTAAATCCAGCGTTTCTGCCGGGAAAACTATGTTATTCTTACCTTCCATGTATTATGTATCTAACTCTCCTGCAATCACGTTCATCGATGACATCGTCACAATGGCATCAGATAAAGTTGAACCTTTGATCATCTCTGGGAATGCTTGGTAATATATATATCCTGGCCTACGGAATTTCAAACGATATGGTGTACGTCCACCATCCGAAACCAAATAGAATCCTAATTCTCCATTACCCCCTTCTACCGAGTGGTAAACCTCACCTACAGGTGCATCAATTTCTCCCATCACAATTTTGAAATGGTAAATCAATGCTTCCATGTTGCGATAAACCTCTTGCTTTGCTGGTAAATAATAATGCGGCGCATCGGCGTGGTAAGGTCCTTCTGGCAAATTATCCATCGCCTGTTGAATGATGCGCAAACTCTGCCACATTTCCTCTTCACGAACTAAAAAACGATCGTATGTATCTCCTTTGGTGCCTACAGGAATTTCAAAATCAAAATCCTCATAAGACGAATATGGGTTTAATGAACGAACGTCATAATCCACACCCGCTGCACGTAAATTAGGACCTGTAAAACCGTAGTTCAGCGCACGCTCCGCTGAAATAGCACCTACGTTTTGTGTACGATCCATGAAAATACGGTTACGAACCACCATGCTCTCGAATTCTTTCAAAGCCGCTGGTAATTCCGCCAATATTTTCTTGATTTTCTCCATGGCTACCGGGCTTAAATCCCTTTCCATGCCACCAAAACGACCCATGTTCGTCGTTAGACGAGCGCCACATAGCTCTTCGTAAATTTCGTAAATAAACTCTCTCCACTGGTATACATACAAGAAACCCGTTAAAGCTCCTGTATCGACCGCTAAAATGGAATTACAAATAATATGATCCGCCAAACGAGCCAATTCCATCATGATGACACGAATGTATTGTGCACGTTTAGGAACTTCAATTCCCAATAATTTTTCTACCGTCATGTGCCAGCCCATATTGTTGATAGGTGCTGAACAGTAATTCATACGGTCAGTTAAGGTAGTAATTTGATAGAAAGGACGTCGTTCCGCAATTTTTTCAAATGCACGGTGAATATATCCCACCGTTTGCTCGGCATCCACAATGGTTTCCCCGTCCATCGTCAAGATATTTTGAAAAATACCATGCGTGGCTGGGTGCGTAGGCCCTAGATTTAGGGTAGTCAACTCGTTCACATAAGGGCCGCTTTTAGGCGTCCTATCTAGACCTACGTTGGGGTTATTTACTAATGCTACTTCAGACATGTTTCGCTCGTTGAAGGTAGATTATCTACCAAATAATTCATCTATTTTATCGTCGCGGGTGGCATCCTCCAAGGGATATTCCTTACGCATGGGATGGTAATCCATGTCCTCTACGTTCAAAATACGGATCAAATTGGGGTGACCCTCAAAAATAATGCCGTAAAAATCAAAGGCTTCGCGCTCCATCCAGTTGGCAGTAGCAAATAAACCTGTCACGGTAGGAACTTCAGGCTTTTCAATGGGTACATAAATTTTGATCCACAAACGCACATTATTCTCTAAACTATGCAAATGGTATATGACTCCCAATTCTTGTCCTTTTGCCTCAGGGAAATGAATTCCACCTAAATCAGTCAAAAATTGGAACTTCAATACCGGATGTTGGTATAGAAAATGAAGCATTGGAACGATGTGTTCCACTTCCGTAGTTAC
This sequence comes from Aquirufa ecclesiirivi, assembly GCF_011250515.1. GTDB lineage: Bacteria > Bacteroidota > Bacteroidia > Cytophagales > Spirosomataceae > Aquirufa > Aquirufa ecclesiirivi. Next base: position 111,912 of record NZ_JAANOP010000004.1, on the reverse strand, counting down.
TTGTAAGATTCCATGGGATTCAGCGATACCATAAATGGCCTCTTCTCCGAATTGCCCCTGTAAGGCATCTATAATTTGTTGATTACTCACGTTTTCCATGCTCGATTTACTTATTCAATACCATAAGATTCCAACAAAGCTTTATACTCTGGTTGGTTTCTACGACGAATAGACTCATTTTTTGCCAGCTCTTGGATTTGCATAAATCCATCCAAAATCTGTTCTGGACGTGGAGGGCAACCTGGCACATACACATCTACAGGAATAACACGATCAATTCCTTGCAAGACCGAGTAAGTATCAAATATACCTCCAGAGCAAGCACAAGCTCCCACAGACAAAACCCAACGTGGTTCAGCCATTTGCAAATACACTTGCTTGACCACTGGAGCCATTTTCTTGGCTATCGTACCCATCACCATCAACACATCGGCTTGGCGAGCAGAAAAACTTAAACGCTCTGCACCAAAACGACCAATGTCGTAGTGAGAAGCCATCGTCGACATGAATTCAATACCACAGCAAGATGTAGCAAATGGCAATGGCCAGAGCGAATTCGCTCTAGCCATCCCTACTAATGAATCTAAACTGGTAGCAAAAAATCCCTGACCCTCTAAACCTGCCGGCGCTTCTACGATATTAATTTTTGCGTCACTCATATATCATCTTCTTTTCTATTAAAAATAAACCAAGCAAAAAGCTAAAAGTTTATTTTTCCCAGGTTAAAATACCTTTTTTAATTACGTAGATAAATCCAGCTAATAATAAGCCCATGAATACGATCATTTCATAAAAACCGTTCCATGCTAATTGCTTAAAATTTACTGCCCAAGGGTACATAAATACAATCTCCAAATCAAACAAAACAAACAATATCGCAACTAAGAAATACTTGACCGAAATAGGTGTACGAGCATCTCCAATCGACTCAATACCACACTCAAAAGAATCATCCTTTTTCGCAGAATGGCGCTTGGGACCTAAAGAGTGTGTCAAGACCATGACCAATACGATAAATGCCAAAGCCGCTGCTAACTGAACGAAAATGGGTAAAAAATCTTGAGGTTGATAGTTCATCTTGTACTTCGCTTAATTTGAAGCGGCAATTTACTCACTAAAATCTAATTTTGAAGATTATTTTATTAAAAATACTTGGTTTTTCCTGGCACAGCTACTGGGTACAAACCATTCGCATCTGGCTTCAATGGCATATCTGCATCCCATGCAAAGCGGCTTGGTGCAATATTGATCCCTGAGTTAATCGCCTTGTCCCATTCGATAATCTGTCCTGAGTAGGTAGCCATCCTTCCTAAAATAGAAGTCATGGTGGAATAGGCCCCATTTTCAGCATCTGCAAATTTGTATTCTCCCGCTGCTACAGTGGCCCACAATTCATCGTGCTCGGTTTGATATGGATTATTCTCTTTTGTTTTTTTATCAAAAGCATAATTCACATTTCCCTTCAAATCCAAAATTTTGGCTGAATCAAAAAGCACTTTCCCCTTCGTTCCCACTAAATGCTCATCTACTTTTGTCCAGGTACCTGGAATATGACGGCATTGACTATTCAAAATGGTTCCATCAGCATATTCAAATTCCACGATATGGTGATCAAAAATTTCTCCGTACTCTTTTCCTTTCCTCACTTCTCTTCCACCTGTACCTCTAGCTCTTACAGGATATCCGTTTTTCGCCCAGTTGATAACATCAATATTGTGAATATGTTGCTCAGTGATATGATCTCCACAAATCCAATTGAAATAATACCAGTTTCTCATTTGGTATTCCATTTCTGTTTGACCCTCCTTACGAGGCTTCACCCATACGCCATCATTATTCCACCAGCATGAGGCCGAAACCACATCACCAATTTGGCCATCTTGCACCCGTTTCATCAAATCACGGTATGAATTTTGATAATGACGTTGTAAACCTACCACGACATTCAACTTTTTCTCTTTGGCGATTTTCGCAGCGGCTAACACCCGTTGTATACCGGCAGGATCCGTTGCTACGGGTTTTTCCATGAAGATCTGTTTTCCTAGGCGAACTGCCTCTTCAAAGTGATAGGGACGAAAACCTGGAGGCGTCGTTAAAATTACCACATCAGCTAATGCCATAGCTTGTTTGTAGCCGTCGAAACCTACGAATTTATGGTCCTCCGGTACATTGACTTTCTGATTCACGGGCACGGCTTTAGCTGAGGTATCTTTGGCACGAGAATTCATGACACTCTTATAACAATCATCCAATCGATCTTTGAAGGCATCAGCCATGGCTACCAATTGGATATTTTCTTTCGTACTTAAAGCTTGAATAATAGCCCCAGTTCCTCTGCCTCCACAACCAATCAAGGCTACTTTTAAGGTATCTCCCACATTACTTTGAGTGAAACTGACACCTGGGCTAGCCTGAGCCACAAGCGGAGCGGCTAGTAACGCTCCCGCACCAAGGCTCGACTGCACAATGAATTCTCTACGTGAATTTTTCATGTTATTTAGGTATATATTTTGAAGGTTAATAATCTTTTAAATACTTGTCAAAAAAGGCCCGAACTTCTTCAGGACTTGGTTGCTTTGCTGGTCGCATGATACGGAAACCCACGAAAGGGGCATCGGCATTCCACCATTTGCTCTTAGGTTCTTGCGGATCTCTTCGGTTCCAAACAGGGTCGGCAGCTAATCGACTTGCGCTTCGGGCCATGTTGGCTTCATCCCGATAGCTACCGCCTCTTACTACGGCATCCGCATATTTATCCTTAAAGATAGCTTGATGCGCTTGTTTATTATTGGAATAGCTGGGTTCATAGTGATCCAATACCCATTCATGGACATTCCCCAGCATATCATATAATCCCCATGCATTAGGTTTTTTCTGAGCCACTAAATGGTACTTATCTCCTGAATTAGACGCAATCCAAGCATAATCCTCTACTTTCTCATTCGTATTCAGAGAAGAATAAGCGCCTTTGCCGCCTGCTTTACATGCATATTCCCATTCTGCTTCCGTTGGCAAACGGTAAAATATCTGGGTTTTGGCATATAACCATTTACAATACATGAGGGCTGCAAAATGCTGCATGGAGTTGGCAGGAAAACCTCCTACTTTTCCCATCCCTAAAGTAAAATCGATGTAAGGAGGACTAGGACGAGTAATGGCATCGGGACCTTCTTTGGCTGGCTTCGGGGCTGGATCTCGATCTTCCTCAAAAAACAATTGGTATTCATCATAGGTCACTTCTGTTTTTCCCATCCAAAAAGCCTCCAAGTTGATTTTTTGTTGAGGCCCTTCATCTGCATTTCTACCAAGTTCAGCATTAGGACTACCCATGACCAAAGTTCCAGCAGGTATGGCCTGCATATCAAAAGCAACGGTAGAATTAGGAATGACTTGTCGGTATGATTTTAACGTTTGCCCTTTCCCAATCTGACATATCCCTACACAGCAGGCAAGTACTAATACATGTATTTTTATATTCATTCTTACATTAATTCTAATCGACCTTCAAGATACCATGATTCAATAATATTTCCAATTCCCCTTTTTGGTATTCCCACACAAGTACTTGCACTTGAGGAAAGCTTTTAAGCATCACTTGTAATTCATCCAATTCCATGATGGTGGCAGCGGTAGCTATCCAATCGGCTCTAGCTCCATCAGGTGCTATGGCTGTAGCCGAACGAGCATGCTCTAAACCTATACCCGTTTTGGGATTGATGACATGGGAATAATTTTTTCCAGCTATTTCAACTTGTTGGTACGTTTTGCCTGAACTAGCAATCGACTGGTTTTTGATTTCTATCAAATCAGTGGAGATTTTTTTTGAATTAGGCAATTCCAATGCTACTTTCCACGCATCACCTTGAGGATTTACTTGACTTGCACTGATTTTCCCACCAGCATCCACCAAGGCATAGGGATATCCTGATTTCACTAAATAATCCAAAACCCGCTGAGCAACAAATCCTTTTCCAATTGAACCCACATCCAATTGACAATCAGCATTTGTTAATCGAATGGAACTACTATCGGCATTAAATTCCAAACAAGAACTTTGAATGGCTTTGGCCCATGTTTGAAGCATGGCTGGATCAGGCAAAATTTGTGTCTTGCGGGCAATTCGCCAAGCTGCGACTAATTTGCCAATGAAAATAGTAAGGTCTCCTCCACTTTGTTGCTTGGCCCACAAAGATTCTTTCAAAATGGCTCTAAATGGTTCTTGAATGGGGTAAAATTGGCCTGAACCCGCCCGTTGGTTCACTTGACTTAAATCAGAACTAACCTGATAATCACTCAGCTGCATTTCCAAATCTTGGGCTAATGATTGAGCCTTTTGTATGGTTTGTGAAAGACCAACGGAATCTTGACAAGAAACTATGATACGAAAGGGGGATCCCATTCGGGACGTTTCGAATCGATATTTGGTCCATTGGGCTTGGCTTAAAAAGCCACAACAAATGAAGCAGAAGCTGATGAGAAGGGATTTTTTATTCATCATTCAAATATTACAAAAAAAATCTGTACTTTTGTCTGGCAAATAAGGGTTCGGTTCGCCTTCATCCGATAAATCCAATTCCCATTCAATTTATTTGCCATGCTTGATTCATCCAAATTTCTTTTCGAAGCACTTACCTACGACGATGTCTTGTTGCTTCCTGCCTATTCTGAAGTCTTACCTCGCGATGTAAAGACTCAAACACGACTGACCAAAAACATCAGTTTGAATATCCCGATTGTTTCTGCTGCCATGGATACTGTTACAGAAGCTGATTTAGCCATTGCTTTAGCACAAGAAGGGGGAATCGGAATCATTCATAAAAACATGACCATACAGCAACAAGCAGCACAAGTTCGTAAAGTGAAGCGTTCTGAATCGGGAATGATCATTGATCCGATCACCTTACATGACACTCAAACTTTAGGTGACGCACAACGCATCATGAAGGAGTTTAAAATTGGAGGTATTCCGGTCATTGATACGCAAGGAATATTGGTAGGTATATTGACAAACCGTGATTTACGTTTCCAAAAAGAAACAGCCAGACCGGTGCATGAAATCATGACCAAGGTAAACTTGATTACCGCCAATGAGGGAATCAGCATGGAAGCAGCTGAAAGTATTTTACAAGAGCATAAAATTGAGAAATTACCTATTATCGATAAGAAAGGTCGTTTGATTGGATTAATTACCTATAAAGATATTTTAAAACGTAAAAGCCATCCCTTAGCTTCTAAGGATTCATTGGGGCGTTTACGTGTTGGGGCCGCCGTAGGGGTTACACCTGATTTATTAGATCGAGTGCAAGCCTTGGTTCAAGTAGGCGTAGACGTAATTAGTATTGATACAGCCCATGGGCATTCTAAAGGAGTTATTGATGCCTTAAAAGCAGTAAAAACTTCGTACCCTAGCTTGGATGTGATTGTGGGAAACATTGCTACAGGCGAAGCAGCAAAAGCATTGGCAGAAGCAGGAGCCGATGCCGTAAAAGTAGGTGTAGGACCAGGAAGTATTTGTACCACCCGTATTATTGCAGGTGTGGGAATGCCCCAATTAACAGCCGTTTATGAGGCCGCTAAGGCCCTAGAACCTTACAATGTTCCATTAATTGCCGATGGTGGTATTCGTTTTTCAGGAGATATAGCCAAAGCCATCGCTGGTGGAGCTAGTACGGTGATGATTGGTTCTCTATTAGCAGGTACCGATGAGGCACCTGGTGAAATGATCATTTTGGAAGGACGTAAATTCAAATCTTACCGAGGAATGGGTTCACTAGAAGCTATGGAAGATGGATCTAAGGACCGTTATTTCCAAGATGCAGAAGATGATATTAAAAAATTAGTTCCAGAAGGAATCGTTGGTCGAGTACCATTTAAGGGTTCAGTAACGGAGATTTTATACCAAATGGTGGGTGGTTTGAAAGCAGGAATGGGCTATTGTGGAGCAGGAACGATTTCAGACATGCAACAAGCCAAATTTGTCAAAATTACCTCTGCTGGTGTAAAAGAAAGTCATCCGCATGACGTTAGCATTTCCAAAGAAGCACCTAACTATAGTGCTAAGTAAAAATACCATTTTGCTTAAACGCTGTCAAGGTTTGAAACCTTGACAGCGTTGCAAAAACGAATGAAAATTAAGACATATTGTCCAAGATATTGATAATCAAAAAGGCTCAGGGTTTAAACCCTGAGCCTTTTTATGTTAATTCCAAATTCAATTAATATACAGGATAATTATGTACCGTATCCACAAAACATTTCACCTTGTCTGGGTGAATATCGGGATAAACACCATGACCTAAATTAGCAATGTAGCGCTGAGTACCGAATTGATCAATCATCTTTTTGGTCTCAGTTTCCACCGTTTTAAAATCTCCATATAAAGCACATGGATCCAAATTCCCTTGAAGGGTTCTGTTAGACCCAACCAATTTTCTAGATTCTTGAATATCCATATTCCAATCCAAACCTATGGTGGCACAGTTTAATTGAGCCATTTCTTCTCTAGCAAAGAATGCTCCTTTGGCAAATAAAGTAAGAGGAACTTCTGTCAATGCATCACAAATTTGCTTGAGGTAAGGAGTAGAAAAAGCACTATATTGAGCTGGGGATAAAATACCCGCCCATGAATCAAATACTTGAATCAAATTAGCACCAACTGCTACTTGAGCTTTCAAATAAGCAATAGTCGAGTCTGTTATCTTTTGTAATAAAGCATGAGCCAATGCTGGTTCGGCATAAAGCATTTTCTTAGCTTGCGAAAAAGTTTTTGAGCCTTTACCTTCTACCATATAACAGAAAATTGTAAATGGTGCACCCGCAAAACCAATTAAAGGAATTTTGCCTGACAATTCCCGCTTCACAATTTTAATAGCATCTAATACATAGGCCAAATCCTCTTCAGGTTCTGCCGTTTTCAATGCATCTATATCCGCTTGTGAGCGAATCACTTGAGGAAAAATAGGCCCCTTTTGCTCTTCCATGACATAAGGTAAACCCATGGCTTCTGGAACAACCAATATGTCAGAAAATATAATGGCAGCATCCACGTCAAAACGATTTACAGGCTGAATCGTCACCTCGGCTGCCCACTCTGGATGTGTCGCCAAACCAATGAAGGAACCAGCTTTTGCTCTCACCTCTCGGTACTCAGGTAAAATCCTTCCTGCTTGTCGCATTACCCATACCGGGATTCTATCTACAGGCAATCCTTTTGCAGCCCTTATCAGGCGATCATTTTGTAAAACTTCCATATCTTTAATCAAGCCACAAAGGTAGGGAAGAAATGGTAAATGATAAATGGTAAATGGTAAATGAAAAAAGAAACTTATTTATGTTTGAGAGTCGTTGATCCCAATATTAAATTCTACATTTTTCATTCTACTCCACTAATAACTAAACACTACTACCTAATAACTAATATCCTCGTATCTTTGTAGTTCTTCAATATGTACCCTATGCAAGTAATTAGTGCTCAATTTATCACCAGTAATACCGATTACTTAAAATGTCCACCCGACAAATTCCCTGAATTTGCCTTCATTGGTCGTTCAAATGTGGGAAAATCATCTTTGATCAACTCCATCACCTTTCATAAAAAACTGGCCAAAACCTCTCAAACGCCCGGTAAAACGCAGTTAATTAATCATTTTTTGATTAACGATAATTGGTACTTAGTGGACTTACCTGGCTATGGATACGCCCAAGTAAGTAAAGAAAAGAGAAAGGAATTCGAAAAAATGATTTTGGATTACTTAATCAACCGTAAAAGCCTAACTTGTTTGTTTTTACTGGTCGACTTACGTTTAAAGCCTCAACCCGTGGATATTGCTTTCATGGAAAGAATGGCAGAAGAGCAAATTCCTTTTTACCTTGTGTTCACTAAGGCAGATAAATTATCCCAAAAACAGGTAGATGATCATTTCAAGCATTACCAGGAATTCCTACTACAATCTTGGGAGGATTTACCAAGAATGTTCATCACTTCTGCTGAAAAACACCAAGGAAGAGAAGAAATCTTAGCTAGCATTCAGGAATTAATTGACTCATCTCCCTATAAATCAAGGAAATCTTAATATTTTTGCGACCGAATTAAACATCACACATGGAATTATTAAATGAAATTGCCCACATCTCAGGCAAAAGCGGATTATTTAGAGTATTGAAACCCACACGTACCGGGGTTATTGTAGAAACATTAGATGCTCTAAAGCAAAAGTCTGTAGTTAGTGGTCAAACACGTATCTCGGTTTTAAAGGACATTTCCCTTTATCTGGATGATCATCAAGACAGCACATTGCCTTTAGGTGACTTATTTCAATTGATTCATTCTGTTTGTCAAGGTACATTGAACATTGAACCTAAAAAAGCTAGTGATTCAGAATTGTTTGGTTTATTAGCGAGTATCGTTCCCAATTACGATTCAGACCGAGTATATGCTTCAGATATCAAAAAAATCCTTTCTTGGTATTTGATTTTGGTCAACAATACACCAGATATGTTTCAAACAGCTACAGCTGTGGAGGAACCCAAGGCTGAAAAAGTAGCAAAAGCTCCTAAAGCAGCAAAAGAAGTAAAAGAAGCTACCGAAGAAAAAGTAGCAAAAGCTCCCAAAAAAGCAAAAGCGACTAAATAAGTCGCTTTTTATATAGTAAAAAAAGAATCCCGAGCGAATCGGGATTTTTTTTAACCTATTTCAATGAGTTGATCCAAGAAGCAATCTTCATAGCATCCGCCTTTGGCACATTCTTCAATGCCATCATCGGTGGATAACCTGGCCAGTTCTCCGGCTTTGGATTCGCGATTAATTCTACAATTTTTGCATTGCTATACTTCTTCTTAGCTACATCCGTGTAAGCCGGACCAACTAAACGAGCATCTACCTTATGGCAAGCAAAGCAAGTATATTTTTGCATTAATGGCTTGATATCAGCAGGAAAATCGTCGGCATTAGCTTGGAAACCAAATGCAAATGTTCCTAATGTTACAGCCAAAATAAATTTTGATATTTTTTTCATTTTGATTGAATGTTTAATTGTACGCAAAATAAGGGATTAAAACGTTATTTTCTATATGCTCCTACGCATATTTCTGCCTTTTTTATTAAATAGAAGCATGAAATGCATCCACCGCCGCTCTTACACTTCCATGCTGATCCAATAATTCGGATGCTTTATCTTCAGATACGCCCGTGGCTTCTTTCACCATCCTGATAGCTCGCAATACCAATTTGTGGTTACTTAACGCCATATCCACCATTTTATTACCTCGAACCCTTCCCAAACGAATCATCACCGCCGTAGAAATCATGTTCAAAACCAATTTCTGAGCTGTACCTGATTTCATTCGTGTACTACCTGTGACATATTCTGGACCTACTATCACTTCTATCGGATATTGAGCCTCCTGAGCTATGGCACTTCCTTCATTGCATACAATACAGGCCGTTAAAGCACCATGGGCATTAGCATCTCGTAAACCTCCAATGACATAGGGTGTTCTACCTGAGGCTGCAATACCAATTACGGCATCGTTTTGATCTATATCATAGGCCTTCATATCCAACCATGCCTGCTTTTCATCATCTTCCGCATTTTCTACCGCCTTACGAATAGCTCCATCTCCCCCCGCAATCAATCCAATCACCCAATCATGGGGAACTCCATAAGTTGGTGGGCACTCAGAAGCATCCACCACGCCCAATCGACCACTTGTTCCAGCACCAATATAAAACAAGCGCCCACCCTTTTCCATGCGAGCTACGACCTGTTCCACAACTTTTTCAATTTGTGGAATCACCTTTTCTACCGAATAGGGTACAGTCTTATCTTCGGCATTGATTTGTCGGAGTATCGTTTCCACCGACTGTTTGTCCAAATCTAAGTACTTGGAATCAGATTCGGTTGCTAGCTTACTTAAATTCTCGGTCATTATTTCGTAGAAAGTGCGTAAAAGTGCTTGAAAAAGTGAGGGATGGTTTCTATCCCTTTATAAAAATTAAACAAACCAAAATGCTCGTTCGGAGAATGTATTGCATCCGAATCTAAACCAAATCCCATCAAGACCGACTTGATTCCCAATTCCTTTTCAAAAACCGTAGGGACTGGTATACTTCCTCCTCCTCTAGTAGGTACAGGTTCTTTCCCAAAAGTTTCCGCTAAGGCTTTAGAAGCCGCTTGGTAAGCGATGGTATCCGTAGGCATCACATAAGCCTCCCCTCCATGATGCGGAGTCACCGTTACCTTTACTCCTTTCGGTGCAATAGCCTTAAAATGATCCGTAAATAATTGAGTAATCTTTTCTGAACTTTGATTTGGGACCAAACGCATGGATATCTTGGCATGTGCTAAAGAGGGCAATACCGTTTTTGCTCCTTCGCCAATATAACCTCCCCAAATTCCATTGACATCCAAAGTAGGTCGAATGGATGCTCGCTCTAACGTAGAATATCCTTTTTCTCCATGTACTGAAGCTATCCCTAAATCTTTTTGATAGGCTTCTAAATCAAAAGGTGTCTGTGCCATAGCAGCTCTATCGGAAGCACCTAATTCTTGTACAGCTGCGTAAAATCCAGGTATGGTTATTTGATTAAATTCATCATGCATCGAGGCAATCATCTCACACAAAATGTTGATGGGATTGGCCACCGCTCCTCCATAAACTCCCGAATGTAAGTCGCGATTAGGACCCTGTACCGTTACTTCTAAATAACTTAAACCTCGCAATCCCACATCAATAGAAGGAATATCGTTCGCTATTATAGCAGTATCTGAAATCAAAATGACATCCGCTTGAAGTAATTCCTTATTATTTGCCACAAAAATGGCCAAATTATTGGAACCAATCTCTTCTTCGCCTTCAATCATAAACTTGATATTACAAGGCAAATTATCAGTAGCCAACATGGCTTCAAAAGCTTTCACGTGCATAAAGACCTGACCTTTGTCATCGCATGAACCACGGGCATAAATAATTTCATCTTTAATAACTGGCTCAAATGGTGGGCTTTCCCACAATTCCAAAGGATCGGCTGGTTGCACATCATAGTGCCCATATACCAAGACCGTAGGTGCCTTGGGATCAATTATCTTCTCTCCATAAACGACTGGAAAACCTGCCGTTTCTTCCAAGCGAACATGCTCAGCACCAGATTGACGTAAATTATTGGCTATAAACTCCGCTGCCCTTCTTACATCACCTGCATAAGCCGGATCCGCAGAAATGGACGGAATACGTAATAAATCGAGTAATTCATCTAAAAATCGTTGTTGATTCGCTTGAATATACGCTTGTGTTTTTTTCATATCAAAAGGCGAATGGGACAAAATCATCCACGCACAAAGATAAAAAAAAACGACTTAGGATTGTTTCTTTCGAGGGATTAGATACATCCGATTTTCTGTACCTTGAAGGATGCGGGCAATATTCTTACGGTGCATAAAGATCACCAAAAAAGCGACTATGAAACCGAAATAAATCAAAATGGGGAATTCATCACCAAATACCTTAAAAACCATGAGGAATGGAAAAACTAAAGAAGCCACCATGGATCCTAAGGAAACGTAATTAGAAAGATAAAATACCAGTAAAAACACCGCTATACTTACCAAAGCTGCTTCAGGATGTAAGGCCAAGACCATTCCCATCAATGTAGCCACGCCTTTTCCTCCTTTAAAATCACAAAAGACAGGCAACAAATGCCCTAAAACTGCCAAAAAACCAAAGACAATTTTTAAGGATACACATGTTTGCCAATCAATCAAATGTAGGTAAAATAAAAAAGTGGAAAGTGAGGTCGCTAAAAACCCTTTAAATGCATCCACAAATAGTACGATGCTTCCTGCTTTTTTTCCTAACACACGGAAGGTATTGGTGGCCCCAGCATTACCACTTCCTAAGGTACGGATATCCACCCCATAATAGGCTTCACCATACCAAATGGCCGTTGGAATTGAGCCCAAAATATAGCTCAACAAACAAAGTCCAATGAGGATTAAAATCATAATAATATTAAAGGTCACCATAATTCAGAAGGCGCTGAACCCAAATATAGGGGGGCAAAAAGGCAAAATCAAGAAGATTAAAAACATTCTTGAAATGTTTAAATTTTCATCTTAATAATATACCAAAAAAGCCTAAAATGAGAAATTAACCGAAGCCATCAAGCGAAAAGCCTTAGGTGAACCGTGTTCCATATATGACAACCGATGGAAGGCTTGAATCCTAAATAATTTAAAAATATTATCGATCCCATATCCCACCTCTGCATAAGGTATATTGGGGTTTAATGAATCAAAGGAATACATGTCTAAAAACTTTGATTTCAATGGATTATTTACATCCTTCATGATATCCTTATTTTCCTTTCTTTGACTACCCCAAAGTAAATTTCCACTAGCAATAAATCTCCATTTTAATTTCTTGATTAATGGAATTCGATTAAACAACAATCCTTCAAAATTATGATTGTATTGCAAGGAGATAAATTGATCACTGACAAACTCAAAATAATTCATAGTAGAGAAGGCGCTTCTCACAAAAAACAAGGTCTCATTACCTAAATGTGGAAATAATAAGGGTGCTGGTAAATTAGATGGCGTATAACCCATAGAAAGAGTATAATCTGACCGGCCAAATGTGCCTAATCTAAATGTCTGATAGGCTTTCAATGTAAAGCGCTCATAATCAAAATCACCTCCTAAAAAGCCTTTAAATCCTCGCTGATAGCGGAAAGTAACAACAGGTATTCGTTTGGTAGACAAGGTAATGCGTTCATTACCATTCATGATAAATGTCTCTCCTTTAGCAAATCTTGCTTCCAAGGTAATAAAAGACTCTTGATAATAATCTTGTACACGTGATGCATCTCCTAACTCTGGATTTAAGCGGTACTGAAATCTAAATAATGGATCAAAAGAACGTGTATTCATTTGAGCCGTGATGCTCAATCCTTTGGTCACTTCTGTACTAAAAAATGCCTCACTTTCCCTCCTAAAAAAGGCCCCAGAAAAGGCTCCCCAGCGAGTAAAAGCATAAAACAAACGATTATCGCCAATCAATTCAGGTGTTAAACCTACCCGTTCTATATCGTAAGAATGCCGTAAACCTGCAATTGTCCATTTGGATTTTGAGAAAAGATAATTAACTTCAACTGAATACTTGGGCACTAAATCCCTAGTTCCAAAACCCACATTGCCTCGTAAAATCCAATGCTTATCAAAGTTAGAATTTGTTCTAAAGCCCAACCTAAATCGAGCTCCCTCTAATCGATTAACGGCAAAACTGCTCAAGTAAGGCCCTACTTCAATATCATTGAATTTCTTATAACCACTTAACGCGATCTCGGCAATTTCCACATAGGTCCGAACAATCGGTAAATTCTTCACTGAATCAATCAAAGCAAAAGCCGTTAAATCTTGCCGACTCAAGGGCTCATAGCGAGCATGTTTCCAAAACTCAGGATCAGGTTCCTTGGCGTCCTCGGCTACTTCAGAGGTAAGATCATAAAACTCCAAAGGTTTAGGTTGATTCACCACAAAACCTTTATTGGAAATATACATCTTCAACAACATCCCAGCCGAGCCTTTGGTCAGTTCTTCTATATCAATCAAAAAACGAGTACGAGATGGTAACCAAGCTCCTTCTCCTACTTGTTCTAATTCCTGAGATATTTTAATCTTATCAATGAAATTCAAATTGGCTTGCTTATCGATCGCCGCATCAATTTGAACCAAAGCAAAACTCGTAGTATCAATCCACATTTGACCCGTAAACACTAAATCTTGTGGATTTTTTGGGTCAAAATCCAATTGGTAGCAAACATGACCATCCACATTAACTGTATCCCCAAGAAAATATTTATAATTTCCTTTCCAATTATCGCCTATGGGGCTAGCAAAGTCTTTCCCAAAAAATGGCACATAATTTTGATAAAAATTATAATTGGCAATCAAGTTTCCACCTACCAATTGAGAAATAAAGCCACCATCCTGAACACCAACACCTTTAATATTGGTTTTTAAAATTTTCTCCTTTTTGCGCTTGGGTGCTTCCCGAAAATAAAATTTACTAATCGATTCAGAGATGTAGGTTGGGATAACAGGCTTTCCATCTTCCCCTGCTTCTTTCTCAAACTTCTTAATGGAAGATTCAATCTGCTTCATGATTTTTGAATTCCTCAATTTCTCCGAAATGTTATCCACATCCAGCTCCATTTTGGTATAAGAATCATATTCATAGGCCGTCAGTTTGTTTCGGTCATTCATGTCGCGTTGCTTGACCACTTGACGTAATATTTTAAAAGCAGGATTCTCCCCTGAATACACAACAACCTCCTGCAAAGACCTTTGCGCAGGATCCATTTGAAAGTCTACCTCCTGAAATGCTTTCTTTTTGTCAATGAATTTGACACGTTTTTTATACCCTACAAAGGACACAAAAAGAGAATCCGTTAAGACTTTAGAATGAAAAGTATATTCTCCTTGAAAATTAGTGGTAGTTCCTAGATTCAGACCCACCAATCCAACCGAAGCGAAAGGAACTGGGTCTCCATTAGAAGCATCCGTTACCCTTCCCTTGATCACAAATTGTGCCTGAGCCCAATGTACACCCCCCAAAAGAATTAGTAGAGCCAAAAATACACGACTACTCCAATTCATGAATCTACGGTTGAACAAGGTTAAAGCTTATTTGATACTAAAACAAAAATACAGATTGATTGCAACAATTATACTATTTGTCGTGAGATTTTCGGCTTTCGTCGACAAATCTTTTGAATTTTTGTAAAGCACGTGCTCGATGAGCCATCTGATTTTTTTCTTCCAAGGTCATTTCTGCAAATGTTCTTGACGAGTCTTCGGGTTGAAAGACGGGATCATAACCAAAACCCGATATACCTCTGGCTTCATGTGTGATATTTCCCTTAATTTCACCCACAAATTGAGTGTATTTACCGTTGGTATGGTAGGTCAAAACAGTAACAAATCGAGCATCCCGATGATTTTCAGAACTTAAATTGTGTAAGAGTAAATCAAGATTTTTTTGGTCATTTTTAGGCTGCCCAGCATACCTTGCTGAATAAACGCCTGGAGCACCGCCTAAAGCCTCCACTTCCAGTCCTGAATCATCCGATAAACAGGTAACTTGGTAGCGATTGGCGATGAATTGAGCTTTCAACAAGGAATTCTCTGCTAAGGTGCTTCCTGTTTCTGGAATTTCCTCGTTAAGTCCTAAATCTTGAACTGTTCTTACTTCAAACAGTCCTTTCAATAAGGCCTCAATCTCTTCCACTTTGTGGAGATTTTGCGTGGCTAGATACAAAATGGGCAGCATGAAACTATTGGATAGGAACCTCTATTTCAAAACACAAAGGTGAGTTGGCAGGAATAGATCCTTGGTTATTAGCCCCGTATCCTAATTTAGATGGTATGATGATAATCGCCTTTTCACCCATTTTCAATTTCATTATTCCTTCGTCAAAACCTGAAATAAGTTGTCCAGCACCCACTAACATGGATGCACCTGCACGAGAATCAAAAATAGGATCAAAAATAACCTTACCTGCAGCATCTAATTTTAAATAGCTAAAGCCGAGGCGACCCGTATAATTGACCAAATAAGTTTGAGCGGGAGTCAATGCTTTTCCCGTAGGATTGGAAATGGTTTTTTGAAAGATCAGACCAGTGGCAGTTACTTCTGGATTATTGACATTGTAGGTTTTCTTCATTTCTTCGATCACCTGATTTTCCGTTTGAATGGAAATCAACTCAATATCTATTTTAATGACTGAATAGGCGGGAATTAATCCATTTCCATAAGAACTACCTCCAAAGGCTAAATTGGCTGGCAAAATAAATACCCCTTTGTCCCCTTCTTTCATGTAACGCATTGGAAGCGAAAAAATACTTTCAAAGCTTCCTGTCACATACGCTCTAGGCTGATTTAAGATTCTAGAAGTAGAATCTACTTTGGAACCATTTAATAAAGTCATCACATAATGAAACTTGACTAAGTCGGTATAATTGGCTTGCTTACCAGAAGTACCGGCCGACAAGATGGAATAATACATGCCTTCAGGTGACTTCTGGGCATTTAACTTATTATTCGTAATGTATTTTTGAATATCACTTTCGTTATTTTCAACTTGTTGGTCAATGGCATTAAAATTGCAACTTGAAAATCCAAACAGTGCCAGTATGAAAACTAAACTTAGGTAAAATGTACTTCTATTCATGGTAACTACTCATTAATTTTGGCTAAATATACTTCGAACATCAATGGGGTGTAACCTGGAATAGATCCTGAACCAGCTTGTCCATATCCCAAAGTAGAAGGAAATACTAAGATCGCCTTTTCTCCCAAACGCATTTTTTCTATTCCTTTCTGAAAACCTTGAACAGTTTGTGTCCCTCCAATGGTTACGGAAAGACTATCTGTTTTCAACATATTTCCATCAAAGGCATAGCCGTTTAAGAAACGGCCTGTATATTTAATCTTCACTACTTTTCCTGTAGCTGGTAATTCTCCTGTTCCTTTCACGAGCTGAATAAAACGTAATCCTTCGGCTGTGGTTTCCGTCACATTGTATTTTTTTGCAGCAATAAACTCATTGATATTGTCTGTTTGTGAACGAACCTTATACGACTTAATGGTAACTTTCATGGGCGTATAAGCAGGAAGTCCTGGGAAATCTTGAGATGTTCCTGGCAAAGCCATGACAGCTTCTTCACCTTCACGTACAAAAGCCATCAAACGACTAAATACTGGATTGGTAAAACCATAACGGTAAACGTAAGGCGCATTTGACTTGCGATCTGTGCTATCCAAAACTTGACCCGTGACCAAATTGGCAAATTCATAATGCACCGAGAGCGTATCACCTTTAGTTGCTAATTCGCCTCCTTGATTACTCTTGGTGACCACATAATAAGCCCCATTTTCCATGACAATCGGGCTTTGTCCAAGTTTAGAAAAATAAGAAGCAATCTGAGCTTGATTTTCTTTGGCTCTAATTTCATCCACCAATTCCACATTGCTTAAGCAAGCCCCCAAACCCAAAGTCAAAGCTAAAAAAGCACTAATTCTAACAAACATTCGATTGACCATCATCATATACATTCACTAATTCACTCCATTTTATTCCATACTAAACGAAAATGCTATCAGATTCGTATAGAATAAATAAGAAAGGGGACCGAAATCCCCTTAAAATTTATTTTTTGTTCAATAACTCTACTTCAAATACCAATACCGAGTTAGCAGGAATAGGGCCACGCTCTTGATCTCCATAACCTAAGGCAGATGGAATCACAAATACGCCTTTCCCTCCTTTTTTCAATAAAGTCAATGCCTCATTAAAACCTGGAATCATTTGACCTAATGGCATTTCAGCAGCACTTCCTTTATCGAATTCCTTACCATCTAAGAATGAACCACGGTAATTTACAGTCCAAGTCTCTCCCATTTTAGCCGAAGCTCCAGCACCTGGGCTCAGGATAGAATAATATAAACCTGAAGCAGATTTTTGGAATGTCTTACCTGATTTAGCTACATAGTCAGCTATCACTTTAGGCTCTTGCGCTAATTTTCCAGCCGCAGCTTGCTTATTAACAGCTGCTTCTTTTTCCATTTCTTTTTCAAACTCCGCACGAGATTGTACTTTTAATACCTTCACGGTGTATTTCAAATCAGAACCTGGCTTCAAGAATGGAGGAAGTGGCGCTTGAATGTTCTTGGTTAAGCTATCAATAGGAACCAAAATAGTTGCACTGTCACCTAATGCCAATAAACGCAAACCATTTTCAAAAGTTCCTTTGAAAGAACCTGGAGCGTTATTCGGCGCTTGGATCATACCTTTTCCCGGTTTTCCTTCTTTATATGTATCCTGTAAAACAGAATCCGTTGAATTTTTAATTACTAATCCAAAAGTAATGATGTCTCCATCCTTTAATTTTTTGGCTTTGTCGTCATGACTGTGAAATTGAATTTTCACTCCGTCGATTACCTCGACTTTGTTTTGATTACATGCAGACAATAATACGACTGCGGATAAAAGACCAATGAGTTGTTTACGCATGATTGTTTTGTTGAGACCTAAGTCTGTTATGGATTGTTTTAGATTGTTTCGTTTATAAATTTTTAACTCGATTTATTTCAGAAAGATACAAAGGTAACACTTCTTGCAATTTTTCCTTCGCTCCCTCGATGGAGCTAGAAGAAAATCGACCCCCGGAAGCATTTTTATGCCCTCCTCCTTCAAAATATTGGGATGCGAATTCATTCACAGCAAATGGCTCAATGGAACGAAAAGACAGTTTTATGCCATCTGGCCGCTGAATCAATAAGATGGACCAAATAGCTCCTGCTATCTGTAATCCGTAATTTACAATTCCCTCCGTGTCTCCAGCTTGCGAATTATATTGTTTTTGATCTTCCTCAGTGATCCACATCAAAGACAAATGATATTCTGGCAAATAATCCAATCGGTTCGCTAAGACATGTCCTAAAAAACGCAAACGATCTAAACTAGCTGAATCAAAAATCTTACGATGTATGGCATTGGTATTGACTCCCTTTTGAATGAGCTGGGCTACTACTTCATGTACATGAGCCGTGGTGTTCGGATGTCGGAATGACCCCGTGTCGGTCATGATACCCGAATACAAGCATGAACCCATTGCCTCATTGATACAGGCATCGTCTCCCCATTCTTGAATTAAATCAAAAATTAGCTCACAAGTTGATGCGGCCGTGGTTCGGTGGTAATAATAATCTGCAAAATCCTCCGGATTCAAATGATGATCAATCACCACTTTTATTCCCCGCGCTGCCTTGATGGAGTGACTTAATCCATGCAAACGTTGCATACCTGAAAAATCCAAACAAAAAATAAAAGCGGCTTCCTTCAACAAAGCCTCGATTTGAACTTTATGCAAGGTATTTTCAAAATTCAGAATTTGCTCGGCACCTGGCATCCAGGTTAAGTTCACCGAAACCGCTGATAGAACGATGACACTTACTTCTAAACCCAATTGGTTTAAATAATTTTGCAAGGCGAGTGATGAACCGATGGCATCTGAATCAGGATTAAAGTGCGTCGTAATGACTGCCTTAGTACCAGAGGTTAATTGTGCGTGAAGCGCCGAAATGGAAGACATAAAATTAATAAAGCGCCATAATAAATTTGGGCGTTCGCAAAGTTAAAGATAAATTTGAATAAAAATTTTACTATGCCTACAAATCGCACCTTTACCATGATTAAGCCGGATGCTGTCGCTGATGGATTCACAGGACCCATCATTCAGCAAATTGAAGCAGCCGGATTTAAAATCATTGCTCTTAAAAAAGTACAATTAAATAGTGAAGAAGCAGGTAAGTTTTATGCCGTTCACGCAGAGCGACCTTTCTTCCAAAGTTTGTGTGATTACATGTGTTCTGGTGCCATCATTCCTATGGTATTGGAAAAAGAAAATGCCGTGGAAGATTTTCGCAAACTCATTGGTGCCACCAACCCAGCACAAGCTGCCGATGGAACCATTCGTAAGCAATTTGCCAGATCTTTGGAATCCAATGCCATCCATGGTTCTGATTCAGATGAAAATGCTGCTGTTGAAGGTGCATTCTTCTTTACTGAAAAAGAATTAGCCTAGTTATTTGTGTTTATAGAATAGAAAACCATTCTCCTCTTTCATGAACGAAAGATGAGGATGGTATTTCATCGCATCATCTACGTCGTTTTTCATGACAAAATAGGTTGGTCTATCCACGCGTTGAACCTTAATCAGTGTTTCTCCATCTGGAGAGCCTGCCGGCTTTTGGAAATACAATAAATGAGCGAATGACTTGAAACCAACGGTTTCTATATACACCTTTTGACCTACTTTAGATTCATAAAAATCAATCACTGTAGCCTGAGTATAGCCTTCAATTTTGGGCACTACCAAAGCCATGTATAACATAATAATGGCAATCCCTGAAATCATCAATCCATTGATACGCTTAGGAGAAACCGCACCTTTTCGAGCAATCCAATAGATGATAGCCAAAGCAAAGCCTATTCCAATCAAGATTTCAAAACCTGACCAATAAACGGGTGCCTGCAAATTTCCTTGTACGAATTTGTCTTGAATCAAAGGAATAAATTCAAAAGAATGCGATCCTATATAGGGTATTAAAGATAGGATAAAGGAAAAAAGTAAGCCAATAACCAGAAGACCCATGCTATACCATTTTTTCCAAGTTCCCAAGCCCATTTCCCAATCGCACAATACACGGGCAGAAAAAAAGCTCAATGGAATCCAACACATGGAGGAATAATGGACAATTTTAGTTTTCACCAAACTGAATAAAATCAAAACCACCCAAAATAATATGCGAAACCAAACACTTAGGTCTCGCTCTTGTGGAGTTGACAGATTAACTTCCGATTTTCGAGAAATTAAAGGACTTATGGCCCAAATGGAGATTGGAAAACATCCAAAAAGCAAAACGAGTGCATGGTAATAAAAAGGTTGCCCATGACCTGCATCACCCGTAGTCAATAGGCGAATTTGATAGGCAAAAAAGTCTGAAATAATCCCTGATCCAAATTTCAAGGCGATGATACCATACCAAGAAATGAAGAAAAGAATCGCAATGATGCTCACCCAAGTCAAGGCTTTCAACCAGGCTAGTAGTTGGCTCCACTCCTTTCGATTCAATACCACATAAGTTAGGGCGCATAATCCCCAAATCAATAGTGCTACTGGGCCTTTGGTCAATAAAGCTAAACCGATAAAAATGGCTGAAATGAGAAGTTCTTTGAAGGCAAAATTTTTCCAATACGATTGGATAAGATAATATACTCCCAAGAAAATCAATAAATTAAATAAAGGATCGATGATTCCTGAACTAGCATACACATGAGGTGTAATGGCTGCTAAGTAAGAAAAGGCCCATAAATGCCCCATTTTGGGTGAAAAATGCTTGGCTCCGATCTTGTATAAAGTTAGGAGTGTAGCTATGCCAATCAAAGCATTGGGAAAGCGAGCAGCAAATTCCATGCTAGTCCAAGCTGTATCGGTAAAAGTTCCGAAAAACTGAAAACTCAAAGCTTGAAGCCATATAAACAAAGGAGGTTTTTCCCAAAAAGGCATAAAATTAATCTGCACACTGAGGTAGTCACCCGTTTTAATCATTTCCCTAGCGGACTCAGCAAAATTGATTTCATCCCAATCGAATAAATGACTAGCACCTAGAAAAGGAATATACACCAAGGCACCAATCATGAACCAAAAAAGGTAAGGTTTACGCAGAAGGATTGGACTCATGAGCCGATTTTTTAAAGATGGTCAAATAATATAGGGTGGCAGAGCTAAGTACACCAATGATTGCCCCGACGGCCGTATCGATGGGGAAATGCTGAAAAAGGTAAACGCGCGACAGGGCTACTCCAGCGGCCATGCAGGCCATAAAAACACCCCAGCGAGCTGATTTTGCTACCAAAGCCATCCAGAAAAACATAAACCAAGCCGCTGCGGTATGTCCAGATGGCATACTATTAAATTCATTGATAAATACCCCAGGCACCGTGTACCAATCATAACTTTCATTTCGGAAATAGGCAAAGGGTCTCATGTTTCCTGCAAAGACTAAATGCTTTAAGGCTTGGGTAATCAAGGTGGATAGCAAATAGGATCCCAAATAAGGTAAAACCCATTTACGATTTTGAAAGTATAGAAAAAGAGCAAAAAGCAAAGGCAGGAATACTTCGGCTAAGCTGGTAAAAAACCGAAAAATGAGATCCAATATAGGTTGATGCCACTCATTAATCCAACGCATTTGATCAAAGCGAGAAAAAGCAAGGACGTAAATCCAAACAAGGACTTCAAAGAACAGCCATGTGCGGATAAATGAACGGATAGAAGCAGGTAGTTGATTCATGAATTCAAAGGTCGTAAGATTTTATCAAATTGTTCCAGCTTACCCTTGCTGTTTCCAAAAAAATGACTAATTTTGCAATCCTTTTTACCCGAGAGACAATGAAAGTATTGGATGCTTATCAGATACCCATCATTTCCCTAGAAGATAAATCGTACCGATATAGCTTTGAGGGCGGAGATGAATTTTTAAAGGCTTTTGAGCAGGAATGGGTACAAAAAGGCAAGTTTCAGGCGGAAATAGAGTTATCTAAATCGGCTACCATGATTCAGGTTTTGATGAAAATCAAAGGCTATTTGAATTTAATTTGTGATCGATCTAATGAGGAATTTGAATTCCCCATTGATATTCAGGAAAAGTTAATTTACAAATACGGAGATCATTTTGAAGACTTGGGCGACAACCTGTTTATGATTGACAGGAAGGAGCCAAAACTTGATTTATCGCAGGATTTATATGATTTCATAGCTTTACAAGTACCTATGAAAAAATTACATCCTCGGTTTGTAAAACCAGCAGATGAATCAGCAGAAAATGAATTTTTATATACCACTGCGAAAGATGCGGACATCCCCAAAACGGAGGAAGAAAGTATGGATCCGCGCTGGGCAGTTTTAAAAAAATTAACAGATAATCATTAGAAATTAATTCAATTTACATACAATGGCACATCCTAAAAGAAAGATTTCAACTACACGCCGTGACAAAAGACGTTCTCACGATTTTAGCACTCCAAGACAATTATCTGTGGATAGCCAAACAGGAGAAACTCATTTATTCCACCGTGCACACGTTCACGAAGGAAACTTATTCTATAAAGGAAAGATGATCGTAGAAGGTTATTCTTCTTAGTCTTATTTCTCTTTATCAAGGAAAAGAACTTATTTTTGCTACTAGCGAAAATATCCCGTTAAAATGCTATTTTTTGACTAAATTTAATACTATTTTTGCCTCAAGCTTTAGTAATTAAACATAATTAGATGAAAATAGCGGTCGACGTGATGGGTGGAGATTTTGCTCCAAAAGCAGTATTAGAGGGTATACTTTTAGCACTTCCCAGTCTTTCCAATAATGAAATAATTCTAGCCGTAGGTCCGCGTGATATCATTCAATCGTTTTTGGATGAACATCAATACGTGGGAACGCAAATTCAAATCATTCACGCAGATCAAGTGATTGAAATGGGTGAACACCCTACTCGAGCTTTATCCCAAAAACCCAATTCCTCCATCGGAATTGGGTTTGGTCTTTTAAAAGAGGGCAAAGCCGATGTCTTTGCTTCGGCAGGAAACACTGGCGCCATGATGGTTGGTTCTTTGTTCTCTGTAAAAACCATTGAAGGCATCCAAAGACCTGCGATCGCAGGCTATGTTCCTCAAACCAATGGTCAATACGCAATGATGTTGGACATTGGTGCCAATGCAGATTGTAAACCAGAAATGTTGGAACAATTTGCCTTGTTAGGCTCCGTGTATTTCGAAGCCACCACAGGGATTAAATCTCCTCGCGTAGGTCTAATCAATATTGGGGAAGAAGAACAAAAAGGTTCTATTTTAGCCCAAGCGACCCACGCTTTATTAAAAGCAAACAATAGCATTAATTTTATCGGTAATATTGAAGGAAAAGATTTCTTCAAGGGAAAAGCTGACGTCATTGTGACGGACGGTTTTACGGGAAACATCATGTTAAAAATGGGTGAGTCCATTTATAACATCATGAAAGACCAAGGGATGACCAATGAATTTGTAGAAAATACCAATTACGAAAAGTACGGAGGTAGTCCTATCATTGGAATCAATGGCAATGTGATTATTGCACACGGTGCATCAAGTCCAGTTGCCATTAAAAACATGATTGGACTGTGTAAGTCCGTTGTGGAATCGAAAGTCTGCGAGAAAATCAAGGGCATCATCGAGAACAAATAAAAAAAGATTTAGGTTAAAGAAACATGACCCATAAAATAAACGCAGCCATTACCGGAGTAGCAGGATATGTACCAGACTATGTGCTGACCAACGAAGAATTAGAAAAGTTAGTAGAAACTAACGACGAATGGATCACCAGTCGTACAGGAATCAAAGAACGTAGAATTCTAAAAGGTGAAGGCTTAGGCACCTCCTACATGGGAGCCAAAGCTGTTACGGACCTTTTGAAGAAAACAAATACGAAGCCTGAGGAAGTAGATTTACTGATTTGTGCTACCGTCACGCCGGACTATTTTTTTCCATCATGTGCTAATCTGATCTGTAAATCAGTCGGTATTCGCGAAACAGCTTCTTTCGATTTAGCAGCGGCTTGTTCTGGCTTTTTAAATGCCTTAGGAACAGGTACTGCCTTTATCGAATCAGGTCGTTATAAGAAAGTCATTATCGTGGGAGCCGATAAAATGTCGGCCATTGTAGATTACGCTGATCGTACTACCTGCATCCTTTTTGGAGATGGCGCTGGTGCAGTGATGTTGGAACCTACCGAAGATGGTACTGGAGTTCAAGATTTCATTTTAAAATCAGATGGTGAAGGTTGTGAGAGTTTGATGCAAAAAGGAGGAGGTAGTGCATACCCTCCAACGCATGAGACGATCGACCAAAAACTACATTATATTCGCCAGGAAGGTCAATCCGTTTTCAAATTTGCAGTAACTCGCATGGCAGATATTTCTGCTGAAATCATGGAAAGAAATCATTTGACTGGCGACGATATTGCATTCTTGGTACCTCATCAGGCCAATAAGCGTATTATTGATGCTACGGCCAATCGCATGAATATTGGAGAAGATAAGGTGATGTTGAATATACAGCGCTACGGTAATACCACGGCAGCCACCATTCCCTTATGCCTTTGGGATTACGAAAACCAATTAAAAAAAGGAGATAATTTAATTTTAGCAGCTTTCGGTGGAGGCTTTACTTGGGCTTCAGCTTATGTAAAGTGGGCATACGATCCGAAATAATTTTACATTACATACATGGCAACTACAGCAGACATTAAAAATGGAATGGTCATCAAATACAACGATGACTTATTTTCCATTGTCGAATTTTTACACGTAAAACCAGGTAAAGGTCCGGCTTTCGTTCGTACGAAACTGAGATCCTTAACTTCAGGTAAAGTGATTGATAATACCTTCAACTCGGGAGTAAGCATTTACCCGGTTCGAGTAGAGAGAAGAAAATTTCAATTCATCTACAAAGATGAATATGGATATAACTTCATGGACAATGAATCTTTTGAGCAAATCTTGTTAAACGACAATTTGGTGGTGATGGCAGATTTGATGAAAGAAGGTCAGGAAGTTGAAATTTTAATAAATACGGAGAATGATGAAGCTATTTCATGTGAATTACCTCCATTCGTTGAATTAAAAGTAACTTATACAGAACCTGGTGTTCGTGGAGATACGGCCAACTCGCCTAAAAAACCTGCCACAGTAGAGACAGGCGCTACGATTACTGTACCTATTTTTATTGAACAAGACGAGGTAATCAAAGTAGATACACGTACTTACGCATATGCGGAGCGAGTAAAATAAACAGCTTATCTCATTTTTATTACATTTGTACCATAAGCGCAAGCAGGTAAACCTAATACTATAAAGAATGGACACCAAAGAAATACAGCGATTACTGGATTACATCGCCAAATCACCTCTAGCAGAGGTTAGTATCGAAACGGAAGGATTAAAAGTTTCTGTTAAAAAACATGGAGAAGCTGCTCCTAGTGTACAAGTAGTACATACTCCCGCACCTGCACCTGTGGCGTCAGCGGCAGCGGCACCAGCAGCACCTGCGGCAGCTCCTGCACCAGTAGCAGACAATTTATATACAGTAAAATCACCTATGATCGGAACTATTTATTTAGCACCTGGTCCAGATAAAGGTAATTATGTAGAAGTTGGATCAAGCATTGAACCTGGTAAAACAGTTTGCATGATTGAGGCGATGAAATTATTCAACGAAATCGATGCAGAAGTATCGGGTAAAATCGTGAAAATTTTAGTGGATAATGCCACACCTGTTGAATTTGACCAACCCCTTTTCTTAGTAGAAAAAGCATAATACACGTTCCCATCGTACGATCTAAGAGCGCGCCAAAAAAGAATTACTATGTTTAAAAAAATACTCATTGCGAATCGTGGGGAGATAGCCCTTCGTATTATTCGTACCTGCAAGGAGATGGGCATCAAAACGGTGGCTGTATTTTCCACTGCAGACCGCGATAGTTTACATGTACGTTTTGCGGATGAGGCGGTTTGTATCGGCCCCCCTCCTAGTAAGCAATCTTATTTAAGTATTCCTGCTATCATCTCAGCAGCAGAAGTGACTGGTGCTGACGCCATTCACCCTGGATATGGCTTTCTGTCAGAAAATGCAGAGTTTTCTCGTATTTGTGAAGAACATGGAATCAAGTTCATCGGTGCTTCCGCTGAAATGATCAATTCCATGGGAGATAAAGCTACCGCCAAAGATACCATGAAAAAAGCAGGTGTACCTGTCATTCCAGGTTCGGATGGTTTATTGGATACGGTTGAAGAAGCAATAGAATTAGCTAAAGAAATCAAATATCCGGTTATCATCAAAGCAACAGCTGGAGGTGGTGGACGTGGTATGCGTATCATTCGAGAAGAATCGGAATTTGCCAAACTTTGGGATGATGCCAAAATGGAAGCGGCTGCGGCCTTCGGAAACGATGGTATGTACATGGAAAAATTCGTGGAGGAGCCTCGCCATATTGAAATTCAAGTAGTTGGAGATAAATTCGGAACGGTTTGTCACTTATCAGAACGTGATTGTTCCATCCAGCGCCGTCATCAAAAATTATGTGAAGAAACTCCATCACCAGCTTTAACTGACGACTTGCGTACCCGTATGGGAGCTGCCGCAGTAGCAGGTGCAGCGGCTATTCGATATGAAGGAGCTGGAACCATCGAGTTTTTGGTGGATAAAAATGGCGACTTCTATTTCATGGAAATGAATACTCGTATTCAAGTAGAACACCCGATTACAGAAGAAGTAACGGATTTCGACTTGATCAAAGAACAGATTAAAGTAGCGGCAGGAATACCAATTACAGGTCAAAACTATTTCCCGAAATTATTTGCCTTGGAATGCAGAATTAATGCGGAAGATCCAGCCAATGGTTTCCGTCCATCACCTGGCAAAATCACCAATTTGCATTTACCTGGTGGACATGGTGTACGTATTGACTCCCATGTTTACTCTGGCTATACGATTCCTCCTAATTATGATTCCATGATAGCGAAGGTGATTGTGAGTGGACAAAGCAGAGAGGAAGTCTTATTACGTATGAAACGTGCTTTACAGGAATTTGTCATTGAAGGAATTAAAACAACCATTCCATTCCATATTAAATTGATGGATGACCCTGGTTTTCAATCGGGTAAATTCACCACAGCCTTTATGGATACTTTTGATTTAAGCAATTTATAAGAGCTAATAAGGTCATTCAAGGAAGGAGGCAGCTGCCTCCTTTTTTGTTTCTGGACATATATTTTTATTTTTTGATATCTCGCTTGGATATTAGTCTTTGAATTTCTAAATTTGCACTCCCATTTTTCGATTGAATGCCCGTTTAGTTGCAAAATAGGTCATAATCAAATCCTTAAGACAAATTCCGTGGTCTTGATGGTACGATTCAACAGTTAAACAATACTATAGTGGATACTTTAAGTTACAAAACCATCTCCGCCAATAAGGCTACAGTACAGAAAGACTGGGTGGTGGTAGATGCTGAAAATCAAGTTTTAGGACGTTTATGTTCTGAAATCGCAAAAATTATTCGTGGCAAGCACAAGCCTTCATTTACTCCACACGTAGATTGTGGTGATAATGTCATTGTGATCAATGCGGAGAAAGTTCGCTTGACAGGAAAGAAAATGACTGACAAGGTGTACATCCGTCACACAGGATATCCAGGTGGACAGCGTTTTGCTACTCCACGTGAGGTGTTAGTTAAGAACCCACGCGGTGTGATCGAATCTGCGGTGAAAGGTATGTTACCAAAAAATCGTTTAGGACGTGAATTATTCACTAACCTATTTGTATATGCTGGTACCGAGCACCCACATGCAGCTCAACAACCAAAAGAAATAAAGTTTTAACGGACAATATGACCCAAAAATAGGTCAATCCTCAATCAAATGGCAGAATTAACAAGCAAAATCGGTAGAAGAAAGACGGCAATCGCCCGTATTTCAATGACCCCTGGTAAAGGCCAGATTAAAATCAATGGCCGTACGATGACTGATTACTTCCCATCTGAAATTCTTCAGATTGTCGTTAATCAGCCTTTCGCATTAACCAACACATTAGGTTCTTTTGATGTAACCGCTAACGTAGATGGTGGTGGAATCAAAGGACAAGCTGAAGCTTTACGCTTAGCTATTTCTCGTGCATTGCAAACGCAAGACTCGGAATTACGTTCACCTTTGAAAAAAGAAGGTTTCCTAACGCGTGACCCACGCATGGTAGAACGTAAGAAACCAGGTAGAAGAAAGGCGCGTAAGAGATTCCAATTCTCTAAGCGTTAATCCCACATTGCGTGGAAAGGGCTTGTCTGTTGCCGATGCCTTTTCCACATTTTTATTTTTCCTCATTCTTAAACTCAAAAAATGGCACAATTAAGCTACAATGAATTATTAGATGCAGGTGTACACTTTGGACACCTTACCCGTAAGTGGGACCCTAAAATGGCTCCTTACATCTTCATGGAGAAGAACGGGATTCACATCATCGATCTTAATAAAACTCTTTCTTGTTTAGACGAAGCTACTGCAGCCATGCGTACTATCGTTCGTTCTGGTCGTAAGATCATGTTCGTTGCTACTAAAAAGCAAGCTCAAGAAGTGGTATCTGCTGAAGCAGAAAAATTAAAAATGCCTTACGTAACCGATCGTTGGTTAGGTGGTATGTTGACTAACTTCGCGACGGTACGTAAGTCCATCAAGAAGATGTCAAGCATCGACAAAATGTTAAAAGACGAAGTAATCGTTAAAACTCTTGCTAAGCGTGAGCGTTTAATGATGACTCGTGAAGAAGAGAAATTGAAGCGTGTATTAGGTGGTATCACTGAATTAACTCGTCTTCCAGCTGCTCTTTTTGTCGTTGACGTTAAGCGTGAGCACATTGCTGTTGAAGAAGCAAAAAAATTGGGTATCCCTGTTTTCGCGATGTGTGATACCAACTCCAACCCAGATTTAGTTGATTTCCCTATCCCTGCTAATGATGATGCTTACAAGTCAATTGCGGTTATTACAGCTGCTATTGGTAAAGCCATCGAAGAAGGTTTAGCTGAAAGAAAACAAGATAAAGACGACGCTCGTTTGGCTGAAGAAGAGGAATCAAAGCGTATTGCTGATGAGGAATCACAAGAAGCAGCTAAAGTAGCCGCTAAGTACGAAAAAGAAGCAGAACAAGAATAAACATATTCATAAAATGTCAATTACAGCCGCAGACGTTAATAAATTACGCCAAATGACTGGCGCCGGAATGATGGATTGCAAAAAA
Source organism: Aquirufa ecclesiirivi (assembly GCF_011250515.1). Taxonomy (GTDB): domain Bacteria; phylum Bacteroidota; class Bacteroidia; order Cytophagales; family Spirosomataceae; genus Aquirufa; species Aquirufa ecclesiirivi. Next base: position 82,477 of record NZ_JAANOP010000004.1, on the reverse strand, counting down.
GCTTTGACGGAAGCCGATGGCGACTTCGAAGCAGCCATCGACATTCTTCGCAAAGCTGGTCAAAAGGTAGCCGCAAAACGTGCTGAAAACGCAACCAACGAGGGAGTAGTACTCGTAGCTCTTTCAGCCGATCATTCTAATGGTAAATTAATCGCACTTGCTTGTGAAACTGAACCAGTTTCTAAAGTTGCCGATTTCAATAACTTAGCTCAAAGCATTTTAGAAGCTGCTGTGAAATCACACGCTCCAAGTGCTTCTGCTCTTTTAGCTGAACCTCTTTCTGATGGTCGTTCAGTAGAAGGACACATCATTGAATTAACAGGTAAAATTGGTGAAAAAATCACTTTAGCTGCCTATGAAAACATTGATGCAGAGAAAATTGTATCGTATATTCACTCCAATAACAAAATCGGTGTTTTAGTAGCATTCGAAGGTGTTGAAGGAACAGACGTAACAGAAGTAGGAAAAGATATCGCGATGCAAATCACTGCGATGAAGCCTGTAGCTTTAGATAAAGATGGTGTTGATGCGGAAACGATTCAACGTGAAATCGAAATCGGAAAAGATCAAGCTCGTCAAGAAGGTAAGCCTGAAGCGATGTTGGAGAAAATTGCCGTAGGTAAATTGGAGAAATTCTACAGAGAGTCTACTTTATTGAACCAACAATTCGTGAAAGATTCTTCGATCAACATTCGTCAGTTGTTAGAGCAAACTCAAAAAGGTTTGACTATCTCAACTTTCAAACGTGTGGCTTTGGCTTAATTCCAAAACTATCGAAATATCAAAAGACCAGCTCTTGTAGCTGGTCTTTTTTTTGCGCCTTAAATTTTTTTAATCCTATGTAAATGAACATCTTCTATTCCTAGAAGTGTATATCCCCTCTTCTGCATTAGGCCTGATTCAATTAAACGAAAATAACGTTTATTCGCTTCATTCAACTTGAGAAAAGATGCTGCCCTAAGCTTTTGATCATCTCGCTGTTCTGTCAATAATTCAAATTGTGATACAATACTTGTTTCAGTTTTCATAGCGGTTACAATGATTACGTGTTTGAACAAAAATATGAAAATTATTGGACTGAATATAATCCGTTAATAAATCGTAATAATCTCTAATTAAATTTCTCAGTTTTACATCCACAGAGAAATCTTCTATTTTTAGTCTTAGCTCCAACAACGCTTCCATATTGATTGGTCTACCATGAGATTTCCATTTACTATTGTTACTGAGTTCTTTGGCTATTTCCTCTGCTCTTAATTCCTTTTGCTCCAAGGTTACAGCTTGGCCCATCCATTTTTGAGAAGTGGAATGAACATCCCAATTTTTAAATTTATATTTTACTAACCATTTTTTCAACAAATCTATGGTCAAATCTTTTGCTTGCTCATAACTCCTTAATTCTGCCAAATCCAAATCTTTAATCATCAAATATTCAGCATCAGTTAATGCCCCTCTAGATGATTTTTCTATGGCTTCATTGACTTTATCCAAATATCCTAAAGCGGCAACCCACTTACCTTCTTTATTTTGAACTTGTGGATCTATTGGCCCTAATACAGAGAAATAATCCATAAAGATATTATCGCCACTCATACAAAATATTGTTCCTGCACTATAGGCATAGCTCGGGATTATAAAATCAACATTCCGATAATGTCGCCTAATAATATTCACATATCTTTCTACTGCAATAGCACTTCCTCCTGGAGTTGTTAAAACGACACATAAGCGGTCTCTTTTTTTCACTTGCTTAGCTAAGTCTTCCATCAATTCCATAATTGAATTTTCAAGGCCATCAACTATTTGTCCATTATAAGAAAATACATCCGCTTCTAAGAACTCCTCTAATGCTAATAGCTTTTCCTTGAGTAACAGTTTAATTGTGTTGTGAACATTAGGTTTCATACAATCTAAAAAAAATATTTTTTCAAACATCCTATTTCAATAGATCATTTCAAATCATCCATCGAAGTAAACATCAAAAAATCAATAAGTTGATTTGACAAATCATTTCGTCCATATCAACTAAATTGAATTTTTATACATAGTAGTCTTTTCTCATTTTCATTAGTCCAAGACATTTTCTAACTTGTATTAGTTTATATCTTTAATTTTCCTTTCTTTTTTAAGCGAATGTCAAAAATCGTAGTCCTAGGCGGAGGTGAAAGTGGCGTGGGGGCTGCCCTGTTGGCCAAACATAAAGGCTTCGACGTATTTTTATCCGATCAAGGGCAATTAAAACCCGAATACCAACAGAGTTTATTGGATGCCCAAATTCCTTTTGAACAAGGAACGCATTCCATGAACAACATACTTGATGCTCAAGAGATTATCATCAGCCCAGGCATACCCGAGAAAAGCCCCATCGTCCAAGAAATCAAGCAAAAAAACATTTCATTAGTATCTGAAATTGAATTTGCTTCCCGATATACCCAAGCTAAAATCATCGCTATCACAGGTAGTAATGGAAAAACGACTACCACGCTTTTAACTTATCATTTATTGAAAGAAGCGGGTTTACAGGTAGGCCTGGCAGGAAATATTGGCCATAGTTTTGCCAAACAAGTCATGGAAAACCAACACGATTATTATGTCTTGGAGATTTCCAGTTTTCAATTAGATCGTTGCTTTCATTTTACCCCAGATGTCGCTGTTTTATTAAACATTACACCAGATCATTTAGACCGCTACGAATACCAATTCGAAAATTACATTCAATCAAAATTTCGGATTTTTCAGAATGCCAAACCGCAAACTACTTGCATCTTTTGGTCTGATGATCCAGTTTGGCAATCACATGCTAACTCGATGCCCCATCAAGCTCAGGTAAAAACCATTAGCTTCGACAATGAGCAAGCCGACATGCTGATTCGACCTGATAAAATCAAAGGATCTTCTCATTTCCAATTAGACCTCAATGAAGCTCCACTAAAAGGACCTCACAATGCCATTAATATGTCGGCCGCCATCCTAGCTGCAGAAGCTGTTGGCATCTCTGCCGAGTCCATACATCAGGCTTTACATACATTTGAAAATGCTCCGCATCGGCTAGAACCTTGTGGTTCATGGAAAGGTATTCAATTTATCAATGACTCCAAAGCAACCAACGTCGATGCCGTATTTTATGCGCTAAATAGTTTCAAACAACCTATTATTTTGTTGATCGGTGGAGTAGATAAGGGCAATGAGTATGAGGTCTTAGATGATTTGGTCAAAGAAAAAGTGAAAGGTATTATTTGCCTAGGAACAGACAATCAAAAATTAGTAAAACATTTTGGCCCCATCTGTTCTTCCCTATTTTCAACCGACAATTTACAAGCTGCCGTAGAAAAAAGTTTGGAGTGGGGACAAGCTGGAGATATAGTATTGCTCTCTCCTGCTTGTGCAAGTTTTGATTTATTCAAAAACTATGAAGATCGGGGAAATCAATTTAAAGCCATGGTAAAAACACTCACCGATGGAAAATAGAATCACCGAATACATCAAATCTAAACTCGCTGGTGATTACCAAATTTGGTTCATCGTCTTTGTCCTAAATGCCTTTGGATTACTGATTCAGTTTTCTGCCAAAGGAAGAATGGTGATGATGAATCCCATGGACCCCATTTTTAGTTTCATCAAATCCATGGTGATTTTGATTTTTTCTTTCATTTTGATGTCCTGGTTTTCACGACAGAACTACCTAAAATTTGCTCAATACAGCCATGTAGCCCTACTGTTCTCTTGGATCTTGATTCTTGTTGCCTTTGTTTTTGGTGAAAGTAAAGGTGGAGCCAGTCGCTGGCTAGAAATAGGACCCATCTCTTTCATGCCTTCTGACATGGCTAAATTGTGTCTGATTGGGAGTCTTGCTAAAGATTTCTCCACACGCCAATCCAACCCCGAAGCCTATAATTGGCAGTTTTTCCTTTGGTTATTAATTAAAATTGGAATCACTTGCTTTCTCATCATGCTATCGAACTTCTCCACCAGCATTTTGATCTTCTTAACCAGTATCATTCTAATGATTTTTGGTCGAGTACCTTGGAAGCAAATTGGCTACATCATAGCCTCAGTAGCCATTTTAGCAAGTTTAGTTGTTACCTTAGAAATAGGTCAAAGAGCCAAAACCGTTAAAGCCAGGATTGCCAACTTTAGTAATCGTGTTGGAAAAAAAGACGGTAAATCCGTCGATAAAAAGGATGAGGATTACCAATTGTATCGCAGTTACTATGCCATTGCCACCGGCGCATTAAGTCCTAAAGGCCCTGGTCGTAGCCAGCAACGCTACTTCCTTTCTCAAGCAGAATCGGATTTTGTTTATGCGATCATCGTAGAAGAGTATGGCATTGTTGTGGCCATTTTCATCCCGCTCTTTTTCCTTTGGCTCATGTACCGAGGTGCCAATGCCGTACGGCATAGCGGTAAACCTTTTGGGGGATTACTGTCGGCAGGCCTCACTTTTTCCATCGTATTTCAAGCATTCATCAACATGCTGGTAGCCGTTGGTGCTGGTCCCGTGACAGGGCAACCCATGCCCATGGTTTCTGCCGGTGGTACCTCCTTGATATTTACAGCCATTAGTATTGGACTTATCTTATCCGTAAGTCGGGATAAAGAACAAGAAACCAAAGATTTAAAAACAATTATTTAGTGAAACCAAAAAGAATCATCATTTCAGGAGGGGGTACTGGCGGACATATCTATCCAGCCATTGCCATTGCTTCTGCCATACAAGAAATAGTACCTCGTTGTGAATTTCTATTTGTGGGGGCAGAAGGCAAAATGGAAATGGAAAAAGTACCCAAAGCGGGCTTTAAGATTGTGGGTTTACCCATTGTGGGGATTAATCGACAACACATGATGAAAAACGTATTGTTTCCTTTCAAATTAATCAAAAGTCTAACCAAGGCCTTGGCTATTTTGAAAGAATTTGAACCTGATATGGCGGTAGGTGTGGGTGGCTATGCCTCCGGACCCATGTTATTGGCTGCTTGGATAAAAGGGATTCCCTATGTGATCCAAGAACAAAATTCATTTGCAGGTATCACCAATAAGTTTTTAGCTTCCAAAGCTCAGCGCATATTTGTGGCCTACCCCAACATGGAAAAATTCTTCCCAAAAGAAAAAATCCAATATTTAGGTAATCCCGTACGAAAAGACCTTATTGATCAAGCTGGTAAAAAAGAAAAAGCCATGGTGCATTTTGGTTTACAGCCCAACAAGCCATGCATTTTAATCATTGGAGGCAGCCAAGGGGCAAGAACCATCAATTTGGCTATTCAGGCAGGACTGGAGACATTGTCCAATTCTCAGGTGCAAATCATTTGGCAGACTGGTATTCCCTTTGAGAAAGAAGCGCAAGCTTCTGCTCAAAGTCAAACTGACCTACATGCTTATGTTTCAGCCTTCATTTATGAAATGGATTTAGCTTATGCGGCCGCAGATTTAGTCATTTCTAGAGCCGGAGCCTTGTCTGTTTCTGAAATCTGTTTAGTGGGGAAAGCCAGTATTTTAGTTCCTCTACCTAGTGCGGCAGAGGACCATCAAACCCAAAATGCCCAAAGTTTAGTTAGCGAAGGAGCTGCTATTTTGGTCAAAGATGTTGAGGCAAAAAACTCCCTGGTTCATGAGGCTATTACATGCCTTCAAAACAAAGAGCTCCTGGCTCAAATAGAAAAACAAAGTAAATCCATGGCCAAACCATCAGCCGCACACGATATAGCCACCAACATTCTAGCCTTGTTGACCCTGCATGAAAAGTAATATTCAACTGAAAGATTTAAAATATGTGTACTTCCTAGGTATAGGAGGAATTGGTATGTCGGCCATAGCCCGTTGGTTTTTACACAATGGTTTTCCTGTGGCTGGTTACGATAAAACAGAAAGCCCACTGACTAAAACCTTAAGTCAGGAAGGCATGCAAATTCATTATACCGATGATATTACCTGCATCCCAAGCAACATTTTAGCCGATGCAGCCCATAGTTTATTCATTTATACGCCAGCTATTCCAGCGAATCATGTAGAGAAAAACTATCTACTAGATTTGGGTATTCCTTTGTATAAAAGATCTGAAATATTAGGTTGGATCACGGAGCAAATCCCTACTTTAGCCGTAGCGGGAACTCATGGAAAAACAACGACATCTTCCCTATTGACGCATTTATTGATACATGCCAACAAAAATGTAACGGCTTTTCTAGGGGGTATTACACAAAATTATGGCACCAACTTTATTCCAAATAAGGAAAAAGATAACATTATTTGTGTGGTAGAAGCCGATGAATATGATCGTTCATTTTTAACTTTACATCCCTATGCGGCGGTGGTTACCTCCACAGATGCCGACCATTTGGATATTTATGGAGCTTCCGAACAAGTGCTTGAATCCTTTCAATTATTTGTCAGTCAAATTCAAGACAAAGGCTTTTTTATTCAAAAAGTAGGATTAGATTTAAGTTCCAACCACAAAAAAGCCACTTTTGGTATAGAATCAGGTGATTTCCAGGCAGTTAATATCCGTATTCAAAACCACCGAATGGTCTTTGATATGCTTTATCCTGAAGGTGAAATCAAGGATATTCCTATGCGCATTCCAGGATTTCATAACATCGAAAATGCCTTGGCTGCTGCAGCTTTAGCTATGCAAGTAGGTTTAACAGGGGAAGAGATCAAAGAGGGAATTGCAAGCTTCTTGGGGGTTAAACGAAGATTTGAGTACCATGTGGAGACGGATGAACATGTCATGATTGATGATTATGCGCATCATCCAACGGAAATTGCGGCTTGCTTAAATTCAGTCAGAGCCTTATACCCCAATGAAAAAATTGTGGCCGTTTTCCAACCCCACTTATTTTCTAGAACGAGGGATTTTTTAGCTGATTTTGCACAAAGCCTTTCTTTGGCAGATGAATTATATTTGCTAGATATTTATCCAGCTAGGGAGTTAGCTATTCCAGGTGTCAGTTCTGAAAAACTATTGGAATTAATTAACTTAGAAAAGAAACAATGTATAAGTAAGGAAGATTTAAAACTTGCGATTCAAGAGCAAAAACCTCGATTATTGGTAACGATGGGAGCAGGAGATATTGACCTACTTTTATCCGATTTAAAAGGCTCACTACAATAAATTAAAACAAAATACATTACATGGCTCTAATCAACACAAGTAAGTGGGCACTAATCAAACGATTAATCAGCTTAATCATCTTGTTGGGCATGGGGATTGCAGCCGTTATTTATTCGGATCTCTCTTATCATGATATCAAATGCACGGGGATCGTTGTCAAACTAGATTCTGAAAATGAAAGACCACTTCTTGGGAAAAAGGACATCAACCAGGTAGTCACCGAACAAGGAACTCGGTATTATGTCAGTAAATACTTACAAAATATTTCCTTGCACCAAATGGAAGAGCGTGTCAAACGTATCCCCTTGGTAAAATCTTGTGAAGCTCATTATGATTTTTCGGGCAAAATCATCATTTCTGTAAAGGAATATAGTCCCATTGCCCGGATTCTGAGAAATACGGTAGGTGAGTCTAATCTGAGCGATCAATACGTTACTCAAGATGGCAAATTCATTGGTACAAGCCCCCTTTTCACACCAAGAATCTTGGTGGTTTCTGGTGCATTTTTTAAGAAGAACCGTAAAAATCTTAGTGATGTCAAGGGGAAACATCTGATTGAACTATTTGAATACATCAATAGTAATGAATTTTGGAGAGCCCAAATATCTCAATTGGAAGTAGCCGAAGATGGTGGAGTGGTGATGATTCCTACCTTGGGTATCACGCGGGTCGACTTTGGATTACCGATCAACATTGACACAAAATTTAAAAAATTGGCCCTATTTTATAAGAAAATTATCCCGAATAAAGGTTGGAATACGTATCGCTGGGTACGCTTAAAATATAAGAATCAGGTTATTTGCGATTATTAGGCAAAATAGCTATTTTTAAACCTTTATGGCTTCCTTGTAGGCTTGAGTAATCTTCAATAACAAATTATGCGGAACGATTTAATCATCGGATTGGACATTGGTAGCTCCTTCGTTAGAGCTGTAGCTGGCAGACAAAATGCCTCTGGAAAATTAGAGATCATAGCCTCTGGTAAAGCCAATACAGTTGGACATATTTTACGTGGTGAAATTGTTAACATCAATAAAACCTCTGCAGCCATTGCAGAAGCCTTAAAAAAGATTTCTGGAGCCCTAGAAGGTAAAAATACCGATTATTATTTCTCCTCGAATTTATCTGGTAGTCACATTAATGTGCAGCCTTATACGAGCATCAAAATTCGCAAAAACCCGAGAGAAGCCGTTTCCATCCAAGAAATACATGCACTGATTGAAGAAGCCAAAAAACCTGTTTTAGAAAAGAATCCATGTTTATTGCACACTCTTCCAATTGGTTTTAAAGTTGATAATTTACCCACGACTACCGACCCGGTAGGTCAAATTGGACAAAAAATCCAAGCCGATTTTATGGTAGTCACAGCTAATCCTGATAAATATGCTTTGCTGGTACAATGCTTAGTAGCTGCCGAGTCTGATCATATCAAAAAGGGAAATGTATATTTCAGTCCGATTGCCGCTTCTACGGCAGTTTTGAGCCCTGAAGAAAAAGAAGAAGGCGTTGTTTTAGTCGATATAGGAAGTGGAACGACAGAAATCAGCGTGTACCAAAACAAAGTATTGGTTCAAGCCAGTGTGTTAAACTGGGGTGGAGATCGCATCACTGAAGATATCCGAATTGGTTTAAATGTTTCGCTTGAGAATGCAGAAGCATTAAAAACCACCTTTGGCTCTGCTATCAGTAAATTGATTGATATCAATGAAGTCGTCATGATTCCAGGCATTGCAGGTCGTAAACCTACACCGGTATCTGTAAAAAACTTGGCCATCATTGTGGAAGAGCGATTGAAAGAATTAGCGGCAAAAATATTAGCTGAAATCAGTAAAATTGGTGACCCTCAATCCTTCAAAAGTGGTATCGTACTTTGTGGTGGTGCTGCACAATTACCTGACATCGCCGAACTTTTCCAAAAAATAACAGACTTAGAATGCCGTGTCGGTGTTCCTATGGTCGTTCAAAATTCACAAGCTTCTGAAGAAATCCATGATCCTTCCTTCGCAACGGCGATAGGCTTAGTTCAGGTATATTATGAACAATTAGATCAAGCTATTCCTACGGAAGATTATGAACCAACCACTATTGGAGAGTCTAGTGGGGAATCAGGAAAAGGCGGTAAAGATAAACCCGGTATTAAAAACATTTTCTCACGCGTAGTGGATGTCCTTATGGGAAGTAATGAAGCTGAAGGAGAATACTAGAAATTTTTGACTACCACAAAAAGCCTCTGTTACAACAGGGGCTTTTTTATGGATAACAGAGAAATTCTTTAACAAAATAAAGCCTTAGATTGGATTATCTAAGGCTTTATGCATTAAACATGCTTTCTATTGTCGACCAAAAATTTGAAACTCCACCAATTGTATCATAATATGTATCACCTTGATGTGAATTTCTTGAATACGGTCTGCAAAACCTTCATGCTCAACCCGTATTTCAGCATCACCCAAATTAGCTAATTTACCACCATCTTTACCTGTTAGTAAGACGACTTTCATTCCCTTTTGTTTTGCGGCAGCAACAGCCTCGATGATACTGGCTGAATTACCACTGGTAGAAATTCCAACTAACACATCGCCCTCCTGTCCTAAGCCTTCAATGAAACGCGAAAAAACATAGTTATAGCCAAAATCATTACTCACACAAGTGATGTGCGATGGGTCTGAAATCGCCATAGCCGCCAAAGCTGGACGGTTTTCACGGTAACGTCCTGAAAGTTCTTCAGCAAAATGCATGGCATCACAATGACTCCCACCATTTCCACAAGAAATAATTTTATGTCCATTTTTTAGCGCATCCACCAATACTTGTGCTGCTGCTTCAATGGCCTGTATTTGTTTGGGATTATTCACAAATCGATCTAATACCGACTGTGATTCTGCCAATGAATTTTGTATTATTTGTTGTACCATAATAAATTCTTCTTTTAAAAATCTCCTCCTGCTCCTCCTCCACCAAAATCACCTCCACCAAATCCACCAAAGTCAAAACCGCCTCCGCCTCCATTTCCACCAAAGCCTCGACCTGAATGTCCACCTCCTAAGAAAATAGGTGGGAAAAACATCCCGCCACCGCCAGTGGAGCCTGGACCAGAACCACCACCTCTATTTTTGATGGCCCGAATGATGGTGATGATAATAAATACTAGCACAATAATGAATACTAGAGGTATTCCATCTTGTTTTTCTCCATCCCCTTCCGATTGAAAAGTACCACTCGCCCGCTGCATCATTTCCGTGGTGGCCGCATCGATACCCCCATAATAATCCCCTTGCTTTAATGCAGGCTTCAATATTCGGTTGATAATACGTTTACAAGTAGCATCTGGTAAGACAGATTCTAAACCTCTACCCGTAACAATCCTAATTTTACGGGTTTCTGATGTAATCAATAAGACTAAACCATTGTTTTTCCCCTCTTGGCCTACACCCCAAGATTTTCCAATTTCCATGGCATAATCGTAAGGATCGGTATTGCCAGTTGTAGGGACAATGACTATTTCCAATTGAGTAGAGGTGCTATCGGCATAGCCCCTCAATTTCTGTTCTAAGTTTTGTTTTTCTTCTGGACTTAATTTATTGGACAAATCGACCACATAGCCGCTTGGCTTTTCGGGAATGCCCGATTGTGCCCAAAGCAAAGGCATAGACAGGCTTAACAAAGCCAAGCCCAAGATACATAAACGTATAATTTTAAGCCCCAAAGGACAACTCATCCGTGAGCTCATTGATATCGTCTTTTTGGTAAGGAAAACTGTTGGTTAATACTTCGCCGATGCGACGAACACCCCAAGCTAATCCTGCTCCTATTTCATTCTTTGCCAAATATGGCCTCATTTCATCGCGTATTGTTTCCCAAAATTCAGGGGATACTTGGGCATCTATCCCTTTATCCCCGATAATGGCATATTTACGATCTTTAATGGCTAGATAAACCAAAACCCCATTTTGTAAATCGGTTTGATTCATACCTAATTGAAAAAAGAGCACCTTCGATCGTTCGATCGGGTGCCCTTCACAATGACTCTCAATATGCACACGAATTTCACCAGAAGTTCCTAATTCAGCTTCTTTAATGGCTTGAATAATCTCAGCTTGCTGTTCCTGGCTAATGTGCATCCTTATTTCTTCTCGTCAAAATTAACTTCTGGAGCTTTTTCTGCACCAGCTTCTGCTTGGAAAAATCCTTTTTCAGTAAATCCAGAGAATGAAGCAATTAGATTATTGGGGAAAGTAACTACTTTGCTATTGTAAGATTTAACCGATTCATTGAAACGATCTCTTTCTTCTTTAATGCGGTTTTCTGTTCCTTCCAACTGTGCTTGTAACTCTGAGAAATTCTCTGTGGCCTTCAACTGAGGATAATTTTCAGCAACCACCATCAAACGAGACAAAGCTCCACCCAAAGAGGATTGAGCGGCTTGGTATTTCTGCATATTCTCAGGACTCAAATCCTTAGCATCCAATTTCATTTGAGTAGCACTAGCACGTGCTTGAATCACGTCTGTCAAGGTTGATTTCTCAAAATTCGCAACCCCTTGTACGGTCTTAACCAAATTAGGAATCAAATCAGCACGACGCTGATATGCTGACTGTACATTAGCCCATGACCCTTTTACTTCTTGGTCACTAGTAGCTAATCCATTACGCACTCCGACTCCCCAAAAAATCACAAGAGCAATGACGCCCAAAGCAATCCAAAGTTTTCTGTTCATTGTTGATATTGTTTTAAAAATTTTGCTCTGCAAAGGTATACAAATTAACATCTGTCCTTTGCAAATTTCCATTAAAATGCTTTTTAAAGGATAAATGTTCCATTTTCCTGACAAATGTAAGATTCCTTATTTAAATGTCCCTCTGGGCAATGACAAAACGATCTTTCCCATGAAAATCTTGTTTCAATTCCACGTTTTTCCATCGATTAGTTGAAAATAGAGCTTTCGTTTCCTGACCCAATGCTTGATTAATCTCTAACATGATCCATCCATCCTGTTTGAGATGCTTGGAAGACATACTTTCCAATACCTGATAAAAAATCAAAGGATTCGCATCCGGAACAAACAAAGCTAAACCCGGTTCAAAATCAGTCACATGCTTATCCATTTGAGATGCTTCTTGAAACATCACATAAGGAGGATTAGAAACAATGATATCCCATGTTTCAGAATTGCTGCGAGCAGACCATTGAAATACATCTTGTAATTCGATGGAGACCTTTGCTCCAAGAGATGTTGCATTCTGCATCGCTTGCGTTTGGGCTTCAGGAGATATTTCCCAAGCCGACACCTGGGCTTGCAGAGCTTCCAATGCTATGGAAATTGCAATGCAACCTGAGCCAGTGCCTACATCTAAAACCTTACAGGTGGTCTTATTAGGAGTTATTTTTCCCAAAACCAAATCCACTAATTCCTCCGTTTCAGGCCTTGGAATCAACGTATGTGGATTTAATCCAAAAATACGGTCTCGAAACCAGCCTTTCCCGAGTACATATTGCCAAGGTTCATGTGTGGCCAATCTAGCCAACACTTGTTCCCAATCCTTCGGCTGTTCCACTTCTTTACCAAGATGACAATCCATGCGTGTGGCACCCGTACTCATTTCCACCAATAAATAAGCAATTGCTTCTACTTCTTGTACAAAATATAAGGATTGAATGGCTGACTTCACTTGGCGTACTAAATCAGCAGCTAAAATGGGCATATACATGAATTATAGCCACAAATTACGTAATATTTTTTTTAGAAATGACCTCCAAGACCCACTAGTATTTTTGCTATAATTGTATATATTTGAAATCCGTATGGAAAAAATTGAACTATTTCAATGCAATAACCTTGAATCCTTATAAATTAATTTGAATATGAACATTAACCGTAGAGAAGCTGTACAGCGTGTGGTCATGTTAATGGGTGGTGTTGTTTCTGCCCCTGCCATGGCTGGACTGCGTGGAGAAAAGTTAAACCAGGGTGCATTTGTACGTATTACTGCTGAACAAGAGTCTTTGTTAGCTGAAGTGGTCGATGTCATTATCCCGAGCACGGGTACACCTGGAGCCAAAGCCGCTGGCGTAGAGAAATTCATTGTTCGGGTAGTACGTGATTGTTACCCCAAAGCAGACCAAGAACATTTTTATGCTGGTTTAGCCAAATTAGAGGCCAATTGTCAGGCCAAAACAGGTAAATCATTTGCTCAAGCCAGTGCAGTTGAAAAGAAAGAAGCCTTAACTGGTATTATGTTGGAATCTGATGCAGAAAGAACTGCTAACCGGGGCAAAAAAGCGCCAACTCCTTTCTTTTTCATGATGAAAGAATTAACCACTACGGGTTATTTCACTTCTGAAATAGGCGCGACCAAAGCCTTGGAATATCTTTCTATCCCAGGGAAATTTGATGGATGTATGCCAATGACACCAGGACAAAAAACGTGGGCTCTTTAATTTTCATGTCAAGACTAGAATAACGATGAACTTAAATATAGATTCAATAAAAAATCAAACCTACGATGCCATCATTGTAGGATCAGGAGTATCAGGTGGATATGCTGCCAAAGAATTAACGGAGAAAGGTTTGCGTGTGTTAGTCCTAGACCGCGGTCGTCAAATGGAGCACGTAACCGGTTATACTCCGAGTTACAAAGATCCTTGGGACTTTAAATACAATGGTTTATTAACCAACGAACAAAAGGCTAGTCACCCGAAATTAGCGCGTGATTATCCATACAACGAGATGACGGAAACCTATTGGTTCAATGATTCCGACTCCATGTATAAAGAAGAAAAACGTTTCGACTGGTTCCGTCCTAATATCGTAGGAGGAAAGTCCATCATGTGGGGACGCCAGACCTATCGTTTAAGTGATATCGATTTTGAGGCTAATGTAAAAGATGGTATTGCGGTAGATTGGCCTATTCGATATAAAGACATTGCGCCTTGGTATTCTTACGTGGAAAAACACGTGGGTATTTCAGGAGAAGCCTTGGGTTTACCTCAATTGCCTGATTCGGAATTCTTAAAGCCGATGGACATGTATTGCGTAGAAAAAGAAGTAAGAAAACGCATTGAGAAAAACTTCCCAGGACGTAACATGACGATCGGTCGTGTGGCTAACTTATCTGAAGCGAAACAAGCGCAATTGGGTATCGGACGTAGTGCTTGTCAATACCGAAATAAGTGCCGTTTAGGTTGTCCATATGGTGCCTACTTCAGCTCTCAATCTTGTACTTTGCCTCCAGCAGCTAAAACAGGTTTAATGACGCTTCGTCCAGATTCATTGGTATCGGAAATTCTATATGATGAGCAAAAACAAAAAGCCAAAGGCGTACGTGTGATTGATACTGTTACCAAAGATGTGCGTGAATATTATGCAAAAATCATCTTTGTTTGCGGATCTACCGTAAGTACTACAGCCTTGTTATTGAATTCTAAATCACGCCGTTTCCCGAACGGTTTTGGTAATGATTCAGGAGAATTAGGCCATAATTTGATGGACCACCACTTTAAAATTGGCGCTAGTGGAGTTTGGGAAGGAGATGAAGATAAATACTACATCGGTCGTAGAGCCAATGGTATCTACATTCCTCGTTACCGCAACATTGGTAACGATAAGCGTGATTATTTACGTGGATTTGGATACCAAGGAAGTGGTTCTCGTCAGGGCTGGAACCGTGGAGTAGGTGATTTGAACTTCGGTATCGACTACAAAGAATCTATGACAAAACCAGGTCCGTGGATGATGGGTTTAAGTGGTTTTGGGGAGACCTTACCATACCATGAAAACAAGATGTATTTAGATGCGAATACCAAAGATAAGTGGGGATTACCAGTCGTGGTATTTGACGCCGAATTCAAGGAAAACGAGAAGAAAATGCGTAAAGATATCATGGAAGATGCTCGCGAAATGTTGGAAAGCGCTGGCTTGAAAAACGTGAGAGCCTTTGATAATGGTTCCTATCCAGGTATGGCCATCCACGAAATGGGAACGGCACGTATGGGTCGTGATCCTAAAACGTCGGTATTGAATGGCAATAACCAAGTACATTCAGTAAAAAACGTTTTTATCACAGACGGAGCAGCTATGACATCCGCATCTTGCGTAAATCCTTCCTTAACTTACATGGCATTGACAGCCCGCGCGGCCGATTTCGCTGTGAAGGAAATGAAGAAACATAATTTATAAGTTGATTTTTTCAATGAAATGTGGGCCATACCAGCCCACATTTTTTTTCACAAGACCATGAAAAAAAACATCTTTTACCTCTTTTGCTGTTTAACAGGCAGCCTTTTTAGCATGAATGCACAGGAAAAAAGCTATCCAACCATTGGTAAAATTCATCGATTGGATCCCGCATTAGACAAATTACTAGACATCAGTTCGCCCATCGAAATCTTGGGTACTGGTTATACGTGGTCAGAAGGGCCAGTATGGGTGAAAAAGGGGAATTATTTACTCTTTTCAGATGTACCTGAAAATGTCATTCACAAATGGGCTCCTGGCAAAGAAGTAGAAGTGTTTTTAAAACCGTCTGGCTATACGGGAACTGTCCCATATTCGGAGGAACCTGGAGCCAATGGGTTGATTATCAACAAAAAAGGAAATTTAGTTTCTTGTGAACATGGCGACAGAAGGATAGCTGAAATGCCTTTGGACAATCCTGCCAAAAAGAAGACCTTAGCTCACATATATGAGGGTAAAAAATTGAATAGTCCAAATGATTTGGTGCAACACAGTTCAGGGGATTATTACTTCACAGATCCACCTTATGGTTTACCTGGCCGAGGAAAAGATGAACCAGCCAAAGAATTGCCCTTTCAAGGAGTTTATCGATTAAACAATAAAGGCGAGTTGAGCTTGCAAGTCAAAGACATGACCCGTCCGAATGGCTTGGCTTTTAGTCCTGATGAGAAAATCTTGTATGTTGGCCAATCAGACCCGAAAGGTTTAATTTGGAAAGCATTCCCGGTCGACAAAGACGGTAATTTGGGAGAAGGTAAAATCTTTTTTGATGGTGCGGAATTAGCTAAAAGTGGCTGGCGCGGAGCACCTGACGGATTTAAAATTGACAAATCGGGTAATTTATGGGCTACAGGGCCAGGTGGGGTGCTAATTATTAGTCCGGAAGGTAAGCTTTTAGGCAGAATAGAAGCGGGCAGTGCCACGGCTAACGTTGCTTTTGGTGAGGATGGCTCTACCCTATTCATCACAGCCGATATGAATTTACTGAGAGTAAGAACGAAGACGAAAGGGATGGGCTGGTAAGGGAATTATAAATTATAATTTATAGATTATGAATGCCTGAATGATTTCATTCATACCGCTGTTCGACATATGTTATGTCGAACCACAGATTCATGGGATTTATAATCCCAATCAATGGTAACATAGAATAGCATCTACACAACCGCTGTTCGACATATGCTATGTCGAACCACAGATTCAAGGGATTTGCAATCCCAATCAATGGTAACATAGAACAAAATCTATACTGATGAATGAGAATCGAAGATTCTTTTTTATCTACAATTCGACATGCCTTTTAGAACATGTCGAATAGCATACTAAGGAAATTATAATTTATAGATTATGAATGCCTGAATGATTTCATTCATACCGCTGTTCGACATATGTTATGTCGAACCACAGATTCAAGGGATTTATAATCCCAATCAATGCTAACATAGAACAAAATCTATACTGATGAATGAGAATCGAAGATTCTTTTTTATCTACAATTCGACATGCCTCTCAGAAAATGTCGAATAGCATACTAAGAGAATTATAAATTATAATTTATAGATTTTGAATGCCTGAATGATTTCATTCATACCGCTGTTCGACATATGTTATGTCGAACCACAGATTCAAGGGATTTATAATCCCAATCAATGGTAACATAGAACAAAATCTATACTGATGAATGAGAATCGAAGATTCTTTTTTATCTACAATTCGACATGCCTTTCAGAACATGTCGAATAGCATACTAAGAGAATTATAAATTATAATTTATAGATTTTGAATGCCTGAATGATTTCATTCATACCGCTGTTCGACATATGTTATGTCGAACCACAGATTCAAGGGATTTGCAATCCCAATCAATGGTAACATAGAACAAAATCTATACTGATGAATGAGAATCGAAGATTCTTTTTTATCTACAATTCGACATGCCTTTCAGAACATGTCGAATAGCTGAATTTTTTTTGAAATAATATAATTCAAGATGACCTTGGAAAAATTTTCAAGTTAATCCAAAATTAAGTTTTGATTGGAAGCGCTGAATTACAAACATTTAATTCTATTTTTATGAAATATGCCAGCTTGATCTAACCCATTTGGCTTATTGACAAAAGGCATTCAAACCCAGAGGATAACAAAAAAACATATGTCTAAGAATCAAATCATAGCTAAGTGGAAATACATTTTAGCAGGGTCCCTCCTGTGTTTGTTGTCATACTATACTTATGGACAAGGCTGTAGCGATGCTGGCTTTTGTACGATCAACAGCTTTAAACCGAATGGAGGAGAGCCCATTAAAAATCAATTTAAAATTGGGGCTTTTGTGGGCAAAGGAGACAACGCTATTTCTGTCTATGGAAATTATGTAGAATATAATAGGCAGTTGAGCAAGAATTTTGGACTAGATGCTAAATTAACTACACTTGCACAAAGTGGAAATGGAATATCCACATTTGGAATATCCGACTTTTTTTTAAATTCCAATTATCAAGCTAGTGATAAAGTAAAATTCACTTTAGGAGCTAAAATACCTTTGTCGAACGCCAATAAAACCTCTTCCCAAGTTCCACTTCCGATGGACTATCAAGCTAGTTTGGGAACATTTGATGTAATTTTTGGTATAGGTTACGATTTAAAAAAAATACAAGTAGTGGCAGCTATCCAACAACCTGTAAGTCAAAACGAAAATCAATTTATTTCGACTAATTTTCCCGCTAATTCCATGTTGAGGTCATTCCAGACAACAAACAAATATCAAAGAAGCGGGGATGTTTTATTGAGAATATCCTATCCTATACAAGTAAGTTCTAAACTGAAATTGACAGCTAGTGCATTACCTATTTATCACTTAGCTAATGATAAGTATAGCGATGAATTGAATGTGGTAAAAGAAATTAAAGGTTCAAAAGGACTTACGCTCAATGGCAATGTGTATTTTGACTATGAAGTAAATAGTAAAAATTTCCTTCAACTCAATCTAGGCGCACCTTTCATTGTAAGAGATGCACGACCAGATGGTCTGACAAGAAGTTTTATTGCGAATATTGAATACAGGATAAAGTTTTAATAGCCTTTTGTCTTCTATTGAATATTACGGTTTATGAATGATGCATTTAATTGCAACTATGGAGTAGCGGATTCGGTGTAAACCGCAGGGTCGTGTCGAATGACGAATAAACGGAATTTGAAATGCACTTGTATTAAATTTAGGAACCCATTTATTACTCATCCCTGCTTTCCATTTCCATTCATTTTACCTCATCATGAAAATCAAATTTTGCTCAAACTTCTTTATTGGGATATTATTAATAAGCTTACCTTTCTCCGTATTTTCACAATCCACCGACATTGTCATTCAAGACATCAAGTTTGAAAGTCAGGGCATCACGCTTGCTGGCTCAGTTTTAATTCCTAAAAATCCATTGGCAGCCGTGGTCATTGTTCACGGTTCTGACCCAGTAAAAAGAGAAATGGAGTTCGCAAAACGAATGGCAAAAGCAGGTATTGCCGTATTAACCTATGATAAACGAGGAGTTGGAGAATCCGGTGGTATCTATGTCGGACCATCCGTTGGCACGAATAACATTGACACCACTAATCTTAATTTGCTATCTCACGATGCAAATTCAGCAGTAAATACGTTTCGTACCTATTGGAAAGGTAAAAAAATGCCCATTGGATTAGTTGGTTTCAGTCAAGCAGGATGGATCATTCCAATGGCTGCCAACAAAAATTCACACGTAGCATTTATGGTTTTATTTAGTTGCCCTACCATCACAACCCTAGAACAGCTCCGCTTTCAGTTTTATACAAATGGAAACAATCGCTTTTGGGAAAATCATACAGAAGAAGATGCTCGTGAGCATACTAAAAATGACCCAGACAAATATCAATTCGTAGCAACTGACCCAAAAATATCTCTAAATAAACTTTCTATTCCTGTACTTTGGCTTTTTGGTGAGAAAGACATACAGATTCCCGTCAAGTTGTGCATCGAGCAATTAAATACGTTTAAAGTTCAAGGCAAACCTTTCGAATATACCTTGTTTTCAAGATTGGGGCACAATACGGTATCTGACCATGATACAGCACCTTTTGACATTTCTATTCAATGGATAAAACAGAAAACCTTAAACATTAAGAAGGCTAAGGATTCAAAATAATGCGGTACCAGCAAACCCGCTGTTCGATATATGCTATGTCGAAAACTGATTCAAGGGATTAACAATCCCAATTAATGGTAATTTAAAACAGCTTCTGCACCGATGAAAGTGAATCGAAGATAGCCGCTGTTCGACATATGCTCTGTCGAAAACTGATTCAAGGGATTTACAATCCAAATCAATTATAACATAAAACAGATGAAAGCGAATCGAAGATTCTTTTAATTAACAATTCGACATGCTTTTTAGAACATGTCGAATAGCTACGTTATTTTACTGTAAATTCATATTACATAGGCTTGGGAGATTTCTCAAGCCTTTTTATCTATTGTTTCTTAAAATTATCAATTTATTGATAGCAAAAACCAACATTATATGAATATATTTATCATAAAGTTGGCTTATACAAACATAATCAATAACTCATCGGATTTTTTTATCTATTTATGATTATATTTGTTGGCATATACCAACTTTATATACATATATTCAATATTAAGATGGAAAATACCAACATAAATTGGTCAACTCAAAGCGATCAAGCCATCGTGGAATCCATAGGTGCTTACTTAAAGCAAAAACGACTGGAAATCAATAAAACGCAGGCTCAATTAGCCCTAGAGTCGGGATTGAATCGATGGACCGTGACACAAATTGAAAAGGGAGAAGCTATTTCTTTGGTATCCTTGATTCAAATCATGCGGGCGCTAGACGTTTTGCATTTGTTGGACATATTTTCAACAAAAGAAAAAATCAGTCCATTGCTATTGGCTAAACTAGCTAAAAAGAAAAAGCAAAGGGCACGCAGTCCCATAAATAAACCAATTCAAAGCGATTCATCATGGTAACTACAGCTATCATCAAAATATGGAATGAAACCGTGGGCGCTGTGGTATGGAATGCAGAGGAAGGAATCGCGGATTTTGAATATACCCCAAAATTCTTAGAAAAAAACTGGGATTTATCTCCTATTAAAATGCCCATAGCATCAAGCAAGGGTCGCATATTCTCCTTTCCTGAGTTACGAGGTTCAAAAACATTTAAGGGACTACCGGGACTATTGGCGGATGTCTTACCGGATGATTATGGAAATCAATTAATCAACAGTTGGCTTGCTCAGCACGGGCGAGCAGAAAACAGCATGAATCCCGTCGAGTTGCTATGTTTTATAGGAGCTAGAGGTATGGGGGCTTTGGAATTTGAACCTAGTCAATACGCCCACATGAAAGGCGCTAATGATATTGAAATAGACAGTTTACTGAAAACTATAAAGAAATTAGTCCATAAAAAAGAAGGCTTTGAAACCAACTTAAATCAAGATGAGGAAAAAGCCATGATGGATATTCTGAAAATTGGAACATCCGCTGGAGGGGCGAGACCCAAGGCCATCATCGCCTATCATCCAAAAACCGGCCAAGTAAAATCAGGCCAAAGTATGGCTCCAGCAGGTTTTGAGCATTGGTTAATTAAACTCGATACGGTGAGTGATGTGCAATTTGGTGAAAGCACAGGCTATGGTCGTATCGAAATGGCTTATTACTACCTAGCGAAAGCCTGTGGAGTGGACATGATGGAGTCCAGATTATTGGAAGAACATGGACGAGCTCATTTTATGACCAAGAGATTTGATCGAGGGGAAGGAAATGAAAAGCATCATATTCAAACGTTTTGTGCGATGCAACATGTCGATTTCAACCAAATCACCAGCTTTAGTTACGAGCAACTCTTCCAAACAATGAGGCAACTACGTTTACCTTATCCCGCAGCGGAGCAACTGTTTAGGCGTATGGTGTTGAATGTATTGGCCAAAAATTGCGACGATCATACCAAAAACTTTGCTTTCCGACTGCAAAAAGGTAGCCAATGGGAATTAAGTCCTGCCTATGATGTTTGCTTTGCCTACCGACCAGACAGCCAATGGGTGAGCCAACATGCTCTACGTGTCAATGGAAAAAGAGATGAAATAAAGAAACATGATTTGGAAATTGTGGCAAAATCCATGAACATAAAACAAGCCAAAGGCATTATTGATCAAATTCACCAATCGGTAAAAAAATGGAACGAGTTTGCTGAAATGGCCCAAGTCAATCCCATACAACGAGATAAAATAAATGGGATCCTCAGGAGTATATAACAGATAGTTCAACCCGATGTTCGTCATATGCTATGTCGAAAACAGATTCAAGGGATTTGCAATCCCACCCA
The DNA here is from genome assembly GCF_011250515.1 of Aquirufa ecclesiirivi. GTDB lineage: Bacteria > Bacteroidota > Bacteroidia > Cytophagales > Spirosomataceae > Aquirufa > Aquirufa ecclesiirivi. The sequence goes on along the minus strand of NZ_JAANOP010000004.1, from coordinate 60,759 downwards.
ATTCTACCATAAAAAAAGCCTCTACACGAATGAATGCGAATCCGCTGTTCGACATATATTATGTCGAACCACAGATTCAAGGGATTTACAATCCCTATCAATTACAACATAAACAGATGAAAGCGAATCGAAGATTCTTTTATCTACAATTCGATTGAGCATAGCATACTATGGTCTTTCTTTTTTTGAAAAAAAAGAAAGACCTAGGTAGTTGATAAAATGGTAAATGGCAAATTTTACGTGGTTCATGTATTCTTCATATAAAGGCTTGGGAGATTTCTTAAGTCTTTTTTTTATGATTTAGAAACCCGCTGTTCGACATATGTTATGTCGAACCTCAGATTCAAGGGATTTACAATCCCACCCAATTCTACTACAAAAAACTTCTACTCGGATGAATGCGAATCAAAGATTCTTTTCATTAACAATTCGACATACCATTTAGAACATGTCGAATAGCTTTATGAATTCTCAAGCTTTTCCCTATTTCACCGTCAAGCGAATCATTGGATTCAAAAACATATTCATTTTAGTCTTTTGAAAATGAGGTAAATAATCCCCATTAAAATTCCATGAGCTGAATTCTGTCTTTGAAAATCCCAAATAACCCTTGCCGTAATCTGCTAAACCCAATACCTGACCTTCGTATTTTTCATGATAAAATCGCTGGTTTACATCATCAAAATGATTCTCAAAATTCAACCATTCCATCGCCACTAAACAGCCTCCATCGGGCACAAAATAGGCATATTGACTTAAATCAAACTCATTCCAACCGCGGTGTTTGGCATGAACAATGATACTTTCCTGCGTAATTTCTTGGGCTGGTTTTCCTTGTTGGAGGCTATATATTCTAATTCGAAATGGAAAATGTCTATTCCCTAAATTGCTGATGTAAAAGTGGGCCTTTTGTATCTGACGAAAAAACAATCGTTGATCTGTCAATAACAAACCACTTTGAGAACCCATTCCACCTTGTTGAAAAGAATGTCCTGTTTTTTTGATAGGCTTCATACTGGTGTAGGGCTTGTTATCAGAAAACACCTTAACCTCAGCTAATAGGAATGCTTTCGGTTTCAAAAACACCTTCATTTCGCCCTTCATTTCCGAATAATTAACAATCAACAAGGTATCTTGGAAACCTATGGAACGAATCGTGATGGTATCAATGGATTGTTTAGACTTTAAAGTAAATTGACCCAATTCATTTGAATGAAAGCCTACTTTTTTATGTTCAAATAAGATGGAGGCAAAAGGTACAACAGCGCTATCGTCCCGACTAAGCAATTGGATTGAATGGTTCTGAGCATGGGCGCTTAGCCTTAGCAAGAGTAAAACAACATACATCAAGTATGTTCTTTGGGTGGAAATGTTCATCCGTATTACATCATTTTGAAATCCTAAAATTGATGAAAGCAATTTGAATAATACTTGCGCTGGAGCAATAAAACCAAGTAAATACTTATCACAAATTGATAATCCCCAAAAACAAAAAAAGCCTGAGATCTCTCTCAGGCCTTTATCATCAATCTATTAACATTCACCTACAATTTCTTAATCTTGATATTTCTAAACCATACTGGATTACCGTGGTCTTGCAATGAAATACGTCCTTTCATATTCACACCAAAACCCGGCATGTTTTTAAATTTTGAACCAGCAATCATCTTTTTCCAGTTCTCATCGTCGTAGCGTGTCTCCACTACTTTCTCCCCATTTAAATACAATTGCAATAAACCACGGTTATTCACAATACGTGCTGTATTCCACTCGCCTACTGGCTTCGCTGTCTCCTTAGATGAATGAATTAAATCATACAAATCTCCTGCACGGTGATTGAAAATCTTTCCATCTGGGTGTCCATCACTGTCCAATACCTGCATTTCAGGACCTGTATTATATGAACTATGGTATTTAGCATCTTCCGTTACATTGAAAATAATACCGCTATTTCCTTTAGGTGAAATCTTCCAATCTACCGAAAAATCATAGTTTTCAAACTCCTGATCGGTGGTTAAATCTCCACCATCTTTTTTAGTCACATCAAATCCAATCTCTCCATTTGTTACTGACCAAGATGTACCCACAGTACCTGGCTTATTATATGCATGCCATCCTTTTAACGTAGTTCCGTCAAACAATAACTGATATCCTTCTTTCTTTTCCTTGCTAGTCAATGTATTAGCTGTCTGAGCCAAGGTAACGATTCCCATGGCCATCAAAGAGCAGGCTAAAATAAATTTCTTCATAATTAACATTTAGATTTTGTGAACTGCAATACTATAAAAAGAATCTAAAATTTGTATCCCGAAAAGAAAAAATTACACAAAAAAGGTAAAAATCGAGGTTTCGTTCTTTCTTCGTAAATTGCATGTTCATTTAATCATGCTTCATGAAAACTAAAGTTGTCGCCAAACCTTCCATCAACATCATTACCCTAGGTTGTTCCAAAAACTTAGTCGACTCGGAAGTGCTATTTACCCAATTAAAAGGGAATGGCTTGGAAGTGACACATGAAGCCAAAAAAGATAAGGCCAACATCGTGGTGATTAATACTTGTGGCTTTATTGATAATGCCAAACAAGAATCCATTGATACCATTCTTCGCTATGCAGATGCCAAAGAAGCAGGTAAAATAGACAAGCTCTATGTGACAGGCTGCCTTTCTCATCGCTATAAGGATGATTTGGAAAGAGAAATCCCCATGGTGGATTCCTTCTTTGGTACGAATGAATTACCTCGCCTACTGAAAGCCCTAAAAGCTGATTATAAACATGAATTAGTGGGTGAACGTCTGTTGACCACGCCTGCGCATTATGCCTATTTGAAAATCGCGGAAGGTTGCGACCGCCCTTGCTCTTTCTGTGCCATTCCTTTGATGCGTGGGAACCACGTTTCTCGTCCCATGGAGGAATTAGTCAAAGAGGCTAGTTCCTTAGCTAAGAAGGGCACCAAGGAGCTTATCCTGATTGCCCAAGATTTAACCTTTTATGGTTTGGACTTCAAAGAGGCTGGAAGCTCAAGTGGACGCAAATTAAAAGAATTATTAGAGCGCCTTTCTGATGTCAATGGAATTGAATGGATCCGTTTGCAATATGCTTATCCAGCAGGTTTTCCCGTAGAAATCTTGCAGACGATGGCAGAAAGAGAGAATATTTGTAAGTACTTGGATATGCCCCTTCAAAGTGGCTCAGACGCCGTTTTAAAGCGTATGCGCCGTGGTATTACTCGAGAAAAAACAGAAGCATTGATTGAAACCATCCGTGGAACGGTACCTAACATTGCTTTGAGAACTACTTTGATTTCAGGTTATCCGGGTGAAACCGAAGCAGATTATGATGAAACTTATTCCTTCGTAGAACGTATGCGTTTTGATCGCTTGGGTATTTTCAATTACAGTCATGAAGAAAACACCCACGCTTTCTCCGTTCAAGATGATGTCCCTGAAGAAGTGAAACAAGAGCGTTCGGATGAAATCATGGCCTTACAACAAGGCATTTCGGAAGAGCTGAACCAAGCTCGCGTAGGAAATACCTACAAAGTCATGATTGACCGCAAAGAGAGTGGTTATTTCGTTGGCCGAACCGAATTTGATTCACCTGAAGTGGATAATGAAGTATTGATTCCAGCGGAACAATATGCTAGATTAGGGGATTTTGTTCAGGTCAAAATAGACCGTGCTGAAGAATTTGATTTATACGGAACCATCGTTTCTTAATAACGAGGAATATCGGGATCGATGCGCCTAGACCAGGCGTCAATGCCACCAGCTAGGTTAAATACATGTTTGAAACCTGCTTGCTGCTGCAAGTAAACAATTACGTTGGCAGAACGCATACCGTGGTGACAAAGCACCAAGCCTCTAGCACTTTTAGGCAAATTTGAGAGCTTGGATGGAATCTCATTCATAGGAATATGAATTGCCCCTTCGATGCGAGCAAAATCCCATTCATCTTCCTCCCGTACATCCAATACGTAGTCGATCTGACCATCCTGCCATTGGGCAAAGGCCTCCTCGGGACTTAATTCTCGTACAACACTGCTGTCTTCGGTAACGGGAAAAATTTTTTCTTCGGCCAGGGGATCTCTTTCTAAAGCAAAAAAGTAACTGCGCATTTCTTGGGCATCCCAAGTCATCAAAGCACCTTGAGCTGGAGATGGCATGCCTGCTAAACAAAAGATCGCTTCTTTGGCTTGCATGATGCCTAACATACCTGGCAAAAAACCCAATACGCCAGCTTCATCACAAGTCGGGATTTCATTGGGCCCTGGTTCATTAGGAAAAAAACAACGGTAAGTCGGACTCATTTTACCTGATGCCATGCGCATATTACACACACTAAGATGGCCTTCCCAAGTATGAATAGCGGCATAGATAAATGGCTTACCCATGGCTACACAGTGGTCATTAATTAAATACCTTGTTTTGAAATTATCGGTACAATCGATCACCAAATCCACGGATTGAATGAGCTTTTCTGCATTTTCTTCCGTCAATTTCTGTGCTATTCCCAGAACTTGAATGCTAGGATTTAAGGCTTGTAGATAGGCTTCGGCCTTTTTCGCCTTAAACTCGCCCAAATCTGCTTGTTGATAGATGACTTGTCGACCAAGATTAGACAAATCCACCGTATCACCATCAATAATCGTCATATGTCCAACACCGGCTGCTGCCAAATAAGGCAATGCCCCACTGGCGAGTCCACCAGCACCCACGACCAAGAGTTTAGCTCGAGATAGCGTAAGCTGCTGCTCTTCTCCCCAATCAGCCATTTTAAGCTGTTTTTGGTAACGTATGTAATCTTCGGATGAAAGCATGTGAAACAAAAAAAGCCTCTTTGATTTTCAAAGAGGCTCTAATTTCGTAAAAATTTTACAATCTATACAGATAAAGTTCCTTTACGTGCAGAAGCAATTAAGGTCTTTTCGAAACCATTCTTATTGATGGTACGAATCGCCTTAGCGCTTACTTTCATACGTACCCAAACACCTTCAGATTCTAAAAAGAATTTCTTCGTTTGTAAATTTGGGAAAAACTTACGTTTTGTCTTATTGTTTGCGTGAGAAACATTGTTTCCTACTCTTGTTCTCTTTCCAGTTAATTGACAAACCTTTGCCATAATATTTGCTTTTTATTTGAGACTCGCTCTTGAATTATATTTGTTATCAAATCGGATGGCAAAAGTACTCATAATTTTATAAAATTGCAATCCTCTTTCTAAAATTTATAAAATATCTCTCCCATTATCATTCAATCGTTATCTTTGAGTATGGGTAAGCGTAAAACCTCCGAATCTCTTCCTAAAAAAATCATCTCCTCCATCATTTGGTTAGGAACATTACCCTTGTGTTTATACACCTTATTAACCTATTTACTAAGCTATTCCTTAATTATAGATCATTGGCTGGCGGGATTCATCATGATGAGTATGCCCGTGGCCCAGATACTCTGTTTCGTTTCGCTGATTTATTGGATCTTCCAACGAGCGAAAAGGGCCTTGTTGCCCCTTACTGTCTTACTCTTAGGCCTAAGTTTCATCCAGCGAAGTATCGCCATTCACAATCCCAAAGAAAGCCTAGAGAAGCCCATTAAAGTATTGAATTACAATGTGTTTGGCATGTATTCCAATGCCTACGAGGCCAACGAAGAAAATGTAGAGAATTTGAAAAAATTCATGCGGGATTATGAGGCCGACATCAAATGTTTCCAAGAGTTTTATTCCAATGCCGATCGGCCAGCCTACAAAAGTATTAGCATGATGAAGGATCAATATCCCCATTATGCCATACTACCTCTAAAAAAAGAGATTTTTGATTCAAGGGAAAAAATGGGTTTGGCTATATTTTCCAAGTACCCCATCATTCATCAAGAAGGTCAACAATTTAAAAACTCGGCCAATGGATTTCTATTTGCGGATTTGGTCAAAGGAAAAGATACCATTCGGGTGATCAATTTGCAGCTTTGGTCCATGGGAATCCGAGTAGGAAAAGTCACTGGAAAAATTCGGGATCAAGATTACGAAGATGCTAAAAAAGAGGGACGAGGTATCATTGCTTCCCTTAAAAAAGGCTTCATCCGTCATAAGGAAGAAATTAGCCAAATCAATCGCATCATTCAGCAAAGCCCCTATCCCGTCTTGGTTATGGGTGATTTAAATGAAACGCCTTATGGATGGGCCTATGGTACCCTACGCGAAAGGATGGACAATGCCTTTGAAAGTGCAGGCCGTGGATTTGGCTTTACTTTGAATCGTAGTCCGTACATGGTGCGGATCGACAACCAGTTTTTCAGCAAGGAATTTGAGATTTTACAATTCACTACGTTGAGAAAAATTACCTATTCGGACCATTTCCCGATTGTGGCTAGTTACGTGATAAAAAAGCACTAGAATAACCTTTTTAGCGTAATTTCTTTCAAATGGATTTCGGTTCCCCTTTTGACCAAAAACAATACTTTATCCCCTACTTTGGTTTGAAGTAATCGATTCAACTCATCCAATCGGTATTCCGTAGCCTTGCGATTATTCACCATCCAGATTTCATCCCCCGCCTTAAAGTCGACATCGTCTGCCGGTGAGCCATCTTGAACCGACTCTACTTTAAAGCGCTTGAATTCTGGGGCGATGGACACCAAAGTAAGTCCTGAAAGCCCTTCTTCAAAAGGACGATTTAATCGAGATGCAATGGGCTTAAATACTACATAATTGTCTAAATAGTGGAAGGTAATTTTAAATCTTCTCAAAAACTCCCCTCCGATACTTCCTGAAACAGGTGAAATACCTTGCATTTGCTTTACTTGATACGATAAAGAATCAGGAAAAGAACTAACCACCTCCTTCCATTTCCATGGACCTAAGCCCACTTGTTTAATTCTCCCCAAATGCCCTAAAATGACTCCATTTAATCCTTTACCTAGTTGAAATTGGTATTCAGATAAATGAAATTTGGTGGTATCACCCGTTTGACCTTCAATGGAAAATGCATGACCTGCACCTGAATCTAACAACAATAAATCGGAGGTTGTGCCTTGCTTATTCGTCAAATTTACACCACGAATATAAGGTTTGTTATCTAGCAGGGTGATGGGAAACTTGAGCCCTTTACTGGCCCTGTATTTATAGTTAATTGGATAGCGTAGTTCAATTTTACGATTCAAATAATCCATCGTCACCACTAAATTATTGAACAAATCAGAACCAATAATCCCATGAATTTTAGTGCCGACAAAACTAGATAAATCCAATACATCGGTATCCAAAAAAATGATGCTTTGTCGGTTCGCTTGTGCTTCTCCAATGTTCATCCGCACATCAATCACTATGTTGGCAGTAATAGGGTCTCCCATTCCGACTCCATTCACTTGAATTTTCCGAACGGATTTCAATCCTAATTTTTTAGCTACCTCAGGGTCGGATAAAATGGTCGTTCCGACACCCGTATCCAAAATAAACTTGAGGGTATCAGAGCCATTAAGGACGATGGGGATAATGACCAGATTGGAATACAAATCAAAAGGAATGTAAACAGTCTTTTTGGTTTTTTTCCAATGGAAACTGATGTACTCTTCCTTCACTACTTTAGGCCTTTGGGCAAAAAGAGCGGTAGAAATTAGTAATAGAACACACAGCTTAATGAAAAAGCTATTTTTCATTCATTGTTAGATAAGCCTTGCGAAAACTAAATTTAAGCTATTTTTGTTCAATTATGTCGAAAAATAAGCCAACAAATCAACTTTGGAAAGTTTTGGGTACGGGCTTCGGAGTGGCGGTCACTTTGGGAGGAACGGTGGGAACGGGAATACTTCGCAAGCCGGGTCCTATTGCAGATCAATTAGCCAATCCGTATTTAATTATCGGCCTATGGATCTTGGTAGCGGCCTATGCCCTATTGGGCATCAGTACCGTGTTGGAACTAAGTTTATCCATTCCCAAAGCTGGAGCTTGGTATGGATATGCAGAAAGGGCATTTGGGCGATATATTGGATTTTTAGTTGGGATTAGTTCTTGGTTAGGTACAGTTACGGCTTTGGCCTTTGGCACATATACATTTAGTGAATATGTGGGGATACTATTCCCCTTTTTTGAACATCAGGAAAATAATGTAGCTGTAGGCACTTTGGTTCTCTTATGGTTTTTCCATCAATGGGGTGTGGTCATGGCAGGTAAATCCCAAGAATGGCTCTCAGGAATTAAGGCAATCGCACTTCTAGGTTTTATTGTCCTTTGCTTGGTATATGGTTCTGGGGGCATGTGGCATGAAAGCCATGCTAGCCCTAAAGGACTTCCATTGTGGTCGGGCATCATGACAGCCTTATTATCTATTTTCTATGCATTTGATGGCTGGCATACCGCCGCATATTTCACGGAAGAAAATGCGGATCCAGTAAAAAGCATGCCGAAGTCGATGTACATCGGAGTCATTTCCGTGGCGACTATTTATCTATTCATCAACATCGCCATACTGTATGTACTTCCCTTAGAAGAGGTTAGGCATTCCAAATTAGCGGCTGCAGAGGCCATCACGTTACTATTTGGCAGTAGTACAGGCCAATGGATTACCGCATTTTTAGCCCTCAGTATTTTTGGCATATTGAACACTCAAGTGATGTTTGCTCCTCGGGTGCTCTATTCGATGAGTCGCGATGGGCTTTTTTGGAAAAAAGCGAGTGAGGTCAATAGCTTAGGTAGCCCTAGTTTTGCTACACATTTAACCGTGGGCATGTCCTGTCTGCTCTTATTGACAGGCAAAACTTTGAATGAACGCCTGTCGGATATTGCTACTTTTTTCTTTGTGGCCAGTTATATCTCTGGTTTCGCTTCCTTGTTGAGATTACGACATACGGAACCCCACTTGCACCGACCATATCAAGCATGGGCTTATCCTTATGTTCCTAGCCTTTTGTTAGTAGTTTCCGTTCTGTTTTTAGCGGGCACATTGGTCCAAAACCCTAGCAGTGGCATCTACGTGCTCCTTTTCGTGGTAGGTACCTATGTTTTGTATCGAAGTCTGTTTGAATCGAAAAGATTAGAATAATTAAAAAGCTTCTTCATATTAAATTGTATAGCAAAACCTTACAACTCACGAATCAAATTAGTTTACAACGTTTGGGTTATCTTAAACACCCATGCTGGATTATCTGTTAATTTCTCTTGTATGTAATTTGGTATACGAACTTGTATTCCCGAAGCTGTTATTTTATAAGATAAAGATGTTGATTCTCCGATCAAATGAACCAGCATACTCTTTCCTACGCTTTTCCAGGGCACTGTAATGAGAGAAGGCATACTCTCTCCCATTTTAGGCAAATAGGTAACATAAACCGATTGACCTTTTCTATTAAATGCCCACTGGCCTTCGCGGTAGGGTGCAATTGGTTTAGTACCATAAATAGATTCCCCATGGATGTTTAACCAGTAACCTATTTCTTTCATTCGTTGATACGCTTCGGCATGCCATTCTCCATCGGGCCCTGGTGCTACATTCAATAGTAGGTTTCCATTTTTTGCTACTATATCAACCAGCGTTTGAATGATTTCACGACTCGATTTATAGGGGTCATTTGGTACAAAAGACCAACTAGAACCCATGGTCATACATGTTTCCCAAGGTATCGGCATATAATGATCGGGAATGGATTGTTCGGGAGTTACATAATTTTCATACTCTCCTCCTACTGTTCTATCTACGACGAGCAATCCTGGTTGATTCTTGCGACCCATAGCTGCAATTCTAGACATATCGATGTCTTGGTCATAAGGAATGGTTCTTTGCCAGCTGATACTCGTATCTATCGATGAAAATGGTCTTACCCAGCCACCATCGAGCCAAAGAATATCCATTTTACCATATTCAGTCATTAATTCTTCGATTTGATTATAAGTAAAATCCTTGAATTCTTGCCATTTTTGAGGATATTTCTTGGGATTGTAATTGACATTACGGTCTTTCGGAGGGAAATATGGCCACCAATAAGAAGGAGTATTCCAATCAGGTTTTGAAAAATAAGCTCCTACCATAAAATCTTTTTTTCGAAAAGCTTCAAATACTTCTTTGGCAATATTACTTTTTGGATTGCTGGAAAAGGGCGATTTCTTATCCGTGACTTTATAGGTGGTATATTTTGAATCGAACATGCAAAAACCATCGTGGTGTTTGGTGGTAAAAACCACGTATTTCATCCCAGCATCTTGTGCTGCTTGGGCCCACTTATCCGGGTTAAACTGAATCGGATTAAAGCTTGTTTGCAAATTTTCATAGGCCTTTTTATACTCAAAATAATTAGCTGATGCTGGCCCTTTCCGTTCACACCAACCCTCATCTTCAGGGCATAAAGACCAAGATTCCACGATGCCCCATTGACTATAGGTTCCCCAGTGCATTAATAAACCGAATTTATTGTCTTGCCATTGGTCTAATTTCTTTTTGACAAGGGCATCCTTGGGCCAAATATACTGCTGATGATTCTGTTCGGAATGCTGCTGAGCTTGTACAAAGGGAATCATACTACAGTATAATAATGCTATTAAAACAAAAACTTTTTTCATAATTGCGCTTTAAAAATGCGTGTTGACTTCCTATTAAAATGTCTTAATTTGAGCTGTTTTAATCTTTTCTATGATAAAATTACCAATATTCCTTCCTTGAACCTGCCCTTGTTCAATGGCATCTAAATAATGTATTCCACCGTACAATCGGGAAATGGCTGCCTCATTTGCGGCCTGCCGGAAAGATGAAAATGAACGAGGTTTTAGATCAAAATAAATTTCTGAGTCATCCATATAACTAAATGAATCTCCCAAAAAATGGGTGAGAATTTCTGCTGCTGCTGTGGAAATGACACTATGCCCACTGGTATATTCCGGGAAAGGAGGTGTTTGTAGCAAAGGTTGCCAATGTATATCAAATAATCGCTGAATAACCGTTTCTGGTCTAATTCGATTACTTCTAAATTTCTCATCCCAACAACTTATAAATGCATCCATTAAGGTCGTTGCCACTAAAGCATGCAAAAAAATAGTCTTTTCAAATGATAGTTGCTTTTTACGACATGCTATTCCTGCAATATTCATCCAATGCCCCCCTGGGCTCATTTTTTTAAAACCAATGGACATATGTCCTGAGGTATTTATAGCAAATGGATTACAATCCCAAAATGCGGCAATCAACTTTTGCTCTGGGCTTAATTTATTTTTGATTTCAAATACATCCTTAGCTAACTGATAAAATTCACTACTGGGGTCTTCATGATAGGTTACGGGAGGGTGAGGTTTAAATTGACTAGCACTATCCAGGAACATAGGCTTAATGGTACTCCAATGGGGCTCCACAGCTTCCATATAAGCTGGTGGAGTAGGATACCAAAACCCTCTGTCTTTTAGGGGACGGTACCTACGTAAGGTGCTTAATGTAAAGTAACCATCTGTTTTTGCCCAAGCCACTATTTGATTGGAAACCTGGGTAGCTAATTCGATGGATTCTTGAATTTCCTTTGCTGAAAATCCTGCTTTCTTCCACTTGACCACTAATTTTTTTTGATCTGCTTCTAATTGGAATCCTGAAGGCAATAACAACCTTCCTGATTCAAGTATGCTGTAAAGTGCCGCTAGTTTAATTTGAGCATTTGGTCCTTTGGATATACTTATTTTAGGGAAGTTTTTCAATAAGACAGCCGGAGACGGTATTTCTTTCTCTTCCTGTGAGACTATCACTTGGGCACTTAGCAGCATGTATGAATAAAATCTAGCTGCTGCAGGAGGATTGACTACATCATGAATCATCACCATCGTAGTAGACATGACTACAGGCTGGATATAGGAATCCAGTGCAGGCTTGACAACCGTGGCTATGGATAACTGATGTAAGAAAAGACACAAAAACAGCAGAACATATTTACCTATTTTTCTCATTCTTGATACCATTGTAAGGGTTGATTAAATGCTCCAATTATCAAGTAATTTTTGCCTGCAACGGGTATTTCAATGTTGGATTTAACATCTCCCAATATATACAATCCCGATTTTTGTTGATTCACATATTCCAATTTTCCTTGTCCATTACCTTTAAACATAAATCCATAATTGGCATCCATACTGCCTAATTTCAGTCGATTATCTGATTTATTACCCATTAGCAAGGCATCCAAATTGCCATCTTGATCAAAATCCTTGATAAGCAACTGGGTAACAGGAGCCATTTGGGCCTCTTGAGGCAATATTTGCTTATGAAAAAACCAGCTTTTATCATCTTTCTGCCGACTGATAAAAAGACATGTTTGTAGCTCTTTTAGACTTAATTTAGTGGCAGATTGTAAGGCTTCTTTCGTAAAAATATCCTGTATGGTAGCATCCGCATAATTGGCATAAGATGAAAATTTCCTCCTCATAGGTATAATTTGATCATTTAATTCATCTCGACTAACATAGGGATAAGCCTTAGATTGAACGAAAAAAGTCAATATGGGATCAATAGATCCATTCATATCAAAATCAGCAAAATAGAGTTCTGCTGGATTTTTTTGATTGGCTTTTATCACGGCATTGGTACCCAAATTCCCAGCCAGAATATCTGGTTTACCATCTTGATTAAAATCTCCTATAGCCAAGGTATTCCAAAACCCAAGGTCACCTTGATTAAAATACTGAGCACTTGTATCTTGAAAACCTTGAACCGTATTAAGAAATACTTTGATTGGCATAAACTCTCCCGTCATGATTAGATCTGGCCTCTTATCTTCATTGATATCATACCAGAGGGCGTCGCTTAACATGCCTATTTGAGAAAAAGGGATATCAGCTAACGTAAAATGTGCCTTGCCATCATTGATAAGTAAATAAGATAGAGGGGAAAGAGGGTATTTCCCAGGAACAACGCGGCCTCCTACAAAAAGGTCTAAATCCCCATCCAAATCCACATCACAGGAACGAACGAAACCTTTGCTGCTAGCACTTAAATCAGGAAGTGCTTGTTTATAAAAACTTCCATGGGTGTCATTGATATACAATTCATCTTGAAGATTGGGCGTATTGGCTTCAAAGAGGGAATATCCTCCTTTCGCCACATACAAATCCTGAAAACCATCCTGATTGGCATCAAAAAAAAGAGCTGCAGAAATAGCTGATGTACTTTCATCACCAATCTCCAACGGAAGTGGCGAGAATTTCCCATCTGAAACTTGAAGCCAAATTTTTCCATTTTGATTCTTATCTCCACTGACAAAAAGGTCAACCAATTGATCATTATTCACATCGGCTTTAGCCAATACCGGTCCCACGGATGAATACATGGACAACATCAATGGCTGTCTTTTAAAATCATTTTCTAGGTAAGCACTATGGCGGTAAGGAATCAAAGGTCCTACTCTATTTAAAAGGGCTTCTTGATTCGCATACACTTTTTCCATCATGCTACCTGCTTTATAAATGTGGAGCAGCTGATTGGACTGGATATTTTTAAGCCATTGCTCGCTTTTATCAGGCCAAATAATTTTTACTGAATCAACTAAAGTGACCTTTCCTAATCCAAAATGCAAGCGACTTGATTCACAAGACAAATACCCCCTGAAGGGGTTAATCTCTTGATACTGCTGTTGTTTACCTGCATAGACATATACCTTACTTCCCACGATGGTTCTCGTGGATTTATTGTCGTGCAAGGCGAATTGAAGGTAAGATTGATTTTTTGATTCGGTACTAAGATTCTGGTAAATGGAAGCTTCTTGGTTAATGTTATTGATGATTAATTCCAAATCCCCGTCATTATCTAAATCTGCATAAGCAGAACCACTGGAAATAGTAGGCTCCGTTAAACCCCATGAAACTTGTTGATTACTGAAAGTCAGATTACCTTCATTTTTAAAGATGTAATTCGCCAGTTTTGTGGATGGCATAGCCTTCACCAAATCCATCAATTGAACTGATTCTCGGTCTATTGCTTTCTTGATTTTATAATCTCCCCAATACTTCAAGAAATCCTTATTGGTATAATCTCGTAAATAGCCATTACTAATGAAAATATCTTTGTTTCCATCATTATCAAAATCCACGATTAAAGGACACCAGCTCCAGTCTGTATTGGAAACACCTGCTAATCTGGCTATTTCACTAAATACGGGAAAACCGCTTTTATCGTTTCCTAAATTCAATTGCAACATATTGTGCATATACTGCTTGTTTAGTCCTTGCTGTTGCATTAATTCAAAGGACTCATAATTTTCTTGTAACTGTAAAAGCTTTTGTCTTCGATTATCTTCCGGAAGCATATCCAATGTGAGGACATCGGGTAGTGCATCATTGTTAAAATCGGCAATATCTACTCCCATGGAAAACTGAGCAAGGTGCCTAAAATTCCGTTGGGTTTGCTCTAAAAACGTCCCATTTCCTTTATTTAGATACAAATAGTCTGGCTCATTGTAATCGTTCGTAACATAAATATCGCTTAGGCCATCCATATTGACATCGGCAATGGCGACACCAAGTCCAAATGTCAAAGGGTATTGATGGATTCCTGCCTTGGCCGTAACATCTGTAAAATGCCCATTTCTGTTTTCAAACAAACGATTACCTGCCAATGTATCTATTTCCGTTCTCAAGCGTGCCAATTCCATATTGTCATATTTTTTTACATTATGATTCAATAGAAACATGTCTAAGTCTCCATCTACATCATAATCCAAAAAAGCGGCTTGTGTGCTATAACAAGGACTATCGAGTCCATATTCTTTGGCTTTTTCGACAAACCTAGGTACTCCGTCCGCCTGTTTTCCTAGGTTGATATATAATTCATTTCTACGTAATTCCTCACTTAATTTCCCAGAATAACAGAGGTAAATATCTAAGTAACCATCCCCATTGACATCTGCCATACTTAACCCGGTTTTCCATGCTCCCTTTTTCCCTGCTATACCTGGACATGACTTTAGAGTAATATCTTTAAATTTCAGCTTTCCTTGATTTAAGTACAGCTTATTTTGTTTCATGTTGGCCGAAAAAAATACATCTTCTAAGCCATCATTATTTAGATCCCCAACAGCTACACCTCCCCCATTAAAAAAATACTCATACGACATGACATTTAAGTCTTCTGATTCCTGGATGGTATTGGCAAAACCAATGCCCGTTCGTTGAGCATCCAATTTTTTAAATAATGGATTTTGGGCATGGAGCATTGAGCTATTCAACCCAATGAGCAGCCATATAAATCCAATAAAAGAAAGGAAAACCTTCATGTTCTTAAAATGCTTAATTACAAAAACTTCGACCGAAAAATTCAGTCGAAGTTATGTAATATCACAATCTTTATACTAAAAAAACACCTTTATTAAAAGGTACATTTCTAAATCCACATAGCATATTTGCTACGTAAATGGGCTACTATTTGTCCCACCAAGTACGAGAAGTAAAATTATTCCCGCCAGCAAGTTTACTCACTGCCGACGCTAAATTGGTCGGGTTAGTAGACGCTTCACTTGCCTTATAAGGAATCCTTCTTGGAATAGTTCCATTAGAAAAATTATTAGCAAAATTGATGGCTTTCAATTCAGGATATCCTGATCTTCTCCAGTTAATCCAAGTTTCAATGAAATTAAATGTGGTTGACGTTGACAACCAAATTTGCTCATTAATTTGCTTTAAGGATGCAGCTACGGAACTTGTCGTTAGTGGATTAGCTGCCAAATAAGCTGGTGCTGCTGCTACAGCAGCTTTGATAGCGGCATCATTGGCTGCATTGCTGTTAAATTGAGACAATGAAGCAATGGAAGCAATAAATCCATTGGCATAATGCTCAGAAGCTGAAACAGCTCCTACATTCCAACCACGAACTTTAGCCTCAGCTAATAATAACTCCACTTCACCATAAGTTAAAATGAAGTTCACACCACTACGATCTAAATAAATGGCTGTTCTTGGTCGTGAGTATTTTCCAACACCTGCCAAATCAGAACCAGAACCAGAGGCGCCTGGATATTGTGGATGCTTACTAATATCGGTAGCTCCACCATTTAAATCATATCCATTAGGTAAACCAATCTGAATGGCAGCCGAATTATCTCCAGCCAAATCTTGATTCGAGTTATTGGCATAGCCAGGAAGTGAAACTTCGGCAATGGCAGAAATTCTAGGGTCATTGCTTGCCTTCAAATAATCCATTAAGGTTTTACTCCAACGTACTTCTCTATAATCATCTGGAACACGTAAAGCTCCAGTCGTATTATTTGAGTTGGTACTATTATCCGTCAACACTTTAGCATTGTCAGCAATGGAAGTAAATACCCCACCAGCATATGCTTTTTCAGCCCATGCTTTTGCGGCAGCTTCATCCACTTTGGTCATGCGCATAGCTAAGCGTAACATCAATGAATTTCCAAACTTTTTCCACTTAGTTACATCTCCTCCATACATTAAATCTGTGGTAGGACCGCCTTTATTTGCATCCAAAGCTTTAACCGCAGCTTCTAATTCCGTTAGCATTCCGATATAAATACTTTGTTGAGTATCATATTTTGGCTGTGAAATTCCGTCTTTAGCTCTTAAAGCATCGGTATAAGGAACATCTCCATAATTATCCGTCAATCTAGCGATGTTAAGCACTTTCATAATAGTACCTACTTGGTACAAATTAGATAATTCGGCTTTATCTTTTACTAAATTTTGCATCTCAAAAGCCAAGGTGGCAGAACGATAGTTTTCGCCCCATAAACGACCTTGATAATCAAGAAAACTACCAGATGCTACGTACTTGTCTCCATTTCCATAGTATGAGAAAGTGGAGGCCAATGACTGAGACCACATACTATGAAATAATAATTGGGAATATCCCGTATTACCATATTCATACTGCGATTGAGACAACAAATAATTCGGATTAAATACCGCGGCACTTGTTGCATTGGGATCGGTATTGATTTGTTCAAATTCGGAAGTACATCCTTGAACTAGCAGTGCCGATAAACCGATATATAACATTAATTTTTTCATATTCTTTCAAATTTTGATTAGAATTTAATGTTTAAGTTAAATCCATAAGTTCTCGTCGTAGGTAAACTATTTCCTTCAATACCTGCATAATTGATCAAAGAAGAGAAACCTGCTTCTGGATCAATGTTGTCTGTATATTTCAACAAGGTGAATAGGTTACGTGCCACAAGCGATATACCGACAGACTGGAATGGTAAGTTTCCTAACTGTTTCTTGCTAAGGGTATAGCCAACCGTTATTTGACGTAGTTTAATAAAACTTCCATCCATCACGTTAAGTGAAGAAATTCTTCTCGCCAAATTTTGGTAATACATTTGAGCTGGGACAGAAACGGCATTTACCGATCCAGAGGTAGTCACTCCATCAGCTACCACACCAGAATCACGTCCTGGTAATGTCATTTGGTTTAAACCACGGAAAATCGTGTAATAATTCGTTGCAGAAAGCACTTTATTGCCGAAACGATAATCAATTAAGAAGGCAAAGTTGAATCCTTTATATGAAAACTCATTATTAAAACCTCCGTAAACTTTAGGTAGAACTGAACCCATAGCTGTTCTTGCAGAAGCCTGCACTGGAATACCAGAAGCATCAATAAGCGTTTTGCCATTGGAATCACGAACGAAATCATAGGCCATAATTTGAGGGCCTGGCATTCCTTTGATTAATGCCGTATTGGCATTAAGAGGGCGATAAGTTCCTAAAGATAATTGCTCATTTTCAGCTCCTGAACCTGTGATATCAACAATTTTATTGGCTACCGATGTAAAGTTCAAGGATGTTTTCCATGTGAAATCTGCTCCCTGAATTGGGGTACCACTTAACATCACTTCTAAACCTGAATTTTGTGTAGAACCTGTTCCAATGTATTGACCCGTATAACCTGTCGCATCAGATAAAGACCCATTGATAATTTCGTTTTTAGTTTTACGATCAAAATAGGCAATATCTATCCCTAGTCGATTTTGGTAGAATTTTAATTCCGTTCCAAACTCTATTTCAGTTAATGTATATGGCTTTAAAAACAAATTAGGCAAGGTAGAACTAAACGAGCCTGTCGTTATTCCCTGGATAGCTGATCCCACGCTATAATATTGAGAAGTACTATAAGGATTAACTGGTTCTCCAGAGACTACGGCAAATGAACCTCTCAATTTTCCATAACTCAAATCCTTCATCTTCACGAGTTCCGTAATATCGGCACTTAATGAAACGGAAGGTGTGAAAATTCCTTGGCTATTAACAGGCAAGGTTGAGAATGCATCATAACGACCTGTGGTAGACAATGTCAAAATTCTTCTAAAAGCTATATCCAATGAATAATAGGCTGAATGTGTCTGCTTTTCGGCATAATTGTATGACCTACCAAAGGATAAAACGTTATTGGGGCTATAGAAATATGGGATAACAAAAGGGCCTCCATTAATACCAATGCGATCATATTTATTATTACGGAATGCCGCACCTAACAAAGCATCTACACTAAAGTCTTCGGTAATATCCTTTGAAGCAGATAAAAATGCATCTGCATTAAGTTCCGCACTGGTAGCTTTGGATAATTCATCATAGCCACCTTTTAACCCATTGGAATAGGCTGTTCCTGTTGGAGTAATTTTATCAACTCCGTCATTCATCAAATCATAACCCAATCGTACAGTACCATTCAACCATTTGGTGAAATCATACTTACCAGAAAGAGAGGTGATTAAACGTTTTCTGCTTACATTATTTTTGAATCTATTAACCACAAACCAAGGGTTCGTTACATAGATATCATCATTGTACTGAATTTCAGCACCTAAAGGGGAACTAGCATTATAGCCAGGTTGCAAAGCCATTTGGTTAACACTGGTTGCCAAAAACTGAATATTATTGGCATTCAATGGACCATCAGATAAATTGGGCTTATTCTTCGCCAATTCATCAATGTAATTAACCATCAAATTAACTGTCAATTTATCTCCCATTTTTTGAGAACCTGTAAAATTGATGGTTTTACGAGCTAATCCACTATTTCGTAAAATTGATTCATTATCCAAATTCGCTAATGATAAACGGAAAGCTCCTTGATCAGTGGCATTGGAAAGAGATAAGGAATTAGTCAAAGTTGAACCCGTTCTGTAAAAGGTTTCAATGTTATTCGTAACAGCCGAATAAGGATAGTTTTTACCATCAAATTGAATGGTTTGAGCTCCATCTAGTTTGGCTCCCCAGCTAAGCATTCCACTGTTTAAGGCACTAGTTGCCGATGTTGGTCTCAAGCCATTTTGTCCTTGACCATACATATATTGATAATCCGTAAAATTAATAGCTTTATCTGCAACCCCGTTTAGGTTATACTCAACAGACATTTTTCCTTTTTTACCAGATTTTGACGTGATTAAAATAACACCATTGGCTGCTCTTGCTCCATACAAAGCAGAAGCTGAAGCTCCTTTTAACACGGTTAAATCTTCAATATCATCTGGATTGATGTTCGAAATACCATCGCCTTGATCTGCGCCTCCCCATTCTCCTGCACTACCACGCTGTGTATTATCCATAGGTACACCGTTAATGACAATCAAAGGAGATGCTGCCGTGAAACTTGCCATCCCACGTAATAAGATACGTGCTGAGGATCCTGGACCACCACTGGTTCCAGAAATGTTTAAACCAGCCACTCGACCAGCCAAGGAATAAGCCATATTAGTTTCCCTTGCCTTCGTCATTAAACCTCCGTCAATTTTTGTGACAGCGTAACCTACTTTTCGGGCTTCCTTTGAAACACCTAAGGCTGTAACAACTACTTCATCCAAAGACTGTGAATCACTACTTAATACCATGGTCATGGGACTATCAGAAGTAATTACCTCTTTCGTTGCAAAACCTATTGAGCTAAATACCAAAGTAACTCCTTTGGTTACACTAATGGTAAAAGAACCCGAAACATCCGTTGTTGTTCCTTTGGAGGTTCCTTTGATTTGAATACTTACACCTGGTAAGGCTACATTGCTGTCGTCAGTTACTTTTCCTTGAACTGTTGTTTGGGCAAAAACGGCTTGACAAGTAAGAAAAAGTAATGCAGTAAATATCAGAGTAAACTTATTTTTGCATGCTTTCATTTTTATGAACTATTTCTGTGAAAAAATCTATTAGAATGTAAATCCATTCATTAATCAATACGCTTGTCCAGCTAAGGTGGAACTAAAAAAGACTTTGTTTTCATAGATTTATTGGGATAGGGTTTAAAAACAACAATTGAACGTGCTATATGTTATTTAAAAAAATCATTAACACAGATATTATTAATCAGTAAAATTAATAACAACGCTATATTAATAATATTTTTTAATAATTGATTAAAAAAAGTGATGAATGCCTGATTTTTTGAGATTAAATCTCGGGGGAGACATTTATGCATCAATCAGCATCTCATATAAGAAAATACAGCCGTTGGGATTATTCAAATATTAATTTTAACTATACCCAAACAGAAATTTGTAAAAATTACCTTACATTTAAGCATCTCTTTCTACTGACGTAATAAAACACATTGACCTTTTCAAGGCAGTTATTGTCATGGCCTAACCTGTTGATTTTCATCAGTTCCATGATAGATTTCCATGAATTGTTTATATTTAGTTAATCTTTAAACCAAAAAACCAGTTAAAGACCTAGGTCTCTATCTGTTCGATTCAACATATAACCTATTAATTATGTCAGATTTGTTTAAATCAATTTCTGAAAGCGAGCCTGTAGAAAAAGAATCCGTTGTTGACCTCAAAAAAAACAAACTAAAGAGAAAGCTTCTTCAACATCTTTATACTCACGGTAGCTTTACCATAGCTCAATTGACCAAACACTTACACACGAGCGTTCCTTCGGTAACTAGTTTGATTGAAGAGTTAATGAGTGAAAAATGGATCGTAGAAATCGGGCCCGCGGAAGTTCAGTTAGGTCGCAAGCCTGCTTTATATAGACTCAATCCCCACGACAGGTATGTATTGGCGATTGACATGAACACCTATTCAAGTAAAGCCTATTTACTGAACTTACATAATGAGGTAATATTTAGTCAAGCTATCTCGGTTGTTATAGAAAACAAACCCATTATTGAATCCCTTACCCAGGAAATAGTGGCCGTACTTCAAGCTGCTGCCTGTAAAATAACGGACTTAGAAGCTATCAGTATTTCCATGCCAGGATTGATCAATCCTAAAACGGGCATTAATTATACCTATCCTCATCTTTGTTCTAAAGGCAAAAGCCTTCCTTTTGAACTTGAAAAATCACTCCACATTCCTACCTATGTCATTCATGACACCAAAGCTATTACTCTAGGGGAGCACCATTTTGGTCTTGCCCAAAATATACAACACGCGATCACCGTCAATATGGATTGGAATGGTGTAGGTTTTGGTTTATTGGTCAATGGTCAAGTAGTACTCGGCGAATCAGGATTTGCTGGTGAGCTAGCCCACATTCAAGTAAGACCTCAAGGTGAATTATGCTATTGCGGAAAAGTGGGTTGCTTGGATACCGTTACCAAGGCTTCCTATTTAGTCAAGAGAATCAAAGAACTTATCAAAGAAGGGAATGTCTCTTTATTGGCAAATGAAGATTTTGAAAAAATAGACATTGAAATGGTCATTGATGCGTCCAACCGTGGAGATGAATTGGCCATTGATTTATTACAAGACATGGGTCATGAAATGGGGAAAGTGTTGGCAATAGCTGTACACTTATTAAATCCCAAAACCATCATCATCCATGGAGTATTGGCCCATGCAGGCAAGTTCATTAGCAACCCCATTGAACAAGCCATCTACAAATATTGCCTTGCCGATTACAAAGAAAATCTATCTGTAGAAATATCTGAACTGGGTGAAAAGGCCAAGGTACTAGGATTGCAAGCATATGCCATTCACAAGACCTTAGCTGAAAATAATTGAGATCTTTACCTAATTAGAAAATATCTCTCCTAATTCAATACATTCAAAAACTCCAAGATTTGTTTTTTATTGACACTCACCGATTGATTCGCTAGATTGGTCATGACGGTAAATAGATACCATTTACCTTGAGCATTTTGGTAATAGCCCGACAAATTATAGGTATTTCCAAATGAACCAGATTTAGCCCAAGCATTAGATTGTGGATTGGCTAATTTCATTGACTTCAAGGTGCCTGACTTTCCTATTTCTGGTAAGAGGTATTTCCATTGAGATTCACTCACCGTTTCTCGTAAACGACTCAATATCAAAATAATATCTTTAGGTCGAAACAAATTATAACGCGATAAACCTGAACCATCCACCCATTTAATTTCCTTCAAAAACTCAAAACCAGGCTCCTGCAACAAATTGTGAATGATGTTAGCCGTAGGGCCATTCCAGCCTCTTTGAGCGCCCATCAAATAAACCAATTGTTCTCCAATTGTATTGTCGCTGTTATGAAGCAAAGGGACCAATAAACTGTCCAATTTCCCAGCATACACCAATTTCGACTGAAGTGGATCGCGTTTGAGCGTACGGTAATGTACGGGTTTATGTAAAGTATCAGCCAACAATCTGGCGGTCAGTTCTGGCGAAGTTAAGTAAGGAATGGTGATGCTTTTGGGGGCATTTTTGGCATCTGTTGCAGGGAGAAAAAATTGATTACTTAATCTATCTCGTGATGCATCTTTCTCGGAAGTAATCCGAATGCTCGATTGAAAATAGGAAGGATGGGCCTTCCAAGCATTTCCTTGGTTCGTAAATTGAACCAAGTTGCCATACAGCGGCAAGCTAGAAATTTCAGCCGCATAATAATCTTGATAATCATCCCAAGCCCAGCCCGCCCCTTGAGGAAGTGCCAGTTTAGCATCATCTGCATAGACCAAGTTTTTTTGTGAAGCTTGTAAAAAATCTAACATCGCCTTATTCTTTAATTTGACATGTAAGGTAGATGGATCACCCGTTCCCCAAAAATACAAACTATCACCATGCTCTTGATAAGCAAAAGCAGGAATTGAATCTGGCAGTATAGTTTTGGCTAAAAGAAAGGTCAGTAATTTAGCATTGGATGCTGGCATAAAATACTGATCCAGTTGTTGGGAAAATAGCACCTTTCCATTTTGATCCTGAATGAGAATGCCTGTATGTAATTGATTCAGTCCGGATTGTACATATGCTTTTTTGATTTTGGCTGTTTGGCAAGAAGTAAAAAACAGGCAGGTCAAGAAAAGGAATAGGTAGGCAGGACTTTTGATAAACATCGGTTTAAGGCTAAGGTAGTTGGAAAGCTTACACGAAAATTACGTATTTTTAAGCTCATTCTTTTCATCATGTTAATCGCATTTGTTCTTTTTTATTTGGCATTGAACCTGGCAGTAGGCTGGTGGGCGAGTAAAAAAGTACATACCACCCAAGATTTTGTTTTGGCAGGAAGAAATCTCCCCTTCGCCTTAGCTACCATGGTCACCTTTGCTACCTGGTTTGGATCTGAGACCATTTTAGGTGCTCCCCGTGAATTTGTGCATGGAGGTGTATTATCCATCATTGAAGAGCCTTTCGGAGCTGCTTTGGGCTTAGTCATCGTAGGTACAGTCTATGCCCGTAAATTATATCCACTCAAGGTCTTAACGTTTAGTGATTATTTCCGACAAAGGTTTGGCAATTTCTCTGAAAAGCTTTCTGCTATCGTGATGGTACCCTCCTATTTTGGTTGGATATCAGCCCAGTTGGTGGCCTTGGGATTAACCTTGCACTTGCTGTTACCTATCAGTACAGAATGGGGAATTGTCATGGGAGCATTATTAGTCATGACCTATACCTTGCTAGGCGGTATGTGGTCCATTTCCATTACCGACTTTTTACACAACATCATCCTCATTATTGGATTGGCATTTTTAGCATTACTATTGTACCAAAAAACGCCTGACCTAGGAGCCATCATACAACATCAAGAAGCTGATTTTTTCAAATTCACCCCTAAAAAACACGATGCCATATCTTGGCTAAGCTATCTAGCTGCTTGGATTACCATCGGTTTAGGTTCCATTCCCCAACAAGATATATTCCAACGAGTGATGTCGGCCAAATCCGCCCATGTGGCAGGAATAGCTAGTTTTTCGGCAGGAATTATGTATTTGAGTGTCGCCATGCTCCCTTTACTGATTGCCTTTTTAGGGGTGAGCTTATATCCTAGTTTATTGTCGGACGACATGCTCTTGATCCCACACTTGGTCATGAAATTCACACCCACAGGAGTGCAAATTTTATTTTTGGGAGCTTTACTTTCAGCCTTATTGAGCACCACTAGTGGCGCCATTTTAGCTCCTGCATCGGTATTGGGAGAAAACTTGATTAAACCCATGATGAGGAATCCATCAGATCAAAAAGTGCTTCGCATCATCCGCTTATCTGTGGTTTTAGTCACCCTATCTTGCATTTACATGGCCGTTAAGCGACAAAATATATTTGAGCTCGTAGGAGAATCCTCCGCTTTTGGATTGGTTTCCTTGTTCATTCCTCTCAATGCTGGATTATGGTGGAAAAAAGCCAGTTCCATGGGCAGCCACCTGAGCATGATATTGGGTTTAGGAGTTTGGGGCTATTTTCAGTTTGTTGCCCCCTCTGAAATCCCCTCCATTTGGCCAGGACTAGCCGCCAGTTTACTAGGCTTATTACTAGGAACCTATGTTTGGCCTAACTCACCCAAGGTTGTTGAATAGCCCCAAGGTAAATTCCTTTCTTTTGTAGGAAAACCAAATCTTGCAATGCCTCCCCAACGTTTGGATATAAATGAAGGCTAGATAGCTGAGCTATGGGAACCCAACAAACTTCTTGGGCTGTGGTTTCTTGCGCTTGTAGCATAGGAATTCCTGAAATAATTTTACCCTCAAAAAGAATGTGTAAGGCACTTTTTCTTTCCTCTTGACTGGGTATTTCTCCCATCAAGAGCATGCTCCCAACTTCTACTTCAACGGCTAATTCTTCACGACATTCGCGGCGAATGGTTTCGGGGAAAATTTCTCCTGGATCGGGGTTGCCTCCCGGAAAATTATACACCATTCCTGAACCAAATTGGTAGCGCATTAATAACACATGATCATTTTCCATAATCACTATGGCGGGTCTACATCGCATATATTAAAATCAAATAGATAGGGTTTATCTGCTTAAATATAGCCATTTTTTTCAAAGCTCCCGAAAGAATTTTACCTTTGCTACACTAAAAAAAGAATATGAAGCTTGCAGACGTTTGCCGCAGTATGGAACAATGGGCGCCTTTGGCCTGGCAAGAATCCTATGATAATGCTGGATTGCTGGTCGGTGATCCTTTGATGGAGGTAAAAGGGGTATTAATCAGTTTAGATTGTACTGAAGAAGTGATTGAAGAAGCCATCCAAAAAGGCTGTAATGTGATTATTTCACACCATCCCATTGTGTTCAAAAGTCTCAAATCTTTGACAGGGAAAAATTATGTGGAAAGAACCGTCATTAAAGCCATTCAACATTCTGTGGCCTTATATGCTTCTCACACCAATTTAGATCATGCACCCAAAGGAGTTTCCTATCATTTAGCCCAACAATTGGGTGTCCATGGGAAAGTCTTGTTAGCGGCTGAAAATGCATTAAAACAAATTAGTTATTTTGTTCCTATAGCCCAGCAAGAAGCCGTGAGGATCGCGCTTCATGCAGCAGGAACAGGAAATATCGGGGAATATTCTGGATGTAGTTTTAGCTCCGAGGGCATCGGTAGATTTACTCCTTCAGTCGAGGCAAATCCGGTAATAGGCCAACAAGGCATTCCAACCGAAGTCCAAGAAGTAAAAGTGGACATGATTTTCCCTAGTTATTTGGAATCTAGTATCCTTCAAACTTTAAAGAAAGTACATCCCTATGAAGAGGTTGCCTATTACATTCAATCTTTAGGTAATAGCTGGAATGAGGTAGGGGCTGGTTTTATAGGTGAATTAGACGAGGCAATGTCGGGTGAAGATTTTATCCAATATATCAAAAAAACACTAGGACTTTCCGCCATACGACATACTCCTATATTGGATAAAGCCATAAAAAAAGTAGCGGTATGTGGTGGAGCAGGAAGTTTTTTAATTTCGGAGGCCAAACGTCAGGGAGCGGATGCATTCTTGACAGGTGATTTAAAATATCACGAGTTCTTTGATGGGGAAAATAGCTGTATGCTTTGTGATATAGGGCATTATGAATCCGAAGTTTTGATAAAGGATGCCATCCATACTTATTTATCAAATATTTTTAGTAATTTTGCCGTTCTGAAAAGCGAGACCTTGACCAATCCGGTCAGGTATGCATAAGAATAAAGAGAGTTAGACACTTTCAAACGTAACAATAATAATGGCTACAGCTACCGAAACTACGATTGCCCAAAAGTTAGAAGCATTATTAAAGCTTCAGACCATTGATTCAGCCTTAGATAATATCAAGAAAGTTAGAGGTGATTTACCCGAAGAAGTACGTGATTTAGAGGATGAGATTATGGGTTTAGAGACTCGTTTGTCAAAATTCCAACAAGAAATCGCGTCTTTTGAAGAGCAAATTTCTAACTACAAAAATTCTAAAAAGGATTCTGACAAGTTAATTGTGAAGTACAAAGAGCAACAAATGAACGTGCGTAACAACCGTGAATTTGAAGCTATTTCGAAAGAAATTGAACTTCAAGGATTAGAAATGGAGATCGCTGATAAGCGTATCAAGGAGATTGATTTCAAAGTTTTGAATAAAAATGATGAAATCGCTTCCGTAGAATCTACTTTGTTTGAACGCAAAAAGGATTTAGAACAAAAGCAAAAAGAATTAGAGGTTATCATCAACGAAAGTGAAGAAGATGAGCAAAAAGCGATGAAAGATCGCGAAAAGGCTTTGAAACTAGTTGACCCTCGTTTGTTTAAGTCGTACGAGAAATTACGTGACAACGCCCGCAACGGCTTAGCTGTCGTGATGGTGAAGCGTGGTGCTTGTGGTGGATGTTTCAGTTCTGTACCTCCACAAAGACAAACAGACATCAAAGACAAAAAGAAAATCATCGTGTGCGAGCACTGTGGTCGTGTTTTTGCCGGAGTGGAAGACGTTATTCCTCCTCCAGAGAAAGAAAAGAAAAGCCGTAGCAAGGCAGCGGTTGCCGCTCCTGTTGCTGCTCCAGCTGCTGAATAATAAAAAAGTCTCCCGAAAAATTTCGGGAGACTTTTTTTATGAGGATTGATTGGGAGTTATTTCTGTAACATGCCCAACAAAGAAGTCAATTTATCTTTTAGGTCTTTACGATCTACGATAAAATCCAAAAATCCATGCTCCAAAACGAAGTCGGCACTTTGGAATCCTTTCGGTAAATCTTTACCAATCGTTTCACGAATAACACGTGGTCCTGCAAAACCAATTAATGCTCCTGGTTCTGCAATGTTAAAATCACCTAACATGGCAAATGAGGCTGTTACCCCACCTGTTGTTGGATCTGTCAACAAAGAGATATAAGGAATCTTCGCTTCATCCAATAAAGCTAAACGAGCCGAAGTCTTGGCCATTTGCATCAGAGAAAAACCCGCTTCCATCATACGCGCTCCACCAGAACGGGAAATCATCAAGAAAGGCTGCTTGTGCTCCAAGGAGTAATCAATAGCTCTTGCTATCTTCTCTCCCACCACAGAACCCATAGAACCACCAATAAAACTGAAATCCATAGCTGCTACCGTAATAGGTAAGCCATTCATCTCACCATAAGCAGAACGAACCGCATCTTTAAGTCCGGTTTTTAATTCGGTGGCTTTTACTCGATCGGGATAATTTTTGGTATCCACAAAATTCAATGGATCACCTGAACTCATTAAGGCATCTAATTCGGTATATCGAGTTTGATCAAAAAGCAATTCAAAATAATCTTGAGAACCTATTTTCTCATGGTAATTGCAATTGGAACAAGTATAAGCAAATAAACGATGTTCTCTTGTATGGATGGCCTTCTTGCAAGAAGGGCATTGATACCACAAACCATCTGGAGCTTCTCTTTTGAATTCGGTAGGAGTTTGAATTCCCTTATCTTTTCTGGTAAACCAAGACATATATTCTTTTTTCTAAAGGACTGCAAAGATAATTAAAAAGAGGTGGCATGGAAAACTAATTCCCTATTTGATATTTATTTCAACAAAAATACTCGTTTTACCCACTGTTGTTTAGCCGATTTAACCACACATAAATAGGTGCCTGTTGGCCAATTACCCGCCTGTATTTCCTTATCCAACATGGAGCCTCCCACCGTTATATTTTCTTGATATATCACTCTTCCTTGCAGATCAATCATGTTAAGTTCCACCGTTTGACCCATTTGTTCCAAAGGTAATTGCACCCGGAATAAGCCCTGACTAGGATTAGGACGAATAAGTAAGCCATTCGTTTCCGTTCCGTTTTCTACCGCCAAGACCAATTTAGGTGGAGTAACTGCCTGCGCTCCTTGGATATTTAAATTATCAATGGCCCAGCCCCAGCCGTAGGCTCCTACGTCCGAATGCAATCGGAAACGCAACAATACTTTATCTCCTGGGTTAAATTTGCCTGAACCCAAAATATCAATTTCTCTTTTTTGATATAGAGTAGCTGAACCCTTCAAAATAGAATTCCCATTTCTATCTACATTGGTACCAGTCCATCCATTTTGCCATTCAGTAAAATCATTGGAATCCCAGCCATCCCGTAAATTATTCCAAGTTAATCCGCCGTCTTTGGAACCCTGTACAATGACATAATCGTAAAACGAGCGATTGACTGAACCATCTGTACTTAAAAAGGAAGTCCCAGTGGTCTCGGCTGGTTCCACCAAAACGACTTCATCAAAAAAGATTCTGGCGGTATCTGCCCGCACAATAATGGGCTTCAATAAAATGGCATCGTAATTGGTAAACTTATCTGAGCCTCCTGAATTGTCATAAGATTCTTCCGAACCATTGGCATAAGGATGCTCTGTATTTAAGCCTAAGGACGTAAAATTCGCTGGCTGATTGATGGTAAATCCTTTCAAATAGAAATCTGCTGAAGGTTTACTCTCAAAATCCGTTTTATAATTATTCACCGCAGCCATGGAGGTCAAGACCACAAACTCATAATTACCCGTAGCAGGGAAATAAACATAATTAGCAAGCTTTGCCTTGTCTTTAACCACCACCCGATATTTAATGATATCGCCTGCTTTGATCTGGCCAGCCGCAAAGTTAAATGCTCCATTAAAACTAAAAGACTCTGTCGTAGAGCGCGTAAATCCCATTTTTACTACAGCACCAGAACCGATGCTGTATTCCATATAAACTGTATCGATACCTATGTTATCGTTGGCCAGTAAGGTTGGCAAAGTAATTTTAGTCTGATTAGAAAATATGTATTTAAGTGGATTGGAATAGATCGCCACAGGTTTTACGGTATCTTGTCCAATGGTAAACTTATAAAAACTAGAGGTAGTGGTACCCGATATTACAGGCGCTTGCGCAGGTGTAGTGAATTTCTTCCCACTAGCTTCTTCTGCCACCCAATAATAGGCTATGGTTCTTAATTTTGTGTCTTTAGGTAAAGTATAAGAATAAGTGGTCCCCGA
The DNA here is from genome assembly GCF_011250515.1 of Aquirufa ecclesiirivi. Lineage (GTDB taxonomy): Bacteria > Bacteroidota > Bacteroidia > Cytophagales > Spirosomataceae > Aquirufa > Aquirufa ecclesiirivi. The sequence continues at coordinate 31,207 of NZ_JAANOP010000004.1, read as the reverse complement.
TAAAGTCAAAGACCGAGATGTGGCATTTTGAATATTTCCATCGGTAGAAAGCATCAATTTCAACGAATTATCTTTTACGAGCGTATCCGAATATACTTTGACGCTGAATACATAATCCTTGTTTACATCTTCTGCGTCTGTAAATAAATCAGCTGTGGGAACAATACTGGATGAATACCATCCAAAATCATTGAATGCAGCGGGCACAATCGTTCCTAGTTCGCGCGTAATTTCACCTTTAGCAATACTGGGTGTCATCAAAGCATTGGGATCCTTAGGGCGGTATTTAGAGGCATCTACGTGGTAGATGGATGAACCTTGTGTGTAGCTGGTGGGGGCGTACAACTTGGCTCTTTCTTTATTATTAACCGCCAATACCTTGGAGGTACTTAGAAATAAATTGCCTGAAGTTAATTGTGCTTTTAGCTCTGGAGAATCATTTTTAAAAGAAAGTGTGTCGGTCAAACTGCTTCCTGCACCATTCACCATAAATTGATCAAAAATTCCGGGATAGATGTAATAGGCTGTCGAATTATCCACCGATACCTGACCAATAAATCCAAGCCCGTGACCAAATTCGTGCAAGACAACCGAATATAAATCGATTTGGTTGATGGTAGGCACGCCATCTAAACCTTTATACCAGTTGGCATAATCCGCATTAAAATTAGCGACTATATCATAATCTGTCCCATTGAGATTTTTATGAGCCATTTTTTCAGCCAGCGCAATCGGATAAAAAGTATTTACTTTAGCTGCACCTGGGAAGTTACGTACATTAGCTGTGGCTCCAGCACTTCCTAACACGTTGGAAGCCAAGTTTCTCCAGCGACATAGTATCTTGACTTCAACATCAGAATTTAAGATGGCAGACCAAGATTCAGCGGCTTTTTCAAAAATAGCTCTTACATCTGCTGGAGGAGGCGTTTCAAAACTTAGGGTAAACTTAGCTGCACTAGCAGAAGTTCTATTTTGGGTACTTTTACTTGCTATGTTCTTCTGTCTTACCCAATCTTGCATCTCTTGGGTATAGCCTTCTGGAAGCTCCCGTTTTATTTTAGTGAATTCAGGGGTATATTCCTCAATCATTTTGCCTGGAACCATTTCCATTTTATGATCTTGGGAATAACTTACATGCCAGCAAGTCAGCACTCCTAATATGAGGTATACAATTTTCTTCATGAGTGGTAATTATCCCTAAATATAAAGATGTTCTGCTAATATATAAATCAAAAAAGTCCCGCAAATGGGGACTTTTTCGATTAACACACAAAATACGTCGATTAATAATTCGGATTTTGTTGAATATTGGAATTAACGCGCAATTCATTGCTTGGTAATGGTAATTGCAAACGATAATCCGTAGCGGCTAAAGTCAAGAAACGAGCAGGAGTACCTGTTCCGTCTGCTTTATCTCCACGGGAAGAACGAGAAATCCCAGCTCCTTTACGCTTCAAATCAAACAAACGATGGCCTTCAAATGCAAATTCTAGACGGCGCTCTAAATCGATAGCTGTTTTTAATGCATTTCCACTTTCTGCAAAATTACCCGCGTCAAAATCAGTATAACGGTTTTTACGAAGATTATTCAAAGCCGTTAAAGCTTCTGCATTTTTACCCAAATTGGCTAAAGATTCTGCTAGGTTCAACCAAACCTCTGCCACACGAATTACTTTAGAATCCGTTACGTTGGCATTTCCTGTTGCTCTTCCAAACCATTTTGCAATGGAATTGTAGGGCTGACCGTTGAAGGTAGTCAAACGAAAGGACGCCGCTGTTCTGACATCATTCGCTTTGAATGACTGTAAGAATAAATGATCAACAACGTACTCATTACGAACGCCTGAAGCAGAGCTTTGACTGTATTCCACACCTGGAGTAATACGGTCTTTATCAACGATTTGCAATTTCAACAAGACCCCTGTATTCACCGCATCTGTCCAAATTCTAGCATAATCAGCTAAACCACCAGGGTTTGAACTTAAAGCCAAAGAACGAGTGGCAGCATCCGCTGATTCTTGCCACTTACCTTCGTATAAATACACGCGAGATAATAAGGCTGCAACCGCCGCTTTATTGAAACGATAGATACCATTGGAAGATCCGATGGCTGCCTCCGCTGCTTTCAAATCAGTCTCAATTTTACTGAAATTGGTTTTGACAGATTCACGACTTGGCTTCAAGGTAGCATCCGTAGACGTTACATAAGGAACACCTAAATCAGTATCTGATGCTTGCGTGTAAGCTTTTCCATACAAACGTACCAAATCAAAATGAGCCATAGCACGGAAGGCCAAAGCCTCTGCCTTGTAATTTTCTTTGGAAGCTCCAGCTGGTAAACGTTCGATGTTTTCCAAAATAGCATTGGCACGACGAATACCTGAATAGGCCGTAGCGAATAATCCCCAAGTTCCATCGGCAGTATAACGCCACTCATGGAAAGAAAGGTTAGATAAACGACCCGTACGAGCTACTATAACATTGTCCGATAAAATATCGGGTAAGCTTATCATGGAACCACCATAGTAAGTGCCTCCCAAAGCTGATCCATACATACCTCTGACTGCATTAGCAAAATCAGAATCTGATTCAAACGCTTGTGCGATGGTTGCTGAGTTATATGGTCCCAGTTCCAATCCTTTTTCACAAGAGCCTAGTCCCACTAGGCAAACACTGCATATCGCTAGAATGAATTTTTTCATTTTCATGTCTCTACTAATTAAAATGTGATATCTAATCCTACATTGACTGTTCTTGTTTGCGGGTAAGAATAAGCTGCAAACAATCCTTGAACAGTACCACCTGTACTTTCCGCTTGGCCAAATCCAACTTCTGGATCTCCTTTAAATTCTGGAGTCCAATAGAACCAGTTTTGTGCTTGTGCATACACACGCACCGACTGCATCTTGGCTTTCTTTACCCAGTTGCTTGGTAAGTTATAAGCCACAGTCACGTTACGTAAACGGATATAATCTCCTTTTTGCAAGAAGCGATCAGAAGAAAAGGATTGATATAATTGACGTGGATCAGGCAAGACATTAACATCTCCTGCTTTTTTCCAATAATTCAAAGCAGCTTCTGCCTGGTTTTGGTATACGTTCTCTCCATCTGATGTCAAGTCTTGCCATCTGTAGTTCATCACATAATGACCTCCTTGATACACCGCATCCGCAGACAAAGTCACTCCTTTGTAAGTTACTGTCGTTCCTAAACCTCCGAAAAACTTGATTTGACGAGATTTGCCGCTTAATATAACGGCATCTCCTGCGCTCCAAGTTTCTGTATTAGATCCATTTTTATCAAGGTAAATAGGCTTACCGTTTTCTTTGTTTACACCTACATAACGGTTTAAATAATACACGTCAATAGGCTCTCCGATTTTCAACTTAGAAACTCCACCTGAACGGTTTAAGTTATCTTCTGTCAACTCCACCACCTTGTTATTGTTGTTCGTAAAGTTGGCTGAGATATCCCAATACAAATCTTTGGTTTGAATAACTTTGTAGTTCAACGTTAACTCAAAACCGCTATTTTCCACGGCTCCAACGTTTTCAGTACGGCTAGAAAAACCTGTAGTAGAAGAAACTGGACGATCAAACAATAAGTTGGACGTTTTCTTTTGGTAGTAATCCACCGAACCGGTTAACTTGTTTTTCAACAAAGCAAAGTCGATCCCGATGTTAGCCGAAGCTGACTTTTCCCAAGTTAAGCTAGAATTAGGCAATTGAGAAGGGAAAGTGGCTGAAGTAGTACCATAACTTGAGTAACGATACAAACCTAGGGAAGTATAGTTACCAATGCGGTCATTACCAGATGTACCATAACTAGCACGCAATTTCAATTGGTTGACGAAAGTCAAGTCTTCCATGAAAGCCTCTTTACTGATTTCCCAACCCGCACTTACTGAACCAAACAATCCATAGCGGTTGTCCACTCCAAAGCGAGAAGAACCATCACGACGAATCGAAGCGTCTAAGAAATAACGTTGGTTGAAATCATATCCAATACGACCAAACAAAGAGAACAATGACCAATCCGTCTTGAAAGAAGTAGCTGATACTGGAGTGGATGCATTGTCTTGTGTGCTAACTTTTCCATTAGGGAAACCTTTGGTTCCAAACGAGAAAGAACGGTAGTTGTCGTTGGTATACTCCACACCCACTAAAGCACGAACATTGTGTTTATCAGCGATGGTGTTATTGTAATTGATGGTATTTGAAAACACATAATTGAATGACTGGTATCCATTATCTGTTTTAGAACCACGTGCTGCCGGGTCACCTACGTATTGATCTAGGATGGAGTTCGGCTTGATGTACGACTCACGGTAATAATCTACCCAAGTTACTCCAGCTTGTGATCTAAACTCAAAGTTTTTCACAGGAGTTAAAGATACATAAGCACTAGAGATACCTGTATTAGTTGTTAGGATTTCAGGGTTGTTTTCCAAAGCTTCTGAAATAGGGAAACCTTGGTGTGTTAAGTTAAAAGTCCCATCAGCTAAACGCTCAGGCTCATAAGGATTGTATGCATAAATAGCAAAAGCTGGATTCTGTGCATTGTAACGGTCACGAATCTCATTCGTTTTGTTGTTAGAGAAATTCACATTGGTACCAATTTTAGCCCAACTGTTTGGTTTGAATTCCACGTTCACACGACCTTGCTTTCTCCATAAATCAGAAGCTAATTTGAAGATACCTTCATTAATCTGATTTTCTAAAGACAAGTTGTAGGTAAATGTGTCGCTTGCTCCACTCACACCTAAACGAGTTACTTGATTCATTCCACGACGCAACAAGGTATTGAACCAATCTGTTTTTTTAGATTCCAAGGTAGCCCACACTTTATCCAATTCGGATTGTGTTACACTAGCTGGACTGGTAATTCCAGCCGCATCTACGTATTCATTGGCATAATCCAAGTCTCTTTCATATTCCAATTTTTGACGCATATTCATCATTTGGAAATTATCAGGAGTCTTTTCATTGATACCATAGGAGGTAGAAAGAGTCACTTTAGCATTACCTTTCTTGCCTTTTTTGGTCGTAACCAAAATAACACCGTTAGCACCACGAGAACCATAAATGGCAGCAGATGAAGCATCCTTTAAAATGGAAATATCTTCAATGTCATTTGGGTTTAATGAACTAAGTACATTGACACTTCCGATAGAACCTTCGCTATTGGCTGTTGGCACACCATCAATTACCACCAATGGTTGAGCTCCAGCTGTCAAGGTTCCTTCCCCACGGATACGTATAAACGCAGGAGCGCCAGGGCGACCATTTTGAGCTGTTACTTGAACACCGGCTGCTTTACCTTGCAATAAATTTTCAAAGCTGGCCACGGGTTTGTTTTCCAAAGCTTTGGAACTAACATTGACCTGAGCACCTGTTAAATTTTGCTTTTTGGCAGTACCGTAACCGATAACGACTACTTCGTCTAGGCTCGACGATTCTGGCACAAGAGATACATTGATGACGGTTTTATTACCCACAGCCACTTCTTGTTTGGCAAAGCCAACAAAGCTGAAGGATAAAACGGCGTTCTTTCCTGGGACGGAAAGGCGGTAACTACCATCACTACCGGTAGTAATACCACGTGAGCTTCCTTTGATAGCAACACTCACACCTGGCAAGCCTGCTCCATCTTCTGAGGAGCTTACTTTTCCAGAAATTACTTGGTCTTGGGCTAGTACTGGAACTATCCAGAACAGCATCAGTCCAAGGCTGAACAATAATTTTCTTTTCATAAGGGATGTTTTTGATGAAATAATAAATTTTAAACAAGAAACAGTAAACAATAACCATTTACTCAAGTAAAGGTTTTGAAAATTAGGAAATATCCTTTTCTTACCAAAGAAAATTTAGATTAATCTAAAATAAACAGTGTATTATTTGGCTTGTAGTAAGCTAAGCAGTCCTTCGAAATTAGGAACTTGAATCTGTGTATGAGATAATTCTGCAGCGGTATGCGAGGTGGTCATGCCCACGACTTGCATGCCGGCCGATAAGCCCGCTTGAATACCTTGAAGGGAATCTTCTACCACCCAGCAGTGGGCATAAGGTACTCCCAATAAATCAGCGGCTTTTAAATAAATTTCTGGATCTGGTTTTCCCTTTGTCACTTCGGCTCCACCTACGATGGCTTGAAAAAAGTGACGGATATCCAAACCATCCACAATGAAATCGATATTACCTTGGCCTGCTGAAGTGGCCAAAGCACAAGGTATTCCTTGCTCTTGTAAACCTTCCAAAAAGGTGATTAAACCTGGCGCGGCAACTCGGTGAGCGCCATAAAACTCTCGGTAAATAGTTTCCTTTTTTTCTTCAAAATGCTCTATTTCCTCACGAGACATAGATCGGCCATATAGCCATTCAAAGGTATCTTTGGAATTCATCCCATTCAGCTCTTGGTAAAACACTTCTCGAGTTAATGGAATACCGTGTTGTTCACAAAATAGTAACCAGGCATCTACATGGTAGGGTAAATTATCTACCACGACTCCGTCCATATCCAATAAAACCGCTGTAATAGGCATCTTTATACTGTTAGTTGTAGGCCGTCATAAGCCAAAAATACATGAGGAGGTAATTCTTTTTGAACTTCGGCATGCAAGCCCATTTGATGGCTAATATGCGTGATATAGGCTCGCTCAGGTTGTACTTTATCAATCACTTCCAAAGCCTCATCCAAGGTAAAATGGGAAATATGGGATGTCTTTTTTAGGGCATTAATGACGAACACCTTGGAACCTTTCACTTTTTCCAATTCCTCATCCGAGATATAATTGGCATCAGTGATGTAGGTAAAATCTCCAAAACGAAAACCTAGCACATCCAACATATAATGTCGAACCAAAATAGGTTGAATCTTGACACCCTGAATTTCAAAGGCGTGTTGGTTGATAGGAAAAGTTTCAATCTCTGGCACTCCGGGGTATTTATTCTCTCCAAAAGCGTAGGCAAATTCTCTCTTCAGCTGATCAATGACATTGACCTGAGCATACAAGGGAATACTGGATTTTTGAACATAATTGAATCCCCGTAAATCATCCATGCCAGCGGTATGATCTTTGTGTTCGTGGGTATAAATGACGGCATCGACATGTTTAATCTGTGCGCGCAGCATTTGCTGGCGAAAGTCGGGGCCTGTATCTATGATAAAACTTTTTCCTTGGGTTTGAATGTGCATGGAAACCCGCAAACGCTGGTCATGCTGATCTGAGGAAGTACATACTTCACAAGAACAGGCAATCATAGGTATCCCTTGGGAGGTACCCGTACCCAAAAATTCTACCGAGATCGGCGACATGCCGTTATTCTGTTAATGCTTTAACTTGAGATACAAGTGCATCAAAATTCAAAGGTTTAGCTAAAAAGTCATTAAATCCTGCTTCTTTGAAATCTTCCATGCTGTAATTTCTAGCATTACCGGTGATAGCAATCATCGGGATGTTGGATTTAGAATCTCCCAAAGCACGTACGGCTCTTGCGCATTCCATTCCATCCATTACGGGCATGTTAATATCCAAAAGAATGATATCGAAATCAGCTTTGGCTAATTCGTCCAATACTTGTTGTCCATTCTTCACTGCATGAATTTCAAAGTTTTGAAACTCCAATATTTTTCTAGCTAAATTTTGAATGACCGAACTATCCTCTGCAATCAATACTTTTTTCATAACACAATCTTGTTAAAATGGCTTAGGGGCATATGCCCATAATGGGGTAAAAATAACCAAAGCATTGAGGAATTCAAATGAATTTTTGACATAAAAAAAGCGAACCTGTTGGGTTCGCCTTTTTTTTAATTCAATTTCTCTATTTTACGTAGAAAGAAACTGATGTTTTGTCCCAATCCAAGGTCACCTGACCCGTTTCTGAAACGCCAATGGTGAACTGCTCTGTTTTAGCATGCTCACTTGGTTTAGCCGTTACGCGCAAGGCATCTTTGTCTGCTTTGTATGTATAAGCTCCCCACATTTTTGCCTCTTTATTGAAAATAATTGTCCACTCACTAGGACCAGGGATGGATAATAAAGAATAAACACCTTTAGCTAATGGCTTACCTTGAACTAATACATCATTTGAAAATTCAATGGTCGTAGCTTCATTTGCACCCGTTCTCCAAACCTCTCCGTAAGGAACTAAGGCTTTTTGTTCTTTGGTACCAAATACCAAACGGCCTTTCACTGATGGTTTAGCGTACTTAATCAACACCTGGGTATTTCCCACTTTTTGAGAAGCTACAGCTGGTGGCGAAGCAGGGCTTTGTGCCAAGGCTCCAAAACTTATAATACAAGAAAGAATAACAAGAATTTTTTTCATGGTAGTGTTTGTTAATTTTTAGACCTACAAATTAAGCCAATAATTTAATTTTAATACTATGGAACGATTTCTAATATGAAAATTCTCAGGTAAATAGTTGTCCGTATATACCAAAAACAGGTCTGAAGCTGGTTTGTAACGCCATTGTAAACGAGCGTTTAAGTTCATATTCTTGGTTTGTTGGTTCAACTGAAAGAAGGTGGTTAAAAATAACTTGTTCGTAAAGGTAATGTCCACTTTAGGTCTAACAATCCAAAATTCCGAGGCTGAAATGATTTTTTTTGTACTACCATCTGCTTGTAATACAGGTACTTCTACTCCCCAAATATCATTGTAATCCAAAGCTACTGAAATCCCGACATGTGGCTGAAAACGATATCCTAATTCACCCGTAATACCTGTTCTATATCCATTGCCATAATAACCTCCAAAACGAGAAGTCATGGAGTAGGTAAACAATTTAATAGGGGAAGAGATGTATCCCAAACCCACCGATCTCCAAGTGTGCTCAGACCCTTTTTTCATGGGAACATTTCCCATACGGGTGGGATCGAAATCATATAATAAACGAACGTAGTCGTAGCCATGGAAAGCAGAGAAGCTCGACTGATCTTTCATTCTCCCTTCTAAGGCTACATAGGTTGTATTATCTGTCAAACCTCCCGAATTATTCCAAAAACTTAAGCTATTCAATCGAATTTGGGCATAAAACAAGGGGCTTATTTTACTTTTTGGGTAATATATTTTCCCTATTTCTGGGTTGATATTGGTATAATTTACACGAGGTACATAGCCCACTTCAGGATTATAGCTTTCGCCTACCCATTGATGTTTCCAACTCATGATCCAGTTATTGTCTTTATATGCTAAAGAAGCAGCATGAGCAAAATTATTGGCTTTGGCATCTGGGCTAATCGACTGGTAATAAAAGATTTTACCTGTCCAAAAATTATTGGATGAGGCCAAATTATACTCCACTCCAATGTTTCTATTGAATTCAGCGAATCCATTTTGACGCTGCAATTCCGTATCTATGAAGGATTGTTTATTGATCATGAATATACCGATATTGGAACGAGCAAATAGTTTTCTTTGCAAGGCCACCATGGAATAGTTTTGTGTAGGAACCCCTTTATCGTCGATCCGCTGAGATTGCACATTCAATAATCCGATTCTCCAGTCGTTGGTTAATTTACCACTCACGCGAGCGCCATAAGTAATAGGAGTTTGTTCATAAATCCCTGTTCGGGTGTTTAAAGCCAAACCAATCCGACGAGAGAAAAATGGTCGAATGGTTTCCGTTCCAAAGCCATCAAACAAATCGGAATTTTCAATGAAGAACTGGCGTTTTTCTGGATAAAATAATTCGAAACGATCCAAATTGGTTTGCTGTCGATCCACATCCACTTGTGAAAAATCTGGATTGATGGTTAAGTCCATATTCATACTGGAACTTAATGCCACTTTAATATCTCCTCCAATCTGTTTTCTAAAGCTCGTAGGGTCTTGAGTTTCATAATTATTAGTTAACCCGGATAAGACATAAGGAATCACTGAAATATTTTGCTTGGGAGCTGGTGGAGGAGTTTCCCATAATAAAACCCCAGAATAAGCTAATGAGGCCGTAGGGAATTGCCTAGGTACAGGTGCCCATGCCGATTTCTCCTTGGCTTGTAAATCCAATCGACTGAAATTGATTCCCCAGCGAGTACTGTTGTTTTTGTAACGAATGGACTTAAAAGGAATGGCTGCTTCCCAAATCCAAGATTCTTTATTGTAGGAGGTAGAAGACTCCCATTTATTATCCCAGTTCAAGTTAACTTTGGCTCCTTCCGACATTTGTCCGTCCCACTGTGCACCGGCGGCATTGGCCCCAAAGGAAAAACCCGTGGTTTTATCATCAAAGGTGTCAATAAAGACCAAAAAGTTATCGTTTATTCCAAAGCTAAAATCGCGCTTTAGTGATTCTACCACATAGCGAGATTGATCTTTCAAAAAACATTCGGCAGAGATGTATAAGTATTTATCGTCATAGGTCATGCGAACGTCGGTACGGACATTAGAACATAAGGTATCTGTCGGGTTACACATCACAAAATCACTCACTTTAGCGGCTTCTAACCAAGCTGCTTCATCTAGCTTGCCATCCATTTTAAGGGACCCTTTGGCTGGCTTGATGAGCATTTGAAATATTTCGTTTCGTTTGGCGGTTTGAGCTAGAGAAGAAAAAGTTGTCAGCGTAACTAATAAGAGGAAAAGTTGCTTCATATATGGTTTTTGTAAATCAATCAAGCGCAATTTAGCCAAATTAAACGGAAGCCTAGGTAGGTCTTATGGGGCAAAGTCTGGCGGAACATGGAAATAATTCTAGAGTTTTTTTTAATCCAATCGACAAAAATCCTTTTGCTTGTTTTATTTTTGTAGCTAGTACTACATTATCGCAACGAATTATGGGAAGAGCTTTTGAATTTAGAAAGGCAAGAAAGTTTAAACGCTGGGGTCAAATGGCCAAAACGTTTACAAAAATTGGTAAGGACATTGTTATAGCTGTGAAAGCTGGTGGAGCAGATCCCACTGGAAATTCGCGCTTAAGAGCCATCATTCAGAATGCGAAGGCAGTGAATATGCCGAAAGACAACGTGGAACGTGCCATTAAAAGAGCTATTTCGAAAGATCAAGAAGATTATAAGGAGATTGTTTACGAAGGATACGCGCTGCATGGCATTGCTATTTTGGTAGAAACCACGACGGATAATATCAATCGTACGGTAGCGAACATTCGCTCTTCTTTTACCAAATGTGGCGGTAGTTTAGGAACCCAAGGAATGTTGGATTTTATCTTTACCCGCAAATCAGCTTTTAAAATTGCTTCCAAGCCCGAGATTGACTTAGAAGAGTTGGAGTTTGAATTAATTGATTTAGGAGGAGATGAAGTGTTTTTAGATACAGAAACCAATCAAATCAATATATATGGCGAGTTTACGGCTTTTGGTGCTATTCAAAAATACCTTGAAGAAAAAGGGTATGAATTGTTAGGGGCTGATTTTGAGCGGATTCCGAATGAGACAAAAGAATTAACAGATGAACAAGTGGCGGACGTTGAAAAATTAATTGAACGCTTGGAAGAAGATGATGATGTTCAAAATGTTTACCACAATATGGGCTAAACCAAGCCTTAAAAAGCACCTAGCATTAGGTGCTTTTTATTTTTTAACCTCTTGCAGCTTGTTGGGTCAAGTCCCGACTTATCAATTTCAATCTTTAAGCGGCGTGAACACCGCCGCTCAGTCCTATTTAAAAAAACAACTCGTAGGAACTAAAGGGTATGCCGATTTTAATCTGCAAATACTCCTCAAAGAATTCGACTTCCAGTCGAAGGATACATTCAAGTTCCAAGCCGAAATTTATGTCAACCGTGATTCTATTTTAGGTCCACAATTATTGTATACTTATAAAAGCCAATTTAAAACTCAAGGCTTTAAAACAAAATCAGGGCATTGGGAAGAAATGGCAAAATTAAGTTCGCAAAGTCTAAGTTCGCAATTTGCTATTTGGTGGAAGAACAATTGGGGTAAAGACCCCAAATTAATCCAAGAGGTTAGGGTGGAATTTTTACCGGATTATGTACCAAAGGCCATGGATAAGGACACGGTATTCTTTGGACAAAAAAAATTAGATTGGACCGATTTTACTGCCAAGCCTTATCCGGGGTCTCGTTTTGCAGCACAAATTTTTAGCAACTTTGAGTACCATGCGGTACCCAGAATAGAACAAGGAATACTCTACTTACCGATACAAATAAAAGTATATATGCTTCGCTCCTATTCGTGGAAAAAGGAAAATCTTCCTGATAGGGCATTGGACCATGAGTCTACCCATTTTAAAATTACACAGCAAGCTGCCTATCAGTTTAAAGAACAAATCAAACAAAAGAAATTAAGACCACTTTGGTATGAAAGCGAATTACAATGGTGGTTTTTAGATGCTTATCGCTGGATGAACAGCATGCAGAAAATGTACGATGAAGGCACGCAACATGGCATCAATGCCTCAGAGCAAGAAAAGTGGAACGAGAGATTTAAATAATTAGTTAAATTTCTAAATTATAGTTCTACTTCAGATAGATATGCTTTAGCTTTCTTCGCATCAAATCGGTATAAATACGGTGCTTTATGAGCCCCTCCTAGATAACGCTTCTCTAGTCGGACCAAAATATCCATGCTTAAAATCTTTCTTTGGAAATTAGTACGCACCAATTTTTTACCTAAAATAGTTTCATAGACCTGTTGTAATTCCGACATAGTAAAGGTCTCCGCCAGAAGATTAAAGGCCAGTAATTTTTGATCCAAAGACCAGCGTAATCTTTCTAAAGCTTTATCGATGATAGCGCGGTGATCCAAAAACATAGTAGGAATTTCGTGAATATCATTCCAAGAAAACATATCAGACATTTGGCCCAAACTCACATTGACTTTAGAGAAATCAACCAAAGCATAATACCCAATAGAAATATAGCGATCAGAAAGAAAGGATGTATCTACGCCTGATTCCCCAATTTTCTCTTGAATTTTAGCATGTTGTTGGATAGCCCCTTGGTTTCTTTTGACATCCCCAAACGTATAAAACTGCTCCAGGTAGATATCTTTTAAACCTGTTCTTTCAAACAAGACTCTACTTGCGGCTTGATCAATATCTTCATTGGATTTCACAAATCCACCTGAAACAGACCAAACATCCGTATTCTTGAATTTTAAAAGGAGCACTTTTAGTTGATTTTCATGAAACCCGAAAATCACACAATCCACTGAAATATGAGGTAACCAATTCACTCCAGAATATTCCTTCGCCATAAACGTATAATTTAGGGATGTTTTTGGATAAACTCATGAATTTGCTTCACGAATAGTAGGTATCCCTTTTCATTTAAATGCAAACGATCTGCCACAAACACATCATCCATTAAACTGCCATCGGCACGAAAAAAGGGGCTCTGCATATCGATATAAAAACGTCCTTTCTCTTTGGAAACAATTTGTTGAATTCGGGAATTCAACTCTTTTTGCTTTTCCAACATGTTTAATCGGGCTAAACTTGGTCTAGCAGCAATAAACACCAATTGGGTGTTTGGCAATTTTTCTCTCAGCCTCCTAGAAAAATCAACAAATTCTTGGGCGATAAATTCTGGACTTTGACCTTTGGCTAAATCATTATCGCCTTCGTACATAAATACCCAAGCTGGTTGGTACTTGACTACCATGCGGTCGAAGTAATACAAGGCTTCTTCTAAGGTAGAACCACCAAAACCACGGTTGATGGAAGGATAGGCTGCCATGTCTTGATCAAAACTTTTCCAGAGTCTAAAGCTGGAGCTTCCCAAAAACAAACGCAGGTTTTTAGCTGGCATAGCCAATGAATCTTGAACTTCATAGGCCTTTATTTCTTTTTCAAATTTGTTGATTTGTGCAAAAATGCTGGTGCTAATAAGTAAAAAGCAAGCCAGCAAAAGTTGTTTTTTCATGCTTATTCGTTAGGATAGACTAAACCTATCTGTTTTCTAATGTTATCTAATAATCCCATTAACTCTTGACTAAACTGATGTGTCATCCATTTGTTTTCTAGTCGACCTGCACGTAAATCCGCCTGCACTGCTTCGGCTTCATAGGAATAACCCCAGCCCTTGCGTTCACAAGCAAATTCTTCTACATCTCCATTTTCTAAAGTCAACGTGATACCAAAGGTCTCGTGGAAGCGTGAATGCATCAATATTTTACCTTGACTCCCATAAATAGCGCATGTGGTGTCCGTCTGTGCTGCTAGCGTAGAAAATAAGGTTGCCGTTGCACCACTTTCATAACTCGTTGCGATGGAACAATTCATATCCACTCCCGTAGGTGCCATGGTTCCAGTAGCTAATAAGGTTTTAGGCTGTCCTAAGAGTAATTTGGAAATAAATAAAGGGTAAATTCCAATATCCATCAAAGACCCACCCGTTAAAACGGGGTTGAATAAACGACTCTCTACATCGTATTCCGCTTTAAATCCAAAGTCGGCCGCCACATGGCGAATTTGACCAATCTTACCTGACTCGATGATCTCCAATACTTTAGCCACTGATGGATGGAATCTGGTCCATAATGCCTCCATTAAAAACAAGTTCTTTTCTTTAGCTTTTTGTATCATTTCTGAGACTTGTCGGCCGTTTACCGCAAATGCTTTTTCGCATAAAACGGGGATTCCAGCCTCTAAGCACAACAAGGTATGAGCATGATGTAAACCGTGTGGAGATGCCACATATACCACATCAATCAATCCACTGCTCAGCATTTCTTCATAAGAGCCAAAGGCCTTTGAACCAGGATAATGAGAAGCAAATTCTTCTGCACGATGTATATCTCTGGAGGCCACAGCTGTGAGTTGGGCATCCGACACAAAAGCTAAATCATCAGCAAATTTGCGTGCGATTTTTCCGCAGGCGAGTATTCCCCAACGGATGGAATTTCCAGGATTAATCATTTTCTTCTAATTAAATAGCGTTCAAGGCTTGTATCAATGTCTCCACTTGTTCACTAGAAACAGCAGGGAAATTAGCAATTCTTATTTGTGTTTCTTTCATTTTGCCATATCCAGCACCCACGATCATTCCAGAGGCATCTTTCACTTTCTGAATGACAGTCCCGGCTGCCTCTTGGCAATTCAATACAACAACGGTTTGAGAACGATGCGACTCGTTTTCCACAAAGGCTTCAAAACGATCTGATTTCTTCGCAAAATCATAGAGTGCCTTCGCTTTGCGATCGATTTCCTTGCGGATTTGGTCTACACCGATACGATTAAAATCTTCAGCCACTTTACCCAATACATAGATACTCATGACATTGGGAGTCTCTGGCGTTTCAAATTTTTTATAATTTTCCCAAAGGCTGGGTAATGAATGGTAGGTACCTATCACCCCTTCGTGCTTTTTCATTCGCTCTGCTTTCTCCAACATGGCCTCATTGGCTATCCATACCCCTAAACCAGCAGGCATACCAAAAGCTTTTTGAACCGAGAAGAAAGCCGTATCCACTAAATTAAAATCTAGATTGGTATAAGGTGCAGAAGATACCATATCCACCGCCAAGAACTTATCCTTATTGGCTTTTTTCAGTTTATGGATTTCTTGAGATCGCATTTGCACGCCAGAGCTGGTTTCATTGGCAGTTGCACAAATTAACTCAGCGTATTCGGAGACTTGCACATCAGAAGCATCAAAACCTTCACCAAATGGCTTGTGGGCAGCATGTGCATATTTATGTAGTTCTTGAGCAAAATCAAAAAACTTTTTAGAAAATGAGCCATTCACTAAGTGAAAACACTCATGCTCCACCGTATTCATGATAATACGCTCCCAAATTTCTGTTGCTGATCCCGTAAAAAGTATGGCATTGTTTTGCTTAGGTAAATTAAATAAAGTCCTCAATTGCTCATCGGCATGTTGGTAAATTTTCCTAAACTGAGCTGAACGATGCGAAATAGAACCAATGGACAAGCGAAAAGCCTCCTCATAATGTTTTTGAACAGTAGGATAAAGTGCCGCTGGGCCAGGGGTAAAAAATACGGGCTGCATCATAAATTTTAATAAAGCATTCTAAACTTAATGGTATTCTCAATCAATTTCAATTCATTGACTATTTCTTCGGAATATTCTTTGGCTACATCGGTAATCACATAACCCGTTTTTTCCGTTGTTTTCAGGTATTGACCAATGATATTAACCTGATATTTAGCAAACACATTGTTTATTTGTGCCAAAATACCTGGCATGTTATGGTGTATATGCAATAATCGATGTGCATTTTCCAATGGAGGTAATTGTAATTCAGGGAAGTTCACTGACCCATAAGTACTACCATTGTTCATAAACTGCAACAATTTAGCCGGCACAAACTCGCCAATATTCGCTTGGGCTTCTTCTGTAGAACCTCCAATGTGCGGAGTCAGGATAACATTGGGTAAACCTCGTAGCTCATTCACAAATTCCTCATCGTTGGTCTTTGGCTCATAAGGGAACACGTCAATCGCAGCTCCCCATACTTTACCTGACTTAATGGCTTCTACCAAAGCAGGGATTTCAACCACATGACCTCTTGAGAGATTCAAGAAAATCACATTGTCTTTCATCCAAGAAAACTCTTGCTCACCAATGATGTTGCTATTCACCTTTCTTCCATCCACATGCAAACTCACAAAATCTGCCAAGTTCAATAATTCTTTCAAACTCGAACATTTTTTGGCATTTCCTAAAGCCAACTTATCTACGGTATCGTAGAAAAACACTTCCATCCCTAAAGCCTCAGCGATCACAGAAATTTGAGTACCAATATTTCCGTAACCTACTAATCCTAATTTCTTTCCACGAATCTCGTAAGAATTTGTCGCTGATTTATCCCAAACACCAGCATGCATACGTGTGGATTTCTCGAAGATATTACGCGTCAGCATTACCATTAAACCAATGGACAATTCCACTACAGAGCGTGTATTGGAATAAGGAGCATTGAAAACAGCGATACCCCGATTTTCACATTCCGATAAATCAATTTGGTTTGTACCAATACAGAAAGCGCCAACACACATTAAGCGAGCGGCATTGGGATGTTCTAATACTTTTTTAGTCAAATTGGTTTTGGAACGTAAACCTAGAATAGACACGTCTTTGATTTTTTCAATCAATTCCGCTTCATCTAACGCTCCTTTTAGCAATTCTACTTGGAATCCTTCTTTCTTAAATGCTTGTACTGCATGAGGATGCACGTTTTCCAAAAGGAGAACTTTAATCCTAGATTTTGGATAAGACTGAGCGCGGCTCAATCCATTGATATATAAAAACTCATCTAATGAGGGCACCACGTGGTCAGCTTTCTCCACCACCACTTTGCGAGATACGTTTTCCGTAAAGGCAAAAAACTTATTGGCTAAACCCGCCTCACGCAATTCATAGTCGGTATACCCATCTCCAATCACATAAACTTCTCCTTCTAATTGCAAGGATTGCAAAAGGCTTACTTTACCGCGGTCCTTCGATAATAAATTATCGTGATCATAGCCCGTTATATTGCCTTCAGCATCGTAATTAAAGGTATTGGCAAAAACATTGTCGGCCGCTATGCCTAATTCTTGAACGACAGGTACGATGAAATCCTTAAAACCGCTAGAGACAATTAGAATTTGCTCCGCATGTTCTTGAATAAACTCTTTATTTCGATTGAAAGAATCAGAAATTTTACCTTTTAAGAAAGTGATTAGTTGATCTACGTGGCTACGGTTGGCCGACAAAAGGGCAACACGATCCCGCAATGAATCAGCGAAAGAATAGGAACCTGTCATCCCTTTTTCAGTAATTTCCCGAATTTTGGAGACAATCTCCTTCTGTTTCGGGTTTCCTTGTAAGGCGATATTCGCCAATTCATCTAGCCCTTCAACTTGGGTAAAAGTGCTATCAAAATCAATCACAATGTGCAATGGCTCCAACTGTTTATTAGACATAATTAATCGTTTCTTTATTCAAAAACCAATTCATTGCCCGTTGTTCCGACCACAAGGTTCCTCGATAATCTGAAGGATAGAATCCACAATGCCCACCTTGAGTGGGTAATTCCAAAAAGACATTTTCCCAATTTGATGCCTGAGATGCGGGAAGGCATTCGGGCGATAAAAATGGATCATTTTGGGCATTCACTACCAAGGTAGGAACCTGAATTTTATCTAAAAAATACAGCGAGCTATTTTGTTCGTAATAGTCTTCCGCATCTTTAAAACCGTGCAATGGACCCGTAATTACATCATCAAACTCCCTCAATGTTTTGATTCTTTTCAGAATAGCCACATCGACAGCCGTGGGAAATAGCACGGCTTTTTCTTTTGCTTTAGATAGAAGAGTTTGTAAAAATCGATGAGTGTAGAGTCCATTTTCTCGTCGTGCCAACTTTCGGCTACTACTTGAAAGGTGCAAAGGTACGGAAAATGCTACAGCTTTTCGAATCAAATTTGGATGATTTTGCCCCTGTTCACCTAACCATTTTAAGGTGAGATTTCCTCCCAAACTAAAACCTGCCAAATAGATCTGTGTAGCACCTCGGTTAACACAGGTTTGAATTACTTCTTCTAAATCATCGGTAGCACCGCTGTGGTAAAAACGCAGCTTCGTATTCATCTCACCAGAACAAGATCGGAAGTTCCAGGCCAAGGCATTGAAACCCCGAGCGATCATGGTTTTCACCAGTCCTCTCACATATTGCGCTTGACTGCTTCCTTCTAAACCGTGAGAAATAATGAGTAAAGGCTTGTCTGACAAAGGTCCGTCGACATACCAATCTAGATCTACAAAATCCTGATCGGACAAAATCAACCTTTCCCGATGTGGAATCAGTTGGGTAATTTTGCGAAATAATGCCGTATACATACTTTGTGTATGTCCTTCGGGTAACCAAAAAGGAGGCTGGTAGCTAGGATCTGATTGAATTAAAGGCAAGGCATTAAATAAAAAAGTCAGGAATTAATTCATGGTCCCCTAAACTAGGATTGACTTTATAGACATCAAAGTCCGTGTAATTGGCCGCACGTAAAACCTCTTCATCAATAAAAAACTGACCCGTGGTGCTGACGTGATTTTGCTTAAATATCTCATAGGCGGCGTCCGCCATAATACTAGGTTTTCTAGCCCGATCCAACATATCTGAATTCCCCACGGCAAATTCAATGGCTGCGGTAGCTATGATGGTTTTAGGCCAAAGAGAATTGAAAGCGACTTTATTTTTAAACTCAGCTGCCATACCAAGCGTACACAACGACATCCCAAATTTGGCCATGGAATAGGCCACATGGTTTTCAAACCAACGGGCTTCTATATTTAGAGGAGGCGAAAGCGTTAATACATGGGGATTTTTCGACTTCAATAAATGGGGCAAGCAAGCTTTGGAAGTCAAAAAGGTACCACGGGCATTCACTTGATGCATTAGATCATACTTCTTCATGTCGGTCCAAAGGGTCCCAGTCAATGAGATAGCGGAGGCATTATTCACTAAGATATCGATCCCTCCGAAGGTCTCCACGGCTTTTTCTACGGCTTCAAAAACATGATTTTCATCACGAATATCTAAGACCAAAGGCAAGGCTCGACCACCTAAACGCTCAATTTCCTCGGCCGCAGAAAAAACGGTTCCTGGTAATTTGGGATGAGGTGTAGCCGTTTTGGCGGCAATAACTACGTTTGCACCCACAGAAGCCATTTTTTTGGCAATCTCAAATCCGATACCCCGTGACGCACCGGTAATAAAAACTGTCTTGTTGCTGAAGTCCATCTTGTGTTATTTAAACTTTGTCTAATTTACTATTTTCTTGTCAAGACAGTATATAAAATAAATTTTGGTTTGTACTTTTGTTAATTATTTTTCAAAACCACCGAATGTCAATTCCGTTTAAGTCTATTAGTATATCTCATCGCTCTGCTCCTCTCACGATTCGTGAGCAAGTGGCATTAAATGAGGAAGAAAGTAGAGCCTTTGCTATTAAATGTAAAGACCTTTTTGGATTACAAGAAATGTTGATTGTATCTACCTGCAATCGTACAGAGGTGTATTACAATACTCCAGAAGATATTTCCAGTGATTTAGTTAAGAGTTTATTGATTGAAAAAGGCTTGCATCAAACCCAAGAATACACGCCTTATTTCCATCATGAAGCTGACGCGGAGGCATCTTTAAGGCATTTATTTGAGGTGGCTACGGGTTTACAATCCAAAGTGGTAGGTGATTTACAGATTCCCAATCAAATCAAAAAGGCATATCAGCAATCGGCCGATTTAAATTTAGCAGGTCCGTATTTGCACCGTTTGATGCATACCATCTTTTATGCCAATAAACGTGTAGCACAAGAAACTTCGTTCCGTGATGGAGCGGCTTCTGTTTCTTATGCGACAGTAGCTTTGGCAGAAGAGTTATCTCAAGCTATTGCTCAACCGAAGGTGTTAATTTTAGGTTTAGGGGAAATTGGTTTGGATGTGTGTAAAAACATGGAGGATAAAGATTTCGCAGAAATCACCATCATGAACCGTACCTTGGAAAAGGCGGAAAAAATTGCCCACGATAAACCTTTCCGTGTGGCTCCTATCGAAGATTTGTGGAAGGAAATTGCACAGGCAGATATCATTATCTCTTCCGTGCGCAATCAAGATCCCATCATCACACAAGCAGAATTAAAGAAATTATCTATATTGACTTTCAAGTATTTCATTGACCTTTCGGTTCCTAGAAGTATTGAAGAAGGTATTGAAAAAATATCAGGCGTATTACTTTATAACATTGATACGCTGAAAGAACGGGCAGATGAAGCCTTGCGTATTCGGATGGCATCTGTGCCCGATGTTCGTAGAATCATCGATGAGTCCGTGATTAGTTTCAATGATTGGTCAAAAGAAATGGAAGTTTCACCGACCATCCATAAATTGAAAAATGCGCTAGAGCAAATCCGTAAAGAAGAAATCAATCGTCACTTGAAAGGTCTTAATCCTCAAGAGGCTGAAAAATTGGAAAAAATTACGGCTAGCTTGGTTCAAAAAATCATCAAACAACCCATCATTCATTTGAAAGCTGCCTGTAAACGAGGTGAATCAGATAGCATGGTAGATGCCTTGAATGATTTGTTCAATTTAGAGGCTTACGAGGAGGTTGATTCCAATTCTCCTATCCAATAATTTCCCATGAAATCGGAGGTTTTACAGAAACTGGCTCGCTACTGTGCCTATCAGGAACGCTGTGTTTGGGAAATACAAGTCAAAATGGGAAGCTTTGCTATCTTACCTGAAGATCAAGCCACGTATTTGGATTGGTTGGAAGACAACAATTACCTCAATCAGGAGCGCTTTGCCAAGCTCTTTGTTCGATCCAAATTCAACCAAAAATCTTGGGGCAGAAATAAAATTAAATTTGAGCTTAAACGATTACAAGTGAAAGCCCCTTTGATTCAAAAAGCCTTGGAAGAGCTAAAAGAACTCTCTTATGATGCCAGGCTGGAATCCATGTTGATTGAAAAATTCAACCAAGTAAAAGACCCCAACGAATGGTCCAAGAAACAAAAGTGCTACCAATATGCGCTAAGAAAAGGATTTGAGCCCGATTTAATTTCCCTGTACATTCAGCAGCTTAATTAAAAAACTCAAATCCATTCTCTTTATTTCGCTAATCGATTGATGTACACGAAAGTTCTAATATTCGGATACTTTCCAAAGAAATCAACCATATAATAATAAGTCCCATCAGGCAATCGCCCATCGTTGGTCAAAATTCCTATGGTTTTATCCGTTAAACCTCCCCAATTATTCTGATAATTATCCATTTCATAAACGACCTCTCCCCAGCGGTTATAAATTACTAATCGATTGGGTTGCATCCTAAATATCCCTGGGATGACAAGCACATCGTTTAACCCATCTTGATTGGGTGAAATAGCCTGTGGTGCAAAAATCTCGCAAATGCCTGAATCCACCCGATTATCAATTCCATCTTTGTCACAATCTGGTAATCCTCCATAATTGATGTCATTTTCTAAGGCGTCAATTATATCATCATTGTCATCATCTGTATCTCGGTAATCTGCAATTCCGTCTACATCCGTATCCAAGGGTTGTAATGGATTAGGACCGGCCTCTACCGTATCCGTTAATCCATTGTTGTCAGAGTCCACATCTCGGTAATCAGGAAGCAAATCTTGATCTGAATCTAATGGAATTAGGACATTAGGCCCGACTTCCACTTGATCAGGGATGCCATCATTATCAGAATCCACATCTCGAAAATCTTCTTTCCCATCTAAGTCGGTATCCCAAGGGTGATTCACATCTGGACCAACTTCCCACATATCGGGAATCGTATCATTATCAGAGTCAAGATCTACATAGTCTGGGTAACTATCACCGTCCGTATCTACTGGATTTAATGGATTCGAACCCGCCTCTACCCGATCAGGAATACTATCTCCGTCAGAATCCAGATCACGGTAATTGGCTAAGCCATCTTGATCGGTATCTACAGGAATGACAACATCAAGCCCCGCTTCAATAGAATCAGGAATCGTATCATTATCTGAATCCAAATCTCTAAAATCTTCTTGACCATCCTTGTCTGTATCCAAAGGATTTTTGGGGTCTGATCCAGCCTCAAGAGCATCAGGAATACCATCGTTATCCGAATCTGTATCGCGGTAATCCGAAGATCCATCGCCATCACTATCCACCGGTTTGGTTAAATCTTTCCCTGCTTCTAAACCATCCAACATACCATCGTTATCAGAATCTGTATCTCGATAATCTACTCGTCCGTCTCCATCAGTATCCAAAGGTTTACTCGAATTAGGACCAACTTCTATGGCATCTAAAATACCATCATTATCAGAGTCAACATCGCGGTAATCGGGTTTTCCATCAGCATCGCTGTCTATAGGCTGCAAGAAATTACCTGCTTCCACTGCATCGGGGATGCCATCGTTATCGGAATCCAAATCTCGAAAATCCTCTTGACTATCTAAATCACTATCGATAGGATTTGTGGGGTCCAATCCTGCCTCCAATTCATCCGACATTCCATCTTGGTCTGAATCCAAATCTAAATAATCAGCATTACTGTCTAAGTCGGTATCTACAGGTTTATTCAGGTTTATGCCCGCCTCTACCGAATCAGGTATCGTGTCATTATCTGAGTCAAGATCTCGATAATTCGCTTTGCCATCACCATCCGAATCCACTGGTTTGCTAGGGTTTAATCCTGCCTCCACGGCATCTGGAATTCCATCATTATCCGAATCCACATCCAAATAATCCGCCTTCCCATCCATATCCGTATCCACTGGATTAGTCGGGATTGGTCCAACTTCTACGCTATCCGGAATGGTATCATTATCTGCATCAGGGTCTTCAAAGTCATATAATCCGTCCGAATCACTATCTCTAGGTTGTTGACAATCTCCTGCTTCTTGTGTATCCAACATGCCATCATTGTCCGAATCCAAATCTCGAAAATTCGGAATTTCATCCCCATCCCCATCGGCTCCCAATTCGAAACGATCTGGGATACAATCATTATCTGAATCCAAATCTAAAAAATCCGATGTACCATCAGAATCAGTATCTATGACCCTAACATATTGCCCACGGTCGTCCCATCCATCATCTAAATCGTCTTTCATTTGTTGACACGTGGCACACTTATTTTTACCTTCCCAGGCATCTGGTATACCATCGTCATCTGAATCCAAATCCAAGTAATTTGGAATGCCATCCAAATCATGATCTACATTTCGCTCATCTTGATCTCCTAACCAATCCCCATCTGAATCTAAATCACGGTAATTGGGAAAACTATCCCCATCTATATCCTTAGTCCCCTCCTGGGCATCCAAAATTTGATCATTATCGGAATCAAGATCAACATAATCCGGCTTAGTATCATTGTCTGTATCGGGTATAGGAGCTGGTTTTCCGCCAAAGCCTGTTTCTAAGAAATCCGCCAATCCATTTCCATTGTTATCTGGCAATAGTCCATTTTTATCCACACGGCCATCGTAATTATCATCCAGATTCCCGCGGGCATTGTTACTGGCTTCCCATGCATCCATGATGCCATCATTGTCTGAATCCAAATCCAAATAATTGGGAATTCCATCTCCATCAGGATCAAATTCTGCTTCAATGGAATCCAATATCCCATCATTATCCGAATCTAGGTCTAAATAATCGGCATGTCGATCTCCATCTGAATCTCGATTCTTTTCTCGTTCATCGGGAATACCATCACCATCTGAATCAGTATCTCTGGAGTTCACTAAGCCATCACCATCAAAATCTTGACAGTTCCCTTGCAGCGTAAATGTTTGATAGCATTCCATAGAATTGGGGATTCCATCTCCATCAAAATCTGCCATCAACATTTCAATCAGATTACTGGTAATTTGAATACCCGAACTGCTTTTGAAGGTAAAAAATCCTTTCCCCTCAGCACCTAAGTATAGCATCTTCAAGGCACTCAAATTCGCTATTCCCTGCACAAAATCGCTGGAATTAGTGAGTTGATCTCCACCGGAAAGGCCAAAGATAAATCCGGGTAAAGTACTCGTTACTTGAATAGGCTGTAAGGCTGCGTTAAAATCAGTAATAAGATTCCCATAAGCGTCCAAGGCACTCAATGTATTTACACCCACAAATGGCGTTTCTGTGGTTTGAGGGCTAGTCATTTGCAAATCAAACTTGGCCAAAGGTCCTGCTTTTACCATGACAGGCAGCATACTCGAAATTAACGTATCTTCCAAAATTTGAACTTGAATCTGAGCCAAGGAAGCATGGAATAATTTCATGGATACTTGGGCTATTCCTTCTACAAAATCCACATTCGTTACCGAACCAAAATTTCTGATTTGTGATTGATTGTCTAGAACCTGCGGAAAAAGAACAGGGTTGACCGAGTTCTGAGCTCCACTAAAAAGTAAGCTTTTGGTCCCAGTATAGGTATCAACTAGCTCCCCCAAATCATTCAAAACTTGTAGGGTAAGAAATTGTGAGCTGCCCGCCACTTGAATCGAATCGCCCGATAAATGTATTTGAGAAGGCTTAATGAGTTCCGACAAAATTTCCATTCTGGCCTTGGTTCCCAAACCTGTTACAGGCTGAAAAATCAAAGTATCTGAACCTATATTACCCGTATAAGTTATTCCCAGTTGGGTTAAATTAGCTCTCCCTAATTGAAAATCGCTGGAACTCGTTAATCGATTTCCTCCCGATAGGCCTGAAATCACTCCCCCTTGATTAGAACTGATGGTGATCGGATTTAAGGATGCATTAAATGAGCTTACAGGATTATCATATTCATCTTGGGCTATCAACGTATTGAACCCGTAAAATGGTGTTTGATTTACTTGTGGACTTTGTAATTGTACGGCCAACTTTTGAAATGCTTTGGCCGAAACCTGTACTCCCAATCTATCAGAACCTTTGGTCTGAATATATACATCCTGAGCACTAATAGAATCCAAACCAGATTTGTAAATCAACAGATTCACTTGGGCAATACCATTGATAAAATCGACAGGGGTATTTTCTCCAAAAACAACTCCATTCACCCGTGATTTATAGGTTGGTGCAGAGGATGAATTAGTTCCAGAAAATACCAATGGCTTGTTTCCTGTATAATCCGTAACGATCGTTCCATTTTTGGTAGTAGCGCGAATGGTGACCGTTTGAATCGTTCCTGCCACCTGACTAGCGCTTCCATTAAGAATAAATTTAGAAGCTTGCCAAGTATTTAATATGTTAACTTTAGCCGTAGCACAAATTCCCGTAGGAAGATAACAAACCTGATAAGTCAAAGAAACAGAATCGGCATCTGCCAGCGTAGGTGTATAAGTCATGAGGCCTGTAGAAGCTTGAAAAGCAACATTGCCCAAAGCCGTACCTGAAATCTTAGTAATACTTAGATTTGAACTTGGTATAAAATCATCATTACTTAAAATATTAAGCGATATGGGACCTGCATTAAAATCTTGTTGGATGACATCATCATTGGCCAAGGCAATCAAAGGATTGGGATCTGTGCTATTGGGATTCCCATCATTATCTAGGTCATCATCACAAACATTTCCTAAGCCATCGTTATCCGTATCTAATTGATTGGGATTATAGGTACTGGGGCAATTATCTTCAAAATCCACTAAACCATCCCCATCGGTATCAGTCACATCTTGATAGATCAAATTGGAAAAATAAGTCTTTTGACTGAAACCGACGGATTCTACTCCAACATTGACTACGCTCAATTCTGCTCCCGATTTTAACATATTTTGAGAATAGGCATAGTGATTTAGTGTAAAATTGCTTGCGGTATTATTCTGTCCAATATCATAACCTAGTCGGAGTGAACCTGTCCCATAAAAAGTACCTCCCGTTACCAAAGTGGAATAATTGGTAATCACACCTGCATTAAAATTGGGGCCTATCCTCTGCATGGTGCTCGTAAAGCGCATCGTACGATTTTTTACGATTCTAAAAGCCCGTCTCAAAAGCCCATGATCAAAGAGCGTAGGACTTAAGTTTTCGATCACTACTTTTCCTGACTCTTGGTAAATTTTTGAGGATCGATTTGCTAGATAAAAGGCATGTAAATCTTCTGGGTAATCGAATAAATTAATTTGATGCCTTTTCTTAACTGTGATGGTATAGGAATCCAATACTTGATGATTGGCATCTTGCATTTCGATGGTCAGATTCACCTCATTTTGATTGCCTAGGATGGAATAAGGAATTTCGTTATTCCCATGTTGGCTTGATGAAACGATGACATTCCCTTTTTTAATCACATACCAATTTTGGTTATTTAGGTAGTTGATACTTCGAATATTAATGCGGACCGTATGAAAAGGAGATAAAAACCAAAGTAAGTTTTCATAGCGAATTAGTCGATCCGCATGAATGGGCAAAGCATTCAAGGTAGCTTCGGCGGAAGCGTTTAGGTTAAATTTGACTACATTTTTAAAAAATGGCAACAAATTGGTTTGGGTACAAGAGGCCGTAGCGAGTGCGATATTACTGAGCGCATCTTCAATACTATTGACACGAGGCATTTTTCTTAATTCAAGAAAGAATTTGGGGAAAATGGTCGACTTACCAAAGGTGTCAATAATACCTTGCAGGAGCCCTACCGACTTCCAAGCAGGTTCATCATCCGTATTGGTACCCGTTCCTCGATTGTAATCATTGTATCCGATACGATCCCATTTTGCCCAAACATTATAGGGATTAGCTTGCAAATCATTGATATAGCCAATGAAATTCTCCTTAAACCACTGAATATTGATGAGCGACTCATTATAGCGTCTTTGATCTGCATCAGTAATAATTTGATCAAAGGCATAAGCGGTAAATAAACTGGCAAAGGCCTCCGCCATTCCTCCATTTTTCTCGTTGGAATTTGGAGTAAAAGGGAATAAAACTTTACTGCTAAAATCAAAGAAATTTCGCCCAAATTCATATGCTAAAATTACATCACGGTTAACATTGGTATTATTTTTTAGATTGAAATATATATGATCAAAACCACTGACTTCAATTCCTTTGGCTCCTACCAATCCACAACCAGAACCACAAGAAGGAATGCCAAAAAACACACTGGTTTTATAGCCAAAATTGGGGTTACCTCCTGGAGGTTCGTAGCCTAGCGTATTTTTGTAAAATTCATAAAGCGCATCCGTTCTTTCCACTAATTTGGCCATGGTCTGAGAATCGGCTAACTGCTCATTCGAGATTTTGCTCTTATCAATTCGTAAAACAACATATCTGCCTTGGATCGTCCAAACAGGGATTTGTCGAGCATCAAATGAGAAATAGATATCTTCCGTTACTTCATATTGATTCCCGTTGCTTGGGTTACTGACATTCCCTAAAACGACTTGAGTCACTAATTTATCAGAAGGCAAGTCGCTACCTATGGATCCGTCATGAACCTGAATGGTATCCTTTGCTGATAAATTGTATAAAATCATTTCAAGGGTTGCGGAACCTTCAAAAAACTCAATGGGAGTATCATTACCAAAAGGGATTCCCTGAGCAATGGCTATGGTACCTGAAATACCTGTGGCGGCTGATTCTAAAAAATGTAAGGTTTTGATTCCAGAGTAAGTTCTTACTAAAACACCCTGTGCATCTTTAGCTTGAATTTTGATAAATTGACTTTTCCCTGAAAAATGTAAATTTGAACCGGTAATGACCAAACGTTCCTCTGGACCAGCAATCTGTATACTGCTAGTTGAGGTACTTATCAAACTCGATTCAAAAGTCAATGAAAAAATAAAACTAGGTGCATAGGGTTCTGCTTGACTATTTTGCAATTTCTGAGCTTGCTTAGCAGAATTGATCCATTTTTTGGCACTTTTGGAGGCTATCGATGGACTATAATAGCTCAGTCCTAAAGCTGTTAAATTGGCTACTCCATGCACAAAATCTGTTGATTGATTTAATATATTTCCTTTTTCAAAGCCCAATCCGGTGATTAGGGCATTGGCTGTGTTAGATACCGTAACGGGAGTTTTAGATGCATCAAAATCAAGGCAAATATTCCCATAAGCGTCTTTAACCGTTAGCGTATTTATACCTACAAATGGGCGAGCATTGGTTTGTGGACCGCTAATGTTGGAAACTATCTGGGCTACTTTTTTTGCTCTTACTTGAATTGCCCATGAATCTCCAGCAATGGCGCCCGTATTCATGGATTCTCTTGTTGTTAAAAGAGCGGTTTCAGCCAAATACAAGTTTATTTTTACACGGGCTTTTCCACCCGTAAAATTGACAAGTATAGGCTTCCCAAAGTATCCTTGCGTATTACTTAATGTGTCTTGAATAATTGGAACATATTGATTCGCTATTGCATTTCCTGCGCCAAAAAACAAGAGTGATTTATTTCCTTGATAATCGGCTACCAGTTCATTGTTGGCATTAAGAGCTTGAATTTGAAACCATTGTGAGTCTCCCGCTATTTGGGTTGAATTACCTGAAATATGCAAAAATACCGATTGGGGAGATTTAACTAGTTGAACAGGATTACTAGTTGCTGTAATTCCTGTTTTAGCCGTAAAAACAAAGCTCCTATTCCCCTCTAAGCCTGTGTAATAAAAGCCCAGCTGACTTAAATTCGCTACACCTTGAATAAAGTCTGTCGAGCGAGATAAGATTTTCGTGTCTCCCAAACTCTTCAATCCAACACTGCCTTCGCTTGTCAATGAAAGGATAATGGGATTATTCGCTGGATTAAACTCCAAACAAATATTGCCATATTCATCCTGAGCGGTTAAGGTATTTGTTCCAGAAAATATTTGCCTGGTATATTGGGGACTCGTTAATGCAGGGACTAATTGATATAAATCCGATGCTTTAACTTGAATAGTTAATTTGTCTTGATCCAAAGGTATTTCACTGGTTCCTAATTCTCTAGCTCCAATACTAGCCAATTCTGCCCGATACAATGACACTTGCGCTCGAGCGACACCTTGTTCAAAATACAAGGATGTTGGTGTTCCAAATGGAATAGGTAAATTCAAATTATTATAGACAATTGGACTAGCATTTTGAGTAAGAGTACCATTTGCTCCAGAAAATACCACTTTCATAAATCCATTAAATGTGCTTAAAGCATTTCCTAAAGTATCCTGAATAGCCACAGTTAGTACTTGACTTCTTCCTGCCACTTGAATAGATTCCCCTGATATTTTAAAGCGATAATTACTTTGTTTATTGGGGTATATCACGACCAAAGCACTTTTTACTTTAATGCCTGAAGCCGTTGAAAATGTAAAGCTTCCTTCCCCTGCTTCTCCCAAATAGTTAAATCCTAGTGTTTTCAGATTAGCAATCCCTTGGACCAATTGTGTGGCTTGATGGATGACAAAAGGGGAATTTCCCCCCAATCCTACTACGATCCCAGGAAGGTCTGTACTTACTTTAATAGGATCTAATGCGGGATCAAAACTAGTAGCTACATTCCCATAAGCATCCAGTGCCGTTAATAGATTATTCTCTCCAACAACTTGATTTATTTGAAACTGATTTTGCAAGGATAATCGGAAATTTTGAAGGGGCCCCGCACTAACCTGAATCCCTAATGGGCTACTGACTAAAACTCCATTCGAAACAACAATGGATGCCTGCTCTGCCTTATACAAAGTCAAATCCACCGATGCTACTCCTTTATTAAACAATACAGCTAGACCTTTATTGAATATCCCAATTGCATATCGACCCTTGACTAAGGGATTCAATACTGGATTTAAAGAAGTATTGGCCCCTGTGAAAACAAGATTTACATCCGAAAAACCTCCCTGAAATTTTGTATCCACATTCCCATAAGTATCTACCGCTTTTATGCTCAAAGTCTGGGAGCTTCCAGCTTGTTGACTTGATTGACCACTTATAACAAAATGAGTAGCAGCATTAGATTTTACCTGAATTGAAAACGCTGATTTGGCTGATATGCTACCATCACTTACCTGGATATTCGCCGTTTCCACTTGGTATAAAATCAAATCAACCTGAGCCATTCCGTTCGTGAAAACCACCTGAACTGGCTGGCCAAAATCTACCGCAGAAACACTCGGTTTACCTATTTGGTTGGTTGTAGTACTTGCCCCAGAAAAAATCAGTGTTTTTGTTCCTGAATATTCAATAGCCTCATTCCCATAGGCATCTAAACCTTTTATACCCAAAGTCTGCGTTGCTCCAGCTTGTTGGGTCGCAGTTCCACTAATCACAAAATGAGTAGTTGAGCTAGCATTTACTTGAATCCCTAATGGACTACTGACTAAAACTCCACTCGATACAACAATGGATGCATGCTCTGCCCTAAACAAAGTCAAATCCACCGATGCAACTCCTTGATTAAACAAAACGACTAAACCTTGATTGAATGTCCCTTTTATATATCGACCTTGAACTGAAGGATTCAATACTGGATTTAAAGAAGTATTGGCCCCTGTGAAAAGAAGATTTACATCCGAAAAACCTCCCTGAAATTTTGTATCCACATTCCCATAAGTATCTACCGCTTTTATGCTCAAAGTCTGGGTGCTTCCAGCTTGTTGACTTGATTGACCACTTATAACAAAATGAGTAGCAGCATTAGATTTTACCTGAATTGAAAACGCTGATTTAGCTGATATAATACCATCACTTACTTGGATATTCGCAGTTTCCACTTGGTATAAAATCAAATCTACTTGGGCTATTCCGTTTGTAAATACAACCTGAACAGGCTGTCCAAAATCGATTCCAGAGACACTCGGTTTACTAATTGGGTTAGTCGTAGTACTTGCTC
>NZ_JAANOP010000036.1 GCF_011250515.1 Aquirufa ecclesiirivi | reverse complement strand
ATATAATACCATCACTTACTTGGATATTCGCAGTTTCCACTTGGTATAAAATCAAATCTACTTGGGCTATTCCGTTTGTAAATACAACCTGAACAGGCTGTCCAAAATCGATTCCAGAGACACTCGGTTTACTAATTGGGTTAGTCGTAGTACTTGCTCCTGAAAAAGTTAGTGTTTTGGTTCCTGAATAAAGCGCATTCACTTTCCCTTCAC
>NZ_JAANOP010000035.1 GCF_011250515.1 Aquirufa ecclesiirivi | reverse complement strand
ATTTTGGCCAGCCAGTTCAGGTGGTTTTCACGAACGGAATGGCTCAGGTTGATTTGATTTTATACCAAGTGGAAACGGCGAATATCCAGGTAAGTGATGGTAGCATATCAGCCAAATCAGCGTTTTCGATTCAGGTAATATCTAATCCAGCTACTCATTTTGTGATTAGTGGAACTGCAAACCAACAAGCTGGAACATCACAGAAATTAAGTATTCAACTAATTAATAGTGAAGGG
>NZ_JAANOP010000034.1 GCF_011250515.1 Aquirufa ecclesiirivi | reverse complement strand
CTATTTGGTTGGTTGTAGTACTTGCCCCAGAAAAAATCAGTGTTTTTGTTCCTGAATATTCAATAGCCTCATTCCCATAGGCATCTAAACCTTTTATACCCAAAGTCTGCGTTGCTCCAGCTTGTTGACTTGATTGACCACTTATAACAAAATGAGTAGCAGCATTAGATTTTACCTGAATTGAAAACGCTGATTTAGCTGATATAATACCATCACTTACTTGGATATTCGCAGTTTCCACT
>NZ_JAANOP010000033.1 GCF_011250515.1 Aquirufa ecclesiirivi | reverse complement strand
TTCTACTTCCGTTGAAGTAGGAGGGAGGGTAATTAATTGGTGGAGAATAACGGATTCGAACCGTTGACCCCCTGCGTGCAAGGCAGGTGCTCTAGCCAGCTGAGCTAATCCCCCAAGTTTAATTGGGACTCTTATTCTCTTTAGTAGAGAAAACGGATTCAACGCGAACGGCCAGTTCGTTGTGCCCACTAGTGCAGGCTTGGTTCCTAGCTTTTTGAGCTAATCCCCCGTTATTGGCTTTCATCTCCAGC
>NZ_JAANOP010000003.1 GCF_011250515.1 Aquirufa ecclesiirivi | reverse complement strand
GGTCGATAGGCTACAGATGTAAAGGCAGTAATGTCAAAGTCGAGTAGTACTAATTACCCGAAAGCTTACTTTTATTAAAAAAATGCAACGACTGTTTATTTTATCTCACAATATGGAAAAAGGCTAAAACCTTGCAAGATTTATGGAGCCGATAGGACGGGTGTTCACCTCTTCCCATCTCGAACAGAGAAGTTAAGCCCCGCACCGCTGATGATACTGGGATCAAACCCGGGAAAGTAAGTAAGCTCCAAGTTATTATTACACAAGCCCGCTAGATTCTAGTGGGCTTTTTTTTGCTAAATGAAGAATGTAAAATGAAGAATGTAGAATTAGTGGTTAGTTATTAGGACATAAATTGAAGCCAATTCCATTTATAATTTATCATTCATCATTTGCCATTTATTCGTGTAGCATTGTTGGCATAAACCATTTCACGGTCTTTCTTTTTTTTATAAAATAAGAAACAGAAAAAACGGAAGTAATACGGTTAATCCAAAACGAATTCCGCATGCGCGGAACCGATGCTCACTCCGCATACGGCTTTAATCTTTGACGCCAACGCACGCAGCCTATGCGCATGGTCAAATATTCGCCTTCCGCTTCGCTCATGCTACGTTCCAATTTTTCGTTTGGATTAACCGTTCAATGTAAAATGAAGAATGTAAAATTTTTGATAGAAAACTTGTCGTGCAGCCCTGCGAAAGGTGATGAAAGAAGCGGTAGACGAGGTTTTGACCTCAGCATCAGCATGGGCGATGCGCGTCGGAGTCAAAAGTATAGGCGATAGCGGAGTGAATCACGGTTCCGCAAAGCGGAATTCGCCTTGGCTGAACGACAAAGAAAGAAGTTTTTTTGTTTCTTTTTTTCAAAAAAAGAAAGGCCTTGGTAAGTTTGATTCAGTAAAAAGAATTGTTAAATAAATTCACATAATTACATTTCCTAGTTAAAAATCTCATTGGTCTTTCTTTTTTTTTATAAAAAAAGAAACAAAAAAAACAGATGAAATACGGTTAATCCAAAACGAATTCCGCATGCGCGGAACCGATGTTCACTCCGCATACGGCTTTAATCTTTGACGCCAACGCACGCGGCCTATGCACATGGTCAAATATCCGCCTGCCGCTTCGCTCATGCTACGTTCCAATTTTTCGTTTGGATTAACCGTTCAATGTAAAATGAAGAATGTAAAATTTTTGATAGGAAACTCCGTCGTGCAGCCCTGCGAAAGGTGATGAAAGAAGCGGTAGTATTAGTTAGTATGGTTTCTTTTTTATTGTTTAGGATGTAGAATGATATTGTTTGCGAATAATGTTGGCTGAGGTTCTCGAAGCCAACATTTGACATGGGATTGAAAATTTCGATTATCTCTCATTCGACATGCCCCTTCGGTTAACCTCTCCATGTAGAATGTAAAATGAAGAATGTAGAAATATTGGTTAGTTATAAGGGTTTAGTTATCTAGATAAAGAATTGAGCTAAAATCCATTTATAATTTATACTTCATCATTTATAATTTCGTACCTTCTTTTCTCTTCTTAATTTAGGATAATAGCTTACCGATAAATTTAAATGCTTCAGGTGGCATTCTTATTATATTTAATACATTTGGGGCATGAAGCTTTTTTGGTTTATTTTATTTTTCTTCCTAGTTCCAGGTTTCATCAAGGCCAACCAATTCGCCTATTTTCTGAGTAGTAAGGACCATCATGCTTATCGAATTGATTTAGTAAAGAATGAAATAGCCCGACTGGATTCTAATTCTAATTGGGCCTTTTTCAATAGCCTAAAAACGGATTCTACTTATCATCCAGATTTTATGAAGACTGCCGAGTTTACTGTCTTGCAGAAAACTAATTCCAACATTATTTACATCTTTCAAGAATGCACCAATCAAATATATGTGGTTGATTTAACTAATTTTAAATTGATGCGTAAAGATGAAACTTATTATAGAGGTGATAATTGCTTTGCATATCGTTTTTTCAGAGGAGACAAAATGTATTCTTTAGGAGGTTATGGTTTTTGGAGAACCAATAATCATTTGATTTATTTTGATACAAAGACCAAAGAGTGGGAATCAGTAAATGCTGAAGGACAAGCTCCATCAGGAATGTACCATGGTTTTGTTTCTTATTTTCCTGAAAAAGATGTCATCATTTCTTTTTCAAATTATTCTACTGATGTGAGTACTAATTATGGAAAACTTCAGTTAGATCAAACTATTTATCAGTTTTCTTTCTTTACAAAAACTTGGACGAAATTAGGTAAAATTACCCACTCAGTTATTAGACAAATTTTAGAAGACTATAGCTATCATGATAGACGTCATTTATTCTATACCGGTAAATATTTTGTCTTTGAAACATCTTCCAATAGAAATGGAATTCATACATATTATTTTATTAATCCACGTACTTTAGAAGTTTTGGAATATAAAGATCTAGAACTTAAATATGCGCGCATTGCCTTAGGGGCCTCTCAACCTCAAAATCCTAGTATTTTTATACATGGGCCTTGGTTATTAAACGTTTTACAAAATCCAAATCCAGAATCTCCTGATAGTTTTCTTTACATCAATTTCGATGATCTGGCAGCCAATGCCACCTTCATTGGTTTTTTGACTGATTTACCATGGTATCAAAGTGATTGGTTTTTTGCTTCCGTTTTAATCACATTGGTTTCTTTACTCATTCTTTTGATGAGGAAGATAAAACCTAATAGCTCCCATAAAGAAGCGCTTAAGCCGCATATTCAAGAGGTTAAATGGGATATTGATCCAACTTCATTACGACTTTTACAAGCTATCCTTACTAATCAAAATACAGATGGAGCAACTATTGATGAGGTTAATCGGATTTTGGATATTGAGAATGTCGCATTTGATTCCCAGCGCTATCGAAGAAGTTCCATGATTAATCAAGTAAATCAAACACTAGCTCTGCTTACAGGGGAAAAGAATAGTATTATTCGAGTGAATTCAGAGGAAGACCGAAGGCAAAAGCGTTATAAAATTAATCCTAATTGCCTTACGTTACTTCAAAGTAAATTGAACAATTAAGGTCGATTGCATAGATTACAAATTCCTTGAATCAATAAATTACTTTCTTTTTTTGTGAAATTTTCAGGTAAACTGATGCTTGGAATATGAACCAATTCCAAACAAGTAGTTTGTCCACATTGGTCACATTTAAAATGCACGTGATCGTGCTGATGAGGGTGCCCTCCTTGATGACAAAGTTCCTTACATAAGGCATATTTGATTCCGCCTATGTCATCTAGGACTTTATGTATTAAACCTTGACTTAAGAATGTTTTGAGCGTACGATATACGGTAACACGGTCAAATTTACTACTCAATTCCTGCTCAATATCACCTTGACTTAAGGCATATTCATGTGATTGCAATAAACCCAATACCTCCATTCTACAGGGTGTAGGTCTAAGGTCAAAATCAGATAAACTAAGTGCTTTGTGCCCCATTCTCTTAGAGATGATCAGACTGCAATTTGACCATTTTTTGATAAATTCCATCGTTTAGGCTCATCAATTCCTCATGATTACCCGTTTCAACAATCTGACCTTCTTGCATGACAATGATTTTGTCGGCCGATCGGATGGTCGATAGACGGTGAGCGATGATTAAACTGGTACGATTTTTCATTAATTCCTCTAATGCCGATTGAACCCATTTTTCCGACTCCGAATCTAAAGCACTTGTCGCTTCATCCAACAACAAAAACTTGGGGTTTTTTAAAATAGCTCTCGCAATGGCAATGCGCTGTCTTTGTCCGCCTGATAATTTTACACCTCTTTCCCCAACCAAGGTTTCCCACTTTTCAGGAAATGATTCAATGAATTGTTTGGCAAAGGCTAATTCAGCAGCTTTTTCTATTTCTTCCATCGTTGCACCCGGTTTACCATATGCAATGTTCTCACGGATACTTCCTCCAAACAGTAAAACTTCTTGAGGTACTAAAGCCACTAATTTTCTCCAATCACCCACATCGAACGATTGTATATCCTGATTTACCAATTCAATTTTCCCCGAATTCGGTTCATAAAAGCGCATGAACAACTGGGCTAATGTTGACTTACCTGTACCAGAACTACCTACTATGGCTACTTTCTCACCAGGTTCAATGGAGAAGTTGATACCTTTTAATATTGGGACATTCGGCCTGCCAGGATAAGTAAAATGTAAATCTTTGACTTCAATTCTTCCAAATGGAATTTCAATTTCTGATTCCTTTTCCATGTTTATTTCAGATGGATCATCTAAAATTTCTAAAATCCTTTCAGAAGCTCCAATAGTCTTTTGTAACTGAGCATAAATGTCGCCTAGTCCACCTACCGAACCCCCAATAAAAGCAGTATAAAAGATAAAAGTCAGTAGCTCAGCCAGAATTAAATCACCTGATGAAACTAATTGTGCTCCATACCAAACCACTCCAACGATTCCACCAAAAAGAGCGAAGATGATAAAGCTGACAAAACCTCCTCGAAAAGTCGCCGCCTTTAACGCTTGATCCACCACTAAATTTAAGGATTGTGTATAGCGATTAACCTCCCATTTTTCATTGGTAAAAGATTTGACTGCCTGAATGGATTGGAAAGTTTCTTCCACAATGATGTTGGTGGATGCCAATTCATCTTGAGATTTTTTAGAAACTTTGCGAATAAATCGTCCAAAAACTAAGGCCGCAATGACTAAAACAGGAAATGTGGCTAACATAAACAAGGTTAGTTTCCAGGATATGTAGGTAATTAAGGCAATTCCACCTACTAGAGTGAAGATTTGTCTAAAGAATTCCGCCAAGGTAATGGAAAGTACATCTTGCAATTGGGTGATATCGGAGGTAATTCGACTCATCATTTCTCCTACTCGGCGTTTTTCAAATTGGAAAATAGGGAGAGTAATGATCTTGGAATAGAGATGTTGACGAACGTCCCTCATCGCTTTTTCGGATACCTGAGCAAAGGTATAAATCCTGAAAAAGGATAAAATGGCCTGTATTACTAAGATTGAAAAAAAGAAGATGGTTACTTGATTGATGGTAAAATGCGATTTCCCTTCCATTACTTTGGTCATTTCGCCAATTAATAATGGGAAACTCAAGGTGGTTAAATTCGAAAAAAACAAAAAGAACATTCCTGCAATGAATGTCCATTTATACGGCAAAATAAATTTGTAAATACGTAATGCTTTGCGAATTCCTTCTTTATTAACTTTTTTGGCATCTTTAGGGTCAGCTCCTTCTCCAAATTTCTCGTGTCTCTTTGCCATATGATTATTCTTTCGCTTTACCTCTATATCCTGAGGCCTGGAATAGTTGATTGGCATTTGGTTTTGCCATGATAGAAGCCAAACTTTCTTTTGGATGATTTGTTTGATAAGCATCAACGATTCTCCATCCTAACCATCGACCTATAGAACCCGGACATGCGGGACCTATTTCAATCGTTTTGGGTCTTTCCCCCAAATATTTGGCTTTGGTGAATTCATCCTGTTTGTACAACAAAGATTGATCAATAAAATGTTCCCAAATTTCTTGTTGGAACATGTCTGATTCCGCTAATTCTGTTTGAGTGTATCCAAATAATAAGCTATCCGCTAAAGCAGGGGCCATTTTTTTAGCAAATGCATAGCTTTTCCCATACCAAATCATATCGCTTAGCATAGTCGCATTTTCTGCATCATGTTGGTTGAAATAGCCCGCATACAATAATAAAATTTGACCGACTATTGCTCTAGGTTCTAAGCGCCTTAATTGGTAGTCATATACATTCTGAGGGAGATACAGACCCTTTTTTCCCATGAAATAATCTAATCCGATGATGATTAGGGTATCGCTTACAACAAGATGTTGGGTTTTGAAATTTCCTACAGCTCCAAATCCAGTAAATACTGTTCTGATTTTAGGTATTTTAGCTTGAGGGAATTCATTCTTTATTTCTTGGAATGCAGCTTGTAACTCATTCTCCAATATTTTTCCACCAAAAAAAGCTTGTTGCTGACTTTGTTCATAAAATTTCTTAAGTGCAGGATTTTGGAAAAGTGCAAAGAAATTTTTCGCTAGCTCAACAGAGCGATTTGTTCCAACAGAAAAATAAGCCTGTAAGACCTCAGGATGCTTGCGAAGAATACTGTCGATTTGTTTTTCAGTCGTACTATTCGCAATAGTCTGATCTAAACGCTGTATATCCAATTGAATGGTTGGCGCATTAGCCTTGGTTTCCTTTTTGTCTTCCGCATTACCGCAAGACCCAAAGAAAAAAGGGGCAATGATCAAGCCTAAAAATCCAACATAGCGCTGAACGTTTTTCATCTAGTTTAAACGGGCTAATAACTCTTTCAAGGATTTGATTTTGTTTTCAGCATCAGAAAGCTTTTGTCTTTCTCTTTCTACCAAATCCGCTTTGGCATGTTGAACGAATTTTTCATTGGCTAATTTTGCCTCAACGGATTTTTTAAACCCTTCCAAGTAAACCAATTCCTTTTCCGTCTCTTCTTTTAACACAGTTGGATCCTCGTCATTGGCTAATGGAACAAAAAACTGATCGGATTTTACGACAAAAGTTTGTGCCTCTGAAATAGATTCTTGAATGAAAGAAACCGAATCTAAATTGGCCAATTTAATTAAGATCGCATTAATGGCATCATATGCACTAGACTGATCCGTTTTGATACATAAACTAAGCGCTATTTTAGGAGAAATCTGCTTGGTATTTCTAATCTCTCGGATTTTTGTAACAATCTCAAACATGGCATCAAACTGGGAAATAATCGAAGCTTGAACGGGCTTTGCTTTCGGGAATTCAGCTTTGCAAATACTGATTCCTTCTTTTCTTTCTTCCATATTCTGCCAAATTTCTTCGGTAATAAAGGGCATATATGGATGTAATAATCGCATCAATTGATCAAATAAACCTAAGGCTTTGGCCAAAGTCTCAGATGCAATTGGGCTTTGGTATGGAGGTTTGATAATCTCCAAATATTTGGCACAATAATCATCCCACACCAAATTATAGATACTTAATAAAGCATCCGAAATACGGAATTTTTGGAAATGATCCTGTACATCTAGGATTGTTTGAGATAATTTAGATTCAAACCATTCCGTCGCTAACACATGTTCTGGTAAAGATTTACCTGATTGAACTTCTAATCCCTTCAATAAACGGAATGCATTCCAGATTTTATTGGAAAAATTTCTCCCTTGTTCGCATAATTTATCATCAAACAACAAATCATTACCAGCTGGTGCAGAAAACAATAATCCCGAACGGACACCATCCGCTCCAAATTTTTCGATTAATTCCAATGGATCAGGTGAATTTCCCAAGGACTTAGACATTTTTCTGCCTTGCTTGTCGCGGACAATACCCGTTAAATACACATTTCTAAAAGGTAATTCGCCTCTCCATTCATATCCTGCCATAATCATACGGGCTACCCAAAAGAATAAAATATCAGGTCCCGTTACTAAGTCGTTGGTTGGATAGTAGTAATTGATTTCTTCATTATCCGGGTTTTCGATACCATCAAACACGGAGATTGGCCACAACCACGAGGAGAACCAAGTATCCAATACATCAGGATCTTGCGTTAAATCATCTTCTACTAAGGCAAATAATTGGTATGTATCTCGAGCGATGCGCAACGCTTCTTTCTTATCTTTCGCCACAATCAGCGTTCCATCTTGTAAGTAAAATGCAGGGATTTGTTGGCCCCACCATAATTGGCGAGAAATACACCAATCGTGTACATTTTCCATCCAAGAACGGTAGGTATTTTTGAATTTGGCTGGATGCAATTGGATGTTGTCATTCATGACATTTTCCAAAGCAGGTTTCGCCATTTCCTCCATTTTCAAAAACCATTGCAATGAAAGCTTAGGTTCAATAACGGCTCCTGTACGTTCAGAAGTACCAATAGTCGATTTATATTCTTCGGTTTGAATTAAATATCCTTCTTCCGTTAATTGTTTGACAATTCGTTTTCTGGCTTCAAAACGATCCACGCCTACAAATAGCACGGCTTTTTCATTCAAAGCACCATTGTCGTCAATGATATCAATTACCGGTAATTTATGTTTAATACCTAGTTCATAGTCATTTAAATCATGGGCTGGAGTTACTTTAAGACAACCTGTTCCAAAGTCGGTACTGACATATTCGTCAGGAATAATGCTGATTTCACGATTGATCAATGGAATAAAGACCTTTTTGCCATGCAAGGAAAGATAGCGTTCATCCGTTGGATTAACACAGATGGCAGCATCGGCCATGATGGTCTCAGGGCGCGTAGTGGCAATGGTAACATGTCCAGAACCATCAACTAGAGGGTATTGGATATGGTATAATTTGGCTTGAACATCCTTGTAAATAACTTCTTCATCTGACAAAGCCGTTTTACCTTGTGGGTCCCAATTGACCATTCTAACACCTCGGTAAATTAATCCTTTGTTGTACAAACGAACAAAAGTATCAATTACAGCCTCATATAATGAAGGCTCCATCGTGAATCGGGTACGATCCCAATCACACGAAGCACCTAATTTTTTTAATTGATCTAAGATAATTCCGCCATACTTTTCTTTCCAGTCAAAAGCATATGTTAGAAATTCTTCCCGACTAATATCCTTTTTTTCGATGCCTTTTTCTTTCAACATCGCAACTACTTTTGCTTCGGTAGCAATGGAAGCATGGTCTGTCCCAGGTACCCAACATGCTTCTTTTCCTTCCATACGTGCTTTTCTAATCAACACGTCTTGGATGGTATTATTTAACATATGCCCCATGTGCAAAACACCCGTCACATTGGGAGGAGGGATGACGATGGTATAGGCTTCTTTATTGGGATCTGGTTTGGAAGCAAATAGCTTATTTTCCATCCAATAGGCATACCATTTTTGCTCTATTTCTTGGGGGGCGTAATTTTTGTCAATCATAAAGGAAGATTCTTGCCGTATTCTAGGAACGGTTTATTATAGCCTACAAAGATAATTGATTTAGCTCAAAGAGGAAGGTGGAATTTTAAAACAATTCGACGTAATTTCGGTTGAAATTGAAAACAGAAATCATGGAAATAGGATTGTGGCTAGGTACTTTTTTGCTGATGGAAGGAATGGCCTGGTTTACCCATAAATACATCATGCACGGTATCATGTGGAATTGGCATGAGTCACATCATGTACATCACAAACATGTATTGGAAAAAAATGATTTGTTTTCGGTGGTGTTTGGAGTTTTGTCGACCCTAACCATCATCATAGGTGCTGAAATAGAAGCTTACAGGCCCTTATTGTGGATAGGTTTGGGTATAGCAACCTATGGTTTGTGCTATTTTATCTTTCATGATATCATCGTCCATCGACGAATCAAAATCAAGTTTAAAACAAAGAATAGTTATTTGAAGCGCTTGATTAAAGCCCACTACGTTCACCATGAAGTGCATGAAAAAGAGGGCGCAGAAGCTTTCGGTTTCTTGTACGCCCCCAAAAAATATGAATAGGTTTATTTAACGAAACCTACGCCAACCGTTGAGTTAGAAAACTCGTCTACCAATATAAAAGCTCCATTGGAAGGATTTTCTGCATAGACATCCGCCATGATGGGCTGTGCTGTACGCAATTGTATTCCTCCAATTTCATTGAGTTTTAGAGAGTCTACATCTTGGCTAGATGTTTGCGCTACCACATCCAATCGCTCTGTTATTTGAGAGATTTTGGCTTTAGTCAAATTTACTCCATGCTGTAATAAATATGTTTTTCCTGGACTTAAAGCTTGGTGATCTAACCAGCAAATTTGGGCAGTAAAATCTTTTAATTGGGGTGCTTGCGTATCTGAAGCTAATACCAAAGAATTTCCACGAGAAATATCCACGTCTGTTGTTAATGTAATCACGACCGAATCTCCAGCGACAGCACGCTCTAATTGCTCCCCAAATTTTTCAATAGAAGATATAGTGCTTTCTTGGCCAGTGGGTAAAGCTTTGATGACATCCCCAACTTGAAATGTACCTGAACTGATTTTTCCGGCATAGCCACGGTAGTCATGGTATTCCTCTGTTTTTGGGCGAATAACCCATTGAACAGGAAAACGAGC
This sequence comes from Aquirufa ecclesiirivi, assembly GCF_011250515.1. Taxonomy (GTDB): domain Bacteria; phylum Bacteroidota; class Bacteroidia; order Cytophagales; family Spirosomataceae; genus Aquirufa; species Aquirufa ecclesiirivi. Next base: position 330,030 of record NZ_JAANOP010000003.1, on the reverse strand, counting down.
GGGAGCATGAGCTAGGCTTTCGGCATATTCAAATGCTTCTAATTCACCCAATAAGGTATTTCCTTGATACCAAGGCATCTTATCCGCAGCTTGGGTGATGTTCTGTCCAAACAGGGAAGAAATAGGCAAAAAGCTGATTTCTTGTCCTTCAAAAGTGGTTTGAGCGACCAATGAACCTAAACTATCTTTGATGGCTTCAAATTTAGCTTCGTCATATTGAACCAAATCCATTTTATTCACACAAACAATGACTTTGGGAATGCGGAGTAATGCCGCAATAGATAAATGCCTAGCTGTTTGTTCTACGACACCTTGGCGAGCATCCACCAAAATCAATGATACTTTGGCATTGGAAGCCCCAGTAACCATGTTACGGGTATATTCCACGTGACCGGGTGTATCTGCAATGATGTATTTACGTGTGGGAGTGGAGAAATAAATATGTGCCACATCGATGGTGATGCCTTGTTCTCTTTCCGCGATTAAACCATCTGTTAAAAGAGAAAGATCTAAAAAATCTAAACCTTTTCTTTTGGAAGCACTTTCTAATGCTTCAATTTTATCTTTAGTAATTGAATTGGTTTCATATAATAATCGACCAATTAAAGTACTTTTTCCGTCGTCTACAGATCCTGCAGTAGCTATACGTAAAATATCCATATTCCTTTCTCTCTCCTGTTAAAAATATCCCTGTTGCTTTCTTTTTTCCATGGCGGCTTCCGAGCGCTTATCGTCGATACGAGCGCCACGTTCTGAAATTTCCGCTGATAAAATCTCTTCAATGATGATGTCAATTTCAACCGCATCAGATTCTACCGCAGCTGTACATGTCATATCACCCACGGTTCTAAAACGTACGGTGGCTTCAAATGGAATTTCATCGGCTTCTTTATTCAGGTAGGCTGAATCTGCCCAAAGCATACCATCACGTTCAATAACTTGGCGTTGGTGCGAGAAATAAATGCTTGGGATTTCCATTTTTTCTTCCTTGATGTAATTCCAAACGTCTAGTTCTGTCCAATTGGAAATAGGGAAAACACGCACATTTTCACCCACGGCAATACGGCCGTTCAACATATCAAATAACTCAGGTCTTTGTCTTTTGGCATCCCATTGACCGAAATCGTCACGAACAGAAAAGATGCGTTCTTTTGCTCTGGCTTTTTCTTCATCTCTTCTAGCTCCGCCGATACAAGCATCGAATTTGAATTCTTCGATGGTATCTAATAATGTTACGGTTTGAAGGACATTGCGAGAGGCATATTTACCCGTTTCTTCTTTGGCTTTTCCTTGGTCGATGGAATCCTGAACATAACGTACGATCAATTCTGCTCCAGTTTCTTTGGCTAGCCAATCTCTAAATTCAATGGTTTCAGGGAAGTTGTGCCCTGTATCAATATGTACCAAAGGGAAAGGGATTTTTCCAGGGAAAAATGCTTTTTGAGCTAATCTAACTAGAGTAATAGAATCTTTACCTCCAGAAAACAGTAAAGCTGGGCGCTCAAATTGAGCGGCAACTTCACGCATGATATAAATAGATTCATCTTCCAGTTTTCTTGGAAACTGTCCTATTTTGTCTTTAATGGTTGAATTTGTCATAAAATGGCTAATAAATTAGGCGTGTAAACCACATTCTTTTTGAGAGTTTTCCCACCACCATCTGCCTGCCCTAGGGTGTTCACCCTCTGCGATGGCACGGGTACATGGTGCGCAACCGATGGAGATAAAACCTTTTTTATGCAAGGGGTTTTGGGGTATTTTATGGTGTACTAAATATTGATTTAATTCATCCAATGTCCAATCAATTAATGGGTTGATTTTGAATAATTGTCTTTGTTCATCCCATTCTACAATGGGCATATTGGCTCTATTTTCAGATTGCTCAGCTCGTAAACCTGTTATCCAAACCTTTGCTCCTTGCAAAGCTCGGGATAAAGGTTCCATTTTGCGAATAAAACAACATTCTTTTCTGTTTTCTACTGAATTATAAAAGGAGTTGAAGCCCTTTTCTTTCACTAGTTTTTCCACCGATTCTGATTTTGGGAAAAAAGTATCAATCGTAATTTGATACTTTCGAGTAGTTAAATCCATTAATTCATAGGATTCTTGAAACTGACGGCCGGTATCTAAGGTGAATATGTGTATAGCTAAAGATTGACTAGCTATGGCGTATAAAATGGCTTGATCCTCTTGCCCAAAAGAAGTAGAAAATACTATTTTCTCAAGGGGGAATAGTTGAGTCAATACACGCAATCGTTCTTCTAGAGATAGATTTGCTAAGGTTTTTTCAAGGGTTGAAATATCCATGCTCTTAAAATTTTCACAAAAATACACAATGTCTATTGAATTACTATACTTGACATTAAAAAGATTTGCATGATGTGTGCGAAGGCAATAAATCTTTTGTAAATTCATCACGATAAATAAGGTAGAATGCATCAAGGCTCTGAGATTTGGTGGAATGAGGGAATGGAGGAAGATAAATCCCCCTTTTTGGACTTGAAGGCTATAAAAAACTTGGTTAAGCAGGGCGAGGGTTTGCGCTTGGAGTTTAAAATGAAAGTGAAATTCCCAGAAAAGATTATCAAAGAAATGGTAGCTTTTGCGAATACGGATGGAGGAACACTTTTAATAGGTGTCAGTGATGAGGGGCAAGTTCAAGGAGTGAAATTTGTGGATGAAGAACAATTTCTATTGGATCGGGCTATTGAAAAGTATTGTTTCCCTGTGTTTTCCTACACTAATTATCGCGTGGAAATAGATTCTCAAAGGGCAATTCTTGTTTATCACATATTTCCCAGTATCGACAAGCCTCACTTAGTACAAGTAGCAGATGAATCTCAGCCCAAGTGTTATGTGCGCATCAAAGATCGTACGGTACAAGCGAGCAAGGAGATGAAACAAATACTTAGAAGAGAAAATGAGGAAGGCATTCAATTTAGTTTTGGGCCGGCTGAAAAATGGTTGATGGAGTATTTGCATGAAAATCAACAGATTACATTAGCTTTGTTTGCAGAGAAGCAATCCTTACCACTTTGGCTAGCTTCACGGAAATTAGTTCTATTGGTTTTGGCGCGTGTTTTACGCATTTTGCCAGGCGAAGTATACGATATTTATACCTTAAGATGAAAAACTGTTATTGGGCAATATTTGCTTTAAGCCTGCTTTTTTCTGCTTGCACGAAGCAAGCTGTAGAGCCTGAAAATTCCACCAATCCAGCTAGTTCAGTTACCTCCTCGTTTGATTTAATCCAGGATCGAATATTGACTCCTTCTTGTGCTACTGCAGGTTGCCATCTAGCTACCACCGATGCTTCCTTTGCCCAACATGGCTTAGTACTTGCTAAATCATCCTCTTACGCTCAACTGGTAGGAGTCGCTGCTAAAAACTCCAATGCCGTCCTCAATAAAATCTTACGAGTTACCAAATATCAATCCACGCAAAGTTTATTGTATCATAAATTGAATTGGGATGTTGCCCATCATTCCAGCATAGATTATGGTGTGCCCATGCCTTTAGGAGGCAAGCCACTGTCAGTTGGACAATTGAAATTTATCCAAAATTGGATTGAAGCTGGAGCTCCTGAAAAGGGAGAAGTAGCCGATGCCAAACTATTGGATGATACCACACCTAGTTATGCGGCAAGCTCAGATTTTAGTCCATTATCTGAACCATCCGCCGAAGGAAAAGAGGGAATTCAATTGAAAGTCGAGAAGTTTTCTGTCGCACCTAATTTTGAACGTGAGTTATTTGTTCGCAAGCCTTTAAATAATTCAGCTCCCGTCTATGTTTCCCGCATTAAGTTAAAGTCAAGGCCCAATAGCCACCACATGGTTCTGTATGATTTCGAAAATAAACAAACATTGCCTAACTTAAATGAGGTGAGGGATTTGCGTAATAGTGATAATAGCATCAACGTGTTTACCTTTTTGCAAATGCAAAATCACCTTTTCTTGGGGGGCGGCACAGATCCTAATTCAGATTATACTTTTCCTGAAGGAACGGCATTATTGCTTCCTGCCAACAGCTCTATTGATTTAAATCCTCATTATTTTAATAAAACCAACGAGGTGATCTTTGGAGAAAACTATGTCAATCTATATACCGTTAAGGCTGATCAAGTGAAAAAGGTAGTGCAAATGATCAATTTTAATAACACCAATCTAACGATACCTGCCAATCAAAAGACCGTCATATCCAAAGATTTCACCTTTGATAAGGCTGTAGCCATCGTGTCTTTAACTTCCCATACCCATCAGTGGGGTAAATTATTCCAAATTAAAATTAAAGGAGGAGCCCGTAATGGTGAGGTAATTTATGAAAGTACGGATTGGGCACATCCGAAGGTTATTAATTTTCCCCAAGTGATTGAGCTAAAAGCAGGAGAAGGATTAACTTCGGTGGTTACTTATGAAAATAATACGAATCGCATCATTCGCTTTGGTTTAACTTCCGAAGATGAGATGGACATTATATTTGGATATTACTACGCACTTTAAGACAGAGAACTACATACATATTCACTCACATGCTTAAATGAAAAAATAATGGATCAGAAAATTATCAACCTGTTTGATGAGTACACACACAAACCATTAAAAAGGGAAGTGTTTTTAGCTAAACTGAGCAAATTAGCTGGAGGAACAGCGGCTGCTTTAGCTATTTTACCCATGTTAGAAGGCAATTATGCCATGGCGAATCAAGTATCAGTTCAAGATGCTGATTTATTGATGGAGGATGTTTCTTATCCTTCTAAAAATTGTAACATGAAAGGCTATTTAGTACAACCGAAATTATCTAAAGGAAAATTAGGTGCTGTATTGGTCATTCATGAAAACAGAGGATTGACTCCACATATCAAGGATGTAACTCGCCGAATTGCCAAAGCAGGATACATTGCTTTGGGTATTGATGCACTTTCTCCCTTTGGAGGAACTCCTGCTAATGAAGATGAAGGACGAGCCTTGTTTGCTAAATTGGATGCGGTGCAGAATTTAGAAAACATTAAGAGTGGTCTGGATTATTTACGAGGATTAAAAAACAGTAATAAAAAAACGGGGGTAGTTGGTTTTTGTTGGGGCGGAGGCATGGTCAATTCCATGGCAGTTATGGACTCTGAATTAACAGCTGCTGTAGCCTATTATGGTCGACAAGCAGAAGTAGCAGATGTTCCCAAGATCAAAGCCAAATTGATGCTGCAATATGCTGGTATGGATGAGCGAATCAATGCTGGGATTCCTGCTTTTGAAGAGGCCTTAAAGGCGAACAAGAAGGATTATCAACTATTTGTGTACGAAGGAGCGCAACATGCCTTTAATAATGATTCTTCTCCAGCACGTTATAATGCTGAAGTGGCTAAATTGGCATGGACAAGAACCATGGGTTTATTTGAGCAAACATTGAAATAATCATACTAGAGGGAAGCTAAAGGCTTCCCTTTTTTTTGAATCATTCAAGGTCTATGGCTGGGTTTTTAGTTCGATATTTTGCTTTTTGTACCTGTTTGCTCCGCCGAACCAATATTATTTGTTCTGAATATGTGCGAATTAGGCGCTGTAAATCAATTTTTTAGGGCAATTTTAATAAAATGAAAAATAGCTGTTTTTTATATCAAAATTGAAGGTATATTTGCTGCCGTTTCTTGAAATATGTCAAGAAAGCAACCAATAATAGTACAATTTTTTGCAAATTTTGCATTCTTACGTTAAACTAATTCGCTTGGTAATAAATTTACGCTCCCACACTTTATAATGGAACAAAAACACAAAAACACGGCTACTGCAGCTGGACTGCTCGTAGCCATGGGTATCATCTACGGAGATATTGGGACATCTCCTTTGTATGTTATGCAGGCCATCATAGGAAAAGATCCTATCAATGAGCTGATGATATTGGGGGGCTTGTCTTGTATTTTTTGGACACTGACCCTTCAAACGACTCTCAAATACGTTATTTTAATTTTACGTGCCGACAACAAGGGTGAAGGAGGAATCTTTGCCTTATTTGCTTTAGTTCGTCGACATGCCAAATGGTTGACTTTACCAGCCATTATCGGCGGAGCCACTTTGTTGGCTGATGGTATCATTACGCCGCCCATTTCAGTTTCTTCTGCTGTAGAAGGATTAAAAATGCTGAAAACCAAAGAGGGTTTACCCTATGTGACAGACACGGTACCTATTGTAATTGTCATATTAACGGGATTGTTTATTTTTCAAATTTTAGGAACCAAGGTTGTAGGTAAGTTATTTGGACCTATCATGTTACTTTGGTTTAGTATGTTAGCCTTGACAGGATTGTTATGGATTGAACATGATTGGAGTATCCTTCGTGCAGTATCTCCTCATTATGCTTGGGCCTTATTAACTTCCCATCAAGCAGGTACTGCAGGTTTCTGGACATTAGGTGCGGTGTTTTTATGTACCACCGGAGCGGAAGCTTTATATTCTGATTTGGGACATTGCGGTCGGGATAATATACGGATCAGTTGGATATTCGTCAAAATAGCTTTGTTGCTTCAATATTTTGGACAAGGGGCTTGGTTATTGCAACATCAAGGGATGTTGCTTGATGGTAGAAAACCTATCTTTGAATTGCTCCCTAGAGAATTTCTATTCACGGGAATTTGTATAGCTACTGCTGCAGCGGTCATTGCAAGTCAGGCCTTAATTTCAGGATCATTTACGCTGATTTCAGAAGCGATACGTTTGAATTTTTGGCCAAAGGTCCGCCTCATATATCCATCAGACCAAAAAGGTCAATTGTATGTTCCTTCTATCAATATTTTTCTTTGGTTGGGATGCGTAGGTGTCGTACTCTGGTTTAAGGAATCTGCGAATATGGAAGCAGCCTATGGTTTGGCAATTACCCTAACCATGTTAATGACTACCTCATTGATGGCTTATTACCTACATATCAAGAAGATTGATATGTGGTGGATACTCTTATTTTTAGTCGTTTATATCTCTTTAGAAGGGGCATTTTTAGTAGCTAATTTGCAGAAATTCTCCCATGGGGGTTATGTGTCCTTGTTTATAGCCGGTGTCATTTTATTGGTTATGTATGTTTGGTTTAGGGCTACTCGTATTAAAAAGGACTTAACGGAATACGAAAAACTAGCAGACTATGTAGAGCCTTTGAAAGAGCTAAGTCGTGATGAAACCATTCCCAAATACGCTACTCACCTGGTATTTATGTCCAACGCAGGTCGTGTTTCTGATATTGAGTCCAAGATTATCTATTCCATCTTCCAACGTAGACCGAAGCGTGCAGATATTTATTGGTTTGTACACGTTGACACGTTAGATGAGCCTTATACTATGGACTATAAGGTAACGGTGATAGAGCCGGATGATATCATCAAGGTGAATTTTAAATTGGGTTTTCGAGTAGAGCAAAGAATCAATTTGTACTTTAGAAAAGTAGTGGAAGAAATGGTGGCCCGTGGAGAAGTGGATATCACCTCCCGTTATAAGTCATTGAATGAGCAAAACGTGATAGGTGATTTCCGATTTGTTGTATTGGAGAAATTTTTATCCTTTGATAATGAATTGCCATTGATGGATCGACTGGTCATGAAGTTTTATTTCTTCTTAAAACAGTTTATGAATTCAGAAGATAAATGGTTTGGTTTAGATAGTGATGCGGTAAAATTGGAGAAAGTACCATTGATTATCAAGCCTATTTCAAAATGTAATTTGAGACGCGTAGACTAATATGAGCACGATATTTAGCAAAATAATTACGGGAGAAATCCCTTGTCACAAAATTGCTGAAAATGAGCAATTTTTAGCTTTCTTGGATGTGATGCCATTAGTGGAAGGACATGTATTAGTAGTGCCAAAAGAAGAGACGGATTATATTTTCGATTTGGCACCGGATCAATTGGCCGACTTGATGAAATTTGCTCAGTCCGTAGCACCTGCCATCCGAAAAGCCATTCCTTGCAAAAGGATAGGGGTAGCGGTTATTGGTTTGGAAGTGCCACATGCTCACGTGCATTTAGTCCCAATGACCACCGCTAATGATTTGAATTTTACCCAAGCAAAATTGCAGGTTAGTCAAGAATCCTTGGCGAAAACGGCTGAATTGATTCGCTCATTTTTGTAGTTATTTCAGAAATCCCTTCAATTTATTCATTTCCAATTGAGGGTTGGCTTTCTCATATACAATCGCATAAACGGCTTCTATAATGGGCAATTGGATTTTATGTTGTCTAGAAATATGGTAAATACTTCTCACCGCATAATATCCTTCTGCAATCATATTCATTTCAATCTGGGCTGATTTGACAGAGTATCCCCGGCCAATCATATTACCAAATGTTCTATTTCTTGAGAACTGAGAATAGGCAGTTACTAATAAGTCGCCCAAGTATCCTGAGCTATTTAAATCACGATTAGTTTCAGGATCTACTGCATCCAAGAATAGCTTTATTTCCTGCATGGCATTGCTAACCAAAACGGCTTGGAAGTTATCACCAAAACCTAAGCCTCGGGTGATACCGCAGGCCATAGCTATGATGTTTTTAATAACAGCACAATACTCCACTCCATATAAATCTTCAATGGCATGGGATTGTAGAAATCGGCTATTTAATAAATTTGAAAAAGACTGAGCCAATGCCAAATTGGGAGATGCAATGGTCAGATAGGACTGTTTTTCCAAAGCCACTTCTTCGGCATGACAAGGGCCAGCGATCACACAGGTTTGACCTAGTGGTAAGTTGAATTCCCTTTCTATCCAATCAGTCACGAGCATATTTTCTTCAGGAATCATGCCCTTGATGGCAGAAACCACTTTTTTGCCCTCGAAATGTTTCTTATTTAGATCTTTTAAGGTACTTGGAATAAAGGCGGCGGGTACAGCTAAAATAATGTATTCTACCCCATGCAAGGCATCAGACATTTTATGGTATGTCTTAACTTTACGTGGATTAATAGCCACATCCGTTAAATAGCTAGGGTTGTGGTTGTATTTTCGGATAAAATCAACATCAGTTTTTCTACGAATCCACCACTTGATTTTAACTTGATTTTCAGACAATATTTTTACTAGAGCAGTTGCCCAACTTCCTCCTCCCAATACCGTAATATGGGTAGGAATTTTTTTCTTAAGTTCCTCGATTTGACTCATAGCGCAAAATTAATTTAAAAAGGTGGAATGAGTTTAGATTAAAAGGAATAAGTAAGTACTCCACCAAAATTATACCCTAGACTTGGGTAATTCAGGTATCGTTGGAAATTTCTATTCAGTAAGTTATTCAAATTAACTCCTAAGGCAAGCTTATCATTAAATTTGAAATTGACATGGCAATTTAAATCAAAAATCTCCTCCATGGCTTTCACTTTTGATTCGGAAGGACTCCAGGCGTATAAACCATTGATGTATTCAATCGTAGGAATGATGGAGAGTTTATTGCCTAACAAGATGGTTCCATTCCAATTGATTTTCCAAGCTGGTCTGTGGAAAGCTTTTTCTAAATCACCCAAAGATTCGTAGTTGTCGTAATTAAATCGAACTGCACTTTTGATGGATTTACTCACTTGTAAGTCAAAGTTTCCAGAAAAGGTAGTTACCTGAACTTTTTTTAGACCACCCACATAAGTGAGGACAAATTGTTTGGGATCAAGTAAGGAATTGGAAATGATTGGTAAATCCGTGTATTCGGAATAGGCAATTTTAAATTCAAAATCGATATCCCCTGCTTTGTCTTTATCTGACCGGTTCGTCCCTTTAATTCCAGCATATAAATTACCCACTTGTGAGGAGTTTTTCAATAGGATAGTAGGAGCCATCCAGGGGTTTTGTTTCACAAAATTGGCATAGGTATTGAATTGAACATCCCCACCTAGGCCTGCAAAAAAGTGGATATAATCTAAGCTAGAAAAGTCAATCAAGAATTGAGGGAAAAAACTTGTTTTAGCAGGCTCAGGGCCATCGCTTGTTTCTTGTAAGAAATGCGCCCCAGCAGAAACAGTGACAAAGTAATTGGAGAATGTGTAAAAGGGTCTAAGTCTAGAAAAACTTCTAGTGAGGGTCATGTCAGGCGTTTTATATTCTGAAAGGATCATTTCTCCACTTAAATTGATGAAGGAGTTTGACTTCAATTTGATTTTGGAATAGAATGAGCCATTGCTCGTTAATTCACTGACATCACTCAAATTACTGATTCTTGAAACATCAATACTGGCATTAAAATCAAAGGTGGATTTGGGAATGTTGGTGCCAAATTTTCCAAAGAAATTATAGGTATCATACACCAAACGCTGATCTCGGAAACTAGGGATTTTTTGCCCTGGCTCAAATCCATAATAGTTGGTGCCTAATTGGGAATAGGCAACATGGGTCTCTAGTTCTAATTTACTATCGGCTCTAGACCGACTCCAAATTTTGATATTATTCAGTTTTTTCTGAGAAAAAATGTCTGCCACCGGGCCTTCTGCATAGGCATCATGAGATAAATAAAAACCTAATCGCTGATCAGCTTTATTGAGGTTTAAGTTTAAATAGGTATATCCAAAACTGCCAGCACCTACTCGAATGATGTTGTTATTCAAGGAATCTAATCCAAAAACCTCCCCATCTCTTGGATTGATTTTTGACCATTTTAAGGAATGTACTTCTTGACTACTCCAATTCAATGGGACTTCGACAGGTTTTTGATTACTTTTCTTGTCGCGAAAAGTAGGAAATTTTATTTTCTCTTGAGAAAGTTTCAATTCTCCTAGATTGACCTCTCGGTTTATTCGAATGGTATCGGCTGTCTGAGGAACAAAAGACATAGCCATTTCGGACTTAACCATTAAGCCAACAAGAATAAAAATATAGCGTAGGTATGAATTGCTCATTGTTCTTTCAATCTATTTTAATCGGCTCTTGGCTAGGTTTCTCACATCATTTTCTTTCGCCATATTTTGGGACAATGCTGTATAATATCCCATGGCTTTATCCTTTTGGTCCAGTGCCATTAAATTATCTGCATACAATAAAAGACCTCTGAAATAGGTTTTTTTAGTACGGATATTCGTAGTAATAACCTTACGAATCAAAGTTTTATCCAATAATTCATCCAATTCTTGGTGTTTCTTTTCTTGGAATAAAAGCTGCGCATACTTCAGTTCTGCTTCTGCACCAATTACAATCTGTTGAACCACAGGACTTAAGTGGTTATTAACACTGATTTTCTGTAGCCATTTCTTGACTAATTCAGGCTGTTGTGCCTCAATTGCTACTTGAAGATAATTTTGGTATAAGGTATTTTTCTCATCTGCTTCATACAGCTCATCCCAAGTAGATGTTAAATTATATAAGGAATCTAACTGTTTCGTTTGCAAATAAATACTAACTAAATTTTCATTGGCCATTTTTTGGTGACGGCTGACTTTGGTATAGGACTTGATAAATTGAAAGGAGCGTATAGCTGTTTCCAATTGTTGATTTATCAAAGCAATCTCTCCAGCTCTTTTGGCTGCACTGATGACTTCTGCTTGCTTAAATTTCTCTTTTTTGTGGATAATTTGCTGGTAATATTCAATGGCACCAGGGTAATCATGAAGGCTATCTGAGCTGGATGCTAGATTCTTCAACAAGGTATTGCTGTTCGTAGAATTAGGATAGATTTTTTGAAATTCCAATAAGGTAGTACGGGCTACATCCCAGCGTTTGCTTTGGTAAAGTTCCATACAATCTTCCCAAAATTTCTCCTCACTGCCATATTCTTGGTAATGCTTTTTCACCCATTCTACCTCAAGGTTCAATCGCTTATACAGGTTTTTAAGCTTATTGACCACGCTAACACGTATGGTATCCCCTTGACTACTAGCTAATTGTTCTTCCTTGTCTTGAATGGCTAATCGTCCCATAGACATTTGATCATCCCCCTGTGAAAGAATGGATAATTTTTCGTAGGTCTGGGATCTAAAATCTAATGCTCTTTTATAATGGACAGAGGTTTTGGCATTTTTTTGTAAAATATCCGAGAAGCCCTTAATCGCTTGTACATAATTTTCTCGCCCACCTTTTTGGTATAAACTAATCCACTGATTTAAGGTTGCGATCTCCTTATTCTTAGAATTCGGGAACTCTTGTAAGAATTTTCCATATAAATCACTCACATCATCGTATCGACGCAGCTTTTCCAGAATCTTGATTTTATCCCATAAATAGCCTTCTTTTTCTTCAGGATTGCCTTTTTCATACGCAATATCTAATAGGCCAATCGTTTGTGCCAACAGGTTATTTTCTTGATATTCACTAGCTTCTTTGGTGGAATTGTACTTCCAAACTTCAATCACTTTTTTACGTGTTGCAGCATTTGCTAATGGAGAATGAAATAAGTTGGAAGCCAAGGCCAGTTGTAATGGTCTTTGTTGATTTAGGTCAATCAAAGTATTCAACAAGGCAGATTTAATTTGATATTTCAAGGTCGAGCTATCCAAGATTAATTCTCTACCCGGATTAGTAGGAATCGGACTTTGGTATAGGGAAGTATAGATTTGAATAAGGTTATTCAAATAAAATTGATGCACTTTTTCTTCCTCCTTATTCAACTTCTGATTCTTCTTTTGAAGGTAATTTTTAGCCAAAAATCCATAGGTTTCTCCTTGCATGACCTTGGCTAAATAGACCAATTGGGGATTGTAAGGGTAGGCTTTCACTTCTTCGATCAAGGCAAACAAGGGATCTACTTGGGCAAGGTTATTTTCTAGGTCAAATAATGAAACGGCCAAGCTATACACTCTTTCTTGATAAGCTTTTTTAAATTCCTCTGTTTGTAGCGCATTAAAGGTGAAAAATTCTTTCACTTGGAATATGCCTGTAGCTTGAATACTGCTTTCACTGATGGCATGGATAATCATGGTATTCAATTTGGCCAGGTGCTTGCTTTGAGGGTATTGTTGTACAAATCCTTTGATTTTACTCATTAAGGCATCAAAATTGCCTTGGTTTTCTACGGCAACGAGCTGATTATAATAGGCGTCTTCTGATAAGGATTTATTCCAATTGATTTCAATGGCTTTACTCAAGCTATGGCTGGCCAATTCATATTGTTTTAAATGAAATTGAGACATCCCAATCTGGTAGTAAACAAGCTGGCTTAATGAATCAGTCAGACTTTCATTACTTGCAATTTTTTTGAGCATGCTTTCACTTGCTTGGTATTGTCCAGATTTGAATAAAGAAAAAGCTTGTTTCAAAGGAATCTCCTCTGTATTGCTTTGAAATACAGACCTTTTACGTTCATTTAGGACCAAATACTGGGCATAAATTTCAGCGGATTTATTGAATTTCCCTTGGTTAAAATAGATATCCCCTAATAGACGAGCTATGTCAGACTTGTCTACTTCTCGAGTATCATGAAGTACAATTGGTTCTGCATAAGCAATTAATTCGGCATACTTTTCAGGGCCCATTTGGTAATATGCCTGAGTAATCATGGTGGGGATTTGTCTCTTGATTTTTACCCAAACAGAATCTGAAAGTGGGACTTGTGCCAACTTTAATGGCGCTTCATCGGCTTTTTTAAGATCAAATATGGCCGCTGAAAATTGCTTTTGATTGAGTTTTAATAAACCGGAATAATAGGAAGCCGCATAGGCTACAGATTCATTATCATCATTACTTAATAATTCAAATAAGCTAAAGGCTTTCGTATTTAGTCCAACTTGCAAATAACATATGGCCAGCTGAAAGCGTATTTCAGGATCAAGAATAGAAACGCGCTGTTCGATGTATTGTATCGCATCTTGGTATTGGCCCGCTTTATAGAGAAAACTTCCGATTTCTTTGACCAAGATGGATGTCTTCAAACTAGAAGGATGATTGGCTATAAATCGTTCTACAGCTACTTTAGCCCGAGTGGTATTGATGTAAAAGTCGCATAAAACGATGAAAAACTCAGCATCTATAATTTCGTTAGAATTGCGGTCAAAGTCCTTGGCATTTTTTTCTAAGAATAAAGAAAATTCCATTCTAGCGGCAGCATAATTAGCTGCGTTGTAATAATCTTTAGCTATCCTAAACTGTTCAGATGGACTTTTGTTGATATTGGAATCTTGAGAATATGCCCGATAGGAAATCATCGTGACCATTCCCAATAGGAATAACAACAGGTAAATGGGTCTATAAAAAAGGGCTGATTTATTTGCCTTCATTGTGTCAATATGCTAATTGGGTATTGTGGACTAATTCAAAATGTACTCTTTTTTTGAAGAGACAGCTAGTCCGATCCCCACTTTTTTAGTGTTTTGTAAAACAAAACGATGGTTCTTAAAATAATTAGTTAAAATACCTTCCACATTGCTTTCGCAATCACTATTCGCTTGAATCTCCTTCACCGTTCCATCGGCCTTAATCTTGATCCTGAAATCAATGGAGCAAGCTGTAGATCCGCTAGGAATCAAACTCTGTAGACTTTTCCCACTTGGCCATTCCCAAATGCCATTGTTGATGGGAAAGGGAATAACAGGTGGTTCTTCCTCCAGCTCTGGACCATCTGGTTGACCCTCGTTAACATCCCCTAGGGCATCAATTCTACCAGGGTTCCCTTTGATCTTATCTTGTTCAGGTGGTCTTACTGCCGGTGTAGGGTCGTCATCGGGCCTGATTTCTGGCGGTAAGAACTTGGTAGTGGTAACCTTAGGGATTTCTTTGGGTGGGGGAGGCGCTAATTCATCCTGTTTTTTGACTGGTGGAGCAGGGGCTAAACGCATCACTTCAGCGGTTACTTCCTTACTTAGGTCTGTTTTATCCTGCTTTGAATCCAGCCAAAGATGTACGCAAAACATCAAAACTATGACAAAAGTAAAAAGAATAGATCCTTGTAAGGCGGATTTGTTTAAAGTAGAAGGATAACTTTTCCTTATTTGAAATGCACCGTATTCTTGATTTCTATGCTGAAATACGATTTCATCTAAAGTAGTAAGTTCTTCTAAATTTGCTGACATAATTAATCTGGCTAACAAAAAATGCTAGGAGGTTGATCCGCTTTAGCTTATAAAACGTTTGCAACCATCACATATTTCCTTTGAAATTTTCTTTGCATCATGCCCATCTGAAAATATACATTTCTTTGTTTATAAAAGTACCATAGACAAAAATGGTTTTAGTATAAAATCATATAATGACCTTCCATTCCTTCCTAAAATTGGGAGAGTAGGATAGGTTAAAGCAATGATTATGTAGGTTTTGGTTAAGTTCAATGTAAAATTATTTCAAAATACAGCTTTTTGGCCTTATTTGCAACATGAATAGACCAATTGGCCTAAATTTACTACCCTTAAGATCTTTTTGTCGGGCAAAGTTCATACAACCAATTCCTTCAAAATTTCAACCTAATGAAATGATTGTTGGAATTATTTCGGAACTTTGACAAGGAATAACCATTGTATGTCAGTGAAATTTTTTACCATCTTATTGTTTGTAATTAGTGGGTCCTTTTTTTCCATGGGTCAAAGGGCTAATGTTAAAGCACCTCAAGAAAAATTGGGAGGTTTTTTGATTTTTGAAAAAGATACTCACGGCTTGATCGCAACGACCAAAGATATTGGTCAATACGATTATCCTAACGCCTTATTAGCCTGTGAAAACCTCGTTTTGAATGGATTTGATGATTGGAGATTACCAAGTCGAGAAGAGTTTGAATTAATTCATCAAAAACTGAATCTCAAAAAAATGAAGTCCAATAATGTATTCAAATCAGCCTGGTATTGGACCTCCACCGAAATAGATCAAGAGCATGCTGTAACCCATAACCTGAATACAGGTATGCAAACAAATTATTTCAAACGATTGAACATGCGGGTTATAGCGGTTAGATCTTTTTAAATCAAACGCCAAACTGTTTTAAATGGTGATCTAGGTGCTTGTAAAGCATGTTATTCCATTCACTTTCTTTTAACATGCCTAAACTTAATGAGGCTTGCTGACAAAGTTGTTCCGCCCCCATTTTTTCAATGTCCGTTATGTAGCTTTTTAGGCGACGCTTTTCATTTTCAAAATCATGAATTTCTACTTTGATAAACGCAGGGGCTGTAGGCGCATTTTTCTGATAGGGAACCTCATTGGTCAAGGTTTTCTTGAGAAATAATTTCAAGATTATTTTCATGAACCAAGGTGGCTGCTGGGTATTTTCGCCCTTAATTTGTTCATAGGGAACACAGAGATGTGCCAACATTTGAGCCACATGCATCTTTCCCCATAATGCTGGAGAATCAGGTTGCAGGGCATCAATTCGCTCAAAAATTTGTCGACTTGTTTCAGATGAAAAAATGGATGGAAAAGGCATGCTAGTGGTTTTATTTTTTCAATGTTAGTTCTTTCCCAGAAAATTTCCAATGCTGAACATGATAAAGTTCGCTTTTTCTGTCTTTATTTTTTGTGAATGTAACTTGCTCTAAATCAATACTATCTGCTTCAATGACTCGGTAAGCCTGATCGCATTCAATTTCAATATCCTTTAATTTGATTTCTTTGATCGGCATTTCAGGTAAGCCCCGAATAAGTAAACCTGTGGCAGCGCCTTTTACACGAATACCCTCTGCCCATATAGATCTAAATTGTGGAGTTCCTTCGTTGATGGCCATAGCTGCTATCACAGGCTTTTCCTCACCATTCCCAAAAGTGCTCAATGGATCTTTTCCTTGGTAATACATGTCAAACAAGATGGCTTCTCCAGCAATATTTTTCATGAGGATATCACGGATATAGACGTTTTCTACGATTCCGCCTCGACCCCTAGCGGTTTTAAATCGAAGCCCTACATCCGTTCCTAAAAACTGACAATTAGAAACAAATATATCATGTACTCCACCCGACATTTCACTTCCAACTACCACACCCCCATGTCCATGAAATACTTGGCATTGATCTATCCAGATATGGGCACTAGGTCTCGCTCTTTTTCGACCCTCTTCATCCTTTCCTGATTTAAGACAAATTCCATCGTCTCCGACATCAAAACTGCTATTTTTAACTAAAACATATTCACAAGATTCAATGTCTATCCCATCTCCATTTTGTGCAAACCAAGGGTTTTTTACTTTTATTTGATTGACAGTCAGGTGTTTGCAAAGTAGTGGGTGAATGTTCCATGTAGGGGAATTTTGGAAGGTTACACCCTCCAACAATATTTGCTCACATTCAATCAAGCTAATCATGTTAGGCCTTAAAAATTCTTTAATTTCTTGGGCATTTTCGATATTCCAACCTGCAGCAACTACTCCTGGACGGTCTATATTTGCAGCTTTTAATGCGCCAGCCGTAGGGTACCAAGTGTCCTTAGATTCATTTATTACGCCACCTGATTTCACTAAAGTGGCCCATTCACCAGCGGTTAATTTACCTTTCTTAACGGGTCGCCAAGCTTCACCAGCGCCATCGATGATTCCAGCCCCAGTGATGGCGATATTATTAGCCTGATATGCTGAAATGGGTGATTGTGCTCGAATAGCTTCCACTCCTTCCCAATAGGTTTTCACCAAAGGGAAATCGGTACTTTGATGGCTGAATTGCAGCAAAGTACCAGCTTCCAAATGTAAGTTAACCTGCGATTTTAATACAATAGGGCCACTCAACCAAAAGCCTGCGGGAATGTTAACTACACCGCCTCCTTGGGCAGAACAGAGGTCTATCGCTTGTTGGATTGCTGCCGTATTTAGATATGTCGGAGATGATTTTGCCCCATAAGAGACAATCGAAAATGTGTCTTTTTTAAATGCCGTTCCTGCTACTAGCGGTAATTCATATTGATATTTCTGACTAAAAGCTGATTTTTTAAGGAAGCTTCTTAGCGCTTCATTGGAATCAAAAATGGCGGAGGCAACAGCCTGAGCCATCCAAGATGCACCATACACAGAAAAGTGGGTGTCATCTGCTACGCCTTTCATGAACTTTTTAAAGATTCCAGCTGGGTAGTGAAGGTATATTTTTTTGGAATGTTCGGGACCTAGTTTTTCTATCTGTGCCCGACTGATTTTCTCTAAATCGATAAGTAAAACTTTTTCTTGTTTGGCCACTTCACGAACCACTTGTGGGTATTCGCCATGTTGGTCCACGAATGTACCTGTAGAGTCAAATTTTCTTCTTTGTATGGAGGTTAATAGTACAGGAATCCCCCCTTTAGAACGGGTTTCCTTTACGTAGCGAGTCAGGTTTTCACGGTAATCGGTTTGTGCAGCGGCATATCGGCTCGTATCGGAAAATTTGGCATCATTATGGCCAAATTGGATGAACACATAATCACCCTTTTTAATTTGTTGGAATACCTTAGCCCATCTACCTTCGCGACGAAAGCTTTTGGTACTCCGACCGTTATAGGCATGGTTTTGAACTTCAACAGCTTCATTGAATAAATGAGCAAAAGGCATACCCCAGCCTGTTTCAGGATAATCTGCTGGAACCTTATCTGCCATGGTAGAATCTCCAATGAGAAAAACCCGTAGTGGCTCTGAGGCTTGGAAACTAAAAAGAGCCAAGCTTATAAAAAGGAATAATAGGCGAGTTTTCATAGACAGTGTTTTCATTGTCTATAAAAGAAAATCAGGGGTCAAATATACCCGTAGACTTAGCGATTAATCGCCACGCTACTTAAAATCGATTGGATAATCTGAAGCGTACTTATATTATCTGCTTCCGCCACATAATTTAATATGATGCGATGATTTAATACGTCGGGGGCCATTTCCTTGATATCCTCAGGCAACACATAATCTCGTCCTTCCAAATAGGCCATCACTTTTGCGGCAAGATTTAAGTGGATACTTGCCCGTGGAGAAGCACCGAATTGGATGTAATTGGCTTCTTGAACTAATCCATATTCGGCGGGATTTCGAGTAGCAAAAATGAGCTCAATGATGTATTTTTCAAGGGTTTCACTGATCGTAATCTGGTTGATTTCCTTTCTGATTTTTTGAATATCTTCCAAATTCATCATGGTTTTCACTTCATATTGGAAGTCCATGTTCGACATTTTACGCATCACTTCTAATTCCTGTTCTTTGTCTAAGTAATTCAGGAATACTTTCAGCATGAAGCGATCTACTTGAGCTTCAGGTAAGGGAAATGTTCCTTCTTGTTCTACAGGATTCTGAGTAGCTAAAACCAAAAAGGGTTTATCTAAAGGATAGGTAGTGTCACCGATAGTTACTTGTTTTTCTGCCATGGCCTCCAACAAGGCAGATTGTACTTTAGCAGGGGCGCGGTTTATTTCATCCGCCAAGATGATTTGAGCAAAAATAGGTCCCTTTTTTACTTCAAACTCATTTTTTAGAGGATTGTAAATCATGGTACCTACCAAATCGGCGGGTAATAAATCTGGGGTAAATTGAATACGGTGAAAGTTGAGATCGAGAATTTTAGCTAATGTATTAATGGTCAAGGTTTTTGCTAAGCCTGGAACACCTTCTAATAGCACATGGCCTCCTGTAAATAGGCCAACTAACAGTCGATTGATCAACCTTTCTTGGCCTACTACTACTTTACTCATCTCCTGTAAGAGGGCATTTATTTTTTCTCTAGATTCCATTGTATCAGTAATTTTTTATCCCTTTGGAGTTTACCATTTTTTAAAAATAACATAAACTGCCAGAAGTATTAGGCCAAATCCCAAGAAATGATTCCAAGCTAGTTTTTCGGACTTGACAACGAAAATAAGAAAAAGGGTGAAGACTATTAGGGAAATAGCTTCTTGAATGGTTTTTAATTCAAAAAAGGAGTAAGGGCCGCCATTATCTTTAAATCCAATTCGATTGGCAGGTACTTGCATCATATATTCAAAAAAGGCGAGTCCCCAGCTGAAAAATATGATGGTCCAAATGCCCGCATGCTTCAGCCAGGAACTTTCTTTCCATTGTAAATGCCCATACCAAGCCAAGGTCATAAAGACATTGGATAATACGAGCAATGCAATGGTGATGACTCCTCTCATTTAGTTTATTTTCTTGTATCGGATACGCTTAGGGTTAATGTCATTGCCCAAGCGTTTTTTTCTAGCTTCTTCGTATTCTGAATAATTCCCTTCAAACCAAGTAACCTGAGAGTCACCTTCAAAGGCTAAAATATGGGTAGCGATACGGTCTAAGAACCACCTATCGTGAGAGATGACCACCGCACAACCCGCAAAATTCTCCAAACCTTCTTCCAGGGCACGGAGTGTATTTACATCCAAGTCGTTGGTTGGCTCATCCAGAAGTAATACGTTAGCACCTTCTTTTAACATCATGGATAGATGCACTCGGTTACGTTCTCCACCAGAAAGGTTGCCGATTTTTTTCTCTTGATCAGCTCCGTTGAAATTGAATTTACTCACGTAGGCACGTGCATTACTTTGCTTTCCACCCAACATCACCCAATCATTTCCATCTGAAATAGTTTCAAAAACAGATTTTTCAGCTTTTAATTGATGGTGTTCCTGATCCACATAGGCTAGTTGTACCGTTTCTCCTACCTCAAAGCTTCCTGTATCGGGTTGTACCTGTCCTGTGATGAGTTTAAACAAAGTAGTTTTACCCGCACCGTTGGGTCCGATAATACCGACAATACCCGCAGGAGGCAATGAAAAACTTAAGTTCTCAAAAAGTAATTTGTCCCCATATGATTTAGAAACACCTTGTACTTCAATGACCTTATTTCCCAAACGTGGACCTGCAGGGATATAGAGTTCTAATTTATCTTCTTTCTGTTTATTTTCTTCCGAAAGGAGTTTTTCATAGGCGCCGATACGCGCTTTAGATTTGGCTTGTCGTGCTTTAGGAGCCATTCTTACCCATTCCAATTCTCGTTGTAAAGTCTTCTGACGACGCGACTCCGTTTTTTCCTCTTGGGCCAAACGGTTTTGCTTTTGCTCCAACCAAGAGGTATAATTTCCTTTCCAAGGAATACCTTCACCACGGTCTAGTTCCAAAATCCAACCAGCTACATTATCCAAGAAGTAACGATCGTGGGTTACTGCAATGACCGTTCCTTTGTATTGACGTAAATGTTCTTCTAACCACCAAACGGACTCCGCATCCAAGTGGTTGGTCGGCTCATCGAGTAATAAGACATCAGGCTCTTGAAGTAAGAGGCGGCATAAGGCTACACGTCTTTTTTCTCCCCCCGACAAGGTACTAATAAGGGCATCGGATGGTGGACAACGCAATGCATCCATCGCCTTTTCCAAACGGTTATCTAGTTCCCAAGCATTGAAATGATCTAATTTTTCTTGCACTTCGCCTTGTCGAGATAATAATTTGTCAAAGTCTGCATCGGGTTCTGCAAAGGCCTCATTGATTTCATCAAATTCCCTCAACAAGTTTTTAATTTCGGCTACACCTTCTTCTACAACATCCAATACAGTTTTATTGGGATCCAATTGTGGTTCTTGTTCCAATAAACCGACGGTATATCCAGGAGAAAAGACGACTTCCCCTGTGTAGGATTTATCGATGCCCGCAATAATTCGAAGTAAAGTAGACTTACCTGAACCATTGAGACCGAGCACACCAATTTTGGCTCCATAAAAGAATGAAAGGTAAATATTTTTTAAAATGGTTTTCTGTGGAGGGATCGTTTTGGAGACCCTTTCCATGGAAAATATGATCGTTTCGTTGCTCATGTGGGGTTTGAAATTTTAATAAGCTACAAATATCGGAAAAAGCTGGAAACAGTTTCTTGATTATTTTTGGATTACCTATATTTTTAAAAAGATTATTAATTCAAAATGTTTAGAGATTTATTAAAATTTAAATAATTTAGGGCTTTGTAAAAAGATAGTTTAAACCACACCTAATTTTTGAGCCAAGGTATTTGCCTGAAGCTCTCTCAGATCAACAAGATGGAAGCAACCACCTCCAATGAATACGGGTTTTGTCAGGATGGCAAAGTCTATATCAAAGCATTTCTTAACTTTCCTGAGCGTGAAATAGGCTTTGTTCGTAATACAGAACAAGAAGCACTTCAGTATTTTGTCAATCGATTTGAATTGGCCAAGAAAAAAGTAGCTGATCTATCCAACGAAGTAAAGGAAGTTCAAAACAAAGGGTCATTTTTGACCAAAGTAGTTCAAATGAAAGCTTATTTAGCTGAGTTTGATGGTTTAGGAGATTTTAAACCTTTGTTTGATGAATTAGAACGGATAGAAGAGTTTTTACGCTCGTTGATTCAACAAAATCAAGTAAAGAATTTAGAGATTAAACGGGCACTCATTGAGGATGCAAAAAACGCTGCTCATGGAGAAGATGTTCTGTTAGCTACCGAACAATTGGTAGAAATTAAATCCAAATGGGTTAAAACAGGTCCTGTAGATCGCCAGTTTCAAGATGAATTAACAGATACTTTTCAAGCTATTCTAGAAGCATTTTTCCTACGTAGAAGGGTTTATTTTGAAGAAAAGAATCGAATCATCGATGAAAAAATAGCCAAACTTCAAGGATTTATTGATGGGGTGCATCAATTGAGAAAAGCACCCGATATCGATGATTCAGTAGGTAAAGTAAAAGAATTACAAAAGGAATGGAAAACCGTATTAGGTTTACCTCCCAAGAAACAATCCATGCTTTGGAAGAATTTCAAAAAGGCAAACGATATGTTTTTTGAAAAATACAATCGAATTAAGGGCATTGAAGTTAAGCCGCGTATTGACCCTCGCATGCAGGAGTTAGTGGCCATGACCCAAGAATTGGAATCAAATTTAAGCGATCAGGTTAACATGCCGGCTATAGCCGATAAGGCAAAGGCCTATTTGGTAAAATGGAAAGAAATTACCGCTCAAATGAAATCCTTGGATCGTAGTTTGGCTGAGCGTTTCAGAACCATTTGCGATAAGATCTTTGAAATGAATTATCTGCTACGCGTTATCTCATATCGCCATCCAGCATTGAACGATAAGCCAAGAATAGAGCAATTAAAAATCATGATTAATCAGATGGATTACATGACCAAAAAAGAGCGAAGTGAATTGGAAAGTTTTATCGCCCAAGCTGAGCAAGATCGCCAAATGGAAGAGAAACCAATCCAAAGTAAAATCAACACGCAAAAGCGTAAAATCAGCATGAAGGAGATACTCTTGACTGGATTTAAAATGGAATTAGATCAATTACTCAACGCTTAGTCCCATTTGAAGGGCTAAGTCCATCAAGTTTAGCCCATCAAAGGTTCCTGATGACATCATCAACAGGTTGCTTTGTGCCCAAGACTGTGTGTGTAAATAAGCCATTAAATCAGCGGGATTTCTCAGGATAAGTAGATGGGGGTGCTCAAAATACTGTTGTACTTGATCATCTTCCAATCGGTCCATTCTTTTTATTTCACGGGCATGTTCGCTTAAATAGATCACTGCTACATCAGCAGCCTGTAAAGTCTTGGCATAATGCGGTAAAAATGCAGGATTTAAGCTACTGAACGTATGTAATTCTAGGCATGCAATCAGCTTTCTTTGTGGATATTGACTCTTGACCGCCTGGGTAGTTGCTTTTACTTTCGATGGAGCATGGGCAAAATCCTTATAGAATAAACAAGAATCCGATTTCCCAACCAGCTCTAGCCGTTTAGCCGCACCTTTGAATGATTGTATGGCTTGGTAAAAATCATTCGTAGAAACACCCACTTGTTCGCAAAGTAAACGGGCTCCATTCAAGTTTTTCAAACTATGTTCTCCAAATATCTGGATTTCGTAATCTTTTCCATCCAAACCTTTTAAAATGGTTTGTCCGTTTTTGATGTAGGAAGGGTGAGCTGCATAGCCTGTTTTTTCGGTATGATTTGGGCAAGACTCCGTTAATTGTTCCAGTATGGTATCCGTTTGGTCGAAAAATAAAGTACCAGCCTTCGGCATGGACTTGATTAATTCTTCAAAAGAAGCCGTGTAGGATTCGAAAGTCGGGTATACATTAATATGATCCCAAGCAATCCCAGAAATCAAAGCAATATGGGCTTGGTATAATAAGAACTTCGCCCTTCTGTCGATAGGCGAAGCCAAATATTCATCTCCTTCAATAACGATGATAGGAGCATCTGATAATGATGCCATGAAGTCGAAACCTTCTAGACGCGCACCCACTAAATAATCAAATTTTTTATGGAGTGTTTTGAGCACGTGAAGCACCATGGATGTAATACTGGTTTTCCCATGGCTACCTGCAATAACGATACGTTGCTTGTTTTTACTGTGTTCGTACAAGAAGGAAGGATAAGATTCTATACGAAGACCTAATTCTTGAGCTTTTAGTAATTCGGGATTATCCAGACGAGCATGCATGCCTACAATCACGCAATCTAAATCTGTTGTGATTTTCTCAGGATACCATCCGAAGTGCTCAGGTAAAATACCATGTTGGTCAAGTAAACTTTTAGAAGGTTCGTAGATTTCATCATCTGAACCGGTAATTTTATATCCTTGAACCTGAAGAGCTAAGGCTAGATTATGCATCGCCGCACCACCTATAGCGATAAAATGAATTTTTGGCATGTAACATTGTATAGAATAGTTTGCAAAGTACATACTTTTATTGCAGTTTTGCACGTTTTTCCACAATTCGAGAGTACTCGTTTTTTAATTTGGTAAGTATCCATGAAAAATTACATCGATCTAATTGATCAAACCATTGAATTCCCTACCAGAGAATTTAATATCAATGAGAACAATGAGTTATTGTTTAATAATGTGCCTTTGATGGAGATTATTAAACAGTATGGTACGCCATTAAAATTATCCTATTTACCCAAGATTGGTGAGCATATCGATAATGCCAAATTATTGTTTAGAAATGCAATTAAGAAGTACAATTACAAAGGAAATTATACCTATTGTTATTGTACCAAATCATCTCATTTCTCCTTTGTTTTGGATGAGGTAATTAAGCAGCATGTACATTTAGAGACGAGTAGTGCCTTTGATATCCCGATTATCCGTGATATGTATGAGCGTGGAAAAATCTCTAAATCAACGTATATTTTATGCAATGGCTACAAGCAGCCATTGTATACGCAATACATCTCTGAATTTATCAATGAAGGTTTCAACTGCATTCCAATTTTGGATAATTTGAAGGAAATTGATTTTTATGAGAAGTCGGTTACAGCGGATAAGGTAAACTTGGCCATTCGCATTGCAACGGATGAGGAACCTGATTTTGCTTTTTATACTTCTCGTTTGGGAGTACGCTATTCCGATGTAAATACCTTGTATTTGGAGAAAATTAAGCCTAATCCTCGTTTTAATTTGAAGATGTTGCATTTCTTCATCAATACAGGAATTAAAGATAGTGCTTATTATTGGTCGGAGTTAAGTCGATTTATTTACAAGTATTGTGAGATTAAAAAAATATGTCCAGAATTGGATTCCATTGATTTAGGTGGAGGCTTACCGATTCAGACATCCCTGCAATTTAATTATGATTATCAGGCCATGGTGGATGAGATTGTAGAATCAATCTCTTGGATTTGTAATAAAAACAACGTGCCTGTTCCGAATATTTTTACTGAATTTGGATCTTATTCAGTAGGGGAAAGTGGAGCTGTTTTATATGAGATTATTGATCAAAAATTGCAAAACGACAAGGAGCTTTGGTATATGATTGATGGATCTTTCATTACTCAATTGCCAGATTCTTGGGGAATGAACCAAAAGTACATTATGCTACCTGTGAATAATTGGGGTTCGCCTTATCAAAAAGTGAATTTAGGAGGCTTGACTTGTGATTCCATGGATTTTTATAATACGGAAGCGCATAGTTCTGACTTGTATTTACCTATTTTTGAGGAAGCTTCGGAGCGACAATACGTTGGGTTCTTCCACACGGGAGCCTATCAGGAGTCTTTGGGAGGTTATGGAGGTATTCAACATTGTTTAATTCCAGCACCTAAACATGTGATTATAGATCGTTTGGAGGATGGAACCGTAACAACTCGCTTGTTTTCAGAGGAGCAAAATAGTAGCTCTATGTTGAATATTCTAGGTTATAACCAAGCGGTGACGATACAGCAGGAAGAGGATTTGAAAGCGAAAATTGAGCTTGAGATTAAATCAAAAACTAAATTAGCATCTGTTTAAAATCAATGATATGAAAAAAATATTGGCCATCGTGTTGTTTTCCACTTTTGTTTGTGGGGCATGTTCACAAAATACCAATTGTCCAGCTTACGGGACTACCCGTGCTGACGCACCTAAAGTGAAGCGAGGTTAATCCTCCCAGTTAAAGCTTTTTGATACGGCTTTTTTCCATTGTTTTTTCATATGGGAACGTTGGCTGTCTTCCATTTGGGAATTCCAACGGTGTTGGATTGCCCAATTTTTCTTCAGATCTTCTAAGTTTTCCCAATAGCCTACCGCTAAACCTGCGGCATAGGCAGCGCCTAAAGCTGTGGTTTCAATAATTTTGGGACAAATGACTTCTTGTCCTAATATATCCGATTGGAATTGCATCAATAATTCGTTTACCACCATACCCCCGTCTACTCTCAAAGATGAAATAGAGATTCCTGCGTCTTTTTCCATGGCTTCTAATACTTCCCAGGTTTGAAAAGCAGTAGCTTCCAAGGCCGCACGAGCAATATGGCTTTTATTCACATAGCTGGTTAAACCCACTAATACGCCTCGGGCATCTTGTTTCCAGTATGGCGCATATAATCCAGAAAAAGCGGGAACAAAATAGCAACCTCCATTATCTTCTACCTCTTTAGCCAAATTTTCAATATCAGGGCTGTTTTGAATCAGGCCTAAATTATCACGTAGCCATTGAACAAGGGAGCCTGCAATAGCAACGGAACCTTCTAGGGCATAATGTACAGGTTCATTGCCCAATTGATAAGCTACGGTGGTCAATAAACCAAATTGGGAAGGAATGGCTTGTTGGCCAGTATTCATTAAAAGAAAACAACCTGTTCCGTAGGTATTTTTGCCTTGTCCTGGATCAAAACAGGTTTGACCAACCAGGGCAGCTTGCTGGTCGCCCAATATTCCAGCCAAAGGTACACCCTCTAACACACCTTTGGAATTGGCATAAACTTGTGAGCTTGCCTTAATTTCGGGTAGCATGGCTTTAGGAATATTTAATACTTGTAAAATTTCATCATCCCACGCGCAAGTAGCTAAGTCCATTAATTGCGTTCTACTGGCATTTGTGACATCGGTGATATGAATTCCGCCTTCCGTTCCTCCTGTTAATTGCCATGAAATATAGGTATCCATGGTACCAAATAGGGCATCACCTTTCATGGCATCTTCTCTTAAATCTGGAACATGATTTAGTAGCCAACGCAATTTTAATCCACTAAAATAGGTGGCTAAAGGTAATCCCGTTTTAGCTCTGAAACGATCCATGCCACCATCCTTGGCTAGTTCGGCCAATTCAGATCCAACGCGGGTATCTTGCCAAACTAAGGCATTGTGGTAAGGTTTACCAGTATTTTTATTCCAAACAACGGTTGTTTCTCGTTGATTCGTAATTCCAACAGCAGCGATATCTCGAGCAGATAATCCAGCCTTACCTAAGGCAAGTCCAATGACTTCTTGTACATTTTGCCAAATTTCCTCCGCATTGTGTTCTACCCAACCAGCTTGAGGATAAATTTGCTCATGTTCTTTCTGCCCCATGGAGATAATTTCTCCACCTTTGTTGAATATAATGAATCTAGAACTAGTTGTTCCTTGATCAATGGATCCGATATACATACCTAATTATGAGTTTAATGTAAGTAAATAGGCACCAATTAAAGCACCTGCTGATGGGCCTAACACGGGAATCCAAGCATATTCCCAGTCACTTTTTCCTTTGTGAGGAATTGGTAAAATGAAATGCATGATGCGTGGGCCTAAATCTCGAGCGGGGTTAACCGCGTATCCTGTGGTTCCACCTAAAGCTAAGCCAACTGCCCAAACAAGTATTCCTACTAAGAAGGGCCCAAGACCATGTTCGATGGTAGAAAATGTACCTAAGGCAACAATGATAAACGCAGAAGCAAAGGCTTCTGAGATAAAATTGAAAGGCCAAGATTTTATTGCTGGATCGGTACAAAAGGAAGCTTTGATGGCTCCAGGATCTTCAGTTACTTGATAGTGAGGATGATAATGTATCCAGACCAATAATTGTCCTAGCATAGCACCTAGTAATTGGCCACCCACATAGGTGGTAAAAAGCGACCAATCTCCGGATTTGGCACAGCCAGCAATGGTAACAATAGGATTTAAATGAGCTCCTGGGCTACCAAAATAGGTAGAAATGAATATTCCAATGGTAACAGCAAATGCCCAAGCAGCCGCTATAGCCAGCAATCCAGTCTGATGCCCTTTGGTGCCTTTTAATAAAACATTGGCAACTACACCATTTCCTAAGTAAATCAAACTGGCTGTGCCAGCTAATTCTCCAATAAAAATTGAACTCATTGTTTAAGGTTTAAATACCATCAAAAATATGAAATTTATCTATAAAAATAGGCTTTTTTTTAGAGGGTAGATTTTATTTTTCGAATTTAATTTTGATTGAAATGGTCATTTATTGCAGGCTTAAATTTATCTTTGATTAAGGATTATAAATTTTTAAGTTTTATGCGTGAAGACTATTTGAAGGGAGATTCTGAGTCATTACCTCAGCAGGAAAAAGAAATAGATAAGGCTTTGCGCCCATTGAGTTTCTTTGATTTCACGGGTCAGGGAAAGATCGTTGAAAACTTAAAAATATTTGTGGGTGCTGCAAAGGCCAGAGAGGAGGCCTTGGATCATGTATTATTGCATGGCCCTCCGGGATTAGGCAAGACAACCTTATCACACATCATTGCCAATGAATTAGGTTCTACGTTAAAAATATCTTCAGGACCAGTACTGGATAAACCCTCTGATTTAGCGGGTTTATTGACCAATTTGCAGCCTTATGATGTATTATTTATAGATGAAATCCATCGCTTAAATCCAATTGTGGAAGAGTATTTATACTCAGCTATGGAGGATTATAAAATTGATATCATGTTGGATTCAGGTCCTAATGCCCGAAGCATACAGATTGGCTTGAATCCATTTACCTTGATTGGAGCTACTACTCGAGCTGGATTATTAACTTCACCTTTACGAGCTAGATTTGGTATTAATGCTAGATTGGAATATTATGATGCCAAATTATTGACGACTATCGTAAAGCGTTCTGCGACCATTTTGAATATGCCCATCGATGAAACGGGTGCTTTTGAAATAGCGAGAAGAAGTAGAGGTACACCTAGAATTGCCAATAATTTATTGCGAAGAACCAGGGATTTTGCACAAATCAAAGGTACGGGAAGTATTGATGTGGAGATTGCCAAATTTGCTTTGGAGGCCTTGGATGTTGATATGAATGGCTTGGATGAAATGGATAATCGCATTTTACTAACGATTATAGAAAAGTTTAAGGGTGGACCTGTGGGTTTAACGACCATTGCTACGGCATGTGGAGAGGAAGCAGAAACCATTGAAGAAGTATATGAGCCGTTTTTAATTCAAGAAGGATTTCTGAAAAGGACGTCTAGAGGCAGAGAGGCTACAGAAAAAGCGTATCGGCATGTGGGTATTGAGCCAAGGTCTCAAACGGGTACACTGTTTTGATTTTTTATTTTTTAATTAACGCTGTCAAGGTTTTAAACCTTGACAGCGTTGGTAAAAGTCCTCATTTTCATTTTAAAAATCAATCAGTTTCTTGGTATTTTTCGGACAAAACCAATTCATTGATTTTGTCCGAATTTTATCAGTTTTTTAAACGGATCAGGGAAAAGAAAGAATTAGTTTTGCCTAACGCTGGCAAGGTTTAAAACCTTGACAGCGTTGTTGAAAAGAGGCACGTTTTTCTATTAGGCGGATTGAATATTAATCTATTTTAACTCGAATGACAGCTCCATCATTACCCTGAGTCACTTGAACAAAATATACTCCGGAAGCTGCTTTCTTTATTTCGACTTGCCCTAAATAACGGCCTTGAAAATCTTTAACCATTTCAGAAGCCACTTCTTTTCCATTCACATCTCTAACCGTAATCGCAACATTTCCTTTTTCCGGTGCATGAAAACGAATGTTTAAGGTTCCATTAAATGGATGATTTGGGTTAGCAAAAAGTCCTTTGATCGTGCTGGATGCTTGTCCTCCTGCAAAATTTCGCCCACCCATTGGGAATCCCTCACCTTGAAGTCTTCTTAATCCTTCAAATTCAGGGCCATTTTCATCAAAATCAAATTTGAAGTTCTTACCTCCTGGCAATTTCTCCACATGTACTTCCATATCCTCTGGCCCATGACGGAAAATACGAACCTGCTTATCATCCATCTGTTTTTTCAATTTCCGCATTCGTTTTTCAACACGAGCCATTTGTTTTCTATCTATATCTGGCATGGGATCCATCGCATCCATGGACATTCTATTTCCACCCCGCTTACGGATATCCATCGTGATGATTTTCGTTTTCCCATCGGATTTCCCCATTTCCTTATTCAAGGAGTCGTTCAAGTGTTTTATACCAGCTTCTGCTAAATCAGGATTAGCAAATGTCCGCTCAATAACTTTCTGTTTGCCATTTTCTTCTACAACAATCTTTATAGTAGATTCCGATTTTGGCGCATCTTGTGCCAAGGCCAAGGTTCCCATCGTTCCCAGTAGGGCCGATAAAATGAATGTTTTCATGAATTTTTAATTTTTGTGACGGCACAAACTTAGATAAAGCATTCAATACTTGACTGTTAAAGAATGTTAAGTGGCGTTTGAATAGAAAAATGGACCAATAATTCCTTTAATTTTGTTATTCCATGTTTTGAATAGATATGTCCCAAAAGAAAATACGACTCATAATTGGCTTAATGACATTAGCATTGATAGGCTTAATCTCCTTTCAATCTTATTGGCTTGGTTTTATGTTGGAAACCAAAAAAGAGCAATTAGCTGCCGATATCCGAAATGGAATGGAAAAAGTGGTCCGTAAGTTGGAAAAACAAGAGCTATATGTCCTTTCCCAAAAGCAAAGAGAATATGAAAGTCAGCAAAAGGAGATTGCTGCTTTGGAAAAGAAGCTAGCATCCAAATCGATTCCAGTTCCTCCACTTCCTCCTCAAATGAAAGACCCAGCTTTTGCCCAGCATGATCCCTTGGAGCTGCTCACTGAAGATTTTTCACACGAGTTCAAAATAAATCAAGCGGAGCTTCAAGCTTTAAAAAAATTCCAACAAAATGAGATGCCTAATGACATCTTGTATGTTAGAAAGTCGTTTATGTTACCCAATGGACAGATTGCTGAAGTAACTGAAGAATACCAAATCAACGCTGATTTGAAGGGGATCAATCGCCGTTTAAGGGAAGAAAAGCAATTGAATGACATGATGGGAGCTGTAAAACCACGCGTTTTGCAAGAGCTGAACCGAATTAAAGAAGCCAATCGCGCGAGAGCAAGAGAAGCTAAGCGATTCAATGATTTGAACCGAATGCGGCCTAAATTTTTAGCACAATTGCATCAAGAAGACCAACAAAAAACTAAGAAAATCAATGCCCTCACCATCAATGCTCAAAAGTTAAAAGAAGAAAAGGCCCAGCTTCAAAAAGTGTTAAAAAAGACAGAAATGGCCAAGGAGGTTTTTGCGGATTTCTTATTTAAAGAAAGACCCATTACGCAACGAGTTTCCACCAAACATATTGATAGTTTAATCAGGCAAGAATTGGCAGAAAAGGGAATTACAATGCCCTATGTATTTGGAATTGGTCCCAAAGAGTCTGCCGAAAATAAAAACTGGATATATACTTCAGCGGGCTTAATGAAAACACCAAGGGCGCAGTCGGCTTCGTTTATTACGCCTTTATTTCCAAATGATTTACGGCCTAGTGGCCAGTACCTGCAAATTTATTTTCCCAATCAAGAAGCATTAGTTTGGGAAGCGATGAGCTTTAGTTTTTTAGGTTCTGCTTTATTATTATTGATTATGATAGGGTGCTTTTATATCGCTGTTACCACGATTTTAAAACAAAAGAAATTGGCTGAAGTGAAAAATGATTTCATCAATAACATGACCCATGAGTTTAAAACGCCGATTTCTACCATTTCTTTGGCAGCACAATTAATCCAAGAAGAGTCTAATGGTATCAAAAATGATTCGATCAACCGATATTTAGGGATTATCAAAGAAGAAAATATTCGATTAGGCCGACAAGTGGAACGGGTATTGCAAACGGCGCAGATGGAAAAGGAAAACATCGTGTTGAAAAAGAAGGAGGTTAATCTGAACTCCTTAATTCAACAAGTGGCAGAGATGAATGGCCCTTTAATTCAGTCGCAAGGAGGACATTTGAATTTGTTGCTGGATGCTCCCAATGCTCAAATTGAAGTAGATGAAGTGCATATTTCCAATGTTCTTTTCAATCTACTCGATAATGCCATAAAATATAGTAATGAGAAACCTGAAATTACCATTAGTACGAATGCTAGTCCCACATCTCTCAATATTCGTATTTCAGATCAAGGCATTGGAATGGCCAAGGAGGTACTTGGTTCTGTGTTTGAGCCATTTTATCGGGTTCCAACAGGAAACGTACATAATGTAAAAGGTTTTGGCTTAGGATTGAGCTATGTGAAAAAAATTGTGGAAGCGCATGGTGGTACCGTTCAAGTTTCTAGTCTACCACAAATTGGAAGTACGTTTGAGATTAATTTACCTTTTCACCCAACCGTTTAATATCAACAAAAATGGAAAATAGTCACCCATCTATTTTATTGGCCGAAGATGATCCAAATTTAGGTTTATTATTGTCTGAATTTTTAAAAAAGAAGGGGTACGATGTGCAGTGGGCACAAAATGGAGATGAAGCCTTGGATCTGTTTGTTAAGGAACCATTTGATATTTGTCTACTGGATGTCATGATGCCCAAGAAGGATGGTTTTTCTTTAGCTAAAGATATCAGGGCGACACACCTGGAAGTGCCCATTATTTTTCTAACGGCCAAATCCATGGAAGAGGATACATTACAAGGATTTAAAGTAGGCGCTGATGATTATTTGACCAAACCATTTTCCATGGATGTCTTGGTAGCACGTATTGAAGCTGTTTTACGTAGAACACATTCTGGGAAGTCGGTGCCTAGTTTAGCAGATGAAGTTGCTTTGGGAGATTTTGTTTATGTACCTCAAAAAATGAAATTGATTTTGGGCCAAACAGAACAAAAATTCACGCCGAAAGAAAATGACTTGATGAAGCTTCTTTGTGAAAATTTGGGAAGACCAGTGAGTCGAAGCTATGCGCTGAAATTAATTTGGGGAGACGATACGTATTTTAATGCAAGAAGCATGGATGTATACATGACCAAACTGCGAAAAATGCTGAAAGAAGACCCCCGCGTGCAGCTGATGAATCTGCACGGCGAAGGTTTTCGACTAAGCGTAGAAGGGCTTAGTTAATGTATTCAAAGCCACAATATGGCACAAGCACTGGAGGAATCTTAATTCCATCAGGTCCTTGATTATTTTCTAATATTGCTGCCACGATGCGTGGAAGAGCTAAGGCTGATCCATTTAAGGTATGGCAAAGGATGGATTTTCCGTCTACTTTGGTACGTAATTTCAAGCGATTTGCCTGAAATGTTTCAAAATTTGAGACAGAACTCACTTCCAACCAGCGGCCTTGTGCAGCCGACCAAACTTCCATATCATAAGTTAAAGCCGAAGCAAAACCCATATCACCACCACAAAGTCGTAATACGCGGTATGGTAATTCCATTTTTTGTAAAAGACCTTGAACGTGTTGCGACATTTCCTCCAAAGCCTGATAAGATGTTTCGGGTTTGTGAATCTGTACAATTTCAATCTTATCAAATTGGTGTAAGCGATTTAAACCACGTACGTGGGCACCCCAAGAACCTGCTTCACGACGAAAGCAAGGAGTATGACCTACGTTTTTTATCGGTAATTCTTTTTCGTTGACAATCACATCCCGGTATAAATTGGTAATAGGTACCTCCGCCGTAGGAATTAAATAGAGCCCTTCCTCTTTGGTCACATACATTTGCCCCTCTTTATCAGGCAATTGACCTGTACCAAATCCCGAATCTTCATTGATTAAGATAGGAGGTTGAATCTCGTAGTAACCGACCTTAATGGCTTCGTCTAAGAAGAAATTAATTAATGCCCGCTGCAAACGAGCACCTTTACCTTTATATACAGGAAAACCCGCTCCTGTGATTTTGTTTCCTAAATCAAAGTCGATGATGTCATATTTTTTGATCAAATCCCAATGAGGCTGAGCTGCATCGCCTAAATCAGGAATAGAGCCCCAGCTTAAAACCACTTCATTGTCTTCGGCCGTTTTTCCTTCTGGAACAGAGCTGTGAGGTAGATTAGGAAGGGTAACTAATAGTTCATAGACCTCTTGCTCTGCATTTTTTGCGGCATCTCCCAACTCTTTAATATTAGCTTTTAAGTCAGCTGTTTCTGCTTTTTTGGATTCAGCTAAATCAGCTTGACCATTTTTCATTAAGGCCCCAATCTCCTTGGCTGCGGCATTGGATTTCTCTAACGCTTGTTCTGCTTGCTGCAATAATGTTTTACGCTTGTCGTCTAAGGAAATCAATTGCTCGACAACCTTTTCTGCTTCAAAAAAACGTTTTTTCTGTAAACCTTGAATGGTTACTTCGGTATTAGCACGGATAAAAGCAAGCGTTAGCATAGGATCAATTTTAGAAGAATAAACCTTCGTTTAAGGCATTTAATGACTCATTTTTATGTTTGGCATCGACCAATAAGGAGATATTATGCTCTGAAGCACCATAAGAAATCATGCGAATCGGAATGTTTTTCATAGCGTTCAATACTTTGATGGCAATACCTTCTTTATCTGCCCAGAAATTTCCAACAATACAAATAATCACTTGGTCATTATCTGGATCTTCCAATTCAGCAAATTCTCTTAACTCGCTCATGATGGAATCTAAGTGCGTGGTTTGGTCTATGGTAACCGAAACAGAAACCTCCGAAGTAGTAATCATATCCACTGGAGTTTTGTATTTTTCAAATACCTCAAATACACGTTTTAAGAAACCATAGGCATTTAACATACGAGTAGAATGTATGTATATGGCCGTAATATTATCTTTGGCAGCAATGGCCTTAATTTCAATGTCGGTTGATTTCTCGGAGATCAAAGTACCATAAGCACTTGGTTCCATGGTATTTTTCAAACGCACTGGAACCCCTTTTAATTTGGCAGGAGTAATGGTACTAGGATGTAAGATTTTAGCTCCGAAATAAGCTAATTCTGCTGCTTCAGCGAAGGATAATTCACGAATAGGGAAGGTGTTCTTCACAATACGGGGGTCATTATTATGCATCCCATCAATGTCAGTCCAAATTTGAACTTCTTCCGCAGAAATCGCTCCCCCAATTAAAGAAGCCGTATAATCGGAGCCTCCTCTTTTTAAATTATCCACTTCTCCCTGCGGATTACGGCAAATAAATCCTTGGGTAATGTAAATTTGTTTACCCGGTTCTTTCGCCAAAATAGCTCCTAAATTCTCTTCGATTTTCTTTAAAATGGGCTCATTATCTTCATCAATCACCATAAAGTCCAAAGCTGGAAGTAATAATGAATTAACTCCTTCTTCTTGAAGATAAGCTTCAAAAATTTGTGTTGATAACAATTCTCCCAAGGCAACCATTTCTTTTTCTTGCTTGGTTCCATATGGACTGCTTGCAATTAATCCATCAATGAAAGCAAATTCTTTGTCGACAATGGATTTACCTTTTGCTAAACCTTGTTCTGTCTGGTATAATTCCGTCAAAAATAGATCATAGTGACTGCGCAATGCTTGAGCTTTAGTTTGAGCTTCAGCAATTTGACCAGCTAATAGTGATTCTGAAATTGATAATAAGGAATTGGTACTTCCTGAAAGAGCTGATAATACCACGATTTTAGCTTTTCCGTCTTCGGTAATCAATTGACGGATCGACTTCATTCTTTCTGGTTTTCCAACGGAGGTCCCTCCAAATTTCCAAACTTGCATATGGGTTATATTATGAGTTTATATAGCTAGCATTTTAATAGCTGTTATGGCCGCTTCATCGCCTTTGTTTCCATGTTTTCCTCCCGCACGATCCATGGCTTGTTCTTGGCTATTTGGTGTTAAAACCCCAAAGATGACAGGTTTATCGTATTTCAAACTGACATCCGTGATTCCTTTTGCCACGGCGTCACAGATAAAATCAAAATGACGCGTTTCTCCTTGAATGACACAGCCTAAACAAATGACCGCATCAATCTCGGATTTTTGAGCCAATTTTTGAGCACCTAGGCTTAATTCAAAACTCCCTGGAACTTGTACTCGATGAATGAATTCAGCTTGAGCACCATGGGCCAATAAGGTGTCAACACAGCCTTGAAACAAAGCTTCTGTCACTTCTGTGTTCCACTCAGAAACAACTACCGCAAAATGTTTATCTTGAATATTCGGCAGACTTTCAGTTGAAAAATCACTTAAATTTTTATGTTGAGATGACATCTTGAATGGATTAAAACAATAAGGGATAAAAGCTGCTGCTCTTATCCCTTTCTGATATAAAAATTTATCTAATTATTCAGAGATAGAGCTTTCTAGTTGAGCTTTATATTTCTTAGCAGGTACAGCTTCTGCCGACTCTGGAAATTTTTCCGTGATGTCCGTGTAAGCAGCTAAGGCTTCTTTTCCTTGTTTATTCGCTTCATATGCCGTAGCCAATTTTAACAGGTAAGTAGGAGTAAAGAATTTGTTTGGCTTATAATCAGCGGCTTTTTTGTAATAATCAATAGCTTCGCCATATGATTTCTTTTCTACGTAAGCATCTCCAATTAAGGAATAAGCTCTTGCTTGCACTAATAAATCACCACTGCTGAAGTTCTTCAATTTTTCAATGGATTGATCAAATTTACCTTGCTTCAATAAGGCGATACCTTGATATAAATCAGCTAAATTTTGCGTATTTCCACCGAATTCGTCAGAAATCTTATTTAATTCCTTGGTAGCTTTTGATAAGGAATCAGATTCAAAAGCATAAACAGCTTTGAATAATTTCTTCTCACCTTCCTCATCTTGAGTCTGGGTGTACCACTTATAACCTAAGGTTCCTACTACTAAGGCCACGATGATGGCGCCTAATCCTAATATGGAAGTTTTATTTTGCTCAAAAAATCCAGTGACCTTGGTTAACTCTTGTTGTAGCGCCTCTGGGCTTTCAATAATTTCAATCGTTTCTTTAGTTTCTTTCTTTGCCATATTACGTCCTTATTTCAGGAGTCTAATTGTATTATCCTTTCATTACATGGGTACAGACCCATCAAAGGTTTGCAAAATTATAAAATCTCTTTCATTTATATCAATATTAATGGAATCTTTTCGGTTTTATTTTCCTGATTCTTTAGTAAATTCGTCGGATTACGGATTTTTCAAGCTTAAATTTAGTACATGGCATTTTCCCGGATTGATCAATTTCAAAAAATTAAAGCAAATGAATCTGAATATGATATTTGTATCATAGGGGGTGGGGCAACAGGTGCTGGTGTGGCACTGGATGCAGTATTGCGTGGTTATAAAGTTTTATTGATTGAAAAAGGGGATTTTGCTGGACAAACCTCCTCCAAATCCACTAAATTGGTTCATGGTGGAGTTCGTTACTTAGAACAAGCCGTCAGGAATGTTGATTGGCAGCAATTTAAAATGGTGTATAAGGCTTTACATGAACGTAAAGTGATGTTGCAAAATGCGCCACATTTAGCTCACCCTTTGGCATTATTGACTCCCTGTTATTCTTGGTGGGATCGAATTTATTATGGCATAGGTATGTGGTTGTATGATCGAATCTCGGGGGTAACAAATTTGAAAAACAGTCAAGGATTAGGCAATCAACGCATGGAACAATTAGTGCCTAATCTGAAAGTGAAAGGAATGTCTGGCGGGATTTTATATTACGATGGCCAGCTTAATGACGCGCGCTATGCCTTGGCAATTTTGCAATCGGCCGAAAAGGAAGGGGCCGCCATCTTAAATTACTGTGAATTAAGTCACTTTGGTTTAAGTCCAAAAAGCTTAAAAATCAAAAAGATTCATTTTAAGGATTTAATAGACGGAGAGGAACATGAAGTAAGTTGTAAAGTGGTAGTAAATGCCACAGGGCCTTTTACCGATCATATCCGACAATTGGCCAACTTGAAGTTGAAACCCAGAATGAAAGTTTCAAGAGGTGCTCATATCGTATTGCCTAAATCCTTTTGGTCGGGGGATACGGCTTTATTAATTCCAAAAACAGATGATGGTCGGGTGGTATTCATTATCCCATGGAGAGATTATGTGCTCGTTGGAACAACGGATGAACCCGATGAATTGATGGAAGATCCCAAGATTAGAGCGGAAGAAGAGGCCTATTTATTGGATTATTTTAATCGTTTTGCCTTAAATATGGCTAGTCAAGAAGATGTTTGTTCTGGATTCGTAGGTCAAAGACCTTTATTGCAAGTAGGCCTTTCGGATGCGATGCAATCAGACACCAAGTCTTTGGTACGTGATCATGAAGTAGAAGTAGACCAACGAAGTAAGTTGGTAAGCATTATGGGAGGTAAATGGACGACCTATCGTGTTATGGCAGAAGATACGATGAATGTGGTGGAAGAAGAAGTTTTACATCGACATAAACAAAACTGTCATACCAAAGACTATGTGCTTTTTGGAGGTGAGAAGATCGATGAGATTTTTTGGCAACAAAGAATTAAATCGCTCAATATTAGTGATTTAAGTGCCCGTCATTTGCGGGAAATATATGGATTCACTGCCTTGAAAGTATTGGAGTATTGTGAAAGAGAAAAGGGTGGTTTGGAGTTAATCCACGCATCTTTACCTTATTTACAAGGAGAATTGAATTATTTGAAAAATTATGAAATGGCGGAATGTTGGGAAGATATTTTATACCGCCGTTGGGGGATTAGTTTGAGAGATCAAGTGAAGGGGAAATTGATTAAGGACATAAAAAAAGAGGCTTTCGCCTCCTTTCATTAATATTCGTCCTCATTGAAGAAGAAGTCGTCTTTGGTTGGGTAATCAGGCCAAATCTCTTCGATGCTCTCAAAAGGTTGACCATCATCCTCTAATTCTTGCAAGTTCTCTACCACTTCTAAGGGAGATCCTGTACGAATTGCGTAGTCAATTAATTCATCTTTTGAAGCAGGCCATGGTGCATCTTCTAAATAGGAGGCAAGTTCTAGTGTCCAGTACATATGTTTAATTTTAATTCTTAAAGATTCAAATTTTTGTCCTTTTCTCTTTTAGATTCTTAAGAATCAAAGATTTATCGGACTGCAAAAGTAAAATAAAAAAATATTTATGAAAGATTTATTTTTTAAATTTTGAATAAATAAAAATAAACTGGTTTTAACGCTTATAGAGCCCTATTTTTTATGTCAGAATCCCGTACGATCTCGGTAGAAGTTTGTAGTTATTCCCTTTTTTCTTGTTTAGCCGCCGATCAGGCAGGAGCTGATCGTGTAGAATTATGTGCTTCACCATGGGAAGGAGGAACAAGTCCCTCCGCTGGTCTAGTTTTAGAAGCCTTAACTCAAACATCTTTGGGAATTCATGTGATGGTGAGAGCGCGTGGTGGCGATTTCTGTTATGATTCTTATGAAAAAAAAACCATGTTAGCCGAGATAGACCAATATCTTACTTTGGGAGTGCATGGTTTGGTTATTGGGGCACTAAATCCCCATGGCGACATCGATCTGAATTTTTTAAAGGAAGTCAAATATATTGTTGGTGAATCTGCCGAGCTAACTTGTCATCGGGCCATTGATGTCTCTAGGGAACCTTTGGAAGTGATGGAGGCATTAATTGATCTAGGATTTAATCGAATTTTGACCTCAGGTCAAAAAAACAAAGCCATGGATGGAATTGAAGCAATAGCTACTTTGGTAGAAGCCGCTCAAGGTCGAATTCAAATCATGGCAGGCAGTGGAGTAAATCCTCAAAATTGCTTACAACTAGTAGATGCCGGTGTAGATGCCGTTCATCTTAGTGCAAGAACCACACGAGAGTCGGACATGAAATACCGCAGGCCAGGTATTTCCATGGGTGGAGTAGCCGAAATCTCAGAATTTGAGGTAGCTTATGCCAGTCAAGAAATTATTCGTGAAATAGTTTTTAAAATCAAAAACTGTTAATTCTCGTACAATGGAGTTTCAATCCACTCTTCTTGAGGAATTCGACTTAAATCATACAAGGGGATTTGATTTCTTTGATAGGTAGGAATGGCGAAGTCGCTTTCATCGGGTCCCCCTTTTTTGTAATGGTCTACCATTTTCTGGAAACGAACTTCTTCACTTTCTGTGGAGGCAGAGTTCGTAGCTCCGAACTCATCAAATTCAACAGTAGCACCCGAGATTAATGAGGCAGGCTTATTGGCTGTTCCATAATGTCTAGTATCGCTGAATAAGAAATCATCCAAAGCATTTTGCTCATGTTCAAATCCAGCCGCTATCACAGTTAGGTATAAATCCTCTCCCAATTCATCATCGGTAGAGAAACCAAATTTCACCATATCTGCTTGGTCATTAATACGCCCATTCAAGTATTCAATGATGATATTTTGTTCGCTCATGACCAAAGCATGTTCCGAACTTGTGGAAACTGTAACTAAGATGCGTTTGGCACCTTTGATTTCCTGAGAATTTAATAATGGAGATTCTAAAGCTTCCGCAATGGCTTGAAATGCACGGTCTTCGCCTTTTCCCAATGCGGAACTCATCATGGCTTGCCCTGCATTTTTCAATACCTTCTTAACGTCCATAAAGTCCGTATTGATATCTCCAGGTTTGGCAATAACGTCTACCACACTTTTTACAGCTTTAGCCAGAACATCATCTGCTTTCGCAAAAGCATCTTTGACAGCCAGTTTCTCATAAATTTGAGCTAGCTTATCATTCATGACAACTAGGACAGTGTCACAATAGGTTTTTAATTCTTGGATTCCTGTTAAGGCATACTGGATTTTTTCCCGACCTTCCCAAGCATAAGGGGCAGTCACCACAGCCACCGTTAATAAACCTCTTTTTCTAGCAATTTCAGCTACAACTGGGGCAGCTCCTGTTCCTGTACCTCCTCCCATACCTGCGGTAATGAAAAGCATTTCAGTACCACTAGTTAATACGGCATTAATCTTATCAATACTGTCTAATGCAGCTAATTTCCCTACCTCAGGATCAGTTCCAGCACCAAGCCCTTGTTCTCCTAATTTGATTTTCGTCTTAACAGGATTCGATGCCAAGGCTTGCGAATCTGTGTTGCAAATAATCAAATCCGCTCCTTTGATCTTCATGTTATCCATGTGGCGAACCGCATTAGAGCCTCCACCACCAATACCAATAACTTTGATGATGGATTTGAAAGAAGATTCAGGAACAATTTCCATTTTATGATCGAAAAAGGAAGGGTTCTGGTTATTCATGATGTAAATATGCTTTTAGGGAATAATCTAATAAATGAAATCGAATGTATGCTGTTTAATCTTTACCCCAGCGCCATTCATTACCTAGCTCTAAATCTCTTCTCAAATTTTGTTTGATGAAGAAATCACGAGTGGAGTAAAAATCTAGTTTTTTGGCTGGAATGGAGTTGGCATTGGCTACTCCGTACAACAACATAGCTGTGTATTTTACGGTACTTTCTAATTCTTTTTTGTTGACCAGATCAAAAGAGTCACAATTGGCATGATAGCAATCTAACACCCGTTTCTCTAATCGGCCCATAGGAGCACTCGCTGGAATTCCTTCCAATAAAAACGACTGATGATCAGAGTGTAAGCCAGCACTGTTGCTTATTTCATTTCCAAAAGCAGGATCAATCGATTTGATTTTATTGCCAATTTCTTTTAACAAAGCGACTAACTCGTCTCTTCCTCCTGCATTGAAACCAAAAACATTGTTTGTCATGTCTAAATTAATCATGTACACGATTTCATCAATTTCACCCGTTTTTTTGGCTCTTTCGATGTAGGCTTTAGAACCAAGCAATCCTTCTTCTTCACCCATGAAAGCGACAAATTCAATCGTTCTTTTGTTTTTTAGGCCCAATGCCTTGAATGTTCTGGCGATATCAATGACCGAAAACGAACCAATGCCATTGTCGATGGCACCCGTGGATAAATCCCAAGAATCTAAGTGACCACCAATGATGATTTTCTCCTTGCGGTATTTTTTATTGTCGCCTTTCAAGGTAGCCACTACATTGCGTGCTTTAATTGGTTTGCTCACATTGTGCATTTCGATTAAACTCAATAGTCCGGGTTGCTCTAGCATCCATTTGCGGATTTCAACACCACTTTCCCAACTGATACATACGGCAGGGATGGATATTAAATTTCCAGTAACCGAGGCGGTACCAGTTAATAAAATTTGTCCTTTGACTGTATTCACAAAAATCACCCCAATGGCTCCGTATTGAATGGCTAAAGCGGTCTTCTCCGATCGGTGAAGGTTCTTTTGTCCTGGTTTGGGATCTACCAAACCTATGTTCATCACTGCTACCTTA
This sequence comes from Aquirufa ecclesiirivi, assembly GCF_011250515.1. Taxonomy (GTDB): domain Bacteria; phylum Bacteroidota; class Bacteroidia; order Cytophagales; family Spirosomataceae; genus Aquirufa; species Aquirufa ecclesiirivi. The sequence goes on along the minus strand of NZ_JAANOP010000003.1, from coordinate 287,531 downwards.
CCCTTGATTTGTTCTTTTTTTGATTCAAAATCGACATCAAGGCCATTTCCCATATCCACCATGGCTCCTGTAATATTCGCTTCTACAGGTGTCATCGCTAAAGAAACTACCGGTACTTCTCTGAAATCATCGGATTTAGGAGGGGCTATGGAAAGTGTTACAGTATCTCTTGCCCAAGCTTCCACTTGGAAACCTTGAAATTTAGTATCCCGAAAACCGTATTTTTTGAAGAGATTAAACGCAAATTCTTCCGCTTTTTTCCCTTTCTCGCTGCCAGTCAAGCGATGACCTAAAGTTTGGCAGGCAGTACCTAATGAAGTATAAGCCAATGAATTTTGATCAACCTCCTCTTTAATGCGCTTAAACACCGACTCTAAACTTTCCTCACCTCCAATAGAAGGAGTGAAACCAAAAGAAGCGATGATGAAAACAAAGATAAAGATGGATAATATACTTTTCTTCATGGATTAGTTTAAATAGGATGAAGGCTTACGATTCAGAAATTTACTTTTTTTTGAGCAAAATACCAATTCGTTTCCAGAGGATTTTATATAAATGGATATTTAAGGAAGTAAGCACTCCATACTACCCGACTTTTTCAAAAGTTTACACCAAAACTCCTTTTCTTTTTCTGGAATCGCCTTTCCACCGTAGTAATTTTTGACCCTTGCCACTGCTTGATCGACTAACTTTTTATCTAAATCAATTAATACCTCCAGGTAGATAAATCGAGCAGCAATTTGTTGAGGTTTTAGTCCAATCGCTTGTAAACCATTTTTTAAACTTTGTAGTCGCTCTGGACTATAGCTTCTCGCACGGCCACTATACAAACTTGTCATGATGGTATTTTCGGCGGTTTGCTTAACTTCGACACTATCAAATTTACTTTGGTAGTTTTTGATATGAGTAATAAAATGATGGAACAGGGCATTGTCATCATCCATCATGACTTTCTGAATCAGTAAAAAGCTAGTTTCGCCCTCGAATTCCTCTGGTTTAATCAATTTTACTAAGTCATTGACGAGAGTTATATTTTTTGCTGTATCCAAACTTAAACGTGTAAAATAGGCTGCAGAAATCATGTTTTCTTTATTTCTTTCACCTATTGTATAACGTTCTACTAGTTGGGCATGGTTTTGCAATGGGTTTTTAGCGGCATCCAACAATTTGATAATGCCATTCACCGAATTTGTCGATTCACCCACGGGCTCAATATTCCAAACTTTACCTTGAGGAGAAAAGACGATAAAAGAAGGGGTTGATGGAATGAAAATTTTGCGGGAACGTAAAAAAGCATTGTTTTCAGGTTTACTCAAATCCAACTGATAAGCATGGAAATTTTTGTCCAAATACGCCTTGATAGCAGGTGAACTTAAGGTTTTGTCGTAAGCGATACAATGCGAACATGAGGGCAAAAAGGCTTCAAAAAATACCGGTTTATTTTCTTTTGCTGCTTTTTTAAATATTTCTTCAATGGGAATAAATGGTCTAAAAGATTTATTTTGGTCAATTTTTTGTGCCGTTAAGGGTTGAATCAGGCACATAAATAGAAATAGCATCAAAGAAGATAGGCGCATAAAAAGGTATTTTTTTCAAAAATACATCATCCTGCCCAATTTTCTCTATCTAAATTTCGATAGGTAATAGCTTCTGCTATGTGTTCGGAGAATATATTCTCCGACTTTGCCAAATCGGCAATCGTACGAGCTACTTTACGAATTTTGTCATAAGCTCGGGCAGATAGTTGAAGTTTGTCCATCGCTACGGATAATAATTGTTGGGATGGCTCATCCAGATGGCAAAATTCATTAACCTGCTGGCTGGCCATCATGGCATTGGAGTGGATTTTGGGAAATGGGATGAATCGATTTTGTTGGATAATTCTGGCATCAATCACCCTTTTTCGTACGTGTTCACTTGATTCGGCAGCTCTTTCCTGACTCATTTCTTCAAAATGCACAGGCACAATTTCTATGTGCATATCAATTCGATCCAGTAAAGGTCCTGAAATACGATTTAAATAACGTTGAACTTGACCTGGGCCACAAACGCAGTCCTTATTGGGGTGGTTATAGTACCCGCATGGACAAGGATTCATGCTTGCGACCAACATAAAATTAGCAGGAAACTCCAGGGACCATTTGGCTCTCGAAATAAACACTTTGCGATCCTCTAACGGTTGCCGCATGACTTCTAACGCATTTCTATTGAATTCCGGAAGTTCGTCAAGAAATAAGACACCATGATGAGCTAATGATATTTCTCCCGGCTGAGGAAATGACCCGCCTCCCACCAAAGCCGCATTCGAAATCGTATGGTGCGGACATCTGAAAGGACGATGTGTCAACAAGGAATGCTTACCCATTAATTTACCCGCTACCGAATGAATTTTAGTTACTTCCAAAGCTTCAGTTAAAGAAAATGGAGGAAGAATGGTCGGTAATCTTTTCGCCAACATCGTTTTTCCTGCTCCTGGAGGTCCAATCATAATCAAATTATGCCCTCCAGCAGCAGCAATTTCAAAGGCCCTTTTGACGCTTTCTTGCCCCTGAACTTGGGAAAAGTCTACATCAAATTGGTCGTGAGTTTGGTTGAATAAAGCATGAACATTGACTTGAGTAGGCTCTAGGGTTATTTTCCCCCGAATAAATTGTATCGTTTCCCTCAGGTGGCTGAGTCCAAATACCTCAATGCCCTCAACCATAGCAGCTTCAATGGCATTTTCTTCTGGTAAGATAAGCTTAGAAATACCTCGACTTTTTGCCTCTAATGCGATGGGTAAGGCGCCTTTTATTGGTCGAATGGTACCATCTAGGGCCAGTTCGCCCATAATCACATAGTCCTCCAATCCTTTTAACTCGACCTGCTCAGATGCTTCTAAAATAGATAAAGCTATGGGTAAATCATAAGCAGATCCTTCTTTTCGAATGTCTGCTGGTGCTAGATTTATGATGACTTTTCTTCTCGGGAAAAAGAAGCCATTATTTTTTAAAGCGGATTCTACTCGTTGGATGGATTCTTTGATAGTGGAATCTGGAAGTCCTACTAAATAACATTTACTTCCTTGTCCTACATGCGTTTCAATGGTGATGAGGTTGGCAGATACTCCGAACACGGCGCATCCATAGGTTTTGGCTAACATGGCTTTTTGTTAGGCAAATTAGGCAGAAAGCAGATATGACTTAATCAGTTAATTGGACATTGTCTGCATTTACCAAGAGCTTGATTTTTTTTCCGAAAACCAAAGGAAAATTTTGCGCAATATGCCCCGATGGAAATTCAAAGGCAATGGGATATTGGCTACCAGCAGTATGTTCTAATATTATTTGATTCACATTTTTACCCACACTCAAGCCTGCTTCTTTGCAGTCACTAAAACCACCAACAATCAGGCCCGCTAAATGATCCAATAATCCAGCTCTTTTTAGTTGTAAGACCATGCGGTCAATGTGGTATAAATTTTCACCCACATCTTCCAACAATAATATCTTTCCTTTGAAATCTGGAAGACTTTGACTGCCTATCAGGTGTACAATCAAGGATAAATTTCCTCCTACAATTTCCGCCTCGGCATGACCTATTCTATTCTCTGGTTCGGAAGGAATATCAATCTGTATTTTTCCTTCAAAAAGGAGATTTCGGAGACTTTCCAAAGCCTCATCTCCGCCTACTTGGCAGAAATTATGCGGCATAGGGCCATGTATGCTAGCTATTTCCAGTTGAGCTACGTGATTCAGAATGGCTGTTATATCGGAGAAACCGATGATCCACTTAGGATTTAGTAGGAACTTTTCAAAATTCAAACGGTCCAAAATTCGGCTGGAACCATATCCTCCTCGAATGGGGAAAATAGCTTTAATCTTAGGGTCATCCAGCGCTAATTGAAAATCACTTAATCGCTCTTCATCACTTCCTCCAAATCCAAAATAGTGTGATAAGGCATTGGGAGCGAGTCGAACTTTCAAACCCCAAGATTCCAATACTTCCACGCCTTGCTTCCATTGATCGCTCTTTGGATGGGAGGCTGGAGATACCAAAATCACTTCGTCGCCTGGATGTAATAGAGGAGGAGTTTTCATAATTGATAGAATGGTAGACAAATATGAATTATTTTTCCCTTTAACCCAAGGCTTAATTTTCGTATTATTGCAAAAAATATCCCTGTTTGACTACTCCAAAGACAAATAAAAGCCTAGACTTGGTTCATCCATGTTACAACCCACATCAGGGCTGGTCGGAGGATTTAATTCGTCATTATACCTTATTTATGTCGCGTATTCCCTCTGATGTGGAAGTACATGTCTATGTGGTAGATGATGGAAGTAAACAAGGGGTGCATTCGGTGGATATTGAAACATTAGAACAAGCAATCCCTCATTTCACCTTCATTCCTTTAAGTCAAAACTTAGGAAAAGGAGGGGCATTGAGGCATGCTATTCGTCAATGTCATGGGGATATGGTGATCTATACCGATGCGGATTATCCTTACAGGATGGAAAATGCCTGGGAAATGTACCGAAGGTTAGACCAAGGACAAGCCGATGTGGTAGTCGGGGTTCGTGATGAACAATATTATGACCAATTACCCTTTCGAAGGAAGATTTTTTCACTTTCTCTCAAAGTGATGAATTATTTGTTTTTCCCTAGCCTAAAAGTGAAAGATACGCAGTCAGGCTTGAAGGGATTTAATGCCAAAGGAAAAGAAATTTTTCTAAAAACGACCATTGCCGCATTTCTGTTTGACATGGAATTTTTGGTTTTAGTATCTAAGCAAAAGGATATTCAGATGGATTGGATTTATGTACAGGTACGTGAAGGAATACATTTTTCTACCATGAGGCCTAAAACCATTTTAACTGAATTGTTCAATTTTATTTCCATTTTAATTCGAGGTGTATTTTTTAAATGAAACAAGCTCCTGCCATTTTATTGACCATTGATGTAGAAGAATGTGATATTCCTTTGGAGTATGGTTATACAATGGATTTGGACGAACAATTAGAACAATCAAGAAAGGGTTTGGAGGAATTCATGTCCGTTATTTCTCAGACCCAAGTTCCTTGCACGGTATTTTGTACGGGAGTTTATGCGAAACACAATCCTGAATGGATCAAGGGATTAGATCCCCAGCATGAGTTGGCTTCTCACGGATTTTATCACAGTAAGTTTGATCCGAAAACGGACCTGCTGTCTTCCCGAGTACTTTTGGAGGAACTTAGTGGAAGAAAGGTTATAGGTTTTAGAATGGCTAGAATGCAGCATGTTGAAGAGTCAGATATACTTCAATCTGGTTACAAGTACCATTCTTCCTTGAATCCAACTTGGATTCCGGGTAGATATAATCACTTAAAGGCTTCCAAGTTACCTTTTTTTGAAAAGGGACTTTGGAACATCCCCGCATCAGTTACTCCGAATTTCAGGATTCCATTATTTTGGTTAGCATTTAAAAATTTTCCATTGTTTGCTTATCAGCAAATGTGCAAAGAAACCTTAAAAAAGCATGGTTTTTTGAATCTTTATTTTCATCCTTGGGAATTCGCAGATTTATCGAAATACCCATTGCCGGCACATGTGAGTCGTGGTTCAAAAGGAGCGTTGGTTTCCAAATTGAAATCCTTGATTTTGTATTTGCAAAAAGAAGGCTTAGGGGAGTTTATGACCATGGAAAATTTTGTAAAGCAATTAGAAAATGGAAAATAAACCTGCATTTTATGCTCGTTACGATGTCTTATTAGGCCTTTGGTTCATCGCTGGACTTTTTACAGGGATTAAACAATATAATTTAGGAGAGCTTAATTCGCATATCAACAATTTCATCATATTTAAGTCGAGCTACGGTCACTTCATCCAAAGAATGCCTTTGTACCTTGAATATCCGAAGGAATATTTCGATCTATACTTATACGGTCCCATTTTTGCTATTTTGATGGCGCCATTTGCTTTCTTGCCTACAGCCATTAGTGTGACGGTTTGGAATGTGATAAATGCTTTAGTCCTTTTTTTAGCGGTTTGGAATTTGCCATTGGATCAAAAAAAGCGGGTAGCCATATCTTGGATCATCTTGAATTCCACGGTAACGGCTTTATTGAATACCCAATTTCATCCATTGTGTATCGCGCTTATTTTGTGGTCTTATATCTGCATTCATAGGGGACAAGATGCTTGGGCGGCCCTTTGGATTGTATTAGGTATTTGTATCAAATTATATGGAATAGTTGGGCTGGCCTTTTTCTTTTTTTCTAAAAAACCACTTCGATTGGCGGGATATCTAATTTTTTGGATGTGGTTGATCTTATTACTTCCTATGTTTTTAGGAGGTTGGGACTATGGGATGTCTACCTACATGGGCTGGAAAGAGGTTTTGTCGCACAAAAATGAGTTAAATGTAGACATTCGAAACTTACGTACAGATGTTTGCGTGATGGGAATGTTTCGTCGATGGACTGGAGATGGTGCTCTGTCCAATTTATGGTTTTTGATTCCTTCGATGGTATTAAATTTGTATGTCTTTTTCCAAATTAAAAAATGGAAGGATGTATCATTTCATTTGAGAATTGTGGCTTTTGTGAGCATTTATTTGATGTTGGCCAGCACAGGAACGGAGTCACCTACTTTAATTATGGCTTTTCCAGGAGTTGGCATCTGGTTTGTTTTGGGAGAGAAAACAAAATCTCGATGGGCTTTGTTGCTGCTTACTTTATTGATTTCTAGTTTTTCGCCGACGGATTTATTTCCTCAATGGCTTCGAAATGAATGGGTCAATCCATTGGGGTTGATGATTTTGCCCTTGTTTTTGGTTTGGTTGGCAATAGCCTGGGATTTAGTCAAACTAGGGCCTAAAGAAACACCACGTCTTTAATTAAATCAGATTTAGCGTGTTTATTGATGAGTTCTATCATCTTCTGTTTAGCCATCATGAGTTCTTTTTTGAGTGGGGCCGAATTGATTTGTAAAAAGAGCTTTTGTTGGTGTACATAGACCTTCTGAGTACGTGCAGCGATGGGTTTCCCCATGATTTCTTCCCAGTGAGCACTGACAAAGGTTTCCTCGTATTTACCTTGTATCTGGTAGACTTTCAGCATGGACTCGATCACCTCCTTCAAAGAATGGCTAGATTCTTTGCGAGTTGAGGGTTTAAGTCGTTTTGGATAAAAGGGAGAATCCATGTGATAAAAGGTTGTTTTAGAGTTTAAAGTTAGAATTTTTAAAGAGGACTTTCGTCGATTTAACGGTTTAAATTAAATTTTTTTCATTTTTTTTTAATTTTTTAATTCTCGAAAAAGTACCTAATAAAGCGACGTATTTAGTTTAAAATATCAGGATAGTACAATAGGTACCCTAGTGATATGAAAAAAATGAGAACTTTTTAGATAAACCCGTGTAAAAATTATTTAAGAATTGCATTACTTTTGCCTTTACTGAAAAAAACAGCGGACGCTTAGAAATCTATGAAAACTGCTACGTTGTAATTTCGCGAGTTTTATTTTTAAATAATTCTTTAACCCCAAATTACCAAACTAATGAGTACACAACAACCAAAGCCAGCTGCTAAGCCAGCTGCACCCCAAAAAAAATCTGGAGGTATTCCTGCAGGAGTTATTCTTATTATTCTTTTTGTCATTGCCCTAGGTATTTACAATTTTGTAATGGGGGATGGTTCACACTTTGAAGGCGGAACCAACGAAGGACACCCACTACCTGGCGATTACTTTGGTATCGTGTATAAAGGAGGTGTGATTGTACCCGTGTTAATGACTTGTTTCTTGACCTCATTAACTTTCTCTATTGAGCGTTTAATGACAATCGGTAAAGCAAAGGGAACAGGTGATGTTAATGCATTCGTTCGTTCAATTCAATCTTCTTTAGACAAAGATGATGTTGAAGCTGCTTTGAAAGCTTGTGAGAAGCAAAAAGGTTCAGTAGGTAACGTGACTCTTTCTGCCGTTAAAAAGTATAAGCAATTAATCACTGATGGTTCTTTGGATAAAGAGCAAAAATTAGCAGCCTTGAGTAAGGAGGTTGAAGAAGCTACTTCATTGGAATTACCCATGTTGGAGAAAAACTTAACAATCATCGCAACATTAGCATCAGTTGCTACTTTGATCGGTTTGTTAGGAACTGTAATTGGTATGATTAAAGCGTTCTCAGCCTTAGGTAATTCAGGTGGATCAACTGACTCTACTGCATTAGCAAACGGTATTTCTGAGGCTCTTGTAAATACAGCATTAGGTATTGGTACATCAGCTATCTGTATCATTGCATATAACTTCTTCACATCTAAAATTGATGAGTTGACATATAGCATTGATGAGATTGGCTTGAGCGTAAACCAAAATTATGCAACGCATCACAATTAATATTTGAACCCATGCGAAATGAGTTAATCATTTCGATTTATTATTTTTTTCACTGTTCAAAATAAAAATTGTTATGCCAAAAGTTAAAGCCAAACGACAAAGTGTTTCACTCGATATGACAGCGATGTGTGACGTGGCTTTTCTTCTGCTGACGTTCTTCATGTTAACCGCGAAGTTTCGTCCAGAAGAGGCAGTTACGATTACACCACCATCTTCAATTTCAGAGAAGCCTTTGAATGCGAAGGATGGAATGTTAACCATTAGTGTTTCCAATGAGGGAGGAGTTTATTTGGCAACCGACGATCAAATGGCAAGGGAATTTATGTTAGAGCGCATGGCAAATCGCTATGGAGTTGCTTTAACAGGCGAAATGAAGAAGAACTACATGAGTTCTGAAATCGTCGGATATCCAGCTGGTGCGATGCGTCAGGTGTTGAGTATAAAAGCTTCTGAAGCAAAAGACAAGGGTTTTCTAAAGGGAATTCCAGTTGATTCTGCTAATAATGAGTTGTCCTATTGGGTTGGATATGCTAAGTTGTCAAATCCTGAGTTGAAGGTTGCGATCAAAGGAGATCAAAATTCGAGCTATAAAGTGTTTGCTGATATCATTGGTACCTTGCAAGCTCAGAATATTAATATCTTCCAGTTGGTAACTTCTCCTGAGAATAAACCAAAATAAATTTTCATTTTAATTAGAAAAAGAAATGGCAGAAATAGATAGCTCCGGTGGGGGTAAGAAAGGCGGAGGAAAGAAGCGAAGTAAAAAAATGTCAACCAAAATTGACATGACACCGATGGTGGACTTAGGCTTTCTTCTTATCACTTTCTTTATGTTGACGACTACGTTGGCAAAGCCCGTTACCATGCAATTAAACATGCCTGATAAAACGGATACTAAGGAAACATCCCCTGTTAAATTGTCGGAAACACTTACCGTGAGTCCAGATGAGAATAAGGTGTATTACTACCAAGGTATCCCAACTGAAGCAGGCACCAAGTTAGAGGTGACCGATTATTCTGACACGGGAATACGCAAAGTTATCGCGGATTTGAAGGCTAAAGTTGGTAGCAACTTTACTCTGGTAATTAAGCCAACTAAAAAAGCTAAATACCGTAATATGGTAGATATGTTGGATGAATGTGCAATTACTAATAACAAGCGTTATGCGCTATTAGAAATTGATCCAGATACTGAAGCCTTAATCAAACGTTCAGGAAAGTAATTTGGTCAAAAGCCTTTTAAATTAATTTTTAAATAACATAAACTATGTCACAAGTAATAAGCCAAGATGCTACATTAGATGACATTATCTTTAAAGATAAGAACCGTGAGTATGGTGCTTTTCTTTTAAGGACGACGTATCCTAAGGTCATCAAGCGGTCTGTATTACTAGGCTCAGCACTTTTTGTTGGTGCATTGTTATTGGCAGCATTCTGGAAACAGTTGACTGCTGCTAGCGCTGACAAAACAGAGGTGACAGCCGAAGTAATGAAATTGGACACTCCGCCACCTGCGAAGAAGGTAGAGTTGCCACCGCCACCACCGCCGCCACCACCGAAAGAAATTCCAAAGGTGACGACTACTAAATTCTTACCTCCAGAAATCAAGCATGATGAAGAGGTTACTAAGCCTGAGCCACCGCCAGAAGAGGTACGTGGTAACACAGCTAGTGAAACGGTAAAAGGAGAAACAGAGAATTACGAACCTCCTGTAGATCCAGATGCCAAAGGAAAAGAAGAGCCAGTTGAGCCACCAAAACCTGCAGAAGAGGAAATCTTTACAGCGGTAGAACAACAAGCAGAATTCCCTGGTGGACCTGCGGCTTTCGGACGTTTCTTACAGAAAAATTTAAAGTATCCATCTGCTGCTCAGCGTGCCAACGTAGGCGGTAAAGTATATGTTCAATTCGTCGTAAATACGGATGGAACTATCCAAGATGTTACTGTTTTGAAATCTGTAGGATTTGGTTGTGACGAAGAAGCGATGCGTGTAATTAAGTCTGTACCAAAATGGACCCCTGGTAAACAGTCAGGTCGTGCGGTACGTTCTCGATTTACTCAACCGATTACCTTCGTACTTTCCGAATAATCGAAATTTCATTTATTTTTCAGACCTGCTAAATTCATTATTTGGCAGGTCTGATTGTTTAACAATTTTTCTAATTTGACTATGGCACGCCCAGCAGCAGTTTGGATTAACGTATTTTTTCGTTTTTTTGCCGCTTTAGCTTATTTTTTTCTAGGATATTATATTGGATTTTGGTCCGATTTTCAACTAGGTACGTTGATGGAGATGCCTACTACTTTTTGGCTAGGAATTTTGTTTATGCTGTACGGATTATTTCGTATTTGGCGTGCTTTTTTATATGTTAGTGAAACAAAAGATCCAGACTATGGCAATTATGAAGATTAAATCAGTAGTGCTTAGCTTGTTAGTTGCGGCCAGTGTATTTTCTTGTGATAAATCCACAGAAAGTAAATTTTCTGATGGCCCTGCTAAAGGAGAGATTTCTATAGCTGTTGATGAATCATTTCAGCCTTTATTGATAGCAGAAAAAACCGCCTTCGAAAATAATTATCATTTTGCTAAAATTAATTTTGATTTTCATGCAGAAAACGAGGCTATTGCCGACTTGTTGAATGAAAAGGTTCGTGCAGTAGTAGTTACTCGCGATTTGACAGAAAAAGAGAAGGAAATTTTCACAAGAGAGAAGGTCGCCTATAGAAGTTTCAATTTTGCAGCCGATGGACTAGCTCTTTTAGTACATCCCCAAAATGTAGACACCTTAATGTCGCTTCCTACCTTAAAATCCTTGCTGTCGGGTGAAAAAAATACTTGGGAGTCAATAGGCGCTAAAAGTACCCAAGGGGAAGTGGCTTTAGTTGTAGACAAAGCAAATTCAAGTAATATTAAATTTTTGGTTGATAAATTTGGCCTCGACATCCATAAACCACTTCCGATTTTTGCTGCAGGCTCCAATAAAGCTGTCATTGAATATGTGAAGTCTCATAAAAATGCCTTGGGTTTAATTGGTTCCAATTGGATAAGTGATGGAGATAATCCAACATCTTTAGGTTTTATTCGTTCTGTACATGTAATGTCCGTTAGCGATAAGCTTAGTCAATCGCCATCGGATTTTTATCAACCATTTGGTTATAATTTGGCTCTAAAAAAATATCCACTTCGAAGAGATGTCAAGATTATTTTGAAAGAGTCACACCTAGGTTTAGGTACTGGCTTTGTGAATTATGTATGTGGAGACATGGGGCAATTGATCGTTTTGAAAGCTGGATTAATACCGCTGACCCGACCTATCACGATTAGACAGTATCAAATTAGCCAATAGACCATATTTAATTGACATTGTCTAATAAAATATTGAAGAATTATAATTAATTTTGTAGTTCGTAAAAAACTAAACTTTTACGATATTTAATTGAATTATTTCAATTTAAAGCCTGAGAATTATTAAGAATCGCAATTAATTTAAATGAACAATGAAGAAAATGAAATCGTGGATACTGGGTTTGGGATTATTGGTATCCAATGTGGCCTTCGGGCAAACAATCCAAGATGGTTTGCATTTTTTAGATCGTCATCAGCCAAGTAGAGCAAAACAAGTATTTGAATCTTTAGTAGCTTCGGCTCCTACGGGTGAAAATTATTATTTTCTTGGCTATTACCACTTGAATCTTCGTGATTGGGATAATGCAAAAGCGGCCTTTGAAAAAGGTAAAGCAGCGGATCCTAAAAACTATTTGAATCAAGTAGGTTTAGCATCAATTTTGGTAGGTCAAAATAATGTGTCTGCTGCTAAAGTAGAATTTGATCGCATTATTAAAGAAACAAAGGAGAAAAATCCTGATGTTTTGCACCGTATTGCTGAGGCTTATGAGATGTTTTATGTATTAGGAAAGGAAGATAGCTTCAATGCGAACAACAATGATCCAGGTGAAGCGATTCGTTTAATTGATTTGATTCAAGAAAAAACTAAGAAAGTTCCTAATGCAGCTCAGTACATTGTAAAAGGAGATGCGTTTTTGATTAAAAACGATGGTGGTAATGCCGTTACTGCTTACGAGCAAGCCTTGTTGCAAGATCCTAGAAATGTAAAAGCGAAAGTGAAAATTGGTATTGTATACTTACGTGGTAAAAACTATAAAGAAACACAAGCCCGTTATAAAGAAGCTATCGATTTAGATTCCAACTATGCTCCGGCACATCGTCGTTATGGTGAGTATCTAATTGTGGGTAATCAATATAAAAATGCGGCTCGTTATTTCAGAAAGTATTTAGAGAAAGCGGAAGCTACTCCCGAGGTGACATTAGAAACAGCTAAATTATTATTCTTGTCAAAGGATTATGAGGGAGCAATGAAGTTTACTGATGAAGCAGATAAGAAAGGGGTAAAAGATAATGACATCTATCGTATGCGTGGATATGCCAATGTGGAAATGGGTAATTTTCAACAAGGTATTGAAAACTTAGATGGTATGGTGAAAAAAGGAGTAAAGCCATATTTCATGGATGATTTATATTTCGGTAAAGGGTATCAAGGTCTAGGTAAAGATTCAATTGCATTACTTTATCTTGAAAGAGCTGCTCCATTGGATACCAATAACAACGTGTATTCTCTTATTCATGATGTGCGTTACAAGCAAAAGAGATATGCTGATGCGGCTAAGGCAGGTTTAGGAAGTATCGATTGGAAAAAGAAGAAAAATCAAACAGTAGGATCAGGTGACTTTTTCAAAGTAGCGATGGACTATTATTTAACTTCTGCTTACATGGATCGTGCAGATACCTTGGGTCGTCCAGCGATGGCCATGAAAGCGGATTCTATGTTTGCTAAAGCTATCGAGATCAATGACAAATGGCCTCCATTCTATATTAATCGTGCTCGTGCAAATAACTTCATTGATTACACAGGTACTAAATGGTTAGGAGCACCCTATTATGAGAAATTCTTAGCCGCTGTAGAGCAACAAAAAGCTGAAAAAAGTACACAGTACAAAGAAGATAAAAACCAGTTGTTTGAGGCACTTAAATTCTTAGGTGGTTATCATTTATCGGTTACTAAAGATGAAGCCAAAGTGAAAGAATTATTTACAAAGGCTCAGGAAATTAAGCCAGACGATCCAGATATCAAAGCTTACTTCAACCCTGCACCTGCAGTACCAGCTGCGGCTCCCAAAAAATAAATCGTATAAAAAGCTGCTTGATGCAGCTTTTTATTTTTAACTCGATTCATCATCAATTCAGATACATCATGTCATACGCTATCGTTACCGGTGCTAGTAAGGGAATAGGAAAAGAAATAGCTTTGGAATTAGCTGCCAGGGGATATAATTTGTTTCTAGTAGCCCGCAATGCCCAAGAATTACATCAAGTAAGCGATGAAATCAAGTCGCACTTTTCATTGGATGTGGATTATTTACCTTTAGATCTGTCCAAGCCCGGCTCCGTTGCCCAGCTTTATGAATGGGTAGTGGAGAAGCAGGTAGATGTGAGAATTTTGGTGAATAATGCTGGATATGGACTAGTGGGTGCCTTTGAATCATATTCTTGGGAGGAAAACCAACAAATGATGCACGTTAATATGAATGCATTAACAGAAGCCTGCTATCGATTCTTTCCTTTATTGCAAGGTAAGGGACAAGCTTATGTGTTAAATATCGCAAGTTCTACTGCCTATCAGGCCATTCCCTTGATGAGTTTATATGCAGCCAGCAAAGTGTTTGTTTTGAATTTTTCTCGTGGTTTGTATCATGAGTGGAAATCAAAGGGAATTCAAGTTACGGTAGTTAGCCCTGGTGCCACCTCTACAAATTTCAATGATCGGGCTAATTTACAAGATAAGGCTAGGAGAGCAGCTGAAAAAGTAGTCATGACCCCCAAAGAGGTAGCTCGTTTGGCTGTGGAAGGGCTGTTTGCTCATAAACCGGAAGTCATTACGGGATTCATTAATAAGTTAGGTGCTACGCTTGCCTGGTTAATGCCTAAATCTCTAAGTGAAAAAGTTGCTAAAGGGATATATGAGTAATATTTAAGCAGGATTAAGTTTTTTGATTGACATGTTCAAATTCAGTAGATCATTTCAAGCAAATCTTTAATAAGCCTTTGAATAAATGAAAGAGAGGTTGTCCTTTACAGGCAACCTCTTTTTATTAAAAATAGACGTGGGATTATTTACTATATTTTGTTAGAGTCAGTTTCATCCTTAGTTATCGACTAAGGATAATCATTTTCTCTTTGCTGTAATTTGGAGCAATGATTTTTAAAATATAGGTTCCAGCAGGGAGGTCGGGTAGCTGTAGGCTGATGGGCTTGGAACTTGGCGGTAAGTTGTAGCTTACGATTTCATTACCTAAGAAGTCAAATACCTTGGCTTCTGCCCCTTGAATATCTTCTAAAAGTTCTAGATGTAAAATTCCATTCTTAGAGGGATTCGGATAAATGGATATTCCTTGCAGATCTTCTGGGATCGTCATGCTTATTTTTTGAAATGGGGAATAACATGTAAGACTTTCCGATTGAAAAAGGTCATACTGTTTTTTTGCCCTGACCTCAAATACTCCAATTTCTTTAGCTTTGATCAAAGCCTGGTATTCACTTAACTTTTGATTATTTTTTTTCCATTCATATTCATCTGGTAGATCCAAACTGATAGCTTCAAGAAAATAATTTCCCGATTTTTTAACGGCGGGTATTAAGGGGTTTTCTCGCCGATAAATACTGATTTCTTCACTTCTTTTGGACCAACACCCAAATTTATTTTGAGTCTTAAGCCAATAATTTCCAGAATCAGTAATTTGAATGCTTGGATCCGTGGAATCATTTTTCCATAGGTAAGCATGAGAACGACTTGCTAGTAATTGAATGCTTTCGCCTGAGCAGAACTGCCTTGAAGGAATTGCCTCAACAATAGGAGTGGGCTCCTCGGGATTATGATAGACTTGAATGGAGTCACTCGGGTTAGACCAGCACCCATATTGGTTTTGTACTTTCAGCCAATACCATCCTATTTTTTTTATAGTGCTTGTTTGTGTTGTCACCCCGTTATTCCACTGATAACCTAGAAAATTCTTCGGGGCATTTAATTGGATGGAATCTCCTTGACAAAAACCAAGTGCAGGCCAAGCCGTTATATTGGGTTGAATGGGATTTTCATGTACTTGAATAATATGAGGTTCAGACCAATCTGACCAACATTGATTATCTTGGCTTACCTGAGCCTGGAATTCAAATTGGCCAGATTTTATTGCCTTAAATTGGATGAAACTATTCTTTTCACCCGTTTTCCATCGGATATAAGGGTATGGATTTTCCATTTTCAATATGGAACTATCTTGTAAGCAAAGTGACGATTTTGAGGCAATAACGGTTGATGCTGGTGGTGCAAATCGAACCTCAAGATTTAAAATGTCACTACGGTAAAAACATGTGTTTTGCTGAATGATCGCTTGGTATTGTCCTGATTCTAAAGTTTGATGTAAAATGAAAGCCTCTGAAAAAAAATGCCCGTCTTTTTCCCATCCGATGAATTGATTTTTATAAGTATGATCTATTTCAATTTGAGCAATTTGATCATGACAAACATAACGTTCAAAATTTTTGATGATGGGAATGTTGGGTTTTTTCAATACGGGTATAGTCATATTGATGGTATTGCTATTTGACTCGGAGCAACGTATTTGTATATATAGTTCATACCTAGCATCTACAATCCATTCGGAGCCTTGTGCTCTCATATACTCTGGTCCATATTGATTGAAGTACATGACATTTCCTGGACAACCTTGAACTTGTATTCTATAGGCATCTTGTTGGCATAATGGTTCCATCGTATAAGAAATTTCATACCAAGGTGGACTACTAGATTGCTCTGTTCCTTCATCATTATTATTTTCTACTTCTTCCTCTTCTGTGTCATCTTCATCATCTGGGATTTGAGCACCATCGTCTTCGCCAATATCTGGTGTTTCTACTTCTGTGGTATCTTGAGGTATTTCTGGAAGGCTGGTACTATCTTGTGGAATTTGTATTTCTTGATCTTCCCACTGAATATAAACGGAGTCTTTAGCGATACAATTTAATTGATCTTTGACTTGGACCTTGATGAAACCAGATGAACGAAATGGGCCTATGTTAGGATTGCTTTCTTGAGATGATGTGATTGGTGTATTGTTAGTTGTAGACCAATAATGCTGATAAGGGGGATTACCTCTAAGAGCGGTTATTAAAGAATTAGTCTGGTATAATTCATTTCCTTTTAGTTGTTTATTTTCGCCTGCATCTGCCAATAAGGAAGGAGAAACATTCACTTTTATGGCTGTTTTTGGACTTTCGCATTCATTGATTTTTTGTGATACCCATCGGGTGATTTCCAACATATCTTGCCCAACATTCATGGTTTGACTTACATTTATGGATGTAGCGGTGCTAATGGTATTTTTATCCGTTGAATTAAGGTACCATAAATTATTACTTCCTCCAGAAGCTTTAAAGCTAATGACTGATCCACTGCACACTTGAGACGGCGTTCCACTATTAATGGGCGCAGGAGGGATAGGAAAAGCTTGTGCATAGGTACCCAGGGAAGAAAGGCTTTCACATCCATTCTTATAACAAGTGGATTTAAATAGATGGGCAGATAAGTCCGTAAGATTGACAGAAATGCGAGCTCCTTCGCCTATTTTTTGTCCTTGAGCATCATACCAATAAGTACTGTAAGGAGAGCAGCCCGTGGAATTTATCGAAATGGGGCTATCCATACATCCTTTGTAGAGATTAGAGGCATGGCTAGGAATGGGAGCATTTTTCATTTGAATGCTAACTTCAGAAGATGTTCTTGGGCAAGTGCTCGATTGGTTTTCATTCGTCAAAGAACCTTCATTATCGTTATTAGGACTAATAGAAAAATGAATACGCACTTTGATTTTTTGACTGTTTATTGTTAAAGGCGCATTGGAGATGATAAGTTCTTTACTCTTGGTTCCGCTAAAAATAGCATCATCCACTAAATCCTCAAATGGGCCACCATTCACCGACCTCGTCCATTGATATTGTTGAACTTGTGCCAATGATGTATTGGGAATTTGAGGAATCAAAGTACCAGAGCCACGCTCACAAATGCTTGGATTTACAATGGATGTGATACTGTGTAAGGTGATACTGGCCTCTTGTGAATATACCTGACATGTATTTTTTTTAATCGTTACTCGATATAATGTACCAGAGGGATGGAGTGTACCTCCACTGGGATATATTTGGTATTGAGCATTGGTAGCCCCTGAGATTGAGCTAAATTGACTATCACTTGGTCGTTTCTTTTCCCATTGGAATTGATCTCCATCACTTTTGACAATCATTCGAATACTATTCCCATCACAATCAGTTTGTGAGGTTGGCTGAGATTGAATGATAGGACATTGCCCTTGTATTTCCCAGCTAATGAATAGGAGTAGTAAGTAGAAATAATATTTTTTCATCTTGAACTCTTGTTATGTGAGTTCAAATCAAAAAATTAATTCAGAAGCTAAAAAGCCTTAAAAAAGGAAGAAATCAAATAATGAGCTTGTTGATAAAAAAAATACGCAAGCTGCTGGATTTCAACAACTTGCGTAAATATCAATAGCTTGGCAATTAGATGTCGCAGATCTTAACGGCTTGCTCTAATGAGGCCATTTTATCGGCACGTGCTGGAATAAATTCTTGACCAATAAATCCTTTATAACCGGTATCATAAATAGCTTTGATGATCGCTGCATAATTTAATTCTTGGCTTTCATCAATTTCATTTCTGCCTGGTACACCACCAGTATGGTAATGAGAAATATATTGATGATGTTTTTTAATGGTAGCAATTACGTCTCCTTCCATGATTTGCATGTGGTAGATATCGTATAGTAATTTAAATTTATCGGAACCTACCATTTCGCATAAAACAGCACCCCATTCGGTGTGATCAGCTTGATAATCTTTATGATTTACTTTGGAGTTGAGTAATTCCATGGAAATCGTCACATCATGGCGCTCTGCCGTTTTCATGATACGTTGTAGGCCTTTTTTACAATTCAACAAGCCTTGTTCATCACTCATTCCATCACGGTTACCGGAAAAAGTAATTAAATTTTTAACGCCCACTTTAGCAGCCCTAGGGATTAAATCCTCATAAAAAGCGACCAATTGATCATGGTTTTTTAACTTGTTGAAGAAATTGGGAAGTCCCATTCCTTCGGGATATTTACCCCAACCAATGGCAGCAGTCATATCGTGCTTTTTCAAAATATCCCACTCATCGGGTCCAGTAAGTTCAATGGACTGTAAGCCAATCTTTTTGGCATTCATGACTAATTCTTCAAAAGGAATCGTTTGATAGCACCAGCGACAAGCCGAGTGGTTAACTTTTCCTTTTAAATCCATTCCAGCTTGTTTGTCCGCCTCAGTAAAACGTTGTTCCATGGAATTACCCAAGAAACCTAGACCTGCCAATCCCGCGGAATTTTTAATGACATCTCTTCTTGTGAATGTTGTTTTCATCGTAATGGTTTTCTTAATTAATTAGTTTTAACCCTGCCAGTTTCCAATCAAACTACTGGTTTCTTCCAATACTTTCATATTATATTTTAGGGCAATTTTTTTGTATTTGATTAAATCCACAATGGTACCAATCAGCAATAAACCTCCTGTAAAAAAATATAGAAGACCTAGGCCGATTCGGTTGGTAACAAAGCGGTGTATTCCTGCGAAACCCACAAAACCCATGAGGGTACATAAGAGTATCAATAAAGTATCTCTTCTTCTAGCCAAGTAAATGCCTAAAAACTGTTCTTGTTGACTGTCACTGAGGCCATTCAATTTTTGTTTGACGGCAATCATTTCTTCAATTTCTAATTGAGAAATTAAAGGCAAAAATCTAGGGTTCATAGGCTTGTTAGTAAGGTAGGGTTGTCAAGAAATTGGAAACAAAGTATTTGGACCAATCCAAGATTAATTGTGGTAATATACCGAAAAGGATGCTTAATATACCAAGACTAAACAAACTAAATATTTCTAAGCGATTTAAATCGGGTAATTTCCATGCAGTATTAAAGAGATTTGTTTTACCTAAATAGACTTTTTGGAAGGTCCATAAGAAATAACCTGCACTCAATAAAATACCAAATGCCCCTAATACAGCCCATGCAGGATGAATATAGGGGCTCGTAAATGCTCCTAGTAAACTGAAAAATTCACCTATAAATCCAGAAAATCCAGGGAGTCCCAAAGAGGCAAAAATGGCAATACCTGAAATCAACGTGAATCGAGGCATTAAACTTGCTATGCCAGCGTAATGATCTATTTGACGATCATGTGTTCTTTCATACAAGACCCCAACGACTAAAAATAGTAAAGAAGATAAAATACCATGAGATACTAATTGGTAAATAGCGCCTTGCCAACCTTCCGCCTGAAAGGAAGCAATTCCTAAGAGCACAAAACCCATATGTGAAACGGAAGAATAAGCGACTAATTTCTTTAAATCACTCATAGCTAGCGCATTATATGCTCCATAAATGATGGAAATGGCACCAAGTGCAGCCATGATATTGGCAGATTCCAAAGCCTCTTTAGGGAAAAAAGGAATAGCTGTTCTTAACCATCCATAAGCTCCAATTTTAAGCAATACACCCGCTAATATGACAGATATTGGAGTTGGAGCCTCCACGTGGGCGTCGGGAAGCCAAGTATGTAAAGGGACCATCGGTAGCTTGATAGCAAAACCAATGAATAATAGCCAAAATCCCCACATTCTGGCACTTAGGCCATTGAGTAACCAACCTGAATTTGGATGTAAAATACTAGTAGTTTGACAATTATTGACATCACTTAATGCTTGCATATCAAAGCTATGGACCAAATCAAAGTTGGCTATTTCTTTATTAGCTATGGCGGTTTGAATATTTTTCAGCGCTTCCAAATCAAAGTTTTGACCTTCTTGAATTAAGCCCAAATGTTTTGCTGTCTCATATGGATCAATGTAGGCTAAACTGATGCCTAACATGACAATTAGGATAAAAAGTGAGCCTATCAATGTATATAAGAAGAATTTAATAGATGCATAGTTTTTCCTTGGTCCTCCCCAAATACCAATGAGGAAATACATGGGCAAGAGCATAAATTCAAAGAATACATAAAAAAGGAATAAGTCGCGGGATAAAAAACAACCCATTAAGGCGGCATTTAGTAATAATAGCAATGAAAAATAGGCGCCTTTTTTCTCCTGAATGCTATGCGAGTTGATGATCGCCAAAAAGGAAATAAAACCCGTTAAAGCAATCAATAAGAAACTTAAACCGTCAAGGCCTAAGGAATATTTAATGACAAATTCTCCAAGGGACCCTAGAGGTAATTGAATCCAATTTAATTCTTCATTCCACTGAAATGAGGTAGCAGAATGATCAAATTTTGTACCTGCATAAATTAATGTTAGCAATTGAATGGCTGAAATTCCAGTTGCCCAATATTTAATCCCATTTTCCCATTTCACTACGGCAGCCACTAGGGATCCGATTAATGGCAAAAGAATAATACATGATAGTAGCGGTAAACCCATTATTTCATTTTAATAGGACTTTTACATCCAAACGTACAGTAAAAATAGACCAAATGTTAAAAATACCAATATCCAATATTGCTGAACTTTCCCCGATTGCCACTTACTTAAGAATTGTCCTGAAACTTGACTCATTTTTGTGCTGAAACCGACCAGTAAACCATCAACCAAAGATTGATCCATCCAAGCAATGATGTGTCCAGTTACTACTTGAAGCTGAGCTAGCCATACTAAAAATTTATCCAATATGAGGATATCGATGCGATGTGTCCATCTTGCTTTCCAAGGAATAAATTGAAAAATAGAAGGCCAAAATGCTGTCAAAAACTGGTAGTTTTTTGTTGGAATCCAATGTCGACTAAACCAGGTTAAACTTAGACCAAGTACCCAACTAATGGCTGTTATGATAAGCCAAAAGGATGGAACTTCGATTGTTTTTATTTGAAACCAATTCAGAATACTTGATTCCTGCGTATGAATTGGATTCCAGCTTGTCCAGAAAAACAAACTAAGCAAGGCTAAGATTTTCACGGGAATATGTTGAGATAAATCCCACTTTGAGGATTTTTCCAAAGCTAATTTTGCTCGATTTTCTCCCATGAATATGAGGTAGAATTGACGGCTGATATACCAATTACTTAACAGCATCCCGATAGCTAGGCAAGCTAATAAAGTCCAATAAATGGGGTAAAAAGGACTATTTTGCGCGTTTTCCCAAAGAAATCCAGCTAGGTTTTCTTTACTAAAAAATCCATTGGTGAAAGGCAATCCCATTAAGCTAGCAGCAAAAACACCATAGCCGAGTGCTGTCCAAGGGAGCTGTTTTCTAAGTCCACCCATTTGGTTCAAACTTTGGGCGTCCAAATGATGACTTGATTTTTGATGATGTAAATAATGTATAACTGATCCAGCAGCTAAGAATAAACCTGCTTTGAAAATACCGTGTACCACTAAATGCAATAGCGAAGCATCAGATCCCATACCCATCCACATCAGACCCAATTGTGAAATGGTAGAATACGCCAGCGCTTTTTTTATGTCATGTTGGAATAGGGCAAAAATGGCACCACTCACTAGAGAAATGGCTCCAACGACAGCCATGAAAAGATGAGTATCTTCACCCGTAAAAGGGTAGATTTTAATGCCTAAATAGACACCTGCTGCCACCATAGTAGCGGCATGAATTAAGGCAGAAGCAGGTGTTGGTCCTTCCATGGCATCGGGGAGCCAGGACATCAAAGGAAACTGAGCCGATTTTCCTATGGCACCTGCTAATAAAGCTAGGCCAATTGCAATAGGCGCAGGGCCTACTGAACCAATTTGCATGCTAGAAAATTCCATGGTGTCGAAATGGATCGACAATCCGATTAATCCAATAAGCAGTCCGATATCACCAAAACGGTTTAATAAAAAGGCTTTTTTAGCGGCTTTGATGGCCACTTCTTTTTGATACCAAAAACTGATTAATAAGTATGAACACGCACCCACCATTTCCCATGAAGCGTAAAATATCCAAATTTGATCCGCAAATAGTAAAGCATACATTGCCGCGGCAAATAAGTGTAAATACAAGTAATATCGGGCTAAATGAGGCTCATCCTTCAGGTAAGAACTAGAGAAAAGTTGTACAAAAAAGGCTACAGTAGCAACCAAAATAGCTACTATTTGAGAGGATGAACTAGCCTCAAAACTAGCTCTAAAAACCGAATCTCCTAAACTAAACCAGGGTAAGTGAATGGCATGAGGATTCCCTTGCAATTGGTAAATAAAATATATCAATCCAATGAATTGGATAAAAGATAATAGGATTGAAAAGGAAGAAAGTAAACGTGTAAGAATTTTGGAAAAAGCTGCGATGAGCATGGCCGAAATCCAAGGGAAAAGGAGGAGGCCAATAAATAAGGGGGTTAAGCCCATCGGGTTACACGAGTTTAATGTGCAAATATACAGTTCTTTGTTGTTTAACCGCCACTAACTGGTGGAATTAAGGCAATTTCCATGCCTTCATTCAAGATAAAATGGGCTTCTGGAAAATGATGTTCCGCAGCAATTCGTAAAGAAGGAAGCTTGGCTAAAGAAGGATAATTGGATTTTAATTTGTCTAAAAGCTGTGAGGCGGTTAATGTTTTCTCAGAACTCACCACAATTTCCTTATTTTGAAGTAAATCTCTTGTTAATCCAAAAAGTAGAATTCGATAGTTTGGCATTCGTTTGAGGTCGATTTTGTACCTTTGTATATAACACAAATATATTGGATATTTCTCAAAGCTTACCTTCTCCACGCACTATTCTCTATGATAATCATGGTAGAGAAATGACATATTTGCGATTGGCCGTCACAGACCGATGTAATTTGCGCTGTTTTTATTGTATGCCAGAAGAAGGAATCCATTATTTGCCCGAAAAACAATTATTGACCTGGGAAGAAATGTTGAGGATTGTACAGCAATTGTACCTATTAGGTTTAAGAAAAGTTAGAATTACTGGAGGGGAACCTTTGATACGTCAGGGAATCATGGAATTCCTAGAAGAGCTTAGTCGATTAGAAGGATTAGAAGTTTGTTTGACTAGTAATGGGGTTTTATTAGAAAAGCATATTCCTCAGCTGGTTAAATTAGGGGTTCGTTCGATCAATTTAAGTCTAGATTCAGTAGATAGGAAACGTTTTCATAAAATTACACGTAGGGATGATTTTGATGTGGTTTATTCGGCTATGTTGCGTTTGGTTGAGGCTGATTTTAAGGTGAAAATCAATGCGGTAGTGATGGATGGAAAGAATGAGCAGGATATACTTGCTTTGGCTCAATTAACGGAGCAATATCCTATTTCTGTTCGATTCATCGAAGAAATGCCTTTTAATGGATCGGGGAAAGGGCCTGCGATCATAAAATGGGATTTTATAAAAATTGTTGATCACTTGAAATCCCATTTTGGAAATATGCTGCCGATGGACCTAAGTTATGGGGAAACAGCTATGCGTTATCAAATACCTGGATTCAAAGGGGATGTTGGTGTAATTGCAGCTTTTAGTCGTACTTTTTGTGGAACCTGCAATCGTATTCGATTGACAGCTTTGGGGGAGGTGAAAACCTGTTTATATGACGATGGGGTTTTTGATTTAAAAGCATTTCTTCGTCAGGGAGTTAGTGATGAAGAAATTAGACAGACATTCATTACCTTATTTGGGAATAGACCCAAGGATGGTTTTGAAGCAGAAAAAAATAGAAAAGGAATTATAAACGAGTCTATGACTAGTATTGGCGGATAGTTATGAAAACAGTGAATGAAATTTTCCAGGGTTTTGATCGATTACAGGTTTTGGTCATTGGAGACTTAATGATTGACGCTTACACTTGGGGTAAGGTGAGTCGAATTTCTCCAGAAGCACCTGTTCCTGTGGTTCAAGTAATAAAAAAAGAAGCTAGACTGGGTGGAGCGGGAAATGTGGTTATGAATATCGCCAGCTTAGGTGCAAAACCTTGGGTAGTTTCTGTGGTTGGAGATGATGAAGCTGGAGCACAATTAAAATACTTATTGGAGAAAGAAGGAATTTCTTTAAGTGGAATTGTGGAGGAAAAAGGAAGAACTACATCCATCAAAGAAAGGATAATAGCTGGTTCTCAGCAATTGTTGCGGGTTGATTCAGAAACTGACAAATCCGTGCAACAGGCAAGCTCACAAGCACTTTTGGAGAAGGTAAAAGCTTGTATCAAGGAAATAGATGTAATTATTTTTGAGGATTACGACAAAGGTGTTTTGAACGAGCAATTCATTCAAGAAGTAATAACTTTGGCCAGAAAACAGGGTATTCCTACCGTGGTAGATCCTAAGAAACGCAACTTTTTTAATTACCGAGGAGCTACTTTATTTAAGCCTAATTTACATGAATTGCGTGATGGCTTGGGTCTTTTTCCTGAAGATTTGGAGGGGCAAAAATTATTGGAAACAGTTCATCAATTTAAAGAAAGTCAAGGTTTTGATGGGGTGTTTGTAACGCTATCAGAAAGAGGAGTATTGATGGACTTAGGGCAAGATCAAGTACGTATACCGGCGCATATTCGACAAATAGCCGATGTTTCAGGGGCTGGTGATACAGTGATTTCTATTGCCGCTTGTGCGCTAGCATTGGGATTACCAGCAAGGCATATTGCTTCCTTAGCTAATTTGGGCGGAGGGCTAGTTTGTGAATCTTTAGGTGTAGTTCCTATTGATAAAGAATTGTTGAAAAAAGAGGCCCAAAGCCACTTGATGTAATGGCATTTTTTACAACGCTGGCAAGGTTTCAAACCTTGACAGCGTTTGTCTAACGGACCATTTTTTGAATTATTGTATCAGGAAACTGATAAGCTATTCATTAACCCAAGCCGTGAATTCTATTTCTACCTTATACTGCGGCGCGATTAAAGCCGAAATTTCATATATACCTGTCGTTGGCTTAATTGCTCCAAAGAAATGAACGTGAGCCTTGGCAATATCTGCGTTTTTTGACATGTCTGTCGTGAAAATGCGTGTTCTAACCACATCATTGATGGATGAGCCGGCTTCTTCCAACACGACAGCGATTCGCTCAATGATGTTATATGTTTGAGCATACAAGTCATCTTCTTTTACTTTTTCGCCATCTACTAAGGCCACAGTGCCCGAGATCTCCACTAAATTTCCTGTTTTTACTGCACGGCAGTAACCAAATACGTCTTCAAATGGGGAACCACTTGAAATGGATATTCTATTGCTCATTTTTATTAATTAGGTGTGATACTTTTTCCCAGATATCTTTCTTAGCATAGCGAACTACTTCACCTATGATAATGACTGCTGGGTTGCGAAGGTCTTCATTTTTAGCCAAATTTTCAAGTTCTCCCGCAATTCCAAGACCTACTTTTTGTTGGGACATGGTACCATTTTGAACAATAGCAGCCGATATATTGGCTTTTCCAGCCTCTTGACAAATTTTTGAAATTTCGGCTAGTCGATGCATACCCATCAAAATAACGATGGTAGCCGTAGATTGTAAACCCAACTGTAAATCATTACTTAATGAGCCATCGGATTTTGTACCCGTCATAACCCAAAAGCTTTCATTTACACCTCTAATAGTCAAAGGGATATCCGCTGCTCCAGCTGCGGCATAAGATGAGCTAATGCCGGGGATATAAGCTGTTATTAAGCCAAATTGTTTGGCATATTCTATTTCTTCTTGACCTCTTCCAAAAACAAATGGGTCACCTCCTTTTAATCGAACAACATGGCCTAATTCATAAGCTTTTTTTATGATGAGGGTATTGATAGCATCTTGCGAATGACTTTCACCCGCTTTTTTTCCCACAAATATTTTTTCGCAGCCTTCTGAACAGTGATCCAATAGACAAGTATCTACTAAAGCATCAAATAAAACTACTTGAGCACTTTGTAAGGCTTTGATGGCTTTTAAGGTAATCAATTCAGGATCACCAGGTCCTGCCCCTACCACGCTCAGTTTGGGTTGAGGTTCCAATGATTTAAACCGACTTAATTGTTGGATCATCTTAATTACTGGCGATTGATTGGCGGAATAAACTAGCAGTTTCTAAAAAGCTCAATGCTTGCTGTGCATAAGCTTTCGCAAATACTTCGCTAGGTTCATGTTGGTTGATTTGAAGCACTATAGCCGAAAAACTATCTGCTTGTAATTCAAAATCTCCTGTTTGAACATACTGTTCATCAAATTTCGTAATAACGGCATGTTGTGTAGAAACTTGTACACTTTTATCTAACAACAAGGCCTTGGCAGCAGAAACAAATACACTGTAAGCGTGATAAATAGCATCTGCCCAGCGCTTATCTTCTAAGGCATTTTTGCACCAATCGTATTTTTCTTCGGATTCAAATAGTAATGTTGCTACTAAATCGATGATCACACTGGCGCATTCTCCCACCCCAATTTCCGTATGAAAGGCCTCAGCTGCTCCCCAGTCAATGAAATCATCATCTACTAGTGTTTGTAAATCGGCAATGGGTTTAAGCAAAGTATAGAAATATTTCTCACCTTGACGATCGTAGTATTGATGGAAATATTCACCTTCTAAGGCATTTTCTTCATAGTTGTTTAAGACAACGCGTAAAACTTCAGGGCCCCTTTTGGAAGGAACTTTGATCACTTTATCGGCTATTTTACCATCTCCATTTCCTAAAGTGGCTCCGCCCAAAAGAACTTGTAAAGCAGGAAGAACCCGTTTGTCTGGCGCTTTTAACGATGAGCCATGAAATCCAATGCTGGCCATGCTGTGTTGTCCACAAGCATTCATACAACCCGAAATTTTAATTTTCATCTGGCTATCATGTATTAACTCTGGAAAATCTTGAGAGATTACTTCCTCTAATTTTGACGTAATATTGGTAGAATCAGAAATAGCCAAATTACAAGTATCAGTACCAGGACAAGCCGTGATATTAGCTACCGAATTTGCTCCAGGAGATGCTAAAACATGGTCTTTAAGTACTTGGTAAACATAAGCCAAGTTTTGTTTTGGAACAAATTTGAATAACAAACCTTGATTGATGGTAATACGGACGTCATCACCAATATATCCTTCCAGAGCTTGCATGATGCTTCTAGAAGTATCACTGGAAATATTACCATTTAAAATACGAACATAAACACCAAAATAGCCCGCTTGCTTTTGCTCGAAGGTATTGGAACTTAACCACGTTTGATACTCAGCAGAACCATCTTCCGCCAGGTCGGCTAATTTTGTTGGAATAGAAACTTCCCAAATACCATCGCTAGGAATATCTACTACCTGATTTTTTAAAGCTTTAGTTTCGACATTGACCAAATCCATGAACGCCTCAAATCCAATTTTTTGAATTAGAAACTTCATGCGCGCTTTATGGCGAGAGTTTCTTTCTCCATGACGGTCAAACACACGTAATACCGCTTCCATGAATGGAATGATTTTGTTCTCAGCTAAAAACTCATAGGCCGTATAAGCTAACATCGGTTGAGCACCTAAGCCTCCACCAACTACCACTTTAAACCCTTTCACTCCTTGTTGAATTTTAGGAATAAATCCCATATCATGCAAATACGCCAGGGAAGTATCCTCGTCTGTATTGGAAAAAGAGATTTTTACTTTTCTTCCCATTTCTTGGCAAATCGGGTTTCTCAATAAATATCGAAAAGCCGTGTCAGCGTGGGCACTCACATCAAATAATTCTAAAGGATCTATACCCGAGGTAGGAGAGGCGGTAATATTTCTAACGGTATTTCCACAAGCTTCACGTAGGGTAATATCGTCTTGTTCTAATTTAGCCCATAATTCAGGTGTACGGTCCAAAGAAACAAAGTGAATTTGAATATCTTGACGCGTTGTTAAATGTAAATTTCCAGTCGAATATTCATCTGAAATAGCCGCAATGCGTCTCCACTGGTTGAACTTAATTTTTCCATATGGAAGTTTAATTCGAACCATTTGTACACCTTGTTGTCTCTGGCCATAAACACCTCGAGCCAATCGAAGGCTACGGAATTTCTCCTCATGTATCTCACCAGCTCGGAATTGAGCAATTTTATTAGCAAGATCAATGATGTCTTTTTCTACTATAGGATTTTCTATTTCTGAGCGGAAGCTTTGCATAATGGCGTATTTTAATCTTATATAAATCTTATATACTCTATATAATATATAGATTTTAAGCAAAATTACAAATTCAAGGCTATTCGACCAAGGATTTTTCATTAGAATGTGAAAAAATTCCATTGAAATCTTTAAAAGGAATCGTTAATTTTTGGCCAAATTTGTCGATAATGTCATTGTTAGCCATTACTCATATTCAATGAGGGCTTTTTTGAAGAAATCTAGGCAACGTGTTTCTTAAAAATTAGTTGAAATTCTACTAAAAAGGAAAGGATATGAATTGAGACTTCCATTCTTCAAAAGAATTGATTAGTTTTGCCCTCCCAAACAGAGGGGTGTCCGAGTGGTTGAAGGAGCACGCCTGGAAAGTGTGTATAGGTCTCAAGCTTATCGAGGGTTCGAATCCCTTCCCCTCTGCCAACAAGACAAATCTAGATCAGATTTGTCTTTTTTTATTTTAAGAAAGACTAAAACAGTTGAAATCAATACATTTGTTCACATTAATCCGTTGAACTATGTATATTCCTGCCATCAATCAAGTGACAGATTTAGGTGAAATCATCAACTTTATTCAAAAATTTAGTTTTGGAACGATTATCTCTATGATACACGGTCGACCGGTAGCAACTCAACTACCTTTTGTTTCACATCTGAGCGATAATAAGATTATTTTGCGCGCACATTTTGCCAAGGCGAATGAACAGTGGAAGCACTTAGTAGCACAAGAAAATTTACTAATATTTCAAGAACCTCATGCCTATATTTCTCCTAAACACTATGAGAAGGAGCAAAATGTACCCACTTGGAATTACATGACAGTACATCTGTATGCTAAAGCTAGAGTGGTGGATTCCTTGGAAGAAACGAAAGCTATTTTGGAAGAAAGCATCAATTTTTTCGAGAAGGATTATCAAGCACAATGGGCAAGTTTATCCGAATCCTATAAATCGAATATGATCCAGGGAATAGTCGCTTTCGAAATGGAAGTTTCTGAAATTCAAGCTAAAAAGAAAATAAGTCAGAATAGATCTGAAAAGGAGCAAGCACAAATCGCCCAAGCATTGTCGCAAAGTACCTTAAGCCACGAACGGCAAATTGCTGATTATATGAAAAAGAAATAGTTCGCTAGGCTGGAGACTTATTAATATAATTTTTTCATAAAAAAATTTGATTTTATTTACCTTGAAAGCAGACAGATAAGGTTTTTTATTTGGTGAAATTCGTTTACATTTATGCCAATTAATTAACCTATTTGAAAATGAAAAATAAAAATAACGATGGCTTAAATCGGAGGGATTTTCTTTCAAAAGCCAGTTTGGCCTTTGGTTCAATCATGATTGTTCCCAGGCATGTGCTAGGAGGTAAGCGTCCTGATGGAAGTTCATATCTCGCTCCTAGTGATGTACTTAATTTAGGATTTATCGGAACTGGAAAGCAAGGACGGGGATTGTCGAACTCTTTTTTGTCGACAGGCCAAGTAAGAATCAGCGCTATCAGCGAAGTTTACCAAGCCAAGGCTAATTTATTCTTGGACCGTGTCAAAGAAAATTATGCTAAAAATCCTTCTTGGGGAGCCTATGCTGCGATTCCCGTTTATCAAGATTATCGCGAATTATTAGCATCTAAAAATGTGGATGCCGTTGTTATTGCAACGCCTGACCATTGGCATGCAGCCATGGCCGTTCGAGCTGCGGAAGCGGGAAAGGATATTTACTGTGAAAAACCACTTTCATTGACAGTGAAAGAAGGCCGAGCCATGGTGAATGCTGCTCGTAAGCATAAGCGTGTATTTCAAACCGGAAGTATGCAGCGTTCCTGGCCGGAGTTTCGTCAAGCAGTAGAATTAATCCGTAATGGATATATTGGTGAAGTAAAATCCATCAAAGTTAATGTTGGACCTCCACCAGAGGCTTATCAATTACCAGCTCAATCCATTCCGGAGGGATTAGATTTTGAAAAATGGTTAGGACCTAATGAAGCTGTTGCTTTTAATACGGAATTAGCTCCACCTATTACGCAAGACGTTTTTCCCAATTGGAGAAAATACAAAGAGTTTGGCGGAGGCGGTATGACGGATTGGGGAGCGCATATGTTTGATATAGTGCAATGGGCATTGGATATGGATCAGTCTGGACCTGTGAAAGTAAGTGCTCCACAAGGCAAAGATCAGCCTTATTTAACCTATACATATGCCAATGGTATTACGATGACGCATCAACCATGGGAATGGAATAGTGGTGTGGAATTTGTTGGTACAGAAGGCACTTTACGAAGCGCCAGAAAAAAACTGGAGACTTCTAAGCCAGAGTTGAAAGATCGCGTTATAGGGCCAAATGAAAAGCATGTGTATAAAAGTGAAAACCATTATGTAGACTTTATTCAGGCGATACGCAATAGAACGATGCCTATTTGTGATGTAGAAGTAGGACACCGAACAGCTTCCGTTTGTAACATTGGAAACATTGCTTATGCTGTGAATAAATCTTTGGAATGGAATCCAAAATCGGAGAAATTTAACGATGCTGACGCGAATGCCTTATTAGGAAGAAAATTGAACAAAACTTGGGGAATTAAAATTTAAACAATGAATATGAAAAAGATTGTATTGACAATGATGTTAGGCCTTTTGGCTTGTAACGTAGGTTTCTCTCAAAAAGGGAAATGGGTTGAATTATTTGATGGTAAAACCTTAGATGGATGGAAGGCAAGTGAAAGACCAGAATCCTTTCGGGTAGAAGATGGTAATTTAGTGGTGGAAGGAATGCGCGCGCATTTGTACTATGATGGGGCATTTAATAACCATAATTTCAAAGATTTTGAAGTTCAAGCTCGTATTATGACTTTTCCAGGAGCAAACTCTGGATTATATGTACATACGGACTTTTTGCCTAGCGAATGGCCTAAACAAGGTTATGAGATTCAGGTAAACAATTCTCACACAGATTGGAGAAGATCGGCTAGTTTATATAATGTGGTGGATTGTGCCGAGGTGTACGTGAAGGATAATGAATGGTATGACATGGTAGTCACGGTCAAAGGAAATCGGATTGTGACTAAACTTAACGGAATCACTGTTGTGGATTATACCCAACCAGCTAGTCCATTAAGAAATAAAGGCCAGGAATTACGACTAATAAAAAATGGGACCATCGCTATTCAAGCACATGATCCCAAATCTAAAGTAATGTATAAGTCGATTAAAGTTCGACTTCTATAAATCTACGGCTTCACCATAGGCCGCTTCTGTTGCACCTTTAAATGCTTCAGAAATGGTCGGGTGAGGGTGTACTGACTTCATGATTTCATAAGCAGTACTTTCTAATTTACGAACGACAACCGCTTCTGCAATTAGTTCTGTTACGTTATAACCGATCATGTGAGCACCAAGTAGTTCGCCGTATTTAGCATCATAGATAACTTTCACAAAGCCATCGCGAGCACCAGCTGCGGTGGCTTTTCCTGATGCAACAAATGGGAATTTACCTACTTTAATATCGTAACCTGCTTCCTTAGCTTTCTTTTCCGTCATACCTACAGATGCAATCTCTGGAGTACAGTAAGTACATCCTGGGATATTAGTATAATCTAAAGCTTCAGTTTTATGTCCTGCAATTTTTTCTACACAAATAATCCCTTCTGCAGAAGCAACGTGCGCTAAAGCTGGACCAGGGGTAACATCACCAATGGCAAAATAGCCTGGCATGTTGGTTTCGTACCATGCGTTAACAGGGATTTTACCTTTGTCAACGATGATGCCAACTTCTTCTAAACCTATGTTTTCTAAGTTAGCTATTACACCAGCTGCCGATAATACGATATCACATTCGATTTCTTGATTACCAGTTGGAGTTTTAATAGAAACTTTGCATCCTTTTCCTTTGGTATCTACTTTCTCAACACTTGAATTCGTCAAGATATCGATACCCATTTTTTTGTATTGTTTAGCCAATTCTTTGGATACATCCTCATCTTCCACAGGAACCACGTTAGGAAGAAATTCCACAATGGTTATTTTGGTTCCCATGGCGGCATATACATAGGCAAACTCAACTCCAATAGCTCCAGAACCAATAATTACCATCGAATCTGGTCTTTTACTAAGGCTCATTGCTTTGCGGTATTCGATTACTTTTTCTCCATCAATTGGGATGTTTGGTAAAGCTCTAGCACGTGCACCGGTTGCAATCATCACGTTTTTTGCTTCGTAGATGGTTGATTTGCCGTCAGCATCCGTTACCTCTACTTTTTTCCCAGGCTTGATTTTTCCAAAACCCATGATCACATCGATTTTGTTTTTTTTCATCAAAAACTGAACGCCTTTACTCATGCTATCCGCAACTCCGCGTGAGCGTTGAATTACTGCGTTAAAATCGGCTTCTGCTCCTTTTACGGTTATACCATAATCAGCAGCATGTTTGATGTATTCAAAAACCTGAGCAGATTTTAAAAGTGCTTTTGTGGGGATACAACCCCAGTTTAGGCAGATTCCGCCTAGAGATTCTTTTTCCACGACTGCACATTTTAAGCCTAATTGAGAAGCTCGTATCGCGGCTACATACCCTCCCGGGCCTGATCCTACCACGATTAAATCGTATTGTTGCGCCATTGTATTGCTTGAATTAAATGAATTTGTCCGCAATTTAGCACAAAAGCGGGTATATTTGTAGCTTAATTACACATTTAGGTATGACAAAAGACAGGTTCAATGACCTGAAAGCCAGAATAGAGGCTTTAAGGAGGTATCTTTGACTACGATCACAAAAAATATTTGATTTCCGAATTGGAAACAGTGACCTTGGATCCCGAGTTTTGGAATAATCCAGACAAAGCGGAAAGTACCATGCGAGAAATGCGGGGCTTAAAATTTTGGACGGAGGGTTTCGACAAACTTAAATCTTCCATGGATGATTTAGAAACCATTTGGGAGTTCTATGAGTCAGGCGATGCGACTGAAATAGAGGTAGATCAAGAGGGAGCCAAATTAGAAGAAAAGCTAGAGGCTTTGGAGTTCCGTAAAATGATGTCAGAAGAAGGCGATCAAATGAGCGCCGTCATAGAGATCAATGCGGGAGCAGGTGGAACAGAGTCACAAGATTGGGCAAGCATGTTACTGCGCATGTATTCCATGTGGGCAGAAAAGAATGGTTTCAAAGTTCGTTTGGTGGATTCCAATGATGGAGATGTTGCGGGTTTAAAATCCGTGACCATCGAAATTGAAGGGGAATTTGCCTACGGAAATTTAAGGTCCGAAAATGGGGTTCATCGTTTAGTCCGAATTTCACCTTTTGATTCCAATGCTCGTCGACATACCTCTTTTGCCTCTGTGTATGTCTATCCACTTGCTGATGATTCCATTGAAATTGATGTGAATCCAGCAGATATTGATTGGGATACTTTTCGTTCCGGAGGTGCTGGAGGACAGAATGTCAATAAGGTGGAAACGGCAGTACGTTTAACTCACAGGCCTTCGGGTATTATTATTGCTTGTCAGCAAGAAAGATCACAATTACAAAATAAGGAAGTGGCTTTACGTTTATTGAAATCAAAATTATACCAAATTGAGATTGATAAGCGAAATGCGGCAAGAGCTGAAGTGGAAGCAGGTAAGAAAAAAATTGAGTGGGGTTCTCAGATCCGAAGTTATGTATTGGATGATAGACGAGTGAAAGATCACCGAACAAACCATCAAACTTCCAATACAGACGCTGTATTGGATGGCGAGATTAATGAGTTCATAAAGGCGTTTTTGATGGGTAATTAAATACCAGATTGTAATAGTTTGATCTTATATCAATCGGATTCGGGAAGATTCAAGAGGATTTGGGTAGATTCGGAGTGGTTCAGGTAGATACGTGGTGGTTCAGGTAGATACGTGGTGGTTCAGGTAGATTTGACAACTTTTCAAAAGTTGTCAAATCTAAATGTCAAGTCAAAATTACCGAACGCCCTTATTTTTTATTTGTAACTTCTTGATTATTTTCTTCCAACTGCTGAAGAAATTCAACAAGTTTATCTTTTGCTAAGGAAAGCGCTAAAGCGATGGCATATGATTTAATGGCCCCACCTAGGAATGAACTGCCTTCTTTGGTGTCTAATTTTGATTTTTTCTCAGAGCCTGATAGTAAAGAATATAGTAAGTAGGAACCCAACAACACTCCACCTATAAGTAGGGCCTGGCTTCCTTTTTCTTTGATTTGTTGTTTTATTTCACCCACTTCTTCTGAAAGTTCTTTTTCATAGATCTCTGCTTGGGCGATTAAATCTTCTTTCTTGCTTTTTGCTCGGCTCATGATTCGATCTCTTCTTCTGTTTCTTGGGGAATGATTTCCTCTATTTCTTCTTCTTTTTTACCTTGTTTTTTGAGATTACTCAGTAAAATTAAACTGACAATCGTGCTGAATCCAGCCACTATTAAATATCCCCAATAAGCACTTTTTAACCATTCATTTAAAAAGTTGGCTAAGCCCATTAAGGCAAAAAACAGGGTAATTAATACCGCAAAAGCAGTTAGTAAAAAGGTGAAAATTCGAGTCAATAGTTCTTCGATTCGTTCTTGGATGTCTAACTTCACCAATTCGAATTGAGTCTTGAGGTAATTACTCAAGAGATCGATTAACCTATTGTTATCGAAAAATCCCATTTATTTTTGTTTAAGTTTAGCCTCAATCGAATGTTGTGTGTGAGGAACCAAACGCAATCTCTCTTTGGAAATTAATTTGCCACTTTCCACGCAAATTCCGTAGGTGCCATTTTTAATTCGCATAAGTGCTTTTTCTAAGTTGCCAGCAAACTTCTGTTGGCGAACGGCCAATTGGTTCATGTTTTCTTTTTCGGCCGTATCTGCACCATCTTCCATTACTTTGGAATTTCCTGCAGTATCGTCTGTACCTGGATCATTTTTCTTACTTAACGTTTCTCTCAAATACGTTAACTCTGCTTTAGTTTCTTCTAGTTTTTTAAGAATAATATCTTCAAATTCCTTTAATTCTTCCGCTGAATACCTTTGCTTTTCTTCGTTTCCCATGTTCTAAATAATGCTTAATCTGAATGTTGAATAAATATTTTGCCTATGCAAGTATTTGTTAATCAGTGATTTAGTTTCGTTTCTTATAATGGTAGCACAAATATAAATTTATCTATTTGAAATAGATAATTATTATATAAAATTGAATTTAAATTTTTAGGATTTAAAATTCTTTTTCCATTGATTTAGTCCTCTGATAGCCAGCAAGATAAATAGCACATAAAGTAAGCTGGTTCCCCAAAGTGCTTTCTGTATATACATCAATACATAGATTGCATCAATGATGATCCAAAGTGTCCAATTTTCTATTTTTTTGTTAATTGCTAACCAGGTTCCGAAAATGCTAAGTCCTGTTAAAGTAGCATCTAGGTAGGCAAATGAAACCAAATTAGTTAGACGGCTATGAAGAAACCCGACTACCAAACCATAAATGATGGCTAATGTGATTCCTAGGATGAGTAGTTGGTTACTACTTTTTTCAGCCTTCCAATTTGGCTCTTCTTTCCTCCATTGATAAAAGCCATATATTCCCATGGCAATAAAAAAAACTTGTAATTCCATATCGGAGTACAAGCCATGCTGATAAAATAATATACCAAATAAAATAGATCCGAGGATATTCCAAATCCAGGCTGCTAACTGCTGTTTGATAGAAAAATAGACTCCCAATAGGGAGCAAATAATCCCACTAAACTCCCAGATATTCTCTTGAATCCATTGAATGATCATGCTTTGGGCTTATTTTTTTCAAAGTAGGCACAAAAATGACTGATCTGGCAAGTAGAGCACATGGGTTTTCTAGCCAAACAAATGTATCGGCCATGTAATATTAACCAATGATGCGCCCGGGCAATCACTTCATCAGGAAGGTTTTTAACCAAGATTTGCTCCACTTTTAATGGAGTAGTGGCAGTCTGTGGGACTAATCCTAATCTTCTTGATACTCGATAGACATGCGTATCCACCGCCATGGCAGGTTGGTTGTAGATCACCGATGCAATGACATTGGCTGTTTTTCGGCCAACGCCCGGAAGTGTTTGCAAATCTTCCAAGGATTCTGGAACTTCTCCTTGAAATGAATCTATTAGTTTTTGACCCAAACCCAATAAATGCTTGGCTTTATTGTTTGGATAAGAAACAGACCGAATGTAATTGAATATTTCATCGACACTGGATTCGGCTAATTCTTTAGGACTAGGGAATCGTTGGAAAAGAGCAGGAGTTACTTGATTAATACGTTTGTCCGTACATTGTGCAGACAGGACCACAGCCACTAATAATTCGTAAGGATTACTGTAGTGTAATTCGGTTTCTGCCTCTGGAAAAGAGCTGGAAAAATGATCTACAAATGCTTGAAATCGTTCTTTTCTTTGCATGAAAATGACTTTCTACAAAGGTAAGAAAAATTTCAAGGCTGGATGCCCATCCATTAGGATTGAATGGGCATCTGATGCTTTGAATAGGCTAAAATAGCTTCTATGGTTCTACTAGGAGGTTCTAGTAGGGCATTGTCTAGTGACAATTTGACCTTTTGGAGGGAAGCCAATTCCGATTGATCTTCCAAGCTTAAAACTATTGAAAACCCTGACTGGGGTTCATAAAGGGTTTTGACTAGGTCATTTGTGGTAAATTTTTGCGTCATAGGCATTCTCTTGTTTTTCTAGCATTTTTCTTAGGTTGATCAATGCATATCGCATTCTTCCTAAGGCCGTATTGATGCTAACTTGAGTTTGTGCCGCTATTTCTTGGAAACTTAATTCTTCGTAATGACGCATCACAAGGACCTCTCGTTGTTCATCAGGCAGTTTTTTAATTAATTCTCTGATATTAACGATTTGATCCTCTTTTAATTGTATCTCCTCTGCAGAATCTTCTGCAAATTCAAAACTGTTGAAAACTTTAGATCCATCTTCCAAGACGATGGTCGGATACCTTTTGTCTTTCCTGAAATAATCAATGGCTAAATTATGGGCTATTCGAACAACCCAAGGCAGAAATTT
The DNA here is from genome assembly GCF_011250515.1 of Aquirufa ecclesiirivi. GTDB lineage: Bacteria > Bacteroidota > Bacteroidia > Cytophagales > Spirosomataceae > Aquirufa > Aquirufa ecclesiirivi. The sequence continues at coordinate 249,935 of NZ_JAANOP010000003.1, read as the reverse complement.
GCCTTCTTCATTGTAGCGGCCCGACTTTAATACATCGATTGCTTTGATATAAGTTTCCTGCAAAAGATCTTCTGCGATGTAGCGATCTTTAACGATTAAGTAGAGGGTCGTGTAAACTTTTGATTTACTTCTTTTAACCAACGTTTCAAACGCTTGGTCGTTGCCTTGGATGTACGCTGATACCAACGCTGCATCGTTAACTTGATTTTTGATCATAAAAATTCAAAATTGTTAACGTAGAGTTTTATCTCATGCAGGGTCTCCTATTGTTTGGTTGGCGAATTGATTTCGGTTCAAAAGTAAATAAAACTTTTATAAATCAAAATGCTTCACCGTAATTGATATAAAATTTTAAATATTTTTTTTTGTCATTTCAAGCTTACATGAGTTATGCAAGCATCATTTTTTATTAGATTTGTCAAACAAACCAAAATTAACACCCAATGAAAAAAATGAAAAATATTGCCATTGGACTATCGTTGGCATTTTTTGCTTTTACGGCTGATGCACAGACAGCTGTAACAGATTATGCTGGTAATTATAAATTACAAGATAATCCTTATGTTAAGTCAGTAAAATTGACTCCCAAAGATGGAAAATTAGTGATGTCTGCCGAAGGTTTCCCAGATTCAGAATTAGCTGTAGGTAAAAAAGCGGATGAATTTGTATTGGAAAGTATGGGTGCTACCATCACATTTGAGCGCGTAAATGGCCAAGTGAGTGTGATTAAAATTGATGCTCAAGGACAAGTTTTAGCAGGTCAAAAGGAAATGACAAAATCAGCAGGAGATGAATATGCTGGGTCATTTAAAATGGCAGAAAATGAATATGTGAAGAAAATTTTAATTGCCGCCAAAGAAGGGAAGCTTTTCTTATCCTCTGATGCAGGTGGTGCTGAGCCAGCAGAATTAAAACCTTCTAAAGATGCTGATGTGTATACAGCGACCATTCAAGGTTATGATGCGGATATTATTTTCTCCAGAACAGACGGAAAAGTAGCTGCCATCAAATTGTCAGTGGCAGGTGGCGCTGTAGTTTTGACAGGCCAAAGAGATTAATCGTCAGTTACTAGTTAGTGAAAAGGGGCAATCGATAGATTGCCCCTTTTTTATCATATACTCGATAAACTATAACAAATATTTTTTTAATTTAACTCGTTGATTTTGTGCGGTTTATAAAAAAATTACTTTAAAAAATTGATGGGGAGCAATATTATTTATTGATATAACGCAAGTTGATTTCTTTTAAATATCTTCAATTTTGCACTACAAGGAACAGGAAATCAGCAAAGGCTGATTAGCTGATGATTAGCTAGGTGTTCTTTCGAATGCCTAACCGCTTTTAATCTAGAATGATGAATTTTTTAGATTCAATCATTTTTAATGGATGTTTTTGTTGTTTAAAGGACGCTTTAAATAACAGAAATGTCCTAACTCAACTGTCTTTTATAAAGCTGTATCGTATTTTCTAAGCCATAATATAGCGCATCGCAAATCAAGGCATGCCCAATGGATACTTCATCCAATGGTTGAACATTCGCTTTAAAAAATGCCAAATTTTCCAAACTTAAATCATGGCCAGCATTTACTCCCAAGCCCAATTGATGAGCCCTAAAGGCTGCTTTTCTGTAAGCAGTAACAGCCTGCGTGGGGTGATTTGGAAAATCCTCAGCAAAAGGTTCTGTATATAGTTCAATGCGATCAGCTCCGGTGGTTTTGGCGGCCTCAACCATTTCTAAAATCGGATCCACAAAAATGGATGTACGAATACCCGCCGCCTTGAAAGGTGCGATGAGTCGAATCAGTAAATCTTGATGTTTTACCGTATCCCAGCCATGATTGGAAGTGATTTGACCAAGAGCATCGGGCACTAAGGTTACTTGTTCAGGTCTAACGGACAGCACCAACTCAACAAATTTTTCTTCTAAAGGATTTCCTTCAATATTGAATTCGGTTTGTATGACTTTTTTTAAAGCATGGACATCAGCATATCGAATATGTCTTTCATCAGGTCTAGGATGTACCGTGATCCCTTCTGCTCCAAATCGTTCACAATCTAAAGCCACCTGAATTAAATCTGGATTGTTCCCTCCACGCGAATTTCGGAGAGTAGCAATTTTATTAATGTTTACGCTGAGTCTAGTCATATCATAAAAAAGGCCGGATAAACCGGCCATTCTATTAAATTAATTGATGCTTGGCCAAATATTCCGCAATTTGCACGGCATTGGTTGCGGCTCCTTTTCTTAAATTATCTGCCACAATCCACAGATTTAAGGTGTTTGGCTGAGTTTCATCGCGACGAATTCTTCCCACGAATACCTCATCTTTTCCATGAGCTGTGATGGGCATTGGATACAAGAAATTCTTAGGATCATCTTGTACAATCACCCCTTCTTCTTGTGCCAGTAAACTTCTTACCTCATCTAAATCAAAATCATTTTCAAATTCAATATTGACAGATTCGGAATGACCACCTATGGTTGGAATACGTACCGTAGTAGCTGTTACCTGAATGGAATCATCCATCATGATTTTTTTGGTCTCATTGACCATTTTCATCTCCTCTTTGGTATAGCCATTATCTAAAAATACGTCGATATGCGGCAATACGTTCAAGTCTATCTTATGAGGGTAAACTTTGTCATATTCTGTTTTACCAGCACGCTCATTGAACAATTGATCTACAGCAGCTTTCCCTGTACCAGTAACAGATTGGTACGTAGAAACCACGACACGCTTGATTTTATATTTTTTATGCAAAGGGTTCATCACTACCACCATTTGAATGGTCGAGCAATTAGGGTTTGCAATGATTTTGTCTTCAGGAGTCAAAGTAGATGCATTGATTTCCGGAACCACCAATTTTTTGGTTGGGTCCATTCTCCATGCGGATGAATTATCGACTACAGTAATGCCAGCTTCTGCAAATTTAGGAGCAATAGCTAGGGATGTTCCTCCACCTGCCGAGAAAATAGCCACATTAGGTTTCATGGCAATCGCTGTGTCAAAACCAACAACCTCGTACTCTTTGCCTTTAAAACTAACTTTTTTGCCGATTGAGCGCTCCGATGCCACCGGAATTAATTCGCTAACCGGGAAATTTCTTTCCGCTAATACTTTTAAGATTTCACCGCCAACTAAGCCTGTGGCGCCCACTACTGCAACTTTCATTGTATAATCGTTAAAATTGATAATTCCATGCTAATCCCAAAGAAGCCCCAGAGCTTCCATGAGAATTGATTTGCAAACTGATTTTACTATCTGTTTGCGATAACTCATTATAGCGTTTCAATGCTTTCTTGAAATGCTTGATGCTCACTGTGCCTAGGTATAAATTAAGTACTGCAGCACTACCCACCACTGTCCAATATAAGCCTTCAGATACCTGTCCTTTACTCAAAAATGTATAGACAGAAAATCCTGTGGTGAAAGCAGAAATAATTTCTACACTTCTTTTTTGACGTTTGTAGGTCAAAAATTCATAACTCACTTCAGGGTCTCTTGCCTCCAATAAAGGTATTTGCAAGGCCAACGGGCTTTCTATAATTTGTCTTTTATAGGTATATTTTTTGTTCCAACCACCTTCAGTCTGTTCAATAGGATATAACTTCGGTTTTACTTCTTCTTGCCCCATTAAAGTAAGGGTCATGAAACAAACGTAAAACATCATTAATAGCCTGATTTTCACAGAAAAATGTTTATTGGAACGCAAAATTAGGGCTTAAATCTCGAACAAGAAAGGAATTTTTGGACTAATTCAATGAATGGTATAAAGTCTTTCAGAGCTGATGATTACATCTAAGGCAATATCAAATGCATGAAGATCATCAATTTGCTGAACTGGCCCCTCCAAGCTTAAGCCAATTTTTAAACAGTTTGGTTGACATTGTGACAAAAAGCGATCATAAAACCCTTTACCAAACCCTACTCGATGACCTTGTAAATCAAACCCAATAAGTGGGACTAAAACAACTTGTATTTCATTGGGTTCTATTTTTTTTGCCGATATGGGGTCTGGTTCTAATATCCCCCAAGCCGATCTAATCCAAGAAGTTTTTTCATGTACCAAATAGGCCGACATTTTTCCTTCACCTTCTACTCGGGGGAAAGCCAATTGAAATTCATAAGGAGAATGGGCAATGGTTTCATGAATAAGCTGTGTATCAACTTCCCTCTTTCCTTCTATGGATTGAAAGCTAAAAACTATTGTCCCTTTTGGAAGGGATTTGAGATAACTTAATACCTGTTGATGTAATTGTTCATGACGCATCTGCCATTCTTCCTGAGTCCAGGATTTTCTAAGGGCAAGGTGTTTATTTCTTATTTCAAGCTTTTTCATACATCGACTGAAAACAAATTAGGTTAATAATGGCATAAAATCAAAGGAAAAGGCCCATCTAAATAAAACAGATTAATTGGATAGGGAAGGCAATGACATTACGATTTCAGCCCAAATTTTACTATTTTTGCCTCAATTTTGCCTAGCATATACTATTAAATCCCCTTTACACGTGAAATTCAAGGAATACAAAAATTTAGATTACGCGCAAGTTGCCGATGAGATTTTAAATTTCTGGAATCAAGAGCAGATTTTTGAGAAATCGATTTCCACACGTGCTGGTCATCCAAGCTTTACTTTTTATGAAGGGCCACCTTCCGCTAATGGTACTCCTGGGATTCACCACGTCATGGCGCGCGCCATCAAAGATATTTTTTGTCGATACCAAACACTTAAAGGGAAACAAGTAAAACGCAAAGGAGGCTGGGATACGCATGGTTTGCCTGTGGAATTGCAAGTGGAAAAAGAATTGGGTATCACCAAAGAAGACATTGGTAAGAAAATAAGTGTTGAAGAATACAATCAAAAGTGCCGTGAAACGGTCATGAAATTTACAGGGCAATGGAATGATTTGACAGAAAAGATGGGTTATTGGGTAGATCTTGAAAATCCCTATGTGACATATCAAACCCCCTATATTGAAAGTGTTTGGAATTTGTTAAAGCGCCTGTACGACAAAGGATTGTTGTATAAAGGTTATACCATTCAACCTTATTCACCTGCTGCGGGTACGGGTCTTTCCTCTCATGAATTAAATCAACCGGGCTGTTACCGTGATGTGAAAGATACTTCCCTAACGGCTCAATTTAAAGCAATTCAAAGTCAAAAATCTCAATTTTTGTTTGAATTAAGTCAAGGAAATCCAGTCTATTTATTGGCTTGGACTACCACCCCTTGGACTTTACCATCCAACTCTGCCTTAACAGCTGGGAAAGGTATAACCTATGTATTAGTTAGGACATTTAACCCCTATACTTTTCTTCCTGTTCATGTGGTTTTAGCTAAGGATTTAGTCAAAAACTATTTCCATTCGGCGGCAGAAAATGGAGACTTTGCAGCTTATGAAGCAGCTGAGAAAAAACCTCAAGCCATTCCCTATCAAATCATGGGAGAATGTAAGGGTGCGGATTTAGAAGGAATTGAATACGAGCAATTGATGCCTTATGTGCAACCTGCTACACCGGCATTTCGGGTGATTTTAGGGGATTTTGTGACGACCGAAGATGGAACAGGTATGGTTCATACGGCTCCAACTTTTGGTGCAGATGACTTCCGTGTAGCTCAGCAAAATGGCATTCCAGCGATCATGGTCCTAGATATCAATGGTAAAGAAGTGCCCTTGGTGAATCGTCAAGGACAATTTGTAGAGGAAGTAAGTGATTATGCATTGGAGCCAGTTAAAGAAGCTTACCTGACCGAAGAAGAGAAAGAACAAGCAAGAATCAAGCAAGGTAGAGATAAGTATTTGTCGGTGGATGAGCGCATAGCCATTCAGTTAAAAACGGAAAATAAAGCCTTCAACGTACAGAAATTTGATCACCCTTATCCACATTGTTGGAGGACGGATAAACCTGTTTTATACTATCCTTTAGACTCCTGGTTTATCAAAACCACGGCAGTCAAAGATAAGTTGATCGCTTTGAACCAAACCATTCAATGGAAACCTGAATCTACGGGAACAGGTCGCTTTGGTAACTGGTTAGAAAATTTAGTGGATTGGAATCTTTCACGCTCCCGTTATTGGGGTACACCTTTGCCTATTTGGAGAACAGAAGATGGGTCAGAGGAAATCTGTATTGGTTCTTTGGAACAGTTGACTTCTGAATTGGAAAAGGCTTTAACTTCAGGTAAATTAAATGCTGAGCAAGTTAAAGGGAATCAAGATTTTATAGCTGCGATACAAGCAGGAACAGCTGATCTTCACCGTCCTTTTGTGGATCAAGTATATTTAGTGAGTGAATCAGGAGCTGTCTTGTCTCGTGAATTGGATTTGATTGATGTATGGTTTGATTCAGGAGCGATGCCTTTTGCCCAATGGCATTATCCATTTGAGAATCAAGAGGTATTTAAAGAATCATATCCAGCTGATTTTATTTCGGAAGGCGTCGATCAAACCCGTGGCTGGTTCTTTACATTACATGCTATTTCGAGCATGGTGGAAGATTCCGTAGCCTTTAAAAATGTAGTTTCAACTGGTTTAGTCTTGGATAAAAATGGAAATAAAATGTCCAAGCGATTGGGCAATGCCATAGATCCATTTGAAACCTTGAAAAAATATGGAGCTGATCCAACACGTTGGTATATGATTACCAATGCCCAACCTTGGGATAACCTAAAATTTGATTTGGCGGGTATTACAGAGGTGAGAAATAAGTTTTTTGGCACCTTAACCAATACCTATAATTTCTTTGCTTTATATGCTAATTTGGATGGTTTTGATCCTAAATCGAATCCATTGGAGGAAGCAAATTTAACGGAATTAGATCGATGGGTATTATCCAAATTGATGCATTTGATTCAAGAAGTAGACGAAGCTTATGCCTCATATGAGCCTACCAAAGCGGGTCGTGCCATTCAAGATTTTGTGTGTGATCATTTGTCGAACTGGTACGTAAGACTTTCAAGAAGAAGATTCTGGAATCCAGAGTCTACCGAAAAAGGAATCAACCCAGACAAGCAAGCAGCTTACCAAACTTTATATACTTGTTTAGAAACAGTAGCTCAATTGATGTCACCCATTGCACCTTTTTACGGGGATTGGTTATTCAAGAATTTAAGTAACAAAGAATCTGTTCACTTGACGGATTTTGTTCAGGTAAATCCTGCTTGGGAGAATCCAGCATTGGAGGCATCCATGGATTTGGCTCAGCGCATTTGTTCCTTGGTACATTCCATTCGTAAAGTACATAAATTAAAAGTACGTCAGCCATTGGCTCAAGTGTTGGTACCTGTTTTACAAGAACAGGTTCGTGACCAAATTCGTCGGGTGGAAGATTTGATTAAATCGGAAGTAAATGTCAAGCAAGTCAATTATTTGGACGATGCTGCTGGTGTATTGAGCAAAAAAGTAAAGCCTAATTTTAAAGCTTTAGGACCTAAGTTTGGTAAAGATATGAAGTCCGTAGCGGAGGCAATTAGCTCCATGACGGCAGAAAACTTACAAGTGCTGGAGGCTCAAGGCACTATTTTGTTGAGTAATTTTTCCATTGAATTATCGGATGTGGAAATTTTAACGGAGGATATGCCAGGCTACCTAACAGCCAGTGATTCTGGGTTAACGATTGCTTTGGACAGTCAATTGAGTCCATCTTTGGTCCGCGAGGGTATGGCACGTGAATTTGTTAACCGTATTCAAAATCTTAGAAAGGATTCAGGATTTGATGTGGTGGATAAAATCAACATCGACGTGTTGAAAGGGGACGTGGCTTGGGAAGAAAGTATTCAAGAATTTGCGGCCTATATCTGTCAGGAGGTTCAAGCATTGAGCATCAATTGGAAAGATAGTTTAGATCAAGCATCTGAAATTTCTATGGATGATACAACATTATCCGTTAAGGTGAAGGTTCATAAATAAGAAGCTATGGTATTCAATTCCTTGCAGTTTTTAGTCTTCTTTGGAATTATTACCAGTGCTTATTTTTTAATACAACCTAAGTTTCGTTGGTTCCTGCTTTTAGCGGCCTCTTGCTACTTTTACATGGCTTTTGTTCCCATGTATTTAGGGATATTGGGGTTCACTATAGTTATCGATTATTTTGCTGGAATCTATTTAGAACGCTTCCAAGGGCTACAAAAAAAGCTATTCTTGGCAGTAAGTTTGGCTGCCAATGTAGGTGTTTTAGCTATTTTCAAATACTATCATTTCATAGACCAAAATATCGTTTGGCTATCGGAGCAATTGGGGACACATGTGCAGCTTCCTGTGTTGGAAATGATTTTACCCATCGGCTTGTCTTTTCATACCTTTCAAGCCATGAGCTATACCATTGAAGTATATCGTGGACATCAAAAAGCAGAAAGAAATTTTGGGATTTATAGTTTGTACGTGATGTTTTACCCACAGTTGGTAGCAGGTCCTATTGAACGTCCTCAAAATTTATTGCATCAATTTTATGAGGTACACAGCTGGGATTGGAACCGAGTAAAATCCGGACTATTGCAAATGGCCAGTGGTATTTTTAAGAAGGTAGTCATCGCTGATCGCTTGGCTCTTTTGGTGGATTCAACTTATACCAATATACCCAATCAATCAAGTGCAGCTTTGGCGCTAGCCGCAGTCTTTTATTCCTTTCAGATTTATTGTGACTTTTCTGGATATTCCGACGTGGCCATCGGTGCAGCGCGAGTCATGGGATTTAAACTGATGGATAATTTTAATGCCCCCTATTTTGCTAAATCGTTGCCTGAGTTTTGGCGTCGCTGGCATATTTCTTTGTCTACTTGGTTCAAAGATTACGTGTATTTTTCCTTAGGAGGAAACCGTGTTTCAATTCCAAAATGGTATTTGAACATCATGGTGGTGTTTGTATTATCAGGAATCTGGCATGGCGCAAGTTGGAATTTTGTCATTTGGGGAGCATTGCATGGGCTATTTCAAGTTATTGGATTAAGTTTGAATCGAGTATTTCCTAGTTTAGCCGCGGAGGCACAAAAGCAGGTTTGGGTACAATGGGCATACCGTCTATTGACTTTTGTTTTGGTGACTTTGGCCTGGGTGTTTTTTAGATTAAAGCATTTTAGTGAAGTGAAGCAGTTCTTCCAAACACTATTTATGGGCAAAACAGTAGGTTTACCTCTTGCCTTAAACTTCAATGAAATTGTGTTGTCTATCTGCTTAATTATTTCCTTATGCTGGTGGGAGTATCGTCAAAGAATAGTAGGCAAAACTCAAACATGGCCATTTTTATTTCAGTTTAGTTTATTGGCCTTAGCTATTTATTTTTTAGGCGTATTTAGTTTAAAACAATTTATCTACTTCCAGTTCTAATATGCGTCGACTAATTGCCCTTTTTATATTGATTTTCTGTTCCGCTGTACTTATGATCAGTAGTTCGGAAATAGGTATGCATTGGATTACGCAAGGACGATATGCTCGAAATGATGCTTGGGGGGCAGATAAATACCGTTTCGGAGATTTATATGGGATTTCCTATTTGTCGGATTTTCGCATAGCAAAGGACACCCATTTATTGCCTTTACCCCAAAAAACCGATACTATTCTAAGGGATTATGACTTAACAATTCTAGGTGACAGTTATTTATACAGCTCCTTTCAAGTGCATCCTGCTTATTTCAATCGGGTGAATTCTGTACAGATGTATCGATGGTCAGATAGCCTGAGGCACCTGATTCCTGCGAAATCCACACGGAAAAAAGTATTGTTAATCGAATGTGTAGAACGAAACATGTGGGACCGAATGAATCTGGCTGATGCTAGGTTACGTCTCGATGTCCAACAAGAAAAATCGTTGCCTGTTGATAAATCAACCAAGCAAATCCTCATCAATCAATTGGATCGATTTGATGCAGGAGTTAAGCGTGCCCTATATCATCCAACATTGGAATCTAATTTGGATTTTGTCTTGTTCAATGTGGGTTTATTAGGATGGATCAAAGAGCTTAAAGCGGATTTCACGTGGAAGGCTTTAGGTAGAACAAATCCAGATGTGCAAGTTTCTCATGATGGTCAATTTCTTTATTTGGAAGAAACACTTAATCCTCAAAAAAGAGGATCGTCATTCAGGCTTATTAAGCAGGAAGAAATTAATAGGAAGGTAAGTCAGATTCAAGCAATAGAATCCTATTATCTCTTGCATGGATACGACCAAGTGATTTTTTCTCTGATCCCCAATCCAGTAGCCGTCCTAGAAACGGAAACTAAAGCCCCAAATTTTGCCATTCAAAGAATCATGCAGCATCCTCAAAGGCAGGTCAACATCATGGATCCCAGTTTTTCATTGAAACAACAAGCTTCTATGAATTTTTACCGATCTGATTCACATTGGAACTTGCGTGGTGCTCAAATTTGGTTGAACGAATTCAATCAAGTACTCAGCAAGCTGCCTTAATTATTTTGGAAACTGACTTTTGTCTAGTTTAGGAAGTAAGTGCAAAGCATTTTTATAATACACTTTTTTCAATACCTCATCGGGTAATCCTAGGCCATAAATACGCCAAAATGCATGTCTTTTGCGGTAATAAGGGAAATATTCGTCTTCCGTTTCCAATAATCTGAAATAGGTATAATATTCGGATGTATTCCAAATATCTTTTCCAAATAACACCCGATCTTGGTATTGAATCATGAATTTTCGGGCATTTTTCGGTTGTCTTCCTAATTCATGAATAACCGCTCCTATTTCTGTATACATGTTGGGATAAGTATCCAATAATTGTCCTAATTCTGCTAGATCATTACCTCTCCAAGCGAGGTGGGCCGCAATGAATTTCGTTTTTGGGTGCTTGCGGATGATGTCGGTCAGTTCATCCATCACAACCTGCCAGGAAGGGTATTTAGAGGAAGGTCTTGCTCTGCCTGGAAATTGTTTTAATTCTAACCAACGCTCATTGGTTTTATCATGAACATCAAAGAATGAAATAGGCTCACCGGTATGAATTAAAACGGGGATATTCAATTCCCCACATTTTGCCCAAACGGGATCCAATCTAGGATCATTGGTGGATAGTCTATTTCCTTTGGAATCTTTCACTTCTAAACCGAGATCCTTATAAATTTTCAAACCCATAGCACCTGCTTTCACTTCTGCCTCTAGGGCAGCTACGGTTTTGGCAGTCCATTCAGGGCTATCAATATTGGCAAAACTTAAATTGGTAAAAACCACGACACGGTTATTGGTTTTTTCTAAGCCTGCTCGAGCAGATTGAGCTAGATAGGCTGTTCCTGCAGCTATATCCGCACCTCGTTGTGAACCTTTTCCACTTAGATTTACCATGACCTTCATATTCAGGCTATCCATTTGTTTTAATAGATAAGCCAAATCTTGATTAGGCATGTTGAATTGGTGATTGTGAATATCAATGAAGGGATATTTAGCTTGTTTGATGTGATGCTCTGGAACTTTTAATGTAGAAACAGGGTCATATTCTTCAAAACTCATGGTTTTTTCTTGAGCCAACAAAGAGCTACTAAATAGGAATGTGCAGAACAATAGGTATTTCATTTGATTCATTATTTTAACGAATCTATTCAATTCTGCTCAATTACAGCGCATTTCATGCAAAATTTTGAAAAGGATTCGGGGTATTTCGGTATATTCGAACTTTTATGAAATACCTCTATTCAATACTTTTAGTTGGCTTACTATCCTTTTCACTGTTTGCACAGGAAAATGGGAAAAAAGCCAAGAAGGAAAGCACCGCTTTTTCTCCTGCTCGAGCAGAGGAGTGGATGGCGGAAGGTATGCGCCATTATTTAAAAGAGGATTATGATGAGGCCATTTTAGTATGGGAACAACTTTTGGCAGAAATGCCACAAGAAGCGTCTATTTCATTTTATTTGGCCAAATGTTATCTAGCACAAGGTAAATCCATCAATGCTTTAAAGTTTGCGCAAAAGGCCAATGAGCTTTCTCCCTACTCCTTGGATTATGGATTGATGTATGGCGATTTATTATTGCAAGAGAGAAAGTCCAAAGAAGCCATTGCCTGCTTTTTAAAATTGATACAGTATGACTCCATGCAACCTGATGTGAACCTTCGACTGGCTCAGGCTTACCTATGGAATAACCAAGGTGACGAGGCCTTGAAGGCATTGAAATCTGCCGAGCCATGGATTGGGGATTTTCCAGAAATCATACGAACTAAGCAATACATTTATTTGAAGAATGAGCAGTGGGAAGAAGCAATTCAGGAAGGGGTTAACTTTGTAGCCAATAACCCTGAAGAGCCCTTATTTGCTTGGGAGCAAATGGAATATTGGTGGCATTTAAGTACATGGAAAGGTGCCAAAATTGCATTGGAACAGTTGTCGGTGGATTTTCCCAATGATGGACAAGTAGCTTTATTGAATGCCAATGTACAGGTTCATGAAAAGAATTTTGCAGCATCGCTTTCCTATTTAGAGCGCTGTTTAGCTGATTCTGATATGCACATTGAACTGTTCAGTCAAGTAACCTTACAAACCTTTGAATTAATGTCTGGTCAAGGAGACTGGGACAAAGCTTATGCTTTTCTACAAAGGGCTGTAGCTGCTTTTCCCAAAGAGCCTCGATTTGTGGCCATGCAAGGAGATTTATGGATGAGTATTTCCAAGTTTCAAGAAGGTCAAAAAGCTTATATCAAAGCGGCAAGAAATGGGGGAGGAAAGTTTGAGGTTTGGACTAGAATTATTCAATTGGACTTTGAGATGAATGCTCTAGATAGTGTCTTAGTCCATTCAAAAGAAGCTTTAGAAGCTTATCCCAATCAAGGTTTTTTGTGGTTTCAAATGGGCTTTGCCCAATATATGCAGGGAAAGAGCAAAGAAGCACTAGCTTCTTTTGAGTCTGCTATTCCTTATGTACAGGAGAAAGATACTTGGTATATACAATTATTTGCCTTGATGGGAGATGCCTATCATGCCTTGGGAAATTATCGGGATTCTGATATGAGTTTCGAAAAGGTGTTGGCTAAAAATTCAGAGGAAGAACATGTACTAAATAATTACAGCTATTATTTATCATTAAGAAAGGAAAAGCTAGACAAAGCTGCAAAAATGGCTAAAGTATTAACAGATAAATTTCCCAAAAACGGAACTTATTTGGATACATATGCTTGGGTTTTGTATCAGCAAAAGGAGTATACGAAAGCTTTGCAATACCTGGAATTAGCACTGAAGGATGAGAAGCAAAATAGCTCAACGGTTTGGGAACATTATGGAGATATCTTGTTTCGCTTAGGTAAGTTGGAGGAAGCGATGAAGGCTTGGGAAAAGGCAAAAAGTTTAGATGGAGCTAGTCCAAATTTATTTAAAAAGATAGAGAAGAGGCAAATTATCGAAAATTGAGATAATTTTGTGTTGTAAAAAAAATCACATGCCGCATTTAAGCCACGGGAAAAATATTTTACTTGTTGTTTTATTCATTCTTTTTCAATCCTGTGGGAAAAAGATTGGGACTCCATCGGTGGAAACGGTAGCGGTAATTGATACCATCATAGCCAAGGATACAACCACATTAATCGAAATTAAGCCAGCAGTGGAAGAAGTTCAACCGATAGTGGAGGAACCCAAAGTTCATACTGAAGATTTGAACTTCAATTACATAAAGGCAAAGTCAAAGGTTCTCTGGAAGACAAATTCCAATTCAGATACCTATACGGTGGATATTCGGATGAAAAAAGACAGTCTAATTTGGATGAACATTTCGGTATCCATGATCACTGGAGCCACAGGAATTTTTTCTAAAGATCGAGTTCAGTTTTTTCATAAAATCAATAATGAGTATTTTAACTTGACTTACGATAGTTTAAGTACCAAAATGGGTTTTAAAATAAACTATGAAATCTTACAATCTTTAATTGTGGGAAATCAACCATTCAAGAAGAATAATTCCAGGGTAATTCGGGAAAATGAAAATTATATTTTGAAGCAAGATGAAGGTCGCATTCAAATTGATAATTATGTGGGACCCAATAGAAAGCTAAAAAAATTGCTGGTCAATGATGGCCCTACAGAAAATAAATTGACGTTGGATTATGAAGATTTTGCGACGATAAACCAGTTTTTATTTCCTTTTTCTAGTCAAATTACGCTAGATGTGAAGGACAAGGACAATAAAGTGGTGAAAACACTCATTAGTATCAAGTATTCTAAAGTTGAATTGTTAGATAGTCCTTTAGAATTTCCTTTTAAAGTTCCTGCTAAATACCTCAACAAATAAATTCTAAAACCTTGAAATACATCGCTTTTCTATTCTGTTTAATGCTGGCTTTTTCCATGGTTGCCCAAGTGGATAAAAGAGAGCAATTGGAGCGTCAAAAGAAGGAGAATTTAGCTAAAATTAAAGAACTAAACAGCATCATTTCACGTACTTCAAAGAAGAAAATAGCATCCCTAGGGAAGTTGAATGTCTTAAAAGAGCAGATTGGTGTTCAGAAAAAGCAAATTGGCATTTTGAGCGAAAATCAAAAGCTATTGGCACTAGAAGCTAACAAGCTCCGTCAAGAAAGTGACATCCTTGCTGCCAAATTGAAGAAGTTAAAGCGGATGTATGCCCAAATGTTATTTGAGGCGCAAAAGACATCTACGGTATATAATAAGCTTAGTTTTTTATTGCTGTCCTCAAACCTGGGTGAATTTACACGTCGCTTTGATTATTTGCGTCAATTTACAAGCAACCGAAAAGCCCAGGCGCACAAGATATTTCAAACTCGTCAGGATTTAATGTCCAAAGAGCAGCAAGTCATTTTTAAGAAAACAGAAGAGAAAAAGGTGTTGGTAGAGAAGGAAAAGGAGAAGAAGACCTTGGAAGTCCTGAAAACCAAAGAGGATAAAGTCGTTACTGTCCTAACGCAGCAAGAAAAGAAGTTGCGCATTGAATTGGAGCGAAAGAAGCTGGCTATTCGTAAATTGGATAATTTGATTGCGGGTATAGTCGCGAGAGAAATTCAAAAAAGTCAGGAAAGAGAGCGGCGCTTGCGTTTAGCTCAGCAAGCTAGAAAGTTGGAAGTTAATAAACCATCTTTACCTACGTTGAAGGGAGATGGTACTTTGCCGAAACTTAGTGAAAAGTCAGGTAAAGAGGATACTAAATCAGATACAAGAATTGAATCTGCGGAAGATAAAAAGGAAGTCGCTAAGGCAAAAGTACCTGAGAAAGTAGAAGTAGCTAAATCAGAGCCCTTAGAGAAGAATATTTATTATATGAATGCCGAGGAGGCCAAATTGGCGAGTTCATTTGGGGCTTTACGCGGTAAAATGCCATTTCCTGTTCCTTCAGGCTTTATTTCAGATCATTTTGGAGTACATAAGCATCCGATATTGAAGGGGGTAATGATCAATAATAATGGAATTGATATTCAAACAGCTCCTGGTTCTCCTGTACATTCTGTCTATGAGGGAATTGTCCAGTCAGTTGTCAATATACCTGGAATCAATATGGTGGTGGCCATTCAACATGGCGATTACTTCACCGTATACAGTAAGTTGGACAATGTTTCGGTTTCCACGGGGCAACGTGTTCGTACGGGCCAGCGAATAGGAAGTGTGGCATCTGATGATGACGGTACCGCAGAAATAAATTTTCAAGTTTGGAAAAATACCATTCGCCAGAATCCAGAGCAATGGTTAAGAAGGTAATTAACTGAATTTGTAAGCCACTCGTAATTGGATGTTCCTTCCTTGGTCATCTGTATAATAGCGAAATCTATTTAAATAATCTCGGTACGACTCATTGAGGGCATTCGTAATGCGTATTCCTACATCCAGTTTGTTAAATTGGTAGCCCCAATTAAGTTGTATTAATTGATAAGCAGCTGGAGGTACGGTATAGTCAGAACCAGGTTCTACGCGACTTTGCTTGGACACTTGAGTAAGCCCAGCGCTGATATATTGTTTGTTATTATTGAATTGATATCGGATCAAATATTCAAATCGGTCTGCTGGAATATTGACCATGTATTCTTGATTTTTAATATTGAAAGCTCTGACCAAGCTTGTTTTTTGTTGCAAGGAAAAATTGGGAGTTATATGATACGAAATTTGACCATCTAATCCGTTGAATCGAGCATTGATTTGTTCATAGGTAAACCCTGGGAATATGCCACGTAGTGTCACAATATAGACAGCTTGCCCATCATTCACCATGGGTCGTAAATAAATGAAATCTTGGATATGGTTACTGTACATACCTAATTCGATGTTCCACTTTTCTAATGTATATTCTGTGCTAAGGCTTAGGTTGGTGGCAGTTTCACCTTTTAAATTGGGTTGACCAATTTCATAAGCTGCTGCCCCATGGTGAACACCATTGGAGAATAATTCATTGGCTCCTGGAGCTCTAAAAGCTCTAGCTAAAATGAAGTGGCTTTCTAAATTGTCTGACCAGTGGTATTTGATACCTGCGCTTCCAGATAGGCCCGTAAAGTTTTGTGTATCACGGTCTACGATAAACGAATAATTTTTGATAGGTCGATGTGTGACAATTTGTTTTTGGTCCAATCGAAGTCCTAATTCCAATTCCCATTTTTCTTTGACCATTCTTTCAATAGCAAATATGCCTAGGTTATTTTGTTCGTAATTAGGTAGCAAACTAGTCGTTAAGGTAGGCGAGTTTACTCGATTTCCTGAGGTAATATTATCTTGAAGCGAGAAGGTTAAACCAAATTGGCCTTTCCATAATTGACTGGAATTTGTTCCGTCCAATAGAAGTTCTCCATTCCAAGTGCTTAACTGAAAACTTAAGGTATTGATGTTTTTTCCAGCCCGTAATACATCCAACTCCAAACGTTCATCTGTTTGATGAGCCAAGGTGAAACGCAAAGCATAATTGGAGGAAACTTGGTAAAAACTTTTAAACTTCAACAAATCATGGATAACATCTTGGTTTGGTCGATCGATGTTTCGAATAAATTCAGTTGGGGTAAATTGTTCCAGAGGTCTGGCCATTTCGATGGACCTTTCTAAATCTCTTACGTTGCCGATATGGGAACCTAGAAAGATGCCTAGTACGGTATGGAACCGACTATAGAATAAGTCTGCGCCCAATTTCCGCGTTTTATAGCCAATCTGACCAGAAAAATTTTGTTCTTGTACACCAGTATTGGCCAAATAATAGTTGGCTGAATGAATATTTCCTCCGTTTTTGAGAGTTCCTTGAACGCGCCAACCCCAACCTTTTGCTCCTGCAATGCCTCCTTCTAGGCTACCTGAGCCTACCCATTGACGGCCATTGGTGAAGTATATACTTTGTATTTCACCTTTTAGGCCACTGGTATCTGGGAGTGCATTAGGTTCTAGCATAACTATACCACCAATGGCATCTCCACCATAGCGCAAACCAGCGGGACCTTTAATGACTTGAATGTTTTTGCTGACAAATGGGTCTACCTCAGGAGCATGTTCACTTCCCCAGTTTTGACCTTCTTGTCGAACCCCTTGATTAAGTATAATTACTCGACTGGAGTGCATTCCATGTATGACGGGTTTGGAAATAGTACTTCCAGTTTGTAAGCTTTGAACGCCTGAAATGCCTTTTAGCATTTCACCCAAATTTAAACCATCTCTTTCTTTTCTTTCTTCTGAACTTAATGAGCCACGCATTTGGGCGCTAGTTTCATTTCTTTTGGCACTTACTACTACTTCTTGTAGGTGTTCGTCATGTATATGAAGTGCAATGTTTTCTTCGTGTTGATTACTGAGATTGACCTTGATTTCAACCGGGTCATAGCTACTCATTTCACAAACTAAAGTATAAGTACCAGGGCAGATTTTTTTGATGGAAAAATAACCTAGAGAATCTGTTTGAACAGCAAAATTAGTACCTTTTAAATGGACATAGGCCCCTTTGATTTTTTCGCGATTTTCAATGGAAGAGACTTTTCCTTGGAGGGTACAAAAACA
Organism: Aquirufa ecclesiirivi; assembly: GCF_011250515.1. GTDB lineage: Bacteria > Bacteroidota > Bacteroidia > Cytophagales > Spirosomataceae > Aquirufa > Aquirufa ecclesiirivi. The sequence continues at coordinate 232,036 of NZ_JAANOP010000003.1, read as the reverse complement.
GCTTTTCTGCGAATATGATTCGTGGAAAAGTAGAAACAGAAAGAAAAATAATACTCGAGATTTTAAATTCATGCGAAGGCCATCTTTTTCAGATGGGGGTTTAAATATACACTCATTTTATTTTTTAGCCCAATTTAGGGGGTAGATAACCGATGATTGAGCTTTTTGGGACGACAAGTTCGAGAGATACAGCGATAATTTTTTTAAATAAAAATTTGTTTTGTTTAATCTTTTTATAAATTTGTTAAACAAAACAAACACAACGTTTGTGACAGCTCTTGAATTTACGTATCAGGTTGGAAGCTTTTCTAAGTTTTTGAAACCCTTTGCACTACGTTTAACAAAAGACTTGGATGATGCTAACGACTTGGTGCAGGACACCTTGGTGAAGGCATATTCAAACCGTGAAAAGTATGCAGAAGGGACCAATCTAAAAGCTTGGTTGTTTACCATCATGAAAAACACGTTCATCACACAGTACCAACGAATGGTTCGAAGAAATACTTTTATCGACACCACTGAGAATTTACACTTCATCAACTCACAAGAATCTTTACAAACAAACGAAGCATTATCTGAGTTTGTCCGTGAAGATTTAGAAAAAGCTTTAAATCAAACAGACGAGATGTATCGATTACCGTTTTTAATGTATTTCAGAGGGTTTAAATACCATGAAATTTCCGAGGAATTGGATTTGCCCATTGGAACGGTTAAAAATCGAATTCATATTGCACGTAAGGAGTTAAAGAAAAAATTGCACATGTACGCATAGAATTTCACAATTGATTAGTTTTTTGGTTAACAGAAGAAATAAGTAAAAAGTCAGATTTTGTCTGGCTTTTTCTTTTACGCAGCATAGCTGTTTTCAAAAGATGTTTATATTTGTTTAGGTTCAATTATTTGAATAGAATGAAAAAGAAAAAGATAATAGTGATCGGCGCAGGCTTTTCTGGTATATCAGCAGCTACAGCTTTAGCTGACCGAGGATACGAGGTACAGGTATTAGAAAAAAACGCAGAACCGGGTGGAAGAGCTCGCGTATTTAGGGAGGGAGGATTTGTATTTGATATGGGACCAAGCTGGTATTGGATGCCAGATATTTTTGAAACCTATTTTGGAAAATTTGGAAAAAAACCTTCAGATTATTATGAGTTGAAGCGACTTGATCCTTCCTATTCTGTCATATTATCTGATTCAGAAGTCATTGATGTTCCGGCCGAATTGGAGGGAATTAAAGCGCTTTTTGAATCGTATGAGGTAGGGGCTTCCGAGCAATTGGACAAGTTTTTGCACCAAGCAGCCTATAAGTACCGAGTGGGTATTCAGGATTTTGTATGGCGTCCATCGGTGAAAATCACTGAATTTTTAAGTGTAAAACTGCTGGTAGATGCCATCCGTATGGATGTTTTTTCTTCCTTCTACAAACATATCCGTAAGTTTTTTAAATCGGGAACCATTTTGAAATTGATGGAATTCCCTATTTTATTTTTAGGTGCTATATCTCAAAATACGCCTGCTATGTATAGCTTGATGAATTTTGCTGAGATTACTATGGGTACTTGGTATCCCATGGGAGGAATGCACCAAATCGTGAACGGCATGGTGGCTTTAGCCGAGGAAAAGCAAGTAAAGTTCACTTACAATTCGGAAGTGACAGGTTTTGAGATTGTTAATAAACATGTTAGAGCAGTTAAAACAGCTAAGGGTTTAATTGAAGCTGATATGGTGGTAGCCAGTGCGGATTACCATTGGGTGGAACAATTATTAGGAGATGATTTCAGGAACTATACTGAAGAGTATTGGGATAAGCGAGTGATGGCTCCTTCGTCTTTGTTGTTTTACTTAGGCATTTCCAAGCGATTACCGAAACTAAAACATCATAATTTATTTTTTGATCGAGACTTTTCAGTCCATTCACACGAAATTTATACCGATCCAGCTTGGCCTTCTGATCCTTTGTTTTATGCCAGTGCCCCTTCGGTGACGGATCCATCTGTGGCACCGGAAGGATGTGAAAATCTCTTTTTGTTAATTCCTGTTGCCCCTAATTTAGAAGATACCGAAGCGCACAGAGAAAAGTATTTCCTTCAATTAATGGACCGTTTGGAAGCTTATTGCGGAGAAAATATTCGAGATTTTATTGTGTATAAGCGTTCTTATGCCCACCAAGATTTTATGTCGGACTACCATGCATTTAAGGGAAATGCCTATGGATTAGCCAATACCTTATTCCAAACGGCTATATTAAAACCTAGCTTGAAAAATAAAAAGCTAGATAATTTATATTATACGGGCCAGTTGACTGTTCCAGGCCCCGGTGTTCCTCCTTCCTTAATTTCTGGATTGGTGGTTGCCAATGAAGTAGATAAATCCCTAAGAAAATAGCATGACCCAAATAGACTTATATCAGCGTGTTTCTTTGGCTTGTTCTAAATTGTTGACCAATGCCTATTCTACTTCCTTTTCATCTGGAATCAAGACCTTGTCTAGTCGGTTTCATGATCCGATTTATGCGATTTATGGATTTGTTCGTTTGGCCGATGAAATTGTAGATACTTTTCATGACCATGATAAAAAAGTTTTGTTTGAGCGATTCAAAAAAGATACCTATTGGGCATTAGAAGAAAAAATAAGTTTGAATCCTATCTTAGAGTCATTTCAGCGTGTTTATCATGAATTTGGAATGGAGCAGGAATTAGTGGATGCATTTTTATATTCTATGGAGCTTGATTTGTTTGAAACTCAGTATGATGAAATGGGATATAAACGATACATATATGGTTCAGCGGAGGTAGTAGGATTAATGTGCTTGCATGTTTTTTGTCAAGGAGATAAATCGAAATACACTGCCTTGAGATCGGACGCTTGTGCCTTGGGTTCCACTTTTCAGAAAATCAATTTTTTGCGAGATATTAAATCGGATTTTGATGAGAGAGGGAGGGTATATTTCCCGGGAATTGATTATTTGACGATGACAGAAAAAGATAAAAAGGACATAGAGGCTGATATTCAACTGGACTTTGATGCAGGATTGCGTGGAATCAATCGTTTACCCCAAGAAGCCAAAAATGGCGTTCTATTGGCATATTTATATTATACGCGCTTATTTGAAAGAATTAAGCAAGCTCCACTTCAACAAATAAAGGAAGAACGTGTCCGAGTTCCTGATGGAGAGAAACTATGGATATTTATTAAAATGAAATGTGGATTAGTGTAATTTGAATCAATTGAATTAGTTATTCATAAAAAATATCAACCCCGTGAGGTTGACATTTTTTATGAATCCAAAGAAGTAAATTAGTTTTTAGAACCTGTAACCGCTCCAGCCGCTTTTTTAGCATTTTGTGCCTCTTGCATTGGGTTAGCTTGGCCAGCTCCATAACTTCGTGGTTGTGCTTTAAATAGCTGAACACGTGTAGGTTGTGCGGGTTCGCGAGGGAATGAATTGTCGTCTGTATCAATATCCGCGATTTCATAATATGGATCTAGAGTCCATTTCGCTACTTTTTTACTAGTAGGAATGATTTTCTTTGCCTGTACATCATTCAAGCGCCAGATTTCTGCTGGAAAACGAAGCACTTCCTCTGTTCCATCTTCAAAGCTTAATTTAACAATAACGGGCATCGGTAATCCACCTTTATTTTTAAAATTAACCACATAGAAATTCTTTCCTTCAGCGACCAATTTGCGCTCATCATCCGATAAAGAAGCTAGGTAATCTTGGTATTTTTTCTTTTCTGCATCCGAGGTAGCAAAACGGTCATAGCTATTGTAAAAGTCCTTCATGTCAGGGTCTTTTTCTACCACCGTTTCTTTGATATCCGTTTTATTACGGATATTCGAAATGGTTTCTCTTTTAGCCGTAAAATCAGCTTTGTCTTTTGCTTTTTTGGCGATGGGGTCTTGGTTATCTATGCCATACCATTCCACGGTTTCAATGGATTGATTAACAGGCTCTGTACCATAGAACCAGCCTCTCCAAAACCAATCTAAATCTACTCCAGATGCATCTTCTAAGGTACGGAAGAAATCAGCAGGATACGGTTGTTTGAATGCCCAGCGTCTTGCGTATTCTTTGAATGCATAATCAAATAACTCGCGACCCATTACAGTTTCACGAAGGATGTTTAAAGCCGCAGCAGGTTTAGCGTAAGCATTATTTCCAAAATCCATGATGTTTTCAGAATTGGCCATCACTGGAACTTGATTTTTTGAATCTAAACGCATGTAAGGAACAATGCTCTGTGCTTCGCCACGTCTAGCTGGGAAATTACGATCCCATTCTTGCTCTGCCAAGTATTGACAAAAGGTATTCAAACCTTCATCCATCCAGGACCATTGTCTTTCATCAGAATTGATGATCATTGGAAAGAAGTTGTGCCCAACTTCATGAATAATAACCCCAATCATGCCATTTTTAACATTTTCTGAATAGGTGCCATCGGTTTCTGGCCGACCGCCATTGAAGGAGATCATCGGGTATTCCATTCCACCACCTAGGGTAGCATGACAAGATATAGCTACTGGATAAGGATAAGCAACCGTTCTTTTGGAATAGGAACGTAAGGTATGTGCTACCACCATCGTGGAATATTTCCCCCAAAGTGGATTTCCTTCTTTGGAATAATAAGACATCGCCCAAACTTTTTTACCTTCTACATCCACTTGCATGGCATCCCAAATGAATTTACGGGAAGCCGTAAATGCAAAATCACGTACATTGTCTGCCTTATAAATCCAGGTTTTTTTACCCGTTGGCTTTCCTTTTTCGGCTTGCTCTGCTTCTTCTTGATTGATAATTTCCACAGGGCGAGTGGCTGTTTTAGCCTTCTCCCAACGTTTTAATTGAGTCGCCGTCATTACTTGGTTTGGATTCAATAACTCTCCTCCAGCACCAACCACGATGTCATTGGGTGCCGTGATCGCCACTTTATAGTTTCCAAAGTTCAAGGTAAATTCTCCTTGGCCTAAAAACTGCTTGTGTTGCCAGCCATATACATCATTGTACACCGCCATTCTTGGGAACCAATGAGCAATGAAATAATTGGCATTACCGTCTTTGGCAAAAAACTCATATCCAGAACGACCGTAATATTCGGTGATTAAATAATTCCAATCAATAGCAAAACTAACACTAGCACCCGATTTTACAGGAGTAGGTAGGTCGATGCGCATCATCGTTTGATTGATGGTATAGCGTAATGCATTACCTTTTATGTCTTTTACCGCCGTAATTTTGTATCCATAGCTTTTTGGATCTGTTAGTTCTTTAAAAGCAGATGCAGAAATACCGTTTTTGATGTCGCCCGTTTTCGTTGTGCTACCAGCCGATCCTTTTTCAAATAAATTTTGGTCTAATTGCAGCCATAAATAGGGTAACTCATCCGGCGAATTATTGAAATAAGTAATAGTTTCTGAACCAATAATCTTTCTATTGATATCATCTAACTCCACTTTGATGTCATAATCCGCACGTTGCTGCCAGTAATCTTTACCAGGGGAACCGCTGGCAGTACGATAGCTATTAGGTGTAGGCAGGATGGATTCTAATTGTTCGAACCGATTGTTTGCGTTGTAAGTACCTGCAGGTGATTGTCCAAATATAGGATTAGCAAAAAGTCCTAGCAGAAGGAAGAAGAATAGTTTTTTTGTCATTGATGAGCTCTTTTTTTTCAAAAATAGAAAAAAGATTTTACTCTTTGTTCATCTATTCTGTTCTCTCCGTTTATTCTTAGGCAGGATAGACTAAAAAAAAAGACACTTAGCTATTTTAGTCTTGGGTAGATTTTGTAGTTTTGAAGCTTATAGATAAAAATTAAACTGTTCAACCATGAGTGTTATTATAGGCCAAAAAGAATATTTCAAGGGCATTGAAAAAATTAAATTTGAAGGAGTAGATTCCGACAATCCTTTAGCATTTCGTTACTATGATGAAAATAGAATAGTAGCGGGTAAAACCATGAAGGAGCACCTTCGATTTGCTATCGCCTATTGGCACTCATTCTGTGGAGACGGTTCAGATCCGTTTGGCCCAGGAACACATCATTATCCTTGGGATGTAGCATCTGACCCACGTCAGCGTGCTGCCGATAAAGCAGATGCCGCATTTGAATTTATTACTAAAATGGGTGCACCATTTTATTGTTTTCACGACGTAGATGCGATTGATCAATCTCAAGATCCGAAAGAATTTTCAAGCCGTGTGCAATATATCTCGGACATTTTTGCCAAAAAACAGGCAGAAAGTGGTGTGCAATTATTATGGGGGACAGCCAACTTGTTCTCGAACGAGCGTTATATGAATGGCGCTTCGACTAACCCCAATTTTGAAGTGGTAGCACATGCAGGAGCTCAGTTAAAATCGGCCATTGACGCAACCATCAAATTAGGTGGACGCGGCTATGTATTCTGGGGAGGTAGAGAAGGATATATGACTTTATTGAATACCGACATGAAGCGTGAGCGCGAGCATTTTGCTCGAATGTTACATACTTGTGTAGAATATGCTCGTAGAAATGGATTTACAGGGAAGTTCTTTATTGAACCAAAACCTTGTGAGCCAACTAAACACCAATATGATTATGATTCGGCAACAGTAATTGGATTCTTGAGAGAGTTTGATTTATTGTCCGAATTTGGACTAAATCTAGAGGTTAACCACGCTACATTAGCGGGTCATACATTTGCTCATGAGTGCCAAGTGGCCTCTGATAATGGCATGTTAGCTTCTTTGGATGCCAACCGTGGCGATTACCAAAATGGCTGGGATACCGATCAGTTCCCTACAGATATTTATGAGTGGGCGGAAGCCATGGCTATTGTTTTACGCCAGGGTGGATTAGCTGGTGGTGGTATCAACTTTGATGCGAAGCGTCGTAGAAATTCAACTGATGCGGCTGATTTATTCTATGCTCACGTTGGAGGAATGGATACCATTGCGCGTGCTTTGTTAATTGCTGATAAGATTTTGACTCACGGAGAAATGGATAAATTGAAAGCGGCTCGTTATGCTAGCTTTGATTCAGGTAAAGGTGCTGAATTCGAACAAGGTAAATTGAAATTAGAAGACTTGTATCAAATTGCTACCGAAATTGGGGAGCCAGCCTTGATTTCTGGTAAACAAGAATATTTAGAAAATTTATTGGGCAGATTTGTCTAACATAATGAAGAAAATACTCTTTCTATTGCTGTTGACTTACAGCAATATTAAAGCAGCAGGGCCGAAAGACCCTGCTCTTTTTTCAAGTGCCAAACCCTGGGCTTATTGGTGGTGGCCAGGGAATGCTGTTTCTGAGAAAGGAATCACACATAATTTAGAGGCCTTCGCCAAAGCGGGCTTTGGAGGATTGCACATCATTCCCATTTATGGGGCAAAAGGCTATGAAAATCAATTCTTGAATTACCTAAGCCCAGCTTGGAATTCGAAATTGGCCTATGTCCTAAAGGAATCTAAAAGATTACATCTTGGGATTGATTTAACCTTAGGAACTGGATGGCCCTATGGAGGCCCTCAAATTGGCATCACCGAAGCCGCCAAAGCCTATAAGATTCAAACTTTGAATTTGTCTGAAGGAGAAACAATTGCAACTATTTCCTCCAGCTTAGATAAATTCCCGAATTCCCAATTAGTATCTATCACATCGTACCAAGGAAACAATTTTCAAGAAGATTTATGGCCCTTGTATCAACAAGGTAAAATCTCAAATTGGAGGGCAAAAACAGCGAATACGGTCATTTATCTATTTTATCAAACCCTAACCCAACAAAAAGTCAAACGTGCGGCTCCTGGTGGAGAAGGCTTGGTGATGGATCATTTTTCACAAGAAGCATGGGATGTGTATAAACAAGCCTTTGTCACCGTCTTAAAAAAATCACATGCGCCTCTTAGGGCCATTTATACGGATTCTTATGAAGTGTATGGTGCTAATTTCAGCCCTCGCGTATTTGATGAATTTAAGAGATTGAATGGCTATGACCTACGTCATTATTTACCTGTATTAGCAAAGTCCAAGGCAGAGGACGAATTTCAAAATCAAGTTTGGGCAGATTATCACCGTACTTTGGCTGATATGTTGCTCAATCAATTTACTAAACCATGGTCTAAATGGATTAAAAACCAAGGTTTCTTAAGTCGGGATCAGGCACATGGTTCTCCTGGAAATTTGATTGATTTATATGCTTCTGTGGATATTCCAGAAACAGAATTTTTTGGAAGTAAGCCTTATACCATTCCGGGATATCGCATTGACCCAGATTATGATAGCGTACGATTTGGTATACCAGATTTGAGAAATATCAAACTAGCTTCGTCTGCAGCTGATATTATGGGGAAAAAGCTGGTTTCTTGCGAAACGGCTACTTGGTTAGGGAATCATTTTAAAGTGTCATTAGCTCAAGTAAAACCCATCATTGATGAAGTATTTGTGGGTGGCGTGAACCACGTTTTTTATCATGGAGCTACCTATTCTCCGCCCGAAGTGGCTTGGCCAGGCTGGTTATTTTATGCTAGTACCAATTTTAATCCTCAAAGTCATTTTTGGGGTGCTTTACCCGAACTGAATAAATACATTGAAACATGTCAAAGCATGTTGCAGAAATACCCAACGGATTCTGACTTATTGCTGTATTTTCCCATGGAAGATATTTGGCATCAAAGAAATACCACAGGGAAAACCCACGCCCTTGATTTACATGCCAATAGTCGGGATTGGATGATTCAGACTCCCTTTGGAAAATGGTCCAATGCCTTACAAAATCGAGGTTTTCAAGTGGATTATGTGTCAGATTATTTGCTAAGTACCTTGCAAGTAATAGCTCCTAAAAAGTGGAAGGCCCCCTCAGGTAATATCTATAAAATGTTGTTGATTCCACCCAGCACACACTTGTCTTTAGAAACCATGGAGCTATTGGCCAAATGGGTAAAACAGGGGATGCCCGTTTATTTTTTAGAACATATTCCTTCAGTAACGAGTACTTGGAATTATTCGGATGAACAAAAGGAGCGTTGGTATAAGGCAAGAGAAAGTTTTCTCTTGAGGGTTTTATCTGATCCAGCAGATGTACTGACTCGTCATGCCGTAAGTAAAGAGACAATGGCTGAGCAAGGGCTTTCCTTTATTCGAAAAAGAACTGAAAATGGTTTTGCTTATTTTGTGACCAATTTATCCCATCAGTTTAGAGAGGGAAATGTAACATTGGCAAAATCTAGTGCTGGCATAGAAATACTAAATCCTTTGACACAGGAATTAAAGAAAGTTAAATTACCGAAATCTAAGTTGCTTCCACTCGTGTTGGCACCTGGCGAAAGTCGGATTATCCGCGTATCGAGTACTTTCAAGGGTGGAGTAGTATCTGAATTGACGGAGAAAAGCGAGGTTCAAATTAAGCCAACAAGTAAAATTCAAGTAGATTTTGTTCAAGGTGCACCTAACTTGCCTCATTCCCAACAAATGGATGAGTTGAATTATTGGACAAAGGAATCCTCCACGCATCAATTTAGTGGATCAGCGAAATACTCCTTTGATTTTTCATTAACCGCAGAAGAACTGAAATCAGCTAGAGTCCTTCATTTTGATCAAGTCCGTGACTGGGTCAAGGTGAAATTGAATGGAAAGGATTTGGGGATAGTTTGGTCCATTCCTTTTCAATTAAACATTCCTATGGGAATATTAAAGGAAGAAAACCACATTGAATTGGAAGTGACGAATGTTTCTGCCAATCGGATTCGGCAATTGGATAAAGAGGGAGGCAAGTGGAAGAATTTCTATGAAATTAATTTTGTGGACATTCGATATAATCCTTTCGATGCTTCCAATTGGCCCATTACCGATAGCGGACTCCAAGGAAAACTATATTTTAGTAATCGATGATAAGTCCAGTTGCACATTTGATTCAAAAAATGCACGTGCATCGTCATGAAGAAAATGCGCTTTGGATGAAGAAATACATGCGGGAACAATTTCCTTTTTTAGGTATAAAGAAACCTGTCAGGCATCAATTGTTAAAAGAATGGTATGCTCAAGAGGGGAAAGGATTAGACTGGTTTCAAGTGGCTAATGAGTTATTTCGTCTGAAAGAAAGGGAATTTCAATACATCGCCTTGGATTATCTTCTATTAGAGAAAAAAAACTGGGATGAACGAATTCCTCAATTGGTTGAAGATTGGATTGGAGATCAATCTTGGTGGGATGTCGTGGATGTTTTAGGGCCACATGTGATGGGAATATATGTGTTGAATCATCCAGAACAACGCGATTATTGGATACAGCGATGGCTGGATTCTGGGAATTTTTGGTTACAGCGAGTTTGTTTGTTATTTCAGCTGTCCTATAAGCAAAAAACCGATGTTTCATTGCTGGCTCAAATCATTGAGGATTTGGCGAAAGAGAAAGAGTTTTTTATTCAGAAAGCCATAGGGTGGTCACTTAGGCAACATGCACGAGTGGATGCTATTTGGGTCAAGGACTTTGTTTTATCTCATGATTTAGCCCCTTTGAGTAGGAGAGAAGCGCTCAAACATCTATAAAAAAGCCTTGTTGAGCTGTAGAAGTCCAACAAGGCTTTTTAAAGTAAATCCGTCCTAAGGTTTAAGCCTTATTCCTTTTTTTCATCAAGGCTAGTTCGTGAGCGGTATCGTAATAACTTCGCAAATTAGACCAATCAAAAGTGTCTGAAATACTCTCAACACGGTTTCTTTGGGTAATTCTTTCTCTTTGAGACTGCTGCGTAAATTTGAATAAATTATTAGCTAATTGCTCCACAGATTCTTGGTAAGTCTGAGATTTACGATTGACAACGCTCACACCCCATTGCTCATAATCACGCATAATTTGCATGATATAATCCCCAAAACCAGATAAATCAGATGTTACCGTAGGTACCCCTCTAGCCATGCATTCCAATGGTGTATATCCCCATGGTTCATAATAGCTTGGAAATACCCCTAGGTGGCATCCGCGGACGAATTGACTGTAATCTAATCCAAACAAAGGGTTGGTTGAAACGATAAAATCAGGGTGATAAACGATTTTGACTTTATCATCTGGGTTATTCAATAAATTAGTTCGGTGCAAATTGCGAATAATATCATCTTCTTGTTTTAACAAGTGAGTTACTACTTTAGGTCTAGAAGTAGACTTCCAAGTTTGAACCGTTCTTCTTAAACGAAGTCGCCAGTATTCATCGACAAAATTGTTTAAATCAGGTAGTTGTAAATTATTGGAGGAGGCGGCAGCTAAAAATAGTTTTTCACCTACTTCTTTTTCTATAGCAGAGCAGTTTTCTCGGATTTCATTCAAGACAGCTCTAGAATGTAAAACTTCAGGATCAATGGAATGATAGGGTTGTTTGGTTACAAAAAACATCACGACTGTTTTCTTGGAGCCAATTTCCTTCATTTTTTGATTTAACAAGGCAAGAGCATCAAGTGTTAAATCATAGCCTTTATTGCTATATTCAAATCTACCTGAGGTAAATAAGTATAAGGTTTGATCTAAGTCAAAAGCTTGACTTTGGAAAAAATGCCCCATGACAAATTCAGATAAATTCTGTTTGTATTTGGAGTGTAAATTTTGATGTTCGTGTAATGCCGCAAATCGTTGGATGTTCAACCCATTCGGTAAGATGAGTTCAGGAATTCTACCCAGAAAATATTGACATTCTTTGGCTGTAATATCACTGACAGTGGTTAATACGTCCGCTTTTTGAGCAGCTTGTCTTTCAAAACTGGCTTGTGCTTCAATGCCATAAGTAACAGCTTCTTTGTACCAGTCAAAGGTATCAATCACATCATAGAAATTGGGTACATTTCCTGCCAAATACCGCCCAAGCATGGTAGCATGCGTGGTAAATACCGTCGAAATCTTTACCTTTTCTTTCTTTAAATCAGGCAAACAAGTAGAGGCCATCCATTCATGAAAATGAACAATCAGGTCTTTTTTGTTTTGATTTTCCTGTGCCCATTTACTGATGAAAAGTCGGATTAATTCACCTAAAGCAATGGTCTGATTCACCAATTCCTCAACACCCAAAGTAGAAATTTTGTGGTTTTCCCAAATTCGACCCTTGATGGCATTGATTTGATCGTAAATAGAGGCGATATCAAAAAGAATGATTTTAGGCTTTCCCGTAATTAACCAATTTCCATAATGAACTTGGTAACCTTGTTCCCTCATCCACAATATAGCTCGTTCCATGGGAGTATCTTCCCCTACAGGTAAAGCTTCAAATTCTGCGGCAGCCGTTTGCGGGAAATAGGGTCCAAGTAAAGCATAATCTTCACCCCATTTCTCCACCATGGAGGGTACTTTGGTACGAATTACCGTATAAATACCACCTACTTGATTACATGTTTCCCAAGCTACTTCAACTAAGAATTTCTTTTTAACTACGGGCTTTCTTGTTTTAACTTCGTTCGTCATAGTGAAAATGATTTAAGACATGTAAGAGGCACTTTCTATTACTTGGGTTTTACCATTTTTGGTAATAGTGAAATTAAAGCCTTTTTGGATAGAATAAGCGCCATATTCCCCTTTTTTATTCATAGCTAAATAGCCAACCTGAAATTCTTGGTATTTGTAACGTTTCACAATCCGCATAATCGCCTCTTCACAAGCTTGTTGCGGACTTTTACCTTGACGCATGAATTCCACAATGAGAAATGAACCTAAGGTTTTCATGACAAATTCACCTAATCCAGTAGCGCATGCACCTCCTACTTCATCATCGCAAAAAACAGCTCCTCCAATGATGGGTGAATCTCCCACACGACCATGCATTTTAAAGGCCATCCCACTAGTGGAACAAGCCCCAGCTATTTCGCCAGCTTTCCCTAAAGCTAATAATCCGATGGTATCATGGCGTTCAATGTTCACTTTAGGCTCGTATTTGGCTTGTTTTTTCCATTCGAGCCAGGCTTTTTTTGATTTCTCCGTCAATAGGTCTTGCTTCTTGAATCCTTGAGATAAAGCGAATTCTAAAGCACCAGCACCAGAGAGCATCACATGTGGCGTTTTTTCCATCACGGCTCTAGCTACGGATATAGGGTGCATGATGTGTTCCAAAAAAGTAACTGATCCAGCGTTGCCTAAGTGATCCATGATGCAAGCATCTAACGTCACATGGCCATCACGATCTGGAAACCCTCCGTAACCCACCGTAGTCTCGTTGGGGTCAGCTTCAGGTACCCAGGCACCTGCTTCTACTCCATCCAAGGCTTTACCTGTTTCCATGATTTTTTGGTAACCAGCTTGGGTACCTTTTTCATTTTTCCAAGTAGCAATAATGATGGGTTCAGTTAGCGTAGTTTGTTGTGCTATTAATGCAGGACTCGTGAGTCCCAATACTCCTGTTGTTTGTAAAAATGATCTTCTTTTCATTCAAATTTTATGGCCTCGCCCTCTTAAGAATTAATTTTGTTTGTTGATTGAATAACAAATGTGTAAAATTGTCTTTCCAAAGTAAAAAAAAATCTTTGAATTTTCATCTTCAAATTCGTGCCCAACGCTTCAATGAGACAATTTAAATCCTTTTTCCCTTTAATCGTAACCTTGATTTGGACTTATGCGTTACATACTAACTGGGGAACCTTACCTCCGATGGGTAAATTACTAAGTCCTTTCCATGGATTTTGGGTCAATGCCGAAAAAGCAGATGCTTCTGAACAGACCGAGGAGACATTACAAATACCTGGGCTAATTGAGCCTGTTCAAGTCTTGTACGATGAAATGGCCATTCCCCATGTTTTTGCTAAAAACGACCATGATTTATATTTGGCGCAAGGTTATTTAACAGCCAAAGATCGTTTGTGGCAAATGGAATTTCAAACCCACTTTGCTGGGGGTAGAATATCCGAAATAGTAGGTTCCAAAGGAATGGTTTCAGATCAGTTCCAACGTAGAATGGGGGCTGTTTATGGAGCTGAACAGTCCTTGAGAGGAATGGTCGAAGATCCTGTGGCAAAAGCCTCTTTGGTGGCTTATTCAGATGGAGTCAATGCTTATATTGAAAGTCTTACCGATCGAACTTTACCCTTGGAGTATAAACTATTGAATTATCTTCCTGAAAAATGGGAGCCCTTAAAAAGTGCTCTGTTTTTGAAGAATATGTCTTTCGTATTGGCTTCTGGAACAGATGATTTAAAAATGACCAATATTTTGAGAAAATACGGTCGAGAGGTAGCTGAACACTTATTTCCCAATTATCCCTTTGAAGAGAGTCCTATCATTCCAGAAGGTACCCCCTTGGATTTCAAACCGCTGCCTATACCCACTGCTCCGGCAGATTTTATTGGATTGGGAAGTACCATGAAAACACCAGAGAAAGACCCTAATACGGGCTCTAATAACTGGGCAGTAGCTGGAAATAAAACGATTTCGGGCATGCCTATTTTGGCCAATGACCCGCACCTGACTTTATCATTACCATCCATTTGGTATCAAATGCAATTAGTAGCTCCGGGGATAAATGTATATGGTTCCACCATGCCAGGCTCCCCTAATGTGATTGCCGGTTTTAATAAAAACATTGCTTGGGGGGTGACCAATGTAGGATCTGATGTTATGGATTGGTATCAAATCAAATTCAAGGACGCTTCCAAAAAGGAATACTGGCATGATGGGAAATGGAAGAAAACATCCATGAGGATAGAAAGATTTAAAGTGAGGGGAGAGGATGATTTTGTAGACACTGTATTTTTCACTCACCATGGCCCTGTGGTTTATTTAAGTCATGAGAAACCATTCCGTTCGAATATTCCAGTAGGACATGCGTTGAAATGGATTGCCTTAGAAAAATCAAGTGAGGTATCAGCCTTTTATCAGTTGAATCGTGCAGCTAATTATGATGAATATAAAGCCGCCATAACGCATTTTTCTGCACCTGCCCAAAACTTTGTATTTGCTAGTAATCAAGGAGATATAGCACTTTGGGTCAATGGTAAATTTCCATTAAAAGCTAATTTACAAGGTAAATATTTACTGGATGGTACGGATCCTGAGGCAGATTGGAAAGGCTATATTCCTCATGATCATGATCCACATGTGAAAAATCCACCTAGAGGTTTTGTGAGCTCGGCCAATCAGTTTTCTGTTGATAAAAGCTATCCTTACTATCTGGGTTGGCAATTTGCTCCATCGGATCGCGGTCGAAGAATCAATGAACGGTTGTCTGTCATGAATAAAGCAACGGTGGATTCATTGCGAGGATTACAAAATGACAATTTTAATATTCGCGCTCGTCGATTATTACCTTTATTAATACCACATGTGAGCAATCCGAATCCTCAAATGGCAGCGGCATTAGACGTGCTTAAAAAATGGGATTTACAAAATTCTAAAGAGTCGATTGGGGCCACCATCTTTGAAAATTGGGTGATTTTATTGCAGTCTTCTCTTTGGGATGATGAATTCAATGCAGATGAAAAGGCGCCAATGAATATCCCAACAGTAGATCGTACGTTGAAATTAATGATAGAAGAGCCAGGGGCAATTTGGTGGGATAATGTGACAACAAAAAACAAGAAAGAAAGTATGAGCGATATTATTCGTACTTCATTTCAAGCGAATATAGATAGTTTAACCAAACAGCATGGCCCAATGGGAGCAGATTGGGTTTGGTATAAACATAAGCAAACAGGCGTGAGACACTTAATTCCTGGTATGGATGCTTTGAGCCGACTAAATATTCCTATTGGCGGAGGTGGAAGTATCGTGAATGCTTCGACTACCAAAACAGGTCCATCATGGAGGTTAGTGGTGGAACTCTCCAAATCAGGCAATCCGAATGCCTATGGCGTATATCCAGGAGGCCAGTCTGGAAATCCCGGAAGTACACATTATGATGATTTAATCGATACATGGGCTAAAGGAGAATTGAGGCCACTTTTATTCATGAATCAGGCGGATCAAAAGACCAATCGAATTCGTAAAAAAATGATATTAACAAAGTAATTATGGCACAACGTAAAATGAATACATCTTTTGGCCTCACTGTGGTGTTCATCATGGTTATTGTGGGAGCTATTGTTCAAACCTATTTACCCTGGTATTCCATGGGAATAGCCTTTGGTATTATTTCCTTCTTTATAGCTTTACCTAGTAGAACAGCTTTTTTAATTGGCTTGGTTTCAGGCTTTGTTTTATGGGCTTTAGCCGCAGTTTGGATGGATAGTCAATTCCCGAGTACCTTGCCATTTCGCATGGCACAAATTTTACCTTTAGGAGGAAGTGTGGTAGCATTATACTTGGTAACAGGTGTTTTTGGAGGTTTGACAGGGGCTTTATGGTCTTGGGCAGGCTCAAAATTGCGAGGAACTCATTGAAAATTGTAATTTTTTAGGACAACTGAATAAGACCTTGTATCTTTACGTTCTAGTCATTATTAAACATTATACCCCGTGAAAAATCTTCATTATGCTTGGTTAGTCGTATTAACTTTTGCTATTGCTTATTTGTATTTTAAACCAACAGGATCTTCTGCAGGAATTGGTGTTGCCACTACAGACGGAAAGAGAATTGTATTTGTTAATTCAGATTCCCTGTTGAATAACTATCAATTTTACAAAGACGCTCAAAAGGAGTTTGAAAATAAAGGATACCGTTTACAAGTTGATTTAGGTCAAAAAGAACGGGCTCTTCAAGGAGAATTACAAGCGATTCAACAACGTGCCTCTGCGATGACTCAAGCAGAATTGCAAGCAGCTGATATGACTTTGAAAAAGAAAGGAGCTGAATTGCAACAATATAGCCAGCAAAAGCAAGCTGAGTTGGGTCAAGAACAAGCAAAGAAAAACGAAGAGTTATACAATAACATTCGTGAGTATATCACTAAAGTGAACAAAGAGAACAAATACGAATTCGTTTTAGGTTATTCTAAATTAGGTGGAGGTATTTTATTTGCCGATGCTTCTGTTGATGTTACTCAAAAAATGATTGAAGGTTTGAACAAAGAATACGCTGCCAAAAAAACAGGTAAGTAATCTTTTAAACTCGAAAAAGCCACGCAGTGAATCTGTGTGGCTTTTTTAATTGTATTATTATGGTAAGAGAGAAAATTCAAAAGAAAGTTGAAATCCAGAATAGAAGGGCTTCTTTTGAATATGCATTTTTAGAGACTTGGACTGCAGGATTGGTTTTAACTGGTACGGAGATAAAATCCATCCGTCAAGGTAAAGCGAACCTGACGGATGCTTATTGCCTTTTTATGCAAGATGAATTATATGTGAGAAATATGCATATTTCTACCTACGAGGAAGGGACACATTTCAATCACACACCGCTTCGAGATCGAAAATTATTATTATCAAAAAGAGAGTTGAAAAAACTTCAAAAAGAGTTGAAGAATGTGGGTCTGACAATCATTCCTACTCGCTTATTTATTTCTGACAAAGGTTATGCCAAATTAAACATAGCCTTAGCAAAAGGTAAAAAGAGTTTCGATAAACGAGAAGATATCAAGGAGAAGGATGTCAAACGAGAAATGGCTAGACAATTGTCCTAAGCTTTATTTCGAAAGCGTTTAGCCATCTTTACTGCTGCCATAATGAGTATCCCGAAAAGGGTGAATCCCACCAAACCATAAAGCCAATCCAGGCTATTTTTACCCACAACCAAAAAGACGACCGATACCAATAAAATGGTAGCAATTTCATTGAATAGACGTAGCTGAGGTCCTGAGAAAATGAAATTCTGTTGACGAAATGCTAAGATGATATAGCGGCAATAAAAATGATAAATCGTTATTCCAACCACAAAGGCGAGCTTTAGGTGCAACCAAGTATGCTGTCCAAAGCCATCCCACCATTGAAGATAAATCAAGCTTAGGCCTGTCAACCAGGTTAAAAACATAGCCGGTATCATGATGGCATTGAACAATACCTTTTCCATTTTTTCAAATTGAGTAGAAAGGATGTTACGCTCTGGCTCCGCTTTATCTTGCGATTCTGCGTGATAGACCAATAGACGAGGCAAATAGAATAATCCAGCAAACCAACTTACCACAAAAATGATGTGCAGTGATTTTAAAATTGGATAAATCATGGTCTTTGGTAACGTTTGAAAAAACTATTGACTTTTAGTTGAATGACGCCAAAGATAGCTTCTTTAAAAATATTAGCAGACATTTTACTTTCACCTTTTGTTCGATCGGTGAAAATTATAGGGACTTCCACAATTTTAAAGCCATATTTCCAAGTAGTAAATTTCATCTCAACTTGAAAAGCATAGCCAATGAATTTGATTTCAGCCAGAGGAATGGTTTCTAAGACTTGTCTTCGATAACAAACAAATCCCGCTGTGGCATCTTGGATAGGCATTCCAGTAATGAAACGGACATAAAAACCAGCAAAATACGACATCAAAACTCGACCGATTGGCCAATTGACTACATTGACTCCATTGATATAACGAGAACCAATAGACATGTCGGCACCATGCTCACAGGCTTGGTATAGTCTAATTAGATCATCTGGATTATGTGAGAAATCAGCATCCATTTCAAAGATGAAATCGTATTTTTTTTGAATGCAATAATTGAATCCAGCAATATAAGCGGTACCTAATCCTAGTTTACCTTGGCGTTCAATCAGGTGGATTCTATCAGGAAAGTTTGATTGAACTTGTTTGACCACTTGGGCTGTACCATCCGGTGAGCCGTCATCTACAATTAATAAATCGAATAAGGGATCTAAGCTCATTACCTTTTCGATAATCGCTTGGATGTTTTCAATTTCATTGTAAGTCGGGATGATGACAATCCTCGAATTCATAAATTTAATTTTTTGGGTAGCAAAAACATTCAGTAATGTGGTCATTAACCAGGCCTGCAGCTTGCATAAATGAATAGCAAATGGTAGGGCCAACGAATTTAAAACCGTGTTTCTTCAGGGATTTGCTCATGGCTAATGAGATTTCCGTACTGCTAGGCAATTCTTGATGACTGAAGAAGTGGTTTTGTATGGGGGTGAACCTCACAAAATCCCAAATGTAGCGGTCAAAGCTACCAAATTTTTCCTGAATTTTGATAAATGCTTTCGCATTCGTTTTAACTGCATTGATTTTTAAACGATTTCGAATAATTTTTGGGTTTAAGAGGCATTCTTGTAGCTTTTCATCTGTCCAGTTAGCTATTTGATGGTAATCAAATTGGTCAAAAGTCTCCCTGAAATCTTCTCTTTTTCGTAAAATAGTAATCCAACTTAAGCCCGATTGAAAACCTTCTAATATCAAAAGTTCAAATAATTTTTGCTCATCATGAAGTGGTTGCCCCCACTCGGTATCATGATAATTTAAATATATTGGGTCGGAAGAAACCCATCCACATCGAGTTAGATTCGTCATATAGCAGAATTAGCCTGCAAGCAAGTGAATTTATAGCGATTTGCCTTGTTAAAAACTGATAATTTCACAAAAGTTGAATTCATTACTTTTTTGGTCCTTAATCTTAATAAATATTTTATACCTTTGAAATTAGATAAGGGTGTGTAATTTTTTCTTAAAGATTGTCACTTAATAGGGAATTTGGTAAAAGCCAAAACTGTCCCCGCAACTGTAAGTTTTTGTAAAACATTTATCCATACTAAAGCCACTGGATTTTCTGGGAAGGCAGATAAATGATGAAAACGAGTCAGGAGACCTGCCTTTTTCAATTCTTGATGTCGCATTACGGAGGATGAGACGAGATCGAGCGTTCGAGTATTTTTTCAATTTTATAGCCGAGAGGCTAAACATCATGTTTCATTTTAAATCGCAATGCTTGGCATTGGGGGCAATCTTATTCCCTAGCGCCGTGGTTTTTGCTCAGCAATCTGCTGAATCACAATTATTGTCAGAGGTACAAGTATCTGCACCAAAGTATCCTCAAAAATTAAATCAAACTGGGAAAGTGATTAGTTTGATTAGTCGGGCTCAACTTGACCAAATGGCAGGTAAAAGTTTGGCGGAAGTCTTGCAAAGTCAGGTAGGAATTTCAGTAAATGGGGCTAGAAGCGCACCCGGATCCAATCAAGAAATATATGTTCGTGGAGCCAACACGGGACATGTATTGTTATTGATTGATGGTTTTCCAGTGAATGATCCATCCCATATTTCACAAGTGATGGATTGGAATTTATTGGATATCAGCTCATTGGAGCGGATTGAGATTTTGAAAGGTGGTCAATCCACCTTATACGGTTCTGATGCGATGGCGGGGGTTATCAATCTAGTGACACAAAAATCAAGTGCAAAGCAAGTACAAGGTCATGTGCAAATTCAAGCAGGAAGTATAGGGGAGTTAAACACCACGGCACAAGTACGTGGTTCTCTTGCTAAGAATCAATGGAATGTACACGTTCGTGATTTTGTTAGTCAAGGATATTCTGCGGCGAAAGACACAGTTGGGAACTACGAGAAAGATGGATTCCGTCAGCAACAAGTTCATTTAGGCTGGTCGCGACCCATTGGTGAAAAATCTTGGTTGGATGTTTATTATCAATGGAATACCAACCGAAGTAATTTAGATGCAGGGCCCTTTGCCGATGAAAAAGATTATACAGCAAAGGCTAATTCAAGTTCTTTACGTTTGCAATATCAATTCAAAGGCTTAAATACAACCTGGTATTTACGTGCATTTCATGAAATCATACATCGTGAATTCAAGAATGATTCAACGTTTATAGCAGCGAATGCATGGTCAAATTTCTCATTTTCTTCATATCATGGAAAAAGCCAGGGGCTTGAATGGTATGGTAAATGGTCACTGGGCAAGGAATTTGTATTATTAGCAGGTACGGAATATCGGTATCAAAATACCTTGCAATCCGATTATTCCGTGAGTGCTTTTGGCCGATATGATTCACCATCTTTGGCTCCAGAAAAAGCTAATCAATCGATTTTGGCAACTTATGCCACGCTTCAGAAAAACTGGAAAATGGGTGGAATAGAAGTAGGAACTCGATGGAACAAATCATTCAATTTTGGGGATTTTACCACATTTAATATCAATCCTTATGTGTTTTTGTCCAAACAATGGAAGCTATTTGCCAATGGATATACAGGATTTAAAGTTCCTTCTCTATATCAATTATATTCTCCTTATGGGAATAATGAATTGAAACCTGAACTAGGTTCAACTTTGGAAGTTGGTTTGTCATATTTGGATGCCGGTTGGTCAGTAAGGTTGCTTGGATTTCAGAATCTGGTAAAAGACGGTATCGTTTTTCAATCCAAGAATGTAGATCCTTATGGTCAATATGTGAATGTTTCAAAGCAAAGTACACAAGGAATCGAATTAGAAGGAGCTTACCGCCAGGGTCGTATTAGTGCCACATTGAATTATACCTTTTTAGATGGTACCATGACGAACAAATTTGCTGGGAAAGATAGTACCTATTCCTCTTTGATAAGACGGCCGGCTCATGCAGTCGTGTTAAATTGGGGAATTCGACTAAGTAGTCAGTGGCAAGTGTCCTTGTTGCACCATTGGCAAGCAAAAAGAACAGATTTTGTATATGATGAAGCGTTGTTTTCTGTCGTATCTAAGGAATTGAAACCCTATGTTTGGGCTGAATTACAAAGTAGTTATGAGGTGAATAAGCACATACATATCAATCTGTTGATTAAGAATGTATATAATCAATTATTTGTGGAATCTTATGGATACGCAACACAGCCTTTGAATGCAGTATTGGCGCTTAAATACAGATGGTAGTGATCAACAACGCTGTCAAGGTTTTAAACCTTGACAGCGTTAGGCAAATGTATCTATTTTGCTCATTCCCAAAGGGCTAAAAATTGATAAATTTTTCAAAATACCAATGAATTGATATGTTGAAATTAATCCAATAAGTTGGAGTATTTTTTGAAAAAAATCATGGAAATTTACCAACGCTGTCAAGGTTTTAAACCTTGACAGCGTTAATGATTTTAAGGCTTAAATCGCTCATAGACTTCTTTCCCAGAAACAGGATCTTTGCCAAATAACTCAATATAATTTACGGAAGGCATGAATTTGCTTTCATCCACATTGACATAGACGCGCTTTAATATTTGCAACTTACCATTGATGGGGAACAGAGCAATGGGAACTCCTTTCGGGTCTAGTTTTACCACAAATTTTCTCTTACGATAAGCTAGGAAATAACCTTCATAGGAAGGCTCTAATTCAGTATTGATTTTATTGGTATACAGTCCATATGCCAAGGTCTTCTGTATGGAAGATAATTCTTCTTGTTGGCCTTTTTCGGTATAGCGAATCCAGTAAGTATGCACGGGGTTTTTAGCATTCAGTGCCTTATTAGATGTTAAATTGGCATCATAAACGACGACATTTGAATTTGAACTACGTTGAATGTAAAACAAACGTATGGCGCTTTCCGGTGGAGTAGGAAAGGGTTCTACTTTGGCAATCGTCGGTAAAGTACCTATTGCTAGCCAAAGGAAAATACTAATAAAAGCAGACGGATTATTCAATATAAAGCCTCGATGAAATAAGAAAATGATTATTGTTTTTCCATTTTTTCAACGATTTCCTCAGAAATACCTACGCAAGAAAATCCTCCATCGTGGAACAAGTTTTGCATCGTTACTTTGCGAGTTAAATCTGAAAATAAAGTGATGACATAATCAGCACATTCATCAGCCGTAGCGTTTCCAAGAGGTGACATTTGATTCGCATATTCGTAGAAGGCATTGAAACCACTAATTCCCGTTCCTGCAGTCGTCTTAGTTGGAGATTGGGAAACAGTATTGACACGAACTCCTTTGGCTTTGCCGTAGTGGTAACCATAAGAGCGAGCAATGGATTCTAGCATAGCTTTAGCTTGAGCCATATCCGTGTAATCAGGGAATGAACGCTGAGCCGCAATGTAGGAAAGTGCTACGACTGAGCCTCCTTGAGCAATTGCATCTTTTTTCTGAGCTACTTGAAGCATTTTATGAAAAGAAAGAGCAGATACATCCAATGATTTTAAAAACCATTCGTAGTTTAGATCTCCGTATTCACGTCCTTTACGAATATTGGTACTCATTCCAATGGAATGTAATACAAAATCGATTGGTCCACCTAAATATTCCATGGACTCGTCATATAATTTTTCTAAGTCTTCAATCGACGTGGCATCGGCACCGATTACTTTAGCGCCACATTTTTCGGCTAAATGATTGATTTCGCCCATACGCATTGCGAGTGGAGCATTAGTTAAGGTGAAAGTGGCTCCTTCTTCATGAGCTCTTTCTGCAATTTTCCAGGCGATGGAATCTTCGTTTAACGCGCCAGAGATAATACCTCTTTTTCCTTTGAGTAATTGATATGCCATAAGAAGCGATCTAGATCGATTGAAATTTTGTGATTTTGCTTCCAAAGTAACGAATTTTTTCTCAGAATAGAATGGATTTATTCATCTCAAATACCATTCTATTTGCTGAATGGGTTGTTATTTAGAAAATTATGCGTAAATTGCAGAGGAAATTTAAGAAATGAAGAGGGGTTTTTTAATCCCTCTTTTTGTTTTCAATTGAAAAAGCATGGGTGATTTATCAGAAAAAATTAGGGAGTGGTTGTTGGCTTATGTGGGAGAGGGTCCTATTTTTTTAGTTGATTTACAGGTTTCGCAAGGTAGCAAACGTAGTCTTGTAACAATCCTAGTGGATACATTAGAAGGTGTATCCATTGACGAATGTGCTTTGTTGAGTCGTAAATTGGCTCATCACATAGAAGAGAACGCTTGGATAGAGGAGGCCTATAATTTAGAAGTCTCTTCTCCTGGTTTAGATTTCCCATTAACACAGGGATGGCAATTTCAAAAGAACTTGGGACGCAAGGTTAAAGTTTGGATGAAAAAAGAAGGGCAAGTGGAAGGAGCACTATTGGCTTACAAAGAGGATTCGATTGAAATATTAACAGAGAAAACGCTGAAACACCGCGTGATTGTGGCGAAGGAATCTACTTGGTTTTCTTTGGCAGATATAGATAAAATTAAAGTACAAGTGTCATTTCAATAAAAAAAGAGAGATAGCAATGAACAGTGTTGAATTAATTTCGTCATTTGCAGAGTTTGCTCGGGAAAAGAACATTGATAAGCCGTCGATGATTGCGGTTTTAGAGGATGTGTTTCGTACCATGATTCGTAAGAAATTTGGTTCCGATGAAAACTTCAATGTGATTATCAATCCCGAGAGTGGCGATTTAGAGATGTGGCGTACACGTGAAATCGTGGACGATAATTCAGAGGATATTTGGGATTTTGATAAAATTCCATTGTCAGAAGCGAAATTAATCGAGCCCGATTTTGAGATTGGAGAAGAAGTAGCTGAATTAATTAAACTAGAGGATTTTGGTCGTCGTGTAGTTCAAACTGCTCGTCAAACTTTGATTCAAAAGATTAAGGATATAGAAAAGGAGAGTCTTTATGATAAGTATAAAGATTTAGTAGGAGAATTAGTAAGCTCGGAAGTATACCAAATATTAGGTCGTGAGTTAATCTTGTTGGATAGTGAAGACAATGAATTGATTTTACCAAAAACGGAAATGATTCCTAAGGATCGTTTCAAGAAGGGAGAAACAATCAAAGCCATTATTCACAAGGTGGAAATGGCGAATGGTACACCACGAATCATTCTATCACGTATCTCACCTGTATTTTTGGAGCGTTTGTTTGAACAAGAAATTCCAGAAATTTATGATGGTACCATAACGATTCGTAAGATTGTTCGTGAGCCAGGCGAACGTGCTAAAGTAGCAGTAGAGTCTTATGATGACCGCATTGATCCAGTTGGTGCATGTGTGGGTATGAAAGGATCACGTATTCATGGCATAGTTCGTGAATTACAGAATGAAAATATTGACGTGATTAATTTCACTGATAATTTAGAGTTATTGGTAGCCAGAACCTTGAGTCCAGCTAAATTGAACTCGATGACTATTGATAAAGAGCGTAAGCGTATTTCGGTATTCTTAAACTCGGATCAAGTTTCCATGGCGATTGGTCGTGGAGGTCAAAACATTAAACTAGCAGGTAAGTTAGTGGGATATGAAATTGATGTCTTCCGCGATGTTCCTAAGGATGAATTGGACGAGGAGGATGTAGAATTGAATGAATTCTCTGACGACATTGACGCTTGGATTTTGGATGAGCTACATAAAATAGGTTTGGATACAGCCAAGCAGGTTTTAGCTTTATCTAAAGAAGAGTTAGAGCGTAGAACGGAGTTGGAAGAGGAGACGATCGAAGATATCTTAACGATTCTTCGTGCTGAATTTGAGTAAGTTGTAACACATTGAATGAATTATAGTATTTTGTAATTTTTATGGCAGAAGAAAAGACAATGCGATTGAGCCTTGTAGCAAAACAAATAAACGTGGGGACGTCTACGATCCTTCAGTTTCTTTCTGCTAAGGGTCACAAAATTGATAATAACCCAAATGCCAAATTAAATTTTGAGCAGCTTAGCTTATTGGCTAGAGAGTATGATGCGAATCATATTTTGGAAGCTTCTGAAGCACCTAAAAAAGTTGTTGAAGAAGTAGTTGTGCCAGAACCCGTTGTGGTCGTGGAGAAAAAGCCAGAACCTGCCCCCGTGGTAGAAGTTGTGGTACCTACTCCAGAACCAGTTCCAGTTGTTGAAGTTCCCGTGGTGGAGGTTGCTAAACCTGAGCCAAAGCAAGAAGAGGAGCCAAGACCAATGGGTTTAAAAGTATTGGGTAGAATCGATTTAGACAAAAAAGGCCATCCTATTACGCCAAAGCCCGTTGAGAAACAAGCTGAGGCCCCAAAAGTAGTAGAAGAAAAAGTGGTAGAGCCTGTTGCTCCAGTAGTACCTGAGGCAAAGGTGGAGCCTATTCAAGAAGCGCTTGAACCCGTTAAGGAAGAAGTTAAGCCAGTTGTAGTACCTGTTGCACCTGTTGTACCTCCGGTAGTGGAGTCAACTTCACCACCTGATATTGAGTTAATTGAAGCAAAAGGTGAGACATTGAAAGGTCTGACTGTTTTAGGTAAAATTGAATTACCCATACCAAGTGATCGCTCTGGTGATAAAAAACACAAGAGAAAGCGTATAATTAAAGAAGAAAAGAGACCTGTTTCTAATGATACAGCGAATCGTCCCGCACCAGCTGGAGGAGGAGGCGACTTCAAGAAAAAGGATTTTGGGAAGAAGCCAGCTACTCCAGGTGCTAAGCCGGGTGGTCCAAAAGAAGAGCTTTCTGATAAAGATATTCAAGAGCAGATTAAGGCTACCATGGCTCGCTTGCAAGGTGCAACCAACAAGCAGAGTTTTGGAGCAGATAAGCGACGAGTTAAGCGTAGAGAGCGTGCAGAGGCGGATGAAGCTCGTCAATTAGCTGAAGATGAAGAATCAAAAATCTTAAAGGTTACTGAGTTTATTTCTGCGAGTGATTTAGCCTCCTTGATGGATGTTTCCGTGAATGAAGTTATTTCGACTTGTATGAGTTTGGGTATGTTTGTTTCGATTAACCAACGTTTGGATGCCGAAGCGATTACCATCATAGCTGATGAGTTTGGGTTTGAAGTCAGTTTTATTTCAGCAGAAGAAGAAATTGATGCTGTTGAAATAGAAGTGGAAGATGATCCAGCAGATTTAGTTCCAAGAGCACCTATTGTGACGATCATGGGTCACGTTGACCACGGTAAAACGTCCTTATTGGATTATATTCGTCGGGCTAAAGTAGCTGCTGGTGAAGCTGGTGGTATTACTCAGCATATTGGAGCATATTCGGTACAAACCGAATCGGGTAAGAAAGTAACCTTCTTAGATACTCCTGGTCACGAAGCCTTTACCGCGATGCGTGCTAGGGGAGCTAAAATTACAGACGTTGTTATTATAGTTATTGCAGCGGATGATTCAGTGATGCCGCAAACAAAGGAAGCTATCAACCACGCGATGGTGGCAGGAGTACCTATCGTATTTGCTTTTTCTAAAGTAGATAAAGATGGGGCAAATCCAGATAAAGTTCGTGAGGAGTTAGCAGCCATGAATATGTTGGTGGAAGATTGGGGTGGTAAATACCAATGTCAAGAAATTTCTTCTAAATCAGGATTGGGTATTGACGACTTATTAGAAAAGGTATTGTTGGAAGCTGAATTATTAGATTTGAAAGCAAATCCTAATAAAAAGGCAATTGGTTCTGTCATTGAGGCGGAATTAGATAAAGGCCGTGGATATGTGACTACCTTATTAATTCAATCAGGTACCTTAAACATCGGTGATATGATGTTGGCCGGAGATAATTATGGTCGTGTAAAGGCCATGTTTGATCACCACGGTAATAAAATCAAAAAAGCGGGCCCATCAACACCTGTTCAAGTATTAGGTTTGAATGGTGCTCCTCAAGCTGGAGATAAATTACTTTGTTTAGAAAATGAGCGTGAAGCTCGTGAAATAGCGAATAAGCGTGAGCAAATCTTACGTGAGCAATCATTACGTACTAGAAAACATATTACCCTGGAAGAAATTGGTCGTCGTAAGGCTATTGGTACTTTCCGGGAGTTGAATGTAATTGTTAAAGGTGACGTAGATGGTTCCGTAGAGGCTTTGTCTGACTCTTTATTAAAGCTTTCTACTGAAGAGGTTCAAGTAAGAATTATTCATAAAGGAGTAGGTCAGGTTTCAGAATCGGATGTAGCCTTAGCGTCTACTTCAGATGCCGTTATTATTGCTTTCCAAGTTCGTCCATCCGTGAATGCCCGTAAATTGGCAGAAGCTGAGCAGATTGAAATTAGAAACTACTCGATTATCTACCAAGCGATTGATGAAATCAAAGCCGCGATGGAAGGTATGTTGGCCCCTACCTTTGAAGAGGTGATTACGTCGAATATTGAAGTACGTGATGTATTCAAGATTTCAAAAATTGGTACGGTAGCAGGTTGCTATGTATTGGATGGAACGGTTAAGCGTGCCAATAAAATCCGAGTGATACGTGACTTTGTGGTAGTACATGAAGGAGAGATTTCTGCTTTGAAACGTTTTAAAGACGATGTAGCAGAAGTTAAATTTGGATACGAATGTGGATTGTCCGTAAAGAACTTTAATGACTTAGAAGTAGGAGATACTATCGAATGTTATGAAATGAAAGAAGTAAAACGTACACTGAAATAAATTTTCAGCACATGATAACATAAAAAGGCCGATTCGAAAGAATCGGCCTTTTTTAATGTGAAAGCTTTTAATTTATTTACTGTGAAAGCAATTTCTTTAGATTTACACTTCTAAAAAATACAATGATTAATGATAGAAAAAGCCCAAAAAAGAGAAAGCTAAGCGTAATTATAGTACGCTGGGGATCAGATTTTTGTAAGGGTACTTGGGCTGGTTCTAATACTTTAAATACGGGTGTTTCTCGCTGAACTTTGACTTTGGAATCTGTTACTTGCGTATTTAAGCCAGCATATAAATTAAAGGCAATGTCTACCTCATATTGAAGTTTTTTTTCTTGGTCCTTAGCAACTTGTAAGAATGTATTTCTATGTTGATCTCGGTAAGTAGATAGTCTACTTAAGGCATTGTCATAAGATTTTCGAGCATCTAAAAGTCGATCTTGTAAAAATTTCAGTTCTTTAAGGACCTTTTCCATTCTATAACTAATGACATATTTCGTTAAATAGGATTGTGTAAAGCTTGTTAAGTTGGCTGCTGCAACTGGATCAGTCATTTTGACTGAAATCATGATGACCCCTGTTTTTTTGTCAAATTCGGCCTTTATTCTCCTTCTTAAATTATTAACTGCGTAATATTGGCTTTTATTAAGTTGGATTAAATCGGAAGATATAGCAGATTTAGGCGATTGGATACTCGTTGTTTTCTTTGGAGCTTGTACAGACTTATTAGAACCAAAAATTTGTAATGGTGGAGTTTCAGGATAAGCTATTAGATAATCATAAACTTGTAACCATTTTTTATGTTTTTGAACATAAATTTTGCTTTGAAGTGCCTCTAATAAAAAGGGTGTGCTTTGGACTATGTTTGGATAAATGTCTGGTTTTACTAAGTCAGATCCCAAACCACTACCTAAATCGACACCAGCCAATCCAGCTATCGATTTTAATCCGCCTAAATTAGATCCACTACTTCTATTATCCATTTCAGGCAGTAGTTTGACGGAGGCAACAAATTCATTAGGTATGGTTAAAGAATATATAGCTCCAATACCAGCAAATATGATGGCTGTAATACCAATAAATAAATAATATGATTTTAAAACTCTAAGGATTTCACCAAAATTAATGGTGATTTCCCCACTATTTATATTTGGATGAATACTAGTATTTTCTTTTGACATTACCACTTATTTAGATAATTGATTAATTAATGTGATAATTGTAATCGAGAATGAGGCTAAACTCGTACTAAGTCCAATGATTTCAGCCGTACTTAAACCTTTTTTAGTACCTGGAGGTATTCCATTAACGACGATTTCAGACCCAGGTAAGACGCGAGGGTAATTTTTGAAAAATAGAAATTTTTTCGTTTGGGTCGAAAGTCCATTAGGGCTTTTAACAAATATTTGACTTTTTATAGCATTGGGGGCAAATCCACCCGCTTCGGCAATATAATCCGTTAGGGAATAGCCCTCTCTGTAAGATACAGAAATAGGGTTTTGTAAAGCTCCTGAAAGTTTTACTGTTTGAAGTGCTCTTGGTATAAATAGAGAGTCATTCGACATTAAAAGCATATTTTCCTTAGAATTAGGGTTATTTAAGATTTCTTTTAAATTTACCCCTACTATGATGGATCGACGGTATAACTGAGCGCCTTCTAAATATGCACCATCTTTTAAGCCACCAGACATATCAATGATATCGGAAAGTTTTTGTTTATTATTTTTCAAGGCGTAAACACCTGGATAATTAATCATACCCTCTATAGTAACTGATCTTTGTTCCTCATAATCAGGAGAACGACGTACTGAAAGTATATCAAATGGAGTCAATACATACTGACTTCCTTCATTGGAAACCTGTAAATTTCCATCTATACTAAACGTTTTTATATCAATTTTTTCATCTGTGATTGTACCTTGGCCGTGCGTAATGATTCGTCGGGCTAATTCTAATTTAGAGTAACTTGCTCCTTCTTTAAATCCTTTGGCCAAAAGGATTAAATCACCCACTTTCATACCATCTTTATATTCAAAGTCTCCTTCTAAATTAACTTCACCAAAAATACTGACGGTTCTTTTTTCTTTTAAACTAGAAACAGTAAATACTTTAATGATATCTTCTCTTTGAAGGGGTACATCGGCGATTTCACCCCGTAAAATTCTTCCTAAATCAATTGAAATAATTTGGGGCTCAAAATTTTCTTGGCGACGTGTTATGGTTGCCCTACTTAAAAATGCATCTTCTCTGGTACCTTCAGCCCTTTTGATTATTTCTTTTACCGTATTAGCACCAGATTCCAAAGCATACATACCAGGTCTAAATACAGCTCCTTCGATTTCTACTCTGTTTTCAAATCTTTCGATGATAGCGCCAATCACATATTTGTCACCATTTTGTGGTAAAAAATTAGAAACTTCATCTTGAGTGATATTCATTAATTTCAATTCCCTTGAGGTATTTCGTGTTACAGGAATGGAATAGGTATACGCTTTACTTGTAAATCCTCCTGCAAAACGTAAGACGTCTTTTAACGTTTCTCCTTTTAATGTTTCAAAAATCATGGGGCGTTTAACCTCTCCAATTAATTCTACGCGTGTTTCATAATCAGAGATACGAATGATATCTTGATCTTGTAAATGAATGTTATCTTTTTGATCTGCTTTTAATAAGAAGTCATATAAATCTAAGGTCCTAATTGTTTTATTACCTCGGATTAATCGGATGTTTCTATATGAACCATTGGCACTTGGCCCACCCGCTAAATAAAGTGCATTAAATATGGTAGCAAGAGAAGATACGGTATAACTACCTGGGAACTTCACCTCGCCTGTTAAGGTGACTTTAATGCTTCGAACGTTCCCTAGCGTTACTTGAGCAGAGGAGCCGCTCCCTGGTTTATTTAATCCTTGATATAACTGACGTAATCGACCAATGATTCTATTGGATGCGGCCTCTATGCTTAATCCATTAACATAGATCGGACTTAAGTTTAAGATTTTTACTGTCCCTTCTGCACTAACTGTAACTTTAAAATTATCTAGTACATCGCCAAAAATATCAATATTTAGTTCATCTTCAGGCCCTAACGTGTAATTACTAGGTGTAGCAATTTTTAGATCAGGTTCAAAATTTAATGTTTCCGTATCAAATAAATCAGCTCCAAATATTACTTTCTCTAATGCTTTTGATTTTCTTGTTTGTAATTCTTTGTACACTTTAACTAAACTATCGTTATATACGTTCAGGGGTTGCGATAGAAATATTCTTTCTTCTGGTGTAAAGAGTTGTTCATCCAATGATTTTTTAATCTTAGGCACGAATTCACCATTTAAATTGGAGTCAAAGATATTTTCATTGTCTTCGTACGAATTAGGATCCCTTTTTTTAACACTTAACTTCCCTGTCGTTTTTCTCTTAGACATGGTTTCTTTCATCCCAGGAGTTGAATTGGAATTCGATGTCTGATTATTAATATTGACAGAATTATTCGTGTTGTTTCCTGTTTGCAATCCATTAAGCCGATCTCTCATTTTGGCAATGTCTACTGCTGTATATCCTTGGGCTATGGCTGCTTGTTCTATTTGTAATTCAGTCATACCGCTAGCTTGCGCCTTTTGAAAGAAAAGCGCTATTTGATCATCCGTTAAGTCTTCAATATTTTTTTTCCCTTGTTGTGTTACCTGACCAAATGAAATATGGACAAATAGCAAAAAAATAAGTGTAAAAAAGGAGGAAGAGTGGATTTTAGAGAACAACCTCATGGTAAGTAGTATAGATGAACAACATATTTACAAATCTAAGACTTTTTTTGCAGAGCACCTTAAGCCTCTTTAGGGTAATATGGATATGCATGAGATTGTTTTTCTTTAAAATTTCGGACATGCCAAAGTCCGTTTTATTTTTAAATAGGGTTTTTTCAATGATATATCCCAATCAAATAAGTAGGCAACCGAAATTTCATGGGCACCTCCAGAAGGTAAGCCTAGTTTTGAAATAGTTAAATCATAAGAATATCCTACCGAGAAATTATCTTGACGGTAACCAACCAAAGCCACGATGGATTCTCGACTATTCATGATTCCATCACTACTTTTTTTGATCGGTACTCCACGGTACCAAGCCCCTAAAACAATGGGAGAAAGGGTTAAATAAGCTCCTACATCCAATTGGTCAAATGTCCCTTGATGTTTGTAATTCAAGACAGGGCTAATACTTTTTTCTGTATTTCGCGCTCGGTAGGAGTTTTGTTCAAAATAACTATCTTCCAACATGATCTTTGTGCCAACTTGAATACTAAATTTCATGGCCACAGGAGAGTTTATGGTGGAAGTTCTACTGGATAAGGACTGATTGGGAGTGTTTAAATGATGAACAGACAAACCCACCCACGAGTTTCTAAGATTGAGCATGGCACCTGTAGAAAAGTCCATGTAGTTTGTGGAAGCACCATTCTTTTCCCAATTTTTTAAAATGGGGTCATCACTGTTTTGACTGATACTTCCATTGACAAATTGATCTCCAAAAATCAAATTGGAATAGTCTAAACCACGGTTGACATAGGAACTTTGTATACCAACTGAAATGGAACTTTCCTCAGCCAAATTGATGTGATAAGCATACTGTAAACCAATCGACGTCGTTTGTAGATTTGAAAATTGTTTATCTGTTGTCATAACCAATCCTACGCCACTATTGATACTCGAAAAATTAATATCAGCGGTCAACGAGGAAAACTGGTAACTTGAACTAAGATTAGGCCATTGGTTACGGTGATTGAAATTCACTTTGGACGTATTATTGATTCCTGCAAAAGCCGGAGAAATTAAAAGTGGAGCAGAATAGAATTGGGAAAGCTGAGGGTCTTGCGCAAGTAATTTCATTGAGCCCATCAAGAATGCGCCTATGAGGAAAAAAACAATACGGTATGATCCGAGTTTACGTCGCATAGCCTAGCAATTTAGTACTTAGCTTTTCAAAAACCAATATTTTACGTTATTTTGTGCTTAATCCATGTACTTGCCTAGCTCTTAAATGATTAAAAAGTATCTGTTCCTTTTTCTGGTTTGGCTTGTTTCTTTCCGGGCATTTTCGGATCCTAAAATTGTTTTTCGAAATAATTGCATTACCCAGTGCGCTAGTTGTGAAAAAGGAGTCAATCCCGATATGGCGACTGTCTTCGAATTGACAGAACATTTTCCAACAGGTACTACTTTTTCATGGGATTTTGGTGAACCAACAGCCCCGGGGGATAAAAAAAATACAGCAACAGGTGTACATCAATATTGTACTCCAGGCACTTATTCGGTGAAGGTAACTATACAAAGTCCAGTAGTGAATACTCCGCCACTGGTTTTAACAGAACGGGTGATTATAGGTCAATTGCCCTATATTTATTTGGGAAAAGATACATCCGAAGTTAAAAAAACGATTTGCTTAGGTCAAGAACTCGTACTGAATGCATTTCAAAAAGTAGGAAGGCCTTCCTATCCCATTGAGGTAATGTGGTACCCCAAAGGACAAACCACCGATACCATCAAAGTAAAAGAATCTGGCTGTTATTCCGTGAAAATTACCGAGCCACTGTCGGGATGTTCTGCTGAAGCCAAAATGCAAGTGGATATTTGTGGGGAAACAGACCCCAATCAAGTACTATTAAAAGCTCCTCCCGCTTGGTATTTTGGTAGTAGTGCTGGAGTCAAATTCGAAAATCCAGATAATCCAACGCCTACAACGGGCCGAATCAATGTGCCTAATGGAGTGGCTGTTATGACGGATCAAACCAATAGTATCATTTATTACACGGATGGACAAAAAGTTTTTGATCGGGATAATAATCCGATTACCTATACCAAAGATCCAGCAACCTTAATTAATGGGGATATAAGTAATTCACAAGGAGTAACTACCATGCCCAAAACATCTTGTAAAGGATGTCAATCGGAGTATTATATTTTTACCTTGAAGAAAAATGCTGCGAACGAAAATCAGATTTATTACAGCATTGTAGATATGAAGCTAAACAAAGGGAAAGGGGGTCTTTCTGTAATTAATCAATTATTGAGCCCAGTTCCTAGTACCGAACGTTTGGTTGCTTCTCAAGGAGGTTCTGGTTTCTATTGGTTGATTTCTCAAGATGCCAACAGCAATACCATCCGTACTTTTAAAGTATCTGATGCAGGTATTTCCGCTCCAACCATCACGAGCCCATCTGGATCTACCAGCTTGACCAGTTCAGCAGGTTATACCAAAATCTCTACGGATTGGAGTAAAATGGCGGTGGTTGTTCCAGGGCCACCTACCAACAAATTGGATTTATTTGATTATGATGCTTCAGGAGACGGGAAACCAACTTACCTAACGACCTTAGATTTGGGTACTTCACCACCAACCATTTATGGGGTAGAATATTCTCAAGATAAAAAAGTGTTATATGTCTCTATGCAAGGCGATGGTCAATCCATTCGTTCTCAAATATTGCAATTTAATATAGCTACCAATAATGCAGATACAATTTTGGCTTCTAAGCGAGTATTATTAGATACTTTAGCAAAAATTGGGGCTTTACAAATTGATCCAGTTTATAATACCATTATTTTTGTTGCCATTGAGGGCAGTTCTACTTTGGGTAAGATCACTCAAACCAATGGATTACTTTCCAGTTCGGACACTTTACAAAGGGCCCAATATGAACCTAATGCAGTTACATTTCCTACCAATGTGACCAGCCAGTTAGGACTTCCTCCATCCATTCCTTCTCCTCCCAATCCGAGTAGCCCCCCAAGTATCAATCAGACTTGCGAAGGAACAACTTTTAGTTATAAGGTCGATAAAAAATTGTGCGACCCTATGAATAATGATAAGATAGTTTGGAAAATATATAAATCAACATTGGATCCATTTCCTACTAGCACGGGTTTAACTGTGCCTTTGAACCCCGCTGGAACACTTTATTATTCGTACGAAGGGGATGTCATGAAACATAAATTTAAGGATGCAGGTAAATATGTCATAACAGCCGCTATCTCCAATGTTTGTGTAAAAGATTTCCTTTTAGATGCTCAGGAATTTGATATTCAAATCATGGAACCTTTGAGTTTGAAAGAAGAGTACAATAGTATTTGTAAAGATAATGCCAAAGTGATGTTGGATAAGTTGCCTCCCCAAAAGACCTTGACTTTCGAATGGAGCTCCAAAGATAAGACTTCTGCTATTGTTGTTCCCAAGCCAGGTGGAACTTATGAGGTAGTGGTGACAGATACAGCAACGGGTTGTTCGGAAACAAAAAAAACACAGGTCAATTTCTTGACCAATGAGTATTTCTTTCCTAAAAAGGATTATTTCATTTGCATGGATGAGGTGAATCCTCAAGCCATTTTACAAATCGCGGGAAACAGCCGAGACTTTACCTTTGCCTGGTCTCCCAATTCGGCCATAGTCAGTCCGTTGAACGTAAATTATGCCAAGATTAATCGAAATGGCAATTACCAAGTAGAAATTAAAGATGCTGACGGTTGTATTACCTCCAGTACCTATACGGTACCTGATAAATGTGAACCTCTGATTTTTGCGCCCTCCATTTTTACTCCGAATGGGGATGGGAAAAATGATACGTTCAACCCAATTCCAAAGAATCCAGCAAGAACCCAGATTGTTAACGTGCAAATATTTAATCGCTGGGGAGAAATGCTTTTTTCTAAGCAAAGTTCTACTTCAGCTGAATTATCATGGGATGGTAAGTTCAACGGGCAATTAGTCCCCCCTGATACTTATGCTTGGGTAATTCAATACCAATCTACTCCTGAAAATTTTCCTGAAAAAGGCATTATTACCTTACGAGGAGCCGTGGTAGTTGCGTATTAAATCAATTAATTGATAAAGATTTTTAGGATACAATATGAATGAAATCTCATTCGTTCTATTTCAAAATGCCTGAAAAAAACAACGCTGTCAAGGTTTTAAACCTTGACAGCGTTAAAGATTTGCAACAATTTTTTAATAAGCTCTTACCTCAATTCCTTTCATGAAATTGACAAATGCTTTATTAACTACTTGATTTCCTCCAGGTGTTGGGAAATTACCTGTAAAATACCAATCACCTAAATGATTCGGGCAAGCGACATTTAAATTGCCTACTGTTTGGTAAATGACCGAAACCTCTGCTTTGATGTTTTTGGGACGAACAATATCCGCAATTTTATTGGAGATTTCCTGATCAGTAAATGGTGCATAAATGGCTTTAACGAAGTTCTCCGTATGCGCTGTACCATTTTCTAAAGCAAGCAAACATTTTAAATTTACCTCATCTAATATACTTTCTAAACCTCTTTCTTTTAAAAGGGCAAGTGCCGCTCTAAATGCGACAAATTCCTTCATTTTCGACATGTCAATACCATAACAATCGGGATATCGGATCTGTGGAGCAGAAGAAACAATGACTATTTTTTTAGGAGATAATTTGTCCAATAAACTCAAAATACTCTTTTCCAAAGTCGTTCCTCGAACGATGGAATCATCAATCAAGACAACCGAATCAACTCCTTTATTGATGACTTCATACGTAGTGTCATATACGTGAGAAACCATGTCATCTCGCTGCTCATCACTCGTGATAAACGTACGGACCTTCACATCTTTTGATATTAACTTCTCAACCCTTGGGCGGAAGGTTAACATTTCTTCCAATTCTTTTTCAAAAAGAATCCCACCCATGATGGCCTGCTTTCTCTCTTTAGCTAAATGGTCTTCTAATCCATCTATCATGCCTAAAAATGCTGTTTCTGCGGTGTTAGGAATGTAAGAGAATACGGTATTCTTAAGGTCATTATTTACCTCATCAAGGATTTGAGGAATTAATAATCGACCTAGTTTTTTGCGTTCTGTATAAATATCTGGATCTGAACCTCTGGAAAAATAGATGCGCTCAAAGGAACAAGATTTTTGTTCCAGACGATCAATGAATGGCGCTTCTTTTACAGATCCGTCCATATCAATTACCAAGGCAGAACCAGGTGTAATCTCCTGAATCTGGTCATAAGCACAATTGAAGCTTGTTTTAATAGCCTGTTTTTCAGATGCCACCACCACTACTTCTTCATCCATGTAATAATAGGCTGGTCGAATACCTGCAGGGTCACGTGCCACAAAGGAAGCCCCGTATCCCGTTAAACCCACCATGGCATAACCACCATCAAAATCTTTACATGAACGCTCCAATACGCGAACTAAATCAATTTGTTCAGCTAGAATATCGGATAATTCAGGATTTTCATATTTGTCGCGGTATTTCAAAAATTGTCTTTGGTTTTCTTCATCCAAAAAGTGACCAATTTTCTCCATGACAGTGACCGTATCTACTTTTTCTTTTGGATGCTGCCCCAAGGAAACTAGTTTGTCAAATAAATCATCCACATTGGTCATGTTGAAATTACCTGCCATCACTAAATTGCGACTTCTCCAGTTACTTTGACGTAACATCGGGTGACAGTTCTCTATTTCATTTTGGCCATGTGTACCATAACGTAAGTGGCCTAACAATACTTCTCCAGTAAAGGCTACATTTTCTTGCCACCAAGCTGCATCATGACTCGGATCGATGCCCGTTTCACGCTTCACATCTTTGGCTAATTTTTGTGCTTTCCTGAATTTTTTATTGATTTTCCCGAAAATATCGGCTACTGCTTGTGGCTCTACTGAGCGATACCGACTGATGTATCGGTTTCCTGGATTCACATTGATTTTGATATTGGCGACTCCTGCTCCATCTTGACCACGATTGACTTGTTTTTCCATCATCAAGTACAATTTGCTTAGGCCATAGGTCGGCGTTTTATACTTGTCCAGATAATACTGAAAAGGCTTGCGCAATCGAATAAGGGCAATTCCACATTCGTGCTTTATTGAATCAGACATTTGGTATGCGTTTCAGAAGAGGTTTTTACTCAAAATCGAATACAAAACTAAGTAATTAAAATGATGGCTCAACGGAAATGTACATTATTTATTTCCTTATTTTAAGAAATTCCAAATCGCCGTTGGGGCCAAGAAGCTTCCTAAAATAAATACCACCAATACCGCATAAACCCACATATTTCCATTTTCGTTCCAAATATTCATGCGATCATCTGCTGCATTTTTCTTGAAATATAGTTGGTACGGAATCTTTAAATAATAGAAAATTCCTAAAGCTGTGGTTAATATTGCCGTTACTAATAAAATCAAGGTTAATATTTGAGAGCTATTTTGATATTTTTCCCATAAAAAGGAAAAATAAGTAACCTTAGCTATGAAGCTTCCTGCAGGTGGTAAACCGGCCATTGCCACCATCCCTATCAATAAGAATAAGGAAGCGAGTGGTCTACTTTTGGCCAATCCGCCCCATTTTTCTAAATCATTCGATTGATAAGAAACTGAAGAAGCTTCATCAATTAAATAAAAGACCAAAATAGTGCTCATTCCATATACCAAGGAATAAAATAAGAGCACTTCGGTGGCTTGTTGAATCGGAAATAGCCAAGCCATAGCCATAAATCCTCCATGGGCAATACTTGAATATGCAAGAAGTCGTTTACTATTTCGCTGACCTAAAGCTCCCAAATTCCCAACTAATAAGGTTAGAATGGCCAAAAAAGCAATAGGTACCTCCAACGATAGGGGAATAAAATGCAATAATCGAATACCCAAAAATGTAACGGCTATTTTAGGGGCTGTGGATATCCAAGTCATCCAAGAGGCAGGCAA
Organism: Aquirufa ecclesiirivi; assembly: GCF_011250515.1. Taxonomy (GTDB): domain Bacteria; phylum Bacteroidota; class Bacteroidia; order Cytophagales; family Spirosomataceae; genus Aquirufa; species Aquirufa ecclesiirivi. Next base: position 193,209 of record NZ_JAANOP010000003.1, on the reverse strand, counting down.
ACTTTCAATAACATCCGGGCTCCAAGGGTGAAAAGGGGCCCATGCTAATTTAAATAATAAGGAACAGGCCACTAAGGTTAGAGCCAATCCAACTAAATAAGGATCTGCTGTAGCTAGTCCTCGACTGAAATCAGGACTATTGATGTGCATGGTTCCCGTTATACCATATACGAAGGAAATTCCATACAATAAAAGTGCGGTGCTAGCCAAACCAAATAATACGTAAGGTAATATGGCTCTTGAACCTTCTGGGTCTTTTCGAATTCCCACTAATAAATAAGTACCTAATGACATCCATTCAATACTCAAAAATATACTAAGCCAATGGCTACTGATGGAAACTAAAAGTGCCCCTCCCAAGATGGATAAAAAACCCATTTTTTCTTCAAATTGGAAGCTTTTTTGCTGGGCTTGATTGACCAAAATTAAAACAATGGCTAAAAATAAAAGTAAGGCATTGATGGAATTACTACCCGAATTAATCCAAAATAAGGAAAAAGACGCATATCCCGACATGTCGGTAGACATACGTTGAATGGCCAAAACAAAGGCTAGTAATAAACCAATTTGTGTAATGAAATACCGCCAAGAAGTAGAGAATTTCGTGGATTTCCCGTGAAGAAATAACTCAGCAAAAATCCCCACTAAAATCCAAATACAGAGAAGTAGCTCAGGTATCATCAAGGAAAGTCCTTGGCTGATTCCATCAAGTTTCTGTGGTAGTGATTGCAGTATTTCTGGGGAAAACATAGCGTAAACTTACGGTTTTTTGCCTATTATTTTTTGACTTAAATAATACGCTGTGGGATTATTTTCCAATTTGACCATTTCTTCAGGACTACCTTCAAAACAAATTTGTCCACCAGCTTCTCCACCATCTGGACCTAAATCAATGATATGGTCAGCGCATTTAATCACTTCCATATTATGTTCTATGATGATGACACTATCTCCTTGCTCAACCAAATCATTCAAGGCTTTCAATAGCTTTTTGATATCATGGAAATGTAAACCGGTAGTTGGTTCGTCGAAAATAAACAAGGTTTTTCCCTTGTTGGGATTTCCTTTTCCTAAAAAACTAGCCAATTTTACTCGTTGTGCTTCTCCTCCGGATAGAGAATTCGAAGATTGACCTAATTTGATATAGCCTAATCCAACCTGAAAAAGGGGATCAATCTTTTCTGCAATTTTCGGAGTTTTGCTTTTGAAAAATTCCACACCTTCCTCCACGGTCATGTCCAAGATTTCAGCAATATGCTTGTCTTGGAATTTGACATCCAATATTTCTTGCTTAAATCTACTCCCTTGACATGACTCACAGACTAATTTAATGTCGGCCATGAATTGCATTTCAATGGTGATTTCACCTTCTCCTTGGCAAGTTTCACAACGACCGCCTTCTACATTGAAAGAGAAGTGGGAGGGTTTGTAACCCCTGGTTTTGGCTAGAGGTAATTCAGCGTATAATGCACGAATGGCATCATAGGCTTTAATGTAGGTGACTGGGTTAGATCGGGAAGATTTACCTATAGGCTGCTGATCTACCATTTCTACGCTGGCTATCTGGGAAACACTGCCCTTTAATTCTTTGAATTTACCTGTTTCTTCGGTTCCCAATTGCAGCTGACGTAATAGGGCAGGATATAAAATCTTGCGTATCAATGTCGATTTTCCTGATCCACTGACTCCCGTAACAACCGTCAATATCCCCAAAGGAATCTTCACGGAAACATTTCTTAAATTATTTTCGCTGGCACCAATGATTTCAATATGCGCCAAACTCTTTCTTCGGAATGCAGGAATTTCAATCCGATCTTTTCCTTGCAAAAATTGCATCGTATGGCTTGTCAGATCATGTCGAGTCAAAGCTTCTTCTAGATTTCCTTGAAACATGAGTTCTCCGCCATGTCGACCTGCCTCAGGACCAATATCAATGATCTGATCTGCAGCTCGCATGATATCTTCCTCATGTTCTACCACAATAACGGTATTTCCCATCTGCTTGAGCATCAGCAAGACCGAAATAAGTCGTTCTGTATCTCTTGGGTGCAAACCTATACTGGGTTCATCTAAAATATACATGGAACCCACCAAAGCACTTCCTAAGGAGGTCGCCAATTTAATACGTTGAAATTCACCTCCAGAGAGGGTTGAACTTAATCGGTTCAGGGTTAAATAACCCAAACCCACCCGATTCATATAGTCCAATCGATTTTTAATCTCGATTAATATCCTGCGTGCAACTTGTTGGTCTGTTGAATTAAATTGAACTTCATCAAAAAAGCTCTTGACTTTGGATATTGGCCAAAGTACCATATCGATGATGGAATGCCCATGGATTTTGACATAGGCTGCATCTTTTCTTAATCTAGAGCCCAAACATTCAGGGCAATTGGTTTTGCCACGGTAACGAGAAAGCAAAACACGGTATTGGATTTTATAAGTTTCTTTTTCCAGATGATCAAAGAATTGAGTCAATCCAGCAAAGTATTTATTTCCTGTCCAGAGTAATTGCTTTTCCTTATCGCTAAGGTCTTTGTAGGGCCGATGAATCGGAAAATCAAAGCTTACGCCATTACGGATTAAAGGATAGAGCCATTCGCTCATACGTTCACTTCTCCATGGGGCAATAGCTCCTTCGTAAATGGAAAGTTCTGTATCAGGGAATACCAAATCCGGGTCTAATCCCAATACCTTGCCATAGCCTTCACAGTTTTTACATGCTCCAAAAGGATTGTTGAAAGAGAATAGATTTAAGCTTGGTTCTTCAAAGGAGATACCATCCAACTCAAATTTATCGGAGAAAACTTTTCTTTTTTGACCTTCTAGTTCCACCCAACAAATTCCATCTCCTTCAAAATAAGCTGTTTGAACCGAGTCGCCCAAACGAAATTGGGTTTCCTCATCATCCGCTTTACTAATTAAGCGATCAACCAATATGGCTAAATCGGCCGAATTTTTATCTATTTTTTTTAATAAAGTATCATCCTCCACTAACTCCTCCAAATTCAAAATATCATCGCCTAATTTTAGCCGCGTGTATCCTTTTTGAATTAAAAGTTGACATTCATTCTTCAGACCTCGACCTTCATGACGAAGCAATGGAGCTAAGATGATGACTTTCTTTTGAGGGAACTGCATGATCCAGTCCACGATGACTGAAACGGAATCTTTTTTTACTTCTAGTCCTGAAAGGGGAGAATAGGTTTTTCCAATTCGGGCAAAGAGTAATTTGAGGTAATCGTATATTTCAGTCGTGGTACCAACCGTTGACCGAGGGTTTTTGGTATTAACTTTTTGCTCTATGGCGATGGCTGGTGAAACACCACGAATGTAATCTACGGCGGGTTTTTCCATACGGCCTAAAAACTGGCGCGCATAGCTATTGAGGCTTTCCACGTACATGCGTTGCCCTTCGGCAAAAAGCGTGTCAAAAGCCAATGAGGATTTTCCAGAGCCAGATAATCCTGTAATAACCACTAATTGATTGCGAGGAATGGCGACATCCAAATTTTTTAAATTATGGACACGGGCACCTTTGATGATGATGTGTGTTCTTGGGTCTAAATTTTCTATTCCCTGCTTAGTTGCCAAACTCGAATTCGGATGATTCATATAACAAAATTATCCTTTAATTTTGTTAATCGTATTTTCAATATCATAATCCACCGTTTTTTTCGTTTTTACTCAAAAAAATATTCATGAAACATATATTCTTACTTTGTTTTTTAATTAGTGTCGGTGTGGTTTTTGAATCACGAGCTCAAGATCCTGTGGTCATAAAGGAGGATGGAGCCAAAGGTGATTTGGATGTAGAGCCCGATGTAAGTGAACTAACGTTTCGTCAGAGGTTACATTTTGGTGGAGGATTATCAGGTTTGAGCTTTGGAAACCCGACCAGTATAGGCGTTTCTCCTATGGTAGGTTATCAATTGGCCAATAATACGATAGCGGGCGTAGGTTTAACTTATCAGTATTATTCGGTTAATTATGGGGGAAATATTGGAAAGTTAACCAGTAATCTCTTGGGTGAGCGAATATTTATTCGTCAATACATTCCTACTTTGACGGCCTTGTTAGGACAAAGTTATTTAGTGGGTCAAGTAGAAAACTATTCTAATTTGTCAGACAGTAATGCCAGCAATTATTATGGATATTCCAACCCTGTACTCGTTGGAATTGGGATAGGTTCTAAGTTAGGAATTAACTTAGCGGTGATGTATGATTTAAATTATGGGTCATCCACAGGAAAGGTATCTCCTTATGGTTCGGCTTTAGTGGTTCAAGTCGGCGGATTTTTCTTTTAATTTTCAAAACATTTTTTAGATTTTACGGTATACTATCTTGAAATGGGTTACGCAGAAAGAATCTGAGAATTTTCATTTTTTTAATGATCATTCTCCGTTTTTTTCACGCATAAATGCTTAATTTCGAATTCATGTTTTACCCTAATCATCCAACCTTACAATGACTGAACCTCTCTTGGTGGAAGACCCCAACCGATTCGTACTTTTCCCAATTAAACACAACGATATTTGGAAGTTTTATAAGCAAGCGGAAGCTTCTTTTTGGACTGCAGAGGAAATAGATTTACAGCAAGATTTAGCGGATTGGAAGAAAATGAATGACGGGGAACGTCATTTTATTTCCCATGTGTTGGCATTCTTCGCTGCTTCTGATGGAATTGTGAATGAGAATCTAGCCAACAACTTTTTGAAAGAGGTTCAATATGCAGAGGCTAAATGTTTTTATGGTTTTCAGATCATGATGGAAAACATTCACTCGGAAACGTATTCCTTGTTGATTGATACCTACATTCAAGAACCAAAAGAGAAAGATCGTTTGTTGAGAGCCATCGAAACCATCGATTGTGTTAAGAAAAAAGCGGAGTGGGCATTGAAGTGGATTGAGAGTGATAGCTTTGTGGAGCGTTTGATTTCATTTGCTGCCGTAGAAGGTATCTTTTTCTCAGGGTCATTCTGTTCTATTTTCTGGTTAAAGAAACGTGGTTTAATGCCCGGTTTATCTTTCTCCAATGAGTTGATTTCACGTGACGAAGGTTTGCATTGTGATTTTGCCTGTTTGTTATATACAGATCACATTAAAGGTAAAGTATCTCAAGAACGTGTTTATGAAATTATCACCAATGCGGTAGAGATTGAAAAAGAATTTGTGACAGTGGCTTTACCCGTTTCCTTAATTGGTATGAATGCCGATTTGATGTGCCAGTACATTGAATTTGTTGCCGACCGTTTGTTGGTTTCCTTAGGATGCAAGAAGTTTTACAATGCCACAAATCCATTTGATTTCATGGAAATGATTTCATTGCAGGGTAAAACTAATTTCTTTGAAAAACGCGTGGCTGAATACCAAAAATCTGGAGTAATGTCAGATAAGGATACAATGTCTTTCAGTTTAGATGAAGATTTTTAGTCGATAGATTATTTATTATCCAATGAAATGCCTCTCTTATGAGAGGCATTTTTTTTACCATCTTTCCAAAATCATGGGAATAACTAAGCCTATCACAATTCCTGAAACAACTAGCACCCATGAAGACATATTGATTTTGGTCAATCGAATGAGCAAGCTGGAAAAGAGTAAAATGCTGATAACTACCACGATTTGACCTAATTCTAATCCAATATTGAAGGCAAATAAAGGGCCGATGATCGAGTTTTCTTTACCCAATAAGCTTTGTAGGTAATTGGAAAATCCTAATCCATGAATTAATCCAAAAATGCCAACCAATACATATTTCAAAGCCGAGTTCTCTTGTTTCTTAAGTCCTGAATCTTTGAAACTAAAATTTCCTATGGCTGAAAGTAGAATGGTACATGGGATCAAAAATTCAATCCAATGCATGGATACTTGAATCCATCCTAAAGTAGCTAGCGCAAGCGTCAAGGAATGTCCTAAGGTAAAAGCCGTAATGAGAAAGAAGAGATTTTTACTATCTGAAAATCGATAAATACAAGTAAGAGATAAGATAAAAAGAAGATGATCTAAAGCTTGAATATTTAAAATATGCTGAAGGCCAAGCGTTAAATAGGTATTAAAATAGGTCATTATTACGTGGTGTTTTGCGTAAAATTATTGAAATTCAGGAAAATAACGCAAATCGATCTATTTAAATATGTCTAGTTTTGACTACATCATTGTGGGTGCAGGAACAGCGGGCTGTGTCTTAGCCAACCGACTATCTGCCAACCCTCATATTTCTGTATTGCTCGTGGAGGCAGGAATAAATAACCGTGATCCTCGGGTAGACATGCCTTCTGCTTATTCTTTATTACAAAAGAGTCATTTGGACTGGAACTTTTATACCGAACCGCAAGCAATGCTACAGGGTAGAAAAATTTACCAGCCGAGGGGGAAGACCGTGGGAGGAAGTAGTGCTATTAATTGCATGGCCTATATTCGAGGAAATGCGGCAGATTTTGATGATTGGGCGGCAGGTGGATGCGCAGGATGGTCCTACCAAGATTTGTTACCTTATTTTAAAAAATCAGAAAGAAACACCTTTTTTACAAATGACTACCATGGGCAAGAAGGGCCAGTTACGGTAAGTAATGCAGTACATATTAGTCCTTTTGGTAAGGCTTTTGTAGAGGCCTGTCAAGAAGTGGGTATACCTGAAAACATCGATTTTAATGGGGAAAGGCAGGTTGGGGCTGGCTATTTTCAATTTAATATTCAAGATGGTGTACGCAGTTCAGCTGCCAAAGGCTTCATAGAGCCGGTTTTGAAAAGAGCTAATTTGAAAATCGTTAGCCAATTTCATGTAGCATCTTTGCTTATGGAGGGGGAAAAGGTCTTAGGAGTACAAGGATTTTATCGAGGATCAAAGAATCTGACGGAATATCGGGCAAACAAAGATGTTATTTTATCGGCAGGTTCTTTTCAAAGTCCTCAAATTATGCTTTTGTCTGGAATCGGAGATAAATCCTACTTGAAATCTTTTGGAATTGATTGTCGACATGATTTACCTAAAGTAGGCCAAAATCTGTCGGATCACGTATTTATCAACATGAACACCCGTGCCAATACCCAGGGGGAATCCTATAATATGGCATTGAATTTGAAGAATTTTGCTACCTATTTGATGAGTCATCAAGGACCATTATCTTCCAGTCCCTTGGAAGCATGTGCTTTTTTTGATTCCATGAATCAATCTGAGCGACCTGATTTGCAATTTCATTTTTCCTCAGCTTGGGCCTATGATTTGTATGATAAGGATAATCTGCCTTTATCGGATGGTTTTACGGTCTTACCCACCTTATTGAAACCTAAAAGTAGGGGATATGTAGGTTTACGCTCTTCCAATCCTTGGGATGCTCCATTGATTGATCCTCAATTTTTAACGGATGCAGGAGGAGAAGATTTGGCGACATTGGTGAGAGGAGTCAAGTTGTCCAAAGAAATTATGTTATCCTCGGCTTTTAAACCCTTACGTTTGAATGATCAGGTCAATTACCCAGCTGGTTCTGATTGGTCGGAGGACTTTATATTACAACATATACAAGAAGCCTTGGAATGTGTGTACCATCCAGTAGGAACGTGTAAAATGGGAATAGATCCCGATGCGGTGGTCGATTCATTGAATATGCGCGTGCGTGGTTTGAAGGGACTTCGTGTGGCGGATGCCTCTGTGATGCCTGATTTAGTGGCGGGAAATACGAATGCGGCGGTAATGGCCATCGCTGAAAAAGCCGCTGATTTGATTTTAGATGTTGATTTTGAGTAAGAAATTGATGAATATTGTTTTTATGTTTAAAAAACGAATTATGAAAAACCTATTTTTAACAATGGCGTGCATTTGCACGACCTTTTACCTTATGGCACAGAAAGCAGATGCGAACTCTTTGAGAGAGGCGGAATTGAACCGATTTAAAATCATGGTAGCCCAAGATGGTGCTGGATTGGACAAAGTATTGCATAAAGACTTAGTGTATATTCACTCTTCGGGTACCCAAGACACCAAGGCTTCTTATATTGAATCCATCGTTTCACAAAAATCCATCTATGCGATCATTGAACCAGAGGAATTCACACAACGGGTTTATGGTAATATTGGTATCAATTCTGGTATTGTGAATGTGACAAATAAAAAAGATGGAGCCTTATTGCCAGTCAATCGTTTAAAATTTACTGACGTTTTTATCTTTGAAAATGGACGTTGGCAAATGGTTTCTTGGCAATCTTTAAAGATTAATAAGTAAGTCGCAGTTCTTCTGCAAATGCTTCCAAAGCTTGATAAATGAGCATTAATTCCTCATTTTTGATGCAATAAGGAGCCAAAATATATATTGTATTTCCAAGGGGTCTTAATAAGATCCCTTTTTTTATGAAATATTGGTAGGCGATATCTCGAAGTGGGTGCATGTATCCGGTCGCTTCTCCTACCTTCAAATCCAAAGCTAAGATGGTTCCTTGCTGACGAATGTTCTGTAAAATAGGGTGATTTTGTTGGGAATCAGCCCATTGTTGATGCGAGAGCATGATTCGTTCAATATGGCTCCACGTTTCTTCCTTTTCCATTAAGTCCAAACTGGCATTGGCGGCCGCACACGCCAGAGGATTGGCTGTGAATGAATGGGAGTGAAACAAGGTCTTTTTGCGGTCATTGGATAAAAAACTATCGAATAGTTCATTGGAACAGCAAGTTACTCCCATGGCCATCATACCACCGGTCAGGCCTTTTGACAGACATACGATATCTGGTTTTTCTTGCAAATAATCCATAGCAAACCATTTGCCTGTTCGACCAAATCCTGTCATGATTTCATCGGCAATACATAATAAACCATGTTCGTGCGCCAATTGAATTAAAGCATCCAATGTACTTGCTTCATACATCAGCATACCTCCAGCACCTTGAACCAATGGTTCAAAAATGAAAGCAGCATATTCATCAGGGGCCGATTCTAAATGGGATTTCATGTCTTGAATACAGGCCTCGGGATTACTAGGTTGGGAGATGAATTCTACCTCAAACAGCATGTCTTGAAACGGAGCATTGAAAGAGCTGGGAGCCCCTAGACTCATAGCACCGAAAGTATCTCCATGATAGGCATCTTGTAGAGCGATGATTTTTCTCTTTTTGGTTTTTCCCTGATTATGGAAAAATTGCAAGGCCATTTTGACACCCACTTCCACAGCAGTACTGCCATTATCAGAGAAAAAGACTTTTTGGAAATGCTTTGGTAAATGGGCTAGGAGTCTTTCCGACAAAGTGATGGCTGGTTCATGCGTAAAACCAGCAAAAATAACTTGTTCAATCTTAAGTGCTTGTTCGTAGATCTTTTGAGCCATATAGGGATGCCCGTGTCCATGGATGTTGACCCACCAGGAACTGATGGCATCTAAGTACTTTTCTTCATTTTCTCCGTATAACCAGCAACCTTCACCCCTAGTAATGGGGATAGAAAATGGTTCAATCTGGTGTTGAGTAAAAGGATGCCAAATGACGGTAGCATCCCGATGAACGTATGAATTATAATTTGATTTGTTGGGCATAATGATCAATTACAGTGTCATTTATGGTAGGTTCTTCATTGACACGCAAAAGTAAAGGCAATTGGGTGTAATTAAGAATAAATTTTTCTCCAGATGGATTTTCTGGGCCATTAAAAACAATACCTAGGACAGGGATGCCTCTTTGTTGTAGCATTTCAAAACTCAATAAGGTATGATTGATACTTCCCAGGTAATTTTTACTCACTAAAATAACAGGAGCGTTTAAGGATTGTATTAAGTCGATGTTCGTTTGCTGTCCGTTAATGGGAACCATCAATCCTCCTGCTAGTTCAATTACTAAAGAATTAGAACTTGCGGGTTTTTGAAATTGATTTAATTCAATGGTAATTCCATCCAATTCTGCCGCTGTATGGGGAGATAATGGTTGGCTAAGTCGATAGGTGGAAGGCCAAATGGTTAGATTAGGATGTTTTACCCATTGCTGTATCCAATAGGCATCGCCTTGGTCCAAATCTCCTGATTGTATGGGTTTCCAATAGTCGGCCTTTAGGGCATTCGTTAAGATAGCGGAAACGACAGTTTTTCCGATTTCTGTTCCAATTCCAGCTACGATGATCGTCTGACTCATATATTTGATTCTAACAATTGAATTAAATCAAGCATGTCTTGTTCTTGGGTTAAAGCACTTAAGGTAATTCGAATGCGTTCTTCTCCTTTGGGAACAGTTGGATAAACGATTGGTTTTAAGCCGTAGCCTTTCTCTTGGGCTATGTGGGCGATGTGTCTGACTTCTTGATTACCAGGAACTAAGAATGTTTGTATGGCACTTTGGCTTTTACCCCAATGTGGGTGAGTAATATGTTCTTGAAAAAAAGTGATGTTATTTTTTAATTTTTCTCGTAGTTCATTCTGTTGCTGTATAAAATGCAAGGTTGTGATTAAAGCGGAAATATGCGCAGGGGTCGGAGCGGTGGAGTAAATAAATGAGCGGGCAAAATTGATGAGGTATTGCCTCAACGCGTGAGAGCCCAATACCACGGCACCGGCATTACCCCAGGCTTTTCCAAAAGTAATAACACGAGCAAAAACCTGATCAATCAACCCTAATTCTTGGACTAATCCTGCTCCAAGATGGCCATAGACACCACCTGAATGGGCTTCATCGATAATTAATTCGAAGTCGTATAGCTGTTTTAGTTCAATCAATTTTTGGAGTGGAGCTCGATCTCCATCCATGGAATAAATGGATTCTACCACGACCCATTTAGTTTGATTTGGATATTGGGCCAATTCCAAGGCCAAAGTCTCCCAGTCGTTATGTTTAAATATGATTTTTTTTCCTTTTCCTAAACGAATTCCATCTATGATGCTCGCATGAAGTAGTTGATCACAAAAAACAATATGATCTTCTTGACTAATGGAAGAAAGTAAACCTAGGTTTGCTTCAAATCCAGAGCCAAAGAGTAAAGCAGATTCTGCTTGGTGCATGTGAGCACAGGCATGTTCAAAATTTTCGATTAAGGAATTGTTGCCCGAGATAAGTCGAGAACCTGTAGACCCGTTGATGGGTAATTGTCCTTTGTTTTGTTCTAACCAATTTTCAAAATCTTTGATAATCAGTTGATTTAGCTCATCATTTTTGGCCAAACCTAAGTAGTCGTTGGAGCAAAAATCAATGAAATGATCGACGTGTTGCAGGCTACGTAATAGGCCGTTTTTACGACGGATTTCTAACTGATCGACTAAATATTGTTGGATGTTGCTCATGATATTCAGGCAATAAAAGTACAAAAATAATGAGCCATCACGGGTAAATACTATAGATATACCCCAATTTTGTCCAAAATATTGATTAAACGTGTAAAAAACTTAGAAAAGGCTTGACAAATTCAATGATGTGACGTAGTATTGCACTGCGCTTCAATATCGTAAGTGCTCTATTCAATATTCCAGATTCCATTCCATCCATTGTTTGTTTCACCATTTTGTAGATAATCTGCTTTTGAGCGTATCACAAAATCCTTGTGAAAAGGAATAGGGACTGTCATTCATTTAAGATTCATCATTTCCCATTTTATGGAAGAGAAACCGATCAGGAGAGTAAAAAAAGTACAAGAAGATTTACCTGCTACTGAGCGCCCGAAAAGGCAAAGAATTAAAAAAACTGGAGAAGATCAAGATGCTTTAACACCTAGTTTCCAACTAGATGAAGCTGCACCGATTGTTAATGTCCAGCAAGAAGAATCAAGTTCAACTCCTGCAGCCATCACTCAAGTTGAAGAACCCATTGAATACGATGCCATTATTCCTGCGGAGGAGTTTTTGGTTGATACATCTTTCGTAACCGGGGATGAAAATGGGGCAGAGGCTCGTTCAGCGCAAGGGAGTCCAGAGGATTTAAAGAAATTGCCGAAAGAAGAGACACCAGTCACTCCTCAACCGCATTTCAAACGCTCTAATTACAATCAAGTTATCAAGGAATTGGATGGTTTGATTGAAAATGAAGGTGTTTTGGAAATCATGCAAGAAGGAGGATACGGGTTTATGCGTTCTTCCGATTATAATTATTTAGCCTCACCAGATGATATTTATGTATCACCTTCTCAAATCAAAATGTTTGGTTTGAAAACTGGAGATACGATTAAAGGAACGATTCGTCCTCCGAAAGAAGGAGAGAAGTACTTTGCTTTATTGAAGATTGAAACGGTGAATGGTAAAACTACGGATGAGATTCGTGATCGTATCAATTTTGAATATTTGACACCATTATTCCCAGAAGAAAAGTTGAATTTGTCTACTTCAGCAGACAATTATTCCACACGTATTTTGGATTTGTTTGCTCCAATTGGAAAAGGACAGCGTGGAATGATTGTGGCGCAACCAAAAACGGGTAAGACGGTCTTATTGAAGGATATAGCTAATGCTATTTCTCGTAACCATCCTGAGGTGTATTTGATTATTTTATTGATTGATGAACGACCGGAGGAGGTGACGGATATGCAGCGTTCTGTTCGTGCGGAGGTTATTTCTTCGACCTTTGATGAACAAGCAGAGCGCCATGTGAAAGTAGCTAGTATCGTTTTGGAAAAGGCAAAACGTATGGTTGAATGTGGGCATGATGTGGTTATTTTATTAGATTCCATCACGCGTTTGGCTCGTGCTTACAATACTGTGGTTCCATCTTCTGGTAAGATTTTATCAGGTGGAGTGGATGCCAATGCTTTGCATAAACCGAAGCGTTTCTTTGGCGCGGCTCGTAATGTGGAGAATGGAGGTTCTTTGACCATCATTGCTACGGCATTAATTGAGACTGGATCAAAAATGGATGAGGTGATTTTTGAAGAATTCAAAGGAACAGGTAATATGGAATTACAGTTAGACCGTAAATTGTCTAACCGTCGTATTTATCCGTCTATCGATGTAACAGCATCAGGGACTCGTCGTGAAGATTTATTGATGGATCCAGCAGTATTACAGCGAGTTTGGATTTTGCGCAAGCATATGTCCGATATGAATTCGGTAGAAGCTATGGAGTTCTTACAACAGCAAATGAAAGGTACAAGAACCAATGAAGAGTTCTTGGTATCTATGAATCGATAAGATGACCATACTGCCTAAAGAATTATTTTCTTTGGAGAAAACCAATCACCTACAGCCAGTATGGTTTGTAGGTCATGGTAGTCCGATGAATGCTTTGGCAGATAATCCTTTTACGCAACATTTAAATCAATTAGGTAAGACCGTTTTGGAGCACAACAGCCCCAAGGCGGTCTTAATTGTTTCTGCCCATTGGTTAACCCGTGGAACATTCGTTCAAGCTAGTTCGAAGCCCAAGATTATCTATGATTTTGGCGGATTTCCCCCAGCATTGCACCATTTCCACTATCCAGCTGTAGGTGATGCGGAGGAAGCTAACTTGTTGGCTTCTCAAAGTGCAAAGATTCAGGCAACGACAGAATGGGGATTGGATCATGGGGCTTGGACTGTATTATGCCATTTGTTTCCAAAAGCTGAGCTACCTTGTTTTGAGGTTTCTATAGATTATGGAAAACCTTTGGAATATCATGTCAGCTTAGCACAAGAATTACAGTTTTTGAGAGAAAGAGGGGTCTTGATTTTAGGAAGTGGGAATATTGTTCACAACTTACGTGCTAGTATGGCCAATTTGGGAAATGGACGTGAGGCCTTTGGTTATGATTGGGCACAGGAATTTGATGTTTGGTCAAGTCAAAAAATTCAAGATAAGGATTTGAGTGCTTTGATTAACTACGAAGGCGCTCTGGGTGGTAAGGAATCTGTTCCTACCCCAGACCACTATATTCCTATGTTGTATTCTTTGGCCTTAGCTAGAAAAGGAGAGGAGGTTCATTATACTTATGATGAATTGGTTTATGGCGGTATTTCAATGCGGTGCTTTGAGATAAAATAAGTTTTATGATTTCCAGTTTTCGAAAGTCTGCTCAATGATTTGGCAGGCTTTTTTTATGTCAAATTCGGAAATACAAAGAGGAGGCGCCAGGCGAATTTTATTACCATGAGTGGGTTTGGCTAGTAAACCAGCTTGCATCATGGATAAGCAGATTTCCCAAGCTATTGGACTATCTTCACTTGTATTAATTTCAATGGCGCAAAGGAGACCTTTACCTCTTACCTCTCTAATGAGGGGGCATTTGTTGGCCAAATCTTGTAAAAAGCTCATTAATTGATTCCCTCTTATTTGAGTATTTTCTATCAGCTTTTCTTCTTCTAAAATATCGATGGCCTCGGAAGCAATGGCGCATGCAAGGGGATTTCCTCCATAGGTGGAGCCATGTTCACCAGGTTGTAGGGTTAGCATGATTTCATCTCGACAAAGTACGGCTGACACCGGCATGAAGCCACCAGAGAGTGCTTTTCCAAGTAGTAAAATGTCTGGTTTAACATTTTCATGATCACAAGCTAGCCATGCCCCAGTTCTGCCCAATCCAGTTTGTATTTCATCTGCAATAAAGAGGACTTGAGCTTCTCGACAGTGTTCTTTGGCCGTTTTTAAATAGCCAGAATCAGGTAAAATAACACCCGCCTCACCTTGAATGGGTTCCACCATAAAACCGGCTACATGTGGATTCTCCAAAGCGGATTTCAATGCTTGAAGATCATTGTAAGGGATTTTGATGAATCCAGGTAAAAATGGTCCGAAGTTGGTATAGCTTTGTGGATCATTGGATGCTGAGATTGCTGCTAGGGTTCTACCCCAAAAATTGCCTTCTGCTACAATGATTTGGGCTTGATTGCTTGGAATCCCTTTCACTTCATAGCCCCATTTACGGGTCAATTTGATGGCAGATTCCCCAGCTTCTACGCCGGTATTCATGAATAGGACTTTGTCATAGCCAAATTTTTCGGCTAGCTTTTTTTCGGCTAAACCCAATTGGTTATTATGAAATGCCCTAGAACTTAATGTTAATTTTTGCGCTTGTTTCCCCATGGCAGCTAGTAATCTAGGATGGCAATGTCCTTGATTCACAGCACTATAGGCAGATAAGAAATCGAGGTATTCTTTACCTTCCACATCCCAAACGATGGAACCTTTACCTTTTTCTAAAACAACGGGAAGCGGATGGTAATTGTGAGCGCCGTATTTTTCTTCTAGGTCAATGAATTGTTGGCTGTTCATGAGTAATTGTGCTTATCGTTGATTGAGTCTGGATTTGGTTGTCCTTGAATGGATTGAATTTGGATGGTACTAGCTTGGATTTGACAACTTTTTGGATGGCTTGAATTTGGATGGTACTTGCTTAGATTTGACAACTTTTTAAAAGTTGTCAAATCTCAACGTCAAATCTCAACGTCAAATCTCAACGTCAAATCTCAACGTCAAATCTCAACGTCAAATTCCATTTGCCAAATCTCAATTTAAAAACAAAGGTTCCATTTTATTAGCTAAAATGGAACCTAAATCTTGATAATTTTAATCAATTAAATGGATTTATAGCAATTCATAAATACCTGCGACACCCTGTCCACCACCTACACAGGCAGTGACCATCCCGTATTTTTGATTTCTACGACGCATTTCATTGAATAATTGAATGGATAATTTGGCTCCAGAACATCCAAGTGGATGACCTAAAGCAATGGCTCCACCATTGACATTCACTCGACTTGGATCTATTCCTAATGTTTTGATAACAGCTAAAGATTGCGCCGCAAAGGCTTCATTAAGTTCGATTTGATCAATATTTTCCAAAACCAATCCTGCTTTTTTTAAGGCAATTGGAATCGCTTCTACCGGACCAATTCCCATCAAGCTAGGTTCTACGCCTGCCGTGGCATAACTCACCATTCTAGCAATAGGCTGTACATTCAGTTCTTTTAGAAATTTCTCAGAAACCACCATCACAAAAGCCGCTCCATCGGATGTTTGAGAGGCATTACCAGCTGTTACTGTTCCACCCATGGCAAATACCGGTTTCAATTTTGCTAATGCTTCTAATGTAGTATCAGCTCTCGGTCCTTCATCTTGACTCACGATGGAAGTACGTGTTTTCTTTTTACCCTCCTTGGCATCAAAATAATTCTCAGTCACACTGATGGGAACAATTTCCGAAGCAAATTTGCCATCTTTAATTGCCGCAAGAGCTTTAAGATGAGATTGATAAGCGAAGTTATCTTGTTCCTCCCTAGTTACTTCATATTTTTTACTTACGGCTTCAGCTGTTAATCCCATACCGATATAATAGTCGGGATGCTCCGAAGCCAAGTCATAATTCAAGACTGTTTTGTGGCCTAGCATAGGTAACATGGTCATGGATTCTGTTCCACCAGCAATCACACAATCCGCCATGCCTGAACTTACTTTGGCAGATGCTAGAGCAATTGCCTCTAAGCCAGAACCACAATAGCGATTGATAATAAAACCTGGAACATTTTTAGGCAAGGACAAAAGAGAAATGTATCTAGCCATTTGCATCCCTTGCTCAGCTTCTGGTATAGCATTTCCAACAATTAGATCATCAACCCGACTCGGGTCTAAGTTAGGAACTTGAGCCACCAAATGTTTGATAACTTCAGCTGCTAAGGTATCAGGGCGAACTGTACGAAAACCTCCTCTATTGGCTTTGGCTACAGCTGTTCTGTAACCAGCAATGATATATGCGTTCATAATCAATTGATTTTGAATGGATTAATTTCTTGGTGGTTTTCCACCGTTTAATAGACTACTGATACGTTCTAATGTTTTCTTTTCTCCTGAAAGTGACAAGAAAGCCTCCCTTTCTAGATCCAACAAATACTGCTCTGTCACCATTTGTGGGCTATCTAAATCACCACCGCAAATAGCGTAAGCTAATTTGTTGGCAATTAATGAATCATGCTCAGAAATATAATTACCCATCTTCATACTAAAGATTCCTGCTTTAAATAGAGCTAATCCTTGTTTTCCTTCCACCCAAACATCTGAACGCTGTTGTTTTTGTACATAACCTGCATCTGCTAATGCTAAGGCTTCTCTTTTAGCTTCTGCAATGAGTTGGCTACGGTTCAACACGATACGATCAAATGGACGAAGGTAATTCATCTCTTTGGCCTCATATGCCGATGTACTTACTTTTGCTGTTGCAATGTTCATAAAGGCCTGTTGAAGTCGATTAAGTTCAACATCACCAGCCTGACGAGCATCACCCATGCGCATGGCCATTTCTTTTGTTCCACCACCAGCAGGTATCAAACCAACACCTACTTCCACTAAGCCCATATAAGTTTCAGCGTGCGCTACTAGTTTATCAGCATGCAAGCTTATTTCGCAACCACCACCTAAAGCCAAGGTATGTGGCGCTACTACCACCGGAATGGAAGAATATCGGACACGCATCATCGTATTTTGGAATACCGCAATCATATTATTGACTTCATCAAATTCTTGATTGGCCGCAAACATGAATAGCATTCCCAAATTAGCTCCTGCAGAGAAAGCTTCAACGCCTTCATTTCCAATCACTAAACCTCGGTAATTTTTCTCTGCTAGGTCAATGGCCTTTTGGATTCCTTCCAAAACGCCTTGCCCCATAGTATTCATTTTTGAATGAAATTCTAAACAAATGATTTCATCCCCTAAATCAACGATGGTCGCATCATCGTTTTGGTAAACGATTTTATCTGGTTTCAAGCTGCTAAGGAAAATTTGATTTTCAATTCCCTCAATGGCTCGGTAATTTTTTGAAGTTAAATCATAGTAAAGACGTTTTCCACTTTCATTTTTATAAAAAGTGGTGAATCCTTTTTGGACCATTTCTACTACCCAAGCGGCTGCTTCCATGCCATTTTCCTGCATCAAATCAAGCCCTTTTTGTACGCCTAAGGCATCCCAAGTTTCGAAAATGCCCATTTCCCAACCAAATCCAGCACAAATGGCTTGGTCAATTTTAACTAAATCATCGGCAATTTCTGGTATGCGATGAGAGGCATATCGGAATCCATCTAATATGGTTCTACGATAAAATTCGCCGGCTAAATCTTTACCAGAAAGTAATATTTCAAATCGCTTCGGTAAAGCGTCTATGGCTTTAGAGCGGTCTAAGGTTTCGAAGGAAACTTTTTGTGCAGGTCTATATTCAAATGTTTGTAAATCAAGACTTAGAATCTCGGTTTTACCTTGAGCATTTTTAGTTTTTTTGTAAAATCCTTGTCCCGTTTTATCCCCTAACCACTTATTCTCCATGAGTTTCTGGAGCATTTTAGGTAAGATGAAAATATCTTTACTTTCATCATTCGATACGGATTTATATAAATTGTTTGCTACATGAACCGTCGTGTCCAATCCTACTACATCCGACAAACGGAAGGTTCCAGATTTTGGCCTACCTACTACTTTAGAAGTAAGTTTGTCCACTTGCTCCACCGTTAGACCTAATTCTTCCACGACTTTCATTGTTTGCATCATGGAATAAACGCCAATGCGGTTGGCAATAAAAGCAGGAGTATCTTTGCAAAGTACAGTGGCCTTGCCAAGATTAGTTTGACCAAAATTCAATAAAAATTGAATGACATCTGGGGATGTTGCTGGTGTAGGGATAATCTCCAATAAACGTAAATATCGTGGAGGATTAAAAAAGTGCGTGCCGCAGAAATGTTTTTGGAAGTCTTCACTTCTTCCTTCAGCCATCAAATGGATGGGAATTCCTGACGTATTAGAGCTAATCAATGTCCCTTTAGTTCGAATTGCATCTACTTTTTCGAACAAGGATTTTTTGATATCCAAATTCTCTACAATGACCTCCATAATCCAATCAGCCGAAGCTATATCAGGTAAGTTATCATCAAAGTTTCCTAGTTTGATGCGTTTGGCGAAATTTCCAACGTACAAGGAAGCGGGCTTTGATTTTAACGTTTGTTGAAACGCAAGATTTACAATGCGATTTTTAACGAGAGGATGCGTCAAACTCAGGCCTTTGGCTGTTTCTTCAGCGGTTAGTTCTTTAGGCGCAATGTCCAGAAGCAACACATCTACACCAATATTGGCAAAGTGACATGCAATTCGGGAACCCATGATGCCAGAACCTAAAATGGCAACTTTTTTGATCGAACGATTCATTAGAATTATGTTTTTAATTAAAAAACGTAAGCGCGTAAAGTTAATTAAATTTTGAAATGTTATGCAAGCATACTAATTTTTTTTGATAAAAAAATCCACCCTTCTGCTAAACCTCGACAGCGTTTAAAACGCTGTCGAGGTTAACGAAAAATAAAAAAATTATTGTTCCATATAACTGGTAATAGGCTCGCAAGCACAGATCAAGTTGCGATCTCCATAGGCCGAATCGATGCGGGAAACGCTTGGCCAGAATTTATTTGCTTTCACATAAGTTAATGGGAAAACAGCCTTTTCTCTACTGTAAGGACGATCCCATTCGCCAATCAATACCACACTTTGCGTATGTGGGGCATTTTTCAACACATTATTGCTCTTATCTGCTAGTCCATCTTCAATTTCTTGGATTTCTGCACGAATACTCAACAAGGCATCGCAGAAACGATCTAACTCTTCTTTGTTTTCAGATTCGGTTGGTTCAATCATCAAGGTTCCTGCCACGGGGAAAGAAAGGGTAGGAGCATGGAAACCATAATCCATTAAACGCTTCGCAATATCTTCGGCTTCTATACCAACGCTAGCTTTGAAAGGTCGACAATCCACAATCATTTCGTGGGCGCAACGACCATGTGAGCCAGTGTAAAGAATAGGGAATTTAGTCTCTAAGCGTGCTTTAATGTAATTCGCATTCAGGATCGCAGTTTCTGTAGCCCGTGTTAAACCTTCTCCGCCCATCATAGCAATGTAGGCATAGGAAATGGCTAAAATACTAGCTGATCCCACTGGAGCTGCCGAAACTGCTCCGTGGCTTTCTGCCTCTACGGAGTCTGTTATCACATGGCCAGGCAAAAACGGTACTAATTGTTTAGCCACACCAATAGGGCCCATACCAGGGCCACCACCTCCGTGAGGGATGCAGAATGTTTTATGCAAGTTCAAGTGACAAACATCCGCTCCAATAGTCGCAGGAGAAGTTAATCCCACTTGAGCATTCATGTTGGCACCATCCATATAAACTTGTCCCCCATTTTCATGGATGATTTGACAAATTTCAATGATGGACTCTTCAAAAACACCGTGTGTACTTGGATAAGTTACCATTAAGCAAGCCAAATCGTCTTTGTGTTCGATGGCTTTAGCGCGTAATTGTTCGACATCAATATTTCCATGGGCATCACAACCAGTAACAATTACTTTCATACCCGCCATGACAGCTGAGGCTGGATTAGTTCCGTGAGCCGAGGAAGGAATTAAGGCTACATTACGGTGAGAATCTCCACGAGAAGCGTGGTAAGCACGAATCACCATTAAACCTGCGTATTCTCCTTGTGCTCCTGAATTTGGTTGCATGGACATGGCCGCGAATCCAGTGATTTCACATAACCAATCATTTAATTCCATGATTAATCGTTGATATCCACGAGTCTGACTAGCTGGAGCAAATGGATGCATTTTCCCAAGTTCAGGCCAAGTAACCGGAATCATTTCCGTAGTAGCATTTAATTTCATGGTACAAGAACCTAATGAAATCATGGAATGCACCATGGATAAATCTTTGGATTCCAATGATTTTAAATAGCGTAGCATCCCGTGCTCCGAATGATAGCGGTTAAATACATCATGACTTAAAAAGGCAGATTGACGCGTTAACTTGGCAGGAATTCTCCAAGTGATGCTCATTTCTTCACCTCCGATTCCTTCCATTTTGACACGCTGGAAGAAACCTAGTATTTCAACAACATCATCTTCTTGTGTCGTTTCATCCAATGAGATACTTAACTTACTGTTATCATTTCTGAAATAGCGGAAATTGCGCTCAGAAGCTTCTGCTAGTTCTCTTATTTCTTCCGTATACTCTCCCGTAATAACAGTAATGGTATCAAAGTGATGCGTGTTTTCTAAGCTAAAGCCTAATTTTTGAACACCAGCAGCTAATAATTCGGTTAGCCCGTAAATTTTGGTGGCTTTATTTTTTAATTCCTCTGGTCCATGGTAAATAGCATATGCTGCGGCCATGATGGATAATAATACTTGTGCCGTACAAATATTGGAAGTTGCTTTTTCTCTACGAATATGTTGTTCACGTGTTTGAAGCGCCATACGCAAGGCCCTATTTCCTTCGGCGTCTATGGACACACCAATAATACGACCAGGAATATTTCTTTTGTACTTTTCTTTGGTAGCAAAGAAAGCAGCATGTGGTCCACCAAATCCCATCGGTACTCCAAAACGCTGCGAACTACCTACCACCACGTCTGCTCCCATTTCACCCGGAGGGGTTAGAATAGTTAGAGCTAATAAATCTGCAGCTACCACTACTTGAAGTCCATTTTCTTTGGCAGATTCAATCAGATGCGTATAGTCAAAAACCTCACCATTGCTGGCAGGATATTGTAAAACGATAGCATAATATTGGGCATCTGTAACATCCAAGTTCAGGTGATTGCCTACCACTACTTCGATTCCAAGAGGTTCAGCTCTTGTTTTTAGTACGTCGATGGTTTGTGGTAAACATAGTTCAGATACAAAAATCGATTCTGCCTGATTCTTCTCTGCGGGTCTTTGACCGTGCAACATGGTCATCGCTTCAGCAGCAGCCGTTCCTTCATCTAATAGAGAGGCATTGGCCAATTCCATTCCAGTCAAATCAATGATCATGGTTTGGTAATTCAACAACATTTCCAATCTTCCTTGGGCAATTTCTGCTTGGTAAGGAGTATAAGCTGTATACCAAGAAGGATTTTCCAAGATATTTCTTAAAATAACGGAAGGCACTATGGTATCGTAATATCCCAAACCAATATGGCTTTTGAATATGTTATTTTGTCCCATTATTTGTTTGAAATCACGTAAAAATTCAAACTCTGTTTTGGGATTTGGTAGTCGCAAACCTTGCGCCAAGCGAATAGGTTGAGGTACAGTTTGGTCAATTAAAGTAGTCAGACTATCCACGCCAATGGTTTTTAACATGGCCGCGATATCAGTTGGATTAGAATTGTTGTGACGCAATGAAAAATCTTCCCTGTATTTGAAATTGGGGATCATAGGATGAAGGCGAAATTTGTGTGAAAAAACGTTGTAAAATTAATCTTTTTATGGGATTTATTTTTCAATTCTTATCTTGCGAACTTAATTTTTTCCTCAACAAAATGAAAAAGACTTACTATTCGGTTTTAGCACTTTTTTTAGTTGCAAAACTTATTCCATTGAGCCTATTTGCTCAATCAAATCCAGTGCCTTATGCTTACACGATTAAGGCAGAAGATTTGAAAAAACATTTGACTTTTATTGCTTCCGATAGCTTGAAAGGTAGAAATACAGGTTCGGCAGAACAAAAAGTTGCAGCCAACTACATTGCTAACCATTTTAAGGCAGTAGGACTAGCTCCAGTTCAAGGAAGTTATTTCCAAAAAGTTGATTTAGTCAATCGCGCGTGGACCAATGTGTCGGCTCAAATCAAAGGTAAATCCTATGGATATTTATCGGATTTTATGGCTTATGCATTAGCTCCGGTAGCTGCTGGAACAAAAGCTCCCACTGTTTTTGCGGGTTATGGTGTGCAGCAAGGCGCCTTTACGGATTTTGATAAATTGAAAGCTAAAGGAGCTATGGTGCTTGTGATCGATGGTGAAGCCAAAGATCAGGCTGGAAATTATGTACTTTCTGGTTCCAAAGATCCTTCTGCTTTTGGGAAGGCAACGGGTTGGAGAGAAAAAATGAAATTAGCCAAAGCTGCCGGTGCTACAGGTTTGATAGTCATTACGGATAAAGATGAGAAAGTGTTTAGTTCTCAAGTAAATCAGCGACAAGCTATGATGAAGCGTTTTGGTAATGAGCGTATGGTGTTTAAAGAAGATACTCAAAATAAAGAGGCTGAATTTCCAGTATTATTGATTTCATCAGCTATGGCTGCGCAATTGTTGGGTACAGACGTAGCGGCAATAGAAGCATTCAAAACGAAGGTTTCCACAGAGAAAAAATCAGTTGCTAGTAAATTTAAAGCAGGCACTATTGAGTTAAAAATTGAAAATACTGAAAGCCCAGTAGATACTTACAATGTTGTTGGGTTTTTGGAAGGTACTGATAAAAAATCAGAGGTAGTTGTCATTACAGCACACTATGACCACATTGGAGTATCTGCAGATGGCCGAATTAATAATGGAGCAAATGATGATGGTTCAGGTACTGTAACTGTCATGGAGTTGGCTGAAGCATTTGGAAAAGCTGCAGCAGAAGGTCATCGCCCACGTAGAAGTATTTTGTTTATGACAGTAACCGGTGAAGAAAAAGGTTTGCTAGGTTCTGAGTATTATTCTAATCATCCTTTGTTTCCGCTGGCAAATACCGTTTGTGATTTGAATATTGATATGGTTGGTCGCTATGACGATGAACACATTGGTAAACCAGATTATATCTATGAAATTGGTTCTGATAAATTGTCTTCTCAATTGCGTGCTGTGTTGGAAGAACAAAATAAAAAACACATTGGTTTAGAATTGGATTTCAAATTCAATGACCCGAATGATCCAAACCGTTTTTACTACCGTTCAGATCATTACAATTTTGCCAAACACAATATCCCCGTAGCATTCTTTTTCAATGGTGTTCATGAGGATTATCACCAACCTGGTGATGACATTGAGAAAATTGAATTTGACCAAATTCAAAAAGTGGGACGTTTGGTATTCTATATGGCTTGGGAAATATCGAACAGAGAGCAACGCTTACCTGTGGATTCCAATAAGCCTTAATCGCTTTAGATATAAAAAAGAGCCTCAAATGTCATTTGGGGCTCTTTTTTTTGATGTGTTATCAATGCCTGAAATAGTTTGGTCGTATTCAAGTATTGACAAATTTTTCTTTATTTCATTAACATTGTTGGAATAATACCTTTCATAGTCTTTCTTTTTTTATAAAAAAAGAAACAAAAAAAATAGATGAAATAAGGTTAATCCTAAGACGAATTCTGCTTCGCAGAACCGATTTTCTCTCCGCTTACGGCAGTTAGAATGAAAAATGTAGAATGTAGAATGCTACATCCGTTTATAATTTATCATTTACAATTTCCTTGCCGCTTCGCTCAAGCTCCGTTCCAATCTTTCGTTAGGATTAACCTTTACCATGTAGAATTAAGACTAATTCATCATTTATAATCCAGAATTTATAATTTTCTGGACAAACGCTTCATGGGTCTTTTGAGCCTGCAAGATAAAATCATTCTCCTTCCAATCTCCAATTACATTTTCCATTTCTTTTTGGTTGTGGAACATGGCTTGTCGGAATGGATCTTGGAAATCTTTGGCACGTGAACTTTCAATTCCTTTGGCAATGAACGCCGAAATCTCAATGGCTTTATTTTTCCATTGTTGAATAAACGATGTATCACTTAAGTTTTCGGCCTGTATGATTTTTAAGGCAGCTAAGGCATTTTGAAATTTCAGTTCAGGATATGCATTTGCCTGATCTTGATAAAACTGATGTACTTGATTCCAAGAATTAAATTTTCCTGAACGAATATTTGTTTTCAGCAAATTCACTGCATCTGTTGGGAACAATTGTCCCCCAAGATTTTCCCAAGTGGAAATAGGCTGGTGAGCGGCCATTTTTAGGAGCTCATGTGCTGGTATAGAGGGATTTCTTTCTTGAGCCAAAAGCCACTCCTGGAAAGCATGGTAATAGATCAAATCCTTGAAAATATGGTAAGCGCGGTAGCTTTTGGCGATTTTACTCTTACGTTTGGAGTTTTCGATACCGGTAGCCCAAACATCTATATTGATGTTTTCATTAGCTGGATTTTCTAGCCATTTCTTGCCCGCTACTTGTGTCTTTTCTGGCAGCGCATCGCCCACCCAATTTTCTAAAAGTTGGATCGCATGTAAAATTTCCTCAATAGTGTCGGGTGCTAGGAAATCATATTCCAGAAGCATGTTTTTATTAATTCTTTGATCACGATTGGCAAATTTCCACGCATTTCTTGCTAGAGCATATAAGTTATATTGGAACCAATATGCCGCAATGATTAATAATCCTCCTGAGGCATCGTCATTTCCAATTAAAGAAAATGGCAATGGATTTTGTATTTCTGCAGGATAATTTCCTTTTGAGATCAGATTGAAACTAGCAAATTTAGAATTGTGTTTTAAGCTAATGGAAAGTCCTGGCCAAAACCCTCTTCCTGCTTGTAATTCCCCATCTGCACCCCGACTGTTGTGGTTGGAACCCAGGGTAGCACCAGCCGCCATGTTACTTTGACCTTTGATGATTGCTGCACATAGAAAGGAATTATTATGGTGCTGCTCATGGGCAGGGAAAATGAGTGCATTCAATACCTCACAGCATGAAATAGTCGAATTACTGCCTAAAAAGGAGTTAATCAGGCGGGCACCGTATTTCAGTTGGGAATGAGCCGCTAATATAAAACGAACTGCTTTAACGCCATAAAATATACGACAACCCTCGTGAATAATTCCATTGACAAGTTCACAACCTTCACCTATTTGTGTATTGGCTTCTGGGTATGAAATGATGGTCAAGTTTTTTAATTTATTGGCACCCTTAATGTAAGTGTCAGAACCCATGTTGACATCCTTGATGATGCCCGTATTTTTAATCACGGTACGGTGACCAATTTGGCCATAAAATCCTCTTTTAGTTGAAAATTCAGCTTGCGTCAATGCTTTGTATTGAGTTTGAAGTAATGCATCATCCCGATCTTGAGTCCATAAATAGGCATCGGCAGGGCGCATGCCAACAAATGGAATCACTTTTCTTCCTCCATTTTCATTACCTAGTTCTAGCCAAATTCGAATACGCTCGTCTTCTCCCTCTTTGACTATACCATTACCAAATTTGGCAGTTGGTGTAGTAGCTAATTCATTAACTTGAAGTATCATCACTTCATTTCCAATTTGATAATTGGATAATAAATTCACTCGATCAATACTGATATTATCGCCAATATCACTACTAATGATGGTACTATTATAAATGCCAACAGGCATTCTCAAGTTTTTAAATTCTAAATAGACATGTTCTAATTTTCCAATTCGGATGATACCAAAAAACCGACAATTTTTAATGAGGTGTGGATTGAAGCCAGGTTTTACCTGGATATCTTTCCAATTTTCGGCTTCATTAAAATTGGCCTCTAAGATTTCAATTTCGCGCGCAGACAGTGGTCGGTAGTCCGAAAGGTTGATGTTTTTATTGCGGAGGTCAAATTCACTTTCACCCGCTTTCAAGTAGGTTTTACTGACAAATTCGAAGCCCAATTGGGCTATGGGTTTTTTCTCTATTCGATTCATCTCTCGTAAAATTCAATAGGTAATTGGTCTGGGTCACTGGTGAAAGTAAACCTCTTTTCAGTAAATTCATCTATTCGGATATCTTCACAAATAAGGCCTTTATTTCGTAAAATTTGTACAGTTTCATCCAAATTGGAGACTTCAAAGGCAATATGTCGTAGTCCGCAGGCTTCAGGTCTAGATACCCGAGGAGGAGTTTCTGGAAATGAAAATAACTCGATGTAATAGACTCCTTGAAAGCTCAGATCTAGCTTGTAAGAATCTCTTTCTTTTCGGTAGACTTCTCGGATAATATCAAATCCTAAAATTTCGGTATAAAACTGTTTGGAAACGGCATATTTGGAGCAAATAATGGCCACATGATGAATGCCGAGAAGGGGGATTATTTGATTTATCATTTTTGGAGACTATTAGCTACAGCAATTTTAGAATCGGCCGTGCCATAATATAAAAACCATTGCGAACGGAATGAAACTAAACCTTCTACAAAACAGACCTCATTCACTTCTCCAATTTGTTCATAAACCTTATTAGGCCAAATGAAAGGCTTGTTTGAACGTTGCATTAACTGATAGGGCTTTTTTAGGTTAAATAAGGCTTGGGCAGCACTATAAGTGAATTTTGGGAAAGCTGAATCATTAAAATTAGCGGCATTACTACTGTTGTAAATGAGCAGAATACCTGACTTTTGAATTAACGCATAGGGTCCTGGTTCTACCAAACGGCTGTCGAAATAACCTTTTCTAGGTTGCAGCACCGAAATTCTTTGTTTGTTTTCAGCATCTTCCAATACATTCCAATGAATTAAGTCTTTGGATTGAGCCATGAATAAATCCGTATCGCCAAAGTACATCCAATAGTAGCCATTTATCTTTGTGGCAATTAGCTGAGAGCCCTGTTGTTTGACGACTATGGCACCCGATTTTGACCAAAGATCCATGTACTTCGGATCTGTCAACATGGGACCCATTTTTTTCCAATGGATTAAATCAGTTGAGGTGGCAAAGCATAAACGGGCAGTTTTCCCATCATAGGAAGTATAGGTGATTAAGTAGTTTCCTTCTTCTGATTGAACAATGCGCGGATCTTCAATACCGCCCGGCCACTCGTATTTTTTACATGCATCTTGTTCAGGATAAAGAATAGGTTGGGGCATTTTTTTGAAATGTATTCCATCTTCACTGATGGCTAAACCAATCCGAGAGGTCCCTAAGGAATCTTGAGCACGATATAGCAAATGAACTTTTCCATTTTTGATTAAAGCGGTAGGATTCAGTACATTTTTATTTTCCCAGGCTACCATTTTGCCTAGAATAGGGCAAAAAAACCGTTGTTGACCATCTGGAGTTAAGATAGGGTTAACAGCATCTTGTTTCTTAAAACCATTGATTTGCCATGCTTTGGTGCTTTGATTTTGGGACAAAACAGGTAAATAGAATAGCGAAATGAAAGCAAAAAACAGGTAGGAAATAAATTTATAGGGTAGATTCATGAAGCTTTGCTAGAGTTTAAAATTACTAAAATGCTACTTGAAACGTATATTAAAAGGTAATTTTCGGCAAATTATTACCGAAAGGTCATGTATACAGAGTTCTTTAGGTCAGCAATCAATGAAATTTCTAGCTATTTGATGCATTTGATCGTTGGAAACTTTTAAATTGAGTGATCAAACCTAAAATAAAAACGATGGAAAGACGTGATTTTTTACAATCCTCCTTATTGACAGGCTTAGCCACGGGCATGCCCCAGATTCAAGATAAGTTAGTAGTGCCTAAATTACAGCCAAAAATTAAATTAAGTGTTTCCAGTTATTCATATTGGCATTTCAAAGGAGATAAATTTCCCATTGAAAAGGTAATTGATGACGCGGCTTCTTTGGGATTGGAAGGGATCGATGTCTTGCACCGACAAATGGAAAGTGAGGACAATGCCTATTTGCAAAAAATCAAGAAGCATGCCTTTTTGAATGGGATTGCTTTAACCTGTTTATCCATCCATCAGGGTTTTGTAACGCCGGATAAAGAAGAATTGAAAAAGCATGTCGATCATACGATTCATTGCATAGAATTGGCATATAAAATGGGAATACCTTGTTTGCGATTAAATACAGGTCGTTGGAATACCATTAAGTCGTTTGATGATTTAATGAAAAACAGAGGAATAGAGCCTATTTTGCCTGGTTATACGGAAGATGATGGCTATAAATGGTGTGTGGAAGGTATTCAAAGATGTCTGGCAAAGGCAGAGGAATGTGGCGTGTTAATGGCTCTTGAAAACCACTGGGGATTAGGATCAACGCCTGAGGGAATGTTGCGTATACATGATACGGTGAATTCTCCTTGGTTAGGCTTATTGATGGATACAGGAAATTTCTTGGAAGATCCTTATGACAAATTAGAGAAAATAGCTCCTAAAGCCAGCTTTGTTCAGGCTAAAACGTATTATGGCGGAGGTGAATGGTACTCGTTGGAATTAGATTATAAGCGGATTATCAACATCTTAAAAAAGGTCAATTACCAAGGCTATGTTTCCATTGAATTTGAAGGCAAAGAAAATGCCTATTCAGGGGTCAGAAAAAGTGTCGAATTACTGAGAAAAGCATTAGCCTAATTATCTATTTCTTGGACAACATATCGTCTTTTTTATCGTTCGCTCTGTAACGCGCAACGCTGTCAAGGTTCCAAACCTTGCCAGCGTTAGGCTGGAGCGAGGATTATTTTTTTAATACCAAGGAATAAGAATCCGAAATCATACTTTTCAAAGTTGCAAAAGCGATTTGACCATTGACCACAATGGTGTTCCAATGTTTTTTATTCATGTGGTATCCAGGTAAAACACTATCTGGGAATTCTTCTCTTAAATCAATAGCTCGATTGGGCTCACATTTAACATTAAATCGGACTGGGATTTCATCCAAGGAGAGTAGTAAAAACATTTTATTGTTGACCTTGAAAACTAAATTATCTGGACCAAAAGGAAGGCTTTCTTCTGTATTTGGGAGACTTAAGGCGTAATCACGAATTTCTTCTAGGTTCATGAGATGCATCTGCCGAAACCTTGGCATAAGGGAATTGGGCCAATTTCTTTACTTGATAATAGGTGTCCAATCCTCCTGCACTAACACTTTGGGCTACATCCAAATCAATATGTCCATTAGGCAGAAGAACTGAATCATGAATGGAAATATATTGGATTTTGCCGACTAATAAAACTGTTTGGTTTGATTTGATCAGATGTTCTTCTTCCCAAATAAGTCCCATTTTGACCAAGCTTTGCTTAACAAATGGTCCATCAAATTCAGGGATTGTTTCTTCTTCTATGCCACATGCTTCAAATTCAGATATGCCTAAGGGATATCTGGCAGATGTCTGATGTGCCTGTGGGACCAGAGAAACGGGAATTTGATTTAATGTAAATCGTTTGTTGGCCTGAATATTTTTGTAGGTATGACTGTCTGCACCAACAGGTCTAAACAAGACGCCCATCATCGCTGGATTAGCCCCTATATGTATTACATTACTAAAAATAGCCAAATTGGATTGATGCTGTTCATTATATGTGCCAATTAAATGAGCCGCCTTTGCTCCACTGAGATGGTTAATCAAATTCGTCCGAAACGATTTTTCCATCGATTCGATGTCGGCTAGATTGGCTATCATGTTTTAATTTTTGAAAATGGTGGAGGCTATTCCTTGATTAATCTTATAATTGGTAAATTTCACCGTGATATCACCCGTCTTAGCGATTTGTTTTTGCGTATCTACCGTTTGGGTTTTGTTGATATCCACCACAACGCCTTTGGGTACTTTAAATTTTTTGACATCCACCGTAAAAATAAGCTGCTCAGGTAATCCCCATTTTGCCTCAGCTCCATAGCCATATTCCGTACTTACGGTGCCATTACTTCTAGACGTAATTTGAGATTTTAGCACCAAATTGTTGGTTTTATCTATCCATAATTTGGCTAAAATAACATCTTCACTTTCTCCATTTGGCAATAAGGTGATGATTTCCGTTTCCTTGTTTTTGATCCATTCTTTACCCGTACTAATCGCATTGAATTGATCTTGATGAGCCAACAATTGTGCCAAATCACCAAAACCCTTTTTTGGTAAAATAGCAATACCCTTCGATTTTAAATGGAATTGATCTTTTTGCTTAAAATACAAAGTAGCATTTACGGGTAGAATTTTGATCAAAGGAATATTCGATTTGATGTTTAGGTCCACCGCATAATCCTTCACTTGGCTCCATTTTTGTTGAAGAGCTTGAATGGTTTTTTGCGCATCTTGTCCAATAACTTGGAAAAATGAGCAGATAAAAAGACTGATGGTTAAGAGGATTTTCATTAAGCGCTGATGTCTTTTTTGTTGAATGTATAAATGGAAATGCCTAAGAAGAGTAAAATATGAGCCACTAAAATAATAACAGATTTGATGATCTCGGTTTTAGGTAAGGGCTCTTCAAAAAAGTTTCTCCAAGAAGCCATGTGGGTCGTAAATAAATAGGGGCGTATGGAGTCAAAAACGGAAACTTCCAAGGTGCCGATGATGGTAAATAAAATGATGATGGACATGGTGGCCACGATGGGACCAATGGAGTTTTCTGAAAAACAAGACAGGCAAATGGATAAGGATGCCACCGTTAATAGGGCTAAAAATGCTACAGCAAATCCGCTGAGATACCTCCATAACACATCATGCTCCTGTAAAATCACAAGACCATCCGTATTCAGCACGATTAAATCTCCAGTTCCAAAAAAGATTCTTCCAAATACCAAGGCCATGATGCCCAACCAAATGATGATGCAAGCCGTATAGACAGCACCAGCGATAAATTTGGACAATAAAAGGGTGGTCCTAGAAATGGGCTTTGTCATCACCATGCGGATGGTTCCCATCGCAAATTCACCTGAAATCAAGTCGCCAGTAACTAAAGCCACTAACAAGGGAATTTGAACCAAAAGCATTTGCAAAATGATGAAGGCAATGAGATTGCCATTGAGCAAATTGCCTTCAAAACTTAAGGTTTGTTCAAATGAAGAGGTGACAAAAGATAAAATGGAAAGGCCATCCGATTTTAGAGCGAACAAAATGACTCCCACCAATAGCGTAATAGCTCCAATTCCTAGGTAGCTCCTGGGTTTGGCAGCAATTTTGATAAACTCATTATATACGCTTTTAAATAGCATCTTGTTGGACAATTTTGATAAAATAATCTTCCAAACTGCGTTTGGATTCTAGGGAGTAAACGGCAATTTCATGGGAGTTCAAGAGCTGACTGATACGTGGAACTTGATTTCGACTCAAATGAAATTCTAATTGATTTTCACCTTTTATTTGTATTTGAATTTCTGGAAAAGCATTTTTCAGCACTTCCAATGCTTTTTGTTGCGGTTCAACCTCCAACCGAATGAAGAGGTTTTCAGTCGACATGAGTTCTTTCACGGAACCTTCTACGATGGATTTTCCTTTGTTGATGATGACCATACGATTGGCAATCATTTCGATTTCACTTAAATCATGCGAAGAAAGCAAGATGGTTTTTTGATGTTCTTCTTTTAATCTCAAAATTAGATTTCTAATATCAATGATTCCCTGAGGGTCTAATCCTGTGGTGGGTTCATCCAAAACGATCAAATCTGGATTGTGCAATAACGTTTGAGCTATCCCCAGCCGCTGTTTCATACCATGAGAAAAACTACCCACTTTGTCATTTTCACGGCCATTCAAACCCACAAAATCCAACATGGCATAAATTTCTTTTTTGCTAGAATAGGTTCCTGATATTCGAGCAAAAATATCCAGATTTCGGTAAGCGGTTAGGTATTTATAAAAATCAGGTTTTTCAACGATACTGCCTGTTCTACGTAATATATCTTCACGGTGATTATGGATGGGTAAATCAAACAAACGAATATCTCCCGAATCAGCTTTTATTAAGGATAACATGCAGCGCATGCTGGTACTTTTGCCGGCCCCATTGGGTCCTAGAAATCCAAAAACATCCCCTTTAAAGACTTGAAAACTAACATCCTTCACAGCTAGGAAAGAGCCAAAGCTTTTAGAAAGATGTTGAATGGATATGATGGACTCAGGCATGTAAAGGTGGATATGCTAGTTTAACCATCATATCCTTTATATTGTTTTAAGAATCAAACTCAACTACTGCCTTGATCACCGCTTGCGCTGGATCTAAAAAGGATTCAAAATGCTTGGTTACATCGTTGAATTTTGTTCGGTGCGTGATGAAGTCCTGTGTATGAATTAATCCTTTTTTCATACAATCCATCACCCACTCAAAATCACCTCGCGTGGCATTTCTACTACTCATCAAAGTTCCCTCTCGCTTATGGAATTCAGGATGAGAGAATTGAACATGGTCTAATTGTAAACCTACCAAAATATATTTACCTCCATGTGCCATGTATTGAAAACTATGGTCTATGGCTTTTTTATTTCCTGTCGCATCAATGATGACTTGTGGCATATCACCCTTAGTGATTTCTTGCAAACGCGCCATCACATCCTCTTGACCCACTTGAATGGTATGTGAAACACCCAATACATTTTTACTGAAATCCAATCGGCCAGCATTCACGTCCAAGGCAATCACTTGTCCTCCCGCAATGCGTGCCATTTCCATGACGCCTAATCCAATAGGACCTGCACCTACCACCAAGACCCAATCATTCTTTTTTATGTCCGCTCGTCGAACCCCATGGGCACCGATCGACAAAGGTTCTAATAAGGTATATTCGTCAAGGCTGAGTTGTTCATCATAGACCAAAGCGTCTATAGGAACTTGTAAATACTCTCTCATAGCGCCGTCTTCATGTACACCCAACACACTTAAAGTCTGGCAGCAATTGGTTTTTCCTTGTCGACAGGCCACGCATTTTCCGCAAGAAAAATACGGAATGACACTAACTAAGGATCCAATTCGATAATTTGATTCGGAACTTATATCTACGATTTCACCAACAAATTCATGTCCTAAGATGCGTGGATATGAAAAAAAAGGTTGTGTCCCCTCAAAGGCATGTAAATCTGTTCCACAAATACCCACTTGTTTAATTTTAAGAATGGCCATACCTTCTTTTAAAGTGGGTCTTTCTGATTCTTGGTATTTCCATTCAAATGGAGTGGTACAAACAAGTTCTTGCATAGTTTTTATCTCAATTTGCGTTTGGCCCAACGCTGTTCTAACATTTTGATGAAATAGCCACCCACCACACTTCTGGCTTGGAAACCCACTTGTTTGCCGTTAGTCGTTTCATGCCAATCGCTCAAAGGCACGCGCGACGGACTTTCTAGCATGAATTGATAGACAGGGTGTACCAAAGCCTTAAATTCAACGGGTTTATCAGAAAGGGTGGCAGTCCACATAATCCAATCACTTTTGGTATACGTTTTTCTACTGTCCAAAGGTAAACCATAGGTGTTTTGTTTCTTCAAATAATAGGCCATTTCCTTTTCGTACACATATCTTGGGAATAGATTGAGTCCTAATAATTTGTCCCAAACCAAATTGTATTTCTGACTCCAAGTATTGTTTTTGTTGAATGTCAAAGCATAATGATCTCCTTCATCTGCCATCTCCATCCATTTCAAGGCATATTTTTGAGCAATTTTTTGCATGGAATCCGCCGTGCTTTTTAAACCCATATTTCGAGCCATTTGCGCGTATGAACCAATACCTACAATCGCTTTGATGGAAAGGTTGGCATTACGATCCAAATGTCCAGCAAAATCATCCGTACATAATTGATTGGCAGGATCTAAGCCATCTTTCACTAAAAAGTCCACCCATCGGGTTAGGGTAGGCCAATGGGCTTTGGCTATTTGCGTGCTGTTTTCTTCTTTGCAGATGGCGGCTGTCAACAAAATCATATTTCCTGCTTCTTCCACGGGCATATCTTCAGGATAAGTTTGTCCATTCGCCAATGGATAAGTACCAATATCATGTGCTGGGAAAGGTTTTTTCCATTGGCCACTTTCACTGTAATAGATCAAAGGCTCCACCATACCACGCAGTAATTTGGTATTATACATGAGGCTTAAAGGGGCAGAAGGATAAGTTACGTCCACCGTCCAAATAGAACCATTACTGAAGTTTTCTTTTTGAGGGAAAAGCACCTCATTTTTTTCTCCTCGAACTAATTTATGCGCTGCGAGGGATTGTCTGTAGGCGGCTACACAAAGTTCCGCATATTCTTTTCCTCCTGCTTGGAGTGCTTCTTGATATAATTGTTTGTCGAAGTTTTTACATTGAACAAGAATACTCGGGTATTCTTTAGCAGCTTTTACTAGCAAATCATCCATGCTGGCAAAGTTCTTTTTCCACCAAGCTTGTAAATTTTTCTGGAAATACTGAATAGAATACAAATCATCATAAGCCAGCATGATGCTCGAATTTTGATTGGATTTATTGGCAGTTATATCCCATGAGGCAACCAAATAATCCGTACTGCCCGATTCACTAGAAGGTTTTTTTCCATCGGCAAGACTCATCAGCTGAGATTGAGATAGAGTTTTCAATTGATGCTTGACTTGATTGGTCGCTAAATAGGCATATCCCCAGTCGATTCGAACATCGTCGCCCACTTTATTGAGTACTTTTTGTTGACTAAGCCCCGTTTTCAAATAGCGGACATTGCCTTTTTTGCCCGTGCTGACTTGGACAATTTGTTCTTTTTCATTTTTGGCAATATCTGAAGACAAGCCAAAAGTGATTTTGGTTTTATGTGTTTTATTATCTGTGGATTGTATGCCAAAATTGATGTAAGAAACAGGTCTTGAAAGCAAGTCGAGGTTAGAAGCCAAGAGCGGAGAAAGGAAATTCACCTGTAATTTTACAGGCCCACAGGTAAACTGGTAGCTGGTCTGCGTAGCGGTGATTTGAACTGAATTTTGTATCGCTAGGTTCGATTGAGTGGAGCGAGATTGTTTAGCAAAGCCGGCATCTAGCCAAGAATTTCCGACAGGATTCATGCAATGAATGGCCAAGATATTTTTGCCTTTTTTCAGCTTGCTTTTTATGAGATCACTTAATGGATAGTCTTTCAATTGCTTGGTATGGCAGTTTTCGCACGAATATACCGGGTAACCATTGAGGTAAACTTCCACGTCATCATCATGGCGCAGTTGAAGGACTAATTGATCAATGTCGAAGTCTTGTAGATCAAAAGCTCTTCTCACCCATATGTTTTTAGTATTCCAAGGCGTATTCCATTTATTGTCCCAACCTTTACCAAAGGGCAGTTTGCCTTTATTCCAATAGGTATCATTGAAGTGGGAAGTCATCCAATCCTCAGCCGGTTTAGTCTCCGTGTATTGAACCTCAATGGGTTGATTATTTTCGGCATGGGCAACAATGCCGGTGGAGGGATATTGTAAGGCACCTAAAAATTGGTAGGTTTTTCCGTCTACTTCCAATAAGCCCACCATGGATTGATCGGAGCCTGTCCAGTGACGTGTGACTGATTGATTTAATTGATCCGTAAAAGACCAAACACTGAAATAGGGGTCATGCGTGATGAGTGGATAGGCAGGAGCTTTATTGACTTGAGCTTGAGCAAAAAAGCTAAACATCGCTAAGCCAGCGAATAGAAAAAATGATTTCATAGTAATGGTTTATTGAATTAAAGATAGGAAGATTCCAAGCATCTACAAAAGGGTGAAAAAATATCGATCTACTGATAATCTGTGGGAAGATGCCCTTGTTTTTGGCCTAAAAATGTTAGGTTTGTACCTAACGCTGGCAAGGTTTTAAACCTTGACAGCGTTGGGGGAATATCTTTTATTTCTTTCACATCATGTTTTGCCCAATAGGTTAGACCTTATGAACAGCCCCGTCACCTGTACCAAATTAGTTTAACGAAATTGGTTTAGCTGACAATCTTTTATTCAAAGCTTTTAATAATTGTGATACTTTGGCATTTAAAGAATATTTCAATAATGACTTAGAATTTGATCATGACCTAAGTGGATTAATCGTTTCGCTAAAAAGTGAACTTCAATCATTTAAGGAAAATTGTGCAACAGATTTGCATCTCAAAAGGGAACTTATAAAAAAGTAGTTTGAAAGTTTATTCAATAAAGAATTTTGGTGCGATTGAAATAGGAACAGATCGTTTTTACCGTACTAGTACGGGAGAGACAGAAAAGCTGAATGGAGCATATGAATTTATTCATGTATGGCGAAAAGATAGTACTGGTAAACGGAAACTATCTCGTGTAATTAGTTATGGACATGAAAAGGGCAATCCTGGAAATACTGTTAAAAAATAACGGCATATAACATCACCTTTTCAAAAATGACGGGCGAAGTTGTTCTCGAAATTTTCTACATTTAATTTAGTTTTGTGGTGTTTTGACAGTTTTTGGATCCGATATCCACCCGAATGCAAAGTACGTAATGTTAGCCGTAATGCTATCGTTACAGCAGAGAAACAACGAGTTAAAACTTAAGCTAATGAAAAAAGTAAAAATAATAGTCAAGATTACTTTACTTTCTATTGGATGTTTAGCTACAATATTCTTGATATCATTTCTAATTCGAAAATTAAGAGTTGAAAGCGATAGCAAAAATATATCTTCAACAAATTTTGTAGTGAATTATTACGGAATTCTTGAAAGCGAAGCCGAAGATATTTCAATAGCTTTAGAATTGAATTACGATAGAATTAGAACGGAATTAAAAGACCCCAAACATGATAAAATTTCAGTTTTTATTTATCCAAACCAAAGTGATTTTAACAAAGCGATAGGTATAAAGAACAGTAATGCAAGTGGAACAAGTCGAGGGCCTTTAGAATTTCATTTGAAGTATGAAACTTGGTACAATAGTATTTTTCCACAGAAAATGGAAAAAGTAGCAGTTCACGAATTTACTCATTGCGTTCAACTTAATATTTTAATTCAGGATGCTCTTTCGAAATCCCAAAATGAAAAAGTTGCTGATTTTGACAAAAACTTTGAAACTGGTTTTGAGAAAAATTATCCGCAATGGTTTTGGGAAGCAATTTGCGATTATGAAGCAGGAATTGTAAATAATTTGAGCGTTAAATACGGAATGAAAAATAGTCCGACACTAAAAGAATTGAATAATAGCAATCAAATTTATAACGTTGGTTACACAATCGTTGAGTATTTTGTCTCAAAATATGGAAAAGAAAAGCTTCCAGAATTTATAAAATCGTATGGTAATTTTGAAAAAGTAATTGGAGTTACAGAAATGCAATTTGAAATAGAATGGCAGAAATTTGTAAAGGAAAAATATTAAAAAATAAAAGCACAAATGGCTAACAGGAATCTGCTGTTCGATTTCTATGGTTAAATCAGGGCTAGTTCCTAAAATGAAAATATTACTATTTTTATAGACAACTAATTGATTTAACCATAGAAATCGAACAGCGGAAATCTACAAAAGGATAAAAATATCGATCTACTGATAATCTGTGGGAAGATGCCCTTGTTTTTGGTCGAAAAATGTTAGGTTTGCACCTAACGCTGGCAAGGTTTTAAACCTTGACAGCGTTGCCTGATGCTCTCGATTTACCTGAGGTTCTCGAAGCCAACAACAACGTTATACACGCTACTCCACCGTTACACTCTTAGCCAAATTCCTCGGCTTGTCGACATCCAATCCACGTAAAACGCCGATGTAGTAAGACATTAATTGCGTAGGGATGACCGTTAATAAAGGCGCTAATAACTCATCGGTTTCTGGAACTTCCATCACATGGTCAGATACGCCTCGAATGGCTGTGTCGTCCGGATTGATGATGGCTATCACTTTGCCTTTTCGGGCTTTGATTTCCTGAATGTTGCTGACAATCTTATCGTAATATTTGTCTTTGGTAGCAATGAATAATGTCGGTAAGGTCTCATCCACCAAGGCAATAGGACCATGTTTTACCTCTCCTGAAGGATATCCAGAGCAGGGAATATAACTCACCTCTTTCAGTTTTAAGGCAGCCTCCAAGGCCACTGGGAAATTATAGCCTCTTCCTAAAAACAAGAAGTTGTTTGCTTCGGCATAAACCTGTGCGACTTCCTTAATTAATTCATGAGAGGATAAAATCACTTGCACTTTCTCCGGAATTTGAGATAATTCCACTAAATAATGCTTGTAATCAGCATCCGTTAATGTTTGCTTGGCTTTACCAATTTTCAAGGCCATCATGGCCAATACGGTTAATTGGGCCGTAAAGGCTTTGGTACTGGCTACCCCAATCTCCGGTCCAGCATGGGTATAGGCTCCCGCATGGGATAGTCTTGCTATAGATGATCCCACCGCATTTACCACGCCAAAAATAAAGGCTCCCTGCTCTTTGGCACGTTCTATCGCCACCAAAGTATCGGCCGTTTCACCACTTTGAGATATCGCTATAATCACATCCCCGGAATGAATGATGGGATTACGGTATCGGAACTCAGAAGCATATTCTACCTCCACAGGAATCCGACAAATCGTTTCGATCATGTATTCGGCAATGAGTCCTGCATGCCAACTGGTTCCGCAGGCCACAATGATGATGCGTTTGGCTTGGGTGAAAACCGACAAATGTTGGTCTACACCAGCTAAGGTTAAACTTGAATTAGCAACATCCAGACGACCACGTAAACAATCCGTTAAACTGGCTGGCTGATCAAAGATTTCTTTCAACATGAAATGATCAAAACCGCCTTTTTCTATTTGAGCCAACTCCATATCCAATTGTTGGATATAGGGCGTTACCGGCTCGTTTCCTAGATTTTTTAAGATGATGTCATCTTTGGATATGATGGCCAACTCATAATCATTGACATAAATGACGCGCTTGGTATATTCAATGATGGGGGAGGCGTCCGATGCTAAAAAGTGCTCTCCTTCTCCTACACCGATCACCAAAGGACTACCTTTTCTGGCAGCAATTAATCTATCTGGAAAACCATCTTCCAATACAATGATCACGTAAGCTCCAACCACCCTTTTTAGGGCGATGCGCATGGCCTCTTCTAGGGTAGAATTGTTGTTGATTTGGATGTCCTCAATGAAATTGACCAAAACTTCGGTGTCTGTTTCACTTTGGAACGTATAGCCTTTTTGGATTAATTCAGCCTTTAATGAGGCATAGTTTTCAATGATTCCATTGTGCACCAAGGTGATTCTACCACTGTTGGATTGGTGTGGATGGGCATTGGCATCGGTGGGCTCACCGTGGGTAGCCCAGCGTGTATGACCGATTCCGGCATGTGCTTCGTGTAAAATAGGGGCATCCCAAGTCTCTAATTCACTGACTCTTCCCTTCTTTTTGTAGGATTCAATTTGTTTACCGTATAAGGCAATTCCCGAACTGTCGTAGCCTCTATATTCTAATCTTTTTAAACCTTTTAATATGATAGGATAGGCTTCTTGATGACCTATATATGCTACGATTCCACACATGCGATATAAAATTTATAATTGAATTATTCTACAATAGACTATTGGAAGGTAAATTTCCAAACAGCCAAATTACCCAAATTTCGTTTATTTTACCAAGTTTACAGGTATTAAATGACCGATTGGGGATTCCAATAATAGTACTTTTTTTATATGTTCGCTAAATGGCTTAGAGCAAAGGCTAATGGTTTTTCAATATCTTCATTTTTCCTTAAAATGATACCATCTACTAGGCTATTTTCTTATTTAAAGGTAAAAATGGGGTATTTATTTTTTCTTTTTCGTTTTGAAAAGGCAATCTTCTGGTTTCGATTTAACAAAATAGGTTTTGTAATTCAAGGCCTCTGGATTCATGCAACCTTCCAAATTTAAAATTTCAATGTTCTTGAATTCCACGGGATGGCTTTCGCTTTGTAAGGAAATACTGCCTTCTTTAATAAGTTCGCCCGATTTGCCAAAAATGACATCTTGTCCACTGACATTGCCACCACCTACTTGTGGCCTCTGATAGGCTAAAACTTCTTTTCCATTGGAGTAATGACGGATCAAGGAATCTCCCAAAACAAGTACTTCTGCTTGGACCCACTGATCTCCATGAAAGGTTTCTGATTGGGAGTTGATGCAATGTGGCGTAAATAGCTTCCCATTCATTTCTACATGGGTTCCCGGTGTACACAAATTACAAGTGGTTCTTTTATCCTTTCCATTTCCTCCCAATAATTGCACCTCAATAGACACGGGAAAGTCTTGCTTCAAGCCCATGCTCTCTGCCGTTTGTCCATGCACCATGATACCGCTGTTTCTTGTAGCCCAACCAGGTCCTTTAATAGCCTGTTCTCCTACAAAGCGATAGTTCAAACGGATTCGGTAATAGCCAAATTTTTTCTTGTAGAAAAGGTGACCAAATCGCTCATCAAAATTGGGATAGGCCGCAGAATCATAGCGTACCACTAATTTTCCATCCTCCACTCGAAAGGTATTGCCATAATTGACACCCGCTGGAGAATTACGGATTTTTGGGGTCCAATTGTTTAGATCCTTACCATTAAACATGGATTCCCAAGCTTCCTTGGAAGTATTTTGGGCTTGTGATTGAAAAGCGAAGATGCTTAGAAGTAGTAATAATTTAATTTTCATGTTGCAATAAGGTTAAAAAATGTTTGCCTAAAATTCGGCCTTGTGTTTGTCCAGCTTCTATGCCATCCATGTAATGAATACCGCCGTAAAAGCGGGAAATACTAGCTTCTTCGGCGGCTGCTTCAAAGGACTTGAATGATCGGTCGGCTATGCCATAGCGCTTTTCGACCGTATCTGTATAGGAAAAATTAGGGCCAAAAAAATGTGTTAACACGATGGCCGCAGTGGTTGAAACAGTGGAATGTCCACTCGGATATTCAGGAAATGGAGGTGTCTGTAAAAAAGGTTTCCAAGTAGGATCTACTAATTTTCGGATGGCTGTTTCAGGACGAATGCGGTGACTGTGGTATTTCTCTCGCCAGCATAACCAAAACGCATCCATTAAACTGGTTGCCAATGCCGTTCTAATCGCTAAACTTTCCCCAAATTTTACTTGTTTTTTAGCACTTGCTATCCCTGCAATTCCCATCCAATGGGCTCCTGGGGATATTTTTTTCATGCCTATCAATAAATGGCCTTGGTCGTTC
Organism: Aquirufa ecclesiirivi; assembly: GCF_011250515.1. Classification (GTDB taxonomy): domain Bacteria; phylum Bacteroidota; class Bacteroidia; order Cytophagales; family Spirosomataceae; genus Aquirufa; species Aquirufa ecclesiirivi. The sequence continues at coordinate 151,762 of NZ_JAANOP010000003.1, read as the reverse complement.
AGCGCAAAGGGATTACAATCCCAAAATGCGGCAATTTTGAGGTTTTCTTCCGATTTATCAGCTTGGTAAACGGCCTTACTTAATTGATAAAATGAAGATGAATTCGATTCCGAATAAGGAGCTGGAGCTGGAATTTCCTCTATTTTATTGGTGTCTAAACTAAAACTACGAATGCGGTAAAAATAAGGTTCTACCGCTGGGAAATACCCCGGAGGCGTGCTATACCAAGCTCCCGCTGTTTTCTTGGGTGTGTACTTCGGAAAATTACTAAGCTTATTGTAGCCATCTGCTTTGGCATAGGCTAAAATCCCTTTCGCCACGGCTTGCGCTTTTTGAGTAGATGTTTCAATCACTTGGTTCGATAAACCCTTTTGACGGCAAGAGTCAATGTAACGCGCTTCAAATTCTTTCATCCTATTGCCAGAAGGTTGCATTTTTTGTGCCACTTCCATCATGGCCAACATAGCCGTAAATTCAGGAGCCTCTATGGACTTATCTTTTGTGAATGCAGGATAATCATTGAACTTATATTGAAATGCATTCAAGCTAGAATCCGCTTCCGTCATGACCTGATAGCCAGCTAAACAGGCATAGGAGAAAAAGCGCATCGCCAAAGGGGGATTACTGACATCATGAATCATCATTTCCGTCATTTCTTGGACTACTTTGTCGATTTCAGTTCCTGAAAATTGGATTTTCTTAGACTTGGATTGACAAGCCCAACAAGCCATAAATGATAGAAAAAGGATGATTTTTTTCATCGATTTGTTGCTTTATATTGGAATATGCCTCGATGGTTAATTCCTATGAACAATTGATCCCCAATGACTTGCATAGACCTAACATCGCCTTGTAACCAAAGTCCTGTTTTTTGCGGAGAAAGCGCCTCGTACCTTAAATTTCCTTTCGAGCGTAGTAATAAACCTGCATTAGCATCCATTTTACCAATTCGTAATTTAGCGTGGTGCATATTTCCCGCTAATAAAATATCAGCATCTTTTTGACCAGCTATATTCAGTATGGCAATGGCTGAAATAGGGGAGGCTTGTACTTCCCAAGGTAATTCAAGAGATTCATATTGACCCTTAGAATTCAGCTGAAAGAGCGAAGTTTTTAATTCAGTCGCTTTCCAAACGTGTTCTCCTTTTTGCTCTTCTTCTGTGATAATATCCGACAATTTAGCTTCAGCAAAACTTTGATAATCCGTAAATCGAGTACGCATGATACTCATTTGGTCTAATAATTCATCACGTGTCATGAAAGGAACGGATTCACCTTTGACATAAGTAAACAAAATGGGGTCAATGGAGCCATTTTGGTCATAATCCTTGAAATGCAATTCCATGGGCTGCTCCGTAGAAGCTTTCCATTGACTGTTTAGACCTAAATTACCTACCAACATTTCTTTCTTCCCATCCCGATTCAAATCTTCGATTCGAATGGTATTCCATAATCCTTGTGGGGAGTTTTCAAAGAATGTGGATGTGCTTTCTTCAAAAGTCTTATTATTTAATGTAAAAATTTTGATTGGCATAAATTCTCCAACCAACACCAGCTCTTTTTTGCCATCTTGATTTAAATCATCCCAAGCCGCATCTGTGACCATGCCTGCTTGTTGTACGGCAGGGAATTGTGCACTGATATCTTTGAATTTACCCGCACCTTGATTGAGTAGAACAAAAGAAGCGGGACATTCTGGATATTTTCCGGGAATCACTCGTCCACCTACGAATACATCGGGCAAGCGATCTTGATTGATATCAATGATTTGAATACAAGATTTACTGACCCCTTGACTCGGTAAAGGAATTGTTGATTTTTTGAAATTCCCCTTTCCATCATTGAGGTATAATCGATCAGTAAGTTTAGCATCATTCGCTTCCATCAGTCCATAGCCACCACTGACGACCCATAAGTCGACATCTCCATCGCCATCTGCATCAAAAAACTGGGCATCGCTATCTTCAAAACCTATGTCTTGACTCATTGCCGAAGGCATTCGTTTCCATTCACCAGAGCTTTGCTGCAAATATAAAGTGGCACCTTTGCCAGCTTGATTTCCGACAAATATATCGACCAAATTATCTCCATTGACATCACCGGTACTTTGGCAGGGTCCCACAAAAGACAAGGGAAGCGAGATTTGGGTTTGGCGTTTAAAATCGTTGAATTCGTCCTGAGATTTTTCAAAGGATTGCAACGTTTTCAATGAAACAAATAGAGGGCTTTCTTGATTGTTAGCTTTGATGGGAATGACCTTCGCCTCAGATTCTTTTAAGGTAATTTTGGAAGCAGTCACCTTTTTTACCATTTGAGATTTACCCGAATTCCATGTAATGACCAAGGAATCAATGGACGCTTTATTTCCTAATCCTACATGTATTACTGGAGAAACACTGGACTGATATCCTCGATATAGGTTTTGTTCGAAATATTGGTTTTTTCCACCTTGGTATACCCTGAACTTAGCCCCTAAACCAAGGGTATTCAGTCCTTCACCTTGGAGTTCAATTTGAAGGTTTTTATTTTCTTTTTTAAGCTCGTTGCTTTTATTCTCAAAAATGAAAGCAGGTTTATTGATGTTATTAACAATCAGTTCCAAATCTCCATCTCCATCCAAATCAGCATAAGCCGCTCCATTACTATTGGAGGTATTTTCCATTCCCCAGGCTTTGGTCACCGAATTAAACGTGCCATTTTGCTGGTTTTTAAACATGTAATTGCTGATGTTGGAGGCAGGCATTTTTTGAACTAATTCCAATACGTTTTGCCTTTGAATGGATGCTTGGTTGTTTTGTACAAAATCTCCCATGTATTTAAGGAAATCCAAGTTAGTATAGTCTCTTAAATACCCATTGGTGATGTATAAGTCTTTCCAGCCATCATTATCATAATCCGCAAAGAGCGCACTCCAGCTCCAATCGGTATTGGATATGCCGGCTAATTGTCCCATTTCATGAAACCTAGGTTCTTGAGTACTTGGGTCAATACCTTGGTTGACCTGCAACATATTTCTCATGTATTGATGGCCAAAGCCCACTGCCACATTAAAATTGAATTTCTCGTAATTATCAGGAGACATCAGGTTTTTTTGTCGCAAATTATCTTCTGGCAGCATATCCAAAGTGAATATGTCGGCTAATCCATCATTATTAATATCGGCAATGTCATTTCCCATAGAAAAATGAGAAGTATGCCCCATACTTTTCTGAATGACGTTTTTGAACTTTTTACCTTGTTGGTTGATGTATAGATAATCTGGAATGGTATAGTCGTTGGATACATAGAAATCCAACCAACCATCGGCATTCAAATCGGAGATTCCCACGGCTAAACCGTAGGAAAGGGAAGAACTGCTAATCCCTAAGGAGGTGGTCACATCTTCGAAATGACCTTTTTGTTTTTGTTGAAAGAAGCGTAAACCGCTGTTTGGGTCTTCTTGTCGAAGCAAATCTGCTGTACTTGCTTCATCTAATATGGGTAGTGATTTAGGATTGTGATTGACCAAAATCATATCTAGATCTTGGTCTTTATCGTAGTCAAAGAAAACGGCTTGCGTACTATTAGCAGGGCTGTCTAGTCCGTATGTGGCTGCTTCATCTTTAAATAATGGGACACCAGAGGCATCATTTCCTTGATTGATGAATAATTGATTACGTTTTTTATCAGGAGGTAAATTTCCTGAATAGCATAAGTAAATATCTAATTTATGATCGCCATTGATATCCACCATGGAAACTCCTGTTTTCCATGGGCCTGGCCTGCCCGTCACACCAGCTACATCGGCAACTTCTTTAAAAACCAGATTACCTTGATTGAGGTACAAATGGTTGTTTTCCATGTTACTGGAAAAATACAAGTCTTGCTTTCCATCTCCATTCAAATCTCCCGTGGCTACTCCGCCGCCATTGTAGAAATATTCATACATTAGGACATTGGTATTTAGGCCTTCCTCAATTTTATTTTCAAAATTGACATGACTTTGCTCGGGACTCAGTAATTGGAAAAGTTGAGGTTCAGGATTGCTCTCTAATTCAGTTTTTGCCTTTTGGCAAGAAAAGCTAATGATGATGAGTAGGAGAGCAAAATAATTTTTCACGTGACTATGGCTAAATAATGAAAAAAGGAAATGGTAAAGCATTTCTACTTTACCATTTCCTTACAAATATACTAGATTAATATCCAGGATTTTGAACCAACTTATTATTACGGTTCATTTCATCACGATGGATTGGCAAGAAGTACATCTTGTCTAACCATGTTCTGTTTTCTTTACCTGGGTCCATATCCACTACTTTGTATGAGTAATCGAAACTGCTTGGATCATACTTGTATAGTGTCACAGTTTTACCAGGTTTCAAAGCACCAAAAACATTGATGATTTTCACTTTAGCACCTAAGGTGTTGGTGGCGATCATCCAACGGCGTGCATCATGGTAGCGATGCTCTTCAAAGGCCAATTCCACACGACGCTCGTTACGATAACGCTCGCGTAAAGCATTGCCACTTTCTGTTACTGCTGGCATACCCGAACGGAAACGAATTTTGTTCAACCAAGTACGCGCTTCAGCATCTTGTCCTAATTCGATACAAGCTTCCACATAGTTTAATATGGCTTCTGTATAGCGGAAGAAAGGCCAAGGAATTTGTTGCCATGTATTTTGATCAACAATCGACGGATTTGGATCGGTGAACTTACGGAAATAATATCCTGTGTAGCTACCATTCCAATCTTCTACAGTACTCTTACGAGTATCTAAACCGAAGTAAGATACTTTTCCAGAACCAGAAGAAAGCTCATATTGACCTGTTTGAATTTGGTTCATTGGATCTTTGGAAGCTACGTCAGCCGTTCTAGGCTTCCAGTTAGCACCATCATACAATAAAGACGCATAGAAACGTGGATCACGATTTTCATATGGACTAGCTGCATGGCCTGGGTTAGACCACGAAAACTTAGAACCATCCATCATTTCATAATCATCTACTAAGTTTTGGATAGGGGCATTTCCAGCCCAGTTGTGGTATCCATTTGGACCATTAAACAAACCGATACGACCACCGTTTTCTTGCTTAGCATTGATGAAATAACGAGCAAAGATTAATTCTTTCTCACCACCATTTTTGGCTAAGGAGTTATTTTGATAGTTCGTAACAGCATCATTTTTTTCTGCTGGTGCAGATAGGTTTAATGCATTACCAAATCCAGGTAAATCCAATACTGCTTTAGCAGCATCTTTAGCTTTAGTCCAACGAGCCGCACGGTCGCCAGAAGTATATGCTAAGATTGCTGGGGTAGCAAAAGCAGCCATAGCTGTAGACTTAGATTTTGCTGTAGTAGCATCGTACAAATCACTGGCTCCGTATAAAAGGATACGTGATTTTAATGCTAAACAAGCGGCTCTACTTCCTCTACCTGCTGCTAAAGATTTACCATTCAATAAAGCTGCTGCTTCATCGCAATCTTTCACAATAAAGTTGATACATTCTTCCATCGTATTTCTTTGAGTAAGGAAGTCAGTATCCGTTAAAGCATAGGCTTTATCCACAATAGGCACACCACCATAATAGCGAACTAATTGGTGATAGAAATAGGCACGCATGAATTTCGCTTCACCTGTTAAACGATCCACTAAGGCCGTTGGGAAGGTAGTTGCTTTTTTCAAGTTCGCTAAGGCCAAATTACATGCACGAATACGTGTGTACATATTTTGCCAGCTAAGTGTACCATTCACCCAACCAATATCTGCTGGGTTAGAGCGCGATTCCGTGATGGTGGTAATACCACGTCCCGGGTGAGTAAAAGATGCTTCATCCGTAAGAGAAGCAAGCATTTGCTCGTCAAATCCACCGTTTCCTAAACCTCCGTACAATTCTGTTACGAATGCTTCGGCCAAGTTAGGGTCAGTCCAAACAACCGATTCTGACAGTTGGTCCAGCGGCTTTGTATTAACAAAATCGTCATTGCAGCTGGTTAATACGGTACTAAAAAATGCTAGTGCAATGATTATGTTTCTTTTTTTCATAATGAATACGATAGTTTATGAGTTAAAAAGTAGCTGTTAAACCTACGTTTATGATTCTTGACTGTGGGTAATACTGTCCAGTAGCATTGGTTGATTCTGGATCGTATACTTTCAATTTGTCAAACGTCAATAAGTTCAAACCATTCGTGTAAACACGGCAGTTTTTCAAACCTATTTTAGCCAAAGCAGAAGCTGGAATGTTGTATCCAATTTCTAAGTTTTTCAAACGAATGTAGTCAGAACTACGTAACCAATACGTGTTGTTACCTGAGTAGTATTGGTCACTACGGTTCGCGATACGAGGGTGCTCGCTGCTTGGGTTTTCTACTGTCCAACGATTTTTATAAATGTCCAATAAGAAGTTACCAATGTTTCCTGATTCACCAGCACTTACATATTGTTGTGCACCAGCTGCTCCTTGGAACAAGATCGTTAAATCAAATCCTTTGTATTGAGCTCCCAAATTGAAACCACCTTGGAATAAAGGCAACTGAGTGAAGTCATTACGTACTTGATCATCTGGAGTGATTTTTCCATCACCATTGAAATCTTTGTACTTCATGTCACCCGGACGTAAGGTATTTACGATAGCCTTGTAATTGATGGTGTTCGCATCAATTTCCGCTTGATCTTTGAATACTCCATCATACAAGTATGCCTGATAAGTGTACATAGGCTTACCTGTTGTTCTTTGCCACTCGGGTGCACCTGGAGCCTCATCCCAGAACAAGATTTTGTTCTTAGCATAACCTCCATTTAAACCTACATTGAATGTCAAATCACCAATTTGGTCACGGTATCCTAAGGTAAAGTCAAATCCTTGGTTAGATACCTCTCCAATGTTTTGAGCTGGAAGAGTTAAACCAGTCGACTGTGGTACAGAAGCATTTTTTACCCAAAGGATATCTGTTCTTTTGTTGTAGAAATAATCTAATTCAAAAGTCAATTTATTGTTGAATAAAGCACCTTCTAAACCAATATCCGAGTTCGTTGCCACTTCCCATTTAATATCTTTATTCGGGATTTTAGTTTCAAACAAGGTTTTCGTTTCTACGTTACCGATGATGTAAGATCTAAATCCATACGTAGACAAATATTGGTACGTAGCGATTTGGTCATTACCCATTTGTCCCCATGAACCTCTTAACTTCAAGAAGTTGATTGCTGGCAATTCATTTTTGATGAAATTCTCTTCAGACATCACCCAACCAGCCATAACACCTGGGAAGAAACCATAACGAGTTTCTGGAGGGAAAATATCCGAACCATCATAACGCCATAAGAATTCTGCTAGGTATTTCTCTTTGTAGTTATAAGCCACACGACCGAAATAGTTTAAACGAGCTCTTTCATAAGCACCACCGCCATTGTTTTTCTCTAAGTCACCACCGGCAAACATTTGATCCAAAGCAGTAGAAATAAAGAAACGACGGTAGGCATTGAAGTTGTCTCCATTGATTGTTTCACGGTTAGTACCCGCTAAAACAGTTAAACCATGGTCATCGAATTTTCTTTCATACGTGAAAATACCTCCCAATAAGACGTTTAACTGAGATTCATTTCCTAAAGTCAAACGAGGTTCAGCTGGCCCACGCTTACTAGGTACTAAGATAGGAGTTTTACCATCTGCCTCGAAGCCTGTTCCTTTTTCATACAATGTCCAAGGAGTCTCCCAACGTTTGGTATCTCTGAAACGCTTATCGATCGCCGCTGTACCTGTAAATTTCAAACCTTTGATGAATGGAATTTTGATGTCCAATTGACCGTTGGTTTGGAAATAACTTTGCTTATCGCGGTCATAACCTGTTTGGTTTGTTGTAATAACCACTGGGTTTTCACCGTTCTCAATATCCGGACCCGGACGACCGTCTGGCCAGAAAGCTGGCTGGTTCGGTTTTCCACGCATTTGCATACGAAAAATAGCACTGGCTGGTTTTGTTGGGAAACGACGGTTCTCTTCACGTCCCAAAATACCCACCGATAAGTTGACATTTTCATTGATTTTAGCATCTAAATTCAAGCGAATATCATATTGTTGATATCCTGTAGCTGAATTTTTATAGAATGCATCTTGATTTTGGTATCCCAAAGAAGCCAAATATTTGATGTTCTCACTACCACCACTCATTTGTACATTGTGACGTGATTGTGGAGACCAGTTTTTTAAAGTAGCACCATACCAATCTGTGTTCGGATGTAACCACGGATCAGAACCGTCGTTGTACAACTTCATGTCGGTAGGAGAATATGGAGCTTTACGTCCATTGTAAACGCCTGTTTCTTTGTAGGCCTGGGTGGCAGCAGCCCATTGGCTAACTGGCAATTGGTAAATATCCAAGTCATTTAACATTCCAGCATATTGAGCGGCATTTGCTAATGCAGGAACCACTGTTGGCTGAGAAAAACCTTGGTTAAATGAGTAAGATAATTCAGGTTTACCTGATTTTCCTTTTTTCGTCGTGATCAAAATAACACCGTTGGCAGCACGTGCACCATAGATGGCAGCCGAGGCATCTTTCAAGACAGAAACTGACTCAATATCAGCTGGATTAATACGGTCTAAACCACCCGCTCTATTGGGAATACCGTCAATTACGATTAAGGCATCACTGTTGTTCAAGGTGTTTGCACCACGGATACGGATGGAAGAACCATCATAACCCGGCTCACCACTACGGTTAACGGCAACCACACCGGCCATTCTACCAGCCAATGAGTTACTTAAGTTAACGCTGGGTGATTTCTGTAGTTCATTTCCTTTAACAGAAACGACAGAACCTGAAACGGTCGCTTTTTTCTGAACACCGTAACCTACCACCACTACTTCGGATAGACTTTTGGCGTCAGGTTTTAAGCTAACATTAATGATACTCTGATTTCCTACAGTTACTTCTTTAGGTTCGTAACTCACAAAAGAAAAGAGCAATTTGCTTTGAGCATTGGTAACATTAATGGAATACTTACCATCAACATTGGTCGTAGTTCCTTTACTTGTTTCTTTAAGGATGATGTTGACACCGATGAGCGGCTCGCCTTTTTCATCAGTAACCGTACCAGTTACTGTGGACACTTTGCCTTGACCCATGGAAATCCATGACATCGACAACAAAAATGCCAAAAGCAAAACCGCATTACTGCTAATAAATTTTGTTTTCATACAAGGAATGATTAAATGGTTAATCGACACAATTAGGATTATTGGTCGACAGAATTAATTTTAAATATAAGTCAACTTATTGAAAATTTTACCTGTTTTTAGGCAAGAAAAATTACTTCCCGATCGATTGGAAAGGTTTATTTGGCGGTTAATTATTGAAATAATGCAACAAATAGTATTATTAATGATGTATTTTGCCTGTATCTAAGTTCGTCTAACTAGGCTTTTATCAGCTACTTACAAGGCTATTGAACGTATATGTATATATGCTGATTTTTTTTCTCCTTTCAACTATTCTAAAAAAAGGTCAATTCTATTTTTTAAATTTTTTTAAGAAAGTATTTGTAAAGATTTCTTACATGCTGTTACGTAAAGTTTAAATTCTTTTTTACAATTCTTTTACACTCGAGGTTTGTCCATATTTCTAAATATCGATAACAACGATTTCCTTTGACCCTAGTTAAGCAGCGAATAGGCCCCACCTTTGGGAAGTCCTAAGTAGTCTAATTCTATAAATTATTTTCAATGGAATTTCTTCTTTCAAAAAATTGCCATGGATCATTTGTTTGATTTTCAGTTAGATAGAAATTATTATTTAAAATAATTCTAAATAATTTTACTTCTTATTTGGAATTACTCTAAATAGGGGATAGCTTTGTTTATTATTTATAATTAGTCTACATAAAGTTAACACAAATAACATGCCTAAAATTAACATGAAACTGCATTTTGCTTGGCTTTTAGCCATTTTACTCGGCTTTTCTTCCTGTGAAAAGAGTCCCGATGTAGTACCTAACCTTCGTTCAAAATTAGATTATAGTCTTCTAACTACCGCCACTCCTTACAAGCAATATTTCATCGATGCCAAAGGAGATACTACCGTTGATTTGAAATCCGGAAATACGCATCATAAAATGTTCCAAGCATTGAATTATTATTTAGGTGCAGCTGTACGAGATAATAAGGCTTTGGATGCCAATTTAATGAAAGCTATGTACGCGAATAGCGCTAATTCATTCACGGATATTGCTAGCTTAAAAATTGTTGGAACAGAGTTAAACACATCTGGATTGGCCCTAAGAAATATCACAGCCTCCTCTAAATCCAGTACTGATGCTGAATCAGCACGTGCTCGATTGGATGCTTTATTAGGAGAAATGGCTACGGTAAGTAATTCATATGCAAATACTGCCTCCAAAGGCGTGGCAGGCAAACTTGGAACATATCTAGTAGATGCCAAAGGTATAGAGACAGCACAAATCATACAAAAATCCTTAATTGGTGCATTGCAGTTGGATTATATCGGAAATGTTTTGCTTAATACGGGTTTAACAGCGAATAATTATACATTGGTTTCTGGGAAAAAATACACCGCGCTTGAGCATCATTGGGATGAAGCCTATGGCTTATTAACATTAAACCCGATCTATTTAGCGGGTTCTACCAATACCGTTCGTGGAACATCAGAATCGTTTTTAGGTTCTTATATCTGGGAATACAACAAGGCTAGTTATGCTAATTTTCACCTGGCATTTTTGAAAGGCCGTGCGGCTATTGTCAACAATGATATGACTGAATTGAAAAAGCAAGCGGCCTACATTCGCAATGAATCAGAAAAAGCCATTGCTGCTGCCGCTGTGGGATATTTAGCCAAATGGAAGTCGGGAACCACGGATGCTGCACGCGCACATGCTATTGGTGAAGGTTTGGGTTTTATTTATTCCTTGCGCTATTGTACTTCATATAATGTGGATGCCAAATTTTCAGATGATATTTTAAATGCCTTAATCAATTCGCCTAATGGTTTTTGGGACCTAACCAATGATAAAATAAATGCCGCCTCTGAGGCCATTTCTACTAAGTTTAAATTATAAATGAACATCACAGGGCCATGGATACTTAACTATTCATGGCCTTTATTAACATGGTTTGTTACATGAAAAAGTATTTACTAATCGTATTGACTGGATTAATTTGGGCTTGTGGAAGTAATGGTACAGGTACAGAAGAACCGACTCCACAAGAAGACGGAAAAGACCGAAAGGCCGTGCTGAGTCATTTGGCTGATCAGGTCATTATTCCAGCTTATGTCAATTTTAAAATTAAATTTGACGCAATGCAGGCTAAATCGGAGGCTTTTATCAATCAGCCCAATACCAATAATTTAGCTGCATTTCGATCGGCCTGGACAGAGGCCTACATCGAATGGCAAAAAGTGGAATTATTTGATTTTGGTCCAGCAGAAAAGCAAACCATTCGTAACTTCTACAATATTTATCCCGCCAACGAAAGCGGGATTTTGGCGAATATAAACGATCCATCTTCAAATTTAGAAGTCCCAGCTTCTTATGCGCAACAAGGTTTTCCGGCCTTGGATTTTTTACTCAATGGCCTTGCTAAAACGGATGAGGAAATTGTAGCCTATTATATTGCTCCAACAGAAGGTGCGAAACGATTAGCTTATGTCAAACGCTTGACAGGAAGAATGGCAACTTTATTGGATAAAGTAATCAGTGAATGGAATAGCACGTATCGTGAAACATACATCAGCAAGACTGGATTGGATATTTCCTCATCGACCTCCTTGATGATCAATGGCTTTGTTCTACATTATGAGCGATTTATCCGATCGGGTAAATTTGGAATTCCTTCGGGAGCGATGCTGAATGGAGTTATTGCTCCAGATAAAGTGGAGGCATTTTATAAAAAAGATATTTCATTAGCCTTGGCTAAAACCGCCCACCAAGCTTATGTGGATTTTTTTAACGGAAAAGCCGTTAAAACAGGTGTAGAAGGTCCATCCATTAAAACCTATTTGGATGCATTGAAAGCTAAAGACAGCTCCACAGGTAAAAATTTAAGTGAAATGATCAATGCTCAATTTGAATCCACGAAAGTTAAATTAGACCCACTGCGTCCCAATTTGTATGAGGAGGTGAAAAGTAATAATCAAGCTATGGTGGCGGTTTATACTGAAATGCAGAAAACGGTTCGTATGTTGAAAGTAGATATGACCTCCGCCATGAGTATTACCATTACTTATACAGATAACGATGGGGATTAAACAATACCTACAAAAAACGAATTCAGCTGCTCCATTGGCGGTATTCAGGATTTGTTTTGGGTTCATGTTGTTTGCAAGTATGATCCGCTTTTGGAGTAAAGGCTGGATTGAAACCTTATACCTGATGCCCACCTATTTTTTTACTTTTTATGGCTTTGAATGGGTTAAACCTTGGGGAGAATATACCTACGCTTTGTTTTTTATTTGTGCTTTGAGTGCGTTTTTGGTGGCTTTAGGGCTTTTTTATCGTGTGGCCAGTATCAGTTTATTCCTTAGTTTTTCTTACATCGAGTTGATCGATAAGAGTACGTATTTAAACCATTATTATTTCATTAGTTTACTTTGTTTGATGATGGTGTTTCTTCCTGCTCAGGTCTATTTTTCCATAGATTCTTATCGGGATAAACAAATCCGAGCTCAGTTCATTCCGCAATGGAACATCGATTCCATCAAACTGATGATGGCTATTCTTTATTTTTATGCAGGTTTGGCCAAGGTAAATAGCGATTGGCTTTTTCATGCACAGCCTTTAAGTATTTGGTTGCCTGCCAGAAACGACATGCCTATCATTGGTTTTTTATTCAATTATGCTTGGATTCCCTACCTTTTTTCTTGGTTTGGCTGCCTGTATGACCTAAGTATTCCATTTTTACTTTGGAATAAAATGTCGAGAGCCTGGGCATATATGGCAGTCATCGTATTTCATGTGCTAACGGCTTTATTGTTTCCCATCGGGATGTTTCCTCATATCATGATGGTGGCAGCATTGATCTTTTTCTCAGCCGATTTTCATCAAAAAGTAATAAATCGTTTGGTATCAATCTTAGGTTTGCCTAAAGAAACACCTCCCATTGCATCTACTTATCAGTCCCCTCCATTACTTCATTGGGGCTTTGTATTGTTTTTTGTATTTCAACTCCTATTTCCTTTTCGCTACCTGGCGTATCCAGGGGAATTGTTTTGGACGGAAGAAGGCTATCGCTTCTCTTGGAGAGTGATGTTGATGGAAAAGGCGGGTTATGCGCAGTTTACGGTAAAGGGGACAAATGGCCTGCAAGCAGTGGTCAATAATAATCTTCATCTGAGCACTTTACAGGAAAAAATGATGAGCACTCAACCCGACATGATATTACAATATGCCCATTATTTACGTGAGTATTATGCCAATCAGGGTTTCAGCTCCCCCAAAGTGTATGTGGATTCTTATGTGGCATTAAATGGAAGATTAGGTAAACCACTGATAAACCCCCAAACCGATTTAGCCAAAGAGCAAGATTCTTTTACACATAAAACATGGATATTACCCTTCAATGATACAATCAAAGGTTTTTAAAACAGTCGTATTTTGTTTAGTTGGATTTGGGCTGATGGCTCAATATAGTATTTCAGGTAAAATACATGCTCGTAAAGCGGGTATTCCTATTTCAGGATGTCAGGTTTTTCTCAATCAAGGAAATCCTATGACTCAGAGTAATGAAAAAGGAGAGTTTCAATTCAAAAATCTACCCAAAGGGTCCTTTGTCTTACATACATTAGCCCCCAATTTTCAATCGATTCAACAAGCGATCAGCTTACAGAATAAAGACATTACCGTGGATATTTATTTGGACTCCTTGAATGTGACGTTGAATGAGGTGGTGGTCACACAGAAGCAAACGGATTTCGGATTTACGCGTATGCGAGCGGTAGAGAGTATGGGTATTTATGAAGGCAAAAAGACAGAGGTAATTTTGCCAGAACAATTGGTAGCAAATTTGGCCACGAACAATGCCCGACAAGTTTTTTCTCGCGTAGCAGGATTGAATATTTGGGAAAATGATGGAGCAGGTTTACAATTGAGCATTGGAGGAAGGGGACTAGATCCTAACCGTACTTCCAATTTTAACGTGCGACAAAATGGTTATGATATCAGTGCTGATGCTTTGGGATATCCTGAAAGCTATTATACCCCGCCGATTGAAGCAGTAGGTAGAATTCAAATAGTTCGAGGAGCGGCCTCTTTGCAATATGGAACACAGTTTGGGGGCCTAATTAACTTTGTGATGAAGAAACCAGTACAAGATAAAAAGTTGGAATTGGTAGCAAGACAGAGTGCTGGTTCTTTTGGTTTTTATAATGCTTTTACGAGTGTGAGTGGTACGCAAAATAAACTATCATATTATACTTTTTTCCAATACAAAAGAGCTGATGGGTGGAGGGCAAATTCTGATTTTGAAAGTTATAATTTTTATGCAGATGTAGATTATCGATTTTCCGACAAAACAAGTGTAGGTATTGATATTACGCACATGAATTATTTAGCACACCAGCCTGGAGGATTGACCGAGGCGATGTTTGCGGAGAATCCTCGTCAAACGAACCGTGAAAGAAATTGGTTTAAGGTAAATTGGAATCTTTGGGCTGTACATCTAGACCATAAATTCAACCCACAAAATGAAGTAAATCTGCGCTTGTTTGGTCTTTCTGCCTACCGCAAATCGGTTGGTTTTAGACCCAATCGAGTAGCCAGTGTAGACGATAATTCTGAGAGGGATTTAATCACAGGTGATTTTTCCAATTGGGGTGCAGAAGCTAGGTATTTGAAACGTTATTTTATTGGGGAAAAATTAATTGTCTTTTTAGCCGGTTCTCGTTTTTATCATGGCTTTAATCATAGCATCCAGGGACTGGGCAGTAAAGGTAAATCGGCTGATTTTGATTTTATTAATACCAAGGAAGGGATTGCCAATGATTATAAATTCCCCAATAATAACACCTCTTTGTTTTTTGAAAACATCTTTTATCTAAGTGATAAATTCTCTATCACTCCGGGATTACGCTGGGAATATATTCATACTCGTGCAGATGGATTTTATGGGAATATTCAATTTGATTTAGCAGGAAATATTATATCGGCTACAAGAACGAATGAGTCTCGTACCAATGAGCGATCTTTTGTTTTGGGGGGAGTTGGATTTAGTTATAAGCCAAAGGCTCATTTGGAAGCGTATAGTAATGTTTCTCAAAACTATCGTTCAATTACTTTTAGTGACATGCGTATAGCCAATCCTTCATCCGTTATTGATCCGGATATGAAAGATGAAAAAGGATATTCGGTGGATCTGGGTCTGAGGACTTATGAAACTACGATCTATAATTTTGATATCAGTGCTTTTTATTTGAACTATAATAATAGAATTGGCGAAGTACAGTTTTATGATGCTAATAATCGGGTATTGAGAAGAAGAAGTAATATTGGACAGGCTGTCATTATGGGGATTGAATCCTATGGTGAAGTGGATGTATTACGATGGGCATTGCCTGAGGAGCAAGAATCCAGTGCGGTTATATTTGCCAATTTGGCCTTTATTCAATCCGAATATAAGGCGAGTCAGATTGCAGGCATTGTAGGAAAACAAGTGGAATTTGTTCCAAATGTCAACATGAAAACAGGATTGAGGATAGGTAATAAAAAATGGAAAGCGTCTTTTCAATATACGTATTTATCGGATCAGTATACGGAAGCCACCAACGCAAAGGATGGAGGAGTCTCCGCAGTAGTGGGTTTAATACCTGCCTATAACATCATGGATGCAGGTATTTCTTATCAATTTAGTCGATTCAAAATAGAAGGAAATATCAATAATTTGGCTAATTCCATGTATTTCACTCGTCGGGCAACAGGATATCCAGGTCCAGGAATATTGCCATCGGATGGTCGAAGTTTTTACCTAACTGTTCAAGCGAAATTCTAACGCTGGCAAGGTTCCAAACCTTGACAGCGTTGGGAAAACGATTTTATTTTGACTTTATTTTATCACTTATTTCAATTATCAATAACCTGATACTCAAAGGGGGTATTCCATATTTTTGTTAATAATTTTATCAATAAACAGATAAAATCGACCATCAAGCAAGATGGGAAGATAATAGCTAGGTTTAATTCAATTTGAACTTGATACTTTTACAAAAAATAAAGCCAGCTATGAGATATTTCCTGATTTTAGTCACTGCATTTTCTTTAGGAATTTCCTGTAAAAATGCATCTGAAAATATTACTCCTACATCTAGTGCAGTCGTCCCCGAAGTGTATTCAAAAATTTATGGAGCTACGTCCATTACGAATGATGGGACTTATATTACCATAAAAACAACGGGTGTTCCTGATCATAAAAGTGCCTATTTTGCTAGCACAAGTGCACAATATGAAGCATTCACAGGAAAAACATTTGGGGGCAATAATTTTGCTAAAAACCCCAATGCAATTTCTGCCCAATCATTTACCTTTAAAATACCTGTTAATCCAAAAGTTGACGCTGCGCATAAAGCCACACCACTAGGTCCCATTGGAGTGGCACTGAACGGTGTTCCCTTATTTAATCAATATGCAGGACCTAGTCAGCCTTTGACGAATGAGGTAAATGGTTTTGATCAATATTGGGGCCATCCTCAACAAACGGGCTCGTATCATTACCATGTCGAACCCTTATATTTAACTCAAGTAAAGCTTAGTAAATCATCTTTACTAGGATTTTTGCTGGATGGATTTCCAGTTTATGGGCCTGAAGAAGGTGGCCAAATAGTACAAAATGCGTCTTTGGATACCTATCATGGACATTCTCATAGCACGACAGAATATCCCAATGGTATTTATCACTATCATATCACCAATTCTGATCCTTATATCAATGGAAGTGGATTTTACGGAAGTGCGGGTACTGTTTCTCAGTAGTATCTTAGCCTTTTTTCTTTTAAACTGTCAACCTAAAGAAGAAACCCAAGTTAATGCTACACAAGTGAAAGCCACTTGGGTGGCAGGAAGGATGACTGTGGCTGATGAGATTTTTTCAGGTACATTATTTCGAATATTTCCTAATTCCAATGATACGGCTAGCATCGAACATTATGATAAGGGCTTGGAAGATGGAATTTGGAGAAAATATTATCCTTCGGGACATTTATTTGAAATTCGAACATATGATCAAGGGAAGAAAACGGGGACTTATGAAGCGTGGTGGGATAATGGGAGGAGAATGCGAGTCTTTGAGTTTGAGAATGATGAATATCAAGGACTTTGTCAGGAATGGAATCAAGGAGGACAATTAATCAAAGAAATGCATTATGAAAAAGGACATGAGCAAGGAGCTCAAAAAATGTTTTACGATAATGGGAAAATTAGATCCAATTACTTGGTTTTGGAAGGCCGACGTTATGGGCTTTTGGGAACTAAAAACTGTCGAAATATTTCTGAGAAGGTCTTTAGCAAGTAGTTTTTTGGCTATTGCTATGGCTTGTCAAAGTGGAGATCAAGTTTCAAGCATTCCTTATTATGATAGCCCTGATTTTAGTCCCCACTTTTTAGATAAAATAGAGGCAAAAAGCAAAATCAAGCATCATATTGATCATTTTTATTTAAAAGACCAACATGGCAAAACTTTTTCACAGGACAATGTCAAAGGGAAAATCCATTTAGCTCAATTTATTTTCACCCGTTGTGGGAATATTTGTCCTGAAATGATTTCTCAAATGAAGATTGTTGCCAAAAAATTCAGTACCAATCCTCAAGTTGAATTGTTGTCCTATTCTGTTACTCCATGGATAGATGATGTGCCAACTTTAAAGAAATTTGCTGAAGAGAAGAAGATAGAAGCACCGAATTGGCATTTACTAACAGGCTCTAAGTCAGTCATTTATAATCTAGCTAGGAAGTCCTATTTTGCGGAAGAAGAACTGGGCTATACCAAAGACAGTACAGAGTTTCTACATACCGAGCACATGATTTTAGTAGATCGTGAGGGAAGAATTCGAGGAATCTATAATGGTACTTTACCTTTGGAAGCCGAGCAATGCGTCAAGGATATGGAGAAGTTATTGGCCGAAAATTAAAATTCTGTTGATTTACAGGGACAATGGTCCGTTTATTTGACAAATTTTATTTCCTTTGGACTAATAAACCTATTTAAATGATCGGCCAAGAATTTAGGAATGCCTTGCGCATGGGTAATCCTCTCTATGGAACACTCTTGACCTCCACTTCACCTAAAAGTTTCGATGTTGTATTGAGCTTGCACCTGGACTTTGTCTTTTTGTGTGCTGAGCATGTGGCTTATAATCCAGAAACATTGAGTTGGATGTGTCGCGCTTTTAAAGCGGCAGGCATTAATCCTGTAGTTCGTATTTTAGAACCTAGTCCATATTTGGCTACCCAAGCTTTAGATGCAGGCGCAGGAGCTATTCTGGTTCCTTATGTAGAAGATGTAGAAGAAGTTCTAGCACTTGTTGGAGCGGTTAAATACCGTCCACTGAAAGGTAAAAAATTAGCCAAAATATTACATGGTGAAGAAAAGCCCTCTGCTGAGTTAGCGCAATATCTGCAACAACACAATCGCAATAATTCCTTATTACTCAATATTGAGAGTGAATCTGCCGTTCAAAATTTATCCAATTTTGCTCAAATTACTTCCACGGATGGACCAGGCGTAGATGGTTTTGTTATTGGGCCTCATGATTTATCCACGTCCTTTGAGATGCCTGAAAAGTATCGTTCTCCTGAATTTATTACTTTGACAACTACCCTAATCAAACAGGCGAAAGACATGGGTGTGGCTGTGGGTGGACACACAGGTTACCGTGGTAGCTTAGAATTACAAAAAGATTGGGTTAAAGCAGGAGCAAATATTATTTTGCACTGCTCGGATATGCTCTTGTTTGCCGATAAATTACAAGCCGATTTGAATGAGCTTCGATTGATTCAAGGTGCTAAGCAAATAACTCAATTTAAACCAGAAAGTATTTAATTGACCCAATTTCAGTATTATATCTAAACCTTTTCCATAAAAACTATGAAAATTATTCATTTTCGAAATCTTCTCTTTGCCCTTATTTTACTCCTTCATCATGGAGTATTTTCTCAAATTATAGATTTATCCAAAGCGAGTATCCTAGCCTCTTCTAGTATAGCTACACCATTTAAAGAGAAAATGATAGCTGTCCTGCAGGAAGAAATTGCCCTTAAAACCAATTTAAAAATAAGTACTAGTCCCAATGGAAAATCTCCATTATTGGTATTGGCTCTCCAAAATAGTCAGCTTGTCAATACCTATCCATTGCCTACTTTGACCCAAGATCATGCTTCATCTCTTCAAAAGGAAGGGTTTCGCCTGATACACCAACAAGTGGCTGGAAAAGATTTGCTTTGGTTTATTGGTACAGATCAACGAGGATTATTGTTTGCCATTGGAGAGTTTTTGCGAACTGCAGATTTGAGTAAACAGAAAATTCTATTTGATAAAAAGTTTGAAAAATCAAGTGCCCCTATGTATGCCATTCGGGGTCATCAAATTGGCTATCGCAATACAGCCAATTCATGGGATGCCTGGGATTTCAAGCAGTTTGAACGTTATTTTAGGGAATTGGCATTCTTTGGGACCAATGCCATTGAAAATATCCCATTTCAAGATGGGGCAGCTAGTCCACACATGAAAATCAATCGGGAAGAAATGCACATCAAAATGAGTCAGATGTGTCAGAAATACGATTTGGATTATTGGGTTTGGACTCCAGCGGATGTGGATTTAGCCGATCCAATCAAATTTCAAGAGGAACTCAAAGCACATGTTGATTTTTATAAAAATTGTCCCCGATTAGATGGGGTCTTTTTTCCAGGTGGTGACCCAGGGGAGAACCATCCAAAATATGTATTACCATTTCTAAAGGCAGTAGCAGCAGAATTGAAAAAGTACCATCCTAAGGCTGGAGTATGGTTGTCTTTACAAGGTTTTAGTGATGAAGAAGTAAATTACTTTTATGGATATTTGGATCAAAACAAACCGGATTGGTTTACGGGTATTGTCACAGGACCAAGTAGTCCAGATTTGGCAGCTACTCGTTTTAGATTAGATAAAAAATATAAACATCGCCACTATCCAGATTTAACACATACGGTACGTTGTCAATACCCCACGGAGAATTGGGATCAGGCATTCGCCTTGACAGAGGGTAGAGAGGTGACCAATCCTCAACCAGCTTACTATGCCAAAATACATAACCGTTTTGCCCCATTTACGGATGGGTTTATATCTTATTCCGATGGAGTTCATGATGATGTCAACAAAGTGATTTGGAGTCAAATGGCTTGGAATACAGAAAAAGATGTTCGTCAAGTGATGGTGGAATATGCCCGATATTTCTTTGGAAATTTGGTGGCTGAAGCTGCTGCAGATGGCATTTTGGCATTGGAAAGAAACTGGGTAGGGGCGATTGAAGAAAACGGGGGTATAGAAACGACTTTTGCTTTTTGGCAAAATCTAGAAAAGTCTCATCCTGAATTAAAAGGAAATTGGCGTTGGCAACAATTAGTGATGCGTGCCTATTATGATACTTTCATTAAAAGAAGAAAAATGTATGAGCAAGGATTGGAGAAAGAAGCCAATGCAATTTTAAGTCAAACTTCTATTTTGGGCTCAGAAAAGGCAATGACTTTGGCTTTGGAAAAAGTCAATCAAGCAGATCTAAAACCTACCGCTCCAGAATTAAGACAAAAGGTGGTGGACTATTGTGAGGCTTTATTTCAATCGATTGGTTTGCAAACTAGTGTTCCTAAGTTTAAGGCCAGTGGAGCTGAGCGGGGTGCTATTTTAGATTTCATCGATTATCCATTGAATAACCGTTGGTGGTTGAAGGATGAATTTGAAAAGATTCGGAAAATGACGGATGAAAAGTTGAAATTGGAACGTTTACAGATCATAGCCACCTGGGAAAATCCGGGTAAAGGAAGTTTTTATGATAATATATCGGATCAGTTAAAAGGTCCTCGTGTGAAAACAAGGACGGAAGATGCCACCGATGTGGCTTGGTGGGATAATGGTTTAAGCAGAAGGCGTTTGTCAACTCAATTATTTCAAAATTTCCCGAAATTAGAATATGCCGATTTGGATCCTAATGGTTCTTATACGGTACGTATTTCTGGTCAAGGTGAAGCACTTTTACGCGTAGACGGAGAGAGAGTTCGTCCTGTAGTATACCACAAAGGAGTGGAGGAGTTTAAAGAATTTCAATTGAATCCAAAATTCATCAGTGATGGTAAAATTTCCATTTCTTTTGATGAGCCTGAAGAGTCACATTTAAATTGGCGACTACATTCTAAAGTTTTTGATATTTGGTTATTGAAAAAATAGCAAGATAAAAAGACCCTCCATAAGAGGGTCTTTTTCTTGTCATACAGCGTACACAACTAAATAAATACTTGAAACTGTAGGGTTAAACTATTCAAACGATTGCCAGCATTGACTTCCCCTTGATTGACTTGATAAGTGGGTCTACTTTGGTAATCTAAACTTAATTTCGACTTATGTCCTTGAATGAAATAGTTCAAACCTGCATTGAATGTAGTTGTTGAATTATTTCCTAAACGCTCATATGTAGCAAACGTGGCTGATACATAGGGCATCAATCGATTGGATAAATTCCCTTGGTTTGAAGGAAGTAAATATCCAATTTGGGTATACACAACGGAGCCTGTCCCAAACATCGGATAGCTGTTTCCATAAACAGGGCCTTGTCCTGAGAGGGAATTTGACGCATTTAACGTAGTCCCAGTAGCAGGGTTCATCGAGCCATTGTATCGCAAATAATTGTTACCATAATGGGTGTTGAAATACCCTGCATACGCAGAAAGTGCAGCATGATTTTGTAAGGGAATATCAACAAAGCTCTCTATGGCTACATGTTTCATATCTTGGTATAAAGTATCACCTTGGGCTGATTTTTGCCACATAGCATGAGGTTGATAAGCTCCTCCAATGGCCACATTTACAATTTTCTTTGCGCCCAAATAGGTTCCTGTCATGTAAGGAGTGGTATGATTTTCTTGTTCAAAGAATTGATAGATCAAATAACCTTGCTGTTGTAATGAATGACCTTTTTGCGAAAAATTAGCAAAGCTAGAACTGATGGAAGGAGGAGTTTGTCCATTGGAAGTGATGGGAAATGGGTCACTTAAAATATATCGATAATCCCAATGACCTATTTGTCCGCGGGCATATATACTTAGCTTTCTAGAAAACTGATCAATTTGATCTACTGTAGTTTGGGCAAATACCGGCACGTCCATCGTCATGATGGTCCCAATGCTGGGTTGAGAAAAGCGAGAAATTCCTGAGATGATACTCAAACCGCCCCCAATTTTCAATTGATTTCCTGAGGATACACGGTATTCACCTAAAGCATCATGGAAAAACGGTGCAATTTTACGATTGCCCATGGCATTGTATTGGGCATTAAAATTATTCTGACCAAATTGAAAATATATAAAAGTACGGTCCGTTATTTGCCCGAATAATTGCATCCTTGTTCTTCTCAATCCAATATCAAAAGATTGATTTTGTAGACTTCCATTGACAGTTGTTCCTGGATTATTGTCATTGAACCTAAACCATGCTTGATTTAAGAAAGTTACTTGAAAATAACGTGATCCTGATTCATTGAGCTTTAATTTAAGTGCTTCTAAATCAGGTGTTTTTTGTGCTAAGGTATTAAAGCAGGTAAGCAAGCTCACCCACAAAATGATGTTTTTTTTCATGGCGGAAATTGATTTTAGAATGGATTTTTCCATTCAACATGTATGAAATTGATAATTAACGTGTTTTTTGAAAGCTAGAAGCGATTCTATATTCGGTAATTACCATGTTGCTTGAATAAAGCAATGAAACGAGATTTGATAATCGCAAATTTGTCGGATAAAGAAACCAGAATTGGAGCTTCCGAAGCATAGTAAGCAAAAGAAACATGCTTATGGGGAAGAATTGAGGAAGCGGAATCTTGCTCTTCTTGTAGGTCTTCTGATATTTCTTCCTCCTCTACAGCAATCAGGTATTGAGTCTTGCTAGTTGAGCTTTGGCTAAATTTGGATTTTACAAAGTTTGTGTGAGTATGTGCAAAAGCATTTTTACCTACGATGCTTAAGACTATCGTGGAAAAAATGACCAGAAAAATTTTCATTTTCTTATTTGACATGGCCCAAAATTGCATTTGGAATTTGAATAAATCAAATAACTGTCAATTTTTTGAATTATAATATTAGCATAACCTTAGGATTTTTTAAGGATGATTATTCATTTCGAATGAAAAAACTTCCTGAATTCATTTCCTGTGCCATTTCTTCAATGCTTTGATGTTCAAACAAAGTAACAAAGTCCTCTCGAATAGGTTTGTATTGATCATGCATGGGACATGGATTTTTTTCTGAGCAGCGATTTAATCCTAATACACATTTATCAAATAAATCTCCTTCTCCCATCACTTCCACGATGGATTTGACCGATTTTTGCTTAGCCGCATCCGTGATATAAAATCCACCATTGGGACCCCTGACCGAACTGATGACTTGATTGTGTAAAGTTAGTTTTTGCAAGATTTTTGCCGTGAAAAACTGTGGCGAATGTATTGCTTCGGCAATTTCCGCTAAGCCCAACTTCTCTTGTTCCGAACTTTTTTGAGCAATAAATATCACTGCCCGTAAAGCATATTCCGTCGCTTTTGAAAACATATTTCCCTCTTTGAACACCCAATTTAGTAAATAAAATCCAGCAATAATGTTGTTAGGGAGAGCATTTGAATAGACTAAAATAAATTATCAAAACAATAAAGGATAAGTTTGTCCTTTATTGTATATTTGTATTCATCATTCACCAAAACACAAATCAACATATGCCTACCATACAAGAATATACCCTAGTAGTTCCAGAATTAGAACCTAGGTTAAAGCATTCCACCATTTTTGCCCACTTTGATAAAATAGGAGAGGGAGAATCTTTTTTGATTCAAAATGATCATGATCCTAAACCTTTATATTATCAATTGTTGGCAGAGAGGGGAAATCAATTTACATTCGATTATATCGAAAATGGCCCTGAAGTCTGGTTGATTCGAATCAAAAAAAATGCTAGGTCAAAGGAGGTAATAACTTTGGGAGAATTAGTCAATCAAGACTTTAGATTAGCTTCTTTTTTCTCCAAACTTGGTTTGGATTTTTGTTGTGGCGGTAAGAAGACCTTGAAGCAAGCCTGCACCGAGAAATCATTGGACTATTTGGATGTCCTATTTAAAATGGAGGAATTCAAAGGAAGTAGCCAAGCTGCGAAAGTTCCTTACCAAGATTGGTCATTGGATTTTTTAGTGGATTACATTGTCAATACGCATCATCAATATGTAAGAAAAAATTTGCCTGATATTCAGCTATTTGCGGCAAAAGTAATGCAGGTGCATGGGGATAAGCATCCTGAATTAGTTCAAGTACATCAGCTGGTAGAGGAGATCGCGGAAGAATTAACGATGCACATGATGAAAGAAGAGCAAGTGCTTTTCCCATTTATTAAAGCATTGACCCTAGCTGAAAAGACTCAGAAAAAAGTTACTCCAGTTCATTTCGGGACAGTAAGAAATCCTATTCATATGATGGAAATGGAGCATGAGCAAGTAGGCCAAAATTTCGCAGAAATACGTCAACTAACGCATAATTATCAATTACCTGTAGATGCCTGTGGTACATATACGGTACTATTTCAAATGCTTCATGCTTTTGAAGAAGATTTACATGTGCATATACATTTGGAAAATAATGTCCTTTTCCCTCAATCGTTGGAATTAGAAAAACGTTTAGTTCAATAATATGCAACAAGGCAAAAAGTTTCTTAGTGATTTGAAATTGTATTCAGATTACTACAAATGGTTGGAACCTCTAGGACGCTATGAGCGCTGGGAAGAGGCCTGTGAAAGTATCATGGATGGTCATCGAAAACAATATAGTGCGTATTTAGATGAGTTGGAACCCTATTTGGAATCGGCATTGGAAAGTATGCAAAACCAAACGGTTCTAGCTTCTCAGCGAAATTTACAGTTTCGATTCGAGCAAATTCAGCAACATAATACCCGGATGTACAACTGTACCTCAGGGTATATAGCCCGAAACCGAATATTTCAAGAGATTTTCTATTTGGGATTGTCGGGTTGTGGATTTGGTGGCGGATTGCTTATCCCCATGGTGGACCATCTGAGTAGGATTCAAAAGCGGATCAAAGGCACAAAGACCTTTGTGGTTGAAGACAACATTGAAGGATGGGCAGATGCCTTAGGTGCACTTATGTCATCCTATTTTGTGGATAAACAGCCATTTCCCGAATTGGCAGGTTTTGACTTGAAATTTGATTACTCTCAAATTCGGCCCAAAGGGGCATATATCAAGGGTGGTTATAAAGCACCAGGTTCGGAAGGCTTGAAACAATCCTTAGAAAAAATAGAAGACCTCTTAGAAAAATGGATCAGTACGGAAGGCGAGAAAATTCGCCCTATTTTAGCCTTTGATATCATTTGTCATGCCTCTGATGCTGTACTTTCTGGAGGTGTACGTCGGTCAGCCTTAAACATGATTGTGGATCCTAATGATCAGGAAATGATTCATGCCAAAACGGGAAACTGGCGACAAGAAAATCCTCAAAGAGGAAGGAGTAATAATTCAGTTATTTTGTTGCGAAATCAAGTTCAACGTGAGCAATTTGATTATTTGGTATCGCTCAATGATGGAGCCAATGACATTGGATTTGTATTTGCCAATAGCTGGTTTGATATGTTTAATCCTTGTTTTGAAATAGTAAAAATCCCTATACTTTTTAGGACGGATTTTTCTCAAATCGCATATGAAGAAGTTAGCGATTTTATTGCGCTACATCAAGATAAATTGGGGATTCAAGGATGTAATTTATGTGAAATCAATGCAGAAAAGTGTGATACAGAGGAGGCTTTTTTTCGGGCCTGTATGGATGCCGCTATCTTGGGGACTTTACAAGCAGGCTATACGTCTTTTCCTTATTTGGGGTCAGTTTCAGAGCAAATTTTCCAAAGAGAAGCCTTATTAGGAGTTAGTATCACAGGCTGGATGAACAATACCTTTTTGTTCAATGCGCCCATGCTACAGCAGGGAGCTCAGGTAGTGAAAGATACCAATCGGGTATTGGCAGAAATCATTGGAATAAATCCTGCGGCTAGAACAACCTGTGTGAAACCCTCCGGAAATGCATCCGTGGTTTTGGGTACTGCCAGTGGAATTCATCCAGAGCATGCTGAAAAGTACTTTAGAATCATGCAGTTGAATAAGGAAAGCACCACTGCCAATTGGTTAGTAGAAAACATGCCTTTTCTTTTGGAAGAAAGTGTTTGGTCCAATACCAAAAGTGATTTTGTGGTTTTTGTGCCTATTTTGAATCCTCCAGGAGGCTTATTTAAGAAGGATATGAAGGGTGTTAAGCATTTGGAAATGATTCAGTTGGTACAAGAAAACTGGGTTAATGCAGGAACGAATCGGGAATTATGTGCCTATCCACATGTGAATCATAATACAAGTTGTACTGTAATTATGGACAATAAGGAAGAAATTATTGCTCATATCTGGCAGCATCGTGATTCTTTTACGGCAGTTAGTTTTATTTCAGATTATGGAGATAAGGATTTTAACCAAGCGCCATTTACATCAGTGATGGAGTTGGAGGAATTAGTTCAGCTATATGGTAAAGGTGCCATCTTTGCTTCTGGATTGATCGTAGACGGATTGCACTATTTTGAAAATAATTTATGGCATGCTTGTGACCTATTGCTTGATCCATCTATGGCTTTGACAGGTACTCGAGAACAAGTTTTATTGCGAAAATATTGGTTGAATCGAGCCAATAAATTTGCAAAAAACTATTTTAATGGCGATCTAAAACAAATGATTTATTGCATCAAAGATGTTCATTTGTTTCACAAGTGGGAAACCGTTACGAGAGAATTTAAAGAGGTGAATTTTGGTGAGATTTTAGATCAACCACAATACAAGGATATAAGAGAAACGGCTTCTATGGCTTGTAGTGGTGGTTCATGTGAAATTACACATATGTAGATAAACTCATTAAGGGATTTTAAACTGAATCCCTTAATGAATTAAAAATCATTAATAGGCACTCCAACCACCATCTACCGTTAAAATATGTGCATTCACAAAGCTGGAATCATCACTAGCTAAAAACAAAGCCGCTTGAGCAATCTCAAAAGCTTCACCGGTTCTAGGATTTAGTGCCATGCCCGTCATGATTCGATCATTGACGAGTGGGGTAATTTTGGTCATATCTATGGTCTCACTAATGCTAGTATTGACGGCACCTGGGGCAATTCCATTGCAACGAATCCCAGATTTACTGTACATATAGCCTGTACTTTTCGTAAGTCCTACCAAGGCATGTTTACTGGATGTATATACCGCACCAGCGACTCCTCCTTTTAAGCCCCCAATGGAACATACATTGATGATATTTCCTTTTCCCTTGGCTAAAAATATCTTCACAGCACTTCTCATGGCCTTAAATGGTCCTTCGAAATTGATTTTCATGACTTTCTCTAATAGACTATTTTCCACTTCTCCCGCTGCTTGAAAATTGTCCATGATTCCTGCATTATTGACTAATATGTCTAAGGTTCCGTAGATAGAAACAGCTGAGTTAATAAGATTATCTATATCAGATTCAATACCCATATTGGCAAGCACCGTCGTAATTTCTCCACCGGTAGATTTTACATCTTTAGATAATTCGTCTAGTCGAATTGGATTGATATCACCTGCAACGACTTTTGCTCCTTGCTCGGCAAATAGTAAAGCAATGGCTTTCCCCATTCCGGCCCCAGCCCCGGTGATAATGACAACTTTATTTTCTAGCTTTTTCATGTGAATTGATTTTAAGAAAATTACTTAATAATAGGGTGAAAACTTGTGTAAGTTGGCAAGTAATGATGAAAAAAATCATGATTTTGCTTAGGTTTTTTCCCAACGCTGGCAAGGTTTGGAACCTTGACAGCGTTACAACGAATGGCAATTAATCTTTGTTGTCCAATAACTCGATAAAGAATTATTTGATACATTCGTACCATCTAGTCTACCTCAAAATAGCCTCTTTATGACCATAGAAAAAAAACTATTTTCAGAGACTCAAAAGTTTAACCAGTGGTGGCTTTGGGTAATTTTAATTGGTTTTTGTGCTTATTTTTTGTGGGGAGCATATAAACAACTATTTCAGGGAATTGCTTTCGGGGATAATCCGATGAGTAATGAGGGGTTGTTGATTACTAGTTTCATTTTTGCTGCTATCCTTTTATTCTTCTTGAATGTTAAATTAGAAACCTATATTCAATCCAATGGGGTTTATGTCCGTTTCTTTCCTTTTCATTTTACATTCCAGTATTATTCATTTGAAGAATTGAATAAAGTCTACGTTAGAAAATATGCTCCTCTTTGGGAATATGGAGGTTGGGGACTTCGGTATGGAATGTTTGGGAGAGGAAAAGCATTTAATGTCTCAGGAAATCAAGGTTTGCAATTGGAGTTTAAGGATGGGAGTAATTTGTTGATCGGCACCCAAAAACCAATTGAAATCGCTGAGGTATTGACTCTTTTAGGAAAGAGTTAAATTTTAATTTCTTTAAAATGGTTTTTTTCTACTTTGTTTAATAGGTCTTATAGGGCAGTCTGAATACATTTTTTGGCTTCAGTGAATTTCTTTCGTATTATTAAGCCATGAAAACTTCTATCAACAATTTAACTTCTCGTTTAAGCCAACTCGTAATTGGTTTAAGCCTTATGGCCACACCTTTGTTGGCCCAACAAAATAATCATTCCTCTACCGTTAATGCCATCGTAAAAGAGGCAACAGAGAATTCTCAACTTAAGCGCATGGCGCATGAACTCATTGATGGAATTGGTCCCCGTTTAGTGGGCTCAACTAAAATGCTTCAAGCTAGCGATTGGGCCATGAATCAATACAAACAATGGGGGATTGATGCTCGAAGAGAAAATTACGGAACTTGGCGCGGATGGGACAGAGGTATTTCGTCCATCGATATGGTTTCTCCATGGATCAAATCTTTAGAAGGAACCCAATTGGCCTTTAGCCCAGCTACCAAAAAACCGAAAACGGGTGAAACGATCATTTTAGCCGATGTGGCCGATTCTGTCGCTTTTAAAGCTTGGTTGCCTCAGGTAAAAGGAAAATTTGTTTTAATTTCTATGCCTCAATTGACTGGCCGACCCGATTATAATTGGCAAGAATTTGCTCAAAAGGAATCTTTTGAAGCAATGAAAAAAGAGCGAGATGCTCAGACAGAGGCTTGGAGAAAACGTATATCCAAGACGGGGCTCACCAACGCCAAACTAGCTCTAGCTTTGGAAGAAGCAGGGGCTTTGGGAATTGTTTCAAGTACCTGGTCCAATGGCTTTGGCGTAAATAAAATATTTGCTGCTTTTACTAGGAAAATCCCTACTGTTAGTGTTGCCTTAGAAGATTATGGTCTTTTATACCGTTTAACAGAATCAGGTAATCAACCCAAGATTACGGTCAATACCCTGTCCAAAGAATTAGGAACTGTTCCAACCTTTAATACACATGCTGAAATCAAAGGGATAGAAAAACCCAATGAATATGTCATGCTCTCTGCCCACTTGGATTCTTGGGATGGAGCTACCGGGGCTACCGATAATGGTACAGGAACCTTAGTGATGTTGGAAGCAATGCGCATTTTGAAAAAGGTTTACCCCAATCCTAAAAGGACCATTTTAGTGGGTCATTGGGGAAGTGAGGAACAAGGTTTAAATGGTTCAAGGGCCTTTGTGGAAGATCATCCAGAAATAGTAGCCAATTTACAAGCCTTATTTAATCAAGACAATGGAACGGGTCGTGTCGTGAATTTGGGTGGTTCTGGTTTTGCCAAAGCTAAAGATTACCTGACTAAATGGTTAGCAGCTACACCAGATACCATCAAAAATCGAATTAAAACAAATTTCCCAGGTACTCCAGGTGGGGGAGGTTCAGACTTTGCTTCTTTTGTGGCAGTAGGAACGACAGGATTCAATTTAAGCTCTTTGAGCTGGTCCTATGGGGCATATACTTGGCATACCAACCGAGACACGTATGATAAAATTATCTTTGATGATATCCAAAGTAATGCCATCTTGACTGCCATTATGGTCTATATGGCTTGTGAAGAACCAGAGAAAATTTCTACCGAAAAAGCGGATTTACCTACGGGTCAAAAGTGGCCTAGCCAAGTGAAATCAAAGCGGAGCGGTGGAACGAATTAATACATTTGACCTAAATATTGGAAAACATGAAACAAGTGAAAATAAAGTTAGTAGCAATTTTTCTGCTTTTATTGAATAGTATACCATTTGTATTTGCTAAATCAGATTGGAAAGAAAAGGACCAATTTCATGAAGTAATGAGTCAAACATTTCATCCGGCAGAAGAAGGGAATTTTAAGCCAATTCGTGCAAGAAGTGAGGAAATGCTAACAAAAGCTTTAGCTTGGCAGAAATCTTCAATTCCTAAAGAATTCAAAAAGCAAAAGGATATTCAGCTTCAATTAGATAAATTAGCCATGGGCGTTAAATCTCTTAGGAATAAAATCCAACAAGGAGTAAATGATGATGTAATAAAGGCTGATTTGGTCGCTTTACATGATGTTTTCCATGAAATCGTAGGCCTTTGTAAAGAGTAATTACGTTGAACATAAACCTGTTACCATGAAAAAATTACCGATTCTTTTAGGTTTGTTATTGTCTGTTTTCTTAGCATTTGCCCAGCCAACAGAAAAGCAAATCAAAGTTCAAGTATCAGCAGATCATCCTGATTGGTTATATAAACCTGGTGAAAAAGTCACCTTTTCGGTACTAGTTTCCAAAAATGGTAGCCCCATTCCTCAAGCCAAAGTTCGCTATGAGATTGGGCCAGAGAAACAAGAATCATGGAAAAAAGATACGCAGATTTTAGCCAATGGCTCTTTGCAATTAGATGGAGGAACTTTGTCTGGGGCAGGTTTTCTACGTTGTATCGTCATTGCAGAAGTAGATGGAAAGGAATACAGAAACCTAGCTACCGTTGGTTTTTCTCCCAATTTATTACAAGCCACCGTGGCGAATCCTTCTGATTTTGACACCTTTTGGGATAAGGCCAAACAAGATTTGGCCAAAATACCTTTGGATGCCAAAATGACTTTAATGCCTGAAAGATGTACTGAGAAAACCAATGTTTACCACCTTAATATTCAAAATTACAGAATAGGCGCTCGCTTATATGGCATTCTTTGTGTACCCAAAAAACCAGGAAAATATCCGGCTTTATTGCATGTGCCTGGAGCAGGTGTAAGACCTTATGCAGGCGATATTGCCAATGCTGAAAAAGGGATAATCACCCTTCAAATCGGTATTCATGGAATTCCTGTCAACCTGGATCCATCGGTTTATACGGATTTAGGAGCGGGTATTTTGAATGGTTATCCAACCTATAATATGGACGATAAAGACCGCTTTTTCTACAAACGTGTTTATGTTGGATGTGTCCGTGCCAATGATTTTTTAACTTCTTTGCCGCAATTTGACGGACAGAATTTAGGTGTTATGGGAGGTAGTCAGGGAGGAGCACTCTCCATCGTGACAGCTGCTTTAGACAATCGCGTTAAATTTTTAGGCGCTTATTATCCTGCTCTTTCCGATGTGACAGGGTACTTGTATAATCGTGCTGGAGGATGGCCACATTATTTTGACAAGAATGGTCGGGCAGTCAATGAAACCAAAACCAAATTGGAAACCATTGCCTATTTTGATGTGGTCAACTTTGCTCGTAGACTCAAGGTTCCAGGCTTTTATTCTTGGGGATTTAATGATGAAACTTGTCCACCTACCTCCATGTATGCAGCATATAATGTCATTTCTGCTCCTAAAGAATTGTATTTAGCTTTGGACACCGGACATTGGAATTACCCGGAGCAAGTAGAAAAGATGACGAATTGGTTAACCAATAATTTGATTAAATAATCTTTAGGATTTGCTTTTGACTTTAAATGACCAAGTCAATAAAAATTCTGCCACAATAATGCCTTCTTCATTTCTGGCGGTCGACTTGCAAATCATTTTAGTTCCTACGCCGCTTTCGATGGCTTCTTGGATGGTGTTCAGTATCGCTTCACCATCTTCGCAGCTAAACAAAATTGTTCCAGAGGCTTTCTTTACAAAGGAAGCCTCCATTTTTTCTACCAACATGCTGATGGCGGGTTTTCTTTCATAAACCTGAGAAAAAGCCAACATACCACAACTCATTTCAGCCGCCATGGCTTCTACTGCGAAATACATGGAATTAAACGGGTTTTGGTTAAACCACGACTTCTTCACTCGTACCACACAGCTTTTATCATCAAAATGATGAATATTCAATCCAGCCCAGAAAGCGGCAGATAAACGTTGAAGAATGAAAAACTTAAAGAGTATGGGATTTCGAATGATGCGTTGAAACTTGCCAAATGATGGATTCATAAAGTTGACTTGCTTATTTAATTCTGAATGAATTGGTTTTTTTCAAAGGTATTTCATTTTCGGTACAAATTTCAGCAGCCGAAGTTTGAACCCTGTTTAGTAAGGATGGATGAGTGTTTTTGGATTTCCCAACAGGTATTTCATATAAACCTTTCCCATTTTTGATAGCATCGTCCCAATGATAAAAAATGTCCCACCAATTTGTTATTTTTTGATTATTATAAGTCAATGGATGATTTAAACCGGGGATTGACTGCCACCAAAATATCAACCATTTCACTTGTGCATCCTGACTGTAATCTGTTGTCTGATTTCGACCATAATTTTTGTTGACGAAGGAATACGGATAAACAATGTTTTTCCAAAGATCCCGATTTACCTTTGTCGTTGTTCCTCCCGATGCTTGCCAATCTACAATATCACTGCTGACTAAATTCGTATTGTCATAATCGTAATCAACCGATGTATTGGGTGGGAAATGGGTCATGCCTACCCGATTTAAAGGTAAGCCAGTGGATGGCTTGATTCCCACAAAGTGATTTTTAAATAAGGCATTTCCAATAGCAGGCTTATGAACTAAATTTTCAATATAATTCATTTGAGCCTCTATCTGATGTCCTCGATTGTGCAAATTGGTATCAGCTCCACGGTGACCGGAGTTGCCATAAACGACATAAGTATGGTTGTATATGGGTAAATCATTTGGGAAATAATAGGAATTGGACACATCTCCGGTAATTGGACTGGACATGTTAGATTCTGGGAAATTATAATAAGTATTGGGGTCGTTGTAGGGAGAATTTACAACAGATGGGAATTTGTCTTTGACAAATGCATTGAACCAAATTTCTTTCACTTGATATTGGTTGACCAACGTATCCATCCCCAGTTTTTGAAATAGTTTTTGGTAATCAAACGTTTTTAAGCCAGTGATATAATTCGTGAACTCGACTTCATAGACATTGAAAAATTTGATGACCTGGAAGCCAGCATAGGGTTTGACCTCTTGAGAGGTAGTAAATTGTCGAAAGCGAGTTCCTTCTTCTATCCCAAATTTGGTTATTTTCAATTCACCCGTAAACCTATTTTTTGCTTCTTGCAAAGTCGAGTTCTTTAATTCCCAATAATCATCTGGGGCCAAATTCATATCTAAATTGATGCCATCTTGAGTGGGTAAAAAACTAATAACAACCACAGGAACAACGATGCTACTGGAACTCATGGGAGTTTTTAGAAATACATCAAAATCAGTGACATCTTCCACTGGACTGATGGTAATGGGGTAGGTCTGACTTAGATTGTCAAAATCTGTTTTCAGCTGAATTTGCCCACTTTTAATCGCCAAGAGGTTTTGATTTGTTAGTTTTGCCAAGAGGCTACCATTCTCTATGATGGAACTCGTAAACCCTTGTTCTATCACTTTCTTGGTGCCTGATTTATAAGTGACATCTAGCTTGATTGGGTAGTTTTGAGATACAAATAAACTCGTAGGTTTATGAATTAGATCCAATTTAACAGGGTAATCTGTCACAAATGTGGCTTTGACTTGTACAGCCTTATCTACACGAATTGAACTAGGATTGGACTCACTACTTACATCTCCGGTCCAGCCTTTAAATACCCATCCTTCCACTGGAGTAGCTTTTAATTGAACCAAGGTGCCTGAGGAATAGGGCGTGGAAGTTAGCGTGCTGATTACGGTTTCTTGTACAGTACCTTGTCCTTCTATTTCAATGCTCAAAGGGTAAGTTCTTTTTTCAAAATTTGCGGTGATCGTTTTGTCTGAATTCATATTCAAACTATATGGATTGGAGGTCCCCGAAATACTTCCGCTCCAATCTTTGAATAGGTATTCTGGAGCTGGATTTGCCAATAAAGAAATAATAGTACCTTGCTCAAAAGAACCTGTTGATGGACTTACGCTACCACCTACACTTGGAACAGCCACCACCGATAATCGATGCTCAATGGTTTCTTTGGAACATGAAAATAGAAATAGTGCTACAAGAAAGGAAATGACATGTTTCGGGCACATGGACGGAATGCCATTATAGCATTGTTAATGGAAGTGTCTTGTAAATATCCAATCATTTATTGAATGTTTACGGGTTTCTGACTATTATCATTAAATTACCAGTCTTGCTGGGGTTCAACTCATGGAGAGCCCAATCTGAGTACAATTAAATTAAAAACAAAAAACCCTATGAAACGAGTTATTAAAATCATTGCTTGGATTGTTTTTGGCTTGGTCATTAGCCTTTTTGCCTTATTAGCCTTGTTTATGTACAAAGTGCAGAATGGTTTCCCCGTGTCTTATGAGACAGAAAAACCTAATTTGAGCTTGGGGGCAAATCAACCAGCTATACTATTATTTTCAAAGACAACAGGCTTTCGACATGGTGAATCCATTGATGCATCGAAGCCTATTATTCAAGCTATGGCCAAGAAAAATGCTTGGACTGTTTTTGAGACAGAAGAGGGTGGTGTTTTTAATGAAGAGCAATTAGCCAAATTCAAGCTAGTCATATTCAATAATTCAACTGGTCGAGTATTGAATGATGAACAACAAGCGGCATTAGAAAAGTATGTGGAAAATGGAGGTTCGTTGATGGGAATTCATGGGGCAGGAGATAATTCGCATCATTGGGATTGGTATGTAGCCAATTTATTAGGTACTACTTTTTCTCATCATCCTTTAAATCCTCAATTTCAAAAAGCACAGGTTCAACTGGAGAAAAGTGCTGATTCAAGCTTTAAAGCTAGTCTTCCTGCTGCTTGGGTAGGAAATGACGAATGGTATGTCTTTTTTAATCAGCCTAAAGATGCCCAAGTAGTTTATTATATTGACGGAGAAAAGATTTTACCTAGTGGAAATATGCTTTGGATGAAAGATAAAAATTTTGGTATGGGAAAATATCATCCAGTGGCTTGGCACAAATGGGCGGGTAAAGGGAAAACGTTTTATACTTCCATGGGGCATTCTCAGGAAGTATGGGCAAATCCAGCTTTTTCTCAACTCATAGAACAAGGTATACGGTGGTCAATCTCTAAATAGTTGGCCTAGGTTCCAAAAAGCAAAACGGGCCAATCAAAGATTGACCCGTTTATGTATAATATCATTAACCTACAAAAATCTTATTGACCCATTTGCATACCATCTTGGTTCTGATTGTTGTTTCTCTTCATGCTGTTCATGTTAAATTGTCCAAAACGAATAGACAAAGTAAGACGAATCATTTGAGGGTTAGACAATCGATAGTATTTCTGAGAGAATCCTTCTCCGTATGAGTAACGTGTATTTCCTCTTGTTCTGAAAACATCATTAGCTGCTAAAGTCAAGGAAGCTAAATCGTTTTTTAAGAATGTTTTCTTGATGGCTAAATCTACGCCATAAAAAGGCTCAATATATCCCTGAGATGAACTTTGTGCTTGTCCCATCGGTCCACCACCGCCACCACCTTGGCCTTGGTTTTGTGAAATTGGCATATTGGTTTTTCCTTGATAATCCATGGAAAGCTGAATCGACCATTTTTTAGGCAATTGGAACGTGTTGTTTAGTTTACCAAATACGGTCCAAAGTCCATCCGTAATCTGTGCTTTTTCAATGTTAGCCGTATTAATCTTCGAATTGTACATGTTAATATTCGCTGTCAAGTCCCACCAATTTTGAAGTTTGTTGGTATAAGTTCCTTCAATACCAAAATTGATACTTGAATTAGCGTTTACAAACGTGTTAATTAAGTCTAGTTTACCACTGATCGGGTTGATTTCTTGACTTAAAAAACGAGTAATTAAATTATCTGTATACTTGTAATATCCTGATAATAAGAAGGTTGCTGACCCCTTTGTTTTGCTGTATGAAAGCTCACCTGAAGTCGTAAATTCGGGAACTAAGTCGGCATTTCCTCTCGTGATATTTAAGCTGTCGCTAAAGTCAACAAATGGTATAATCTGGAAGAAATTTGGACGACTCACACGTCGGGTAATGCTTAACTGCAATTGATCTGTTGGGGTTAAATCCTTTTTCAAGAAGATGGAAGGAAACAAGCTCAGAGGGAAACTATTGCTAAACTTTTGGTTTGTATTCAATAACTTACCGTCATAACTTGAACTCTCTGCTCTTAAACCAATTTTGTAAGATATTTTATTGACCGATTTTCCAGAAATGGATACATAAGCAGCATATACTCTATTTTGGTTTTCGTAATTGGTGGATGCTGATGGAATAGGTTTGTATACATCAGTACCAACCGCTTTCAAGGTGTTGTTATTTTCATTTACTAATTCAAACAACTGAGCTCTTACTCCCATTTCAATGGTACCTTCATTTTTCAAGGGTCTTACATAGTCTGTTTGGAAAGTCATGAATTTATTACTTCCTGAACCGATGTTTTTCTGAATTTGTGTACCAGTAATGATCCCATTGTTCAAATAGTTGGTAGTATATGTGGCATCGTTTTTATTCGTACCTCCAAAATAATTGAAGTCCATACTTAATTCTTCACCTGCTTTAGGATATGTGTGTTTGAAACCTAATTGTAAACCAGTTGGATTGAATTCCCTCGATGATTCAGATAAACGATTACTAAGCGTGGTAAAATTATTGACCATACTCGTAATTTTGATATCTTCTGTTGGAGAGAATTTTCCTCCACCACCAAAGAATCCAGCTAAGGTTAATGTAGTTCTGTTGGTTGCTGCGTAATCAACGCTGAATCGTGGAAAAAACATCGACCCTTTGTTTTTACTATTGATATCTTGGTATACGCTTGACTCTACGCCACCGATGTTGCTATTTCTTTGGCTATTTCCCTCGGTTACGTTTCTCATGTTCATCTTCATGCCCATCAAGGTCAAACTCCATTTATTTTGTTGATAACTGAAGTTACCCATGATGCTAGAACCACCAAAACGGTCAGCACTTAAGTTTAACATACCATTGTACCCATTCTTTTTGTTTTTCTTTAAGATGATATTGATGATACCTGCCATACTACCTGAAGCATCATATTTAGCGGAAGGGTTTGTGATAACTTCCACTTTTTCAATGATATCCGCAGGAATTTGATCCATACTTAAGCTGGTAGGTCTACCATCAATAAATAAAGTCGGGTTAGCATTTCTTACTTTCACATTTCCATCAATGTCCACTTGTACGGATGGAATGTTTCTCATAACGTCTACCGCTGTACCACCTGATGTAACTAAATTTTGACCTACATTAAATGATTTTTTATCAATGTCCATTTCCAATAGAGCTTTTGTAGAAGTGACCACTACGGCTTCTAATTCTTTGGAATCAGACAATAACTTGATGTTTCCTAGGTCTTTTTCAAATGCAGCCATCATTTTAGCCATAACTGCAGGATCGGGTGCTTGTCCAGGCTTGGGTGCTGAACTTGGATCCATTTTAGGCATTTCAAATTGTACAGGTGCTTCGTAATTTTTATATCCTACAAAACTGATTTTCAATTTTAAACGTACATTAACGGGTATCTCCTTGAAGTTGAAATCTCCATTTAGTTCCGCTTGTTGAGCTTTAACTAAAATGTCTTTGTTTTGCTTGGTAGCAGGATCAACCACCGTCTTAAGTAAAACGACAGAGGCAAATTCTACGGGTTTGCCTTGCTCATCGACTACCTTGCCAAATACGTGACCACGATTAAAGTTAGGTGCATTTCCGCCTGCACCAGCTGGTCCTTGTGCGAAACTGAAAAAAGAGATCAGTGCAATGATGGATGTAAAAATGAAATTTTTCATGGGTTGATTGTTAAATGTTTTGTCTACTTAGAGGGAATGTTTCTTGATAATTTCAGGGTAGAGCAGAATTCTTTGTTTTAAATTTTTATTTAGGGTTTAATTTTTGCTTGTCTTCTTTATAAATGTATCGCAAAGGTACATTGGGCTTTCTTGTTTGAAATTTTATTCTTCGCAGCTGGGAAATGTATCGATGAAAGATGAAATTGTTGAGAAAATAAAATTGGATTTGTACTAAATTTGGGTGTTAAAATCAAGGCGGGATTCATTTGTTTTTTTGTTATTTCAATCTTTTTTCAAGGAATATGATTTGAATGCAATTACGCATTCAATAGATTTTTGATTGGCAAAGGTAGGTATGAAAAATTGAACAATTTACTTACTGCCTAAAATTGTGTCCAGTGGTTGAAATAGAATGTAGGGATTTGAATTTTCTATATGAAATGTTGAAATAGGCCTAATTTGAATTAATCGACATATTTGTATTCGATTTTCGATTCTATTGCCATGGATGCTTCATGAAAGAGCTTCATTCGAAAGGGAACTAATAAATAGGATATTATTTAGAGGCATGCATTTGGAGATTCGTAGCTCAAAAGTAGAATTTTGTCGCATTTTAATAAAACTTTAACAAGTCTTAACACAGATTTCTTGTTTAATATATAAACATTAAAACTTTGAAAAGTTATAAATGAATAGATGATTATTAAAATATAGAAAGACCAAGCTCATACCGGTTAACAATCCCCAAAAACATAAAAGCCGACCCCAAAGGAGTCGGCTTTTCCATTCAATCAAATCTATATATACCTATTTTTTATACACTAAATCAAAACGGTCAAGGTTCATTACTTTGGTCCATGCTTTAACAAAATCACCAACAAATTTTCCCTGAGCATCTTTTGTGGCATATACCTCAGCTAGAGCACGTAATTCCGAATTCGATCCAAAAATTAAATCAGCTCGAGTCGCACTAGCTTTGATGGTACCTGTTTGACTATCTGTTCCTATAAATTCTTCCTTGGTATCCGAACTTGGTTTCCAAGTGGTTCCCATTTCCAATAGATTAAGAAAGAAGTCATTCGTCAGAGCATCTTTTTTATTCGTAAAAATGCCATGTTTCGAACCATTGTAATTCGTGTTTAGTGCTCGCATACCACCTACTAATACCGTCATCTCTGGAGCTGTTAAGGTCAATAGCTGAGCTTTGTCGATGAGTAACTCTTCTGTAGATAATGTATATCGAGTTTTCAAATAATTACGGAAGCCATCTGCCATCGGTTCTAATACGGCAAATGAATTAACATCTGTTTGTGCTTGACTAGCATCCATTCTGCCTGGCGTAAATGGAACTTGGATGGATTGTCCTGCATTTTTAGCAGCTTTTTCAATGGCTGCATTTCCTCCAAGAACAATTAAATCAGCTAAAGAAACTTTCTTTTTACCTGAATTTGCGTTGAAATCTTGTTGGATTTTTTCTAATACGGCTAATACCTTTTCTAATTGCTTGGGATTGTTTACTTCCCAGTTTCTTTGTGGTAATAAGCGAATACGGGCTCCGTTGGCACCACCTCGACGGTCAGATCCACGAAATGTGGAGGCAGACGCCCAGGCAGTACTCACTAATTCACTGATGGATAAACCTGAGTTCAATAATTTTGACTTGAGATTCACGATGTCCTGTTGATTGATCAGTGGATGATTGACAGCGGGTATTGGGTCTTGCCAAACTAACGCTTCTTTCGGAGCCTCAGGCCCTAAATAGGTAGAGCTCGGTCCCATATCACGATGCGTTAATTTGAACCAAGCTTTGGCGAATGCTTTGGCAAACTCTTCTGGATTTTCTAAATACCTCTTTGATATTTTTTCATAAACCGGATCCATACGCATAGAAAGGTCAGTAGTCAACATGGTCGGCAATTGCTTTTTATTGGGATCAAAAGCATCTGGAATGATGGCTTTTCCATTTTTGGCTACCCATTGGTTAGCACCCGCTGGACTTTTCGTTAATTCCCATTCATTATTGAATAGTATTTTCAAGAATCCAATTCCCCATTTGATAGGAGTGGATGTCCAAGTCACTTCTAAGCCAGAAGTAATGGCATCTTTTCCTTTACCAGATTGATACGTGCTTTTCCATCCTAATCCTTGCTCTTCTATTCCGGCAGCTTCTGGATCTGGACCAACGTTGCTTGCAGGACCTTTTCCATGTGTTTTCCCGAATGTATGTCCACCTGCAATCAATGCCACCGTTTCTTCATCATTCATCCCCATTCTTCCAAAAGTCTCCCTGATGTCTTTGGCGGCTGCTATTGGATCAGGTACGCCTTTGGGACCCTCGGGATTAACATATATTAAACCCATCTGAACGGCTGCTAATGGATTTTCTAATTTCCTATCTCCTGA
Source organism: Aquirufa ecclesiirivi (assembly GCF_011250515.1). Classification (GTDB taxonomy): domain Bacteria; phylum Bacteroidota; class Bacteroidia; order Cytophagales; family Spirosomataceae; genus Aquirufa; species Aquirufa ecclesiirivi. Next base: position 110,993 of record NZ_JAANOP010000003.1, on the reverse strand, counting down.
ATAACGGTTTTTATCGTCGAGCCATTTCTTTTCAGAACCCCAATAAACATTGCTTTCTGGTTCCCATACGTCAGTTCTGCCACCCGCAAATCCAAATGTTTTGAATCCCATTTGTTCTAGAGACACATTGCCAGTCAACACCATTAAGTCAGCCCAAGAAATTTTATCTCCATATTTTTGTTTGATAGGCCATAGTAATCGACGGGCCTTATCTAGGTTGGCATTGTCGGGCCAACTGTTCAAAGGAGCAAAGCGTTGTTGTCCCGCACGAGAACCACCACGACCATCACCAGTTCGGTAAGTTCCTGCACTATGCCAAGCCATACGTATAAACAAGGGACCGTAATTACCGAAATCGGCAGGCCACCATTCTTGTGATTTTGTCAAAACCTCAGCGATATCCTTTTTTAGTGCGAAGTAATCCAAGCTATTAAAGGCCTTGATGTAATTGAAGTTCGGCCCCATGGGATTCGACTTTTCAGAATTTTGACGAAGCATACTTACATTCAATAAGCTTGGCCACCAATCTTTGTTGTTTGTACCCGCTTCTTTAGGACCAGTAGGATGTGCTCCAGCTGCGCCATGATGAGGATTGTATTCTTGCGCTTGTAATGTCGCAGATACTAGTAATCCACTTAATATGAACAGTTTTTTCATGATAAATTGATTTTGTGATTTTATTTTTAATAGCTGATGATGTGAAATTAGACGTAATAGTCCAATAGATAAAACTGAATTTTTCTATATTTGTCATAGATAAAATCTATATACATGAATATTCATCAATTGGAATATGTTTTAGCTGTTGACCAGTTTAAAAGTTTTAGCAAGGCGGCCGATTATTGCCATGTGACACAAGCTACTTTGAGTGCTATGGTAAAAAAATTGGAAGAGCAATTGGATATTGTCATTTTTGATAGGAAGGCAAATCCGATTGTATTGACTGAAAATGGAAGGGAGATATTGGTTCATGCTCAGCAAGTGGTAGCACATGCGAATGCGCTTTTGGCTTCTTCCAAAGCCATTCATAGTAAGATAGAAGGAAGGGTAAAAGTGGGAATAATACCGACGATCGCGTCATCATTAATGCCCATTATTTTGAAACCTATTTTAGAAAAGTATCCACAATTGGTCTTAGAAATATATGAAGTGACCACCAATCAATTGATGAAAAATTTACGTGAAGGGAAATTGGATATAGGAATATTGAGTACCCCCATAGCATCGAATGATTTGGAAACGACCTTGTTATATCAAGAGCCATTGCATGTTTATGGATATTTGGATGAAGGAAGAAGGTCTATTCAGAAAGAGGAACTGGCCAAGCAACGCATATTTTTATTGCAAGAGGGACATTGTTTACGGGATCAAATTATTCAATGGTGCGACCTCAAAAAGAACAAGCATTTGCCCACCAACTTGTTATTTGAGTCAAATACCTTTGATACCTTATTGAATTTGGTGGATGAATTTCAAGGTATGACATTACTTCCTGAATTATATTTACGAAATTTGAATGATCAACGACAAATGCAAGTGTTGAAAATGGAAGGAAATTCTATTTCTAGAGAAGTTAGTTTATGTTTTTACCGACCATATGCCAAATGGAACATAGTGAAACAGTTTTCCCTTGATATTGCACAATTAGTAAATCATTTTTTAAAACAGGATGCTATTTGATAAACAGGATTCTATAGGGGATGAGTTTAAAAGGTAAAAATAAAATCCTGTTGGTTTTAGGTAGAGAAGCGCTCGATCGAGATAGTTCTTTATATCAAGAGGTTTTAGGCAATTTGCAATTAAGTGGATTTGAAATCAGGTTTGATCCCATGGACCGTATCCGTTTTCTTTTTATGAGAAAAATAGGTCCAGGTAAGTTTTTAGGAAAGCATCTGCTTCTTCCTTTTTTGCGGGCTGTTTATGTTGTGTTGGTACAAAGGCAGCTGTTCGACTTCCTTTTATTTGTTTTAAATCGTATTTCAAGTCTAGAATTTCGCACACGAGTGGTATCTAGGTATATTCAGAGGAAGTCGAAACAAACCATACATTTGGTTGTGTTGGCCAGATCAGCTGGTTCTATTGTAATTAGTAGTATAGCGAATCACATGCCAGTCGACTATATTATTTGTTTAGGATATCCCTTTAGGAGTCCAGAAGAGGGTGATGCTGCATTTCGTACAGCTCATTTAGCGAGGTTAGAAAAGCCGATGATGATTTTTCAGGGAGAGAGAGACCCTTATGGAGGAAAGGATATGGTCAATCAGTATACTTTATCACCCCAGATTCAATTATCCTTTGTGGATGTGGATCACGATTTTAACTTGAATGAGCAGGATTTGCTACGAGTTAAAACAGAAATAGAACGTGTCTTAATGAAATGGGAATAGTCCAATTAATGATTAAACGGCTATTTCATATATTCAGTAGCGTTCAAATATTGCATAGGTTCGGAATTTTACCATGTTAGTAAAATGAATATGATATAGATCACTTGCTCAATGGTATTTTTGACAAGCTTGTGGATATATTTTCAGTATATCATTGCTACTTTGTAATTCGAATGTACATGACGATAAGCTAATAAGGTATTAAATTAGAGCCACTTTTTTCTTCGAAACCAGACAAAAATTAGAGCACTAATTAGGCACATGATGAGCAGCAAGCTTGGATAGGCCCAAGATATTCGTAATTCGGGCATATAGTCAAAATTCATTCCGTAGATTCCTACCAAAAAAGTTAAAGGCATAAAAAAGACGGAAAATATGGTCAAGACTTTAATGACTTCATTGGTTTTTTGGGCTGAAATGGATAGATAGAAACTAACAAGGTTGGAAACATCTTCGTGTATTTGGTCATAAATATGAAGTAGTTTCTGATGTAAGTCGCGCGCATCTTGGATTATATCGCCTTGGTTTTCAGGTAATTTTACAGAGCTAATTGCTTCTTGACTAAACAATAATAGTTTTTTGCTTATGAGCGCTTTACGTTTTATTTGATATAGCTCGGATAGCATTTTAGGGCTAAGATTTTGAGAAAAGACCTTACTTTCAAAATCATCCATTTCATTGGAGAGATTAACCGCCAGAGCTTCATACGAATGCAAAATATGCCATAACATTTTAGCTACGATGGATTCAACTTGTTCAAATATTCCCTGATCAAAATATTTCTCACGAATGATATCAATAAATGAATGTGGCAATCGGTGGACACTAATTAATAATCCAGGCCTATAGAAAAATGCTATTTTGGTGGACATGGACTGAATGGAAGCAGGTTGGTTTGATAAAAGGTCGGTTTGTACTCGAGTAATGATAAAATGGGTTCCATACATGTCTTCATGTTTGGGCAAATGGTCAGGTTGAAGGCAATCAGAAAGAGCATATTTGTTCAATGAAAAACGATTACTAAGCTCTTCTAGCTCTAATTTGCTTGGGTTTGTTACATCAATCCAAAGCATTTGATTGCTTTTATTTTCAAAGTATTGCGTTGGCATAAATATATTTAATTTTGTATTTATATCTATTTGATAACTTACATATCAAAACTAATCAAATATGCGGATTCTCGTTTATTTCAGCCTCATTATACTTTTGGGAAGTTGTAGCATCATTAAAAATACCCCTAAATATGATTTGGTTGATGGTGTTTATCAATTGAATCATACTAAAGTTTTAGTTGAGGTTACCGAGGATACTTTGCATCTGATTTCGAAGAGTACGGATGTCGTCAATGTAGAAAAAACGCTTCCACCAGTTATGTCTCAAAGTACGGGTAATTTGATTTTACGAAAGGGAACGTTTGATTTAGATTTATTGGCTATACCCGTCAAAATACATGGTTCAGTGAATGGTATACCTACCCAGATGAATACGGAGATCAACGCATCTGTGTATTTTGGCAAGCGTAGTGATCGATTCTACATTCGATACAATAAAACCCCTAGGAGTTTATTCAAAAGGGAAATTGATCATTTTGGGCTTTCTTATGGGGCTTTTTTGGGTTTTGGAAGTACTGCGATTCATCAAGGAGTAAGTCAATCACAGATTACATATGATTACCAAGGTATTGTTTTTTCCAAAGGCCTAGCTGGCATTATTGCCATCAATAATTTTACCTTAGGAATAGCCTATGGATTTGATCAGTTGATGGATGAAAATGCCTCAAAATGGATTTATCAACAAAAGCCTTATTGGGGAATTGCGATTGGTTTGAATTTGAATTAAGAAGTTTGTCTTAAATAGCCTTTGTATCGATCTATTTTCTAATGAATTAAGTTTCATTTTGAAACTTTAATGTGGAATAAGTTGTGCCCAATGCTTTGAAAATTTCAGCATTTAATCTACTTTAATTTACCAATTCTTAGTTTATATTTAGTTTACTAAAATTTAAACTAAGCATGAAAGATCATTCGGAAGCTAAAGCTAAAGCTAAAGCTAAAGATTTTCAAACTAGTAAGACATGGTGCAACCCAAGCTTGACTCATTGGGAGGTGGTAGAATCCATAGCATTAAATCCCCTTAAATTTTTATTGAACTTGATTAAAGAAACTCTTAAACCTAGCTCCTTGGAATGGTTAATATGCACTAGATTTAAATCGATTAATAAAAATTGAATAAAATTGGCAAAGCCTGAAAATTAGAGTGATCGGTTGAATGCAAAATAATTATGACAAGGAGGATTTGTTCAATAATTTCCCTACAGGAAATCATTGATATTCTGATTTTGTTTTTTAAATTTAATCTTTCCTTTAACCTTAAATTTTTATCGAATGAAAGATACTGAATCATTGAAAGATAACTCACAACAACCAAATCGTAAAGAGTGGGAAAGTCCCCAATTAGAATCTTGGAATACGGAAGAAATGCTAGCTTTGAATCCTCTACATTTTTTACTTAATACGGATCAAACATTGACCTCTTAGTATAATTAAGTGTCTTAGACAATAATTAAAAATATATTTAATTCTAGAATGCATTCTCAAGAATAAACAGCCTGAATATCATATTCCTTGGGATTATAAAATCTTGTAATTTGTCGCCCCTGAACATACTTTTGGGTAGGTATTTCTATACATTTATTATACCCTATTCTAAAACGAATATATAATTTTAAAGGTTTCTCGTAACGATTGAGCAAAATCTAAGCTATATAAGTTTGGTGCTAGCAAACTAATGCTATGGGCATCCATTTACTGACAATCAGAATACTCCACTTAATGTCTTTAACTATTTTCAATCAATCTGATTATCAATGGAATATGGTTGATAATAATATACTAAATCGAGTCGAACGCGACCCCGGCCTCATATTAGGTTCCTGAAAGCTAAATTATGACCCGATGGGGTATTTTAATATTTACTGGTCAAAGGTTTTACAAATTAGGATGCCTCAAACTTCGTGTAAATTGGAGGAAGTTGTTGACCTCTATTTAATTTATACCTCCCTTACAGACAAAAGATACAGCAATAATTCTATGATTGAGTATGTAACTATCAGGAAATTGAAAGGTTGAACTTCACGCAAAATGAATGAAGTTGCCTTTTAATTTTTTTTATACAGTGCTTTACGATATTCTATTCCCCAATTAGCCAGTTCATCAATCACTGCGGAAAGTGTTTTGCCATATTTTGTAATTGAATATTCAACGGTTATTGGCTTTGTGTCCATTACGGTTCGACTAACCAAATTGTTCATTTCCAAATCTTGAAGTTCTTTTGAAAGCATTTTACTCCCAATTCCATCTATTTCTCTTAACAAATCCATAAATCCTAATTTATTGCCTGCAATGAGTGTTCCCAAAATATGGAACTTCCATTTACCCGACAATAGACTCATGGCATCACTAATTGCTTGCATTCTTACTTGACAAACAGGTGTTGCATTTATTTCTGCATTTTTTTTCATGGACTTCACAAATGTACGTTTTGAAAAATACGGATCCGACAGTTAGTATCCAATAGGAAACCACTTTCCATTAGGAAATTAATATCAAAAATACATTATATGTCCAGTAGTTTTGTAGGATTAGCTTCAATTTAAAACTTCAAAAAATCTGTGCATGTATATAAGGTTAAAAATGCGTTGATTTCTAGGATGTAAGATTACACCACACTGCCTGTTTTGTAAGGTATTTTAAAATTGAAAGCTAATAATAGTGGAAATATAAATAATGCTTGGTCACTTGGATTTCCAAGCTCAAACAAAAAAGAAAATGGAAAGTAACAACCCATTAATGTGTAACCCTGAAACAGGTATTTGCGAAATACCAACTATTTCATCAAATTCAACAGAAGGCTATTCTGTTTTTGCTAAGAAAAAACCTGTAAAAATAATTTATTACACCGATCCGATTTGTTCTTCTTGTTGGGGCATTGAACCACAACTACGAAAACTCAAAATGGAATACGGAAACAATTTTGAAATTGACTACAGAATGGGTGGTCTATTACCTAATTGGAGTTATAATAGTGGTGGTATTAGCAAACCTTCGGATGTAGCACATCATTGGGACGAAGTAAGTGCTTATTATGATATGCCGATTGACGGGGATGTTTGGTTAGAAGATCCATTAGCTTCTTCTTATCCCCCTTCAATTGCTTTCAAAGCAGCCCAAATGCAAGACAATGAAAAGGCAATTTTATTTCTTCGAGAAATACGAGAAATGGTTTTTCTTCAAAAAATGAACATTACAAAATGGGAACATTTAGAATTAGCAGGAAAAAAAGTTGGACTTGATGTTATTAAATTTGAAGTTGATTACGAAGGAAATGCAAAAGAGCTATTTGAAGAAGATTTAAAATTAGGAAGAGAGTTAAGTGTAAGAGGGTTTCCAACAATGTTTTTTACTGATATCACAGGAAATAGAGAAATGGTTTATGGTTCGAAACCTTATAACACTTTTGAGAATGCTTTGCTTAAATTGTATCCAAATGCTAACAAAACTAATTATGAGAAGGCGTGGAGTTCAATCTTTTCACAGTATTGTTCACTGACAGCAAGAGAATATTCTGAACTGACAGGAACACCAAGAAGCGAATGTGAAAAATATTTAGACGATTTGGTATCTATGGGAAAACTAGAAAAATTAACTACAAAACAAGGTGCACTTTGGAAATTGAATAGTGTAATCCGCTAATATCTTTTCAAATTATTCGTGTTGGAAATTAAATAAATAGACTTCTTGTAATTTGAATGAAGTGAATTTATTCACCATAGAATGTCTTATCATGTATTCAGTTCTTTTTGTGGAGCAATTGGATGGTTTTTGAATGTTTTGCTGCACAAATCTGCTGCACAAGTTTAAAAAAATAGAGAGAGTTTCATTGAAAAACCCTCTCTATTTAATGTGTGACCCCGGAAGGAATCGAGTCGAACGCGACCCCGGCCTCATATTATGTAACGTAAACTTACATGATGCCCCAATGGGTGTTTATTTGATTTAAAGACCATATTTGGATTTTTTGGTTCAGCAATTTGATGTTTTTTGAATGTTCTGCTACACAAATCTGCTGCACAAGTTTAAAAAAATAGAGAGAGTTTTAGTGAAAAACTCTCTCTATTTAATGTGTGACCCCGGAAGGAATCGAGTCGAACACGACCCCGGCCTCATATTAGGTACTGGAAACCAAGAATAGATTAATTACTTCCTAACCTGTGTCTCTTGGATTTGACTAATTTTTATGTTTATCAAATCTCTACATATTTGATTTTGCTACACAAATCTGCTGCACAAGTTCCATTTTCAACCCAAATAAAAAAGGACATCTCTTGTCGAAATGTCCTCATATTTGACTGATTCATCATTTTGTGACCCCGGAAGGAATCGAACCTTCATATTAGGTACCGGAAACCTACATTCTATCCATTGAACTACGGAGCCAAGGAATCAAAATTACGAAAACTTCTCCAACTGTTTGACAAGCACTCCGAAATCTTTCGGGTAGGGAGCCTCGACCGTGATAGGGCTACCATCCAACAAATTGAAACTCAAGCTATGTGCATGTAATGCCACTCGACGAATCAAGGGCAACTCCTCTGTATCTTGTTTGAGATGAAACTTCTTCTTTAATTCCGATAAATAAATATCCTTGCCTCCATACATGGCATCCGCTACTATGGGAGCCTTTAAGCATGCCAAATGTATACGAATCTGGTGCATTCGTCCGGTGATGGGCATGCACTCGACTAAGGTATAGTTTTTGTAAACTTTCAGCGTTTGAAACCAGGTTTCAGCATGTTTTCCTTTCGCGCGATCGATAACCACAATGCCATCTTTTAAGGGTAGAATGGGTAGATTGACCAACATCCCATCCCAATCGTGCATACCTTCCACCACCGCATGGTAGCGCTTGGCTGTTTCTCGATGCTCAAATTGCATGGAAATATGTCGATACGCCTCTGGATTTTTGGCTATCACCAAAGCACCCGAGGTCTCTTTATCTAGGCGATGACCTACCTGTGCATCATCTGAATAAGCCTTGGCCAATCGTAAAATATTCGGAGCAAACACGTCTTTTCGCTCGTCTAGTGTGGAGATTCCAGAAGGTTTATTGATGACAAAAAAATCGCTGTTTTCGAAAAGGATAGCGTCCTCTAATTTCCATTTCATAGACAAATTTAGTTCGGTAGGCTAATTTTTCCTAAACTTAACCAAGGGGAATCCCCCAATCGTCTATTCGAAGCCACTTGGTCATCCATCAATGTCTCGTTGGCCAACAAGGCAAAAAGCACAGCTTCCTTAGCTTCAGAGGCTATACCCAACTGGTCTGATTCGACGACTTTCAACTTGGGATTAATTTTGCTTAATCGCTCCATTAATAAGGGATTTTTGCCACCACCACCACTCACAATCAAGTTGCAATGTATCGTTTGAATCGCTGGAATATAATTTTGCATGGCATTAGAGATACTTTGAGCGGTTAATTCTGTCAGGGTTCTCAAGGTATCTACTGGCGTTAACGAATACCCATTTTTATGGATAACTTGGTTCAATAGTTCTAGATTGAAATATTCGGGCCCCGTACTTTTAGGAAAAGCCTCATTGAAAAAAGGTAAATTTAATAAGGAGTCTAATAATGGTATATGCAAAATTCCTTGTCGAGCTAGCCGTGCATCTTTATCATAATGAAAACCTGGGAAATGTTGGCGCACGAATGCATCTAATAAAGTATTTCCTGGTCCGGTATCGGTAACTAAAATATCTTTGGGGTCTTGACTGGCCGACAAATACGTAAAGTTTCCTATCCCGCCAATGTTTAGTAAGATACGATGTTCCTCTTTTTTTGAGAATAAAAAATAATCACCATACACTGCCAATGGGGCTCCTTCGCCACCACCTGCTATATGCTTTTGGCGGAAATCGGATAAGGTAATAATGCCTGTCAAATGCGCTATATGATCAGCATCGCCAATCTGCAAGGTTGAGTTGGGCAAATTTCCAGAACGCATCGGACGATGCATTACCGTTTGACCATGCGAGGCAATGGCATCAACTTCTTTTGGCGCAATTCCCCAGCTTTGCAAGCTGTCTAGAATAAATTGAGCATGTAACCGTCCAATTTGTGCATTTAATGTAGATAAGCTAGGGAAATGAATCTGATCCTTAGCAAATACTTCCCGAATAGATTGTTTGAATTCCTCAGGATAGGGGATGGTATGGTGTTTGACTAATTCTACTTGTGTCTGTAAGCCAAATCCACTAAACCGACAAAGAGCCAGGTCTAAACCATCCAAGGAGGTACCCGACATTAAGCCTAGAATCAATCGACTAGGTTTTTGAGCAATCTGGTATAATTGGGCGATTTGTGGATTCAATTTTTATTGATGGTTTAAAATGGTGCATCAGTTATTCTAATGAATAACATCATGGCATGGTAGATTGGACTGCTAGATTTGACTTGATTTGACAACTAGATTTGACAACTTTTCAAAAGTTGTCAAATCTTAGTGCCATTAAACTAAACTAAACTAACTTAACTTAACTTAACTTATAGTTAGCATAACTTAAGTAATAAACACATTAACAAACCCCTAATCTTAACCCCATGCATAGCAATCGCAAAGCTACAAAAAAAGCGACTTTCAAGATGACATAAATAATCAAACACCTGATTATTTATTGAGAATTCCATTTCCCGATTCTGTATATTTGTATCATTTTTAAACAATTGGATATACATGGCTTTAGATGTAATTATTGTAGGTGGTGGGATTGTAGGTCTAGCAACAGCTCATCGATTATTAGAAGCAAAACCCGATTTGCAAATTGCTTTATTTGAAAAGGAAAATATGGTTTCTCTGCATCAAACAGGGAACAATTCCGGAGTCATTCACTCGGGATTGTATTATAAACCAGGCTCCTTAAAAGCCAAGAATTGCATTGAAGGATATCATCAATTGATTGAATTTTGCGATCGTGAATCTATTCCTTTTGAGTTGACTGGTAAAATCGTGGTGGCAAGTAATCACGATCAGCGGAGTCAATTGGAAAATTTATATCAACGAGGTCAACAAAATGGTTTGGAAGGTCTAAAGAAACTGTCTTTGGCTGAAATGCAAGAACATGAACCTTATGTGACTGGGGTAGAGGGTATGTGGGTTCCACAAACAGGAATCGTGGATTACCGTGTTGTAGCGGCTAAATTGGCTGAAAAAATCCAACAGGCAGGTTGTACGATTCATTTAAATGAACAAGTAATAGGTATTACTAAAGGTATTAGCTATTCCATAGTTGAAACGATTAAAGGCGTTTATGAAACCAAATTGATTATTAATTGTGCAGGTTTGTATTCTGACGAAGTGGCCCAATTGTCTCAAAGAGAGCCTTTAGATGTGCGAATTGTACCTTTTAGAGGGGAGTATTTTAAATTGAGAAAAGAGAAAGAATATTTAGTTAAAAACCTCATTTATCCCGTTCCAGATCCTAACTTCCCATTTTTAGGAGTTCACTTTACTCGCATGATGCGTGGTGGTGTGGAGGCTGGACCTAATGCAGTTTTAGCATTTAAAAAGGAAGGGTACAAGAAAATGGGGGTTGATTTCAAAGAACTTTGGAATACCTTAACATGGCCAGGTTTTCAAAAAGTGGCTGCCAAATACTGGGAAACTGGTTTGGGTGAAATGTACCGTAGCTTTTCCAAAGAAGCATTTACCAAAGCTTTGCAAGTGTTAATTCCCGAAATTCAAGAGCAAGATTTAGTGGAAGGGGGGGCAGGTGTTCGTGCGCAAGCTTGTGACCGAAACGGTGGTTTATTGGATGATTTCTCCATCATTGAAGATGCCAAAATTATTAATATTTTGAATGCACCTAGTCCCGCAGCCACCTCTTCTTTATCTATAGGTAAGACGGTTTCAGAGATGGCATTAACTAGATTTTAGCCGTTTTGGGGACTTGGGGAACCCAAATTCACTTGAACTCGTTCAAGAATATTACCTTCACCATTAGATAATTCCCAATGAAATTATTATTTACCTATTTAAGTCATTACCGCTGGCGTGTGGTTGGAGCCCTAGCTCTCGCTGCCACGAACCAGATTTTTTCATTAATGGACCCCTATATTTTTAGGAAAATCATTGATGATGTAGCTGCTGTATATCGATCGAATACACATACGATGGATCAATTCATCCAAGCTATTTGGCCCTTGGCCTTGGCTTCAGTTGGGGTTGCATTCGTTTCTCGTGTAGCTAAAAATTTTCAAGATTACGTCATCAATACGGTAACCCAAAAGGTGGGAGCCAATTTGTATTCCGACGGTATTCGGCATTCCTTGGAATTACCTTATGAAACTTTTGAGGATCAACGTTCGGGAGAAACACTAGGAAAATTACAAAAGGTACGTATTGATGTCGAGAAGTTAATTACAGTCGGTATCAACATATTATTTCAATCAGTTATAGCCTTGATTTTTATCTCGGTTTATGCCTTTTCAGTGCATTGGATGATTTTACCTCTGTTTTTATTGACAGGTCCGCTCATTGCTTTTGTTTCATCCGTCCTGAGTCGGAAAATTAAAACGATTCAAATTCAAATAGTTAAAGAATCTACCGCCTTAGCAGGTTCCACGACAGAGTCTCTACGGAATATAGAATTAGTAAAATCCTTGGGATTGGCAGATCAGGAAATTCGACATTTGAATGCCACCACAGAAAAAATCTTATTGTTAGAGCTAAAGAAAGTGCGTTATGTACGCTCTATGGCATTTGTTCAAGGAACTTGCGTGAATTTACTGCGTATGCTTATGGTTGTAGTCTTGATTTATTTGATTTATCAAGGTCAAATCACCATCGGTCAGTTTTATTCTTTAAATATCTATTCTTTCTTCTTATTCAATCCTTTGCAAGAGATTGGTAATGTGGTGAATACCTATCGTGAAGCGGAAGTTTCATTGCAAAATTTCGAGCAAATTTTAAATATTCCCATTGAAAAGAAACCTGATAATCCTAAAGCGATTTCTTCCATTCAAACCTTGCAATTTGACCAAGTTAGTTTCCAGCATCAATCGGCAAATTCAGAGGCTTTGAATAATATCAGTTTTGATGTGAAAGGTGGAGAAACCATTGCATTTGTGGGTCCATCAGGAGCTGGTAAATCAACCTTAGTAAAATTGTTGGTAGGATTGTACCGTCCAAAAAAAGGGAAAGTCTTTTATAATGGAGAAGAAGGAGAACATATTGACTTTGATCAACTGAGAAAGAAGATTGGTTTTGTGACTCAGGATACTCAATTGTTTTCAGGATCCATTCGTGAAAATTTATTATTTGTTAATCCCAATGCCACGGATGCCCATTGTTTGGAAGTATTGGAAAAAGCAGCATGTCAAACACTCTTGGCACGTGCCGATAAAGGATTGGATACCTTGATTGGAGAGGGAGGAGTGAAGGTGTCTGGTGGTGAAAAACAGCGATTGAGTATAGCCAGGGCATTATTGCGGGATCCCAATTTATTGGTTTTTGATGAAGCTACATCTGCGTTAGATTCTCTAACAGAAGAGGAAATTTCGGAAACGATTCGAGCTATTTCACAAGAAGCAGAGCATCTAACGATTTTGATTGCACACCGTTTATCGACCATCATGCATGCTACCCGAATATATGTGTTGGAAAAGGGACGTATCGTCGAGCAAGGTTCGCATGAGCAGCTTATTGATAGCAAAGGATTGTATTATGCTATGTGGCGTCAACAAGTAGGAGAAAATAAATCCAGCGAAAGCTTGTAAGATACCTTTAAAAAATTTTGCAATTCCTTGATTACCCATACATTATTTGGGAATCTTTTGTTTCGAACAAATAGGATTGTGTATATTTGTTGTTTGAAAAAATTTCATACCAAAAGACTATGTCATTAAATAAATTCTCTAAAACTCTTACTCAAGAGATTACAAACCCTGCAGCTAAGGCGATGTTGTATGGAATCGGATTGACTTCTGAGGATATGCAAAAAGCACAAATTGGTATTGCTAGTACAGGTTATGAAGGTAACCCATGCAATATGCACTTAAATGGTTTGTCAGTCCATGTGAAAAAAGGAATTCAGGAGAACGGCATGGTAGGTTTGATATTTCATACGATTGGTGTGTCGGATGGTATGACCAATGGAAACGATGGCATGAGCTATTCTTTGCCATCTCGTGATATTATTGCGGATTCCATTGAAAATGTGGTAGGGGCACAGTGGTATGATGGAGTAATTGCCGTGGTTGGTTGTGACAAGAATATGCCTGGAGCAATGATGGCTTTGGCACGTTTGAATCGTCCGAGTATGTTGGTTTACGGAGGAACGATTAAATCGGGTTTATATAAAGGAGAGAAATTAGATATCGTGTCGGCTTTCGAAGCATTGGGTAAGAAATTCGCAGGAAATATTTCTGATGAAGATTACGAAGGAGTCATTCGCAATTCCATTCCTGGTCCGGGTGCTTGTGGAGGTATGTATACCGCTAATACGATGGCTTCTTCGATGGAGGCTATGGGTTTGGTACTACCTAATTCATCCACTTATCCTGCTACTCACGAAGGTAAAAAAGAAGAATGTTTAGCTATTGGTGCGGCGATGAAAGTGTTGTTGGAGAAAAATATTTGTCCACGTGATATCATGACTCGTCATGCCTTTGAAAATGCCATGACGGTCGTTATGGCCTTAGGAGGATCGACCAATGCCGTTTTACATTACTTAGCGATTGCTCACTCAGCAGGTATCAAATTTACGTTGAAGGATATTCAAGATATCTCGGATCGCACTCCACTTTTGGCTGATTTGAAACCTTCCGGTAAGTATTACATGGAAGATGTGTTAGCAATAGGTGGTATGCCAGCTATTTTGAAGTATTTGTGGAAAGAGGGCTACTTACATGGAGAATGTATGACGGTAACGGGTAAGACCATGGCGGAGAATTTAGCGGAAGCTCCAGATTTGAATTTTGAAACACAAAAAATTATATATCCAGTAGCTACGCCAATTAAAGCTACGGGGCACTTACAAATATTATATGGCAATTTGGCTACCGAAGGTGCCGTCGCGAAGATTACAGGAAAAGAAGGGGAGCGTTTTGAAGGTACTGCCAAAGTATGTGAGCGCGAAGAAGAGGTAATAGAGTATATTTCCAAAGGAGAAATTAAGCCAGGTCATGTGGTCGTTATTCGAAATGAAGGCCCTAAAGGAGGCCCAGGAATGCCAGAAATGCTAAAGCCAACTTCTGCTTTGATGGGAGCGGGTTTAGGGAATAGTGTGGCGATGATTACAGACGGACGTTTCTCTGGAGGAACGCACGGTTTTGTGGTAGGTCACGTGACGCCAGAGGCGCAAGAAGGAGGGAATATTGGATTGGTTAAAGACGGTGATAAAATTACGATTGATGCTGTAGATAATCAGATTATCTTACACGTATCGGATGAAGAATTGGCTGAGCGCCGTAAGCATTGGAAACCATTGGTTTCTGAACATACTTCGGGTGTTTTAAGAAAATATATCAAAAATGTATCATCAGCCAGCCTTGGTTGTGTCACAGATTTGTAAAAAATGACCAATTCAATTTTTTTCTAGATGAGTATGACTTAAATTAGTCGGACCATTTAACTGAAACAAAATATAGACCAATTAATCATGGGAAAAACCCAAGTAGAAGCTACTCAACCTACATCAACTCAAACCTCAAAATTAAAAACTGGGGCTCAAGCGGTTATGCAATCGTTGGTTGAGCAGGGGGTGAGTACCATTTTCGGATATCCAGGTGGAGCCATTATGCCTACCTACGATGCTTTGTTTGATTATCGGGATCAATTAAAGCATATTTTAGTGCGCCATGAACAAGGTGCAGGCCATGCCGCGCAAGGCTATGCCCGTATGCTGAACAAGGCGGGTGTTTGTTTAGTGACCTCTGGTCCAGGAGCAACAAATTTAATAACACCCATTGCTGATGCCATGTTGGATTCGACTCCTATGGTATGTATAGTAGGTCAAGTAAGGGCCAATCTATTGGGAACGGATGCTTTTCAGGAATGTGATGTCATTGGTATGTCCATGCCGATTACTAAGTGGAATTATCAAATTGTTGATCCAAACGAAATTCCTGAAATTATTGCCAAAGCATTTTACATTGCCGAAACTGGTAGACCAGGTCCTGTTTTAATTGAAATTACTCGTTCTGCCCAAGCAGAAACAATGTCGATTCCATTTGAATACAAAAAATGTGAATCGATTATATCTTATAAGCCTAGATTAGAGCCGAAAGAGGAGCACGTAGAGGCGGCAGCTAAATTGATCAATGGCGCTAAGCGTCCATACATTTTAGCTGGTCATGGAGTATTAATCGCCCAGGCAGAAAACGAATTGAAGGAATTTGTAGAAAAGACTGGTATTCCAGTAGCTACAACTCTTTTAGGAATGTCTGCTATGGATGCTGACCATCCACTTTTTGTAGGTTGGCCAGGTATGCATGGAAACTATGGTGCCAATGTGTTAACGAATTCATGCGATGTTTTGATAGCCATTGGTATGCGTTTTGATGACCGTATCACAGGTGATTTAAGTACTTATGCCAAACAAGCCAAAGTCGTGCACATTGAAGTTGATCCGAGTGAGATTGATAAGAATGTGAAAGCTGATGCGCCGGTTGTAGGTGATGCCAAAGCCGCTTTGAAAGCCTTACTTCCTTTAGTGAAAAAAGCTGACCACAGTGAGTGGAGGGCCGAGTTTCAGAAGTATGACGATGAGGAGTATGAAAAGATTACCAAGAAAGATTTATATCACGAAGGTAATCAAATCAAAATGGGAGAGGCTGTTGCCTTATTATCTGACAAGACCAAAGGAGAAGCGGTAGTTGTGACAGATGTTGGTCAACACCAGATGATTACCAACCGTTATTACCGATTTAAAAAACATAATTCCATCGTAACCAGTGGAGGAGCAGGAACCATGGGCTTTGCTTTGCCAGCTTCTTTTGGAGCGAAAGTTGCCGTTCCTGATCGTGAGGTCGTTGCCGTGATTGGTGATGGTGGTTTCCAAATGACTTTGCAAGAATTAGGAACTATCGCACAAAGTGGTTTAGCTGTGAAGATCATCATCTTAAATAATAATTTCTTAGGTATGGTTCGCCAATGGCAATCCATGTTCTTCGATAATCGTTATTCTTTTGTTGAACTGCAAAACCCAGATTTTATTACCATTGCTAAAGGTTTTGGAATTGACGGACACACGGTAAGTGACCGAAATAATTTAGGAGAATCTTTGGATACTTTGTTGAACTCGAATAAGCCTTATTTATTGGAGATTATTTGTGAGAAAGAAGAGAATGTATTCCCTATGGTGCCAGCAGGTGCTTGTGTGACTAAAGTAATGCTTGAGTAGAAACTATATGTTAACAACTTACACGATATCTGTATTTACTACCAACACGATTGGTTTATTGAATCGCATCACGATTATATTTACGCGCAGAAGGCTGAATATTGAGTGTTTGACTGTTTCAGAAACTGAGCGTAAAGGAGTGTCTCGTTTTACCATTGTGATTCGCAATGAGAATCGAGAGATTGTAGAAAAATTGGTTCGTCAAATACGTAAGATTACGGACGTATTAGCGGTTTTTGGTTATTTGGATGATGAAATTGTATTCAATGAAATTGCCTTATTTAAAATAGCTACGCCTTTGGGTTCACCATCTTTGGATGTAAAAACCATTAATTTGGATTGGAACGCCAAAGTCGTTCATTGGGGTTTAGATTATGTTGTGGTAGAGAAAAATGGATCCGAAGAAGAAATCAATGAATTCTATGCTTATTTAAAGCAATGGGAAATATTGGAATATATCAAATCGGGTAGAGTGGCTGTGGGTAAAACAGAAAAAGGTTTAGTGGAGTATTTACCAGAAGGTAATTGGGAAATTGTATAAAATTTGAAAGTATCATAGATTAATTAGACAAGAATTTAAATTAAACAAAAACGAAAATGGCAAAGATTAATTTCGGTGGGGTTGTTGAAGATGTAGTAACAAGAGAAGAGTTTCCATTAGAGAAAGCTAGAGAGGTATTGGCTGATCAAACAATCGCAGTTATTGGTTATGGAGTTCAAGGTCCAGGTCAAGCATTGAACATGAAAGACAATGGTCTGAATGTGATTGTGGGTCAACGTAAAGGAAAAACCTTTGATAAGGCTGTTGCAGACGGCTGGGTTCCTGGTGTAAACTTATTTGAAATTGAAGAAGCGCTTCAAAAAGGAACGATCATCTGTTATTTGCTTTCAGATGCGGCTCAAATTGAAATGTGGCCAACAGTGAAGAAATACTTGACAGCAGGTAAGTCCTTGTACTTCTCTCACGGATTCGGTATTACTTATAAAGAGAAAACAGGAATTATTCCTCCAGCAGATGTGGATGTATTCTTAGCAGCACCTAAAGGTTCTGGTACTTCACTTCGTCGTTTGTTCGTAGAAGGAAAAGGATTGAACTCTTCCTTTGCTGTATATCAAGATGCTACAGGTAAAGCTCGTGAGAAATGCATCGCTATGGCGATTGGTGTAGGCTCTGGATATTTGTTTGAAACAGATTTCTACAAAGAAGTTACTTCCGACTTAACAGGTGAACGTGGTACATTGATGGGTGCTATCCAAGGTATTTTTGCTGCACAATATGAAGTATTGCGCGAGAATGGTCACTCTCCTTCAGAAGCATTC
This sequence comes from Aquirufa ecclesiirivi, assembly GCF_011250515.1. Classification (GTDB taxonomy): domain Bacteria; phylum Bacteroidota; class Bacteroidia; order Cytophagales; family Spirosomataceae; genus Aquirufa; species Aquirufa ecclesiirivi. Next base: position 92,827 of record NZ_JAANOP010000003.1, on the reverse strand, counting down.
AATGAGACAGTGGAAGAATTGACTCAATCTTTGATGCCATTAGTTGCTGAGAATGGAATGGATTGGATGTATGCCAATTGTTCTACTACCGCACAACGTGGTGCATTGGATTGGTGGAGACCATTCAAAGAAGCAACTAAGCCAGTATTTGAGAAATTATATAATTCCGTAAAAACTCAAGCGGAGGCTGCTCGTTCAATCGATTTGAACTCTCAGCCTGATTACCGTGTAAAATTGGAAGCTGAATTAACTGAATTACGTGAATCTGAAATGTGGAGAGCTGGTGCTGCGGTACGTAGCCTTCGTCCAGAGCGTAGCTAGTTATAGCGATTTCTATTAAACAAAAAGGGGGCAATTAATTGCCCCCTTTTTTGTGCCTAAAAATGCAAAAACGCTCACCTTTTCCTAACGCTGTCAAGGTTTCAAACCTTGACAGCGTTGAGCGTTAAACGATTTTCAAAACTTTTTTATTGTCGATATTCTATCGACTACTTGATAAATCAACGTGTTTTTACCTGTTTAATCCCTACCATGCCATTCGTGATTAGAAATCGGAAACATTATTATTAAAATAAATTGATTTTATTTAATAAAATTTTATTCTAGACAAATGTTAGATAAAAGTTATTTGGTCTTATTTGTGGTTAAATTTTAGATTTTAATTCTAAATTGTTATTTTTAATTCAATTTTAATGGATTTTTAATCTAAATATCACACTTCGTGGCGCAGGTTCTTTTTGGTTAGTAATATAATTAAAGCTAGTTTTGCTAAGCAATTAACAGAAACAAACCTATGAATAATCGTATACAAATATTCGATACTACTTTACGCGATGGGGAACAAGTACCCGGTTGTCAGTTAAACCGTGAGGAAAAAATTGAAGTAGCGAAAGAACTCGAAAAATTAGGTGTCGATATCATTGAGGCAGGTTTCCCTATTTCTTCCCCGGGTGATTTTGCTTCGGTAAAAGCCATTGCAGAAGTGATTACGGAAGCAACAGTCTGTGGTTTAACGCGTGCAAGAAAAGAAGACATTGATGCGGCAGCTGAGGCGCTAAAGCCTGCACGTAGGCCACGTATTCACACTGGAATTGGAGCTTCCGATGTTCACATTAAACATAAATTCAATTCAACTCGCGAAAAAATTATTGAGCAGGCAATTTGGGCAGTTGAATATGCCAAATCCTATGTAGAAGACGTAGAGTTTTTTGCAGAAGATGCTGGTCGGGCCGATTTACCTTTCTTAGCTCAATTAACCCAAGCAGTCATTAAAGCGGGAGCAACAGTCGTAAATTTACCCGATACTACGGGTTATTTATTACCTCATCAAATGCACCACCGCATTACTTACCTTTTTGAGCATGTGGACAATATACATCAGGCTACTATCTCCATGCACAATCATAATGATTTGGGATTAGCAACAGCTAATACCATTGCTGGTATTCAAGCGGGTGCTCGTCAAGTGGAAGTTACTATTAATGGAATTGGCGAAAGAGCTGGAAATACGTCTTTGGAAGAAGTGGCTATGATTTTGAATGTTCATAAGGACTTAGGATTTACTACGGGAATTAATCCAAAACATTTATTCCCGATCAGTAATTTAGTATCTAATTTGATGGGTATGCCTGTTCAAGCCAATAAAGCAGTGGTTGGAGCCAATGCGTTTGCCCACTCATCCGGTATACACCAGGATGGTTTCTTGAAACACGCTCAAAATTATGAGATCATGAATCCTGAAGATGTAGGTGTGCCTTCATCTGCTATCCTATTAACTTCCCGTTCAGGACGTGCAGCCTTACGTCACCGTTTGCAGTTGTTAGGCTTTGAATTAGAAAAACCGGATTTGGATAAATTATACACACGTTTCCTTCTTATGGCCGACGAGCGTAAAATGATTCATGATGAAGATTTAAAAGAACTAGTTGGCTAGTTCATATTAGGTGCTGTGGCACTGCTAACTAAGCTGATTCCCGCTTCATGTAAACAGGTTAAAATAGCCAAATTGATTTCTTGTTTGACGTGTTGGAATTTGCCATAATCACTCGTTTGAACAAAAAATGTAACCGAGATATCCAACGAATAAGTACCAAAGCCCTCAAATATAATTTTGGGGGCTTTTTTCTTACATAGAGGTTCTGCCAATATGAGTTGTTCTATTTGAGGTAATACCATTTGGATTTGGTCAGGTTTACTCTGTAGAGAGCATGACAAGGTATATTTCGCCCTACGGAAGTTTCGCTCACTCATATTTTCCAAGGACTGTGACGTCAATAATCGGTTAGGAATCATGATCAAATTTCCATCCAAAGCTCTCAATCTAGTACTTCTAAAGCCAATTTTTTCAACATCACCAGAAATACTGCCAACCTGAATACTATCTCCGACCACAAAAGGTAAATCCAAAAAAATGGTGAACGAAGCAAATAAATTTTCTAAGGTTTCTCTTGCCGCCAATGCCAAAGCCAAACCTCCTAATCCTAATCCAGTAATGAGGGCCATTACATCTACTTGAAACACACGACCCAATAAGACAAATCCAGAACCAGCCATAATAAACACCATACCTAAATCGTTCAGGAATGGAATGAATTGTTGTTTTGACTTTTGTTCTACTCCTTGCCATTTTTGTTGGGCTATTAAAATAATCACCTTTAACAACCGAACTACCAACCAGGTAAAGGTGATGATAACAGCAGTTTCAAATGCTTTTTGTAATAAATACAATAAACCAAATTTTTCAACAGGATTAAAATTCCAAGCACTAGGAACATGCAAATATTGAACACTGAAGTACAAAAAGATCCAGAACAACAAAAGCTCTACGGGCTTTCTCAACAACTGTATACAATCTTGAACCTGAATAAATTGATTTGGCAAAAAACGAAAAATGATTTTGGAAAAGGAATTGGAAAAGAACCTTCTCATGATTAAGCCAACAATCAATATTCCAATAAAAAATAATATGTCCTCCGCCGAATTTTCCAATAAATACCAATTAGCCAATGCTTCTCTCATCTGAATTATCAATTTTGACCCCAAATATAGAGAATAACTTAGTCGAATGTGAAAAAAAAGTACGACCTTTGCAGACTTACAGGCTAAGCTGTATGGTAAATTATTTTATGATTCTTCGTCCTTTGATTATCCAAAATACTAAATTAAAAACAAGCCGCGTCTTGTTTCTAGCACTTAGCTTATTTATTAGTGCCGTTTTTTCCTTTGAAACTTCCGGCCAAACCATATTAAATTCACCACTATCTTACATTGGAATGGGTGAACTAGATGAGGGAGGAAGCCCAAGTAATGCCATGATGGGTGGTTTAGGTGTATCCAATTCCAATGGAATATATGCCAATATGATTAACCCAGCTCTATTAGCAAGAAATAGATATACGGTTTTTGAAGTTGGTGCCAAAACAGAACTAAAAGAATTACAAGATTCGCGTCAACGCCAACAAATCTTTGGAGGAAATTATCATTCCCTTAATTTAACTTTACCTATTACGAGCCGCTGGACTGCCTCTATAGGAATCCGTCCTCACTCATCCGTGGAATATGCTACTCGTTCATTTCGCCGTTTGAACCTGTTGGGAGTAGATAGCTTGATTTACAGTTATGATGGTAAAGGTGGAGTAACTAAGTTGTCGATTAATAATGGTGTAAGAATTGGTAAAGAGTTTTACCTAGGGTTCGGAATTGATTATTTATTTGGAACGGTAAATCGTAATGTGTCTACCCAGAATTTATCCGATGGTCAGTACTATAAAATCCAATTAGAAAATAGAATTGATTATTCTGATTTCCTTTTTAGAGGTGGTTTGGCCTATCGCAAACAATTGAAAAATGACCTTTATGTCAATTTTGGAACATCCTTTGACCTTAGTTCTACACTAAGTTCAAAACAATTGAAGCGCTTTGCTATCATGGATCTCTCTGGAATTACGGCCATCAATGCAGATACCTTAAATAAGTCAACTCCGTTTACTCAAAACCTCCCTGTCACACAGCATTTTGGAGTTAGCTTAGAAAAATTAGCTAACTGGATGATCGGAATAGATTATTCCAGAACGGATTGGACCAAAGTGGATAATAATTTAGGGCGGTCTACCAAGCTACCGGTTAGTTCTCGCTGGTCAATAGGCGGAGAGTATACGCCTGATTTTGAAGCAATCTCCAACTATTTTAAAAGAGCGACCTATCGTGCCGGTTTCAGTTATTCCACGACGCCCTATGATTACTTAGGTAATAGCAAATATGCCGTTGATAAATATTTCAGTCTAGGTGTTGCTTTGCCATTAAGAAATCTTTCTTTCTTGAATATTGCCTACCAAATTGGGAAACGAGGCGTTTTGGCTGATAATGGTTTGGAAGAACAATACCAACGTATTACCATTGGTTTAACGCTTAGTGATCTTTGGTTCCAAAAGGTGAAACTCAACTAACACCTGCCATGCGCGATTTGAGAAATCTCTTTTTGCTGCTTGTTTTGTCCATTGTCTCTCTGGCTTGTCGAGAAGAAAAAACGGCTAAAAATCTGATTTATGTGGGCCCAAAATCTGAATTAACAGATATTGACATGGTTTATTCTGACTCGGCAAGAACCGTAGTTCGAATGGTCACACCTTCCCAAATTACCCTATATTCTGAAGATCGAGTATACCCTAAAGAAGTGAAACTATGGTTTTACGATAAAATGGGAAATGTGACTTCTCAAGTTAGGGGAGATTCCGCTCATTTTTTTAGACAAAAGAATTCGTATAAAATGATGGGTAATGTGGTGATTTTTAATGTTCAACAAGCAGAAACATTAAAGACTGAGGAATTTACTTGGTTGCCCGAGGAAAAGCGAGTATTCACCGATAAGCCAGTTCAAATTCGTACCAAGAAAGAAATCATTTACGGTGTCGGAATGGACGCTGCTCAAGATTTTACCCATTATTCATTACGTCATGTAACTAATTCTGTCTTGACAGTGGAGAGCTTACCGACCAACTAATTACAGTTCTTTAAAGCCAATCGAGCACTATCTAAGGAAAAAATCCGAGGGTCATTACCCCATTTATCTCGCAGATAAGTCACAATTTCAGCTACATCCAGTGCTTCTAATTTACTGTTTCCTGGCATGTAATTTTGATATGATTTTTGATTCACTAAAATTGCCTCTTTTTGACCATTTTTGATGATGCAAGCAATTTGACTCGCATTAAGTCTTTTCCAAAGGTCTGTTTTAGCTAATGGTGGATACAAATCTTTTAATCCCGAACCATCCTTCTGATGGCAATTTTCACAGTGTTTCTCATATTGCATCATTCCTTCCACCACATATTGCTGCCTGAAAATTTCTTCTTTGCTTTGACAGGAGGAGTGAATAACTAGTAGTATACTAGCAGCGATTAGGCCCCAAAATGCTTGCTTAATTCTCATTTATTTTTCTTTCAATAATAGTTCAATGTCTTCCATTAAATGATTGACCTCTTGTTCCTTTGTTCCATCATATATCCCTCTCACATGTCGCTGCTTATCCACTAAAATGAAAGCCCCACTATGTACAAATCCACCTGCTTCATTTTTGTCTTCTTGTGCTGTGACCATGAAACTTTTTTGTCCTAATTCATAGATTTTGGACTTTTCTCCAGTGACCAAATTCCATTTAGGTGCTTTGACTTGTAATCTAGTTGCGTAAGCATTCAACACATGCGGACGGTCAAAGTCTGGATCTATACTAAACGACAATAAAGCAATTTGGTTTTCATTGGCATATCGTTCGTACAAACGCAACATCTGCGTTTTCATTTTTGGACAAATGGTAGGGCATGAGGTAAAGAAAAAATCAGCTATATAAATCTTCCCTTCGAAGTTTTTGTCACTTACCCAAGTTGAATCCTGATTTAAAAATTGAAAGGATGGAATTTGGTGATAAATGGTATCTATTTTTCCTTGTTTTACTACAGTATCCTTATGCCCTAGTATGGGTAATGTTTTTTTTTCTTGACAAGCAGTAAATAGAAGGATGGAAAAGAAAAATAGTCCTCCCAACTTATTTTTTATATTGATTGGCGGCATTTAGGGTGGAGTCTGTTAATGTTTCTACGGTTTTTAATTTATTCAATTGCTCATGTAAGTACATGAGCTTCGCTTTGAAATCCATAGTAGACAGAGAATCTATGGAAAACTGATGCATCCATTGCATCATTTCACTATCCGCCTTATCCAGCGATTGAATCAACTTTTTAACATGGACAGAATCGGGACCTTTATTCAAACTATCCAAACTCGTTTTTAATTGAATGATTTGTTCGGTCTTAGGCATTAATTCATCATGTAGCGTCATGACAGAATCATTTAGTTCTTTCACTGCGGTTTCTTCCGACTGATTACATGATGTCAGAACAACAGTGATTACAATTAAATGGAATATTGTTTTCATATTTTTTTCTACGATGGATTATTCTTCATCAGCTTGCGGACATTCTCTTTTAAATCTACATAGCCTGTTTGTCCACCAATCATTTTAGCAATTTCATCAATTCTTTCTTCTCCTACTAGCGTTTTAATGCTAGATACCGTTTTCTCTCCTTCATGATTTTTATATACAAACCAATGAGTTTGGCCAGTTAGGGCTATCTGTGGTAAATGAGTGATGGCAATCAATTGGTGTTTTTGACTCATTTGAGTTAACATTTGACCCATTTTAATGGCAATTTCACCAGAAACACCCGTATCAATTTCATCTAAAATCAAAGTAGGTAGCGCTCTTTTTTGTGCTAATAAATGCTTGATGGAAAGCATCAATCGACTTAATTCTCCACCCGAGGCTATTTGTTTAAAGGGTTTAGGTGCCAAACCCTTGTTCGCTGAGAAAAGCAGTTGGATTTTATCCTGCCCCGTTTTGGTCAATTTTGTAGGTTGAATATCCCAAGCTAATTGGGCATTGGGCATTCCTAATTGATGTAAAGATTGAAGCAATGTTTTCTCAATGGCATCCAATGAGTTAATGCGACTTTGATGTAATTCCAATGCTTTTTCTAGTGCTTTACCCTCGGCCTCAATAAGAGCCTTATTGGCTTCTTCTAATGCTAGGTCTACATTTTCATATTGTGCTAATTCCGCGGAGAATTGATCTCTCAAAGCAATTAAGCTAGTCAAATCTTTCGATTGATATTTTTGAAGCAGACGGTTCAAAAGATCGAGCCTTTTTTGACATTTTTCTAATTCCAAGGGATCCGACTGAAAGGATTCAGCCTCATTTTCTACCTCGGCAGAAAGGTCTTTTAACTCAATCCAAAGCGATTGGATTCGTTGATTCCATTGGTCGAATGATTGGCCCCACTTGGACAAACTCTGACTTAATTGCCTAGCTTGACCAATTTGTTCCATAGCCGAGGATTCCCTTACACTTAAGTAATTGGCGAGTTGAGCTAGTTTTTCCAGAATCTGTTCTGAATTTTGCAATTTTTGCAATTGCTCACTGAGTAGCTCATATTCTCCAATTTCTAATTGAGCTTTATCCAATTCTTCCCATTGAAATTGTAGAAAATCAAGGGCTTGATTACCTAGTTTGGATTTTTGAGCCAATTGCTCTTGATGCTGTGAAGCTAGTTGAAATGCTTTAAATGCTTTTTCGTAGGATAATTTTATCACTTGATTTTGTGCAAAATCATCCACCAGCTCTAAAGCAAAATCAGGATGCCCCATCCAGCCATTATCTTGCTGAGAGTGAATATCGACCAGTTCTTGACCAATTCGCTTCATGCTTTCCAAGGTAACAGGCGTGTCGTTGATAAAACTTCTCGACTTACCTTGAGGGTTAATTTCTCGACGGATCAAACATGGATCTTCAAAATCAATATCTTCTAGTTGGAAAATTTCTTTCAAATGAGGATAGGACGCAATGGAAAAAGAACCTTCAATGACACATTTTTTTTGGTCGTCATACAAGCTTTTACTATCAGCTCTTTGGCCTAATAACAAGGATATGGCACCTAAAAGGATGGATTTTCCAGCACCAGTTTCCCCTGTGATCACAGTCAATCCCTCAGCTAGTTGTAAATCTAGCTGGTCAATCAACGCATAATTTTGAACCTCTAAGTGCCTAAGCATGTATCTGAAATGGAAGCTTAAATTTACGGAAAATAATTTGTTGAAATATTTATTTACTTGCTCTTAAAGCTTTTTAAATTAATTTATCAATAATTTGTACCTTTGGAAAAATTTTTCGCCTTAGAATAATTAAACCAGACAAAATGAGTGTTTTAGTAAATAAAAATTCCAAAATTATAGTTCAGGGTTTTACAGGTACGGAAGGAAGTTTTCATGCCGAGCAAATGATTGCTTATGGAACCAATGTAGTCGGTGGAGTTACTCCAGGTAAAGGAGGAGGAACGCATTTAGATCGTCCTATTTTCAATACCGTAGCAGAAGCTGTAGCTAAAGCAGGAGCTGATACATCCATCATTTTTGTTCCACCTGCATTTGCTGCTGATGCCATTATGGAAGCTGCTGATGCTGGAATTAAAGTGATTATTTGTATCACAGAAGGTATTCCAACTAAAGACATGATTATAGCGAAGGAATATATTTCTACTAAGGAGTGTCGTTTAATTGGACCCAACTGTCCTGGTGTGATGACGGCTGAAGAATGTAAAGTAGGTATTATGCCTGGTTTTATTTTCCAAAAAGGTAAAGTGGGTATCGTTTCTAAATCAGGAACCTTGACCTATGAAGCCGTAGATCAGTTGACTAAAGCTGGTTTAGGTCAAACCACAGCCATCGGAATTGGAGGAGATCCTATTATTGGTACCACCACTAAAGAGGCGGTTGAGTTATTGATGAACGATCCAGAAACCGAAGGTATTGTGATGATTGGAGAAATTGGTGGTGGAATGGAAGCTGAAGCAGCGCGTTGGATCAAAGCAGATGGTAATAGAAAGCCTGTTGTTGGTTTTATTGCAGGTCAAACTGCTCCTAAAGGTCGCCGTATGGGTCATGCTGGTGCCATTATTGGTGGCGCTGACGATACAGCAGAAGCTAAAATGAAAATTATGCGAGAATGTGGCATACATGTGGTGTACTCTCCAGCCGATATTGGCGAAACCATGTTGAAAGCATTGTCTGCTAAGTAAAATACTAAAGGATGATTCCTTTTATTAAAAAATCTGCTTCATTCCACGCATTCGTGCTACGATGGAGCAGATTTTTTTTATGGGCTTTTCTATTGACTACAACAGCACAGGCGGCGGTTTGGAAGCCTATGCATTCCCTTACCAAAGAGTGGTTGGTTTATCAATCTTCCTGGAACAGTTTTTTGCCCTATATACCTAGTCAACATTACGCTTACCATTCCAAATCCATACAGCTCAATAATCGAGATTATTATCAAGCCTATTTGACGATTATGCCCAAAGAAACTTACCATTTGTTTATCGATGGGGCCTTTCAGCGTAAATTAGAAAAGGGGCAACTTGTTAGAATGTCATTGGATAGCCTGTTTAAACAACACTATAAAGAGCAAGTGATAGCTACCTTTTACAGTAGTACGTTAGAAGGTTTGCCAGGAGATCTACGTATTGAAAAAAAGTTTGATCAAGTAATTGCTCAGAATCGAGAAGTACAATTATTTCTAAATCGTGCCCCAGCCGTTTACACCCATTTTTTTACTTTAAGTTTTTTAGCACTTTTGGCATTTTTGGGTTTGTTATTTGCTGGATTCCCTCGATATTTTCAAGTTTATTTTCGTTTTAGCGATTGGGTCAATTGGGAAAGTAAAGAAAATGCCATTGTCAAAAGCCCTTTTGCCTTAGCCAATGTATATGTATTATTTATATTAAGTTTTTTGATTTCATTAATAGCATTTTATAATGGAATCACGTACCGTTCAGGGGACGCATTTTTTGTAAATGAAGAAAATTATAGTACACTTATGCCTTCTTTATGGTTTGTTTTCTCCCGAACTTTATTGGCATATTTCATTTTTATTTTACAGTATTTTTTATTTCAACTTTTTGCCAACTTATTTAAACTAAAATCGGTGGCTAATTTGCATTTCTTCAAATCCATTCAAGCTAATATTCAATTCTTTATCATGGTATTCATCGGTATTGGGTTGTATGCCATTTATCAAGGTCCAGCCTATGTCATCGATATGGAAATCGTTTCCTATTTTTTAAACGCTTATTTTCTTATTCGTTTCATTTATTTTACACAAGTTTTTAATAAAGTTCTATCAGTCAATAGGTTATCCCTGTATGCCTATTTGATTATTACTGAGGCAATCGTCATTTTGTTTGGAATTAGAGAATTGATATTTCCACAATACACCTAGACTAAAGAGAGTGATTTTCAAGATTTTTTTTTGTATATTTGCCACATAAAGTTGACTATTCTAGATTGTCGAGTTAATACAAATTTGATTTATGAGTGAAATAGCTAACGTTGCTACCCCGGATATCAAGCGGTTAAAAAAAGTTAAAAGTATATTGGTTACTCAAGCAGCACCTACTGATGCCAAGTCTCCTTATTTTGAGATTGAGAAAAAGTATGGTGTTAAAGTGGATTTTCGTCCATTCATTGAGGTACGAGGAATAGCCTTCAAAGATTTCCGAAAGCAGAAGATAAATATTTTAGAGCATACGGCCATCATTTTTACTAGTCGTAATGCCATAGATCATTTCTTCCGTATTTGTAAGGAAGCAAAAATTGAGGTGCCCACGGATATGAAATACTTTTGTATCACGGAACAAACAGCAAATTACTTGCAGAAATACATTGTTATTCGTAAGCGTAAAGTATTTACAGGTACAAAGACGGCATTGGATTTGTTGGAAATTATCAAAAAGCATAAATCCGAGAAATTTTTATTTCCTTGCTCAAACAAGCGCCAAAAGGATTTGCCAGATTTTATGGGGACGAATGATTTTCAATTGACAGAGGCTGTGATGTACGAGACAGTGTCGGCTGATTTATCTGATTTAGAAGAGGTATTTTATGATGTACTGGCATTTTTTAGTCCATCAGGTATTACTTCTTTGTTTGAGAATTTTCCTGACTTCAAGCAAAATAACACACGAATAGCTGCATTTGGTTCAACTACGGCTCAGGCTGTAACCGATGCGGGTTTATTATTAGATATTCAAGCTCCCATGCCCAATGCCCCTTCCATGACGGGTGCACTGGAACATTATATCAAGCAAGCAAACGCTTAAAACAAAAGCCCCGATTTGGGGCTTTTTTGTTAATATATGTCACGGAGTTTTCTCGTTTAAAAATAATGCTTATTTTTAGCCATCAAATCGCCTAACAAGCTAAAAATTGAACATGCGCTTCAACAAGCTATCACTCATTTTACCCTCATGGATTTTTGTGTGCTTTGGCATAGGGCTGTTTTTTTGGAGCCCTAGTATGCTGGCACAGCAAGATCCGGGTTTAAGCATGTTTCAGCTGAATGCCATCAACCAAAATCCAGCTAATGCCGGTTTAAGAGGAGCTTATTTTGCTCAATTGCATTACCGAAATCAATGGACACAGTACGAAGCTAGTATCGAGGGTCCAGGTAATCTGGGAACTCAATTGCTCAGTGTTTCACTGCCAATAAGTAAATTGAATCTAGGAGTAGGTTTGTTGGTTATGTCGGACAAGACTCCATCTGGAGTGGGTCAGCAAGCCATGAAAATTCAATTGGCCTATCATTATACTATAGGAGAGGCCATTTTTTCTGTTGGATTACGAGGAGGATTACAAGGTAAATCATTTGACGGTCGTGTATACCGAATACGAGATGATAATGATCCAATAGCTAGCCAGTTGTCAGGAAAAGTAATTAGTCAAAACCAATTTGATCTTGGTCTAGGCGTACTTTATTCCAAAGATAATTGGCAAATCGGATTGTCGGCTGATCACCTGACTTCACCTAAATTTACCCTGGATACTCCGCAAGGTAATATGCCCGTTAATCTAGTGGCTGCTTTACATGGTTCAGCTGAAATCGTTTTGTCGGATAATTTAGCAGCCATGCCATTTGCGCAGGTTCGATATTATTCAAATAGGATATTACCCGAAGTAGGGAGTAGATTTGGTTACAAAGATTTGTTTTGGTTAGGAGCCTCTTATCGATTAAATGATGCAGCTATCGGTATGGCTGGCGTTTCTTTGTTACAACAGAGGTTAGATATTGGCTATTCATTGGATGTATCTATGGTGCAAGCAGCGGTAAAAGCACCATTGACACATGAGATTTTTGTTCGCTTTCAATTACCATCCTTTCAATCCAATGGAATAAAAGGTCTTCCAGTGAGAACACCACGATTTAAGATTTTGTAGGAATTCTATATAAGGCATAAAATTTTGTACTTTTGCTGAAATATTCCTAGAAAATGCTTTAAATTTGAGGAATTTGAATGAGTGTGAGTAGGGTTAATTAGGTAAAAACAATTTTTTGAACCCTGTTACGTTAACAAACAGTAATTTTAATTTGCTTCTATGAATTTTCAATTTGTTGAAAAGAGATTAATAGTAGGACTTTCGATGTTGGCTATGGCCGTTGTTCTAAACAGCTGTGGATCCAAAAACTCAGGAGGTTCTAAAACGCTAAGTAGTAAGAAAGGCTCTTCTGGAAAAGGAATTTTAGGAATTGGCAAAGCTAATAAAGAGGTTCCTGGTGTTCAGAATGGAGAGATCGTTGCTACTACACGAAAAGGATGGTCACAGCCAACGCCTTATGGTATGGTATTAGTACCTTCAGGCAGTTATATGATGGGTCAAGCGGATGAAGAGGTTTCGCACGCAGGTGTTAACTTCAACAAGCGTGTGACGGTAGCCGCCTTTTACATGGATGATACAGAAATTACCAATCATGAGTACCGTCAATTTACCTACGCCTTATTGAAAGATTCGGTCTCAGTTTTAGGAGAAGATAAAATCATGTCTGAATATTATCCAGATACTACAGTGTGGAAGCGTGATTTTACGTATCACAACGGTGATCCCATGACAGAATATTATTTTTCTAGTCCTGCTTTTGATCAATATCCTGTGGTAGGTGTTAGCTGGGTGGCTTCCAAGTATTTTTGTTTGTGGAGAAGTAAATTGATGAATGATTACCGTAGGAAGCAAGGTCAATTTATTTTACCTCGCTTTGAGCTTCCATCGGAGTCGGAATGGGAGTGGGCAGCACGTGGAGGAAGAGCATCAGCTAAATATCCTTGGGGTAATCCATATATTTCCAATGCCAAAGGTTGCCTATTAGCTAATTTCAAGCCTCATAGAGGAAATTATGATGCCGATGGATATTCTTATACAGCTCCAGCCAATGCTTATGATCCCAACGATTTTGGATTGTATAACATGGCAGGTAACGTAGCAGAATGGTGTGAAGATGCATATGCGGATAATGCGGTGGCAGTAACTTGGGATTTAAATACCGTCAACAAAGATTCGGACGAGCCAAGAAAAGTAACGCGTGGTGGTTCTTGGAAAGATATTGCTTATTACCTTGAGACTGGTACAAGAGCCTATGAATTAGAACAAAACAAACGTTCCTATATTGGGTTTAGATGTATGATGCGCTACCTGGGACGTCCTAAACAAAACTAAATTTTACTCTTTTCTAAAATTATATTTCATTCTTTTTAACATGGAAAAATCAATCAATGTCATCGCTAGTTTTGGTGCGGCAGTCGTAATTGTAGGAGCCTTATTTAAAATTGTTCACTGGGACGGAGCCAACGAAATGTTGATGGTTGGTATGTTCACCGAAGCGGCCATTTTTATTCTGTTCGGGGTTTTGTACTTACAAGCAAAGCCAGAAAAATCGTATGATTGGGAAAAGGTTTATCCTGAGTTGGTAGGTGGTGCTCCAGTAGCAAGACCCACGTCCACTGGAGGTGTAGATGCACTTGCAAGTTTAAAAGGTTTGGGGCCAGAAGTGGTTGAAGGTTTGACAAAGAGTTTGAAAGGATTAACGGAAACAGCCAACAGTTTACAAGATATTTCCAAGGCTACCGTGGCTACACAAGATTTTGTAAAGTCATTATCTTCTTCTTCTGAATCATTAGGGACTTTAAATAAATCGGTGTCAGAAGCAGCGAATTCATTAGGAGCTATTTCCGTTTCCTCAGCAGAGGCAGCTAAATATGCGCAACAATATGCCAAAGCAGGTGATCAGTTATCTACTTTGAATACCATTTATGAAACTGAGATTCAAGAAGCGACAAAGCACTTGAAAGCAATCAATAGTTACTATGGTAATGTTAATTTGACCGTTGAACAAATGGCAGCTACTCAAAAGGATGCTGAATTGTTTAAAACAGAATTAGCCAAATTGAATGCCAATATTCAATCATTGAACCAAGTATATGGTAGTATGTTAACAGCTATGAAAGGCTAATTTTTTTCCACTTTAGCTTTGATCTCATAAGTATATGGCAAGTTTAAAAGAGACCCCCCGGCAGAAAATGATCGGGATGATGTATTTGGTACTCACGGCCCTGTTAGCTTTGCAGGTAAGTGATGCTCTTTTACAGAAATTCACCTTGTTAAACAATAGTCTAGAAATTGCAAATCAATCGGCAAGTTCTAAGAATAAGAGTATGGTTGCCGGTATTGAAGAGCGTATTAAAGATCTTCCTAATCCGGCCGCTTATGCTGATATTCTTAAGAAAGCTAATGAAGTTCGCAAATTGGCAGATGAATTAGTGAATCACATTGATGGATTAAAATCTAAAGTGATTGAAACGGGAGGAGGAATTGATCCAGAAACGGGTACAATTAAAAACCCCAAAGAAGAAGAGAAGGTGTTTGAATTGATGGTCGGTGCTAATTCCAAAGGAGAGGCCTATCAATTGGTTCCCATGTTTGATCAATATGTGGCTAAATTGCAAACTATTGCCGATCCAGGTACAAAATTCCCATCTCTGGCACTAGCTGCTAAAGATGATCCTGTGGCTAGTCGTGATGCCGCACAATCCAATAAAGATTTTGCTGAATTGAATTTTGAACATACGCCCGTTCCAGCTGCCTTGGCTACTTTAAGTCAGAAGCAAGCTGAGATTAGACGCTATGAAACCGAGGTTTTAAGTCAATTAGCGTCCAAAGTAGGAGCTAAAGAGATTAAGTTCGATAAAGTTTTTGCTCAGGTATCAGCTAATGCAAATACCGTAGTAGCGGGTATGGAATACCAAGCTGAAGTGTTCATTGCAGCTACTTCATCTGGATTTACTCCTCGTATGAGCTTTAATGGAGCTTCAATACCAGTGGTGGATGGACGTGGTCAAATTAAATTTAAAACTTCAGGTGGCGGATATGATGCGAATGGGCTTTCTAAAAAGACCTATACTGCAACGGTTGCTTATATGAGTCCAGCTGGTCCAAAAACAGAATCTATTCAAAAGGAATATTTTGTTTTGAAACCAACTTACAATATTGAAACCGCCACTTTACCAGCTTTATATTTGGGATGTGCCAACCGATTAAGTGTAGTGAGTCCTGGTTTAGGTGCTTTGTGGAATCCTCAATTTTCTGCCGAAGGCGGTGAGGTGATTCCTGGTCAAAATAGAGGTAAGGTAACCATCGTGCCATCATCAGCTACTATTACCTTAAATGTTAATAATGGAGGTACTTTATTAGGAAAAGAGACGTTTAAAGTGCGTCGTGTTCCAAGACCAGATGTTCGCATCTTTGGTAACGGAGGTGAATTAAATGAGAAAAGAGGCACCAGTGCTACAGGTTTGAGAACCTTAGACGCTAGAGCCATCGCCGATGAGTCATTTAAAGCGACTAATCCGGAAGATGCCAATTATCGTGTAGCTCAAGTATATGTTGCTTTAGTGCGTGGTCAAAGAAAAATTGACGAAATAGCCAATTTACCAGGTTCTGGGTCAATTGCTAAATTAGCTTCTCAAGCACAGCCTGGAGATCGCTATTACATTGAAGTGAAAGAAGTTCAAAGAAAAAATTTCAAAGGAGCGATTGAGACCATCCCAGTATCGATGGTTAAAAATATCCCTTTGAGTGATTAGGAAAACCCTGTATATGAAATCAGTTAATCAATTATTATTGTTAGTTTCTCTGATCTGTGGATTTAGTGCCATGGCTCAAGAGAAACCTGTAGATGAGTCTAAGTTGAATTCAGTGCGCCCCATTGATCCAGCGAACATTCATTATAAGGCTCGTTTATGGCGCAGGATGGACTTGAATGAGAAAATCAATCAACCCTTTTTCTCTGTTAACAACGAGATTTCTAAATTCTTAGTGGAATGGGTGGAAGCTGGTATTTTAGTACCTTATGTGAATGATTCATTAGTAACTAAATTAACAACTGCTCAGTTTAAGGAAAAACTTCGTATGGATGATTCCATTGGAGAAGGAAGTCTATCCGAAGCAGAGAAAGCCGCCGGATTTGGAGCCGAAGGTGGTGATAAAAAAGCAGCTGAAGATGATGGTTGGGGAACAACTACAAAGCCTGGTGCCGCCGCAAAAAAGGCAGATGATTTTGACACAAAACCAGTTGCAAGCTTAGATTCTTATTTTTTCCCAAAAGAACTTTCAATTATTGAAATTAAAGAAGATGCCATCATTGATCGCCAGCGTTCAAGATTGTATTTTGATATTCAGGCTTTTACATTAATTATTCCTGCTTCTAAAACTAAAGCTGGATTTGATAAGCCTGTGGCATCTTTCCGATATAAGGATGTATATAAGTTATTTAGAAGTAACCCCAATTGTATTTGGTACAATGCAGAAAATGAAACTCAACACAAGAATATGGCCGACGCCTTTGATTTGAGAATGTTTCAGGCAAGAATTATCAAAAAGGGAAATCCAGAAAACAAATTCTTAACGGATATTTATAGTTCTGATCGCGAAGGACTATTGATGTCTCAGCAATTGGAATACAAATTATTGGAAATGGAACACGATATGTGGGAAAACTAATATATAAATTTTCAAAAGGAAAGGAGGCTTTAGTCTCCTTTTTTTATGTCCAATAGGTTGATAATGTCGGTTATTTATCAGCTTATTTATACACTAGTATTGATCTAAATTCGAAATTGAGACATTAAATTTCTAACCATGCAATGTCTTAAACAAATCGAACGTTTACATCGAATTCATCGATTAATTCAACAGGAATCTACTGGATCTGCGGCTTCCTTTGCAGAACATTTACACATGTCGCCCCGTCAACTTGGCACCTACATGGAAGTATTACGGGATATGGGAGCACCCATAACCTTTTGCTCAATAATTAAGAGCTATAAATACAATTTGCCGGTCAAGTTTGATTTTGAATTGCGACTTTTTGTGTCGGATAAATTGGTTTATTCTTTAGATTAATCAGATTCCAGTGAAATTTGGATATGATTTATTATAATTATTCAATTTTTTGATGACTAAGCTGTAACTTGCAGGGTAAATTGAATAATTAAGCATATATGTCGTATCAACGCAAGACAAAAATAGTAGCCACAGTAGGTCCAGTATCTGAATCAAGAGAATCCTTAATTCAATTAGCACAAGCTGGAGTCAATGTATTCCGTTTGAATTTCTCGCACGGAACTCATGAAGATCATTTGGAACGTTTAAAAACGATTCGTTCTATTAGCGAAGAGCTAGGCATGAATTTGTGTATTCTTCAAGATTTGCAAGGTCCTAAGATTAGGACTCAGATGGTGGAGAACAATGGTGTTGTTTTAGAAGCGGGCAAACAGCTCATCTTTGCCATGGATGAAAACTTGCTTGGAACATCAGAGAAAGTGGGTACTACCTACACATCTATGTATTTGGATGTGAATGTGGGAGAACGTATTTTGATGGATGATGGTAATTTAGAAGTGAAGGTACTTGCCATCGATAAAGAGAAGAAAGAAGTCTTAACTGAAGTGATTTATGGTGGGATTTTGAAATCTAAAAAGGGGATTAATTTACCTGGAACAAAGGTTTCTTTACCTTGTTTAACACCAAAAGATGAGGCAGATTTATATTTTGGATTGGATCACGGAGTTGATTGGGTAGCTTTATCATTCGTTCGTAAGGCTTCTGATATTTGGGATATTAAAGAAAAAATTAAAGCATACGGTAAAAATACCCGCGTAATTGCCAAGATTGAAAAGCCAGAAGCAATAGATCATTTGGACGAAATCATTGAAGCTACTGATGGTATCATGGTAGCTCGTGGTGATTTGGGTGTGGAGATGGATGGAGCAGTAGTTCCATACTTGCAAAAAGTTATGGTGGAGAAATGTACCGCAGCAGGAAAACCTGTTATTGTGGCAACTCAAATGTTGGAATCGATGATTCAAAACCCGGTTCCTACACGTGCAGAAACGTCTGACGTAGCTAATGCGGTATTGCAAGGAGCTTCAGCTACCATGTTAAGTGGTGAATCAGCTTCAGGTTCTTACCCAATCAAAGCTGTAGAGACCATGGCGCACATTCATGAGATTGTGGAGCAGCAGCAAAATGCCATTTCTGTCATTAAAGGAGATGAAGTAGCGATTTATTTCAAGAACCATGCTTTGGCACAAAGTTCAAAAGAAGTAGCCTTAACGGATCGTTTGATTGCAGGAGCATGTCGTTTAGCTCGTGACTCCAAAGCCAAAGCCATACTTTGTATAACTAATTCAGGTCATACGGCTTTTCGTTTATCCGCACACAGACCTAAAGCCGACTTATATGTCTTTACTTCTGATAAGCAGTTAATGTCTACCATGGGCTTGTTGTGGGGAGTGAAAGTATTCTTTTATGATCCGTCAGCTGAAAGTGCAGAAAAGACAGTAGCTGCTATGGTGGACAAATTAAAGCAAGATCAATTATTATCAGCCGGGGATGTTTTTGTAACTACCTTGTCTATTCCTGCCCATTCGGGTAAGAAAACCAATACAGTACAATTAGGGGTGGTTGAATAATCAACCCCTAATTGTTTATTTTTGGGTATGTAAAGCATGAATAAAAAGAACCCATTTCTTTCAAATCCTTTTCTAGGTCTTTTTACTCTTTGGTCCTTATTTTGGTTCATTGTAGTTTTTCTGCTTTTTTACCCTTTTATCTTTATTTTACTCCAAAAGCTTAGTTATCGGAAATATGCCGCCAAATTGGTGCGTATATGGTCTAAGTGTTTTTTCTTTTTTAGCTTTATCCGTTTCGAAGTAAAACACCATTTTGTTCCTGATAAAAAACAGAATTACGTGTTTTGTGCCAATCATTTCTCCTTTCTAGACATTCCCGTAATCGTTTATTTGCTAGAGCATTACACGTCTTTTGTTGGAAAAAGTTCATTGGGCAAATTACCCTTATTTGGATACATGTATGCCCGCTTAAATATCTTAGTCAATCGGTCAGATAATGCTAGTAGAGCAGGTTCTTTATCCAAGGCCCTAAAAGCATTGCAATCAGGAAGAAGTATTGCCATATTTCCAGAGGGCGGCATTGTGTCAAAGAAGTACCCCTACATGGCAAAGCCTTTGAAAGATGGAGCTTTGATTATGGCGATTCAACAACAAATTCCTTTGGTACCTATCAGTTTATTCAATAATTACCAAATATTCTCTGATAAGCCATTGATGATTAGACCAGGGGTTATTCGTGCAGAGATCCATCCTCCAATTATCACCAAAGGATTAACCTTAGATGATGTGCCGATGTTACGTGAGAAGTTGTACCACATCATTCAAGACCCCATTTTGAAATATTATTCTTTAGACGAACCTCAATAAAAAGGGCTATGCGGCATGGGATATCCATATTAGTTTTAAGCTGGTTTTTCCTTGCTTGTGCTGATAAAACAGCCGAACAGAAGGCTGATTTACCTCGTCCCAAAGGATATAATCGAATTATTTTACCCAAGGCGACATATCAACAGGTAGAAAAAGGTCATCCATTTACGTTTGAAGTTTCTCAATATGCCCAAGTAATGCCTGATACGGTTTCATGGGCTGAGCCTCATTGGTTGTATATTTATTATCCTCAATGGCATGCTTTTATTCAGCTGACTTACAAGCCATTAAATAAGGATAAAAAGAAGCTGGCAAATCTAATTAATGACGCCTATATTTTGGCTGCCAAACACCAAGGGAAGGCCCGAGGAATTCAAGAATATGTCATGACAACTCGTTCGGGTAGAAAAGCTGGAATCATTGAGTTGGATGGAGAAGTAGCCACCTCTTTTCAGTTTTATACGACAGACAGTGTACAACATTATTTGAGGGGAGCAGTTTATGTTAAAACGGCCACACAAAATGACTCACTCGCTCCAGTCATTAAATTTTTAAAAAAGGATGCCATGCATCTCATTCAAACCTTGCAGTGGAAACCTTAGTTTTTTAGGTTAAATCCAGGTTTGCCAGTGCACGAATCTTTCCTTTTCTTTGTAGCTAGCATGAACGAGTCAACAGCATTGTCGTCTTCAGAGGAATCAACGGTTTTTGTGGATGCATTACTCCCATTACCAATCCCAAGGTATTTTACATACCGTGTACCTAGGGTATGGTCAGATGTTGTGCAAGCTGGAATACGCATCGTGGTACCTTTCGGTTCTTCCAAGGTTTTGACAGCCGTTATTGTTCAGGTTCATCATCAACCTCCTAAGCAATATCAAGCCAAGTATATTTTAGAAATATTAGATGATAGCCCTTTGGTAACGGCTTCTCAAATTAAATTATTTCATTGGGTAGCATCGTATTACATGTGCTTCCCTGGAGAAGTTTTTCAGATTGCTTTACCTGCCGGACTGAAAATATCGAGTCAATCCAAAGTACAGATAAATCCAGCTTATGTAGTAGAAACGACTTTGAATGAGAAGGAGCAACTGGTTTTTACTGCCCTTCAAGAAAAAGGCTCTATGTCTTATGATGAGATAGCTCAATTAGCTGAGTTAAAGAGCCCATATCACTTGATTAAATCTTTAGTAAGTAAGCAGGCTGTTTTGATATTTGATGAATTGAAAGATCGGTATACACCTAAGGTGATGCGTAAAATTCGATTGGCAACCGCCTACGAAGAAAAAGAGAAATTGGTTGAGCTAATTCAGCAATTGGAATCCAAGCCCAAGCAGTTGGCCATCATTTTACATTATCTTCAGTTTATTCCTGTTTTACGTAATCCCGAAACA
Organism: Aquirufa ecclesiirivi; assembly: GCF_011250515.1. Taxonomy (GTDB): domain Bacteria; phylum Bacteroidota; class Bacteroidia; order Cytophagales; family Spirosomataceae; genus Aquirufa; species Aquirufa ecclesiirivi. The sequence continues at coordinate 71,724 of NZ_JAANOP010000003.1, read as the reverse complement.
AATCAAAAGGGATTAGAAAAATCCAGTTTTTCTCAAGCGGAACTGTCTGAAAGTTCTTTACAAACCTTGATTAAAAATCAGGTTTTTGAAAGTTTTGAGGTGATTGTTTCCCGATTCGGACAAGATGCTGAAGATTTTATTCCATCAGCATTTGAATTGAATCAAGCACAGAACAAAGCTTATCAATCTATCTTGAACCAGTTTCAAGAAAAGGATGTCGTATTGTTACACGGCATTACGGGTAGTGGAAAAACAGAAATTTATATTAAGCTCATTCAGGAAGCCTTGGCTAATGGCAGTCAAGTATTGTATTTATTACCTGAAATTGCCCTAACGACTCAAATAGTCTTACGTCTCAAACGTATTTTTGGCGAGCAAGTAGGTATTTACCATTCTAAATTTTCTGATAATGAGCGAGTAGAAGTTTGGAAATCCATCGTAGAAGGGAAATATCCTTTTGTGGTGGGTGTACGTTCTTCGGTTTTTTTACCTTTTTCCAATTTAGGTTTAGTGATTGTGGATGAGGAACATGAGTCATCCTTTAAACAAGTAGACCCTGCTCCAAGGTATCATGCTCGAGACGTAGCCGTGGTTTTGGCTAAGCAACAGGGAGCCAAAGTACTTTTGGGTTCAGCCACACCTTCTATTGAGTCCTATTATCAAGCTAAAGAAGGAAAATATGGCTTGGTAGCGATCAAAGAGCGATTCGGAACAGCGCAGCTACCACAAATCACCTTATTAGACACCAAGTATGCTCAAAAAATGAAGCAAATGAAAGGTGGTTTTTCTGTAGATTTGATAGCTGCATTGGAGGAAAATTTCAATCGAGGAAAGCAAAGTTTATTATTTCAAAATAGGCGAGGATATTCACCCTACATTCAATGTCAGGATTGTGATTGGATAGCTACTTGCAACCAATGTGATGTTAGTTTGACTTTTCATGCCCGTGACCAAGAGTTGCGCTGCCATTATTGTGGCTATCGTGAAGGTCTATTAAGGCGATGCGCTGCCTGTGGTAGTACGCAATTGAAGACGATGGGCTATGGTACAGAAAAATTGGAGGAAGAATTGCAGTTACATATGCCAGATGCACGTATCGGTCGGATGGACTTAGATACGACGCGCTCCAAAACAGCATTTACGAGTTTATTAGCAGAAATAACATCGGGCAACATTGATGTATTGGTTGGAACGCAAATGGTGGCTAAGGGATTGGACTTTGAAGGACTGTCCATGGTGGCCATATTTGATGCGGATAAGGTGATTAATTTCCCCGATTTTAGAGCACACGAACGTGCATTTCAATTGATTTGTCAGGTAGCAGGCAGGGCTGGAAGGCGAGAAGAGCAGGGGCAGGTTTATATTCAAACAAATCAGCCAAGCCATCCCATCTTTGATCATATTTTGCAAAACAATTACGAGGCCATGTATGCGGAAGAAATCGTAGAAAGAGAAGGGTATCATTATCCTCCTTTCAGTCGATTGATTAAGTTGACGCTACGAAATATCGAAGCTTCTCGTGTAGAGACAGCAGCTCGGCATTTGGGAACAGCCTTAAAAGAGAAATTTGGTCATGGTCGCATACTTGGACCCGAAAAACCTTTGATTGAAAGAATTAGGAATCAATATGCCATGGAGATTTTGATTAAAATAGAGAAAGGTTTGGCTCTAGCAAAATTTAAAGAAGCTTTAAGAGAAGAAATTGATATTCAATCCTCTCATTTGGCATGCAAGGGGGTGCAAATCATCCTGGATGTGGATTGTTTATAATCAACGTTTGAAAACAAGCTCCTCGATAGGCAAACGGTTCCTTTTTCCATAAATACCTTCCTCAGTTCCTTTACCGACTGCCACGATCATGTTGATTTCAGCTTCATTTGGTAGATTTAAGGCTCTTTTGACCAGCTTAGCGTCAAATCCTTCCATGGGGCAGGTGTCGTATCCCTCAGCGGCGATAGAAAGCATGAATGTTTGGGCAGCTAGTGCACATGATTTGTGAACCATGACCCGTTGATCGGCTAATCCAGCAAAGCGCATGAAAGGATTATTAAAACCTTTGACAAAAGTAATAGCTCTTCTGATTAAGGTACTTAATCCCAGTACATCGGTGCGGTACAAAATCGGCATTAATATGCCATAATAATCCAAGGCTCTTTTTTCTAACTTACTTGGTTCACCAGAGATGGATGATTTAATCTGATCGATATTCCATTGGGCATGTTTTTTCCAATGATCTTGTCTGGTAACGAACACAACTAAATGAGCGGCTGTTCGTGCTGCAGATTGACCTAAACAAAGTTTTTCATATTGGGCTTTTTGTTCTGGACTACTAATCCAATAAAATTCCCAAAGTTGCATATTGCTACTGTTGGGGGAGAGTATTGCCCTTTCTAAACTTTTTTGGATAACTTCATCTGGAACCAGTATTTCGGTATCAAATCGTCTGTTTGATCTTCTTTTTAATACAATTTCGTCAAAAGCTTGTGATAAATTCATCGACATATATTTCGATATAAATATACACAATTACCTATTGATTAAGGTTTTTTGTCTTCTAGTTCATAACGAACATAGGCAAATTTGGAACCGTCGGGTGACCAAGATGGAACATTAATACTACCTTGTCCTCCATAAAACGCTTCAGTTAAATCTTGAATTTTTTTAGATGTCAAATTCAATAATCGAAGTTTTACTTGATGCCCAAAAGGATGACTTTGTTTTTGATCTTCCAGATAACTGATAACGACAGCTTCTTTGCCATTCGGTCTAATATGGGCAAACCAAGTGGAGTAATCATCAAAGGTCATTTGTTCCGCATTAGTTCCATCTGGATGCATGCGCCAGATTTGCATTTTCCCTGTACGGAAGGAATTAAAATAGATGAATTTTCCATCGGGGCTATATTCTGGTCCATCATCCAATCCATCTTCTGTGGTAAGCCTAATTTCTTCTCCGCCTTGGGTATTCATGGCATATACATCATAATTTTTATTTCTTTCGGCACAGTAGACCATGGTTTTACCATCAGGAGAGATACCATGCCAATAGGATGGCCCTTGGTTAGTTAATCGAAGGGGTTGTCCACCTTGACTATCTACTTTGAAAATAAGAGATCCACTGATACCAGAGCTTGGATCAGAACTAGAAATGTAGAGTGTTTTTCCATCTAAACTATATCCGTGATCATTATTGCATTTTTGGATGCTACCAGTAGGAAGGGGACCTAATTTTGAACCAGTGGGGCTGATTTTTTCTAATAAACCCAAACTATTGATAAGTAAATGAGATCCATCAACTGACCAATTGGGTGCTTCAAAATGGCGATGCTCTTTGAGAATTTCGGTGCTTTTTTTAGTTTTTACATCAAAGATGTGCAAAGAGCTAATGACACTTTTACCGGAAGGAATTTGTGAAAAACTGGTCCAGCTAATACAGAATAAGGCGAGGATGGGTGCGTATTTCATGGTTGTCATTTTGATGTGGAAAATGTACAAAAAAAAAGTCAGGACTTCTGTCCTGACTTTTTCGAATAACATGAAATAAACGACTAGTAGTTGTTTTGTTTCAATGTTGGTTTTCCATCTTTCTGAGAGTTTAAGATCTCATCATTTGGTAGAGGGAAATACTCGTTTTTACCTGTAGTAAATGATTTGCCAGCTAAATAACCTCTTTTGTTGTAGGTTCTTCCTGACATATCAGTTCCGTTTTTAGCTTCTTCAGCCATGTATTTGTTCAAGTAAGGACCTGCAATTCCCCAACGAACTAAGTCGAAGAAACGGTGACCTTCCATCGCAAACTCTAAACGGCTTTCCATACGAACTGCGTTCAATGCGTAATCTTTACCTTTAGCAACAAATGTACCAGTAGGATAAGGATTAACAATATAATTCACAGTTGGGTCTTGTACAGAACCATTCTTAACACGGTTACGGATGATGTTAACATATGTTTCAGCACCACTTAAGTTACCTAACTCAGCTTCACACTCTGCCAACCAAAGGATAACAGATGACATTTTCAATAAACGGTAGTTATTATTCACCGCACGTTTAGAAGTCGAGTGAGTTGAGCTACCTTCATCAGCTAAGTAGTACATCCATTTTTTACCTGTATAAGGACCTGAATAGTTTTGGTCACGAATCCAAGGGAAACCTGGCATAGGGCCCCAATCCAAGAATTGAACACCACGACGACCTACTGTCCAGTCTAAACGAGGGTCAACAGGAATAGATTTATTCAAGTTAAATTCGATCGTAGAAGAACGAATACCTTGATCGTTTGGAAGGTCAACCATGTTGTATGTATCTGCTGTTCCATCCGCTTTATCTCCGATTAATGGTAAACCATCAGAAGAAGTTTTGAATGAATTTACCAAGTTTTGAGATGGTAAATAGAATCCGCAACATCCACGACCAGGAGCATTAGCAGAATATGGCCAGTTAAGGTTATCACCTACATTACCATTGTTACCAGTAGATCCATCATTTACAGAGAATTCAACTTCGAAAATAGACTCGATGTTATTGTTCGTTGTATTTCTGTAGTTATCATGGTAGTTAGTAACTAACTTCTTACCTGAGTTTTTATACACATCTTCTAACAAGGTTTTAGCTGCCGCCCACTTCTTTTGGAAGATGTATGTTTTAGCTAAATAAGTCATTGCAGCCCATTTGGTAGCACGACCCTTTTGAGTTTGTACAGCTGGAAGGTTTTCCATAGCAAATTTGAAATCCGCCTCAATGTTTGGCCAAATGTCTTTGTCATTTGGAATTTTAGTTGAGTTAGGATCTTCACGCTTGTAAACAGTCTCATCGATGTATGGAATCATGTTCCACATCTTTTTACCTTCAAAGTGATAGTGACCACGTAAGAAACGCGCCTCTGCTACAACTTGCGTTCTTTCAGCATCCGTCATGTCTTTTACATCAGTACTTTTAGCTAAAAGGATAGCCTCGTTTGCACGAGCTACACCATCATAGGTGTGTTGCCACTTACCTAGGAAATAGGTGTTATCTGCCAACCAGTTGAACTGCTCAATAAAACTTTGTTCTGGTTGGTCACCAGCATCCGTTCCTTTAACAGCATCACCTGACGTGATACCTCCGAAAACGTAATTAGAAATAGTGGATTGACGACCCGTATTACCAGCACCAACGCCGTCTAATAATGAGTACGCTCCAATCAACAATGCATTCACTCCATTCTTGTTGCTCAAGGAGGTTAATGAAGCCGCTCCTTGTGGCTGAATGTCGAAGAAACTATCTGAGCAAGAAGTGCTCAGTCCGACGGTCGCTACTAACGCGAATATGATTAACTTTTTCATTTTTTTATGATTTATTTTCAAATGATATCTAGATTAAAATCCTACTCTTAAACCAACATTGTATGATTTAGCCACAGGGAATGAACCTTCATCAATACCCATGTGGATATCTTGGTTGTCATTACCTGCAGTTCTCAAGTTGATATCTGGATCTAGGCCTTTGTACTTACTAAATGTGAACAAGTTTTGACCTTGAACATACACTTGTAATGAACTTAACTTTAACTTCTTAGTAATGCTAGAAGGTACCGTGTAAGTCAATTGGATGTTCTTGATACGAGTATAAGATCCATCTTCAACGAAGTAAGTAGAAATCTGCTGACTGAACGTGTCATTTGAGTTCAAACGTGGCAATTGAGCTACGTCACCTTGTTTCTTCCAAGAGTTGTATAACATATCCTTAGAACGGTTTCCTTGGAATGTGTTAAAGTCTGTCCAGTATTTCAAGTAGTTGAAAATTTCATTTCCTTGAACACCTTGAGCAAATACAGTTAAGTCAAAGTTTTTGTAACCTAAGTTTAAGTTCAAACCATAAGTGAAGTCAGGGTGAGGGTTACCAATGATTGTTTTGTCATCAGCAGTAATTTTACCATCTCCGTTTACGTCTCTAAATTTGAATACACCCGCACGAGTATAACCAGGGATCTGAACAGCTGAAGCAGCTTCAGCATCATCTTTGATAACACCATCAACAATATAACCAAAGAATGAAGCGATTGGCAAACCTGCTTTAGTCACAGAAATAGATGGAAGACGTGTTGAGAATCCAAAAATGGATGCTTTAGGATCATCGTTCAACTTCACTACGTTGTTTTTGTATTGGCTATATTGACCTGAAATGGAGTATCTCAAATCACCAATTTGGTTACGATAAGTTACGTTGATATCAATACCTGTGTTGTTTACTTCACCGATGTTAACATAAGGAATAGAAGCTGTACCAGCTGTTCTAGGAATTGGTACCTGAGTTAACATATCAGATGTAGTACGTGTGTACCAGTCAAATGCGATATCTAATTTGTTGTTGAACAAACTACCATCGAAACCAATGTTGGTTGATGTATTTGTTTCCCAACGTCCGAATGAGTTACCGAATTGAGCAATATCAAATCCAGATGCGATAGAACTACCTGTTCCTCCAATATCGTATGCGTTATTGTTAGGATCTGGTGTAAACAACGTGTAAGCATTGTATACGTTTGGAATCAACTGGTTACCAGTTTTACCCCAACCTGCACGTACTTTCAAATCGTTGATAAAAGTCAAATCTTTCATAAAAGCTAATTCTGTCAAACGAGCACCTACAGAGAATGCAGGGAACGTACCATAACGGTAAGCTGGTGAGAAACGAGATGAACCATCACGACGTAACGTAAAGTCAGCTAATAAGAAATCCTTGTATGAATAGTTCACTTTTCCGAATTGAGAGAACAAAGCAGTTTGTGTTGCTCCAGCACCTGCATTGGATAAACCAGCCGCTGCACCATTGTTCAAGTAACGGTAAGATAAATCATCGAAAGCAAAGTTCGAACGAGCAGCGCTGAAACCAAAGGCATACGTAGAAACAGCCTCAGTACCTACTAATACGTTGAAGGTATGATCTCCAATCGTTTTATTGTAGTTCAATGTATTGTACCATGTAACTGCACGATCATACGAGTTTGAAACCGTTAAGCTGTTTGCATTTCTAGCTTCAGCAGCTTCGATATCACGGTTTAAATATGCTGACTGGTTGTAGTTGTTGTATTCAAAACCTAAACTAGTACGTGCTTTCAAATCTTTGATGATTTCATATTCTAAGAATACGTTTCCAAAAATGTGGCTACCTTTTGTAGGGTTATCTTTCTCTCTCCACTGACGAGCAAATGGGTTAGGAGCATTTCCTAAGTTAGAACCACGAGAACCTGCAAATCCGTTTAAGTTAGATGAGTTTGTCCCACCTAAAGCAACTGGACCACCTGTGATATCGTAAACAGGGATGATAGGTTGGATACGAATCGCAAACATGATCGGGTTTGATTCGTTGTTGTTTCCAGAAGGGATACCTACTTTTTCATCGTAGGATACCGTAAAGTTCTCACCGAAAGTTAAACCACCTTTTTTGAACTCTGTGTTCGCACGAACAGAGTAACGTTGATAGCTAGTATATTTCAAAATACCATCTTGGCTGAAATAAGATCCAGAGATCGCATACTTTCCATTTTTAGAACCACCAGTTGCACCAATTTGGTAATTAGAAATTTTAGCTGGTCCAAAAATTACTTTTTGCCAATCTGTTCCTGCTTTATTAGCCTTCGTAATGTTCCAAGACGTTTTTCCTAAGTTAGGATCAGTAATGTCATTCGTGTAAGTATAGTTAGCAGGTAAAGAACCATAAACGTTTGGATAAATATAATCCGCTACGGTTTGAGTTCCATCAGCTCCGAAACGGTATTGAACTGAAGGAGAAGTTCCTGCAGGCTTTCCAGCACCAATTTCAGACTCATAGTAATACTGACCTAATTCTTTTGTGTTCAATAAGTCCAAAGTTTTACCAACATCTTGAGTACCAGTGTACATATCAAAGTTGATTTTTGGCTCACCTTCACCACCACGCTTGGTTGTGATAATCACAACACCATTTGCAGCACGAGCACCATAGATAGAAGCCGCTGAAGCATCTTTCAATACTTGCATTGACTCGATATCACTTGGGTTGATTTGGTTCAATGTACCTTGAGTTGGAACTCCGTCAATGACATACAGCGGACTGTTGTTGTTGATGGAACCAAAACCACGAACACGAACCATGGTACCACCACCTGGAGAGTTATCGTTACCTACTGTTACACCTGCCGCACGGCCTTGTAACATTTGAGTAACGGATGCAGAGGGAACAGCTGTTAATTCTTTCGAACTAACTACGGCTACCGCACCAGTGATGTCTTTTTTACGTTGTGAGGCATAACCTGTTACAACGATTTCGCTTAATTGGCTCACATCTTCATCTAAAGAGATGCTGATGCTTGATCTGTTTCCAACGGGAACAGTTTTTGACACATAACCTACTGAACTAACAGTTAATTCAGCATTGGCTGTTTTTACCGTGATGGAGAATGCTCCATTACCATCGGTTGTAGTTCCGGTGGTTGTACCTTTAACTAAGACGGATACTCCTGGAATACCGTCGCCTTTAGCGTCTTGTACAGTACCAGATACTTTTCGGTCCTGACCCCAGGCTACCCATGAAACGGATAACATTAAAGCCACTAAGAAGACCACTCTGCTTACGTAGAAATTTGTTTTCATTTAGTAAAAGATTTGAGTGAAAATTTGATTTTGTCGATAAAAAATAGCCTTTTATCTACTTAATCGATTGCAAGTTAGGCCTTACAAATCAAAGATTAGCACATTAGAGTAAAAAAATTTCACTTATTTAATATACCATTCTTGCACTCAGGACTTTATACGACAAGGTATATTTTTGATAATGGTGGTTTTATCCTTTGGCTTTGATTACCTTTGTTCCTCAATTTTTATTCTTGTTTAACTGTCAATCCGTTACATTCTTTATGTTAAATCTTGTACTATTTGGGCCTCCAGGGGCGGGAAAAGGAACTCAGTCAGCCAAATTGATTGAAAAATATGGTTTAATACATTTATCTACAGGAGATTTATTGCGAGCTGAAATTACTGCAGGTACAGATTTAGGCCTAGAAGCAAAAAAATTAATGGATCAAGGAATTCTTGTTCCAGATTCGGTAGTGATAGGAATGATTGAGAATAAATTAAATGAAAATAAAGGGGCCGCAGGCTTTATTTTTGATGGTTTTCCTAGAACAGTAGCTCAAGCAGAGGCTTTGGATACCTTATTGGAAGGGCATCAATTATCCATTAAGCACATGATTTCCTTGGAAGTAAACCAAGAGGAATTAACCCAACGTTTATTAGAGCGCGGTAAGACTTCAGGAAGACCCGATGATCAAAATGAAGAACTAATACGCAAAAGAGTACAAGAATATGGAGAAAAGACAGCTCCAGTGGCTGGTTACTATGATTCCCAAGGAAAATTCCAAGGTATCAATGGTATCGGTGAAATTGAAGAAATATTTGGACAAATTGTCCGCATTATTGAAGGTTAATAACCTTGTATCATACTTATGACATCCAATTTTATAGATTACGTAAAGATAAACGTCCGCTCCGGTAGAGGAGGATTTGGATCGTCCCATTTTCGCCGTGAAAAACACGTGCCAAAAGGCGGTCCCGATGGTGGCGATGGCGGTAGAGGAGGGCATATCTATTTGGTTGGCAATTCCCAACTTTGGACTTTACTTCACCTGAAATACCAAAAACACATCATTGCTGACAATGGCAAAGGAGGTGAGGGCGGAAGAAGGTCTGGTGCAGAAGGTGAAGATATTTACATTGAAGTTCCGCTTGGAACCATCGTGAAAGATGCTGAAAGCAATGAATTTTTAGCTGAAGTAACAGAAGAAGGTCAAAAGATATTATTACTTCCGGGTGGAAGAGGCGGTATGGGTAATACCCATTTTAAATCTTCAACCAATCAATCTCCACGCCATGCTCAACCTGGAGAGGAAGGGCAGGATCGTTGGGTCATCATGGAATTGAAAGTCTTAGCAGATGTTGGTTTAGTTGGTTTCCCAAATGCGGGTAAATCCACTTTATTATCTGTTCTTTCTGCAGCTAAACCCGAAATTGCGGATTATCCATTTACTACTTTAGTTCCGCATTTAGGTGTAGTTGCTTACCGTGATTACAAATCATTTGTTGTAGCCGATATTCCTGGTATTATTGAAGGTGCCTCCGAAGGTAAAGGTTTAGGCCTACGTTTTTTACGTCATATCGAACGAAATTCTATATTATGCTTCTTAATTCCTTCTGATGCGAAAGATTGGGGGAATGAATACGAAATTCTATTAGGTGAATTGGAGAAATTTAATCCAGAATTACTCCAAAAACAACGGGTTTTGGTTGTTTCTAAAATGGATATTTCCATTCCTGAGATGCAAGAAGAAATTCGGGCGACTTTGCCATCAGATTTACCTGTAGTATTCATCTCTTCTATAACTCAAGAAGGTATTCAAGAATTAAAAGATGTACTTTGGAAGACCTTGCAAGAAGAAAATGCTAAGTTTCATGCAGATACTTTGTTAGCCAAGTCGATACAAGATGAAAATAATGCTGCTTCCGAAGAAGATCAACCTTCCATCGAAGATTAAGCTCGAATTTGTTCGGCTACAATAGCAATCCCCTCATCAAAACTCCTAGGCTGATACCCTAGGATTTTTTTTGCTTTGTCCAAAATAAACCCAGTCCTTGGAGGCCTTTTAGCAGCTTGTTGGAATGTAGAAGAATCGGCTTTAGTAATTAATTCAAGTGGCAATTGAAAGAAATTAGCAGTTTTAATGGCCATTTCATAGGGAGTTAAGAAATCAGAACCTGAAATATTGTAAATTCCTTCTGCTTCTTTTTGGGCTATTAGCCAGCAGCCAATGGCTAAATCCTCAGCTAATGTTGGCGTTCTGAATTGATCTGTTACTACCTGTATGGATTTCCCCTCTTCCAAGGATTTCTTTACCCATAATATGATGTTCGTGCGGCTCATATCTTGTACAATACCAAACACAAGTACTGTTCTGGCAATTGCCCAGCGAATGGAAGAAGCTTGAATTAATTTTTCAGCAGCTAGTTTACTTTCTCCATAAATGGAAATAGGATTCGGTTGAGCTTCTTCATCATATGGGCCATCAGCTCCATCAAAAATAAAGTCAGTAGATAAATGACACATAAACGTATCATGTGCTTCACAGGCCTGTACTAAATACTGAACTGCTGTGACATTCAACAATTCACAACCTGCTGGGTCCACTTCGCACGTGTCGACATTGGTCATGGCTGCTGTATGAATCAATACATCGGGTTGGTATTGTTGAAAGACTTCCATTACCTCTTTTGCTTGTGTAATGTCCAAGGATACATAGGTGTAGCCTGTGGTAGACGCAAGACGGTTGGGACCTTTAGCTGTTGCTATTAGCTCAATATCATCCTGTTTGACGAGTAATTGGACTAATTTTTGACCTAATAAGCCATTGGAACCGGTAATTAAAATGCTCTTTTTCATGCGAAATTTCAACAAGATTATGGATTTAACTCTGCCCTAATGGCTTGTAGGATTTTTCTAGCACCCGAATTTACCAAATCTCCCGCTAAATGTTCACCTAAAATTTGAGGATGAGTACCAATTTGCGTGAATTCTATTTTTTGTTGCCCATTTAAGCTCAAAACTCCACCTGTTAAACGGATCGAATTTTCTGTCAATACAGCATGCCCATATACAGGAACACTACATCCACCTTCTAATTGATACAATAAACTTCTTTCGGCCAGCAGGCATTTTTCCGTATCATCATGATTACAAGCGGCCCTAATTTGTTCTTTGAGGCTAGGATTCAAGCTTACAGCGCATTGAATGGCCACAGATCCTTGTCCTACCGCTGGAACAAATTGAGATATCGATAAATGTTGTGTGATGTACGCACTCATTTCCATGCGATGTACTCCCGCATAGGCAAGTAACATAGCGTCACAAGAGCCTTGTTTTAATTTTTCAAGTCGTGTTTGTAAATTTCCTCGCATTTCTACAGCTTCATGTTGTGGGTAGAAATGTTGTAAAAATGCCCGTCTGCGTGTAGAAGAGGTGCCAATTGTTAATTTTTTATCTGAATCTAGACATACACTAGGGTCTAAACTAAGTACCACGTCATGCGCCTCCTCTCTTTCCGTGTAGGCAATTAATGCTAAATCTTCTGGTAAATGCGATGGCAAGTCTTTAGCAGAATGTTGAGCAATATCAATTTCCCCCTCTCGGAGCATAGTTTCTAATTCTTCCGTAAAAACGCCTTTAGACCCAATTTTCGATAAAGAACGATCTAATACTAGATCCCCTTTGGTACTGATGGCCTTCAGTTCATAACTAAATCCCGCCTTTTCCAACAAATGACCAATATGATTCGCTTGCCATAAGGCTAATGCTGAATTTCGGGTACCTATTCTAATATGTTGCATGTTTAGGCGTTTTGTTGTGCATGATAAATGCGGACAAATTGTAAGGATAAGTCCAAATGCACCATTTTGGCACGAGCATTTCTTTCCAAATGGTAGTGGACATCTGAAACTTTACTCGACATTTTTTCTATTTTATCTTGACTCAAGGTCTTGGAAAAATTATCGATGAATTTCTTTTCTTTTTCCAGTGATTTTATCAGTTGAGGAGCTCCCGAAATTTGGTATAAACATTGCCTAAGAACATGTAAGCTATATTCCAAAAGCCCTTTTTGGTCTTCTTTAGCAAAACCATCAAATTGATCAGCCAGAATAACCAACTTACTTAAGTTTTTCGCATACACGGCACGCATCCATTCGGCAAACCAGGTCGATGTACTTAAGTTTTCCGTTTTCGATTTTTCTAATGCCCAGGCAATATTTCCTTCGGCACTTTGGGCTAATTGCAAAGCTTTTTCTGCATCAATGGCAGATTGTTCCACCAAAAAATCAGCTAGTGCATTTTCTTCTACTGAAGGGATTTTGACGCGCTGTGTCCTCGATAGAATAGTAGCTAGTAATTTTTGAGGCTCAGAGCAAACTAGCAAAAACAAGGTCGTTGAAGGTGGTTCCTCCAAGGTTTTTAATAGGGCATTCCCAGAGGAGGCATTCAAGGATTCTGGATTCCATAAAATTACCACCTTAAATGGTGCCTCAAAGGGTTTTAAGCTAATTTTGGGTATTAATTTTCGGGTTTCTTCCACGGGGAAATTACCTTGTTTATTTCCTTCTGCTCCCAAAAAAACGAGCCATTCAGGTAATGTACGATAGGTAGACTCCGCTATGAAATTTCTCCACTCGGGTAAAAAGATGTCAGATTCAGGCTCCTTTACTTTTTTCGTTACAATAGTGGGAAATAAAAAGACTAAATCGGGATGAACTGCTCGTTTCATTTTTTGACAACTCGCACATACTCCACAAGCATCCTCACCTTGTCGATTCGTACAAAACAAGTAGGTAGTAAAAGCCAAGGCCATGGCTAATTGTGGACCCCCATAAGGACCATGAAACAATTGAGCATGTGCGATGTGCTGATTTTGCACAGCGGCACTCAATGTTTTCTTGATGTCAAATAAGCCCGGAATGTCCTTAAAAAGCATGCCTTTTGGAATGAGTAAAAGAAAAGGCTAAGTTCGGAAAGAAGCCTCCTCTTTCCAAATTTCTTCCATGACCTGAGCTAGATTTTCAGGAATAGCTTGCTGTTTTAGTCCAATCCATTGGGAAGCTACTTGTTTCGCTTTGGCCATTTGGTAGATTTGTAGCTTGGGAAATTCGCCCCAGGTAAAAGAAGGAATGAATTTAGGTAAGAAACCTTGACTACTAATATTGCTGTGGCAACCCACTACGCTGCCTGTATTGAATTTGCTATGTATGCCAGTAGTGACAAAATCTCCCATGATAATACCAAGTGCCGTTAAACCCGTATTTCTTAGTTTATTTTGAGGATAATCGAAGATGGAAATGGGCTTTAAATCGTTTTTTACATTGGAATTACTGCTTAGAGCACCCATGTTGACGTATGACCCGATGACAGAACTACCTATATACCCTTCGTGGGCTTTATTACTAAAGGGGAAAAAGATCGAATGATTGATTTCACCACCTACTTTGCATCCCGGACCAATCGTGGTATTAGGTCTAATTTTCGCTCCCAGGTTGGTGGATGAACCTTGCAAGAAGGCGGCAGGTCCTTGTATGATGGTTCCCATCTGTAGGTTAACTTCTTCTCCGATATAGATAGGTCCATGACTCGCATCCAACATACATCCTTTCATTTGTGCACTTGGATGAATGAAACAGTTATCAGGAGCCAGAATGGTATTTCCCAAGGCTTGATATTTCTCGATATCGAAAGGTGTTGGATTTATTTCATCAAGTAGAGCTGCAGCTTGATGTTTTAAAAGATCTTCTGGATGCTGAATCCATTGAGCTTTACCTGAGTATTCTATCTTATTATTTCTTGAAGGAGGCAATGGTTTTTGACCCAGTTCATAGCTGAAAGCCAAGACTTGATTTCCTTGAACTAAGGCTGTATTGGGACTTAATTGTTGGATTGCTTGTACCATCTCGGTATTGGGGAGTAAAGAACCCAAAATAGCTATTGGAACAGATGGTGTTGTATTTAGCGGATAGGCCTTCCATTTATCCTGTATCGTTCTGGTTCCTAGCCACAATTGATCTAGAGATCGATAGTAGCTTAGAGGTCTCAATGCTTGTACAAGGAGAGGGTCGTTATAGAAGGTGACGTTTTCCAGCATGCGACAAAAATACAATAAAAAAGCCTCCTTGAAACAAGTTCGAGGAGGCTTGGGTAATGTTTTTTGTTTGGATTAGTTTTTCTGAGCGTAACGCTTGTTGAATTTATCCACACGACCAGTAGTATCCAATAACACATTTTTACCTGTGTAAAAAGGGTGTGATTGAGAAGAAACCTCAATTTTGAATACTGGGTAAGTAGCTCCTTCGAATTCAGTTGTTTCGGTTGTATTAACGCAAGAACGAGTTAAAAACTTGTAATCTGCTGATAAATCGTGAAATACAACTTCTTTGTATTCTGGGTGAATGTCTTTTTTCATGTTGGGTAGTATAATGACGATTCCCTGCCGTCTTTTGTTTTATAATGAAACCTTTGGGATGAAGGTTCAGCTAATTCGGGATGCAAAATTATAAATTTTATAAGGAATTCCAAAATATTGCATAACAATTTTTTAGGGTTTTTGCCAATTTTAAGGAGCTTAAAAAAATCTTAAAAAATATTTTCTGGTACTTTTCAAAGACGTAGATGTCGTAACGAATTGACATGAGGTTAATTGAATGTTGCATTTCAAATAAGCACCTTTTTTTTATTTTTTTTGGAGAAAAAATAGTTTGCAAGCGGTGTTCTTTTTTTCTAATTTTACATAGTGCCCAACCCCCCAAGGAGTATGCAATCCTTGGATGAAGTTAAAGCTTAAAAACAAAACCGCCAACCAATTTTCAAGTGATATTAGCTTGAATATTTTAGATGAGAAATTTTCTAGAATGGGAATCTTTTGTGCTTTAACAAGGTTGTAACTAAATTATATAGACGCTAATTTTTCTAATATATCAAGTATGTACGTAATTAAAAGAGACGGTCGACGGGAATCTGTCAAGTTCGATAAAATCACAGCAAGAATTGAGAAGCTTTGCTATAGCTTGGATCCATTTTTTGTTCAACCTCTTGAGGTTGCTAGAAAAGTGATTACAGGGCTTTATGACGGGGTTAAGACCACGGAGTTGGATAACTTGGCCGCTGAGACAGCAGCTTCGTTAACAACCAAGCATCCTGATTACGCTGTTTTGGCAGCTCGAATCGCGATCTCTAACTTACACAAGAACACATTGAAGTCCTTTTCGGCTACGATGAAGCGCTTGTTTACGTACGTAGATCCAAAAACAGGCCAAAACGCTGCACTTCTTTCTAAGGAAATCTACGATATCATCAAAAAGAACGCCGTGGAGTTGGATGAAGCCATTATCTATGACCGTGATTTTGGGTATGATTATTTTGGTTTCAAAACCTTAGAAAAATCGTATCTTTTGAAATTGGAAGGGCAAATCGCTGAGCGTCCTCAACATATGTTGATGCGTGTAGCTGTGGGTATCCATGGTGCTGATATTGCTGCTGCTATTGATACGTACAATTTACTCTCGGAGCGTTGGTTTACCCATGCCACTCCAACCTTGTTCAATGCAGGTACACCCAAGCCTCAAATGTCATCTTGTTTCTTATTGACCGTGCAAGATGATTCTATTGAAGGTATTTACGATACATTGAAGCAGACTGCTAGGATTTCACAATCTGCCGGAGGAATTGGGTTGAGTATTCATAATATTCGTGCCACGGGGTCTTACATTAAAGGAACCAATGGTACTTCCAACGGTATTATCCCTATGTTGCGCGTATTCAACGATACAGCTCGTTATGTAGATCAGGGTGGAGGAAAGCGTAAAGGATCATTTGCTATATATTTGGAGCCTTGGCATGCCGATGTATTTGACTTCTTAGAATTGAAGAAAAATCATGGTAAAGAAGAAATGCGTGCAAGGGATTTATTCTATGCCCTCTGGATACCAGATTTATTCATGAAACGTGTGGAAGAAAATGCCGAGTGGTCATTGTTCTGCCCTCATGAGTGCCCAGGGCTTTCTGATGCCTACGGTGAAGAGTTTGAAGCTTTATACGAAAAATATGAACTGGCAGGAAAAGCTCGTCAAGTCGTGAAAGCTCAAGAACTTTGGTTTAAAGTATTGGAGTCACAAACGGAAACAGGTACACCTTACATGTTGTATAAAGATGCCGCCAATAAAAAATCCAATCAGAAGAATCTAGGTACGATCAAGTCGTCCAACTTGTGTACTGAAATTATGGAGTTTACTTCCAAAGACGAAGTTGCTGTATGTAACCTAGCCTCTTTGGCATTGCCAAAATACGTACGCATGAATGAGCAAGGAGCTTTAGCTTTTGATCATGATAAATTATATGAAGTTACAAAGGCGGCAACTCGCAACCTGAACAAAATTATTGATGTTAACTATTACCCAGTACCGGAGGCTAGAAACTCCAACATGCGTCACCGTCCTATTGGATTAGGTGTACAAGGTTTAGCCGATGTGTTCATTATGTTGCGTATGCCATTTGAGTCAGAGGCTGCGAAACAATTGAACAAGGATATCTTTGAAACGATTTACTACGCATCGATGGAAGCATCCATGGAGCTAGCTAAAGTGGAAGGACCTTATTCTACCTGGGAAGGTTCTCCAATCTCTAAAGGTGTTTTCCAATTTGATATGTGGGGAGTAACTCCTGAATCAGGTCGTTGGGATTGGGAAGCACTTCGCCAATTGGTGGTTGAAAATGGAGTTCGTAACTCCTTATTAGTGGCTCCTATGCCAACAGCTTCAACCAGCCAGATTTTAGGTAACAATGAGTGTTTTGAACCATATACATCTAACATTTATGCTCGTCGTGTATTGTCAGGAGAGTTCGCTGTCGTGAACAAGCACTTATTGAAAGATCTAATCAAATTAGGCCTATGGAATGAGAGTATGAAGAACAAGTTGATCTCTGCGAATGGCTCAGTTCAAAATATTCCTGAAATTCCTCAAGACTTAAAAGAACTATACAAAACAGTTTGGGAGATTAAGCAAAAAACCATTTTAGAAATGGCCGCAGATCGCGGAGCTTATATCTGTCAATCTCAAAGTTTGAACATTCACATTCAAGACGTCAACTTTGGTAAGTTAACATCCATGCACTTCCACGCTTGGAAGCTTGGTTTGAAAACAGGTATGTATTACCTACGTACCAAAGCTGCTGCCGATGCCATTAAATTTACCATCGAAAAACAGGCAGAAGTGGCAATTGAACAAACTAACAATGTGCATGAATCAGAAATGCAGTATGCAAGACAGCAAGCCGCATCCGCTGCATCATTCACCGAGGCAGAATCGCAAAACAGAGCCGATATGACTTGTTCTTTAGATAATCCTGAAGCATGTGAGGCCTGTGGTTCTTAATCAAAAGCTGTTATTCAGTTTCAAAATGTGTTTAAAAATCACTTGATGGCAACATCAAGTGATTTTTATGTTTTCCAGCTAAACGTGTTCAATGAAAAATAAAGGCCTATTTGTATTGAGTTTTTTTGCTTTGATGCTCCTTGCTTTAGGCTTACGAACGTATCATATTGGCCATTTTGGTTTGTTTGGGGATGAGAAGCAGAGTATGCTCCTTGCTGTAGGAAACACTAATTTTGGTGGGATGACAGATATGCTTGCCCCACCTAAAACCTTTACTCCGGAAGATTTTTGGAAATCACGTGGGATTAAAGCTTGGTTGGACGCAGATGCACGAGGGGATGTTAGTGGTAATAGTTTAGTTCATGACATGATGCTCAAACTCTTTGCCTTTTTATTTGGTAAAGAGGATGGTGTCCTTCGCTCTGTTTCAGTCTTATTTAACATATTGACACTCTGGCTACTTTTTTATTGGGCCAGAAAAATACGACCTCAATCAAAAGGTTTCCCCATCCTCATTTTAGCTTTAGCTGTCATAGAGCCCTTTTTTGTGATTTATAGCCAGCAAGCAAGAAATTATACGACCAGCATATTCTTTTCTTCAGCCTCTAATTTTTATTTCTGGTCGGCCATACAAGCTGAAAACCAGCAAAAGAGCACACAAAAAAAATGGATCATGTGGATGCTTACGAGTTTGGCTGCTTTATTTAGTACCTACTTGACCGCCCTAGTTTTTGTAGGTCAAATGATCTTCTCTTTACAACAAAGAAATACCTGGAAATTCTGGCAGAAACATATCCTCTGCGGTGTGTTGGTCATCATACCCTTTGGTTTATGGATGATGTGGGGGCCAGGACAGTATTTTTTAGCTTACCAAGCAGATGCCGCTAAACAATACCGAGAATTTTTGGAGCATAGTAGCCCCATAGCCGGTTGGATCGAGCCAGCCAATGCGGGAAATTTATTTAAAAGAACTGTTTCAATTTTGTCTGACCAATTTTTTTGGACCAACGATTTATATGTGCGTCATGGATTTAAAATAGGAGCGGTTTGTTTACTGCTTTTTGGGACAGGGGTGTTTTCTTGGTTGAAGAGCTTACCCAAGGAAGCTCGTTCCTTGTATATCTTCGGAATCATTCAAATTGTATTTCCCATATTGGTATTATTCCTTTCGGCGGTAAATGCGGGTACCACCACAGGCTTTTTCTTACGATATGCTAGTTTTGGGCTACCATTTGGCCTATTTATTTCACTTGGATTGGCTGAGTATGCATTTCAACAAGCCATCTGGATAAGGATTGTAGCCGGTATATTTTTATTCATTCAAGTGAATTATGTAGTTCAACTCTTTTTACCACTCTATACAGATAAAGCGCAGAAATATACTTTTGCCCATGATAGAAGATCAAATCCGTATCTTGAAATAGCCAAAAAAATCAAACAACAATACCAACTAGGGGATACCGTGATTTATCCCTCAAAAATGAATAATTTTTTGAACTCAGCTCATTTGAAAGTTCGCACTGCAGATGTTAGTGATGCACAGTTAACCAATGTGTACTTTGAACCCACTGATTTATTCATTCAAAAAATAGATACCTTAATTCAAGATTCCGTGCTTTTAAAGAAAAAAAATGGCAGAAGATTGCTTATTTTTGACTTCAAAAAAGGGAAATATAGATATTAGACGCATGACAAATGGAATTCCCCAGGTATCCTTCGTGATTCCAGTTTATAACGAGGAAAGTAATTTACCTACCCTTGTAGAGCGATTGACCAAGATTATGGATCAATCCAACATTATACTAGAAGCTGTATTGATAGATGATGGTAGCCGAGATAATTCGCGTGCTATGTTGAAGCAATTAGCCTTAGCTGACCCTCGCTTTCATGTCGTTTTATTATCCCGTAACCATGGACATCAATTGGCATTAACAGCTGGATTATCCGTAGCGCGCGGCTCAGAAGGGGTATTTGTGTTAGATGGTGATTTACAAGATCCCCCTGAATTGGTAGAAGAATTTTATGCTAAACACCAGGAGGGATATGAGGTAGTTTACGCTGTTCGAGAGAAACGTAAGGAACCATGGTATAAACGAATGGCCTATTTTATTTTCTATCGAATTCTAAAGAAAATCGCCAATGTCGATATTCCATTGGATAGTGGGGATTTCTCTTTTATGGGAAGGAAAGTGGTTGATATATTAAATCAAATGCCCGAGGAGAGCAGATTTATTCGGGGTATGAGGACTTGGATAGGATTTAAGCAAGTAGGGATTTCGTATAACCGACAAGAGAGAGCATTTGGAGATTCCAAATACACCTTTTCAAAACTCGTACAATTAGCCTTGAATGGGATTTTTAATTTCAGCGAATTCCCTATCAAATTTGTCTCATCAGCGGGTTTTTTGGCCATTTCCTCTTCTTTGATTTACTTCTTTTATGTTGTTATTAAAAAATTATTCATTGGTCAAGTGATTGAAGGATTTACCTCGCTCTTATTCGTAATCATTTTGTTTGGAGGGATACAATTGTTGGCCATTGGGATATTGGGGGAATATATTCTACGTATCTTTTTCCAATCAAAAAGTCGACCCAATTACATCATTGACCAAGAAATTTGTGAAGGTAAATTAGTAAAATAAAACATATGAAAGAGCCAAGGTTGTTCTTGTTGCTGTACGGAATTGCCGCCTTCATGGATGTCATCATTCCTATGCTCTTTCCTTCTTTTGCTCACATTCGTTATGTAGCCAAACCAGCTCTTATGTTGTTGCTGATGGCCTACGTCTTTACATCAAACGATGTTGAGCGTAAACCCACTATTCTATTGGCCTTGTTTTTTGCTTGGTTGGGAGATGTGTTTTTGATGATCCCAGGTAGCAGTCCACTTTTTTTTCAATTAGGTCTTGGAGGTTTTTTAATCATGCAATGGATTTACATAGATATGTTTAGGAAACAAATTAGCAAAGTGTTGAGCCCCGTAAATGGGATGACCCTGATCGTTTCAATATATGTAATAGGCTTATTGAGTCTTCTTTTGCCCAGTATGAACTTGGCTTTAGCCATTCCTGTTATCATTTATGCCATTAGTTTAGGTACGATGCTCTGGTTTGCATCCCAACGAAAATCCAGCGTTTCTCGTTGGAATTATCAATGTATACTTAGTGGAGCCACCTTGTTTGTTGTTTCTGATAGTTTATTGGCTATAAACAAGTTTTATTATTCATTTCCAGGGAATTCCTTTTGGGTGATGTCCACTTATATTCTAGCCCAATTGTTACTCACGCAAGGTTTGGTTAAATTGCGCTCCTAATTAGATATTAATTTCATGCTTTCAACTGTTGAAACAACACCAGTCTTAGCTGAATTGGCTGAGAAAATTCAAGGATCATTATACACAGATACGGTCATGCGTACTTTGTATGCCACGGACGCATCCGCATATCGTGAAATGCCTTTGGGTGTTGTTATTCCAGAAACCAAGCAGGATTTAGAAACCATCATTCGATTCGCCGATCAGCATGCTTTGCCTTTGATTCCAAGAACAGCGGGTACATCTTTAGCTGGTCAAGTGGTAGGGAAGGCTTTGATTGTGGATGTGTCTAAGTTTTTTAATCGTATTTTAGAAATCAATCAAGAAGAGTCATATGTGTGGGTGGAACCAGGCGTAGTTCGGGATGTCTTGAATGTGGAATTAAAAAAGCAAGGTTTGTTTTTTGGGCCAGAAACATCTACAGCCAACCGTGCTATGATCGGTGGTATGTTGGGAAATAATTCTTGTGGTTCCAATTCCGTTGTATATGGTTCTACTCGTGACCATGTGCTGGAAGTAGAAGGGTATTTATCGGATGGGACTTTGGTCCACTTTAATTCAGAAAACCCTTTTGAAACCCTGAAAGGTCTGAATGAAGGTACTCGATTACACGATATCTATGCTAAAACATTGGAAGCTCTTTCTAATCCCCAAAGACAGCAAGAAATACAAGATGAATTTCCCAAACCGAGTATACATCGGAGAAATACAGGTTACGCAGTTGATATGTTATTAAATTCGGATGCTTTTGATTCCACGAAAGCTCCATTTAATTTTTGCGCATTACTGGCAGGCTCGGAGGGTACACTTTGTTTTGCTACCAAAATAAAATTGCATGTGGATAAGCTTCCTCCTGCTCATTTAGGATTAGTTTGTGCGCATTTTAATACCATTGATGAAGCTTTACGAGCTAATTTAATTGCTTTGAAATTTAATCCATCGGCCTCTGAATTGATGGATCACTATATTTTAGAATGTACCAAAGCAAATCCTGAACAAAGACAGAATCGTTTTTTTGTGGAGGGTGACCCAGGGGCTATTTTAGTAGTAGAACTACGTTCGGAAGACCCCAATGAATTAGCTGCACAAGCCAAGGAAGTTGAAAAAGCGATGTTAGCGCAGAATCTGGGTTATCATTTTCCTTGTGTCACAGGGGAAAATGTCAAGAAAGTGTGGGATTTGCGAAAAGCAGGCTTGGGTTTATTGTCTAATTTACCAGGCGATGAAAAAGCAGTAGCGGTCATTGAAGATACGGCGGTCGATGTGAATGATTTGCCTGCATTTATTGCGGAATTCAACGAAATACTTTCTGAAAATAATTTGTATTGTGTGCATTACGCTCATGCGGGTTCAGGCGAATTGCATTTAAGGCCTATCATCAATTTAAAGACACAAGAGGGGCATAAGATGTTCCGACATATTGCAGAGGAAATAGCCCGTTTAGTCAAGAAATACAAAGGTTCCTTATCAGGAGAACATGGAGATGGAAGACTTCGAGGCGAGTTTATCCCTTGGATGGTCGGTGAATCCAATTATCAATTGATGCGTGAGTTGAAATCATGGTGGGATCCCAAAGGGATTTTTAATCCCAATAAAATTGTGGATACTCCTCCTATGGATAGCTTTTTGCGTTATGAGGCTGGTCAAATAACACCCGAATTCAAAACGGCGTTTCGATACCAAGATCAAGATGTTTTGCAGCACGCAGAACAATGCAATGGTTCGGGTGATTGCCGCAAAACGCCCGTTTCTGGTGGCACGATGTGTCCATCTTTTATGGCAACTCGAAATGAAAAAGAAACGACGCGTGCCAGAGCCAATATTCTTCGTGAATTTTTAACCCGTTCACCTCAAGAAAATCGATTCGCACATGAAGAGATTAAAGAGGTTATGGATTTGTGCTTGGCTTGTAAAGGATGTAAATCCGAATGTCCATCCAATGTGGATGTGGCAAAATTAAAGATGGAGTTTTTATACCAATACCAAAAAGAAAAAGGATTACCTATTCGGAGTTGGTTAGTAGGTCACTTTTCAAGTATTTCATCTTTGGCCTCTAAAATTCCATTTGCTTATAATTTAGTCATGGGCACTCCGTTTTTACGTAGGATTGCTAATCAGATAGTAGGTTTTCATCCAAACCGTACCATGCCTTTATTAGCCAATCAAACTTTAAAAGCTTGGTTGAAAAATAGACCTAGTATTTCATCTAGCAAAGCTGTGTTTTTGTTTGTAGATGAATTTACTAATTTCAATGATGCCGAAGTGGGGCGTAAGGCAGTTTTGCTTTTGGAAGCATTGGGCTATGAAGTTAGAACATTGGATCATCCAATCTCAGGCAGATCATTTTTGTCAAAAGGAATGTTGGATGAAGCCAAGGAATTAGCTCAGAAAAATGTGGAATTATGGAGTGATTTAGTGAGCCAGGATGTGCCCTTGGTGGGTATTGAGCCCTCCGCATTATTAACCTTTCGGGATGAATATCCGGATTTAGTTTCAGAGGCTTGGGTAGATCGATCCAAACAATTGGCTAAAAATGCCTTGTTGTTGGAAGAATTTATTGCCAAAGAATTGGAGGCTAAACGGATTTCTACCAATCAGTTTACGCAGGAAAAGCGATTAATTAAATTACATGGACATTGCCAGCAAAAATCCATTAGCTCTTTAGTGCCTGCCAAGAAAGCATTATCCTTGCCAGCTAATTATGAAGTTCAATTAATTCCTTCGGGATGTTGTGGTATGGCAGGTTCTTTCGGATATGAAAAGGAACATTATGATCTGTCGATGCAAATTGGGGAATTGGTCTTGTTTCCAACAGTACGTGCGCAAGCACCTGAAGTGATTATTGCGGCATCCGGAACTAGTTGCCGTCACCAGATTCACGACGGTACGCAACGCAGAGCGAAGCATACCGCCGAAATCTTATTTGAGGCTTTGGTTTAGAAGCTTGGTTTTAAAATCTCCAGCGAACGAATGCTTCCATGGCTTCGTATTCCGCTAGTCCTAATTTATTGTAAATACTTGCTGTACCACGGTTTCGCTCTTCCGCTCTTTGCCAAAATTCGCGGGAGTCATCTCCTTGGAATACCACACCATCTTTTTGAGATTGGTGTTTAAAAATACCCATACGCTTTTGGAATACTTGATCGGGCGACATAGGTACAGCCATTTCAATTTGATCGATATCCCACTCAGCCCAAGCACCTTTGTAGAGCCATACCCAGCAATTTTTCATGTATTCACGGTGCTTCAAGCGCTGTACTGCCTCTAGGATGGCATCTAAACATACTTTATGCGTTCCATGCGGATCGGCTAAATCGCCTGCAGCATAAATTTGGTGAGGCTGAATTTCTTCAATCAATTCCATGATGATTTGTACATCTTCTTCGCCAATCGGATTTTTACGAACCGTACCAGTTTCATAAAATGGCATTTCTAAGAAATGGGTATTTTCTTTTTTAATACCTACAAAGCGGCACGTGTTTTTAGCTTCTCCTTTTCGGATTAACCCTTTGATTTCTCTCACCGAAGGAATATCAATTTCAGAATCACGTTTGCTTTTAAGGAAACGGACAGCCTCTTTATAAATCTTATTGGCTTTGGGATTGGAGTTTTCAAACTTTTCATTGAAATCAACGACAAACTCGGCAAAACGAAGGGCTTCATCATCCGCAACAGCAATATTGCCCGTCGTTTGGTAGGCCACATGCACATCATGTCCTTGGTCATGCAATCGCTGGAATGTACCTCCCATGGAGATGATGTCATCATCTGGGTGTGGACTAAAAATGATGACCTTCTTTTTCGCTGGGAAAGCTCTTTCTGGTCGATGGGTATCATCGGCATTGGGTTTTCCACCTGGCCAACCCGTAATAGTGTGTTGTAAGTAATTGAATACTTCTATGTTGATATCATAAGCCTGACCATAAAGTGATAGTAATTCTGAAAGCCCATGCTCATTATAATCCTTACTAGTTAATTTTAGAACAGGTTTATCCAATTGCAATGCCAAATGAGTTACCGCTTTTTTAATCATTTTACGATCCCAAATCACGGAATCTACCACCCAGGGTGTTTTGATGCGAGTTAATGCAGCAGCAGCTGTTTCATCTAAGATGAAAGTCGCATTGTTATGTTGCTGCAAATAAGACGCAGGAATATCGGAAGTTACCGGACCTTCGACGGCACGTGCCACACTTTCTGCTTTATGCTCACCCCATGCTAGTAAAATCACACGTTTAGCATGCATGATTTTATCGATACCCATGGTGATGGCCTTCTTATGTACTTTTTCTAGACCACCAAAATCAATCGCGGCATCGATTTTAGTACTGATATCTAAGGTCATCAAGCGGGTTTTAGAATTGATCAAAGAACCTGGTTCGTTAAAACCAATATGTCCGTTTCTGCCAATTCCCAATAATTGAAAATCTAAACCACCAAGTTTTGTGATTTTTTCATCGTAATCCCGACAAAATTCTGGAATTTTTTCAATGGCCAGTGTTCCATCAGGAATATTGATGTTATTTATGGCTATGTCGACATGATCAAACAATTGTTCCTTCATAAAGCGAACATAACTTTGAATGGCATCCGGCTCCATCGGGTAATATTCATCCAAATTAAAGGTGATTACATTTTTGAAGCTTAATCCTTCTTCGTTGTGCATACGAATTAATTCTTGATACACCTTTTTAGGTGATGATCCCGTCGCTAATCCTAAGACAGCAGGTTTCTTTTCTTTGGCTCTTTCACGAATCAATGAGGCAATTTCCTGTGCAACAGCTTTGGAAGCTTTTTCTGAATCTGAATAAATACGCGTGGGTACTCTTTCAAAACTAATGGCTTGTTCCATGGTAAAAAATTAAGGTTTAGAGGCTATGACGATTAAATCTAGTTCCAATATGTCAAACAATCGGAGAATGGTTTTGATAGCAGGATTTCCTTTTCCTAATTCAATGGAATGAATTGTTTTAATGGCAACTCCGCTTTTTTCACTCAATTCGTCTTGATTCAGTCGAAGTGCGCTTCTTTTTTCTCGGATGATTTCGCCAAAAATTTTCAAGTCCATCGATTTCTCTCTTGATTGTGATGTAAAAGTAGTATAAAAAATTAAAATAAAAACTAATCGGCAATATGTTACCGAAATTATTTAAAAAAATTAATTCGCTCTTATTTTCAGATTATCAGTTTTTGAAACTTTATTGTCACTTTGTAGGTTTATCTTTGTATTATTCAAAATACTCAAGTGTTCAATCATCTAATTCAATGAAATTTCGATATCTCATTAGTATTCTATTAAGTCTGTTTTGCAGTACATTATATGCACAAAAAGCTACTTTAAGCGGTTATATTAAAGACAGTTCCAATGGAGAAGGATTGATTGGAGCGAATGTATATGTAAAAGAGCTCAAGGTCGGAAATCAAAGTAATACCTATGGATTTTACAGTTTAACCTTAGCTCCAGGAGAATATACCTTAGTATTTTCTTATACAGGCTATGAGCGAGTCGAGAAGAAAATCCAATTTTCAAATCAGGCTCAGCAGTTTTCTATCGAATTAAAACCTGCCGATAGTGAATTAGCCGAGGTTCGTGTAACAGCCAAGGCTGTGGATGAAAATGTTAAGAGCATTGAGATGTCGGTTAATAAAATTGACATAAAAACGATCAAACGAATTCCTGCCTTATTGGGAGAAGTAGATTTGGTTAGAGCGATTCAATTATTACCAGGAGTGAGTACAGTAGGTGAAGGAGCCTCTGGATTCAATGTTCGAGGGGGAGGAGTAGACCAAAACTTGGTTTTGATGGATGATGCCCCGGTATATAACTCTTCCCACTTATTTGGTTTTTTCTCTGTATTTAATCCAGATGCAGTAAAAGACGTAAAGCTTTTTAAAGGAGGAATTCCTGCTCAATATGGTGGTCGCGTTTCTTCTATTCTGGATGTGAAAATGAAAGAAGGAAATACCAAAAAGTTGGAAGTGAATGGTGGAATTGGGGTTATATTTTCTCGTCTTTCCGTTGAAGCGCCCTTGATTAAAGATAAAGCATCATTTATCGTGGCAGCTCGCAGATCCTATATAGATATTTTGGCCAAACCTTTTCTTACTGGAAATAATGCAAATGCTCAATTTAATTTTTATGATTTAACTGCTAAAGTCAATTACAATATCAATTCTAAAAACACCGTGTTTTTATCTGGCTATTTTGGAAGAGATGTATTTGGTACTGGATTTGGGTTTAATTGGGGAAATGGGACTTTGTCTGCTAGATGGAACCACGTTTTCTCCAATAAATTGTTTTTAAACGCCACTAGTTTCTATAGTAATTATGATTATTTGTTGGATTCTGATTTAGAAAATAAAAGACCGAATGATTCCTTTCGGTGGACTTCCAATATTGTTAATTTAAGTTTTAAGCCAGATTTCACCTATTATATTACTCCAGACAATACCTTGACCTTTGGTGGTCAAATTCTATCTTATGAATTTAAACCTGGAAAGGCGGTTGCTTCTTCGATAGGTGAAAAAAGGGAGTTTGGTCAAGCCAATAAAAGAGGATTAGAAACCTCTTTCTACGTGGGAAATGAATTGAAATTTTCTCCAGATTTTTCAGCTCAATACGGGTTAAGATATTCCCATTATGATTATCAAAGTTTAGATGGGGAATATTACAATAGAATACCAGTACCGATGTCGGCGCAAAATCCTTCCGGATATGTGTTACAGATAAACAAAGTAAATCCAGATCAAGTTATTGCGTCTTATGGAAATTTTGAGCCACGTTTGGCTTTGAATTGGACCTTGAATGAGGCTTCATCGATAAAAGCTAGCTTCAATCGTTTATCGCAATATGTTCATTTAATGTCAAACACCGCTGCATCTACGCCATTGGATGTATGGACAAGTTCAACGAACAATATCAAACCTCAAATTGCCGATCAAGTAGCTTTGGGATTTTTTAAGAACTATGGAGAAAATGGGAATGATTATGAGGCTTCGGTAGAGGTATATTATAAAAAGATGCAAAATCAAATTGATTACGCAGACCGAGCTAATTTATTTTTAAACCCTTATTTTGAAAAGGATCTATTGTTTGGTGATGGACGTGCGTATGGATTGGAAGTTTTTGTAAAAAAGAATGTTGGTAAACTGACAGGCTGGGTGAGTTATACCTTAGCTAGAACGGAGCGTAAAATTGATGGTATTAATAATAATGAATGGTATACCAGTCGATACGATAGGACGCATACCTTAAATTTAATAGGTCAATATGCTTTAAATGAAAAGTGGTCATTTGGAGCCAATTTTGCCTATATCACTGGAGTTCCTTATTCTATTCCCATACAAAAATATGTGTATGAAGGTATCGCTTATCCGCAAACAATACCTGGAACTCGAGGCAATATTCGTGTACCAGATTATCATCGATTAGATATTTCTGCAACCAAGAAAAATAAGAAGGGCCTATTCGGAAAAGGAAGTTCTGAATGGGTATTCTCGGTATATAACTTATACAACAGGAAAAATCCTTTTTCAGTGTATACCCGGCCTAACGAAACAAACTCAGCCCAAACTGAGGCCGTACAATTATCTATTATTGGTTCATTCGTTCCAGCAGTAACGTATAATTTCTCGTTTTAATATGAAAATCAAAGCTATTTATATCTTCAGTATTCTTCTCACAGTAGCATTAAGCTCATGCGAGGATATAGTTCAGTTGGAAAGTCCTAAATCCAACAATTATTTGGTGGTTGAAGCCACTTTGACCAATTTACCTGGCCCCCAAAAAATCATGCTGACTAAATCTCAAGCCTATTTTGACAATACATCTGTACCTAAAATTAGCGGTGCAGAAGTCAAAGTTCGCGATAATATGGGTCAAGAATATGTTTTTGTAGAAGAAAAAGATCAGGCAGGAACTTATGTGTGGCAACCTAAAATAGCAACAGATATTTTAGGAAAAATGGGTATGACTTATCAATTATCTGTTAACTGGTCAAATGAACAATTTACTGCTTCAGCAACCATGAGGAGAGTGCCTACCATCGATTCTTTGTTATATCAATTTGATGAGGCTTCAGGGAGACAACGAGGTGACGAGAAGCCCAAGGAAGGTTATGATGCCCAATTCTTTGCTAAAGATTTTTTAGGTTTGGGGGATTGTTATCGTGTTAAAACCTATAAAAATGGTAAGTTATACAATGATCCATCCAATATATCGGTTATTTATGATGGGGCATTTCAACAAGGAGCGGCATCTGATGGCTTAACCTTTAATCTTCCTATTCGTCGGTCTATTTCACCCGAATTATATCTGGAAAATGATAAAATTAAGGTAGAATTGTATTCTATTTCTCAAGACCAATTTAACTTTTATTCTCAAGCTCGACTGGAATTAAATAATGCGGGTCTATTTTCAAGACCAGCAGCTAATATCCCTACTAACATTCAGAATTTGAATAGTAATTCATCCATACAAGGAGCAGGGTGGTTCGGCGTTTCAGCGGTTAGTGTTTTTGAAACGAAAGTTGACCCGAAGCTAGCTAGAAAAGGTTTGAAGTAATTATTCGAAATTTATATACAGCGTGACATTGTGGGTATTCAACCGGCTTACTTTGAAGTAAGGATTCGTGGTGATAGAAGGCGCCGAATATAAATTGGCAATGCCATGTGAAAATCTAATTTCAGGTGTAAACTTGAAATATTTAAAAAATCCTTCAAATCCGAAACCATATTCTAAAGCAAAATCCACCGTTTGAGCACTTAATGCGGCACTATTCTTTTTCACATTAGCTTCTACACCAAATTTTGTACCTGCTAAGGCATACATCCGATGGTTCATTCGTCGGATGGATTTAAACTTTAGTAAAACAGGGATTTCAAACCAAGTGGATTCTCTGGCTATATTGATATCTTCCGCTGGTTTAGGTTGGATAAAAGTGATATCTCGATCATAAAGGGCTATGTTGACCCCTGATTTTAATTCTAAAAAGCGATTGAAGGAATAATTAGCTAAACCCCCAATTTGAAACCCAAAATTTCTAGGTGATATACTTGGTGCGAGCGTTGGATCAGCCTCCATGCTAAAATTGCTAGAGCTTAAGCCAAAAAGGAATCCAAAGTGGACCCTTTTATCGTCATAATATTCATTATTGATGCGAATGTATTTATTCCCTTGGGCTAAAGAATAAAAGCTCATCATGCTGAAACCAATAAGTGCCAATAGCTTTTTCAAATTCCTATTTTGATTTTTGACCCAAATAAATAGAGCAGATTCCTCCTGTCATGGGTATCCATTGGGTATTTTTATAACCTACTTGTTGGAAAATATCCAAGAAGTTTTGTCCATCAGGAAAGGCTTGAACAGATTCTGGTAAATAAGTATACGCTGCTGGATCTTTGGAGATTATTTTCCCTAATAAAGGCAGGATGAATTTTGAGTAAAAAGCATATAACTGCTTCATTGGAAATTTTCTAGGATTTGAAAATTCTAGGATTAGGCAGTATCCACCAGGTTTTAAAACACGCAACATATCAGTCAAACCTTTTTCTAGGTTTTCATAATTACGCACACCAAAACTCACAGTAATAGCATCAAAGCTTTGATCCGAAAAAGGTAGTTTTTCTGAGTCGCCTAATTGCAAGTGAATTTTATCTTGTAATCCCAGTTTTTTGATTTTCTCGATACCGAAATCCAACATCCCTTGCGAAATATCCACACCAATAATTTTTTCTGGCTGAATCTTTAAGGCTTCAATGGCAAAATCACCTGTTCCCGTGGCAATGTCTAGCAAGGATTTAATACCCTTATTTTTTAACAAATTAATCGCTTTTTTTCTCCAGATGATATCGATTCCTCCACTAAGTAAATGATTTAAGAAATCATACTTAGGTGAAATGGAATTGAACATTTCTGCTACTTGTTCCTTTTTTCCTTGCGATTGATTTTTGTAGGGTACTACCATTGTCGATTGTTTGCTTTATTCCCAAACGTAAATTAGGGGCATTTGTTTCTGCAAATTACCAAAATTATTTGGTTAGCTGGTAGCCATTTGGAATACTGCTATCAATATCCACATGAGCGCAAAGCTGATTAACATCGAAAAATTAACCAATGCCCCCGCAATAGCGGTATCAAAGTTTAATTCATCAGAATAAGTAATGAGCGTCATACCCACAGGTAGAATGATGCAGATCAACATCATATTCCTAAAATGAGCATCAAACGGTAGGCTGTAATATAACATAAGGCCGATGGACAAACCCAATAGGTAGCGAATGCCTAGTACTTGAAAGACCTTAATAAAGGATTTTTTAGGCAATCTCACACTGAAATATATCCCCATTAATAATAATACTAAGGGCTTATTTCCTTGAGCAATGGTTTCCACGATGCTCGTAAGAAAAAGGGGTAATGGAACTTCCAGTAAATTTACAAGTAGTCCAATCACCATGGCTTGAAAGGGGAAAAGCGACATGATGCGTTTAAAAACATGCTTCCACATATTGCCTTTTTTGGCTTGAGCTGAGAAATAATTCCCCATTCCATAGGTTAAAATGAAATTGATAAACGAATTGCCAATATCAAACATCGCTGCATAAGTTAATCCTTTCCAACCCCAGATTCCTTCAATTAATGGGTAGGCAAATAAACCTAAATTATATCCTGAACATCCCATGGTTAAGATTCCCCGATATTCGGAGCCTTCTTTTTTGAAAATTTGAAAGCCCACAAAAGAACAAAGCAGAGCAAATAAGATACAAATTAAGGGAAGCCACAATAATTCATGGGAGAATTCGATCTTAATCATGGTACTAAATACCAAAGCCGGAAAAGTGGTATGCATCAAGAATTTCGAAATATTTTTAGCATCATGGGTAGTTACATAACCCAAACTTTTCAGCAAGTAGCCAATGGAAATGACAACGAGAGCTGAACCAAAAACAAAATTAGGCGAATTCATGGGTGCAATGGAGGCTTAGGTAAGGAAATACGAAACGTACTTCCTTTGTTTATTTCAGTAGATTTTAAAATGAGTTTGCCCTCATGATAATTCTCGACAATCCTTTTTGCTAAAGTAAGTCCTAATCCCCACCCTCTTTTTTTGGTGCTAAATCCAGGGGAAAATATTTTGGACATATTTTTATTGGATATTCCCTTTCCAGTATCAGAAATATCAATGTATATGAGATTATTTTTACCTTCTGTTAGGATAATTTGGATGTCTCCGCTACCACTCATAGCATCCACTGCATTTTTACAAATATTTTCGATGACCCATTCAAAGAGGTAGCGATTGACTTTTGCTACTTGATCTGGTGCCAGCATGCTAATTATTTCAATATGAACTTTGCTCGATATTCGATTTTTTAAATAGAGTAAAAAGGTGCTGATTAACTCTTCTAGATTCTCCTCTTTCAGAATGGGAGCCGATCCAATATTAGAAAAACGCGTAGTAATGGTCTCTAAACGTTGGATATCCTTGCTTAACTCAATTACAATATTGGGATCTATGCTGGGCTCATTTCTAAGAATTTCTACCCAAGCAGTCAGGGAAGAAAGGGGTGTTCCCAATTGATGAGCCGTTTCTTTGGCTAAGCCCACCCAAACACGGTTTTGTTCCGCTCTTCTAGAATAAGAGAAAAAGATGTATCCTAAGAAGCCAATAATTAAAACAACGAGAAGTTGTGATAGTGGGTAATACCTCAGTAATTTCAATAATTTCGAATTACCGTAATAAATATATTCTTTCTGAAAACCCATATCCATTTCTATGGGCTTGTTATTTTCTAAGATTATTTCATTTAACTTTTGTTTGAGTATATCCTGCTTCGCTTCAGTAGAAAGCTGGTTGGGCATGGGGATATTGATCGAATTCAAATGTCCAGAACCATCTTTCCATATTACCGGGATGGTATTGTTCTCATTGATTTTTTTAATCCTTTCAAAAAAGAAATTGATATCTGCATTCTCATCACTCGTCATTACATAGCGAATGGTCTCTGCATATAATTCGATTTGTTGCTTTTCTCTTTCCTCTAATTTAGTCACTAAACCGTCTGTAAAGTACAGGGAAAAGCCTGCCATGAAAACACAAACAGCAAAAAAAGCCACCTTAAGCCATGTATCGCGGTTGTAAAAGGCTAGAGGTAAGGAGACTTCTTTGAACATGGGGATATTTTTCGAACCTAAAAAAGGCTATTCATCACAAAATAGTCACCGTTTATCCAAAAATCAAAAAAAAGTTTCTAAGGTACTATGTAATGCAAAGTACCTTACGTAGTTTTGTATCACATTAAAACACAGGAACCGATGGATATTGAAAATGCCAAGGTGCAGATGAGGAAAGGAATTTTGGAATTCTGTATTCTGCAGATTATTTCGCGAGGCGAGGTTTACGCATCCAACATGTTGGAAGAATTAACCTCTGCAAAAATCATGGTCGTGGAGGGAACCTTATACCCTCTGTTAACCCGCTTAAAAAATGCTGGGTTTTTAGATTATAAATGGGTGGAATCTTCCTCAGGCCCGCCACGTAAGTATTACGTATTAACAGAAAAAGGAGGAGAATTTTTAGAAGAACTTCATTTAACATGGGATGAGTTACAAGGCTCTGTACTTCAAATAACGAACCCCACCACCCCCAATTCATAAATCTATCATTGTATGAAAAAGACCCTTTCAATTAATATCGCAGGGATTATCTTCCACATAGAGGAGGACGCGTTTGTCACATTGGATGCATACATCAAATCCATCCATGCTTACTTCGAGAATTTCGAAGGTTCAAAAGAGATTATTGCTGACATTGAAGCAAGAATTGCCGAGAAATTCTGGGGCATTCGAGAAGATGAAAAAACGGAAGCCATTTCATTAGAACATGTAAATGCCTTAATCGCTTCTCTAGGAACAGTAGCTGATTTTCAAGCTTTAGAAAGCGAAGAAGATAAGAAAGAAAGTAATTCATCTCAGACTCATTCCACTCATTCAGAAAAGTCTGCTCCCCACCAAAAAGTATTTAGACGCGATTTGTCTAGGAAAATGATTGGTGGTGTGGCTTCAGGTTTGGCACGTTATATTCATGCTGATCCAATCTGGGTACGTTTGTGTATGATTGTTGGATTCTTTGGAATGATTCCATTGTTTCACGTAGCCAATGTCATCTTCTGGGCCTATGTTATCTGTTGGATTGCCATCCCTGGAGAAATCAATTTAGAAGAGGATAAATCCTTCCGTAAATTTTATCGTGATCCAGAAAAGAAAGTCATTGGTGGAGTAATCTCCGGATTTTCTGCCTACACAGGATGGGATTTAGGTCTATTGCGTGTACTAGCTGTACTCTCTGTACTGTTTTTTGGAACAGGAATTGTAGCCTACCTGGTGATATTAATCATAGCACCAGAGGCTAAAACCCTGACCGATAAAATGGAAATGACAGGAGAGCCTATTACTCTTGAAAATATTGAAAATAACATAAAGAAGAACTTTCAAAAGGAAGGTGAAGTCGAAGAAAGTGCTTTAACACGTATCTTGTTGGTTCCTTTTCGCCTAATTGCTGCTTTCTTTGGTGCATTTAAAGGCTTTTTTATAGCTCTTCGTTGGATTGTTCAGATAGCATTTGGAATTATTTTAACGGTGATTGGTTTAAGTAGTATTATTGCCTTAATTACGGTTTGTTCAGTAGGATTCTCTGGATTAGATCATGGTCAAGTTCAAATTGCATTTGGTGAAGCGATCCCCTTATATTTGTTAGCTAATGATTTGCCATCTTGGACTTATTTAGCTTTCATCGCAGCCATTCTTCCCATTTTGGTTTCCATTATTATCTCTGGAGTTTCTTTATTAGCTAACCGTAAATTCTATAATAGAACCTATAAATACATCGCTACTACCTTATGCATCGTGGGTTGGATTGGTTTATTTGTGGCCTTACCAACCGTGGGAAGAAATTTTTCTAGAACAGCTTCTATCAATCAAGTAAAAGATATTAGTGTTCCCGCAAAGCCATTTGTTTTTGATATCAAAAAAGAATCACAGGAGTCGATTTGGGAAAAAATGTTGGGTAGTAGAGAATTGGTGGATGAAATCTTGGATGATGAGGATATGCACGATTATAACCGTGAAGGATTTACGCGGACGCAAATCACCATTGAAGGATATTCAGGAACAACGATTCAGGTCATTGAATTTTCCAAGTCTAATGGAAGAGACCGTTTGGATGCAGAGAAAAATGCGAGAAGCATCAAGTACGATTATTCCGTTCAAAATGATAAAATCATATTTGACAGTCATTTTGGAATCACGAATCAAAAGTTCAGAAACCAACGTATGCGTGTGAAAGTATTGATTCCATTTGGTCAAAGCTTTGGCATGACGCGTGATTTTGCGTCTTATATAGAAAATGAAATTCATGGAGGATATTTTAACGAGAGCAATGGCGACTTATTTGTTGGTTCCATGTGGAATTTTACACCAGAAAAAGGGTTGACATGTATTAATCGTGAACCGATTGAAGATAAGGATGAGTCTTTCCATGAAGATCGTTCATCTTCTGATGAGGAAGGTGTAAACTTCTCTATCAGTAAGGATTTGGAAAACTTTCAAAGCATTGAAGCCTTAAATACTGAAGGAGCTAGCATTCGAATTGTACCTGGAGATAAATATGTCATCCGATTCGAAGGAAATGATAAGCCAAGTTTTGTGACGGAAGCCAAAGTGGTGAATGGTGTATTGAAATTGGACAAAGTGCAATCAGGCGTTCAGATAGAAATACAATCTCCAAAGCTTTCTAAAGTAGAATTAGGTGGAAATGCCAGAACGGAAATCAAAGGATTCAATCAGGCTAAATTGGAAGTGGTCTTACATAATTTCCATAGTGTCAATATCGATGGAAATACGGAATTATTAATTGCTTCATCTGATCAAAATGCTGAGCTTATCGCCCCTAATTTGGTTGTTCAAAAGGCCATTGTGTCCTTGAAGGATCAATCTAAAATGGATTTACAAGTGATAAAGACTATTACTGGGAATAAATCCATGGATGCTGATTTAAGTTATCCAAGCATGTCTAATTTACAAGTAAACATTAAAACTCAAAAATAATAGGGAGACCATGCAACCTTTTGTTCATTCGTTACATCTTCTCTACATTCCAAAAATATAACAATCATGAAAACAAAATTCAATTTATTCATTTTCCTAGGAGCCTTATTCATGTCCATCGTGGCATTCGCATCTCCTGAGGATTATTCAAAAAGGTTTAAAGTATCCGGTTTTCAAAATTTAGACATAGGTCAAGCTTTTGAAATTAAAGTGAGCAAAGGAAGTGCTTTTTCTATGGCCGCTTATGGACGTCAAGAAGACGTAGATGATTTAGAAGTTGACATCGATGGTAATACCTTGAAGGTGTCTTATAAAGATCGCAATTGGGGTTTCAACTGGGGTAAAAATCGCAAAAGAGTACGTTTGGTTATCACCATGCCTCGTTTAGCTAATGCCGATTTTTCTGGTGCTTGTCGAGTTGATGTGGATGGGTTCGCCAATGAAGAGCAAATGAATTTTGTGTTTAGTGGAGCATCTAAAGGTCAATTAAATCAAATTAGTGCTGATAAATTGAACGTAGAGTTATCAGGAGCTTCTAAATTAAATATCAGCGGACATGCTGGAAAATTAAATGTGGATGCTTCAGGTGCAAGTCACTTAGAGGGTACAAATTTGATGGCACGTGATACCGATGTAGAGGCTAGCGGTGCAAGTCATGTCAGCATTCAAAGTCAAAAGACCTTGCGAGTTGACGCATCAGGTGCATCTAAAGTTTCTTATAAAGGAGTACCTACAATCAGCAAAGATTTATCAGGTGCTGCTTCTATAAACCAAGTAAACTAGTTTTTTTCCCCAGCGGGTATACTAAAGTTTAACAGGTTACTCGCTGGCGGAACTGGACAAGCATATTCCGGATTGTACGCACAAAAAGGAAAGTAAGCTAAATTAAAATCCGCCTTAAGTTTTTTACCGTTTAGATTTATTAGGGGTATATCTAAGTACCTACCGCCTCCATAGGTTTCTGTGGGGGCGGTTTTGTCTTTAAATGGAAGGAAGAAATCCCCATTGTCATGTTGATATAGCTTTAAGCGAACCTCTTGTCCATTAATTTGAGCTTTAATATCTCCTATATATATCATATCTTCTTTGGTACCATCACTCATGGGCATAGCGATTTTATCTACTTTAGAATTTTTCTCTAATTCAAATTCTATTTGCCAAGCACTTGAAAAAGGGAAATAGTGCAAGCCATTAAAGTTATCTTTATTCTTGATAGGTGAATCTTCCTGTTCTTTCATCGAAATGTCTTTTTCTTTTCGATGTTTTATGACTGCCAAAGAATCATCTTGGGTTTTGCTTAGACTAACAGCATTGTTTTTTGGTAGACTAATAATCACCAAGGTGATAGCACCAAGAACAAGAATCAAAATCCATTTATTGAATTTCATAAGATTGGGTGTAATTTTGAATTTAGGCAAAAATATAAAATTTAATTCGATGTTTACAGGCATAGTGGAGGCCATGGGCACCCTAGAGAATAGATTAGTTCAAGGAACAAATATCGATTTTTGGTTCAGTTCACCATTTACCCATGAATTAAAGATAGATCAATCTTTGGCGCATAATGGAGTTTGTTTAACCATCGTCGAAATTAAGGATAATCAATACCGTGTAACTGCCATTGAAGAAACCCTCAATAAGACTAATTTAGGTACACTAAAACTGGGTCAAAAAGTTAACCTTGAGCGTTGTTTATCGGCTTCAGGTCGATTCGATGGGCATATCGTTCAAGGGCATGTGGATACCACAGGAGTTTGTACTCAAATGATAACAAATGAAGGTTCGTGGGAATATTATTTTGAATATCCACTTTCAAAGGAGCATATCACGGTTAGTAAAGGCTCAATCTGTGTCAATGGAACCAGTCTTACTGTTGTTCATTCAGGCCAACATGATTTCTCTGTAGCCATTATTCCCTATACCTATGAACATACCGTCTTCCATCAGTTGAAGGTCGGAGATGAGGTTAATTTAGAATTTGATATCGTAGGAAAATATGTTCAAAAAATGTTAGCTAACAATTAATTGAGCAATGGCTTGATTCACCTTTTCAAAACCAAATCGTTGAAAAGCCTTGTCTTTTTGCGCCTGGATTTGATCTAAACCTAAATTTCCAATACTTCCTAAATGGGTATGATTCAGGTTTCTTTGACTTCCATCAAACTGTTTATCTTCAATCATTTTACCAATTTGTTGATAAGCTTCCCGAAAGGGAACACCCTGAACAACTAGTCGATTGACCTCTTCTACACTGAAAAGTAAATCATATTTCTCCTGATTTAATAAATCAGATTTTACTTTCATGTGTTCTACTAGGTAGTGAGTAATTTCCAAGCCATCTAAAATTTCCTCAATGGCTGGCATTAACAGTTCTTTGGTTAGTTGGAACTCACGATGGTAGCCAGATGGTAAATTGCTGGTTAATAAGTGTAATTGATTGGGTAGCGCTTTGAGTTTATTGGCTTTACCTCGTAAAAGTTCAGCTACATCTGGATTCTTTTTATGGGGCATGATGGAGCTTCCTGTGGTAAGAGCATCAGGTAATTCAATGAATCCAAAATTTTGAGAGTTGTAAAGACAAACATCCATGGCCAATTTGCTCAAAGTACTAGCAATCTGGCTGATGGCCGTTAATACATAAAACTCCGTTTTTCCTCGGGAAAGTTGGGCATTAACCACATTGACATGTGGGCTTTCAAAGCCTAATAAATCCGTGGTTAATTGACGATCCAAGGGGAAGGAAGAGCCATATCCAGCACCTGATCCAAGAGGGTTTTTATTGGCTAATCGAAAAGCGGCTTCTAATAATTCTACATCTTCTACCAAACTTTCAGCGTAGGCACCAAACCATAATCCAAAAGAAGAAGGCATGGCGATTTGCAAGTGGGTATAGCCAGGAAGTAAATCTTTTTTATGGGCCTCACTTTTGCTTAGTAATAAATTGAAAAGTTTTTCAACAGCTTCCGCAATTTCTTGAATTTCTGCGCGCATGAATAATTTCAAATCCACTAAAACTTGGTCGTTTCTTGAACGGCCCGCATGAATCTTCTTTCCTAAATCACCAAGCTTTTGAGTTAACAAGTATTCGATTTGTGAATGAACATCTTCCATTCCTGGTTCAATTTCAAATTCACCAGCATCAATGGAAGCTAAAATAACCTTCAATTCCTGAAGTAAAGGACTAAGTTCTTCTTTTTTTAATAGGCCAACTTCTGCCAGCATGGTAATATGGGCTAAGGAACCCAATACATCGTAACGGGCCAATTGTAAATCATAGATGGGGTCATTTCCTATCGTAAATTTTTCAATCTTAGCATCTGTAGTCTGATTCGCTTTTTGCCAAAGTTTTGCCACGTTTCTTATGATTTATGTTGGTATTGAATAATCGTTTGAGTTAATAATTGTTGGTAGGTTTGAATTCCTTGTTTGATTTCATCTAAGTAGATAAATTCATCAGCTGTATGAGACCTACCTGAATGCCCTGGGCCAATTTTAACGGAGGGGCAAGTTAATAAGGATTGATCAGAAAGGGTAGGAGACCCAAACATACTTATTCCTAAAGCCTTGGCAGCTTGACAAATCACATGATTTTCATCGATACGGCTTGGCTGTAATCGAATGGATCTAGGATTTAAGTCAGAGCTTAGTTCATGTTTTAGTCGTTCAAGGACTTCTTCCAATGTATAACATTCATTTACTCGACAATCAATGCTGAATTCGCAGATATCAGGTATTACATTGTGTTGTTTACCCGAATGAATGATGGTAACTGTCGTTTTAACAGGTCCTAATACAGGAGATACTTTTTCAAATTTGAATTTTTCGATTTTTTGAATATCCTTCATCGCGACGTAAATCGCATTTATTCCTTCATTTCTAGCGGCATGCCCAGCTTTTCCATGAGCAACGGCATCTATGACCATGAGCCCTTTCTCCGCAATGGCTAATTGGCAGTCGGTAGGTTCTCCCACGATAGCCCAATCAATTTTTGGAAAATTGGGTGCATTGATTAAGGCTTCAATGCCATTTTTCCCTGAGATTTCTTCTTCTGCTGTGGCAGCTAACACAATATTGAAAGGGAGGTTCTCCTGATGATAGAATGAACAAAATGTTTGTATCAGACAGACTAAACTAGCCCCTGCGTCATTGGAGCCTAAGCCAATGAGTTTTCCATCCATTTCCGTAGCGACCCATGGGTCAAAAGTCCATGAAGCATTAGCTTTGACAGTATCGTGATGCGAGTTTAAAAGTATATTGGGTTTATTGGGGTCGAAGTGAACATTTTTTGCCCAAATATTATTCAAATATTGCTCGGATTTTATACCCTTATTGCTTAGGAAATCTTGAATAATTTTAGCTGTACCCGCTTCTTCTTTACTCAAGGATGGACAAGCGATCAATTGAGAAAGTAAAGAGCGAGCTTCTAAAAAATCAGATTCTTTATACATTATGCGGTTATTCTGGTTCCACCTTCTTGGATTAATACTTGACTCGCATGGCAGAGTTTAACGGTATTAACACCTTGAGAAATGGCTTTTATGGCATTTTCTAATTTAGGGATCATTCCTGCAGTGACAATTCCATTTTCTTTCAAAGCTATAAATGAAGCTTGATTGATGTGTGGAATGACAGAATGATCGTCATCGGGATTACTTAAAACCCCATTTTTTTCGAAGCAATACGTCAAGGTAACTTCGAAAAACTCACTTAGTGCGATTGCGATGGCTTGTGCCATGGTATCAGCATTGGTATTTAATAAATGACCTTCTTTATCGGCAGTGATCGGTGCAAAAATGGGGTAATACCCTTGGTTGATGAATCCACTTAATGCTTCTCCATTGACTTCTTCAATATCTCCTACCCAGCCATAATCAATGGGCGATGGATTTCTTTTTTTACTGATGACCAAACCGGCATCTGGTCCTGTAAAACCGATTGCATTTTTCTGTTTGGATTGCAGCTGGGCAACCATAGATTTGTTAATCCAACCTGCATAGACCATGGTTACAATACGTAAACTAGCCGTATCGGTAACTCGGCGTCCTTCGATCATTTGACTTGTAATACCTAGCTCTTTCGCCATTTCTGTGGCAATTTTACCACCTCCATGGACAAGAACAAAGGGTTCTTTTATGCTAGCAATATCACGTAAAAATGCCTCGAACAAAAGAGGATTGTCGATGACATTTCCACCAATTTTAATGACTTGAAGCTTAGGCAGATTTACACGCATATTTTTAGAATAAGTAAGGACTTTCTTTTTTGGCAAGTGACAATAACATCTCTTTTAGCACAGTTTGGGCTGCCCAAACACGATTTCCTGCTTGTTGAACAACAATAGAATGTTCGGAGTCTAAAACAGCGTCCTCCACGACCACGTTTCTGCGTACGGGTAAGCAGTGCATGAATTTGGCATTATTTGTCATCTTCATTTTATCCATGGTGACCATCCAGGTAGGATCGGAATTTAAGATTTTACCATAGTCTTCGTAGGATGACCAGTTTTTGGCATAGATAAAATCGGCTCCTTCAAAGGCTTCCTTAGGGTCGTAACTGATGTTCGCATTTCCACTAAATTCGGGAGCTAGTTCATATCCTTTGGGATGTGCAATAGTAAAATCCACTTCAGAGTGATTCATCCATTCTGCGAAGGAATTGGGTACACATTGAGGTAGGGCCTTAACGTGAGGAGCCCAAGTTAAAACTACTTTTGGACGGGCCGTTTTTTTATATTCTTGGATGGTGATCAAATCCGTTAAAGACTGTAAGGGATGTCTGGTAGCAGATTCCAAGCTTAAAATAGGTCTACCTGTATATTTCATGAATTGATTGAGAACCAATTCTGAATAATCGTCTTCGCGATTCACTAAACTTGGGAAACTACGAAGCCCAACTATGTCACAATATTGCCCAATGACAGCTGCCGCTTCAGACACGTGCTCGGCTTTGTCGCCATTCATAATGACACCTTCATTCATTTCTAATTGCCATGAATCGGCACCTACATTCATCACCATGACATTCATTCCCAGATTTTGGGCTGCCTTTTGAGTCGATAATCGAGTGCGTAAGCTGGAGTTGAAGAACAACAATCCTATGGTTTTATTCTTACCAATGAAGCAATCGGAATAAGGAGCTCTTTTCATTAAAAGGGCTTCATTTACCAATTGAGGAATGTTGTAAGCGTCATGGATGGAAGTGAAATGATGCATAGAATTGGGTCCTTTGGGACTTTTGGCATTTATAATTCAGTAAAATTACCGAAAATTGCTCGAAAGGAAATAAAATCCCAGAATTAAGTTCTTTTGGATTGGATAGGACGTTTCCAAGTAAACACTTCCATGCCTTCGGGTTGTTGTAATATTTTTTGTCCCGTTTGAATGAATCCATTCTTGGTAAGGACAGATTGTGAAGCTAGATTTTCGATGGGTGTTTCGGCAACTAAATATTGGAGATCTTGATCTTGACTAGCCCATTCTATGAGGTATTGCAAAGCCTCGCTGGCATAACCATGTCTTCTGAATTTTTTGTCTAAGCAATATCCTATTTCGGTAGAACCTTGGTCATTGGGTAAACCTGCCAGCCCTATTCCCCCTATAGAACAGGACTTTTCTGTTAGGATTATTTCCCAATTTGTATACCAAATAAAATCGAAGGGAAATTTTTTTGTCATAGGAAGCCAAAAGTCAAGTAAGGCCATTTGCGTTTCTTCTTGAAAAAATGCTTCTATTTCCCAAGTATTATGTTGTAAGCCCAGTTGGATTTCTAGGGCATCACGTCCTTGCTCTGCCCAAGTCCTCAATAATGAATGGTCCAGTGGTATTAATTGTAAACGTGGTGTTTTGATAGAAATCATGTTTTGGTGACGTTTTGCATCTTTGAAATTGACCTACAAATTATGACTATTGGTCGCAAAAAAGAAATTACTCATTAGAATTACAACAGTTTTGCATTCGATTTTAATATAAAATCAATTAGCCAATTTTAAAATAACTATGAAAAAATTATTCGCTCTTATTGCCTTAGTAGTATGCACCATGCAAATGAACGCTCAGGTTCCTAGTGGAGCAGGTGCACCCGCACGAAGAGAAGCTGCAGCTCCAGTTGTAGCAGCCCCTAAAGGTTCAGCCAAAATTGTTGGTTATGCTCTAGATTCCACAGATAATAAGCCTGTTGAATTTGCTTCTGTTGCTTTAATTAACAAAGCGACTAATCGCCCAGTGGATGGAACGTCTGCTGATCAGGTAGGAAAGTTTACCATGAACAAAGTGGCAATAGGAAGTTATAAAATTGTTATATCATTCATAGGCTATGAAAGTAAAACTATTTTCATTGATATCACAGATAAAAAAGATAACCATGATTTA
Source organism: Aquirufa ecclesiirivi (assembly GCF_011250515.1). Lineage (GTDB taxonomy): Bacteria > Bacteroidota > Bacteroidia > Cytophagales > Spirosomataceae > Aquirufa > Aquirufa ecclesiirivi. The sequence goes on along the minus strand of NZ_JAANOP010000003.1, from coordinate 27,970 downwards.
GGGGTTATTAAAATGCAATCTTCGGCCAAGATGTTGCAAGAAGTAACTGTAGAGGGTCAAAGAGCCATGATTGAAGAAAGAGTGGATCGTACTGTTTACAATGCAGAACGTGATCAAACCAATCGTGGTGGTGATGCAACAGATGTTTTAAAGAAGGTGCCCATGTTATCTGTTGATTTAGATGGTAATCCTTCGCTCCGTGGTTCTACTAATATTAGAGTATTGATTAACAATAAGCCATCATCCATTATGGCATCCAATGTGGCTGATGCCTTGAAGCAAATTCCTGCTGACATGATTAAGACCGTGGAGGTGATTACTTCTCCTTCAGCTAAATATGATGCAGAGGGTTCAGCGGGTATCATTAACATTGTGACGAAGAAAAATACCCTACAAGGTTTGACCTTAGGTTTTGATTCAAGTGTAGGTGTTAGAGGTTCAAACTTATCTTTGAATGGTAATTTCCGTAATAAAACTTGGGGTATGTCCTTGGGTGGTTTTGGCCGTTCTCAGTACAACGTAACGGGTAAATATGAAAATACACAAACGACAAGAAGTCAAGGTGTAGAAACGGTTAACTTCCAAACTGCAGAGAGCAGAACCAGTAATTTATTTGGAAACTATCAGATAGGTTTTGATTGGGATATTAACAAATATAATTCCATTACTGCATCATCAAGATTTGGAGTAAGAAATGGAAATAACTACCAAGATAACTTACAGCAGATTCGTAACGGCTTGCTTACTAGTTTACGAAACACCAATTCTTCTGATGTTTCAGGCAATGTAGATTTGAATTTTGATTATTCTCATACTTATGATACGCCACAAAAAGAGTTCAGTATCTTGTCGATGTATAGCCGCAGTAATCGCACGAGTGATTTCTACAATGATATCATGAATCCGAATGCGACAATGAGCCAAATTTTGAGTTCAATTAAAAATGAGAACTTGGCGTATAATGAAGAAGCTACTTTCCAATTGGATTATCAGACGCCTATTTTGAAAAACCAAATGTTGGAGTTTGGAGGAAAAGGTATTTTAAGAAATGCATCTTCAGATTATAAGTCATTTATCAACCCAACTGGAAATAATGCAGCAGGTTACAATCAAGTTAATTTAGCTACTTTACCAACCAACGTTTTTGATTACAATCAAAATATTTGGGGTACTTATGCATCTTATACCTTGACCACTAAAAATAAATGGAGTGTAAAAGCGGGTGCACGATATGAGCACACTGACATTTCTGCTAGTTTCTTGAAGAAAGAAGGCCAAAACTTGACCATCCCTCCGTATGGAGTTATTGTTCCAAGTTTTAATATGTCCAAAACATTTAAATCAGGAACTTGGAGATTTAGTTACAACAAGCGTATTCAGCGTCCGTCGGTTCAATTCTTGAATCCTAACGTGAATGCGACAAACCCATTGAATATCTCTACAGGTAATCCCAATTTAGCACCAGAATATACGAATAACTTTGAAGTTGGATACAGTAAGTACATTAAGTCGTTCTACATATCTTCAGCTGTGTTCGTTAGAAATACGACAGGTGCGATTAACCAAATTCGTGAAGTGATTGGTGATACGGTGAAGACTCGTTCGGTGAACATCGGAAATGAGGATGCTTATGGTTTGAACTTGAATATCAATGCGAATTTGACAAATCGTTTGATGATTGGTGGTGGTGCAGATTTCTCTTATTTGAAATTAGCTAATAATGTACCCGATCCATTGTTGAATGCTAAGAATGAAGGTATGGTATCTAACTTCCGTATTTTCGGTAACTATAATTTAGGTGGAGGCTGGGGAGCTCAATTGTTTTCATTCTATCGTGCTAATGAGATTCAATTACAGGGTAAGCGTGGCGGATTTGGAATCTATAGTTTGAGTTTCAAAAAGGATTTCAAGAACAAGCAAGGAAGTATTGGATTTGGAGCGGAGAACTTCTTCACTTCCGAGATGGTAATACGCAGTGAAACAGTTACCCCAATCATTACTCAAGTAGGGTTCAACACCATGCGTAATATGAACTTCAAGGTTAATTTCTCATACCGAATTGGTAAAATGAGTTTTACAGGAACGAAGAAAAAGAAATCAGTAAATAACGACGATCAAAAGGATAGTGGAGGAGATGCTACACCTCAACCAGTTCAAGCTCAACCAATGGGAATGCCAGGTGGTGGCGGAAGACAAGGTGGTTCTGGTGGTGGCGGAATGGGAGGCGGCCGTCCAAGATAGATTTTGTTTTAAAGTAGTTTAGTGCTTAAAGCTGGAAACCGATGGTTTCCAGCTTTTTTTGTGCTCGCGAAAATAAGATAATTTATCGGAACAGGCTATTTATTTCTTTCGATGGTATATCCTAGTAAATCGTGAAGCGAGTTACGGTAGGGAGACTCCGGGAATTTGTTTAAGATTTCTCGGGCTTCTTGAGCAAACTCATGCATCCGTTGGGTAGCATATTCTAGTCCGCCCGTATTTTTGACAAATTCAATAACTTCTCGTACACTTTGTGGATTTTCTGAATCATTTTTAATCAAATGAATGATTCTCTTTTTCGTACTAGAGCTAGTATGTTGTAAGGAGTAAATCAAAGGCAAAGTCATTTTTTTCTCTTTGATATCAATGCCTAGGGGCTTGCCTATTTCGGCGTCACCATAATCGAAAAGGTCATCTTTAATTTGAAATGCTACTCCAACGCGGTCGCCAAACTCTCTTGCAATTTGTACATATTCTTCACTAGCGCCCACAGATTGAACACCAACGGCACAGCATGCTGAAATAAGTGTAGCCGTTTTTTTACGAATGATATCGAAATAAATATCCTCTGTTATATCAAGTTTACGTGCTTTTTCTATTTGAAGTAATTCGCCTTCCGACATTTCTCGAACTGCTGTAGAAACAGACTTTAGTAAATCAAAATCATCGTTTTCTATGGATAATAGCAGTCCTTTGGATAATAAGTAATCTCCAACCAATACAGCAATTTTGTTTTTCCAAATGGCATTGATGGAGAAGAAACCTCGGCGGTAATTGGAGTCATCGACTACATCATCATGAACGAGCGTAGCTGTATGCAATAATTCTATCAATGCAGCGCCACGGTGAGTTTTTTCATTAATTTCACCCATTACCCCAGCAGAAAGGAATACGAACATGGGCCGCATTTGTTTTCCTTTGCGTTGAATGATGTAATTCATGATGGTGTCCAAGAGCATTACTTTGGAGCGCATGAATTGGCGAAACTTCCCTTCGAATGCTTTCATCGGTTCCGCAATGGGCACTTGAATGGATGAAAGCGAATAAGACATAAGAAAGATTTGTTGAAGCTTTAGGCTAATTAATTTTGTAAATTTAAAACAATTTGGGACAAATAGTCCTTTCAATATTCAAATTTATGAGTAAGATATTGGCATTATCTGGAGGCTCGGTTAAAGGAGCTTTTCAAGCGGGAGTCATTCGAGCATTATTTGAAAGAGGCTATGAACCTGATATGATTTATGGGATTTCAGCTGGTAGTTTAAATGCAGCTTATTTAGTGAATCAATTGGGCCGACAAACATTGAGTGGTGAACCTTTGAATTTTCCTCAAGCGGGGCAAGATTTATGGGATTTTTGGGAAACGAGAATCACGCATCCTGAGTGTTTATCTAAACCCCTAAAGTTATGGGAATTAGGTTGGACAGCATTAACCAAGAATTTTAGGGGATTAGTAAGCACTAAGCCCTTGAGGGATTTAGTAGAAGGTGTTTTAGATATACGAAATTTAAAAGCTAGTCCTGTCGAATTACGCATTGGGGCTGTCAATATTATGGATGGTGGGATTCATTATATAGATCCTAGTTATGAACATTTTTACGACTATTTATTAGCATCTTCGGCTATTCCTATTTTGATGCCTGTGGTTCGAATTAATCACGAAAAGAGGCGTAGTTTTTTGGATGGAGGTTTACGAGATGTTGCACCTTTACAGAAAGCGATTAAAGATGGGGGTAAACATATTGTTTGTATTAGTTGCCATACCCCGACCATAGAAGGAGGGATTTTCGAACCTGGGGATTTGTTGGCCTTGGTAGACCGTGTCATGGACATTGCAGTTAATGAGATATTAAATGCAGATTTGAAGGAGGCATTATTGATTCAAAATCAACGGAGTGATTTGGCGATTTATTCCATTCGACCTATTCAGCCTTTATCGATTGATATTCAGCATTTTAATAAACTGGATATTCGTAGAATGTTGGAAATAGGCTATGCCATGGGTAAGGCCGAAGAGTATTTTTAACTGAGAGAAATTTGATGGGGAAGAAGAAATAAAAAAAGCCGATCGGTTAGATCAGCTTTTTTTATGTTAATACCTAAGCATTTATACTGACATGATGTCTTTTTCTTTGTCTAAAAAGATTTGATCAATTTTCGCTACAAAAGCATCTGTTAATTTTTGAATTCTATCTTCTGATGCTTTAATATCATCTTCTGCAACCCCTTCCCCTTTTAGTTTTTTGATGCTATTGTTGGCATCTTGACGAGCATTACGAATGTTAATTTTTGCTGTTTCTATTTCTTGCTTGACACGCTTCACTAAATCTCTTCTACGCTCTTCCGTCAATGGAGGAATGGATAAACGGATTAATTCACCGTCATTCATCGGGTTCAACCCAAGGTTTGAATTACGAATCGATTTTTCAATTTCTCCAAAAATCCCTCTTTCAAAAGGTTTGATAGCAATGGTTCTAGCGTCTGGTGTGGTGATGGATGCCGCACCTGTGATGGGTGTAGGTACACCATAGTACTCGATCATTAAACCATCCAACATACTAGTGCTGGCTTTTCCTGCTCTAATTTTTGAAAGTTCAATGTTCAAGTGCTTGATAGCACCTTCCATCGTTTCTTGTCCAGCTTCAATATAAAATTCTAACTCCTCCATTTAATATGATTGCTAATTAACTGATTAAGGTTCCTACATCTTTACCAGAAACAAGGTCACACAGGTTTCCGTTTTTATTCATATTGAATACGATGATAGGTAATTTATTTTCTTGGCATAAGGTAAATGCTGTGGTATCCATGATTTTTAATCCTTTTCCTATAGCTTCCGAAAAACTCAAATGGGTATATCGGGTAGCTGTAGGGTCTTTTTCTGGATCTGCAGTGTAGACGCCATCAACACGTGTGCCTTTCAATACTACATCTGCTTCAATTTCAATGGCACGAAGTGAGGCTGTAGAATCTGTTGTGAAGTAAGGATTACCTGTACCTGCACCAAATATAACGATTCTGCCTTTTTCTAGGTGGCGCATAGCTCTTCTTCTGATAAAAGGTTCGCAAACGGCTTCTACTTTGATGGCAGTCATCATACGGGTATACAATCCATGTTTTTCTAAAGACGCTTGAACCGCCATGCCATTGATTACGGTGGCTAACATGCCCATGTAATCACCTTGTACGCGATCAATACCTGCTTTAGCGGCACTAGCACCTCGGAAAATATTTCCCCCTCCAATAACAATAGCCACTTCTACTCCCAAATCATGGACTTTTTTGATTTCTGCTGCGTATTGATCTAAAATACTAGGATCAATAACTTCCGTGGGCGTGGAAAGGGCTTCACCAGAAAGTTTTAATAATATTCGCTTGTATTTGGGTTCGGACATTGGAATGTGATGGGTCGATTATGTGCGTGCAAATTTAGAAAAAATATTCATCTATCTGCTAGAAATTTGGCTGTTTTGCTCCTTTGCTTCTGCTAATTTCCACCATGGTAAATAGGGTTTGTCGTGGTGCTCATAATGATAGCCGAAATTATAACAAGAAAGGAATGCCCAAATATGATTTTTTTCTTGGCTTCTCGATTGGTGCTTATTATCCGTTTCATGCTCCCCTCGGTGAGGTAAGTAAGTACCAAAATAAAATAATTGAAGCGTGGCTAAAATAGCCGGCAATTCCCAAAATAGAATAATGTTTTCCATGGGAAACCAAATTTTCAATACATTGTAGGCGATGGCCATGGCCAATATTTGTGTCCAATGAACATATTGAAACATGAATTTAAACCACCAAATAAAAAAGTTACCCTGGTGTACATCAGGGTCATCTGAGGTGTTGACATAGGCGTGATGATGATGATGCTTTTTTCTTAATATCGTATAATTATTGAAGGCAAAAAGTGTCGCACAGAATCGTCCTATAGCATGGTTTAGGAGAGGATGTTCTTTCGATACTACACCATGAATGGCGTCATGCGAACTGATGAATAAACCGGTATATAAATGAGTTTGAATTAAAATAGCCAAATAGGTAAATGGGTTTTTCCAATCCAGAGGCATTTGAATCCAAAAGGCTAGATGAAACATCCAGAGTAAAATGATTATCCCTGCACTGAATATACCGGTATATTTTTTCATAGGGGAATAACGTGTTGTTGTCTTTGTAAAATTGGTATTTTTATCGGGATCAATGTGTATTTTGGGCAATAATTTCACTTTGAAAGAATGAAAACTACTTACTTAACTTGGATTTTTGTCATTTGTTTGGCTATGAGCTCTGGGGATATTTCGGCTCAAAATACCTATTGTAATCCCATGAACCTCGATTATGGATTTACCCCTATCCCTAATTTTTCGGAAGCTGGGCGACATAGGGCTACAGCTGATCCAGTTATTGGCTATTTTAAGAATAAGTATTATTTATTTTCGACGAATCAGTGGGGTTACTGGTGGAGTCAGGATATGTTAAACTGGAATTTTGTTTCTCGACGCTTTCTACAACCTTATCATAAAGTCTATGATGAGCTATGTGCACCCGCTACTTTTGTAATGGGGGATAGTTTGTATGTGATTGGTTCTACCTATGCCAAAGACTTTACACTCTGGTCCAGTCATTCGCCAGAAACAGATACTTGGAGAGAGTCGGTACATGCTTTTACCGCTGGGGCTTGGGATCCAGCCTTTTTTTTAGACGATGACGGTCGACTGTATTTGTATCATGGTTCTAGTAATTTTTATCCGATGTATGGACAGGAAATTGATCGTAAGACTTTGCAACCTATAGGTGAAAGAAAGGATTTAATTCGACTGAACGATGACTTGCATGGATGGGAGCGTTTTGGCGAATACCAAGACAACACATTTCTAAAACCCTTTATGGAAGGAGCCTGGATGAATAAATATAAGGGAAAATATTACTTACAATATGGTGCTCCTGGAACCGAGTTTTCGGCTTATGGTGATGGAGTTTACACAGCAGATAAACCCATGGGGCCATTTACTTATCAAGGGCATAATCCGTTTTCATTTAAACCAGGTGGATTTACTCGTGGAGCAGGACATGGGGCTACTTTTGAAGGTCAATTTGGGAATTGGTGGCATGTGTCAACTATTACCATAGCGGTGAAAAATAGTTTTGAGCGTCGATTGGGATTATGGCCCAGTACTTTTGACAAAGATGGGATTTTGTATACCGAGACCGCTTATGGTGATTATCCATATCGTATGCCTACATCTAAATTTGATAAGCCAGTGGATTTATTTACTGGTTGGATGTTGCTTAATTACAATAAACCCGTGAAAGTTTCCTCGAGCTTAGCTGGATATGGAGCTAATTATGCCGTTGATGAGCAAATGAAAACCTATTGGTCTGCCAAAACATCTAAGAAAGGTGAATATATTCAATCAGATTTAGGGGAAATATCTACCGTAAATGCAGTACAGATTAATTATGCCGATCAGGATGTTGACTCCAGTTTTTTAGGAAAAATACCTGGGATATATCATCAGTATCAAGTATTTGGTAGTAAGGATGGGAAAAATTGGCAGTTGATTATTGATAAATCAAAGAATAAAAAGGATGTTCCTCATGACTATGTAGAATTGGCTAAGCCAGTGGAGGTTAGGTATATTAAATTGGTCAATGAACATATGGCCGCGGGTAAATTTGCCATCAGTGGATTACGGGTATTTGGCAAAGGACATGGTCCATTGGCAAATGAGGTTAAGGATTTTGTGGTACTTCGTGGTGAACATGATAAGCGATCAGCTTGGTTGAAATGGCGGCATGAGCCATTGGCCACAGGTTATGTGATTTATGCTGGCATTGCCCCAGATAAATTGTATACTTCTATTCAAGTTTTTGGTGCCAATGAGTATTATTTTAAATCCATGGACAAGGATAAGACCTATTATTTTCAAATTGAGGCATTCAATGAAAAAGGTATAGGTAAGCGAGGACCTGTCTTAAAATCAGAGTAAGATGTGCTTACCAACTTGGCAATGGAGGCATTTTTTTGTTTGACAGTAATTTTTGTACCAGTGTAAACAAGCTTGGGAATCATGCGCATTTTTGATTTCTAAGCCTATTTGAGTATAAACTCTGGAAATAACATTGTTTTCTGCATCCATTTCGAAAAGCCATCGATATGCTTTGTCCGCATATTTTGATTCTCCTCTACAGTGCGCATAGGCCAACAATACAGGAATTAAGGTATTGATGCATAAGGAATAAAAGGTGGATTTACCTAATTGGCCGAGTGGTTTATGGCTTATTTTACCAAAGTGGTAATGCTTTTGCCAATAGTTGGAAGGATTAATTTCAAAGAGCGTTTGTATGACTTTGAGTTCCTGGATTTCTAATAAAATGGATAGCAAAGAGCAGTTGTTTCGTATGACTTCGGCAAATTGCGCCATTCGAATGGTAGGAAAGTTGGCCGGTCTTAAACGGAGAAATTTCCAATCGGACATCTGCAAAAATGTACTGTCCCATTGATATTTTTTCTTAAGGTGGATAAATTCTCTTCTTAATTCCCATTGGTATTCATCTTTTATTGGGTCTTCTAACATGCCAGCTAGTCCCATCATAGCGGCTTCAATGCCTAAAGGGCGATCTCTATTTCTTAATATGAGTTTCAATGGGATTGCTTGGGTTAGGCGGAGCATAGGTTCGGCATTGAGACCAAATCCAAAACTTTTACCCAAAGATTGGTAAAATGTTTCATCCCAGTCCTGCTTATTGTTATTCCATAAGTTGATGATGGATTCATACTTGATTTGCATTCTTTGTTCAGCACAAAAGGTCAACATCTGTGTTTTGATCTCATGGGGGATTTCCTGAAAAAAGGATTGACAAGCCAGAGAGTTACTTGATGGTGAAAAAGAATCAAGGAGATTAATTTCTTGAACGCGATGGCAAAGTTCGAGTGTGGGAATTTCACGTCCATCTTGGTAATAAATGGGTAAGTCGGCTTTCCAAACTACATGTAAAATCACATTTTCAAAGGAGGCATCTTGGTGATGAGCATGGAGCAACCAATCGGAAGCTAAAACATGCAATTCTACCGAACCAATCCACGCAAAATCATTGAGGAGTATATGTGCTTCTTGAAAATCTGCGCCAGCATGTTTATTTAAGAAACCAGGATGAATGATTTGAAGATATTCACCTTGTTGGCTACGTAAGCCTTTATAGTCAAACTGCTGTTTACTCCAAATTTGGCTTAAAATTTGCTCGTTCATAGATAGAAAATTTAGACCGAAAAAAGGTCTAAGCAATCTACTATCCATTCTTAAAAGTTATTTGATAATCTTGATTGGGGCTACGGAGAATAAAATATTATCAAGATTTTGAATTATTAACTTGGTATACCCCCCAAAGTAAAATGAACATAAATACAATCTGAGACCAATAAATGGTTTCTCCGTCGAAAAGCCCCCAAGCTACTGCCACAATAGGGATTAAATAGGTAACTGAACTAGCCACAATGGCACTTGTCCATTTAATTAATTGATTAAATAGGACCATCGCCACGGCAGAACCAAATAGACCCAAGGCAATGGCAGCTAATAATGGCCACATTTGAGCGTGATCAGACCAAGGTCGGTTGAAGAAACCTGAATAAGCTAATAGCCCTAACGCCAGTGGTCCTATCATCATAAATACCCCTGCAGTTGACGTAAGAGGGTGCAAGTCAGCAAATTTTGATTTTACTGTGTGTAAATTTATGCCGTACAAAAAGGTTGCTAAAATCACCCAAAGTGCATGGTAGTTGAATTGAAATGAAAAGCTTTTACCAGCAACCAATAAGCCTATACAGCCAATTAATCCTAAAATAATACCACCTGTTTGTTTTAGAACAAACTTTTGATGAAACAAAACGATTCCGATAATCAATGTAAAAAGAGGTGTAAAAGCATTTAACATACCTGAGAGGGCACTTGGGAGATGTTCTCCAGCGATGGAAAACAGAATGGCTGGAAACAAATTTCCAGTTAATCCTGCCAGTAGGAATGATGGCCAATGTTGTTTTTGGATGTATTTTCTTCTTTTAAAAAAGAATGGACAAAAGAAAAGTGCAGCTGAGGCGATACGCAAGGCACCAACTTCCATGGCAGTATAAGTACTTAGGCTTTTTTTAACCAAAATGAATGAGCTACCCCAGATTAATGAAATGGCAGCTATGGCTAGAATAATCCAAAGTGTAGGTACTTTTTGTGTTGATGTCATGTGTTATTCCTGTAAAATTGCCTGATAATGTTCGGCAATTTCCTGTAATATTTGATTGATTTCCTCGTAAGATAGAGAAGTAACTAATCGGCTTCTAAATGGTTTGAAATGATCCATGCCACGGAAATAATTAGCATAATGACGGCGCATTTCAACGATTCCTCCATGATTTCCTTTCCACTTGATAGAAAAATCTAAGTGACTTTGACAGACGCGGATACGTTCTTCTAACGTAGGTGGAGCCAAATGTTCTCCGGTTTGAATGAAATGTTTAATTTCATTGAAAATCCATGGATAACCGATGGTAGCTCTTCCTATCATAACCCCATCCACTCCGTATCTATTTTTATATTCCAAGGCTTTTTCAGGAGTATCTATGTCTCCATTTCCGAAAATTGGAATTTTAATTCGGGGATTATTTTTGACTTTGGCGATTAGTTCCCAATTGGCTTCACCTTTGTACATTTGAACACGAGTTCGGCCATGTATACTTAATGCCTGAATCCCAATATCTTGTAACCTTTCTGCCACATCTTCAATGTTTTTGGTTGACTCGTCCCATCCTAATCTCGTTTTGACAGTCACGGGTAAATGAGTGGCATTGACTACCGCTTTGGTCATAGCGACCATTTTAGGAATATCTTGTAAAAGAGCTGCACCAGCACCTTTACAGGCCACTTGTTTTACTGGGCAGCCATAATTGATATCAATTAAATCGGGGCCAGCTTGAGTAGCAATTTCCGTGCAGGAAGCCATGGTTTCAATGGATGATCCAAAAAGTTGAATCCCTATGGGGCGCTCATATTCAAAGATGTCTAATTTTTGAACACTTTTTGCGGCATCTCTTATTAGGCCTTCAGAAGAGATAAACTCCGTATACATCAAGTCTGCTCCATTTTCTTTGCATACTGCACGAAAAGGAGGGTCGGACACGTCTTCCATGGGTGCTAAAAGCAGAGGGAAAGTGCCTAATTCGATGTTGCCTATTTTTACCATTCTCATTAAAAATTCAGTAAATTTACGACCATTATGGAAGAAAACTACATTTCTGGACCCGCGCGTTGGTTTGGTCTTTTTTCGAAAGTGCTTAGCTTATTTGGATTTTTTCTGCTTGGGAGCTTCTTAGGGCAGTTTTTGGGTATGGTCGCAGTGGTTTTAATAATGGAATTCCCTACGACAAATGTGGCCGAATTTCAAAAATTACTATTGGATTTCATGGCTAATCCAGAAAAATACGCTGGAGCCTTCAAAGGAATCATGGCTTTGCAGTGGTTTGTTTCTTTATTTACTTTTGTTGGAGGTTCTTGGGCCTATTTGAAATTTATCGAAAAACGCACTTTATATGAGTTAAGTCCTTTAGATGCGCCATCTTGGCGGATTTTTTCTTGGGCTATCATCGCATTATTAGTTTCCATTCCCTTGATGGAATACATCATTCAGTGGAATCAATCCATTGTACTTCCAGCGGGCTATGAAGAAGTGGAGGCCTGGATGAGAACTTCGGAAGACAATATGGCTCGATTAACCAAGTTTTTATTACATTTCGAAACACCCTTGGATTTTGTGACGGCTTTGGCTGTGATTGCAGGCATGGCCGCTATCGGAGAAGAATTATTTTTCCGAGGGGTATTACAAAATTTGTTTGAGCGATATTTGATCAATGTTCATGTGGCTGTTTGGTTATCAGCTGCCATATTTAGCTTTATCCATTTTCAGTTTTATGGTTTTCTGCCAAGGATGTTATTAGGTGCATTTTTTGGTTATTTGTACATTTGGTTTAGAAATATTTGGTTACCCATATTGGCCCATTTTTTTAATAATGCATGGACATTAACCTTGTCCTATTTACACCAAGAAAAGTTGATTGATTTAGATCCTGAGCAAGTTGGAGAGATGATTCCATGGTGGTCTGCAGCTATTTCATTGCTATTTCTTATTTATTATATTCGTTTGATGTATCAACAAAAAGAAGAAATATGATCAAGGACTGGGTATTGTTAGGATCATCTCAACAAGGTATCGATTTAGAAATGCAAAAGTCCATGCTTTCTGAAAGGTATGAAATACCTGCCGTTGTGATTAATAAGAAAATTAGCCCTTATAATTTGGGTGTATTTGAATTATATGTGCACCAAGACCATTTCGAACAGGCAAAGGTAGCTTTAGACGAATTCAAGAATTAAAATCAACCTATGGGATTATCCAATTTGAGTAATTTATGGCAAAGGGTTATTGCGGCGGTGATTGCTGTTCCATTTTTGTTATTCTGTATTAATTTCAATGACTATACTTTTTTGGGCTTATTTCTGTTGATTGGCGTTTTAGCTCAATTGGAATTTTATAAATTAGTGGGGAGTTTAGAAGGTAATTTACCTTTAACGTTTTATGGTACTTTTTGTGGTGTGATACTTCATTTGCTCACTTTTTTTATTGAAAAGGGAATGATAGGATACCATAATTATTATATTTTGTCGCCTTTATTAACCATCATCTTTTTTATTAAGTTGTATAAATCAAAAGATGGTAAGCCATTTCAAAATATTGCCTTTACATTTTTAGGAATTATCTATGTGGCACTCCCATTTGCTTTGTTGACTGTATTGGCCTTCATGAGGTCAGGTACTTATGATGCAAACATTATCATGGGTTGTTTGTTTTTATTGTGGGCAAGTGATTCTGGAGCCTATTTTGCTGGAACCTATTTTGGGAAAACAAAACTATTTGAAAGAGTATCGCCCAAAAAATCATGGGAAGGATTGATGGGAGGCTTATTAAGTGCTATGATTGCGGCCTATATTATTTCGAGGTATTTTACTAATTATGAAGTATGGGAATGGTTTGCCATTGGAGTGATTATCGTGGTAGCAGGTACCTACGGAGATTTGGTAGAATCGTTATTTAAAAGGAGTATAAATATTAAGGATTCGGCAAATACCATTCCTGGCCATGGAGGATTCTTAGATCGTTTTGATGGCTTACTTTTGTCCATTCCTTTTATTATTACATTCTTGAAATTATTTTAATTTTCATTCGTTTAACGAAAAGCAGAATCGAATTATTTAAAAAAAACATTATTTGCAGCTCAATGAAAATTTGCAAACGAGTCATATTGGGACTTTTCTTTTTAGTTGCATGTATGAGTCAAGATCTGTTGGCTCAAGGGCAGGACAAAACAGTATTATTTCTTGGAAGGGTAGTTACTGCAACCAAAGCAGAAGATTTACCCTTGGCATACGTATATAACCCAAAGGCTGGTCGAGGAGCATTGAGTGATAATTTTGGAATGGTAGAGATGTATGTGTTCCCAGGAGATAGTTTGGTGTTTACTTATGTGGGCTATCAGAAAAAATATTACATTATTCCTAAAAATACGGATCAGGTTCATCGTGCCATTATTTCTTTGTCAGAAGAATCGAAAATGTTGTCTGAGGTAAAAGTCTTTCCCCACAGTTCTGAGGAGGAGTTTAAGCAGGCATTCTTAAATATGCGACTACGCGATGAAAAGCAAAGGGGGATATTGGCCAATAATTTGGAACAGTCCAAGCTCAATGTTTTTGCATTACAAGCAGGTATGGGAGCATCATCTAATTTTAGAAACTTTTCTGATCAAATGGTTTCAGCTCAAGCAAATAAAACATTTTATGCGAGTCCTATTTTATCTTTAACGAATCCTTTTGCGTGGATCAACTTCATTCAATCCATTAAAAATGGAGATTTAAAGAAGAAAGAATGGAAGAAGGCGTATGAATTTTTGCCTAAAGAAAACATTTCTCGACAACAGTTTTTAAGGGAGTCTAACGCTAATAAATAGATTACCATCTCAGTTGTAATCCTATGTAAATCACTCGTTTTTGAAAATATTCTTGAAAGGATTGTTGATAGTCCCTAGTGTAATTAATGGATTTGACATTATCCCGGTTCAAAACATTGCTTATAGACAAATAGGTAATCCATATGATCTTATCTGATTTGTGAATCATTTTACTAAGCATAGCGTCAATTCTCATATAAGGAGATACATTTTGTGAAGTTGTTGATCCAAAGACAGGAACATGTATTTGTAGTTCAGTTGAATAGGTTGACGAACTCAATGGCGTATAATAATTCCCTGTTCTAATCACACTGCTCATACTAAGGTCAAGGTATTTCCATTTCCATTGTGAATTCGTGCGTAAAAAAAAAGGAATTTGGTAAGGCGAATTTTGACTATTCATTCCGATTTTTTGCTGACTCCAATGGCTTCCAATTCCAAGCTCATGTTTTGATTTTGATTTGATTAGGCTTAAGTTAAACTCTGCCCCCCAAGCTTGGGTAGTATTTACAAGTGATTTTTCTGTTTTATAGAAGGCATGGAAACTCCATTTTTTCAGTTCTTGTTCGTGTACGATATCCCAAGAAATTTGCTGGGTAGTAACCCATACATAATCATTTTCTGCGGTAAATAGGCTAGCTATTTGTTTGCTACAAGCTAGATTGGTATAGGTAAAAGAATCGTTTAAAAACCATCGAGTATGGATTTGATGGCTAACTTGTAAATCGTTTAGCTGCGGAAAATGTATCAATTTTATACCAAATCCAATTCTGACTGGTTTTGAAATGGTATAATTATTGGAAAGAAATAATTCTTGCTGAGATAAAGATGGATTATTGGCATACAAAACAGAAGCAGATTGCGGACGGTAGTCAAAAGTATAATAGGGTTTTCGGATTTGGTAGGAGGTTTGGGTATGTAGCCATTGGTATCCTGTTTTTATAGACCAGTTTTCTTGTGGAAATAACTGCAAGTCAATGCCACTGAATAGTTGAAGTGCTTTTGGGTGATAAGCATAATTTCCTGTACTATCATGTTGAGAAGATTCATGGAATCCAAACTTAAATGTCCATTGTGTATGCTCCAGGAGTTTGGATAAATTTAGGGTTTGAACATGTCTATATTTTTGATAATCAAAAGTGCCTTCAAAAGAAGGATGTCTAAACTGACTTGCATATTTTTCTTCCATAAATAGGCTAAATAGCTTTAATCGCCATAAGTTTTTAGTTTGGAAATAGCCATTTATCCCCCAGTCGCTTTCGCTGAAATGAGGTAAATTGCTCAAGGCGCTTGGATTGAAGAATTTTAATAATGGGCTAAATTGATGGTGTCCAAAAAGACTAATCCCATTTTTTTTATTGGACCATGGGGTCCAATGTATACCAGATTGTCCTAGGCTAGCATCAATTTCCAGATTTTGCTTTTGGAATGATTCATTGCTTTGAATTTGGACTACTCCAGTATTGGCATTCAATAGCTCTATTGGAGGGTTACTGGGGAAGACAAGTAAATCCTTGATGGTATTGATGGGAATAAGACTGAAGGTTCCCAAACTAGACATTTGTGTAAATTTGATCGGTTCAGGAATGGGAATATCATTGATGTATATTTGAGTTAATTGGGGATTACTTCCTCTAAAACTAATGGAGGCAGATTCACCAAATGGACTTGCTGCCGAGGTTGATTGAACAGCTAAAAGAGGGTCGGCCTTGGACGAGGCATTTAACACTATATCGAGGAAGTTGATTTTTTGATTGACGAAATCTTCCGACATGGGTACACTTGCTTTGACTTGAACTTCAGCTAGTGCATTAGGTTTATCCAATTGTAGTTGAATAAGTAGTGTTTTATTTTCAACTATTGGGATACTCTGTTTTTTGTAGCCGATGATGGATACCACTAAGGTATCAGGAAGACCTTTGTTTAATTTTTGAAAATGAAAAGAGCCTGTTGAATCACTTCGTTCAAATAGTTTATTGTGAACTAAATAGAGGCTAACATTTTCCAATTTTACTTGATGATAAGCATCCATAACACTTCCTTTTAGGCTAAATTGAGCCATCGATCTAGAGGATAGGAATAATAAAAATAGTAGGAGACTTGTTCTAATCATGGTATGAAACGGATGAAATAGGGGAGAATAATCCATAATGCCAACAAGCAGTAATAAGCTGATATAAAGCAATAACTCATCAGGATATAGCCAACAAACAGGTAATCTTTTGGCTCAAGAGTATTTACATTCAATTGAAATAGGGATGTTTTAAATTTTTTTATTGATCGGCTTGCCTCATGAAAAAGTGCGGGTTCATGTAAATACTCGGAAAGGAGAAAATAGCCATCCGTTCCTGGGATAAAAGGAATAGCATTAAAGATGATTCGGAATGCAATAAAGCATTGCAAAAATTGCCAATGTGATAGCCATATTTTCTCCATTTCCCAATCCAAGAAGATATTTATACCCAGAACCAATGAGATATCTAATAAAATTCCAGCTAGTATCACTTCCACTCGATGTCTTTGATTATCCCAAAAATGGAGGGAATTGGTATTGATATGTACAAATGGAATGAAGCCTAAAACGAAAGAAAACCCCAAATCAGCCACTAAACCACCATGTTTCAAATAAATTAAGTAATGAGCAAATTCATGTAAAAAAGTAGAAACAAGAAGTCCACTAATCAAGAAAGGGAGAAGAATGGGACTATTGATTAATTCAAAATCTTGCCATTGTTTAATGAATTGTGGATTATATATGATTTGACCTATTCCTGTGAACATAAGTAAAATGACCATAATTTGAAAAAACGTTTGTGCCATTTGATTTTTTGCCCAAGATTCCATCCATGTTTTCTCGAGGGGGATTTTGGCAACTTTATAAAAACGAAGATTTCCTCTTCCTATAAATTCAATGGGTATGGATACATAGGAAAACAATTGACTTATAACTAATTTCCAATTCGATAGGCTTTGGTTTTGAAATAATGTTTTCTGTTTTTGCTGCGCTTCTAATGCATCTTCCCATATTATTAATTCGGTTTCAAGTGAATATTGGATTAATTGATTTAGTATACTTCGGTCCGCATCATAGCTCTGCATTAGGTAAATAAGGGTTTTGTTTTCATCACGATTCTTCACTAAATGACTTAGAATATTCCATTCGCATTGACTGATTTGAATAAGCGTATCTTTCCAAGTGTGTTTGAAATAGAGTTCTTCTGTACTCTCTTTCGAATAGATTAATTTATAATCTGGATTGAATATGTAATTCATTTTATTTACCTAAGGCTAGAGCTAAGAGGGTAATCTGACTTGGATTCTGGAAATTAATTAATCGTGCGAGCGCCTCATCATTGAAACCACCAATGGCACAAGTGCTCAATTCTAGTCCTGCGCTAGCTAAGTACATGGCATGGACAATTTCCCCAGCTTCTAACATCGCCCAACGTATGCCTCTATCTAAATATTTAAAACAGGATCGTTCTAATTCGGCACCCAATACCATAAATGCACTGGCATTTATATAATCAATATCATTTTTTTGCTCTGCAAACAATGTCCTATTAAGAGCTACTTTTAATTCCTCTCGATTCTTGAAGGCATGAATTAGCTTGAGTTTATTTGTAAAGAGATCATAGATAAATACTCCTAAAGGGAGATCAGATATATGTTGATTTATGACATAAACATCGATGGGGTATAATCCACCACCTGAAGCAATATTTCTACGAGGAGGAATGAATAATGTGGGGTCAAACCTTTGGGTAATGGAATAGCTTAACTGGAGAAAGCGAGATAAATCTTGAAATGAAACAAGCTCTTCAGAATCATAATTTCTTTGGCTATTTCTTTCTTGGTTTAATTGATTTAAAGCTTCAGCCAAAGGCGGTAACTGGTCAATAGTTAATAAATCATATTCATCACAAAATCCCAATTCTATGCTGTGGTGACTGATGTTTTTCATAAAATAGTCGCTAGACATGACCGCATGAAGACGTTCACTATATTCTTTAGCTTGGTAGCTATATAATTTACTCTGTTCAAGAAAATCAAAGGAAATATCCGAGATGCAAGGTTCAAATAATAAATTTCTAGTCTTGGCCATGGGTTTTAGAGTTTATACTGTAGAAAAATGGTATTCTCAGGAAATTTGTTTTTGGCTTCTTGTAAGTATTGTTGAGCCTTGTTTTTTTGATTTTCTTCTTTGTAAAATCGGATTAGAAACAAATAGGATTCGGATATGCCCCAATTGGGTTCTTTAGAATTTTCTGGTATTGTGGAGGATAAAGAGATAGCTTTAACCAAGTTGGATTCAACCACTTTTCTGCCTCCATACATTTTTGGGGTATAAAAATCATAAATGGCTAAAGCATAATAGGCTCGGGGGTTTTTAGGGTTTAAATCAATCGCTCTTTCGGCTAATTTGCCTACTTTTCCTGCTTTGATTGGCAAAAGGAAAACATTCGTAAAGTTGAGCTTGAGTCCTTCTATCAGTGATTGTAATGCTAAGGATTCCGAATTAGACTTGGTGATTTTGCTTAGGATTTTGGATGCTTGTTCTAAACAATTTTTCGCCTTTTTCTCTTCCGATGGAATAGCTAATTTGTAATTGAAGTATTCCATATAATGGGCATAGGCATTCCAATACAAATAGTGATAATCGTTACTAGGGTGATTATTCATATAATTGATGATTTTTTGCAAACTATCTTTGGGTGTTTTCCAAGTGATTTTTTGTGCTTCATGTAGGATGTTTTCCATGCTTCCTTGTGCCCTAATGAGGGTAGGTAAAAGAAGGGTAGCCATTAAAAGAAATAGAATTTTTTTCATGATTTATGGGAATGGATGTGGATATGAAAGAAATAAATTTTCACTCGATTGAGCCTTTAGGTATTTTAAGAAAGGCTGGGAATGCACTCCTGTAAGTAAATTCCAATTGGGTACAATCACTCGGACTACTTCAAATCCTTGTGATTGTACATCTTCCGTACTAATTGGCACGACTAGAATTTGGCTTATATTTAATTGGTTTACTTCATCCCAAGAATGAATCTTACTGGAGCCTATTTCTTGGTTTGGAAAATAGGATTCTGGGCTTAAAGCTACCTGGAGAATAGGTGATTTTTTTCTCCATTGAGGAAAACGATTGTAGAAAGCAAAATGCTTGTCAAAACTATTGATGTTTTCAAACCTTGGCATATTTTGGATCCAATCTTCTGGTTTTTGACTAAGTCCAATGGCATATTCAACTCCTTGATAAGCTTCCAAGCAAGCTTTAATGATGGAGTCTTCTTTTATGAATCTACTAGCGCAACCCATGGACTGGAAAAGTTGTCCTTTATATGGAAAAAAGAGTACGACCACATGTGTTTCTACGGGGCTTAGAGCTGATAAATCAAAAAGCTTTATTTGAACTCGTGTATTGTCAAACAATTGCTTGATTTTTGGGTGCCTATAGGAAGTAAGTACATCTTGTTGGTTCATGATTGGAATTCGTTTTATCCAATGATCTTGACGATACCAGAACTCTGCAAAAGCATTTCTTTCGGCACATTCTAAAAAGCCTCCAACCGTGGCATCCTGCATGTTTTTCCCAGCTGCAATGCCTGTTGAGGTTTGAAGAATAAAATTCTTTTTTTGATCCCATTCCGTATTATGAGGTAAATGAACTGTAAATGCAGGTACCCAAACAGATTCCTGATTGAGGATGTTTTTACTTTCGATCCAACTGAGTACATCGTCTTTTTGCCATGTTTGATAGGGAAAATTTGAGTCATATTGCGCAGGAATAAATGGGATACATGTTTCGACGGGCAAGAAAATTTTACCTTGGTTTCTCAAATCTGTTTCACTAGCAAAAATGAAATCCTTGGGGTGCTGATGTGATGCCGCATATCGTTCTATCCATTCACCTATGGCCGAATTATCTGCCTCTATTTGGCAGAATCCAATCCCGGAACCTTGAATCATATGGGTATTGGAAGCTAAGATGTCTAGGTGTGCTGCCTCTACATAGCTTTGGTATAAACCCAGCGGTAAACACCTTCTTGTTGGAATCTGATAGCGATTTCCGTGGATTAAATCATGTTTTAATGGAACCATGGGTTAAGGCTATTTAAATATTGAATGTCATAGATTGATTCCTTTGGCTGCAAATAGGGCAATGTGGAACTTTAAGGATGTTGAATTTTTGTACTTCAATAGGACTGCCTGTCATCACAAAACTTTGGCCTATTAACGGGGAATACGTAAAACCCGATAAAATAAATTGATGTAATTCTTCGTGAATGAAATTGACCAATGCGGTGAAATACTTCTTATTCTTGACTAGGGGAGTATAGATGTACTCATGATTCTGTTTTTTTTGTAGAATGGAAAAGGCTTTTGGATTTTTCAGTTGTACTTGTTTTCGATCTGCATAGCAGTTCAAGCAAGGGCTTAATAATTCAGGAGAAAAAATAGGCCCAAGGGTAAAGGATGAGCTATCTATGTCGACGTACAATAGGGGTATTTTAGCCTCATAACTTAGCTGGGCAAGGTCTTTTATACGATTACGGTGAGTAAATAAAGAACCCCAAAAGAGTATTAAATCAGCCGCCTTTATATTGTCTTCTAAGGTATATTCTACTGATTTTTGGCTTATTTCATTCAGTGAGCTAATGAGAGAAGTTGATTGGTCTGAAAACTTAGCGTCAATGAGAACATGAATTTTTATTGTGTGCGTATTTTTAGATTGTAGGATTACTTGTTTTTCCTTCATCCAAGAAATTAATTCATGAAATGTTTCATTATCATGCCCAAACTCTGCTTGATGACTTTCGTAAATACTTTCCAAGGAAATTTTTTGATGTATTCCTTTTAGTATTTCTTTGATCATTGGAGTAGATTCTCCATGAATTTCAATCAGGTTCTGATCTCCGTTTACAATGTATAGCGTATCTGGACCACAAAATATGGCTTGGTGGGGTATTGTCGTTTTCATATGTGGGTAGGTATTTTTGTAAAATGGGTAGAGAATATCTCTACCCATTTATCCAATTAGGCTGTTGCTTCCGCTGGAGCATCATTGTTTGATTTGCAGCAGGTACAAGTACATGTGCAAGTCGAACCAGCTAGTGCGACTTCGTTTGATCCTCCGAAAGAAGCATCTCTGTTTTCTAGAACAGTCAAGGTTAATTTTAACTTTTTCATTGTAATTAGGGTTAGGGTGATTGAATTATTTCGAAGGCAATTTCAAAAAAATGTCCTAATTACAAAAGGAATGTCAATAGCCTAAGATTACATTATCAGTTTGTAGATAATATGTAGACAAAAATGGGCTTTGGAGCTCCATGGGGACGGATATTTGATATATTTCAAGTTTTGAGATTCCAAATACTTGATTAATATTTAGGACTTAAATCCAACAAAAGCTAACATTCTACCCGTCAAACCTTGCTCTTTTCTATGTGAGAAAAAATGTTCATTGTGCTCAACTGTGCACCAAGGTGAAATTTCTATTTGAGATATACCTAATTCAGCTAACTGCAATGCATGGTGTTGCTTCAAATCCACATGCCATTTATCAGAAAACTTTTGTTTACAAGTCTCCGGAAACTGAGCAGCTACTTCATCTCCCACCTCAAAATGTTGTAGACTAATGCAAGGGCCTATATAGGCCAATAGATCTTTGGCTTGACTTTGGTACTTAGTGAGTAATAAATTGGCTGTTTTGGGAACGATTCCTAATACAGAACCTTTCCATCCCGCATGAATGGCTGCGGTAATTTTTTGCACAGGATCCACTAGAAGTACGGGGCAGCAATCGGCTATGCCCACTGCTGAATAAATATTTGCTTGCGTACTGATGATGGCATCAAAACCACTTTGATAATCAGGTTGTTGGCATTCCCAAATAAGATCTTGATGGGTTTGAAAAGATCGAGCTAAGTGTTGGGGCTTTATGCCTAATGATTGGCATAAAAGAATAATATTTTCTTGAATGATTTCTGCTTGATCGTCTGTATGTACTCCTAGGTTTAGGGAATAATAAGGAGCTTGACTTTTTCCTCCGTGGCGGGTACTGACACCCGCCACTAATTGAGGAATATGTTTGAAAATGTCCGGTTTAAGGTATAAATCGGAGTGTTTAATCATCGTAAGATAAACCGTATTGCTTTAAAACTTCATCAGGAACACCTTTCCAATCGTTGGGTGTATTTCCTTTATAAGCTAAATCATCTAAACCGATTCTAGAGGTATAGAAACCTGTAGCAGTTAAATTTCTCATCAAAGTAAAGAAATTCACTCCTTGGGAAAACTGAGGTTTTACTTTTTCAGGATAAGCAATGTCGTCTACAATTTCAATGCGTTGTTTGGGAGTAATTTCAGTAAATAATTTACTAAAACGACGCTTAGATTCTCCATCTAACCACCTTAAACCACCACGCATCGGTGTTTTAAATTCAGGCTTATCTTTCACAATAAACTCAATGAACTTAGTAACTCCTGATTGAGAAGCACTTCCAGATTTAGCATCCGCAGGGATGATAATATCTGACAAGATCGTAATGGTAGCCAATTCATGTGCATTTAAGAACTTTTCAGCCATTAATTTGGCATCACGTTCTGCTTCATCCATGGTTCTACCATTGGGAACTTTTAATGGAGCTACTTTTTTAGGATCAGGTGCTCCTTCCAAAGCCTCCATGGCTTTTACTTGAGGATTCAATGCAGCTAAGCCCAATGAACTTAAGCCGATATTTTTTAAATAATCTCTTCTTTTCATTATAAATTGGCTTTTTTACGTTGATCAATAATATATTCTGAGGTACGCATCGAAAGAGCTAGGATCGTCCATGTGGCATTCTTATCTCCTTGAGAAACGAATGGCGCTGCATCGGCTAAGAACAAGTTCTTCACATCATGTGCTTGGCAGTTGGAATTTACGACAGATGTGCTGGTATTATTACCCATACGAGCTGTTCCTACTTCGTGGATAATACGACCAGGATCAGCTAAACCGTAATTGGTATCTGCACCTGGTTTTTTACCCATTGCCTTTCCACCCATCGCATCAATAATTTGCTCAAAGGTATCTTGCATGTGTTTTGCCTGCTTGATTTCGTAATCACTCCATTTGTAATTGAAGCGTAATACAGGAATACCATATTTGTCAACTACATTCGGGTCTATCTCGCAATAGTTATCTTCTCTTGGTACAGGTTCTCCACGACCAGCAAAGCTGACATAAGAACCGTAGAAACGACGGTAATCTTCTTTTAAGGTTGCTCCATATCCACCAGCTGCTTTTTTCAAACCATCACGGGTGAAGTTTTCACGACCATTTAATCCCTCAATTCCCCAACCAAAACCGTAGCTAGGCATACCCATACCACCACCGTATTCGATGTGGTATCCACGAGGGAAATCTAATTTACTGTTATCTCCCCACCATGGTGAGTAAATATGTGAACCACCCACACCATCTTCATTGTATGTTTTACGATCAAATAAAGAAGGAATGATAGCCGAACGAGAAGCACCGGTTGAGTCATTGATGTATTTACCAACTACACCACTCGAGTTGGCAATACCATTCGGGAAACGAGAACTTTTTGAGTTTAATAATAAACGTGCCGTTTCTCCAGCAGATGCGGCTAAAACAACAATTTTACCTTTTACGGAATACTCTTGTAAAGTACCTGTATGTACGTAAGAAACTCCTGTTGCCAATCCTGAGATTGGATCAGTCATTACCTCTCTGGCCATGGCATAAGGTAATAAAGTTAAATTACCTGTGGCAGCTGCGGGTTTTACTAAAACCGAGGATGAAGAGAAATCGGCATAAGCTTGACAAGCTCTTGAACATTGCGCACAATAAAAACATTGTCCACGTTCATTGTTAATCGGCTTAGTTAAAATGGAAAGGCGAGAAGGATAGGTTGGAATTCCAATGGCCTTATTCGCTTTTTTAATCATTAATTCGTGCAAACGAGCTTTAGGAGGAGGTAAGAAAATGCCATCTGGGTTATTTCTTAGTCCTTCATTGGTACCAAACACCCCAATCAAGCGATCTACTTTATCGTAATATGGCTTCATGTCATCGTAGCCAATAGGCCAGTCGTCACCTAAACCATCAATACTTTTTCTTTTAAAATCATCCGGTCCAAAACGCAAGGAAATACGTCCCCAGTGGTTGGTTCTACCACCCACCATACGAGATCTAAACCAATCAAATTTAGTTCCTTCTTTACGCGTGTAAGGTTCCCCCTCAATATCCCAACCACCATAGGCAGCATCAAAATCACCAAAAGGACGAGTGGTATTAGCACCACGACGAGGGGATTCATAAGGCCATTTTAATTGGGTAATGTTTTTCGGGTCAGCGGGGTCATAGGGTTGACCTGCTTCTAATAAACAGACTTTAGCTCCAGCTTTGGTTAGCATATGGGCAGCCATACCGCCACCAGCACCTGAGCCAACAATCACCACATCAAAAACCTCTTGCTGAGATTTGATGTATATGGAAGAATTAATCATAGTTATGGGTTTCGAATTTATTTGGCAAAATAGGGAAATATTTTTTCAATTTCTAATTTTCTTATCCTGAAAATAGCGTTAACAAGGATTTTGACGTGTTTATTGCCACATTTGATTTTCTTGATTTATTAAGCGGAGAAAGGCTTTAGCAAGTACAAGTTGATTTATTTCAAAACGAAATTACCCATGATTTTTTTTCAGCCTAACTCAGATTTTTTCCTTGGCCAAATTCCGAGATTAAGCTGTCATATTTCAGGCAAAATCCTTATTTTTACAACCTTTATATCATTTCTAGTTTGGCCAGAAAAGCAGCAGATGGACAAGAACCTTTGAAAAAAGGCGAAACTCCACTTTCCCGACAATTCAATCAGATTAAAGCCAAGTACCCTGGGGCCATTTTGCTGTTTAGGGTAGGGGACTTTTATGAAACTTTCGGGGAAGATGCCGTCAAAGCCTCCAAAATTTTAGGAATCGTTTTAACGCGCCGAAATAATGGGAATGCTGACGATCATTTGGCAGGTTTTCCACATCATTCCTTGGATGTATACTTGCCAAAATTAGTTCGTGCTGGTCAGCGAGTGGCTATTTGTGATCAATTAGAGAATCCTGCTGAAGCCAAAGGTATTGTGAAACGTGGCGTAACCGAATTAGTTACTCCTGGAGTATCGTTTAATGATCAAGTATTAGATAACAAAAGAAATAATTATGTAGCCTCCATCGCTTTTCCTTCCACAGCACAAAATTTGTACGGATTGGCTTTGTTGGATATTTCTACAGGAGAATATATGTGCTCTCAAGGGCCTTTGGCCTATATTCAAAAGTTGATCCAAAGTTTTTTGCCGGCTGAAATTTTGTACCCCAAAAATTTCAGAAATCAGTTTTTAGATTCTTTTGGCGATCAGTTTCACTCGTTTAGTTTGGAAGAATGGATATTTACACATGATTTTACTTATCCTTTATTAACACAGCATTTCAAAACCCAAAATCTAAAAGGTTTTGGTATAGAAGAAATGCCTTTGGGCATCATTGCAGCGGGCGTTATTCTTCATTATTTGGCAGAAACGGAACATAAACAAGTGGCTCATATTTCGTCCATTCAGCGCATTGAGGAAGATAAATATGTTTGGCTAGACCGGTTCACGATCCGAAATTTGGAATTAATTCACCCCTCCCAAGAGGGCGGTGTTCCTTTGATTTCCTTGATGGATCAAACGCTGACTGCCATGGGAGCTCGTTTACTTCGAAAATGGATGGTGCTTCCTCTGAAGCAATTGAGTGAAATACAAGACCGTCAATTAGGAGTTGCCGAATTAGTCCAAAATCAAGATTTTCTGGATGTATTGGTGAGCTATTTAAAGCCAATAGGTGATTTAGAGCGATTGATTTCCAAAGTAGCAGCCAGTAGAATAAATCCGAGAGAGCTGGTCCAGTTAAAAAAAGCCTTACAACAGATTCCTTTAATCAAGGATTTATTATGTGATAATAGCCAAGGAAGTTTAAAAAAATGGGCCGATCGATTAAACCCTTGTAGCACATTAGTTGATACAATAGAGCTAGCGCTACGCGATGATGCACCCATGTTAGCGCATCAAGGAGGTATTGTGAAGACAGGTTTTCTCGCTGAATTGGATGAGCTCCATTTGTTATCCTCCCATGGGAAAGAATACTTACAAGACCTACAAAAAAGAGAAATAGAGCGTACAGGTATATCTTCGTTGAAAGTAGCTTACAATAAAGTTTTTGGTTATTATTTAGAAGTAACCAATTCCCATAAAGATCGGGTTCCACCTGAGTGGATCAGGAAGCAAACCTTAGTGAATGCCGAACGCTATATTACGGATGAGCTGAAGGTTTACGAAGAAAAAATTCTCACAGCGGAAGATCGAATTTCTCAAATTGAATATGGAATATTTCAAGAGTTGATTCGTGAAGCGATGGAGTATTTGGAACTGATTCAAGTGAATGCTCAAGGTATTGCTACGTTGGATGTTTTGCAGAGTTTTGCGACCATAGCACAAAGAAATCATTATGTTCAGCCTGAACTTTTGGATACAGATACAATTGATATTAAAGAAGGTCGACATCCTGTCATTGAACAGCAATTGCCTGTTGGGGAGGCTTATATTCCCAATGATGTTTATTTAGATAATGAATCCCAACAAATCATCATGATTACGGGGCCCAATATGGCAGGAAAATCGGCTTTACTTCGTCAGACGGCTCTGATTGTGTTAATGGCTCAAATGGGGTCGTTTGTGCCAGCCAGTGCTGCCACGATTGGCTTAGTGGACAAAGTATTTACTCGGGTGGGGGCATCTGATAATTTCTCTAAAGGAGAATCTACCTTCATGGTAGAGATGACGGAGACGGCGGCTATTTTGAATAATTTATCGAG
Source organism: Aquirufa ecclesiirivi (assembly GCF_011250515.1). Lineage (GTDB taxonomy): Bacteria > Bacteroidota > Bacteroidia > Cytophagales > Spirosomataceae > Aquirufa > Aquirufa ecclesiirivi. The sequence goes on along the minus strand of NZ_JAANOP010000003.1, from coordinate 749 downwards.
CAAATCTCTGGTATTGCTGGATGAAATTGGTCGAGGAACATCCACTTACGATGGGGTTTCAATGGCCTGGGCCATTGCTGAGCATTTGCATAACCATCCTAAAAGTATTGCTAAAACGCTTTTTGCGACGCATTACCATGAATTAAATCAATTGGCAGATGATTTCCCTCGGATAAAGAACTTCCATGTATCTGTGAAGGAAATGGGAAATAAAATCATTTTTTTGAGGAAGTTATTACCTGGTGGTTCGGCCCATAGTTTTGGTATTCATGTGGCTCAAATGGCAGGAATGCCTACGCCTTTGGTGCTTCGTGCTCATGAAATTTTGAGACATCTGGAAAAAGATCATATCAAGGAAGATCATGATCAAAAACTCAAAGATATGCCTAAGGTAAATTATCAATTAAGTCTTTTTGGTGCTGAAATTCCAGCTGGACTGAAGGAGATAAATGATCAATTAGAAAAAATGGATGTTAATTCACTTTCTCCGATTGAAGCTTTGTTGAAATTAAATGAGCTGAAGAAGATGATAAATTATAAATTATAAGGTATAAATTATAGTTTATAAAGACTTTATGAATATGCTCAATATACTGTGTCAAATACTAACTTAAGCAATGATTGTCAATGCCTGAAATAGGTTGACCGTTTAAAAGTAAAATTTTAAACATAAAATCTATTATCCATGGCAAACAAAAAATCGTATCTTCAAAGTGTGTCGCAAAGACGCCTTCGTCATTTTAGTGACA
>NZ_JAANOP010000032.1 GCF_011250515.1 Aquirufa ecclesiirivi | reverse complement strand
TTGGTACAGCAACGAGTGTGACCTTCAGTAATGGAGTAGCGACAGCAAGCTTGAGCTTGTACCATGTCGAATCAGCGGTGGTAGCAGCAAGCGATGGAAGCATCACAGCAGCAGGAGCTGATCGCTTGAGCGTAGCTGTTAGCGCAGGATCATTCAGTAAATTGGCCGTTAGCTTAACAAGTCCACAAGTGAGTGGAACATCCTTTAGTGGCACCAATAGCTTAACAGCTTTAGATGCTTATGGCAATACGGTAA
>NZ_JAANOP010000031.1 GCF_011250515.1 Aquirufa ecclesiirivi | reverse complement strand
ATAGTTTTTTTTCAAAAGCAATAGGTGACATTCTATTTAACTCAATATGAGGCTTTTCCTGATTATAAAGTGATACTGCTCGGTCAACTTCTTTGACCAGCATTTCGAAATTATGGATTTTTCGATGTCGTAAATAATTGTTTTTTATAATTCCATTGATACGCTCTGCTTTCCCATTTTCCCAGGGGTATTTACACATACTGTTTTTAATTCCTCGTTTTTGAGTAATTCGTAAAAACTCCTTGGCATAATATT
>NZ_JAANOP010000030.1 GCF_011250515.1 Aquirufa ecclesiirivi | reverse complement strand
GGTCGATAGGCTACAGATGTAAAGGCAGTAATGTCAAAGTCGAGTAGTACTAATTACCCGAAAGCTTACTTTTATTAAAAAAATGCAACGACTGTTTATTTTATCTCACAATATGGAAAAAGGCTAAGACCTTGCAAGATTTATGGAGCCGATAGGACGGGTGTTCACCTCTTCCCATCTCGAACAGAGAAGTTAAGCCCCGCACCGCTGATGATACTGGGATCAAACCCGGGAAAGTAAGTAAGCTCCAAGTTA
>NZ_JAANOP010000029.1 GCF_011250515.1 Aquirufa ecclesiirivi | reverse complement strand
CCCTTATTTCACTTACTCTCTAATATCTTCATGCCCGAAGGCAATCGCTATCTATTTTTGCTCTTACTCTTTACTTTATTCTCACAATATGTCAAAGAACCTTGTGTAAAATCTCTGAATAAATCCAGATCTTCTACATCGTTTCCCTTATTTTCTACTTCCGTTGAAGTAGGAGGGAGGGTAATTAATTGGTGGAGAATAACGGATTCGAACCGTTGACCCCCTGCGTGCAAGGCAGGTGCTCTAGCCAGCTGAGCTA
>NZ_JAANOP010000028.1 GCF_011250515.1 Aquirufa ecclesiirivi | reverse complement strand
TCGCATCAAAGCCCGTTACCGTATTGCCATAAGCATCCAAAGCCGTCAAGGTATTTGTACCTGTAAACGCTACGGCATTAATCTGTGGTCCTGCTAAGCTTAAAGCTAATTTGCTAAATGCCGCTGGACTTACTGTTACACTTAAGCGATCAGATCCACTGGTTGTCACCGAGCCATCTGTGGCTACTACAGCAGCCGACTCTACTTTGTATAAGCTCATGCTCACCGTGGCTACTCCATTGCTGAAGGTCACACTCGTGGCTGTACCAAAATTCGTGC
>NZ_JAANOP010000027.1 GCF_011250515.1 Aquirufa ecclesiirivi | reverse complement strand
AGACCGTGAAATGGTTTATGCCAACAATGCTACACGAATAAATGGCAAATGATGAATGATAAATTATAAATGGAATTGGCTTCAATTTATGTCCTAATAACTAACCACTAATTCTACATTCTTCATTCTTCATTTTACATTTTACATTCTTCATTTAGCAAAAAAAAAGCCCACTAGAATCTAGCGGGCTTGGGTAATAATAACTTGGAGCTTACTTACTTTCCCGGGTTTGATCCCAGTATCATCAGCGGTGCGGGGCTTAACTTCTCTGTTCGAGATGGGAAGAG
>NZ_JAANOP010000002.1 GCF_011250515.1 Aquirufa ecclesiirivi | reverse complement strand
GCGTTTTATTGGTTTTCATAGTGCCGAATTTAGAAATCCATTTGTACACATTGGTGCCTGATACTTCGTATTGTTTACAAATTTCTGAAACACGAGTTCGACCTTGTTCTATTTCTCGAACTTTCTCGATTTTAAAACTGTCACTAAAATGACGAAGGCGTCTTTGCGACACACTTTGAAGATACGATTTTTTGTTTGCCATGGATAATAGATTTTATGTTTAAAATTTTACTTTTAAACGGTCAACCTATTTCAGGCATTGACATTGTATATCATCTATATAGTTGATGATTACTTATTACTTTGGTAAACTTTTGTTCGTATTTATTATAATAATAATTTCTCTTGGGTACATTTAATAATCAAATTACCTGATCAAATTTGTAATAAAATCATTCACCATTCACCATTTACCATTTACAATTAAATTATGTTTTTCTACCATTCTCCCATCGGTTTTATCCAAATTGGTCTTTCTGACAAAGGATTGACTTCCTTGCAATTTGTAGAACAGGGTGGAAATGATGCTTTGTCGGATGATTTGAAGGCTATGCAAGAAGAAGTTATCAGGAACTTAGATGCTTATTTTGAGCAAGCTAATTGGAAGTGGACTTGTCCTATCGATTTTTCATCAGCTACTACTTTTCAAAAGAAAGTTTGGTCTACTTTGTTGGAAATTCCAGTAGGAGAGGTGATGTCCTACCAACAAATCGCTGAGTTAATTGAACAACCCAAAGCAGCGCAAGCGGTAGGGAATGCCAATGCTCAAAATCCTGTTTTGCTTCTGGTGCCTTGTCATCGAGTTATTGGCTCTGATGGTTCTTTGGTGGGTTATCGAGGGGAATTGTGGAGAAAAGAATGGTTGTTAAAACATGAAGGATATCGGGGACTAAGTCAACAATTGAATCTTTTTTAGGCTTATCTTTGGGCATGGGAAATGATGAAATTGTCGACGCACTGGAATTATTGGTGAAACTATGGGATGTCCATGGGGTAAACGAGTTTAAAAGCAAGAATCTGGCTTTTGCAGCCCGCGGACTAGATAAATATCCTGGTAAAATATCTTCACTTTCAGAAACGGAATTATTACAAATACCTGGCGTAGGTAAGTCCATTGTCAAGATTATTTTAGATTTAATTCAAGTTGGTAGCAGCACCGACTTAGATGGAATACTAGAACAAACTCCTCCAGGGATTTTGAACTTATTGAAAATAAAAGGTCTAGGTCCCAAGAAAGTGGGTTTAATCTGGAAAGAACTAGGCATTACCGATTTGGATGATTTGCTTACTGCTTGTGAAGAAAATCGCTTGGAGCAATTGAAAGGTTTTGGAAAAGCAGTTCAAGAAAATGTACAGTTATACATCCAATTCCTCAAGCAAAATTCCAAAAAGCTTCGCTTAGATAAAGCCACTCATTTATCTCAGATCATTCTGGAGCAGTTGAAATCAAAATTCAGTCAAGTTGCCGAAGCCGGGGAGTTATCTCGGAATTGTGAAGTTATTTCTGAACTCGTTTTCTTAGTTGAATCAACGGATATTTTTGGCTCTGGTGCTCTTATTAATTCCATCGATGGGATGGAAGAAGATATCAAAGAATCCTCCCCATTCACCTGGAGAGGAGTATTTCATGGACATCTTTTATCTATTCAAATTCATATTATTTCGCCAGATCAATGGGGAAATGCCCTTTTTCAGCAGGTGGCGCATCCAGAGCATTTGGTAGCCATTCAATTTTATAAGCATTTTCAAGGTAAATCGATTGCCTCCGACAAAGAGGTGTATGAAAGCTTGGCTTTGCCCTACATCATACCAGAAATGCGGGAAGGATTCAAAGAGTTTGAATGGTCGCAAAAGCATCAATCCGATGAGTTGATTCAATATTCCGACTTGAAAGGATGTTTACATAATCATTCCACCTATTCAGATGGTAAAAATACCTTGTTGGAAATGGCTGAGGCTTGTCGGGCACTGGGATTGCGGTATTTTGGTATCGCTGACCACTCTCAATATGCCGCCTATGCCAATGGTTTAAAAGAAGACCGAGTTGTAGCCCAGCAAGAGGAAATAGATCAATTGAATGCCCGATGGAACGATTTTGCCATCTTGAAAGGTATTGAGGCAGATATTTTACCTGATGGTTCTTTGGATTATGATGCCTCTGTTTTAGCGCGATTTGATTATGTGGTAGCTTCCGTTCATGCCCAGTTGGCCATGGATATAGATCGTTCTATGCCACGGGTGATAAAAGCTATCGAAAATCCATATACTTCTATATTGGGTCATCCTACGGGCCGACTGCTCTTAACTCGAGCGGGGTTTCCTTTGCACATGGATAAGATTTTAGATGCCTGCAAGGCCAATGGCGTTAGCATTGAATTAAATGCAAGTCCGTATCGCTTAGATTTAGATTGGCGATACATCTATGATGCCATGGACAAGGGAATTTATGTTTCCATCAATCCTGATGCCCACCAAATAGAAGGCATCAGAGATATGGAATATGGTGTCAAAGTAGGTCGAAAAGGAGGGTTATTGCGCTCCTTAACCTTGAATGCCTTGAACCTGCATGACTTGAAGACCTTTTTTAAAAAGGCTTAGAAGTTTGGTTTCAATAGATACTTGGCATAGAATTCATCAATCACGCGAACAGCTTCGGTAGGAGTGTCTACGATAGAGAATAGATCCAAATCTTCCTCGTTGATATTTCCATGCAGAATCATGGTATTTTTTATCCAATCCATGAGTCCTTTCCAGTAGTCTGTTCCTACCAATACGACAGGGAAACGTCCAATTTTATGGGTTTGAATCAGTGTCAAGGATTCAAACATTTCATCCAAGGTGCCAAAGCCACCCGGCATGATGATAAATCCTTGTGAGTATTTTACAAACATCACTTTTCTAACAAAGAAGAAATCAAAATTGATGTTCTTGTCGTGATCGATGTAAGGATTAGCAAATTGTTCAAATGGCAATTCAATATTTAATCCTACCGATCTACCACCTTCGGTCTTTGCTCCTTTATTACCTGCTTCCATGATACCTGGACCACCACCGGTGATAACTCCATATCCATGTCTTACTAGTTTGGCGGCAATTTCTTCTGCCACTTGATAATACGGATTGTCTGGTTTTGTTCTGGCTGATCCAAATATGGACACACAAGGTCCAATTTTCGAAAGTTTATCAATGCCTTCTACAAATTCACTCATAATCTTGAAAATCCTCCAAGATTCTTCGGATTTTATTTGTGCCCAGGTTTTGTCTCCAAATGCTTTTTTGATTTTTTCTTCTTCGTGCTGCCGATCGTTCTCCAACATAAATTTATTCTTTTGATACTTCGCAAATGTAGGATATATCCGCTTACCTTTGTCAAGAATTTAGAACTAAAATACAAGACAATGAGCTTAACTTTTGCTGTTGGTGGTGATCACGCCGGATTTGACTATAAAAATGATTTGATTGATTTCTTATCTGAAAGAGGAATCACAGTGAAGGATTATGGTACTTTTTCAGCGGATTCAGTGGATTATCCAGATTTCGCGCATCCGGTGGCTTCGGCCGTGGAAAATGGCGAGCAGCGTTTCGGTTTATTGTTATGTGGTAGCGCCAATGGCGTAGCCATTACTGCCAATAAGCACCAAGGTATTCGGGCTGGCCTAGCTTGGAATGTGGAAGTAGCTAAATTAGTTCGTCAGCATAATGATGCGAACATTATTTGTTTACCTGTACGTTTTATCTCTTTAGAAGAAGCAAAAGCTTGTTTAGCAGCATTCATAGAAACTCCCTTTGAAGGCGGTCGCCACCAAGGACGAGTTGGTAAAATCTCGTGTAGCTAAGGATTTTTTTGGTACAAATTGGGGGAGATTTGTCGATACGACTTCCTCAAACTCGGTAAATAGACGCTCAGCTTTTTGATGTTATTTTCTGCATCGTAAATGTAATCTGGAGCGTCTTTTTCGAAATATTCATGCAGTAAAACCACATTTTTATACTGATCTAAATTAGAAAACAGGGGTTTGGCTAAATCCCAATTGACAAATGGACCTACCATTTGGTTTCCTAAATATTCTTCTATTTGAGGTCCCAATACCATTAATCGTTGATTTTTTAAAGTCAAGGTTGGAGCAGGAATGCGCTCACGATCCTTGTTTTTAAGTTCAATTTGTACGTTGTACCAGGTTCCAGCAATTAACAACCAAATAGCTATTTCTTTCAAAATGGAATTAGTGCCTAAATGAAAGATATTCAGTCCAAAATAAGCCAGAGCCGGAAGGAAAAAAAGTAAATTGATACGAATCAAGGATGGAACGGTCAAGGTGGCTAAAATTGCTGTTATGAGCCATATTAAATTAGTTTGCTGTCCTTTTTGCGCATTGGAACGAATTCTTCTACTGCGTAAAACCAACCAAAAACCCCAAATTCCAATGAATAAGGCGGGTGCAAAAACGCCAGCAATTTGTGTAACTTCCAATTGCTCAGGGACCTGAAATTGAAAGGCTGAACGATTGAAAACTTGAATCATGAAGGGTAAGTTTCCATTGATGGAAAAGAATAAGATATTCAAGGAGAAGACCATGAAGAACCCAACAAACATCAGTACTATTTGCCTTAAAGTGATACCCGAATAAAAGAGTAAACTCAACAAGGCCCACACAAAGAATAGGGAATAACTCAAATAGAATAAACTGGCTATAGCGATGTAAATACCTATGAGTATGACACGGTCATTGACAAGTAACGTTCTTTGTTGATAAATAATCTCTCTCCAAGCCAGTAATAAGAAAGTCAAGCCAACCAATGCTGGACCTGGGGCTAAAAACTCTAAGGATAAGTGGAAAATAATGGCGTACATCAAAAAAGGTAAATACCCGATTTGAGGCATCAATTCAAAGCGTTGAATGGTTTGTTGAAATAGAAAACTTTGATAAATAACAATGACAGAAGATATATAAATGTTCCAATGAACCGGAATCGAAAACCATTGTATGATTTGGTAAAATAAGGCAGCTAAAGGGGCTGTATTATCACTGATGTCCTCATAAATCAAAAATCCTTGATTCAATTTTTGACCTAATAAATAATTCTTAATCTCCCATGGAAATGGAGCCAAGCCCCATTGCTGGATATAAAATAAACTTATAAGCCAAATGGCCACCAACAAAAGGGTAGGCAAGATGGAATCAGATTTGAAAATTTGGAACATATTTTTGGAACACCGTCCCTAAATTACGGTTAATCCAATTATTATTCTGAAATTTGTGAGATTTTTAGGTAAAGAAAGGAGAAATATGGAAAGCAAGCGTCAACAAAAGTTTGGTCGACAAATACAAAAGGATTTAAGTGATATCTTTCAAAAGGAATTTAGAGAAATTTTTGGCAAGGGGATGGTCACTATAACGGATGTAAAAATGAGCCCAGATTTATCGGCCGCTCGCTGTTATTTGAGCTTTCTTTTGGTCGATGATCCACAGGGTATTGTGGATATTTTAGAAGAAAAAACCAAAGCCATTCGAAATGCTTTGGCTAATCGCATTCGTCACCAAGTACGAATCATCCCACACTTGTCGTTTTATTTGGACGATACTGCTGCCTATGCAGCTAAAATTGAAGCTTTATTTGAAGGATTGGTCATTCCTCCTGCTACTGAAGAGGAAGATAAATAAATTGAATTCCCTTGAATCTACCCTTATTTGTTGCAAAAAGGTATTTTTTCACCAAGTCTAAGGCGAGTTTTATCACCTTCATTTCCCGTATTTCTATGTTAGGAGTCGGCTTGGAGGTTATGGCGCTCATTCTAATTTTGTCGGTTTTCAATGGTTTAGAAGAATTCCAAAAAGGATTATTTAAAACCTATGACCCAGATTTGAAGATTATATCTTCCAAAGATGCCCGATTTACGCTATCTCCCCAACAACTAGTAGCAGCAAAATCACTCAAAGGCGTTCGTTTTGTCAATCCCATTCTTGAAGACCAGGCCCTTATTCGGTATAAGAACAAGCAATTGGTGGTTCGTTTTAAAGGGGTTGATGATGAGTTTTTGAAAGCCGAACGTTTAAAGAAACAAGTGGTAGAAGGCGATTATTTTGTTCAAAATGGAGAACATGCCTTTGCTGTCGTTGGTATTGGTGTGTTTTTAAATATGGGAATGAGTTTTGAAGATGTTTTTACACCCATCGAAGCATGGTATCCCAATCACCAAGCTTTAAAACGATTTACTGTCAATGAGCAGTCTATTCGAAGCAATCACTTTTTCCCTTCTGGTGTAATGGAAGTGGAGCAGTCGTTTGATAATCAAATGGTATTAGTTCCTTTGAATTGGATGGAAGAACTTATGGGTGTTGAAAATCAAATTTCTGCTTTAGAGATTATGGTCGAAGATGGTGCCGATGCGCAACAAATTAAAACAAAACTTGTCGGTTTATTGGGGAATACTTTTCAAGTACAGACTCGAGACGAGCAACATGCCGCCATTTTGAAAGCCATCAAGATTGAAAAATTCTTTGCTTTCTTGATCATGGCATTTGTCATGGGAATAGCTTCCTTTACCTTATTTTATGCCCTTTCTTTATTGGTCATTGAGAAAAAGAAAGATTTAGCCACCTTATTGGCCATGGGTTTTACCAAAAAACAGATGTTCCAAACCTTTTTATTGGTAGGCGTATTAATTAGTTTCTCAGGCGCCATCATTGGAATGATCTTAGGCTATGGCTTAGGCTATATCCAAGAAGAATTTGGTATTATATCTTTGGGAATCCCCAATTCTCTGATTGACGCCTATCCCATCCAAATGCGCTTAGGAGATTTCATCCAAACTGCCCTGGTGGTCATTCTCGTTACTTTTTTGGCTTCCATATTTCCGGCGAGGAAAGCCGTTGAAATGACTTTTAAGCGCTCGTAGGGGGATTGAATTCTCCTTCCCATTTAGATACCACACAGGTAGCTACTCCGTTACCTGCCACAGATGTGACCGTTCTACCCATATCCAAGAATGGATCTACTCCTAATAACAAGGCTATTCCTTCAGCAGGTAAATTAAACATCGTCAAGGTCCCCGCAATAATAACCAGCGAGGCTCTAGGCACTCCAGCAATTCCTTTGGATGTAATCATCAAGGTTAATAACATGGTGATTTGTTGCTCTAAGCTTAAATGTACCCCATAAGCTTGTGCTATAAATCCTGTGGCAAAGGTCATGTACAACATAGATCCATCTAAATTAAAACTATATCCTAAGGGTAAAACAAATCCTACAATTCTGCGACTGCAACCAAAGCGTTCCAATGCTGCTATGGTTTGAGGAAAGGAGGCTTCTGAACTGGCCGTTGAGAAGGAGATTAACAATGCCTCTTTGAGTTCTTTTAATAATGCCCAATAGGGAATTTTATTGAAAATACAGATTAGCCATAAGATGACTACAGTAAAGAATAAGAGGCCGCCTAAGAAACAAATCATTAGATAACCATAACTGATCAAAATACTTAATCCCTTGTTTGCTACCACGGTTGTCATAGCGGCAAAAACAGCATAAGGAGCCACTTCCATCACATAATTGACCATTTTAAAAACCACTTCAGCTAAGTTTTCAAATACATGAATCAGCTTTTTACCGGTTTCACCTATGGAACCAAGAGCTACCCCAAAGAATAAAGAAAAGATGACAATTTGAAGGATTTCATTTTCTGCCAATGCCTTGAAAAAGCTATCTGGGAATATATGTAAAATGAAATCTTCCATGGTTTTTACCTTTGAAGCATCAATTCCCGTGGAAGTTCCTGCTGCAGGCTTTGGCCAAGATTGTAAACTTCCTGGTTGAGTGATATTCACCACAACGAGTCCAGTAACTAAAGACAGTAAGGTGGCGAAATAAAAATATCCTATGGTTTTTAGTCCGATTCGACCAACGGCTTTGAAATCACCTAGTTTGGCAATACCAACTACCAACGTACAGAATACGAGTGGCCCAACAATCATTTTGATTAAGCGAAGGAAAATCTTGGATATTACTTGAAAACGTTGTGCCCACTCATGACTTTCTTCCGGTGAGAATGACAAGTAGAAGTATTCACCTAATGCTAGGCCAAGAATAAATCCTAAAATGATTTTTTGAGTAAGGCTTAATTTCATATGTTTATCGAAGTGTAAGTAAGGATTTATAAAAAGGTTTGCGGTAGGCAATCATCCCCCAAAGTAAGGGATAAAGTAGAATATCTAAAAATTTAGAAGAAGTGGTATACGAAATTTGATCAATGACGAGCGTTTGATTATTCGGTAGTTTCTCTAAGAGATGTTCGTGTTTCCAATAGTTAATTCCCAAAGGAATGCGCCTTCCTTCGTCAATAAAATAGATTTTATCATCACTTTGGAAATCTTCCGTAATTTCTGAGTCCCAATACAAGCTAAAAAAGCCTAATTTGATTTCTAATTGGACTAAATCTCCTTTGCGACAGCCATCAAATCGATTGATGGAAACAGGAGGAAATGGGGGGGATAATTTGCTTAGTAAATCTTTATCAAAAAGAGCCCAAACATATTCAATTGGTGAATTAATAGGAGTTTGGACTCTGAATGATGGCATAAGGCTGAGTTTACTTAATCATATAACTTACAAGACTTAGCAATGTTGAGAAAATCGTTTTCACGCCTATAACAATATATTTAGTCCAATGACTTCTCTCTTCATTCAATTGCGCGTCTTGTTGATTATCCTCTTCCTTTTTTTGGACTTGAATAAATTCTTTTTTTGCTGAACTACTCAATGGGTGCTTAAATTGCTTAGTACTATCAATTCCCACAAAATAGGTTTGTGGTCTCATGGCAGAATATTCCACCAATCCAAAACTACTCGTCATGATGTAGATCATGACAACTCCCAAAAAATGAATGGATTTTTTCACGGGTTTAGTCTTTAATTTTCTTTTTTGCTGATTCTACTGCTTGGTTTTGAAGAATTAAAGCATCTTCAGTTGCTTTTTGATCTAATTTATTTTGCTCTTGGTTAGCGAGTAATTTCTCTTTTTCTAATTTCGCTTCTTCTAATTTCTTCGTTAATAATTCGGTTTGCTTTTTATTTGCCTCTAATTCTCTAACAAGTCTTTCTGCCGATTTCATGTTTTTTACCTTTTGACTAGTCAAATTTGCCAGCTTTTGCTCTTCCTTTCTTACGGCTTCCTCTAAATTCAGAATCTCAATAAAATCCTCTAACCAAGCGGTGGCCTCTTTAAATTGGGCATGACCCGTTTGAATGTAATCATCTGGGCCTAAAGCGATGGAAACAAATAATTTTGTTTTATTATTTTCTTCCGAAATTTTAGACAATAAAGGGAATGAGTTCTTAGAAATCGATGTAATACGCGTATCATAACTATTGATAGCTCCACCTTTTCCATTTTCTACTCGACCAAACTTCTTTAAATAGTTTTTCCAGCTTTCTATGGCGTATTTTTCCTCTGTAGCTAAGTAAGTAAAAAAACCTTCTTTTTTGGAACGCTCAATCTCCGTCATACCCGAAAATATTTGAGCTTGACCTATGAAGGCTCCGAAAACAAATACTGCTAGGAAAAAATACTTAGACATAGACTTAATTTGTTGAATATAAAGAACAAAGGTAAATTTTTTAGTCAAAATACGAAATCAATTTAATGGACATTTTTCCGTAAGTGCCAGGACATTTTTTTGATGCTCATCTTGAAAGGCAAATAGCGTCCAAGGTCCCCCTTCTTTTATCTTCCATTTCTTTCGTATTTCTTCTGGACTCATCGGAAAGTTTCTTGTACTGATGTTGGCTTTTCCCGAAGGAATATGTGCCTCAATCCATTTTTTATCTGGATTTCCCTGAGCTATTACTTTAAACTGTCGACCAGGAAATGAAGCCTCTCTTTCAGGCGAAGTATACAAATGGGTATTAAGCCCTAATTTTATTAGTGGATCTCCCGCTATTAATTTAAAGAAACCAGCTTTTAGTATACCTGCATGAGGTTCGTATAAATATTGATCCAATGGCCCCATTTTATTTGGTGCTTTACGCTCTTCGCTTAATTTTCCTTGATATATCAGACTATTACTTAGACTTAATTCATGGATTTCAATAATTGGATCCATTGTAGCGTGTTGCGATTTCAGAAATAGTAATTCCTTTACCTCATTTTTCACTCCGATAATCCAAACTTTATCTACTCCTTGTAAACTTTGTATAGCTCGACTGATATCAAGAAGGGGACTAGTTTTAATTAATAATTGAGTGTTCCCTTCAATATAGGGTAATAGTTCAAGCACATTGGGTTCACAATCTTCCAATAAAATGACTTTTTCTCCTTTGGAACCCCTTCTAGCAGGATCTAGGTAAATATAATCCCAAGTCGAAGTATGCTTTTTCATATAGTCTATCCCGTCACCATGTAAATGTTGTACGGAATCTCCCAATAATACCCCATGATTGAATTGAGTAATTTGGGCTAATTTTTCATCCCTTTCTACATACGTCACGGAATGCCCCAACTGGGCAAATGCCCATGAGTCGACACCCATACCTCCCGTTAAGTCAATTATTTTTCCTTGAATCAATTTAGCCTTGAAAAGTGCCGTAACCTCTGAAGATGCTTGTTCTAAGTTTAATTGGGGAGGGAAAAATACTTCTTCTTGAGCTATCCAAGAAGGTAATTTTTGTGCTAACTTCTGCCTAGCTTGAATCTGAGGAACCAATTTACCTAAGGAAATACCCTTGTTTTGTCCCTTTGACAGACTTAACTGATATGGGTCATCGTGGGCATGTTCTTGAATAAATTTGATTTCTTCTTTGGATAGCATCTTGCAAATGTAAAGCCTTATTTAATTTTCCCATCTAAGACGAAATGAATTTGATTTTATTGTAAATTTATCATCTAATCTATAATCAAAGCCATGAGTAAGTACAGCATCAAACTTAATGGGAAGAAACATCTAGTCGATGTAGCTTCTGATACGCCCCTTTTATGGGTAATACGAGATGAAATTGGGATGACAGGGACCAAATTTGGATGTGGGATGGGGCTTTGTGGCGCCTGTACTGTTTTATTAAACGGAAAACCCATTCGCTCTTGTTCAACGCCGATATCAAGTATTAAGCCGGAAGATAAATTAATTAGTATAGAAGGTTTATCTACTACTTCGAGTCATCCAGTTCAATTGGCTTGGATAAAAGAACAAGTTCCACAATGTGGTTATTGTCAATCGGGTCAGATTTTAGCTGTTGCATCTTTATTAGACTCCAATCCAAATCCAACGGATCAAGATATCGATACTGCTTTGGCAGGAAATATTTGTCGATGTGGTACCTACCAAGACATGCGCAAAGCCATACATGCTGCCGCCAAATCTATGCAAAGCCAATCTAAAACAAAATCCAAATGAGCGCAAATACAACAAAGCAAACCTCGAGAAGAGATTTTATCAAGATAAGCGCCCAAACGGCAGCTTTTCTTGCTATTGGTTTTGAAAATTTAGCCAATGGAAAAGGGGTGAAAGTCAAAAATATGGCTCATGAACCACATATTGGAGTTGAAATAAATCCTTATGTACTGATCAACGAATCAGGGAAAGTAACTTTATTTAATGCAAGACCCGATATGGGTCAAGGTACATCCCAATCGATCCCCATGCTGATAGCTGAGGAATTGGAAGTTCGTTTAGATCAAGTTGAAATAGTTACTTCAGACGGTTCAGCCAAATTTGGCTCTCAATTGTCAGGAGGCTCTTCATCCGTAAGTACCCGATATTTACCTATGCGAACAGTCGGTGCTGCTGTCAAAGAAATGCTTGTACAGGCTGCCGCAAATCAATGGCATGTTCCAGTAAGTGCCTGCTATGCCAAAGAAGGACGTGTATATCAAAAGAATAAATCCATCAGTTTAGGTTACGGGGAATTAGTAGCCTCGGCAGCTAAATTACCTGTGCCTACTAATCCTATCCTTAAAAATCCTGCCGATTTCACCCAAATTGGTAAATCCATTCCAAGACCTGAAATTCCTTCCAAAGTGAATGGAACCGCTAAATTTGGTATGGATGTCGTTATACCTGGTATGCTATATGCGAGTATAGCTCATGCTCCAAGTATACATGCCAAAGTAAAATCTTATCAAGGAGAAAAAGCAATCGCTAGTCAAGGTGTAAAATTTGTACTTAAAACGGAGCGTAAAATGCCTCATGCAAGTACAGAAGCAGTAGCCGTATTAGCTGATTCCTATTGGTCTGCTCTAAAAGGGAAACGACTGTTAGATATAGAATGGGAGAGTACCGCTGCTGATGACATGAATACGGAGAAGTATTTTAATCAATTGAAAGAAGCAGGCAAATCTCCTGGTTTTGAATACAAAGAATCGTTGACAGGGGATGTGAATAAAGCATTTGCTGGAGCTAATCAAGTCATTGAGGCATCCTACCAAACACCTTTTTTAGCACATGCGCCCATGGAGCCCGAAAATGCTACCGTTTATGTGCAAGATGGTAAAGTGGAAGTGTGGGCACCTGTACAAGGTCCCGATTCCTTGGTCACTGAACTAGCAGCTTATCTAGGTATTAAAAAAGAAAACGTTAAAATTAATGTTACTTTCTTAGGAGGAGCCTTTGGTCGAAAAGCCTATTACGATTATGTCTTGGAAGCAGCGCATTTATCCAAGCAAATTAATGCTCCAGTTAAAGTCGTTTGGACTCGAGAAGATGATACTCAACAAGGACCTTTCCGTCCTGGAATGTTATCTGTGATGAAAGGTGCTTTAGATGCACAGGGTAAGGTGCTGGCTTTTGAACATCGCTTAAACGGAGCTTCTATTTTAAATCAAGTATTTCAAGTTCCTATTGACAATGCTCCTGATCCATGGGCAGAAGAAGGTATCAATTTACCCGATAGTCCATATACTTTCCCCAATAGAAGAAACTCCTTTAGTCTAGTTAAAACCAAAATCCCCATTCTTTGGTGGCGCTCGGTGTATGCTTCAACTAATTTATTTGGTCAAGAATCCTTCATCGACGAATTAGCTCATCAAGCTAAAAAAGACCCTTTGGCATTTCGATTAGACATGTTGGCTGGTTCTCCTCGATTCATAAGTGTTTTAAAGAAGTTAGCTGAATTGTCGAATTACCAACAACTAAAGGCTCAAGGAAAAGCCGTAGGTATTGCCATCGCTCGTTCCTTTTCTTCCATCTGTGCTCTCGCCATCGTAGTAGAAAAACAAGGAAATGGAGTGGTTATTAAAAAAGTATATTCGGTGATTGACTGCGGTGTGGCCATTAATCCTCGAAATATTAAAGCCCAAGTGCAAAGTAATATTACCATGGGTTTAACAGCTGCCATCAAGAATGAAATTACCGTGGTACAAGGACAAACCCAGCAAAGTAATTTTCATGACTACGCTGTGCTTCGACAAGGTGAGATACCTGAAATCGAAGTATTCGTAATGACTAATAACGAAGCACCAGGAGGTGTAGGAGAACCTGGTCTACCCCCAGTAGCTCCTGCCTTATGTAACGCAGTGTTTTTAGCCACTGGAAAGCGAGTAAGGACCTTACCATTTGATATCTCAAACGTCTAATGATTGGAGTTCTGTTAGCAGCGGGGTCTTCCTCCCGACTAGGTGAGCCTAAGGCTTTAATTCAATTAGGTCATAAAACATTAGTAGAAAGGAGCTTGCAGGTTTTGCAAGCTCCTTTTATTGATACCATAGTCGTGGTGCTGGGAGCAGAAAAAGATTCCATTCGTTCAATTATTTCTCAGGAAAGTGTAGAAATACAGGAAAGTCAAGAATGGGCTTTAGGTCAAGGGAATACCTTATCTGAATGTATGAGAGCATTGGCACCTCGGAAAGAGCCTGTTCTCGTCATGCTCGTAGATACTCCATTTGTCCAGGAAAAACATCTTCAAGCCCTGGTTGAAGCTCATGAATCAAATCCGAGCCATGTCATGATCTCTTCATTTCAAGGTCAATCTTCTCCGCCTGTTTTGATTCCTTTTGAGCACCAACAGAAATTATATGATTGGAAGGGAGATAAAGGATTTGGGCCTTTTTGGAAATCTCATCCAGACATTTGTCAATGGATTTCTTTCCAGGAAGAATTCCGAGATTTAGATACAGTCGAGGATAAAAAGTATTGGCAGGAACATTGGGATAAATAGACCAAATAAATCGGAATAATCCTGATGTAATCGTTTCCCTCCAAGCAAAAATTATTACCTTTGTGCTCAATTGTGTGCTTCCCAGCCATTTCTTACATTAAAATTGATATTGTGGAATCCAACGAAAGCTTACCCACCCTCGAAACTGCCAAAAAATTAGGTTTACTTCCAGAAGAATATGATCGCATTCAAGAGATTTTAGGTCGCAAACCTAACTTTACTGAATTATCTATTTTCTCTGTCATGTGGTCTGAACACTGTAGTTATAAAAACTCCATTGTTTGGTTGAAAACCTTACCAAAAGATTCTCCACGTATGTTGGCTAAAGCCGGTGAAGAAAATGCTGGTTTGGTGGATTTAGGCGACGGTTTAGGATGTGCCTTTAAAATTGAATCGCATAACCACCCCTCTGCTTTAGAGCCTTATCAAGGTGCAGCAACAGGTGTAGGTGGTATCAATCGTGATATTTTTACCATGGGTGCTCGTCCGATCGCTCAATTGAACTCCTTGCGATTTGGTAATATAGAATTAGCCAAAACTAAGTGGTTAGTAAAAGGTGTTGTGAAAGGAATCGGTGATTATGGTAATGCCTTTGGTATTCCTACCGTGGGGGGAGAAGTATTCTTTGATGATTGTTATTCCACAAATCCTCTAGTGAATGCCTTTTCTGCAGGTATTTTAAAAGTTGGAAAACAAGCTTCTGCTATATCTTATGGTGTTGGTAATCCTGTATTTATTGTAGGTTCAGCAACCGGAAAAGATGGAATCGGTGGAGCAAGTTTTGCTTCTGAAGATATCACAGCGAAGTCATCAGAAAAATTACCTGCGGTACAAGTAGGTGATCCTTTCCAAGAAAAATTATTATTAGAAGCTTCTTTAGAAATTATTGAAGCAGGTTGTGTGATTGGTATTCAAGACATGGGTGCAGCAGGTATTATTTGCTCTACGTCTGAAATGTCCGCCAAAGGTGAACACGGAATGATTATTGATTTATCTAAAGTTCCTACGCGTCAACCGAACATGAAACCTTTTGAAATTCTGTTATCAGAATCTCAGGAGCGTATGTTAATTGTGGTAGAGAAAGGTAGAGAGCATGAGGCTAAAAAGATATTTGATAAGTGGGATTTAAATTGTGAACAAATTGGTGAAGTGACAGACACAAAACGTCTTCAATTCTTCCAAGATGGACAATTGGTAGCGGATGTTCCGGCAGACGATTTAGTATTGGGCGGAGGCGCGCCAATCTATCACCGTGAATACCGTGAACCAGCTTATTACCAAGAGTTTAAGAAATTTAAGATAGATTCTGTTGCCGATTTAGAAGCGGGTGAAGTGAGTAAAGCATTTGATTTTCTAATGAATCACCCAAACATTGCTTCTAAAAAATGGGTAGCTGAACAATATGATTCATCCATTGGTCGTGCCAATCGGAATACCAATGCCCCTTCGGATGCTGCGGTAGTGAAAGTACATGGGTCTAATAAGTCCATTGTGATTACGGTCGACTGTAACTCGCGTTACGTGAATGCAGATCCGGAAGAGGGTTGTGCCATTGCTGTTGCGGAGGCAGCTCGTAATATTGTATGTTCTGGTGGGGTGCCCGTAGCAATCACCAATTGCTTGAATTTCGGTAATCCATATGTACCAGAGGTCTATTGGCAGTTTGTAGGTGCTATCAAAGGTATGAGAAAAGCCTGTTTGGCATTTGAAACTCCAGTTACGGGTGGAAACGTGAGTTTTTATAACCAATCGTCTGACGAAGGTCCTGTATTCCCAACGCCAACAATCGGTATGTTGGGAATCTTGGAGGAGGCGAGTCAGAAAATGACTTTAGATTTCAAAGAAGAAGGAGATTTGATTTATTTGGTAGGAGAAAGTGTGAATGATATCGCTTCTTCTGAATATTTGTATTCCTATAAAGGTGTTAAAGCTAGTCCATCTCCACATTTTGTTTTGGAGACGGAACAAAAAATACAAGGCGGTATTGCTCGTTTGATTCAACAATCCTTGATTCAATCAGCGCATGATTTATCGGATGGTGGTTTATTAATTGCTTTAGCTGAGTCATCATTCCCCCGTCAAATGGGTTTTGCTATCAATTCCGACAAAAACATTCGTCAAGATGCTTTCTTATTTGGTGAAGCTCAAAGCCGTGTTTTGGTCTCGGTTGCTCCTGAAAAACAAGCAGCATTTGAAGCTCAATTGAAGTCAGAAACGATTCAGTTTAGTGCTTTAGGTGTGGTTACGGGTCATGATTTCATCGTAGATGGACAAATTGTTTCTTCTCAAGCCAAGGCATCTGAATCATTCCATACAGCCTTGGAAAAGGCATTGAATTAAACAAAATACCCATAGAAATGAGCCGTTATCTACTACAGTTTTCGTACGATGGCGGCTTTTTTCATGGATTTCAAATTCAGCAAAATGCCATTTCTGTTCAGTCAGAACTTGAAAAGGCCCTGAGTACTATTGCTGGTATTTCCGTGGATTTAGTGGGGAGTAGTCGAACCGATACGGGTGTTCATGCCCGCGAACAATTTGCTCATTTTGATATTTTTGAAGAGGCAAATCAGCCAAAGGTGGATTGGGTATATCGACTG
The DNA here is from genome assembly GCF_011250515.1 of Aquirufa ecclesiirivi. GTDB lineage: Bacteria > Bacteroidota > Bacteroidia > Cytophagales > Spirosomataceae > Aquirufa > Aquirufa ecclesiirivi. Next base: position 442,483 of record NZ_JAANOP010000002.1, on the reverse strand, counting down.
AATCGAATACTCCCAGCAAGTTTGGCCATTCAAGCTGTATATCAAGTGCCAGACGATTTTCATGCTCGTTTTGATGCGACAGGCAGAACCTATGAATACCGTATTAGTCAGTCAAAAGATCCTTTTTCTAGCGAATATGCATATTGGTTTGAAGCACCATTAAACTTGGATGCAATGAATCAAGCAGCTCAAATTTTTTTGAATCACCGAGATTTCCAGAGTTTTTCTAAGGTAAAAACAGATGTGACAACTTTCGACTGTCAAATAAGTCGGGCAGAATGGAAAAAAGAAGGCAATCTATTGATTTTTACGATTCAAGGAAATCGCTTTTTACGCGGCATGGTTCGTGCGGTGGTTGGGACCATGATTGAAATAGGGCTGGGTAAATGGGATCAAGCTGATTTAATCAGGATTTTAGATGCGAAAGATAGAAAACAAGCCGGTAGGGCTGTTCCTGCGCATGGATTACATTTAATAGAAGTTGCTTATCCAGAAATCACGTTCGTTTCCAAATGTTCATCATAACTTCCATCCAAGTACTGGCCATTTGAACCTTAATCGTTTTGGCTTTGTAATTGATGCTTTTCTGATTGTATTTACTAATCCAAATCTCTTTAAATCCAAGTTTTTCTGCCTCAGCGATGCGTTGATCTATACGTGTGACTGCACGTAATTCTCCCCCTAAACCTACTTCGGAAGCAAAACAAATGCTGGAATCGATGACTTTATCTTCATGTGAAGAAAGTAAAGACATGCAAGCAGCTAAATCCAAGGCTGGATCATCCACTCGGATACCTCCCGTTATATTCAAGAACACGTCTTGTGTTCCTAGCCTAAAACCTCCTCTTTTTTCTAATACGGCCAACAACATATTCAATCGCTTGGCATCGTATCCCGTGGCAGTTCTTTGCGCTGTAGCATATGAAGTTTGGGTGACTAAAGACTGGATTTCAATCAATAGGGGTCTATTTCCTTCCAAAATGGTTCCAATAGCTATGCCTGATGCAGGCTCATCTCTGGAAGAAAGGAGAATTTCAGATGGATTGCTTACGGGCCTTAAACCATTGCCGAGCATTTCATATATCCCTAGCTCTGAAGTACTTCCAAATCGGTTTTTCGTAGTTCGAAGAATACGGTAAATCATATTTCGATCTCCTTCAAATTGGAGAACTGTGTCCACTAAATGTTCCAATACTTTGGGACCTGCAATGGAACCTTCTTTGGTAATATGACCTACTAGAAAGATGGGTGTACCACTTTCTTTGGCAAATCTCATGAGTTCCAAGGCACATTCTCTGATTTGAGAAACGGAACCAGGACCCGATTCTATTTGATCTGAATATAAGGTTTGTATGGAATCAATGATGATTAGATCGGGCTCTAAATCGACCAAATGCTTGAAGATTTGTTGAGTGTTGGTTTCAGTCAAGATGTATAAATCTTGTGAAATTGGTCCTAAACGGTCAGCTCTTAATTTTATCTGTTGTTCAGATTCTTCTCCTGTGACATACAATATTCTTGGACCTTGAAGAGAAAGCGCTACTTGAAGCAGCAAGGTAGATTTACCAATGCCTGGCTCACCGCCGATCAAAACTAAACTTCCAGGAACGATACCTCCACCTAAGACCCGATTGAATTCTTCATCCGAACATTGAAGTTTGGGACTGCTCTCAAAGCTGATTTCCTGCAATAATTTAGGTACAGGAGCCGTTCTATGAGTGCTTTTATTTTTCCAAACTTCAGCTGGATGTATGGTCGTTTCAAGGAGTTCTTCCACAAAAGTATTCCATTCTCCACAAGCAGGACATTTACCTAACCATTTAGGTGAGGACTGTCCACAAGATTGACAAATAAAAGAGGTTTTGGCTTTGGCCACATAAATAGATTAAGAACCCAAAATTACGCTTTGATTTGGTTTTTCCTTTTTTTTCGAAGTAAAAAGGATAATTTTACAAGCTAATTGAATTAAACCGCCCAATCATGAAAAAGTCAATGAAGTTCAGCTTACTGTTTTTGTTCCTTTCAGGAATGATTTTTCAAGCTAATGCCCAATTTGGGGCTCGCAAGGTTACAGGTAGTTTATTCCGATTTGGAATAAAAGGAGGTATCACTTTATCCTCCATTAATGTAGAAAGTATGACTTATAAAGGAGCTTCTGTTCCAATTAATGAAATAATTAGTCAAAATCTGGCTTTAAAAACGGGTTATGTTGGTGGTGTTTATGCACGAGTAGGACGTAAATTGTTCATTGAGCCCGAAGTATTAGTTACTGCCAAAAATGCCACAATCAACGTAACTAGTTTGAATAAAATGGTTGATGTAGCTTATACGAGCTTAGATGTACCTATCTTGTTGGGATACAAACTAGGTCCATTACACGTTTTGGCTGGCCCTGTGGCATCGTATAATTTGAATTCAGATAATACCATTGCTCAAGCGATTACTACCGTAGCATCATCAGCCTCTGTTCGAGATGCGATCTCCAAGGCATATTTTTCCTATACCGTAGGAGGAGGTTTGGATTTATTGGGATTAACCTTAGATCTGCGCTATGAAGGGAATTTAACAGATTTGTCAAATACAGTGCCCATTCCTTCCGATGTGAATATTTCGCAAAAGGCAAGTGTTTGGCATCTAACCTTAGGTATAAAAATATTATAATTAACGTTTTATTGAATGAATGAACAAATAAAGGTGATTCAGGATGAAATTGAGGCTTTTGTCATTTCAAATGAATCTGATGTAGAGCAATTCCGAATTCAGTTTGTAGGTCGTAAAAGTCGTTTAGCTAGTTTGTTTGACGGCTTAAAAGATGTGCCTGCTGAAAATAGGAGAGAGGTTGGTCAAGCCTTAAATCAATTAAAAAATCTAGCTGAAAATAAGTTTACACTTGCTCAGGAATCATTTGCTGATGCGAAGTCTAACTTTGTCATTCCTTCAGATTTGACTTTATCTAGTCCTGTTCAGCAAGGAACGATACATCCCTTGACTTTAGTCCGTAGCCGTATATTAGAAATCTTCAATCGCATGGGATTTTCTGTTTCTGATGGACCAGAGATAGAAACGGATTTTTACAACTTTACTGCCTTAAATTTTCCGGCTAATCACCCAGCTAGAGAGATGCAGGATACGTTTTTTATTGAAAAAGGAGCAGGAGAAATTCAAGATGATGTTTTATTAAGAACGCATACGTCCAATGTGCAAATACGTTTGATGCAGCATCAGAAACCTCCCATTCGTTCGGTTATGCCGGGTCGTGTTTACCGAAATGAAGCAATTTCTGCTCGTGCGCACTGCCTTTTTCATCAGGTAGAAGGATTGTATGTGGATGAAAAAGTGAGTTTCAAGGATTTGAAAGATACCCTATATCACTTTGCCAAAGAGATGTTTGGAAAAGATACCAAAGTTCGTTTCCGTCCATCGTATTTTCCATTTACAGAGCCAAGTGCCGAAATGGATATTACCTGTCTTTTGTGTAAAGGAGAAGGTTGTAACGTATGTAAGCAAGCAGGATGGGTAGAAATAGCGGGAGCGGGTATGGTGGATCCTAACGTTTTAGAAAATGTGGGAATTGATTCGAAGAAATACAATGGATTTGCCTTTGGAATGGGTATTGAACGCATCACAATGTTGAAATATCAAATCAAAGATTTACGCTTATTTACCGAAAATGACGTTCGCTTTTTAAAGCAATTCAATTAACAACTCTTAACAGAAAGCTTTTTTTTGACAGGACGAATCCCTGTACATTTGATTTTAATTTCTAACATATGATGAATTTTAAACGCTTAAATAACGTAACAGGGTGGTTTGTATTTGCCATCGCATTAGTTACTTATACACTAACCGTTGAACCTACAGCCTCCTTTTGGGATTGCGGTGAATTCATCGCCTGTTCCTATAAGCTACAGGTTCCTCACCCTCCAGGAGCACCCTTATTCCTTTTACTTGGAAGAATGTTTTCATTGTTGGCGCTAGGAGATGTGAGTCGGGTGGCCTTTTGGGTCAACATGCTTTCGGTTATCAGCAGTGCCTTGACTATCCTTTTCATGCATTGGACCATCGTGATGATTGGTCGTAAGGTCATTAACAAATCATTTGAAGAACTGTCTAAGCCAGAAACCTATACCTTATTGTTTTCGGGGGTAGTTGGTTCCTTAATTTATACCTTCTCTGATTCTTTCTGGTTTTCAGCAGTTGAAGCAGAAGTATATGCCATGTCGTCATTCTTTACAGCCATTGTCGTTTGGGCAGCTTTCCGCTGGGAATTAGTTGAAGATCGTGCTGAAGCGAATCGTTGGATTTTATTTATTGCCTATTTAGTGGGCCTTTCTATTGGTGTCCATTTATTGAACTTGGTGACTTTACCAGCCTTGGCCATCTTATATTATTTTAAGCGTGAAGCTAAACCAACTTATAAAGGCGGTTTTATAGCCATGTTCATTGGTTTAGTAATTTTGGCAATCATTAATTCAGGTATCATTCCTGGCTTACCTTCTGTTGCATTCAAGTTTGAATTATTCTTTGTGAATTCACTTGGATTTAGTAATGGAAGTGGGGCCTTATTTTTCTTGTTTTTAATCGTCTTAGCCGTTGTTTTAGGGATACGTTATTCATATGCCAAAGGTAAAGAGGTGTTGAATATTGCCTTGTTTTCATTTGTATTCTTGATGATCGGGTATTCCACCTACACGGTGGCTTTAGTACGTTCTGGATATAATCCTCCGATTAATGAGAATGACCCAAGCAATATTTTGAATTTCTTAAAGTATTTGAAAAGGGAGCAATATGGTGAGCGTTCTTTGCTATACGGTCCTGTATATACGGCTGAAATTGAAGAATTTAAGCAAGGGGAGCCTGTTTATAAGTTGAAAGACGGTAAATACGAGGTTTACACTTACAAACCAGAATATGTGTACCAAAAAGACCAGCAAATGTTGTTGCCTCGTGTATACAGTAATTCGCCGCAGCATGTGGCCTTGTACCAAGAAATGTTGGGAATTCCAGCGGGTCAAAAACCAAGTTTTGGGGATAATTTACGTTTTATGTTCACTCATCAAGTCGGACATATGTACATGCGTTATCTGCTATGGAATTTCTTAGGTAGAGAAAGTGATTATCAAGATGCTTGGGCTATAAATCCATTCCAAGACTCCTCTAAATTACCCGAAAATTTAGCCAATAATAAAGCTAGAAATAATTATTTCTTCTTACCACTTATCTTAGTTTTCTTAGGTTTTTACCTTTTGTATAGTAAAAATGAAAAGGATTTTCTGATAACTATATTAATGTTTGTTCTCAGTGGGGTAGCCTTGGTGGTTTACTTGAATTCACCACCCGTGGAGCCACGTGAACGTGATTATATTTATGTTGGTTCTTTCTATTTTATGGCGATTTGGGCAGGTTTAGGTGTCATGCAAATCGGAGAATGGTTAACAAAAATTGTTCGAAGTCCGCAATTGAAATGGTCATTATTAGCTGTATTTGGACTTTCAGCACCCTTGATTATGGCTCAGCAAAACTGGGATGATCACGATAGAAGTGGGAGATACCATCAAATTGATTTTGCTAAGAACTTGTTGAATAGTTGTGCGCCAAATGCTATTCTATTTACTGGCGGTGACAATGATACTTTCCCTCTTTGGTACGTACAAGAAGTGGAAGGTTTCCGTACGGACGTGCGTGTTTGTAATTTATCATTGTTGGGTACAGATTGGTACATTGACCAAATGAAGCGTCAAACGTATCAATCAGCACCTTTGCCGATTGAATTGACCAAAGACCAATTCTTAGAGGGGGTTAATGATCAAATCATGTACAATGGTAATCCGAACATCACGGGGATGTCATTGCCTGACTATTTGGATTTATTGCATAAAAATGATCCAAGAATTCAAGCACAAACTCAATCGGGCGATACGATCAATACTTTCCCTTCAGATTCATTGGTGATACCAGTCAATCCGACGGAAATTGCGTCCAGTAATTGGTTCCCTAAAGAGTTTACGCCTTTCTTGAGTACCAGCATTGGTTGGAAGCTTCCCGGTAAAAATATCTTTAAAGGAGAATTGATTCAATTGGAAGTTATTTCAAATAATGCGAAAGCAGGATGGAAACGTCCTATCTATTTTGCATCTACTTTGCCGAATGATCAATATTTAGGATTGAAAGAAAGTATGCAATTGGAGGGTTATGCTTACCGTTTAATGCCTTTCAAAATCCCAGGAGCCAAAGATGGTTTTGTGAACACAAAAATCATGGCGGATAACTTCTTGAATAAAATGTATTGGAGAGGTTTAAATAATGAGAAGATTTACTACCATGGTGATTTCTATTTAGGAATCCCAAGTGTAACGGCTCGTTTAGGTGTTTATCGTTTAGCCGATCAGTTGATTCGTGAAGGCAATTTACCTAAGGCCAAACAAGTTTTGGATTATTTGGATAAAGTTATGCCAAACAAAGTTATTCCATACGACCAGTTTTCGGCTAGCTCAGTTGGTTTGTATTTAGAGATTGGTGATGAAGCTAAAGCCTTGAGTATGGCGAATACCATTATTAAGCGAAATTCTAAGGCGATTGATTTTTACTTCTCTGAGGACAATATTCGTTCACATGATCGGGATATACAGATCGCATTCTATGAGATGAATTTGATTGTTTCTGCTTTTAAGGAATCAAAAGTTAATCCTGCGAAGTACAAGGAATTGGAAGAAATATTCAATAAGCAGATTACCCGTATCAATGGGTAAAATGATGATTGAAGGCTATCAAACAAAGAAAGGCTTGAGTGATCAAGCCTTTCTTTGTTTTAATACCTATTAAGTTATATCTAACTGAACATATCTCGAACCTTGTGGAAGAAACCTTTGTCCGATTTTCCTGGTTGAGGAGTAAAGTTTTCCGAACTTCTTAATTTCTCTAAAATTTCGGTTTCTTCTTTGGTCAATTGTTTGGGTGTCCAAATATTCACGTGAACTAATTGGTCGCCTACATGATATCCATTCAACTCTTTAATTCCTTTGCCTTTTAAGCGAAGAATTTTACCACTTTGAGTTCCTGCCTCTAAATTGATTTTGGCTTTACCACCGATCGTCGGAACCTCTACTGAGGTACCTAAAGCGGCATCAGCAAAGCTGACGTATAAATCAAATATGATATTATTTCCATCTCGGTGTAAAACTTCATGGGCTTCCTCTTCAATCACAATTAATAAATCACCCGCAACTCCACCCCGAGGAGGAACATTTCCTTTTCCATTCATGGATAGCTGCATATCGTTGGATACACCAGCAGGAATTTTGATTGGAATGATTTCTTCTTCCAAAACACGGCCTTCACCAAAACATACATCGCATTTAGCTCCAACACTTTTACCTTCACCACTACACGTAGGGCAGGTAGATGAAGTCACCATTTGACCTAACATGGTTTGTTGTACGCGACGAACTTGACCAGAACCTTGACAAGTTTGACAAGTCTTTAAATCGGTACCATTTTTAGAGCCGTTTCCAGAGCAAGTTTTACAGGCTACATGGCGTTTAACTTTGATTTTTTTCTCTACACCATTGGCAATCTCTTCTAAATTCAGCTTGAGCTTAATGCGTAGGTCTGAACCTTTGCGCTGGCGTCTTCCTCCACCACCTCGGCCTCCAGAGAAAAAGTTTCCAAATGGGCTTTCATCGCCAAAGATATCTCCAAATTGAGAGAAGATATCTTCCATGTTCATATTCCCACCATTGAATCCTCCACTAGCAGCTCCACCCATACCGGCATGTCCAAATCGGTCATACTGAGCTTTTTTCTGGGCATTGCTTAAAACTTCATAGGCTTCAGCTGCTTCTTTGAATTTTTCTTCTGCTTCTTTATTATCAGGGTTTTTATCTGGATGGTATTTAATGGCCATCTTACGATAGGCCTTCTTAATCTCCTCCTCAGAAGCTGTTTTAGCTACTCCCAATACCTCGTAATAATCTCTTTTTTGAGCCATTTTACTTATTAATTACCAACCACCACTTTCGCAAAGCGGATGACTTTTTCGTGTAACGTATATCCTTTTTCAATCACTTCTATCACTTTGCCTTTATCGGCTTCTGTTGGTGCGGCAAATTGCGTAATGCAATCATGAATTTCCGCATCAAATACTTCACCTTTGGCATGTAATTCTTTTAATCCTTTCGATTGTAAAACCGAATTGATTTTGGCAAAAATTAATTGAATACCTTCTGAAATTTCTCCTTCGGGAGCATTGGCTAGAGCGCGTTCGTAATCATCGATGACAGGAAGTAATTCTACAATCAATCCTGCAGATGCTGTTTGGATTAATTCTACTTTCTCTTTGGCTGTCCGCTTTCTGAAATTTTCAAAGTCAGAATACAAGCGAAGGTATTTTTCCTTCATTTCTGCCAACTCATCTGTAGGAGTCTCTTGTGTTTCTGTCTCTTCGTTATCTGTCAAATTTTCCTGATTTTCGGCTGGAATTTTCTCTTCCTCTAAATTATTCTCGTTTTCTTTCTTTTTCATAAGGCAAAATTAATACGCTTTCATAGCCTCGCAAATCATAAGCCAAAAAGTATTTTATGACAGTTTGGCAGAGATAAGGCATCTTCGTAATTTTAGGAATATGACACGAGATCCCAAACAAGTTTCTTCATTAATTAAAAATCGCGCCTTTGAAGTGGGTTTTTCTTTTTGTGGAATATCCAAGGCTGACTTTTTAGAAGAAGAAGCTCCTCGTTTGGAGGCTTGGTTAAATCAAGGATTGCAGGGAGAAATGGCTTATATGGCTAATCATTTTGATAAGCGTTTAGATCCTAGAAAATTAGTAGAGGGCTGTCAGACAGTGGTTTCTTTAGTATTCAATTATTTTCCTAGTCCAGAACTTATACCATTAAATCATCATTTTAAGATTTCCAAATATGCCTATGGTGAAGATTACCACCGGGTGGTAAAGGATAAAATGCAAATTTTGTGGGATAAGCTCCAGGAGGATTTAGGTGAAATTTCGGGTCGAATGTTTGTAGATTCAGCTCCTGTTTTAGAAAAAGCTTGGGCAAAAAAATCGGGTTTAGGCTGGATGGGTAAAAATGGTAACTTGATTATACCGAAACAAGGTAGTTTTTATTTTATTGCAGAATTACTAATTGACCTACCTGCTGAACCTGACGGACCCATTAAGGATTTCTGTGGGACCTGTACCCGATGTATTGACGCTTGTCCTACTGATGCTTTAAGCCCATATTGGGTAGATGGTTCAAAATGTATCTCCTATTTTACCATTGAATTGAAAGAAGGTATTCCTGCATCGATGAAATCGGATTTCCAAGATTGGGTTTTTGGATGTGATATTTGCCAAGATGTTTGTCCTTGGAATCGCTTTTCCAAAGCACATCAAGAACCCAGGTTGGAAGCGAAACCTGCATTCTTAGCGATGGAAAGGGGAGATTGGGAATCTTTGTCGGAAGAGGTATTTAAAGAACTATTTCATTATTCAGCCATTAAAAGGACTAAAATTACAGGCCTACAACGAAACATAAATTATGTAAATAAAAAAAACGAGTCATGAATTTCATGACCCGTTTCCACAAAATTAAACCCTAAAGTGATAGTCTTACGATCAATTGTAGATCAATTTCTTCTGTAGTCTTATAGCTTTCTCCAATAAGGGCTGCTGCTCTTCGACCGATTTTCTCAGGTTGATTGGAAAGTACGGTGATTCCTCCTGATAATATTTCTTTATATCCTTGATCATTGTAGGAAATGATTCCCATATCTTGTCCTAATTTCCAGTTTTGCTTATCTGCGTATTTGATGGCCTGAATTAAGTCGGAATCATCTAACGTGAAGTACAATTCACCTTGGTTTAATTCTTCTCCGTCCAGACCATCCAATACTTTAAAATCCATGTTGATGGATTCACAGAAATCTCCACAGCCATTGATAAATTCCGCATCGAAGTATTCTTCTTCGGTAAGCACGAGATTTAAGCAACGGTATTTTTGAAACAGGTTTGTATGGTTGGTAAACTCTTGAATGATTTGTGATTTGGGATGACAAACAATACTCGCATGCGTATTTTGTATGCTTTCAAATTGTTGGTCCAATAAGATCAATCGATCTCCCGCAATTTTCTTTAAACACTTGATGTTCTCCTCTTCCTCTTCAATCAAATGTGGCATAATGACATAATAGTGGTAATTACCCAACTGCTGACCTAAAATTTCTTGAAATTGGCGCGTCTTGTATTGATACGTAAAAATATCTACAAGTACATTTTTACCTACCGCCTCATTGAATGAATTGAAGATGGCTTTATTTGTATCGGTAATTTTACCAACTAAAAACATCACTTTTGTTTTTAGTTTCAAGGAAGAATTAGAAATGAAATATCCTTTTCTGAAAATGGAAGTAATGGCTCCCATTTTGTGTAATTCGGTGTAGGCTCTTTCTACTGTATCTCTGGACAAGTAACATTCTTCTGAAGCTTCATTGATGGATGGAAGCCGCTCTCCTGGCTTCAATTCTCCCATCTCAATATCTTGAAGAAGTGAATTAATTAATTGCTGGTATTTCGGCAATTTATTGTCAAAATTTCTGCCAGAAAACGAAACAAATGATTTATTCATAATTTGATTCAGGTAAATTTTAATAGATGGAGAAGCTTTAGGACAAAAACTAAATTATTTTGTCTTAAATCGTGTTCAAAATTAAGTTTCATTGCTTGGATACTTTAGGACAAATCTTTCATATATCAGGATATATCTTGCAGAATGGGCATTTTGAAAGATTTTAACGGTAAAATTTACCTTTTAATCAGTCTTTGGAGAGCTATTTTGATACAAGCTTTTATTCCAATAAGGGATAAATCAGCTCAGGATTCGGGAATAATTTTCTAATTTTAGTTTTTACTATCCTGCACAATTATTCTCTTGAAACGACATTTTCGCCTTTTCTTGATTTTATTATTAAGTGTCAATCATCTTTTGTTGGCTCAGAAAAGTCAGCGATATGAACGTTTGACTACGGCCTCTGGATTGTCGCAAAGTACCATCTCCAAAATTATTCAGGATAAAAAAGGTTTCCTTTGGTTTGCTACTTCCGACGGCCTAAATCGCTATGATGGGAATAATTTTGTTGTATTCCGAAGCGACCCTTCAGATTCTACCACGCTCAGTGGTAGCGATATTTTCACTATGTGTGAAGATGATGAAGGCAATATGTGGGCAGGTACTCGTAATGCTGGATTAAATAAAATCGACTTAGCAACAGGTAAAGTATATCGATTTAGTAAGGGACCCAATGGTGAAGATTTTTCATCCATGACGGTTTCATCTATTTTGAATTTAGGGAATCACCGTGTCATGGTTTCTGCCACTGGATTAGGCATATTAATTTATGATACACGGGAAAACAAATTGATTGCCAGTGAATCAGATGTAAAAAACCCTATGATGGCCGATGTCGTGAGGATTTATCGACATTCCAAAGGGTCTATCTGGCTTGGAACCAGAACAGGTTTATTGATCTCTCGTTTGGGACCAAGGTCTTATTTACCTTTTAAATTGGCAGAAAACAATAATACGCCTGATTATCGGGTTCGTGTTATTAACGAATCATCGAATGGAGATATCCTTGTAGGTACAGAAGGGCGCGGACTATTCCGTTTTAATCCTCAAAATCAGCGTTTTGCACGAGTTTTTTATAATGCATCAAACCCATTAAGTAGGCAGAATATTGTTACTAGTTTAACCAAAGACGCCTATCAGAATTTGTGGATAGGTACGGATAATGGTGTTTATGTATTAAATAAGGAAGTCTTTTCTTCCTATTATCAAATATCGTCTAACCCAGATCCCGATTTAGGGATTAGTTCATTTTCAGTGACCAGTCTATTTACCGACGCGAACCTAAATACCTGGGTGGGAACTTGGGAAGCAGGTTTAAATATTGCTTTTTTTCAAAAACCACGATTTTCCATTTTACGGTATAAACCTAATACTTTACAAGGCCTGTTAAGTAATAAGGTGACCGCGATTAGTGCCAGTAAAACGGACCCTAATGGAGTTTGGATTGGTTTGAATGTGGGTTTATCGTATTTCAATTACAAAACAGGGAAAATTGATCACATTGTTAATAATGCTGGGGTCAATAAATTAAATCCCGTGGCGGATTTTGATGTCAATATTTTGCAGTCTGATACAGAAGGTAATTTATGGATAGGTGTTTGGGGGCATGGTCTGATCAATTTAACTCCTCAAAGAAAGCAAATAGCCTATCCTTATCAATTGGGTAATCGTGCTGCCAATTTAACTGCCATGAATTTAATGGGGGATAAATTATTGCTAGGAACAGCTGGATTAGGAGTCATTGAATTTGATATTTCCAGCAAAAAATACAGAATCCCATATCCCGCTTTAGGAGTTAAAAATTTTGTTGCTAAAAATATATCGAGTCTTTTAGTAGATGAAAACAAGCAAATTTGGATAGGTACCACGGGTTTTGGAATTTATATCTACAACATAAGTTCTAAACAGTTGACCCACATTGAAAAAAATGGATTAGTCAATGGGATTCGCTACAACAACATTACCAAAATATTCCAAGATCGGAATAAACGGATTTGGGTGTTGACCAATGGAGGTGGATTGCATTTGTTTTTAGGACCAGGAAAAGGCTTTCGAAATTTTACCGTGGCTGATGGTTTAGCTTCCAATACTTTGAGAAGTATGATGGAAGATAAACAAGGAAATCTTTGGATAAGTACCAATGGTGGAATTTCTAAAATGAATGCTAAGACGCTTAAATTTGTCAATTTTAATGAATTAGACGGTCTTCAAGGTAAAGAGTTCTTAGCCCAAGCTTATGGACAAAATTCCAAAGACTGGTTATTTTTTGGAGGAGCTAATGGCCTAAACTACATCAAGGCAGATAGTTTGAGGATGAAAATGGATATTCCTCCTATTTATTTGACAGGTTTAAAAATATTTAATAAACCGGTTAAAGTGGGAGAGGAGAATTCCCCATTAGAGAAAGATATCCTGCTAACCAAGCACTTAATTCTTCAACCAGATCAAACGGTTTTTAGTCTTGATTTCGTGGCATTGGAATACCAAAGGCCCAAAAATAACCGATATGCCTATTATTTAGATGGTTTTGATAAAGAATGGAATGAGGTTGGAACACAGCGTACTGCCACTTACACCAATTTAAATCCAGGAGATTATATTTTTAAAGTAAAGGCAACCAATTCAGATGGGGTATGGGGAGAGAAACCCTTCGAGTTAAAAATTACCGTTTTACCGCCTTGGTATAGAACTTGGTGGGCTTATGGATTGTATACTTTGATCTTGTTAGGAATGGTTTTTGGTTTTATGCGTGAAGTTCGTATCCGCGAGGCATTTAAAACGGATCTGCGGATGAAAGAAATAGAAAAAGAACGTATTCGCGAATTGGAACAAGTTAAAACGCATTTCTTTACCAATATTTCTCATGAATTAAGAACACCATTAACGTTGATTATCAGTCCGTTAGAGAAATATTTTTTAAATAATACCCAGGCTAACAAAGAGCAGAAATCACGGGTTTTGGCCATTTATCAAAATGCCCAAAAACTCTTACATCTGATCAATCAATTATTGGATTTGTCTAAAATTGAAGCGGGAAAACAGCAGCCTGTTATTGCTCAGCATGATTTGATTTTACAAGTGAATGGTATTTTGCAAGGATTCGAGACTTATGCTATACAAAAACAAATCAAGTTGAAATGGACAGCTCCCATGGATTCATTGTTTGTCTTTTATGATGCAGATATTATTGAAAAATGTATCAGCAATTTGCTTTCTAACGCCTTTAAACATACGCCAGAGGATGGTACAATCGCACTAAGGATGGATTTGGTGAAGCAATTCAAGGCGGATTCAGAAGAAGTACAAGAAGTGAAAATCCATGTATTGGATACTGGTAAAGGAATAGATTCAACTCATTTACCTCATATCTTTGATCGTTTTTATCAAGTGCCAGATTCCATAGGTCGAGTAGGAACAGGTGTGGGGCTTTCCTTATGCAAAGAATTAATGGAACTACATTTGGGGCATATTCAAGTGACTAGTGAATTAGGGAAAGGAAGTGATTTTTGTATTGAATTCCCTGTGACTAAAAACGACTTTGACCCATCTTGGATACATTCATACAGTATATTTCCTTCAAATGAGCCAATATCGGCCATCAAAAATCTTAATGAGTTAGAGATTGAACAAGAAAGACAAATACTGATGGTTGTAGATGATCATGCAGAGATGCGTCTGTTTATCTCTGATATTTTCAAGAATAGATTCCAGATTATTCAAGCCGAAAGGGGCGAGGAAGCATTAGAAATGGCTCTGAAGTTTATTCCTGATGTAGTAATTACCGACTGGATGATGCCTGGGATGAGTGGGGTAAATTTGTGTAGGGCCTTACGACAAAATCCGAAGACCAATCACATTCCTTTGTTGATTTTAACTTCCAAGAGTTCTCATGAAAGCCAGATTGAAGGCATGCAAGCCGGGGCTGATGATTTTGTATCAAAGCCATTTAACGCGGATATTTTAGAAATTCGTGTGAATAAATTGCTGGAGACTAAGGAAAGAATGCGCAAAAACTGGCAAAAGCAGATCATTCAACAAGGGCTTAGTGAAGGGAAACCGCCTGTTTATGAAGATCCTTTTTTGCAAAAAGCCACCCAGTTGGTCATCGATCATCTTTCTGTCGCAGAGTTTGACGTGGATGATTTAGAAAAGGGCTTAGATATGAGCAAAATGCAGTTGTATCGTAAACTTAAAAATCTAACATCTTTGGCTGGAAACGAGTTTATTCGATCTATTCGTTTGCAGCAGGCTAAATTATTGTTAGAAAATTCTGAGTTTAATATATCCGAAGTAGCATACCAAGTGGGATTTAATGATCCTGCTTATTTTACGCGTGCCTTTAAAAAACAATATGGGAAATCCCCCAAATCATTCATTCAACAAATTCAAGATGAAAAATCCTAAGTATTTATTTTTATTGTTTATTCCTTTTACCCTATTCATCTCTTCATGGGGTTTTTTAGCGCATAAAACCTTACAGCAAGTGTCTATTTATGCTTTACCGGATCCGCTTGGAACTTATTTTTTTGCAAATCAAGACTATTTAGTGAATCAATCTGTTCGACCAGATGTGCGAAGAAATGAAGATAAAACCGAAGATGTAAAGCATTATTTGGATATGGATGCAGCCATTTTTGGATCAAATTACAAAACCGATATTCCTCATGAATATTCTGCCGCCGTGGCTAAATATGGTTTGGATTCGCTTCGTAAGGAAGGTTTAGTACCTTGGGAGGTAGTTCGTGTTTATGGAAAATTAGTTAATGCCTTTAAAAAGGAAATGAAAGATTCGGTATTGTTTTATGCCGCAGATCTTGGTCACTATGTGGCAGATGCTCATGTTCCACTGCATACCACTAAAAATCATGATGGACAATTGACGGGTCAAAAAGGCTTACATGCACTTTGGGAAAGTTTGGTTCCTGAGGAGCAATTGTCGCAATATCAATTAGCCAAATACCAATCAAAGCCATTGGTGTATATCGCCAAACCTCAGGACTTTATTTTTGAGATTTTAATGGAATCTCATGCCATGTTGCCTGAACTTTTTCAAGTAGAAAAGGAAGTAACGGCAGCCGTAGGTGTAGAAAAGAAACATATGCAGGTAGTGAGAAATGGCAGAACCTTAAATTATTACACCAAAGAATTTATTCAAGCTTATGGCCATCGATTGGGCGATAAGGTACAGGACCGTATGTTGGTTTCAGCTCACCGAGTAGCCTCATTTTGGTATTCAGCATATAAAGATTCTGGTTCTCCTAGTTGGGTGAATTCAAATACTCAGATAAACAAGGAGCTGTTGCTTGCCTTTCAAGCTGAGAAAAAAGCTTGGCTAGCCAATAGCTTAATTTCAGATAAATTATTGATTTCTGTCAAAAAAAATATAAGGGCTGAGTAGGGTGAAGAAAATATTGATCATTTCGGATACGCATTCCTATTTAGATCCTAGGTTGCTCCCTCATGTAGAATCCTGTGATCAGATATGGCATGCTGGTGATTGGGGCTCTGTACAACTAGCTGATCAATTAATTGCTTACAAAAAACCAATAGCGGGCGTGTATGGGAATATAGATGATCGAACCATCCGTAATATGTACCCTAAAATTATGCGTTTTCGTTGCGAAGAAGTCAATATTGCCATGACGCATATTGCTGGAGCACCATCTTCCTACAAACCTGATGCTTATGAGGCATTTTCTCAAGGTATTCCCCAAATCTTTGTTTGTGGACATTCTCATATTTTACAAGTCAAGCGAGATATCAAAAGAAATAACATGCTCTTTATAAATCCAGGTGCAGCAGGTCAGCATGGTTTTCATCCTATACAGACAGCTATACAGCTCAAAATAGATGGATCCAGAATATTTGATGTAGAAATTATTCAAATGGAACGAAATAGAAAAGTACCCAAAGAAATGCTGGAAGAAGGTAAATAGGGTATAAAAAGAAAGGTGTAAACAAGTTCATGTTTACACCTTATTATATGAACACAGGATTTGGTAATTAAAAGGCGGAATTAAATAATATTTTAACTATCAATGACTTACTCAATATCATAAATAGACTTATTCCTAAATTATAACTCAACAAAATTCATCAAAATTTATTGTTACCCAAAGGTTAATTTATGACTGTTCATGGTAAATATGAAACCTTATTTGTTCTGTGATCTAAATTCAAGCGGAGTGATTCCAGTAGCTTTCTTAAAATATTTAATTAAATTAGTTGGTTCGTCAAAGCCAATATTGAAGCAAATTTCCTTGACCGAAAGGCTAGTAGAGCTAAGTTTTCTCTTGATTTCAAGGATAATGTAATCATCTAAAAACTCCTTGGCAGTTCTATTCGTAAATCTCTTAGAAATCTCATTGAGGTGTTTATAGGAGATATTCATTTTGTCTGCATAATCATTCACATTCCTACTGTTGTGGTATTCTTCTTCAATTAAGTTTTTGAATTTTTCAAATAAATCAAAACCTTGCTTGGAGTTTTGGATGGATTGAAGAAGTAAGTTTCTATTATTTAATTTGTAAAGAATGATGGAAAATAGGGATGAAATAATTTGGTTTTTAAGTACATAAGGGCTGTAAACGTATTCTGAAGCTACTCTTCCCGCATAATCCATCATGCATTGATCTAACTGATAAACAGGATTAAATAGATGGTAATTGAATAATTGAGAAATATAAAAATACGTATTTGGCGTAAAATAGTTCATTAAGTATTCTTTGGTGAAAAGAAACATATGACCATGGTATTCAGATTCAGTATTTAGGGCATGAATTTGATTGGGAGAAATAATCAAACATTCATTTTCTTGCACTAAGAATTCTTTTAAATCAACTTTATGTCGTACAGAACCTTTTGTAATGATTAAAAGGATAAAAAAATCTAATCGATGTGGGTAAAAGGGAGAGTTTTGTTCCAAGTTATTCCAATCTCGCTTGGAAAATTCTTGTAAATCAATACTCTCAAAACCTTCCATTTTGAGATCCTCTTTAAATCTTATTTTGGGTATAAATTTCAATTTTATAACAAGTTAAATGGTTAAAATGATATGGTTAGATGTACCCATTATCCATGGTAATTTACGAACCTAGCAGCTAAAATTAATTTTTTAACGTTAATTTTTAATTTTTTTTCAAATTGATATATGTCAATGTTACTGTAAGGGCTAGCATGCTTGACATGTCTATTTTTTGATTTGCTGACTGAAAATCGTATTCCCTTTATCATCTATAAATTGGAATTCCAAAACTTTTGGTTGAATGAAAAATGCAGCAAATCCATTACTGGATTTTGCAAATTTGGCTTTATCTGTCGATTTCAATGCTGTTATTTTACTTCCTGCTCCTGAAATCAAGTGATTCAGTTTTGGACTAAGTTGATTGTATTCCAAATGATGTTCGTGTCCAGCCAAATAAAAATCAACTCCAACCTTTTCCAATAAGGATTGCCATGAGTTTGCTACATGGTTTTTCCTGTCCATCCGTGGGCCCGAAGTTACTAATGGGTGATGACCCACCGCAATTTTCCATTGGGCTTTGGAACTAGTCATTAAATCAGAAAACCACTTTTTTTGTGCACTGGTATCTTGGGAAGCCACTTGGGTTCTGAATGGTTCATCTTCATCTTGGTAATAGCCCAGTTCAAAGGGAGAGGTATCTAAAAATGCGATGAGCAATTGACTACCATCCGATAATTTATAGGTTTTGGAATAATAACGCGCTGGCATATTCCATCTTCTGCTGATTTGAGAATAATCGATTTCTGCTTGTGGGTTGCCCGCATAATCATGGTTTCCTAATACAGGATACCAATTGACATGTAGGCTATGACCCACATAGATATCTTCAAAACTGCTTTTCCAAGCTGGATCTAAGGGACTTGCTACGCCTTTGGGATAAATATTGTCACCTGTGGTAATGATGAAATCAATGTCGGCTTCAGTTCCAGTAATTGCCATTTGTTTAGCCACTTCTTTTTGGTTGTATTCACCATGTCGACCGAAATCTCCTATGACCAAAAAGCTAATATCTGCTTTGGGATAGTTTTTCGTAGATTGGGCTAGATTGATTTCTGTAAAAAGTAGGATCAAAAACCCAAGGATACATGCATTTTTCATAGGTCAAAAGATTGAATATTTTCAAATACGCTACCTTTTTGGAAGGATTTTAAAATCCAACCGCCACCAATGACATCATCGCCTTCATAAAACACCGCTGCTTGCCCAGGAGCAATTCCTGAAACTTCATCGTGAAATTCGACCTTGATTTTCCCTTGAAATTGCTCAATTTTAGCCTCAGTCCCAGGATCTTTGTAGCGAACTTTGGTGATGGTTTCTAAGCCTCCTTCAGGTATTTCTGCGTATTTCTGTAGGTTCAATTGACCAACGTACATACCTGTTCTATTTAAATCCTCTAAATGCCCAATCACCACCTCATTCGTCTCTTTCCGTATTTCTGTGACAAAGGCAGGGAATCCAAAGGCTTTACCTAGGCCTTTTCTTTGTCCAATGGTGTAAAATGGATAGCCTTCATGTTTACCGATGATTTTTCCTGCTTGATCCACGAAATTTCCACCATGTACTGCCTCTTCCAATTCAGGTAAACGTCGTTTTAGAAAACCACGGTAATCATTATCAGGAACAAAACAGATTTCATAGCTTTCTGACTTGTTGACTAAGTCGACAAATCCACGCTCTGTTGCCATTTCTCGGATGCGTTGCTTGGTTAAATGTCCTAAAGGCAAAATGGTTCTGGCAAGGCTATCTTGCGAAACACCCCAAAGCACATAACTTTGATCTTTTAGGGCATCCACTCCTTTAGAAATGATATATCTGCCGTTTTCTTGGCGTATTTGGGCATAATGACCCGTAGCTATAAAATCACAACCCAATTGATCTGCTCTTCTTAAAAGTGCATCCCATTTAATGTGGGTATTGCACATCACACAGGGATTGGGAGTACGGCCTTCAACGTATTCATTGGTAAAATAATCGATGACAGAATCCCCAAATTCTTCACGAATGTCCAATATATAATGTGGGAATCCCAAGGATACAGCGATGTGACGGGCATCGTTGATGGAATCTAAAGAACAGCAACCTGTTTCTTTTTTGGTTCCACCCGAACTAGCGTAGTCCCATGTTTTCATGGTCATGCCAATTACCTCGTATCCTTGTTCGTGTAATAAAACAGCTGCGACCGAGCTGTCAATGCCGCCGCTCATAGCGACGAGAACGCGTCCTTTTGTTTTCATATTCAATTCAGGTTCAAAGCCTGCAGAAATTTTCCGCAATTTAGTGATTTATTTCTCCAATAAGTCAATTTTATTTGTAATTCACGTCCTAAACCGTAGTTTTGCCAATTGTTTTAGAAGAGAATATGATGTTAAAAACACGCGTTAAGGTTTCATCCATTGATAACCTTTCAGACGCTCGCTATTGTGCCGGCATGGGGGTTGATTGGTTAGGATTTGCCTTACATGAAATGCCTTTAAATAAATACAAAGAAATTAGGAATTGGTTAAGTGGGGTGGAAATCGTAGCAGAACTTTCAGGTCTTTCTGCTGATCAAATGAACGAGATTGTTCAAAATTACGCTCCAGATTGGATCGAAGTCGATTCTAGGGCTCAATTGCCACGATTATTGGAAATGGATATTCCTAAAATGATGCGTGTCAACATAGATTCGGATAATTTACCAGCTCTATTTGCTACAGCAGCACCCTATGTAAATTACTTTTTATTAGTAGCAGATTCTCCAGATTCTTTACAAGGAATGGAAGCTCAAATAGAAACTTGGGCTGCTCAATATCCTGTTATATTAGGATTGGAGCTGCCTGAGGAAGATTTGGAAGAATGGGTGGAGCAAAGTTCAATCCAAGGTATTGGGCTTACGGCAGGCCAAGAGGATAGACCAGGTTTTAGGGATTTTACGGATTTAATGAGTATCTTAGAAAAATTAGAAACGGAATAATTCAATCCATTTATGCTACAACGAATTCGCGCAATCGTTCAACAGCTTAAAAGCCTTTTCTGGAAAGGATTGGAGCATTTAACGGCTTTCTTATTGCCCTTATTAGCCCGTGTTCTGGGTGAAAAAAAATATTCTTGGTTAGTCGGCCAAGTGGCCATGACCCGTTTTTTTCTTCGGACAAAATGGCGCTTGATTGAGGCTTATTATGAAGCGCATGTAGATCGCAATTCACCTTATTATAAGCCCGTCGTGACTATGTGGAAGGTGGCAGGTAAAATGGTCATGTATGTGCTCATTTACCTTTTTGTGATCGAAACCAATATCTTTTGGTTGACTGGTGAGATGCCAGGTGTCGATGAATTACAAAATCCTAAATTGTCGCAAGCTTCTGAAATTTATTCTGCCGATGGAGTTTTACTAGGTAAATATTTTGCTGAAAATAGAACTCCCATACGTGATTATAAATTGCTTTCCCCTTATTTGGTACAAGCATTAGTAGCCACGGAGGATTCCCGCTTTTATGAGCATACAGGTATTGATTTTCAAGCTTGGGCTGGGGTAGCAGTTGGATTAGTAAAAGGAGGTGATCGTGGAGGAGGAAGTACTATTTCTCAACAATTAGCTAAAAATTTATTCAAAACTCGGACTAAAAAGAGTTTTACTAAAACGGGTTTATTCGGTTATGTGCCAGGACTAAGTAAATTGATCTATAAATCCAAAGAATGGGTTACTGCTATCAAGCTTGAACGGTTTTATACCAAAGATGAAATTATCCTTTGGTACTTAAATACGGTAGATTATGGAAACAATGCCTACGGAATCAAAGTGGCTTCCAAAACTTATTTTAACACGTCTCCAGACTCATTGAATGTTCAAGAAGCCGCCATTTTAGTAGGCCTTCAGAAAGCTACAACTACCTACAATCCTAAGAGGTATGAAGGTAAACCCATTGAGCAAAATAAGGCTTGGAAGCGCCGTAATGTGGTTTTGGCCCAAATGGTGAAAGCTGGATATTTAAAGAAAAACAGCTATGATTCCCTGGCAAAAATGCCGATTGAGTTGCATACCAATGAAGAGTCACCTTACGATGGTACAGGTAATTATTTCAAAGTAGCTATTGCCAAATATCTGAATGAGTGGGCCAAAGCGAATGATATGGAAATAGACTTGTATCGTGATGGTTTAAAAATTTATACCACCATAGATTCAAGAATGCAGATACATGCAGAACAAGCCGTTGAGTCAGGTATGCGTTCCATTCAAAAGACCTTTGATAATCACTGGACGGGACAAAATCCTTGGGTAGATGAGCATGGTAAAGAAATTCCAGGTTTCATTGATACAGTCGCCAAACGTACGGAATATTATAAGGCCTTGGTGAATAAATATCCCAAGAATCCTGATTCGGTCATGCATTATATGAAAAATGTGAAACGCAAAATGTGGGTTTATTCTAGGACTACTTTAGGAGAAGAACAAATGACCATGAGTGCTTATGATTCCATTCAGTATTATAAGCGATTCTTACAGTCGGGCATGATGACCTTAGATCCTTATACAGGACATATTAAAGCTTGGGTGGGAGGTTTAGACTTTAAGTATTTCAAATATGATCACGTTAAGCAATCTAAACGACAACCTGGTTCAACGTTCAAACCATTTGTTTACACGGCCGCCATTGATGGTCCTAAGGATTTATCGCCATGTTATATGATGACTGATGAGCCTTTTGAGTTAGAAGTGGAAGAAAAAGGAGAAAAGAAAATTTGGCGTCCATCGAATGCCGATGGTACATTTTCCTATTCAGCCATGCCGATTCGAAGAGCTTTAGCAAAATCCATCAACTCCATTACGGCGCGTTTGACCAATGAAGTGGGCGCTGATACCGTCATGTATTATGCTCAGAAAATGGGAATTAAGAGCCCCTTAAAAGCTGTTCCATCCATAGGTTTAGGTTCATTTGATGTGTCTTTATATGAAATGATTGGAGCCTATTCGGCTTTTGTCAATGAAGGTATTCATGTGGAACCGATGATCGTTCAAGAGATAAAAGATCAAAATGGTAAGGTTTTACAACGATTTGATCCAGTTTCTTTTCGCGTGATTAAAAAGGAGTCGGCTCAATTGGTTCGTTCCATGTTAGAAGGGGTAGTATATGAAGGAGGAACAGGAAGTTCCTTGCTTTGGAATGAAGGAGAAGTTTTACTACCAACGAATAATCGCTATGCCCCGGCATTTGCAGCAAAAACGGGTACTACTTCCAATCACTCAGATGGCTGGTTTATAGGTATGACCCATAATTTGATTTCAGGTGTTTGGGTTGGTGGTGACGACCGTTCTATTCACTTTCGAACGGGGGCACTTGGAGAGGGGTCTAAAACAGCCTTGCCGATTTATAAACGTTTCATGATTAAAGTGGTCAATGACCCATTATTGGCTACGTATAAACCTGTACCATTTGATAAGCTGGATAAACGAGTAGTTAAAAAAGATTTTAATTGCCAGAGTTCTTACAGTACCCTGCCTGATTCACTTCAAGTAAGTGATTCGGAATTGGATTCACTTAATTCATTGTTAGGCAGTCCAACAGAAGTCCCCGATACCAATCAACAATCTCCTCAATAAGTATGCGCAAGGAAGTCATAGCTGATTATTTCAAAGGTTTGCAAGATTCAATCTGCCGAGGTATTGAGGCAGTGGATGGCGGAAGTCGATTTAAAGAAGACAATTGGAAACGTAAAGAAGGTGGAGGAGGGAGATCTCGTGTCATAATTAATGGAAATATCTTAGAAAAAGCGGGGGTTAATTTTTCAGCGGTATTTGGACCTTTGCATCCCAAAATGGTGAAGAGTTTAGACATGAAAGAAGAAGTCGATTTTTTTGCTTCTGGCGTGTCCATTGTTATGCATCCTATTAATCCTTGGGTTCCGATTATTCACATGAACGTTCGGTATTTTGAATTAAGCAATGGGGATCATTGGTTTGGTGGTGGAATAGATTTAACTCCGCACATCATCATACCCGAGCAAGCAAAATGGTTTCACGAACAAATTAAGGCAGTATGTGATCGATTTGATAAGATGTATTACCCCAAATATAAAACTTGGGCAGATGATTATTTTTTTAATTCACATCGAGAAGAAACTCGGGGAATAGGGGGGATATTTTTTGATTATATCAAGGCTAAAAATTTGGAAGAAAAATTAGCCAATTTTGAGTTTGTGAAGGCAATAGGTGAGGCATTTGTTCCAATTTATAGTCATTTGATGCAGGAAAATGCCATTCGCCCATTCGGAGAAACAGAAAAGGCATTTCAATTACTCCGTCGTGGAAGATATGTGGAATTTAATTTAGTCCATGACCGAGGTACTAAATTTGGATTAGAGACGAATGGAAGAACTGAATCTATTTTAATGAGTTTACCCCCATTGGCTAGTTGGGATTATATGCACGATTATTCAGATTACCCTTTAGGACTAGAAACGCAGAAATTATTGGTCAAGGGAGTGGATTGGGTGTAGTATTTTCTTCCTTTTGTATCTATATAAAAAGCCACTAGAAATTAATTCTAGTGGCTTTTTATTATTGATATAGTCTAAGATAAATCTAATTTTCTAGCTTTCCTTTTCCCATACCACACTGATACCTTTAGGAGTCATCAAAAGAATTCGGGTTGGAGAAGGCAACAATACCAATCTAGCACCTACGGCTGGATTTTCAATCCATTCCACCTCCACACCTTCTTTTTTGCCTATTTCAATTCCACCATCTTCGGTTTCTACAAATTTCTTGGCTAAGTAAGCTGTTGGTAAAAGAACGTCGGACTCTGGGCAATGCTTAAGGTGTACTTTCTCCAGAATTTCTTCTAATTGATCACCGTATTTTTCATTAAAATCATCTTCTAAATCGTGCAAAATTTCTTCTACATCATCATAACTTTCGTCAGAATAGTTCAATTTAGAGAGTTCTAAGCGTTTTTCTAAGATGGCAATCATTGCCGCGTCAATGGTATTCATGAAGTCTTTTTCTAATTTTTTGTAAAGATAGGCCTTAAAATGTATTTCCTAAACATGATTTTCATGAAATGGATTGACACGGATAAAATTTGGGTTAAAATGTAAATTTCCTCTTTGAATGGACAGCCCAGAAGCAAAATTATTGGTATATAAAGAACCTGTTCCTAAGCCTTGAGGAATTTGTGGTGTATATTCTGAAGTAAATTGTGCTATGGCTTGTAAACCGATGTTGGATTCCAAAGCTGATGTTATCCACCAACCCATGTCATGTTTTTCTGCCGCTTGAATCCAATCGTGGCTAGCAGAAAAGCCACCCACTAAACTAGGTTTAATGATGAGGTAATCAGCCGGGATTTTATCTAATAATTGATTTTGTTGCTCTTCGCTTTCTAAACCGATCAATTCCTCGTCCAAAGCTATAGGTAGAATATTCTCTTGGCATAATTCAGCCATAGCATTCCAAAGTCCCGCCCGAATGGGTTGTTCAATGCTGTGAATATCCAATTTTGCCAATTGCTCTAATTTATGTGCCGCTTCTTGAGTACTAAAGGCTCCATTGGCATCCACTCGAATAATTAATTTCTCTTGGGGAAATTGACTTCTGAGATTTTTTAAAATGGCGAGTTCTTGATCAAAATTAATGGCACCAATTTTTAATTTGAGGCAAGTGTACCCTTGTGCTAACTTTTGTTCGATTTGATCTTCCATGAAATCTGGTTTTCCCATCCAAATCAATCCATTGATGGGAATAGACCTTGTTCCAAGACTAAATGGATTATTGAAATATATCCCATTTTTAGCTTGGATATAGTCATATACCGCCATTTCAATGGCAAATTTATAGGAGGGATAGCCTAAGGGTAGATGAGAAATAAATAAAGGGATCTCTTCCAGATTTTCAGGAAATAACTCCCATTTCGCACTCTTGATGTATTTTTCAAATCCAGCTAACCCTTCATCTTCAAATTCTGGACTCAGGCCTCTCAAGGGACCAGCTTCACCAATTCCTATTTGTGTTGGATTCTTCTTGTTTTTGATCTGGATGAAATATGAGTTTTTCTCGGTCAATATTCCACGTGAAGTACCTGCTTCAAAGTGAAATTGTAGGGAATGTTTTTGGTATGAAACGGAGATATCAAACATAGTCGCAAGTTATTATTTTCTTGGCTGTTTTGCCGCCTCGGCGATTCTTTTTAGCTTTAAACTTGATATGAAAAAAATAATCACCTGGTTTCCTGCCTTACTTTATGGAATTGTAATTTCTCTACGTAATGCATTTTATGATTGGGGATGGTTTATATCTCATCATTTTGGAAAACCCAAAACCATCGTTGTTGGAAACTTAGCAGTGGGAGGAACAGGTAAAAGTCCCATGGTGGCTTATCTGATTCAGCACGCCGGTTGGAGTAAATCCTTGGGTATTTTAAGTAGAGGTTATGGCCGAATTACCCAAGGTTTTAGATGGGTAGATCCTAGTTCAATCGCTAGCGAAGTTGGGGATGAACCACTAACTTACAAGTCTACATTTCCTCATTTACACGTGGCAGTTTGTGAAAGAAGGGTTGAAGGTATTCAACAGATGAAGGCACAATTCCCTGACATCGATACCGTCATTTTAGATGATGCATTTCAGCATCGAGCTTTGAAAGCGGATTTTAATATCATTTGTACCACTTTTGATAAACCTTATTTCAAAGACCATTTGATGCCCATGGGGCGCTTAAGGGAATGGAGAGAAGGTATTGAAAGGGCTGATGCGGTCATTGTGACTCGTTGTCCTAGCAATTTGGACCAGCAACAAATAGTCTATTTTGAATCAGAAATTCCTAAACCAGTTTTTTTTGCTTCCATTCAATATGGTAAACCACAAGGAATGAATGTGTTTAGTATTCATTCATGGCATGCATTGGCAGGAATTGCTGATCCTTCGTTGTTTTTCGAACAAGTGAAAAATTTAGGAGATTTGAAAAGCACACAATCTTATCCAGACCACCATCGTTTTACACCAGGTGAACTCAATGATTTAAATACAAAGGCAGCCAAAATGGCGGAAGATGAGGCATTTATTACGACATATAAGGATTTTGTTCGCTTTCAAGCTGTCTATCATGAATATCCTGCCTTAGCAAAAAAAATAGCCTATCTGCCTATGGAGATGTATTTTTTGAAGAGGGAAGCTGATTTTTGGAGCTTATTGAACCAAAGCTTGTCAAGATAATTTCCTTATTTTAAGCTACCTTTGCGGCGATGATATATCGGTTAACCTTACTTTTTGTTATTTCTTTTTTGCTTCCATTTTCGATTTGGGCTCAAGTTTTGACACCTGGAACGACCTCAGGTTTTCCCGGTACACAGAACCCAAATGATCGAAATGGCTTTCCTAATCCAGCGACTCAAAATAACCAAGGTAAAAGTAAAGGACCTCAAAAAAGCGGTCGAGCTGCTTTAGATGATTCTACAAAGCAAGTGTATGGACCTAATACCATGTATTATGTTCATGAATCAGATGTGGTTAATTCTAGAGATACGAAACGACGAGTAGATACCACACTAAGTTTATTTCATCGGTATTTATTTCAAGAGAAAAGCGGTTTTTTGACAGCTAATTTAGGGAATGATGGTACAGCTGTTCGGAATGTGTTTTTCCAATCTCCGGGTAGCTTAGGAACCCAATTAGGCTATTCTGTATATTCTCCATATGCATTTCAGTCGGATCAGGTACGGTATTATAATTCCAAATCACCTTATTCCGAAGTGGAATATAACCTGGGTGGGGGAGGTCAAACTCGCTTGAATTTTAATTTTGCTAGAAACGTTGATTCCCTTTGGAATATAGGCATTGCTCTACAGCGTATGGTGGCCGACAAAGTTTTGACGGATGCCGCATTTAAATCGGGTGAACAGAGTTTATTGGGTCAATGGGGTTTATTGTTGCATACTAATTTTCAATCAAAAAATAAGAAATACCGCTTATTGGGGCATATTAATTATTTTGATCAAGGTACAAATGACCAAGGTGGAGTGAAATTATCAAAGACTTTGACAGCTGATGAAGCGCTTAAATACATTGATAATACCGCTATTTTGTCTAATTCATTATCTCAATCCAATGACAAATTCATTAAGATTCACGCTTACCATGAATATGTAGGCTGGAAAGGTTTACAATTATTCCAATCCTTGGATGTGGAAAATCGTACTGTGAAGTTTAGAGATAAGGCATTCCAACAATCATTAACGGATGGATTTTATCCAAGAACCTATATTCAGTACATTCAAGCCCCAACGGAGGATTCATTATACAATGAAAACCAATGGTCGTCCTACAGTCACCAAACAGGTTTAAAAGGAATTTATAAACAATTTGTTTACCGAACTTATTTAAAGCAACGTTATTGGTCTGTTTATAATCCAATGAATGAGAGTAAGTTAGATCGATTTGAGAATTATGTTGGTTTGTGGATTAATCAATCCTTTAATCAGAATATCGATTTTACTGCAGAAGGAGAATATTTGTTAGGATCAGATTATCGTTTAAAAGCCAGTTTTCAATCTCCTATTTTCCAAGTTAGTGCCCAACGGATTTCGTATAGTCTAAGTGTAGCTCAAAACTGGGTATATAATACCTCGTATCGGTGGAAAAATGATTTTTCAAATATTTCCATGGATGAAATTTCAGGTGGAATTAATTTGAAGTCTAGGTTTATTTATTTCAAACCTGGCATCACGATTCAGCGAATTTCAGATTGGGTATATTTTGATTCCTTGGCAACGCCAACCCAAACAAAATCGGATATAGGGGTTTTTAGAACTTCGGTGGATTTGGGTGGACAATGGCGGAAATTTTCTTGGTTTACAAAAGTGTATGCTAATACTCAAACAGGGCCCGATGTTCTCCGCATGCCCAACTTATTGATTGATGCAAATTTGGCATTGGATGTGCAATACAAGAAGTTATTGTATGTTCAATTTGGAATCGATATTCATCATCAATCGGCCTATTATGCGGATGCTTACCAACCTGCCCTACAACAGTACCATTTACAGAATAATTATCAAATACCGGCTTTTGTCCAAATAGACCCTTATGTTTCCTTGCGTATTAATCGTGTTCGTCTATTTTTCAAAATGTCACATGCCAATTATGGCCTCCTGAACAACAATTATTATACCGCTTACCTTCATCCTGCTATGTCAAGGGTTTTTGGTTATGGGGTAAAATGGCTGTTGTTTGACTAAATAACCACACTAAGGAATAAACTCAACAATCCCAAAAACTGGGGAAAGAAGCGAACTCGCACTAAGCCGCGTATAACATAGTGTATTTCATTTTCCTTTTACCTAGCTTTTCAGCACAACAAGCTCCCGAATTTTCATTAGATTTACTCTGTTTAAATTCTATTTCAAATGACTACAATTTCTCGTCGCGAATGGGTAAAAGGAATGGCCTTAGCTACACTTGGATCCGTGGCTTTTTATGACCTTACCGCTCAAACAAAACCAGTTTTACCTGCAACATGGAAACCCTTGGTGTGGACTAAAGAACAAGACCAACTTCTAAATGACTGGGTTGGAATCATTATCCCTGAATCGACTATCCCTGGAGCTGTTAGTTTAGGAGTTCCTTCGTTTGTTAAAACGATGTTGGATGATTGCTATCAGCCAGCAGCTCAGGAGGCGTTTCGTAAGGTATTGGATGGTTTTCGAACCTCTTTGGAATCCTATGTGAAAAAGCCATGGGTACAGGCTAATCAAGCAGAAAAAGAACAATTTCTGTTTTCCATGTCCAAAGGTAATTTGGGTCCAGATGCTCAAAAAGCTATGTCTACCCTGAAGGGATTAACTATTCAAGGCTATACTTCTTCGGAAGAAATTATGGTCAAATACTATCATTATGTTATGGCACCAGGCTTTTTTAACGGCTGTGCTCCTGTCAAAAAATCATAAGTTTTATTTCAATGAACTATTTAACGAATGCCGAAAAGCGCACCTATGGTGCTATTGTAATTGGATCAGGAATGGCAGGCGGATGGGCTGCCAAAGAATTTTGTGAGAAAGGGATTAAAACCCTTGTTTTGGAAAGAGGAAGAAAGGTGACTCATAATGAAGACTATCCTACTACTTTAATGTCTCCTTGGGAATTTCCCCATCGTGGTCGATTGACAGATGAAGAAATTAAGGAAAACCCTATCATTTCCAAATGTTATGCTTTCCGTGAAGATGCCAAACATTTCTTTGTGAAAGATAAGGAGCATCCATATGAACAAGACAAGCCATTCGACTGGATTCGTGGGTATCAGGTAGGTGGGAAATCTCTCTTGTGGGCTAGACAAACACAGCGATGGTCTCAATTGGATTTTGATGGACCTGCACGTGATGGTTTTGCTACACCTTGGCCAATTACATATAAAGAATTAGATCCTTGGTACTCCCACGTAGAGAAATTTGCAGGTATATCAGGGAATAAAGATGGCTTAGATGCACTTCCCGATGGAGAATTTTTACCTCCACATGAATTGACTTGTGTAGAAAAACACTTTCAAAAGGAAATAAAACGACTATACAATGACCGCCATGTGATTATTGGTCGGTGTGCGCATTTAACTCAGCCTCAGGAAATCCATTATCAGCAAGGAAGAGCCCAATGTTTAGGTAGGAATTTATGTCAAAGAGGCTGTCCTTATGGGGGCTATTTTTCCGCCAACGCTTCTACCTTACCTTGGGCAGCTAAAACGGGTAACATGACTTTACGTCCTGATTCGGTGGTTCATTCCATCATTTACGATGAAAAGAAACAAAAGGCCGTAGGTGTTCGTGTGGTGGATGCACATACCAAAGAAATGGTGGAATATTATGCTAAAGTGATCTTTGTTACCGCTGCGGCTCTAAATACCAATTTAATTTTATTGAATTCTACCTCACATCGTTTCCCGAATGGACTTGGTAATGATTCTGGTTTATTGGGTACACACATTGCCTTTCATAATTACCGTGCCTCTATTTCAGCTGAATATGAAGGTTATTTGGACTTTAAAACAGAAGGTGGTCGACCTAATTCAGGATATATCCCTCGTTTCCGTAATTTATACAAACAAGAAACCAATTTTCTCCGTGGCTATGCGGCTGGTATGAATGCTGGCAGAAGTTCAAGTACCGATCGTGAAGGTTTAGGTGAAAGCTTGAAAAATTCATTATTGAATCCTAAAATGAATCAAATGTGGTATGCTGGATCGCACATGATGGGAGAGACGATACCAAAAGAGTCCAATAAAGTCACATTGGATAAGCTAAAAAAGGATGAAAATGGTATGCCCATTTTGCATGTGAATGTGGCTTATGACGACAATGATGATAAAATGGTACAAGATTTCATTGATCAATTTACGGAGATGTATACCAAAGCGGGCTTTACCAATATTCATCACCGAGATACTAAACAAGCTCCTGGTTTAGATATTCATGAAATGGGTGGTGTGCGCATGGGTGCGGATGCTAAAACATCTCTTTTGAATAAATGGAATCAAATGC
The DNA here is from genome assembly GCF_011250515.1 of Aquirufa ecclesiirivi. Lineage (GTDB taxonomy): Bacteria > Bacteroidota > Bacteroidia > Cytophagales > Spirosomataceae > Aquirufa > Aquirufa ecclesiirivi. The sequence goes on along the minus strand of NZ_JAANOP010000002.1, from coordinate 411,340 downwards.
ACCAGGTAAAAAATGTATTCGTAACCGACGGAGCTTGTATGACTTCTACTTCTACCCAAAACCCATCCTTAACCTACATGGCTTTTACGGCCAGAGCCGTGGATTATGCTGTCAAAGAAATGAAAAAGGGGAATCTGTAAGACAGTATGAAATCATTTTTAAGGAAAACAGCCGAACATCTCATAGCCCAACATGGCTTTGATGAACTGCGGGAAGTCGCTATTGTGATGCCTTCCCAAAGAGGTACGCTTTACCTTAAAACTCAATTAGCACAATTGGGAGAAAGACCTTTTATTTCTCCTAAAGTGATGACTATCGAGGAATTTGCCCTACAAATGACAAATTCTGAGCTTATAGATCCTATTACTTTATTGATGGAAGCTTTTGCTTGCTTCAAGGAAGTGGATGCCAAGGTAGATTTTGACCGATTTGTTTCTTGGGGACAATTGATGTTGAAAGATTTTGATTTGCTAGATCTATATCTAGTAGACCCTGTTCAACTATTTTCTTTTTTGTCGGAAGCCAAATCCCTTGAAAGATGGGGACAAGAATATGGAGAAGAACATCCTGAAAAATTCATTACCGAAAATACCAAGGCTTATTTTAAGCTCTATGATCATTTATTAGAGGTATACATTCGACTCAAAAGTAGATTAGAGTCCTTAGGTTTGGTTTACCGAGGAAAGGCTTACCGTAACTTGGTAGAAAACCTAGAAAAAGGGATACCCTTAGCCAAAAGCTTCAAAAAAATATATTTCGTTGGTTTTAATGCACTTTCGAAAGCCGAAGAAGATATAATTAGGACCCTACTCAAACAAGGTGTAGCCGAAACCCTTTGGGATGCAGATGAATACTATGTAAAAAATAAATTTCATCGAGCTGGTCATTGGTTAAGAAATTATTCTCACCCTGCCTCGCAAGATTATTTATCGAGAGGTCCTTTTCTTTGGATGGAAAAGCATTTACTCGAAGATCCTAAAAAAGTTCAAATCATAGGTTTGGCCAATCCATCTGCTCAAGTTTACGTGGCTATTGAAGCTATCAGAAATTGGGCATATACTTATGGGGATCAAGAACAAGTAGCCTTGGTGCTGGGGGATGAATCGCTTTTGGATCAAGTGACTCAGTATATTGGTGAATTTAAAGATCGTTTGAACATCACGATGGGTTTTTCCATCAAAAAGACACAAATATTTTCATTGATTAACCTTTGGTGGGACTTGACCAAAAGAGGAGCTGATGGACGATATCCCACTTCTCATTTGATGAAGTTATGGCAACACCCCTTAGTACAAGTGTATGCCCAATATTGGTCAAAACATCAACACAAAGATGTTCACCAATTTTTAGTTTCAAAGCTTGCTAGCGATAGTCTCTATGTGTCATTCGATTCGATTAAGGAAATGAATATTCCAATACTGAATCACGTTTTGGTACAGGTTGACGGTGATTTTTCGGAAATTTTGGGTCATATCAAACGTTTTATTCATCAGATTATGCTGGCTTATCCTCGCAATGTATGGGATGAACAAGCGCAAGCCGTTCAGCAAGCTTTTGATGTTTGTGAAACGTTAGAAAAGGCCATATTTGATCGATTTCCAATATCTTATGCCAGTGGGAAAATCTTGTTGATGCAATTATTGCAGCAACAAAAATTGACCTTTGAAGGCCCCGATCATAGTTCGCGAACCTTACATGTGATGGGTCTATTGGAAACGCGAACCTTGGATTTTGATCGAGTAATTGTGTTGTCTTTAAACGAAGGTTCATTGCCAGGTACCAGAAAGCGAGAAAGTTTGATTCCTACCGACATCGCCAATATGTCGTATTTCTCATTACCCACTTTTACACAAGCAGATGCGGTTACTTCCTACCACTTTTATCGTTTGTTGCAGAGGGCCCAAGAAGTGATCCTCTGTTATGTACAGCCCTCCGAAAAATCGAGTATTAAGGAAATGAGTCGTTTTATTAAGCAAATACGATTTGATTGGAAAAAGAAGAATCCTAAGCTGATTTTAGAAGAACCAATTTTGGAATTTGTTAAATCAGACAAAAAGCAAGAAGAACCTGTAACGAGCATAGAAAAAACAGGGGAGATGCGACAAAAGATCAAGGAGGTTCTTTTGAAAAGAGGTTTATCTGCTTCTTCGGTATCCATGTTGGTGACCTGTTCCATGAAGTATTATTTTTCCCAAATTGTAGGATTGCGGGATGATAAACAAAGTGATGACGACATGGGGGCCGATGTTTTTGGTACTTGGATTCATAAAGTGTTGGAATTACTCGATACAGAAATTCAAGAGCAACATGCTGGGAGAATGGAGCTTGTCGATTGGAATGATAAAATTCTTCATTTGGATGATTATTTGAATCGAGCTATTCGTGAAATTGAAAAAGAGAAAGGGGTATTTGAGCTGGAAAAAGGATTCAATTATGTGTTAAAAGAAGTAGCCAAAACGATCTTAGAAAATTATTTAATGGCATCTCCTCAATGGGTAAATGAGCCCATTGAACTTTTAGAAGTCGAAGGAAGTTTAGAAACTCAAGTTGGTATACCAATTGATGGGGAAATTTGGCCAGTGAAAATCAAAGGTCGCGTTGACCGATTAGATCGTTTAGGGGCAAATACCCTTCGGATTATTGATTATAAAACGGGGAAAGTAGAGCAAAAGGATTTGAAAATTGGAGAAGACTTAATGTCAGAATTAACCTCCGAGGATATCAAGGAAAAGCTTTTTCAATTGTGGCTATATAAGTTTTTACTAGGGAAAGAGTTATCGAAACCTCAAGAAGAGCGAGTGGATTATTTGAAAAATATCCATACTCCTTCAGCTAGGATTCAACCAGGCATTATATCTTTTCGGAATTTATCCGCCACGGTATTAACGGAGAAAATTGAATTTAGTGAGAATCAACCTTTGGCAGATTTTTTAAATGAATCTGAACAATTGATTGCCCATTGGGTTCACCGACTAGTAGAACCAGCAGAGCCTTTTGAGAAAACGGCAAATTTGGAAGAATGCCAATATTGCGATTTCAAGGGGATTTGTCACCGAGAGGTCTAATGTAAAATTTCTTTAAGGAAATAAATGCCTTAAATTTGCTATTTCATTGACACATTTAGAAAAAAAAATATGACATTTCAAGACATCAACGATCGTATTGCTACCATGGCTGCACAAAAAGGCGGCTTAGGAGTATCATTTAAATTTGCATTTCCAGAAGGAATCATTGTGGTAAAAAACGATGGAACGGTAACGAATGAAAATGAAGAGGCAGATTGTACGATCTCCGCTACGGTAGAGAATTTTAGTAAAGTAATGTCGGGCGACTTAAACCCGATGATGGCCGTAATGACTGGAAAAATCAAAATTTCTGGTGATATGTCAGTAGCCATGAAATTGCAAAACTTGTTATAATGGATTTTAAGGATACAATTATTGCCCTAGCGACACCTTTGGGTGTAGGAGCTATTGGTGTCATCCGCTTGTCGGGCGACCAGGCCATAGCTTGGGTTAATGAAGTATTCCCGAACAAAGATTTATCCAAACAAGCCCCACATACTTTACACTACGGACGTATTGAGTCCAATGGAAGAGTATTTGATGAAGTAGTCATTAGTTTATACAAAGGCCCTAAGTCCTATACCAAAGAAGATGTGATAGAGATTTCTTGTCATGGGTCGCCTTATATTCAAGAAAGTATCATTCAATTATTTGTAGAGAAAGGGGCTAGATTGGCTCGTGCAGGGGAGTTTACCCAAAGGGCCTTTTTGAACGGAGCCTTTGATTTAGCTCAAGCCGAAGCGGTGGCGGACGTTATTGCCGCCGATTCAGCAGCGGCTACTTCTGCTGCTTTGCATCAATTACGTGGAGGTTTTTCTCAGGAATTGGCCGCCTTACGAGAGGAATTAATTCATTTTGCATCTTTAATTGAATTGGAATTGGATTTTGGAGAAGAAGATGTAGAATTTGCGGATCGACAAGATTTAGAAGATTTAGTCAATAAGCTCTTGGATAAAGTGAGACCCTTGGTGGCTAGTTTTAAGGCAGGAAATGCCATTAAAAATGGTGTAGCTACCGTGATTGTAGGTAAACCCAATGCAGGAAAATCCACGCTGTTAAATGCCTTATTGAAAGAGGAGAGAGCCATTGTGTCTGATATTGCGGGCACTACCCGAGATAGTTTAGAAGATGAGTGGGTATTGGGGGGAATTCGATTCCGCTTGGTGGATACGGCAGGACTGCGAGATACAACAGATGTCATAGAAGCCCAAGGAGTTCAACGAACGCAAGCTTGGGTTAAGAAGGCTCAAGTGATTTTATATGTGGTCGATGTGAGTGAGGATAATCCTATGGATATTCAAGCTACATTGTCGGAAATGGCCGAATTAGATATTCCGCTGATTTTGGTGTTGAACAAAGTCGATGAGAACCAGCCAGCCATTCAAGATTGGGAAGGATTAGGTTTTCCTACGGTGGCTATCTCAGCCAAATTCGGTCAAGGTTTAGCCGATTTTGAGCAATTGTTATTGGAGGTGGTCGGATTAAATCAGGTTTCCAACTCAGGAACGATGGTAACCAATTTACGACATTACGAGAAATTAAAACAGACGCAGGAAACCTTGGAAGAGGTTTTGAACGCCTTAAAAATCAATTTAACGGGAGATTTAATTGCTCAAGACCTACGTTACGCCCTACATCATTTGGGAGAGATCACAGGTGCCATATCCAACGACGACCTTTTGAAAAACATCTTTGGGAAGTTTTGTATCGGGAAGTGATTTCATAATAAATTTTCACGCTGTTTGGTATATCTATACAAATTTTAATACTTGCAGATTAGTCTTAGGATTCAAATTATTATGCCAGAGAATATGCAAAGTAGCGATATCATTTTTTACACTACCCCAACAGGTCATGTGAATATTGAAGTGGTTTTTAATAACGAAACCTTTTGGCTTACACAAAAAGCTATGGCGGAGTCATTTGGTGTCAAAGTACCAGCCATTAGTAAACATTTAACTAATATATATTCTGACGGAGAATTAACTTCAACTACGACTATTTCCAAAATGGAAACAGTCGTAAATAGAGGTTTTAGGGGCGAAGTTTCTGAAAAACTTGATTTTTACAATTTAGACGCCATTATAGCCGTAGGCTACAGAGTAAATAGTTATCAGGCAACCCAATTCCGTATTTGGGCTACCAAAACCCTTAAAGAGTTTATTATCAAAGGTTTTGTATTAGACGATGAACGTCTGAAACAAGGTAAACGCTTTGGAAAAGATTATTTTGATGAACTCTTGGATCGCATCCGAGAAATACGGGCGAGTGAAAGACGCTTTTATCTCAAAATTACGGATATATACGAGCAGTGCAGCATTGATTACAATAAGGAAGCTGAAATAACACAGCAATTTTTTAAAACTGTTCAAAATAAGTTGCACTGGGCAATTACAGGAAAAACAGCAGCTGAAATAATTGTACAAAGAGCTGATGTGAGTAAACCCAACATGGGTCTTACCACTTGGAAAAATGCACCCACTGGCAAAGTATTAAAAGGTGATAGAGGAACAGCAAAAAACTATATGCAAGAAAAAGAAATCAAAGAGTTGGTGCGTATCGTTACCATGTATTTAGATTTTGCAGAACTGCAAGCCGAAAGGCAAATTCCAATGAAGATGGCAGATTGGGTAAATAAGTTAGATGCTTTCTTACAGTTCAATGATTATCAAATACTAAAAGATGCTGGTACGGTAAGTCATGAAGTCGCCATGAAACTGGCAGAACAGGTATACTCCAAATTCCGAGTAAACCAAGACCATCACTTTGTTAGTGATTTTGAAGTAGAAACAAAAAAAATATCTAGTATTTCTAAATCAAGCAATAAGAAAAAGTAATAGTATAATTTTAGCAAATAAATAAGACACTATTAAGTTCCAAGGCCAACTATGTCAAAAATCAGCACCTACCTCAACTTCCCCGGAAATGCAGAAGAAGCATTTCTGTTTTATCAATCGATTTTTAAAACGGAGTTTGTGAATGGCATTCAGCGATTTGCTGATATTGCGACAGAAAGTAAATTGCCTCCTATGTCTGCTGCTGTTAAAAATATGATTGCTCATATTGAGTTGCCATTACTAAATAATCATATTTTAATGGCTAGTGATGCTCCTTCAGAGTTGGGGTTTACAGTAACTGCTGGAAATAACATGCATATTTGCGTGGAAACAGGTAGTAAAGAAGAAGCGCAACGGATATTTGATGGCTTGTCGGAAGGAGCAGCCATCTCCATGCCCATTCAAGATATGTTTTGGGGCGCCTATTATGGTACTTTAACGGATCAGTTTGGTATCAATTGGATGATTACATTTACGGCTAAATAGCATTCGAATGTACATTTTGATTCCTAGAAAATAGACTCATGCAATTCATCACCATTCGTTTTTTTCATATCAAGGGATTTGGACAAAAGCTCAAAGCATTTGCCATGATGGGGAAATTGAGGAATCAAGCTTGGAAAGCTGATGGTTTGCTATTTGCCAAACAATTAGGCACTGGAGGTGGAAAGGGTTTTTCTATTTGGCCAGATTGGGGAACTTATGCGTTTTTAGGACTTTGGGAGAGAGAAGAAGATGCCCGATATTTTTTCGAACATGATAAACGATGGCTTGAATTTTCTAGCTTAAGTCAATCCATTTCAGGATGGGATGCCACACCATGGAAAGGACATGGTACATGGAATAACTTACAACCTTTTGAATTTGACGATACCAATGAGCCTTGGGATGGCCCTGTGGCCGTAATCACTCGTGCCAGTATCCGTCGTTCTCAAGCCATCCGATTTTGGATGAATGTTCCTTCCTCCAGTCGGGGTATTGAAAATCAAGCAGGACTCATTTTTGCCAAAGGAGTAGGAGAGATTCCCTTATTGGAACAAGCAACTTTCAGTCTGTGGGAAAATGTTCAGGCCTTGGATGCCTTTGCTTACCGTTCCAGATCTCATGCCCCCATGATTAAAAAAACGAGGCAATATCAATGGTATACCGAGGAGATGTTTGTACGGATGAAAACCAAGAAAATTAATGGTAAATGGTAAATTATGAATGGTAAACCATACACCATTCACAATTCACCATTTACAATTTACCATTTACATTACCTTATTGCTTCCACCCCTCGAGTTCTAGTTCTGATGCGAATCGCATCTTGTACATCATAAATGAATATTTTGCCATCTCCAGTATTGCCTTCCGAGGCATTATCTAAAATGACGTCAATGCATTTTTCAAGATTTTCATCACTCACCACGCAAATAATCATCACTTTGGGAAGTAATATCAATGATTTCTCTGTACCACGATAAATTTCAGAATAGCCTTGTTGTAAACCTGCTCCACGCACGGGAACCACTGTCATACATGGGATGTTGGCATCTATAAGCCCTTTTTGAATGGCTTTTAATTTGGATGGCTTAACGATAGCTTCTACTTTTTTCATGTGTTTTTCCCTTTCAGCTTATTCAAATGTGGTATATGATTCAACTCCAAACTCGACAGCATCAATACCTGCCGATTCCTCTTTGTAACTTAAACGGATACCGATGGTGCTCTTTAAAACCTTAAATATCGCAAATGTTGCGCCAAATGAAAACAAACTGATAATTCCTACTCCCATCAATTGAATCAGCAATTGTTCACTTTGACCTGTGGTAAATAAACCATTCTTTTCTGAAAAAAGGCCGACAGCTACTGTACCAAAAAAACCATTGATTCCATGTACTGCAATAGCACCTACCGGATCATCAATTTGCATTTTATCGATTAATACAACGGCCACATCCACCAAAATACCTGCTATGAAACCGATAAGTAATGCACTTTCTGGACTAACCACATTACAACCAGCTGTTACAGCTACTAATCCAGCCAAAACCCCATTGATAACCATGGTGATATCTACTTTTTTATAGCGTAAAAAGGTATATAGCATAGTCGAAATACCCCCCATGGCCGAAGCTAGAAAGGTATTGGTCGCCACAGAACCAATGAGATCCCATTTACCTACTGCTGCTAGGGTAGATCCTGGGTTAAATCCAAACCATCCAAACCAAAGCAAAAAGGCTCCTACGGCAGAAAGCGTTAAATTATGACCAGGAATGGCATTGATGCTACCATCCTCATTGTATTTTCCAATTCTAGGTCCCAAAACAATGGCTCCAGCCAAAGCGGCAAATCCACCCATGGCATGTACAGCTGCCGAACCTGCAAAATCATTAAATCCTTTGACAGCAAACCACCCTTGTGGGTTCCAAACCCAATGTGCCACGACAGGATATAAAAACGCACAAAATAGGGTAACATAAATAGCGTAAGCCCACATTTTCATTCTTTCAGCCACACCACCCGATACAATGGAAATAGCTGCAATGGCAAATCCCATTTGAATAAACCAAAATAATTTATTGGATATGGTGAGTCCTAATCCTAAATCTCCTAAATTGATTCCGAAATCGAATAAACCTGTTCCGTAGGCAATACCAAATCCTACTACATAAAAGGCTATTCCGCCAAACATGATGTCAATCATGACTTTGGCAATGATACTAACTGCGTTTTTTGAACGGACAAAGCCTGCTTCTAATAAAGCAAAGCCTCCTTCCATTTGAAAAATGAGCGCTCCACAAAGAGCCACCCAGACAGTATCAATAGCATGCGTGAGTTCGACTTGCTGTGCCGCAAGGGAAATGGTATTATTCATGGTTTTGTTTCTGTTTTTAACCTTATTGCTACGAAATTATATTAAATTTTCGAAAATGGCTTTATTTTTCAACCTTTAAAATCAAAAAATTACATTTTTTACCTAAAATCTATTTAAAAATTATGTTGAAATTCAAATTTGTTGCAATTGCAGTTTTCCTTCTGCAAGGTTTAAGCTTGTCAATTACGGCCCAACAAGCACCTTTAATTCCCATACCCGTAAAAGCGGAATATCCCCAAGGATTTTATAGTTTACCTAGTCGAGTTATTATAGCCGCACCTAAACAGGAGGCCTTATTAGTCGCAGTTAAAAATCTGACTAATCGTTTAGAAAATACAGCCATGCGCAAGGTTCAGATGCTTTGGGATGCGAATTCGCAGGCTGATTTGGCACAGATTCGTTTGGTATTAGCTAAACAGTCCATCCCTAATCTAGGAAATGAAGGCTATACTTTGCTTGTTAATGCCAAGGGGATAGTCATTACAGCTAATAAACCTGCTGGACTATTTTATGGTATTCAGAGTTTGTTACAATTAATGCCAAAAGAAATTGAGTCCAAGCAAACTGTCATTAAATCAGCTTGGAAAGTTCCTTTTGCTCAAATAACAGATTATCCCCGTTTTGCATGGAGAGGTTTAATGCTCGATGTGGCAAGACACTTTTTTAATAAAGATCAAGTGAAGCAGTTCATCGATGAGATGGTCGCTTACAAATACAACATCTTACACTTTCACTTAACCGACGATGAAGGTTGGAGAGTGGAAATTAAATCCTTCCCCAATTTGACAAAAAAGGGTGCTTGGAATGTACCTAAGGTAGGTCGTTTTACGGAATTTTCTAAGCCAGAAGCCAATGAACCGCGTACCCAAGGTGGTTTCTTTACGAAGGAAGATATCCAAGATATTGTCGCTTATGCCAAAGATCGTTTTGTCAATGTGATGCCGGAAATCGACGTGCCTGGACATTCCATGGCAGCTATTGCTTCTTATCCTGAACTTTCTTGTACTCCAGAAGCGGTTAATTATCAAGTGATTTCGGGTGAACCTTTCATCGATTGGTCACAAGGACATGCCGTAGCCTTGCAAGACAATACCTTATGTCCTGCCAATGAAAAAGTATATACTTTCTTAGATAAAGTGTTTACGGAAGTGGCTGAAATGTTTCCGTTTGAATACATACATATGGGAGGAGACGAATGCCCTAAAAATTATTGGGAAAAGAATCCTCAAATTTTAGCAATGATGCAAAAGGAGAATTTAAAAACGCCTCAAGAAGTTCAAGCATTTTTTACCCGTCGATTGGAAAAAATCATTACTTCCAAAGGTAAGAAAATGATGGGTTGGGATGAGATTTTAGAAGGAGGGGGATTGCCTAAAAATACGGCTGTGATGTCTTGGAGAGGTATTGCTGGTGGGGTTCAAGCAGCCAAAGATGGCCATGAAGTGGTGATGACTCCTAATAATCATGTGTATGTGGATTTGATGCAAGGTGATGCCGCTATCGAACCACCTGTATATGAAACAGTACGTTTGCGTGATTCTTATGCTTTCAATCCGGTTCCAGAAGGGGTAGATGCTAAATTGGTTAAGGGTGGTCAAGCCAATTTGTGGTCGGAGCAATTATTTACCTACCGTCATTTACAATACATGTTGTTTCCTCGTGCTTGGGCTGTATCCGAAGCTCTTTGGTCTCCACAAGAAAATAGAAATTGGGATAATTTTGTAGGTCGTGTAGAACACCATTTTGCTCGTTTTGATCAAGCAGAAAAGAAATATGCTCCAAGTATGTATGATGCCATTATCAAGGTTGGGAAAAATGAGCAAGGCCAAATGTGGGTAGAATTAAGCACTGAAGTCAATCCATTATCTATTCATTACAGTTTTGATTACTCGTATCCAGATAATTTTTATCCTGCTGCATCCGGCAAAGTAATCATTCCAAAGGATGCTTTGGTGATGCGGATGATTTCTTACCGAGGTAAAGAAAAAATTGGTCGTATGATGACTGTTTCTATTGAAGATTTGAAAAAACGTATAAAGAAATAAAACCATGAAGAAAATACTTTTCCTTTTATGTGGCTTATTCATTAGCCTTGGTGCATTTTCACAAGCAAAATTTGAAAAAAGAGAATTGGTTTTTGGTACAGACCAAACTTTGCCTTACCAGATTCTTTATCCTTCCAATATGGAAAAAGGAAAGAAATACCCCGTTATTTTGTTTTTGCATGGGGCTGGTGAACGTGGAAGCGATAATGAAAAACAGTTGACGCATGGAGCCAAATTGTTTTTGGATCCTAGTAATCAAGTTAAGTACCCTGCCATTGTAATTATGCCTCAATGTCCTGCTAATTCCTATTGGTCTACGGTTAAAATTGATCGTACAACGAAACCTACTACTTTTGTTTTCGAGTATCCGAAAGATCCGAATTGGCCTTTGGCAGCTGCTGTTAGTATTGTAAAGTCTTTAGTGAAAGAAAAAGTTGCTGATAAAAAGCGCTTATACATCATGGGATTGTCCATGGGTGGAATGGGTACATTTGAAGCTATTTCAAGAAATCCCAAATTGTTTGCCGCAGCGGCTCCTATCTGTGGTGGTGCTGATTTACATTTTGTAAAAAAATATGCTAAAAAATTGCCTTTATGGGTATTCCATGGTGACGCTGATGCCGTGGTGCCTGTCAGACATTCCAGAGAGGCCATAGCTGCTTTAAAGGAAGCTGGTGCTAATCCTACTTATACCGAATATCCTGGTGTCAATCATAATTCTTGGGATAATGTATTCAAAGAGCCCAACTTGTTTTCTTGGATGTTTTCGCACAAAAAATAATAGCTAAATTATGCTTTTAGGCATCTTATTATACCTCCAGGTCGCTTTATTACCTGGAGGTATTTTTAATGTATCAGGGGCATCTACGGCTTCTACTACCAACTATTTATTGGTAAAGAAGGGTTATGTGATGTCTTATGATGGACTACAAGGGAAGGCCAATTGGGTAGCATGGACTCTAAGTTCGTCAGATATTGGAGATGTACCAAGATCCAATCGATTTAGACAAGACGATGACTTGCCTAGGCAATTTAAGCGTATCGATGCTGATGATTATAAATATAGTGGATATGACCGTGGGCATTTGTGTAATTCAGAAGATCGCTCCTCAAGTACTTTTCTAAATGCGGAGACATTCCTCATGTCCAACATGATACCACAGACTCCTGAATTAAATCGAGGACCCTGGGAGCGGTTGGAAGCTTATTGTAGGAAATTGGCCAAAAGAGGTCAAAAATTGACTATTTATGCTGGTGGAATTGGTGTGGTTGACAAAATTGGAAACGAAGTGGTCATCCCCAAATATTGCTGGAAAGTAGTCATAAGTCCTGAAAAATCATGGTACCTTTTATTTCCCAATTCACATGATTTACATCCCAACTGGCAAACTTTTGCCGTTTCTAAATCTGCCTTAGAAAAAATGACAGGTTTGCGTTTTCCTTAAGGTTTTAAAGCCCATTCCATCAATTTTTTGGCAGCAGGAAAGTTCTCGTATTCCAAAGGAATGCGGCGGTTGTTGGTGTATTCGTTGTAAATCCAAGGATCACCTAAAGCGAATACCCGTCCTTTTCCGACTTGGGCCATGGCCATGACACTATAGCCGTTTAGATCTTCTAAGGATTTGGCAGGTCCAGCAAGTTTAATGGTTGAAATCTCTTTGATGTAGATTTTTTTCAAACCTTTGAATACGGGATTATTGGCTGATATATTCAATGTTCCTTGATGCCAATTTTTACCTTGTACCATATTTAAATTAGGTCCAACAAACTCCATACCAAACCTTTTAGCTAAAGTATTAAACTTAGGTATTTCGCAATTGGTGGTATCATTGGCTAATAAAATTAACGTTCCACCTGCTTTGACCCATTTTTCTATTTCATCCGCATCTTGGCTACGCATGTAGTTAGGTTTAGCTGTTTCTTTTTGACTATCTGGATCCACGATGATGTAAACTTGGGCGCCAGCTAAGTTTTTAAAAGTTGGTGCTTGTGCTAAACTGTCAATTTTAGCACCCAATTGTTCTGTTTGAACTCCCAATAACTGAAATCCTGAGTCTTTTCTATCTTCCCATGTATAGTGGAAACGCTCCATGTTTCCTTGTTTATTTTTACGGAACTCATGGTTGAAATAATAATCTAATACCACTTTTTTACCTTTTCCTATCTCCAATTCTTTGGCAATTTCTATTTCTAAAGAAGCCATAATAAATGGCCCGACACCTTTTAAATCATCTGTTTTTAAAGGTTCCGACATGTAATAAGCAAAACTGCCATCTCGGTAAGGAGTGCCGCCTAATCCACCTACACTCACTGTTTTCTCAAGATGTACATAACCCTGAGCATCTTTGGTGACGAATTTTTCGATGATGGAGGCATAAGCTTTTTGAGATGCTCCCAAGTAAGAAGAGGGAAGATAGCCCTTGCGAACACCTTTTGCAAAGGCGTATACGTACATATTGGCACAGGATGCTTCTAAATAATTCCCTTTTTGAGTACCTAAGGTAGGTAATTGGTACCAAAGTCCACTGGATTGATCTTGCACCTTAACAAGCGCTGCGCTCAATTCATTTAACTGCTTGATTAACATATTTCTTTTAGGATGCTGCTGAGGAAAATAGTCTAACACATCCACTAAGGCCATGGCATACCAGCCCATGGCTCTTCCCCAAAAATTAGGAGATAAACCAGTTTGTTTACTTGCCCAAGCCTGTTTACGCTCATGGTCATAAGCATGATACAAAAGCCCCGTTTTAGGGTCTTTGGCATTTTTATACATCAATTCAAATTGTAGAGCAATGTCATCCCAATTATTCTGATGAAAGACTTGGCTGTATTCTGCATAAAAAGGCTCTAGCATATACAAGCCGTCTAACCACATTTGATCTGGATAACGATCTTTATGCCAAAATCCGCCTTCTTTTGTTCTAGGTTGTTTGTTGATTTGTAAGCGTAATTGCTCCGCGGCTATTCGATATTTATCTTCGCCCGTTTCCTGATAAAGAGATAGTAATAGTCGTCCTGTGGTAATGTTATCTGAATTGTATTCGGATAATTTATAAGTACGAATCTCTCCCTTTTCATTGATGAAGCTGTTGATGTTCTTCTGAATGTATTGGAAGTAGCGTGCGTCACCTGTTCTTTGGTAAACATGTTCTAGCGCTTTTAGAAACAAGCCTTGTTCATAATCCCATGTGGCAGACTTCCCTATTTTAACTTGAATGGAATCTTGATGGGTATGCATCAAAGATTGAGCCATTTGTATAGAATAAGGGGTGTTTTGTGCCCATGCTGTAGCTAATAAACAATAGCAAAGTATACCTAAAAGCGCTTTTTTCATATTTAACGTAGTTCAGTAATTTCAGAAAAATCCATGTCAGTATAGTCTTTATTTTCACCCGCCATTCCCCAAATAAAGGAATAGTTTTGTGTTCCAGCACCGCTATGAATGGACCAAGGTGGAGAAATTACAGCTTGGTGATTTTGTACCCAGATATGTTTTGTTTCTTTGGTTTCTCCCATTAAATGTAAAACGGCTTGACCAGGTTTTACGTCAAAATACAAATAGGCTTCCATTCTGCGGTCATGCACGTGAGCTGGCATGGTATTCCAGATGGATCCAGGTTCCAATATGGTTAAGCCCATGACCAATTGGCAGGATTGTATACCATCGTGGTGGATGTATTTATAAATGGTTCTATGATTGGAGTTTTCCAGTGTACCGACATTCACTGTCACTACATTTTCGCGGTCTAATTTTTTATTCGGATAGCTTGCATGTGCTGGAGAAGAAAGTAAATAAAACTGTGCTGGTTCATCGGCGGAAATCGAACTAAAATGTACGTCTTGTGTCCCTTTTCCAAGATATACCGCACTTAATTTAGATATTTCAAAACTTTGTCCATCTGCCTTTACAATTCCTGGACCACCCACGTTGATAATCCCCAATTCTCTCCGCTCCAGAAAATAATTGGCCTTTAATTTTTCAGGGTTAGGTAGTTTAATTTCGCCTAATACCGGCATAACTCCACCGATAATCATGCGATCATAAATGGAATAGGTTAAGTGAATTTGATTAGCTTCAAATATAAGTTCAACCAAAAAATGGTCTCTTAATTCTTGATTAGTAAAGGTGGAAACTTCTTTTCTACTCGCCTCAAATCGATAGTTCATGTGATTAATTTTTAGTTTAGAAAGAGATGACAGGAGATATTCTACTCAAAATGCAGCTATCTTTGGACGCAATTTCAAACGGCATGACGGTATATCCTATTAATTTCTATGATGATGTGTCCTCTTTTTTCAAGGAAATCGAGTTAACGGTAGAAATTGCATTGGATAAGGCTCCCAACACCTTTTTTTTACCAGAATATTCCTTATTTGTTCAATGTTATTCCTTGTCAGATTTTGAACTAGCCAAGAAACAAGTAGATCCAGCGACTTGGCAAAGGGATTATTTAAATTTAGTGAGCGGGACGGTTGAATTCATCCGAATTTGGGAAGATATATGGTACAAGCATTCCGATTGGATTAAGTCCTATTTTCAATACCGAAAATTAGGTACTAAGTCCATTTTTGCTAGAGATTTACGTGTTATACCTATTGCTAAACAGCAAGCCAATACATTTTTAGATGCCGAACATCTTTTGGGAAAAGTACAAGCTAAATTTTTTTATGGTTTAGTGGTACCCAAACACCGTCAATTCCGAAATATTACCAGTGAATACTACATCGGAGATCAAAAATTGGTGGGCGTGGCTGCATTTGCCAAACCTATGCTCATGAAGGAAGTGGGATTTGAAGGTCAACTTTCTGGAGAGCTGATTCGCTTTTGTTCTATTTTGGGAACACGTATTGTTGGAGGTTTGAGCAAGGTGATTCAATATTATCACCAGGAAGAAAAGGTAGATAATATAATGACCTACATCGACTTGGAATGGAATAGGGGTCAAGGATATCAATCGATTGGATTTCAAGAAGTCCAATTGACTAAACCGATTTTATATACATTCAATGACCAAGGAGAACGAGTAATTTGCCCAACTTGGGAAGATGCCAAGGTTTGTACTATTGGAAATAAGAAACTCCGCATCTATTTTTCAGAAAATTGACGCAATTTTGTAAGCGCTTTGCCATTTGACCCCAAACTTGATCTAAGTACATGCAACTTCCACTTATTACCATTCTTGGACCTACTGCTAGTGGGAAGACAGCTTTGGCAGTTGAATTGGCTAGAAGAATAGGAGGGGAGATTATTTCTGCTGATTCTAGGCAATTATATCGACGGTTGGATATTGGAACGGGCAAAGATTTATTGGAATACGGATCACATGAAAATGCAGTTCCTTATCATCTAATCGACATTTTGGAAGTGGGCGATACGTATTCGGTGGCACATTTTCAGAAGGATGTTTTTGATGCACTGAAAGAAATTGATGCTCATAAAAAATATCCCATACTATGTGGAGGTACAGGATTTTACATGGATGCCGTATTGTCCAGTTATCAATTTTCCAGTTTACCTCCTTTTTTAGATTCACCCTTAGAATTGGATCGTTCAAGCATCGTTTTTGGATTACAGCCTACATGGGAAAGAAGAAGAGAAAATTGCTCGAAACGACTCTTTCAGCGATTGGATGAAGGGATGATCGACGAAGTAGAAAATCTATTAAAAGAAGGTGTCAAGCCAGCAGATTTGCGTTGGTTAGGGCTGGAATACAAATGGTTAACGGATTTTGTGGAAGGGAAAATTAGTCGTGATGAATTAGAAAAAGGCCTTGAAGTAGCTATTCATCAATTTGCCAAAAGGCAGATGACATTTTTCCGTAAAATGGAACGTTCAGGGATTGATATACAGTGGATTCCTGAGAATTTAAAGCGGTCAGAAGCAGTCGATTGGATGATTTCTCAATTAATTTTTAAGGATTTTTTAACAAAGGACTTGCTTAAAATCGAAAAAAGGCCTTAATTTGCATTCTCATTTTGAGACAGAGGGTTGTCAGAGTGGTCGATCGAGGCAGTCTTGAAAACTGTTGGCTGTTACAGGCCCGGGGGTTCGAATCCCTCACCCTCTACCAGAAGCGCAAAGAAATTTGCGCTTTTTTTGTTTTAAAACCATCATATTCATGGTGAAGCATTTCATTTCGTCACTTCATAAAATCGATCTATTTTTTGAATCTTATGCGAAGTTAAATTATGCTTCATAATTGACCTTCCTCCCAAGAAATTCATATTTATGTAGTATTTTCATGGCATGAAATTATACATTGTTCCTACACCTATTGGAAACCTAGAAGATATCACTTTACGAGCCATTCGGATTTTAGGAGAAGTGGATGGTATTTTGGCAGAAGATACACGTAATACGGGTCAATTATTGAAACATTTAAACATCAATAAACCCTTATTTGCTCACCATGCCCATAATGAACATGCTGGTGTGGCTGGAGTAATCAAAATGATATTGGCTGGAAAATCGATGGCCTTGGTTTCTGATGCAGGTACTCCAGGAATTTCAGATCCTGGTTTTCTATTGGTTAAAGCTTGTGTAGAACAAGGAATAGAGGTGGAGACTTTACCTGGGCCAACGGCCTTTGTACCCGCTTTAGTAAACTCGGGATTCCCTTGTGATCGATTTATTTTTGAAGGATTTTTGCCCCATAAAAAAGGCCGACAGACTCGTTGGAAGTTCATAGCAGAAGAAGATAAAACGGTAGTATTATATGAATCACCTCATCGCATTGTAAAAACGATGGAACAAGCCGTGGAGTTTTTAGGGGAATCAAGACAAGTGATGCTTGCTAGAGAATTATCCAAAATGCATGAGCAAATGATCAGAGGAACAACAGCGGAGGTATTGCTATATTTAAATCAACATCCTGATAAAGTAAGAGGCGAAATGGTTTTAATTATTGCTGGTAAATAAGCTTTTATGAAGTATTTATATGTCTTGTTTCTGAGTATTCTGATGAGCTCAGCTTTGGCTCAAAAAAGTCTAAGTACACAATCTCGGGTATCCTTAGTGACTATTGCACCTGGAACAGAATTGTATTCCTATTTTGGTCATACCTTGATTCGGGTATATGATCCAGCCACGGGTTTAGACCGAGCTTATAGTTATGGTACTTTCGATTTTCAAACGGAAAATTTTTATTGGAAATTTTTGAAAGGAACTTTACCCTATTCTTTGTCCTACAATAATATGTCCGACGTATTGAATTATTATTCACAATATGAAAACAGGACACTTAGGGAACAAGTGTTGGCTTTGAATGATGCTCAACGGAATCAAATTTTTCAAGCATTAGAAAAGAATTACTTGCCTGAAAACCGCTATTATCAATATAAGTTTTTCTACGATAACTGTGCTACGCGCATACGTGACATCTTTGAGCAGGCTGCCCCTAGAGCATATCCTTGGGATAAAATGACTCGTTTGGAAGGCTTATCTTACCGTGATTGGATGAACCGTTACTTGCCTGCTACCGCTTGGGTCACCTTTGGTATGAACATGGCTTTAGGTTTACCTTCTGATGTTACCACCGATGCTTCGCAATCTTGTTATTTGCCAGATAATTTGGAAATAGCCACGGCACAAGCTGGCCTGAATAATCAGAAATTGGTAGAAGCATCCCTGACCTTGTTTGAAGCTCAACCGATTGTAGAGGAGGGATTTGATCCTTTTGGCCCGCTACCCGTATTGTTGACATTATCATTGGTTTTGTTCGTTTTATCCTCTCGCTTTTCTCATAAAAAAGGCTTGCTTTATGGCTTAGATATAGCTCTTTTTCTGATATATGGATTATTTGGGATCTTGATTTTCTTTTTAGCCACCGCTACTGACCATGAAGTCATGTCATATAATGTGAGTTGTTTGATTTTATGGCCTATGCATTTTCCTTTAGTCTTTTGGTTTGCGAAAAACCCATCTGGAGGATTTTGGCTCAAATATGTAAGACTTGCCTTTATTGTTGGATTAATAGCTAGCATTATTTCAGGTTATCTCTTTTATGGCTTATTCATCATCGCCTTGCCAATATTGATTCGTTTGTTCTTTTTGTCTCGTTTTTATTCCAAATAGTCTCCATGAAAATCATTGAATTAAGAAGTGATACGTTTACATTACCTACCCCAGGAATGCGAGATGCCATGTTCTCTGCTCCATTGGGGGATGATGTATTTGGAGAAGATCCTAGTGTTTTGGCATTGGAAAATAAATTGGCCACGATGTTTCATAAAGAAGCGGCATTATTTTGTCCATCAGGAACGATGAGTAATCAAATGGCTATTTCGGCTACTGTTTCTAAAGGACAAGAAGTGATTTGTGATGAGCTATCTCATATATATTTGTACGAGGGCGGAGGAATCATGGCCAATGCGGGTGCATCAGTGAAATTATTGAAAGGGGATTTAGGTCGATTAACTAAATCTCAAATAGAAGCAGCCATTTCACCAGACGACATTCATGCCTGTGAAAGTGCCATGGTGAGTTTAGAAAACACGGTAAACAAAGGAGGAGGAAGTGTTTATACCAGTGAAAATCTAGAGGAAATTTCAAGTTTTTGTCGAGCTAAAGCTATCCCACTTCATTTAGACGGAGCACGAATATTTAATGCGATGGCCGTTACGGGTCAAAGTCCCGCTCAATTTGGAACTTGGTTTGATTCCATTTCGATTTGTTTGTCCAAAGGATTAGGAGCCCCTGTCGGATCTGTATTGGTAGGGAATGCGGCCTTTATTAAAAAAGCAAAAAGGGTTAGAAAGCGATTAGGAGGAGGTTGGCGACAAGCGGGAATGCTCGCTGCTGCAGGGATTTATGCCTTAGACCATCAAGTGGAAAGACTTCAAGAAGACCACCAAAGGGCAAGAACTATTGCAGAAATTTGTTCCACTTTGGATTGGGTAGTCATGACTTTACCTGTTGTTACCAATATCGTGATTGTCAAGATTCAAGATGGGTTAAATTCCACCAATAAAGTGGCTGAATTAGCTCAAAAAGGTATTAAATGTTCCCCTTTTGGTGTGGATTACATTCGATTTGTTACTCACCTAGGCTTTGATGATGATGATTTAAATCGTTTTGAAAAAGCCATCAAAGCTTAGTTCAATTCTTTTCTTTGGCAGAATCCTTTTGATTGAGTAGAATTGTTGATTCATTGACTTATTTCAACAATTAGATTCGCTAAAATATGCAAAGAAAAGCCCTTAAAATGTTTCTTCTTCCTGGGAAAGAGGCTGAATACAAAAAACGTCACGATGAAATTTGGCCAGAGTTGGTTGAATTATTGAAATCGGTCGGTATCCAAAATTATTCCATATTTCTTGATACTGAAACTTTAGTGCTTTTTGCCTATTTAGAGGCTGAAGATCTAAGCCAATTAGATCATTTGCCCAAATTGCCAATTATGCAAAAATGGTGGGCCTACATGGCCGATATCATGGAAAGCAATCCAGATCATTCACCAAAATCTGTGGAAATTCCTTCTGTATTTTACTTAGCTTAATCCTTTTCTAATGAGAATTAGATACTCCTTGCCTAGTTTACTTATCCTACTTTTTGTGGCTTTTTCTGTTTGGGCTAAACCCAATAAAAAGCTGATTTTATCTCAAATGCATCTGGCAAACAGCTACTTTAAACAAAAGTGGCCTCAAGTAGGACAGGTGATAGTAAGTCCTGATCGAACGCGTCCATCCAATATTTGGACAAGGGCCGTTTATTATGAAGGACTGATGGAATTGTATAAACTAGACCCCCAAGAGGCAGATTTGACTTATATGACAGATTGGGGAACATTTCATCAATGGGGTTTACGAGATGGTTTGAAAACACGAAATGCGGATAACCAAGCATGTGGACAAGTCTATTTAGATTTATTTGATATACAGGGTGATTCTGCGAGGATAAAACCCATTAAAGCTAATATTGATTACATGTTAGCCAGTGAAAAAGCGGATGATTGGTCTTGGATCGATTGTTTGCAAATGAGTATGCCTGTTTTTGCCAGATTAGGTACTCGTTTTCATGATAACCGTTATTATGATAAAATGTATGATTTATATGCCTTTACTAAATACAAACACGGCGGAAATGGCTTATATAATACTCAGGAGCATTTATGGTGGCGAGATAAGGATTTCGTTCCTCCTTATAAAGAGCCCAATGGGGAAAACTGCTTTTGGTCACGAGGTAATGCCTGGGTTTATGCGGCTCTCATTAGAACATTAGAAGTGATGCCTGCCAATGCACCCCATCGTGCGGAATACATACAAGATTTTAAAGATATGTCGGAAGCCTTGATTCCTTTACAAAGGAAAGATGGGTTTTGGAATGTGAGTTTAAAAGATGAAAGTAATTTTGGCGGTCCTGAATTAACGGGCACGGCATTATTTGTTTATGGCATGAAATGGGCTTTGAGGAATGGGATATTAAAGGATAAAAAATACCAGAAAGCAGCCAATAGGGCTTGGGAAGCGATGAGCCATTGTGTTCATCCCAATGGATTTTTAGGCTTTGTTCAAGGTACCGGTAAAGAACCGAAAGATTCACAACCCGTGACATTTACTTCGGTACCTAATTTCGAAGATTTTGGATTGGGTTGTTTCCTTTTGGCAGGCTCAGAAATGTTAAAATCAAATTAATTCTATGTTTTCTAATTTTTTTCATACATTTAGCCCACACTAAATGTTAAAACCATGAAAAGAACGATCATTGGAGCTGTAGTAGGTGGCTTAATTATTTTCTTTTGGCAAGCTGCTTCCCACGTGGCATTCAACTTGCATGAGCCTTCCCAAATGTACACTGCTAGTCAGGATAGTGTATTGAACGTACTGGCAAAACATCTCAAAAAGGAGGGAGGCTATATTTTACCTCGCATGGAAAATGAGCAAGACATGGCCAAAGCAGATGAGTTTACTAAATCTGTCACTGGAAAGCCATGGGCTAGAATACAATATTATTCCAACTATAATATTTCCATGCAGGATAATATGATTCGAGGATTAATCGTGGATATATTCTTGGTATTCTTAGTCATTTATCTGATCAGGCAATTAAAAACGCCTACCATGAAGACTATTTTAGGTATGTGTTTGGTGATAGGCGTATTGGTATTTACTAATTCACCTTATACCCAACATATTTGGTACCCTGTGTTTGATTTGAGGGCAGAACTCATTGATTTAATCGTTTCTTGGGGCTTATGTGGCCTGTGGTTAGGTTGGTACTTGCCGAGAAGAGTTGAATGATGAATGTGAAATGTAGAATGTAGAATGTAGAATGTAGAATAGTCAATTAATTCTACATTCTACATTCTACATTTATTTCGCTGGGGTGATTACCAAATTTCTGTATTCTACTGGGCCATGATCACCTTGAATCATAATGGGACCAGCTTCTCCCTCGTTGCTATCTAAAGCACCTCCCGTAATTCCTGGAATTTCTGCTTTATAAATAACTGTTTTGCCATTTAAAGTAACCGTGATATTACGGCCAACTAATTCAATATCATAAGTCTGCCATTCGCCAGCTTCTTTAGCCACATTTTCCAACGGAGCTATAAATCCATAAACGGCACCTAACTGATCTTTGGCTGGTTCTAAACCCTTGCTGTCGGCCACTTGGATTTCATATCGACCGCGTAAATACAATCCACTATTGCTTTCTTTAGGTACACGGAATTCTGCGTGTAATTTGAAATCTTGGAAGGTTTGAACGGTACGAATATTCGCCCCAGTTCTAGGACTTTTCATGATCCCATTCACAGCTACCCATTGGTTATCGGGTCCTAAAGTCTGCCAGCCATCCATGTTTTTACCGTTGAAAAGACTAATTTGTGTTCCCCAAACAGGTGTATTTTCTCTCCATAATTTAGGAGCTCTTACACCTAGAATACGGAATTTCTCTCCTAATGGGGTCGTTAATGTGCCCATTAATTTATCATCTTTTAATTCGGCTTCTAGCATTAAATCTTTTTCGGAATTTTCCCATTGGGGAGGAATGCTAAAAGAAATGATATTGTTAGCAAAATTTACTTTGGAAATAGGGCGAGAACTACCGCCATCGCCTACAAAATGACCAGTCAATGTTTTTAAACCAGAATGCGTCACTTCTAGCCAGGCCGGAGTGGTCACATTTCTTTTTGTAATGGTGATGTCCCACCTTCCTTCTATCACAGAATGCCCAGCTGGAACCTGAGCCAAGGTACTAAAGGATAAAGAGACAATGGAGAGCAGGAATGAGGTCTTAATGAATGAAATGAATCTTTGTTTCATAGTAAAGTTGAGTATTGTTTGAACAATGAATTTACGATTTTTTCATTGTTATCATTCTGAATTCATTAAAATATGCTTCTACATCGGGTCTATCCTGATAGAAAGAAGGTTACTAGTAAAATGAAAGTATGAAATCAGTCGAATGTAACATGATTAAATAGTTACTACTAGTCCCATATTTGGCACTCAGCATGCAATCAATCGCTAAGTTCTAAGTTAAGTTAGATTGTTTAAAATTTTGCAGGTGTACCATGTTTGGGAATACTCTTTTTAATAAATGTTCTCAAATGATCATTACTTGTTTTTAAATCTTCTTTTCGTAAATACATCATGTGTCCACTCCTGTATCCTTCCCAGAACATTCGATCTTGAATTTTTCCAGCGGGATCCATTTGCCACATATTGTATTTCGCGTTGAAATAATCACATGCACCGTCATAATACCCTGATTGTACCAACACATGCAAATATGGATTTTGCATCATCGCTTGACGTAAATCGTCACCTGTATGGTTATTCGTTCTATCCCAAGGGAATGTAGGTCCAAAAATATAATAGGGTAAATCTGTTTTGTAACCTAATTCATCTCGTAAATACATGTTTATAGCCGGTGTAAATGAGTGCTCCCAACTAGTTAGCTCCGAATTATAATCTGGTTTGTCCCCAGCATCTTTTTTATCTATACCAATATACCTTGAATCTAATCGTCCAACCGTTTTACCTTGGTTCCTTAATAATTCTTTCCAGAAAAAGTCTAATGGAATTTCCAAATTCTGGTTCATGACAGCTATTTCACTTAGTCCAGTATAACGAGCTAATTTTTTTACCATCAAGGCGCGTTTCTCTTTATTTAATGCGCCACCTTGGGCAATAGCTGGTAATAATTCACTCAGAGTAAATTCCTCTACTTCTGGTAAGTATGCTGTTAAATCTTTTGATTGTAAGTCTACAGGTAATTTTTTATGATACCAAGCAGTTGCTGCCATATAAGGCACACGCATGGCAGCACTCATATTTCCACCACGTTCAATGCCCAAATCGGTAGGAGAAACCAAGATGACACCATTTAAATACATCCAATGTTTATTTTGTAATTCTAAAGACAAGCCTGCCACCCTAGCTGTACCATAACTTTCACCTATCAAGAACTTAGGTGAAGCCCATCTTTTTTGACGCGCCACAAATGCATTGATCCATTCAGCTAAATATTTTATATCGGCATTGACTCCGAAGAATTTTGAAGTTGGGACTGATTTATCTAGAATACGTGAAAATCCGGTATTCACAGGATCGATGTACACAATATCTGCTACATCTAGGATAGATTGGGGGTTTTCATCAAATCCATAAGGTTGTATCGGATATCCCTCATCGTCAATTTTCAATTTCCGTGGGCCAGTATAACCTAAATGCATCCAAACACTGGCAGTTCCTGGACCTCCGTTAAAAGAAATGACTAAGGGACGTTCTGTTTTATTGCTAACATCTGTACGCTCATAATACACATAAAATAATCCAGCAATGGCTTTTCCCTGATCATCCCAAACAGGCATAGTTCCTGTTATCACTTTATAACTTACTTTTTGTCCTTTGATATTGATTTCTCCTTTATTTTCAGTTTTAGCCTCTAAAGACAGCTCTCTTTTAAAATTAGGATGCATATCTACCTTCAAAGCGGCTTTGGCAACCGTATCTTCCAAGGACTTTTGTGCTAAAGTGAATAAGCTAATAAACAGTAGCAAATAGGTGTAGAGAAGTTTTTGCATGTGGGTATTATTTTATTTGTATAAAATTCACTTTCCTAAATATACAGGTAATTGAAAATCATCCTTAGTCCTATGATTATTTTTTTATCCATGCATGAAGTCTTTTCATGGGAATATGTCTGCCAAGATAATAATGGATGAAAATGAAATGATGTTATCCCAATTGTTATGTCAAAAAAATAAATTTTGACTGATTTAATAGAATAAAAAAGTCAAAAGGACTTCAGAAACAATCTCTTGCATATATTTTTAAATATTTCAGAAGTGAAGGATTTATGGAGAAATTGGTGCGTTAAAAACAAAACTAGGCCCGAATATTGACCGGGCCTAGTTTGATTTTTGTGCCTTGATGGCAAATGGTGGAGTCGGAGGGATTCGAACCCTCGTCCAAACCTAGCGAACAATAGCTTTCTACACGTTTAGAGGTGATTCATTTTCGTTCAAAAGCGGGTTCACATCAGACCCAAACTTTCAACTTATCCTCTGGATACTAACAAGCCCGTAGAGAAATTCGAACTTATCGACTCTGCATGTCGACGCTCAGATGCCCTCCTCGGCAGAGTTTAGAGAAGGCTGAACGATGGCAAATTGATTAATCTCTAAGATTAAGCAGCCATGGCATACTGTGTATTGCCAGTTATAATTCGAAGGTTTTTTTAACAGGAAATGCCTACAACTCCCGACGTGCTTACCACCGACCGACATAAGCTGTCAAAACCGGTCGACCCCATTATTGGAATACAAAGGTACAACATTATACAAGCCATTGTCAAGCAATGGGTAATTCTGTACTTTGTTTTATTTCATCCATCACAAATAAACTGTTGATGTGGGCTACTGTAGGTAGTACGGCCAACTTCTCTTGGTAGAATCGGTTGTAACTTTCTACATCCGCACTGACAACCATTAAGTAATAATCAAAGTTCCCTGAGACCAAATGGCAGGATAAAACCTCAGGAAAAGCTTGGACGGCTTGCTCAAATTCTTTGAAATTTTTTCGATTTTGTTTTTCAAGGGTTACCTGACAATGCACCAAAAGACCTAAGTCTAACATTTTTCGATTCAACAGCCCCACATAGGACATGATATATCCATCTTTTTCCATTTTTCTGATTCGATCATGCGTCGGAGATAAGGATAGATTGACTTGAGAAGCTATTTCTTTGAGTTTCTTTTGCCCATTTCCTTGGATAATTTTTAGAATCTTTAAATCAAGTGCGTCTAAATTAAGTTTGGAAGCCATAATTTTTTCGGATTTGTATTAACAGAAAGTTAATTTATAGAATATTTTTCTACAAAATGTATTTTAACAGAAATAATTCCTTATTTATTAGTGATATGCATAAATATTTTTTGTCTTATTTATATTTGCAGTGTATTATACTTCATCAAAGGTAACGGCCAGCGAAATTTTTCGTTGGCCGTTCTTTTTTTTCAACAAGCTAAACATCTACTATCATGATTATTGGCGTCCCTAAGGAAATTAAAAAACAAGAGTTCCGAGTAGGTTTAACACCTGCAGGAGTTCAATCGTTGGTGGCTCAAGGTCATCAAGTGTATGTACAAAGTCAGGCAGGTGTAGGTTCTGGTTTTTCGGATGAGTTGTATATGCAAACTGGAGCTGTCATTCTTCCTGATGCAGCTTCTATTTATTCAACCTCTCAGATGATCGTAAAGGTGAAAGAACCCTTAGCACAAGAATTTCCTTTGATTCAAGCAGGTCAAATTTTATTTACTTATTTTCATTTTGCAGCTTCAAAGGAACTGACCCAAGCGATGATAACCAGTAAAGCAATTTGTATAGCTTATGAAACAGTGGAATTGCCTGATCGGAGTCTTCCTTTATTAACTCCGATGTCGGAAGTAGCCGGTAGAATGTCCATCCAAGTGGGTGCTTATTTTTTAGCTAAGGCACAAGGCGGAAAAGGAAAGATGTTAGGAGGAGTACCCGGCGTTAAGCCAGCAAATGTGGTCATTTTAGGAGGAGGAGTAGTAGGAACGCAGGCTGCCAAAATGGCCGCAGGTCTTGGAGCTAATGTCACCATCTTTGATACAAATCTAGCTAGATTGCGCTATTTGGAAGATATATTGCCTGCCAATGTGTCCACTCAATATTCTACTTCCTTGTCCATTCAGGAATGTTTGCCTCAGGCCGACCTAATAGTTGGTGCCGTGCTTTTACATGGAGCCAAGGCTCCACATCTAATCAAAAGAGAAGATTTAAAACGAATGAGCCCAGGAACAGTGTTAGTTGATGTAGCCGTAGATCAGGGGGGATGTATTGAAACGTGTAGGCCAACGACCCATGAAAATCCTGTGTTTGAAATCGATGGAATAGTACACTATTGTGTAGCCAATATGCCTGGAGCTGTACCTCAAACATCTACTTTGGCCTTGACTCAAGCGACATTACCTTATGTACAACAGATTGCCAAAGAAGGTTGGAATTTAGCTTGTACCAATAACCCAGCACTAGCTAATGGTTTGACGATTTATGAGGGTAAATTGCAAAATCCTACTTTGGCGATCTTGTTTGATTTATAATTACCAAATTTTTATTCCCTGTATTCTATATAATTCCAATTGTTGTAGGTTCACTTGATAATCAAACTGAGCTTGCATCAATTGGGATTCTTCTAAGATGGATTCTGCTTGATCTAATTCAATTCGGCGAATCAATCCTTGCTTAAATCGTGTATTCGCTAATTCTAACGCATATTGTGCTTGCGCAACTACTTCCTTCTGCGTTGCAGCTTTCCTTACATAGTTTTGTTGATTCAATTGTGCTTGCCTCCATTCTGTTCCTAATTTTTCTTGTGCATCTTCCAATTGAAAAGCAACACGCTCTTTTTGAATGGTGGCTAATTCGGTTTGATAACTCGCTCTTTTTCCTGCATATATCGGAATACTGAGCTTTAGTCCTAAGACGCTATTTACTTTAAAATCATCTCCAAAGGAGGGCGTTTCTCCATTAATTCTTGGAACATAACCGTTTTTTAATCCTAATGTTGCCAATCCAGCCAAAGTAGGGGTATTTTCAGACTTGGCTAATTCAATACTCTTATTAATGATTTCTTCTTGTGCTTTAATCTGCGAGATCTCGGGATTAGAAAATGATTCAATCGGTTTTGCCATTTGAGCTTGCCATATTTGTGGATTTTCTACTAAATAAACCTCGGCATTTGCCCCCAATAAAGTACTTAAATAGTCCAACATACGAGCTACTTGATTTTCCGATTCCAAGATTTTACTCTCTTGATTCGCTATTTTAACTTGTTGGCTGATTTTATCATACTCGATAGCCTCACCTAGTGCTATTTGTTGTTGAATTACTTGGAAATTATTTTCTAAACGTTTCAAATGTGATTTTTGAACCAGAATCGCTTTTTTATTGAAGATAATTTGTTGGTAAAGATTGGCGATTTGAAAACCCATTTGGAACTCCTGTTGCTCAACCTGAGCTTGACTTAATTGAGTTTCTAATCGTGTTTTCTCTATCGCCATCGCATTTCTGCCCCAATCATACAGTACGTGATTGGCTACAAATTGCGAATTGTAATTCATGTTGGGTTGAAATTGTAAAGTAGAATTTCCTCCTCCAAAGTTAAAACTAGCTTTTGCAACTGGATCAATTCGAGTGATTCCAATTTCGGCGCCAATGATTGGTTTTGCGTAGGATTCTTGAATTTGTGTTTTTACTTGACCCATTTTAATCAGGTTTCTTTGTCCTTTTAAAGCAGGCGAATGCTGTAAAATGCCTTGGATTAATTCAGGAAGACCTTTGGTTTGGGCTAGCATGGTGCTGCTCAACAACGAATAGGATAGGAGTAGGATGTATTTTTTCATATAATTAATGAGCCTCTTCACTCGCTTTCATGATTTTTTCAATTTCTGCTTTGGTTTTCCTTGGGGTACGTAATAACCACAAGAAAGGTAGTATGCACAAGAATAAAATAGAGACCAATCGGAATGTATCTAAGTAGGCCAAATAATAGGCTTGTTTGTTGACCATGGCATCCAATTGGCGATATGCAGCTTCCCCACTTCGGACGAAATCTCCCGTTTTTTGCATCATGTTCTGTGTTAAACCTTGAATTCTCTGTTGGAACAAAGGATTTTCCACTTGAATATTAGCTAATAAATCGGTTCGATGTTGGGCCGCACGATGCGTAGCGTAATTATTGGCCACCGCAATTCCAAAAGCACCTCCTAATTGTCGAATCATATTACTCAAGGCTATTCCTGCCGGATATTCGGCTGGTTGTAGTCCTGCAACAGCTTGATTAATTAAGGGCATTTGTAACATAGCTACCCCCATCATACGCAAGAGGTGCATTGGGAAGAAATCCCAGCGACCCATTTCTGGGGTGGCCGAACCACCAATGAATCCGAAAATGATGAAAATACAAATACCGACTCCCATTACGGGAATGGGTTTGCCACCTAGAGATAGATATTTGGCAATCATTGGAAAGAATAATACTCCCAATAATGTTGGAAACATCAATGATAAACCTGTTTCCGTAGAGCTTAATCCATTAATCCGCTGCACCATGATGGGATAAATGAATACCGAAGTAAATAATCCAAATCCACTGACTAGGTTAAAGACGGTACTCATGGCAAATACCTTATTCTTGAAAATCTTCAAGTTGATTACAGGATGTTCCGTGGTTAACTCTCGCCAAATAAAACCAATGAGGCCAATGGCACACAAGCCTGCCATGGTATTGATGGTTTTTGATTCAAACCAGCTCTCCGATTCTCCTTTTTCTAAGATATATTGTAAGTTTCCAATCCCTACGGCTAGCAATGCGATTCCGATGTAATCGATTTTCATGCTTTGTCGATGTTGACCTTCACCTTCTTTACGATCAATGAATACGATTGTCAGGATGGATGCCAAAATACAAACAGGGATATTGACATAGAAAATATCATTCCATTCATAATTATCCACTAAATACCCACCTAAAACAGGTCCTAAGGATGGCCCCAAGATGATTCCCATGCCAAAAAAACCAGAAGCGGTTGGTCGGTCTTTCACCTCAAATGCGTCAAATAAAATGGCTTGAGAAGTAGAAAGTAAAGCTCCTCCACCAATTCCTTGAATAAATCGCCAAAAGACTAATTCCCAAAGACTATCACTCATCCCACAGAAGTAAGAGGCTATTCCAAAGAGAATCATGGAACCTAAGTAGTAGTTTTTTCTACCAAAATATTCGCCTAAAAATCCCGTCATGGGGATAATGATGACGTTAGCTATCGCATAACTCGTTATCACCCAGGCAATATCTTCAATAGTAGCTCCTAAATTCCCAGCTATTTGGTTGAGTGCCACGTTTACAATAGTGGTATCCAACAACTCCATGACAGCTGCGGTAATCGTCGTGAGTACGATGATGATCTTTGCGAATCCCTGAGGTCTTTGCATTGTATTAGTTTATGGGAACTGATACATCCAATGATAAACCGGCACGTAAAATATCTTTGTATTTATCGGCATTCAATATTTCAATTTTCACTGGGATTCGTTGAGTCACTTTAACAAAGTTTCCTGAGGCATTATCAGGAGGAAGTAGCGTAGTTTTTGCCCCAGTAGATTCAGAAATTGATAAAATACGGCCTGTTAGGGTGATTTCTGGATACGCATCAATTTTTATTTCAGTGGCCATTCCTACCTTTAAAGATTCAACTTGGGTTTCTTTATAGTTTGCAACAACCCAATATCGACTATCATCCATGATGGTCATCAATGGCTGAGAGACTTGAATGAATTGACCTGGTTCTACGGATTTCTTACCGATTTTCCCATCAGCAGGAGCATAGACCTTATTGTAGCTTAGTTTCAGTTTCTGTTGTTGAACCTTTACTTTTTTCAACTTTAAAGCTATTTCAGCTTTATGTAAGGTAGCTTGTAAGATGCCAATTTTCGATTGAGTACTACTTAATTCTGCTTTTGCTCCTTGGTATTTAACTGCACCTTGTTCAGCCAAATCTTGACTATCAATCAATTGTTGCCGTGTTATGGCTTTGGCTGATTCTAAAGCTGCATTTCTAGCGACATCTCGTGTATACTTATTATTCGCCAATTCCGCTGATTTGACCAGACTCTGTTGGGCTTCTATACTTTTCTTTAGATTCGTTACATTTGCTTTTGCACTTTCTATATCAGCTTGCGCTTGTTCTACCTCTACTTGCATTTCTTCTAATGCCAATGCCGCTTCATCAGAATCAATTTCTAATATCAATTGACCTTTTTTAACTTGGTCATAATCATTGACATATACTTTTTTTACAAATCCTGCCATTCTAGGTAAGACTGGAATAAAATAGGCTTCAATTTGAGCATTATCCGTGTCTTCATGAGAAGTGGCATATTGGTATTTCTTATAACCGAAATATCCTCCAATGAGTAAAACTACGGCTAAAATGATTTTTGGGAGATAAGATTTTGGTTTTTGAGAAGTAGACATAGTACAATTATTTTGTAACAAAGTAAAGAAGCTTATAGAACAAAGTCAAGTTGGTTGACTAGTTATTAATTTTTAGTATTTTAGCGTGATTGAAAAATCTTATTATGTATCAAAATACACCAACTGATTATTCCAAACACATGTTTTTATCTAGGCTTTTGGTAAAGTCTTATCGCATTGTACAATCAATGAACGGTACTTTTTTAAGAAGTTTAGGTTATGAAAACTTCAAAATAGGGCATATCATTGTTTTAATGAATCTTGCTGAACAGGGAGTTACTTCGACTGATTTGGCCAAAATAGCAAAAATAAGTAAGCAAGCTATGAGTAAGTTGGTAAATGAATTAATCCAAGAAGGATACATCATTTCTACTAACAATCCTCATGATTTACGTTCTTCTTTTTTATTTTGTACAGAGAAAGGTAATCAATTTTTAGAAGATTTAATGAAATCGAGAGCGCATATTGAACAAAAATTTGCTGAAATAGTAGGTCAAGAGCGATTGGTGGAGTTAAATCAATTATTATCGGAAATTGTTTCTCACTACGATGATTTAGAGAGTATAGATTCGATAAATGACAAGATAGCTGGAACAAAAATCTAGGTTAGGGGAAAAATCGCTCATGAAAATTGACCAAAAATAGTTCATGAGTGGCGCGCGTTATAGCTGTATATAACCAGCGGATGTATTCTGCATCTATTTGTTCTTCTTTAAGATAACCTTGATCCACAAAAACGGCTTTCCATTGTCCTCCTTGAGATTTGTGGCAGGTTAATGCATAAGCAAATTTTACTTGAAGCGCATTTAAATATGGGTCTTTTCGAATGGCTTCCATTCTTTCTTTTTTCTTGGTTATATGGGCATAATCTTCACAAACCGAATCATACAATTTTTTATTGGCTTCTTTGCCTAAAGCAGATTCAGCTGAATGAAGTGTATCTAATAAAATTTTGGCCTCCACCTCAGGATGATCTTCATAATCACACAAACGTAGACTTACGTTCAGAAAACGAAAACCATGCATGTCTTCCTGCTTTTTGATTTTCATCACTTCCACAAAATCTCCATTGGCTAAGAATCCAGCTGGAGAATCTTCATCTAGCCAATGGTAATTATTTCGAACAATCATCAATAAATCTCCACTGCTAATTTCATCTTCTTGGTATAAAATGCATCTCCGTACAAATTCATTGTATTGAACGGCACTTTTATTCGATCTTGTAAGCAAAATGGTTTCTTCTTTTCCAAATTTCCTATAGGCATACTGCATCCCATCTTCTACCTTTTCACCTGTCATTTTGAAAAAATCTTTAAATGATTTGGTATTAAATTGGATCTGTTGTGAAGATTGATTCAATAATTCTCGCAGATTGGTGGCATTGTATAAAATTCCAGAATGTATGTCTTGACGCATCACATCCGTTAATTCATGGTCCAATACTTCCATGTGGAATTCATTGCTGATATAATCTTTAGATAGGGCAGGAGAAAGGCTCTTTCCTACGGGGGGTAATTGAGCTGTATCACCTACAAATATCAATTTATTACCGGTATGCCCATTTTCTGGATTAGTAAATACATATTCAATTAAATCCGTTAATAAGCTATTGGTACCAAAATCAGATTCATCGGTTATCATGGACGCTTCATCCACAATGAAAACGGTGTTGGTCGCATAGTTATTCATTCGTTGAAATACGAGTGCCCCTGAATTAGGGTTGCTGACTTGTCGGTAAATTTTCTTGTGGATCGTAAAGGCCTTTTTCTTGGCATAATTGGCCATGACCTTTGCTGCCCGACCGGTTGGAGCTAGCAATTGAGTTTTATAACCGAAACTTGATAAAATTTTAATGAGGGTGGAAATAACCGTCGTTTTCCCAGTTCCAGCATATCCTTTGATGATGAAAGTGAGGGCTCCCCATTCATCTTTATTCACAATAAAATCATTCAATTTCTGAAATAGTGCCGTTTGAGAAGGTGTGGGCTCAAAGGGAAACTTTTGATGCAACAGAAAAGAAGGACTTTTGGAAGGATTCATGTCTTAAAGAAGACACAATTTACACAATTGCATTGGGAAGCAAAAGCGCATCAGTATCTGAAAGTGGCCTAAATACATTGATGAGGCAGATGTGGCTATATTCACTTAACTCCGAAATCCAAATGTCTTTTTCCACTAATACTTGTTCATCAATTAATCTTCTTCGAGTAGTGCCCCAATGTAAAGGGTCTTTGGGGGTATACCAGGTATCCCCTTTTTTAAATGCCAAATTTGCTATACTGGAATCTTGTAATTTACCATGTTTAGAAAAAATGATATCATCTGCTTCTGGATGATCAGCTACTTTTTTGAGAATATGTGATCGATCAGCATATTTAAAAAAATATTCAAAATCATCGGTATTGACGATAGCTAAATGCTTGATATTTTTCGATTTATAGGGAATAAACTCGTGAAATTCCCATTCCGTTTGATAGACTAGTCGTGCCCGATAGCTACCCGATTGGGGTAATTCTAAACTAGCAAAATAATCTTGGATATTTAAAACAGGAGTGTCGGGAAAGTAATAATGAAAGACATCATTAATTCTTTTTTGATGATAATTTAGATGAAGTGTTTCGCCATTCAATACATGAACAGTCTCTAAAAATGTGGGCATTATTTAAATAGCTAGATAAACTTTTTGGATTAATTCCAAATACTCCTTTTCAGGATCTGAAAAGACGGTAATTCCTCCTCCACTTTTAAAAACTAGCTTTTGGTTAATTTGTTCTATAAATCTAATTAAAACTCCTGAATATAAGGAAGTTCCATCAAATTTTCCCATTATTCCCGTATAAAACCCTCGGTTGTAACCTTCCGCTTTTTCTATTATTTCCATAGTCGCATGTTTGGGAGCACCTGTAATGGAACCTGCTGGCAACAGGGCTTTTAAAATACTTCCAAATTTATGCTGAAAATGGGGCATTAATTCTCCCGAAATCAGGGAAGACATTTGCCATAAATCTTGACTATGCGTCTTTACTTGTTCAATGTACTGGTATTTTTCAACTTGTATAGGAAATGCCACCCGACTGATGTCATTGCGTATCAAATCAACAATAGTCGCATGTTCAGCCTGTTCTTTAGCATCTATAAGTAAGTCTTCAGGATGGTTTTTTTCATTCGCTGCCAATGTCCCTTTCATGGGAAAAGCTTGAATTTTATTATTTTCAATATGAATGAATGGTTCTGGCGAGA
Source organism: Aquirufa ecclesiirivi (assembly GCF_011250515.1). Taxonomy (GTDB): domain Bacteria; phylum Bacteroidota; class Bacteroidia; order Cytophagales; family Spirosomataceae; genus Aquirufa; species Aquirufa ecclesiirivi. The sequence continues at coordinate 376,784 of NZ_JAANOP010000002.1, read as the reverse complement.
ATACAACCAATTGGTCTTGAATGAGTAATTTATATTTAGCCTTGGTATGTAGATAAATATCCTCTAAACTTAGATTGGTTTGAATTGGGGTAGGAAAAGTTAAATTAACCAAAAAGGAATCACCCCGTTTTAATCCAGCTTGAACCTGGTGAAATTTAACTAAGTATTCTTGATAGCTTATTGGGAATTTTTCAAAATGGATAGGGCCTGGGAAATAAGGGATTTTGTTATTGTTAAATTCCAATGAAATACCCCAAGTTTTTGCTTCTTCTTCGCTTCCCCACCAAACTTTTTCTCCTTTATAATCACAAATAAACACAAATGGACGTCCCTCCAAACCCCATTGATCCATGCCTTCAACAGCTTGATCTAAGGAGATAAAAGGGATGTCCTTCATGGTAATTTTAAATGAATTGTTGAGCCAGTTTTATTACTTGGGGTATTCCTTGAGGGTTTTGTCCACCGGCTGTAGCCAAAAATGCTTGTCCACCACCTCCACCTTGTACCTCTTTTGCTAAATCACGTATGATTTTACCAGCATCCAATGATTTGTTTGCGACTAATTCTTTGGAAATAGCTAGAGCTAAACTAGCTTTCCCATCTATTTCCGCTACCAATAGACAGAATAAATTTTGATGTTCATTGCTCAAATCAAAAGCCAAATTTTTCAAGGCATCTGCCTGAGGTACCGCCACTTGTTGAATCAAGTAGAGCAATTCACCTTTGCCTAAAATCTGTTGAGTCAATTCAGCTTTCAATAACTTGATCTCATTCGCTTGGTATTGAGCAATGGTTTTTTGTAAGCTAGAATTTTGTTCGATCAAACTAGCCACAGCTTTGACAATATCTTTTGGGGCTTTTAAAAGCTCAATTATTTGATCTAATTGATTCGCTTGTTGATTTAATAAATCAAAGGCTTTTTGAGACGTTACTGCTTCAATTCGTCTAACACCCGTAGCGACTGAACTTTCTGATAATATCTTAAATAAGGCAATCTCACCGGTGGATTTCACATGTGTTCCTCCACAAAGTTCAACGGAATAAGTAGGGTCAAATGTAATCACACGAACAAAATCACCGTATTTTTCGCCAAATAATGCCATGGCACCTTTATCTTTTGCCTGTGAAATCGGTACATTTCTTTCTTCCACTAGGGGAATATTGGCAGCAATTTTGGTATTCACCATATCTTCAATCTGCTTCAATTCTTCATCTGTAACTTTTTGAAAATGAGAGAAATCGAAACGCAATAATTGCTCATTGACTAAGCTACCTTTTTGTGCTACGTGCTTACCAAGAATTTGTTGTAATGCAGCCTGCATTAAGTGCGTGGAGCTATGATGACTCGTAATGGCATTTCTACGGCTTTCATCGATTTGCGCCACAACTTCCTCCTCCTGAGCTAGTTCTTCAATGCTCGAATCAGTAGTCCAATGAACAATTAAATCATTTTCCTTTTTAGTATCTGAGATGGCAATACGTTTTCCTGATTTATTGAAATACATAAATCCAGAATCACCAACTTGTCCTCCCGACTCAGCGTAGAATGGAGTACTTTCTAACACAATTTTATATTGTATTCCAGCTTTATTCTGTACTTTTTGGTATTTCACCACACGGGTGGTCCAGGTAGTATGATCGTATCCAACAAAAGAGATTTCATCACTATCAAATAAGTTTACCCAATCTTCTGCACTTGCACCAGCGTCTTTTCTTGAACGATTTTTTTGAGCATTCAAGGCTTGTTGGAATCCTGGTTCATCAATATCCATGCCTTTCTCACGGGCTATTAAGGCAGTTAAATCTACAGGAAATCCATATGTATCGTTTAGTTCGAAGACATCTTCACCCGTTAAAATTTGGGTTCCTTTGGCTTGAGTTTCTTCCATTAATTTATCCAAGCGAACTAATCCTGTTGAAAGCGTTCTTAGGAATGATACTTCTTCCTCGTAGATTACTTTTGCTACAAAGGCTTCTTGCGAAATAAGCTCGTCAAATACACCGCTAAACTGTTGAGCCAACAATGGAATTAATTCATGCATAAAAGGCTCTTTGAAGCCTAAATAAGTGTAGCCATAACGTACGGCACGACGTAAAATTCGACGAATGACATAGCCAGCTTTGGCATTGGAAGGTAATTGTCCATCAGAAATAGAAAAGGCGATGGCCCGAATATGGTCAGCAATAACTCGCATAGCGATGTCCGTCCATTGATCTTGTCCATAAGCTATTCCGCTTTTCTTAGCTAGATGCTGAATGCTTCCTTGGAATACATCCGTATCATAATTGGATTGTTTCCCTTGAATCGCCATGCATAGACGTTCAAACCCCATTCCTGTATCCACGTGTTTAGAAGGTAGAGAAACCAAAGAACCATCTGCCATACGCTCGAACTGCATGAACACATTGTTCCATATTTCAACTACCTGAGGATGATCTGCATTCACTAATGATTTACCCGGAATTCGATCAACTTCATCTTGATTTCTAAGGTCTATATGTATTTCGGAACAAGGACCGCATGGACCCGTTTCGCCCATTTCCCAAAAATTATCTTTTTTATTACCTAGGATAATTCGTTCTTCTCCAACAATGGCTTTCCAAATATCAAAAGCCTCTTGATCAAAAGGAACCCCATCTTTGGCATCTCCTTCAAATACGGATACATATATACGCTCTTTGGGTAGCTTATAAACTTCGGTTAATAATTCCCAAGACCATGCCAAAGCTTCTTTTTTAAAATAATCTCCAAAAGACCAATTGCCCAACATTTCAAACATGGTATGGTGGTAGGTATCAAAACCGACATCCTCTAGGTCATTATGCTTTCCAGAAACACGCAAACATTTTTGTGTATCAGCAATTCTTTTCGAAGGAGGAGTGCCATTTCCCAAGAAAAAATCCTTGAATTGGGCCATACCTGAGTTATTAAATAATAGGGTAGGGTCATTCTTGGCTACTAATGGAGCAGATGGTACAATTAAATGTCCTTTCGATTGAAAAAAAGCTAAAAATTGCTGGCGGATCTCCGTTGAAGTCATTGGTTTAATATCGAAATTATGGGTAATTTTATTTTTCCTGATTTTTCTAATCAAAGGAAGTGCAAAATTACATGATTTTATTCGAATTCTAGATTTTGCAATAGAACAAGGTGTTAATTTATTCGATGGAACAGTTTAATAAGCAATATTATTCAATATCTGAGGTAGCCGAGATTTTCAAGGTGAAAACTTCCAAATTGAGGTATTGGGAAACGCAATTTCCCCATTTGATGCCGAAACGCAGATCCAGTGGTATTAGAAAATACACGCCAGAGGATATAGAGAAGATCAAAGTGCTCATACAGTTGATCGATGAAAAGGGCTTAACCATCGAAGGGGCCAAGCAAGCTATCAACCATCGAGGAGAAGCAAAAAACATCAATACGCCTTTAATTAATCAGTTAACTGAAATTCGACAGTTTTTACAAGGGCTACGCGAGGATTTGGGTGAATGATTTTTTTCTTTCGGGAAATGTTTCATTTAAAGCCCGATGGAAGAAGAAAAAGTATTCCAAATTGCCCTTAGTTTAGTTCCTCAGATTGGAATCGTACATGCTCGACGATTAATCTCCTACATAGGTTCTGCCAAACAAGTTTTCCTTTCAACTACTTCCACTTTGCAGAAAGTTCCGCATATCGGACCCATGATTGCTCATGAAATCAAGTTCAATCAGGTCTTGAGCGAGGCAGAAAAGATATATTCGGATTGTCAAAAGGAGCAAATAAGGCTATTTTTTTATTTGGATGAAGGATATCCAAATCGATTAAAGCAATTATACGACGCTCCCTTATTGCTGTATTTTAAAGGGAATGTGAATTTTCAGCATGATAAAGTGATGGCTTTGGTGGGAACAAGGAAAGCCACCGAATATGGTCGTGAAATGACCTATCAAATTGTGAAGGATTCTGTCGATGATGAGGTAATTTTTGTGAGTGGCTTAGCTTATGGAATCGATATCGCTTTACATCAAGCTTGCATTGAATTAAAAGTCCCTACCATTGCGGTTTTGGCAGGAGGCTTTCAACGCATTTATCCCTCTTTACATATTAAATATGCCCATCAAATGATGGAAATGGGAGGTATTTTGTCAGAACATCCATTTCATCAAAAGCCCGACCCAAGATTTTTTCCTTTGCGAAATCGAATTATTGCGGGTATGTCAGATGCCACCATTGTGGTCGAAGCAGCGGAAAAAGGAGGAGCTTTGATCACTGCAGAATATGCTAATAATTACCATCGTGATGTGTTTGCTGTTCCTGGGAATTTACAAAAAGTATTTTCAGAAGGCTGCAATCGGTTGATTCTAAAAAATCAGGCAACCATTTATACAGATTGGGAGACTTGTAAGGAGCAGCTTAACTGGCAATCCAATCCAGATAAAATAGTTAAAAATAAAAGCTTGTTATGGAGTAGATTGACGGATGATGAAAGTCAAATTTTGTCTTTACTTCATCAAGAGAAGGTATTGGCTTTGGATGAAATAGCTTGGAAGTTGCAGAAAGGAGTCAATCAACTGGCAATGCTTTTATTAAACTTGGAGTTTCAAGGTTTTATAAAAACATTGCCAGGGCATCGATATGGACTAAAATGATTTATTTGCGCCACTCGCTAGGGTTAATTCGCCAATCTTGTAATGTCATTAATTGAGTTTCAGTGACGTGATTTAATTTAACGGCCTCATCAATTAATACATCATAGTTACTTAGTGTGATACAAGGTATCCCGTGGTTTTTGAAATTTTCTTCTGCAATTTGGAAACCATAGGTAAAGATGGCTACCATTCCCAAAACTTCAGCGCCTGCTTCTTGTAAGGCTGCCGCCGCTTTTAAGGAACTACCTCCTGTAGAAATTAAGTCTTCGATTAAAACTACTTTTTGACCCTTTTCAATATGACCTTCAATCTGATTACCCATGCCATGTTTTTTAGGCTCAGGTCGAACATAACAAAATGGAAGATCTAAATAATCGGCAACCAATGCTCCTTGAGCAATACCTGCGGTAGCTACACCAGCAATAATTTCTACGTCCGAAAAATAGGCCTTTACAGCAGCTGATAAACAATTTTTGATGTAAGTTCTAACTGTTGGATAGGATAGAGAAATGCGATTGTCACAATAAATCGGTGAATTCCATCCAGAAGCCCATTTAAATGGTTGATCAGGTCTTAATTGAATCGCTTTTACGCTTAATAAATGTTGGGCTACTTCTTGTGAAATGGTAAAATCAGGCATATGAATTTGTTTCAAAGATTATATGTACAAAAATAGTTTATTCAAGTTATCTTTCATTATTTAATTCTATTTTTGCCAACTTAAATTCTGAAATCCATACATGATACTGTTTATTGACGACCGTCCGATTCGCATTTACAAGGAATCTAAAAAACATGCCATTCCGATGGGTGATGAATTTGAATTGGTGATTGATGCGCGCCTTCAGCCAGTACGATTGGCAGATTTTAAAGGTCATACTTGTATTTTAAATTTGACCTTAGATCAGATGGAAAAGTTGATACATGGATTGCATCAAAAATCAGGTGCTTCTTTTGATTCAGTTTATATCCTCGTTCAAGATATTAAGCCATTTAAGCAGCGTATTTTTGGTATGTATCAATTACTGGAAGCTGCAGGAGGTGTGGTACTCAATTCAGAAGATAAAGTTCTGTGGATGTTGCGCTTAGGTAAATGGGATTTACCCAAAGGGAAATTAGAAAAAGGAGAGAAATTTAAAAAAGCAGCAGTTAGGGAAGTGGAGGAGGAATGTAATGTAAAGGCTGTGTTAGAACAAAAACTTTGTACAACTTATCATACCTATACCCATAAAAACCAGCGTATTTTAAAGAGAACGAAATGGTATTTAATGAGTTCCATTGGGAATACGAAACTGATTCCACAAAAGGAGGAAAATATTGAAAAAGTAGAGTGGTTGGGAACAGCAGCTATGAATAAAGCCATGACGAATACATATAGCTCAATACGTTATGTTATTCATCGATTTCAATTGCTTTGTTCTTCTTCCAAATTATAAGGTAAATATTGATTGATGGAGCTCCCATATCGATGTAAATCTCGAATGATGGTAGAGCTAATAGGTGCCAAGTGTGGAGAAGTAATTAAAAATACGGTCTCTAATTCTTCATTGATATGCCTATTTACTTGCGAAATGGAGTTTTCATATTCAAAATCAGTGGTATTTCTTAACCCTCTGATAATGAATCTTGCTCCTACCTCTTTAGCCACGGTAGCTGTTAAATTTTGATAGGTAACCACCCGAATGGGTTTTCCTTCAAATGACTTTTCGATTGCTTCTTTCATTTTTTCCAATGAAAAATAGCGGGCCTTACTGGAATTATGACCTATTCCAATGACAATTTCATCAAACAGAGCTAATGCCCTTAAAACGATATCTTCATGGCCTTTGGTGAAAGGATCAAAAGAACCTGGAAAAAAAGCTGTTCTATGCTTCATGTGAATAAGTTGGGGTGTAAATCCTGAGTGGAATTAATTCCTCAGCCAAAGTTGCATCAACTTCACCCAACCATTGTATGCTGGATGAATTCCATTTTATCAAATAACTATCTCGTATCGAATGGATGTAAAAAGCGAGTTCAGTTGCCTTAGAAAAGGTGAAAATATTGGCTAAAGTCAATTTTCCAGATTTCCGAAGAACAATGTATGCTTGTTGCTGATGTATATATATACTTAATCCGTTTTCTTGAGAATTATTAATTAAATCTTCTAATGGATGCTGATAAGTAATTTGGGATAATGGAAACCAGTAACTCAGTAAATCCTTCCATTCACTGGGAACTAAAAAAAGCAAATTGGCAGCTTCAGAAGCGATATTTTGAACTTGAATTTCTTGACCCACTAAGGTTTCTTCTCCTAAAGCTTTTTCCAAAAAACCGATTCGATAGATGGGGCTATCGTATTTTTGAGGAATAAGTAAAAAATGTTGATGACAAATATGAACTCGGACAAAATTTAATTGGGAAGGTGAAATACCTTTTTTCTCCCAAAAATCTTTTTGAATTTTGGTCGATTTATTCCACTCAATATGCCCTTGAAGGACGCCTAAGCCATCATTAAACGCCAACCCATCCTTATGTAAATAGACATGAAGCGTATGGATGTTGTTAGCAGAAGTAGCATTATTCAAATTTTCCAAGGCATTTGATTGGTATAGAGGTTGAAATTGCAAAAAAAATATGGGATAGGAATAAAAATATTCATTTTTTTCTAGGCTCAAAATGAGTAATTTTGCGCCTTATTTAATTAATTACGCTATGTTGCAGGTGTCTAATGTTTCCCTAAGATTTGGGAAAAGAGTGTTATTTGAAGAGGTAAATATCAAATTTACGGAAGGGAACTGTTATGGATTAATCGGCGCCAATGGAGCAGGTAAATCGACGTTTTTAAAGATACTTTCTGGTGAAATAGATTCTCAAACAGGAAGTATTAGCATGAATCCTGGTGAGCGTATGTCGATTCTTAAACAGAATCACTTTGAATTCGAAGATTTCCCTGTATTACAAACGGTGATTATGGGAAATAAGCGTTTGTATGATATCATGTTGGAAAAGGACGCCATCTATATGAAGGAGGACTTTACAGAAGCTGATGGAAATAAAGCGGCTGATTTAGAAGCCGAATTTGCTGAGTTAAACGGATGGGAAGCAGAATCAGAGGCGGCTACTTTATTGAGTGGTTTAGGGATCAAAGAGGATATTCATTATTCTTTATTAAAGGATATCAATGGATCGGAGAAGGTGAAGGTGCTATTAGCTCAAGCTTTATTCGGTAACCCGGATATATTATTGTTAGATGAGCCTACCAACAACTTGGATATTGATTCCATCATGTGGTTGGAAGGGTATTTGCAGAATTTTAAAAATACGGTGATTGTTGTTTCGCACGACAGACACTTTTTAGATAATGTATGTACGCACATTGCTGACCTAGATTTTGGAAAGATTCAGTTGTATGGTGGAACCTATACATTTTGGTATGAATCATCTCAATTAGCTGCAAGACAGCGTACTGATCAAAATAAGAAAACGGACGAGAAACGTAAAGAATTGGAAGAATTCATTCGCCGATTCTCTGCAAACGTGGCTAAATCCAAACAGGCTACGGCACGCCAGAAAATGTTGGATAAACTACAAGTGGAGGATATTAAACCTTCTTCCCGAAAATATCCCTTCATCAATTTTAAGCCAGAGCGTGAAGCTGGTGATCAGTTATTGAGTGTAGAAAATTTGTCATATAAAACAGAGGAAGGAATTACTTTGTTCTCTAATTTATCTTTTACCATTAATAAAGGAGATAAAGTGGCCTTTTTAGCGAAAGATTCCTTAGCTATTACTGCTTTATTTGATATTTTGATGGGAGAAAGAAAAGCCAGTGCAGGAGATTTTAAATGGGGAGTAACAACAACACAAACCTATTTACCCAACGATAATGCGTCCTATTTTAAAGATGATTCTTTGAATTTAGTGGATTGGTTACGCCAATATTCAAGTGAAAAAGATGAAAGTTTTATCCGTGGTTTCCTTGGAAGAATGTTGTTTTCGGGAGATGAAGCCTTGAAAAAATGTACGGTAATTTCTGGAGGAGAAAAGCAACGTTGTATGTTCTCTCGAATGATGTTATCAGGCGCGAACGTCTTATTGTTTGATGAGCCAACCAATCACTTGGATTTGGAATCAATTACGGCTTTGAACAACGGAATGATGGAGTTTCAAGGTACTATTTTATTCACTTGTCATGACCACCAATTAACGAATACAGTGGCCAATCGTGTCATTGAACTAGGTGCAAAATCTTGTTTGGATAAATTAATGACCTATGATGAATTCATTAGTGATAATACAGTAAAATTACAACGAGTTAATTTGTAAACTTAGTATTGTCAACTTAGATTTGTCAACTTTTAAAAAGTTGACAAATCTCTAAGTTGAAAGTTCACAAAGTTATCAATATCCTCGATAATTTTATTGTAACATATTGATAATCAGTATCGATTACTTGGATTTCTTCACTTTCATATTCAAAGCATCCCATTCAATTGGCTTACCAATTTCTACAGAAGTGTTACATAATACCGAAGGCCCTGCCGCTCTCAATCCAAAAGAAGCATCTTCAAATACAGGTTTTCCTGTTCTAATCGAATCAAAGAAATTAATAAAGTGGTCTAAACGGTCATCGTAACCTTGAGGTGCATTGAATTCTATTTCGTCAAGTACTTTCATTCTTCTATCATCTGGACTATACTTGGCATTATAATCAGCCAACATGGCATCTTGCATGGCTTTTGGGAAACTTTCTAAGGAATCGTATCCTCCCATACTTGCTACTTTTGCTCTTTTAAAATGCTTGATTTTAATACCTCTATTTTTTACTTCAATTACTCCCTCGGTACCAATTAATCGAGTTCCTTCTCCTCCTCCTGCACCATCGGCTAAATTAACGCGGGTCATGAATTGAAATGCATTATGATTTTCTGTTTTACCGTAGGTCATAAAACCAGTTAGTAAATCATAAGCATCACGTCCATCTTTCCAATAATTAAGAGCTCCTTGAGCATAAATTCGTTCAGGCCCTAATGAATTAGTTACCGTATGTAAACCCGTCACATTATGAACAAATAAATCACCAGCTACCCCTGTACCATATGCTTTGTAATTTCTCCAACGGAAAAATCGGACAGGATCAAATGCTACTTTTGGAGCATCTCCTAAAAACATATCCCAGGATACTGTATTTAAACTAGCATCCGTAGGAATGGAATATTGCCATGCACCATTGGCTGAATTTCGATCTGTATATGCTTCTACATAAGTAATCTCACCTATGGTTCCTTGTTGATAATGCTTTCGAGCCTCTTGAAATACAACAGAGCTTGCTCGCTGAGATCCAACTTGCAAAACTTTACCACTGGCTTTTTGTGCAGCCACTACAGCTAAGCCCTCCTCTACATGGTGTACCATGGGTTTTTCACAATACACATGTTTGCCTGCTTTAAGTGCGTCTATGGTGATATGATCATGCCAATGGTCACTGGTACAAACTAACACAGCATCGATATCTTTTCGGGCTAAAATTTCTTTGTAATTTCTAGTGACAAAAATATCTTTACCCCATTTTTCCTGAGCTCTATCTAATCTTCCTTGGTATAAATCAGCAACAGCTACAAGTTCTACCCCAGGGACTTTAAGTGCAGTAGTCGTATCGTAATGTCCAATAATACCCGATCCAATCAATCCTATACGAATTGTATCATTTGGACTAACTTTGATCTTTTCTAATATCTGAGCTAAAGGTCTTTCATCAGCTCCAAGCAATGGAATCCCTCCCAATAGGAGTGAAGTACCAGCACTGAGCGATTGAATAAATTGTCGTCTACTTTTTTCCATGTGTTTGAAGCTTTTGTGTTTTCCAAATTACAAATTATCTGGAAATAAAAAACCCTAATCTAACCTGCTAAGGAAAAATTAGGGTTTAGGAAAACATTCGAAAACTATTTATAGAATAAATCGAGTAGACAAGAAGTTAGATTGTTGGTTTTCAACAATTTGATTCACAATGTCCTTATTCGCCTGAGTCGCTTTAGTCGCTACTACTGTACGAATGGAGAAGGAACGTAATGCCGCTGTAACGGATAATGTACCTTCAGCAGAATCTTTACGACCTGTGAATGGGAAAGAATCCGGTCCACGCTGACATTGAGCATTGATATTAACACGAGATACTTGATTTACGGTTTCATCAATCAAAGCAGAAATCTGATTAGGATCTGTTCCAAATATAGCTACTTGCTGTCCATGTGAAGATTCATGTATGTAGTCTATAGGTACATTGATATCATCAAATGGTACTACGGGAACCACAGGTCCAAATTGCTCTTCAGACCATACTTTCATTTTCTTATTTACTGGATACAATAAAGCCGGGAAGAATAATGATTTAGCATTTTCTCCACCATGTTTATTCAATACTTTAGCTCCATGTAATTTAGCGTCCTCAATCAATTCCTTCAAATAGGCAGGCTTATTCGGCTCAGGAAGAGGGGTGATTTGAACACCTGGTTCCCAGACCATTCCTACTTTGATAGCTTCGATTTTTTCCGCTAATCCTTTATTAAATGCATCTGCCAAGCTGCTATGAACAAAGATGATTTTAATAGCTGTACAACGTTGACCATTGAAAGATAATGAACCTAATAAACATTCATTTATCGCATTATCCAATTGTGCACTTTCTGTCACAATGGCCGCATTTTTAGCATCTAAACCTAAAATGGCACGTAAACGATTCACCTTAGGGTGCATTTTCTTTAATTTATCTGCTACTTTAGATGATCCAATTAACGTTAAAACATCAATTTTACCCGACTCCATCAATTGTGGAATGATGGAATTTCCACGACCGTATAAGGTATTAATTACACCTGCAGGGAATGATTCTCTAAATGCTTCTAATAATGGGTAGTGTAATAAAGTACCGTGTTTCGGTGGTTTGAATAAAACCGTATTACCCATGATTAATGCTGGGATCAAGGTGGTAAAAGTTTCATTCAATGGGTAATTAAAAGGTCCCATACACAATACCACACCTAAAGGGGAACGGCGAACCTGACCGATAATACCTTCTTCAATTAAAAATGTGGAAGAATTTCTATCAATATCTTTTAAAGCTCCTATGGTATCGTAAATGTATTGAACTGTTCTGTCAAATTCTTTTTGAGAGTCAGTCAATGATTTACCGATTTCCCACATCAATAATTTAACGACTTCATCACGCTTCAATATCATCTTTTGTGTGAATTTCTCCACACATTCTATACGCTTATCAACTGACATAGATGGCCATTCTCCTCGGCCATTTGAGTAGGCTTTGACACCTGCATAAAGCACCTCCATGGCATCAGTAGCATCCGTAATAGGGTATGAACCAATTCGCTTCGGTTCAAATCCTTTATCTGATTTGATATAAATCGGAGACCAAACATCTTGAGTTTTGCCTTTCCATTGGCGCATCTCTCCATTCACTAAATATTCTTTTTGTTCGATCGGTTTGACCAAATCATATTCTTTTGGAATTTCTCCTTCTTTGGGAAACAGTTTTTCTAATTCACTCGATTGCATAGGTTATATTTTTATGGTCGCAAATTTCAGCTATTTGAACTATTCAAAGAATTCATGGCATGTAATATTTGAATAGTAATACTATTTTTAAAAATTATTATAAAAATAGCAAAATAGCTATTGGTTAATTTCCGAATTCAAGGGATATTTTCTCCTGATTCGATTAATTTGAAATCGCTTTTGATCTGTAAAACTGGCTTCGTGTAATTGACTAAATTCGTAAAGCCAGGTAGAAAAGAGTTCGATGTCATTGACTTTAAAAGTCAGCGCATCTATTTTTTTACTTAATAAATAGGTTTCAAATTCCATTTCTAGTCCAGTTTTTTCTAAAGCTCAACAATACGACGAATGCAATAGTAGAAAATAATCCAGCAATGAAAAAGGGGAGTGGTATCATTTGGCTTAATCCTTTATATATATAGCCTGAAAAAAGAGCTCCAATTCCTATACCAATTTCTAAGGCAATATACATGGTGGCCATGGCTCTTCCCATATGATTCTTATCAGCCAAATCTGAAGTCCAAGCCGCAAGCGTTGGAGTTGAAAACCCTGCTGAAATTCCAAATAATATGGCTGAAATAACCATATTAATTTCATTAATTGGGAATACCAATATGAACATCGAAACTAATAAAAAGAAACAAGAAATGATTAAAATTGGAATTCTACCATGTTCATCAGAGCTTTTTGAAAAGAAAAAACGAACAAATATAGAAGCGACGGTGTAAATAGTAAAATATAGTCCTTTGTTATACCAACCTACCAATTTGGTCGTATCTGGTATTAACGTTAATACCACGCCATAAGAAAATGATATCAATACCATTATCCAAAATACTTGTATCACTTTGGGTTCAAATACATCTTTCCAATTGATTTTGAATAATTTCAAGGAAAATTTACTTTTCATGCTTTTGGGTAATGTTTCTTCCAATTTCATTAAAATGACAATGGAGGCTAATGCAAAAAGTGATGAAACATAAAACATAGGCTGTAAGCCAATGGAATTAGCCAATCCAGAACCTATACTAGGGCCAATCGACATACCTGTGGCTGTAAATATTCCCAAAGTCCCTTGTGCTTCTCCACGTCGATGTTCCGGTATGATATCAGCCACATAGGCTGCCGTTGCAGTTGGTTTGGTACCTGTTGACATGCCATGGATAAATCGTAAAAATAAAAATCCTTGAACAGTATGTACCATGGGATATATTCCACCACAAATGAAACACACAATTGAACCAAATGCCATAACCGGCACACGTCCGATGTGGTCGGTAAGTTTACCTGAAAATGGTCTACTAAGCCCTGCAGTTAAAGTAAACAGCGCTATAATGTATCCAATGTATTCACTTCCTCCCATAGAAGCCAAATAATCTGGCAATTCTGGGATAATCATGGAAAAACTTGCTGCAAATAAAAAGTTGCTCGTGCATAATAACCAGAAGGGAATGGTGTAGATTTTTTCCTCTTGAATTTCCATGCTAAATCTCCTCTTCTATTAAGGTATCAACTTCTTTTTTATTTAATCCCATCAAGAAGGCTGGCAATAAAATCAGATTACAAATCATGGCCATCAATAAGGTGATAGATACCAAAATACCCAGAGCTTGAGTGCCTTTAAAGGTGGAAGCTGTAAATATGAAGAATCCAAAAAACAAGATCATGGCAGTATAAAACATTGAAACCCCCGTTTTCTGAATGGTTATCTGAACCGCTCTTTTTACATTCATTTGATTCTTAAACCACTCTTCCTTGTACCTAGTTAAGAAATAAATGGTTCCATCACTGGAAATACCAAAGGCAATCGAGAAAATAAGGATAGTACTTGGTTTTAATGCAATGTTAAAATAGCCCATCAAGCCTGCTGTAATGATCAATGGAATTAAACTAGGTAAGGTCGAAATCAATACCATTTTCCAAGACCTAAATAAAAATGCCATCAATAGACAAATTAATACAATGGCCGTTATGGTACTTTCTATTAAGTTTTTCTGTAAATATTCTGTGTTAAATGTGTTGATAACCGCATTTCCTGTGACATCTGCTTGATAAGCATTGGGATTATCTTTTGCCAGTATTTCCCCAGTATCAGGATCTGTTCTAAAAATACTATCAATTTTTGGCTGCAAAATCTGGTATAATTCTTTTGTTCTAACAGTTCCCGCATCCGCCATTTGGTAAGATATTCGGGTATACTGCTTTTCTTTATCGATGAAACCTGCAAATAAGTTACTCTTTCCGGATAAACTCGATTGAAAGTCTTTCAATTTATTCAATTCATCAATTCCAGGAAGGGTGAAATATTTAGGGTCTCCACCTCGATATACTTGGTACAAATATTTGGTAGCCGTTAAAATAGAAAGACCAGCAGTAAATTCAGGGTATTTAGCCATGAGCTTTTCTGTTCTTTTCATTTTGGATAAAATTTCTGGACTTAAAGCCTTTCCTGGACTTTTTGCATCTACCGAAATTTCAAAAGGTATGATCCCATGAAAATGTTTTTCTATGAATTTTAAATCGGAATATATGGCATTTTCTCTAGGTAAATCATCAACAATGAATCCAATGGCTTTAATTTGTAATAGGCCATAAACAGAGATCATCAGCAACACAAGCACTGTTCCATAAATGGATTTTCTATGATTTAATACCCAATTTTCAATTCGAATTAAGAATAAATTGACTCTTTTTGATTCAAAATGAGCTAAGTCTTTTGGACGGGGAGGAGCCAAGTAGCTGAAGAAAATCGGGATTAAAAGTAAGGACAATAAAAAGGTAATCATGACATTGATAGATGCCACAATTCCAAATTCAACCAATAGTCCTGAACCCGTGAAACTAAATACACCAAAGCCAATGGAAGTCGTTAAATTGGCTAAAAACAAGGTTCTTCCCACTTTAGAGGCACTTTCTCTTAAAGAAAAGAGCTTGTCTTGTGTTTCGATGTATGTCTCATGGTACTTGTTCAATAAGAAAATGACATTCGGTATACCTATCACCACAATCAGCGGAGGAATTAACCCAGAAAGTAGGGTTATTTTAAATCCAAAAATGACAATGGTAGCCAAGGACGCAAGTATACCTATCAATATCACAATTAATGCAAAAAATACCACTTGTATGGATCTGAAAAAGAACAACAAGATGAGTGAAGTCACCAGTATAGCCAAACCAAGAAAAATAATCAGTTCCTTGGTTACTTGTGAAGTGTATTCCGTACGAATAAACGGCATACCTGAATAATGAATATCTCGCTTTGTTTTTACCTGATACGCTTCTCCTAATTGCTTGATTTTTTTGACCAAAGTGATCCGGCCTTTATCATTAATGGTCTTTTGATCAAGCGTAATTAGCAGTAAATGAACCTTGAGGTCTTCTGTATAGATGAAATTAGTAAAAATAGGCAATCGACTAATTTTACTTTTAAGGGTGTTTAATCGTTCCTGTGTTGTCGGTAAACTAGCATCCCAAATGATTCTAGTTTTGAACTTTTTGTCCAAACTGTCAATGTAGACTTCTGGAAGATTCGATAAGGATAAAATGTTTTTAATCCCAGCTAATTGTTTGATATCTGTACTTAGATTTTTCCAAGCATCAAATTCCGAAGGTGTGAAAAGCTGTGGGTTTTCTAAACCTATCACCATCACGTTTCCATCTTCCCCGTATTTCTTTTTGAAGCTTTCATAAAGTTGAAAGCGCTCATCAGTTTTGGGTAAAATTTTGGCTAATTCATAACTTAATTGAATTTGAGATGCCTTGTAAATGAGTCCTCCAGTCAGAAGGGCCAAAACAAAAAGAATAGCGATTTTATGTTTTAAAATATTGGATCCAATCCAATCCCAAGCGTTTCTCATGTTGATGCATTTTGAGTCAATGCTTCGGCGATCAGCATATCCTCAGGAGTTGTAATTTTAATGTTGGAATAGTTTCCTTCCACCAAGTGAATATCGATACCTAATACTTCTACGACACTAGCATCATCCGTAAAAAAGTCTTGATATTCTTGTTGGAATGCTCTTTTTAGAATGGATATTTCAAAAATCTGAGGTGTTTGAATTATCTTAATGTGAGTTCGATCTAGTGGAAGATAAACATTTTCATTCGTATCCCATTGACGGATCGAATCCTTACTAGAAACAGCCAATACGGCATTTCCATATTCCTCGGCAGACTGATATGCATGCCGTATGCAATCCACAGAAACCAATGGCCTAACACCATCATGTATGGCCACAAGAGCTTGTATTTCTACTGGAATAGCCAGAATACCTTGTTGACTCGAATGAAACCGTGTAGCACCACCTTCTACTAAGTGATGTGGACACGCTTGAATTATTTCTGGATATTCTTGACAAAGTAATTGCCAAGTAGAGAATTGATCACGTGGCAAAACTAATATCAATTCAATCTCAGCAAATGCTTTTTTGAATTGTAAAAGTGTATGGAATAAAATGGGTTTGCCTTGAAGGAGCAAAAATTGTTTAGGAACGGCACTTTTCATTCGCTGTCCAGTACCTCCCGCTACAATAATGGCATATTTCTTCAAAACAAACCCAATTTTTAATTAAATGATTAACATTACGTCACCATAACTAAAGAAACGGTATTTCTCTTTAATGGCTTGTTGATATGCTTCATGAATTAATTCATATCCACCAAACGCTGAGGTCATCATCAATAAGATAGATTCGGGTAAATGAAAATTAGTCAATAAAGCAGTAGGAATTTTAAATTCGTAAGGAGGGAATATGAATTTATCTGTCCAGCTATTGATCGGCTTTAAATGGCCACTAGCTGAAACAGATGACTCTAAAGCTTTCATAACTGTTGTACCTACCGATAAAACATGTTTTTTATTATCAATCGCTTGATTCACATAATCACATGTATCTTGATTGATGATAAAGTGCTCCGAATCTGTTTTATGTTTGGTTAAATCTTCTACATCAACCTGACGGAATGTACCTAAACCAACGTGCAAAGTAATAGGAGTAAACTGCGAGCCATTGAGCTCCATTCTTTTCATGATGATCTTAGAGAAGTGCAAACCTGCCGTTGGAGCAGCCACTGCACCTACATGCTCTGCATAAATGGTTTGAAAACGCTCAGCATCGTCAGGTGTAGCCTCTCTTTTCGAACGAATTTCTTCTGGAAGTGGAGTTTCACCTAATTCGTGAATTGCTGCCATTAGAGCATCATGGTCACCATCATATAAGAAACGAATCGTTCTTCCACGTGATGTCGTGTTGTCAATAACCTCCGCAACCAAGTCTGAATCTCCAAAATATAATTTATTCCCTACACGGATTTTTCGAGCAGGATCTACCAAAACATCCCATAGACGATGTTCACGGTTTAGTTCTCTAAGTAAAAATACTTCAATTTGAGCACCCGTTTTTTCCTTATTTCCATACAATCTAGCAGGAAAAACTTTAGTGTTATTGGTTACTAGCACATCTCCTTCTCCGAAGTAATCAACGATATCAGTGAATTTTTTGTGTTCAATGGTTTTGTTTTTTCTATTTACAACCATCATGCGAGCGTCTTCGCGGTTATCAGTTGGATGTAAGGCAATTAAACTTTGAGGTAAATCGAATCTGAATTCAGATAATTTCATTCGTATGGGGTTTGAAAATGAAAAACGTTGAATTAGTTAGGGTAAATAATTAATTCAATCGTTCATTTATTTTTGGACTTAATAAACAATTTGCAAATATACACTTTTCAAGGGGGGCTTGTCAAGGTAATTTTTCGAAACAATCAAAAGCAAAGGTGGTTTAAATGAGTATATTGAAAATTATGAATGAAATTTCTGTCTTTTGGTTTCGTCGCGATTTGCGTTTAGAGGATAATGCTGGACTTTTTGCTGCTTTAAGTGGTCCGTTTCCAGTTTTACCAATATTTATTTTTGATCCTTTAATTTTAGATAATTTAGAAAATAAAAAAGATGCCCGAGTTGAATTTATTCATGAAGCACTCGCGCATTTAAAAAGTGAAATCCAAAAACGTGGTGGGGACCTGTTGATATTACATGCTAATCCTTTGGACGCATTTAAATCATTGGCTCAACAATACCAGATTAAGCAAATAATCACTAACCATGACTATCAAAATTATGCCATTCAAAGGGATTCAACCATTAGTTTATGGGCAAAAGATCTAGGAATAGTATTTCAAAGTTTTAAAGATCAAGTCATTTTTGAGAAGCATGAGGTATTATCGGGTCAAAATACACCTTACACAGTTTTTACTCCTTACTCAAGAAAGTGGAAAGAAAAATTAGCCAATACCGAATGGAGGCAATTTGAATCAGAGAATTTAGTGAATTATGTCCAAGGCTCATTTAAAATGCCTACTTTAAGTGAATTGGGTTTTCAATCAACAGGGATAAAATTTCCTTCATTGATGTTTTCGGATGACTTAATTCAACAATATTCTTTCAAACGTGATTTTCCTGGACTTGATGCCACTTCCCATGTTTCTGTTCATTTACGTTTTGGAACCATTTCAATTCGAAATCTAGTAAAAAGGGCGCTAGGTAAATCCGAAACTTGGTTAAATGAACTAATTTGGAGGGATTTCTACTTTAATATCACGTATCATTTCCCCCATATTAGTCAAGGAATTGCCTTCAGGAAAGAGTATGATCGAATAAATTGGCGCAATCAAGAACTTGAATTTGAGGCTTGGAAAAACGGACAAACTGGCTATCCAATCGTAGATGCTGGCATGCGCGAGTTGAATCAAACTGGATTCATGCACAACCGCGTTCGAATGATTGTAGCGAGTTTTTTAGTAAAGCATCTTTTAATTGATTGGCGATGGGGAGAAGCATATTTTGCTGAAAAATTATTGGATTTTGATTTTTCGGCCAACAATGGTGGTTGGCAATGGGCAGCAGGTTCAGGTTGCGATGCAGCTCCCTATTTTCGAGTTTTTAATCCCTATTTACAAACTCAGAAGTTTGATAAAGACCTAATTTATATTCGGAAATGGGTTCCTGAGTTTCAAGAATTACATTATCCTAAACCCATAGTAGATCATGAATTTGCTAGAAAACGAGTATTAGCTGCTTATAAAGAGGCTTTAGGGTAAAGCGGTGTAAATGGTTTTACCCGCTATTTTGTAATCTTCCAAATCGATACTCAAGAAACCAATTTTTAAGTTTACTTCCATTTTGAATGGAATTTGGTAGTTATCTTGACTAATCCACAATCGGATTGCGTCTTTATCTTGAAACAAATTATTTTTTGGCAAAACCAAGGAAGTACGAATACAGTTCTTACTACCAAATTTGCTATCCACTTTCTCAAAGCCTTTTACAATACACCAGACTTCATAAACTTGACCATCCACGAGTATTTTAGCACTCATTTTTTGACCAATTTCTAATTCCTGTAAATTCTTTTTACGTAGAAAATAATAACCAGATATTAAATCCAACATGGAATTTGAAATACTTAGGCTTTTGTCTTTGGGTGTATTTTGAGGAGAGGAAATTTGCGCTATTCCTTTGTCATGGTAAAAATCAATTACTTCTTGTTTTTTGTAACGACCTTCACGCTTATTCATTTCGGCTTTGATGGGCAAGAGAGTAGTAGGATCCATGTAGGAAACCCATATGTCTAATAGCGGACTGAATACATTGAATATACCTACGGTTTTCCCTTCAATCTCGATTTTTCTAGTTGGAATCTGTCGAATTGACCCCAAATTGGGACTACTTTTTATATTGGCCTCGGCCGCATTAATAAAACCTAAGTGAATTCGGTATTTTAACTGTTCACCACCTAAAAGTACGTCCTTATCTTGTGCTTTTAACGTAATGGATAGGCAAAATAGTAAAAAGAAATAGGCAAAAATGTTTGTTTTCAAAGGGTAGAAGGCTCAATTATTGGCAAGATAAGTATTAAAGAAATAAGAGTACAGAATATCAAGTAATTTGATTAAATATTAGTGGCTATTTCCTATTTTTGTTTAGCTAAATACAAAACAAATTTTAGAAGCTACAAATAAAATTTTATCAATCGACATACCATGGCAAAACAAGCGAGCGAAGCTCAAGGCATAACATCTGAAAAATTAAAAGCCTTACAAACCACTTTAGAAAAATTAGATAAAGCTTATGGAAAGGGGACGGTCATGCGCCTTTCAGATAGTAAAGTCATGGATGTACCTGTTATTTCAACAGGATCTTTAGGTTTAGATTTAGCATTAGGAATTGGTGGTGTACCAAGAGGAAGGGTGGTTGAGATTTATGGACCAGAGTCTTCCGGTAAAACAACCTTAACCTTGCATTGCATTGCTGAAGCGCAAAAAGCTGGAGGTATTGCTGCATTTGTAGATGCTGAACACGCATTTGATCGTTCTTATGCCGAGAAATTGGGTATTGATACGCAAAATTTATTAATATCTCAACCTGATAATGGGGAACAAGCCTTGGAAATTGCTGAACACTTAATTAGTTCTGGCGCGATTGATATCATCGTTATTGACTCGGTAGCCGCATTGGTTCCTAAAGCGGAGATAGAAGGAGAGATGGGTGATTCAAAAATGGGTCTACAGGCTCGTTTGATGTCTCAGGCATTACGTAAATTAACTGGAACCATCAATAAAACAGGATGTTGCTGTATTTTCATTAACCAATTGCGTGATAAAATTGGTGTGATGTTTGGAAGCCCTGAAACAACTACAGGTGGTAACGCTTTGAAGTTTTATGCTTCGGTTCGTTTAGATATTCGTAGGGCAGGTCAAATCAAAGAAAGTGCCGACTCTATCACAGGTAACCGTACTCGTGTAAAAGTGGTTAAAAACAAATTGGCCCCTCCATTTAAAGTAGTCGAGTTTGATATTATGTATGGTGAAGGTATTTCAAAAGCTGGTGAGATTTTGGATTTGGGTGTTGATTTGGGTGTGATTGATAAATCAGGTTCTTGGTTTTCTTATAACGGAAACCGTTTAGGTCAAGGACGCGATGCTGTGAAAGACCTAATCAAGGATAATCCAGAGTTGATGGATGAACTGGAAGCTAAAATTAAAGAGAAAGTAAAAGGGGATGACTCCGTCTTATTAGATAAAGAAGGAGCTAAAGAGGAGTAGGAAATAAGGTTTTAATCATAAAAAAAGTCTCTCGGTAATCGAGAGACTTTTTTAGTTAGCATTAAGATTAAACCGATTGAATAATTTTTTAACTGTTTTTTCAACGGTTTTATCTGTTTCCATAGCTTCTGAAATGGATTGAACGGCATGAATAACAGTACTGTGATCTCTCCCGCCAAAATGATAGCCAATCGACTTCAAAGGAAGGTTGGTTAATTCCTTTAACATGTACATGGCAACCTGTCGTGGAAATACATTTTCTTTTTTGCGACATTTTCCTTGTAACGTGCTCAATTCAACTGAAAAATGGTGAGTTACTGCTTCTAGAATATTTTCAACGCTTAATTCTTTTTCTTGTTCGTTGACAATGCTTTTTAAGGTAGCTTTTGCCAAATCTAAATCAATTTCTTTTCTAGTTAATGATGCTTGAGCCATCAATGAAATAATCACTCCTTCTAGTTCTCTTACGTTCGTCTGAATGGAATGTGCTAGGTATTCTAATACTTCGAAATCGATTTGGATACCATCATCTTGCAATTTCTTTTGAATAATGGCAATACGTGTTTCAAAATCAGGCTGTTGAAGATCTGCTGTTAAGCCCCATTTGAATCGACTTAATAAACGATCTTCCATACCAGCTAAATCACGTGGAGCGCGGTCAGAAGACAAAATGATTTGTTTACCGGATTGATGCAGGTGATTAAAGATATTAAAGAATGTTTCTTGTGTCTTCTCTTTTCCCGATAAGAACTGAACGTCATCTATAATTAGGACATCCACTTGCAAATAGAAATTGGTAAATGCTTCGATGGAATTATTCCGAATGGCATTGACAAATTGATTGGTAAATTTCTCAGTAGAAACGTAAAGAACAAATTTCTCTGGAAACTGTTGTTTGATTTCATTTCCAATGGCTTGAATCAAGTGAGTCTTACCTAATCCTACGCCTCCGTAAATCATTAAAGGGTTGAATGAGGTCAAACCAGGTTTGTTAGCCACGGCCATTCCTGCTGCACGTCCTAAGCGATTGCAATCTCCTTCTATGAATTTATCAAAGGTATATTTGGGAATTAAGTAGGAATCTAACTCTAATGAATCTAGATTTTTAAACTGAAAAGGACTTTTTGCAGCTTGATTCTGATTGAAATCTTTACTTGTATGCTGTTGGTTAGTTGTCGGAAGGTTAAATGATAAAGGAGGGTTTTTGCGATCCCCTTTGTCTACAATGATGGAATACTCCAACATGCCTTGTCGACCAATGGTATGATCTATTGCCTTTCTTAATGAAGAAACAAAGTTTTCTTCTAACCATTCATAGAAAAACTGAGAAGGGACCTGAATTGTAAGTGTATTGTTTTGAAATTTTAATGGGACTATTGGGCTGAACCAAGTCGTGAAACTTTGCTCAGAAATATCATCACGGATGATATTCAAGCATTTATTCCACAATTCAGTTACTTCCATTTGCATATAAATATCCTTTTTTTTAGGGTCAAAAATTCCTCGTTGAAGTATTAGCCATAGAAGACATACTTCAAATGTTTAAAATTTCAAATAATGGTTTGGGTACCTAGCGAAACGATAAAGCCTCACTAAAGCGGGGAGACAAAAATAGTAAAATTCAAGGTCGTTCCAAATCTAAAAAAAAATATTTTCAACTTATTTTTTGCAAAAAAAGTGCATTAAAATTTGGAACTAAAAATTGTTCAATTTTTATGTACTTCAGGTGTGGTTTGCCTTGAAAAAATATAAGAAAAAAAAATAAAAATATTTTGAATCAAAAACGTAGTTATTTACACAGGGTCTAAATTTGAATTGCAAAAATTTAATATAATTTATTGTAAATCAATCACTTATAAGATTTAATTTAGAAAGAGGGCCCTTGTTCGTGTTTTTTGTTCTACACAATAACGTGCAAATAATTTGGAATTATTTTAATGGTATGTTGTAATTCTTTTGTTTGTAAATTTTCTCCATCCATATGGTATAAAGTACCTATAGGAACGCTGAATTCATATCTTTGATAAGATTGTATCGTTACTTTTTTATGCTGGGTAATATTTTTAAAAAATAGGCTAATTCCAAGTTGGGCTGATTCCCAAATAGTTAGCGGTTTTACCTTCACTACTTCAAAGTTCCCATCTTGTAAATTAGAAAATGGAGAAATGAAGGCATTATTGCCAAATTGATTCGCATTGGCAAAAGTCATGGAAAAAATGGACTCATGAATTGAATCCCTATGTTGAACTGCAATAGCATCGTATTTCAGTATGGAATTAAATGAGGCTTTGACGTAATTGACCAAACCTCTTTTTTTACCTTGGGCAAATTGATGAGCAACATAGGCGTCAAAGCCAATTCCTGCGGTGCAGAAAAAAGCATCTTGATTCCAATAAGCTACATCTATGGAGATTTCGTGGCCATAAATGGCCTGTTGCAATGCCTTGGAAAATGTCAATTGTATGCCTAAATGCCTTGCTAATCCATTTCCTGATCCAATGGGAATAATTCCTAATGCCGTTTTAGTTCCTACTAATGCACTGGCGATCTCATGAATCGTGCCATCTCCACCAATGGCAATTACTTTTTGAGCACCTTGCTGTATAGCTTGTTTGGCTAATTGGTGCGCATGACCCGCATATTCTGTCAAATGAAGTTGACTATTTTCAATCTTTTCTAATTTTTGAAGCATTTGCTTTTTACTTGCATTACTTTTGCTTCCAGAATTGGGATTGTAAATAAAGTGGATCATGCCTTTTAATTTCAATTGCAAAGTTAGCCTCTATTTTTTATTAACAATTAATATACCTACAATATGTATTCAGTTGGAGATAGTCACGAAATTGAATTTAGTTTTAATCAGGAGCAAGTAAATGACTTCTGTAAAATATCGGGAGATTTTAATCCCTTGCATTGGGATGAGTCATTTGCGGCGCAAACAGTATTTAAAAAGCCTATTATTCACGGCGCACTCATTGCTAGTGTTTTTTCTCGTGTCATGGGTATGGATTTCCCTGGTCAAGGAAGTGTATATTTAAGCCAATTGTCGGAATTTAAACGTCCACTTTTTGTTGATCTAGTGTATCAAGCGAAGTTTACGGTAATCAGCATTGATCCTGTAAAGCACACAGCTGAAATTCAAACCCAAGTGTTCGACAAAGAAAGAGGCAAATTAATGGTTGATGGCATAGCTAAAGCGATGAACGCTGAAAAGTTTTAACATAAAAAAGCCCGATACTTAGTAACGGGCTTTTTTTAATCAAGAAATTAAACTAATTATTTTCCTGAGTTCTTTTGATTCTGAACTTCAGTACGAATTTCTTGAGCTAAAGTTTTTAGTTGCTGTAAGCCACCTCTAACGCGTGTTCCTGCTGCTTGGTTTCCTTTATCGTAGAATTTTTCGAAATCTGATTCTAATGACAAAACGAGGTCTTTCACTTGTGCAAATCTGCTCATAATAATTTGATTTTGTAGGTTGTAAAAATAGATTGTCTTATTTCGCTGTTTGAAGCGCTTATAAGGCGAAATTTAACAAAAAACTTAATCCATACAAACTATTTCTACGAAAAAACCCAAAAAAAAGTTAAAAAAGTTAAAAATGGTTCATAAATCTTATTTTGCAGCATTTAAAACCTTATAATAACCGTCTTTTAATCTTTTTTGAACTTCAGCAAAACAATCCGTCGTATATTCAATATCGGCTTGTGTATGTGAAGATGTTGGGATAATTCTCAACATAATCTGTCCCTTAGGAACAACAGGGTATACCACAATACTGCAGAAAATACCCATGTTTTCACGTAAATCTCTAACCAAAGAAGTAACGGCTGCAATATCATATTCACCATGTAAGAATACAGGTGTAACAGGTGATTGGGTTTCACCGATATCAAATCCTTTTTCCTTTAATCCTTTTTGTAAGGAGCGTACGTTTTCCCATAAACGTTCTCTTAATTCAGGGTGTTTTTTAATTAATTCTAAGCGCTTCATCCCTCCAATCACAAATGGCATAGGTAAAGCCTTGGCATAGGTTTGAGAACGCATGTTGTATTTTAAGTACATGATGATGTCCTTAGGTGCAGCTACAAATGCTCCAATGGCAGCCATGGATTTTGCAAATGTTGAAAAATATAAATCAATACCGTCCGTACAATTTAAAAATTCACCTACTCCTTTACCATGAGCACCCATTGTTCCAAATCCATGTGCATCATCCACTAATAAACGGAAATTAAAGTCTTTCTTCATCTCCACAATTTTATCCAATGATCCCACTTTTCCTGACATACCAAAAACTCCTTCCGTAATCACTAAAATTCCACCTCCAGTTTCTTGAGTCTTTTTCGTAGCACGTTCTAAATTCTTACGCAATGAATCCATGTCATTGTGGTTGAACTTATAATAATCGCCCATTTTAGCTTTATGTAGACGGATACCATCAATCAAACAAGCATGTGACTCAGCATCATATACAATGATATCACGGTGATCTACCATACATTCAATGATGGACATAACACCTTGGTATCCATAGTTTAGAAGGAAGCAATCTTCTTTTCCGACGAATTCTGCTAATTGTCTTTCAAATTCTTCATGTTCGTCCGTATTACCAGACATCATTCGAGCACCCATCGGGTAGGCTAAACCATATTTAGCTGCAGCATCAGCATCTGCTTTTCTTACTTCAGGATGGTTAGCTAGACCTAAATAATTATTTAATGACCAGTTGAGCATCTCTTTTCCCATGAAAGTCATTCTTGGGCCAAGTTCTCCAGTTAACTTTGGAAATGAAAAATAATGGTGGGAGTAATGCGCATGAGCACCGATTGGCCCCATGTTTTTAACAACTTTCTCGAAAATATCCACTGTAAGTATCTGTTTTAATTAAAAAAACTTAAAATATTCACAAAGTTAAATTATATTTTTGTTATGACAACGCTCCGCAAGAGCTTTTACTACTTGAATGTTTTCAATTTTAATTCAACATCATGCAACAACCTAAGCTTATTCTTCTTATTGCCTTATTTATGGGCAATGCTACTTTTGCACAAACTAGTAAACCTTTAGTGGAATCTTCCAAAGGAATGGTGGTATCTACGCATCCTGCTTCCAGTGAAATAGGTTTAGCCATTCTGAAAAAAGGAGGTAATGCCATTGATGCAGCTGTGGCTGTCAATTTTGCCTTAGCTGTTTGTCACCCTGCAGCCGGAAATATTGGTGGAGGAGGATTTTTGGTCTATCGAGATAAACAAGCTCAATCCTATGCATTGGATTTTAGAGAAAAAGCTCCTTTGAAAGCATTTAGAGATATGTATTTAGATGAAAATGGGGCTATTATTCCGGGTAAAAGTCTGGCTGGTATATTTTCAGTTGGAGTACCAGGTGCAGTTGCTGGCATGGAAGCGATGCATCAGAAATTCGGAAAATTACCGTGGTATGAGCTTGTCAAACCGGCTATCGATTTAGCCAGAAATGGTGTTATCTTGACGGAAAAAGAAGCTAGAGGATTGAATAGTCAAAAGCTTGATTTTCAGAAATTTAATGTGGGTAAAAATTATATGATTAAATCCCAAGATCAAAAATGGGAAAAAGGAGATTTACTGGTTCAAGAAGATTTGGCACAATCATTGGAACGTATTGCTAAAAGAAAATCAAAAGGTTTTTATCGGGGTAAAACGGCCAGACTTTTAGTTAAGGAAATGAAGCGTCAAGGAGGAATCATGACAAAGAAAGATTTGAAATCGTATCAAGCGGCTTGGAGAAATACGGTTAATTTTGACTACAAAGGAAAGAAAATCATCAGTATGCCTCCTCCTTCAAGTGGTGGCATCGCATTGAACCAACTGATGAAAATGGTAGAACCATTCCCGATTTCCCAATGGGGCCCACAGTCTGATTCTACGATTCAAGTGATGGTAGAGGCGGAAAGACGGGTTTATGCAGATCGATCTAAATGGTTAGGAGATCCTGATTTTGTGAAAGTTCCGCAGACTGAATTAGTGAATCCATCTTACATTCAACAGCGAATGAAGGATTTTAGTTTTGGTCAAGCATCCTTAAGTACGTCCATTTCAGCAGGTCAATTTCCAGGATATGAAAGTACAGAAACCACCCATTATTCCATTGTAGACGAAGAAGGGAATGCCGTATCTATTACGACTACGTTGAATAATAGTTATGGAAGTAAGGTATTTGTAGGGGGAGCTGGATTTCTTTTAAATGATGAAATGGATGATTTTTCTGCAAAAGCTGGTTCACCCAATATGTTTGGTTTAATTGGGTCAAAAGCTAATGAGATTCAACCGGGGAAACGGATGCTCTCTAGTATGACACCAACAATCGTTGAAGAAAATGGGAAATTGAAAATGGTGGTTGGAACGCCAGGTGGTTCGACCATTATTACTTCGGTTTTTCAAGTGATTTTGAATACGCTAGAAATGGGAATGAATATGCAACAAGCTGTTGAGTATCCTCGTTTTCACCATCAATGGTTACCCGATCAAGTATTGTTTGAAAAAAATCGTTTTGGTTCTGAGCAATTGAATCGTTTGAACGAAAAGAAATACAAAATGATGCCATTCAATGGATTGGGATTAGTAGAAGGTATTTTAGTATTACCCTCTGGAAAACTGCAAGGAGGAGCAGATTCCAGAGGAGATGATACGGTATCAGCCTATTAATTTAGCTACCATAAAGGCTGCTCCGGCTGCGGCTGCCCCAATGGACATCACTTTGAGAGCTCCTATGAAAGGTTGTTGGCCTGTCATTTTGCTTTTGAAAAAACCAAAGACAAATAAGGCGAACAAGGTGATAATGGCCGAATAGATTAATCCATCTTCAGGTTTTTCTAAATAAAAATAGGGGATCAATGGAATTAAACCACCAATGGCATAGGAAATGCCAATGGTTAATGCTGAATTTCTGGCACGATTGGGATTGGGTTTTTCTAAGCCCAATTCAAATCGCATCATAAAGTCCACCCATTTGTCTTTGTCGCTAGCAATGCAATTAACCACCATTTCCTGAGCCTCAGGGCTTAAACCATAATCCTCAAAGACTTCCCTAATTTCTTCTTTTTCTCGATCTGGCACTCTTTCTACCTCGTCATATTCTCGAGCTAATTCGGCTTCATAATGTTCTTTTTCAGTCATCCCAGCTAAATAGCCTCCTAATCCCATAGCGATAGACCCAGCTACAATTTCAGCTACACCAGCTGTAGTAACAATATCATTGCTGGAAACAGCGCCAGAAAGTCCAGCTGCTAGAGCAAAGGGTACCGTTAAGCCGTCCGACATGCCAATGACTACATCGGTCAGAAAATCGGAACTTTTTAAATGTTTTTCGTGAAGGTGGTGATCTGGTCCATGCATAGAATTATCGGATGCCGTGCATCATACGTTTTAAAGGTCCAATGGCTAACATATAAAGTATAATAGCTGCTATGCCCGTTAAGGTGACAAATAGCATAAAGAATTCGTATAAGTTATGAATTTCAAATCCTAAAAAACTAGGAAAGTTCATTTGTCCAACAACTGCTTCGGCTGGAGGCAATAAGGCCCCTAAAGTTCCTGCCAGCGCATATCCTGCTGCATTAGCTAAAAACCAAACTCCCATTAGCAAAGAAGAAAAGCGCTTTGGAGCTAATTTAGAAACAAGTGATAAGCCGATAGGAGATAAGCATAATTCACCCATGGTATGAAATAAGTACATGACAATCAGCCAAATGACCCCTAATTTGTTATTTCCTAAATCTTTGATTTGTGAAGCTATAATGAAGTATCCCATGGAAAGCAATAATAATCCAATGGCTTGTTTCGCAGGGGAATTGGGTTCTAATCCTCGTTTATTGAGCCAAATCCAAAGCCATGAAAAAGGGAAGGCAAGTAATATAATGAAAAATGAATTGGCATTTTGAACCGAACTAGGAGGAAGTTCAATCCCTAGGAAATGTAAATCAGTTTGTTGATCTGCAATGAAGGTTAGTGAAGAACCAGCTTGTTCGAAAGAAGCCCAAAAGAAGATGACAAAAAAGGAAATGATGTACATGACTAAGATCCTGTTTCTTTCAATATTAGTTATGGTTTTATCGGTAATTATCAAAAATGCCAAACTTAGTCCTGATGAATAAATGACTGGATAAATCCAATCTTTGATGATATTAGGTTCTTCTGTGATGAATAAATAATGGAAAGTAAAAATCAGAATGATAAATAAAATAACAGCAGTAAAAATGGATTTAGAGCTAAACTCTGCTTTTTCTGTTTCCCCATCGATCGAAATAGCCTTTTGATTCGAAAATGGTTTTTCTCCTACTGGAAGGCCATCGGGATCAACAATAAATTTGTTTTTGAGAAAATAAAAGGAAACAGTCCCAATTAACATAGCTGTTCCTGCTGCCAAGAAACCCCATTTAAAAGCATCCAATACACGAATTCCATCCA
Source organism: Aquirufa ecclesiirivi (assembly GCF_011250515.1). GTDB lineage: Bacteria > Bacteroidota > Bacteroidia > Cytophagales > Spirosomataceae > Aquirufa > Aquirufa ecclesiirivi. The sequence continues at coordinate 347,054 of NZ_JAANOP010000002.1, read as the reverse complement.
CTTTGACATCACCTAAAAAAGGACAAATAAGCATGCCTAATAATGCCCCCGTATTAATACCCATGTAAAATATGGTAAAAGCTGCATCTAGTCGATTATCCCCTTTGCGGTACAATTGCCCTACCATGGAAGATATATTAGGTTTGAAAAAACCATTTCCAATGATTAAAAAGAACAATCCTCCCCACATTAAATTTTGAGCTAGACTAATATCCATTTCAAACGTACTGGCTGATGAGAACATGAATATTTGACCAATGGCCATGATAAATCCACCTATAAGGATACAATTTCGATTCCCTAGGTAACGGTCTGATATATATCCACCTGCCATGGTAGTCAAATAGCTTAAACCTAAAAATCCACCGTAAAGGATGGATGCGTCAGTTTGTTTGAAAGCTAGGGCGTTTACTAAGAATAGAGAGAGCAAGGCTCTCATCCCATAAAAATTGAATCGTTCCCACATTTCAGTGGAATACAAAACATAAAGGCCTTTCGGATGACTGCTTGTGTTTTCGGACATATTGGTTGATGAATACAAATACCAAGTTACAAGAATGTTGCAAAAATTGATACTCCATAATTGATTTAATCTTGAAACCGCACATAAAAAAATGAACTCAGATGTGAAACATATTTTGTAATATTGTCCTTCATTTGTCCGTATAATTCTTCAGATTTTTAATCATGGGTAAGATCATTGCTATCGCTAATCAAAAAGGTGGAGTTGGTAAAACGACCACAGCTATTAATTTAGCTGCCTCCTTAGCAGCTTTAGAATTTAAGACATTGATCATAGATGCTGATCCCCAGGCAAATTCAACTTCTGGGTTAGGTTTAAACCCAAAAGACATCACGCAAAGTATTTATGAGTGCATGGTGGGTTTGGCTAAAGTAAAAGAAAGCATTGTATCTACGGAACTTGATTTTTTAGACATTATTCCTTCTCATATTGATTTAGTAGGAGCAGAAATTGAGATGATCAATTTGAATAATCGAGAAGCGAGAATGCGAGACGCGTTAGCAGAAATCAAGGATTTATATGATTTCATTATCATGGATTGTTCTCCTTCTTTGGGATTGATTACGATCAACTGCTTGACGGCAGCAGATTCGGTGATTATCCCCGTTCAATGCGAATATTATGCCTTAGAAGGTTTAGGCAAATTACTGAATACCATAAAAATTATTCAATCTCGTTTAAACCCTAATTTAATGATTGAGGGTATCTTATTGACTATGTATGACTTACGCTTACGTTTGTCGAACCAGGTAGTCAATGAAGTCAACAGTCACTTTAAAAACATGGTGTTTGAAACGATTATACCAAGAAATATCCGTTTGTCGGAGTCACCAAGTTTTGGAATACCTGCTATTTTGCATGATGCAGAAAGCAAAGGAGCGATAAGCTACCTCAATTTGGCAAAAGAAATTATCACCAAAAACGGTTTATTACAGGCTGTTTAGCAGATTATATCATATGAGTGCAAAGCAAGAATCAAATTCAAAAAAAAGAATAGGTTTGGGTAGAGGTTTAGGCGCTTTGCTTGAAGATTCTGAAAATGTGTCCCATACATCCAAGCATTCTTCAGAGTTTGCTGGAAGTTTAGAAGGGGTAAATTTAATGGATGAAATTCCATTGGAATACATTGAAACCAATCCCTATCAACCTCGCGAGCATTTTGAGCAGGAAGCATTAGCTGATCTTGCTGAATCTATCCGTGTTCAAGGAATTATTCAGCCTATTACAGTTAGAAAAATTGCACCTAAGAAATTTCAATTGATTTCTGGAGAGCGCCGTTTACAAGCTTCTAAATTAGCGGGATTGAAAAGTATTCCTGCTTACGTAAGAACAGCAGACGATCAGCAAATGATTGAAATGGCTTTGATTGAGAACATTCAAAGAGAAAATTTAAATGCCATTGAAATTGCATTATCCTATAAACGTTTGATGGATGAATGCCAATTAAAACAAGAAGATTTAGGTAATCGAGTAGGGAAGAGTCGTTCCAATGTCACCAATTACATGCGCTTGTTGAAATTGCCCATTGCTATCCAAGCTGCAATTCGTGATGCCAAATTATCAATGGGTCACGCCCGTTGTTTGGTGTCTGTTGAAAATCCTGAATTACAACATGTGCTTTTTCAAAAGACCATTTCAGAAGAGTGGTCGGTTCGTAAATTAGAAGATGCGGTAAGGCAGTCAGCACACCCTAACCTAGGTAAACCAGATGAGTCTAAAACACTTCCTCTGGCAGAAATGCAACAAATTCAACAAACCTTTGCAAGTTTCTTTCAATCACCGGTAACTTTCAAAATGAATGAAGAAGGGAAAGGCGAGTTGAAAGTTAGTTTTAAATCGAAAGAAGAGCTTTTAAAACTATTGAAAGCAGTACAATAGTAGACCCATGAGGCATGCCACTATTCCCGTATTTCGGGTATTTATTTATTTTTCTCTTTTTTTGCTTTGCTCTTGGGCATCTAAAGCCAACCACGTTGCGTTAGATACTGTGGCTAAAGTACAAGAGTTGAAGATAGATAGTTTGCCAAAGAAAAAATCAATTCCTTATAAAATTATCCCACGTGAAGCCACTTTAAAATCCTTGATGATTCCGGGCTGGGGACAGTATTATAATCGTCAATATTGGAAGATGCCCTTAGTTGCAGGTGCCTTCATTACCTTAGGTATCATTGCAAATTTTAATAATGTACGGTATGAGAAGTATCGAGCCTATTATTACATCGCTTCACCTCATCCTGATGATCCTACTTATGTTCCTCCTGCGACAGTAGCTGTCCCTTATGAAGATGGATTAATTCGTGATTTAGATGTTAATCAATTAAAACGATTAAACGACGGTTACCGAAGAAATAGAGATTATACTTATATTGGGATGGTTTTGGCTTGGGCGTTTAATGTGGTAGATGCCAATGTAAGTGCCCATTTAAAGACCTTTGATGTATCAGATGATATTACCTTGAAAATAAAACCCACTTTTGAATATCAGTCTTATTCAAATGGCTTGGTTTCTGGTGTATCTTTGTCGTTTAATTTTAAAAAGTAAAGGAATGAAAATAGTTTTGATTGGTTATGGTAAGATGGGTAAGGAAATTGAGCGTATTGCTCTAAGTAGAGGCCATCAAATTGTAGCTAAAATTGATATTGATAACCCCAATGATTTGCTTGGATTGAGCAATCAAGAGGTAGATGTGGCTATTGAATTTTCAAATCCACAATCAGCTTATACCAATATCTTAATATGTTTAGAAAAGCAAATTCCTATAGTTTGCGGTACTACTGGTTGGTTAGAAAAAAAGGCAGAAGTAGAATCTTTGACAAAAAAATATGATTCAACCTTCTTCTATGCTTCCAATTATTCCATTGGAGTTAATTTGTTTTTTGCTTTAAATAAGCATTTAGCCAAATTAATGGCTCCTCACCATCAGTATGATATTTATACCAATGAAATTCATCATACAGAGAAAAAGGATTCACCAAGTGGAACGGCCATTACTATAGCAGAAGGTATTATGTCTGCTTTTCCAGCCAAAGATTCTTGGGTAAACAATGAGATTCCTCAAAGTAACGAGGTGGCCATTTGGTCACAAAGAGAATCCACTAAACCTGGAACTCATACCGTGAAGTATATATCCAAAGTGGATCAAATAGAAATTACTCATGAGGCATTTAGTCGAGAGGGATTTGCTTTGGGTGCCGTCATTGCGGCAGAATGGGTAAAAGATAAGAAAGGTGTTTTGGGGATGGGAGATATGTTAAAATTAGATTAATATGCACGATATCGAATTCATAAAAAAGGAATTAGATGAACAAGGGGTAGTGGTGATACCCGGTTTTTTTGATCCTTCATTAATACAAAAATTGCAGGAGGCGGCTAAACAAATTTTTCAAATCCAATTTGATTATTTTGGTATTGAAGGGGATTATTTAAGCCAAATGGTACAATTGTTTGAAAACCATTTGGACGAATTTATCAATTGTGGAAAATTGATTCAAACGGGTTTGATTGAATTATATCAAATTGCTGTTCATCCTGATTTGGTTCAATTGATGCATGAAATAGGGATGCAAGTGCCTAATATGTGTACTCGTCCAGTTTTGTTTTTTAATCATCCATCACTAGCTAAATCAGAGCATTTTTACAAAACGCCTTTGCATCAAGATTGGGTATCTATGTTATCCTCGGCTGATTCTGTGGTTGTTTGGATACCTTTGATGGACGTTCAAGTGGAGCATGGCCCCGTTGTTTTTTATCCAGGATCCCATAAACTAGGTCCTTTGACAGATAAAATCGATAATGGTTTTGCGGAAGTGCCTTTTGATCGAAATTCATACCCAAGGCTACAACCTGAGTTGAAAGCGGGTGATATTGCTGTTTTTTCAACCATGTTAGTACATGAATCGGGTGTAATTACTAATAATGAAATACGCTGGTCATGTCATTTCCGTTATACGAACATGCTGGATCCTGACTTTATTGAAAGAGGGTTTCCGCATCCATACATACACAAACCATCACAAGAGTTGATTGATAAATTTTTGAAAAAGAAATAAAATGAAACAAGAGGAAACTAAACATCCTAAACAAAAGTCAGCTTTTAGAGAATGGCTTGATTCTGTAGCCTTTGCTGTGGTAGCTGCTACCCTGATCAGATTCTTCTTATTTGAAGCCTATACCATTCCCACACCATCCATGGAAAGCTCTTTGATGGTCGGTGATTTTCTATTTGTAAGTAAAATGCATTATGGCGTTCGAACTCCTAAAACACCTTTGCAGCTTCCTTTAACTCATCAGAAAATTTGGTTTACCAATTTACCTTCGTACCTACGCTGGTTGGATTTACCTGTATTCCGTTTACCTGGTTTTACTGATGTGAAAAAAGGAGATGCCGTTGTATTTAATGCCCCCAATTGGGAGGAAGATGGTGATGCACCTCTCGATTTACGTACCTTTTATGTAAAGCGTTGTGTGGCTACTCCAGGTGATGTTTTAGAGCTCAGAGATCAACAAGTATTTATTAACGGAAAGGCATTAGATAATCCAGAAAGAATGCAGCATCCTGTATTCTTAAAGACAAAAGAAGATTTGGACGAAACGTTTTTTGATCAATATGGAATCAGAAATTCGGCTGATGCTAGTTTTGAATCTTCGGACTGGTTGCCATTAGCAGATTCTACGAATCAATTGGTAGGTTATAAGCTAAATACCAGCAAGAAGCATTTAGATGAAATCATGAAATTGCCTTTCAAAAAGGAAATCGACTATAATTCATTTAAGGATCCCAAAGGTGTTACGTATTTAGACATTTTCCCTCATGATACCGTTCAGTTTAAATGGAATAGGGACTTCTTTGGCCCTTTACAGGTTCCAAAAGAAGGATGGACAGTTCAATTGGATGGAAAATCTACCCCTTTGTATCAAGAGGCGATTAGAAGTTACGAAGGAAATAAAGATATCACCTTGGAAGGCGGAAAATTAATGAAAGATGGAAAGGTTTTGACATCCTATACCTTCAAACAAAATTACTATTTTATGATGGGAGATAATCGCCATAACTCTGCCGATTCTCGTTTTTGGGGCTTTGTACCTGCTGATCACATCGTGGGTAAGGCGGTATTTGTGTGGATGTCCTTGGATCCCAACAAAGGTTTATTCTCTGGCAAAATTCGTTGGAGTAGAATCTTTCGCTTTGTTGACTAAATAGATTTTATCGAAGAAAAAAGCCATCTGATTTAGAATTCAGATGGCTTTTTTTATATAACTCGTAAAACAAATCCTTTTAGGTAATTACTTTCGGGATGAAACAGGTTGATAGGATGATCAGGTGCTTGGGTCATTTGATGAATCACTTGAATTTCTCTTCCTGCCGCTATTCCCGCAGCCACCAACATATTTAAGAACAATTCTCTTGTTATCACTTGCGAACAAGAATAGGTAAAAATTAAACCATTTTTCTTGATTTGTTGAATCGCTAGCTGGTTGATTTTTTGATAACCTTGAAGAGCCTTGTGTTTGGTACTGATGGACTTAGCAAAGGCAGGAGGGTCCAAGATGATGATATCAAATTCATCTTGATTGTTTTTAAGATAGGGAAGTGTTTCTCCTACAATGGCTTCGTGTTTCTTTTTCCCCAACTTATTCAAGCTAATATTGGCATTGACCAAATCAATGGCTTTGGCAGATGCATCTAAGGAAACAACGGAGGCGGCTCCTGCTTTTAATGCATACATGGAAAAGCCTCCTGAATAACAAAATGTATTTAGTATGTGCTTATCCTTGGCGTAATGGGCTAATAAAGCACGATTATCTCTTTGATCCAAGAAGAAGCCCGTCTTTTGTCCTGTAATCCAGTTGACCGAAAATTTGACTCCATTTTCTTGAATATCATAAGGAACTGTGGCTGTTCCAAACACATAGTCATTCTGACAATTTGCCGCAAAGTTAGGAGGTAATGTTTCTTTACTTTTATCATATACAGCTTTCAATAAGTCCCCAAAGACAATTTTAAGGGCATTGACAATCGCTTCTCTATTGCGATACATACCAATGGTATGCGCTTGAAAAACAAATACGTCTTGATACACATCAATGATTAATCCAGGGCAGCCGTCGCCTTCTCCATGAATTAACCTAAAAGCATTGGTATCGGTAAAGTTTAATTGTTGCCTTAGTTCCCAAGCTCTGGCTATTTTATGAACCCATAAATCTTGTATGTCCTCTACAGGTGTAAACGATACAATTTTTACGGCGATACTCCCAGCATGGTAATGACCTAATCCTAGAAATTCATCTTTGTCACTTAAAACATTAACCCAATCCCCATCTTGCAAGTTTGGGCTTTGTTGGTAAATCGCACCAGAAAATATCCAAGGGTGAAACCTTCTAACTGGGGCATCTTTGCCTCGTTTCAAATGTATGCTTTGCTCTGTTATCATGTTGCAAAATTGCACTTTTTTATTTGAAATCACTTTGTCCACCTAATATCCATGCAGTAAATAGTAAATCTCCTAGGTGTTGAATGGCATATTTAAATTGATTTTCGATCTGTTGATTTAGAGATTGATGATAGGCTAAGCTATAGGATTTACTGTAAGTTTTGATCAAGGAATTCCCCTTTTTTTCAAAGCTGTATTTTTTGTTCTCCGCAGTTATTTGATTTAGGTCTTTTTCTTTTTTCAATAAAGTTGGAATTAATTGGTTTGCATTTAATACCCACTCCCAAGCAGATTGTTGGGTGTTTGCCACATATTTTGCGGGTCCTACCCAATCCTCTATTGCGTCTCCCATTAATTCAGGGATACGAGATTCCCAAAAACTATGTAAACCCTGTTGCCCTGTTTTTTGTCCATCGTAATTGGAGGTAGTATGTAAAGGAACGTGGGCATCTGCTACATAATGGCCTAATTCTGCTGATAATTTGATGATTTGTAGTGTATCATGCCGTTTAAAAGCTTGAATTAATCGTTGATGTGTTTTAGGAATATGCCAAACGACGATGCCATGTTTTTGAAGACTATCTTCAGAAACTAGTTTGATTGCTTGCTCCCAAGAAGTGTGTTGCAAGGTTTGAGTGTATTGATCTAGGTCAATGTAATGACGAGCGGCCTCTATATCTAGAATATACCTTCTTTGGTCGGGAAGCACGGCCCATTCTTCCATTTGGGAGATATGTCTTTTGAAAAATTTACTCAGAGTAGGAGGTAAGGTGAAGATTGCCAGCTTGTTGATTTTTTTATGAGCGAAGAATCCCCATGGATTTGCCAATAGTTTAGGACTGATGAATAAAAAGAGGCTAAAAATCCAGTAAATTATCTGGCTTTTTTTGGGTAAAACCTTGTGAGTATAAATCATATTGTTTACTTTTGCATTTCAATTTTCAAAAGAATAGAAATTTTTTAGTTAAAAATGGCAAATCATAAATCAGCACTAAAGCGTATTCGGGCAAATGAAGCAAAGCGTTTGCGCAATCGTTATCAGCATAAATCTACTCGTACATTGATCAAGAAATTGAGATTGACTACGGACTCATCTGTAGTGGTAGATTTGTTCAAACAAGTTTCTTCAGCTTTAGATAAATTGGCGAAGAAGAACATCATCCACAAGAATAAAGCAGCCAACCAGAAGTCTAAATTAGCTAAGTTGGTTAACAAAGTCGCAGCTTAATAACGCGATTATCATATACTTGATAAACCCTGCCTATGGCGGGGTTTTTTCGTTTTAGGACCTTACATTCGCTTAAAAAAGCCAATGAAGTATGAAGGACAAAGCTTTGCAATCAAAGAGCTTAAGGTAGAAGATAGACCTAGAGAGAAATTGAATTTAGTAGGAAAGGATTTATTAGGCGTGGATGAACTCTTAGCCATTTTGATTCATTCCGGTATTCCCAATAAATCTGCTTTGCAGATGGCAAATGAAATACTAAATTCTATAGGTGGAAATTTAAGTACTTTGGGCCGTTTTTCCTTGCATGATTTTATGAAGTTCAAGGGGATGGGAAAAGCCAAAGCAACCGTGCTCGTTGCAGCGCTGGAATTGGGACGTAGGAGGATGTCATACGAAGCTTCTCAGGCTATCCAAGTTATTCAAAGCTCCAAAGATGCATATCGTTTATTTCATCCCCATCTATTTGATTTGAATCATGAAGAGTTTTGGGTGATGCATTTAAATCGGGCATCCAGTGTACTGAAAATGCAACGATTAAGCATGGGAGGAGTGGCGGGGACATCGGTCGACTTAAAATTATTATTTAAGTCCGCATTAGATACGATATCAAGTTCTTTGATCATTGCTCATAACCATCCATCTGGACAATTAAAACCAAGTAAAGCAGATCGGGAATTAACGCAGCGAATTTTAGAAGCAGGTAAAATGTTGGATATACAGGTTTTGGACCATGTCATCATCACTGCTCAAGGATATTTCAGTTTTGCCGATGAAGGCTGTTTATAAAGAAAGAGGCTTATTTACCTCTTTCTTTATAAATTTTTTGAAGTTTTGAACCAATAACAATTGAAATTGCGAACAAAATAATAAAAAATGCTGCTCCTGAATAACCCATAGTTGTATGTTTAATGACGTGCAAAAATACTAAAAAATTTAAAGCAGGCCTTTAGTACTGGGTAAAGAATTTAAATTATTTACGTCTCTTTGGACTGCTAATCGAATCGACTTAGCAAAAGCTTTAAAAATGGCCTCTATTTTATGGTGTTCATTTTCTCCTTCTGCCTTAATGTTTAAATTGGACTTAGAGGCATCGGAAAAAGATTTGAAAAAATGAGAGAACATTTCAGTTGGCATTTCTCCAATTTTTTCTCTTTTGAAATTGGCTTCCCAAACCAACCAATTACGGCCAGAGAAGTCGATCGCCACCTGAGCTAAACAATCATCCATAGGCAATAAAAAACCATATCGATTGATTCCTCGCTTATTCCCTAAGGCGATGGCAAATGCTTCTCCCAAAGCAATTCCCGTGTCTTCGATCGTATGATGCTCATCAATGTGTAAATCACCTTGTACTTGTACCGATAAGTCCATGTTGGCATGCTTAGCAATTTGGTCAAGCATATGATCAAAAAAACCTAGGCCAGTTTGGTTATTAGCCTTTCCACTGCCATCCAAGTTTAATTCAATATGGATTTTGGTTTCGTGTGTGTTTCTATCGTGGGATACCTTTCTTACGGGTAATTGGAAAAATTGAAATATCTGATTCCAATCTTCACATTGTAGAGCCAAGGAAGATTGTAATGCTGATGGGACTTCCAATGCCCCAATTAAAATTCCCTGACATCCTAAGTTTTTAGCTAATTGTACATCCGTTAGGCGATCACCTATCACATAAGAATTCGATAAATCGTATTCGGAAGAAAAGTACTGGGTTAATAGTCCAATCCCTGGTTTTCTTGTCGGTAAATTTTCATGAGGAAAACTTTTATCGATATGAATTTGAGAAAAAGTAATTCCTTCTGAGGCAAGAATTTCCAACATTTTATTTTGAGCTGGCCAAAACGTATCTTCTGGAAAAGAGGAGGTACCTAAGCCATCTTGATTGGTCACCATCACCAATTCATAATCGGTGATTTCGGTGATTTTTTTCAAATTGGAAATGACATGTGGTAAAAAGGCTAGTTTTTCATAGCTATCCACCTGCTGGTCAATGATGGGTTCAATAATAATGGTTCCATCTCGGTCAATGAATAATACTTTCTTCATTGAACAAAGTTAATGATACATTTTCATCGATGTAAGAAATATGAAAAAAATACGAATCAATATGTGCTAAAAGTGAGGATACTAATGTAATTTAGGGGATAATTATACCCAAAGAGGCAGATGTTTACAATTTTGGAAGCTGGCGAGAGAGAGATTTTTATTGAACGTGTAGCACAATTAACCAACGAGCGAGTTGAAAAAATACAGGAGTTATTACCTGTTTGGGAATCCATTATATTAGGTTCATCCTTAAAGTTGATACGAAATCAGATTCGTTTCAATGCTTTATCCAATTTTATTCAGCACAAATCCGTGCCCAGTAAAGAGATAGAAGTTATTTTTTCTAGTTCAACGGCCAGTGTAAACTGGGACAAAATCATATCCTACGGAGAAGGATTATTTGGCATATTAATGCCAGATAAAAAAAGTGCCATTGCCTTATTGGTTTCTCGGGAATTGAAGTGTAAAAGTTCTTTGGTTGTTAAAGGTTTGAGTATTTGTTTCGCCATGTATGGGAATCGATTGAAACTTGTTGATATCGCTTGCATGAAAGATTGGAATTCTTTTGGGGAACATTTTTTTGCTCAAAAGCATGATTTTGCCTCTTTATGTCCTCCTAAATTACAAGGCTCAATTTCTGAAATTTTACTTTTATCCGATGTATTTAAACATGAGTCCAGTTCGTTTCCAATTAATTCAGAGGAATTCGAATTGAATTCGGATGAAGAAGGTGGTTCCTCGACCAATTGGAAAGTAATTGGGCTTATTCTAGGTTCATTGGTTTTAGCGTCCGCTATCGCTTGGTTTGTATATACTAAAATGACCAAAGAGGATGAGGTAGTCAGTGCTGATACGGAGGAAATTATTCCTATTGACAGTTTGGCTAAGCTACGGGATAGTTTGTCTAAATTGAGTGCAGATTCTGCCAGAATAGCGTCCGATTCTTTGACACATTTGAGTTGGCCCGACGGTAAGGCATATGATGTACCTAAAACCTCTGCCTTAGTTCCGATGTTTGAGTATTTAACGGATACGACGAATACAGAATCGAGTGAATTGCGCGTCAGTGAAATTTCTTTTGATGCAGAAACCAATCAATTAGTTTCTCCTTTTGATGCCTTTTTCAAGAAGATGGCCGAGGGTTTAAATAAGTACAAAGATGTTCAAATTCGTATTTTTGCATTTGCTGAAAATGATGCCAAATCTGGCTTAAAACGTGGTTTTGTCGTTAAGAATCGTTTGGTAGGTGAGGGTATTTCACCCAATCGAATCGAGGTGAAAGCAGCAGGAAATAACATAAGTCCAGAAGCTTCTGTACCCATCAATTCTCAGGTGTTACTGATATTGTCTAAGAAGTCGGTATTAAAATAATACAATTTATTTGCTTCTCATTTTTTATTAAAGTACTTTTGTGCTTTAGAAATACAAATACATCCTCACAACTCTTTTTTACATTAATTGTAAAATTCTTTTCCCTGGTAAAGGGCTATGGGCAAGAGTTAATTACGGATGTGTTCGGGCAACGTAATTAAAAAACAACAAATGAGTAATCAAATTCGCTTTGATTCGCTTCCGTTTTCGGAAGGAATCCTGGCTGCTGTTAACGAAATGGGCTTTGAATTCGCTTCTCCCATTCAATCAGAAGCTATTCCATTTATTTTAGAAGGTCGTGATGTAATCGGCCAAGCACAAACGGGTACAGGTAAAACGGCCGCGTTTGGTATTCCAATGATCGAGCATGTAGCTCCATTCGAGAAATACGTGCAGGCCATCGTGTTATGTCCTACGCGTGAATTAGCTCTTCAGGTAACTGAAGAATTAAAGAAATTATCCAAATTTACTAAAGGTGTTTGGGTTACAACTGTTTATGGTGGAGACTCCATTGATCGTCAAATCAAGTCATTAAAGGCTGGTGCCAACATCGTTGTAGGTACTCCTGGTCGTGTGATTGACTTAATCGAACGTCGTGCATTGAAATTAGGTCAAGCTTCCATGATTGTATTGGATGAGGCTGATGAAATGTTAGATATGGGTTTTAGAGAAGATATTGAAAGTATCTTACAAGAAATTCCAGAAGAACGCCAAGTAGTATTATTTTCGGCTACGATGTCAAAGCCTATCATGGCTTTAACGAATCGTTATTTAACTAATCCTAAATTAGTAAAGGTTGTTAAAAACGAAATTACAAACGTCAACATTGAGCAATTGTACTTTGATGTCAAAGGACGTGCGAAAATGGAAGTAACAACACGTTTGATTGATTTTTATAACCTGAAATTGGTTCTTATTTTCTGTAATCAGAAGAAAAGGGTAGATGAAGTGGTGGAAGAATTGGTAATGCGTGGATATGCTGCCGAAGGTTTACATGGCGACTTACGTCAATCTCAACGTACACAAGTGATGAACCGTTTCCGTAATGGAAATGTAGGTTTCTTGGTTGCTACTGACGTGGCTGCTCGTGGTTTGGATGTGGAAAATGTAGATGCGGTTATTAATTATGATATCCCATTAGATGAAGAATATTATGTACACCGTATCGGTCGTACAGGTAGAGCTGGAAAATTCGGTAAAGCTTTTACTTTAGTCGTTGGTTCAGAAAGAAATCGTTTACGCGAAATCATGAATTACACGAAAGTGAAGATTGAAAAAGGAGTTATTCCTACGTTCACGGATGTAGTTGGTGTTAAAAAAGGCATGTTTATTGAACGTGTCGCTGCTACAATTCAAGAAGGTGATTTAGATGTATTTAACGATGCATTGACAAACCTACATCATGCTGGGTTTACTACGGAGCAAATTGTTGCTGCCTTAGTGAAAATTAGCATGGGAGTTCAAAAGAATGAGTTTGGTGATGAAAATCTCGAAGGTGAATTAGAACGTCAATCTCGTAAATATGGTCGTGATGACCGTGGTAGTGATCGCGGTGGTGACCGTGGAGGATACCGGGGTGATCGTGGCGGTGAACGTGATGGCCGTCGTGGCGCTGGTCGTTTCGAGAGAGATTCTCGTTACGGTGGACGTGATGACCGTGGTGGCGACAGAGATCGTGGACCACGTGGACCAAGAAGTGACAAAGAAGGCAAGCCTTATCGTTCTGATGAAAATATGGTTCGTATGTTTGTTAACATTGGTTTCAACGAGAAAATTTCTCCATCTAACATCGTTGGGGCTTTTGCAGGTGAATCTGGAATCCCTGGTAATGTATTAGGGCAAATTCAAATTGAAAATAAGCATACCTATGTAGATGTGCCTAAAGAATATGCGAATGTCGTTTTAGAAAAAATGGCTGGAGCTCAAATTAAAGGAAAACGCGTTTTAGTAGAAATTGCTAAGCCAGTTTAATTTTTTTAGAATTTGATGAAAAAGGCGGCTTCGGTCGCCTTTTTTTATATCTAAGATTTTTTCAACATAAAATGCTGTTTACTAGCTAGCTGATTAAATCGTAAAATACCTATATCAAATAGATCAATGCTGTGAATTACTCGTGGGTCATCTACTAAAGTATCCCAAATATCCTGACTTAGTGTAGATTCATAGGGATGAAGAATAAACAAAATGGAATTAGATTGGGCTTTTGGAATTAAATCTTGATCTATTTGTTGATAAACTTCTGGATTTAAATGTGGAATGACCAAAGGAAAAACTTTCCCTGAATCGATTTCATGGGCATAAAATTGACTCACCTCTTGGATGAGTTCATTCGTTTTATCATTCGATGAAATTCGCTTTTGTAATATCGGATTGATTACCTCCGTATATAATTTAAATACAGAGGGGGAGTGTAATCCATGACTTGTTTGAGCTTGTAATAAAAAGAAGAATTTTTGAAATAAACGCATTAATTTAAAATAAAAGTAGGAGCTAATTCAAAGGGTGGAATCTTAACGGAAAAGGTGGATTGGTTTTCTAAATTCAGAAAGGTATAATGACCACTCATTTTGCCTAAATTACCGATTATAGGGCATCCTGAAGTATAAGTAAAGGATTGATTTGGTTCAATGATGGGTTGTTGTCCTACTACCCCTAGGCCATTTACATGTTCCGTTTTTCCTGATCCATCTTGAATTTTCCAAAATCTACTGACTAATTGAGCAGGTTGCTTACTGAGGTTTTTGATTGTAATTTGGTATGAAAAAAAATGCTGGTAGGGCTTTTGAATTTCGTATTCCGACATGTGTTGTGTCTCTACTGAAATATAAAAACCATTTGTGATAGCTTCAGTCATAAGTATGGATCAAATCGAGAGTAAAATAGTTCGAAAATTACCTGATTTACTAATGAATGATTGGAAAAATATTTTCCTTTCTGAATTAGGTGAATCATATTTTGAATCCATACAGGAAAAATTAGATGAAAAAATGCAGACGGAAGAGGTGTTCCCTCCTCGAGAAACAATTTTCCAAGCATTTAATTTATGTTCTTTTGCCGATACCCAAGTAGTCATTATTGGTCAGGACCCCTACCATGGAAAAGGTCAAGCTCATGGATTGTGTTTTTCAGTACCCCAGGGAATGTCAATACCGCCTTCATTACGTAATATAAAAAAGGAGTTGCATCTAGATCTCGATGCTTTTTTGATAAACAAAGATGGGGATTTGAGTCCGTGGGCAAAACAAGGTGTACTCTTGCTGAATTCGATTTTAACTGTTTCTGAGGCTAAACCCGGTTCACATGAAGATTTAGGGTGGCAACAATTAACTTCCCTCGCCATTGAAAAAATCAGTGAAGAAAAAGAACATGTGGTATTTTTGTTGTGGGGTAATTTTGCTCAAAAATTGGCGAAAAATGTAGATTCACAAAAGCACTTACTTTTGTATTCTTCACATCCTTCACCATTGTCGGCCAACAGGGGAGGTTGGTTTGGGAATAAAGTGTTTTCAAAAACCAATGATTACTTGATCGCCCATCGAAAGAAAGCGATCAATTGGTTATAACTTCTTCAATTGACTGGGGAAATAGACATGTTGATTGGGGAATTCTTCCAATAAGAACCCGGATACAAGGGTCTCTATAATAGCCAATTGTTTCTCAAATTCTGGTTCTACCCAGCATTGTAAGCTAAAACCTTTAGAGTCGGGCTCTTGATGTGAGGTGATTTCAAATAAATAAACGCGAGAAATAAATGATTGTTTTTCTATTTCTGGAACAATGATTTTTTGTAAAGCAATAAGAGCCTTTTCTTCTGATGAATTTTCAAAAAAGAGCGATAAATTAAATTGAATCATATTTTTATCTGGGGATTGGCCAAGGATTGGTGTAGAATTTCAACAGTATGATAAGCATGTTTATCAATACCATCTTTGATTTGATGCCGACAAGAAGTTCCATTACTAGCTACGATGGTCGAGCTTGGTTTAGATAAAATAGTGGGGAAAAGCACTAGATTGGCTATTTGTTTAGAAATCTTGAAATGTTTTTTTTCATAACCAAAAGAACCTGCCATACCGCAGCATCCTGAAGGTATTAATTCTACTTCATGTCCTTCTGGAAATGATAAAACCTGTCGTGTAGAGCTTAAGCCAGCAATGGATTTTTGGTGGCAATGCCCATGCAAGACTATTTTTCTGCTTTTTGTTCCAAATGATGATTTTTGAATTCGCTTGGCTTTGATTTCCCTAGCTAAGAATTCATCTATTAACAAACAGTTTTCTTTTAATTTAGCCGCATCATTACTGAGTTCAACATCTACTAAATCAGGTATCTCATCTCGAAAACTTAATATAGCACTTGGCTCCAACCCAATGAAAGGAGTGTTTGTATGAATGATATCTTTAAGTAACAAGACATTGCGGTTAGCAAGTTTTTTGGCTTCTATGAGCATGCCTTTCGATAAATAACTTCTGCCGCTAATGATTCCTTGGGGTATTTCTACACCATAGCCAAGTTCATTTAATAAGACTATGGCCTTTTTACCGATCAAAACATCATTGTAGTTGGTAAATTCATCAGCAAAAAAGTATACCATCCCCAAAGGCATATCTTTTTGGTTCACCTTCTTTTTGAAGGTTGAAAACCATTCTTCAAGGCTGGTAAATGAAACTTTGGGGATACTTCTTTCCCAAGAAAATCCCATGAAGCTTTTGATGATGATGCTGCTTAAAGGGAATTCGATGGCAAAATTATATAGGGGAGAAATTTTTCTAACCCAGTTTTGTATTCGAGGAAAATGACCTATTAATTGAGTTCTCCAAGGAGTACCTTGTTCGATATAACTTTGTTGAAGCGTTTCTGCTTTTAATTTACTAATATCAACTCCCGAAGGACATTCTGTTTGACATCCCTTACAGGAAAGACATAAATCCAAAATGTCTTTCAATTGCGGATCCGAAAATGGTTTTTCTACTTCAGAACTAAGAATTTGCCGCAGCATATTGGCTCTTGCTCGGGTACTATCCTTTTCTTGTTGGGTAGCCATAAAACTCGGACACATGGTTCCACCTGATAGGGCTGTTTTTTTACAATCGCCTGAACCCGAACATTTTTCGGCTAAGGTCATTGGGTCATTTAATGCACCATAATCAAAGAAATAAGTTCTTTTTTGAGGAATTTTAGTTTGAATTCTAAATGCCTCATCCATAGGAGGAGTATGGACTATTTTTCCTGGATTAAGTGTATTGATTGGGTCAAAAATATGTTTGATTTCTTGAAAAAGTTCATAAATTTCGGGCCCCATGATTTCAGGAATAAACTCTCCACGAAGCCTGCCATCTCCATGTTCGCCGCTTAATGATCCTTGATATTTTTTAAGAATCTGAACTGTTTCTTGTAATAAAAGGCGGAATAGTTTTTTCCCTTCCTCCGCTTTCAAATCTAGAAATGGTTCAATATGCAATTCCCCAGCACCTGCATGAGCATAAAATGCGGCTTGTACTTGATGTTTTTGTAGAAGATTTTGAATATCAGCAACATAATTGGGCAAATCTTCTGGATCTACTGCACAATCCTCAATTAAATTGACGGCTTGTTTATCGCCAAGAATATTTCGTATCAAACCTAATCCTGCTTTTCGAATATCCCATCCTTTGGAAATTTCTTCTCCAAATAAAGTAGGACAGGCATAACCTATGCTCTGGGCATTTAATTTTTCAATAAATTGATTGGCTTTATTTTCACAACTAGACGCTTCGTCTCCTCGAAACTCAACCATTAAAATTGCCTCGGGCTTACCTTGAATAAAATCTCGATCTTTTTGGAACTGAGGATGGCCTTCTGTAAATGATAGAATGAAATCATCTACCAATTCTGAGGCAGTAGGATGACAAGATAGTGCTACTAAATTGGCTTGCAGAGATTCTTGAATGGAATGGCAGTGTACGCAAACTAAACAAACATCAGCAGAAGGAATATCTAATAATTGAAGACGAAGGGAATGAACCACGGCTAAGGTACCTTCAGAACCAGCTATTAACGCAGAAAGATTAAAAGGCTTTCCTTGGGGATTGAAAGGTTGCATTTCTACCAACGCATCTAAAGCGTAGCCCGTATTTCTTCGTTTGATGCTGGGTTTGGGAAATTTGTTTCTGATTAATTCTTGTAAAGCAGGATTATTCAAAATCCGGTGCAATTCCCTGTAGATGTTACCTTCTAAATTTTGTAGAGTCGTTTTTTTATAAAATTCTTCATTACTTAATGGATGCGTGTATATGTCTGTACCATCGGCTAAAATAGCTTTTGTTTCAATCAAGTGGTCACGTACATTACCCCAGACAATAGAATGTAATCCACAAGAATTATTGCCTACCATGCCA
Source organism: Aquirufa ecclesiirivi (assembly GCF_011250515.1). Lineage (GTDB taxonomy): Bacteria > Bacteroidota > Bacteroidia > Cytophagales > Spirosomataceae > Aquirufa > Aquirufa ecclesiirivi. The sequence goes on along the minus strand of NZ_JAANOP010000002.1, from coordinate 329,077 downwards.
CCTAAAAGAGCCCTATTGGCGGTGGAGGTTTCTGGTCCGAAGAATAGACTTGTTTTTTTTATGGATGAATTTAAATCATCCCTGACTATACCAGGTTCTACCCAAACTGTTTTTTCTTTCTTATTAAGCGAAATGATTTTACTCATGGAAGAAGAAACTTCCATCACGATACCTTCACCTACGACTTGGCCGGCCAATGATGTACCTGCGCCACGAGGAATGATGCCTAATTTATTATTTCTAGCAAATTGAATGAGACGTTTAATGTCTTTGGAAGAAGCTGGAATGGCAACGGCTTTAGGCTGAACTTGGTATACCGAGGCGTCGGTGGCATATATTTTACGCGCAATTTGTGAAGATTGAGAGGTATCGAAATACAATTTACCCTCAAAATGAGCAGATAATAGGTGATATTCTCGTTGACTCCAAGCCATGGGTATGAATTAAGATATAAAATTACAAAAATCCAGTCTTACCATCATATTGCCATTCAAAGTTTATACCATCTATTCATACAATTAGAAGAATATAAATTGAAATAGCTTAGTAACTTTAAGCTTATTGCCCAAATTCATAGCTATGAAATTTCTAAGACAAGTATTTGAAAGTTTAGTTTTTGCCTACCAGGCACTTCGTTCTAATATCATGCGTACCACCTTGTCCTTGTTAGGGGTTAGCGTAGGTATTTTTGCCATAGTCGCTGTTTTTACTGCAGTAGATTCATTGAATGGTAAAATACGTTCGGAGATTGATTCTTTTGCAGGTTCAGGAGTGTTATATGTGGGTAAATGGCCCTGGTTGATGCAAAATAATTACCCTTGGTGGAAATATTTGAATCGTCCTGAGATGAAATATTCGGAATTTAAGTACTTAAAAGAAAATTTGACCTCAGCCCAAGCGGTAGCCATCATTGATGGGGGTAGAACCGCCTCTGTTAATCGGGGTAGTAGTAGTATGGATGTCAATATCACAGGGGCTAGTTATGATTACAATCAAGTTACTAGTTGTCCTATTAATGAGGGAAGGTATTTTTTACCCATAGAATCAGATAATGGTCTGAATGTGGCCATTATTGGTTCCAAAGTAGCAGAAAATCTTTCCAATGGGGAATCAATCATAGGGCAAGTAATTAAATTAAACGGAATTAAATTTTCGGTGATAGGTGTCATCGAAAAGAAGGGGAATGATATGCTTGGTTTTGGTGGTACTCCAGACGAGAAAGTGATTATTCCTTACATTACTTATGCTACTATTTTTCAAAAAGATCGACCTCAGCCAGATATTTCGATTAAAGCATTTGAGGATGATGTGAATCAGCAAAATTTGGAAGGAGATATTTCAGGGATGATGCGTAGTTTGCGTTCGATTAAACCTAAACAAGAGGATTCTTTTTCTATCAATCGAATGGATGGTCTGAATCAGTTTTTTGATGGAATTTTTTCCGTGCTCAATATAGCTGGAGCTTTAATTGCTGGTTTTTCTTTATTAGTTGGAGGTTTTGGAATTGCCAATATTATGTTTGTTTCGGTAAAAGAAAGAACCAATATTATCGGTATTCAAAAGTCTTTGGGAGCTAAAAATTATTTCATCATGTTTCAGTTTTTATTTGAAGCTGTATTCTTAAGTCTAATTGGAGGGATAGTGGGAATTGGTTTAGTAGTCTTAATTACCCTCATCCCACAAGAGGCTTTGCCATTAAGTTTAAGTTTTAAAAATATCCTTAGTGGTTTAATGATATCTAGTTTTATCGGAATATTGTCTGGTATTATCCCAGCTTGGGTGGCAGCTAAGATGGATCCTGTAATTGCAATCCGCTCTAAATAGAAAAAGGCCATCGAAAGATGGCCTTTTAATTTCATATATTGATGGTATTATAAACTCAAGGTACTTAAAACGGAGTTCATATTACGTACAGCATCAGCTGATTTATTGAAAGCAGCTTGCTCATCTTCAGTTAATTGATAATCAACGATTTTCTCCCATCCGTTTTTACCTAAAACAACGGGTACACCTAAGCAAATGTCTGATTGGCCATATTCTCCATCAAGAGAAACGCAGCAAGCCATGATTTTTTTCTCATCACGAACTATTGCTTCAACTAAAGCTGCTCCAGCTGCACCTGGCGCGTACCAAGCAGAAGTTCCTAACAAGCCAGTTAATGTAGCTCCTCCAACCATTGTATCAGCAGCTACTTTATCTAAGGTTTCAGTAGATAGGAATTGACTTACTGGAACACCATTGTAGGTAGCTAAACGTTTCAATGGAATCATGGTGGTATCTCCGTGTCCACCAATGACAGTTCCATGGATATCATTGATTGAGACATCCATAGCTTTTGCTAAATAACATTTGAAACGAGCTGAGTCCAACGTACCACCCATACCAATGATGCGATGCTTGTCTATTCCAGCTACCGACTTCGCTAAATAAGTCATAGTATCCATTGGATTAGAAATAATCACAATAATTGGATTTTTAGAAAATTTTAAAATATTCTCTACGACACTCTTAACGATACCAGCGTTAACCCCAATTAATTCTTCACGTGTCATACCCGGTTTTCTTGGTAAACCAGAAGTAATGACTACCACATCTGAATTAGCTGTTTTAGCATAATCATTGGTAGATCCTACTAATTTGGTATCAAAACCTAATAGGGAGGCAGTTTGGAACATATCCAAGGTTTTGCCTTCAGCAATTCCTTCTTTGATGTCCAATAAAACTAATTCATCTGCTAATTCTTTTCTAGCGATGTTGTCAGCACATGTAGCACCTACAGCACCAGCTCCAACTACGGTAATTTTCATTGTTGTGTGATTTTAATGATTCTTATGAGCAAAAAACTCCCCTAAATTACGACAAAACACTTACATATTTGTAAAAGTAGTCGGATTATATAAATAAGGACAAGGCCTGCTAGATTTTGGTATTCAATTTGTATATTTATGGATAAATCAATGTTTATGACTAGAAAAATCACTTTTATTGATCGCATAATTAGCTCCCAATTTTTCAAAGAAGCTTTGGATAAAGGGGAGGATTTAATGGCTGACAATAAATATGGTTTATTGAATTTGGTGAAAAAAGCGTTACAAAAAGTGAATGAAACAGCCGCCCAAAGCAATCTTTCTGTGGTTCGTTTATTAAATCATTACATTGTATTGTTTAGTCAGTTGATTAAGGCGTATGTACAAGGAACTTATCGGAAATTACCTGCGATAACTCTAGCAAAAATTGCTGCCGTGTTGATTTATTTTATATCACCTTTTGATTTCATTCCCGATTTATTGCCTATTGTTGGTTTTACAGATGATTTGGCCTTAGTTCTTTGGGTAGGAAAATCAATCAAACAAGAACTAGATGAATTTGAAAAACAAATGTAATCTTTAACCCTTAGAGAAGGATTTTTAATTAGTATTGAATATATTTACAAAATTTTTAAATACAGAAAATGATGAGCATAGCAAGTATATTGTTGTTTTTGAACGGTTTAGGTGGTGGAGAACTTTTATTAATCGGTTTAGCCATACTATTGTTCTTTGGTGGAAAGAAGTTACCTGAGTTAATGCGTGGACTAGGTAAAGGTATCCGTGAATTTCAGGATGCTAAAAATGAAGTGAAAGATCAAATCAATAAAGAACTAGACGAGACTAAGAAGTAATTCTTCGTTTTACTTATTTATCTGCATAGTTGGACTTGTCCAACTATGCTTTTGTGTTTTATTGAATACCCCATTTGGATGAATATATCCCAGTTAAAATACAGTGATTTAAGGAAATTGTTGGACCAAGGTCAACTGACCTGTGTGGACATCGTAAAGTATTATTTGTCTCAAATAGAGGCACATAATTCCAAGCTGAATGCCTTTTTAGAAGTTTATGCTTCAGAGGCATTAGAAAAAGCGGAGCAAATTGATCTTAAGTTTCAAGCTGGAACGGCAGGTGAATTAGCCGGCTTGGTCATTGGAATCAAAGACTTACTTTGTTTTGAAGATCATCATTCTTATGCCGGAAGTAAAATTTTACATTCTTTTAAGTCTACTTTTTCTGCAACTGCAGTTCAGCGACTACTAGATCACGATGCCATTGTCATTGGTAGACAAAATTGTGATGAGTTTGGTATGGGCTCTACCAATGAAAACTCAGCTTTTGGTCCTGTTTTGAATTTCAAAAATACAGCTCACGTTGCTGGTGGAAGTTCAGGTGGTTCTGCTGTTGCTGTCCAAGCCAACATGTGCCATATTTCTTTAGGAACGGACACTGGCGGATCTATTCGTATGCCGGCTGCCTTTTGTGGTGTTATGGGTTTGAAACCTACTTACGGTCGTGTTTCTCGTTGGGGATTAATTGCTTATGCTTCTTCATTTGACACGATTGGACCAATGGCTCGCCATGTTGATGACCTAGCTTTAGTGTTGAAATATATTGCAGGGGCTGATGGGCAAGATAGCACTGTTATTTCTATGTCCGAGTTTTCGGATAAAAAGCCAAGTACTGGTAAACGAATCGCTTATATCAAAGAAATGGCTGAACATCCAAGTCTACAAGCTGATATAAAAATTGCCTTTTTTGAGAGATTAGAACAATTGAAAACAAAAGGTTATGAGATTATTCCGGTAGATTTTCCTTTTGTAGATGCTTTATTGCCTACTTATTATATCCTTACAACGGCAGAAGCTAGTTCTAATTTATCTCGATTTGATGGTGTAAAATTTGGTCATAGGACATCTGTTGCTACCAAAGATTTGTTGGACATGTATAAAAAGACACGTGATGAGGCATTTGGAGAAGAAGTCAAGCGAAGAATCATGCTGGGAACGTTTGTCTTAAGTGCCGATTATTATGATGCTTATTATACAAAGGCACAAAAGGTTCGTCGATTGATCAAAGAATTTACGCAAGGTTTATTAGTGGAAAACGATTTTTTAGTTTCTCCGACAACATCTGCTACTGCTTACCGTTTGGGAGAGAAAACACTAGATCCACTCCAAATGTATTTAGGAGATTTATTTACCGTTCAGGCCAATGTGGCAGGTTTACCTGCTATTTCCATTCCTATGGGTGAGGACACACAATCAATGCCTATGGGATTTCAAATTATGGCAGATGTTTTTCAAGAAGAAGCCATGCTGAATTTAGCCAAAGAATTAGTTTAATACATTGAATAAGAAGAGCTTACATATTGTATTCTTTTTACTCCTTATTGTTAGCACAATAGGGAAGGCTCAAGTATGGAATTCATTCAAACCTATTCTAGATGAGCGTGTCATTGATTCTTTAGCTCAATATGAACAAGGTTCCCCGACAGCTTGGATGATTGATCCGGCTTTGATTGAAGGACGTTTGAAGCAGATGAAGAATCAAATTCCGCTGCCTTATAATTTCTATGTGCATCAGTTTGTTGAATACTTTGCTTTTAGGAAGTCTGACTTTACTCAGCGCATGTTGGAAAAGCGTGATTTGTATTTTCCTATTTATGAGAAATATTTAAATCAATACAACCTTCCTGACGAACTAAAATATTTATCCTTAATAGAATCGGGCCTTGATCCTAAAGCCTTATCTAATAAAGGTGCTGGTGGATTGTGGCAATTTATGCCTTATACTGCTCGTGGTGATTTTGGACTTCGAGTAGATTCATACATTGATGAACGATTTGATCCTGAACGAGCTACGGAAGCAGCAAGTAAGTATTTACGTCAATTGTATCGCATTTTTGGCGATTGGCATTTAGCTTTGGCTGCGTATAATACGGGGCCAGGAAATGTGAAACGCGCCATTCGAAATTGCAAAGGTTCTGATGATTTTTGGGGTATTTATCCCTGTTTGCCTAAACAAACCCGAGCCTATGTGCCTCAGTTTATAGCGATGGCCTACATGATGAATTATCATTGGGACCATGCCATACATCCGGAAACTTGGGCTAGTCATGTTCCATCTGATACCTTACAAATTAGTGGTTATTTGAATTTGAGCGTTTTTGCTTCTTTAGCCAAGATATCCATGGATACCTTGAAAAAGCTAAATCCACATGTATTGACCCATTATTTGCCTAAAGATTCTAAGTCATTTGTATTAAAAATCCCTAAAAATAGATCTGACTTTTTCCAAGTAAATCGAAAACAAATCTTGGATTCTGCTGGACTAGCATCAATTTCCATACAACCTGTATTTGCAACAGATACCAGTGCAAGTATGAAAATGCGTATGGTTAAGGTACGCTATAAGGTTAAAAAAGGAGAAACGATTTATGAAGTAGCCCGCAAGTTTGAAATATCCGTTTTTGAATTAAAAAGGATTAACCGTTTAAGGAGAAATCGCTTGAAAAAAGGTCAAAATTTGTTTGTTTTGGAAAAGCAATGGTTTCCAGTAAATTCTGTGGCTAAAGTAGCGGATACTTCAAGCATTAAATTAACGAGTAAGCAATTAGTCTCTAAAAAGAAAAAAGTTAAGTACTATTTAGTTCGTTCTGGAGATACTTTATCCGATATAGCTGAAAAGCATGACGGTTTGACAGTAGCTAAAATCAAAAAATTAAATCGATTGCGTTCTGTGGTATTACGACCAGGGATGCGTCTTAGAATATCCTAAAGATGATTGCATATTTGCAAGGTAAACTAGCTCATAAAGACCGTACTCATGTTATCATCGATGTGAACGGAGTCGGGTATGAGGTTAAAATTTCACTTCAAACCTATGACAATTTGGCAAATGGGAATGAATCCATTAAACTTTTCACTCATTTACAGATAAAAGAAGATTCCCATACCTTGGTTGGTTTTCATAGTATGGATGAAAAGTTTTTGTTTTTAGATTTAATCAGTGTTTCAGGTATTGGTTTAAGCACTGCACTGGTGATGTTATCTTCTTTTTCCTCTGGAGAAATTCGAGCTGCCATTATGAATGAAAATATTGGTTTGATTCAATCGATTAAAGGTATTGGTTCTAAAACGGCGCAGCGTGTTATTTTGGAATTGAAAGACAAATGCAAAAAGGATGCCTTGTTTGTTGAGGCAGGTTTAGCTTCTCACGATCATACATATGGGGTAAAACAAGAAGCTTTAGCAGCACTTGTTACTTTGGGAATTGCTAGGGGTGTTGCTGAGAAAAGTTTGGATAGTTTACTAAAAAGTAATCCAGATGCTTCAATTGAGCAATTAATTAAGTTGGCTCTTCGTTAAATTGGTTTAAAATTGTTTCCCGTATCATTGTGCATAAACAAATTGCATCTCGTGTTCTGATTACTTTGTTCGCTTTTTTGCTTCTTACTAAGGTTGCAAAGGGTGCTCATGTTCATAAGAACACGTCCATTACAGAGGATACTACCTTAGAAAAAAGTGGGAAAAGGCCAAGATTTTCTCTCAAGTCAACCAATCCTTTTAGTCTATTCCAAAATCAGTCGAAGTCTCCTTTTTCCATCTACTCCATCAAAGGTGCTAAGTCTGCCTTTTCATTTCAAGATCAAAATCAATTAGTTCAATCCCAAGAATTAGGAAATATATCTGTTCAGCCTGTTCGTCCATTTTCCTTTCAAGAATATGCTAGAGAACAGGACCGACAAGTCAACCGAAGTTTTTGGAATGCTTATTCGAAAAGTTTAGATGGAAGTAGCTCCTTGCAATCTCGTGGACTTTTTCCTAAGATAGAATTACCACCAGCAATCGATCGAATATTTGGCGGAAATGAAGTCTATTTTAAACCCAATGGTAGTTTATTATTGGATATAGGTTATATGGGCCAGTTTGTTGATAATCCTGCGATTCCAGTCCAATTACGGTATGTAGGAAATTTATTTTTCAACGAGCAAGCACAAATTAACTTTCAAGGTAAAATTGGCGAAAAGCTAAATTTGAATACCAATTTTGATACTAAAGCTAGTTTTAACTTTCAAAATCAACTAAAATTAAATTGGAAGACCCAAGAAGAAGATATTTTACAAAATATTGAATTGGGCAATACCTCCTGGACATTAAATTCTCAATTAATTCCTGGAGTCCAAAATTTATTTGGTTTAAAGACCTTGATGAGGTTCGGTAATTTGGATGTGACTGTGGTGGCAGCTCAACAACGTTCCAAACAAGATTGCATTACCTTAAAAGGAGGTGCACAAGGTAAATCCTTTGAAATAAGAGCAGATCAGTATGATGAGAATCGACATTTTTTCTTGTCGAGCTATTTTAGAAATCAATACGAACAAGCATTAAAAAATGTGCCAATGCTTTCCTCTGGTATTGCCATTACCCGTGTAGAAGTATATGTTACCAACCGAACTCAAAGTACCGAGACTTTACGTAATTTGATTTCTCTCTCAGATTTAGGGGAATCTACTCCATATAGCGCCAATAATCCTACTCTAAGCCCCATCATTCCCAATCAACCTGTTGACAACAAAAACAATGGTTTGTATGATAAGTTGGTCAATGACGCTGAAATCAGAAAATCGGATCAAGCTTCTTATCGTTTGGAGTCGGCCTATAATTTACAAAGAGGGACTGATTTTGATATGTTGAAAGGTGCCAAGCGTTTAAATGAAAGAGAATTTAAATTTCATCCAACCCTAGGTTATTTATCCTTGGTTTCTCCTTTGAGAAACGATGAAGTTTTGGCTGTGGCCTATGAATACACCTTGAATGGGAGAAAATATAAAGTTGGCGAGTTGACTGAGGATTATCAAGCTCGCAGAGATGATGAGGTGTTGGTGTTGAAAATGTTAAAGTCGTCCACGATCCGTAATAATTTGTATCATCCCATGTGGGATTTGATGATGAAGAATATTTATTCATTGAATACCAATGGTTTAGCTAAGCAAAATTTTCAATTACGCATTGTTTATAAGGATGATGCCACAGGTATCGATAATTCCAATTTGATTGAGGGAGAAAAATTGAAAGATATTCCTTTGGTGAAAGTATTGGGATTGGACAAGTTGAACTTTGCGGGAGACCCACAACCTGATGGTAATTTTGACTTTGTGGAGGAATTGACCATTGATGCCAAAAATGGGCGTATCATTTTTCCTGTTTTAGAACCTTTTGGAAGAAATTTAAAATCCAATTTTGGTCCAACGGAATCTAATTTAGAAAGTAAATACGTTTTTGATGAGTTATACCGAAAAACGCAGTCGGATGCTTTACAATTAGCTGGAAAAAACAAGTTCTTTCTAAAAGGTTCATTCCAGTCAGGCATGGGCAGTGATATCATGTTGCCATTTGGGGTGGAAGCGAAATCAGTTACAGTTTCTGCTGGTGGGCAATTACTTACCTCAGGTACAGATTTCATTGTAGAAGGGATGTCTGGAAGGTTGAAAATCATCAATGAAAGCATCTTTTCATCGGGTAGAGAGTTGAAGATTTGTTACGAGAAGCCTGATTTGTTTTCTAATCAAGTACGTACCTTATTGGGTACTCGATTGGATTATAATTTAGGTTCTGATTTTCACTTAGGAGCGACTTTTCAAAATATGAGTGAAAGTCCACCAGCGTTTTTTCGTCGAGTGGCTATCGGTAATGAGCCCGTTAATAATACGCTGATTGGATTTGATGCCAGTTTATTTCGTAAATCAATGGCGCTTACCCGAGCTTTGGATGCTTTGCCGATTGTATCGACAAAAGAGGCATCGGTCATTGATTTTCAAGGAGAGGTAGCCAAATTAATTCCTAATGTCAATGATCGCGTTCAAGGAAATGCTTTTATTGATGATTTTGAGGCAGCACGTGTGGTATATAATTTTTCTTCTCAACCGACACTTTGGAAACCTGCTTCAACACCTAAGGAGTTTATTGCAGGTAATCCCAGAGATTTAACTTCAAATTTTAAACGTGCTAAGATTTCTGCTTACAATGTAGATGCTAGTATTTATGGTCAAGGAGGCTTTGGTTTAGATGTTCCGGGTATAGATCCTAATAAAGTCAATGCCTATGCCTATGAAAGGGTCGTAACTCCCAAGGGATTATTTCCCAATAAAGACTTTGCTAATAATATCACCAATTTACCGCTAGGGGTGCTAGATGTTGCTTATTTTCCTCAAGAGCGAGGAATTTATAATTTCAATACAGACTTGACAAGCAAAGGATTATTGGCTGGAGATCCAAAGAATAATTTTGGTGCCATTACGCGAGCTATCAATTCAGATACAGATTTCGATAATGCAAACGTAGAGCAAATTGAATTTTGGTTAATGAATCCATTTGTGGCTGGTGAACAAGGAAAGGTACGTGATGGAATTATTAACAAGAATAATGAAACAGGAGGTAAATTAGTTTTTCATTTGGGAGATATTTCAGAAGACTTTATTCCGGATGGATTCTCCAACTTTGAAAATGGAATTCCAGCAGGTGAAAAAATAACCACAGGACCTTCACAGAATGTCGAGGTAACTCAATGGGGTATAGCACCTAAAAGACAATTTGTTATTAATGCATTTGATAATCAAGCTGGAAGGTCTACGCAAGATGTTGGATTGGATGGATTATCCAATCAGGTTTCTGAAGGGACCAGTGTTTCAGAGGAAACTTATTTTAAAGAGTATTTAAATCAAGTAAGAACTAAAGTTACGGATCAAACAGCTCTTACTAAATTAGTTAAAGATCCAGCAGGAGACGATTTTGATTATTATTTGAATGAGAAGTTTAACGGTACAGAAAGTTTAATTGAGCGTTATAAGAACTTTATGGGGCTTGAAAATAACTCTCCTACAACAGCTAATCCTAGTAATGTCAATTTTACGGAAGCCAATAGCATGGTTCCAGATCGGGAAGATTTAAATACTGATAATACGGTGAACGAAGTAGAATCGTATTTTAAATATGAAGTGGATTTAAAACCAGGTCAGTTGGAGGTAGGTAAAGGCTATATAGTGGATCGAGTGACTGAAAATGGGGTTGATTGGTATTTATTCCGTATTCCAATCAAAGATAAACCTACGGCAGTGGGCGGAATGAACAGTTTTAAATCCATTCGTTTTTTCCGCATGTTGTTGACTCAATTCCAAGAACCAGTGGTATTGCGTTTTGCTCAACTACAGCTTTCAGGCTATTCATACCGTAAGTTTTTAGGTGATTTGGACAAGAAAAATGGAGTGGATCTTCCTGAACCATATGATGCTAAGTTCAAAGTTTCCTCTGTGAATATTGAGGAAAATGGTCCTGCTTCTAAAGGAACTAATACGATTCCCTACGTAGTTCCACCAGGTTTTGTACGAGATCAAGATATCACAACTATAAATAATGCTCGTTTAAATGAGCAATCGATGAGTTTATGTGTGGACAATTTACGTCCAGGTGATGCTCGTGCGGTATTTAAAAATACCAGTTTTGACTTCATCAATTATAAACGACTGCGCATGTTTGTATCCATGCAGAGTCAAGAACAAATCAATGGTAAAGTTGCTGCATTTATAAGAATTGGTACAGATTTGACGGACAACTACTATGAAGTTCAATCGGTGGGATTAACTCAAACTCAAAAAGGTCAAAGTTTGGATTTGGAAATTTGGCCCATGGAAAATGAGTTTGATATTGAGTTTGACTTGCTAAAACGGGCCAAAATGGAGCGAGATAAGCAAGGGAAAACGTTGAATGAACGTTTCTCTATTCTTATGACTAGTTCATCAGGAAAACAATATCTAGTGACTGTAATGGGTCGACCAGATCAAAGTGCTAGTATGACTATGATGATTGGTATGCGAAATATCAGTACGGATGGCCCTAAAAGTTTCTGTATTTGGGTGAATGAATTGAGAGCTTCTGATTTTGATCAAACCTCTGGAGAAGCAGCAGTGGGAAAGTTGGGCTTAAAATTAGCTGATTTAGGGACCATTATGATGAATGGAAGTTTCAAGAATTATGGATTTGGAGGAGTTCAATCAAAAATATCTGACCGTTCTCGAGAGAATTACATCGAATATGGAATTACCGCTAATTTAAATTTAGAGAAGTTCTTACCTGCCAATTGGGGTTTCCGAATTCCATTCTTTATAACCTATGATAAACGCAATATCTCGCCTCAATTTGATCCTTTAGATCCAGATATATTTTTATCTAATGCTTTAGAAACAAAAGGTCCGGGTTATGCTAAATTGGTGGAAGACAATACAGAGCGTCGAGGTTTTAACTTTACCAATGTGCGAAAAGTTAAAAGTAATTTATCTAAACGAGCCTATTTGTGGGATTTTTCAAATTTCACTTTCTCTTATGCTTATTCGGAGATGTTAAGAACGAGTACGATGATTCAATCATATAATCAGTACAGCCAACGAGCTAGTATCTTGTACTCATTCACCACCAATAGTGCATTTTGGGAGCCATTTAATAAATGGAATACGAGTTCTTCATGGTTGGATATTATCAAAGATTTTAATTTCAATTGGAAGCCAAGTTCCTTTACCGTTCGGGCAGAAATGGACCGTAGTTTCATTAAAACTCAATTAAGAAATCAAGAATTAAATATCAATGGTGTTGCACCTCAATTTGAAAAGTATTGGTTCTTTAACCGACAATACGCCTTGAATTGGAATTTGACTAAAAGTGTAATTTTTAATTATAACACGACGGTTAATGCCATCATAGATGAACCCTTCGGAGATATTGATACTCAAGCCAAAAGAGATTCGGTGATGAACAACATTAAGTCATTCGGAAGAGCGAAGAACTTTGATCAGCAGGCTGGTATTGTTTGGCGATTACCTCTACAAAAGCTTCCGTTGACAGATTGGATGAATGCTGATTATACACACCGTATTGGTTATAATTACTATGCCAATTCATTCAATATTCGTGATTCCTTGGATTTGCCTTTTGGAAATATTATTAAAAATACGAGGGAAAGAGCGATTAGTGGTAAAGTCGATTTCGTGTCTTTATACAATCGAATTCGAGCATTGCGTTGGGCTAATACACCAGCAGCAACCGGAAAAAATGTGGCTAGAAACCCTGGTGATGAGGAGGAAATTGCCATTCCAAGTAAATCGCTCTTAAAAAGCTTCGCTCGTTTATTTTTAACGCTTAGGGGTATTCAGGTGAATTATTCAGTCAATGAATCCACGACATTACCCGGTTTTTTACAGCAACCAGGACTTTTTGGATTGAATGGTAATACCTCGGCACCTGGTTTGGATTTTGTCACAGGTGGTCAAGACGATGCCATTCGTTTCAAAGCGGCTCAGGAGGGCTGGTTAACCAAGAGTACGGTTCAAAATGTACCATTTACTCAATTGCGAAATACTAAATTTAGTTATATCACTCAATTGGAACCCAATAAAGATTTACGAATTCAATTGGAAGGAAATTATAACAGAGGAGATAATTATCAAGAGTTTTTTAGACCTACCGCAGTAGGAGGTAAGTTTGTAAGTCAAAATCCATTGCGTTCGGGTAATTATTCCATGTCCTTTTTATCCTTTTTAACTGCTTTCAAAGACCCTCAATTGGTTTTTGATGAATTTAGAAGTAACCGTGAAGTGTTATTGGCACGTCTAAATAGAGCCAAGGCGGCGGATGGCAGTTATAATATTAATTCTCAAGATGTATTGATTCCGTCCTTTTTTGCGGCATATTCTGGAGTTTCAGCACAAACCGTTAAGTATTCGCCTTTTTATGATATTCCTTTACCTAACTGGAAAGTGGATTATAACGGTATAAATTTAATGCCTTGGTTGAAAAAGAAATTTAGTTCATTTACCATTACGCACATGTATTCTAGCACCTATAATGTGGGTAATTTTATTTCTTCTTTGGAATATGGTCAATTCGAAAATGACTATGTTAACCTAACGCTAAATAGCTTATTGTATCCATTATCTTCCCGTTTTGACCCTAAAACGAATACACTAATTCCGGTATATGTGATGAGTACAATCTCTTTTTCAGAAAGATTCTCGCCCCTTATTGGTTTTAATGCCATCACTAAAAGTCGAGTTTCTTTGCGTTTGGAATATAACCAAGATCGTAATGTCGGGTTGAATTTGTCGAATTCTCAGGTAGCGGAATTGTCCAACAAAGACTTTACCGTTTCCATAGGGTTTACCCGAGCCAATATGTTGATACCATTTAAAATCAATGGAGCTTTTGTTCGCTTACCGAATGATTTGAGGTTTAATATGAATTTAACCATTCGAGATACCCGTACTTTACAAAGAAAATTGGATGCAGAGACCATTGTAACCCAAGGATTTATCAATTTCCAATTTAGACCTCAGATAACATATTCCATCAATAATAAATTATCCGTCACGGCTTACTTCGATAAGATGATGAATAATCCATTGGTTTCAAACTCGTTCTACCGTTCTACGGTGGCAGGAGGATTCCAGATACGATATAGTTTATCTGAATAGCAAAAAGGATGTAAATTCGATTTGCAAAAAATGATAACTTTAATGACCTTTGCGTAACAAATTAAATATACAGATATGAATTTTCCAGAACAATTAAAATATACCCAAGAACACGAGTGGATTCGATTAGATGGCGATGTGGCTATCGTAGGAATTACAGATTTTGCACAAAGTGAGTTGGGAGATATCGTTTTTGTTGAAGTGGAAACAGTTGGTAAGAATATTGCTAAAGATGCTGTATTTGGAACTGTTGAGGCTGTGAAAACAGTTTCTGATTTGTTTTTACCTGTTGCAGGAGAAGTAATCGAATTTAATACCGCTTTAAATAATAGCCCAGAATTAATCAACTCAGATCCATATGGTGAAGGTTGGATTGTGAAATTAAAACCAAGTAATGTTGGTGATTTATCCGAATTAATGGATGTAGCCACCTATAAATCATTCGTTGCACATTGATTTTAAAACCCTGATTTTCAGGGTTTTTTTTTATACCAAAAGCCATGCGCATTTTATTTAAGTCCGTTTTAATTTTAGATAGTTCTTCAGCCTATTATCAACAGAAAGTTGATTTATTGGCTGAAAATGGATTTTGGAAGGAAATAGCACCAACAATCTCGAGTCCTGCTGATACACTGGTAGATGGTGAAAATCTGAGTTGGCATCCTTCTGTCATAGATTTACGTGTACATCATACTTTACCTGGAGGAGAATTTAAAGAAGATTGGAATTCCTTGAAATCCGCCGCATTGCGAGGTGGAGTTTTGGATTTAGCGCTTTTGCCTACAGGTAATCCTGTACCTCAGCAAGCCGAAGCCATTCAATTTATTGCCAATCAATCAACTGAAGTTAATTTTTTCCCCATAGCTCCGCTGACCTTAGATAATGTAGGGGATAATTTTACAGATTTATACGATTTGTATTATGCGGGTGCTCGTTGGTTTAGCCATGGTTCAGGTTCTTTACAGAATACGGATCTAATGGTAAAATGCTTGCAGTATCTTCAGACCTTGCCTGTTACCTTGGTTAGCAGACCCAATACCGATGGACTATCTCTTTATGGACAAATTCATGAAGGATTACAAAGTACCTTAATGGGTTTAAAAGGTATTCCTGTTTTAGCGGAAACCTTGTCTATCAAGCGCGATTTGGACTTATTGAGGTATGTTCAAACCAATAGTTTTGGAAATGGGAGTGAAGGTTTTAGGCTACATTTTTCCTGTTTATCCAGTAAAGAATCTGTAGAATTAATTAGGCAGGCAAAGCTAGAAGGTCTAGCAGTTTCAGCTGATGTAGCCATCCATCAATTGATATTTACGGAGGAAGATTTATTCGATTTTGATACGAATAAAAAGGTTAATCCTCCATTTAGAACAAAAGAGGATCAAGATGCACTTTGGGAAGGATTACAAGATGGAACGGTAGATGCTATTGTATCTGATCATCATCCTGTTGAAGTCGAATTAAAAGAGATTGAATTTGATCAAGCAAGTTTCGGTATCATTGGTTTGGAAACCTTGTTACCTGCTCTTTTACAAGCTGCTAAGCATAGAAATATTTCATCTGTTGATACTTGGTTGCACCAGGGTCCAGCTAAATTACTGGGTATAGATGCTTCGACATTGGTTGAGGGGCAAATGGCTAAGGGTATTTTGGTCGCTGAAAAGCAAGTTGAATATCAACCTTCCATGATAGTAAGCAAATCGAAAAACTCCGCATTTTTGAATCATACTTTTGATCATCAGATAGTTGGGGTATTAAATGGTTCAATTTATACCTCATTTTAATATGTTCTTAGGCCTCAAACGCTTGCCAGAGTTGGTCATATCTGCTTTTCTTGTATTGGGCTTGATTTTGGTGTATTGTTATGTATTACATCAAAATGGCATTATTCCTATTGGTGGCAAAAAGGCTCCTAGTTATGTGATTGTCTTATTATTTCAGTGGTTTTTGGTGCAAAGGACCTTAAAACAAAATACGACTCATTCCGTGCATTTTCTGCATTTGTTTGTGTATCAATATGTCTTTGTAATTATAGTCGGTATATTAACATTTACTTTTTTTCATTGGTTTTTTCAATCAAGTGCTGGTTTAGATATATTAAATGAATATATTCGATTAAGCTTAGGTGAACTAGCTCAATATCAAAAGGTTATCGTTCAACAAGAAGGACAAGCTTATTTTTTGGAATTGAAAAATAGTATATCCCAAATTAATGCCTTTAGTATTGCCAAAGATGACTTTTTTCAAAAAATAGCCTTATCGTTTTTACCCAATCTACTTATTTCATTATATTATAAACGTTCTTAAATCTATGGAAAATCAAACCGAAACCACTCCTTCATCATCTCTTCTAGCTCTGAAATGGGGCCTAATAGGAGCGACCTTAAGTTTTTTATATACCTTATTAACCAAATATACTGGATTAGAAGATCAATTTTCTGAGTCATTAGGCTGGATAACATTTTTGGCTACTTTAGTCATTAATGTTTCTGTTTTATTTCTGACCTTGAAAGAGTTCCGCGAGCAAAACGGTGGATATTTGGGATATAGCCAAGGTCTAGGTGTTTCTAGTTTGCTAGGAGCTATATGGGGTTTAGCTGCTGGAGCTTACAATTATATCTATTTGAATTTTATAGATACGACTGTCCTTCAGAAGCAAATGGATATTGCTCGTGAAAAAATGGAGGAGCAGGGATTAAGTGAAAGTCAAATTTCAGAAGCCATGAAAGTGTCTTCCATGATGATGGGTCCAGGTGTTCAATTTGTCCTAATCGTGCTGATGTCTACATTATTCTTATTTTTATTGGGCTTAATTGTTTCTGCTGTTTTAAAGAAAGAAAAACCATTTTTTGAGTAAATGATATGTGGGCAATAGTTCAAAAAGAATACCAGTCCTTTTTCAGTTCATTTATTGGCCTAGGTCTCATGTTAGCATTTTACATGCTTACGGGTTTATATACCTGGGTATTTGAAGGAAATGTATTGGACTTTGGTTTTGCTGAATTGAGTGTTTTTTTTGAATTAGCTCCTTGGTTTTTCTTGTTCTTTATTCCAGCATTGAGCATGCGTTTGTTTTCGGAGGAATATGCTTTGAAAACATATGATTTGCTACGGTCTCTACCTTTATCAGATTGGGATATACTTCTAGGAAAGATTATAGGGACATTTGCCGTAGTGCTTACTTCACTCGTTCCCACGCTCTTTTTTGTTTACTCTTTGAGTAATTTAGGAAGTCCAGTTGGTAATTATGATTCAACATTGATTCTAGGGGGCTATATTTCAATATGTTTATTGGGCTTGGCCTTTGTGTGTTTAAGTGCCTTGGCTTCTTCTTTAACGAATAAGCAAGCATTGGCTTTTGTACTAGGAGTAGCATTCAATTTTATATTTTGGCAAGGACCACAAGAGTTGGCTTTAATTCCCTATTTTGCGAGTCTAGATGTTGACTTATATAGCCTAAATTTCCACTATCGAAATATATCCAAAGGCGTTTTAGGATTAGCTGATGTGGCTTATTTTCTAGGATTCAATCTTGTGGTAGTTGGACTACTTTTATTTCGATTGAAAGGGAATTTATTTAAAGTCTAGGATCGATATTCGATGTTGACATAAATTAATCTCAGAAGCTTCATTTGAAGCTATAATGATCAAGCTGTTATTTTGTTCCTTGATTTTCTGATAAAACCAGTTTTTAGCTTTTTCATCTAAATTGGTCGTGGGTTCGTCGAAAAACAAAAATGGCTTATTGGCTAATAGTGCAATTCCCAACTTGATTTTTTGTCGCATGCCTGACGAATAATTCTTTATGAATTTATTTTTGTCAGGTTGTAATTCAATATATTTTTGAAAGGATTCTAGGCTAAGTTGGGCAGGTAATGCCTTTAATTGAATCAGGAAGCTCAATAATTCTACTAACGTAAATTCCTCAATTAATTCAACATACGGAGCTGCATAAGCCACTAAGGAATGACATTGATCTGAATCTATACTCGAATGGTCTTCTAGAAGGAAGTTAACATTACCTTTAGTAGGTAGAGAGTATTGGGCTAATATACGCAGTAAGGTTGACTTTCCGGATCCATTGGGTCCTGTTAAGGCATAGGATTGGCCAGATTTAAATTCATAGGAAAAGGAGCGAACGACCCATTCTTGACGGAATTTTTTCTCAACATGTGCTGCAAGAATTTTCATGAATTGAGTTGTTATCCTTTCATGATTCCGCGTTCGGAGCTACGAATAAAGGAAAGTATCTCATCTCTTTCTAAAGATGGGCTTATTTGTTCTTCGATTTCACTTAAGGCAGTTTGTATGTTCAGGCCTTTTTGATAAACATATCGATAGATTTCTTGTATATCAGCAATCTGAACATCTGAAAAATTTCTTCTGCGTAAACCTACTGAATTGATGCCTGCATAAGTAAGAGGTTCTCTTCCTGATTTGGTATAAGGAGGAACATCTTTACGAACGAGTGAGCCCCCTGAAATCATCACATGTTTACCGATACTGGCGAATTGATGAATAGCTGTAGAACCACCAATTATAGCATATTCACCTACCGTGACATGACCTGCCATTTGAACAGCATTGGCCAAAATACAATGATCAGCTATTTGGCAATCATGAGCGATATGCACATAAGCCATGATTAAACAATTTTTACCTACCACAGTACGATCTTTATCTACTGTACCTCGATTGATGGTGACACATTCACGGATGGTTGTGTTATCACCAATTTCAGCTGTTGTTTTTTCGCCTCCAAATTTTAGATCTTGTGGAATAGCAGCAATTACTGCTCCAGGAAAAATACGTACATTTTTACCGATGCGAGCACCTGGGAAAATAGTTACATTGGATCCAATCCATGTTCCATCACCGATTTCCACATCTCCGTGAATCATGGTAAATGGATCAATTGTCACATTTTGGCCAATTTTTGCGGATGGATCTATATGTGTAAGCGGATATGTCATAGGTACAATTATGATTTTCTAACTAAACTAGCGGTCATCTCTGCCTCACAAACAACTTGTCCAGCCACATAAGCCTTTCCTGTCATTTTAGCAATTCCTCTTCTAATTGGAGAAATTAATTCGCAACGAAAGATAACAGTATCTCCAGGAATTACGCTTCTTCTGAATCGACAATTTTCAATGCCTACTAAATAGGGCCAATAGTTTTCTGGATCTAGAACAGAACTTAACACTAAAATGCCACCAGTTTGTGCCATTGCTTCTACTTGCATGACGCCTGGCATAACGGGATTATTTGGAAAATGTCCCATGAAATAGCTTTCATTCATGGTTACATTTTTGATACCCACCACACTGTTTTCATCCAAATAAGTGATTTTATCAATCATTTGGAATGGATAGCGGTGAGGTAATAATTCGTAAATGCGTTCGTGAGAACAAATAGGAGGTTGTTTGGGATCGTAAACAGGTACTTTGTTTTTCTCTGTTTCGAGCATTAACTTCTTGATCTTTTTGGCTAGCTCTACATTGGAAGCATGTCCTGGTCTTGAGGCAAGAATTTGTGCTTTGATAGGTCTACCTACCAAGGCTAAATCACCCATAACATCCAATAATTTATGACGAGCCATTTCATTATTGTAGTGAAGGTTGGTATTGTTTAGAATACCTACTTCTTTGGATATGCTGACCTTAGGTTTGCCCAATACTTCGGACAAATGAGATAATTCTTTTTCTGAATAGTCTCGATCGGCAATGACGATGGCATTACTTAAATCACCACCTTGTATTAAACCTGCTTTATAAAGTACTTCTAATTCATGCACAAAACAGAAAGTTCTGCACATGGCAAATTGCTCTTTAAATTGAGAAACGTGGGTTAAATTAGCATGTTGGCTTGAAAGGAATTTAGAATTATAATCCACCATCACCGCTATTCGGTAATCATTTAAAGGAAGAGCTGCTAATTCTATGCCTTTGTCTAAATCCTTAAAACGAATTTCTTCGGGTAGTTCAAAGAATTTACGATGAGCTTCTTGTTCCAATGGAATAGCTTCTTCTAAGGCTTCCACAAATTTGATCGAACTTCCATCCATGATGGGAGGTTCAGGCCCATCTAATTGTATCAGAATATTGTCAATTTCCATACCCACCATGGCTGCCAAAACATGTTCAACCGTGTTGACACGTGCTCCGTTATGCTCAATGGTAGTACCTCTTGACGTATCTACCACATAATCCACATCGGCGTCTGCAATAGGTTGATCAGGTAAATCGGTACGCTGAAACTTAATACCGTGATTGGCTGGTGCTGGTAAAAAAGTCATCGTGGCTGTAACGCCAGTATGGAGACCCACTCCACTTAGAGTGACAGATTTACTAATGGTGTGTTGCTTATTGTTCATACGAATCTAATGTCATTTTACTCAACTTTCATCGTTTGATTTATTTTTTCAAACAAGTCGGGTAATTGACGAATAAGTGCATTTCTTTTTAAATAATCTACATTAGGTGAAGCTGGAGTGCCTCCAAGTGTTTGACCAGAAGTCTTAACGGTTTTGGTAACTCCTGATTGTGCTGTAACGATTGTGTTGTGTGCAATACTGATGTGTCCTGCTACACCAACTTGTCCTCCGATTAAACATTGATTACCGATTTTTGTTGAACCAGAGATGCCGACTTGTGCAGCTATGACCGTATTTTGGCCAATTTCTACGTTATGGGCAATTTGTACTAAATTATCTATTTTGGAACCTTGACCAATCTTGGTTGAACCGATGGTTGCTCGATCAATGGTGGTATTGGCTCCTATACTTACATGGTCTTCAATTACGACATTCCCTAATTGAGGAATACTGGTAAATGTACCGTCGGGCTGAGGAGCAAATCCAAAGCCGTCTGACCCAATTACAGCATTTGCATGAATGATGCAATGATTTCCAATTTTAGTATCTGAATAGATGGTAACACCGGGGAAAATGACGCAATTTTCACCAATTTCAACATTAGTACCAATACTTACGTTATTCATGATTCGGGTACCTGAACCAATTTTGGCATGACGATTAATACTGGAAAACGTTCCAATGTATAAGTTAGCGCCTAATTTAGCGCTTGGATCAATGAAAGAGGGTTGTTGGATTCCCGTTTCATTGGAGGCTATCATTTCCTGATATTTTTGTAATAAAATAGTGAATGATAAATAGGGATCAGCTACGCGAATTAATGTAGCTAAAGGTTTCTTTTTAAGTACTTGACCTTCGGAGATGATAATGGCTGTAGCCTTAGAATCATACAAAAAAGCTTCGTATTTTGGATTTGCTAAAAATGAGATAGTTCCATTTTTCCCTTCTTCTATTTTGCTGAAATCGGATATAATATCAGCTCCATTCCCATCTACTGTTCCATGAATTAGTCCGGCAATTTGATCAACAGTAAATTTCATGCAGGGATGAATTGATTTTCGGGTAATGAATTAGGTATTCAATTAACGTAATTCGCCTTGCAAATATACGCTCTTTGGGCAACAAAAATAGTATTTTTTTACAATCTTACTTAATGCTTGGATGGTTGGTAAGTCAGAAGCTTCGAGTAACTCGACCACATGACCTTGTTTATCGACCATTTTGATGGTATTGTCTCCCTGAATGTAGGCTGCATTACTCGTTGAGCCATCCACCACAAAATATCCCACTTCTTCGGCACTTATACCTAAGCTTTTTTGAATCATTTGTTCTATTTCTTGTTTTTTCGTTCTTGGAATAGGTTGACTCCCTAATTTACAAGTGAATAGTTTCCTCGTTAAAAATTGCTGGCATAGGTTTTTTAAGATGACATCTTCAGCTGATTTCCAGCTTTTTATGGCAGCCCAAACGTCGTGGTCATCCAAATCAGTAAATGCTACCAAAAGAGATTCTCTAGTAGAAAATTCTTCCCAAGTATATACTTTACTTAAAAAGGTAAATAGGGGTGTTGAACATTCTAATTGTATACCGGAATTAATTAAATATTTTGCTCTTCTTAATATCTGGATTAACATGCTTTCAGCAGCAATCGCAGTTTTGTGTAAATATACTTGCCAATACATGAGTCTTCGAGCCATCAAGAAATTTTCAATGGAATAAATGCCCTTTTCTTCCAAAACAAGCTTCTCATTCACTAAATCCAGCATGGACAATAGCCTTTCTGATCCGATGAATCCTTCCCTTACTCCTGTGTAAAAAGAATCTCTACTTAGATAATCTAATCGATCTACATCCAATTGACTTGAAATCAGTTGATGAAAAAATGGACGATGGTATTTGTCTGAAAACATTTGGATGGCAAGATCTAATTTACCTTCAAAATGTTTGTTTAAGGTCGCCATTAATAATTGGGAAATAGCCTCGTGATGAACATTTTCCAATAAGGTATATTCTAGCACATGCGAAAATGGACCATGGCCTATATCATGTAATAAAATAGCGATTTCAGCAGCTTCTCTTTCCTCCTCTGATATGGAGTATCCTTTAGCTTGCAAATTATTTAAAGCTTGGTCCATCAAATGCATGGCTCCCAAGGCATGGTGGAAACGGGTATGATGGGCACCTGGATACACAAATTCGGCTAAACCTAGTTGTTTGATACGTTTTAAACGCTGAAAATAAGGGTGATCAATGAGTTTTAATATGAACGGATTATTAATTTTAATAAATCCATAAATAGGGTCATTGATAATTTTAGTTGGGTACATAGTTTAGCGGACTTTCTTATCTTTTACCAAATTGGTTATTTCATTTAACATTTCAACTTGGATATTTTGTATTTCAAGTAATTCTTGCTGCTGATGGGTCATTAAATGATCTATTTTTTCGTTTAATAATCTGATTTCCAATTCAGACTTCAAATTAATTAAATAATCCTTTTTGGATCTTTCTCGGTCTCTTTCTTCCTGTCTATTTTGGCTCATCATAATCACTGGAGCTTGTAAGGATGCAATGCAGGATAAAATTAGATTTAAAAGAATGAACGGATAGGGGTCAAAGCCTTGGTTTAAAAACAAATAGACATTGGCCAATATCCACAAGGCTAAAAATACGAAGAAGGAAATGATAAAACGCCAACTTCCTCCAAAGGATGCAACTTTATCGGCAATTTTTTGCCCTAATGTCAATTCCCCAAAGTCCTCCATATCCACCGCTTGGGTAATTAGACGGTGGTCAGCTTCATTTTTCAAAACTATTTGTTCCAAGGCTGTTAAGTCACCCGTTTCTTTTTTGAGGAAGTCCGATAAATAGATTTGTCTAAAAATGTTTAATTCAGTTAAGGCTAAATTACTTTCATTTGAAAAATTGGGATAGTCCTTTTGAATTAACTGTAAGATACCCTCTTGGATATTGCTTCCATTAACTAATTCAGAAATTGGATATATTTTCTTGGATAAATCGCTGATAAAGGTTTTTGTTTTCATTGTTAAACTTGGAGTTTAGCCATCCAGATTGAACCTTAAATTATAAATTTATAAAGGAAATTAGTTAAAAAGCTCTTGATTATTTAATTTTGCAGCTCGTTGAAGCAATTCAATGCGGACTTGTAGCTCAGTTGGTTAGAGCATCTGACTCATAATCAGGGGGTCCATGGTTCGAGCCCATGCTGGTCCACCCCAATTAAAAAGCAATACCTTGTAAACGGGGTATTGTTTTTTTTTGTTGACAAAAGATCTTTATCGATATTTATTTTATTGTAATTTGAAATTATTGAACAAAAAACAATAACATGAACCGTCAAGAATTTATCAGGCATTCTAGTTTTCTATTTATGGCAAGTCAATTTCATATTCCTTCTATTTCAGAAACCAATTGGGCGGGGAATTTGACTTATTCTGCTAAAAAGATAGTACGCCCTACAAGCATTGAAGAATTAAGAAAGGAAGTATTAGCAGCTAAACAACCCAAGGCATTAGGCTCCAAACATTCGTTTAATACCATTGCTAATACAAATGATACACTGATTTCTACCTCCAAATTGGACAAATTGATTTCGATTGATCGTCAAAAGATGTGGGTTTGGGTGGAAGCAGGTATCAAGTATGGAACGCTTGGTTTATTATTAGATCAAGCAGGTTTTGCATTACATAATTTAGCCTCCTTACCACATATTTCAGTGGCCGGGGCATGTGCAACAGCCACTCATGGTTCAGGTGATAAAAATGGTAATTTATCTTCGGCAGTACGCGGGCTTGAAATCATGAAAGCCGATGGAACCTTGGAACGTTGGGAGCAAGGCCATCCTGAATTTAATGGCATCGTTGTCAATATTGGTGCTTTAGGTATTGTTACCAAAATGGCTTTAGCTATTCAACCCAAATTTGAGGTAAGTCAGTTTGTCTTTGAAAATTTATCGATGAATCAATTGAAAGACCATTTTGATGAAGTTTATCAAGAAGGATATTCGGTCAGTATGTTTACGCATTGGGAGAATAAGAATATCAATCAATTGTGGATTAAAAAACGATCAGATGCAAAAAATATTCATCCTGTAAATCGCTATTTTGGAGCAACAGCTGCGACCACTCATTTGCATCCAATTAAAATTAATTCTCCTATTAATTGTACTGACCAAATGGGAGTTGCGGGCCCTTGGTACGAACGATTGCCGCACTTTAAAATGGGTTTTACACCTAGTAATGGGGCTGAGTTACAATCAGAATACTTTGTGCCTAGAAAATACGCCTTTCAAGCCATCATGGCCATTGAAGCGATTCATTCCATTTTTTTACCCTATTTATTTGTTAGCGAAATTAGAAGTATTGCAGCAGATGAATTATGGTTAAGTCCTGCATATCAACAAGATATGATTGCCATTCACTTTACTTGGAAACCTGATTCCAAAAATGTGATGAATGTATTACCACTAATTGAAGCAGCATTAGATCCTTTTGAGGTGAAACCTCACTGGGGGAAATTATTTACCATGAGTCCACAAAAATTGCAATCTAGATACCCCAAATTCAAAGATTTTCAAGCCTTAGCCAAACGCTTGGATCCAAAAGGACAATGGCGAAATGACTTTTTGAACAGATACTTATAAGTTGAATTACTTTAAATTAAGGTAAAGCAAAAGCTATATATTGATTGTTTTTTGGGGTACCTAATTTGGTGCCTCCACAAGCTATGACGATATATTGCTTACCTCCAGCCATATAAGTAGAAGGCGTGGCAAATCCAGCTGCTGGTAAATAGGTTTCCCAAATTAGTTTACCCGTTTTTGTTTCAAAAGCTCTGAATTTTCCGTCTTTGGTGGCTGCTATGAAAAGTATTCCATTGGCTGTAATCAATGGACCGCCATAATTTTCAATCCCCGTATTTTTGATTCCTTTTTTGGCTAATTCTAGATCCTCTCCTAAAGGTATTTTCCATAAATATTCTCCCGAATTCATATCGATGGCATTTAAAGTACCCCAAGGTGGTTTAATTCCAGGCCTACCTTGTGCATCTAAGAATTTATTGTAGCCAGCCATTCGAAAGGGTATTTTAGCCTTTGCTATTGTATTTTGACTACTTATTTCTTGTTTATCTTCGTTACCTAAAAACGACAAAATGGATTCGATCTCATTAATTTTTAATTGAGTAAATCCAGGCATCATTCCTTTTCCTTGTTGGATGATTTGCTTGACGAATACTTTATCTCTTCTTTTAAAAATATCCACTAAAGAAGGATAACCACTTAAAGAATTCCCTTGTAATTCAGCCCCATGGCAGTTTTGGCAATAGTTTTGGTAAAGTCTTTTAGCGTTACTTATTTTTAGTTTTTCCTTTTCCGCTTGATTCTCCATTTTTTGAACCCAAGCCATTTCATTGCTGTTTACATAGATTATTCCTTTTTCAGGATCAGCTGCGGAGCCTCCCCATTCTCCTCCACCATCAAAACCTGGAAATATCAGTGTACCTACTTCACTGGGAGGAGCATAAAAGTCCTTTTTGAATTTTTTCAGCTGTTGACTTAATTCTTCTTTGTTTTCGGCGAATGGACTTACATCTAGATGGCTGATTTCAAATGACTGTCGAGCATAGGGTGCTGGTTTACTGGGATATGGTTGGCTAGGCCAAGGTTTCTCCCCCGCTAATCCTCGTGTTGATACTTTCTTTTCCAAGATGGGAAAAAGTGCTTTTCCTGTAGTTCGATCGAATAGAAACACAAAACCTTGCTTCGTAATTTGCGCCACAGCATCAACGTATTTTCCTTGATTTTTTACTCGGATTAAATTGGGAGGTGCTGGTAAATCCCGATCCCATAAATCGTGGTGAGTAGTTTGAAAATGCCACAGACGCTTTCCTGTTTTTGCATCCAAGGCTATCAAACAATTGGCAAATAGGTTACTTCCGGGTCTATTTCCTCCCCAAAAATCATATCCAGCTGAGCCAGTAGGAACGAAAAGTATGCCTCTTTTTTCATCGACCGCCATTCCTGCCCAATTGTTGGCTGCACCCACATAGGTGTTTTTATAGGCATCTTTAGGGAAACTGTCATATCCATATTCACCTGGGTAAGGAATGGTGTGGAACGTCCAAACTAATTTACCTGTCCTAACATCAAATGCCCGAATATCACCTGGCGCCGCATCTTCTCCTTCAGAAAGTCGTAAGGGCATGATGATTAAATCCTGATAGATGGTGCCGGGAGTATTGGAAAGTAGAAATTTGTTTTGGGCAATTTTAGGTAATCCTGTGTGTAAATCTATTTTGCCACCTTGTCCAAACGATGGTATGGGTTTTCCGGTTTTAGCATCTAATGCCCATAAATTGGGCCCTGCTGTGTATAAAATTCTAGCTTCATGTTCATGGCTCCAATAAGAAACGCCCCGACTTGTACTGGCCCAATTTTTTAATGGATCTCCAAATCGCCAAATTTCTTTTCCGGTGGCGGCATTTAAAGCAAAGGCTTGAACGGAGGCATTAACACCATATAAAACTCCATTAATGATGATCGGATTAGCTTGAATTTGACCAGAATCACCACTAGCATAGCTCCAGGCTACTTTCAATTGTTTCACATTTTCTAAGGTAATCTGACTTAATGTGGAATAATGGTTACGGTCTGATCCACCTAAATAGGATGGCCAATCTTCATTGGATGGTATAGTTAAAAAAGAACTGCCCAAGAGAAATATCAATAAACCTAAGGCTGAAAGATGGGGTATTTTGCTTTTCATAGGCTTAATTTAATAATAAATAGTACTTTCATTAGCCTGCCTTGAATTGTTTTTATCAATACTTCTGTTACATTAGCAAGCTAAATTTGAGGTAATACTCCTGATTTGATTGATTAAATGGTTAAACATAGCGCTTATATAAAAGATCAGAGATTAGAATTGTTTCACCTTTGGCTTTAGAAGAAAAGAATTTTAAATTAATAATAATTAGATCAAATGGGTTCATTATTAGGTTTGTTGTTTCACAGTTTGGGAGGCTTCGCTTCAGGTAGTTTTTATATTCCTTACAGAAAGATTGAAGTTTGGTCTTGGGAAAGTGCTTGGATTGTAGGGGGTGTGTTTTCATGGATATTGGTACCTTTTGTGGCGGCCTATTTGACCATCCCTGATTTCATGCAAATTATTCAACAAGCTAATTCAAGTACATTATTCTGGACTTATGCCTTTGGTGTATTATGGGGAATAGGTGGTTTAACCTTTGGTTTAGCCATGCGTTATTTGGGAATGTCATTGGGAATGTCCATTGCCTTGAGTTTATGCAGCATTTTTGGAGCCTTAGTGCCACCAATTTACCGTGAGTTTTCAGGTATGGAAGGGATTACCTTTTCTCAAATTGCTGGTAGCACGGGAGGTAGACTGGTATTGTTGGGAATAGTGGTGTGTATTTTCGGTATTTATCTGTGCGGAAAAGCAGGTATGATGAAGGAAAATGAATTATCCGATGAACAGAAAAAAGAAAGTATCAAAGAGTTCAATTTAGTCAAAGGCTTAATTGTCGCTACCATTTCAGGCTTATTAAGTGCTTGT
Organism: Aquirufa ecclesiirivi; assembly: GCF_011250515.1. Lineage (GTDB taxonomy): Bacteria > Bacteroidota > Bacteroidia > Cytophagales > Spirosomataceae > Aquirufa > Aquirufa ecclesiirivi. The sequence continues at coordinate 300,778 of NZ_JAANOP010000002.1, read as the reverse complement.
TTTAATTTTGGGATAGAAGCAGGTAAATTGATGGCCAATGAGGCTATTGTTAAAGGTTGTGATCCTTTATTTCAAAATAATGTCATTTTCATCGTAGTACTTTGGGGAGGATTTACTACCAATTTCATTTGGTGCATGTATTTAAATTACAGCAATAAGTCATTTGGCGATTACTTAAATACCAATTCTCCATTACGCAGAAATTATACGTTTGCAGCTGTAGCAGGTACTACCTGGTTTCTTCAATTTTTCTTTTATGGAATGGGTGAAAGTAAATTGGGCAATGGGGCAAGTTCTTGGATTTTACACATGGCTACCATTATTTTAACATCGAATTTCTGGGGTCTGTATTTCAAAGAATGGAAAGGTGTTTCAAAACAAACATTAAGGACAGTTATGGCAGGAATTGTTGTAATTTTGGTCTCAGTTATCATTGTAGGTATCGGTAATTCTTTATAAATGAGTCATTCTAATATTCTTGATGTTATCCATATCGATGAGTTTTCATCTACTCCTAAATACCAGCAGCTTGCTAATTCCATCATAGAAGGTATTCGCAATAAGCGGATTAAAAAGGGGGAAAGTTTACCATCAATTAATGAAGTTAGTTTTGAATACTATATCTCTCGCATAACGGTAGAGAAGGGTTATAACTATTTGAAATCCAAAGGAGTAATTGATTCTGTCAGAGGAAAAGGTTTTTTTATTAAAATAGATAAGCTACCAGTAGATTTTCGTATATTCTTGTTGTTCAATAAGTTAAGCGGACACAAGAAACTGGTATATGATTCCTTTGTGGAAGCCATGGGTGAAAATGCCACAATAGATTTCTATATCTACAATAACGATTTCAACTTATTTAAAAAGATTATTCAATCAAGAGATCGTGATTATTCTCATATTGTGATTATTCCTCATTTTATGGAAGGAGAGCAAAGTGCCAAAGAATTGATTAATCAATTACCCAAAGAGAAATTGATTTTATTGGATAAATTAATACCAGGTATTCAAGGAAATTTTGGGGCCGTGTATGAAAATTTTGAAAAAGATATTTACTCCGCTTTAATTCAAGCAAAAGATGATTTAAGTAAATACCATGTTTTGAAAATGATTTTCCCCAATACATCGTATTATCCTCAAGAAATTGTTACTGGTTTTACTAATTTTTGCCGAGATTTCGCCTTTGATATGGAAATAGTATCATCGGCTAGTGCCATAACACCCGCTGTGGGTGAAGCCTACATCAACGTGATGGAAGACGACTTAATTATGTTATTGGAAAAGGTATTGGAGAAGGAATTAATTCTTGGTGAAGATGTTGGTTTAATTTCCTATAATGAAACACCATTAAAAAGGTTGTTGTTTAAAGGTATCAGTACCATGTCCACTGATTTTGCTCAATTGGGAAGAACAGCAGCGGAAATCATTAAAACAAATTCAAAAGTACACATTGAAAATCCTTTCTGTCTTATTTCAAGAGCCTCTTTATAGTTCATCTTTTGCCAAATTTTATATGGCAAATCTCTGCTTTTGAGCAATTAAACCTTTGAATTTCCTGAAAAAAGTAGCATTTTTGTAGCTTGATTTAGGTATTTATTTAATTCTATTATAATGAGCAAAACTCCCAGCACCCTTTTTGATAAAGTTTGGGACTCTCATGTCGTTCGTAAGATCGAAGATGGTCCAGACGTTTTTTTTATAGATCGTCACTTCATTCATGAAGTAACTAGTCCTGTTGCATTTTTAGGTTTAGAGACACGAGGTATCGGTGTATTATTTCCTGAAAAAACTTTTGCTACGGCAGATCATAATACGCCAACCATTAACCAGCATTTACCTGTTGAGGATCCTTTATCTGCGAATCAGTTGTTACAGTTAGAGAAAAATACAAGTAAATATGGTATTTCGCATTGGGGTTTGGGAAATCCAAAAAATGGTATCGTTCACGTAGTAGGGCCAGAAAATGGTATTACATTACCGGGTATGACTATTGTTTGTGGAGATTCACATACTTCTACGCATGGTGCTTTTGGTGCTATTGCCTTTGGTATTGGTACATCTGAGGTAGAAATGGTGCTTTCATCGCAATGCATCATGCAGCCTAAGCCTAAGAAAATGATTATTAACGTCAATGGTACCCTAGGAAAAGGAGTAACACCTAAAGACGTGGCTTTATACATCATTTCTAAATTATCAACTTCTGGTGCCACAGGTTATTTTGTAGAATACGCTGGTGATGTATTTAGAAATATGTCCATGGAAGGTAGAATGACCGTTTGTAACCTTTCTATTGAAATGGGTGCTCGTGGTGGTATGATAGCTCCAGACCAAACAACGTTTGACTATATAGATGGCCGTGAATTAGCGCCTAAGGGTGCTGATTGGGATAAGCAATTAGCTTATTGGAAAACGCTAAAAACAGATGATGGTGCCGTATTTGATCTGGTAATCAATTTTAATGCATCGGATATTGAGCCCATGATTACCTATGGAACTAATCCCGGTATGGGCATGGGTATTTCTAAGCACATTCCAAAAGCCACGGATGTAGAAGGTGGTGTCGCTACTTATGAAAAATCCTTAGATTATATGGGATTTGCCGAAGATGATGCCATGATTGGGAAGAAAGTAGACTATGTGTTTATTGGTTCTTGCACAAATGGTCGCATCGAGGATTTCAGAGCCTTTGCTTCTATTATTAAAGGTCGCAAAAAAGCAGAACATGTTACGGCCTGGGTTGTACCAGGTTCACACATTGTGGAAAAACAAATTAAGGACGAAGGTATTTTTGAAATCCTGACTGATGCAGGATTTGAATTACGTCAACCAGGTTGTTCGGCATGTTTAGCGATGAATGATGATAAAATTCCAGCTGGAAAATATGCTGTAAGTACTTCCAACCGTAATTTTGAAGGACGCCAAGGACCAGGTTCTCGTACCTTATTGGCTAGTCCATTAGTCGCTGCTGCGGCTGCCGTAACCGGTGTGGTTACTGACCCAAGAGAGTTTTTATAAGTTGTTTAAATTAGACCATTATGGCTTACGATAGTTTTAGTGTATTAAAAAGTTCTGCCGTTCCATTACCCATTGAGAACGTAGATACAGATCAAATCATCCCAGCTCGTTTCTTAAAAGCAACGGAGCGTAAAGGATTTGGAGATAATTTATTTAGAGATTGGAGATACGATAAAAATGATCAACCCAAAGCTGATTTCGTATTGAACAATCCAACATACCAAGGAAAGATTTTGGTAGGAGGGAAGAATTTTGGTTCAGGAAGTAGCCGTGAGCATGCCGCTTGGGCTATTTATGATTATGGATTTAGATGTGTGGTTTCTTCTTTCTTTGCTGATATTTTTCGTGGAAATGCCATTAACGTAGGAATCTTACCTGTACAAGTAAGTCCAGAGTTTTTGCATCTCATTTTTGAAGCAATTGAAAATGACCCTAAGGCAGAATTTGAAGTGAATTTAGAAGAACAACGCATCAGCATTGTTTCTACCGGAGCTTCTGAAAGTTTTGATATCAACGGTTATAAAAAACATAATTTATTAAATGGTTTTGACGACATAGATTATTTACAAGCTATGAAAGACGAAATCGTATCCTTTGCTTCCAATCGATAATTCCTTGAAACGTCATATTGAAATCATGGATACCACCCTTCGCGATGGTGAACAAACCAGTGGGGTATCCTTTTCTGCTAGTGAAAAATTAACCATAGCTCAATTGCTATTAACTGAATTAAAAGTTGATCGCATTGAGATTGCCTCGGCACGTGTGTCGGAAGGCGAATTTCAAGCTGTGAAAAAAATCACAGAATGGGCCAGTAAAAATGGTCTTTTGGATAAAGTGGAAGTATTGACTTTTGTGGATGGTGGAACATCTGTCAACTGGATGTTAGATGCTGGTGCCAAAGTGATGAACTTATTGACCAAAGGGTCTTTAAATCATTTGACGTTTCAATTAAAAAAGACACCTGAACAGCATTTTAGTGAAGTTGAAGCGACTATCCGACTTGCCATTTCTAAGGGCTTAAAAGTAAATGTCTATTTAGAAGATTGGTCAAATGGAATGCGTAATTCAAAAGATTATGTGATTTCCTACCTTGATTTCTTGAGCCAATTACCAGTTGATCGTATTTTGTTGCCCGATACCTTAGGCATTTTGATACCTTCTGAAGTAGCATCTTTTATTTCTGAATTAGTTACACGTTACCCTCATGTTCATTTCGACTTTCATGCACACAATGATTATGATTTAGGAACAGCCAATGCCTTAGAAGCGGTTAGAAATGGAGTTCATGGACTTCATTTAACAGTGAACGGCATGGGAGAAAGAGCGGGAAATGCTCCTTTAGCTAGTGTGATTGCCGTGATTAATGATTATCAAAAAGAGGTTGAAGTTTCAGTTGAGGAGAAATCATTGTACTCTGTAAGTAAATTGGTGGAGACTTTTTCTGGTTTCAGAATACCAGCCAATAAGCCTGTTGTAGGTGAAAATGTTTTTACTCAAACCGCAGGAATTCACGCAGATGGTGATAAAAAGAATAATTTATATCACAATGATTTAATGCCCGAACGATTCGGTCGTGAGCGTAAATATGCTCTAGGTAAAACTAGTGGTAAAGCCAATATTGAGAATAATTTATTGCAATTGGGTATCCAACTCTCAGATGAAGATTTGAAGAAAGTAACCCAGCGTATTATTGAATTAGGAGATCGCAAAGAAGTTGTAACTCCGAATGACTTACCTTATATCATTTCGGATGTATTGGATAGTTCGACCATCGAAGAACGGGTTCAAGTATTGAATTATGTGTTAACGCATAGTAAAGAATTACGCCCTTCTGTAACTTTGAAAATCTCCATCGACGGAAAAGTTTATGAAGAACATGCCCAAGGGGATGGTCAATATGATGCTTTTGTGAATGCTTTGGAAATTATATTCCAAAAGAATGGTAAGAAATTGCCACAACTGAAGGATTATGCAGTTAGGATTCCGCCCGGAGGAGATTCTGATGCACTGTGTGAAACCATTATAACTTGGTCTCATCAAGGTAAAGAGTTAATTACCCGTGGATTAGATTGTGATCAAACGGTTTCAGCCATTAAGGCAACCCAAAAAATGTTGAATTTGATTTAGTAACATACAATAATACAAATGGCTAAGAAGCATATTTTAATTGTTCCAGGTGATGGAATTGGACAGGAAGTTACCGCTGTAGGTAAAAAAGTTTTAGACAAAATTGCAGTACGATTTAATCATGAGTTTACTTATGATGAAGCTTTAATTGGTCACGTAGCTATTGAAGCTACCGGAGATCCACTTCCTGCTGAATCATTGGAAAAAATGAGAAATTCGGATGCCGTTTTATTTGGAGCAGTAGGTCATCCAAAATACGACAATGATCCATCTGCAAAGGTGCGTCCAGAGCAAGGATTATTAAAAATGCGGAAGGAATTGGGTTTATATGCCAATTTACGCCCTATTAAGTTATTTGATGAGCTTTTAGGAGCTTCTAGTATAAAACCAGAAATCCTTAAAGGAGCAGATATTTTGTTCTTCCGTGAATTAACTGGTGATATTTATTTTGGAGAAAAGGGACGTAAAAATAATGGTGATACAGCCTATGATGTCGCTGAATATAGCCGTTATGAAGTGCAACGAATTGGTCGTAAAGCTTTTGAGGCTGCTAGAACCCGTCGTAAAAAATTAGTTTCAGTAGACAAGGCGAATGTATTGGAATCTTCACGTTTATGGAGAGAAGAAATTCAAAAATTAGCTTTAGAGTACCCTGATATCGAAGTAGAATACCAATTTGTGGATGCTACGGCCATGATTTTAATTAAAGAGCCAACGCGTTTCGATGTAGTAGTAACAGCAAATTTGTTTGGTGATATCTTGACCGATGAAGCTTCTCAAATCGCAGGATCTATGGGAATGCTAGCTTCAGCTTCTATTGGTGATGGTACGGGGGTTTATGAACCAATTCACGGATCAGCTCATGATATCACAGGTAAAGGTTTAGCCAATCCAATGGCATCTGTTCTATCCGCTGCTTTATTATTGGATATTTCTTTTGGTATGAAAGAAGAATCAGAAGCCATCATTTCAGCGATTGATCAAGTTCTGAAGAAAGGTTTCCGTACACGTGATATCGCCGATAAAACCACGGATCCATCTATGATTTTAGGGACTGATGCCATCGGAGAAGAAATTTTAAAATTGCTTTAATTGGCCACATTATTTAATAAATTTAGGTCTCCAATTTGGAGACCTTTTTTTATGAACTTTCAAGAAGTATTGTTGGTGTTAGGTTCTCCCAATTCACCCGATGGTCAATTAGGTGCTATTGCCATAGATCGTGTCAATTATTGTTGGGAAGAGTATCAAAAAAAAGCCAGACCCATTTTATGTACAGGTGGATTTGGTGCACATTTTAATACCAGTCCTTGGGCACATTCTACTTTATTGAAAAATAAGTTAATGTCCAAAGGAGTTCCTGAACATTCATTTTTACCTTCGGCTTTATCTGCCAATACGGTGGATGATGCCGTAAAAAGTAAATGTGTATTAGTTGATTACCCTGTAAAATCTTTAGTTATTATTACATCAGCTTACCATGTTGCTCGTGTAGAATTAGTCTTTGATGAAATTTTGTCTAATTTTTCAAAACAATACATAGGCATAGAGCATTTAATAGAAATTCCAGAATTAGAATCTTTAAAAGCACATGAAGAGCAGGCAATTCAACAAATAAAATGGAAAGGATTATATTATTAAATCAACAAATATGAAAAAACTATTAACGCTCATTTTGATATTATTGGCTTGTTTTTCAGCCAATTCCCAAAGTAAGAAAATTGAATTAACTGATTTATTGAAAATTAAAACGGTTTCTCAACCACAATTTTCACCCGATGGCAAAAAGTATATTTATTTGCTTAAGTCCATCGTGGAAGATCTGGATAAAAAAGGAGAATTCGCTTACCAAAACCATTTGTATTTGGGCGATTTAACCAGTAAGGAATCTCGAGCTTTGACCTCTGGTAAATTGTCGGTTTCTTCTGCCTCTTGGAGTCCCGATGGTCAGTACATTAGCTTTGTTAGGCTTTTAGGTGATAAACCTCAGCTATTCATATTGCCTTTGAATGGAGGAGAGGCCTATCCCATTACTTCTATTCCTTACGGAGTTTCTGCTCCTGAATGGTCGAAGGATGGATCTAGTATCTTTTTTAGTTCAGAACTTTCAGTTAAGGAATTCTTGGTGGACACGTTGTACAATAAGCGTTCTTGGATTCCTTCATGGACACTTGAAAAACCAGGTTATAATTGGTCAAACTTTCAAAAGAAATCCATCAAGGCAAATCCAGATGGGAATATCGAGGAAATAAGAGCTTATTTATTTCAAAATGAAAAAGATAAAAAAGCGAAAGTTATTAACCAGCTCGACTTTCAGGAAGAAAGTACGACTACGGGAGAATTGTCCGTTCCTGCATTCTTTAAAACTTCTGTTTTAGGAAATACAAAACCCGAATTACTCGCGAATCCATTTAGAAGGATAGATGAAATGAAAGAGCTAACAACAGGTAAAAGCTTTGTTGTATGTATGCCGGCTGATACGTTACGACATCCTGATAAGGTTTTGGATAATACCATTGCTATTTATGATGCTGTAGCCAATACTTTTCAAACTTTAGTTGAAAAACCGGGCTACCGTTATTCCAATATTTCTGTTTCACCTAATGGTAAATATTTGGCTTTCTTTGAACTAAAAGTAGGTGGAATTCCTAGTCCAGTTGCCAAAATTATAGCATTAAACCCAGTAGCCTATTACCAAAAAATCATTCCTTTGGATCGAATTATTACACAATGGTCATGGTCAAAAGATGAAACCACTTTATACTTTAGTGCGCAAGATCATGGAGGAGTTCCTCTTTTTGAATACGATATTGCCCAAGGGAAATTGAAGTCTTTAAGTTCATCGGATGAGGGTGTGCTTGGTTTTGATCAGAAAGATGGACAGTTTATTTATGCTAAAACAAAAATTACGAACCCATCGGAATTATACTTTTCGACTAAATCCAATCCAAGGGATAATGCCTTGACTGAGTTTAACACGGTTTGGCTAAAAGATAAAGTCATTAGTTTAGCCAGCAAAAAGACATTCAAAAATAGTAAAGGCTTGGTTGTTGATTATTGGGTCATGAAACCCAGTAATTTCCAATCAAATACAAAGTATCCATTATTGTTAGAAATTCATGGTGGCCCAACAGCCATGTGGGGAACGGGAGAAGCTAGCATGTGGCATGAATATCAATATTTTGCGGCCAAAGGATATGGTATTGTATATTCCAATCCGCGAGGTAGTGGTGGATATGGAACGGAGTTTATGGGAGCTAATGTGAAAGATTGGGGCCAAGGGCCTATGTCTGACGTGATGCAAGCATTAGATTTATGCATTTCAGAAGGTTGGGCAGATACATCAAAATTAGCTGTTACCGGCGGATCTTACGCTGGCTACCTAGTTTCTTACATGTTAGGGCATACCAATCGATTTAAAGCGGCTTGTTCTCAACGGGGGGTATATGAGCTATCAACCTTTTTTGGAGAAGGAAATGCATGGCGATTAGTTCCTAATTATTTTGGAGGATATCCTTGGGAAAAGCAAGCAAGGACTATTTTAGATAAAGAATCACCTTTGACATATGTGCAGAACATCCGAACCCCTTTGATCATATTTCATGGAGAACAAGATCTGAGAACGGGGGTAATTCAATCAGAAATGTTGTATAAAAGCTTGAAAGTGATGGGGCGTGATGTTGAATATGTTCGTCACCCCGGTGCAACCCATGAAATTACTCGTGCAGGTAATAACCGCCAGCGTTTGGACCAGATGTTAAGAACGTATGAGTTTTTTGAGCGATACCTGAGATAAATGTAGAATGTAGAATGTAGAATGTAGAATGTAGCATGTAGAATAGCCAATTAATTCTTCATTTTACATTCTACATTCTTAATTCCTAACTAAAGTATCTAAAATCTTCATTTCCTTTTACCTTCAGTAAACAAGCATAAATTAGATCAATGACTGCTTCCATATCGGATTTAGCGATCATTTCTACGGTAGTATGCATATACTTTAATGGTAGGGAAATTAATGCTGAAGCGACCCCTTCCGTAGCATAAGCAAAGGAATCGGTATCGGTCCCCGTGGATCTAGAAACAGCTTGTCTTTGGAATTCAATTTTATTTTCATTGGCGATGTCAATAATGAAATCTCTTACATTATTTTGAACCGCAGGACCATAACAAATCACAGGTCCTTTTCCGCATGCCATATCACCTTGAGTCTTCTTATTATACATGGGTGATTGCGTATCATGCGTTACGTCTGTAATGATGGCTAAATCGGGTTTTAAACGCTTCACAATCATTTCAGCTCCCCTTAGTCCAATTTCTTCTTGTACAGCATTTACCACGTATAAGGTAAAGGGTAATTCGATGTTATTATCTTTTAATCGTTTGGCAACCTGTGCAATCATATAACCACCAATGCGATTGTCTAAGGCGCGACCAACTAAATATTTTTCATTTAATTCCATAAGGCCATCCTCAAAAGTAACCACAGTTCCTACATGTATGCCCATTTCTTCCACCTCTTTCTTATTCGATGCACCACAATCAATGAAGATATCGCTAACTGTAGGGGCCTTATCTTTCGTAGTATCACGCACATGTATGGCAGGCCAACCAAAAATGCCTTTGATAACTTTATCTTTGGTATGAATATTGGCACGCATGGATGGAGCAATCAAGGCATCAGAGCCCCCATTTCTACGTAAAAACAAGTAGCCATTTTCATCGATGTAGTTTACAAACCATGAAATCTCATCGGCATGAGCCTCTATAACGACTGAATATGGTTTTCCTGGATTGATTACGGCCACAGCAGTTCCGTAGATATCGATTATTTTTTCGTCTAAGTAGGGTTTCAAATAATCCAACCAAATTTTTTGTCCCGACATCTCGAAACCAGTAGGGGATGCATTATTTAAATATTCGTAAAGAAAGTCATTCGATTTTTGAGACATAATTGACATATTTTTTGAAGGTGCAATTTACTAAGGCTAATTTATATTTGAATTTTATCGAAAAAATAAATTTAAGTGTTTTGGAGAGCCATTTTAAAGCTTAAATTTGTAGCTAATAGTGAAAATTTATCCAGGTTAGGATTGTTTTTATCATTTTATTAGTAAAACAACATTTGATGAAGAAAATAGCAGTATATACATCAGGAGGAGATGCCCCAGGAATGAATTCTTGTATTCGTGCCATTGTGCGAGGTGCCGCTTATCATGGAGTAGAGGTTTATGGAATTGTAAGGGGATATAATGGTATGATTAATGGAGATATTATTCCATTAAATTCACAATCAGTTAGTAACATTATTCAAAGAGGAGGAACCATCCTAAAGTCAGCTCGGTCAAAAGAATTTTTAACCACGGAAGGCCGTAAGAAAGCCTATGATCAATTGCAGGCCAAAGGAATTGAAGGTTTAGTTGCAATTGGCGGTAACGGTACATTTACAGGAGCAGAAATATTTTATAATGAATTTAAAATTCCATGTGTAGGTGCTCCAGGTACTATCGATAATGATTTGTATGGAACCGATTACACCATCGGTTATGATACGGCAGTAAATACAGCACTAGATGCTATCGATAAAATTAGAGATACTGCAGATTCACATGATCGCGTGTTTTTTATAGAAGTAATGGGACGTGATTCTGGTTATATCGCCATTCAATGTGCAATTGCTGGTGGTGCCGAAGCTGTAATGATTCCAGAAAATTTAACTCCAGTAAGTGAGGTCATGGAAACGTTACAAAAAGGCTTTTCAAAAGCGAAATCTTCTTCCATTGTGATTGTTGCTGAAGGAGATGAAGAAGGAAATGCACAAAAAGTAGCTCAGAAGATTAAAGATCAAATGAAAATCGAATTAGATATTCGAGTGACTACTTTAGGACATATTCAACGTGGTGGTGTTCCCACGGCTGCTGACCGTATACTAGCTAGTAGATTAGGACTAGGTGCTTTGGAAGGGCTTTTACGTGGAGAAAAGAATGTGATGGCTGGTGTTGTGAATAACCAATTGGTATATACCCCTTTCCATGATACCATCACCAAAAAGAAACCCGTTTCAGAAGATTTGATTCGTATGGTTGAAATTTTATCTACTTAGATGTATCCTTGTAATTTGTAAACAATCATACCGACAATTTCTCGAAGTAATTGATAGTTTGTTTGCAAGCTTTTTTCACTAGGTTTTAAATATGAAAGGATACCCTGAGGTGTATCCTTTTTTAATATGTCAGCAGCATACGGCCTTATCTTAAATCCTTGCTTTTCAAAACACTTGATGGATCGTCTTAGGTGCATCGCTGAAGTAATGACTACCACCGTATCGTGTTCAAGGTAGTTTTTTAGCATTTGACTCGAATATAGAGCATTTTCAAAGGTATTTCTTGCTTTGTTTTCTATAAATATATCATGAGAAGGTACTCCCATTTTTATTAATAGACGTTTCACATTGACCGATTCATTAGAATTATCAATGGTTAAATTTGAAATACTTGTATTTCCACCTGTAATAAGTATTTTTTTGATCGATCCTTGTTGATACAATTGAAATGTTTGCATCATTCGATCAGCTACTTCACCTGTAGAGATTCGTTCAGGATGGCTATCCGTGTATTTGATCATTCCGCCCGTTAAAAGAATTCCCCAAGTATACGATTTTCCATTCCCAATGTCTGGTGTATCTATTTCCCAACGTTGAAGAAAATAATTACAAACAGTGGCATTGGTCATTAAAAATAGAATGAAAATTGAGCACAATACAGCAATTTTTATCTGTTTAACTTTTTTTAACATCAAAGCGATCGCCAAAGGGATTAATATCCAAACTGTTGGAGAAAGTAAGATGTCTAATATTTTAGATAGTATGTAAAACATTGTAATTTTATATTCGTTAGCCTGTAAATTTAATTAAATATATGAAAGTATTTTTTTTGGCATGTAGCATCATGTTAAGCGTATTTGGATCAATCGCCCAAGTAAAAAAGACAACCCCCCCAGCCACTACTCCAGCAGGTTTTTTAATTAAAGGTAAGATACATGGTATTACCCACGGAGAAATCTATTTAGCCCATTATTTTGGCTCTACTCAACAGGTGATTAAAGATACAGCACAAGCAGATGCACAAGGTAACTTTGTATTTCAAGGAAAAGAAGAATTACCTAAAGGTCTGTATTTAATAAGTTTTTCCAAAAATAAATACTTAGATGTCATACTTGGGAACACCAATTTTTCCTTTGAAACGGATACATTGGATCCAATTAATCACATGAAATTTCAAAGTTCGGTAGAAAACGAAGCATTTTTCGGATTTCAAAAGGAAATGGGAAAACGATATGTGGATTTAAGGAAATTGGAAATGGAGAAAAAAGACCCTTCTCAAATTGCTTTGGTTCGAAAAGAAATTGTTCAATTCCAGCAATCCTGGTTTGAGAAAAATAAACAATTATTTGTGTCTAAATTAGTAAAGGCCACATTTGAACCAGAAATTCCTCCTTTCAAAAAGAAAATTAGTACTTCAAAAGATAGTACCGAGTTTTTCCAATATCAGTTTACTTATTACAAAAAACATTTCTTTGATAACCTTGATTTAAACGACGAGCGTTTCATTCGTACCCCATTTTTACAGAGAAAACTAGAAAAGTATTTTGAGGATTTAGTGGTTCAACAGCCTGATTCCATCATTAAAGATGCCGATATTCTGTTGACCAAGATTAAAAATAGGGATGTCAGACGATACGTCATCTATAAGATTTCTAGTACGTATGAGACCTCTAACATTGTTGGTACGGATGCTGCATTCGCCCACATGGGTGAAAAATACTATGTAGGTGAAGCCGCTTTATGGGATACGACCACCGTTCGTCAAATGAGAGATCGAATCAAAGTTTTAAAACCATTATTAATCGGTAAGCGAATTCCCGAGTTGTATTTATCCGATCCTACTGGTAAACGATTAACTACTTCCTCCATACCTGGAGAATATACCTTGGTGTATTTTTATGATCCAGATTGCAGTCACTGTAAAGAAGAAACGCCTAAATTGATGGCTCAAGCTAACTATTTTAAATCTAAGAAAATTTCAGTTTTGGCCACTTCCATTGCACGAAATAAGCAACAATGGATTGATTTTATCAAAGAGTTCAAAATGGAATCCATCTATAACGGAGTAGATATTCATCTAAATGCTAAAACAGGTAAAGAAGAATATTATACCGATTTTCTTAAAACATTTGATATTTACTCGACTCCCATTATCTACATATTAGATAAAAATAAGCGAATTATAGGGAAGAAGATTCCAACGGATAAAATCCAAGATTTTATCTCATTCTATGAAAACCGTCAAAAAGAGCTAGGTATTAAATAATTTGTCGTAAAAGCTCAAAAAGGCTATCATTCACACATAAAGAATGATACTGGTAGCCTTTGCTAAGTAGTGGATTGATTCGCTGGTCAATAAAGACACTTTGTTGTTTTACTTGTAATTGATTCCACTCTTCAATCGGTAAAGAAAGAACTTGATTCGTTTCTATGTCTTTGTATTGTAAAATACTTCCCAATGCTGAATCTTGTTGTCTTTCACTTTGATCCCAAACGTGCAGGATTTTAATACTATTTTTATTTGCTTTTATTTCCGATAGACTCTGTAAAAATAAGGCATAGTCTTGATCGTTGAAAAGTAGGTCAGTTAGTATGAAAACAATCTTTCTTTGGCCAATCGCAGCTACCTTATTGGATAAAATAATAGGGAGTTGACTGATTTTTTCCAAGGATTCCCTTTGTACCAAATCTTCTAGCTGCGTATAAATTTCATGTAAATGCCCTTTGGTATTGGATAACGGACTTTCCCAAAGTAGTTCATTGGAAATACCCAGGATTCCAAATTTGTCTCTTTGCTTTTGTAAAATCTTACATAAAACGGCGATGATTTGGATGGATTTATTAATTTTTTCAAGGTTTTCCCTTGGGAAAAACATGGAGGATGATAAGTCAATGAAAAAGTAAGCACTGATATTTGATTCATCATGAAAGTGCTTAGTAAATAGCTTATCGGTTCTCCCGTATAACTTCCAGTCTACTTGCTTTAAATTATCACCCGTTTGATATGCTTTATATTCTTTAAATTCAGAGGAATATCCATGAAAGGCACTCCGATGTTTTCCATGGTATAGCTCTTGGCTGATTTCTTCTGCTAGGATGGACAAGGAATTACTTGCTTGTTCTTCTGCTACTTTTCTTAGCATAACTAATTTTCTTTTTACGTTTCTTATTCACAGTACCTTTCTTTTTACCTTTAACTAAGTAAGAACGATGGCGAATATGTCTTTTTAGGCGGTATTTTTTATTGTATTTAAGTCGTGTTTTCTGGTAATATTTAGAACTGAATTTGGGGCCTGTTTCCATTTCCAAATGCTGGTATGGAATAAGCATTTGTTCATTTTCAAATCCAATGATTTTTAAACGAACTTTGGATATACCTATATTCCTAATATTTAGCTTTTTAGCACTAATTTCTGTCAAATCAATGATTCGTCCTGATTTATACGGACCTCGGTCATTAATACGAACTATGACTGATTTTTTATTGTATAAATTAGTAACCTCTACTAAGGTGTTGAATGGAAAAATTCGATGAGCCGCGGTGTATTCTTTTCTATTTAATACCTCTTGGTTCGCCGTTTTTTTATTGTAAAAGTTAAGTGAATAATAAGATGCAATACCATAACTTTCATCTCCCAGGTTTTGTGCCTGGACCGGGAAAATGAAGAGATAGATTAGGGTAAATAGTATGATCTTATACGAAGTCATGATGCAACTTATCAAATTACCTGCTTATTGTGTAATTTTTATACTTATAATTTAAGATAATCTGTTTTTTGTGCAAAAAATGCTCATTTTTTGATAGTAAATTTCCTATATATTTTTTGAGTGATTAAGAATAAATAGTAGATTTACGCATTGTAAAACTTAAATACTTATTTAAAGTGGAAGAAAGAGACAGAGAAGAATTGTTTTCAAAAAGAATTCGTGCGGGTAAAAGAACTTATTTTTTTGATGTTAAATCAACTCGTTCACAAGATTATTACATTACAATAACAGAAAGTCGCCGTCACCAGAAAGAAGATGGGTTTGTGTATGAAAAGCACAAAATGTTCCTTTACAAAGAGGATTTCGATAAATTCATGGATGGATTGAAAGAAGCAGTGGATCATGTGAAGACAGAATTAATGCCCGATGTTGATTTTACACAATTCAACCGCGATGAAGATGAGTTTGGAGGTTCAGATTTAAAGTGGGAATAAAAAATACTTACTATTTACTAAAAAGCCGCTGTACAAACAGGGGCTTTTTTAATTTTTAAGCGTATTTTTGCGCTTCATTTTAAATAAGCTATGGGATTAACGTGTGGAATTGTCGGTTTACCTAATGTAGGCAAGTCAACTTTATTTAGTGCTATTTCTTCTAATAAAGCAGAAGCAGCCAATTACCCTTTTTGTACGATAGAACCCAACGTGGGTATTGTCACCGTACCAGATGATCGTTTATCTATTTTAGAGGCTTTAGTCAAGCCTCAACGTGTTTTACCTACTGTGATCGAGTTTACAGATATTGCAGGGTTGGTGAAAGGTGCATCACAAGGAGCAGGTTTAGGAAATAAGTTTTTAGCTAATATCCGTGAAGTAGATGCTATTATTCATGTGGTACGTTGTTTTGTCGATGAAAATATTGTGCACGTAGAAGGACGTGTCAATCCTGTTAGTGACAAAGAAATCATTGATATGGAATTGCAGTTGAAGGATTTAGAATCAGTAGACAAAAAGATATCTAAAACAGAAAGAGCAGCAAAAGCTGGTGATGCCAAGGCTAGACAAGAATTGGCAGCCTTACAGCAATTTAAAGCGACCTTAGAAGCAGGGAAATCTGCTCGTACTGTAGTTATGGATCCAGAATTAAGAGCTGCTGCGATTGGAGATTTATATTTGCTTACAGATAAGCCTGTTATTTATGTAGCTAATGTGGATGAGTCCGCGCTAGCACAAGGAGGTAATGAATATGTAGATCAATTAAGATCCAATGTGCAAGCCGAAAACGCTGAAGTAATCGTGGTTTGTGCTGCTTTAGAAGCTCAGATTGCTGAAATCGAAGATTTGGATGAAAGAGCTATGTTTTTGGGTGAATATGGCCTTACAGAATCTGGCTTAAGTAAATTGATTCGTAGTTCTTATTATTTATTGAATCTGATTACCTATTTCACGGCTGGTGTGCAAGAAGTACGTGCCTGGACTATCCAAAAAGGGTGGAAGGCTCCACAAGCAGCGGGTGTGATACATACCGATTTTGAAAAAGGCTTTATTCGTGCTGAAGTAATTAAATTGGTTGATTATGAGGCCTTAAAAACAGAACTTGCTTGTAAAGAAGCTGGAAAGATGAGTGTAGAAGGCAAAGAATATGTCGTACAAGATGGCGATATCATGCACTTTAGATTTAATGTTTAAGGAAATAATAATTTATTGTATCCCAATAAAGAATCGTGGCGGTCTCCAGGTTTTCTAAAATAGACAAGTACCTCATAAGTATTTTCAGTTTGTGAGTAATTTCCTTCTAACATGTTATTAGGTTTATTACTTACAAACTGGTAGTTATAAATTCCCTGTTTTAAGCGAATTCTCTTCGTATACATCTGTTTGGAAGCATTGTATTCCATGAGATTATCGGGGCTTTTTTCAAATTGGTTAAAAGCACCCACCACATAAATTTGTTCATTAGCCAATTCCTCCATTTTTAATTGGAAAATACACCAGATATAATCTGATGATACATTAGAATTTCCATTTTCATAATGGTCAATCACAAAAGAACCATCAAAATCAGGCCTTTGGACATAGGAATAATTTCCTTGAGGTACTTCTAATTGAGTACTCACTTCAGTGTAGGCATCATATTGACGAATACTCTCGACAAAAGTCATTTTTTGCTGGGTACTAGATAAATTGATTAACCTGAATTCATTCCCTCCTGGAATCACATTTTCATTATCATAGAACGGAAAGGTGATTTTTCTATCTTGTCCATTAATTTGTGCCCTTGGAATTTTATCCAACCAATTTTTAGTCTGGTAATTTTTTCTTAGAATGACCTGTATTCCTTCGTCTGAGTTTAACATGAGTTGATTGGGATAAATCAACGTTAAATCAATTGCTTGATGCGTATTACGGAGATGATTAGGCCTCGCAAAGGAGATTTTTGCTGCCACAGTAATGGCGTTTTCATAAACGGAAAAGCGCTTGGTAAATACGGTATCCCTTTTATTTCTTTGAGCGTAGACCATGGCTATATAATTGCCGCTGATTCGAACCTTAGGTAGTCCTATTTGATAATGTAAATAGGGGATTTTGGTACCAAAGGAGTTTTTGGGTGATCGAATAGGAATGTCATTGAAATCTTGTAAATATTCAATTTCGGATAAATTCGAAGGCTTCCAATCAGACTGACAATGAATAACACGAAGGTGATATGTCAGGTTTTTCATCACTAAATCATCAAAGCAAATTTGATAATTTCCTTGGGTACCTAGGTCTATTACTGGATTATCGGTAATGATGGTTTTTTCTTCGGATTTACTTAAAATAATGGTTTGTACTTCGCTTTTAAATTTTTTATTCATGATCTGTCCAATAATGGAGAAATTCATCAATAAAAACAGGAAGATCAAACCAGGGATTTTCTTCATGTTAGGCGATTAGGGTTTCCCATTCATTCATCACAACACTTAATTCCTCTGTTACTGTTTTTAATTTTACTTCCCAAGTTTTCATTTCTTGAAATTGATTACTTTGAGCTAATTCGGACATTTTTGATTCAATTTCTTCCTTCTTGTTTTCCAATTCCATGATTTTAGCCTCCAATTTTTCAATCTGTTTGGCATTATTTACGACAGGAGTTATAGGTGCAATCGTTTTCTCAATTTCAGGTTTTGGCTTTTCGGAAACCTTTTTATTTCCACTAGGCAATTCTGATTTTCTTGTTTCTTGCCAAGTTTCGTATTCTTCAAAGGTGCCAGGATATTCTTTGATTTCATAATCCTCCAAGTACCAAATTTTGTTAGCAATTTGTGAAACAAAGAAGCGATCGTGGGAAACAACCACATAACTGCCTTCGTATTGCTGCAATGCTTGAATCAAAATATTCACCGACTGCATGTCCAAGTGGTTGGTTGGCTCATCAAGTAATAAGAAGTTAGCCTGAGAAATCAAGACTTTTGCTAAGGCTACGCGTGATTTTTCACCTCCTGAGAGCACTTTAATTTTTTTGAATACTTCTTCACCTGAAAATAAGAAACATCCCAAGATACTTCGTAATTCCATTTCAGTTTTTGCTGTACCAGTGGATTTTAATTCATCTAAAAGTGAATTTTCTACTTGTAAGCTTTCTAACTGATGCTGAGCAAAAAAAGATTCAATCACATTATGGCCTAATCTTCTTTCTCCTTCTATTTTCTCCGTTCCCGAAATAACTCTCAATAAGGTAGATTTACCTTTACCATTAGCCCCAATTAAGGCAATTTTATCACCACGATTTATGGTTGCCGAGGTGTTTTTTAAGATGATTTTTTCGCCATATGCTTTGGATATTTGTTCCAAAAAAAGGATGAATCGGCCTGGTTGTGTACCAAAATTAAATTTGAAATTAACTTTTGCTTTTTCATCAATGACATCATCAATGATATCAATTCTATCCAATGCTTTTACACGTGATTGAACTTGTTTAGCTTTAGATGCTTTCGCTTTAAAGCGTTCTATAAATCGCTCTGTCTGGCGAATTTGGGCTTGCTGGTTTTCAAAAGCTCCTTTTTGTACTTCATTTCTTAAGGCTTTCTCTTCCATGTAGAAGGAAAAATTACCTGGATATAAAGTAATTTTCGCATTGGAAACCTCTGCGATATGGTCTATGGTTCTATCTAAGAAATAACGATCGTGAGAAACCACAACAATGGAACCCTCATAATCATGGATGTATTTTTCTACCCATTCAATGGAAGGTAAGTCCAAGTGGTTAGTTGGCTCATCTAACAGCAATAAAGCTGGTTTTTGTAATAGTAATTTGGCCAACATGACCCGCATTCTCCATCCTCCAGAAAATAAGCGTAGGGGTCTGGATAAATCTTCGGTGTTAAATCCCAAACCTTCTAAAATCTCC
This sequence comes from Aquirufa ecclesiirivi, assembly GCF_011250515.1. GTDB lineage: Bacteria > Bacteroidota > Bacteroidia > Cytophagales > Spirosomataceae > Aquirufa > Aquirufa ecclesiirivi. Next base: position 281,433 of record NZ_JAANOP010000002.1, on the reverse strand, counting down.
TCCGTCTTGGCTTGAATGGTATATCCATCCAAACGTTCAAAATCTTCTTGTAGATTCGCTAAAACATCAACATCCTTATCTTCATAATTGGTTTCCATCTTGTGCAAGACAGCATCAATTTTATGTTGAAGCTCTAATTGCTTGTCGAAGGCCTGCATGGCTACTTCTAAAATACTATCATCTGTTTGATAGGATAATAAATCTTGATTGAGAAAACCGATGGTACATTCTCCCGACTTGGAAATATTTCCTCCATCAGGGGAGTATTCGCCAGAAATTAAGCGAAGTAAAGTAGATTTCCCTGTACCATTGGCCCCAATGAGGCCAATTTTGGTTTTAGGTTTGATGTGCAAATTGGCATTTTCATACAATGCCCTACTACCGAAATAGAAACTTAGATTGGATATAGATAACATAGTACAAAGATAACCAAACCTTTCTAAACCTTAGTTGCAAATGTCAATCGTTTTCTTGCACCTTCTCCACCTAAATGAGAACAAGCCAATAAATCATGGAAACTTCCATATTTTACAGGATCCTTATGGTAGCCCAATGATTTGGATAAGGCGATAGTACGGTTATTATCACCCATGGAGAATTCGATATCATCCATGGTTAATTGACATGGATGCTCATAACCACAAGCATGTGTAATTTCACCGATTTCTTTGATTAATGTATAATGGTATAAATAGTATCGCTCACTCTTCAAGGTTACATCGATACCGGCTTGCAACCATTTGTTGGAAGTAGCAATCCCGGTTGGGCAATGATTGGTATGGCATTTTTGGGCCTGAATACAACCAATCGACATCATGGCTTCTCGGGCTATATTAATAGAGTCAGCACCCATAGCAAAGGCCATTAAGGCTTTTTCAGGAAAGCCTAATTTACCTGAGGCGATGAAAAAGATGTGTTGAGATAATTCTTGTCTTTGAAAGATCTGATACACTTTGGCAAAAGCAAAAGTAAATGGCATGGATACGTGGTCTGCAAAGGCATGCGGCGCTGCACCTGTTCCTCCTTCTCCACCATCTATGGTAATGAAATCAGGACCTTTGCCTGTTTTTTTCATATATAATGCCAATTCTTCCCATTGTTCTAGCTTTCCTATAGCTGATTTGATACCCACTGGCAATCCAGTTGCCTCTGCCATTTTTTCAATGAAATCAACCATTTCTGGGATATTGGAGAATTCAGAATGAAAAGCAGGGGAGAAGGCATCCTTTCCGATAGGTATGTGACGGATATCTGCAATTTCTTTATTGACCTTGGCGGCAGGTAACATGCCACCCTTACCTGGTTTTGCTCCTTGCGATAATTTCAGTTCAATGGCTCTTAACCTTGGGTTGGCTTGTACCTTTTCAACTAATTTTTCCATGGAGAATTTACCATCTAAATCCCTAACACCAAAATAGGCCGTTCCGATATTTAATACAATATCAGCCCCCATTTGATGGTAGGGCGATAACGAGCCTTCACCCGTATTATGAAAGCATCCCGCTAAATAGGCTCCTTTGTTCAAGGATTCCACAGCTTTGGCAGATAATGAACCATAGCTCATTCCAGAAATATTAACTACCGAATATGGGCGATACGGTCTTTTTCGTTCATGATAGGCACCTATGATTTTGGCCGCAGGAATAACGCCAGGATTAGATCTAAATGGATGATCCTTGGGAGGATTATAGCCCATCATAGCATTTTTTATGAAGATATACCCAGGAGAATTAAAATCTTGATCACTTCCAAAACCTTGTAAATTATTTTCATTTTTAGAGGATGCATAAATCCATGAACGTTCCTGTCTGTTAAACGGAAGCTCTTCCCGGTTATTCGCTACGATGTATTGTCGAATTTCTGGACCGATCCGCTCGATCCAATACCGAATATGCCCTACAATAGGGAAATTGTGAGTGATGGTATGACTTTTTTGAATGAAAACGTCTCGTATAATAACGGCAATTAAAATAAGTGCTACCCAAAACCAGAAAGACTGACCTAATTCAATGAGATTAGAAGTTTGCATAATTTGTTGATGTGAAATTCGATAAAACGAATATAGCAAAAGAACGTTGGCTAGCTGTCAAAAGTTTTATTCCCCCATAATATTTTTATCTTTGTGCTTTGTTTTTAGACTATGCAAGCAGATTTTACCCGCTTACAAAATTTTGTGGCTTCGGTTTTCGAATCCATTGGAACTCCTGAAAATCAAGCGCAATTAGCTGCTGAAGTTTTAGTTTCTGCGGATGCACGTGGAATAGATTCTCACGGTGTAGCCCGTTTGGCAGGTTATGTTCGTTTATTTGATCATGGTAGACTTAATCCCAATCCTAAGATTAAGATTATTCATGAATCTCCTTCTACGGCGGTGATTGATGGAGATAAAGGTCTTGGCTTGGTGGTAGCACCTTATGCTATGGAAATTGCCTGCGAAAAAGCAGAAAAGGCAGGTACAGGTTGGATAGCTGTCCGTAATTCAAATCACTTTGGTATTGCAGGTTATCATGCCATGAAAGCTCTGGAGCATCAAATGATTGGTTGGGCGATGACCCATGCTGCTCCTTTAGTCACACCTACGTTTTCAAGAGAGAAATTATTAGGTACTAATCCAGTGGCCATGGCAATTCCTGCATTAACAGAACCTGCCTTTGTGGCAGATTTTGCTTCTACTGCTGTAGCTTATGGAAAATTGGAAATTTTACAAAGAAAAGGACTTAATACTCCCAACGGTTGGGTTCAAGATGCCGATGGAAATCCTTGTAATGATGCCTTTGCCATCAAAAATGGAGGTGCTTTACTTCCATTGGGTGGAGATAGAGAACATGGTTCACATAAAGGATATGCTTTAGGTGCCATGGTAGATATTTTATCAGGTGTTTTATCTGGTGCCAATTTCGGACCTTGGGTGCCTCCTTTTGCCACGGCAGGATTTATGTCGGCAGGTGAGACCGTTGGTATAGGTACAGGTCATTTTTTAGGCGCTATGCGCATTGACGCCTTTAGACCTGCAGATGAATTTAAACAAGATATGGATAAATGGATACAAAGATTCCGTTCAGCTCAAGCCGTTGAGGGAAAGAAAGTCATTATACCAGGTGATCCAGAAAGAGAATTAGAAGTGGAGCGTAAAGCCAATGGAATTCCATTATTGGAGCCAGTCGTAGCTGATTTACAAGCTTTAGCCAATCGATTTAATGTACCCTTTAAACTAGCCTAAGATGATTGATAATAAAAAATTCAAGATATTTATTTTAGTGTTTTCGCTTTTGGCGGCTATGTTTTCCTATTATGTTTGGCAGGTATTCAAAACACCGAATTTTGATGTAAAGGCTGATAAGCCTTTTGTTTTATTGATTCCAAAGGGTGCAAGTTTTCAAACAGTTTTGGATACTTTAGAAAAACATAAATTAGTTAGAGATCAATTGAGTTTCCGTTTTTTAGCAAAGGTTTTATCATACCCTGAGCGCGTCAAAGCGGGTCGGTATTTGATTTATTCTGAATCAGGTAATTTTGAAATAATTCGAAAGTTGAGAAATGGCCGACAAGATGCCATTCGTTTGGTTATCAATACCTTCCGACTAAAAGAAGATTTAGCTGGTAAATTGTCCAAGCAATTGCCCTTTGATTCGACCTTTATATTCAAGCATGTAGATTCGAATGAATATGTAAGTCAATTTGGATTCAATAAGGAGACAATTCCTTGTATGTTTATTCCGAATACCTACGAAATTCTTTGGACTTCATCTTTTGAATCTTTTATGTCAAAAATGAACAAAGAGTATACTAAGTTTTGGACGGCAGAAAGAATTGAAAAAGCTAAAAAATTGGCATTGACTCCTACAGAAGCTGGAATTTTAGCTTCCATAGTAGAGGGTGAAAGTAAAAAATCAGATGAGCAATCTAGAATAGCAGGAGTATATTGGAATCGTTTGAAAACAAATATGCCTTTGCAAGCTGATCCAACCATTGTTTTTGCATGGAAAGATTTTACGATTAAACGTATTACTGGAAAATATACGGCCATTAGTTCTCCGTATAATACATATCGATTAACAGGACTTCCTCCAGGTCCTATTTCCATTCCTTCACCTCAGGTAATTGATCGTGTTTTAAATCTAGAAAAGCATTCCTATTTGTATTTTTGTGCTAAAGAAGATTTTTCGGGCTATCATTCTTTTGCTAGCTCCTATGAAGAACACATGTTAAATGCAAGAAGGTATCAAAAAGCATTAGATGCTCTTAAAATTAAGTAATATGTTTAGTCATGCTGTTACATATCGAGTTTGTTATGCCGATACGGATCAAATGGGATATGTATATTATGGCAACTATGCCCGCTTATTTGAAATAGCCAGGGTGGAAACCTTGCGCAGTTTAGGCGTCAGTTATAAAGATTTAGAAGATCGTCATATAGGTTTACCTGTTTACGAGAATTATTCCAAATTTTTAGCACCTGCTTATTATGACGAACTATTAACCATTGAATGCACCTTGTTGTCTTTACCATTGGTTAGAATTCAATTTTCATATCGAATATTAAATTCTAAGCTAGAATTAATCCACGAAGGCAAAACTACCTTGGTTTTCATGGACATGAAACGACAAAAAATGGTGAAGGCCCCTGATTATTTGTTGGAGGTATTAAAGCCATATTTTTAATATGAGAAAAAGTATACTCCGTGAACTTAAATTAATTTGGAAAGAACTAGAGGAGCATTATGTCTTAGCTAGAATTCTAAGTATTCTATATCAAAAGATATTTCAATTTGACATTGACGTTCGTGCAGCTGCCGTAGCTTATAATTTTACTCTGGCCTTTTTTCCTGCTATCATATTTCTATTTTCATTGTTGGCCTATTTGCCCATAGATAACTTAGATGTCAAGATGATTGGTTTTTTAAAAGGATCAATTCCTAAAAGTATGTTGAAGGATTTGTCTGAACTGGTTGTGGAATTAGTTAGAAACAAAAGGGGAGGAGTCTTATCATTTGGTTTTATTTTAGCCCTTTACGCTTCTACGAGTGGAATTATGGCCTTAATACGTTCTTTTAATTTGACCTACAAAACCAATGAAAATCGGGGTTATATTAAAGAAAGAGTAATTGCTGTCGCTCTAAATTTCCTATTGACCTTTGTGCTTATTACAGCTTTTTTAGTATTTATTGTGGGAAATTTAATTGTTCATAGTTTGGCCAATAAAGGCTTAATTAATTATGACTTTACTTTTTACTTCATAAAAATACTCACCTATTTTGTTATATTTTCTGTCTTCTTTTTGACGATTTCCATCATTTATTTTTATGCACCAGCCATTCATAAACGCTGGAAATTTTTCAATGCAGGCTCCATTACAGCCTCTATTTTAACCATTTCCATTACGAATATATTCTCTTATTATTTAGTAAATTTTGCAAGTTATAATAAGGTATATGGCTCCATTGGTTCTCTTATTGCCTTGATGGTATGGTTATACTTTTTTGCCCTAATTTTATTGGTTGGTTTTGAAATCAATGCCAGTATTGATCAAGTGAAAATTGAGGATAATGAACAAGAGCCTAATGATTTCTTTTATCCACCTTCTCGACTAAAAAATGGAAGCTCAATTGATTAAAATTTACGAGAAGAATAATTCACAAGCACTTATTGAACAAGTGGTGCAGGTCTTGAATAAAAATGGAGTAATTATATATCCAACAGATACCATGTATGCTTTGGGCTGTTCTATTCAATCCGCTCAGGCTATTGCTCGTATTTGTGAAATCAAACAAATAAAACCCAATAAAAATCGCTTTTCTTTTATCTGCGCGGATTTAAGTTCAATTGCCAATTTTGCCAAAGTAAGTGATTTTGCCTTTAAAACATTAAAGCGCTATTTGCCAGGACCTTACACCTTTGTTTTACCTGCCAGCTCCAAAGTTCCTTCTGTCTTGGTTCAAGGTAAGAAAACGGTTGGCATTCGTATTCCCAATTATTTGCCCATACTTGAAATTGTTAAGGCATTAGGCCATCCATTATTAACGACCACATTGCCTCAAGAAGGACTAGAAATTGAAGATTATACGGATCCAAGTCTGATATTTGATATGTATCAAAATAAAGTTGATCTAGTATTAGATGGTGATTTTGGAGGTTTACAATCTTCCAGTGTGATAGATCTTCAAGATGATGAAACTGAAGTTATTCGTGAAGGAGCTGGCGATTGTTCGGATTTTCTTTAATTCCATTTGATGGAAATATGTTCCGGTTTATTATGTTTCCATCTACGGTGAGACCATAAATATTGTTCAGGAAATTTGACAATTGATTTTTCTAGTCTTCGGGCAAAACGCTCTATAATTTCACCGTGGGGTAAATTCTCAAAACTTGGTTCAGCCAATAGCTCATAAGTCATCGAATAATGACCTCTTTTTTTGCGAATTAATTCTGCAAATACCACGGGATATTGATATTCTCTTGCAAAGCGTTCCATACCCGTGAAAAAGGCTGTCTCTTGATTCAAAAAGTTAGTCCAATAAGCCGTTTCAGGCTTTTGTGGTGCCTGATCTGCTGCTAAACATATAACTCTTGGAATATTTTTTCTGTCTCTTGTTAAAATTACGGACTCCCTTTTTTCCATTAACACGATATTTCCGAACCTTTGACGGACTTGTTTACTAAACTCGTTGAATGCAGGATTACTTAGTTTTTGATAGACAATATCATTGGTGATTTTTGTCAAGGCCAAACGATGTATCGCCCACTCCCAATTCCCCTGATGCCCAGCTACCAATATGACAGGAATTCCTTGGTTTATATAATTCTGAACAATCTCTTGATTATTTAACTCTACGCGATCCAGGACTTGATTATCCGTTAAAGAAACACCCTTAAAAAACTCCAGTAATTGATCTGTTAAATATCCATAAAATTGAAAAGCTATTTGCTTTATTTCTTTTGCTGATTTTTCAGGAAAAGAACGACTTAAATTACCTAAAATGACCTTTTTTCGATAGGAAATTAGCCCATAAAATACCCATTTCAGGATATTGGCTATTCCATAAAGCATAAATAAGGGTAATTGACCTAATAACTTAAAGAAAAACATCATTTGAATTCTGAACTAATTGGCTTTATTCTATTAATTTTACAAATATCCGATTAATTTTTGGGAATGCGCATTGAGATCCATTATTTACCCAGTATAGAATATTTTACCTTACTTCTTTCCCAAGATCAAGTTCAATTCGAAGTCTACGAGCATTTCTTAAAGCAAACCTATCGAAATCGAGCATTGATTTTAGGTGCTAACGGAATTGAAACATTAACAGTTCCTATTCAACATATTCATGCAGCTAAAGTACTGATGAAAGATGTACGCATTGACTATGGACAAAATTGGCTGAGGATTCATCAAGGAGCTATTCAGGCTGCATACGGAAAAGCACCTTATTTCGAATATTTTGAGCCATATATACGGTCTATTTTTGCGAAAAAATTAAATTTTTTAGTAGATTTAAATATTGAATTCATTGAATTGTTCAGTCGAATTTTAGGTAGAAAAATGAATTATTCTTTATCTGAATCGTTTGAAATAGAAGATAAAGATGTATTTTGGAATCATATCCAAGCTAAGCAAGATTGGCGAGATAGAAACGTTTATAAGGAATTGGTATATCCCCAATGTTTTGGAAATGTATTTCAACCAAACTTATCCATGTTGGATTTGTTAATGAACCAAGGCAGGGATGCTAATTTGATTTTAATCAATTGAACAAAAATTGAACAAATAGGACAGAGTTCTTGTTCTCGGCATAAAAATAAATTATATGGAGGCTAAGTTTTCAAATAAAGTGAAAGAAGTAATTTCTCTATCAAGAGAAGAGGCCTTACGTTTAGGACATGATTACATTGGGACAGAGCACCTAATGCTAGGAATGATTCGTGATGGAGAAGGACCGGGAATTGATTTATTGTTGAAGTCCGGGGTTTCCTTAGATCAATTAAGGCAAAGTATTGAACATTCGACCGCTTCGACCAGTCGTTCATCTTTTGATAAACAAAATATGTTGAACATTCCTTTGACCAAACAGGCGGAAAAGGTATTGCGTTTGACTTATTTAGAAGCGAAATATTTCAAAACTAATTTAGTAGGAACAGACCATTTGTTGATGGCGATTTTACGAGATGAGGATAATGTGGCTACGCAAATTTTAGAAAAATACCAGGTCTATTATGATTTAATCAAAGAAATGGTAGAATTTCAAAATGGTGCTGGACAAGAAAATTCACCTAAGTCAAGTTCGGACACAGACGACAATGATGATGATAGTCGTTTGTATTCATCTGGATCAGGTGGTTCGGCTGGTTCAGGTTCTTCGGCTTCATCTGGAACAAAAAGTACAGAGAAAAGCAAAACTCCAGTTTTAGATAATTTTGGTCGAGATTTAACAAAAATTGCTGAAAATGGTAAGTTAGACCCCATCGTCGGACGAGAAAAAGAAATTGAGCGTGTTGCCCAAATTTTGTCGCGTCGTAAGAAGAATAACCCAATTTTAATTGGAGAGCCTGGCGTAGGTAAAACGGCCATTGCAGAAGGCTTAGCACTTAGAATCATTCAAAAGAAAGTTTCTAGGGTCTTATTTGGCAAGCGAGTAGTTACGCTTGATTTAGCTTCCTTAGTGGCTGGTACCAAATACCGTGGTCAGTTTGAGGAACGAATGAAAGCCGTGATGAATGAATTAGAGAAATCTACTGATGTAATTTTATTTATTGATGAATTGCATACTATTGTAGGTGCTGGTGGGGCTTCGGGTTCATTGGATGCTTCTAATATGTTTAAACCAGCTCTTGCGAGAGGTGACATACAGGTTATTGGAGCTACAACCTTAGATGAGTACCGTCAATACATTGAAAAAGATGGAGCCTTGGCTCGTCGTTTTCAAACTGTGATGGTTGATGCAACTACCGTCGATGAAACGATTGAAATCTTACACAACATTAAGGATAAGTACGAAGAGCATCACCATGTGATTTACACGCCAGAATCCATTATTTCTGCTGTTAAATTATCGGATCGATATGTTTCAGATCGTTTCTTACCAGACAAAGCTATTGATGTAATGGATGAGGTGGGAGCACGTGTACATATTTCTAATATCAATGTTCCTGCTGATATTGTGGCTTTAGAATCCCAAATTGAGATTGTTAAAAAGGAGAAAAATCAAGTCGTTAAATCTCAGAAATACGAGGAAGCAGCTCAATTGCGGGATCGTGAAAAGAAATTAATTGATCAATTGGAGCAAGCCAAAAACATTTGGGAGGAAGAATCTAAAAAGCAGAAGTTCACGGTTACCGAAGAACATGTGGCTGAGGTTATTGCTCAAATGACAGGTATACCTGTTAATCGTGTTGCGGCTAAAGAAGGTGAAAAGTTGTTGTTGATGGAGCAAGAAATGTCCAAGCATGTCATTGGTCAAGCAGACGCCATTAAAAAATTAGTAAAAGCCATTCAACGTACCCGTGTGGGATTGAAAGATCCTAAAAAACCCATTGGATCCTTTATATTTCTTGGACCAACAGGTGTAGGTAAAACTGAAATGGCGAAGGTCTTAGCTTCTTATTTGTTTGATAAAGAAGATGCTTTGGTTCGTATCGATATGAGTGAATACATGGAGAAATTCAGTGTATCTCGTTTGGTTGGAGCGCCTCCAGGATATGTTGGATATGAAGAAGGTGGACAATTAACAGAGAAGATTCGAAGAAAGCCATATTCCGTGGTTTTATTAGATGAAATTGAAAAGGCGCATCCAGATGTTTTCAATTTGTTGTTACAAGTTTTGGATGATGGTATTTTAACGGATGGATTAGGTAGAAGGGTTGATTTTAGAAATACAATCATTATCATGACTTCCAATATTGGTGCTCGTGATTTAAAAGACTTTGGTTCTGGAATTGGATTCTCAACGAAATCGAGAATGGATAATGTGGAGGAGCATGCTAAATCAACGATACAAAATGCTTTGAAGAAAGCTTTTGCACCTGAATTTATTAACCGTTTGGACGATATTATTGTGTTTAATTCATTAGAACGAGCAGATTTACATCAAATCATCGATTTAATGTTGATTAAATTAAAAACTCGTTTGAGCAATTTAGGATATACGGTAACTTTGACGGATAAAGCCAAGGATTATATTGCAGATAAGGGATATGATCCTCAGTATGGAGCTAGACCTTTGAACCGTGCCATTCAAAAATACTTGGAGGATCCATTAGCTGAAGAGATTTTAAAAGGACCTCTAGCGGAAAATGAGATTATTGAAGCCGATTTTGAGGAAGGGGCAACAGAAATAGTTCTTACTAGAAAAACCAATTAAAAAGATTAAATTATTTGTATGAAATTAGTTGAAAACAAGGTTGTATTAGTTACAGGAGCATCTAGAGGAATTGGACGTGCTATCGCGACATCTTTTGCTAAATCAGGAGCTAATGTAGCTTTTACCTATTTATCTTCTGTGGAAAAAGGAGAGGCACTTGAAAAGGAATTAGCTGCTTTTGGTATTCGTGCCAAAGGATATCGTTCTGACGCGTCTCAGTATACGGAATCAGAAGAATTAGTTAATTCTGTTTTGGAAGATTTTGGCTCCATTGATGTATTAATAAACAATGCTGGTATTACACGTGATGGTTTATTGATGCGCATGAGTGAAGAACAATGGGACGAAGTAATTCGGGTAAACCTGAAATCAGTTTTCAATTTGACAAAAGCAGTCATCAAACCTATGATGAAAGCTAAGTCGGGTTCCATCATCAATTTAACATCTATAGTAGGGATTAAAGGTAATGCTGGACAGGCAAATTATTCAGCTTCCAAAGCTGGTATTATTGGATTTACCAAGTCGGTCGCTTTAGAATTAGGATCAAGAAATATACGTTGCAATGCCATTGCTCCTGGTTTTATTGAAACAGAAATGACGGGAGAACTCAATGAGGCCACGGTAGATGAATGGACTAAAGCTATTCCATTGAAAAGAGGTGGACAGGCAAACGAAGTGGCAAATGTATGTTTGTTTTTAGGTTCTGAACTTTCTTCTTATGTGACTGGTCAGGTATTACAAGTTGATGGGGGCCTTTTAACCTAATGCATCCATTTCTCTTGAATTTATGGCTAAGCTCAGTTCCCCTTTGGGTGGGATTGAGCTTAGCTTTTTTTATTGGTCTGGCATATTATTGGTTTCAAAATAAGAGCCATACTCATCGACTGATTTACGGTGTTCAAGGATTTTTACGAGGTTTGTTTCTGGTAGGAATAGTTCTTTGTTTTATTCCATGGAAAATAGTGATGGAAGAATCTACGAAGCTTCCTTCCAAAATACTTTTGATCATAGATGATTCCCAATCTATGAATCTTGCGTCTTATACTGAATTCATCAATTTGGTAAGTAAGGATGTACAAACATTAAATACTTCATCCAGTGAACTCAACGTATTGGGTTTAAATAAAGGGGGAAAGAACATGGATGAAATAACTCCCCATGGGGAGGCTTCTTCATGGGCAAAAGTGCAAGAATGGATTCGGAAGGAAAGTAAGAACTACCACTTGTCGCATGTGTTTTTTGTAACGGACGGACAATTAAGTGATTTGGAAAGTCCCATACATCACGGACCAAAGATTCATATCATTCCTTTTGGAAAGGAAATTAGCGCTCAAAAAATAGGCTTAAATTTTCCTACAAAAACATTGGTTTCTGTGCCAGGAGAACGTGTTCATGTTCCAATATCGGTTTGGTCTAATCTTAAGTTGGGTCAAAAATCACCCAATATTCAGGTTTTGATTGATGGTAAATTGCATCAAACAATAAGAGCACAAGGGGGTGTTTGGAAAGATTTTCAACAAATCGACCTAGAGTTAGTGTCCAAAGACATTGGCACCCATCGTATACGGATTCAAATGGAACATGATTCATCCTTGGGTCAAGGGTTCACTTGGATAATTCAAGAGTTTCAGGCAAAGGTTGAAGCATTTGCTATAGCACCTAATCCCAATTTAGGAGTTATAAATCGTGTGGCAAAAGATGCTAAAATCAAAATACACTGGAACTTTGGTTCAGACATTAAGACATTACCGAATTCCGATAATTACTTGTTTTATGGAATACTACCCAAGGAATTTCCAAAAGATAAATCTGTTTGGTTTTTGAATATACCAAATGACATAAAGCAGGATCGGCCTCCATTTGAAGAATTTACTAAGCTTGGAAACTATTTTCCTAGTATTTGGAAGAAATTCTCAGAACAAAGAACTAGTCTTTTTAGCTCAAATGCATCACTTTGGAAAGAACAAATGGCTGAAATGAAAAGTACGGGCTCATTTCGTTTGTTGGATTCGAGTTTGCATGAAATGTTTAAAATTAGTTTTTTAAGACAAGCGAATGATTTGTTTTCTATTGAATTAGCGAAACCTCAAGTTTCGATGGGTGAGGATGTTTTATTTGAAATGAGGCAGTTAAACTCAGACTTAACAAATTCAAAAAATATACCAGTGCATTGGAAAATTTCAAGTGCAAATTCCACTAATCAGTTTAATCGAATTATGAGTGAAGCTCATCAGATGGTTAATTTCAAGCCTAAACAGCTGGGGAAATATCAATATCAAGCTAAGGTAAACTACCAAGGAAAAGATGTAGAATTTACAGGAGAATTTTATGTGTTAGACTCCAACCCAGAAAAATTGCTTGGTCGAAATAGTATCGCATTACAAGTTTTAAGCCATCGAGAAGGTGTTGACCTAGTCGAATCCACTGAAATTAAAAAAATGGTTTTGGATAATAAATTGGCTGAAAGTGAAGTTAGCATAAAGGAAATAAGTCTTTGGGAGTGGCCGTATTTTGGTGCTATAATGTTGGGAATTTTAGGAATTGAATGGATTATTCGGAAAAGATTAAATCAACTATGAGGTACATTTTAATTTTATTGATAGTTCTATTGGGATTTTCTTGTCGAAAAGATGTTTTATTGCCCTCTAAACCAGCAGTATATCAAGAAAAATTTAGCCAATTATCACCAAGTTTCACTCAAGTAGACTTTGAATTTAGTTATGATACATTGCAAAAATGGATGAAATTACAGCCAGGAAAGACCATCTTTCAAACGGGGTCTGATGCGTCTATTGTAGGTTTTCCCCTGCAAGTGAATATGCTAAATAAGGCTCAAATTCAAGGTAATAATGATCGATCCATTCAAGTAAAAGTACCTATCAGTTTTACTGCAGAGCCGAGTTTAGCGGGTTTTTCTGCTGGTAAAGTGAATGGACAAATGGATGTTAGTTTACAAGCTGATGTTATAACGAAGCCCGTTAGTTCATTATCTATTCAACAAATTAAGTATTCCTATCAATGGAAAGAAAAACCCAGTTTACGAGTAGCTGGATTTGGGGTAAATGTTTCTTCTGTAATAGACCGACTCTTAGCTAGCAAGCAGGAACAATTAATTAATCAGGTAACAACCCAAATCAACCAAACGCTTCAAGTGTCCAACTTGGAAAAGATATTAAACAAGGCAATACATAGTATACCAGTTGCTGATTTTGTCCTGCATCCTACTCTTAGTCAAATTGCTTTAGAAAAATTGGTTTTTGGTTCAACAAGTGTCAGGGGTACAGTTTTTGCCAATTCTTCTTTAGTATTTACGAATGTATTTGACAATCGAGTACTTCAGAAAAATTCAATCAAATTAATCTCAAATGTACCTTCATTCGTGGATTCAGGTGCTCCATTTTCGGTCCAATTAAGTTGGGAATATTTGAGATCTTTAGTAGAATCCCAGATGAGAATTGGGACCAAGCAAGCTAATTTAACTTTGACCTTACAAACAACCGATACCCGATGGATACATTGTACTATTTTGGGATACAAGGGCAAGGCTAGTTCTTTTAGTTTTGATTTTATTCCTGTTTTACTGGAAGACAATAGGCTGAGTATTCGTTTGGTATCCAAGGAGTTATCTGGACTTCGCTTCCCCTCCACTTTATTTAAAAAACAAGTTATTCGTAGTTTAGAGAAGAATTTGAATCGTTTCAATATTGACCCTATGCTGTTTATAGATCGCTCTAAGTGGATGAATAGTGGCATGATAGATTCTGATATGCATATTCGTTTGGATAGTTTGCAATGGAATCAGGAGGTCTTGAATGTGGTGGGCAAAATTCAGGGTAAATGGTTGATAAGGAAATAAATACTACCTTTGCGCCAGAGAAAATAAATCGTCTTATCGCTTTTTAAAAGAGGAAAGTCCGAACAACATAGAGCATCGTGCTTCCTAACGGGAAGGAAGATTATTCGTAATCTGACAGATAGTGCCACAGAAAATAACCGCCTTTCGGGGTAAGGGTGAAAAGGCGAGGTAAGAGCTCACCGCTGTTTTGGTGACAAAATAGGCATAGGTAAACCTCACGCGTTGCAAGATCAAATAGGCTGGCTGTCGAAAGACAAAAGGGTTGCTCGTCCGATGTCAGCGGGTAGATTGCTAGAGGTGAATAGTGATATTCATCCAAGATAAATGATAAGAAGGCTTTACAGCTTACAGAATTCGGCTTATAGATTTATTTTCTCTATTTCTTTTACTTGGAAATTCTGTCTAAAATCATTAATTTCGCAAACATTTTTATAAACTCGAGGGACGAGATCCCTCATAACCCAACAAATAATGGCTGTTAAAATCAGACTAGCGCGTCGTGGACGCAAGAAATTGGCAATTTTTGACTTAGTTGTAGCAGATGCTCGTGCACCTCGCGACGGTCGTTTTATTGAGAAAATTGGTACGTATAACCCAAATTCAAATCCTGCTACTATCGTCTTGAACGATGCACAAGCACTTAAATGGGTAATGAATGGAGCTCAACCAACGGATACAGCAAAAGCAATTTTGTCGTACCGCGGTATTTTATACAAGAAACACTTACAAGTAGGTGTCATTAAAGGTGCTATTACACAAGAGCAAGCAGACGCGAAGTTTGAAGCTTGGAAAGCAGAAAAAGAGACTAAGATTCAAACTAAGTCTACTAACATCCAAGATTCAAAAGATAAGTCTAAGGCTACTCGTTTAGCAGCTGAAGCTAAGGTTTCTGCAGCACGTGCAGAAGTTATTGCAGCAAAGAACAAGGTGGAAGATGAAGCTTTAGTAGCTAGTGTAGTGGAAGCTATTAATGAAAGTGATGATGATGCTGTTGAAGAGGTAGAAGAAACAGTTGTAGCTGAAGTAGTTTCAGAAGAGACTCCTGCAGTTGAGGAAGCTCCAGCAATTGAAGAGGTAGCTCCTGCAACAGAAGAAGCACCAGCAAGTGAAGAAGCTGCTCCAGAAGCAGAAGCTCCTGCTGCAGAATAATTTTTAAAATCATTTAAAATCATACAAATTTGATATTCAGATTTGTATGATTTTTTTTTGTACCTATGGCAGCAACAGAATATTTTGAATTAGGAACGCTTTCTAAACCTCATGGTATTAAGGGAGCATTCCATGTGTATTTAGATGTAGATGATCCAGAAGAATATGAGGATTTAGATGCTGTATTCTTAC
Organism: Aquirufa ecclesiirivi; assembly: GCF_011250515.1. Classification (GTDB taxonomy): domain Bacteria; phylum Bacteroidota; class Bacteroidia; order Cytophagales; family Spirosomataceae; genus Aquirufa; species Aquirufa ecclesiirivi. The sequence goes on along the minus strand of NZ_JAANOP010000002.1, from coordinate 265,878 downwards.
AATTAGGAAACGAAATGGTTCCCTATTTCATTACGGATTTACAAATTAGATCTAACTTGAATTTGATGTGTTTGGAGGGGATTGATACCTTGGATGCCGCTAAAGAATTAGTCGGTGTCAAGTTATTTTTGCCAGTTTCAATGTTGCCCAAATTGAAGGATAATCAATTTTATTACCATGAAATTGTGGGATATCAAGTAATCGATAAAAATCACGGTGCTCTAGGTACTGTCAAGGAAGTTTATTCCACTGGTGCGCAAGATGTATTGGTGATGACATATCAGACTAAGGAAGTATTAATTCCTTTGATGGATGAAATCATACCCAAAGTAGACAAAAAGAATCAAGTGATTCATAGTATTTTACCCGAAGGCCTTTTAGAAGTATATTTAGATGATGCGAATTGATATCATTTCGGTGGTTCCTGCCTTGATGCAAAGTTTTTTTGAACATTCTATTTGTAAAAGAGCAAGTCAGGCGGGATTGGTTTCTATTCATTTGCATGATTTGCACGATTATTCTTCCAAGAAATTTAGACAAGTGGATGATTATCCTTTTGGAGGTGGTGCAGGGATGGTGATTGCGGTGGAGCCACTTTCTACGTGTTTAGATTCTTTAATGGCCGAAAGAACCTATCAAGACATTATTTTTTTGACACCAGATGGTCAAACATTCCAACAAGGTTTAGCGAATCAATTAAGTTTGTCGGAGAATCTATTATTCATTTGTGGGCACTATAAAGGCATCGACGAAAGAATTCGAGAAAAATACGTCACTCGTGAAATATCGATTGGCGACTATGTGTTATCTGGAGGTGAAATAGCTGCAGCCGTTTGCGCTGATGCCATCATTCGATTGATTCCAGGAGCCATAGGTGATGAAAGTTCAGCACTTACAGATTCATTTCAGGATGGATTATTAGCTCCGCCTGTATATACAAGACCTGCAAGTTTCCAAGGAATGGATGTACCTGAAGTATTGCTTTCAGGTCATGAAAAGAAAATTGAAGCTTGGAGACATGAGCAATCAGTAAAACGAACCCAGGAACGCAGACCTGATTTATTACAATAGCATGTTAAAAAAAGGTTCATTAAGTCTACCTAATCTGATAGCATTGGGTTTGCTATATTTGATATGGGGTTCCACATTTCTTAGTGTTCGAATTTTAGTGGCCTATTTTCCACCCTTGTTTATATCTTATGGTAGAAATTTAACGGCAGGTCTATTGCTTTTAACTTGGTCTATCATAGGCGGATATTGGGTTAAAATGCCGATGAAACATCTACGTGTTCACATCATGGCAGGATTATTATTTATTACGGTCAATAATGCCTCACTTGCGGTAGCCAGCTCCATTGTTCCTTCGGGTTTTTCAGCGGTCTTTATGGCTCTAGGTCCATTAATTTTAGTGATATTTTTTTGGCTAGAAGGTATAAAACCAAGCATTAAAAAAATTGTAGCTACTTTTTTGGGCTTAGTGGGCATATTGCTGATGAGTTCACAAAAAGATTTATCCATTCCTGGAAAAGAAGATGAATTCTTTTCGGGTATCTTACTCTTACTGGGTGCAGTGTTAGCATGGAATATTGCTGTATTTCGAGTACAATCAACCAAAGCTAACACCTATCATTTCACGCAGGTTTGTGCCATTCAAATGATTTCAGGAAGTATTCCCCTCATTTTCATTAGTTCTATAAAAGGCGATTTAGCTTTATTGCATTTTGATGCAGTACCTATGTCGGCATGGTCGGTTTTTGCCTATTTGACATTAATTGGTTCTATGGCAGGCTTTTCATTGTTTGGATATCTTTCTAAAGAGTGTGATGCAACTTTAGTGGCAACTTTTACCTATGTAAACCCGGTTGTCGCCCTAATATTAGGAAATTTGGTTTTAGATGAAGAGTTACACCCAATTTTATTATTTGCTAGTTTTTTCATACTATTGGCAGTCGTTTTAATTACTAGCGATAAAACTAAACCTGTTATTAAGTCATGAAAAAAATCCTTTTGACTCTTTTTTCTATTTTAAACCTTTCTTTTTGTCTAATGGCACAAGGTCCTCAAGCTCTATATTCAGGAGCAATACCTAATTTCATTGATGGTCCAAACGAACAAAATGTAGCTGTTACCAATGGGATTTCTCGCATTGCCAAAGTGACGATACCCACTTATCAGTTTTATTCGGCAGGTACTGGATCCATGAAACCTTGTGTGATTGTTTGTCCAGGAGGAGGTTATGGAATTTTAGCTTCTTCTCATGAAGGATCCGATATTGCTAAGAAGTTCAATGAAAAGGGTATACATGCATTGGTTTTATTTTACCGTTTACCTGATGCAAAAAGACAAGTAGATAAACGAATTGCCCCATTACAAGATGCTCAACAAGCCATTCGCTTGACACGTCAACACGCATCTGAGTGGGGAATAGATCCTAAGAAAATAGGTATTATGGGCTTTTCAGCAGGAGGACATTTAGCAGCTAGTGTAGCGACACATTTTAACAAAGATTATACAGGAATTAATGATGGGGCTAATTTGCGTCCAGACTTTCAAATACTGTTGTACCCAGTGATTAGTTTTCGTTCTTTTGGACATCAAGGCTCGGCTAAGAATTTAATCGGTCCAGCTATGTCCGAAGATGATTTACATTTGTTCTCCAATGAAGAGCAAGTAAGCGCTCAAACACCTCCTGCATTTTTAGTTCATGCAGCAGATGATAAAGCGGTACCCGTTAAAAATTCTTTGTTGTATGTCGAGAAATTGAGTGACTTGAATATTTCTAGTGATCTACATGTATATGCCAAAGGAGGACATGGATTTGGTTTAAATAATAAAACAACCGGAGATGATTGGTTTGAAAGTTTATTCAAATGGTTTAAAAGTCAGTCCTTACTTTGATTTCGTTTCATTATATAGTAAAAAGGCACCCCAGAAATCACTAAGATAAGTCCAATCGTAGATGATAAGGTTTTGACATATAATAAGTTCGCAGCAATAGCTATTAAGATTAGTAAGTAGACGGCAAATAATAGTTTATTTGTATTGCTTAATAATCCTTTGGAAATCTTTTCCTTATATAAAGACATAACCGTCAGGAAATAGAAAAGTAAGATAGCAAAAACAGTAAAATCTAATAAAGTCCCGTACCCACCAGAGAAACATAAAAGGATGGCCCAAATACCTTGGATGATTAGGGAATATGCTGGTGCGCCATTTTTGTTCAAATGAGCTGCTTTGGAAAAGAATAATTTGTCTTGAGCCATCGCCTCAAAAAGTCGACCACCAGCAAGAATGATTCCATTATTGCAACCAAACGTGGATATCATAATAAATATGGCCATTAAAGTAGCCCCTATGGTACCAAATACACTTTGTAGGGCTGCTGAACCTAGTCTATCTTGACTGGCAAACATAATACCTCGTTCGTAGGCAGTTTCGCCAGAAGGATTACCGTCCAAGGGCAAAATACCTAAATAGGCAATATTGGTTAAGATGTACAATAAACACACCAAGGCAGAACCATAGACTAAACCTTTAGCAATGGTTTTTTTGGGATCTTCAAAATCTTGACTAGCAAATGTGACATTATTCCAAGCAGAGGAGGAAAATAGTGGTCCAATCATCGCTACACCAAATAAACTAGCTAAAGTGAAGGTATCAATAGGAATTAACTGTTGAGTGGGAGTATCAAAGGTTTTTACTTCTCTGAAAAAGTCAGTAAAATGTAACCAATCATTTTGAAAACCAACATAGAATCCAATCAGGATTAATACAATGATGGCTCCAATTTTGGTAAAAGTGAACAGGTTTTGAATGAATGACGCAAAGGATATTCCTTTTAAATTAAAATACGTTAGTAATGCTATCAATGCAGCTGCCAATATTTGTTGACTATTGATGTAATTAAATATAATAGCATCTTCATTGATCCAAGTCGGGAATAAAAACCCAGTATACTTAGCGAATGCCACTGCAACTGCTGCGATAGTACCCGTTTGAATTACCAAAAAGGTAGTCCAGCCAAATAAAAATCCCGTCATGGGAGAATAGGCTTCCTTTAAGTAAATATATTGACCACCTGTTTGAGGAAAAAGGGTAGAGAGCTTACCATAAGCATAGGCCCCTGTAATGGTTAAAAAACTTGTAAGTATCCAGGTTCCCAGCCACATATATGGACTAGATATTTGTCTAGCTACTTCCGAACTTACCAAGAAAATACCTGATCCGATCATGGATCCCATGACCAGCATAGAGGCATCCAAGGTGTTTAATTTTTTAATTTGTTGATTCATTTTTGTTGGAAAACTTAAAAATAGTCAATTTTTAGTTTATGGTATTTTTTTTGGGAGAAATATTATTTAGACCATTTTTAAAGACAATTTTCAATTTTCTCGAAGACTTAAAAATTGTAAACGTTTACGTAAACGTTTACGGAAAAAAATTAAAGATTTTCATTGAATTATTATAATTGGTATATCTATATTGGTTTCACTCGATAGAAAATATGGAGTAAAAAAAATGAACTACTTACAAAAGTCCTATTAATCAGAATACCAATGAAACAAAGCATCAATGAAGTGGAAGTTTGGGACCAATTCAGAAATGGAAATCACCAGGCCTTTACTTGCCTTTATCAGCATTTCGTACAGCCTCTATATTCCTATTCCATGGGGATTACTAGTGATAAGGAATTAATCAAAGATTGTTTGCATGATTTGTTTGTTGAACTATGGCGTAATCATGCTAACCTAGGTCCAACTACCAGTGTCAAATTTTATTTGATGGCATCCATCAAAAGAAAATTAGTACGTCATTTGGATGGACAATTAAAAAATGCACAACATCATGCTAATTATTATTTAGAGTCGGCAGATCGTGATTACAGCCAGGAATATTTGATGATTCGCATGGAAGATGAAATATCTACGAATAAACAATTGTCACAATGTTTATTAAAATTAAGTAAAAGACAAAGGGAGGCTATTTCTTTAAAATTTTACCACAATATGGATACGGACCAGATCAGTCAATCCATGAAAATTAATCCACAATCGGTCTATAATTTGATTTTTGGAGCATTACGTCAGATGAAAGATTTAATGGTCTATGAAAATGTAGCATTTTGATGAAAAATGAGTAAAAAGTTTGTGCATATTGCTTTACATAGTAATTGTACAAAAAAAACTTTAAATGATACATCAAAATGGAAAGGAACAAAGAAACTTAAAACGCTTCATGCGTGACCGCATTAGTAAATTTTTAGTAAAATTTTCTAGTAATTCCTGGAACCAGCCTAGAAAATTCATAAACCCTAAGGTCCAGCTAACTCCTGATGAGAGCAAGGCATTATGGAGTAGAATTCAAAATACTTTGCATTCTTATTAACTTATTATTTTAGAACAAATGAGAAAAAAATTACTTTCAAAGTTCCTATTAAGCATGATATTTGTTTTTTTAGGAATTCAGTTATTTGCTCAGGAGCGTTCCATCAGTGGAAAAATTATTTCTGCTGAAGATGGTTCGGGGATTCCTGGGGTTTCGGTTTTGATAAAAGGAACCAAGACAGGTACATCATCAGATGTAAATGGAAATTTTAAAATTTCAGCTGCTAATTCGTCTGTATTATTGATTACTTCAGTGGGATATTTGCCCCAAGAAATAACTGTTGGGTCAAAAAGTCAGATTGATGTTAAATTGTTAGCAGACAATACTAGTTTAAGTGAAGTAGTAGTAGTTGGTTATGGTACTCAGAAAAAGAGTCAAATGACAGGTGCTATTTCCTCGGTAGGAGCAAAAGAGATTTCCGAATTACCTGTAACCAATGCTCGTCAAGCTTTACAAGGTAGAGCCGCAGGGGTTGACGTGGTTCAGCCTGGTTCTAAGCCGGGAGCGGGTCCACAAATCCGTATTCGTGGTAGAAGATCCTTTAATGCATCAAATGATCCATTATATGTAGTGGATGGAATTCCATTATCTGGTGGTATAGACGATATCAACCCATCTGATATTACCTCCATGGAAGTATTAAAAGATGCATCAGCAACAGCTATTTATGGTTCCAGAGGTGCAAATGGTGTGGTTATCATCAGTACCAAAAGGGGTAAAGTTGGTAAAACAGTTGTTTCTGTCGACTCATATTATGGTGTTAATCAGCAATTAGGAACAATCCAAGTAATGAATGGTGCGGAGTTTGCTGAATACAAAAGAGAGTCTCGACGTGCAGTTGGTCAATATCCGCTTGGTGCTGCGACAGCTGCTGATGATGCTAAAATATTTGAGCCTAGAGAATTAACTAGTATAGCTACTGGTAGAAGTACGGATTACGTAGGAGGGATGTTGCGTGCTGGTGCTATTCAAAGCCATCAAGTATCTGTTTCTGGTGGTTCAGAAAAGACTACTTTCAATATTTCTGCCAATTATTTTAATGATATTGGTGTGGTTAAGATGCAAGATTTTACTCGTTATACTTTCCGTGTAAATTTGGATCATCAAATTAATGACAAGATTAAGATTGGTTTATCTACTTTGGTAGTAAATAGCTTGCGTAATGGAGAAAACCTTAATATTCTAGGTGGAGCTATGCAAGAGAATCCATTGGGAGAACCTTATGATGCCAATGGAAATTTAGTGTTTCTTCCAACGAATGATGGATTAAGAACAAATCCATTTGCAGAAATTGTTCCAGGAGCTAACATTGATGAAAATAAGCGTTTTAGAACTTTTAATAGCTTATATGGAGAATGGAATATAGCTAAAGGCTTAAAATATCGTGTGAATTTTGGTCCTGATTTGACTATTGGTCGTGCTGGTCGATTCATTGGAGCATTTACAAACAATAACCGTGGAGGTAATGCAAACGGTGCTATCAGTGAGCAATTTTTGTTCAATTGGACTTTAGAAAACGTGATTACTTATAATCGTAAATTTAAAGATGTTCACAACGTCAATTTTACTGGTTTGCAGTCTATTCAGCGTGACCGTGATGAGCGTACTTCTATTTCTGTAAATGGTATTCCAGCGGAATCAGAATCTTATCATCGTTTAGGTGATGCTAGTCAGATTACTGGTGCTAATACTGATTTAATCGAATGGACTTTGTTATCCTACATGGGTCGTTTGAACTATGACTATAAAGAAAAGTACTTAATTACAGCTACTTTGAGAGCGGACGGATCTTCACGATTTGGAGCTAATACCAAGTTTGGTTTATTCCCATCTGTGGCCGTTGGTTGGAACATGTCAGAAGAGCCTTTTATTAAGGATATCACTGCCATAGACCAGTTGAAATTACGTGCTAGCTGGGGTGCCATTGGTAATCAAGCTATTAATCCTTATCAAACACAGGCTTTATTAGGTAGAACTGCGTATGCTTGGGATAATGCTGCAGCTTATGGATACCGTCCTAATACTATCGGTAATCCAGATTTACGTTGGGAAACATCCACTACGAAAAACATTGGTTTAGATTTCAGTTTCTTACGCGGAAGAATTTCAGGTACTGCTGAATACTATGTAACTAATACGACGAATTTATTAGCTCCTCAACCTCTACCTACTTCTATTGGTTTCGGTGGATTTACAACCAACATTGGTGAGACTCAAAATACAGGACTTGAATTGACATTATCATCTGTTAACGTAGATAAAGGAGGTTTTAACTGGACAACGGATTTGATTTTCAATAGAAATAGAGAATCCATTATTGAGTTAGCTAATGGAAAAGTGGATGATATTGGTGCTGGTAGATTTATTGGTCAGCCTTTAAGTGTATTCTTTGACTACAAGAAAATTGGAATTTGGCAAACTTCTGAAAAAGATGAGGCAGCTAAATATGGTGATAAAGTGGGTCAAATTAAAGTGCAAGACTATAATAATGATGGCAAAATTAATGCAGATGATCGTCAAATTTTAGGATCTGCGGTACCTTCTTTTACAGCAGGTTTAACCAACAGATTTTCATACAAAGGTTTTGACTTATCCTTCTTTGTTTTTGCTCGTGTAGGTCAAATGATTCGTAGCCGTTTTCATGATAACGTCAATCAATTGGCTGGTAGATACAACAACTTGTCATTGAACTTTTGGACTCCCAATAATCCAACCAACGAGTTTCCTCAGCCAGTTGTGACACAAGAGTTTCCGAAATACGGAAGTTCATTGACATATTTTGAAGGTTCATTCTTTAAAATTAGAAATATCAATATTGGTTACAATATACCAGATGCTGTAGCTAAAAAATGGAAGATGGAAAGTATCCGCGTGTATGCAAGTATCCAGCAACCATTAATTTTGGCAGAATACCGTCAAAAATACAAAGGTATTGATCCTGAAACTTACGTAGATGGAGAGCAAGGCGTTGGAGGTGGTGAAGTAAACACGAACGTTTCACCTGCAACGAGTGTACTTACTTTCGGCGTAAATCTTAAATTTTAAAAATATTTCAAATATTGATAGATATGAAAAGCTTTAAATTATTTAAAAAAATAAGTTTTTTAGCAAATTTAGGATTGATTGGAACTTTAGGTTTAGGTTTACAATCCTGTAATGATTTGCTAACAGAGAATGTCGTTTCACGAATTGGTAATGATTATATCAATACTGCCAAAGGATTAAACGATGCTACGAGTGCTGCTTATTCTACCATGCGCTCATGGTATGGAACAGAGCGCGGTATGAACTTGACAATTTTTGGAACAGATACCTATACCAATGGTGCTGACGGAAGTTGGAAGTTTATGAATACCTATACAACAGATTTTGATACCAGAAATGGACATTTAGCTGAAATATGGAATGATTTTTACCAAGGTATCAATACGTGTAATGCGATTATTGAACGGTCGGTTGCAGTAACTGGTTTATCAGAGTCTGTTAAAAAACAACGTGTAGCTGAAGCTAAGTTTATTCGTGCACACCATTATTTTATTTTTACTCAATTGTTTGGTGGGGTAGATTTACGCTTAACTGAAACTTTGGCACCAACAAAAGTAGTAAAACGTAGTACGGTAGCTGCACAGTATGCTCAAATCATCAAGGACTTGAATGAAGCGATTCCTGATTTGGAGAATAAATCAAGATCCGCTGAATACGGTCGTGCTACACGTGCCGCTGCAGAACATTTATTAGGTAGGGTATATTTGACTAAAGCAACCTCTTCAGCTAAAGCTGGTGATGATTATGCTAAAGCCATTGTTAATCTAAAAAGTGTGATTGCAAATTATGGTTTGACTTTGTTACCTAATTTTGCTGATGTTCACAAGCAAGGAAACGAAATGAATAATGAGGTTATCTGGTCTATTCAGTATACTCGTGATCCGTTAACAAATGCTGGTGGTAATAATGCACACGTATTTTTTGGTATGGAATATGACGTATTACCTGGCATGCAGCGTGATACAGAAAATGGTCGTCCATTTAAGCGTTACAAACCAACGAATTATACTTTAGATGTGGTTTTCAATAATCGCGAAAATGACAGTCGTTACAAGAAAACGTTCAAGGATACTTATTTGTCTAATAAGCCAGGAACTTACAATACAAGTTTTGACTTAACCAAAAAAACGGTCACTTTCGCTTTAGGTGATACAGCGATTTTCTTACCAGGTTATGAAATGTCGGAAGCTGAAAGAGCTAAAAAGAAATATCAAGTATTGGTTCCTTCTCGTTATGATGAGCGTATATTCTTAGCTATCAACAAGCATTTTGATGGTGGTCGTGTAGATCGTACTCAATTCGAAGGTGGTCGTGATTTTATTGCATTTAGATTGGCAGATACCTATTTGATGCTAGCTGAAGCTCAATATTTTTCTGGTCTTAAAGCTGATGCTGCGGCAAATTACAATATGATTCGTCGTCGTGCTGCTTGGCCAGGTAAAGAAAACGAAATGATGGTTAAGGCAGACGAATTAACCATTGATTTTGTTATGGAAGAACGTGAGCGTGAATTATTAGGAGAACAATCTCGCTGGTTAGATTTAGCTCGTTGGGGGAATTTGATTGACCGAGTAAAGAAGTTTAATCCTCAGGCCGCTCCTTTTATCAAAGCTCACCATGTATTAAGACCTATTCCACAAGTACAAATTGATCGAGCAGATGGTACTTCTACAGGTTTTCCACAAAACCCAGGATATTAATGTCAATTTGATTTTGTTATTTTGTGAAATTCCGAGGAGTCATTCTCGGAATTTTACTTTAAACTTATTTTTATGAAAAAATTATTTTTAATCTTATCTGCTTGCATCGCTTTTCAAGTCAATGCTCAAAACCAATCAGTTAGTTTCAAAAAAAATGATGCTGAAAAGAAGATTGATGTGATGGTTGGTGGGAAGTATTTTACTTCTTATTTTTTCCCCGGTGAAGCCATCCTGAAAAAGGCCGTTCTTTACCCTATTTTGAGTGCTAAAGGGAGTACTATTACGCGTGGTTATCCAGTAGCTATTCGTCCAGGAGAACGTACTGATCACCCTCACCACGTCGGTATGTGGTTAAATTACGAAGATGTGAATGGTTTTGATTATTGGAATAATTCCAATAACATTTCAGATGGAATGAAGAGTCATAAATTTGGAACCATTGTTCATGAACAAGTATTGAACATGAAGTCTGGTAAAGAAAAAGGAGAATTAGCTGTTTCGGCTACTTGGATTGACAGTGATGGGAAAGGAGCGAAGGTATTAGCAGAAAAGACAAGCTATGCTTTTTCAGGAACTTCGGATGTTCGTATCATTGATCGAATTACTACCTTAACTGCTTTAGCAGAAACCGTTCTTTTTAAAGATGTAAAAGATGGAATGTTTGCGATTCGGGTGGCTCGTCAATTGGAAATCCCTTCGAATAAACCAGATATTTTTACGGATGCTCATGGAGTAGAAACAAAAGTTCCTGTATTAGATAATACTGGAGTAAGTGGCGATTATGAGAGCAGTGAAGGAATTACAGGTGAGAAGGTTTGGAGTACCCGTGCTAAATGGTTGAATTTGAAAGGAGAATTGGATAATCATCCTATCAACATTGCTATTTTAGATCACCCAGCGAATGTTAGCTATCCAAGTTATTGGCATGCCAGAGGATATGGTTTATTTGCCGTAAATCCATTAGGTGCTAAAGTCTTCAGTAATGGTAAGGATGAGCGTAATTTGACTTTAAAAAAGGGAGAATTTGTGACATTTAGATATAGAACGGTGATTGCCGACAAGCAGTTGACTAAGGATGTTTTGGATAAAATGCAGGCTGATTTTGCTAAGCAAGTTAAATAGGCATTTCTATTTCACGAAAAAGCTGTATTTTTGTCATGTATCAGGGGCTCTTTGAGCCCCTATTTATTTGATTTATATGAAGCTACAATTTTTAGGTGCGGCCAAACAAGTGACAGGAAGTATGTATTTGCTTGAATTGGAAGATGGCTTTAAGATTTTGATTGATTGTGGTACGGATATGGAGCGGGAGATCGATTTTGATGAGCCCTATGAGAATAAAGCATTCTTTCCATTTGATGCTTCTTTGATCAATTTGGTTATTCTTACTCATGCACATATTGACCATTCGGGTAATATTCCTATGCTTTATCGGGAAGGATATGAAGGACAAGTTCTTTGTACACCTCCTACAGCTGAATTAGCGGAATTACTTTTAATGGATTCAGCTAACTTACATTTAAGAAAGTTAAAAGCTGCTCAAGGAGAAAGTCGAAAAAAGCATAAACAAATGGATCGCCTTTTACGTAAAGGGGATTTGTATTTACAAAAGGATGTAGAACATTCTGTCAATCATTTTATTACTATTCCTTTTAGTAAGAAATTTAGAGCCACAGAAAATTTAGAAATTACCTTTATTCCAGCAGGTCATTTATTGGGTGCAGCCCATGTTCATTTGGGTATTACTGAAAATGGAGTCAAGAAAACTTTGGGATTTAGTGGAGATGTGGGTAGAAAAAATTACCCTTTGCACATTGATCCTCAAACCATGCCAGCATGCGATTATTTGGTTTGTGAATCCACATATGGTAATCGAGTACATGAAGATAAAGAAAGTACTAAGAAAGCTTTAGGAGATATCATTAAGGCCACTTGCATCGATAAACCTGGTAGATTAATTATACCCGCTTTTTCAGTAGGTAGAACGCAAGCTGTCTTATATACCTTAAATCGCTTGATTGAAGAAGATCATTTCCCTGCTATACGTGTTTTTACTGATAGTCCTATGGGGAAAAGTTCTACTCGGATTTATACCAAATATTCCTCTTATTTAAATCAAGAAGCCAGAGAATTTCAAGCTGAATATGATGAACTATTCGATTTTGACAACTTGAAGTTTTTACAAACGGAGAAAGAAAGTAGAGCAATAAAAAATTACCATGAACCCTGTATCATTATTTCTTCATCAGGAATGATTTCAGGAGGTAGGGTAGAAACACATATTGCTGATAATATTTCTAATACGTATTGTACTATTTTATTGATTGGTTATGCCGCGGAAGGTACTTTAGGCCGACAATTATTAGCTGGAACGGACCACATCCAAGTAAGGGATCGTGAATACAAAGTTCACGCTCAAATACGTAAAATTGATGTGTTTTCAGGACATGCTGATAAATTAGGTTTGTTGGATTTTATGAAAGTACAAAGTCCAACGACGCTTAAAAAAGTGTTTCTATCACATGGAGAAGAAGAAAGTATGGTAGAATTCAAAGAAGCGTTAACAAATTTGGGATATCAAGATGTTATTTTGCCCGAAAAGAATCAAACTTTCATTCTTTAATTGATAATTTTACATTTGAAATTAACATCTACTATGAGAACATTATTAGAATTTGAAAAGCCAATTGCTGAATTAGAGGATAAGTTGATAGAAATGCGCAAATTAGCAATTGAAAATAATGTCGATGTTACTGCTACGGTACTATCCTTGACAGAAAAAATTCTAGAATTGAAAAAAGAGACATTTTCTAATTTAACTCGCTGGCAAAGGGTTCAGTTATCTCGACATCCCGATCGTCCTTATACGTTTGATTATATTGAAAAAATATGTGAAGAGTTCATAGAAATTCACGGTGATCGTTCGGTAGCAGATGATAAAGCCATGGTGGGTGGATTTGGGAATATAGATGGAGAATTTTCTGTGATGTTCATTGGCCAACAAAAAGGCCGTAATACCAAGCAAAGACAATATCGGAATTTTGGAATGCCCAATCCTGAAGGATACCGTAAGGCATTGCGTTTGATGAAAATGGCGGAGAAATTCAATAAGCCAGTTGTTTGTTTAATTGATACCCCAGGTGCATTTCCAGGTTTAGAAGCAGAAGAAAGGGGACAAGGTGAAGCTATAGCAAGGAATATTCGTGATATGTTCATGTTGAAAGTACCTGTTATTTGCATTATCATCGGTGAAGGAGCGTCAGGTGGTGCATTAGGTATAGCGGTTGGAGATCGTGTTTTAATGATGGAAAATACTTGGTATTCGGTAATTTCTCCTGAATCTTGTTCTTCTATTTTATGGAGATCATGGAATTATAAGGAGCAAGCTGCGGAAGCTTTGAAATTGACAGCAAATGATATGGAGCAAAATGGCTTAATTGATGGGATTATTCCTGAGCCATTAGGAGGTGCGCATTTAGATCCAGATGCGGCTGCCGCAAAAATGAAATCCGTTATCAAAGAAGAATTGAAAAATCTTTGTGCTATGGATAGTCGTGCACGAATTGACGCACGTATAGATAAGTACGGTAAAATGGGTGTTGTCGTTGAGTAAAGGCTATGTCTACTTCTAAACCTTCACTTCTTTTTGATTTAGGCAATGTTTTATTACCCATTGATTTAGATAAGACGTATCACGCTTTCTCTAATTTATCCCATCAATATTCTAGCCAAGAAGTTAAAGAGTTAACGCATAGTCAGTCCCTTTGGGCAGCTTATGAAAGTGGATTACAAAGTGATGAAGAATTTAGAGAGTTTCTTCGAGTAAAATTAGCTTTGAACTGTACAGATGAACAATTTGATCAGGCATTTTTAGCACTTCTATTGAATTTTCATCCTGGTGTATATGAATGGCTTGAAAATTTATCCAAGCAATTCTCCCTCTATTTGTTAAGTAATACCAGTGCCATTCACGCCAAGAAATTCACACAAGTGCCTTTAGGGCCGCAAGGAGAGAGTCTATTTACCTTGTTTCAGAAAACATATTTTTCCTTTAATCTAGGATTGATTAAGCCCGATGTGAATATTTATTACCATGTAATTCAAGATTTATCGTTAAAACCGGAAAATATTGTTTTTTTTGATGATAATTTTCATAATATTGAATCAGCAAAACGAGTAGGCATTAATGGAGTGCTCATTGATCCTTCGTGTTCTTTAAATCAAATTGACTCCTATTTATTGCAATTATGCTCATAAAATCTGCATTGTTCGACTTATTCTTTAAAGGAATGGGTTGGGAAATGAAAGGAAAAATTCCACGAGATATTCCCAAAAGTATCGTCATCGTATGTCCTCACGCTACTTGGGTTGATTTCCCTATTGGTTTAGGGGTTCGTTCTTTACTTGATATGAAAATCTATTTTTGGGGTAAACAAGAACTTTTTAAGGGTCCGTTTGGTTGGCTGTTTCGTTGGTTAGGAGGTTACCCAGTTGATCGATCAAAGAATCAAAATTTGGTTAGTGCGATTGTCGATATTTATCAAGCAAATAAACATTTTCATGCCGCTCTGGCGCCTGAAGGCACACGTAAAGATGTACAAGAATTAAAAACAGGTTTTTATCACATTGCTGTTCAGGCAAACATTCCTATCATCATGGTTGGATTTGATTATGTGAATAAGTGGGTTCATATCAATGATCCATTTTATCCGAGTGGAGATTTTGAAGTGGACAAGAAAGTTATTGCGAACTATTATGCTTCTATCCCAGGGACAAAAAAATCTTGGATTAAGAATTACTTAGCTTGAAAGGCTAAAGCATAATTATACATCATCTTAGCTGTTTTTTTCGATGCACCTGCAGGTCCTATGATGTGAGATAATTCATCGTAAGCTTTCAATTGTATTTGCCTGCTGGATGAATTGGTATCCATTAATTGCTTCAATTTAATTGAAATATAAGAAACAGAAAACTTAGATTGTATCATTTCAGGAACAGCTTCTTTACCTAAAATGATGTTGACTAAGGATATGAATTTAATCTTTATCAATAGTTTGGCTAAGGAATAAAATAGCCAGTCTGTCTTATACACGACAATTTGGGGTATTTTGAATAAGGCAGTTTCTAATGTCGCCGTTCCAGAGGTAACAATGGCAACTTGTGATACTTGTAGCAAATTGTAGGTATCATCATAAATAATATCCAAATCATATGCCTCATAAATCGATTTCCATTCTTTAAGCCCAGCTACATAAAAGTGTAAATTAGGGAATTGAAGCTTTAAGTCTTGAAAAACAGGCAAAGCCGCATATATTTCTTGCTTTCGACTACCTGCTAATAACGAAATACAAGGTTGTTGGATGGAGTTGTGTTCGACAAATTGGGGATTAGGCTGAAATCCATCAATGGAATCTTTCAAAGGATTACCCACATAATGAGTAGAAATGCCATGTTCTTCAAATAGCGTCTTTTCGAAAGGGAAAATTACATACAATTGATCTATCCATTTTTTGATGACATCTACGCGGCCTTTATTCCAAGCCCACACTTTGGGAGCAATGTAAAATTGGGTATGAAATCCTTGCAATTTGGCAATTCTAGCTGCCTTTAAGTTAAATCCACCGTAATCGATGAAGATGATGGTGTCTGGTTGAAATGCTTGAATTTGATTTTTGAATTTTTGGAATAAGCCTTTAAGTCGTTGAATGTTCTGTAATACACCCAATAATCCCATGATAGCAAGCTCTTTATGATGTATGAGAACTTCTGCTCCCGCATCCTGCATGTCATCTCCTCCCCAAGCTTGTATGCTAGCAGTAGGATCAAGCAATAATAGCTCCTTAATGAGTTTGGAACCGTGTAAATCGCCCGATTTTTCGCCTGCTAGTATAAAATACTTCATTTATATTTCTCCGTAATATTCAACCGAGTTTTTATTGGTTTCTACCAAATGGATTTTATGCAATTGGGCACTAGAAGAAGCGGATTTGATTTTTGGGTCTAAAATTTTCCAAAATTCCATCACTAAGTTTTCACAACTGGCTAATTTACCTGTCATGAAATCTACATCCATATTGAGGTTTTTGTGATCAACCTTATCAATAATTTCTTTTTTAATCAGTTTGCCTAATTCCTTTAAGTCAAATACAAATCCTGTCTCTGGATCCGGAATACCTTTTATGGTGACTATTAATTCAAAGTTATGACCGTGCCAATTTTTGTTAGCACAGGGGCCAAATACTTCTTCATTCTTAGCTTCTGACCAATTGGGATTGTATAGCCGATGTGCGGCATTAAAATGTTCCTTGCGGATGACGTAAACCATTGTTTTCAGTTGTTTAAAGTGAGGGTGAACTGGGAAAACAGTAGCAGAATCACCATTAATTCTGCAAAGGTATGGAATGCTATTGGGATTCTACGTAAATTTGAAGGCTAAATCTATATAATCTATTTAATTATGATCATTGTTACAGGAGCTGCTGGATTCATTGGTAGTTGTTTAATTCAAAAATTAAACGAATTGAATTTTAACTACATTATCGCAGTAGATGATTTTTCTTTCGAGGAAAAAAACAAAAATTTGCTTGGTAAAAAAATCAAGGAAAAAGTGGAGAGAACTCAGTTTTTCTCTTGGTTAGATTCCAATTTTAGAGAAGTGGAGTTCATCTTTCACATTGGTGCTCGTACGGACACCACCGAGTTTGATAAATCGATCTTTGATGATTTGAATGTGAATTATTCCAAGGAAATTTGGAATCGTTGTGTTGAATATCAAATTCCATTGGTGTATGCTTCATCTGCTGCAACTTATGGTTTGGGAGAATTAGGATACGATGACGATGAAAGTAAAATACCCGGATTAAAGCCATTGAATCCCTATGGAGATTCAAAAAACGACTTTGATATTTGGGCATTGCAACAAGAGAAAAAGCCTTTTTTCTGGGCTGGATTGAAGTTTTTTAATGTGTATGGTCCTAATGAATACCATAAAGGTCGCATGGCCTCGGTTATTTGGCATGCATTCCGTCAAATCAATGAAAAGGGGAGTCTTAACTTATTCCGATCGCACCGTCCAGATTATGGTGATGGCGAGCAAATGAGGGATTTTATCTATGTCAAAGATTTAATCGATGTATGTATCTTCTTCATGGAACACCGTAAGAACTCAGGAATCTACAATTTAGGAACTGGCATTGCTCGTTCATTTAATGATTTAGGTAAATCGACTTTTGCTGCTATGGGCAAAGAGGCTGTTATTAATTACATCGATACGCCCATGGATATACGTGATAAGTACCAATACTTTACCGAAGCCAATATGTCGAAGTTACGTCAAATTGGTTTTACACAACCTTTCCATACATTGGAAGAAGGAGTGAAAGATTACGTTCAGAATTATTTGCTTAAGAAGGCTTATTGGTAAATTTCTGCCATGCCTCTTCTAGAAATCCTTGGCCATAAGCGATTAACTGAATGTTAGCTGCGATAAGTCCAAGGATTGCTATTTTAAGGCTTTTTGTTTGAACAATTGCATCGATAAATATCCCCAACCAATACAATACGACAAATCCAGCCAAGTATTTACCCAATTCAGGAAATAGAATAAGGCATATTCCAACAAGAATTAATCCGATTAAATAACAAGCTGGGAAAAAATGTACCCATTTTAATTCTTTAGGAAAGAATCTGGAAATATTGATTCTAGCCCGACCGAAAAAGTGTAATTGCTTATAAAATTGAGTAAAGTCGGTACGTCTTTTATGATATATGAATGCTTTAGGAAGTAAAGCCGAATGGAAACCTAAGGACAAACATCGAATACTAAATTCTATATCTTCACCCATACGAGTAATTTTGAATCCATGTGTGGCTTCCCATACCTTTCTAGATATACCCATATTAAAGCTCCTAGGATGAAATTTTCCACCTACATTCTTTTCCTTTCCTCGAATTCCTCCAGTTGTAAATAGGCTAGTCATACTAAAGCTGATGGCTTTTTGTATGGGAGTGAAGCTCACATGATCTTTATCTGGTCCACCAAACAAATCGATATTTTTCTCGCTTATTCCCTTTTCTACTTCTTCTAAATAGCTAGATTCTACTAAAGCATCGGAATCCAAAATAACAAAAAAATCTCCTTTTGCTCTTTCAAAGGCATAGTTTCTAGCAAATCCTTGTCCACCGTTTTCTTTATAGAAATAATGAATATCTAGAAGCTTGGCATATTTTGATACTATTTCTTGAGAAGAAATTTGAGATCCGTCTTCTATAATTAGAACTTCAAAATGAAGAAAACTCTGAAGAGTCAAACAGTGTAAAAGTTCGTCCAATTCTTGAGGACGATTGTAGACTGGAATAATTACACTATAGAAAGTGGATTCTTCTTTCATGAAGCGATGAGCTCTTCTAGCAAATATTAAACTACTAGTGTTTTTTCTAAAGCAATTCTACTGGCTTTTAAAATATGGTCTAGATGTGATTGATCTAGCGCAGCGGATAAAAACCAAGATTCAAATTGTGAAGGAGGTAAATACACACCTTGGTTCAACATTTCTCTAAAGTAGACGCCAAATTTTGCCGTATCCGAAGTTTTAGCGTCGCTGAAATTTTTCACGGCTATATTGGTGAAAAACAAAGTGAACATAGAACCTATTTGATTCACAAAGCCATCAATTTTAAGATCCATTAATTGCTGTCGTATACCTGCTGCCAAATATTCTCCCTTTTGATTTAAAGTTGGGTAAACCTCGGGATTATCCGTAATTAAATTTAACATGGCTAAACCAGCTGTAGTAGCGAGTGGGTTTCCAGAAAGCGTACCTGCTTGATATACGGGTCCAGATGGTGCTATCATGTTCATGATTTCGGCTTTACCGCCATAAGCACCCACTGGTAGACCTCCACCTATGATTTTACCTAAAGTGGTTAAATCAGGTTGAATATCCGTGAGACCTTGATAACCAGATGATGACAGTCTGAAACCTGTCATAACTTCATCAAATATCAATAGACTCCCATATGACTTACATAATTGTTGAATCCCTTCAATGAAACCAGGTTCGGGAATAACTAATCCCATATTTCCAACAACAGGTTCCAAAATGACTGCTGAAATATCAGTTGGATTGGCCTCGAATAAGTTTCTTAATGAACTTAAATCGTTATATATGGCCGTTAAGGTATCTTTTGCTGTAGAAACTGTAACACCTGGACTATCAGGTGTACCTAAGGTGGCAACGCCAGAACCAGCAGCTATTAAAAAGGAATCACCATGACCATGATAGCATCCTTCAAATTTGATAATTTTGTCTCTTTTAGTGTAAGCCCTTGCCAATCGAATAGCTGCCATGGTGGCTTCAGTTCCTGAATTTACCAATCGAACCTTCTCGATGGATGGAATCATGGAAACGATTTTCTCTGCGATTAAAACCTCATTATAAGACGGAGCTCCAAATGAAAAGCCATTAGACAAAGCCTCACGAACCGCGTTTTCAATTCTCGGATGCGCTTGTCCAAAAAGCATAGGTCCCCAAGAACCTATTAGGTCAATATATTCTTTACCATCAACATCCTTTAGGTATGCACCTTTGGCAGATTGAATGAATAGGGGTGAACCACCTACTGATTTAAATGCTCGAACAGGCGAATTAACTCCTCCTGGTATAACTTCTTGTGCGCGTTCAAAATAGGAAGCACTTAATGATCCCATAACTATTTCTTCTTCTTAGTATTGGAGTTCTTTTGTTCTTTTTGCTGTTCTTCAACCGCCTTCATTTGAGTTTGAAGGTATTGAGAGAATCGCGACTTTTTAGCACCACCACCAGCAGCTATTTTCTTGCGATTTTCATCTAACAGACGCTTGATTTTATCTTCATCCACAAATTTACGAATGGCCAATTGCTGACCGATGGTCACTAAGTTGGATACAAAATAATAGAAACTTAATCCTGCCGGAAATGAGTTCATCACAAACATAAATATGACTGGCGTTACATAGGCCATCATTTTCATATTAATCGGCTGTCCTGGTTGATCAGGTGTAATTTGGTTGTTATAATACCCGTAAGCCAATTGGGACAAAGTCATTAGTAAACAAAACATACTGACATGAGATCCATAAAATGGAATAGCAAAGGGTAAATCCAAGACAGAGTCAAAAGTAGATAAATCATTGGCCCACCAAAAGGATTCCTGTCTCAGGTTGATTAGATTTGGAAATAACATGAAAACCGCCATTAAAACAGGCATGGTGGCTAATACAGGTATACAACCACTTAGCGGATTGACACCCACTTCACCATATAGTTTCATGGTTTCCTGCTGAACTTTGGCTGCATCATCTCCGATTTTCTCTTTAATTGCTGCAATTTCTGGGGCCAATATCCTTGTTTTAGCCATAGATACATACGACTTATAAGTCAATGGTAGTAAGGCTGTTTTGATGATTAGAACCAATAAAACAATTAATAATCCGTAATTAGAAACAATACTTTCTAAGAAATCGAACAAAGGAACGAATATATAGCGTGTAATAGGGAGTAAGAAGTCGTAGCTTAACTTAACATTCTTTCCAAATGACGGAGCCACATGTTTAATGATGGAATAATCATTGGGTCCAAAGTAAAATTTAAAATTTGATTTTCCTTGAAGCAAGTCTTGGGTAGAAGCTACCATATTGGCATCCAACGTTTTGATATTCAATGAATCATTCAAATTTGGAGTACTACTTAATGCCGCTTTTTGAAATTGAAATCCTTGAGGAATCAAACCTGTTATGAAATACTTCTTTTTAAAAGTGATCCAATCCAATTTAGATGTAATATTATCTGCCTCATTCGCTGATGGGTTTTCAGATAAATAATCAAACTCTTCATCTTCATGCAACAAATAATTGATCGTTGCTTTTCTTTCTTCAGCAATATCTTTCTCTGATTGATGGATGTTTTCTTTCCAATGGATTTGGTATTCAGCACCCAAATCTGTTCCTAATGATTTCGCATCAATGCCATAATTTAGCTCAAATCCCTCTTTAGCTAGGCTATAGGTTTGTTTGATTACTTTTCCAGTAGGCAAGGTGCTTACAAATTCTACACCTTGAGGACTTGATTTAGCTTGATACGTTAAATCGTACAATTTTACTTTTTTACCAGAAATAGGAAGCTCTACGTCGAATTGGTCCTTTTTAGCATCGAATAATTTCAAACCAGCTTTTAGTCCTTGATTGTAATTTTTATACGATTCATAGTTCTTCAGTGTCACGGAAACTATTTTTCCTCCGTAATTGCTTAATTGAACCTGAATATCCTTATTTTCTAATACAAAGGTCTCTTCTTTGATGCTAGCAATGGCTGTATCTTTTATTACTTGTGCCGGGCTAGCTTTTGAAACTAAAGTGTCAATTTTTTTTGTGCTTGAGGCTGCTTTTACACTGGTTTCACTCTTAATCGGTTCTTTGGGAGCAAAGAAGTATTGATAACCCAATAACATGGCTAATATCAATACAATACCGGTAACTGAATTCCTATCCATAAGATACGTCTAAATACTATTTTGAATTTTTAATAAATGGAACAGCATGTTGATAAGCTGCTTTAACAAAATGAACAAACAGGGGAGAAGGAGCTTCCACGGTAGATTTATATTCTGGGTGAAATTGTACTCCTACAAAAAATGGATGATTGGGTAATTCCACAATCTCCACTAAATTGCTGTCAGGATTAACTCCTGAGGTCACCATTCCTGCTTGATGATACTGATCTAAATATGTATTATTAAACTCGTAGCGGTGTCTATGACGTTCTTGAATGGATGATTTTCCATAAATTTTATGCGCCAAAGTTCCTTTTTCAATTTTACATGGATAAGCACCTAAACGCATGGTTCCACCTTTCTCAGATATTTTCTTCTGATCTTCCATGATATCAATCACTGGATAAGGTGTTTCTGGGTTCATTTCAAACGAGTGAGCATCTTCCAAACCGATCACATTCCGAGCAAACTCAATGACCGCACATTGCATTCCTAAACAAATACCCAAGAATGGTATCTTATTTTCTCGAGCAAATTTTACTGCATTGATTTTTCCTTGAATCCCTCTTTCTCCAAAACCTGGAGCTACTAAAATGCCATCAAGACCAGTTAACGTTTCTTGGGTATTTTCATCATCCATCGTTTCAGATGAAATCCATTTCACATTGACTTTAATTTCATTGGCCACTCCCGCGTGAATAAAGGCTTCAGCGATGGATTTATAAGAATCTTTTAACTCAACGTACTTACCAATTAGCCCAATGGAAATTTCAAATTTGGGATTTTTAAGCTTAGACAAAAAGTTTTTCCAATTAACTAAGTTCGAATCCTTGTCGTTGTAAATATCTAATTTATATAAAACTCGACTATCTAAACGTTCTTCCTTCATTAATAAAGGAACATCATAAATAGTTTCGGCATCCATTGCTTCAATGACGTCTTGTTCTGTTACGTTACAGAATAAGCCAATCTTGCGCTTCATTTCTTGTGGTAATGGATGTTCTGTGCGACAAACCAAAATATCAGGTTGAATACCTGATTCTGATAACGTTTTTACCGAGTGCTGGGTAGGTTTAGTTTTTAATTCCCCAGCTGAACTTAAATAGGGTATAAGCGTCAAATGGATAAATAAGGTATTTTTCTCACCTAAATCCCACTTCAATTGTCGGGCAGCCTCAATAAATGGTAAGGATTCGATATCGCCGACACATCCACCTATTTCAGTAATAACGATATCAAATTTACCTGTTTCGCCTAAAAGCAAAATATTTCTTTTGATTTCGTCGGTAATGTGGGGAACTACCTGAACTGTCTTGCCTAAATAATCGCCTCTTCTTTCCTTGGTAATGACATTATGGTAAATTCTACCTGTAGTAATGTTATTAGCCTGACTTGTTGGCGTATTTAAGAAACGCTCGTAGTGGCCTAAATCTAAATCGGTTTCGGCACCATCATTGGTAACATAACATTCCCCATGTTCGTAGGGATTTAATGTTCCTGGATCAATATTAATATATGGATCGAATTTTTGAATGGTACAGCTTAATCCTCTAGCCTGTAAAAGCTTGGCTAAAGAGGACGCTATGATGCCTTTACCTAATGAAGAAGTTACTCCACCCGTAACGAAAATGTACTTTGATTTCTTTGTGGTCCCTTTACCTGACATTGGGAATTTGTTTGTTTGGTTACGGGAAACAAAGATAGCAATAAAAGGCACACCGAATTAATCCTATTTTTATTTTATCTTGCATTCTAAATAGTTTTTTCATGTTAGCCTCCCCTTTACAACTTTTTTCTGCTTCTGCTGGGTCTGGTAAAACCTATACATTAACGCTGGAGTACATCAAGTTGTCATTACACGAAGTGGAGCCTCGTGGTTATTTCCGACGAATTTTAGCAGTAACATTTACCATTAAAGCTGCCGAGGAAATGCGAACTAGAATCATCAAAGCATTATCAGGTATATCAGCTTATCCAGCTTTTGTGGATATGGCAGAAAAAGAGATTTCAGAGTCAAATCAATTATTGCGTCGAATTCAAGAGGATCTAGCAAAAGAAGGCATTGAATTGACCTTAGACGAATTGGCTACGCGTGCCTACATCACACTACAACAAATTCTTCAAGATTACGGACTTTTTTCCGTGATGACCATAGATGCTTTTGTCCAAAGGTTGAGCAGTTCCTTTGTAGAAGAACTTCATTTACCAAGTCAATTTGAGGTTATCTTGGATATAAACTCGTTGATGAATGATTTGATGGACCAGCTTTTAGATAAGGTAAATCAATCTGGAGATCCCGTTTTAACGGATTTAATTCTTTCCTTCGCTCGACAGGAAGTCATAGATGGTAAAAATTGGAATCGTATTCGACAAAGTTTAATTGATTTCTTAAAGATTTCATTTGACGAAAATTATTTTGGTATAAAACAAGAAATGGAAGTTTTTTCTATGTCTGATTTTTTAAAAATTGAACATCAAATAAATACTAAAATAGATTCAATTGAGAATCAAATCGTTGAAATATCCCAAGAAATTGTTAATCTCGCTGATTCCTTACACATTGAAGAATCGTATTTTGCCAATGGAGTAAAGGGCCCTATTAATGCATTTAGAAAATTTGCGAATGGACAAAACCTTAAAATAGATAAATATTCAAGTATTAGAACTGCGATCGATCAGAACAAATGGCATGCAGCTAAAGTAGATCCAATTACTAAATCTCAAATAGATGGTATATCGAAACAATTAACTGATTTGGCTACTGAATTCATTCAACTGTATGAGGAAGAAATATCTAAGTATTTATTGTTTAAACTGATCGTAAAAGATTTAAAAAAAATAGCCCTGATTTCATCTATTAATGAAGAATATCAAGTTTATCAACACGAGCAATCGAGTATTTCAATAGCGGAATTTGCTAGGAGAATCAATGAAATTATTTCTCAAGATCCCGTGCCTTTTATTTATGAAAAATTGGGAGATCGGTATTTTCATATTCTTATTGATGAATTCCAAGACACATCTATATTGCAGTGGAAAAATTTCATGCCATTACTTGAAAATACGGTTTCTTTAGGAAAGCGCAATTTGTTGGTAGGGGATGCTAAACAATCCATCTACAAGTTTAGAGGTGGTGAAGTGGGATTGATAGCCTCCCTGACAGCACAAAATCCGCAGTTGTTAGGTGACAAATTCAATCAATCGGAATTTGATCAAGTTCGACTTGACTATTTAATGAATCAGATTCAATTAAATCAATTAGAAAGTAATTACCGAAGCGCACCAGAAATAGTTGAATTTAATAATGCTTTTTTCTCTTGGATTTCCAATCAACCGACTTATCAAGGATTTTGTGCGCTTTTAGAACCTGTATATGGGCATAGTATGACCCAAATTCCCCAAGTATCATCGACTGCATTATCTGGCCAAGTAGATATGCTGGTATTCCAAAAACCTGTAATTACAACAGAAAATAAAGAGTTAGAAGCCAAGTGGATGTTGCAAAATGTCATTCAGTTGATTGAATATAATGTGACAGCAGGTTTTCGTTTGGGTGATATTGCATTACTAACAAGGAAAAATAAGGATGCTAAATTTTTAGCTTTACAATTAAAAGAAGCTGGTTATCCTATTATTTCTGCTGATTCACTTTTGGTCTATTATTCATCATTAGTTGCTTTCATTTTGGCACTCTTAAAAATGAAAGTCGATCCTCAAAAGCCCATATTGCTATTTGAAGCCGCTTATGCTTTAGCTGATATTCATGGTCAAGCGATTTCTTTGGATGCTTTAAATTTCTTACAAAAAGAGAGTAAATTTAATTCAAATCAGGCATTGGTATTGAATCAATATGTTGCTGAGTTTTATAGCATTCAAATGGATTCTCTTTGGGAGGATGAAAGTTTGTTAGATACCGTTTATCATACCATTGCCATATTCGATTTATTTAGTCGAACAGAAGGTTCAGAATATGTATTGAAATTGCTGGATATAATTCAAGATTTTACATTGAAAAATGCTAGTTCCATTTCGGATTTCTTAGCCTATTTTGATCTTAACAAGCATAATTTCAGTATTTCATGCCCTGAAAATGTGGATGCAATTACCATTACCAGTATTCATAAATCAAAGGGTCTGGAATATCCAGTAGTCATTTTGCCTTTTGCTTCTTGGACGCATCAAGCCAGTGACCGTGATAAAATTTGGTTTAAATTGGATATACAGGAGGAAGAATTTGTGTTAGAAGAAAAGGGTGCTTTACCATATTTTTATGCTAGGGCAAATGCCAATGACTTGGATCAATTTGAACAACTAGCAAGCCAAAAACAACAAGAAAAAGATGCTATATTTTTAGATGCGTTGAATATGCTGTATGTGGCAAGTACACGTGCGAAGCAACATTTACATATCTTGTTTTCGGAACCAAATCTTGAGTCACATTTTAAGACAAAATCAACTTTTGAACAATCCATTGGTAAATTATTGCTTGAGTATTTACAAACATGTAAGACAGAATCAGAAGAGTTGCCTTCTTTCATGGACTTAGAATTTGAGGATATTTCCAAGTACTATGTATTAAGTAAATCAACTTCATTTATTCAAAAGCAAAGATCGATGGATTCAGAAATTCATCTCTCTTTGAAATTAGACGCCAAAACGTCCGCAAAACCCTTATTGCGGGTAAGATCCGAACAGGCAGATCTATATACCCTCGCTAAAGAAAAAAGGGAACTTGGTGAGGTCATTCACAAGCAATTAGAGAATTTAAAATCTTATGAGGACATAAATCAAGAAGAAGTATTGCCTGAAATATTGGAACTGCTTGAAATGGATGACATTAAACAGTTTTTTAAGCCCGGCGAATTATTCATTTCCGAAGAAGATATTTTATTACCTAACGGAAATATGATTCGTCCCGATCGTGTCATTAAGCAAAATCAAACCCTGATTGTTGTTGACTATAAAACAGGTAAAAAGAAAGATTCACATCAAAGCCAAGTTAACTCATATTGCGAAGCACTTAGACAAATGGGCTACCCAGAGGTAAAAGGAGCCATTATATATACGATGGATAAAGCTGTGGAATATGTTTAGGAGAATTGCTGTATTATGGGTGTTACTTGTTCTTGTTTCTTCTTGTTCCGTTTGGAAAAAGACAATTCAATTTCTCGGTTTAGCAAATCCTCCAATAGAGGCTAATTATACAATACGTGAAATAGATCAACTGATTCATTCAGGATTGTCATACCAAGGTGTGCCTTACCGAACTGGAGGAATAGATCGCAAAGGGATGGATTGCTCTGGTTTGTTATTCAGAATGTATGCAGATCAACATTTTCAAATTCCAAGACTATCAAAAGATCAAGCACAATTTGGTTTACCTATTTCAATTCAGGATGCTCAAGTAGGTGATTGGGTATTTTTTGCCACGAGTCAAACTAAAGTAATCAATCATTCAGGTATAATTTCACGTATTAAATCTGCCAATGAAGTCTATTTTCTTCATTCAAGTACTTCAAAAGGAGTACGAGAAGATAACTTATACACTAAATATTGGTTGGGAAGTTTTGTGAAATTGATACGTCCTTTTAAAAATTAATGAAAGCTTGAAGGATAAAAGCTTCTCTTGATGTATTTTTGCATTCTTTTAAATAAAACTATGTCGAAAAAGGTAATTATAATCGGTGCCGGTGGTGTTGGTAATGTAGTGGCTAAGAAATGTGCCATGAATCCCCAGGTTTTTTCAGAGGTGGTGTTGGCTTCTAGAACATTATCCAAATGTGATGCAATCGCGAAGGAGGCACAAAATATTGGACTTCCTACTGCGATTAAAACGCGTCAAGTAGATGCCGACTCTGTTCCCGAATTAGTAAAATTATTCACTGAGGAAAAGCCTTTCATGGTGATTAATGTGGCTTTGCCATATCAAGATTTAACAATTATGGATGCTTGTTTGGCTACAGGTGTTCATTATTTGGATACAGCCAATTATGAGCCTAAAGATGAAGCAAAATTTGAATATTCATGGCAGTGGGCTTATCAAGAAAGATTTAAGGAAGCTGGATTAATGGCTTTATTAGGTTGTGGATTTGATCCTGGTGTAACCGGTGTATACACAGCTTATGCGAATAAGCATTATTTTGATGAGATGCATTACTTGGATATCATTGATTGTAATGCAGGTGATCATGGAAAGGCTTTTGCGACAAATTTTAATCCAGAAATTAATATTCGTGAGATTACTCAAAAGGGGAAATATTGGGAAAATGGTCAATGGGTTGAGATTGAAGCGATGTCCATTCATAAGCCTATTGAATATCCCAATATAGGACCTAAAGAATCCTATTTATTATTTCATGAAGAATTAGAGTCTTTGACTAAAAACTTTCCAACATTGAAACGCGCTCGTTTTTGGATGACTTTTGGTCAGGCATATTTAACACATTTAGAGGTATTACAAAATGTGGGTATGACTTCGATTCAGCCAATTAAATTCAATGGTATGGATATCGTACCCTTGGAATTTTTAAAAGCGGTACTTCCAGAGCCTGGCACTTTGGGAGAGAATTATTCTGGTCAGACCTCCATTGGTTGTCAGATTAAAGGTATCAAAGATGGTCAAGAAGCTACGTATTATGTGTATAACAACTGTCACCATGCCGAATGCTATAAAGAGGTTCAGGCGCAAGGAGTTAGTTATACGACAGGAGTACCTGCCATGATTGGAGCTAGTTTAATGATTCAAGGAGATTGGATAAAGGCTGGAGTGTATAATGTAGAAGAATTTAATCCTGACCCATTTATGGAGATGTTAAATATTCACGGTTTACCTTGGCACGAATTGCACAATATCACCCTTCCACATGAATATTAGACCTACAGAGGTTTATCCTACTATACCTTCGCCTTGCTTTGTTTTGGAGGAAAATCTATTATTGAATAATCTTAGATTACTGCAACGGGTTCAACAAGAAGCAGGTATTGAGATTATTTGTGCCTTAAAGGGTTTTTCATTTTACCATGAATTCCCATTGGTTCGACAGTATTTAGCTGGGGCTACGGCTAGTTCTTTGCATGAAGCGCGTTTGGCTTATGAAGAGATGCAGGTTAAATGTCACGTCTATTCACCAGCTTATTTAGAAAAAGAATTTGAGGAGTTAGCTTCTTATACAAGTCACCTTTCTTTTAACTCGCTGAATCAATATCAGCAGTATTATCAGAGTGCGGCTCAGCAGGGTATTTCTTGTGGTATACGTATTAATCCTGAATATGCTGAAGTAGAAACTGACATGTATAATCCTTGCGTTCCTGGTTCAAGATTGGGAATTCGTCGGTCTGATATCGGAGAAACATTACCTGAAGGAATAGAAGGGTTACATTCTCATACTTTATGTGAAAATGATTCTTTTGTTTTGGAAAGAACGTTGGCTGTCATTGATGAGAAATTTGGTGATTTATTGCCAAAAATTAAATGGTTAAATCTTGGAGGTGGGCATTTGATAACTCGGGAAGATTATCAAGTAGATCATTTAATATCAGTTCTAACTCGCTTTAAAGCTAAATACCCTAATTTATCCATTATTTTAGAACCAGGTTCAGCAGTGGGTTGGCAAATTGGATTTTTAAAATCTACCGTGTTAGATATTGTTCATTCGGCAGGAATAAATGTAGCCATTTTGGATGTATCTTTTGCGGCTCACATGCCTGATACCTTAGAAATGCCTTATAAACCAAGAATTCGTTTTGCGGATTCAGAACCAGTGGCAGGAAAACCGACATATCGCTTTGGTGGCATGACTTGTCTAGCTGGAGATTATTATGGAGACTATTCTTTTGATGAACCATTACAAATAGGGGATGAGATCATTTTGGAAGATATGATTCATTATACAATGGTCAAAACAACCACTTTCAACGGAGTTAATTTGCCTAGTATTGGTAAATTGGATAGGAATCAAAACTTTGTGCTATTCAAAAGTTTTGGATATGAGTCGTTTAAAGATCGTCTGTAAATTATCAGTATTTGTGATTATAAACGAGCTTATATGTGCTCATTTCCGCTTAGATTTGTCAAATTTTGAAAATTTGACAAATCTCTTCGACAGACCGATCTCCCTGACTAATCTCCTAACAAATTTTCATGATAAATCATCCACTAAAAAAACGTAGCATCAAGAATTGAATTTTCATTCTACATTCTTCATGCTACGTTTTAAATGGTGGAGAAGATCGGGCTCGAACCGACGACCTCTTGCATGCCATGCAAGCGCTCTAGCCAACTGAGCTACATCCCCGTTTATGGATTGCAAATGTCATGATTTTTCTGTGAAATTGCAATATCAATTAGAAATTTACCCGAACTCCAATTCCACCTTGTACATGAAAAAAGAAAGGGTTAGGTGCAATCTCATTGTAAAATCCTACTTCACCAAAAAAGGATAAATTAGGGGCATCAACGGGATAAAATTCAATTCCACCAACGGCAGCAGCACCAAATCCCCCATTGTTTGTTGGTGTGGTACTTCCTTTGGCATATAAATCTCTGGATGTATACTGAGGACCAAATCCGTAATATGTATGGATATCTGAATTAATTAATGTGGGATGATGCCACAAATACAAAGCATTCATCGTGAAACCAATATTCTTAAACGTACCATCTTTATAATTTCTGTCGGTTCCCCACAAGCCACCATATGCTCCAATATTAACTTCTACCGCATTAATGCCGTTACTCAAATATTTACGTGCCATAAATCCGCCTGGTTCACCAATCCTAAAACCTGAGGCCCATTCTTGAATTTGACCAAAAGCTACGGAGGATAGGCAAGTAAATAACAGAATGAACAGGCTCTTTTTAAACATATAGTTAAGAATAAAATTCTTGTATTTTTTGAACTAATACTTGATTTTCCTCTGGTAAACCAACGGTAATTCTGATGGAATTTTCACATAAAGCCACATTAGATCGATTTCTAGTAATGACTTGTTGCGATATTAAATAATCAAATAATTCTTGCGCTTTTTCCATTTTCACCAAGATAAAATTAGCTTGAGAAGGAAAAATACGAATCACTTGAGGCATAGCTTCCAACTCTGAAATTAACGTATTTTTTGCATGATTTATTTGTTGAATCGAATTAAATAAAAAATCTCTATTCTTTAAAGCCTCTAAAACCAATGCCTGTGTCGCTCCACCTATGTTGTATGGCGGTTTAATTTTATTTAAAATTTGAATAATTTGTGGATGCGCATATGCCATTCCTAAACGCAAAGATGCCAATCCATATGCCTTGGATAGCGTTTGCATGACGATTACGTTAGGAAATTTATTCAATTCTGTAATGAAACTAGGCTCATCAGAAAAATCAATATAGGCTTCATCTATAATGACAAAACCTTGCTGAAAATTTTCTATGATTTGATAAATATCATTTCGATTAATTTTATTTCCCGTCGGGTTATTCGGTGAACAAATAAAGATGATTCGCGTTTCTTCTTTTACCGAAGATAAAATTTGGTCAACGTTTAATTGATATTCCTGAGTTAAAGGGACAGCAATGATTTTAACATGATTAATCGATGCGCTTACTTCATACATTCCATAAGTAGGAGGGCATAAAATAATCGAATTTGCAGGTCCTGCACAGGTCATACGGATGATTAAGTCAATTGCTTCATCAGATCCATTTCCTATAAATATTTGATTGACAGGAATTTGTTTAATAGCCGACAACTCTTCCTTGATTTCCCATTGCATGGGATCAGGATAACGATTCCAATTTTCAGGTAGTGGAGAACCTATTGGATTTTCATTAGCATCTAAGAATACTCCTTCCTTACCTTTAAATTCATCTCTAGCCGACGAATAAGGTTTCAAATTCCAAATATGTGGTAATATGATGGATTGATAATTCATGAACGTGTGTTTAATCGAATCGCTACGGCATTAGCATGTGCCTGTAATGATTCAGCCTCTGCCATGTCGATGATACTTTGACCCAATACTTCTAAGCCTATTTGACTGATACTTTGAAGCGTGATTTTTTTCTGAAAACTAGCCAAATTAACTCCAGAATAAGCTTTTGCAAATCCATTGGTAGGTAAAGTATGGTTAGTACCCGATGCATAATCACCTGCTGCCTCGGGGGTGAAATTACCCAAAAAGATTGATCCAGCATTCACAATGTGATCAGCAAATTCCTCTGGTTGATCACAGGCTAATATCAAGTGCTCAGCGGCATATTCATTTAATAATTGAATTGCTTCTTTTCTATCTTTAACCAAAATTGCTTTTGAATTTTTCAAGGCTTGTAAAGCTAAATCTTTCCTATCCAAAAGTTCAACTTGTTTTTCTAGTTCTGCTTGAGTCTTTTCAATGAAGGATTCTTCTAAAGCCACTAAAAATACTTGTGAATCAATTCCATGCTCAGCTTGTGACAATAAATCTGCCGCTGCATAGGCTGGATTAGCATGTGAATCAGCATATACCGCCACCTCAGAGGGTCCAGCGGGCATGTCGATCGCTATTCCTTTGTGGTTCGCAAACATTTTGGCTGCAGTCACATATTGATTACCAGGTCCAAAAATCTTATACACTTTTGGAATGGATTCAGTTCCTAAAGCCATCGCTGCTACAGCTTGCGCTCCACCAACTTTAGCCATTTTTGTAACGCCACACAACTTTGCAGTATAGAAAATGGCTGGATGCACAGCAGGAGTACATAAAACAATCTCATTACAACCTGCTATTTGTGCAGGAATAGCCAACATTAAAATGGTAGAAAATAATGGAGCTGTTCCTCCAGGAATATAAATACCCACCTTTTCAATTGGGCTAGCCTTCTGCCAACAAATTACACCAGGACTTGTTTCTATTTTATGAGATACAAACTGTTGAGATTCATGAAAGGTATGAATATTGGCATAAGCTTGTTGAATAGCCTTTTCTAGTGATTCAGGAACCTGATTAGCAAGTTCGTTTATTTCTTGTTCAGTATAAAGAATTTCTTGTATCTCTCTCTTTTCAAATTTCAACGTTAAATCACGCAATGCTTGATCTTGTTGGGTTTCAACATGTGTGAATATCCCTTCAATGATTTCATCCAAAGATTGGGCATCTAAGCTGGGTCTTTGACAAATTTGAGCAAAGGTGTCGACAGAAGGATATTTTATAAAAGGAATCATACTAAAGAATCATTTTCTCAATAGGTAACACTAAAATTCCTTGAGCACCCGCTTCGCGCAAAGACTCAATGATTTCCCAGAAATCATTTTCAGAAATAACAGAATGCAAGGAATACCAACCTTTTTCAGCTAATGGTACACGAGAAGGCGATTTCATGCCCGGTAATAAGGCGATAATTTTCTCTAAATTCTTTTCTTCTGCATTTAAAACCACATACTTAGCATTTTGACCTCTTTGAACGGAATCAATGCGGAATGTGAGTTTTTCTAAAATACTTTTCTTTTCTGCTGTTAATGAGTTGTTGGAAATCAATACGGCCTGACTTTTAAAGACTTCCGCAACTTCTTTTAAGCCATTACTAAGTAATGTTCCACCTGTGGAAACAATATCACAAATTCCTTCCGCAAGTCCAATGCTTGGAGCAATTTCCACTGAACCAGAAATCTCATGTGTATGGGCAGTAATACCTTTGGATTTCAGGAAATTATTGGTCAAGTTAGGATAGGAGGTAGCTATATTTTTACCTTCAAAATAACTTAAATCCGTATAAACTTCATTTCTAGGAATAGCCAATGATAGTCTACACTTGGAAAATCCTAATTCCTTGACAATTTCTACCTCTTTGCGATTTTCTTCTAATACATTGAGTCCAATTACTCCTAAATCAGCTACACCATCCTCTACATATCCTGGAATATCATCGTCACGCAAGAACAAAAATTCAATCGGAAAATTGCTTGATATCGAACGTAACTTAGATCCGCCAGACTCAAACTTAATTCCACATTCTTTAAATAATTTCAATGAATCGTCACTTAATCTTCCTGATTTCTGCACTGCGATTCTTATGTTAGTATTGCTCATATTCGTAATTTTCCTAAAATAGACAAGCCCCGAAATTTTCGAGGCTTGCCATTATTTTTGTTTAGATAAACATCTTAATGGGATCCTCTAGATACTGTTTTAACGTAAGTAAAAACGCAGCACCTGTTGCACCATCTACCACGCGATGGTCGCAAGTCAAGGTTAACTTCATGATATTCGTTGCATAGAATTGACCATTCTTTACACCCACTGTTTCTTTTATACCGCCCACTGCCAAAATACATGATTCGGGTGAGTTAATGATGGAAGTAAATTGATCGATTCCAAACATACCCAAATTGCTAACAGTAAACGTATTACCCTCCCAGTCCTTGGGTTGTAATTGTTTGTTTTTTGCTTTCCCACCTAATTCTTTCGCTTCTGCAGAAATCTGTGCAATTGATTTCTCACTAGCAAAACGAATGACAGGTACTAATAAACCATCTTCTACAGCTACTGCCATACCAATGTGTACATGCTTATTGACGCGGATTCGATCTTCCATCCAATATGAATTAACTTTAGGATGTTTTACTAGAGACAAAGCTACCGCTTTGATCACCATGTCATTAAATGAAATTTTGACTGGCAATACTTCGTTCATACTGACACGTGCTTCCATTGCTTTATCCATGTTGATTTCCATGGTTAAATAAAACTCTGGTGCACTGAATTTAGACTCAGACAAACGACGAGCGATTGTCTTACGCATTTGACTATTTGGAATATCTTCGAAACTCTCTTCTCCAGAAATGAAGTTGCCTGTGGCCCCTCCAGCATTTGGTTTGTAGTTTTCTACGTCAGATTTAGTAATTCTACCACCATCACCTGTTCCTTGTAACCAATTAAGGTTAATATTTTTTTCTTTCGCTAAGGCTTTAGCTAGGGGAGAAGCTTTGATAATTCCTCCTTTAGCATCCGCTTGAATTCCAGAAGATGTTGCTTTTGTTTCAGTCGCTTTTGGCGCTTCTTTCACTGGAGCTGATGCAGCTACGGCTACTGGTGCAGCAGGTGCTGGAACTGCTCGGGTAGTAGCTTGTTGTAAAAGTGGTTGAAAATCGGTGCCTGGTTCACCCACTACCATGATGATGCCATCTACGATAACACCTTCACCTTCTTTGGCCCCAATGTATAAGATAGTACCATCTTCGTAGTTTTCTAATTCCATAGTAGCTTTATCAGTTTCTACCTCGGCAATGATATCACCTGATTTGACTACATCGCCTACTTGCTTCAACCATTTGGCTATGACACCTTCCACCATGGTATCACTCATCTTAGGCATTCTTACTGCTTTCGCTGGAATTGAACTTAAATCTACTGCTGGAGCCGCAGGAGTAGTAGCCACTGGGGCTGCTACAGGAGTTGAGCTAGCTTCTACAGAAACTACAGCCGTTACCGGTGCATCAGCTAATAAACTAGAATAATCTTCTCCTGGAGTACCAACAATGGCGATAATTCCATCAACGGGAACAGCTTCACCAACTTTAACGCCAATATATAATAATGTTCCATCCTCGTAATTCTCTAACTCCATCGTTGCTTTATCGGTTTCCACCTCAGCTATGATATCACCAGATTTGATTACATCACCCTCTTTCTTTAGCCAATTAGCGATTACACCTTCAACCATGGTATCGCTCATCTTGGGCATTCTAATTACTTCAGCCATTATCTTATTTTTAAAAATTCAAAATTAAGCTTTAGAAGCCTGTTTCGAAAACTATTATGTAAAAATATTTGATTAATCTAATTTTAAAACTGCCATGAATGCTTCTTGTGGGATTTCTACGTTACCCACTTGACGCATACGCTTTTTACCTTTCTTCTGCTTTTCTAATAACTTTCTTTTTCGAGAAATATCACCACCATAACACTTGGCTAAAACGTCTTTTCTTAATGCTTTAACTGTTTCACGAGCGATGATTTTTTGACCAATCGCTGCTTGAATAGCTATTTCAAATTGTTGTCTAGGTAGCAATTCACGCAATTTCTCACATAAACGCTTTCCCCAATCATAGGCCTTATCTCGGTGAACGATGGCAGATAAAGCATCTACTTTTTCCCCGTTCAACATAATATCTAATTTTACCAAGTAACCAGGCTCGTAACCTTTATATTCATAATCCAAAGATGCATAACCTCTGGAAATGGTTTTTAAACGGTCAAAAAAGTCGAATACTACCTCCGACAAAGGCATATCAAAAGTCAGTTCTACTCGGTCTGTAGTTAAATAAATTTGATTGGTTAGGATCCCCCGTTTATCCATGCAAAGACTCATGATAACACCCGTATACTCTGATTTGGTGATAATCTGAGCTTTAATGTATGGCTCCTCTATGATGTTAATCAAATTGGGTTCAGGCAAATCACTTGGTGCCGATACCCATAATTCCTCATCGGCGGTAGTTAATACCTTAAACTTTACTGATGGTACCGTGGTAATCACCGTCATGTCAAATTCCCGCTCTAAGCGTTCTTGAACAATCTCCATGTGCAACATACCTAAAAAACCACAACGAAACCCAAAACCTAAGGCCATGGAAGTTTCAGGTTCCCAAACTAATGAAGCATCATTTAATTGTAACTTCTCCATGGCATCTCTCAAATCCTCAAATTCAGAAGTTTCAACAGGATAAATACCTGCAAATACCATAGGTTTTACTTCTTCAAATCCTTGTATGGCAGATTTACATGGATTAGCCACGTGGGAAATCGTATCGCCTACTTTAACTTCTTTAGCTTCTTTTATCCCTGAAATGAGGTAACCTACATCCCCTGTTTTGATAATGGATTTAGGTTCTTGTTCCAAACCTAGGGTACCTATCTCATCCGCAAAATACTCCTTTCCCGTATTCATGAATTTAACGCGATCTCCTTTACGAATCTCCCCATTATAAACACGGAATATTACTTCAATTCCTCGGTAAGAGTTAAAGGTTGAATCAAAGATTAAAGCTTGTAGAGGTTCTTCTGGATTACCTTTAGGAGCTGGGATACGCGTAACAACAGCATCCAATATATCTTGAATTCCAATACCTTCTTTTCCAGAAGCGTGAATGATGTCTTCTTTTTTGCAACCAATTAAATCAATGATTTGATCCGAAACTTCTTCTGGCATAGCACCAGGTAAGTCGATTTTATTCAAAACTGGAATGATTTCCAAATCATGATTAATAGCCAAATATAAATTGGAAATGGTCTGAGCTTCAATACCTTGGGAGGCATCTACAATTAATAATGCACCTTCACAAGCAGCAATAGATCGTGAAACTTCGTAAGAGAAATCGACGTGTCCAGGAGTATCAATTAAATTAAATGTATAAATCTCTCCATCCTTAGGATATTGCATCTGAATCGCATGAGACTTAATGGTAATTCCACGCTCTCTTTCCAAATCCATATCATCCAATAGCTGATTCATCATATCACGCTTTTGGACCGTATTCGTGAATTCAATTAATCGATCGGCCAAGGTACTTTTTCCGTGATCAATATGGGCGATGATGCAAAAATTACGAAGGTTCTTCATTTATGTTAATATATGTTTTACCTAGAAACGGAATAGATATGTTAAATTCTTATTCAGGGCAATAGGAATTCTCCTTTACAAGGATTATCCATTTTTAAAATCAATTTAAGGAAAGCATATTTCCATCTTACAAATATAGCTAAGCGGAAGGTGGCAAACCACATGCAAGACTATTTATTAGCGTTTCAAATCGAATAAATTGTCATTAGTTAACTTACTACTTCGATTGCATGATGGATTCGATCTCTTCCCATTCAATGGGTATATGCTTCATCAAATTATCTGTCCCGTTTTCCGTGATTAACAAGTTGTTCTCTAATCGTATTCCTAATCCTTCTTCACGTATATAAATACCTGGTTCACAGGTTAAAACCATCCCTGCTTCAAAAGGTTTATATTTATCCCAAACATCATGTACATCCAATCCTAAATGATGAGCCACTCCATGCATGAAGTATTTTTTAAATAAAGGAGCCTTTTTATCTTGTTTTTCTACATCGGCACGAGAAAAAAGACCTAAGTCGATCAGCTTCCCTTCCATGTACCGCTCCACTTCTTTTTGATAATCTACCCAATAGATTGACGGGCGCATTAATTGACTAGCAAAATTCAAAACATCATATACAGCTAAATAAACCTGCTTTTGTCTAGGACTAAACTTGCCATTTACTGGTATCGTTCTAGTCATATCGGCATTATAATTGCCATATGCTGCACCTACGTCCAACAGAATAACATCACCATCCTGACAAACTTCTCTATTCTCAATGTAGTGTAATACACAAGCATTTGCTCCTGATGCAATGATAGGAGTATAGGCGAAACCGTCTCCTTTTAGTCGAATAAATTCGTGTATAAACTCTGCTTCAATTTCATACTCTGTTACTCCAGGTTTTGTAAACTTCAATACTCGCCTGAATGCTGATTCCGTAATATCAATAGCCTTCTGCATGGCCACAATTTCATCGGACTCCTTTTTCATACGAATGGTGTTCGTAATAGGAGCTAAGCGCTTATAATTATGCGTAGGATATTTGGCTTGCAACGATTTTGTAAATCTTGCATTTTGTGTCTCTACCGTAGAGCTATTTCGAATATGTTCATTATCAACCAGATAGATGTTTTCAGCCGTATAAATTAAAGTTTGTAATATGGCTTCAAAATGCTGTGACCATTGGATGTTCTTAATCCCAGAAATACCTTGAGCCTCTTCTTTGGTAAATTTGTGACCTTCCCAAATAGAAATCAATTCTGATGTTTCTCTGACAAAAGCAATTTCTTTTAGATGTTCTTCAGGAGCATCTGGATACAAAAGAAGTATTGTTTCCTCCTGATCTAATCCAGATAAATATAGTAAATCAGAATTTTGCTTAAATCCCATGCTACCGTCCGCATTGGTTGGCATGATATCATTGGAGCAAATTAACACAATGGATTTTGGTGCTAATTGTTGGACTAATTTTTGACGGTTGTTGATGTACAGCTGTGCTGGAAGTGCTTCGTATCTCATGCTTTTATTTGTGGCATAAATATATAATTTCACCTAAGGGTAAAGACATTTTTTTACTTTCTTCTAAACCAATTTTTTCAATCATATTAATAGGACTCACTTGAAAACCGGATTTTTCTAATTGAGTTCCATAATCACGACCATAAATACGCAAATGGTCATCTTGTAAAAAATGAATTTCTCTTTCTTTCGGATCTGTAATACTGGCATCCTCGTAAGTGGTAGCCAAATCCAATCTTTGTGGACTTTGGCATAACGCAAATCCATCTGGCTTTAAAACTCGACGAATCTCTTGCATACAACGTACATCATCCCGAACATGTTCTAATACGTGATTACAAAACACCACATCAAAACTATTGTCCTCGAACGGAATATCATGTAAATCCATTTTTACTTTAGCCAACGGGGATTCAATATCAGCCGTTATATAATTGTCACCTAATAATTTTTCGAATCGATCTATGAAACAATATTCTGGAGCAATATGTAATAATTTAGGCTTGCTTTTAAAAAAGCTAGTTTCCTTCTGTAAAAATAAATACATCAATCGATGTCTTTCTAAACTTAAACAAGACGGACATAAGGCATTTTCTCTAGGATGTAATCGGCCATAGGGTAAAAACTTAGAAAAGTTTTCTTGGCAAATTGGGCAGTGGACTTTATTTCCCTTTAAAAATATACTGTATGCTTTTAACAATTGATGTGCGACCAATTGAATGTACTTTCTAGGAATATGACGTAAAATCCAACTAATAAGGTATTTCATAGGATAAAAAAAGGGAAGGTGTTTTCTAAGAAAAACCTTCCCCAAAATTAATGAATTAAATATTACATTTCACGAATCCAGATGTTACGGAAACTTACTGGATTACCATGATCTTGCAAACTAATAGGTCCAGGACCATGAACAGGGTTTTTAGGCTGTCCAATGTATTCCGTTGTTCCTTGAATTTTTGTATGATTTTGTACCACAATTCCATTGTGAATTATCGTAACATAAGCTGGAGTATCAATCCCACCATTGATGGTAAATTTCGGTGCCGTATAAATGATATCATACGAATTCCATTCTCCCATTGGTGAAGTAGCATTCACTAAGGGTGCAGATTGTTTGTAAATACTTCCAGCCTGACCATTGCGGTAACTTCTATTTTGATAAGAATTCAATACTTGAACCTCATACATTCCTTGCATAAAAATACCACTATTCCCTTTCCCTTGGCTCTTTAATGTCTCAGGCTCCATCGGAGAGCGCCATTCAATATGTAATTGGTAATTTGTGAATTTTTGTTTGGTAGAAATATTGCCAGCTCCCTTAACTACGGTCATGGCACCATCTTCTACCTTCCATTTAGCTGGACTGCCATCTTTAACAGTTTCCCAATTATCTAAACTTTTACCATCAAATAAAATAATGGCATCAGATGGGGTTTTACCTGGACTTACGACACGGATCTCAGGATCCCAAAATTCAGTTTTGTCAGGTTTTGTTGGATTCTCTTCAACGAATCGGTGGTCTTGTGCTTGTAAGCTAAATACACCAGCTGCTAAGATAGCGGTGCAAATGAAAGTAATTTTTTTCATGTATAATGGATTTAGAAAATCAAATTACAGCAATTTTTGGATAAAAAAAAACCGGTGAATACCGGTTTCTCTTTACTGAAATAATGCTTATTTAGCGAAACTTGCTTTGATTTCTTCTACATCTACCAATTTGATAATTGGTCTCTGCTTTAAAATTCTGATAGCAGATACTTTATTATTCGCTACTGCGTGATTTCTTCTGTCTTTACGTTTTAGTCTAGTTACGGCCATGTCTTGATAAATTTGGTGTGCAAAAATACGAAATATCGTTTATTAATCAAATAATAAGCCCCGATTAATTAAATTTGTTTTTTGAAATTATGCAAAAGCCCAGTAACGCAAGAGGTACAAGAGATTTTGGTCCAAAAGAAATGGCCAAAAGAAATTATGTTTTCAACATCATTCGAAAGCATTTTGAGCAATTTGGTTTTCAAGCCATCGAAACGCCAGCCATTGAGAATTTATCTACTTTGACAGGAAAATATGGAGATGAAGGAGATCAATTATTGTTCAAAATTCTTAATTCAGGAGATTATCTCTCCAAATTAACAGATCAAGATTTTCAAGAAGGTAGTAAAAAGTTTACCTATAAAGTCAGCGAAAAGGGTTTACGCTACGACTTAACCGTACCATTTGCTCGCTTTGTGTCAATGAATCGTTACGATTTAGCATTTCCTTTTAGGCGTTATCAAATACAACCCGTTTGGAGAGCAGATAGACCCCAAAAAGGACGCTATCGAGAATTTTATCAGTGTGATGCTGATATTATAGGATCTAATTCTCTCTTGAATGAAGCCGAACTAATCACTTTATTCCAAGCTATTTTCAATTCATTAAACTTGAAAGCTAACCTAGTTATTAATTCTAGGAAGGTCTTAGCAGGTGTAGTAGATGTTCTTGGTATGAATGAACATTTTGTTGATTTCGCTGTAGCCATCGATAAATTAGATAAAATTGGTTGGGATGCCGTGGCTAAAGAATTAATAGAAAAAGGATTTACAGAGGAGCAATGTGCTGTTTTAGCTGAATTGATTTTATTTGAAGGAAATAACCTAGCTAAAATAGATAAGTTGACCTCTTTTTTTAATGGCAATACTCAAGGTTTGGCTGGATTAAAGGAAATCCAAGATGTCTTAGGATTCATTCAACAAAATGGATTTGTGAATACGAACATCATTTTTGATTATCGACTTGCCCGTGGATTAAGTTATTATACCGGTTTAATATTTGAGGGGAAAGCTATTGATATTCCTTTTGGTTCTATTGCTGGAGGAGGAAGATATGATAACTTAACGACGGATTTTGGTTTACCCAATATGTCAGGAGTAGGTTTGTCTTTTGGAATCGAACGTATGATCGATGTCATGGATGCCTTAAATCTTTTCCCTGAAATTCCCTTCAGCGGATCTAAAATTTTGTTTGCCTATTTTGATGAAGCAGGACAAACACAGGCTTTTCAATATGTAAATGAATTGCGTAAACTAGGAATTCCTTCTGAAATTTATCCGGAAGTAGCTAAAATCAAGAAACCTTTTGAATTTGCCGACAAAAAACGAATTCCTTTTGTTGCCGTTCTAGGAGAACAAGAGATGGCTCAAAATAAAATGAATCTTAAAAATATGGAGAGTGGCGAGCAGGAATTACTCAGTCTGCAAGATTTAATGGAGAAAATAAAATAAAAAAAGGCTAGTTGAAAGACTAGCCTTTTTCATTGATATTCAACTGTTATTATCTCCAAGCCTTAAATTGATTGATCAATCCATTGGTGGAACTATCATGACTTTGGATTTTTTCTTCGTTTTCTAATTCGGGTAAAATGCAATTAGCTAATTGCTTTCCTAATTCTACTCCCCATTGGTCATAACTGAATATATTCCAAATAACTCCTTGAACAAAAATTTTGTGTTCATACATGGCAATTAATGCACCTAATGTAGCAGGGTTAATTTCTTTCGCCAAGATGGAATTGGTGGGTTTATTACCTTCAAAAACCTTAAATGGAGCAAGTTTGTCTATTGCTGATTCATCTAATCCAATTTTACTTAATTCTGATTTTACCACTTCCAACGATTTACCATTCATCAAGGCTTCAGTTTGAGCAAAGAAATTGGACATCAATAAGGTATGGTGATTACCAATTGGATTATGCGTTTTAGCAGGTGCAATAAAATCAGCAGGAATCATTTGAGTGCCCTGATGAATCAATTGATAAAAGGCATGTTGACCGTTGGTTCCAGGTTCTCCCCAAATAACAGGACCTGTCGCATAATCAACTCGCTTTCCAGTTCTATCCACAGTTTTACCGTTGGATTCCATATCTCCCTGTTGGAAATAGGCCGCAAATCGGTGCATGTATTGATCATAAGGTAAAATAGCATGCGTAGGAGCATCCCAAAAATTCACATACCAGATTCCTAAAAGTGCTAAAATGACAGGTGCATTAGCTTCTAAAGGTGTGCTAGCTAAGTGTAAATCCATTTCATGTGCTCCTGATAAAAGAGATTCAAAATTGTCATATCCAATGGATAAACAAATAGACAATC
Organism: Aquirufa ecclesiirivi; assembly: GCF_011250515.1. GTDB lineage: Bacteria > Bacteroidota > Bacteroidia > Cytophagales > Spirosomataceae > Aquirufa > Aquirufa ecclesiirivi. The sequence goes on along the minus strand of NZ_JAANOP010000002.1, from coordinate 222,995 downwards.
CAATGGCTGACCAAAGAGAATATCTTCCTCCAACCCAATCCCAAAATGCAAACATATTAGCTGAATCAATACCAAATTTCTCCACTTGAGCTTTATTGGTGGACAAGGCTACAAAATGCTTGGAAACAGCCGATTCATCTTGGGCAGTTTTCAAGAACCAATCGCGAGCTGTGAATGCATTGGCCATGGTTTCTTGTGTGGTGAATGTTTTGGAAGCTATTAAAAATAAAGTAGTTTCCGGATTAACTTTTTTCAAAGTTTCAGCAATATGAGTGCCGTCCACATTACTCACAAAATGTACATTTAAATGTGTTTTGTAAGGTTTCAAAGCTTCGGTCACCATCACGGGACCAAGATCTGACCCTCCAATTCCGATATTAACTACATCGGTGATACTTTTATTGGTATATCCTTTCCAAGCCCCAGAAATCACTTGTTCCGTAAATTCTTTCATGTGAGCTCTCACTTGATGTATATCCGCATTGATATTAACACCATTTAATAACTGAGATTGTCCCTTAGGTTTTCTTAAAGCAGTGTGTAAAACGGCTCTGCCTTCTGTTTGGTTAATTGCCTCACCTTGTAGTTGAGCTTGAATGGCAGATTCTAATTGGCACTCTTTGGCTAATTCAATTAAATGGTTGAATGTGGCTGCATCTAGGATATTTTTAGAAAAATCAATGAATATATCCTGAAAGAAAAGACTATACTTTTTTTGTCTTTCGCTATCAGTTTGAAATAAGGCTGAAATAGAACTAGATTCTAAACGCTTTTTGTCAGATAATAGCTTTTGGTAGGCAGTGGTTTGGGTAAAATTAATCGTGGATAGCATGTTATTTATTTGATTAGCATGGAAGCAAATTCTGAATGATCGCCCAAAAATACATTATAATCCCAAGATTTGGAATTCCCTTGAAGCTTACCTAGCTTGCTATACTGCCAAAAACGTAGATTATCAGCATCGACAATCGTATTGGTTTCGTAGCTAGCTAACCACAATGGAAAATCAGTAAACTCTTCATTATTAAATAAATCAGCGTACATCCGTGTGTTGGTATATAGGATAGGTTTGGTGTGATAATAATCGGTTAAATAATCTAAAAAAGCCTTGATATCTTTTTTGATTTTTTTGTGACTAACCCTGTTTGTGACTTCAATATCACAAACAGGAGGGAGGTCTCCTTCTTGAAGCTGTACTATCTTACAAAAATTTTTGGCTTGCTCAATGGGGTCTCTAGTTGGTATATAAAAATGATAGGCCCCAGCTATTAATCCTTTTTGTTTGGCTTTACGCCAATTATCTTTAAAATTGCGATCTTGCAAGCTTCTACCTTCAGTTGCTTTAATAAATACAAATTTTAAAGAAACTGTATCAAAAATTTCTAATTCACTGAGGTGATTCCAGGGGATAATTCCATTATGATGAGATACATCAATACCGTGAATTGCGTGTTTTTGGGGAACTTCAATTTGGATGGCGTCACTGTAGGCAAATTGATGCCCTTCATCATCTGTTAGTGAGCTGATATAAGAAAAAAGAATCCAGCAAAAGCCAATAACTCCAAGGAAACTAACAATAAGCTGGATTCTTTTTTTCTTCAATTTTTTTGGCGGGAATAACCAAATTTACAAAATCTTATAGATTTGGCTGTGGTGTTTTTCTCAAATAAGGCTTAACTGCTGTAAATCCTTTAGGGAATTTAGTAAGCGCTTCCTCATTTGATACAGCAGGTGTGATGATGACATCTTCTCCATTTACCCAATCAGCCGGGGTAGCTACTTGATAATTTGCAGTTAATTGCAAAGAATCGATGACACGTAATATTTCAGTGAAATTACGTCCGGTTGATGCTGGATAAGTTAGTGTAAGCTTGATTTTTTTATCAGGTCCAATAATAAATACGGAACGTACTGTCGCTTTTTCTGAGGCATTGGGATGAATCATATCATACAATAAGGCCACTTTTTTCTCTGGATCAGCGATAATGGGGAAATTTACTTCTACGTTGTTTACCTCTTCTATATCGGGTACCCATTTGTTGTGAGATTCCAGACTATCTACGGAAATAGCAATGGCTTTAACTCCTCTTTTGCTAAATTCTCCATTTAATAAAGCTGTTTTTCCTAGTTCAGTTGTACATACGGGAGTAAAGTCAGCGGGGTGACTAAAAAATAATACCCATGAATTTCCAATCCATTCGTGAAAATTAATAGGTCCTTGGGTTGTTTCAGCGCTGAAATCGGGCGCAATATCTCCTAATCTTAATGACATAATGATAGGTGTTTAAAGTGAATTATCTACCGAATTTATAGACTAATTATCAAATAAAAAAGCAATCCTAAAATAGAATTGCTTTTAACATTACACTTCATCAACAAACTAAAAACCAAATAATAAAAATGCTGTAGGAGAAGGATTCGAACCTCCAAGGTGCGGTTAGCCATATCGCAGAACTGATTTAGTGGTCAACCCATTACGCTACGTTTATCCCGAACTCACCACCCCCGAGACAGGAGGGCACGTCTGCCAATTTCATCACCCTACAGTGAAATAATATTTACCTTTGTAACTATTATGTCTCAAAATTATAAATCATTTTTAAAATTTCAAAATAATTTAAAGAAAATCTGATTTTTTTGAGTAATTTTTAAAAATATTATCAATTTGTTGAAAATATTATGGATAAGAAATTTGATCTAGACCCACTAGACTATAAAATTTTAGAAATTTTAGTGAGTGATTCCAATCTTCCTTACACGGAAATCGGTCAACGTTTAGATGTTTCCGGTGGAACGGTACATGTAAGGATGAAAAAAATGGAAGCCTTGGGCATTGTGAAAGGAGCTCAGCTTTTAATTGATTATTCTAAAATAGGGTGGGACATCACCGCATTTTTAGGAATCTACTTAGATAAAAGTTCGCTTTACGAAGATGTCGCCAAGCAATTAGAAAAGATACCCGAAGTGGTCAACATTCATTATACGACAGGTATTTATTCCATTTTTGCCAAGATTATATGTCGAGATACCCAACACTTACGAGAAGTACTTCACGATAAAATTCAACGGGTGACAGGTATTCAAAGAACTGAGACTTTTATTTCCTTGGAAGAAAGTTTAATTAGAAATACACCTTTATTTTAGTTTATTTAGAATAATTCTAATTAAATGCTTACAAAACTAAATTTTGCTTTGTAATTTTGTATCTCTTAAGAAACATAAGTTATGGCAGAAAAGGTAGATGATATTTTACAGGAGGTAACCACTTCCGATTATAAATACGGTTTCGAATCCCATTTTGATACGGATGAAGCGCCTATAGGTTTGGATGAATCCACCATTCGCTTTATATCTGATAAAAAGAATGAGCCAGAATGGATGTATGAATGGCGCTTAGCGGCATTTCGTTATTGGAAAACATTGCAAGAGCCTACTTGGGCTAATGTATCCTATAAACCAACAGATTATCAATCACTAAAATATTATTCAGCTCCCAAGCCTAAAAAGCAATTGAATTCTTTGGATGAAATCGATCCTGAATTGCGTAGGACTTTCGAAAAATTAGGTATTTCTTTAGATGAACAAAAACGTTTATCAAACGTTGCCGTTGATGCTGTCATAGATTCCGTTTCAGTTGCAACAACATTTAAGGAAACTTTAGCTGAAAAAGGAATTATTTTTTGTTCTATTTCAGAAGCGGTAAGAGAGCATCCTGAATTAATTAAAAAATACTTGGGTAGTGTTGTACCCGTGAAGGACAATTACTTTGCTGCGCTAAATGCTGCAGTATTTTCTGATGGCTCATTTTGTTATATTCCTAAAGGCGTCCGTTGCCCCATGGAGCTTTCTACTTATTTCCGTATTAATGCCTCAGGAACAGGTCAGTTTGAGCGTACGTTAATAGTAGCTGATGAAGATTCTTATGTTAGTTATCTAGAAGGATGTACCGCCCCGATGCGGGATGAAAATCAATTACACGCAGCAGTAGTGGAAATTTTTGTCCATGCTGGTGCAGAAGTAAAATACTCCACGGTTCAAAACTGGTATCCAGGTGATAAAGAGGGCAAAGGTGGTATTTATAATTTTGTAACCAAACGTGGTATTTGCGATGGAGCACATTCTAAATTATCTTGGACACAAGTGGAAACGGGTTCTGCTGTTACTTGGAAATATCCTTCTGTGATATTGAAAGGGGACTATTCCATTGGTGAGTTTTACTCTGTAGCAGTGACCAATAATCATCAACAAGCGGATACAGGTACTAAAATGATTCACTTAGGAAAACATTCTAAATCTAGAATTGTATCCAAAGGTATTTCAGCGGGTGTTTCACAGAATTCATATCGTGGATTAGTACAAGTTGCCAAAAGAGCTGATTCTGCAAAGAATTATTCCCAATGCGATTCATTATTATTAGGTGATCGCTGTGGGGCACATACATTTCCCTATTTAGAAGTAAAAAACAATACGGCATCAGTAGAACATGAAGCTACAACCTCTAAAATTGGTGAAGACCAAATTTTCTATTGTAACCAAAGAGGTTTATCTACTGAAACTGCGATTGCGTTAATTGTTAATGGTTATGCCAAAGAGGTTTTAAATCAATTGCCGATGGAGTTTGCTGTTGAAGCCCAAAAATTATTGGCTATTTCACTAGAAGGATCCGTAGGTTAAACTACTTAATTCCTCCTGTGTGTATACATACCAAAGTACTTCCTGTTGGGAAGTACTTTTTTTTGAGTAAATCATCAACTGCGTACATCATTTTACCTGTATAGATAGGTTCAATCGTTATTTGATGTTGTATTTCAAATAAGTCACAAAAGGCCACAAGTTCTGGTGGTCTGGATGCATATTTGCCAAATAAATAATCCTTTGAAAGTTGAAGCTTAGGAAGACTTAATTGAAGATCTTCTGCATGTTCTTCAATTTCTGTTGCATTGTTCAAGCATAGTATCCCTATGGTTTTAACCTTTGAATATTTCGCTAAGCCTAGTATAGTAGTTCCTGTTCCAACGGCACTAATTAGATAATCAGGTTTAATGTCCTGTTGAATTTCGTCTACCAAAGTTTTCATGCCATCAATTCCATGTATGGAATAACCTCCTTCTGGGATTATCCAATAATCATCTGACTTAAATTGATTGGGAACTTCTTTTTTACGGTAATATTCTCGGTCAACAAAGTATAATTCCATACCCATGGCTTCCATTTGACTCAAATATGGGTTACTCTTAGATGATAATTCTTCTCCTCTTACGATTCCGATACTAGGAATTTTCAACATTTGACACACAAAAGCCAAGGCATATAAATGATTGGAATAAGCTCCACCAAAACTTATAATTCCCTTTTTTGGATTATCTTGGGCGATACGGATATATTCCTTTAATTTGCGCCACTTATTGCCAGAAACGGTGGGATGTATCAGATCATCTCGCTTGAAAAATAATCGTATGTCTTGTTCATTCCAAAGTGGATCAAACAATTCAACAACTGGTGAGGGTATTTGTAAATAGTTTTTTTCAAAAGCAGATATGTCCATAGATAATGAAATAGATCCCATTGAGAGTGAAGATGATTTGTTCGAACATTTCAATTTTACGGTGGACAAAGGTCAACAATTACTTAGAATAGATAAATACCTACTTCTAAAAATTTCCAATGCCACTCGTTCCAAAATTCAATCAGGAATTGAGTCAGGTTCAGTAAAAGTAAACGGCCTCGATATTAAGTCGAATTATAAGGTTAAACCCTTTGATGAGATTGTGGTATCATTCTCTCATCCACCTCGCGATAAAGATATCGTAGCTGAAAATATCCCCATCGATATCATTTATGAAGATGAAGAACTGATTTTAGTCAATAAACCATCAGGAATGGTGGTGCATCCTGCTCACGGAAATTGGGAAGGGACTTTGGTGAATGCTTTACTTTACCATTGTCAACATTTGCCTGGCAAAGGAGATATTCGTCCTGGTTTAGTTCATCGAATAGATAAAGATACTTCAGGTATATTGGTCGTCGCTAAATCCGAGTTTTCATTAAATCATTTAGCTAGGCAGTTTTTTGATCATACCATTGACCGAACCTATTATGCGATTTGTTGGGGTGTACCCAAAGAAAGCAAGGCCACACTTCGTGGAAAAATAGATCGTAGTCCTCGCGACAGGAAAGTCATGATGATGTTTCCTGAAGAAGCGGAACATGGAAAATTGGCCATTACTCATTATGAAGTCATGGAATCGTTTGTTTTTTGTTCTTTAGTCAGATTCAATTTAGAAACGGGTAGAACACATCAAATTAGAGCACATGCTGCCTCCATTGGACATCCGTTACTTTCTGATGCTGCTTATGGAGGTGATAAAATTAGGTATATGAGCTCCATTGCCAATTTTAAAACCTTTGCGGCCAACTTAATGAAATTATGTCCGCGACAAGCCTTACATGCATTTTCCTTGGGTTTTGATCATCCTAAAGCCAATGAAAGAATATATTTTGAGCAAGATTTCCCAGAAGATATGCGGGAAGTATTATATCGATTAAGAGAAGTTACAAATCATGGAGCAAATAGAAATTAGAAAAGCTGGAATAGAAGATGTCCCAGCCATTTATAGCTTAGTGAAGGAATTAGCTTTATTTGAAAAGGCACCCGAAGAAGTTAGTTCACGTTTTGATGATTTTGTTCAAAACGGCTTTCAAGAGAATCCTATATTTTCAGCGAACCTGATTTATTATGAAGGGAAATTGGCGGGATTTTCCTTGTGGTATTTTCGTTTTTCAACTTGGAAAGGAAAACGTTTTTATTTGGAAGATCTATTCATCAAAGAAGAATACCGTTCCCTAGGTTTAGGTAAAATGCTGTTAGATGAAGCAGTTTTGGAAGCTAAGCGAACAAATTGCACTGGAATGATGTGGCAAGTACTTGATTGGAATGAAGCAGCTATTCAATTTTACAGCAAATACGGTGTCAAATTTGACCAAGGCTGGTTAAATGTGCATCTGGACATATAAGTTCAGATGCACACGTAATCTAATGAATGATGATCTGTTTCTCGATATCTTCCAATGATGCTCCTTTCGTTTCGGGCATTAAAAACATGACATAGAAAAATTGGCCCACCATCATGATGCCGAATATGCTGAAAATAAATGTTCCGCCAAAATTTTCTGTCAATATGGGAAAAAAATTGGCAACTAAAGCAGCTAATAACCAGTGAGTTAATGATCCCCAGGCCATGCCAGATGCTCGAACAGAATTCGGGAAAATTTCTGATATAAATACCCAAATAACCGATCCTTGGCCTATAGCATGAGAAGCTATAAATAAGAATATATAAATGGGTACAAAAGCATAAGATTCTTGATAAAAAGAGAATGCAATGAGTCCTAAGGAAATAATATATCCCACGGAACCTATATACATCAGTATTCTTCTGCCAATTTTATCAATGAAATACCAACCCAATAAGGTGAATAATAAGTTGGCCACTCCAATACCGGCAGTAGAAAGTAAAGCACTTTCTTTACCTAAGCCTGTTAATTCGTAAATTCTAGGAGCATAATAGATGATAGCATTAATTCCAGACATCTGGTTGAAAAAGGCAAATAGAAAGGAGAGGAGCAATGGCGTAAAGAACTTTTTAGAAAATAGGTGTTCTTTCTTGATATGTGTTTTAGCATTATCTAAGATTCGCTTTAAAGTGCCTTCAGGGTCAGGATCTGCCAATGTCAAAACTTTTAAGGCTCCAGCTTGATCATTTCTCTTCAACAATAAAAACTGAGGCGTTTCTGGTGTAAAGAGTATTAAAAAAGAAAATAGTAAACTTGGAATAGCTACCATTCCTAACATATAGCGCCAATCGTCATCACCACCTTGAAGTAAATAATTGGATATATATGCTAACAAAATACCCAATACAACATTCAATTGAAAGGATATAACCAGTTTACCTCGATGCTGTGGGGGCGCTATTTCTGAAATATAAATAGGTGCCACCACCGAAGAGGCTCCGATACCTAAGCCCCCTAAAAAACGAAATAACATAAACAGATTCACATCTGTTGCCAATGCTGCACCGATAGACGATACGAAGAAACTGATTCCTATCCAGAGAAGTGTTTGTTTTCTTCCATACTTATCAGCTGGTATACCACCTAATGCTGCACCAACCACAGTACCATACAATGCCGTAGCTACAGCTAATCCATGCGTCCAACTATCTAAATGCCATAATTTTTGGATGGCTAATTCAGCACCTGAAATAACAGCAACATCTAAACCAAACAACATTCCTCCTAGGCCAACTGTTATAGACCAAAATATAACATGTTTATTCATACCAATAATTATTAAATTTATTTATAAAATAAAGATAATTAAATATCCGAAAAATTCAATTGAATTTGATTAATCTTTGCTCAATGCAAACTTGCTAATACCACTTGCTAAAACTCCTAGCATGATAAGCAGTACTAAGGCTCTTTGGAGTCCAAAGTATTCAGAAAGAAAGCCAATCACCACAGGACCTAACATAAATCCAATATATGCGATGGTAGAAACTGCGGCAATAGCCATGGCAGGTGATGTATCACGGGTATTTCCAGCTTGTGAATAGATCATTGGGACGATAGTTGAAATGCCCAAACCAGTTATAAAACATCCCAATATTAACACATTGACATTCATAAAAAGTACGGTAATGCTCATACCTAGAGCAATTAAAATACCATTGAACATTAGGATATTTCTTATGGAAATATGTTGAGCGGCCCAATCACCCAAAAATCTCCCGATAACCATGGAAAAGGCAAAAGAAGAAAATCCTATAGTGAATGGATATCCTTCTAAATTAGGGATAGATTTAAAATAGAGGCTTATCCAATCTGCCATGGCACCTTCACAAAGCATTCCGCAAAAAGCTATAAAAGAAAGAATCAGTAAATAGTTGTTTATTTTAAACTTGGCTTTGACAACCTCATTTTCTTGCTCTAAATTTTTTGAATCAATTAATAATGCCTGATATACTCCTATAATGGAAACCACATTACATATAGCAATGAGATAAAAGTGATGCTCTAATGAAATGTTCTTTTTCACTAAATAACCACCCAGCAATGACCCTAACATCAAACCAATAGAAAATATGGCATGAAATGAGGACATGATTTTCTTGTTAGTCATTTTTTCCAATGCAACCACTTGGGTGTTCATGGAAATATTTAACAAATCTCCCGCCATTCCAAATGAAAACAAACCTATAAATAGAAATAAGGAAGTAGAAATATACGTTAGTGCAGGTAATATAATAATATATAAAACGACGGACAGCAAACAAATGATTTTCGAATTATAGCGGGCAATTAACCATCCTGCTAAGGGGAGGGAGACCATAGAACCAATAGGTAGTCCCATCAGTATACTTCCTAATTCAGCATCTGATAAGGATAAAAAATCTTTAAAATCAGGAATTCTAGTTGCCCAGGAAGCAAAATTTAATCCGCAAACAAGAAATAATACACTAATAGCAAGTCTAGCTTGAAGCATAGATGTCAAAAACTATAAAAATAAATGGCCCACTTCTTTCCAAGTACTCACACGGTCGTAGTCATGTATATGAAGGTTATGAAGCGCGGAATAAAGGATAGGTTTACCTGTAAACGAGGCTAGATTTTTCTCATGATCATCAATCAAGAAGTCTGCTTGAATCATATATTTATGACCACAAAATACGGTGTGTTTCCAACCTATAAAAGGGAAATGCTGTTCTAACCATATCAACTTTTCTTTCATCGATTCTGGAAATTCTGTGGCAGCAGATACAATGAATACTTCGTATTTTTCTTGCAATTTTTTAACCACACCAATGGCATCTTCCTTAACTGCAATATCTAAGAAAAAACCAGGTTCCCATAAAAATTGGTTATTTGCTTGATAATCTTCGTAAAAAGCTAATTTCAATGCGTCACTTTGAACCAAATCAGCATGTTGATACGATTTATTCAGACGATTATTTATTTGATCTATAATTTTAATGGACGTATCAGCTAAGACATCATCCATATCAATGGCAATTCTTTTCATTGAGAGTATTGTAAAAAAAAACTCCCCAAAGATGGGGAGTTTTCACTTAAAAATCTAATTTAATTACATCATGCCACCCATTCCGCCACCACCTGGTCCATGACCGTGAGCTGGTTCAGAAGCTGGTTTATCAGCTATGACACATTCAGTAGTTAATAATAATCCAGCGATAGAAGCCGCATTTTCTAAAGCCAAACGAGTTACTTTAGTTGGGTCAATGATACCCGCAGCAATCATATTCTCGTATTTGTCTTCACGGGCATTATATCCGAAATCATCTTTTCCAGCTTTAACCGCATTGATCACTACGGATCCTTCACCACCTGCGTTAGAAACGATTGTACGTAAAGGTGATTCAACTGCTTGACGAATGATGTTGATACCTGTATTTTGGTCTTCGTTCTCGCCTGTCAAGGTATCTAAAGCACTGATTGCGCGAATTAAAGCAACACCACCACCTGCTACGATTCCTTCTTCTACTGCTGCTCTAGTAGCGTGCAAAGCATCATCTACACGGTCTTTCTTTTCTTTCATTTCTACTTCAGTTGCAGCTCCAATGTAAAGGATAGCCACACCACCTGAAAGTTTTGCTAAACGCTCTTGTAATTTCTCACGATCGTAATCAGAAGTCGTGTTTTCAATTTGCGCTTTGATTTGATTCACACGGTTTTCGATATCGTCTTTAGAACCATTTCCATTAACAACCGTTGTGTTGTCTTTGTCAATGATCACCTTCTCAGCTTGTCCAAGGTATTCCAAAGTAGCATTTTCTAATTTGAAACCTCTTTCTTCTGCGATAACAGTACCACCTGTTAAGATAGCAATGTCTTCTAACATTGCTTTTCTACGATCACCAAAACCAGGAGCTTTAACAGCAGCTACTTTCAGTGCACCACGGATTTTATTCACGACTAAAGTAGCAAGAGCCTCACCATCAACATCTTCGGAGATAATCAACAATGGACGGCCAGTTTGTGCTACAGCCTCCAAAACTGGAAGTAATTCTTTCATAGAAGATACTTTCTTCTCAGAAATCAAAATGAATGGTTTTTCTAATTCCACTTCCATTTTGTCTGTATTAGTCACAAAATACGCAGATAAATATCCACGGTCAAATTGCATACCTTCTACTGTTTTAACTTCTGTTTCAGTTCCACGAGCTTCTTCAACAGTGATAACACCTTCACGACCAACTTTTTCCATGGCTGAAGAAATCATTTGACCGATTTCCACGTCATTGTTAGCTGAGATAGTAGCAACTTGTGCAATTTCTGTAGAAGTAGTGATAGGACGAGATTGAGTTCTCAAGTTACCTACGATAGCTTCAACAGCTTTCTCGATACCACGTTTCAAATCCATTGGATTAGCTCCTGCGGCCACGTTCTTAGAACCAATTGTATAAATTGATTGAGCTAATACAGTAGCAGTTGTAGTACCATCACCAGCTTGATCAGCTGTTTTAGAAGCTACTTCTTTCACTAATTGAGCACCCATGTTTTCTACAGGATCCTCTAATTCAATTTCTTTCGCTACAGATACACCGTCTTTTGTAATAGAAGGTGATCCGAATTTTTTATCAATGATTACATTACGTCCCTTAGGTCCTAATGTTACTTTTACGGCGTTCGCAAGGGTATCAACCCCTCTTTTCATTTTTTCTCTCGCCTCGGTGTCAAAATATAGTTCTTTTGCCATTTTGTTAAATAAATTTTACTGGTTGAAATATTTTAAAGTATGAAAACTATAAAACTGCAAAAATGTCAGACTCACGCATAATCAAATAATCCTTACCGTCGATTGTAATCTCTGTTCCAGAATATTTACCATACAATACTGAGTCACCAACACTTACTGTGATAGGCTCATCTTTTTTGCCATTTCCTACGGCTACAATGGTTCCTTTTTGTGGTTTCTCTTTAGCTGTATCAGGAATGATGATACCAAAAGCAGTTTTTTCTTCAGCTTGAGCAGGCTCAACAACAACCCGATCTGCTAAGGGCTTGATACTTAATTTTGACATAATAATATAGATTTTAAGTTATTAACATATAAAAAGTCCTTATCATCTAAGGACTTTCTGTTTATCAGCATGATGTGTGCCAAAAAATGTAAGCTGAAAAATTGTCAGTTATTCGACAATCCGTGTCAGTATATTTATTTTGCCGGTGTAGCAGGACTAGGAGCAGGGGCAGCAGGTAATGTTTTCCCAGCAGCTTTCTCCACATTGACCGATTGGGTAGCGTCTGTTGTTCCTGAAGAAAGGGTGAAATTTGTTAATAACACCAAAACTAAAATACTAATGGAAAAGCCCCAAGTTAATTGTTCTACTAAATCTCCTGTTTTTTGTACTCCAAACATTTGAGTAGCACCTGCAGAAGAAAACTCACCACTAATACCACCACCTTTAGGGTTTTGTACCAAAATCAGAATGATTAAAAGTGCTGAAAATAGAACTATAAGAGAAATTAATACGGTGAACATCGTTTATTTAAATTAATTTATGTTTCAATTCGGAAATTCGAGTTGCAAAGTAAAGGCTTTTTTCAGGTTTAATCAAACTTAATTTTTCATACATCTCAATTGCCCTTTCATACTTCTCCTGACTTTCAAGAATTTTAGCAAATGTTTCAGACACTGGAATGATATTTTTTAGTTCAGAAAGGTCTAAAACATCGGAATCTTCATCTAAAAGATTCTTTTTAGGCCGAGCTATGCTGGGTAAGTTCTGTAAAAAATTATCGATGACCTGTAATTGCTCTTTCACATCAGGTAAAGGTGGAGTTACTTTTTCTGCATCGATAAATGGCTGTGCCATTTCTTCAATATCAAAGATTGAATTGAAAAAATGCTCTCTATACGATGACATTAATGCGATTTTTTTTTGCAGGTTAGGATTGAATTTTTCATTCCAAAACAACAAATAAAAATATGGATATGCCTCTTTATCTGCCTCAAATGAATGTTGCAGACTCAAATTACTTCGATCTATTTTATTTAATAGAAACCATAAATCTTGGGCCTTACTATCCATGTTTTACCAATCTCCAGCAATTTTATTAAATAAATCTAAGATTATTTGATCCAATAATTTCGGAATCAACGTTTTTTCTACTTGATTCAACGTTTGATTTTGAGGGAAATCTTGATAAAATGAAAATTCTTGATCAAAATTCTTATTCTCATCCATTCGATTAGTCAACCTAAACTGTATACGTAAGGTAAGTCGATTCAAACCAGCCTTATCATCCGAAGTAGGGGCTTGGGGACTCAATTCATATCCAACGATCGTACCTTCTAACAATAAATCGGGTGCCTGAGTGGTCAATTTCAACGAAGTATTTCTTTGAAAATATTCCTTCAATCGCTCATTTACATCCAAACTAAGATTAGCTGGGCCACCAGCCGTCTCCATTCGTATATTGCTGATTTGAATCGTCTTTAGTTCAGGTGACAAGCTAGCCCCTTTGAAACTATAACATCCACTACAAAGTGCCATTATACCGATAAGTACAGCCATTCTAGGCAATATCTTCCAAATCATATTGTTTAATTTTTCGATATAAGGTTCTTTCTGAGATTCCTAAATCTTTGGCAGCGTATTTACGCTTATTTCTATTTTTCTTTAAGGCTCGGATGATAATCTCCTTCTCTTGTTTTTCAAGAGACAAAGTAACATCCTGCACTTGGGCACTCACATCTTCAAAATTAACATCTTCCTCCATAGTAGAATTTGAAATCGGATGAATTTCAATTGGATTAGGACTAACTTCCACAGCACTTGGGGTTGAGGGAAGTGTTAAATTCTTTTGCAAATCGGAGAACTCAGGCTTAATGTCTTCAAAAATGGACATATTATTGGAAATAATATCATAAGCGTTGGTATTACCTGACTCAATGACTTTCAATAATATTTTCTTTAATTCAGTCACATCTCGCTTTAAATCAAACAAGATTTTATATAAAATTTCTCTCTCATTAAGTCCTTCAGGACTCGTGAAAAAGTCACCCTTAATAACAGATGAATTAATCTTAGGTTCGTTGAATTCCAAATAGTATTGAAGCTTAATATCATCTACAATACGATCTCCTACTTCCAACACAGATATTTGCTCAGCTAAATTTTTTAATTGACGAATATTTCCCGGAAATCGTTGTTTCTGTAACAAGTCTTTCGCTTCACGTGTCAACATAATCGGTTTTACCCGATGTAATTCAGAAAAATCGGTTGTGAATTTTCTGAAAAGCAGTTCAATATCATCACCACGTTCTCTCAGAGGTGGTACGTATATAGGTACCGTACAAAGACGGTAGTACAAATCTTCCCTAAATTTACCCGTGGATATAGCATCTTGAAGATTAACGTTGGTCGCTGCAACGACACGAGTATTCGTCCTTTGTACTTTAGAAGAACCAACTCGATAAAATTCACCATTCTCTAAAACACGTAAAAGCCTAGCTTGTGTTCCGAGCGGCATTTCTGCTATTTCATCTAAAAAGATTGTACCGCCATCGGTAACCTCAAAATACCCCTTACGGGCTTCTATAGCCCCCGTAAATGAGCCTTTTTCATGTCCAAATAGTTCGGAATCAATGGTTCCCTCAGGAATAGCTCCACAGTTTACTGCAATGAATTGACCATGTTTTCTTTTAGATAAAGAGTGAATTATTTTGGAAAATGATTCCTTTCCTGATCCACTTTCTCCAGTAATTAACACAGTCATGTCAGTGGGGGCAACTTGCTCCGCAACTGAAATAGCACGCAATAGGGAAGAAGAGTTACCTATGATTCCAAAGCGAGCTTTAATAGCATTCAGATGACTTGATTCCATATTAATTGATTAATTCACCTAATAATGTTCCTGAAGTACAATGAGTAATGATTACATCCACAAATTCACCTTTCATTTCCTCTTTCTTGGGAAAAACAACAACCTTGTTATTATCTGTTCTCCCAAAATGATGGGCAGAAGACTTCTTAGAATCACCTTCTACCAATACGCGCTGAACGCTACCTATCATAAGTTGATTTCGGTAGGAAGAATGAATTCTTTGTAAATCAATGATTTCTTGAAGCCTTCTTTTCTTAACATCTTCTCGAATATCATCACTTAATTTCTTTTCCGCAGGTGTCCCTGGTCTTTCCGAATAGGAAAACATGTACCCGAAATCATACTTAACTTCTTCTAATAGACTTAATGAATCTTGGTGTTCCTCCTCTGTTTCGGAGCAAAAACCAGCAATTAAATCATGTGAAATTCCACAAGATTCGCCTAAAATATTTCGAATCGATTGTATTCGTTCCAAATACCATTCACGGGTATAGGTACGGTTCATTAAATCTAAAATTCGGTTATTGCCACTTTGTGCGGGTAAATGAATATTCTTGCAAATATTTTCATACTTCGCCATGGTATATAAGACTTCATTTGTAATATCCTTGGGATGTGAAGTTGAGAACCTAACACGTAGCTCTGGGGTAAGTTGAGCCACTTTTTCTAATAATTGAGCAAAATTTATCGATTGTTTTGTTTCCGGATTTTGCCAATGATATGAGTCTACATTTTGACCTAAAAGAGTCACTTCACGGTATCCAGATTCAAATAGTTGAGTACATTCTTTTAAAATAGAATCAAGGTCTCTCGATCTTTCTCTTCCTCGTGTGTAAGGAACAACACAAAAAGAACACATATTATTACATCCACGCATGATACTGACTAGGGCTGTTACACCATTAGTATGCATACGCACTGGTTCAATATTCCCATAAGTTTCCTCACGTGACAGAAAGACATTAACTGCCTTGTTTCCATCTTCAACTTCTTCCAATAAACGAGGTAAATCACGATAAGCATCTGGCCCAGCTACTAAATCGACTATTTTCTCTTCTTCTAATAATTGCGTCTTTAAGCGCTCGGCCATACATCCTAAAATACCAATTGTAATGTGAGGATTTTTGGCTTTTATAGGCTTGAAACTCTGTAAACGATGACGAATTTTTTGCTCTGCGTTTTCACGGATAGCACAAGTATTTAGCAGAATGGTGTCAGCTTCATGAATATTGGATGTGGTAGCATAACCTTGTTCCATTAAAATGGAAGTCACTACTTCAGAATCGGCAAAATTCATTTGGCAGCCATAGCTCTCTAAATATATTTTTTTTGAATACTCCGACTGATTCTGACTGGGTGAAATTCTGGGTTCATCCAATCCTTTTACCTCCTCGGGTGAGAGTACTTTTAAATCTTGCATGAATTAACAATTGAATTAATTCACAAATTTATGACATTTTGTCAGACAATGACTACTGAATCTTGCCAGAATTTAAAATAATTACTTGATCGGATTGATGCGTGAGAGCTTCATTGTGCGTTACCATGATAATTCGTTGATTCCAATCTTGTTTTAATTCCAAAAATAGATCATACAGATTCTCTGCGTTGTGTTTATCAAGATTCCCTGTTGGTTCATCAGCTAAAAGTACGCTGGGACGATTGATCAAGGCTCGGGCTACAGCTACGCGTTGCTGTTCTCCACCTGATATTTGACCTGGGAATTTTTTCAGAATCTGACTAATACCTAATTTCTGTACTATTTTGTTGAAGAAGTCATCATCTTCTTGAGTTAATTTACTTCCTCGAATGTAGAGCGGAAATTTTATGTTTTCTTCACAAGAGAATTCTCCTAATAAATGATGGAATTGAAACACAAAGCCCATTTTATTATTTCTGAAAAAACTTTGTTCCTGTTCATTCAAACTAGAATAAGCTACACCATCCAAGTAGATTTCACCTGAATTGTAGTTTGTTAATAAACCAATGATTTGCAATAGGGTACTTTTCCCAGAACCAGAAGGTCCTAAAATGGAGATCAACTCATTGTTTTTAATACTAAATGATATATTGTCCAGAATTAATTGTGTCCCATAGGATTTGGAAATATTTTTTAATTCTAACATTTTTTTGTCTTTTTTTTAGAAAATACGATTGATACAATAAGATTTTAAAAGTTTGGCAAATAAATAGTAATTTCACGAAATAAAAATTTTGATAAATGAATATTCACGAATACCAAGCAAAAGAAATTTTAAAAAGTTACGGGGTAAGGATTCAAGAGGGTATTGTTGTTGACAAGTTAGAAGATGCTACTTCGGCAGCTGAAGCTTTAAAAGCGCAAACTGGCACAGGTTGGTTTGTTGTAAAAGCTCAGATTCATGCGGGTGGACGTGGAAAAGGAGGAGGAGTTAAACTTGCCAAGAACATGGATGAGCTTAATGAGCGCGTTTCTCAAATTTTGGGAATGCAATTAATTACTCATCAAACAGGTCCTGAAGGTAAAAAGGTTAATAAAGTTTTAATCAGTGAGGATGTATATTATCCTGGCGATTCAGAACCGAAAGAATACTATTTATCGATATTATTAGATCGCGGTCGTGCTTGTAATGTCATCATGGCATCTACCGAAGGTGGAATGGACATTGAAGAAGTTGCTGAACACAGCCCAGAGAAGATCATTAAAGAATGGATTGATCCTCGTGTTGGACTACAAGATTTCCAAGCTCGTAAAATTGCTTTCATGTTAGGCTTAAGTGGTCAAGCTTTGAAGGAAATGGTAAAATTCATTCAATCTTTATATAAGGCATATGTGGAGACAGATTCATCCATGTTTGAAATTAACCCTGTATTAAAGACATCTGATGATAAAATTTTAGCTGTTGACGCTAAAGTAAATTTAGATGATAATGCTTTGTATCGTCACAAAGACTTAGCAGTACTTCGTGATATAACTGAAGAAGATCCATTGGAAGTAGAAGCTTCCGAAAACGATTTGAACTACGTTAAATTAGATGGTAATGTAGGATGTATGGTGAACGGAGCTGGTTTAGCGATGGCAACCATGGATATCATTAAATTATCTGGTGGAGAACCCGCTAACTTCCTTGACGTAGGGGGTGGAGCGAATGCCAAAACAGTAGAAGCTGGATTTCGCATTATTTTACAAGATCCGAACGTTAAAGCCATTTTGATTAACATCTTTGGTGGTATTGTTCGTTGTGACCGCGTAGCTAATGGAGTAGTAGAAGCCTATAAAAATATAGGTGAAATTAATGTTCCTATCATTGTGCGTTTACAAGGTACCAATGCAGAAGAAGGAGCAGCTATTATTAATAATTCTGGCTTGAAAGTATTTTCAGCGGTATTATTAAAAGATGCAGCAAAATTGGTTTCTGAAGTATTGAAATAATTTTTTCACATGAAAATTATCTGTGTAGGAAGAAATTATGTGGATCATATCAAGGAGTTATCTAACGAAAAACCCAAAGATCCTG
This sequence comes from Aquirufa ecclesiirivi, assembly GCF_011250515.1. Taxonomy (GTDB): domain Bacteria; phylum Bacteroidota; class Bacteroidia; order Cytophagales; family Spirosomataceae; genus Aquirufa; species Aquirufa ecclesiirivi. The sequence continues at coordinate 204,585 of NZ_JAANOP010000002.1, read as the reverse complement.
TAATATTTTTAAAGCCCGACACGGCACTCTTAGATCAAAACTCGGATTTTTACTATCCGAGTTTTTCTCAAGATGTCCATCACGAAATCGAATTAGTATTCCGTATTTCAAAAGTGGGTAAAAATATTGAATCGAAATTTGCCCACAAATACATCGATGGAATAGGTTTAGGTATTGACTTCACTGCGCGTGATTTACAAGCTAAGTTGAAAGAAAAAGGTCTACCTTGGGAAAAATCGAAAGCATTCAACGGTTCTGCTTTTGTTTCTCAAATTCGACCTTTGAAAGAAGGCGAATTAGAGCAATCAATTCCATTTCGATTAGATATCAATGGAACGACGGTTCAAGCTGGAGAAAGTAACTTGATGATATGGAATATCAGTGAGTTAATCGCCGATATTTCACAATATTTTACCTTGAAAACGGGTGATTATATTTTCACTGGAACTCCCGCAGGGGTTGGACCTGTCAAAATTGGCGACCAATTGAATGGTTTTCTTTACGACGAAAAATTGTTTGATTTAAACATCTCATAATATGAGTTTACAAATAGGTGAATCAGCTCCTGCTTTTAGTATGACAGATTCAGAAGGTAATTTGGTTGATTTAGCCTTACTTAAAGGAAAAAAGGTAGTACTTTACTTTTATCCAAAAGATGATACTCCAGGATGTACAGCACAAGCTTGTAATTTGAATGAAAATTTAGATTACTTGACTTCCAAGGGGTATCGAGTGATTGGTGTTAGTGTCGACTCCAATGCAGCTCATAACAAGTTTAAGAAAAAATATCAGTTAAATTTTTCTCTTTTAGCTGACACTGAACACGAATTAGTGAATAAATACGGAGTTTGGGTGGAGAAATCGATGTATGGTAAAACGTACATGGGTACTGCTCGCACGACGTTTTTAATAGATGAAAACGGAATTATTACAGATATTATAGCCAAAGTGGATACTAAAAATCATAGTTCTCAGATCCACTAATTTTTTTTTATGCAAACACAAGAATTAAAAAATGTAGCTAGCCAAGTACGAAGAGATATTCTTCGTCAGGTTCATGCTTGTCAATCAGGTCACCCTGGTGGATCATTAGGTTGTACCGACTTATTAGTGGGATTGTATTTTAATTCCATGAAATTAGCACAGGATGCGAATGGAAAAGTAGTTTTTAATATGTCTGGTGCCCACGAGGATGTTTTCTATCTTTCAAACGGACATATTTCTCCGCTTTTATATAGCATTTTAGCACGTAGAGGGTATTTTCCTGTGAAGGAATTATCCACTTTTAGACAACTAAATTCACGTTTACAAGGTCACCCTACACCCCATGAGCATTTGGAAGGTATTCGAATTGCTTCTGGTTCTTTAGGACAAGGATTAAGTGTATCAATTGGTACTGCTCAAGCAAAGAAACTATCCAATGACCCATCTACCGTTTATTGTTTAATGGGAGATGGAGAACAAAATGAAGGTCAGGTTTGGGAGGCAGCAATGTATGCGCCACATCATCAGGTGGACAATTTAATTGCCTTTATTGATGAAAATGGTCAGCAAATCGATGGTCCTACGGAAAAAGTAATGAGTAATCGTGATTTAGAAGCTAAGTATAAGGCTTTTGGATGGAATGTATTGCGCATGGATGGAAATAACATGGACGAGGTTATGACAACTTTAGCTCATGCTAAATCTTTATTGGGTAAAGGTTCTCCGATCATGGTATTAATGAAAACTGAAATGGGAGCGGGGGTAGATTTCATGATGGGAAGTCATAAGTGGCACGGTGTGGCTCCTAACGACCAGCAATTAGCTGATGCATTAGCACAATTAAACGAAACTTTAGGCGACTATTAATAATTAACAATGAAGTTTACTTACGAAACAAAAAAAGATACTCGTTCAGGCTTTGGTGCTGGAATGGAATATTTGAGTCAAAACAATCCTAAGGTTGTGGCTTTATGTGCTGATTTAATAGGCTCCTTAAAATTAGAAGCTTTTATTAAAAATAGTCCAGAGCGTTTTTTCCAGACAGGTATTGCTGAAGCTAACATGATTGGTATTTCTGCTGGTTTAGCCATTGGAGGTTACATTCCTTTTGCTACTACCTTTGCTAATTTTGGTACAGGTCGTGTATATGATCAGATACGTCAGTCGGTCGCTTATTCAGGCAAAAATGTAAAAATTTGCTGTTCACATGCTGGATTAACCTTAGGAGAAGATGGTGCAACTCACCAAATTTTAGAAGATATCGGTTTAATGAAAATGCTTCCAGGTATGGTGGTCATTAATCCTTGTGATTACAACCAAACTAAAGCAGCTACTATTGCCATTGCTGATTATGAAGGCCCTGTCTATTTACGATTCGGTCGTCCAGTAGTTCCTGTATTTACCCCAGAAAATCAAAAATTTGAAATTGGCAAAGCCATTCATCTTATTGAAGGATCTGATGTTACCATTTTGGCAACTGGACATTTAGTTTGGGAAGCTATTCAAGCGGCAGAAATACTAGAAGAAAAAGGGATCAAGGCGGATGTGTTAAATATTCACACCATCAAACCATTAGATACAGCCGCAATTTTAGCTTCTATATCCAAAACGGGTTGTGTTGTTACTGCGGAAGAGCATCAATTAAATGGTGGTTTAGGTGATTCTGTAGCTCAGTATTTATCTCAAAATCGTCCAACTATTCAAGAATTCGTAGGTGTAAACGATTCATTTGGTGAGTCAGGAAAGCCAGCAGATTTGATGGAAAAATACGGTTTAAATGCCGCTGCGATTGTTGAAAAATCAATCAAAGCTATCTCAAGAAAATAGATTAAAAAGGATAACCAATTCCTATATTAAATTCAATTGGGTTTTCTCCACTACTGAATGAAGTTTTGGAGAGAACCCATTTTTCATTTACCGGCTTAGCTGGATTTATAACCTTAGTCGCTAAATCCAAGCGTAATAAGAAATACGAAAAATCCCAGCGTAAACCAAAACCTGTTCCTACTGCTATTTGATTATAGAAATTATCAAAGGCAAAATAGCCATCTTTCTCTCCTTTGGAATTTGCAAAAGTCCAAATATTTCCTGCATCAATGAAAAAGGCTCCATTCATTGTGCCAAATAGCTGAAACATACGAAAACGATACTCGACAGAAGACTCTAATAAAATACTTCCGGGTTGTTCAATTAAATTACTAACGGAATTATAAGCTCCAGGCCCCAGGCGACGCGGTTTCCAAGCTCGTAGGCTACTTGGCCCACCGATGAAGAAATTCTTCTCGTAAGGAAGCTGAAAATCGTTTTCTTCACCATAAGCATAGGCTAAACCGCCAACAAATTTAAAAGCTAACTGTGATTTCCTATTTAGCCCAAGCATTTTGTATTTTCTATAATCAAAATTGAAGCGTAAGAAGCGATAAAATTGAATATTCTGATCACTACCTAACAGATTTTCAATGAAGGTGATTTTCTTCGAACCTATGAGATTTAATGTACTACCACCCGATTCTAAACCTAGTTGAAAAGATTCACCAGCTTGTAATTCATTACTTGGTAAAAAACTTCGATAAGCATAGGTAAAATGAATGCTCGATACAAAACTTGGGTTAAAACTTCGGTAAAGGTTATTTCCTTGTAAACGTAATTCTTCCAAATAGCTTTTAAATGCCGATGCGGTGGATGTCTCAGGGTAATTGGTATTTAAAATATTTAAATCAACCAATGAAAATTGGAATGTTTTAAATGGAGACTTTCTCCATTGATACCGTTGAAATATCTTAAAATTAGTGCGTAAATATTCTGGTCGATTGATGTAATCATACCCAAAACCTATTTGTGTTTGGGAAGCATATAAGGACCCTAACTGTTTTTTGATATTAGTGGGCAAAAATAGTTTAGGAAAGTTGAGCGTTGTGCTTAAATTAACTTCTAGGTTTTTCCTTGCTTGATCGGTGTTAATAAATCCTGCTTGAGCCTCAAAACCAACTCTAGCAGAGAAATCCAAGTAATCTAAACTTGAAAAAACTCGTCGAATTTTAAAGGAATTAGTCAAAAATGGTCCAGGAATTCCTCTGAAAACACTGCCACCTAATTCAGACGAGAAATTAAATTTTTCATTGGGAACTAATTCTACTTTGGGAAAAACACGGGTGGAGGAGGTGTCAAATTTAATGGAAACTGATTTAAATTGATCAGAAGCATAAATATTTTGTAAACTTTGATTTAATTGATCGACCGAATATAAATCACCTTCTTTGAAAGTGATTAATTTGGAAAGGGCATTGGTATTTAATACACCAATATTACTGGAGTCCGTATATTGATTATTGACAAAAGTAGCTCGTCCAAATCGAAATAAACGATCATATAATCGGTTGGTATTTACTTCTTTAAAATCTGGAATTTTGTAGATAATTCCTACTCTCAATAAACTAGTATCTTGTAAATCATTGAGCTTCAAACCAATAGCTTCATTAGAAAAATAGAAATAGCCTTGATTTTTCAAGTAATGACTAATGTTGTCCTTTTCCTTTTTCAACAAATCTAAATTCAATCTGTCGTTGTTGGAAATGACACTTTCTTTGGAATAATAGGTTTCTATTTTTTTCCCGAGTAAAGGATTATCAACAAGAAATGAATCCATTTTAGAGAAAGTACTTACTTCGTTTTCTTCAATTGTATAGGTAACATTCACTAATTTCTCAGTTGAATTTATGGTATCTATTTTAAGAAATACCTTATTTTTCAAAAAACCATTGTTTCGATAATACTTGAAGACCGCTTCCTTAGTTATGTCTAAATAAGGCTTATTTAAGCTGGGGTTTGGAGTACTAAATAGTTGGATGAATGCCGGTGATTTGCCTAGTGAATCTTTTAACTTTCTTTTTGCCTCAAAAAAACCATAAACCCTTGGAGAAAATATTCTAGCATAGGATTCCTTTAAACCGGGTATATTTGTTCTTAGGTCTTCCTTGGATATTAATTGATTGCCTTGTATTTCAATTCGATTTACTTTGTACTCGGAAAATTTAAATTGACGATATCCCGTACAGGAGATAAACAAAGCCTGAACTATTACTAAACCAACAAGTATATTTCTAGATTTCAAAAGATGCTAACGAATAAACAAATAAAGTTAATTAATTCTCTACATTCTAAAAAAGGACGATCAGAGAACGAACTATTTTTGGTAGAAGGAGAGAAGGGTATTCAAGAAGTGATAGATTCAGATTATGAAATAGAATTTTTAGTCATTAACGTAGATTTTCAAGAAGTATTTTCAGGTATTTCTATTCCTACTTATTTTGTATCAAAAGAAGATATCACTAAGTTCAGTACACTGACTATCAATCAATATGGTTTGGCTGTTGTAAAATGCAAGATCACCCCATCTTTTACTCAATTAGATGATGTGATATTGTTATTGGACGGCGTTCGCGATCCAGGGAATTTAGGAACCATTATTCGGATTTGTGATTGGTATGGCATTAAACAAATCGTTTTATCCAATGACTGTACTGAATTCTATAATCCCAAGGTAATTTCAGCTACGATGGGATCATTTAAACGTGTGGATTGCAATTATACCGACTTGACAGCGTTCATTCAAGCTAATCCTGTACATACTGTTCTTGGAGCTGATTTAGCAGGTGAAAATCTACATCAATTTACTTTTCCTACCAAGGTGTTCATTATCATGGGAAGCGAATCTCATGGAATTAGTCCTGAGGTAAGTGCTATGATACAACAAAGAATCACCATTCCTAGATTTGGGGCAGCTGAATCATTGAATGTAGCTATTTCAACAGGAATTATATTAGATCATGTGAGAAGAAATTAATCATTCTCAGGGCTTAAGTAAAGCTCAATTATATAATGAGCTAAGTAAAGCAAAGGAGTAAATAAAATAGCGATTATAAACTTGTACAAGTAATTGTTAAAAGAAACATTCATCCATTGACCCAAACTCCAATTGCCAAAGAAATAAAAGGCAATACCAATAACTAAAACGCTATCAATTAATTGAGATATAAGAGTTGAGCCAGTTGCTCTTAACCAAATATGCTTTTGACCGGTTCTTGATTTTATTTTCTCAAAAACCATAGCGTCCAACATTTGACTTACTAAGAAAGCGGTTAATGAACCCGTAATGATTCCTAGACCTTGCCTGAATATTCGAGAAAAGGCATTGTTGATATCAAAACTACCCGTATTATTTACTTGAAGCCAGAAATCGGCAGGAACAAGTAAAGTGGCCAAATAGATAATCAAAAATGAATAAGCAATAAAAATAGCTGTGGTATAGGAAATAAAGCGAACTCCTTTTTTCCCAAAATAATCATTAATTATATCGGAGGTGATAAATACAATAGGCCAATTTAGCGCACCCGCAGTTTGATTAAAATCCCATCTTTCTCCCCAAGGAGTGATCAAACCTAAAGGAGAGAAGCCCAATGATTTTTCAATGCTCACAATTTTTACACCAATAATCTCAGCAATAATGGCATTGGTCAAAAATATTCCAAAAAGGAAAATAAATAACTTTTGCTTGCGAGAAAATTGGTTAAATATCATCTTCTATAATTATCAAAATGCAAAGCAATTTTATCTAAAGCCAAAGAAAGTTGTTCCACATGAGGTAAAAATACAATTCTAAAGTGATCCCTTTGTTTGAAATTAAACCCTCTACCCGCCACTACTAGAATTTTTTGTTCCTCTAGCAATGACATTACAAAATGTTCGTCATCTTCAAAAGTGAATTTTCCTAAATCAATTTTAGGAAATAGATACAATGCACCTTTGGGTTTCACACAACTAACCCCATCGATGGCATTTAATTTTTCATATGCTAATTGCATTTGCTTATATAACCTGCCCCCTGGTGCGACTAAATCATTGATGGATTGATAACCTCCCAAGGCGGTTTGAATTCCAAATTGAGTAATTACGTTGGCACATAACCTCGTGCTAAATAGGAAGTTTAATCCTTCAATATACGACTTGGCTTTGTGTTTAGCACCTGTTAAAATCATCCAACCACCTCTGAAACCGGCTGCACGGTAGTTTTTAGACAAACCTCCCATCGTTACAATTAGGATTTCGTCACTTAAACCAGCAGCCGAATGGTGATCGTGTTGATCATATAAAATCTTATCGTAAATTTCATCTGAAAATAAAATCAACTTATGTTTAGCCGCAAGTTGAACGATTTTATCCACTGTTTCTTTAGAATAAACGGCCCCAGTAGGATTATTAGGATTAATCATGACAATAGCTCTGCATTTGTCAGTAATTTTCGCTTCCATATCCTCTAAATCTGGTTGCCAATCCGTAGATTCATCACAGACATAATGTACTGAATTGCCTCCTGCAAGTCCTACTACGGTAGTCCATAAAGGATAATCAGGCGATGGAATTAAGACCTCGTCTTCCGAGTTCAAAAGAGCCATCATAACGAGTGAAATTAATTCACTTACCCCATTTCCAATGTAGATGTCTTCAATTAGGATATTTTTGACTCCCTTATTTTGATAATACTGCATGACGGCTTTTCTGGCAGCAAAAAGACCGCGAGAATCGGTATAACCTTGCGCATTACGTATATTTACAATGATATCGTGGACAATTTCATCTGGAGTCTCAAAACCAAATGCGGCAGGATTTCCTATATTTAAAGAAGTAATCTTATACCCTTGATTTTGAAGAGCTAATGCCTTGTCATATACAGGTCCACGAATTTCATACTTCAAATGCTCTAACCTGCGACTTTTTAATATATCCATTGAAAAAAAATAAGAATTGTAAAAATAGTAATTTACTTTTGAATTGTTTTTAAACACACTCAATGAATTTCACACAGCTATTTATTATTCTATTGAGTTTATTTTCAAGTATTTATCTACTAATTCTTTGGAGATATTGGCGTAGTTCTCATGGTATTTTTCGAATATCAGGCATTTTTATTTTTAAGATTTTAGCCAGACTAAGTATATTCTTACTTTTTTTCTGGTTGTTTATGTCATATTCCGAACCTGTTTCTCATTCCAATTCGTTAGCGGATCCAGTACATGTTCGTTATCAAATTGCATTACAACATACTCATACAAAAGAACGCTGGATTGAAGCTAAATCGCTCATTAGTGAAGATGTAAAGCGATCTCAGCCAGTTTATGTTTCTCTTGAAATAGTTCATTCTAAAAATGCTTGGAAGGAAACGTTAATTCCAACAACACCTACACAATCTTTTTTGAGTTTATTAGAAAATCCAGAAGTTTTGAATCTTAAACATTCCAGCATTTCGAATCAAATTGATGAAAAAGGGGGTGGACAATCATTTAATCCAATAAACAAATTGGTGAGTCGGGGAAATATGAGCGTTGAATTCACACTAAGTAACCAAGAAACTTCCTATTTTACGTTTCTTAGCTCGAATAATTGGACCGAATTAGTCGATATGAAGGTATATTTATTAATTTTGTTATTGATATTAATCACATCAGATTTACTCTTTATTCTGCATATAATTAAGATATAGTTTGTTTACATCTTACTTGTACATTTTATTATTGATTTATCAGGGCTTATTTTCCAATAGGGCTAGTATATATAATAAAGATATTCAGCAGGTTAATTATCTGATTAAGCAGAAGCGAAATGCAGAAGCATTGTATTGGATAAAAAAAGCAAAGGGGAAAGACATTTTCATCAACAAAGAATTAGAAAAAACGCAAGCTTTATTAAACATTCGTTTGAATCAAACGGCAGAAAATAGTGCATATTTTTCTAGTACCGATTCCTATGAATTGTTAATTCAAGCTGCCGTGTTAGAAAAGCAAGGTAAAATAGACCAAGCAATTTCCTTAATTGAAAAGGGGATTAAGGAGAATCCTGTTTCAGATACACTCATAAAACAGTTTGAAATTTATGCCTATAAATGGAGAAAATTGCTGCCTATTTTGAAAATGGCTAAACAAAACCAATTGGTTCAGGAGCAACAAAATATGAATCGAATAAATACCAAGGAAGCAATGGGTCTATTGGATTTAATGAAAAAGAAAGAAAGAATATTAATTTATTGAACATGGAAAATATGGCTCAAGGTCAGTTTAATTTCAACAATCAAACAGCTTTTTATCGAGGAAAAGTGAGAGATGTTTATAGTATTGGTCATGATCGCTTATTGATGGTCACATCAGATCGCATTTCGGCCTTTGATGTAATTCTTCCAAGAACTATTCCATTTAAAGGACAAGTTTTAAACCAAATTGCCACTTATTTTTTGAATAAAACACGGGATATTATTCCCAATTGGTTAATTGACACCCCAGATCCCAATGCTGCGTATGGTTATAAATGTATCCCTATTCCCATTGAAATGGTTGTACGAGGTTATGTAGCAGGACATTTATGGCGCGAATACAAATCTGGGAAAAGGGAAGTATGTGGGGTTTCATTGACTGAAGGCTTAAAAGAAAATGACCGTTTACCAGAGCCAATAATAACGCCAACCACCAAAGCTAGTGAGGGACACGATGAGGATATTTCAGTAGCAAAAATTTTGGAATTAGGTATAGTTACTCCAGATATCATGAATCAATTATGTCAAAAAGCCTTGGCATTGTTTGAACGTGGTACACAAATGGCCCAAGAAAAAGGACTAATTTTAGTAGATACAAAATATGAATTTGGTTTATTGGATGGGCAAATCATGTTAATGGATGAAATTCACACGCCTGATTCATCTCGTTATTTCTATGCCAATACGTATCAAGAATTATTGGAAAAAGGATTACCTCAAAAACAATTGTCCAAAGAATTTGTCAGAGAGTGGTTAATCGCGAATGGATTCCAAGGGAAAGAAGGCCAAGTAGTACCCACGATAACAGATGAATTTGTTGAGGAAATTTCCAACAGATATATTTTATTGTATGAAGAAATTACTGGCCAAAAATTCCAAAAAGAGCCACAAGATAATTTAGAACAACGTATATTTAATCACGTAAACCAATACTTAGAAAATGTCAACTAATGCTTTATTTCAACTTGATCAAAACGAAAGTTATGCTTTAATTGATTGGAAAGGCGAAAACTTAGTTCAAAGCAATTATGAGGAATTAGAAAATGTCGTTCGATTGCTTTTTAAAAAAGAATACACCAACATGATTTTAAATATCTCCAAAGTCACTGAATTGGATGGGTATGGTGTTTCTGCCATTCGAAAAGGAACTAAAATCTGTTCCAATGAATCCGGTTTATTTGTGGTTGTGAGTAAAGAAGAATCGGTAGTAGATCGGTTAGATCAAGCTAAAATTGAAAACCTAACAATTATGAATACCGTTAGGGAGGGAGTTGATGCTATTTATCTAAACGATTTAGAAAATGATTTTGGTGATGGAGGAGAAGAAGAGGAGAATGAATTCGGTAATGAATCAACTGAATACGGTGAAGATTACTAATTAATTGTACTCTAACAAGATATTTTGTACTTGTTTAGTGATATTTTAATAACCGTATTATATTTTGTTTATTCAATGAATTGCCAAATATATTTTTGATTAAATTTGATATTGCTTATATAAATATCAAATTGTCGCGTATAACTGGTATTTAATTTTGTTAAGAATTTTTAGTTTATTATTAGAATATTAATAGTTTCTTATGGAAGTCATGAATGAAGAGGGATTGTATCGGAAAGAATTTGAGCACGATGCGTGTGGTATTGGTTTTGTAGCTAGTATGAAAGGCATTAAATCGCATCGAATTGTACAAGATTCAATTAAGATGTTGATTCGAATGGACCACCGTGGTGCCTGTGGTTGTGATCCTAATTCAGGTGATGGAGCTGGTGTATTGGTTCAATTGCCTCATGAATTCTTTTTTGAAGAAACAGCAAAATTGGGATTTGCCTTACCTTCATTAGGTCATTACGGTGTTGGAATGGTTTTCTTTCCTAAAGATGAAACACTGATTAAGGAATGCAAAGAAATTATTGAGAGAAAGGCTAAGAAATTAAGTCTGCGTATTTTAGGTTACAGAAATGTTCCAGTAAATAATTCTGAAATATTAGGAGCTGACTCCGGAAATGAAGAGCCATCTATTCAGCAATTATTCATTGAAAGACCTGAATCTTGCTTGAGTGAAATTGATTTTGAACGAAAATTATATGTTTTCCGTCAATATGTAACTCGCTTGTTAAATGAAACCATTGTTCAGTTAAATGCTAAGTTTTATTTTGCCTCTTTGTCTTGTCGTACCATTATTTATAAAGGTATGTTGACAACCATGCAGGTTCCAGGCTATTTTCAGGATTTGTTTCAAGAAAATTTTACTTCGGCATTGGCCATTGTACACTCGCGTTTTTCTACAAATACGTTTCCTGAATGGAGATTGGCACAACCATTCCGTTATATCGCCCATAACGGTGAAATTAACACAGTAAAAGGTAATTCATCATGGATGCAGGCTCAGTCTGCCTTATTCTCTAGCAAATATTTTACGCAAGAAGAGCTAGACATGATTTTACCTGTTTGTAGTTTGGGTCAATCTGATTCTGCTATTCTGGATAATGCTATTGAAATTTTATATTTAAGTGGACGAAGTTTGCCTCATGTCATGATGATGTTGATCCCAGAAGCATGGGATGGAAATGAGTCAATGGAAAGCTATAAAAAGGATTTCTACGAGTACCATGCAGCCATGATGGAACCTTGGGATGGCCCTGCTTCGATATCATTTACAGATGGTAAAATGATTGGTGCCACGCTCGATAGAAATGGATTACGTCCTTCAAGATATTGGGTTACTGAAGATGACCATGTAATTATGGCATCTGAAGCAGGTGTCTTGGATTTAGATCCAGCTACCATCGTTTCTAAAGGTCGTTTACAACCTGGAAAAATGTTTGTGGTGGATATGGAACAGGGAAGAATTATTCCAGATGAAGAACTAAAAGAGAAAATTTGTCAACAACAACCGTATGGACAATGGTTGCGTGAAAATAAAATTCGTGTAGAAGATTTACCTGAAGCAGGAAGCGAGTACCGTCAACCAAAACCAGTGGAATTAATTTCACGCCAACAGATATTTGGTTTTACGACAGAAGACATCCGAGTAGTTTTAGCTCAAATGGCTGAAACAGGGAAGGAAGCTTTAGGTTCCATGGGTATCGATACTCCCTTGGCAGTATTATCGGATAAAGCACAACACCTCTCAAGTTATTTCAAGCAATTATTTGCTCAGGTAACTAATCCTCCAATTGACCCAATTCGTGAAAGAATGGTGATGTCCTTATTGACGGATATTGGTGGACTATCTAATTTATTGGATGAAACACCAAGCCATTGTCGTCAAATTGAAATCCAACAACCTGTACTTCGCAACAAAGAAGTAGAGAAGATTCGTTGGATTGATCATGCCAATTTTCAAACTAAATCCATTCACATGACATTCCGTTCTTCGGAAGAGTCTGGGGTTTTGAAAAAAGCATTAAATCGTATTTGTCAATATGCTGAAGATGCTGTAGATGATGGATATTCCATTATTTTATTGACAGACAGAGGTATTGATTCTTCGCATGCACCTATTCCATCACTTTTAGCATTAGGTGCTGTACATAATCATTTAATCCGCACCAAGAAACGTGCCAAAGTTGGTATCATCATTGAAGCAGGAGATGTTTGGGAAACACATCATTATGCCACGTTAATTGGTTACGGAGCTTCAGCTATTAATCCTTACATGGCCTTTGAAACCATCAAAGCAATGAAGGATAATCGTTTGGTTGACCAGAGTTTGTCCTATGAAAAATTAGAGTACAATTACATTAAAGCTGTCAATGGAGAATTATTGAAGATTTTCTCTAAAATGGGTATTTCCACTCTACAATCTTATCAGGGAGCTCAAATTTTCGAGATTTTAGGATTGAGCAAAGATGTGGTTGATAATTATTTCAGTGGTTCAATTTCTCGAATTAATGGCGTTGATTTAGATACAATTGCCAAAGAAGCTTTAATTAAACATCAATCTGGTTTTGCCTTACTAAAATCAGATCATCCAAAATTAGAAGTAGGAGGCATTTACCAGTGGAAACAACGTGGAGAAGAGCATTTATTTAATCCTCAGACAATTCACTTATTGCAACAATCAACTAAGTCCAATGATTATTCTACTTACAAGAAATATTCTAAGTTAATTGATGATCAAAGTAAAAAGTCAATTACGCTAAGAGGACTTTTACGTTTCAAAAATGCTAATTCCATTTCCATCGATGAAGTGGAACCGATTGAAAATATATTGAAGCGTTTTGCTACGGGTGCCATGTCCTTTGGTTCGATTTCTTATGAAGCCCATACTACCTTAGCCATTGCGATGAATCGTATTGGAGGAAAGTCAAATACGGGAGAAGGAGGGGAAGATCCAATTCGTTTTGAAAAAATGAAAAATGGAGATTCCATGAATTCAGCTATTAAGCAAGTAGCGTCAGGTAGATTTGGTGTAACAGCCAACTATTTAACGAATGCGGTAGAACTTCAAATAAAAATGGCTCAAGGTGCTAAACCGGGAGAAGGAGGACAATTACCAGGACATAAGGTAGATGATTGGATCGGTAAAACGCGTCATTCTACGCCTGGAGTAGGTTTAATATCCCCTCCACCGCACCATGATATCTATTCCATTGAAGATTTAGCTCAATTAATCTTTGATTTGAAAAATGCAAATAGGGCAGCCCGCATATCTGTAAAACTAGTTTCAGAAGCAGGTGTGGGAACTATTGCTGCAGGAGTAGCAAAAGCACATGCTGATCATATTTTGATTGCTGGATATGATGGAGGAACAGGTGCATCACCACTATCGTCTATACGTCATGCTGGTTTACCTTGGGAACTTGGATTGGCTGAAACACATCAAACCTTAGTTAAGAATAAATTAAGAGGGCGTGTGACCATACAAACGGATGGTCAAATTAAGACAGGTCGTGATATTGCTATTGCAGCTTTATTAGGTGCAGAAGAATTTGGTGTAGCAACGGCTGCCTTGGTTACTGCAGGATGTATTATGATGCGAAAGTGTCACCTAAATACTTGTCCTGTAGGTGTGGCAACTCAAAATCCTGAGCTGAGAGCATTGTATACAGGTAAACCTGAGCATGTAGTAAATTTATTCTATTTCTTAGCTCAAGAATTACGTGAAATCATGGCTGAATTAGGTTTCCGTAAAATTGAAGAAATGATTGGTCGTGTCGATTATTTAAGCATGACAGATGTTTCTTCTCACTGGAAATTCAAGCATATTGATTTGTCACCGATCTTAACACCTTCAAATCCTGGAGAAGGAGTGGCTGTGTTTAAATCAGAAGAGCAAGATCATGGTTTATCTGAACAATTGGACTGGGAAATTTTAAAAATTGCTCAAGTAGCTATTGATTCGAAGAAACAGGTGAATGGAGAATTTAATATCATTAATGTTAATCGTTCAGTAGGTACCATTTTATCCAATGAAATCACTAAAAAACACGGTGACAAGGCGCTTCCTGATGGTTTAATTCACATTAAATTTAAAGGTACTGCTGGGCAATCATTTGGAGCCTTTTCTGTCAAAGGTTTGAAATTTGAAATTGAAGGAGATGCCAATGATTACATTGGAAAAGGACTTTGTGGTGCTACTTTAATCGCTTATCCTTCCCCAGCCGCTAAATTTGTTGCTGCAGAAAACTCTATTGTAGGTAATGTATCTTTCTATGGTGCTACTTCAGGTGAAGCCTATTTAGCTGGAATGGCAGGTGAGCGATTCTGCGTAAGAAATTCGGGAGCCAAGGTCGTGGTTGAAGGAATTGGTGATCACGGTTGCGAATACATGACTGGAGGATTAGTCATTATTTTAGGTGCCACTGGTAGAAATTTTGGAGCGGGTATGTCGGGAGGAGTAGCTTATATTCTAGATGAAAAGAATGATTTTGAAGCCAAGGTTAACCGCGAAATGGTGGAGATTTCTGATTTGAATCAAGAAGATATTCAAATTGTTTCGATGTATTTAACGAAACATATTGAATTAACAGGATCTGTAAAGGGTAAATATGTGTTGGATAACTTTAAGTCTATGACAAGTTTATTCAAAAAAGTATTACCAATCGATTATAGAAATGCCTTGGCGAGTAGGCATTTGAGCATCACAGATGTTTTAAATGACAAAGACAAAGTATATCAAAATATTCAAGTAGCATTAAACTAATTATTGAAAATGGGGAAGCCAACAGGTTTTTTAGAAGTTGATAGAAAAACCTCTGCAAAGAGAGATGTTTCAGAACGTGTCAATGACTATCAAGAAATTGAATTATTAAATTCATCCGAAGAAACTGAAAAGCAGGCTAGCCGTTGCATGGACTGCGGTACACCTTTCTGTCATAGCGGATGTCCTTTAGGTAATATTATACCAGAATTCAATGATGCTGTCTATGAGCAAAATTGGAAATATGCCTATGAGATATTGAGTTCAACCAATAATTTCCCAGAATTTACGGGAAGAATTTGTCCAGCTCCATGTGAATCAGCTTGTGTATTGGGTATCAATAAACCACCCGTTACCATTGAATTGATTGAAAAATCAATCATAGAAAAAGCATATTCAGAAGGATGGGTGGTGCCTTTTGTACCAGCTAAAAGAACAGGAAAGAAAATTGCTGTAATAGGCTCTGGTCCCGCTGGATTAGCTGCTGCAGCTCAACTAAATAAAGTTGGGCATTCAGTAACTGTATTTGAAAGAGCAGATCGCATTGGTGGACTATTACGTTATGGTATTCCTGATTTCAAATTGGATAAATCAGTCGTTGATCGTCGAGTGGCTGTCATGGAAAAAGAGGGAATCGAATTTAAGACCAATACGAACATTGGTGTAAATTATAAGGTTTCGAAATTAACATCCGAGTTTGATGCTATATTAATTGCCACAGGTTCAACAACTCCACGTTTGATCTCTACTAAAGGTAGCGATGCCATAGGTATTTATCCTGCCATGGAGTTTTTATCTCAACAAAATAAACGTAATGCCCAAATTGGTTTAGAAGTAAATCATAAAGGCGAAGCTTATGCCAACAAAAATATCCTAGCTACGGGTAAACATGTGGTCGTGATAGGAGGAGGAGATACAGGATCGGATTGCGTTGGAACATCAAACAGACATAAAGCAGCATCCATTACTCAAATTGAAGTAATGCCTAAGCCACCTGTAGATCGAGCAGAAAATACACCATGGCCTAATTGGCCTAATATGTTGCGCACCTCTACTTCGCATGAAGAAGGAGCCAACCGTTTATGGTCAATTTCTTTACAAGAGTTTATCACCAATGATAAGAATGAACTAATTGCACTTAAAATCGGAGATATAACCTACGATATGTCTAATGGTAAGATGGAACAGAAAGTGGAGAATATCCGTGAAATACCATGCGATTTAGCCTTGGTGGCAGCAGGATTTTTACATACTGACCATGGTAATTTATTTGAGGAGTTAACAGAGGCTGGAATTTTATCCGATGAAAGAGGGAATATTGTAGCTAATGGTAATTACCAATCTGCTCAAGAAAAAATATTTGCGGCCGGTGACGCAAGACGCGGACAGTCTTTAGTAGTATGGGCAATTTCCGAAGGAAGAGAGGCTGCTAGAAATATTGATCAGTTTTTAATGGGTAAAACAAGCTTGGAAGGAAAAAGTGTTTCAAGTTTCGATATTTTTAAATAAAATTTCAATTTTGAATTTCGATATTCAAAAAAAATTACTACATTTGTGCTCTCTTAAATGCTAGGAGAGATGCCTGAGAGGCCGAAAGGAACAGTTTGCTAAACTGTCGTACTGGCAACGGTACCGAGGGTTCGAATCCCTCTCTCTCCGCAGTGTTTTTTTCGGGGTGTAGCGTAGCCCGGTATCGCGCTTGGTTTGGGACCAAGAGGTCGTAGGTTCGAATCCTGCCACCCCGACAATATAGTCAATTTATTTAACAGTGCTTGCACCAAGAATAAATTGACTATTTATTTTTAGGTTCCGTAGCTCAGTTGGATAGAGCAACTGCCTTCTAAGCAGTAGGTCTTTGGTTCGAATCCAAACGGAATCACTAAAAGTCTTTTGACTTTCATATCGTATCAATCATTTCTAGCCTTCCTACAAAGCGTTGACCATTAAGCAAATCACCTTGGTTAAAAATGCGATAGGAATAGTGATATTCTGGATTGCCCCTCCATTAATTTATTTTTTCAAAGAAAAGTTAGGCTTCGGCGGAGGTTCTGTTTTTACGGGTATCGTTTATGTTTCTGGTCTGGTATTGATGCTCAATCATTTTCATGCCAAGGTTGGCCACAAACCAAATACATTTCTATTATTATTAGGTGGTACATTTTTCAGTGTTGCCATGATTTATTTCTTTTTGATGAATAAAGAAATGACCATGTTTAACACGGATTTGATCAACTTTGCCCTAATATTTGGTTTTTTCTTTTCCTTATTGCGAGTAGATAATCAAGTTCAAAAATACTTACCTGTACTCATCTTAATCATTACTTTTTTAACAAGTTGTGCTTTGATATATTCAGTCGCAACGAATCCCAATTACGTATTTGGAACACGAGCTACTGTGCAGTACACTAGCAAGACTACTGAAAACTTTACAGGAAACCCCTATATATACAGTAGAAATGGTTTAGCTGGCTTTTTGATTTCTTTTTTAATCATCAATAGAAATTGGGACTCGATCAAAGTCCCACATGTATATTTAACTAGACTATTAGCGCATATCAACGTATGGTTCAGTCTGATTGTCATTGTTTTAACTCAAACAAGGGCCACTATTTTAACTTTGCTATTGGCCTTACCTTGTATTCTATTTTTCATGGTACCTGTGAAAAGTGTATTTACAAACATCAAGAGGCAATCCTATATCTTTTATGCAGTAGCAATTGGTAATTTATATTACTTCGCTACTAAACTTAGAATAATCGAATTATTTGATTCCTATTATAACTCATTTTTCAACCTTTTTATAAGAGCCATGAGCACAGGGGTAACCTTGGGAAAGAGTTCTGAGGTGGATGAATCAGCTATGGGGCGTGTAAATAACATTAATTACATCAAGCAATTATGGAATACCAGTAAAATTGATTTTGTTTTCGGGCATGGTTATCGTTATCGTTACATAGATATCCCCATGTTAGAATCATTGGTGAATTTTGGAATTTTTGGATTTATTTTATTTGCTGGTTTTCATATTACCTTTTTATATTTTGCGTACCGCTGCTTTAAATCGAATACCATCTTTCAAAACTTTATTGGTCTATTCTATTTAAATACTTTTGTTGGAATGTTTACTTCAGGGAGACCAATGGATTTTGCCTATTGGGTATCATTCTTGATATTCATTCGATTCATGAATGTGGAAATGGTCCAAGATAAAAATGAAATTGAAAAATTAGTCTAGTGTAATCAAAAGATTACATCTTTATTTATTTCTATGTCAACTCAGAAAAGGGTTTTACAAGTATCTCCAGCTTACTATCCTGCTATTTCAATAGGAGGTCCCATATTTACCAATTTAACTTTCTCTAAAGCCCTTGAAGATATCAATTGTCATATTGAAGTAGTAACAACTACTCAAGGTCTGACAAAAACTCAATTAGAACAAATACCCTTAGGGAAAAAATCAAGTTCTGAATTTTCATATCCAATTTGGCGTTTTCCATGCTATGGATATCCTAACTTCACTTTCTCACCTGGAATATTTTTATGGTTATTTAAGCATGTTCATCGATTTGACCTAGTGGTATTACAAGCTGTATGGAATTTTCCGATTATGGCTGCTTACCTAGCATGTAAATGGAATAATATACCCTATGTGATTATTCCTCACGGTAGTTTATATGATGAGACTTTTCATTTAAAATCATCAAAATTCAAAAGATTGTTTTTTAGTTTATATGTTAAAAAGATGTTGATGAACGCTCATCGAATATTATTTTCCACTCAAGATGAAGCTTTAAAAGTAAAGAAATTCTTATCTATTCCATTAAAATATTCGATCGTTCCCAATATTGTCGATGTGGAAAAATTTAATGATCTACCACTAAAGGGTACATTTCGAGATAAATTTGCTATTTCAAAGGATCAACTTATATTAACTCATTATGGTCGCGTTACGATTAAAAAAGGGATCAATTTTGTATTGAATATTTTGCCTGAAATCATTCAAAATTACCCTAATGTCGTATATGTCATTGCTGGCATAGAAGAAGATCATTACATAAATGAACTTAGGACTATTATTCAAGAAAAACAGATAGATAAACACGTAATATTTACTGGTTTGATTTCTCCCAAAGTGGGTATCGAATTATTAACAGATTCAGATATTTTTATATTACCTTCTTTATCCGAAAATTTTGGTATGTCTGTTGTAGAAGCTATGCTATGTGAAATTCCAGTGGTAATTTCAGAACATGTAGGTATTGCATTAGATTTAAAAAATGTTGGCTGCGCTAAAGAGATTCAATTATTAGATAGCTCATTGAAAGATGCCATTATTGAATTACTAAACGATTCAAATCTCAGATTAATTATGGGTCGAAAGGGTAGGGAATATGCTAGACAAAACTATTCATACCAGGCCGTTGAAATTAAATTAAATGAATTAATTCAGTTTAATTGTTGAAAACCTTGATACATTTCATTAGCTAATTTTTCGACACCAAAAATTTGAGAACTTCTTTTTGAATGATCAGCATAATATTCAGATTTTTCAGGTAATTCTTTCAAAAATTGTTTGATTCGATTTCGTTCTTCTAAATCAGATAATTGTTTGATTACAAGTCCATTATATCCATCCAATATCAGATCATTCGCACAACCACACGCTTCTGTGCAAATAACAGGTTTGCCTAATTCTTGTGCCTCATTGGCTACCATACCCCAAGTTTCAGCAGTAGATACTAAGATTAAACAAGTAGCCTGACGATACAAATCAGCTAACTCGGTCCAAGCTACAGTACCTAAAACATGTATATTCGTAATTTTTTCTTGTTGAATTTTCTTATTAATATCTGTCAACAAAGGACCATTTCCAGCCATCTTTAAGGTATATGGCAATTCTTTCATTAAATCAATTAACTCAAATAAATTTTTCTCTTCGGATAACCTACCAACATAAAGTAAATAAGGTTCACCTATTTGATCCAATAAATTTGAACTGTTTTCTGTAATTTGCTGTCTAAATTTTACTTTATCAAATGAATTTAGAAATGTGAAAATTTTCTTTTTTGCAATTCCTGCACGAAACAAAAACTGATTGGAATTTAGACCATAACTAAAAAAACCATCAGTTACTTTGAAAATAGCTGATTTTACAATGGATTTAAGCAAATGAGTCAAACCATTTTGATTTTCGGATTGACTTTTTACTGATTCAATCGTCATAACAGTTTTAATTCCTAACAATTTACATAGCAATAAAACCGGCAATGCTGCTGGTTCTGCATAGCCGGTAAAATTGATAACATTTGGCTTAAATTCGAAAATTACTTTGATCCATTCAAAACCCAATTTCCATGGAGAAATGTGTTGCAACGGTTTAGTGCTCAAAAGTTTAACCGGGAATTTATAGGGATAAGTAGATAAATCGAAATCGACTAAATCTTCCCTTCCAGCTTCCGTAATTGTAGTTTCTATAACTAATAATTCATCATTTTTTTCGACACAAATTTCAGCTACTTTTTCAAATACAACCGACTTGTATTGCGACCATAATAAATTGTGAAAAATAAGAATTCTCATAAGTTGAATTTCAAGGACAAAACTACTCCCTTTTTTAAATATGGCAATGAAACCCACGGTAATATTATAGTGGAATGGTTCATCTACTTATTTCTAGTTTATCATAATTGACATATTTCAATTATATATCTTAAATTGCGTGATAGTGGCATAATTTAGAATTAAATCGCTACAATATATTTAAGAATTAGCTAACAGTTGAAAAAGACTATCAGTGTTTTGTTGCTTACCTTTAATGAAGAAATTCATTTAGAGCGGTGTATTCAAAATGTTCAAAAATTAAGTAATCAACTATTTATTATAGATTCATTTTCTACAGATAAAACCTTATCAATAGCATCGAAGTATGGAATACCTGTCTATCAAAATCAATTCATTCACCATGCTAATCAGATAAATAAAGCTTTAGAAATATTCCCTTTTGATACTGATTACATCATTCGAGTAGATTGTGATGAACTTTTAAGCGATGAACTAATTGAAGAAATACATGCTTGTTTAATAAACGATGCAATGGATACAATCAATGGTTTTTTTATCAAGAGAAAAGTGCATTTCATGGGTGGCCTAATTCAGTATGGAATGACAAATCCCATGTGGTTACTTCGGATTTGGAAAAGAGGAGAGGGGAAATGTGATGATAAATGGATGGATGAAAAAATTGTTTTAAAACAACCTTCTACCTATAATTTAACTCATTTGATTATTGATCATAATTTGAATAATCTTACTTGGTGGACACAAAAGCACAATTTGTACGCAAGTCGAGAATCCATTGAAGTTTTAAAACATCGGTATTTAGGCGCAGCCGAGGTTCATGATAAACTACCATTTAAAGATAGTATTATTCATTTTTTAAAATCAATATACAACAAAAGTCCTATTTTTGTAAGGTCTATACTGTTGTTTCATTATTCTTATTTTATTCGTTTAGGTTTTTTGGATGGATTGCGTGGACTTATCTGGAATATACTACAAGTGTTTTGGTATCGTTTTCTGGTAGATGCCAAGGTTTATGAGTTTGAATATTCCCATGGGTTTGATAAAAATAAAATTAGAGAAGCTTTAAAAGAGATCATTTGAAAACAGATTTAAGCACATTTACGGGAGAAGGATCGCCTGGCTTTATTGCCAAAGTAAAATATTTTATATGGCTTCTTTTTTCAAATATGTTTTTCTTGACTAATATTCCTTATCCAAATATTTTAAAAGTAAGTATTTTAAGATATTTTGGAGCTAAGATTGGTCATCATGTGGTAATAAAACCTTGGGTTAAAATTAAATTCCCTTGGAAATTGACATTGGGTAATTATGTGTGGTTGGGTGAAGAGGCTTGGATCGATAATATATCGGAAATAATTATTGGAAATCATGTATGCATCTCACAAGGAGCTTTGCTTTTAACGGGTAATCATGATTATAAAAAATCTTCATTTGACTTGATGACCCGAGGAATTACATTAGAAGATGGAGTTTGGGTAGGAGCAAAATCCACGGTTAGTGGGGGTGTGATATTAAAATCTCATAGTGTTTTAACTGTGGGATCATTTACCAGTAAAGATTTAGCACCCTTTACCATAAACCAAGGGAATCCAGCACAAGTAGTTAAACATAGAGAAATCAACTAAGTACAATGAATGAATATTTGCAATTATTAAGTAATAAAGAGTTTCAAATCATTGTTTCCTTTATTATATCTATCGTGATAACAGTGACAGCCATTCCTGTGATCATTAATATCTCGAAATTGAAAGATTTAATGGCAGAAATAGAGTTGAGAAGCTCACATGAAGAGTTAACTCCTACCTTAGGTGGAGTGGCTATATTTGCTGCTACCTTAATTAGTTATTTTATTTGGGATAATCCGAACGAAGGCCATGAAATCCATTTAGCCGTTGCTTCACTCATTATCTTATTCTTTTTAGGAATCAAAGATGATATCTTGATTTTATCTCCGAAAAAGAAATTGTTCATTCAAATTGCTGCAGCACTATTGTTAATTACTTTTGGTGATTTACGTATTTCTACCTTTTATGGACTTTTAGGGATTAATAATATTCCTTATATCATCAGCATTGCCTTTACTTTATTCATTATTATTGCCATCATAAACGCCATTAATTTATTGGATGGAATTGATGGCTTAGCTGGTACCGTTGGTTTTGTATCCTCAGCTATTTTTGCATACTTATTTTATAGTTTAGGTTTATTTGCCTTAGCTACCTTAGCCTTATCTTTAGCTGGTTCTCTCGTAGGTTTTTTACGTTTTAATTGGTCTACCAAAAATAAAATATTCATGGGTGACACTGGTTCCATGATTCTTGGTTTTTTGTTAGCTTTTTTTGCCGTTAAGTATATTGTATTTAACAGTTCATATATTTACGATCCACGGCTTGTTAAAGATGCACCGATCTTAACCATCATTATTCTCCTACTTCCCCTGTTTGATACATTACGTATGTTTGTTATTCGCTTGTCTACAGGCGTTTCACCATTCAAAGGAGATAGAAAGCACCTGCATCATGTTTTAATAGACAATGGATTTAGTCACATTGGGGCAACCATGATTCTAATTGCCTTCAATCTTACGGTATTGGTTTTATATTCTGTCATTCGACATGGTTATTCCAATCATGAGGTCTTATTAGGACTATTAATTACTTTTTTAATTTACTGCTACATAGCTTATTTACTATCAAAAAATATTGATACAAACACCGTAGATCGAGTGAAATATACTAAAATTGATAAAGTAAAAAGACTTCAATTAGTCGAAGAGAAAAAGAATACAAATTTATCAAGTAGCCAGACACAACCTACTGAATAGTATCCTTCAAAAGATACGATTCTAACTTTTGGCATTCCCATGTCATGTCGAAATGGGATAAACTATCACGCATTGTTTCCAAATTAAACTCTTTCAAAAGAATCGAGTTTAATTCTGTTGATAAAGTTTCAGGCCTAAAATCTTGACATAATATCCCATTAGTATCGTTGACCATCAAGCTAGAGCCACCAGAATTGGTCGCTAAGACAGGAATTCCACAATAAATAGCTTCCATTGCTACCAAGCCCATACTCTCTTCTCTAGAGCAAGTTATAAAAGCGTCAGCTTGAGCTATTTGTTGATAGTATTCCTGAGAACTTAAATTATCTAAAAATTGAATAGCAGGAAATAATCCACTATTTTTTTGTCGACGTATTACTTCTGCATATCCATTATTCGCCCATTTTCCAAGCCAAATAAATTCATAGGCTGATTCAGGAAAGTTCTGGCTTATTTTCATGAAAATATCAACTCCTTTTCGGTAACATATAGTACCAGAAGAAATGATTCTCTTTTTGGTCTTTTTTACTTTTTTAAAATCAAACAAACAATCATCAATGAATTGTTTGTTGATTCCTGAATGTAATACAAAGCACTCCTTAGGGAAAATGGGAGCAAAAAATTGATGTACTAAATCTGAACAGCTTACTAAGTAATCAACCTGATCAAATAACCGCTGAGAATCTTTAATCTCTAATTGTTCAAAATTATATAAATACTCATGAACATGTAAAAATGTTTGGACTTTAAATTGATCCTTAAATTGCAATAGAAAAGCATTTTGAATGGTATTAATATACCAAACAGAAGCCCCAAACTGCTGTTGAATAACTTGTATCCGCTGTTGCAATACATTTTGTCCTGCATGAAATTTTACCTTGTCCCATATGGAAAATTGGGTTTCAAAATAAAAAACTTGAATATGAGGAGCTAATTGATTGACAAGGACTCCATTACGCTCTAATAGAACTAATCCAATGTCAAACTTAGTGGCATCTAACTGTTGTAAAATATCAAATAATACAATCTCTGCACCCGTTCGTTGTAAGTTACTAGAGAAGAATAATATTTTCTTTTTTGACATTAAACAAAATTAAAATGAGCTTATAGGAAGAAAAACTTCGACTACTGATCAAAATTAGTAATTTTGAACTGCATTGAAAATTATCCCGAATGAAAAGCATACAACAATTAAGAGAAAGTATAGATAACATTGACGATTCCATATTAAAATTGCTTGTAGAGCGAATGGAATTTGTTGAAGAAATTGGTCGATTAAAAAGAGAAAACAATACTGTTATATATCATCCAGATAGGGAAAAAGAAATAGTAGATCGATTAGCCTCTAAATACACTGGAAAATTAAGTAAAGCAGCCATAGAAGCCATATTTTTAGAAATTTTTGGAGTTTCAAGAAATTTGGAGTTACCCGAAATCATCTCTTTCCTAGGTCCAGAAGGTAGTTTTACTCACCAAGCTGCTGAAAGTAGATTTGGCGCAGTAGCCGATTATATTTCCCTACCTTCCATTAGATCCGTTTTCGATTCTGTTGAAACAGGAAGAGCAAAATATGGAGTAGTCCCCATTGAAAACAATCAAGAGGGGATGGTCAAAGAAACCATGGATTTATTAAATGAACGTAATTTATTTATCATTTCAGAAATAATTATACCTGTTAATTTCTGTTTAGCTTCAAAAGAAAATTCCATACATCAAATTCAAAAAATTTATTCAAAGGATATTGCATTTCAACAATGCAAAGGCTTTTTGCAAGACTATTTTAATCATAAACCTGAGGATTTCTTTGTTCAAGTGGATTCTACCTCCAAAGCAGCTAAACTTGCCGTAGAAGACACCAAAGCGGCGGCCTTATGTTCACATATAGCAGCAAAAATTTATTCATTACCTATTTTATTTGATAATATTCAAGATAGTGAATCAAATCAAACTCGTTTCTTCATCATTTCTAAAGTAGAGAATTTAAAGAAAACAGATAAGGATAAAACGAGCTTAGCCATTAAATTAAAACATGATGATAAACCAGGGGCTCTATTATCACTTTTAAAGGACTTTGAAGATGTTCAAATTAATCTACTGAAAATAGAATCAAGACCTCAAAAAGATACCCATGAGTTTAAATTCTGGTTTTTTATCGACATTGAAGGGAATAAACTAGATGAAAATGTTCAGCTGATTCTTGACAAAAGAAAAGACGAAATAATCTTTTTAGGAAGCTATATGAATCTTTGTTAATTGAGATTTAGCATATTGAACATCGGCAGAAATTTGAGCGATTAATTCGGGAAGAGAATTGAATTTTTTCTCATCCCGGATTTTATCTAATATAAATAATTCTACTTCTTTTCCGTAAATATCCTCTTGAAAATCAAGCAAATGTGTTTCAATAGAGGTATGAGTATCCTGAGTTACAGTAGGTCTAATTCCGATATTGGTAACACCAAAAATAGAAGTACCATCCACCTTCAAATAACTGATATAAACGCCAAATCCAGGAATCAATTTATCTGAATTTTCTAATTCAATATTAGCGGTTGGAAAACCAAATTGTCGACCTTGATGATTCCCGTGTACAACCTTACCTTGTAAGGAATAATTCCTTCCTAACATCGAGTTAGTTTTTGTCATATTCCCCTGATCAAGGTATTCCTTTATAATGGAGGAACTAATAATTTCTCCATCCAATTTGGCAACGTCAATAGAATAGGCATGTATTTGTTCAGAATAATGTGCATTAACAAAATCAACAGAACCTTTTCTTTGAAAACCAAAACGATTGTCATAGCCTAACACTAAATCACTAATTCCAAATTTAGCCAGCAAGATATCTTTAATAAAATTTTCAGCTGGTAAATGAGCAATGTAATGATCAAAGGGAATCATGAACAAATAATCTATCCCTATAGATTCTATCCATTGGATCTTTTCTCTATCTGGACTTAAGAGACTATTTTTTGATTCTAAATTAGGATTAAAGTAGGAGGAAGGATGGTTACTAAATGATATGACAATGGACGAAATCCCTTTTTTTTCGGCAATTTTAACACATTCATTTAAAACTTTGGCATGACCTAAATGTACTCCATCAAACATCCCAATGGTTATTACGGATTGATCAATAAAGGATACTTCAGGAAAATTATAAAAGAATTTCATATTGCTCCGCACTAAATTTCTCAATAGATTGTGCTTTTTCAAGCGTATAATCCCCAATTTGACTACGTACTAAGTCCTTTAAATATGCTCCAGAGTTCAGGAAAAAACCAAAATCTCTCACCATACTGCGTATGTATGTTCCTTTTGAACAAGAAATTTTAAACTTTATTTCTGGAAAAGAAGAAATGTCCATATCAAATACGTGGACAGTAGCTTGTCTAATTTTAATTTCAACATCCTTTTCAGTTAAACCTTTTCTAGCTTGAACATATAAACGCTGTCCATTTTGCTTGATAGCTGAATAAATAGGAGGGACTTGTTCTATTTCTCCAACTAAAGAAAGACGTGCATCTTCCAGTAAACTTGGTGTAATATGATCAATGGGAAACTCGTGATCAAAATCAGTTTCTAAATCAATAGAAGGAGTTGTTTTACCCAATACAAAACTGCCCGTATAAGTCTTTGGTAAAGATTGAAAATATTCAATTTTTTTGGTGTATTTCCCGACACAAATAATCAACAATCCTGTTGCCAAGGGATCTAAAGTGCCAGCATGACCAATTTTTTTGAATCGACCCATATTTCGGATCTTTCGAACTGCGTCAAAAGATGTCCAGGTTTTGGGCTTATCGATCAAATAAAACTTATCTTCTATAGGTGTTAATTCAACCACAAATATATTGCTAAAAAGATGCCAGCTAAAACTCGATAATATCCAAAGAATTTAAAGCCAAATTTATTCACTAAGTCAACCATCCAACGAATGGTAATCAAGGCAATGATAAAGCTTATAAATGCCCCTAAAAGTAATGCTAAACTATTGTTAGGATTCAAAATAATGTCTAAATCATGCCGGTAATCTAATAGTTTCTTAGCACATGCTCCCAGAATAGTGGGAATACCCAATAAAAAAGAAAATTCAACAGCAGCTCGGTGATTTAAACCGACTAATCGACCTCCAATAATGGATGCTCCCGAGCGAGAAACACCTGGAATCATAGCAAGACATTGATAAAAACCAATTTTGATGGATTGAGGAATAGACATATTATCAATATTGTCATGTTGGTGATCCTTATCCTTAACCCAGTCATCGATTTTTATTAATAATAAACCACCAACAAACCAAGAAGCCGCAATGAACCAATAACCTTGAAATAATGATTCCAATAAATCATCAAGTAATATGCCCAAAATAGCTGCTGGTATAAAGGAAGCAATGATGTATTTATACACCTTTAGCGACTGAAATAATCGTTTGAAATATAAAAATGGGA
The DNA here is from genome assembly GCF_011250515.1 of Aquirufa ecclesiirivi. Taxonomy (GTDB): domain Bacteria; phylum Bacteroidota; class Bacteroidia; order Cytophagales; family Spirosomataceae; genus Aquirufa; species Aquirufa ecclesiirivi. The sequence goes on along the minus strand of NZ_JAANOP010000002.1, from coordinate 176,517 downwards.
CAGCGGCAATTGCCCCCAATTGAATAAATACGGTGAAAAAATTAAGGTACTTAGAAGATTCAATTCCTAATAATTTTTCGGTAACAATAATGTGAGCCGTAGAAGAAATAGGTAAAAATTCACTTAATCCTTCTACAATTCCCAGCACAATGGCTTCAAAAAATTGATTCATTATTTCTTTATTTTAAATAAGGAAAAAATGGGAAGGATAATACCGATCAATACCAAAATGGGACCTAAAGTGATTCCCAAGAATCCGAAACCAAATGGTTCCTTATCCAATGTCATCACAAAAAAACCTAAAACCATGATGCATAATCCAGCGATTAAAATCATGATATCTTTTCTGTCCAATGGAAAATTGGAATTTGTTGAATTTGCCATATTAAAATAAATTAGTGTGTTGAATCTTTAAATAACGATTCAAGGAAAAAAAAGTCGAGATTAAACTAAATAGGGAAGAACTAAGCACTGCTAATAAGAATAACTTCAATTGATTACTTACATCAAAAAACAAGAAACCGGTTTCTGGTAGGCTTTGAATGAAATAGTAAAAAACTCCATTCGAAATTACATAGCCGAGACCTCCTCCCAATAGACCTAGAACCAATGAATTTAACAAATACGGTTTTCGGATAAACGAATTCGTAGAACCTAATAACTGCATAGTTTTGATTAATACACGATTACTATGAATATGTAAACGAATATAATTGGATACCTGCAAGTAAATAAAACCACTTAATAAAATAATAAATACCAAAATGATCCAACCCACATGCTTGATTTTGGATAAAAATGAATCCAAAAATGCATTTGGATAGCTGATCTCATACACTCCTGGAAAAGCCTTTAATTCATCTGCAATTTTCTTAAATGAATTTCCAGATTTATGTTCATCACTGATACTTAAAACAAATAAATTTTTGAAGGGATTATCTTCCCCTAACAAGTCTTGATAATTTTCATGATTAGACTTTAAAAAATCAGCAGCAATTTTATCTTTGGAAACAAAACTGATTTCCTTTTTTGTACCAACAGTTTCAATATAAGGCTTTTTTGAAAGTAGTTTGAATGATTCAACAAGTTGTTGACTTGTCAAGGAATCCTCCATATAAACATACATTTTCATTTGAGATTTGATGTCGTCACCCCACGATTTAATTCCCACAAATAATTGAAAGAACACACATATGATAAAGGCCAAACTAGAAATAGAGAAAATCAACAATATGTTGGTCGAACTCGGCTTAGCTTTTGAATATTTCATTTTTGATTATTTAATACTTCAATTTGATCTCTTAATCTGGCAGCTTCTTCGTAATTCTCCTCCAACAATGCTTTTTGAAGCAAATCTTCTAAATCGGCTAAGGAAATATTGCTGGGTTGATAAACAGGGATATCCACTGAAAAGGAAAGATCCTCTTCCATTTCTTCCTCTTCTTCATCAGGAATGCAAATGGATTTCAACAAGCTTTCTTTGATATAAATATTTTTTTGTGCTCTAAGTGCTAAAGCAATCGAATCGCTAGGTCTAGCATCCAATTCAATTAACACGCCATCTTGGAAAAATTCGATTTTGGCATAAAATATACCTTCTTTAAAATCTGTAATTAACACACGATTTAAATCCAAATTGGATTTCTCAATTACTTGAATAAATAAATCGTGTGTTAAAGGTCTACTGGTTTGAATCTGCTCCAAGTAAACCGAAATAGCTTGAGCTTCTTGATTCCCAATAACTATTGGGAATCTCAAGTTTGGAAACTCCTCTGATTGTAGAAGGAGTATAAAAGAACTTGCTCCAACCGAACTAGGAGAAACAGAAACTATACTTAATTTTAAATAATCGTTCAAGGCTACATTTTAAAAAACAAATGTATCAAAAAATGGCCTAAAATTAATGGCTTTTAAGCTTATTTAACAATCTAGGAAGCACATCAAATACATCGCCTACAATACCGTAATCTGCATGCTTAAAAAAGGGTGCCTCTGGGTCATTGTTTATTACCACAATTTTTCTAGATCCATTAACCCCTGCTAAATGCTGAATAGCACCTGAAATACCACATGCAATGTATAATTTAGGAGCAATTTTTACTCCCGTTTGTCCTACGTGCTCATGGTGTGGTCTCCAATTTAAATCAGAAACAGGCTTAGAACAAGCTGTAGCTGCACCTAACTCCTTGGCAAAATCTTCCACCATGGCCCAGTTTGACGGGTCCTTTAAACCTCTACCGGCTCCTACAACGATCGCTGCATCTGGAAGGGGAATTGATCCTGTAATTGGATGATTCTCAATTAATATATTTTGTGGATCTTTTTCTAAAGTTATTTCCGATTGTATAATAGTAGAATTTCCTACATGACCAGGCAAATCGATTGAGAAAGACTTACTAAATGCTATCAAGAAAGATTCACCTTTAATTTCTGTAGTAATTGTTGCCTTTCCAGAAAAAACTGATTTTGTTAATTGATATCCTGCTGCTACTTTTTCTACTTTCAATACATTAGAAATAAGAGGTATTTGTAATGAATTGGCTATGCTGGAAGCCATTGTATCCACTAATAGAGTTTTCACATAGAAGAATTGTCCAATCTCCTTTTGATGAATATCTTCCAATAATGGAGCTATAACTTGATTATGATTAACAAGATCTGGGATCTTTATGTGTGTATATTGCTTTATAGAGGCATAAGCATTAAATAATTCAGAAGAAAATGGCTCAAAACCATAGACAAATACACTGGTTCCATGCTCAAGGGCCCAATTGCTCACAAAATCCAACAAGCGCTTAGAGCTTTCAGCAACTTGACCACTTTTACTATCTATAAATACTGCTAAATTTTTCATATTAGATAAGGTTTTCACTTTTCAACATATCAATTAATGATTCGGCATTTTCAACAGGAATCATCTTTTGGAGACGTTCTGTTTCGATTACTTGAGCTGAAATTTGACTTTCAAAATTAACCTTAGTAGGAGCAATGACTGTTATTTCTTTGGTTCTAGCTGTCATAATTCCACGCATAGAGGGGATTTTCCATTCTGCGATAGGCTCTTGACAACCTAAAACTGCGGGAAGAGTAGAGCTAACTTTCGACTTTCCTAAATCAGTTTCAATTTCTAATGTCAATTTACCAGCATCAAAATCCAAGTGCATCACAGGCGAAAAATGGTTATATCCTAAACCATGTGCAACTAAAGCATGAACAATTCCACTATTGTAATCAATGGCTTCTTTTCCCATCATGATTAAATCAAATGATTTATCTTGAGCATATTGAATGATTTCTTGCGCAACTTGATATGAATCAATGGCTGAGGAATCAATTCTAACGGCACTATCCGCACCTAGAGCTAAACATTTTCTAATTAAAGCTTCTGAATCAGCGGTTCCAACATGTAATACGACTAATTCAGCCTGTGTTTGTTCTTTAATTTCAATAGCCCTAGATAAAGCATAGTCATCGTAAGGACCTACAATATAAGTTAGTCCTTCTGAATTAATACGGGTATTTGATGAATCTAGTGTAATTTTGGATGTCGTATCGGGTACAACCGATATGCAAACTAGGATTTTCATAGGCGATTAAATAAAAATGTATGCAAGCATACTAATTTGTTTTTAAAATTACAAAAATGGAGCGTAAAGAATTTATAAAAAATGAAATAAAGGAGGAGCCAAATAATCCTTTTAACTATTATTTGTTGGCTTTGGAATTAAAAAAAGAAGGTGATTTACGCGGGGCAATCGATTTGTTTACTACGTTGATTAAACAATTTCCAATCTATATTCCTACTTACTATAGCTTTGCTGATTACCTTTTGGAGATAGAAGAAGATGACAAAGCTAAACAAATAATTGAGCTAGGAATTGAGCAAGCTACAATAGCAGGCCAAAAGAAAGCCCTGCATGAATTGAAACAAATGTGGGAATTAAACTTTTAATTAAGTAAAACTTCTTCCAGGTCCTTTTCTATAATCAAGTTTTCGATAATGAATTTTTGTCTTTCTGGCGTATTTTTACCCATATAATATGTCAACAACTGAGGAATTGTAAATTCCTTTTCTAGAATAACAGGTTCTAATTTGATATTTTCACCAATAAAAGTACCAAATTCCTCTGGTGAGATTTCTCCTAAGCCTTTAAAGCGAGTTATTTCAGGTTTCGGACTTAGTTTTTCAATCGCATTTCGTCTTTCTTCGTCTGAATAACAGTAAATAGTCTCCTTCTTATTTCTTACGCGGAATAGGGGAGTTTCTAAAATATATAAATGACCGTTTCGCACTAAATCAGGAAAAAACTGAAGGAAGAAAGTTAAAATTAGTAAACGAATGTGCATTCCGTCAACGTCGGCATCGGTAGCAATTACAATTTTATTATAGCGAAGACTATCCAAACTATCTTCAATATCCAAGGCATGTTGAAGTAAATTAAATTCTTCATTCTCGTATACAATTTTCTTAGTTAAACCAAAGCAATTCAATGGTTTACCTCGCAAACTAAATACCGCTTGCGTTTGCACATCCCTTGATTTTGTAATAGAACCACTGGCTGAATCTCCCTCTGTGATGAACAAAATCGTGTCGTGCCGAGAATCTGATTTTTCATCCGGCAAATGTACCCGACAATCCCTTAACTTCTTGTTATGCAGGTTCGCCTTTTTAGCTCTTTCATTGGCTAATTTTTTAATTCCGGCGATATCTTTTCTTTCTCTTTCTGATTGTAGAATTCTTTTTAATATGGCATCAGCAGTACTCGGATTTTTATGAAGAAAATTATCTAATTCAGTTTTGACAAAATCGCCAATAAATGACCTAATGGATGTTGAATTTGAATCTGGAGAAATAGTAGTCGAACCTAATTTAGTCTTCGTTTGCGATTCAAATACGGGTTCTTGAACGCGTATGGCAATAGCGCCCACAATACTGGCTCTCACATCCGAAGGATCAAAGTCCTTTTTATAAAACTCCCTTACAGTTCGTACAATAGCCTCTCTAAAAGCAGCTAAGTGCGTACCGCCTTGGGTAGTATTTTGACCATTAACAAAGGAGTAATATTCCTCGCCGTATTGATTATTGTGGGTAATTGCTAATTCAATGTCATTCCCTTTTAAATGAATGATGGGATACCTATTTTCTTCGGCATTGGTCTTTTTTGAAAGTAAATCCAATAAACCATTTTGAGAAAAATATTTCTCCCCATTAAAATTGATGGTTAATCCTGCATTTAAATAAGCATAATTCCAAAATAATGAATCGAGGTATTGAGGAATGAAATGGTAATTTTTAAATATCGTATTATCTGGTTCAAAGCAAACATGCGTACCACTTTTGGCATTTGAGGCTTCAAATCCATCTGATTCAGCTGTTAATTCACCTTTACAAAATTCTGCCCATTTGCTTTGTCCATCTCGGTACGATTGAACTTTAAAATATTGTGAAAGTGCGTTAGTGGCTTTGGTTCCTACACCATTTAAACCTACTGACTTTTGGAATGCCCCAGAATCATATTTACCTCCTGTATTTATTTTAGAAACACAATCAATCACTTTTCCCAAAGGAATACCACGTCCAAAATCCCTAACTTCTACCTTGTGATCTGAAATTTTAACTTCGATAACCTTTCCGTTACCCATCATATGCTCATCGATGGAATTATCCATGATTTCTTTGACAAGCACATATATACCATCATCAACAGAAGATCCGTCTCCTAATTTTCCGATATACATACCCGGTCTTAATCGGATATGCTCTTTCCAATCTAAGGAACGTATACTATCATCATTATAAATCGGGGGGGTACTGTTAATTTCTTCCACTAGATAATTTTTGTAAAAATTAATATACTATATGTTGAGCTGCGAACTGCAATTAGCTTTAAAGTTAGCATTAAATCATGTTTTTTCTTTAATTTGCAGTCAAATTAGAAATAAAAGACTTTATGAACAAAAAGTTTTCTTTTGTCTTAATGGCATTCTTGTTGTTAAGTACAAAAATGATGAGTCAGACGATTCCATTCGGAGTACAAGGCCAGCTTTTGGATCGAATGAATAACAATCCTTCTAATAGTCAAAACAGAAATCAGCCTCAGAATCAAGCAAATGTCGGTCGTAGAACGATCACGACTACTCCCAAGCAAAAGCAAAACTACGACAGTTTAATGGCTGAGCGCAAGAGAAATGCTGGTGAAATAGCCGATGAAGATACGGCGGTATTTAATTTAAGAAAGAGAATTTTTGGGTATTCTATTTTTAATAACAAAACAGGGACATTTGAGCCAAATTTAAAAATTGCAACTCCTAAATCTTATGTTTTAGGGCCCGATGATGAGTTAATCATCGATATCAATGGTTATTCTGAAGATCATTATAATCTAACGGTAAGTCCAGACGGTTTTGTCAAAATCAATCGGATTGGCAACGTTTATGTAGCAGGATTAACCATTGAAGAAGCGAAAAGTCGAATTATATCAAAGCTTTCACAAATATTTGTTGGGCTTCGTCGTGAGGGTAGCGGACCTAGTAGTACTAATTTGTATGCATCTATCTCTTTAGGAAGCATTCGTACAGTGAATGTCACAGTTCAAGGAGAGGTATTGTTCCCAGGTACCTATTCTGTTCCTTCTTTAGCAAGAGTAATGAATGTCCTCTATTTGGCAGGAGGTCCTAATCAAAATGGTACTTACCGTGAAATCCAATTAATTCGTAATAAAAAAGTCATTGCAACCATCGATTTGTATGATTTCCTAACAGCGGGAATACAAAAAAATGATGTCAATATTCATGATCAAGATATTATCAAAGTTGGGGTTTATAAAAGTAGAATTGAGGTGAAAGGAAAGGTAAAGCGACCAGCGTTATTTGAAATTATGCCGCAAGAAAATTTATCCAAAGTGATTCAAGATTTTGCTGGTGGTTTTACAGAAGATGCTTTCAGAGAATTAGTAAAAATTACTCGATATACCAATCGAGAAAGAAAATTAATTGACCTTAACTCGGCGTTGATGAATTCTTTTAGTCCTCAAACGGGTGATGTTATTCAAGTTGAATCAGTCAATCAAGACCGTTTTGAAAACAAAATATCAATTCTTGGGGAAGTATTCAGACCAGGTCAATTTGCCTTGGAAGGAAGTTCTACTTTATTAAAATTAATTGACAGAGCTGGGGGCTTAAAGGAGAATGCATTTTTAGACCGTGTATTAATCCAACGAATTAACCCAGATTTATCCAAAACAAATTTATCCGTTAATTTAAAGGATATTTTAACGAACAAATCCAAAGATATTGCTTTAAGAAGAGAAGATAATGTTTCCATTTTCTCCATTTTAGATTTGAAAGAAGGCTATACGGTTACAATACACGGAGAGATCAATTTAAAAAGGGAAAAGAGAAATGAAAGTGATGCTGAATTGAATCTTGATGGGAACAAAAAATCAGAAAACAATACTGGAAAAGTAACCAGTTCTCAAGATAATAATCGTAATAATCTTACTGGTAATACAGATTCTAACACGGATGTCGTTCAAATTGAAAGTGAAATTTCAGAAGAATTAAAGTCAAATGAAGCTGCGAATCAATTAATTAACCGTCAATTGAAATTAACACTTCCTTTTGTTGAAAAAATGACGGTGGAAGATTTGATTTTGCAAGCAGGTGGATTAAGAGAGTCGGCAGCCACAGGGGTGGTGGAGATTGTACGGAGAAAGAAAAATTTGGCTGATAATATTCCAATGAATTCTCAAATAGCTGAAATCATTCGTTTTTCAATTAGTAAGAAATTACAATTAGATGAAACAGCATCTACTTTTGAATTACAACCCTATGATGAGATATTTATTCGTTCATCACCTAACTATGAATTGCAACAATTCATCACCATTCAAGGGCAAGTTATTTATCCAGGTGTATATGGCTTAGAAAAGAAGGACGAACGACTTAGCGAAATAATCACAAGAGCAGGAGGATTAAATAGACAAGCTTATCCCAAAGGAGCCAAATTGATTCGTAAAATTCAATTAACTGAATTTGAAAAGAATAGAAAGACGGAACAATTAAATGAAATTCAAGATAACTTCACCGGTATTTCTGCACAAAAAGATCCAGCCATAGTAACTAAAACAAAAGAAACCATAGGTATAGATTTAGTCAAGGCGTTAAAAAACCCAGGAGGAGAAGATGATTTATATGTCTTAGAAGGAGATATCATCGATATTCCCAAAGAGCCACAAACAGTTAAAGTTTCAGGCGAAGTACTCTATCCAAATAGTGTTAAGTATTTAGAGGGAAAATCATTCTATGACTTTATTTCAGAAGCGGGAGGATTTACTTCTAGCTCAGCCAGAAAAAGAACTTATGTCCTGTATTCAAATGGATCGGTAAAAAGAACAAAATCTTTCTTGTTTTTACGTTTTCATCCCAAAATTGAACAGGGTGCAGAAATCATTGTTCCAAAGAAATCAAAAGTGGCAACTGGACAACAAATTGTATCGGTTGTATCAATATTCACAGGAACGCTTACTAGTTTAATTGGTATTATTACCTTGATTAAAGCTACATCAAACTAATCACATGGCAGAGTTAAGATCTGATCAATTTTCATTTAAGCGCTTACTATTCAAGTGCTTTTTATTGATTCCGTTTTTTAAGCAGAATCGTAGAAAACTGTTAATAGGTGCACTTGTTGGATTAGTCCTTGGAATAGGTGTAGAAATTATTCGAAGCCAAAATAAGATCTACAAGGCGCAAATTGTCTTTGTCATGGATTCTGAAGGATCATCTGGTGGAGGGCTAGCAGATATAGCTAGTAGTTTAGGTTTAGGAGGTTTCACGGCTAGTAATTCATTATTTAGTGGGGAAAATTTTAAAGAGCTGTTAAAGACAAAAGCTTTATTTAGAAAAGCCATGTTAACCAAAGTGAAATTTGGAGAAAAAGAGGATTTATTCGCTAATTTCTTTTTGCAAAAGGCCGATTTAAAAAATCATGAATGGAGTAATTTACCCGATGATTTTTTTAATTATCGTTTTAAAATTACCGATCCCATTAAGGCGAATGAGCAAGATAGAAATATCATGAATGCCATTTATGAATATTTAAAAGGAAATACTGTCATCAGTAATGAGAACCCCAAGTCTTCTTTTTTAACTATGACTGTGGAAACAAGGAATGATACATTAAGCTATACTTGGTCTAAATTATATTTAAAAACGGTAACTGAATTCTACATACAAACTAAGACCAAAAAATCCAAGGAATTATTAGTTATCATGGATAAACGAGTGGATTCACTGCGTTCAGCTTTGTATTATACTCAAGGAAAACTAGCTAATTATAACGATCAAAATCAACAGATTATTTACCAGCGAGCTAGAATTACGGCAGAAAGATTGCAAATGAATTCTTCTCAACTACAGAGTATGTATTTTGAAGCCGTTCGTAATTTTGATAATCTAAAGTTTTCACTAATTAAAGAATCTCCCTTATTTACAATTATTTCTGATTCAGAATTACCTACCAAAATTGAAGTCTATTTCTGGGGTCCAATTACTTTAGTTGCCATAGTTATTGGTATGTTAATCACCTCGTTGTTGATTTACATGCGAAATGTTTATAAAGAATTAATGGCCTAATTTAGATGAATCTTATACAACAAAAAATCAAGGAGATTGGTAGTGATTGGGAATTATTGGTCATTTTAGCCAAAAGAGATATCTCAGTAAGGTACAAGCAAACCATTTTAGGCTTAAGCTGGGCAATCGTTAAGCCAGTAGCCACTATGTTGGTATTTTTATTTGCTTATAAACAAGTAGCTAAAATTCAAGACATTTCTGGTTATCCTATCCAATTGGTTATATTTTCAGGAATTCTATTTTGGAATTACTTTGCTAATTCGCTTCAAGCCGTTAGTAATTCGATTTTGGTCAATAGTAATTTAATTTCGAAAGTATATTTTCCCCGTTTAATAATTTGTTTTTCATCCATAGCCGTTTCTTTAGTTGATTTTTTAGTTGGCTTAGCTGTTTATATTGTATTAGCACTAAGTCTGCATCAAGATATCTCTGCCTATATACTCTTTTTACCTCTTGCATTATTTATCACCAGCTTATTCGCCTTAGGCTTTGGTTTGATTTTTGCTTCTTTTTCTGTGAAATATCGTGATGTTCAGCAAATTATACCCTTGATTGTTCAATATGGCTTCTTTGCGACTCCTATTGTTTACACGACTAAGCAATTATCCGAGAAGTCTTGGTTTTTATACTATAATATTTTGAACCCATTGGCAGGACTAGTGGAAATGTTTAGAGCTTGTTTAATTAGCCAATATGAATTACTGACGGTACAGAATGCTAGTATCAGTATTCTTGCTAGTGTTTTAGTTTTTATCGTTGGCATTATCATTTTTGACAAAAGAGAAGATTCTTTTGTGGATTATTTATAACGTGTATGCACATCATTGAAGTCGATTCCGTTTCTAAGAAATACGAACTTTCAGCCAACAAAGGAGCTGTTAGTTTAAAGAATGGTATAAAAAACTTATTAACGAAAGAAGAAAAAGAGATTTTCTGGGCTGTAAATGATGTTTCTTTTGCCTTAAATCGGGGTGATAAATTAGGTATTGTTGGTAGTAATGGTGCAGGTAAATCTACTTTATTAAAAATCTTAAGTAAAATTACAAAACCTACCAGTGGAGAAATCCATGTGAGAGGTAAGGTAGCTAGCTTATTGGAAGTAGGAACGGGTTTTCATCCAGAATTGACAGGAAGGGAAAATATATTTTTAAATGGGGCTATACTTGGTATGTCCAAACATGAAATTAAATCACAATTTGATGAGATTGTCGATTTTGCGGGTGAGCAAATTTCTCGTTTTTTAGATACCCCTGTTAAGCGATATTCATCAGGTATGTATGTTCGTTTAGGATTTGCTATTTCCGCTCATCTAAACCCCGAAATACTGATTGTAGATGAAGTATTAGCGGTTGGCGATGCTGATTTTCAAAAGAAATCCTTAGGTAAAATGCGCGAAGTGGCTGCTAATGATAAAACAATCTTATTTGTAAGCCACAATTTAACAGCTGTAGCCAATTTGTGTAATAAAACCTTGCATTTAGAAAAGGGTAGGGTCAAACAATTTGGAGAAACAGGTGAGGTGCTGTCTAATTACATGGCAGCCCTTCAAACCAATCGTTTGGAGCAAAGCTATGCTACATTTGAATCTGCTCCAGGATCGCAGCAAATACGTTTAAAAAGAGCCACATTAATTCCTGAATTATTAGATGGCCAAACATATTTAGACATTAGAAACAAAATCAATATTAACATTGAATTTTGGAATACAGAGCCTAATCAACAATTGAATGTTAGTTTACACCTATTTGCAAGCACTGGAGAATGTATTTTTAATGTAGGAACTCCTCCTGGTAACTTTGGTGTAGGATTGGTTCAAGCTAATTTAGAGATCCCTGGACACTTTTTGAATGATGGTACATACCATATTTCTTTCATGGTTGTGAAGGATAAGTCCATCGTCTTATATAACTTCGAAGAAGTATTTAATTTTGAAATTGCTGATTTCAGGGAAGATACTACATGGTATGGTAAATGGCCGGGTTATGTAAGACCTGTATTTCCTTTTCCTATTCGTCAACTATCTGATTCTATCTAATTATGTTACATGTCACCAAATCGTTCTTACCTGATTTAAAAGAATATGTCAGCTATTTAGAACGTATTTGGGAAAGTAATCATCTAACCAATGATGGCCCTTTATTAAGGGAATTAGAACAAAAACTGCGTGAGTATTTACAAGTTGAACATGTCATATTTGTCACAAATGGCACCATAGCCCTTCAACTAGCTTTAAAAGCACTTCAAGTAAAAGGAGAGGTCATTACCACCCCATTTTCCTATTGTGCAACTTCAAATTCTATACTTTGGGAGGGTTCTACTCCTGTTTTTGCTGATATTAATCCCGTCAGTTTAACAGTAGAGTCGGCACAAATAAGAACTAAACTTAATTCCCAGACAAAAGCGATTTTAACCACACACGTATATGGTAATGCGGGTGATTTGGAAGAACAAGAAGCCTTAGCCTCAGAATATCAAATTCCACTGATTTATGACGGAGCACATGCATTTGGTGTAACTTATAAAGGAAAATCCATTTTTAATTTTGGAACTATTAGTACCTGTAGTTTTCATGCTACGAAGGTTTTCCATACAGTAGAAGGAGGGGCTGTCATGACTAATGATGCCAAATTAGCTGCTAAAATTAAAGAATTACGTAGTTTTGGTCACAAGAATGATGATTACTTTTCTGCCGGAATCAATGGTAAGAATTCCGAATTTCATGCTGCCATGGGATTGGTAAATCTAGGTCATTTTGAAGATATCAGAAATTATAGAAAGTGGGCTTGTGATTTGTACGACCATCTATTACAAGTTCCTGGCGAAGCCATTCAATTCAACTCACACATTGATCGAAATTACAGTTATTATCCTGTGCTATTCCCCAATGAAGCGAGTTTATTAAAAGCGGTAAAGACCCTTAATTCAGTACAAATAAACCCAAGGAGGTATTTTTATCCTTCTTTGAATACATTAAGTTTTGTAGAAAAACAATCTTGCCCAGTCTCTGAGGACGTAGCGCTTAGGGTTTTATGTTTACCCTTAAGTGCTGAAATTAAAGAAGATGAAATAAGATTGATTTCAGATTTAGTGAATCAATGCTTTAATTAATCATACCATGTATTGGATCGCATTCATTTCATTTATTTTGATGAACTACAAGGTAGCATCTAAGATTTCTAATAAAAACTTAGAGGAGATCCTGATTATTGGATTTACCATATATACCAGTAGTATCATTTTAACAGGGTATGGATTATCGGCTTTAGATTTATGGAATAGCCGTATTTTATGGGCAATTGTTCCCTTTTTCATTACTTCTTTAATCTATTACTTTTTTCAAAGACCGGTATTTGCCTTTGAAATGGAACATATTTCTGCCTTTAAAGTCATTGGTCATGCTATTCAAACAACCCATCAAACTTATGTAAAATTAACAGGTGTAGAACGCTTTATATTTGCCTGCTTATTTTGGTCATTTTTAGTTGTTTGCGCCCTTCAAATTACCCTTGTATTTAATAGCCCCCCCAATGAATGGGATAGTATGACTGGGCATTTAAATCGGGTCATTTACTTCCTCAAACAAGGGTCGATGTCGCACTTTATTGGGACAAATTGGAATATTGATACATATCCGAGAAGTTTTTGTTCCCTTCAGGTATATCCTTTTTTAATGAGCGGATACAATGAATATCTATTTAAACTCCCCAATATTGGATCTTATTGGATCATATCCTTTGGTATTTATGGAATTTTAAAAAACCTTGGGGTTAAATTTAAAACGCGCTTATTTTTAAGTATGCTTTTTTTGTTTCTGCCCAATGTCTTGATGCAATCCATTACTACGGAAACAGATATTGTATTAGCAGCTTACCTTTGTTCCATTGTTTATTATTTGGTTGCTTATAGAAAACAGGAGAAAACAATATACTTGTATTTAGCAGGATTAACGTTCGGTTTAGCTCTTAGCCATAAAATCACTTTTGTTTTCTCTTTTATACCTCTGCTCATTTTATATGCATATTGTTTTTTACCTGTCATTCAGAAAAAAGCATTTTTTGTATTTAAGCATGTAATCATTGCCCATCTACTAGGAATCGTTTTGTTTGTAGCTGCTACTGGCTATATTTCCAATTTTATTCATTATGGACACCCGATCGGGCCACCTACTGCCACGCAGCATCAATCCGTAGAAAGAGCAGGAAGTTTAGGGAATTTATTTGTTCAAGGAAGTAGAAATGTTGTCAGGTATGGTTTTGATTTGTTCAATTTGGATGGATTAAGAAATATTATGGTGGTCGAAAAGTTGAATCACATGATGAAAACCCCATTTAGGGTTATTGATCAAGGACTGCACTTGGGTTTAGAGCGAGTTACAGAATTCACCATCATTCCCTTTACTTTTGATAAACGCTTTGAGTTTTATAATGGAAGTCCTATCTATGGTAGTATTTTCATATTCATAATACTACCTAGTATTCTGATGTTTATAAGAAGGCCAAATTGGACACAAGGCTTGTTTTTGTTAGCCTTTGCTATCCACTTTGCAACATTAGCTTTTACTGCAGCTTATGACCCTTGGAAAGGACGGTATATGATTAGCTCAGCCATTTATCTATTTCCTCTTTTGGGCTATATGGCAAGTTATATTTTTGAGAGAAAACATACTTGGTCCGTAAATTTGATTTTTGGAATGGTAGTCGTTATTATCAGTCTTTCTGCCATTTTTACACTAGGACTAAACATTCGAGCCTTACCATTTACGGCATATGGGAAAAAATCAATTTTGGAACTAGACCGAATTAGCGCATTAACCATAAATCGACCTGACATAACAAAAGCGTATCAAAATTTCGAGAAATTAGTGCCTAATAATGCCATTGTAGCTTTAGGGACAATCAATGATGACTTTGAATACCCATTGTGGGGAGAAAAATTTAGTAGAAAATTAATACCACTAAATCCATTTGAACAAGGGATTCAAGCAATTCCTGCTAAAGCAGACTATTTATTTTTCAGTAAACAGGTATTTAAACCACAACAAGGTGATGTAAGATTAGGTACAGATACCACACTAGTAGAAGGAGTGTTGGTTCGAGGGGAAGATTATTATTTAAGAAAACTTCATTAGGTCTTTTGTTTCTTTTTTTTCGCAGAAGGGAACAAAATATTATTCAGTATTAAACGATATCCAGGAGAATTTTTGTGAAGGCTTAAATCAGTATGTTCTTCATTGACAAAATGCTGGTAATCTTCTGGATCATGACCTCCTAAAAAGGCAAAAAAGCCTTTTCCTACTTGACCATATAGGTATTTCACTTCTTTCAAACTTTCATTTTCTGCTAAGATTGTTACCTCTGATTTAACATTGGCACTAGCAAATCCTGTGGTTTGTCCCATAAAACCATGTATTACTTGTTGGTGATTTTGGGTCAACATACAAGGAATCATATCTGATTTAGCCGAAAACTCATTTAATTCAAAAAAGTCATTTTCTTCAGCTATTGGCCTTTGGGTATAATTGGGAGCTGAATCAATGGTCGAGAATTCATTGACTCGGTAATTTAGAATCAAGGAAAAATCTTTGAAGGCAACGGTATTATTAAAATTTAAATGATCGGCACTAATATTGGACGAGGTAGCGTCACCATCGTAAAAGGCAGGTACAGCATCCATTCCAAGGGTGGATAATGCGATATCAAAAGTATCGGTAGCTGTACACATCGCAAATAAATATCCTCCGCCTAACATAAAATCTTTAATCATGGCAGCCACTTTACCTTTCATTTGAGACACTTTGGTAAAACCATTTTTCTTGGCCATTTGTTGATCTTCCTGTAATTGCAATTGATACCACACTTGATCTTTTTGAGTATACATTTTACCCATTTGGCCCGTGAAATCTTCGTGATGTAAATGTACCCAGTCATATTTGGCTAAATTTCCGTCGAGAACTTCTTGATCATAAATAGTTTCAAATGGAATTTCGGCATAAGTTAGAGCTAAAGAAACGGCATCATCCCAAGGAGAGGCTGATTTAGGAGAATAAAGTGCAATCTTGGGGACTTTCTGCAAAGTAGCCTGTTCCATATTAGAACTTTCAGAATTGACTTCCGCTAAAATTTGAGAAGCGGATTGATCTGAAATAATTTGATATGAAATTCCTTTACTTAAAAGATCTTTGGAAAACATGGGAGAATATTCCATGAGAAAAGATCCACCTTTATAATTCAAAAGCCATGATACTTTGGCATCTTCACCTTGCAAAACTTTATAGGTAAATCCATAGGCTTTTAGATGGTTCGTTTGGCTATCATCCATGGGAATCAATAGCTTATTCGCTAGTATTGAGCTGAATGTAGAACAAAAAATGATTAATGGAAGAATAAGCCCTTTCATTGGTTTCTTAAGAAGTAATTTATCTAATAAATTGCAAGGTAAAATTTAAACGGTAGGAGAACAACATGAATCTTAAGGAAAACGTATTTGAAGGACTAAGATCGATCAAAGGAAATTTACTAAGAACGATATTAACGGCCTTAATCATTTCACTTGGAATTACTTCTTTAGTTGGAATTTTAACCGCCATTGACGGTATTCAAAGCTCGGTAGATAATTCTTTCTCAGGTTTAGGAGCTAATTCTTTTGATATTCGAAATAGACCGGCCATGCAAATTAGGAGAGAGGGACAGAGAGAAAAAAGATTTAAAAATATTGATTATAGGCAGGCCATCAAATACAAAGCCCTATTTAGCGCCAAGGGGAAAGTTTCCTTAAAAACCAATGTGAATTTCAATGCCATTGCCAAAAATGGCTCTAAAAAAACGAATCCTAATACCCGTTTAGTGGGTATTGATGATAATTTCATGGAATTGAAAGGTTATAAAGTAGGTATGGGCAGAAATTTTTCGAATCAAGAATTTCAACATGCTAACAATGTTTGCCTCTTAGGTGTAGATGTCATTGATCAACTGTATGAAAAACAAAATCCAGTTAATTCTGAAATTATAGTCGCCGGCCAAAAATTGAAAGTAGTCGGTATTTTAGAGAAAAAAGGTAGTATGATGGGTGGGGGAGATGACCGTGTGATCATGGTTCCATTAGAAACTGGTCGAAAAATGGCTGTGGGTAGAAGTTTAACCTATGATATTACCACATCTTCTACGAAAGTGACGAATTTGGATGATTTTATGGAAGAAGCTAGAGGTGCTATGCGCAGAGTGCGGATGGATCCCATAGGGTCTGAAGATTCTTTTTCCATCGATCGTTCGGATTCTATCGCCAAAAGCTTTGAAAACATCACCTCTTCCTTGAGAATCGGTGGATTTGTGATTGGATTTATCACCTTGCTAGGTGCCGCTATTGCGCTAATGAATATCATGATGGTTTCGGTAACCGAAAGAACCAGAGAAATTGGTATTCGTAAATCATTAGGAGCAACTCCTTTTAGAATATTACAACAATTTTTGATCGAAGCCATTGTTATTTGTTTATTAGGCGGAATTGGAGGGATTGTTTTAGCAATTCCCATCGGAAATTTAATTGCTCAGGGAATAAGTTCAGGTAGTGCCAGCTTTATTATCCCTTGGGTTTGGATGATAACGGGTATCATTGTTTGTATTTTAGTTGGCTTATTTTCAGGAATTTACCCCGCATTTAAAGCTTCTAAATTAGACCCTGTAGATGCTCTACGCTACGAATAATTAAGAAATTATTAAAAAGGTACTTGATTAATCGAAGGATTTGAAGTACTTTTGTGACGCAATTAAGAATTGCCCAGATGGCGGAATTGGTAGACGCGCTGGTCTCAAACACCCGTGGGTGCAAGCCCGTGCCGGTTCGACTCCGGCTCTGGGTACAAGCCTCCTGAAATTCAGGAGGCTTTTACTTTTTTAAGCAGGTAAGAAATTTTTCCAGTTGGCATATGCCTCTGCCGTTTCATCCGCATATTTTACATCTGGTTCAATCGTTCTTTTAATCTTTAGTTTAGCAACCGCCTCTTTCGGAGAATTGAAATAACTAATACCAATTCCCGCACCTAAAGCTGCGCCCATAGCACCATCAGATTCCATCAAATCCACGGCAATTTGAGCTGCATTGACTATACTTTGACTAAAAACAGGACTTAAATACATATTAGCCAAACCTGCCTTAAGTCGTTGAGGGGTAATTCCCACTTTATCCAACAATTCAATGCCATAGACTAGAGAAAAGGCGATACCTTCTTGAACTGATCGACAAATCTCGGCAGATTGATGGCGATTTAAATCCAATTGCTGGAAACTAGCTCCAATAACTCGATTTTGGAATATTCTTTCAGCGCCATTCCCAAAAGGCATAACAATTAATCCTTTAGAGCCTATTTCAGCTTGATAGGCTAAATCATTCATTTGCTGGTATGAACTGTTTGGAAAGAAATTTTGCTTCAACCAGCGGTTCATAATTCCGGTTCCATTGATACACATTAAAACTCCAATTCTTCTGAGGGATTCTTGATAGTTCACATGAGCAAAGGAATTCACACGATTACCTTGGTCAAATTTCAACTCATTACTCACCCCATAGACTACTCCAGAAGTACCAGCAGTAGTTGCAATTTCACCTGGTTCTAAAACCCCAAGTGATAAGGCATTATTGGGCTGATCACCTGCTTTATAAGTTACTTTTACAAATTCATTAAAGCCCAGGCTTTTAGCCATTTCTGGCAAAATTTGACCATGATCAGAAAATACGGGTTGAATGGTGGGAAATAAATCTGGAGAAAAACCAAAATAGGTAAGTAATTCCGTTGAAATTCGATTTTGCTTGAAATCCCAGAATATTCCTTCAGATAATGAAGAAGGAGTACAAGTGAGCTTACCTGTTAATTGAGCTCCAATGTAATCACCAGGCAAAACAACGTGCTTTATTTTTTCGAATATATCTGGTTGATTTTCTTTTACCCAGGCCAATTTTGCAGCAGTAAAATTACCAGGAGAATTGAGTAAATGTGTTTGACAATAGGTCTCTCCAAGCGCTAAAGCAGCTTTTTCGCCTAAACTTCCTGCTCGAGAATCACACCAAATAATGGATGGTCTTAGCACTTTTAAATTTTCATCCAATACGACCAAACCATGCATTTGGTATGAAATTCCAATAGCATGAATATCCAAAGGATTGTAAGCCCCTGAAGAATTTCCCTTCAAAATAGCTTGTTGAGTACAAAACCACCAATGAGCAGGATCTTGCTCAGCAAAGCCTGGTTGAGGTGAATAAATTTCATTTTCTGTCTCTGGATAAGAGCAAGAAAAAAGAACTGTTTGCTTAGCAGCATCAACAATACTAACTTTAATCGAAGATGTGCCTACATCAATTCCACACAGTAGCATAAAAAGTTATTTAAATGTTAGAGATTCAAATTAATCACCACCAAGTTACAAGTCATTTTGCTTTAAACCATATACATTTTCAAGTAAAAGCAGGTGAAATATTTGCTCTCATCGGAAAAAGTGGCTCTGGCAAGAGTACTATCGCCAATATCGTTGTTGGACAAACCATTCAACCTGAAGCTTCTATCTTAGTTAATGGCAAAGAATTAAACACCCAAATGGATCGTTTGATTAAAGTATTTAAAGAAGTTGGCTATGTTCCACAAAACCTGCACCTGATGCCTCACCATACAGTCGAGGAATACCTTCGTCGATTAGGTCAAAAAATGACAGCCAAAGATTTGGAAAAATTCATTCAGAAAAATTTAATCCGTTTTCGGCTAAAATCAGTTAAAAACACCAAAATACAGCATCTTTCTGGAGGGGAACGACAAAAATTAGCCTTATTGGAAGCTATTAGTAAACCAATTGAAATATTGGTATTGGATGAACCATTTAGTCAGTTGGATACCGAACAAAAATTGGAATTTTCAGAAATATTTAAGCAAGTAGTGGAGGAAGAGAAGATACCTTGCCTGCTAATTAGCCATGATTTGGTGGATATATTAAGTTTAAGTCAGCAAGTTGGCATTTTACACCAAGGGAAATTAATTTTCCAAGGAGATTGGAATCATTTCAAAAAATCAAAAAACAAGCATGTGGTAACATTGCAACAAGCAATGTTGATTTGGAAAGAAAAAATTGATGCGCTATTTAAAGTTTGAATAGGCCTTCAATGCACGAGCATTTTGATTGGTAATTTCAATTAATTCAGCTAAACTAATCTCTCGATAATCTGCCAACTTTTGAGCTATTAAACCTAAGTAAGCAGGGGAGTTAGGTTTTCCTCGATAAGGTACAGGACTTAAATAAGGAGCATCAGTTTCTAATACTAAATTAGCTAAAGGGACAAGTTGAATATCCTGATGTAAATTGGCATTTTTATAGGTTAAAACACCTCCAATTCCCAATGTATAACCTAAATCTACTAAGGTATTTGCCTCTCGAGCATCGCCAGAGAAACAGTGAATAATTCCTGTTAAGTCTTTAAATTCCTTCTTTTTTAGAATGGCTAACAAATCAGCATAGGCTTTTCTACAATGTACATCAATCCACAAATGATGTTCTAATGCCCAATGACATTGAGTTTCAAAAGCAGCAATTTGTTGATCTCTAAAACTTACATCCCAATAATAATCGAGTCCAATTTCACCAATAGCCAATACTTTTTTGCTTTGCAACTCTCTTTGAAAAAAAGCTAGTTGCTGCTCATAATCTTCTTTTACATAGGTGGGATGTAAGCCAATCATGGGCTTGCAAAAAGAAGTATTTGATTGATATAAATTCCATAAAGAAGACCAAGATTCCTGATCACAATTAGGCAACCAAACCTCTTCAATGCCTGCTTGCTTCATTTCAGCATAAGCAGCATCCCATTGCTGGGTAAAATGTTCATCATATAAATGAGCGTGAGTATCAATCATAAGGCGGATAATTGGAAGCCATTGTCGCGACAATAAGCTAAAAATTCAGGCAAAATAATTTTTAAATGAGGATAGGCTTTTTGACTATCATGAAAAACAATGATAGAACCAGATTGAATATTTTTCAGGCAATTTTTAGTAATAGAGACATGAGACAAACTTGAATTATAATCACCTGTTAACAAAGTCCACATGTATATTGGTCCAAATTCAGCAACTTGATTAATAAGGGCTCGATTGACCCGTCCATAAGGAGGTCTAAAGCCAATACTTGAAATACCCATTTCTGAAAAAACTTCATCGCAAGCCATTTTATTAGCTAGATATGCTTCATGAGATACTTTCCAAGCATTGACATGATTCATCGTATGATTTCCTAAACTATGACCTGCTACATGTACTGTTTGGGCAAGATCTGGAAATGAGCGCATATTTTTTCCAATGCAAAAAAAAGTAGCTTTTGCCTGAAATTTATCTAACTCTTCTAAAACAAAATTGGTAATTTCAGGACTAGGTCCATCATCAAAAGTGAAATACACTTTATTTTCTGTTGCATCTGCTTTTTTCTCCCAAATCAAATTAGGGAGAATTGCAGGCACAAAAGAAGGTAAACGATGAATGAACATAGTATTCAGATCCAATATTCATGCAAATTACGAGTTCAGGTGCAGAAAAAATAATTTTAGGGATTGACCCAGGTACTCGCTTTTTGGGATATGGCTTATTAAAAATTGACAAAGCTAAAGTTACTGTCTTGCAATACGGTGTATTAAACCTGACAAAATACACCACTCAAGGTGCCAAATTTCTCAAGATACATGAACGAGTATTGGGTATTATTGAAGAATTCTTACCCGATGAAATAGCCATTGAATCTCCATTTTTCGGTAAAAATATTCAATCAATGTTGAAATTAGGTCGTGTTCAAGGCATGGTCATGTCACTGGCATTTTCCAAAGGCATTCCCATTGTGGAGTATGAACCCAAAAAAATCAAGCAATCTGTCACAGGAAATGGTAATGCGTCCAAAGAACAAGTAGCCAAAATGGTAGAAGTAATCGCCGGCATCAAGTTAGATTCAAAATTATTTGATGCCACTGATGCACTTGGCATAGCTATTTGCCATCATTTCCACCAAAATAATATTTCCTCCTCTGTCAAAGGAACTAAAAAAGGATGGGGAGCCTTTGTTTCAGAAAACCCAGAAAGAATTAAATAAGCTCTTTCCATTGAGCTTGTAATTCGTCCCAGGTACTAACTGGCGCTAAACAATGGTTTCCTACGCAAACTAAAAAATGTTTGTTCTCAGGCAAGTTCTCCACAGGAATCAAGGTCCGATTGATGTCGCGCATAGTATCCATCAATCCCTGATCCATCACATATGTAAGATCAAACTTGATCATCGCTTGAGGGTTTTCAAACCATTGAGAATATATACGTAACCAATTAGAAAAATAGGAGGGGTTGGATTGAGCCTTCGACATAACTGTTTCCAGCATTTGTTGAGCTCGCAAAGTACAATTGACTTGCGATTGAATTAATCCTATCCAAAGTAAAGCTTCACAAAGCATTGAATTTGAAGATGGACAAACCGAATCGGTGAATTCAACTTTATCTGCAATTAATTCATTATTCTTATTTTGAGCATAAAGGTATAAAGCAAAATTCGCTTCTTTGGATTCAAACAATTCGGAAGCCTTTTCAACAAGCTTACTGGCAATTTCCAAGTATTTTTTATCAAATGTTACTAAATACAATTGAATAAACGCAAGGGCAGTCGCCGCATAATCGTCTAAAAAACCTTCAATGGGATTTCCCGAAAAGGAGGCTTGATGCAAGCAAGACCCATCTACCTTCAATAAGTGCTTTTCAATGGCATCCGCTAAGTTCAATGCATCTTGTTTTATTTCAGCAGAATAAAGAGCTTGATAAGCTGCAACTAATCCAGCAAGTAGGTAAGCGTTCCACGCCAATATTTGCTTGATATCTGTTTCTGGCCTAATTCGAGTATTTCTTTCTGCTAAAAGTAGGCTTAATTCATCTTTAAATTTATAGTTTAAGCTGGCCTCTTTTTTAAACAAAATATTTCGGGCATCTTCCCAATTTCCATTGGGCAAAATACTGTAGGTACGGTAAAATTCGGGGTTTTCTAAGGAAGGTATAATTTCATTCACTTTCTCATAGGGCCAGGTATAAAATAAACCCTCAATCCCTTCGCTATCAGCATCTAAAGAAGCATAATAAAGGCCATTTTCAGCTTTTAATTCCGAATTTAAAAACTGAATCGTTTGAATGAGAACTTCCGAATAGAGAGGATTTTTGGTTCGAGTATATGCCGCAGCGTATACTTCCAACAATTGCCCATTATCGTATAGCATTTTTTCAAAATGTGGAGCAAACCATTCCGAATCAACTGAATAACGAGAAAAACCTCCTACCAATTGATCAAAAATCCCACCTTGAGCCATACGACTTAATTGAACATCAGATGCCTGAAATGATTGGATTTCTTTTCCCAATGTAGAGGGAATCGATTCCAAATACTTTAGTAAAGAAGGTAATGGGAACTTCGGAGCTTTATTCATCCCTCCAAATACAGGATCCATATTCCCCACAATAATCTTTAAACTTGTAGGAATGAAACTAGGACTCGATTCTATATCCATGATTTGAAAAAGGGAAGCTTTATCTGAGATTGAATTGGCAAATCCTTCCGCAGAAGCTTCCAATTCAGCACGATGTTCTACGAAGGCATTTTGTACTGAACTTAAGATATTCATCCATTTTACTTTCGGGAAATAGGTTCCCCCATAAAATGGTTTTTGTGAAGGCATTAAAAATACATTCAAAGGCCATCCTCCTGATAATCCCATTTGTTGGATTGCATCCATATAAATCATGTCCACATCGGGCCTTTCTTCTCGGTCAACCTTGATATTGATAAAATATTTATTCATCAAATCCGCTACTTCTTGGTTTTCAAAACATTCTTTTTCCATCACATGGCACCAATGACAAGCCGCATATCCAATACTAACCAATATTAATTTATCCTCATCTTTAGCTTGCTGCAATGCTTCTGGCCCCCAAGGTTGCCAGTGAACAGGATTATGCTGATGTTGTAATAAATAGGGGCTAACTTGATGCTGAAGCTGGTTCATTAAAAGATAGTATTTTTGTAAATTCGTACAAATTTACACGATGTTAGAACTAAAAGATTTTGTAGTCAGTCCAGAAATAGCTCATTCTCCTGAATTGCTTCGAGCCTTTCTTATTTCTGAATTAGGTACAAATCTATTAAATAGCTGCCAATATCGAATCGAGAAAAAATCGATTGATGCAAGAAGTCGACAAATAAAAGTCAATTTGCGCATTGGCTTTTATGAGAAGAACCACGATTTCTCTTTACAACATCTATCCAAATTAAAGCAGCTCCATCCTAATGCTAAACAGGTAATCATCGTTGGAAGCGGTCCAGCTGGTTTATTTGCGGCGATTCGACTCATTCAATTGGGTATTAAACCTATCGTTTTAGAAAGAGGAAAAGACGTACGCGAAAGAAGAAGAGATTTGGCTGCCATCAATCGTTTTAACATCGTTGATTCTGATAGTAACTATTGTTTTGGCGAAGGAGGAGCGGGAACCTATTCTGATGGAAAATTATATACTAGAAGTACCAAAAGAGGGGATATAAAATCTGTTTTAGAAACTTTTGTTGCGCATGGTGCAGATGCAAATATCTTGTTTGAAGCCCATCCACATATAGGAACCAATAAATTACCTGCCATCATAGCATCCATGCGAGATGCCATTATAGAGGCAGGAGGAGAGGTGCATTTCCATCAACGAGTTATTGATTTTATTGTTCAGAATAAGCAAATCAAAGGAGTAATTACTGCTCAAAATCAAGAATTTACGGCAGATAAGCTTCTTTTAGCGACAGGACATTCCGCACGTGATATTTTTGAATTATTAAGACAAAAAAACATTTTGATCGAGTCCAAAGGTTTTGCTATTGGTGTTCGAATTGAACATCGACAAGCCCTGATAGACACTTGTCAATATAAAACAAAACAAAGACCTGAATATTTACCACCTGCCAGTTTTAGTTTGGTAAGTCAGACTAAGTATCAAGGTATGCAAAGAGGCGTTTTCTCATTTTGCATGTGCCCTGGTGGTTTCATTGTTCCCTCTGCTACTAGCCAAAATCAGGTGGTGGTGAATGGTATGTCGCCTTCTCGACGAGATTCTCATTATGCGAATTCAGGTATAGTTGTTAGTTTATTGGAAAATGATTGGTCTGCTTTTAAATCTGAAGGAGCATTAGCGGGTATGTATTTGCAAGAATCTTTAGAGCAAAAAGCACATGCCTTATCTGGAGGAACGCAAAAGGCCATTTCACAATTAACTTTAGATTTTATCCAAAAGAAGACCAGCAAATCTTCTCATGAAACATCTTATGTTCCAGGCTTAATACCAGGAGAAATGCGGGATTTTTTACCCGATTTTATAGCGGAGCCATTAGCCTTAGGATTGAGCGACTTTAACAAAAAAATACCCAATTTTTCTACCAATATTGGTCAAATCATTGGTTTAGAAAGTAGAACATCTTCCCCAATAAAAATACCTAGAGATCAGGAGAGCCTAGAGCACCCAGAAATTAAAGGATTATATCCTTGTGGAGAAGGAGCGGGTTATGCTGGTGGAATTATGTCAGCGGCTTTGGATGGAATTCGATGCGCAGAAGCCATGTCTAAATAGAAAATTTTAGATGAAAGAAATGTTTGAGCCCATTTTTAATCTACATCAAAGTTTCATGCAAATGGAATCGGTGAAAGATAATGCTCGATATGCAGCGGTGGTGGCCATCATTCATAAAAATGTGGATCAGCATACTATAGTATTGATAAAGCGAAATGAATACGATGGAGCACATTCAGGACAAATGGCTTTTCCAGGAGGAAAACAGGAATTATCTGATCTGGATTTGAAAGTTACTGCCATACGAGAAGTAAAGGAAGAAATCGGGATTGATGTACCTTATGAAGCCTTGCAGGCATTGGAACCTGTTTGGGTCATGGTATCCAATTATTGGGTTCAGCCTTATTTTGTTGTCTTAGAAGAAAAGCAAAATTACGTTTTAGATAAACGAGAAATAAATCGTATTTTTGAAATACCTGTGTCACATTTCCAAGATAGTTCGCAATTAAAAGCGCATCAATTAAAGATTCAAAATGAGACCTATTGGGCCCCTCAATTTGAATTTGAAGGTGAAGTTATTTGGGGTGCTACAGCCTTATTTTTATACCAATTATTCCACCTAAAAATAGGGGAGTTAACATTATAGTTCGATTATATGGATGAATCATTGGATGGCAGCTTGCAAAATCAAATTGCCGTGGCAGGAATGTACGAAAATTGGTTTTTAGAATATGCCTCTTACGTAATTCTTGAACGCGCTGTTCCAGCCGTAGCAGACGGATTAAAACCTGTACAAAGAAGGATTCTTCATGCTTTGAGGGAGATGGACGATGGTCGCTTTAACAAAGTAGCCAATGTGGTAGGTCAAACCATGCAGTATCACCCTCACGGAGATGCTTCCATCACAGATGCCATGGTGAATCTAGGGCAAAAGGAATTACTATTTGATTGCCAAGGAAACTGGGGAGATATGCGCACGGGAGACAGTGCTGCCGCAGCTCGTTATATCGAAGTAAGACTATCCAAGTTTGCCAATGATGTCGTTTTTAATAACCAAACCACCAAATGGCAATTGTCATACGATGGGCGTAAAAAAGAACCCATCACATTACCTATAAAATTTCCATTATTACTAGCACAAGGAGTTGAGGGTATTGCAGTAGGTTTAGCGACCAAAATCATGCCTCATAATTTTTGTGAAATATTACAGGCTTCCATCGATTTATTGAATAATAAAAAAGTGGAACTATTACCTGATTTCTTAACAGGGGGACTACTAGATGCATCAAATTACAATGATGGCTTGCGTGGAGGAAAAATTAGAATTCGAGCTAAGATTGAAGAAGCAGATAAGAAGACCTTGGTAATCAAGGATATACCTTATTCCACCACTACTACTTCTCTGATTGATTCCATTATAAAAGCCAATGACACTGGAAAAATTAAGATCAAAAAGGTCATTGATAATACAGCCAAAGACGTTGAAATTCAAATACAATTGGCTCCAGGCATTTCGCCAGATGTGACTATAGATGCACTCTATGCTTTCACCGATTGTGAAATCTCTATTTCACCGAATGCTTGTGTCATTATTGATGAAAAACCTCATTTTGTAGGTATTTCAGAAATCCTTAAAGTAAGTACAAATCAAACGGTTGATTTACTGAAACAGGAACTAGAAATCAGGAGAGCAGAACTGATGGAGCGTATCCTTTTCAGTTCATTGGAGAAAATATTCATTGAAAATCGGATTTACCGAGATATTGAGGAATGTGAAACCTTTGAATCGGTCATCGAGATGGTTGATAGGGGTTTGGAGCCATTCAAAAAGGATTTTTACCGTGAAATTGTTGAGGAAGACATCTTACGCTTATTAGAAATTCGCATCAAACGTATCTCAAAATTCGATGCATTCAAGGCCGATGAAGCCATGAAGCGTTTGGAAGAAGAATTGAAAGAGGTTGAACATCATTTGGCTAATTTGATCACTTATGCGATCAACTATTTCAAAAACCTGTTACAAAAATACGGTAAGGGTAGAGAACGAAAGACTGAAATTCAAAACTTTAACACCATCACTGCCACCGTCGTAGCAGCTGCCAACCAAAAATTATATGTAAATCGTACGGATGGATTCATCGGATATGGCTTGAAAAAAGACGAGTATCTTATGGATTGTTCTGATATCGATGATATCATTGTATTTCGTCAAAATGGTACCTGCGTTGTGACCAAGGTACAAGAGAAAGTATTTGTAGGTAAGGACATTTTGTATTGTTCCGTATTTAAGAAAAATGATGATCGAAAAGTATATAATTTGGTCTATTTTGACGGGAAAAATGGAATTTCTTATGTCAAACGATTTAAAGTTACTTCCGTAACCCGTGACCGAGAATATAAATTAGTAAGTGACAATGCGAAGTCGAAAATCACTTATTTCTCTGCCAATGAAAATGGGGAAGCTGAAATTATTCAAGTTAATTTAACGGCCAATTGCACCGCCAAAATCAAGCAATTTGATTATGATTTTGCCAAATTAGCGATTAAAGGACGGGAATCATTAGGTAATGTGTTGACCAAATATCCTGTTAGAAAAATTGTTCAAAAATCAGCTGGGGTATCCACGCTTGGAGGAGTAGATATTTGGTATGATGCCACAGTTGGGCGCTTGAACCGAGATGAACATGGTCAATTTATAGGGAACTTTGAGCCCAAGGATAGCATTTTAGTTCTCTACAAATCTGGGAATTACGAATTGACTAATTTCGAATTAACCAATCGTTACACAGCTGATGAGATATTGTATTTGAAAAAATATGAAGCTAATAGCATTATCTCTGCTGTTTATATTGATGGAGCAAGTAAAAATCATTTTATCAAAAGGTTTAAGTTAGAAACGACGACCATCGACAAGAAATTCTTGTTTATATCGGATCATAAAGCTTCGCGATTGATTGCTGCAACGGACAATTATGCTCCCAATGTGCAGATTAAACATAAACCAGATGGAAAAACGAATCAAGTAGAATTATTACCGATCTCAGAATTAGGGGAAGTGCGTGGTTGGAAAGCCATCGGAAATAAGCTGAACTATCCTAAATTAACTGATTTACAATTCATCGATACCGAAGAAAAAGCACCCAATCAACCAGAAGATGAAAGTCTAATGGTAAGTGGAGATGATGAACCTGAATTCATCATAAAAAATCTTGCTGGAGACATTGAAATAGCTGAAACTGAATCAGAAGAAAATAATAATACTGGAGAATCAGATACTGATTCAAAAGAAGTTGATGATATCCCATTTGAAATCAAGAATTTGCCACCTGATCACAAAGATTTAGGGACTGGAGAACAATTAGGCCTATTTTAATTATGGAACAATCGCTGAATAATAAAAAAACCATGAATGCTTGGGCATTTTATGATTGGGCTAATTCAGTGCATTCATTAACCATTGTTTCAGCCATCTTTCCCATTTATTTCCCCGTGGCGGCAATTGTCATGGGAAGTAAACATCCTGAATTAATAGAAATTGCGGGATTTTCTCTCCAAAATACTGTTGTCTATTCTTACATCATTTCTTTTGCCTATTTGATACTTGCCGTATTCATGCCCTTTTTATCAGGAATAGCTGATTATACAGGGAGCAAAAAAAACTTTATGCGCTTTTTTTGTTATTTAGGCGCATTTAGCTGTATGCTTTTGTACTTATTTACCAAAGGACAATACATCATTGGTTCCTTGGGATTTTTATTTTCCATCATTGGATGGGGAGGAAGCCTCGTTTTTTATAATTCCTTTTTACCTGAAATAGCCAGTCCCGACCGCTATGATCAATTAAGTGCCAAAGGTTTTTCTTTGGGATACATTGGAAGTGTTATCCTTTTATTACAGAATTTAAGTATGATTCTAATGCCCGATTTATACGGTGGAATATCGGTAGAAATGGCATCTAGAATTTCTTTTTTAACGGTTGGGGTTTGGTGGTTTATTTTCGCCCAAATACCTTTTTATTATCTACCAAAATCCGTGCAAAAAGAAAAAGATCATCCAAGGTGGTGGTTAGGTGGGTTTAAAGAATTAAAAAAGGTATTTCATGAAATCACTCACATTCCTTCGATAAAGAACTTTTTGTTGGGTTTTTTCCTATACAATATGGGCTCACAGACGGTTATGCTCTTGGGAGCTCTTTTTGGTAGTCAAGAATTACATTTGCCTTCTGAATCACTCATTATTACCATTCTACTTATTCAGTTAGTCGCTATTCCTGGGGCTTATGTTTGTGCTCATTTATCCAAAAAAATAGGCAATGTAAATGCCATTCGCGTCATTATTGTATTTTGGATCTTGGTTTGCTGTTCTGCCTATTTTGTACGTGAAACTTTTCATTTCTATTTATTAGCCACTGCCATAGGCTTTGTCATGGGCGGAATTCAGTCGAACTCCAGAGCAACCTATGCTAAATTATGCCCTGAAAATGAGCATGATACAGCTTCATACTTCAGTTTTTTTGATGTTTGTGATCGGGCTTCTACGGTTGTAGGAACATTTATATTTGGACTTTTAATTCAGTTAACGGGGAATATGCGTTTAGGGATTTTGGTACTAGCCTTAGTATTTGTGTTAAGTTTGATTTACATGGCAAGACTTCATAAAATTAACCCCGCGGAACTTAGATCGGAATAATATTTCGTTCATTTAATTCACGCCAAGATTCAGGAATTACTGATAAAATTTCCTCATGTAATGCTTTTATAATGCCTTTTCTTGCATAACTAGGAGAATAAACCAAAGAAACCTCTCGGACAGGTTTGGGAAATGGTAAAGGGAAGACGTGATCCTGTTTATTCGAATCTAATAAATCATACAACATTTCGGGTATAATTGTCTGCCCACCAGCATCTTCCGCAATACGAACAATGGTTTCCAAGCTTCCTGTTTGATAAGTTATTCGCGAGCTTAAAGTTTGTCCCGATTTAAGATTACATATGGAATTAATTTGACTACTTAAACAATGCCCTTCTTCTAATAACCATAAATTCTCCGGCTCCACTAGTTGACATATCTTACCACTAGCTAATCGAAGATTGGAATAAAGGTATAGTTCTTCGTAATACAAATGCTTTTCAATCAATTGATCTCCCAAAGGAGTTACTAAAATTCCAATATCCAATTTACCTTCTTTGATTTCCTTCACAATATTCGAAGTCGTGGTTTCCGAAATATTGATATGCAATTCAGGGAATTTTTGTTGAAATCCGGATAAAAAACGTGGCATTAAATAGGGGGCAATAGTAGGAATAACACCAATACGCACATTCCCTGAAACTTGATTACTCCAACCTTTGGATAGATCCTTTAAAGTAGCTGTTTCTTTTAAAATTACTCTCGCTTGTCGGATAATCTCCTCTCCCTGTAATGTAGCTTTTAATGGTTTATCTTTTCGATTAAATAAAACAATATTTAACTCTGATTCAAGCTTTTGAATCTGCATACTAAGGCTAGGTTGGGTAACGCAACAAAAATCTGCCGCTTTTGAAAAACTTTTTAGATCATCTAATGCCACAATGTATTCTAACTGAGTGATTGTCATGTGATATAGTTTAAAACTATACAAATATAGTAAATATAGATTTGCTTGATAGGATTTACTTATCGAAATTTGTGTAACATTTAAACGAAACAATATATATTATGTCTACACACATGTTAGGATTGGGAAGTAAGTTTCCTGCATTTGAGAAAAAAGCAGTAGTGTCATTAGAAAAAGATAAGGAGTTTGCTACAATCACCGCAGAAGATCATAAAAAAGATGGTAAATGGATGGTGATGTTCTGGTGGCCAAAAGATTTCACTTTTGTTTGTCCAACGGAGATTGCAGAATTCAATCGTCGTGCTGGTGATTTTTCTGACCGTGACGCGGTTTTAATTGGAGCATCTACTGATTCAGAATTCGTTCACGCGGCTTGGAGAAGAGATCACGATGATTTACGTGGATTAAAATTCCCTATGTTAGCTGATACTTCAAAAAGTTTAGCCGAAGAATTAGGTATTTTAACTGAAGATGAGAAAGTAGCTTACCGTGTTACTTACATTGCAGATCAAGATGGTATCATTCGTTGGGTTTCTGCCAATGATTTATCAGTAGGACGTAACGTAGATGAGGTATTACGTGTCTTAGATGCATTGCAAACTGACGAGCTTTGTCCATGCAACTGGAAAGCAGGAGAAGCAACCTTATAATATCAACTAAAGCCCCATTCATTTGGGGCTTTTTAACAACAAGATCATGAGTGAAACTAGAGATAATCTATTAGCCGAAATTAATTTACCTGCCACTAGTCATTTTCCACTTTTGGACCAATTGGATGCCACGGATAATCGTTATATCAAGGATTTAAAGATCAACGTTTCCAATGCATTAAAGTATGCTACCTTGACAGAAAAAGAAGCCCTATTATTGGCATTAGCTGTCTCTGTCAACCAAAAGCATGAAATCACCATTAATTCATTGACTGAATTAGCCAAATCTAAAGGAGCTACTGAAGCGGAAATCAATGAGATTCATGCTTTAACTTCTTTACTAAATGCCAACAACGTATTTTATCGTTTTAAGCATTTTGTAGGTAAAGATTTTTACAATACTGCTCCAGCAGGAATCAGAATGTCCATCATGATGAACCCTGTATTAGGAAAAGAATTCTTTGAACTAGCGAGTTTAACCGTTTCTGCCATCAATGGCTGTGAAATGTGTGTAAAATCGCACGAACAATCTGTTATTAATCACGGCGCTACTGAAGCCCGCATCATGGATGCCATTCGCCTAACCGCGATTTTCAAAAGCTTAATCGTTTTATTGTAGGGTAAAATTATTTACCCCACATCGCATTAGCCGTGTTCGGGAATGGAAGGGTCAATTCTGGTACTTGATGTACCATGCGATTGGCCCATTCTACTCCTTGCATCATGGAGTGATCTTGATTTGACACTTCATATTTCCAAGCACCAAATCTTCCGCGACTATACACATCCTTATTTTCTAAAACAGGTAATACTTGTTTTAATATACCATCGCGTTCAAGGGATGGAGTTGGGTATCCATAGGCCGTAGAAAAATAAAATTTGGAAATTACCTGCTCCTCTGATTCAATCAATCCATCCTCTAACATCGCTTTGATTGTATCTTCTACCAAGCTGGCTCGATTCACTGGCTTCATATCAGACTCGCTGACCTCTGCCATTAATGACCATTGATTAGCAGGATCAGGTACGTTATCTGGACTGTAATTAGAAAATACGGTAACACGGTAATACGGACTATTATCCTCAGGGAAATACATCCAACATTTCTTAGCTAATTGTTCTACTGGTTTACCTTTCAATCCAATACCAATCACGTGCGTGCTACTGTGTTTCAGACCTTGAGCAGTTTGAGTCACTTCCAAAGGTAAATCCTCACATTTTTGTGTGAATATATCCAAAGGAATCGTACTCATAACATGTTCGTATTCTATCTTAGTACCATCTTCTAAGGTAATTTGATGTTGATTTAAGTTGACCGACTTTACAGTAGAATTTAATCGAAAATAAGGTTCACCAATCAATTGACCTACCGCTTTCCAAATAGATCCTGTACCGCCAGATTTAGGAAATTGAAATAGATTATTAGGTCCCCATGAAAGATCATCTTTGTCAAAAATAATATTCTCCACAATTCTTCCTAAATCACTCACCGCCACGCGTTCACCCACCCAATTGGCGTTCATCATTTCAGGAGGGTAAGCCCACACTTTGAAATTATATGGAAACATAAATACATCGGCAATTCCTTGTCCACAAGTATTTAAAATCCATTCTCTAAAATTGGCTAATTTAGTAGATGGACCTTTTTTATATAATTCAATAAGACCCTGCAAACATTGCCATTGCTCTTCCTTAGGTAAATACCCTAAATTATTTTGGAAAGGATAAGGAACAAAACGATCTCTAATCCAAACCCAAGACTCTCGTTGATGCGTATACCAACCTTCTTCACCCAAAGCCAATTTCATCAAATCATCAAAATACTGATAATGAGAAAATTGAACGTGGCCTCCTACATCCCAAGTGAAACCTTCTTCATCTAGAAAACTGGTCGCTAGACCTCCTACGAAGTTTTCCTTTTCTAGAACGATAAAATCAGTGATTCCTAACTCTTTTAAACGATAAGCTGCACCTAGACCAGTGGGTCCTCCACCTAGGATAACATATTTATATTTCATTTTCCTTGGGTAATTTCTTTAACTAAACTGTTTAAATGAACTCTAAAGGCAACTAATTCTTTGAAACTTTGCCAACAAACTTGAAGCAATTTAAAATGACGTATTGACACTTCTCCAGTTTCTCTTTCTTTATGCAGAACAGGAATATTAAATAAATTTTGACCCGATTTTTTCGCCAAAACAGCTAAAAAGATATTAGGAGCAAAAGGTGTCTGTGCTGGTAATGCATGTAACAGTTTCTTTAGGAAACTTGTTTTGAATAAACGGAAAGGAATATTGGCATCATCTATATACGTGCCATAAATGAACAATAATGAGAATTTCAATATTCGGGTAATCACCAAGCGGAATGGATCATCATGTCTTACCTTGCGGTATCCTAAAATAAATTCAGATTGATTTCTTTTTTCCCAGAAATTACCAAAATCCTTTACGTCAAACTGATCATCTGAGTCGGTTTGAAAAACATAGGTTGGGTTCATTTCAACAGCCATTCTGTATCCATTAACCACCGCATTGCCATGTCCACCGTTTAATTGATGCTTAGCAATCAAATTAGGATAAATTCCAGAAATTTCATCTAAAATAGCTCCAGTACGATCTCTCGAACCATCATTTATGATGAGTAATTTGAATTTATCTGGACTCACGTAGGTAGAAATTCCATTGATCCAATGCGCTACCACTTGCTGAATACATTCCTCTTCATTGTAAGCAGGTATTACTACTACTAATTCCAAACTCATATTATTTTAATTTATCCTTGAAACTATTTATTGGCTTCTCAATAACAAACCAAGAAACACTGGCAACAAATAGTAATAAAATTAGGTTGACGAAAAATTTTGACCATATAAAATTAAGGAAATTTGTTTGAAATAGGGGCATATATTTAGAAATAGCCCACCATAAAGTATTTCCTTCTTGATGGTAATAATTATAAATAAAATTATGGTACAAATATAAACCATAAGATATCTTACCCATGTAATCTACCCAAGTAAGGGACAAAAAGCGACCAAAAAGATGTTGCCTTTCAGCTACCGCTTCTGCAATTAAAAAGAAGGAAAAAATAGCTGCTGCAGAGCGCTCTATGACGATAAACCACACATTATCATACGTATATTCTGCTAAGTGGGAAAACCAAAGTACTAAGAAAAAAGAAGCAAGCGTAAGAGGTAATATAAACTTGATTTCACTGATTCGCTGGAATGTTGATCGATGATAATGATAGAAATAGGCGAGTAAACCACCTAAACCAAAACTATCGACAGCACTGAAAGGATTAACATAGGACCACATCCAAGATGACTCTTTAAAGCTATGGCTGGCCAATAAATAAAAAAACAAACGAGAACAAAAACCTAAGGCTATCATCCAAGGGAATAATTGACCAAAGTATTTTCTTGGTAAAAACAGGATAAAATAGGGAAATATTAAATAGTATTGTTCTTCTACAGCCAATGACCAAAGATGGTCCCATACACCTATCCATTGCCGATGTATC
Source organism: Aquirufa ecclesiirivi (assembly GCF_011250515.1). Classification (GTDB taxonomy): domain Bacteria; phylum Bacteroidota; class Bacteroidia; order Cytophagales; family Spirosomataceae; genus Aquirufa; species Aquirufa ecclesiirivi. Next base: position 141,521 of record NZ_JAANOP010000002.1, on the reverse strand, counting down.
ATGATGTAAAAATCCGGCATATAAAAGACTAACCATTTCCAAACTTGGGAAAACGGTTCTATACGTAAATATCCACCAATTAATAAAATAAGAAAGTAAATGGGGAAAATCCGCAAGGATCTGCGCAAAATGAAGGTTTTGATTTTATTCCAAGGAGAATGACCTCTATCGGCCACATCATCAGCACTTTGAAATAATATACGAGTAATTAAAAAACCACTCAGTACAAAAAATATAACCACTCCTAAATGTCCTAATGGAAAGGGGATGCTTGGCACCAACCAGTGATCCAATAAAACCAAAAATACCGCCAAAAAGCGAATACCATTTAATTGCGTGAAATATACTGCGTGTTTATCGGTCATTAATCTCCTTGAAGGGTAAACTCCACTCTTCGGTTTAATTTTCTTCTTTCTTCACTCATGTTACTGGCCATTGGTTTGGTTCCACCCCATCCTTTAACGCGAACTCGATTCGCACTAATCCCCTTAGAAACGATGTATATTTTAACATTTTCAACCCTTTCTTGCGAAAGTTTCATATTTTCATTCCAGTCGCCTTGGTTGTCTGTATGTCCTTCCAACAGTATTTTAAAATTTGTATTGTCTTGAAGAATTTTGACAATTTTATCTAATTCTTCATACGAACTTGGGTTTAATTCTGCTTTACTTTGATCAAAGTTAATATTAGGAATTTGATATTGCTTATTCAATTGAATAGGAATTATCAAAAGGTTCCTTTGAACATTTTTATAATTTCGTTCGGAAGTATAATCAAATTTTTCTACCCGACAGATGTAGCCATCTTTAACTACTTGCATGGTAAATGCCTTTTTGGCAGGCCACATGAAACTATAATCGCCTAAATAGGGATCATAGTCTACCCAAAGAGAATCAGTGCCTGCCACTGATTTAACTAAAATCTTAGCTGCAACCGTTTCTTGAGAATCTTGATTCAGTACTTGCCCAGCCATCTGAATCAATGTCAATGGCTTTGCTTTTTCTGGTATTTTAATTCGATAAATATCTTCGGCACCCAAAGAGTTCTCTACAGAACTGAAATAGGCATAGTCACCTTGAGCAGCTACAGAAAAATAGCCATCCCATTGAGCTGTATTGACAATTGGACCTAAGTTTTCAGGTTCAGACCAATTCAGCCAAGTATCGTCTAGGCGACGGGTTAAAAAGATATCATTGTTTCCATATCCCACATGTCCACTGGATGAGAAATACATCGTCACTCCATCGGGAGCAATAAAAGGAGTCGATTCTGATTCACCAGTATTGACAATTTGTCCTATGTTCCTAGGTTCGGTCCAGCTATCATCATTTTTCCAAAAAGAGACATAAATATCTTTGCCACCAAAAGAATCTTTCATCTCGGTAGTCATCACTAGAATCTTTCCATTGGGAGCTAAGGAATACTCAGAGAATTCTGATTTATTTTTAAAATTCAATATTTTCAATGCTTTGGGGAAACTCCAGTCACCCGTACGAAGCAAAAAGGACATCGAAACGCCTTTTTCCATTTGTCCGTCATTTCTATACACATTATTCAATAGCATGGTTTTGCCATTAGGAGAGATGCCACAAACCGCATTGTTTTCATCATTATTAATGGGTTCAGGAAACAATTCAGCTTTGGCCCAAGATTTAGTATCTGCTTGCCAATTAGACACCCAGATATCTTGGTTCTTATTTTTCCCCATATTAGATGGATGTTTCCAACGGGTAAAATAAAGTTTTTTACCATCTGGACTAATCACAGGGCAAATTTCATTGTATGGAGAATTGATTTCTTTTCCTAAATTCTCTTTAAAAGAATAGGCATTGGCATCTTTGTTCAATTTCAAACTTTCTTCAATAGGAACATCTGAATCCGATATTCCAATGGCATCAATTTGAGAATAACCTTTTATCCTTTCGGAATTCATCGATATTTTAATGGCGCGTAATGGGACCGTTGCAGTAGGTAAATTGATGCTAGTTACTTGAGCTGATTTTTGAGCATATCCAGGATTAAACTCCTTTAACAAGATCAATTTATTGTTTTCATCTAATCCATCTACCCGCACAATGGATCCTGCTCCAAAATTTTCAAAAATAGCTACTTGCTTTACCTTAGATAAACTATCAAATGAAACAATTATATATTCTCCGGCTGGGTTGTCAGGAGTTAGGGACTGCCAGGCACTTGGACTGTTACTAAATGTTGGGTATTTACTGGGTTTACCTAGGATATGTAAGGACCTAAACTCCAAACCTAATAATGGATCAGCATATTCACTTGAAACAGAAATGACTTTATTAGCCCAGCGAACACGCTGTGCAGGCAAGCTAAAAACAAGCAGACAATAGAAAATTCCAAAAATGAAGCGGATTTTCAAATTCATGAATGTTAGTTACCTAGTTTCACCAAGTTGGCAATAGTTTCAATCGGATTTGATGAAGAAAAAACAAAATTACCTGCCACTAAAACATTGGCACCTGCTTCGATTAAATCTAATGCATTGGCAGTAGAAACACCACCATCTATTTCTATTTTAAGTTTGGTCAAACCTTTGGAGGCAGCTAATTCAGCCAATTCTTTCGTTTTTTTAATGGCGTTTGGAATAAATTTTTGTCCTCCAAAACCAGGATTCACTGACATGATTAAAACCAAATCTACATCTGCAAGAACTTCTTCTACAACATGAACAGGAGTGGAAGGATTTAAAGCTACACCCGCTAAACAACCTAAGTCTTTAATTTGCTGTATTGTGCGGTGCAAATGCGGACATGTTTCATAATGTACTGTCAAAACCTGTGCACCAGCCTTGGCAAAAGCTTCCAAATATCTTTCTGGCTTTTCAATCATCAAATGTACATCCAACACTTTCGTCGCTCGTTTATTTACTGCTTCTAAAACGGGAAATCCAAAAGAAATATTGGGTACAAACATTCCATCCATAACATCCACATGAATCCACTCAGCTTGAGAGGCATTCAACATATCGATTTCTGAACCAAGTTCTGCAAAATTAGCAGCTAAAATTGAAGGGGCGATGATTAAACTTTCCATCTTGCAAAGGTATGAAAATTATTGGCTAAGGTTTATTTCTTAGTGCATTCCATTTAACTTTAGGAAGTTAAAAATTGATACATGGATGTGAAATTGCGGATGGAAGAATTAATCCATCAAATTAATCAATACAATGAAGCTTACTATCAGCAACATGAAAGCCTTATTTCTGATCAGGAATTTGATGCATTGTTGGCTGAATTACAAAAATTAGAAGCCGAAAATCCGCTTTTCGCCTTGGCTGATAGTCCTACTCAACGTGTAGGAGGAACCATTACCAAACAATTTAAAAGTGTCACCCATCGTTTTCCCATGCTTTCTTTGGGAAATACATATAACGAACAAGACCTAAGAGATTTTGATGAACGAGTTGCCAAAGCATTGGATGGTGAAAACTATGAATACATCTGTGAACTCAAATTTGATGGAGTAGCCTTATCATTTTGGTATGAAAATGGTAAACTTATCAAAGGCGTAACCCGTGGTGATGGATCAAGAGGGGATGATATTACGAATAACGTAAAAACAATTAAAGGTTTACCTCTTCGACTAAATTCCAGCATCTTTCCAAGGGAATTTGAACTAAGAGGAGAGGGTTATATGCCTTTGTCGTCATTTGAAGCTATCAATGAACAAAAGATTAGTCGGGGAGAAGCACCCTTAGCCAATCCTAGAAACGCGGCATCAGGTACTTTTAAAATGCAAGATTCCGCTGAAGTAGCTCGGAGAAATATGGCATGCTATATCTATGCTATGGTAGGCAATGAGAATCCATTTCAAACACATGAAGAAAGTTTAGAGGCCTTAAATTTGGCTAAATTTCCTGTATCTCCCACTTGGAAAAAATGTCAAAATGTGGAGGATGTATTAGCTTACATCCATGATTGGCAAGATAAAAGACATGAATTACCATTAAATACGGATGGTATTGTTATTAAAATCAATGATTATGCTCAACAGGAACGACTAGGATTTACGGCTAAATCACCTCGATGGGCCATTGCCTATAAATATCCTTCAGAAATCGCTGAAACGAAGATTGAAAGTATCAGTTATCAAGTAGGAAGAACAGGGAATGTAACACCTGTGGCTAATCTGAAACCTGTCTATTTAGCTGGAACAGTCATCAAACGAGCCTCTGTGCACAATGCCAATGAAATGGAGCGATTGGACCTAAGAGAAAATGACACAGTATTTATTGAAAAAGGAGGTGAAATCATTCCCAAAATCACTTCGGTAAATCTAGCAAAACGAAAAGGCGATTCACCTAAATTTCTATTCCCTGTTGAATGCCCAGCCTGTGAGACAATTTTGGTCCGTCAAGAAGGGGAGGCCAACCACTATTGTTTGAATGATAAACATTGTCCGCCACAGATTAAGGGAAAAATAGAGCATTTCATACAGCGAAAAGCGCTCAATATTGAAAACTTAGGAGTAGAGACCATCGACTTATTGGTAGAAAAAGGCATCATTCATTACCTAGCAGACCTATACGATTTACAAGCAAGTCATTTTGAAGGATTAGAAGGATTTCAAAGCAAATCCATTTCCAACATTTTAACTTCCATTGAAAAATCAAAAACTATACCATTTAGGCAAGTACTCTTTGGATTAGGAATTCGCCATGTGGGGGCCACGATTGCAGAAAAATTGGTCTTACAATTTCATTCCATGGACAACTTATCCATGGCAACATTGGAGGAATTAATAGCTGTACCTGAAATTGGTGAAAGAATTGCACATAGCTTGAAAGAATATGTAACAGATTCAGATAATATTGAGCAAATTGAACGTTTAAGGAAGGCTGGAGTTCAGTTATCCGAAGAAATTCAAGAAATAGTTTTAGAGGGAGAAGCCTTGGTCGGAAAAAGTTTTGTAATTTCGGGCGTGTTTAAAAACTTCGAAAGAGAAGAATTAAAAGACAAAATTATTGCCAATGGAGGTAAGGTTGTATCCAGTATTTCATCTAAACTAGATTATTTAGTAGCTGGTGAAAATATGGGGCCTGCCAAATTAGAAAAGGCAAATTCATTATCCATAAAAATTATCACAGAGGATGAGTTTTTAGCTCTCCTACACTAGCTCATGCATACTTTACCTAAATTTCACGGGGTAGCACCAGCCCTGATTACACCTATGCTTTCCGATCGAACGATTGATTGGAAGGCCTTAGAAAACCTTATTCAGTACGTGACAAGCGGTGGCGTCGATTATTTAGTGGTTCAAGGGACCACGGGAGAATCAGTGACTACAAGTGCTGATGAAAAGAAGAAAATCATTGCCACCGTTCAGGAAGCTAATACTAAAAATTTACCCATCGTATATGGTTTAGGTGGAAACCATACTGAAAATTTAATGGCTCAAATCAAGCAAACCTCCTTTGATGGTATTGATGCCATACTTTCGGTTTGTCCCTATTATAATAAACCTAGTGCCCGTGGAGTTATTCAACATTACCGTGCAGTAGCAGATGCGAGTCCAGTTCCTGTTATTTTGTACAATATCCCAGGAAGAACAGGTATTAATTTATCTCCTGAAACAATTTTAACATTGGCCGAACATCCTAATATTATTGGCGTAAAAGAGGCTTCTTGTGTGATAGAACAATGCATGGAGATTGCGGCGCATAAACCAGCTGATTTCCTGTTGATTTCAGGAGATGATGTTCAAGCCGTACCTATTATTTCAGTGGGTGGAGTAGGAGTTATGTCAGTGATTGCCAACGCATTTCCTCATCAGTTCTCGCAAATGATTCATGCTGCATTAGCAGGAGATTTTACAGAAGCTAGAAAATCATTGGGAAGTTTCTTAGCTATAGATCCTTATTTGTACGAAGAAGGAAATCCGGTGGGGGTGAAGAAGATTTTAGCCTTAAAAGGGATGATTCAAGCTCAAGTAAGAATGCCATTAGCCGAAGCATCTGAGGAATTGGGGCTAAAATTGAACCGTATTATTCAACAAGAAAACTTATCTAATTAATATTATGTTTGTTCACATCGTAAATTTTTGGTTAAAGAAAGGCCTAAGTGAAGAAGAAATTCAACAATTTGAAGCAGGAGTATTATCCTTAGGAAAGGTTGAAACAGTGAAAGATTTCAATGTAGGTAAACCCGCTAATACTGATCGACCTGTCATAGATCGTTCTTATGATTATTGTTTATTAACCACTTTTGTGGATGAAGCTGGACATGATTATTATCAAACAGCTCCTATACATTTAGAATTCATCAAAAACTGTGCCCAATATTGGGACAGAGTATTAATTTATGACTCAGAAAGCATTTAAAGTACTAAGTTTCGGATGTTTGTTATTGTTGGCTTCATGTTCTAAAAACGTGAAACCTTCAACCTATTATTCTCCCAATTTTAAGGATGGAGGCGTGGATAGGCACGATGGTTTAGGATTTGAGATTCCTGTGAAATATGCCATAGATGTATTTTATTTCAATGAAAGTCCGAAGCAATCCTACGAGGTCATTGAAAGTATCAGCATTTCTGGAGAAGTTCCATTGGAAAACAATCAAACTGTCAATGGAAAGATGCTCAACCGAGGAAATCATCAAACCAAGAAACAAGAAATCTTGAGTCAATTGGTAGAAAAAGCCACAGAAATGGGCGCTAGTGCCTTGATGGACGTTAAATATCAAGTTTATAGCACCCAATACGCCAATGGCTATACATTTAGTGGAAAAGCGATTCGTTACGTGTTGAAATAATTCGATAAAGAGCCAAATTTGAAATCAAGGGTTGGGCTCGATACTCATCTAACATAATGCGAATATGCTTTACCTTTCTTTCTGGGAAGGTAAGCATCCGTTTATTTCCAATAGTTTTGGCTTTAATTTGCCATTTTTCTCCGTTCTCCGATTCTATTTCAACGGTAAAAGATTTGATCCTTTGCCCTAAAGCAATGGGTTCTTGAAGCATCAAGGTATTTGAGAGTACTGGGTTGGACAATTTCATTTGAATGCTAGGTTGTGTATCACGAAGGTTAGGAGCCCAAGCGCTAGCTGGATTTGTATCCAATAAATTCTTAAATAGATAAGTTGAATTATGCGTGGTACTCACTTGAATCTTAGTGGAATTAGGATTCAACAAATTAATCAAGCTTTTCTTTCTCAAATCCGCAAATCCCATCATAGAAGCTGAATCATTGGGATGTATCAATCCGCGGGTATCCACGGGAATATTGAGAAGTAAATTAGCGTTACGACCCACAGAAGCCACATAAATCTTCATAAGAGAGTCGGGGCTTTTTACCCGATTATCCTCTTTGGGGTGATAATACCAACCTGGACGAATGGACACATCGACTTCGGGGGCCACCCAATGTGTTCCGTTTTCTTGTCCATTTTTATAGGCATCAAATTTAGGATATCCAGGATAAATTTCTTCTCGATTGATAGGGCTCCAAGAAGTTTCGTAATTGTAACCTCTTTCATTACCTACCCAGCGGATATCGGGTCCATTATCAGAAAACTGCACAGCGTTGGGTTGATATTTATTAACCATAGCATGAAATAAGGGCCAATCGTACACTTGCTTCTTTCCATTGGGGCCTTCTCCATTAGCTCCATCGTACCAAAATTCAAAAATAGGACCATATTGGGTCAATAATTCTTTTTGCATTTCAGCATATATCTTGTTGTATGCATCGGTCCCATAAGCTGGATGAAAACGATCCCAAGGAGAAAGATAAATACCTAATTTTAAACCATATTCTTTACAGGCTTGTGCCAATTCTTTCACAACATCACCTTGACCATTTTTCCAAGGGGATTTTGCGACAGAATGTGTGGTGAATTTAGAAGGATACAATGCAAATCCATCGTGGTGTTTGGCCGTTAAAATCAAGCCTTTCATACCGGAAGCTTTGGCTATTCTGGCCCAATGACGACAATCTAAGGCACTAGGATTAAAATTCGATGGTGATTCCTTTCCTTCACCCCATTCTACATTCGTAAACGTATTCATATTAAAATGAACAAAGCCATAATATTCCAAAGCTTGCCATTGAATCTGTTTCTTGGTAGGTAAGGGGGCTATAGGACTAATTTGTTGAGCGAATGTTACAAAGCTTAGGCCCAAAATAAGCGTGGAAAGTAGAATAAAACGCATGAATGTATTTTTAATGATGGGAATATTTAATTTACAAGTAGATATGTTACCAGATAAAATCCATTTTGAGAAAACCACTTTTCAAGGGTTTTTGATTTTTGATTGAACTATTTGAACATTTAACATAAGAATAATTAGTATAAAACTAAAATTAATAAAAAAAAGCAGGTAAATTAAAGCTGCTAAACTCTTTTAACTAAAAGTCACTACATGGCCTTACCCATAAACTCTGAAGAACAATTAGAACTAAGTCAAAATAAAGACAATACTAATTATTTACTTCCTTTTATCTTAGTTACCAGCTTATTTTTTCTTTGGGGCTTAGCCAATAGCTTGAATGGCACTTTAGTTAAGCAATTTCAAATTGCTTTAGATTTACAAAGATGGCAAGCTAATATTGTTGAGACAGCCTTTTATATGGGCTATTTTGTTATGGCAATTCCTGCGGGAATAGTGATGCGAAAATCAGGATACAAAATGGGCATTTTAATGGGCCTCATCCTTTACTCAGCTGGAGCATTTTTATTTTATCCTGCTGCTGCAGTAAGACAATACAGTTTTTTCTTAGGGGCATTATTTTTGATAGCTAGTGGAATAGCCTTCCTTGAAACTGCAGCTAATTTGTACGTAACCGTGCTTGGTGACCCCAAGAAAGGAGATTTTCGCCTTAATTTAGCACAATCATTCAATGGAGTTAGTACGATATTAGGTCCCGTGATCGGTGGAATTTTCATTTTTTCGGATCGGGAATATTCGCGTGATATGATTCAGGCCTTACCAAGCGCTGAAGCCGAAGCGATACGCATTAGTCAAGCAGAATCTGTTCAAGGTCCTTATTTAATCATTGGATTAGTCGTGGCCTTTGTAGCTATCTTATTCGCCATTACTAAAATGCCAGAGGTCAAAGCAGTGGGTGAAAGTAAATCAAGTGGTAATAAGATAAGCATAGCAAGTCTACTAAAAAACAAACATTTACGATTAGGCGTCATTGCCCAATTTTGTAATATTGGAGCACAAGTTTCGCTTTGGGGAAATTTTGTTGATTTTAAATTAGATTTTGCTCGGGATTCGAATTTATGGATTGTGGAGAAAATTTATCAGACAACGGAAACGATGACTGCTACGCAAATTGCTAGTTTTCATGCCTCCTTTGCCTTTATTTTATTTATGGTAGGTCGATTCATTGGGACCTATTTTATGGGTAAATATGAATCCAACCGTGTACTGGGAATTTATGCCATAGGTTCGGTGCTTTCCATCATCATTGCTATGTTAGGAGGAGGAATCTTAGCAGTTATTGCATTAATGATGGTATATTTTTTCCAATCCATTATGTTTCCTACTATCTTTGCACTGGCATGTAAAGATTTGGGAGAAGGTTCAAAATTAGCTTCATCGTTAATTATCATGTCCATTGTAGGTGGGGCTATTATTCCACCATTTACGGCTTACCTATTTAAAATAGGACCATCATTGGCATTGAGTATACCTTTAGTTTGCTTTGTGTTTATTGTATATTACGCGTACCAAGGATTTAAAATCCAAAAAGTCTAGAATTATGCAACGATTTATGCTAATGCTGGACTTGAAAAATGAATCTAAACTTATTCAAACCTATGAAAACTATCATCAAAACATCCCCGCCGAAATCGCGGAGAGCATTCGCGCATCTGGAATTGAATCCATGGAAATTTTTCGCTTTGAAAACCGACTAGTCATGGAAATTGTCGCTCATGACAGTTTCAGTTTTGAGGAAAAAAGTAAGCTTGATTCCTCAAATGAACAGGTTCAAGCATGGGAACAACTCATGAGTCAATTTCAGCAAGTGATACCCGGTACTTCAGAAGGCGTAAAGTGGGTATTAACTAAACAAATCTTTAAACTATAATATAAAACTATTTTAATGTCCCGTTCTTACTTACAAATACACCCCATAGATAATTTGCTCGTTGCCCTAAAAGATTTAAAAGCTGGTACTCTTATACAACATCAAGGACAAGAAATTACTTTAAAGGACGATATTGCTGCAAAACACAAATTTAGTACCGTCGATATTCCCAAAGGGGAAAAGGCTACGATGTACGGTGTTTTAGTAGGTGTAGCTACACAAGATATTCCCAAAGGCGGCTTAATTCATACCTTTAATTTACACCATGCTTCTCAAGATTTTTTGGGTAAGCAAAAAGAATATACCTGGGAAGTTCCGAATGTAGACCGTTGGAAAAATACTACTTTCAAAGGCTATCAAAGACCTGATGGTCAAGTCGGTACCCAAAATTATTGGCTCGTTATTCCTTTGGTATTTTGTGAAAATCGAAATATTGAATTACTTAAAAATGCCTTTATCAAAGGTTTGGGATTTCAAAAAAATGACCCATTTACGGACCAAGTAATTGAATTGAAAAAGCAATTGGAAAATGGTAAAGAATTAAAAACCAATGAAATAAAAGGTACTTTTAAAGGTGAATTATTACAAAAATCGGACTCATTTCCCAATGTAGATGGTATCAAGTTTTTACGTCATGAAAGTGGATGTGGAGAAAGTAAAGACGACTCAGACATGCTATGTGCCTTATTGGCTGGTTATTGTGCCAATCCAAATGTTGGGGGGATTTCTGTTTTAAGTTTAGGCTGCCAACATTCTCAAATTGAGACTTTTAAAAATAGTTTAAAAGCCATAGATCCTGATTTTTCTAAACCCATTCATTTCTTTGAGCAACAACAAGATGAAGGTAGTGGAGTTGAAAATTTATTAAGTGAAGTCATTTTAAAAACTTTCCAAGGGCTTGTTGAAATCAATAAAATTAGTAGAACAGATACTCCACTTTCTAAATTACGTTTAGGAGTTAAATGTGGTGGCTCAGACGGATTCTCTGGGATTTCTGCTAATCCTGCCATTGGACATACCGCAGATTTATTGGTTGCCTTAGGTGGTACAGTGATGATCGCGGAATTTCCAGAATTATGCGGTGTAGAACAAGAATTACAAAATAGGTCTATCAATTCTACAGTAGCGGATAATTTTGGCAAATTGATGCGTGAATACGCTAGAAGAGCTGAGGCTGTAGGAGCAGGATTTGACATGAATCCTTCACCAGGCAATATCAAAGATGGATTGATTACTGATGCCATTAAATCTGCTGGTGCTGCTAAAAAAGCTGGAACGTCACCCATTGTAGATGCTTTGGGATATGGTCAATATGCGAAAAAAAATGGCTTAAATTTAGTTTGTACTCCTGGAAATGATGTGCTTGCTACTACGGGTATGGCTGGTGCAGGTGCTACCGTTCAACTGTTTACTACGGGTTTAGGAACACCTACTGGAAATCCGATCAGTCCTATGGTCAAATTATCTACCAATACACGTTTAGCAGAAAAACTACCAGAAATCATTGATATTGATTGTGGTCCCATTATTTCAGGTGAAAAAACCGTCGAAGAAATGGGTGAAGAAATATTAGATTATGTGATTCGTTTAGCTTCAGGGGAAATCAATACCAAAGCCATGGAGCTTGGTCAAGATGATTTCATGTTCTGGAGAAGGGGAGTATCTTTATAATTTTGTCCTATGTTATTTTCATTAAAAAATAAGAAAGCTGTCATTACAGGTGGTGGATCCGGAATTGGAAAAGCCATATCATTACTATTCGCCAAACAGGGCGCTGAGGTTCATTTGATAGATTTAGAAAATGCTTCTTCCCGTGAAACGGAAAGAGAATTAAAACAAATTTCATCTAAATCTCAACTTCATATCATTAACATTACCCAGCTAGATGCCGTGAATAAACTGGCTTCTGAAATAGGGAACATCGATATTTTAATCAATAATGCTGGAATAGCTCAAATTGGGAATATTGAAAATACTAGCTCTGAGGGTTTTCAGGCCATTTTTGATGTCAATGTAAAAGGTGCATTTCATTGTATGCAGGCCTTTATTCCAGGCATGTTACAGCATTCGAAAGGGGTTATTGTGAATATGGCATCGGTGGCGGCTTCTGTAGGTATTCCCGACCGTTTCGGATATTCCATGACCAAAGGTGCCATTCGCTCCATGACTCAATCCGTAGCCAAAGACTATGTACAGCAAGGTATTCGCTGCAATTGCATTTCTCCTGGAAGAGTTCATACTCCATTCGTCGATGGATTTATCGCCAAAAATTATCCAGACAAAAAAGAAGAAATGTTTGCCAAATTATCAGCCACACAACCCATTGGACGGATGGCTCAGCCAGAAGAAATTGCGTATTTAGCTTTATATTTATGTTCCGATGAAGCATCATTTATTACAGGTTGTGATTATCCTATCGACGGAGGTTTTACCTACTTAAACAATTAATTAATCCCATGAAAAGCAAATTGATATTATCCATTGCCTTATTATTGGCATCATTAAGCTCTTTTTCACCTGCCAACCCCATCAAGATAGTATTCTTTGGTGATTCCATTACTCAAGCTGGGGTTTCAAAAACTGGCTATATTACTCAAATGCAAGGCATGTTGGCAGCGCAAGGTATTGGGGACAAATATGAATTAATAGGAGCGGGTATAGGAGGTAATAAAATTTATGATCTATACCTTCGTCATGAAGATGATTTACTAGCCAAAAAACCTAACATCACGGTCATTTACATCGGAATTAACGATGTTTGGCATAAAACATCCTCTAGAACAGGAACTGATGCTGACAAGTTTGAGCGTTTTTATAATGCGTTAATTAAGAAAATACAATCTGCTGGTAGTCAAGTTGTTATTTGTACACCAACCCTTATTGGCGAACGTTTTGATTCCACCAATGAAAATGACGGAGATTTAAATCGATATTCAGAAATCATACGCCGAATTGCAAAAAACAATAATTGTGCCTTGATTGATTTGAGAAAAGCTTTTTTAAGCTTTGAGCAAAACAATAATCCAGAAAATAAAGAATCTGGTATTTTAACCAGCGACCGTGTACATTTGAATGAAGCAGGAAATAAATTTCTTGCTGAAACGATGTGGTCAGTTTTAAAAGACATCAAATAATACCCAAATTCAATACATCACATGAAATTAGTTCGTTTAGGAGCCTTAAATAACGAAAAACCTGCCGTTTTAATCGATGGTAAATACTTCGATGTAAGTGCCTTTTTTCAAGATTTTAATGAAGCGTTTTTTGAGCAAGGAGGACTTGAAAAATTAGCAGATATCGTCAAAAACGAAATATTAGAAGAGATTAGTAAACGAGAAAGAATTGGTTCTTGCGTGGCTCGTCCATCCAAAATCATTTGTGTCGGATTAAATTATGCTGACCATGCCAAAGAAACAGGGGCGGCCATTCCTACAGAACCCATCTTGTTCTTCAAAAGCACATCAGCTTTAAGTGGCCCTTATGATGATGTCATTATTCCTAAAAACTCAGTTAAGACGGATTGGGAAGTAGAATTTGCGATCGTAATCGGTAAAAAAGCTTCTTATGTTAGTGAAGAGCAGGCATACGATTATATCGCTGGTTATTGCTTACATAATGATATTTCTGAAAGAGAGTTCCAGTTAGAACGAGGAGGAAACTGGTCCAAAGGTAAAGGTTGTGATACATTTGCCCCTTTAGGACCATTTTTAGCTACCAAAGACGAAATTCAAGATGTTCACAACCTAAATATGTGGTTGGATATTAATGGGAAGCGTTTTCAAACTAGTAACACAAAGCAATTGATTTTTAACGTGGCTCAAATTGTTTCTTACATTTCTCAATTCATGACATTATTGCCTGGTGATGTGATTTCAACAGGTACACCTCATGGAGTAGGATTGGGTTTAAATCCTCCTGTGTTTTTAAAAGCAGGAGATGTCATGACTTTAGGCATGGACGGTTTAGGAGAGCAAAAGCAAAAGGCCATTGCCTACGCAGTTTAGTATGATTGATGCACATCAACATTTTTGGAATTATCAGCCAGAGCGAGATACTTGGATTACCGATGATATGTCCAAGATTCAAACTGATTTTTATCCAAATGAAAGTCAAGTAATATTTGAAAAAAATGGTGTTCAGGGCTGCATAGCTGTTCAGGCGGACTCTTCCGAAGAAGAAACGCTTTTTTTGTTAGCTTTGGCAGAGCAAAATGACTTTATCAAAGGCGTGGTGGGTTGGACTGACCTACAAAATGAGCACCTAGAACGTCGACTCGAGTATTTTTCTCAATTTGAAAAATGTGTAGGTTTCCGTCACGTGATTCAGGGAGAAAAAGACCCCCTGTTCTTTCAAAGGCCCAATTTCATCCAAGGAGTGAAGCAATTAGCTGCTTTTGATTACACGTACGATATTTTAATTTATCCACATCAATTAAAAGAAAGTATAGTATTTGCACAAAAAGTAAATAGTCAAAAACTGATATTAGATCATTTAGCTAAGCCTCCCTATAAATCAAACGATTTAACAAACTGGAAGAAGAACATGCTAGGATTTAAAGAACTTGAGCATGTTTCTGCCAAAATTTCAGGACTAGTAACTGAAGCAGATTGGGCCAATTGGACAAAAGATGAGATCAAAGAGACTATCGATGTGGCCATTGAAGTTTTTGGTCCCAAAAGATTATTATTTGGTTCAGATTACCCAGTCGTATTAGTGGCTTCAACCTTAGAAAAATGGTTGGAAGTCTTTCATGAAAGTATAGCTAGCTTATCTGCTACTGAACAAGCGGATATCAAATTGAATAATTGTTTAGCGTTTTATCAAGTAGAACTATAATGAACCTAGGACTTAAAGAAAAGGTCATCATCGTAACTGGTGGTGCCAAAGGAATCGGAGAAGGAATTAGTCAATCATTGGCTTTAGAATCTGCCATGGTGGCTATTGTGGGAAGGAATAGAGAAGATAATGAAAAGGCAATCGCCAAGATACAAGCTACGGGAGGACAAGCTTTCTCCTTTGTTGCTGAACTTAGTCGACCCGAAGAATGTGACCGCGTGGTCAATGAAGTTTACCAATTTTTTGGTAAAATAGATGGCTTAGTGAATAATGCGGGAATTAACGATGGGGTAGGATTGGCTTCGGGAACCTATGAAAAATTCATGCAGTCGTTACACTCCAATTTGATTCATTATTATTTGATGGCCAAAGCCTGCTTACCGCATTTAATTCAATCAAAAGGAGCAATTGTTAATATTGGTTCTAAAGTGGCTGAAACAGGTCAGGGTGGTACTTCTGCCTATGCTGCAGCCAATGGAGGCAGAAATGCGCTAACCCGAGAATGGGCAGTTGAGTTATTGAAAGAAGGCGTTCGAGTGAATGCTGTTATAGTAGCGGAATGTTATACTCCTTTGTACGACAGATGGTTAAAAACCCTTCCTAATCCAGAAGAAACCTTGGCCTCCATCACCGAAAAAATACCATTAGGAAAGCGAATGACCACTCCGGAAGAATTAGGGGATATGGTTACTTTTTTAATGTCTAAAAAATCAAGTCATACGACGGGTCAATTAATCCATGTAGACGGTGGTTATACACATTTAGATCGTGCATTGATATAAGATGAGCATTGATTATACAGAAATTCAAAGTCCTGGTTTATTGGTCTTTCCTAACAAGGTCAAGGAAAATATCGCTTATGTATTGAGTTTAGTAGATGGAGATCCCAATCGATTAAGACCTCATATCAAGACACATAAAACGAAGGAGGTCAATGACTTATGCATTGAGGCTGGTATCACAAAATTTAAATGTGCGACCATAGCTGAGGCGGAATTATTAGCTTTGTCATTTGCCCCATCTATTTTATTGAGCATGCAGCCAACAGGGCCTAATATAATCCGTTTGGCAAATTTAGTACAAGCTTATCCTAAAAGTCAATTTGCTTGTTTAGTCGATGATCTTCATGCCGCTGAAGCTATTTCCGCCATATTTCTAAGTCAACAACTTAGTATTGATGTATTCATTGATATTAATGTAGGTATGAATCGAACTGGTATCAATTCTACACAGGCTGCTTCTTTGATTCATCAAATAAAGAATTTACCAGCTTTAAAAATTAGTGGTCTTCATGCCTATGATGGCCATATCAGGGACTTGAGTGTAGAAGAGAGAAATGCGCATGTGCAACGAGATTTCAGCGAATTTAAGGACTTGGTTCAATCAATTTCATCTGAATTTCCTTACTTAGAATTGTGTGTAGGAGGAACTCCCAGCTTTTTAGTTCATCATCAGAACCCAGCCTATGTATGTAGTCCTGGTACTTTTGTCTTTTTTGATGCGGGATATACAGCACTTTATCAAGAAAATAGTTTAAAACCAGCACTTTTCATCATTAGCCGTATCATTTCAAAACCTAGTAAAACAACTATTTGCTTGGATTTGGGACATAAATCCGTGGCAGCAGAAAACACCATAGAGAATCGAGTACGATTCATCGATCAACCAGAATTTAAGTTATTGAGCCAAAGTGAAGAACATGGTATCGTAGAAGTGCCTGATTCTGATATTTTTGAAATAGGTCAGGAGTTTTTAATGATTCCTTACCATGTTTGTCCTACTGTAGCCTTGCATGCTAATTTGCAAGTAATCGAAAATGACAAATTTGTGGGCAATTGGGAAGTAAAAGCTAGAAACAGAAAAATCAACATATAACATGCTACTATTTGATGCACATTTAGACCTCAGCATGAATGCTTTGGAATGGAATCGTGATTTAAGAGCTTCATTAAAGGACATTAATGAAAGGGAAAAAGGCATGACTGATAAACCCGATCGAGGCAATGCTGTCATTTCTTTGGAAGAATTGAGAAAAGGGAATATTGGAATTGTAGTGGCGACCCAAATAGCACGTTATGTGGATAAAAGCTCTACTTTACCTGGTTGGCACTCGCCAGAACAAGCCTGGGCTCAAACTCAAGGACAATTAGCCTATTACAAAGCACTAGAAGCTTTGGGGGAATTAAGTCCGATCAGAAACTGGTCAGAATTACAAACTCATGTAGCATATTGGAATAGCAGTCAAGATAGCAAAAAGAAGATTGGTTACATTTTAAGTTTGGAAGGTGCCGATTCCATTATCACGGTTGATCATTTAGATATTGCGTATAACTATGGATTAAGAGCTTTAGGACCAGCGCATTATGGCCCTGGAAGATATGCGCAAGGAACCAATGCAACGGGAGGATTGGGTGAGAATGGAAGGGCTCTATTAGCCAGAATGCAACAATTAGGTATTATTCTTGATGCCACTCATTTATGTGATGATAGCTTTTGGGAAGCCATGGAGCATTATAATGGCCCAGTTTGGGCTAGTCATCATAATTGTAGAGCTTTGGTCGATCATAATCGCCAATTTACGGATGAACAATTTAAGGAATTGATTCGTAGGGGTGCTGTCATAGGTATGCCATTGGATGCATGGATGATGGTTCCCAATTGGGTAAGGGGAGTCTCCACTCCTCAAAATATGCAGGTGAGCTTGAATACCATGATTGATCACTTGGATCATATTTGCCAAATTGCAGGAAATACCAATCACGTAGGGCTTGGGACTGATCTAGATGGTGGATTTGGTACAGAACAATGTCCCTATGACCTTCAATCTATTGCCGATTTGCAAAAAATACCTAATTTACTAAGCAAAAGAGGCTATTCGTCAAATGACATTGAAAAGATCTGTCATAAAAATTGGATTGGGTTTCTGGAGAAAAACTGGCAATAAATTATGAATTATAAAATATAGATTATAAATATTGGGAATAAAACAGATTTAAAAGGAGTCAAGAAAACTATCATTCATTTACAATTTATATTTTATAATTTATCATTCATTTGGGGGGTATCCCCACTGAAGTCCAGCCACCATCGATTACTAAATATTGACCAGTGATGTGTTTAGAAAGGGGAGAGAGGAAAAATAAAGCTGCATTTGCGATGTCTTCTACCGTGGCTGGATATCCCAAAGGAGTGATAGCAGACCATTCCTTAATATAATCTTGATCTGAAAGTGTTCTTTCTGTTAAAGTGGCCCCTGGGCTAATCGTATTAATACGAATCTGAAAAGGAGATAAGTCAATCACCAAATTCTTTGCCAATTGATTTAAAGCAGCCTTGGTCATACCATAAGCAGCTAAATCAGGATGCGCCTGATGACCTGTAACGGACGACATCAATAAAATACTTCCTCCATTTCCTGCATCTCGTAGTTTTTTAGCCACCAATTGCGCTAAAAAGAAAGTTCCTTTGATGTTTATCTTCAATATTTGATCCAAAGACTCTTTAGTATATGACCAAAAATCACCAAAAGTAGTAATACCTGCATTACAAACGCATCCCGCTAATGTTCCGGGGGTTTCATCCACCAAAATAGAAAGAGAATCTAAAAATTCATCGGAACTTGCATCTGCGCAAATACTGGAAAATTGATATAGTCCTAAATGGTGTAATTGGGCTTTAGCTTTATCAATTTGATCTTGATTGATATCATTCCAAATCACATAATTACCTTGCAACAAAATAGATTTAACTATCTCAAAACCAATTCCTTGCGCTGCACCTGTAACAATATACTTTAACATAATTCTGTATAAAATGAAAGAGGCCCTAATCGTTCAATAAGGGCCTCTACTAATAAAATCAATGTGAATCTCTCGTCACAATAGAACCTGATCCTCCTTTTAGGAAATCAAAATCAGCCCCATCATGGGCTTGGGACACACGGTCAATAAATAGTCCTACATAACCCCGTATATGAGCTTGTGCTTGGAAAGGTTGCGCCTGTTTACGTGCCTCCAATTCCTCATCTGATACTTCCCAATGAATGGATCTATTATCTAGATCCAAAGCAATATAATCGCCATTCTGAACCCAATTTAATGGACCTCCAGCTGCAGATTCAGGGGAAACGTGTAATACAACGGTTCCAAATCCTGTTCCGCTCATACGGCCATCAGAAATACGAACCATGTCTTTCACACCTTTCTCTAAGAGCTTTTTAGGGATACCCATATTTCCCACTTCCGCCATTCCTGGATAGCCTTTAGGACCTACATTTTTCAACACCATCACAGAAGTTGAATCGATATCTAAATCGGGAAGATCAATTCGAGCATGATAATCTTCAATATTTTCAAATACCACGGCTTTTCCTCGATGTTTATATAACTCAGGTGAAGCTGCACTTGGCTTAACCACAGCCCCATTCGGAGCCAAATTACCTTTCACCACCGCAATTCCTGAATCTGGTTTAAAAGGATTCTCCATGGTAGATATGATCTTGGAATCATAAATAGGAGTATTCGCTATATTTTCACCGACGGTTTTACCATTCACAGTAATGATTCCCGTATGTAAAAAATCCTTCATTTGATTCATCAAGGCAGGTAAGCCACCTGCATAATATAAATCTTCCATGAAGTGTTCTCCTGAAGGCTGAATATTAGCCAATAAAGGTATTTGCTTAGAAAATTTATCAAAATCATTTAGATCTAATTCCACACCGATACGTCCAGCAATAGCCAATAAATGGATGACAAAATTGGTAGATCCTCCAGTGGCAGCATTCACTCGAATAGCATTTTCAAATGCCTCACGCGTTAAAACTTTAGAAAGCTTTAAATCTTCTTTCACCATTTCCACAATTCTTCTTCCCGAATGCTGAGCCAATACCTTTCTACGAACATCGGCGGCAGGAATAGCCGCGTTTTGTGGTAAACTTAATCCTAGTGCTTCCACCATGGTAGCCATCGTAGATGCTGTACCCATCACCGCACAGTGACCCGGCGTACGTGCCATACACGCTTCTGCTTCAATAAACTCTGCCTGCGATAATTCACCTAATTTATACGCTTCAGCAAAGCGCCATACATCAGAGGTACCAATTTCCTTACCTTTAAACTTTCCTTTCATCATGGGTCCGCCAGAAATCACCAAACTCGGTAAATCCACACTGCAAGCACCCATAACCAAAGAAGGAGTCGTCTTATCACAACCACACATTAATACCACCCCATCAATCGGATTGGCACGAATAGATTCTTCTACATCCATACTGGCCAAATTACGATATAACATGGCGGTAGGCTTAATTAATGTTTCCCCCAAAGACATCACCGGAAATTCTACGGGAAATCCTCCTGCTTCAATCACCCCTTTTTTGACAAATTCTGCTAATTCTCTAAAATGAGCATTACATGGCGTTAATTCTGACCAGGTATTACAAATTCCAATAACTGGTTTCCCTTGAAAATAATCATCAGGTATACCTTGATTTTTCATCCAAGCACGGTAAATAAATCCATCTTTACCTGTCTTGCCAAACCATTGCTGCGATCGTAATTTTTGCTCACTCATTGTTGAATATGTTCTAAGTCTAACGTTTTGTTTAATACAAAGCTTCGGTCTGTTCCAAAGCTATAATAACATGACCTAATTCCTTCAGACAGGTCTGAATAGGGATCGTTTTGAAAGTCAAATGACCTCACAATATAAGATTTATCTACATGTAAACTATCATTTCCTAGGTACCCAAAATTTTGACGACCTTTCAAGACGGGAAATTGAACCGTCTGTAAATTTCCCTTATGATATTCAAAAGTATAAATAATGCTTTTTTTACCCTTGCTGACCAAAACCCAAAACTCAGGTTGCATATCGCCATTCAAATCAGAAGATAAAATTTGTTTACAAGAAACATGCTGAAATTCTTTACGATAGACCGTTTGATTACTTTTAGTGACACTAAAAATTACTTTATTGGGTATGGACTCCATTTTCGCTTCAAAATCCTCGATTTTAGTAATGAACTCGGTTTTTTTATCTTGATCCACCGACTTCAATGGGCTATCCAAGGAATCTTGGTAGCGCTGTACCAAGTCCATTTCCTCCAAGCCAATATTCGATTGTTTTTCTACTTCCTCCTTTTGTTGAACATAATACAACAAACCAAGCAGTAGCGATACCAACAATAGAAATACAGTAAATCGAAAAATTTTTACCATGTTAAAGCGCTAAACTGGCAATGATCTGACAGGCTTCTTGTAACTGCGATTGAGGGCAAGCAAAATTTAACCGAATGAAGTTTTTTCCTTTAAATTGCTCCCCACGCAATACGTGTAGCCCATGTTCTAGCAATCGTTCTGGTAAATCTCCCCAAGTTTCATCATAGGAAATCCAGGCCAAATAGGTAGCTTCTAGAGGAATCATGTCCAAACCTGGTTGTTGCTTGACAAAATCCAACAGAAAATCATGATTTTGTTTCAAATAAGGCAATAATTGAGCCAACCAATTAGAACCATACAGGTAAGTAGCTGACATGACGTCAATGCTATGTCGACTCAGCATAGGCATAAATCCAAAGGTTCTTTTGATAAAAGCCTCTCTGCTTGCTTTGTGAGGAATAATGGCTACACAACCTCCTAAGCCAGCTGTATTAAAAGCTTTTGATGTTGCAAAAAAACTGATGGAGGGAATATCTTCGATGTATTGACCAATACAAATATGTTTGGATTGGGGATGAATGCGTAAATCAGCATGTATTTCATCAGAAATAATCAAGCAATTATATTGTTTACACAAACGTACTATTTGATCTATTTCTGACTGATTAAATACCGTACCTCCAGGATTATGGGGATTACAAAATAAAAACACGGCTGGCTGTTGTTTTAGCGCCTCTTCAAAAGCTTCAAAATCGTAAGTCCATCGGCCCTCTTTTTCCACCATGGGAAAAGTAAGTAAAGGGCGATTTAACCAAGTAGGTATCAAATGAAACGGATGATACACGGGAATGGCTGTCAAAACTCCATTTTTCTCGTTGGAAAAGATATCACAGGCTATGCTAATACCTGGAACGATTCCGGGTAACCAAACTTGCCATTCTACTGCTGTTTCCCATTGATATTCCTCTTGGATCTTTTTTTGCGCTAATATTTTCAAGGAATCAGGCACGATGGAATAACCTAAAACTCCATGTTGAGTAATCTTATCCAATGCCTCCAAAATTTCATCTGCCACTACAAACTCCATATCAGCCACAGGCATAGGAAGGATGGATTTGCCCGCATAGATCGGGTTGTCCCATTTATAACTAGACGTATTTTTACGATCAATCACTTGATCAAAGTTGTATTTTTTCATTTAATAAAATTAGGTCTAAAAACCTGAATGCCAAGAAAGGAGGGATGCGATTTCAAGTATTCCACTAAGTTCTTATCCGAAACACATACCTTTTTTACTTCCTGAGAAGCATGAAGTACATAAAAAGTTGATTTTCTAAACGTAAGAAAGCCCGTATGCTGTACATCTAGATCATTTCTTTTGGAAACAAAAGTAACAATATCGCCTTCCTTAAAACTGGAGAGTACCTTACTAACATTGATCGATGGAATGTAGGTAAAAGGATTTAATCTTAATTGGCTCTCCACTTGTTCCAAAGCTGGAATGGATATATTCTTGTTCTTATTTCGATAAAATTGAGATAAAAACGTAAAACTTTTCTTGATCTGTTTTCCCTCAGGAGTAGGTATGGGAAGGATCCATTGATCTTTAACCAATTGTTCCATGGCAGCTGAAAAATAATGATTTCTTGTTTCAAATCGAATATCCTTAGGTTGAGCATACCTCCAATGAATCAAATTTTTCTTATACAGGGAATCCTGACCTTTGGAATGATATAGTGACATCACATTTTCAATGAATGTTACACAATCAAAATCCTCCAATGAAAGGTATAATTTCTCTGGATTTTCAGCCGAAAGGGCATTTGCCACATAAGGTTTGCCCAAGAAATACTCTGCCAAAATCACATGATTCTGTTTTTTTTGAGACAAAGCTATTCTACTTTGCAAATCTAAAGGAATCCATTTTTCTTGAGCATTTCCGAACTGAAAAAGAAAAACGCCCAATAGAAGGAATAGTAATCGCATGGATTTTGGGAGTAAGGCCATTATGAAATCATAAAAACATAAGCACTGTTCGGGGGCAACATCGCCACATCAGCTTGTTGAAGGTGTTCTCTCACAGCTGGTGGCACAAATGCTTGTATTAATTTCAACTTAACTTGGGACACGTTCATCATCTCTTTCGCCAAGTTGGGTAATTGAATATCCAAAGAATAATATTGTTGAGAATCAAAATTACATACGATTAACAATTTTTCTTTGGAAGTATATCTTAAAAATGAATAGACTTTTCTCTTCGGATAATGTTCATTTTGAGCATATTGTAAATCAAAAAAATGCCCTTCTTGAATAGCAGGATGTGCATGTACGAATTGAAACAAATCCACATAAAAATCATCCAATTGTTTTTCCTCCTTAGTTAATTCTGCCCCATCAAATTGCCCTTGATTCATCCATCTTTGATGTGATTCTACCCGCCAAAAATCAAACATAGTGGTGCGATCTTGCGCCAAATTAAATCCTTCCACCTCATTGGCAGACTCACCAAATTCCTGTCCCATGTAGGTCATTAATGGTCCATGATGCAGACAAGCAGTTATGACCATAGCTGGAATAGTTGACCATAGATTATGTTGAGCAAAACCAGGACTATTTATTCTAGTTTCATCATGATTTTCCAGAAAGCGTAACATGTGCTCAGAAAATTCCCCTGATTCATGTTGCCATACACGAGTAATATCCTCTACCGTAGCTTTAGGTTTCTCTTCCATCAACCTTCTTAAGGCATCATATAAACCTACTTTATCATATAAATAATCAAACCCACCTCGATAGATATAATCCTGGTAACGATAAGGTTGGTAAATTTCAGCAATGAATGTCACTTTGGAATTGATAGACTTGATCTTAGGAATGACGTAAGCCCAAAATTCCACAGGAACCATTTCAGCCATATCACATCGAAAAGAATCAATTCCTTTATTAGTCCAGTAGACTAAAACATCGAGCAGTTTTAACCAAGTATCCGGTATCGGATCAAAATAGGTCTTTTCTCCATGTTGAAAATCGATTCCATAATTCAACTTCACGGTTTCAAACCAATCATCTTTCGAGGGCTGAGCCGAAAAAACATTATTTCCACTCACTTTGGCGGGAATTTCAATATAAGGAATAGAATAGGGTACAGGTATATCTAAACCATCAGGCACAGAAAATTGAGTACCTGGTAAATAATAAAAATTGTTATTGGGATCAAAAGATTTATCTGTCTGATCATTTAGTCCAAAATCACTAATTCCTTTTGGCTTCTTATCTGAATGGTATTGTCTGGCCAGGTGATTCGGTACAAAATCCAAAATCAAATGCAAACCACAGGCATGAATTCGCTCCAACATTTCCTCAAACTCCTCCATTCTTTTGGCAGGATCAATTGCTAAGAAGGGATTAACGTCATAATAATCTTTGATGGCAAAGGGTGAACCAGCCCGACCTTTCACAATGGATGGATGATCTAATGGGGATCCATAGGCAGAAAAATCCTCCATAGTGGCATGTTCGATGATACCAGTCGCATAAATATGAGTGAATCCTTTTTTCGCCAAGGCTTGCAAAGCTTTGATGGATATGTCAGAAAATTTGGTAACTCCATTTCTTTGACATGAACCGTTAAAAGCTAAATCGGTATTGGTATTGCCCCATAAATGAAACATCATTTGATATACGATAAACTTATGGGATCTTTTCTCTTTCATGTAAATCTGAATCTATTAATTTCTAAAAAAATAGGCTTAGGTCGGAATAATTCTAGTTTAAATAAAATTAAATTATTCCTCAATAACAAGATAAAGGGCTCAAATAAGCCAAATTTCGCTTTTTCCGCAGCTGGAAAACTCGTATTTTTGAAATATAGCATAACCCTAAAAATTATAAAATGAAGTATAAAGCCTGTCTTTTCGACTTAGATGGCGTACTCGTAGATACCGCAGTATATCATTTTCAAGCATGGAAAATTTTAGGGAAACATTTTGATTTTGAATTAAGTCATGAGCAAAATGAAGAACTCAAAGGGATTTCCCGAGTTGAGTCTTTAGATAAAATCTTGCATTGGGCACATTTTCAAGCTACGCAAGAACAAAAGGGTCGTTGGCTCAAAGAAAAAAATGAGACTTACTTAGAGCTCATTTCGCACATGAATCCCTGTGAAATATTGCCGGGTGTCATTTCCTTCCTACAACAATTAAAAGAACAAGGCTACCTGATTGCCTTAGGTTCTGCGAGTAAAAATGCTGGTATTATTTTAGAAAAAACAGGCTTAACAACTTGGTTTAATGCCATAATAGACGGAAACGTAGTAACAAAAAGTAAACCAGACCCTGAAGTATTTTTAAAAGGAGCGGAAGCACTAGGCTGCCCCGCGACAGCATGTATTGTATTTGAAGATGCCCAAGCCGGTATAGATGCCGCCAAAGCGGGTGGAATGAAAGTGGTAGGAGTTGGCTCTCCAACCATTTTGCGAGGCGCGGATAAAGTCATTTCCTCTTTTACAGAACTACAAGTATCTGAACTTCTTCTTCTTTAATCCTATCTATTCATCGTATTTGCGCTCCTAATTAGAACCCTATGAAACAGTATTTAAAACATGATGCTTGGAAAGTCATTGAAGATTCATTCCATCCTGAATTCAACGAAATCACGGAATCCATTTTTTCCTTAGGGAATGGCCGAATGGGACAAAGAGCCAATTTTGAAGAAAGCTACACGGGTAAAACACTTCAAGGAAATTATGTGGCAGGGGTTTATTATCCTGATAAAACGCGCGTTGGTTGGTGGAAAAACGGCTATCCAGAATATTTTGCCAAAGTATTAAATGCCGCCAATTGGATCGGAATAGACATTGAGATAGAAGGAGTGAAGGTCGACCTACACCAAGCAAGCATACATGAATTTTATCGAGAATTGAATATGAAAGAGGGGTATTTGCTTCGTACTTGCGAAATCACCTTATCGAATAACAAACGATTAAAAATTAAATCCATTCGTTTCAATAGCATGGCTGATGACGAATCTGGTGCTATTTCATACAGCATCACTCCCGTCAATTTTTCTGGATCAATTCAACTAAAAGCCTATATCGACGGAGATATCCAAAATAAAGATTCTAATTATCAAGAGAAGTTTTGGGATCAAGTCAAAGTAGAGGCTCAAGGAAATCGTTCCTTTGTATGGTCAAAAACTAAAAAAACTCATTTTGAAGTCATCACCGGACAAGAAGTGCACATTTACCAAAATGGACAAAAAGTCCATGTTCAAGCTCAATCTGAAACTAGAGAAAAATATAGCGTTTTAAGCTACCAAGTGGATGTGATTGAAAATGAGCCTATTACCTTATTTAAATATGCCATCAATTTAAGCTCCGAAAATCACCCAACCACAGATTTTGAAATAGCACTATCCCAATACCTCACGAAGATTGCATCTAAAGGATTTGATCAAATGTTACAAGAACAGGCATTAGCATGGGCAGAAAAGTGGAACAGCAATGATATCGTCATTGAAGGTGATGTAGCAGCACAGCAAGGAATCCGATTTAACATATTCCAACTCAATCAAACGTATACAGGCAAAGACGATCGATTAAATATTGGTCCCAAAGGATTTACAGGTGAAAAATATGGAGGATCTACTTATTGGGATACAGAAGCTTATTGCATACCTTTTTACCTATCAACGGCACCATCTCAGGTAGCTAAAAATCTCTTGATCTACCGTTGGAAGCAATTGGATAAGGCCATCGAAAATGCACAGAAACTAGGTTTTGACCAAGGGGCAGCATTATATCCGATGGTGACTATGAATGGGGAGGAATGCCACAATGAATGGGAGATAACCTTTGAAGAAATTCACCGTAATGGTGCCATTGCTTATGCCATCAAGGATTATGTACAATACACAGATGATAAAAGACACTTGCTTGATTATGGCTGGGATGTATTATTAGCCATTGCTCGATTCTGGAAGCAACGTGTCAATTGGTCAGAAAATCTTCAAAAATATGTCATGTTGGGTGTAACTGGTCCAAATGAGTATGAAAACAATGTCAATAATAACTGGTATACCAATTACCTAGCAGCTTGGTGTTTGTCTTATGTTCAAGAAGTTCATCAAGAAATCACTCAATTGTACCCGAATGAGACTTCTATCAAACTAGAGAAAAGTCAATTTAAAGTCGAGGAATTAGTAGAGTTCGAACATATTGTTCAACACATGCACTATCCAAGAGATGAAAAAAGAGGCATATATCTTCAGCAAGATGGTTTCTTAGATAAAATTATTGCACCCGTTGATCAAATCCCTGCCCAGCAACGTCCCATCAATCAACATTGGTCTTGGGATCGAATATTACGCTCTTGTTATATTAAGCAAGCAGATGTTTTACAAGGTATGTATTTCTTTGAATCAGATTTCTCTTTGGATGAGATTGAAAGAAATTATTCATTTTATGAGCCCTTAACCGTCCATGAATCATCCTTAAGTCCTTGTGTTCATAGTATTTTGGCTGCCAAATTAGGTAAGGAAGATAAGTCGTATGAATTTTATACCCGAGCTGCCAGATTGGATTTAGATGATTATAACAATGATACTGAAGATGGCTGTCATATTACCAGCATGGCAGGAACCTGGATGTCTATTATTAAAGGTTTTGCAGGGCAAAGTGTTCAAAATAACCAATTACACTTAGCCCCATTTTTACCGAAGCAATGGAAGAGCTATCGTTTTAAAATCAATTTCAGAAATGATCATTTAGAAATTGAAGTCAACCAAGCAGGGGTGAAAGTACAAAATTTAGCGGGTCATGCTAGTGAAATTGTCATCCATGATAAGAAGCTTCATGTTGCAGCAAACTCAACTGTAGTAATATAAAAAAAGGCCTCAAATGAGGCCTTTTTAATACTAGAGAATGATCAATTATTCTTTAGCTAAATCAATATCGGGTGTAGAAACATCTGTTAATACAACTCCACCGCGTTCTTTACGGGCAATTCTTGAATATAAACCTACCTCTTGAGAGAATAGGAAAGTGAAGAACAATTTGACAAAGGAGGTATGGTATTTCAAATTATCATAATACTCAGGTGCTGCAGCCTTTAATTTTGGAAGATTATTCCAAGGAATAGAAGGCATATCATGGTGTTCATTATGGTAACCCACATTCATATTGATGCCATTCAAACCACCATAGTAACTATACGTTTCCTGATTTTTATCTAAAACCAAATAATGCTCTTGAATCCAACGAGCGCCTAGTGGATGTAAACCCACAGAAAACAGGAAACTTAAACCCATGTAAGCCAAGGCAGGCCAGCCCCATAAGTACACAATCAAAGCATCAAAAGCGAATTGTGCTACAATGTTCATGATTACCCAGCGATCAAATACGGCTAACTCAATACAACGAATGGTACGAATAGCTTGAAAGAAGGGAAATAATAATAACCAAATGGCTTTACCAATGAAATAATTGTTAATCAATTTTGCTTCCCAATAATCAGGTAAATCCGCATCCAGTTCATGTACCCCTTGAAAAGCATGGTGCTTTAAGTGGTAGTTTTTGAAAGAAATGGCTGTAGGAAATAAAGAGGGGAAGTTAGCAACAATCCCAGCAAACACATTCCATGAATTTTTTTTGAATACCAAATTATGGGCGGTCTCGTGAATACATACGAATAAGGTATGTGTTGGGAATGCACCTACAAACCAAGCGGCGGCAACAATTAACCACCAGGGTGAATCTTTCAAAAAATAGGCTAGGGTAATTTGTAAACCAACACAGGCCAAAATCCACCACATTGTACTCGGATTTTTACCAATTAATTTTTTTACTTCGGGGTGTTTCTTGATGATTTCTCTTGTACGTTGACGGTGAGGCTCTGAACCTTCTACCCACGTAAAGTCATTAAATTCAGACATAATTGAACATATTTTCTTGTTGCAAAGATAACACATATGCCTATTTACTGACGAAATTTATTGAATTTTATTATTTATGGGAGAGTACGTGACAATATGTCAGCATTTGTTTAAAACAGCTTTCATGGCATATTCCTTGTAACATGGGGGTAAAAAATAAAATAATAATCATGGGAAAAATTATTGGAATTGACCTAGGTACCACCAATTCATGTGTGGCCGTAATGGAAGGAAATGAGGCAGTTGTTATTGCTAACTCAGAAGGAAGAAGAACAACTCCCTCCATTGTAGCGTTTTTGGAGAATGGGGAGCGTAAAGTAGGAGATCCTGCCAAAAGACAAGCGATTACCAATCCTCAAAATACCATATCATCTGTTAAAAGATTTATGGGTAAAAAATATAGTGATGTAAGTTCTGAATTAAAAACGATTTCATATCAAGTTGAAAAAGGGAATAACGATACTCCACGTGTTCGCATCGGTGATCGTTTATATACCCCACAAGAAATTTCTGCGCAAATCTTAACGAAGATGAAGCAAACAGCAGAAGATTATTTAGGACAAACTGTTACAGAGGCTGTTATTACTGTTCCTGCTTATTTCAATGATGCAGAACGTCAAGCAACGAAAGAAGCGGGCCAAATTGCAGGCTTAGAAGTGAAACGTATCATCAATGAACCCACTGCTGCAGCTTTAGCTTACGGTGTCGACAAGCAAGGTAAGGATATGAAGATTGCGGTGTTCGACTTAGGTGGTGGAACTTTTGACGTATCGATCTTAGAATTGGGTGAGGGAGTTTTTGAAGTAAAATCTACTGATGGTGATACCCACTTAGGAGGAGATGATTTTGACCAAGTAATCATTGATTGGTTGGCTCAAGAATTCATTTCAGATGAAAACATCGACTTGCGTAAAGATCCAATGGCACTTCAGCGCTTAAAAGAAGCGGCTGAAAAGGCTAAAATTGAATTAAGTTCTGGCGCGTCCACCGAGATCAATTTGCCTTATATCATGCCAGTGAATGGTATTCCAAAGCACTTAGTTCGCAATTTAACACGTGCTAAATTTGAGCAACTAGCTGATAGTTTGATTCAACGTACCTTGGAGCCATGCAAAAGAGCCATGAAAAATGCAGGATATTCTAATGCAGACATCGATGAGGTTATTTTAGTAGGAGGTTCAACTCGTATTCCTAGAATTCAAGAAGAAGTAGAAAAATTCTTTGAAAAGAAACCTTCTAAAGGAGTGAATCCAGACGAAGTTGTCGCTTTAGGAGCTGCTATTCAAGGTGGAGTTTTAACCGGTGAAGTAAAAGATGTTTTGTTACTTGATGTGACTCCATTATCTTTAGGGATTGAAACGATGGGAGGTGTATTCACTAAGTTAATTGAAGCGAATACAACCATTCCAACTAAGAAGTCAGAAGTATTCTCGACTGCCGCAGATAACCAGCCATCCGTTGAGTTAAATGTATTGCAAGGAGAAAGACCTATGGCGAAGGATAATCGTTCATTAGGACGTTTCCACTTAGATGGTTTGCCACCAGCACAACGTGGAGTACCTCAAATTGAAGTTACTTTCGACATTGATGCCAACGGTATTTTGCATGTATCTGCGAAAGACAAAGGAACTGGTAAGGAACAAAAAATCCGTATCGAAGCTTCCAGTGGCTTAACAGATGCTGAAATTGAAAAAATGCGCAACGAGGCAAAGGCCAATGAAGCGAGCGATAAAATTGAGAAAGAGCGTGTTGAGAAAATCAACCAAGCTGATGCTTTAATTTTCCAATCTGAAAAGCAATTGAAAGAATATGGAGAGAAGCTTTCAGAAGGAAACAAATCAGCCATTGAAGGTGCATTAGCTGAATTAAAAACAGCTCATGCTTCCCAAGATGTAGCTGCTATTGATGCTGGCTTGGAAAAACTTAATACAGCTTGGACTGCTGCTTCCCAAGAAATGTACGCTGCTGGTGAAACTGCAGGTGCAACAGAAAATACAGCGGATGCTTCTGCCAATGGCGCTAGTGAAGCAGAAGATGTAGCTTTCGAGGAAGTAAAATAGTTAAATAGGTTTAGAGGTTTATTTAAACTCCCAGCAGCTACGCTGGGAGTTTTTTGTTGATATACCTATCGATCAAAAATCTATTCTAAAGCATTAAAATATTAATGGATTGGCTTCTCCCTGAACTTAAGTGCTTGACCAGCTCGATTATTTTTTTGAGCGATTATTTCAGAAATAATCGAAATAGCGATTTCTTCAGGACCTTCTGCTCCTAAATCCAGACCAATAGGACTAGAAATTTTTTTTCTGAGTTTGGAAATATCCAAACCCGCATCATTCAAATGACCTTGCAGTTTATCCATACGCTTTTGTGGACCCAAAATTCCCCAATAAGCAACAAGTTCCCATGAACTTAACTTTTTCATTAAAAACACATCTCGATCAAAGTCATGGGTCATCATGACTAGAGAATCGTCTGGTAGGATTTGAAAATCAGCTTCCCAATCATAAACTTGCTTGACCAATTTCTTACCAAGGGGATTCATTTTTTGCACATTACCTACCCAATGTATCTCCCAAGCCAGAAGATTTATTTGTTGAATCAAAGCCAAAGCATCAAACTGATTCCCAAAAATCCAAATACGAGGCATAGGAGGGATGTATTCTAAAAGAGTTGATTTTCCTTCTAAAAGGCGATAATGAGCCGTTTTTTGAAGCAAAATCTCTTTTTTGTCAGCATCAAAGGAATGAATATCCGACTGAGGAATATACAAATACTGAAAAGATGATACCTTATTTTCATCCCACTCGCTGCTTAATACACCAGGCTCATAAGACGATACCGCCTGTTTCATGGCAACACAAAAAGCTTCCAAATGAACACGAATAGGATCAATGACAATATCAATGAGTCCTTGACAACCTAATCCAACTCCTAATTGAAAAGGATCCTCTTCACGCGTATCATAGGTGACCAATTTAATTTGTTGGGTCATCATGGCCATTTGTGCCTTCTTCAACATATCTCCTTCCAAACAACCGCCACTAATGGCTCCCCACCAATTTCCATCTCCCGTCACCAACATTCTTGCTCCAGGTCTACGATAAGCCGAACCATCAACATGTACAACAGTGGCAAGAGCTAAGTCCATGTTTTCTGCCAATAGTTGTTCCAAACGATTCACAATTTGTATCCAATCTTTCATGATATCAATTTTTCTAGACTTTTAACCAAGTAATTCACCACCCAATCATGATCCTCATGCAAATAGGTATGCGCCATTGAGATTCTAACACTAGTCAAAGCTGTATCATCGTCTCTACCTAAAGCTTTTAACACATGCGAGGGAAATGTTGATTTAGAATTGCAAGCAGACCCATTAGAAAGAGCCAACTTGGGCATCGATCTAAAAAGCTTTTCCCAATCGACTCCTAAAATGGAAAAATTAAGTATATGAGGTATTTGATTTTCAGAAATTGAATTGAAACATATTCTTTCTCCTAAAGATGCTTTAAGAGCCTTTTCGAAATCCATTTTTTTAGCTTGTAATTGAGGCAAAGAGTTCAGAAGTTGTGGAATACCTTCCACCGCTTTTGCAAGCCCTACAATCAAAGGAACGGGTAAAGTACCAGCACGTAAGCTTCTTTCTTGTGCACCTCCCCATTGTCGGGCTTGTAAGGGAGTATTTACTTTCACAATCAAAGCACCAATACCTTTAGGTCCAAAAATTTTATGACCAGAAAAGCTCATTAAATCAGGTAAATGTGCTTGTGAAATATCCAATTTCCCCAATGCTTGGGTCGCATCGCTATGACAAATTATTCCTTGCTGTGTACACCAGGTTGCAATACTTGAAATATCGTTGATTGTTCCAATTTCATTATTAACCCACATGATGGATACGAGGGACGTATTAGGCTTTTTTTCCGCTTTAATTTGATCCAAATTAATTTCACCTGTTGAATTAGGTGCTAAATAAGTAATTTCCCATCCTTTGGTAGCTAAATATGCCAAAGGCTCCAAAACGGCTTTATGCTCCAAAGAGGAAGAAATAATATGACCAGGAGTTTGATGCTCCAACAAACCTAAAAGGGCCAAATTATTGGATTCCGTGGCACCTGATGTGAATAGGATAGAGGCAGGTTTAACCGAAAAATAGGTGGCTATGGATTTACGAGCTTCATCC
This sequence comes from Aquirufa ecclesiirivi, assembly GCF_011250515.1. Lineage (GTDB taxonomy): Bacteria > Bacteroidota > Bacteroidia > Cytophagales > Spirosomataceae > Aquirufa > Aquirufa ecclesiirivi. Next base: position 108,343 of record NZ_JAANOP010000002.1, on the reverse strand, counting down.
ACAGCATCAGAGGCTTCCCAACCAAATAGATGTTGGTTAGAGCCTGAATTACCAAAATGATGACTAAAATAAGGAATCATAGCTTCCAAAACTTCTGGTGATACAGGAGTTGTAGCGGCATAATCTAAATAGACGGGACGATTCAATTTCTTAGCGGGTGGTTGTACAGCAAAGATACATATTGGGCATGAAAAAAGTCCCAAATTTCTTTGGGACTTTCTTGTAAGCTATGTAAATAAGGATTAACCTAATTTATTCACTACTGCTTTGAACGCTTCTGGGTGGTTCATCGCTAAATCAGCAAGCACCTTACGGTTTAAAGTCATTCCTGATTTGTTGAATTTGCCCATGAAAGCTGAATAAGACATTCCTTCTTGACGAGCGGCAGCATTGATACGCTGAATCCACAATCCTCTGAAATCTCTTTTCTTTACTTTGCGATCACGGTATGCATATTGCAAACCTTTCTCTACTTTGTTTTTGGCTACGGTCCAAACGTTTTTTCCGCGACCATAAAAGCCTTTGGCTAATTTTAAGATTTTTTTTCTGCGAGCTCTAGAAGCTACATGGTTGACACTACGTGGCATAGAAATTTGTTTTTTGAAATTGAGGCGACTTCTTACAGTACTTTAGGCCTTATTTCTGGTTGAACAATAACTTAAATTGATATTAAAGACCTAACATTAAGTTTACACGGTCCATATCAGATGGAGAAACTAAGGTAGCGTGAACTAAGTTACGCTTCTGCTTAGTCGTCTTTTTAGTAAGGATGTGGCTATGAAAAGCGTGCTTACGCTTAATTTTACCAGTTCCAGTTACTTTGAAACGTTTCTTTGCTCCAGAGTTGGTTTTAATTTTTGGCATTATAGTAAAAATTAAATTTAAAATTGGGAATGCAAAAGTATAAAAAATACCCTTTAATTCCCTGTTTTGATGAAAAAAAATTGAAATTATTTCTTGGCAGCTTTAGGAGAGAAGATAATGCTCATACGCTTACCTTCTAATTTGGGCATGTCATCGGGTTTACCAAATTCTTCCAAGCCTTTAGCGAAGTTTAATAACAACATTTCGCCACGCTCTTTGAAAACAATAGTACGACCCACAAAGTGTACATAGGCTTTCACCTTAGCACCTTCTTTTAAGAAGTTTACGGCATGCTTTAATTTAAAGTTAAAATCATGTTCGTCGGTATTAGGACCGAAACGAATCTCTTTAATGACCGTTTTAGTGGCATTAGCTTTGATTTCCTTTTGCTTTTTCTTTTGATCATACTTGAACTTAGCATAATCAATAACCTTACAAACAGGAGGAACGGCATTAGGGGAAATTTCAACCAAATCTAAACTTTGAGATTCAGCAATCGCCAAAGCTTTAGAAAACTCATAAACACCTTGTTCAATATTTTCTCCTACTAATCGCACTTCTGCAACTCCTCGTATTAGATTATTGATTCTATAAGGCTCCTCTTCTCGTTTGTTTCCTCGGTAATTGTTATTGGGGCGTAAAGCCATAAAGTAAAATTTCGTTTAATAATTATTGTTAATTCTTGTATTCAATTCGAAAGCTATATCAATTTTAACGCATTTGCAAACAAAAGAGTTTCAAGCAATTGATATTCTCCAATAAATCTATTTATCGTGTGTCAATTGTTGGATTTCTTCCTGAGCAATAGCCATAAATGCATCCAAAGTCATGGAACCTAAATCTCCTTGTCCTTTTTTACGAATACTGATCAAACCTTCTGCTTGCTCCTTTTCACCTACAATGATCATAAAAGGAACTTTGGAAACTTCTGCATCACGAATTTTACGTCCAATCTTCTCATCACGGTGATCAACATAACCTCTTAAATCACGCTCTTGTAAACGTAAATAGATCTCATTGGCATAATCTTCGTATTTCTCTGAAATGGGTAAGACCGCCAATTGATCGGGAGATAACCACAATGGGAAGTTTCCAGCTGTATTCTCAATCAAAATAGCAATAAAACGCTCCAAGGAACCAAATGGCGCTCGGTGAATCATAACCGGACGATGTTTTTGATTATCTGAACCCGTATATTCCAATTCAAATCGTTGAGGTAATTGATAATCCACCTGAATCGTTCCTAATTGCCATTTTCTACCTAGGGCATCACGTACCATAAAATCCAATTTGGGACCATAAAATGCTGCTTCACCATATTCAATCACATAAGGTAAACCCTTTTCTTGTGCAGATTTAATGATAGCCGATTCCGCTTTTTCCCAATCTTCATCACGTCCAATGTATTTTTCACGATCCGTTTTATCTCTTAAAGAAACCTGAGCCGAAAATTCATGGAAACCTAGGGCCTTAAATACATAAAGCACCAAATCTATCACTTTCATGAATTCATCTTCCACTTGGTCTGGACGACAAAAAATATGCGCATCATCTTGAGTAAAGCCTCTTACACGAGTTAATCCATGTAATTCACCCGATTGTTCATAACGATACACCGTTCCAAATTCCGCCAGTCGTAATGGCAAATCTTTGTAGGAGCGTGGTTTCGTTTTATATATCTCACAATGGTGAGGACAGTTCATGGGTTTCAATAAGAACTCTTCTCCCTCATCTGGTGTATTGATCGGTTGGAATGAATCCTTACCATATTTGGCATAGTGACCTGAGGTTACATACAATTCTTTACTACCAATATGCGGCGTTACTACAGGAGAGTAACCAGCTCGAACCTGCGCTCTACGTAAGAAATTCTCTAACCTTTCACGAAGAATAGTTCCCTTAGGTAACCACAAAGGCAAACCTAAACCTACCTTCTCTGAAAATGCAAAAAGTTCTAATTCCTTGCCTAATTTACGGTGGTCACGGCGTTTGGCTTCTTCTAACAAGAATAAATACTCTTCCAATTCTTTTGCCTTAGGAAAAGTAATGGCATAAATTCGGGTCATTTGCTTACGCTTTTCATCGCCACGCCAGTAAGCACCTGCTACACTGAGTAGTTTGACCGATTTAATAAATCCTGTTTGAGGAATATGTGGCCCACGACATAAATCAGTGAAGTTTCCTTGGGAGTAAAAGGTAATTGAACCATCTTCCAAACCTTCCAATAACTCCAACTTATATTCATCGTTTTTCTCTTGGAAATAAGCAATAGCATCTGCCTTTGCAACAGGCTTGCGTAAATACTCACTTTTTTGGCGAGCCAATTCCAGCATTTTATCTTCAATTTGCTTAAACTGATCACTGCCAAACTCTTTCCCTCCTAAATCGATATCATAATAAAAACCATTCTCAATAGCTGGACCAATACCAAATTTGGTACCTGGATATAAAGCTTCAATAGCTTCAGCCATTAAGTGAGCTGAAGAATGCCAAAATGTCTTTTTCCCTTCCGTATCATTCCAGGTCAATAATTGAACATGTGCATCTGTTTGGATTGGGGTAGAAGCATCTACCACTTGATCATCCACTTTGGCAGCCAACACATTTCTTGCTAAACCTTCTGAAATTGACAAGGCAACTTCCATTGGTGTCACACCAGAATTATACTCACGGATATTTCCGTCGGGAAAAGTAATTTTTATCATTCGAACAAATTTTATGCAATTTACAAATTAAGCAGGAATATTAGGAGCGTATTTTAATTTTCAGAAGACTCAGTAGACAAACTATCCGTTTGAGTTCGGGTAGAATCCAAGTTTCGATTTATCAAACGATACTTTAAACTTCTAAACCTCATGTCGCTAGGGTAGATTTGTAGAGCTGAATCCAACAAGGCCAAACTCTTTAATCGTTCGCCTAAATACAGCCAACTGATGGATTTGATAAACATGGCCTGAGAAGCATAAGGACTATCGCTCGAAACTTTGTCTAAAAAGGCGATAGCTTTATAATAATCCCGATTCTTAAAATAAAAATCCCCTATTTCTGCGAATAAATTATCATTAGAGGGAAATGAGGCTAAAACGCTAGCATAAACTTTTTCAGCTCTGGGAACTTGTCGAATCTTAGCCAAAAACCTAGCCCAAAAGCGTAATAAATGGGGGTCATGCGGGAATTTTTTGCGTGCCGATAATAATTGAGCTTGATAAATCAACATGGGTACTCGATCACCTTGGTGCTGAAAATACAATCTCGCTAGGGGAGTTTCAGATAGATAAATGCTACTACTATCGCGAACTAACTTCATCCACGACAATGTATCGCCTATCGATAAATTTCGTAAAGTATAGACATAAGCTCTATCGGTAGGGGATAATCCTACTTTCAGGCTTTTTGCCAAATAGTAATTAGCCATTTTGGTTTGAGCAGTTTGAGCATAAATCTCTGCTAATAATATCCATAAACCGGGAGCTGAAAATCCCGCTTCCTCCAAAGATTTAGCATCTTTTAATGCTTCCGTATATTCTTCAAGGTGAAAATGAATTTGAGCGGATAGATATAAAAAATCCAAATCACCAGATTCGATTTGAAGTGCTCTTTGAATATCTTCAGATGCCAATAAATACTTTCTTTGAGTGAAATAAGCCTTTGACCTAATATAGTACAAAGTAGAAGAAGGTTTATCTTCAATAATCGCACTGACATATTGTATCACTCGCTGGGGATCTTCTCCTTTTAAAAAAGCAGAAGCAGGAGGGATTTTTTCTCCTTTTGAATCTTGATTCGTTTCACACGACATCAAAAAAATGCCCAAAACCATCAAGGTTATCCAATAAATGACTAAAATCCTATATCGATTACTAGAGGATACCACTCGATTTGCTTGGTTTGAGATTTATATAAACAACGAACACCGATTTCAAAATTCTGAGAAAAACGCAAGAAGTGAAATTGGGATGACAAATCTACACCGAATGATTGGAATGTGGTGGTGGATGTACCATCTTTTACTATATTTTCTCCCTGTGATGCATCAAAAAAGATATTACCCTTTAATCGTTTGACATACAACAACCTCCCTATATTAAAATCGGTATTTGCGATCGGAAATTTGTAATCCGCAGAAAAAGTGAACAATCGATTGTATAGTACGGTCGTATAACCTCGTGGCAAGGCAAGGGTACTGGCAAAGGTATAATTCCCATTAGATTGTTGCTGATAAGCGCCTCTCAAGGAAATACCATGATGCCTAAATAAGCCAGGAACAAATACTTTCCCTTGTGCAGACCAAATTTCGGAATTTAAGTTTTGACTAAAAGGTGTTCCTTGCCAATGCAGACCTATTTGATAACCCCAGGGTGATTGCACATCCCTATAAGCTCTGTTTAATAATTTTGAATACGAAATAGCATGCGTCATGGAGGAATACAAGCCATTAAAGGCCTCGCTTTTGAACCTTAAGGGTAAATCATATCCATTAACTTGGAAAAAAGAATAAGTAGATGAAAGGGTTAAATATTCAGCAAAGGCTGAATGTGTAAGATTTAAGTGCAGTCGAATACCAATATCCCCTTTTGTTTGCATCCAATTATCGGTCCGCAAACTATCAAAGGGTGCTCTTTTATCCACATACAAACTCGTGCTTCGCTGGCTATTTTGAAATGAAGCATCAATCACAGGAAATAATCCTTGATACGAAAATCTAGCAAATTGAGTTCCCGATCGTTCATTGGGATCATATTGATACCCAATTCCAGCTTGTAAGGTGTTGGTGACATTCTTAGATAAAAGACTTACTTCCAATTGATTTCCTTGGGCAGCAATCAATGGTCCCCAAGAATACACATTGAAAATATTCCATTTAGAATATTTTTGACTTGCATAATGTGGCCTAAGTTCTTGTAAAACAGGAGTAGGTTTAGACTGTAGCAAAGTACTCCATGGCTCATTTCCTAATTTCTTTACCATAATGGCATCACCTGAAGCTCGATAAGACTGATAAACAATGGCATCATTAGAAATTACTTGAGCTGAATATGCCCCAAAAGGAGCGTGAGTAATCACTTGTTGTTGCTTGTTTTTCACATGGATACGCACAATCTGATCTAAACCTTCAATCGGTTGATTGAAATAAACAAAATCACCCTTCAAAAAAGGTGCACCAATATTATTACTTCCTAAATGAAACTCATAAATGACGGTAAATCGCTCTAAATCCATAATTCTAATGGATTTTTGGTGCTGACTTTTCACGACATAAACCATTCGATTTTGATCTGCTAAACGGGCATGCAAGACTTGTTCTCCAGATGAAATAGGTATTTTTTTTATCAATTGCCGAGTGTCTACATCCAATAGTAACAAATGAGAAGATCCATTAATTTGTTGAACTAAAGTAAGAACTTGCTTATTATCCTGACTAATGGATGGGTTAATCCACTTTTCATCACCATCCCAAAAAATCTTTTCCTTCGTTTTCCGATTAAAAAGAACCAAACGTGTTCCTTGTTTTTGTCCCCAACGAACATCAAATTTGATTTCAGACCAAATCACCCATTCTTTGGATGCAGAAAGCATATTCATTTCTGAGATGGGTCCTAATTTGGTTAATTCCTTTTCTTGACCACGACTAAATTCAACTAAAACAGGAATGGTTGAAAAGCCTGACTTAATGGCGACAAACGTATCTTCGGTAACCCAACATGGAAATTTATATGATGTAAAGGTTTGAGAAACCTTGGGGCTAATTTGTTCCGATTGATCTGATACATTCAATCGCCTCATTTGAATAGAATCCCGTAATTCCTTTAAAGCCAATTGACTAAATTGATCGATGCTCAGACCGGTTCGTTCTTTTAACACAGAAGAAAAGGCAAATGGATAAGGACGAAGCAATGATTTTTGCCAAATTTGACCAATGGCCAATTCTCCTTGTTTTTGGCGAATATATTGACTCAAAAATTGACCAAAAACATAGTGATTAGGAACTAATTGACGATATGATTTTCCCATCATTTTACCATAGGAGGGAATACCATATTCTAATAAATAGGCCTGCAAAGGCAAATAAAATTCGGGAATTTTACTTCTACCAATCGGATTTAATCGCGTTTCTGTTTCTACCGCATCACCTTCCCACAACCAATTGGGAATGATTAAATTAGAATATAAGGCTTGCCCATTACTTCCCCAGAGACTTCGAAATACCTTGGCTAGGCCTTGTCGACCTAACTCATTTTGAAACATATGACGAGTTTCATGACTCACCAGCATTTCTAACCATTCATTGGTTCCTACTAAGGCGGGATTTTGCGTGGGAATCGTAAATAATTCAGCTCTGGGAGCATTTAAACTAACAAAACCATTGGAATAAATCCCTCTATTTTGCAATACAATTTTCCAGGGATGAAGTTTACTCGGTATGGTTTGACCTACTTGATGGACATGCTTTTCTAAATAATAGGCTGTTAGCTGAGCCAAGCTATCCGCATCTTCAGGATAGATTATCTGAATGGCATGATTGGGAAGCTGAAGCTGTTTCCACCGAACGGAAGCTGGATTTTGGTCCAATAAAGAATAATTCAGTTGACCTAATAAGCCAGGTGAGAAACAGATGCACCACAAGAATAAAGCAAATTTCTTTACAGCCATTTTAAAATAAAATCAAGCATCCAGCGAACTTTAAAATGATAAGGAGGATATAACATTTTCATCATTCCACTATGTTGAACCAATACTGATTTCTGATTTGAAAACTCAATAAACCCAAATTTACCACCCGTTTTACCAATTCCAGAGTTGTTTACCCCACCAAATGGCAGTTCACCATGACCATAATGAATGAGGCAGTCATTAACGACCACACCACCTGAGCTTGTATTTTTCAATATATGCTGTGTAAACTCTTCGTTTTCAGAAAATATGTAGAGAGCCAATGGTTTTTCCTCTTTGGCCAATTGATCAATGATTTGTTGCTCGTCTTTATAAACTAAAATAGGCAAAATAGGTCCAAATATCTCCTCCTGCATGATTTTCATATCATGATGACAGTTTGTCAATACCGTAGGTGCGATGAAACAATCTTGCTCATCTGTTTCACCACCAAATAATACATTGGCACCATGTAATTTAGCATCGTCAACTAAACCAATAATTCGACTAAAATGTCTTGAATTGACAATTCTAGCATAATCTTTGCTATGTTGTACTCCTTTTTTCTCGGGATCATAAAAACGATTCACCGCCTTTTCTAAGGCTTCCAAAAATGAGAAATAATGTTTTTCATGCACATATACATAATCAGGTGCAATGCAGGTTTGTCCATTATTTAAAAATTTACCCCAAGCTATTTTCTGTGCTGAAGCTTCAATATCTGCCTGAGGACCAATAATAGCAGGGGATTTGCCTCCCAATTCTAAAGTCACGGAAGTCAAGTGCTCCGCTGCTGCTTTCATCACTAGTTTACCAATTAAAGGACTACCTGTAAAGAAAATATGGTCAAATTTTTGATCGAGTAAATAGGTAGAAACAGATGCATCCCCTTCAAAAACCGCCACTTCGCTGCGATCAAACAAGGTCGATATCATCTTTTTTATAAAAGAAGAAGTAGCAGGACTTAGTTCAGATGGTTTTAAAATTATTGCATTTCCAGCAGCCAAAGCCAAAAGTAGAGGGCAAATGGCCAAATTAAATGGGTAATTCCAAGGAGCAATGATTAAACACATACCCTTGGCTTCCATTTGCACATACCCTTGAGTACCTAAAAGCAGAAGTGGAGTATCTACTTTCTGAGGTTTCATCCAAGACTTCAAATGGCGGCATATATGATCTATTTCTCTTTTTACTCCTAAAAGTTCTGCCAATATAACCTCGGAGGAAGGTTTTTTGAAATCATCATAAAGGGCATCAAACAATTCCTGTTTGTGAGAAATCATGTATTTTTCAATGGACTTCAATTTTTCAATGCGCTCTTGGTGGGTCGTGTTTTTCAGACGTCCCGAAGACGATTTTTGAATCCAAAATACTTCTGCGATTTGATCTTCTATTGGTGAAACCATGGCTTTTAAGACTTAAATAATTCTCTTAAACTATTTTCTAATCCATCAAAATACCGATTATTTCCAGCGGGTTTTCTTAAGGAATCACCAGCCACATACCACAAGCCATCTCCTGGATACACAGCAAACGAATGGGTACTTTTCAATTCCTCCTTTGCTTTATCAGCTTGAAAATCAGCAATATAAACCGTATTCATCAAAGCTTGTAAACGATCCCAATCCGAAATTGTTTTTAAGACCGATCCCGATTCTTGATATGTAAAAGTTAAATTTTCAAAGGATAATTCACCTTCAATTCTGACCCATTCATCCAATTCATCCTTAAATTGAAATCCTAAAAAGAGAGGCATTTCCCTTCCAGCAGTTTCAAAAATGGATTGTATGAATTCCTGTATTAAGTTTTCTTCTATTTCTAACATCCTAGGTACCTTGGTGGTAGAATTAGGGTATTCTAACATAATAAATGGTTCCTCATCCCTAGGCTTACAAGATCCAGATTTATAGGTGTCAAATCGAGCAGCTAATCTTTGTTGCCAAGCAACAGAAATACTTCCATTCCAAGTCCAAGATTCATCCGTAGGTAAACCCTCGGCTATCAATTCTTCTTTTGAGAAATCTTCTCGGTCAGTATATTGAATTTCTACTTCCAAAGAGGCTTCTGGAGTACCAAATCCTATAAATCGAATGAGTGATTCAAAATGATAAGGAGCAGGAACGTTATTGGCACTCTCATAAAATAAATTAAAATTAGTCATTGGCATGAGATTCTTTGGATGAAGATTGAAGATACAAAGCTACCGTTTTCAAGCTATCCAATTTCCCATTTGAATTAAATATGAATTTTGGAAGGCAAATAATTGACTTAGGTATTTGTTTTGAAGACAAATGCTGTAATAAATACTGTTTTAATGGGTCTCCCAGATTAAAGAAATTAGGTGATTCGATGAATAATACGGCTTTTTGTCCATAAAAATCATCTGGTATACCAGCCACAAAGGAAAGAGCTGAAATACCCTTTTCAATAAAAAATGCCTGAATATGTTTTTCGACTTGACTAGGTATAATTTTCATCCCACCCGAATTAATGATAAAATCTTTCCTACCCAAAATACGAAATCCTTGATCTGCCTTTAATTCAGCTAAATCATTCGTTTCTATCCATTGATTATTTGTCAATGCAGATCGAATACACAGACAATCTTCCTCATTCAGTTTTAATTCAACACCTGGGAGGGGGTGAAGATAGTCATCTGTTTTTAGAGAAATAGGACGATAAGCAATATGTGATACGGTTTCCGTCATACCGTAAGTAAGAAAAATAGGGAAATCTTGTTTCATGGCCAAATTCTCAATCTCCACTGAAATGGCTGCACCTCCCACTAAAATTCCTTTAGCACCTTGGAAAGATGCTAAAAGTGAATCATGTTGCAAAATATATTGTAATTGTGGAGGAACTAGGGATGTCAATCGAATTGGAATATTTGGAGGTATTTCAGGCTGGTTACTAGGCTCGATTATGACGAGTTGTAAATCCCAAACTAGGGCCCTGACTACCACCATTACTCCTCCGATAAATTTGATGGGTAAACATAATAAAGCTCGATCTCCAGCCTCTAATCCAAGCCATTCGCCAGTTAAAAGGGCTGAGTGCCTCATTTGATCTCGATGGATACGGATGGCTTTGGGTTGACCCGTTGAACCAGAAGTATGGAAGCTAAACCATTCAATACCAGCTTTCCAAAGCTTACAAAATTCCATCACTTCTGCCTCAAAAGGAGTGGAAGGAGTAGGGAAGACATTTGACTTTGGAGAAAATACCAGCATATAATCGGTGAATCATTCCAAAATTAACCAAACATTCTCTAATTTTGAGGGTTACAGCTAGGATTTACCTTAATTAATTGAGCATGTCTGAAGATCCTTTCTTAAATCCCATTAATCCTGATAAAGTTGCCCAAAACCCAGGGCTTTTACCTTATGCGCATACCGCAGGGTCTGCTGTCATTAAGCCAGAAGATATGGGCAAAACCAAAGGACGATCGGTAAAAGCAATGAGGCAACAGACGGATCGTCAAATGAACCAGCTGTATGAGCAAATGGAAGTTTTGGCCAAACAAGCCAAATTATTAGCTGAGAGAAAAGAGATATCCGAGCGTATATATGACGCAGCGATGGGTTTTGAACCCATCATCAGTGAAACCTATTACTTATATGAAAAAGAGAATGGAACGGATTTATTATCATTAGTAGCACCTCATGAATGGGGCCGTTCATTCAAGTATAGTCGATTTTTAGCCCAAGTAACTTTATTAGCAGACCATACCTGGGATGTGATTTATAACCAAGAAAACGAATAAGCAATGACATCTAATTTTCCCTGGAAAACGATCAAGGAGTACGAAGAAATTCTCTTTCAAGAATACAACGGAATCGGAAAAATTTCTATTAATCGTCCGCATAAACACAATGCTTTTACCCCTAAAACGGTACAAGAGATGTCGGAGGCGATGGAATTAGCCAGACAAGACACCACCATTGGGGTGATTATATTAACAGGAGAAGGAGGGAAAGCATTTTGCTCAGGTGGTGACCAAAGTGTACGAGGTGATGGGGGCTATGTAGGCCAAGATTTAGTACCTCGTTTGAATGTCTTGGATTTACAAAGACAAATCAGAACGATTCCCAAACCGGTTATAGCCATGGTGGCTGGCTGGGCTATAGGAGGCGGTCATGTTTTACACGTGGTTTGTGATTTATCGATAGCAGCTGATAATGCACGATTTGGACAGACTGGTCCCAATGTAGGTTCATTTGATGGTGGATTCGGAGCTTCCTATTTAGCACGAGTGGTTGGACAAAAGAAAGCCAGAGAAATTTGGTACCTATGTGATCAGTATGATGCACAAGAGGCTTTACAAATGGGTTTGGTGAATAAAGTGGTACCATTGGATCAATTAGAAGCAACTACCATATCATGGTGTGAACGGATTTTAGAAAAAAGTCCTATCGCACTTCGAATGCTTAAATCTTCCTTCAATGCTGAATTAGATGGACAAGCTGGAATTCAAGAATTAGCAGGAAATGCTACTTTATTATATTATTTATCGGATGAAGCTAAGGAAGGTAAAAATGCCTTTTTAGAAAAAAGAAAACCTGATTTCTCTAAATTCCCTAAATTCCCATAACATGAACCATTGGTTAGTTAAATCAGAACCATTCAAATATTCTTGGGATGATTTCGTTAAAGAGGGAAAGTCCGTTTGGGATGGAGTTAGAAATTACCAAGCCAGAAACAATTTAATGGCCATGAAAAAAGGCGATTGGGTGTATTTTTATCATTCCAATGAAGGTCTAGAAGTGGTCGGATTAGCCGAAGTAAGTAAGGAACATTATCCAGATCCTACTACGCATGATCCACGCTGGGTAGTGGTGGAACTGATTCCAATACGGAAGTTTTCTAAAACCGTAACCCTTAAACAGATGAAATCAGATGAACGTTTGAGCAATTTGGCTTTATTGAAACAATCTAGACTTTCAGTAACACCTGTTGACAAACCCGAATTTGATATTATCATGAGCCTAACAGAATAAATATATGAAACGATTTCATCAATTCAAGCTAGTTATAGGTTGCCTTTTGGTAACCGCCTTGTTTCAAGCCAATGCCCAAATTGGACAAAGAATTGAGTTCCCCGTAGGAGGAAAGGACTTAGAATCATTTACCATTCCCATTGGTAATCAAGGCGTTATCATCCTGAATCAATTAGGTAAACAGGAATTTAGTATTCAAAAATTCTCCACTAATTTGGAACAAGTTTGGTACACTTCTGGAACCATCGACAATGGATTAGATTATGTAAACTATAGCTTTGATGGCAAATCCTTAAATTTACTTTTTAGTCGATTTAAGAGTAATTCATACCAAATTGTTCGTGTCAATGTAGCTAAAGGTAGCTTTGAGAAGTTCCAAATCTATTCTGTAGATAGAATGGAAATTTCTAATTTTAAAGCCTTGAATGAATCTTTATTCATAGGAGGAATCGTTAATAATCAACCAGTTATCTTATTTACCAATCTAAAAGAACGTAAAACACGAATTCTTCCAGCAGTGGTAAAAGGCCAAGCTGAAATCCAATCCATGGATTTAGATTCTATCCAACAGCAGGTAAATGTGACCTATTCGGTGGGAAATAGAGCTAAAAATTATCAGTTGATCATTAAATCATTTGATGAAGATGGCGGTCAAATTGGACAAATTGTCATGAATCCTAATGAGAATTTCGCCATGATGAATGCTAAGTCGACTCAATTGAATGATTCTTTACAAGTGATTGTGGGAACCTATGGACACAAAACCACCATTGGATCCTCCAAAGGTCCAAGTTCACAAGGTATTTATTTCAATTCCTATTTAGACGGAGAATTGCTTCAATCAAAATTTCATAGTTTCACGAAATTTTCTAATTTTTTCAATTTCCTAACTCCGAAACAGAAGGAAAAACAAGAAAAGAAAATCAAGGATAAAGAAAGTAAAGGAGAGGATTTAAGGCTAGATTACCGTTTATTAATCCATGAAATCCTCAAAAAAGGGGATCACTACATTGTGGTAGCTGAAGCATTTTATCCTGACTATAAATACAATAATTTTGGCCCCTATGGCAGCATGATGGGCTTAGGTGGCTTTTATTCTCCTTGGAGCATGATGTACAATCCCTACCGTTGGGGTTATGGTTATTATGGTTTGTATTCTCCATATTCAAGCTATTATAGTCCTTGGGGGTATAGAGGTTATAATTATTATGGTAACCAACAGCAGTTTGATGGTTGGGTGTATACACATGCCGTAATTGTTGAATTGGATGAAAAAGGAGATTTACTTTGGGACCATTGCATCGATATGAAAGACCTAAAAGAGCCTAAATTGATTCAAAAAATCAAAACCTCCATTCAAGGAGATCAAATTGTACTTTCCTTTAATTTAGACAATCAAATCATTACTAAAACTATCCGAAATCAAGGAAGGTCAGAAAGTGAAAGCATACAAAACATCAGTACTGAAAATGAGGGCGACAAAATCAGAAGAAGTAGTCGTTCTGAATTGAATTATTGGTACGGACCATTTTTCTTAGCCAATGGCTATCAAACAATCTCCAACGAAGAAGGCCGCCGGTCCGTATATTATTTAAACAAGATAGAAATCCAGAAATAATTTTGAAGCAGTCCACATCCATTGCCATTGAAACTCCTCAATTTTGGGGTCAAAACTATCAGTTAATCGACTCAGGTGGATTTGAAAAGCTAGAGAAATTTGGAGAATTCACTGTTAGAAGACCAGAACCTCAAGCTATTTGGGCAAAATCGCTATCCGAGCAAGAATGGCAAAAACTGAGTCATGCACATTTCAAAAAGGAAAAAGGTAGCCAAGAGCGGGGTCAATGGGAAGTAAAAGGTAAAGTACCCGACAAATGGTTTATGCCTTACCAATCTGAACGATTACATCTATCGTTTAAAATTTCACTTTCCTCTTTTAAACATGTAGGACTTTTTCCAGAACAAGCTTCCAATTGGGAGTTTTTAGCTGAAAAAATTCCTTTATTTCAACTACCTAATCCGAAATTTTTGAACCTGTTTGCATATACCGGAGGAGCCAGTTTGGTATGTCGACAAATGGGAGCGGAAGTGACACACGTTGATTCGGTTAAACCCGTTTTATCTTGGGCTAGAGAAAATATGGAAGTCTCTAAATTAGATGGTATCCGATGGATGGCTGAAGATGCTTTGAAATTTGTTAAAAGAGAGGCTAGAAGAGGGAATTTTTATCAAGGTATACTCTTGGACCCTCCAGCCTATGGTCGTGGACCAGATGGAGAAAAATGGGTATTGGAAGAGCAAATTGAAGACCTTTTGTTATCTGTGAAAGAAATATTAGATCCTGAAGAACATCTCTTATTGAGTAATGTATATTCCTTAGGATTCTCCACCTTAGTCGTAGAGAATCTCATGAATGGCATATTTGATGTGCCATCTTCTGCTGAATCTGGAGAACTTTATTTAAATGACAATAGCGACAAAAAACTTCCTTTGGGAGTCTTTCATCGCTATTACCATCGATTATAAATAAATCTAGTTTTTAGGGTAAATCGTTCCTTTAGCCGCCAATAAGGTATTTTTCATTAATGAAACAATCGTCATGGGGCCTACACCTTTAGGTACAGGGGTAATGAAAGAACATTTTGGAGCTACATCTGCAAAATCCACATCACCTTTCAACGCAAAGCCTGATTTTTTACTAGCATCTTCTACACGAGTCAAACCTACGTCAATCACAACGGCACCCTCTTTGATATGAGCCGCTTTGATGAACTCTGGTTTTCCCAATGCTGCAATAACAATATCACCTTGAGCACAAATTTCCTCCAAATTAGGCGTTCTTGAATGTGTCAGTGTGACGGTACAGTTGCCTTGAGGATGATTTCTCTGCATCAAAATAGACAAAGGTAAACCAACAATTTGACTTCTACCGACTACCACACAATGCTTTCCAGCCGTTTGAATATGGTAATAGGCTAATAAATCTAATACCCCTTGAGGTGTTGCTGAGATGTAAGCTGGTAATCCTTTGGCCATTCTACCGATATTGATGGGATGAAATCCATCTACATCTTTGGAAGGATGAATGGTTTCCATCACTTTGTCTGGATTAATGTGATCTGGTAAAGGTAATTGAACGATCAAACCATCCATATCAGGATTATCATTGACACCCTGAACAGCAGCTAATAAATCAGCTTCAGAGATGCTTGGATCAAAGCGCAATAGGGTAGAAGTGAAACCTAATTCCTCACAAGATTTGACTTTATTGGCCACATACGTTTCAGATGCTCCATTATTTCCAACCAAAATGGCGACTAAATGGGGGGCTCTTTGACCTGATGCAACTAAATCTTGAACTTCCTTGGCAATCGAAGCTTTCATTGTTTCAGAAACAAATTTGCCATCAATAATCTGACTCATACCCTTACATTATGTGTTAAAATTACTTTTTTCTAGTTTTCTTTGGTGCTGGCGCTTGTTCTCCAAGTTCTAGGCACTGTTCTAATGTTAATTCGGCAGGATTCTGATCCTTAGGAATCTTCACGTTACGCTTTCCAATTTGAATGTATGGACCATACATGCCATTGACAATCTTCACTTGATCGTTTTCCGCAAATTCTTTAATGAATTTATTTGCTTCTAAATTTCGCTTAGCTAAAATGATTTCTATGGCTCTTTCAGAACTCAAAGTAGCCAAATTGTCTGTTTTTCCTAAGGAATAATACTTACCAGCATGTTTCACATAAGGGCCAAAACGACCTTTTCCTGTCGAAATCAATTCATTTTCAAAAGTTCCTAAACTTTCCGCTTCGGCTACTTTCTGTGCTGATTCCAACACTCGTATTGCTCCAGTCAGATCCAGGGTGAAAGGATCTTCTGTGTCTGGTAAGCTGGTGAATTTACCATCAAATTTAATGTATGGACCCAATTTTCCTGCACCAATCACCAGCGGTTTATCTTCATGAATACCTACTTCACGAGGTAATTTCGGACGTTCTAATAAAGCGATGGCTTCTTTTAAAGTTAAACTCGAGATAGATTGTTCTTTGGATAAATTAGCAAAAACAGGTTTTTCTTCTTCTCCAGACTCGCCCAATTGTACGAAAGGACCAAATTTGCCTAGTCGAACCGATATTTTCTTTCCTGAAGCTGGATCTACCCCTAATTCTCTTCCACCGCCTACCGAACTACGAGAAATGGACTTACTATCTTCAATGGTTTGATGGAAAGAACCATAAAAATTCTTCATCAATTGAGTCCAGGCTAGCTTGCCCTTGGCCACATTATCAAACTCATCTTCCATTTCAGCAGTGAAAGTATAATCCACTACATCTTCAAAATTTTCTACAAGAAAGTCTGTTACCAAGGTCCCAATATGCGTAGGGAATAATTTTGCTTTCTCTGTACCTACTATTTCTGTATTCTTTTGACCAACTATCTCATCGTCTTTTAATATCCATGTTTGAAACTCGCGCTCTTTACCTGCACGATCTTCTTTCACAACATAAGCACGTTTAATGATTGTTGAAATGGTAGGTGCGTAGGTAGAAGGCCTACCTATTCCTTTTTCTTCCAAAGCTTTGACCAAACTGGCCTCCGTGTATCTAGCCGCAGGTCTAGAAAAACGCTCTTGAGCTTTTAATTCGGCTAATTCAAGCATTTGACCAATGGATAAAGGCGGCAGCATATCTTTGTTTTCATCCTCCTCTTCTTCATCTTTTCCTTCTAAATAGGCCTTTAAGAAACCTTCAAAAGTAACCACTTCACCTTGAGCTATTAATAATTCTGAAGTGCTGGAAATCTGAATTTGAGCTGTTGTACGTTCAATCACAGCTTCCGACATTTGAGAAGCGATTGCACGTTTCCAAATCAGCTCATACAAACGTTTTTCACGCGCATCTCCTGAAATGGAATTTACTTCAAAATCAGTAGGCCGAATGGCTTCGTGAGCCTCTTGTGCACTTTCGCTCTTGGTTTTGAACTGTCGGGCATGATGGAATTTAGCTCCATAAGCTGCTTCTATTGCCGACTTCGCCTTATCTCTTGCTTCTTGAGATAACATAGTAGAGTCAGTACGCATGTAAGATATACGCCCTGATTCATATAATTTTTGAGCAATTTGCATGGTAGTAGCTACCGAATATCCCAATTTCCTGGATGCTTCTTGCTGCAATGTGGAGGTAGTAAACGGTGGAGCGGGCGATTTTTTGGCAGGTTTGGTTTCCAAACTCTTGATACTAAAATTGGCTCCAACACATTTTTTCAAAAAGGCAACTGCTTCATCTTCCGTGGCAAAATTCTTAGGTAATTCAGCTTTCAACACCTTTTTGCCGGGCAAATTAAATAAGGCTGAAATTTTATAGGTTCCGACACTTTCGTGTTTTTCTATTTCTTTTTCTCGTTCAACAATCAAGCGAACTGCTACGGATTGTACACGTCCTGCAGACAGGCCTTTTTGAACTTTCGACCAAAGAACAGGAGATAATTCAAAACCTATTAATCGATCCATGATTCGGCGAGCCTGTTGGGCATTGACCAAATCCATGTCAATTTTGCGTGGCGCTAAAATGGCATTTTGAATGGCTGATTTCGTAATTTCTCTAAAAACAATCCTTTTGGTGTCGTCTTTTAGACCTAATGCTTCTTTTAAATGCCAAGAAATAGATTCTCCCTCACGGTCGTCGTCAGTCGCTAACCATACTTCTTCAGAAGATTTAGCTAAACTTTTCAATTCCGAAATCACTTTGGTTTTATCCGGTGAAATCACATAGGTTGGCGTAAAATCATGTTCTATATCAATCGCCTTATCTCCCTTGATAGGAAGATCCCTCACGTGACCAAACGAAGATCTCACCACAAAATCTTTACCCAAATACCCTTCGATGGTTTTAGCTTTTGCAGGCGACTCCACGATGACCAAATTTTTTGCCATTCTATTAAATTGAATATTGTTAACTAAAAAATGACCTCAAATATACTTGCTTAAAATGAATTTCTAGCGAATGATAAGGAAGCATTGAAAAAAAATCTATTTGTTCTATTAATCCGGGATGTTTCCAATCCGAATTCTTGAATTGAGATTCAAGCGTAATCCTACATAATTAAATTGCCCGTTGATAAAGCTTGCGATTGCTTCCAAGCGGAAAATTTTAAGTAATCCATCCATGCCATAACCCACTTCTGAATACAAAAGTTTTTGATTGTTGATGTAAACGGTATTGGCAATCAATAATTCTTTGACATAGGATTTTTTCATACCTAACAAGGGTTTCAGCCACAAATTAGAAAATTGAAACAAAGACAATCCTTCTATATAGGTACCAGCAGTACTGTAAGCATAATGGTTCACATTCAGTCGCTGGTTAGCACCAGAAGTGAAATTTTGGTAGTAACCTACTAAGCGATGTGAAGCCAGCATTTCTCCAGCTTGAACTAAATTCATGGTTCCGTTATAATGCTTAAAATCAATAAAATTCGTTGGGGCATTTCCAAGAAAAGTTCCCACATTAATGATAAATCCAGTTTTGATCCAAGGAGAAAGGGCCATATTTTGTAAATATGAAAGCTCTACCATATTAAATGGAGCACTCGATTCAGCCACTCCGCTCCATCCTGCACGGTATTTAACAAGTATAAGAGGAGAGGAGCCCCATTCGCTTTCCCGAATGTGATTGCGGTAATATTGAGTTAAAAAAGGTCTAAATCCTAAAGTCAATTGACTGATAAATGCTTGATGCGTTTGAAATCCTTCTTGGATATATTCTGCATTTTGTGGATTATTGGATGTGAATTTACGATTCAGGTAATTAAACCAAAAGTAATCCGTGGTATTATCCATTTGACTTCTCCTTGACCATTCCAAACTAGTTTTTAGGAAAAATTTAGAAGAGAATCGTTTAATCAAGGCCAAATTCCAAAATTCCTTTCGATAAATTTTCATTTGATTATTCTTCAACAAAAGTGTAGAAAGTGAATTCATTTCAGGAGAGATGGAATTATCAGGATTCAATTGTTGAACAAAATCACCTTGGGCTATTGATATATCAAAAGAATCCGTCTTATACTTCAGTTTTATGTAGCCTGTATTACGATTCAAACCAAATGATCGTCTGCCCAAAAATTCAGCTTCTAGAAAACGGTACCGAGCCCAACGCTTTCTAAATACTAATCCAGCATTCGCCACAAATCCTTCCACCGTATTAAAGTTGGAATCAAACACAGGTGATTTATAGTAAATCTCAAAAGGGTAAAAATCCTTTTGTCGAGGTCCGTAATAAAACGACTTAGAAAAAAGTAATTGATTCAATGAAAATGGGCTTTTCCTGAGCGTATCAATGGAGGTTTCTAATAATTCAGAGGTCAAGGATCCTTGAAAAAATCGATCTTCATCTGTATTGTGTTTGATTTCTTCACGTTTGAGATAGCGAACAGAATCCATGGTGATGAGTCCGCTTTGAGGGCGCGACTTCCATTTTCTTAGTAATGACTGATGAAAATTACCTAATAATTGAGTGGCAAATACTTCATCAAAACCTATTTCAGCAATATTCAGCCTTTCTTGCGATTGATTGGGAACTTGAAATCCTGCTTCGGCTTTCCAAATTTGAGGAGTCTGCTGCACTTCTTCTTGCAAAATAAATTCTCCATAATTACCCATGAGTCCACCTGCCAAGCTAAAATAAGCTGATTTAGGCAACCAGGCTTGATTTACCCATTGATGTTGCAAATCCATGTGATAAAGTAAAGCATCAGACTCTACCTGAGCTTCCCAGCGAATAATCCAACCTGTGTTACTTAAGGTTAATTTTCCCGTAAACAAGCGATCTCCTGTAGAAATGGGACGAACTTCAAATTGATAACCTTTATGTCCACTAACTAAGGTATCACCCTTATATACATAGGTATAATAATCCCGACCGTGAAAATTAAGTGGAGAAACACAATTTGTTCCAATGAAGTCTTGATAAAAATCAGGCCAGAAAAATAGAGTAGGCCTAGGGTATTTTTTTTGAAAACCTTTGACATCAATGATTTCATGAATCATTTGATTTAAGCTTTTCACATAGACTTTAGCGTGAGTTTGATTTCCATACCACTGACCTTCTTGTATTCCTTCATTCTTTTTCAATCGATTTTTGGCCAAACCAATAACTTGATTGAAGCGACCTTTTTCTTTAGTAATAACTTCCGCAGAAAATTGTCCCATCAAAGCACTGTGCTGAGGAGCCAGCGCTAATGCCCTGTTAAGTAAGGTATCGATCGAATTGCTTTTTTGGCCGAAGGCAAGAAAGCTTCCAGAAAAAAACAGGAGAAAACAAAAAGAAGAAAACTGTTTAAATCTCAAATTGGGCTTAACAATGGTTTTAACAAGGAGAAATTAATCGATAAAAAGTCAATTAATATGTAAAATTCATAAAAAACTGCTGCAAAGGAAATGATATTTACAAAAAGTGGCAAAAAGGTGACGCTAATCTATTAATTTTACAAACAATTTATTAAAACCAACATTGACTCATGGCCTTTGATATTGAAATGATTAAAGCTGTCTATGATCGCATGCCGGCTAGAATAGCCGCAGCACGTGCATTGACAGGAAAACCGCTTACATTGACGGAAAAAATTCTTTACAGTCACTTGTGGGAAGGTACTCCTTCCACCACATTTACACGTGGAGGTTCTTATGTAGACTTTGCACCTGACCGTGTAGCTATGCAAGATGCAACGGCTCAAATGGCCTTGTTGCAATTTATGCAAGCAGGTCGTCCGCAAGTTGCTGTTCCTTCTACCGTGCACTGTGATCACTTAATTGAAGCTAAAGTGGCTTCGACCACCGACTTAAAAGTAGCTGTAGACAAGAATAAAGAAGTGTATGATTTCTTATCATCTGTTTCAGATAAATATGGTATTGGTTTCTGGAAACCAGGAGCGGGTATTATTCACCAAGTAGTTTTAGAAAACTATGCCTTCCCAGGTGGAATGATGATCGGAACTGACTCACACACAGTGAATGCAGGCGGTTTGGGTATGATAGCCATTGGTGTTGGTGGAGCAGATGCATGTGATGTCATGGCTGGTTTAGCTTGGGAATTGAAATTCCCTAAGTTGATTGGTGTTAAATTAACAGGAAAATTAAACGGTTGGACTTCAGCGAAAGATGTCATCTTAAAAGTAGCTGGAATATTAACCGTTAAAGGTGGTACTGGATGTGTGGTTGAATATTTTGGAGAAGGTGCTACATCTATGTCATGTACAGGAAAAGGAACCATTTGTAACATGGGAGCAGAAATTGGTGCTACCACTTCTACGTTTGGTTACGATGATTCAATGGCTCGTTATTTAGAGTCAACAGGAAGAGCCGATGTAGCTACTTTAGCAAACGGTATTCGTGAGCATTTAACTGCGGATTCTGAGGTTTATGCAAACCCAGAGGCTTATTTTGATCAAGTAATCGAAATTGATTTGGATGCATTGGAGCCACATGTCAATGGTCCATTTACTCCAGATTTAGCTACGCCTATTTCTAAATTGAAAGAATTAGCGATTAAAAACAACTGGCCTACTAAAGTAGAGGTTGGTTTGATTGGATCATGTACCAACTCTTCTTATGAGGATATCGCTCGTGCGGCTTCATTAGCCAAACAAGTTGCGGCCAAAGGTTTAAAAACCAAAGCGCAGTTTACCATAACCCCAGGATCGGAGCAAGTTCGTTATACGATCGAAAGAGATGGTTTTATTTCGACATTTGATTCCATTGGTGCTACGGTATTTTCAAATGCTTGTGGACCTTGTATTGGTCAATGGGCTCGTCCAGGTGCTGAAAAAGGAGAAAAAAATACAATTGTTCACTCCTTCAATAGAAACTTTGCTAAGCGTGCAGATGGCAACCCGAATACTTATGCTTTCGTCGCTTCACCAGAAATTGTAACTGCTTTGGCTATTGCAGGTGATTTAACTTTCAATCCTTTAACTGATACATTGACTAACGAAAAAGGAGAACAGGTTAAATTAGAGGCTCCAACAGGAGACGAATTACCAAAATTAGGCTTTGCCGTTGAAGATGCAGGATACCAAGCACCAGCTGAAGATGGTTCAGGTGTTCAAGTTAAAGTAGCATCCACGTCGGATCGTCTTCAATTATTAGCTCCATTCTCAGCTTGGGAAGGAACTGATTTGAAAGGTTTAAAATTATTGATTAAAGCTAAAGGAAAGTGTACAACTGACCATATTTCTATGGCTGGACCTTGGTTAAAATACCGTGGACACTTAGATAATATCTCCAACAACATGTTAATCGGTGCTGTAAATTTCTTCAATGAAAAAACAGATAACGTTAAAAATCAATTGACTGGTGTTTATAGTGCAGTACCAGATACCCAACGTGCTTATAAAGCTGCTGGCATTGGTACCATCGTAGTAGGAGATACCAATTACGGTGAAGGTTCTTCGCGTGAGCATGCTGCTATGGAACCACGCCACTTAGGAGTTCGTGCGGTATTAGTAAAATCATTTGCTCGTATTCACGAAACTAATTTGAAGAAGCAGGGAATGTTAGCTTTAACATTTGCCAATGACGCTGATTATGACAAAATCCAAGAAGATGATAGCATCAATATCCTTGGATTGAATGATTTTGCTCCTGAAAAGTCATTGACTATTGAATTAACGCATGCGGATGGAAGTACAGATAGTTTCCCTGTTAACCACACCTATAATGCACAGCAAATTGAATGGTTTAAAGCTGGTGGAGCTTTGAATATCATTCGTGCTTCGATTAAATAAGCATAAAATTGTAAAAGGGCGCAAAATTCACTAGTTTTGCGCCTTATTTCAGATAAACCAACCATTGTTCCTTAATTTTTCCAAATGGCAGCGATTAATGCAGTAAAAATATTTTCAGGTTCAGCGTCCAATTATTTGGCCAAAGAAATTGCTAAATACTATGGAAAAGATTTGGGTGCAGCCACTACATTGCGCTTTTCAGATGGAGAAATGTCTCCAAGTTTTGACGAGTCAGTTCGTGGTTGTGATGTATTCATCATTCAATCGACATTCCCTTCAGCAGATAATCTGATGGAATTGTTGTTAATGATTGATGCAGCCCGAAGAGCTTCCGCACACTATGTTACTGCTGTCATTCCTTATTTTGGATACTCTCGTCAAGATCGTAAAGATCGTCCTAGAGTAGGAATTGGGGCAAAATTGATTGCGAATCTATTGACTGCTGCTGGAGCAGATCGTTTAATGACGATTGATTTACATGCTGGACAAATTCAAGGTTTCATGGATTTTCCTGTAGACCATTTGGAAGGAACGGCAATTTTTATCCCATATTTGAAATCCTTAGGTCTAGAAAATTTAACTTTTGCTTCTCCAGATGTGGGAGGTGTGGTTAGAACTAGAAACATGGCCAAGTTTTTCAATGCCAACATGGTTATTTGCGACAAACACAGAAAGCGTGCCAATGAAATTGCTTCCATGCAATTAATCGGAGATGTGGAAGGTGCCAATGTCGTATTAGTTGATGACTTAATTGATACCGGTGGCACCATGTGTAAAGCTGCTCAATTAATCATGGACAAAGGCGCTAAATCAGTGAGAGCCATTGTGACTCACCCTGTATTATCGGGTAAGGCTTACGAAAACATATCTAATTCCGTGCTAACGGAATTAGTTGTAACTGACACGATACCTTTAAAAGAAGAATGCGCCAAAATTAAAGTTCTTACCGTTTCAGAATTATTTGCCAAAGCAATCGGAAGAATCAGAGATCACGAATCTATCAGTTCATTATTTATTAAATATTAATTTCAACCGTTTTCAGGGGATAGCAGCAAGCGAAAGACTGAAAACTTAACAAAAACAACATGAAAAAATTAGAGATTGTAGGGTTTAAAAGAGCGAATCTCGGAAGTAAGGGCGCGAAAGATTTGCGTACTGAAGCTTTAGCTCCTTGTGTATTGTATGGTGGAAAAGAGCAGGTTCACTTTGCTGTTCCAATGATTCTTTTCCGTGATTTACTTTACTCAGCAGATGTTTACGAAGTAGCATTGAATATTGAAGGTGATCAATACCGCGCCATTTTACAAGATGCGCAGTTTCACCCAGTAAATGAAATGATATTACACGTTGACTTTTTAGAAATTGTAGATAACAAGCCTATCAAGATTGATGTACCTATCAAAATTATTGGTAACTCTCCTGGTGTTATTAAAGGGGGTAAAATGATCCAAAAGTTACGTAAAGTGACATTAAAGGGATTAGCTGAAAATATTCCTGATTTTGTTACTGCTGATATTTCTGGATTAGATCTAGGACAAACAGTTAAAGTAAATAAATTGGATGTGAAAGGATGTGAGATCTTGAATCCAATGTCCAATCCAGTTGCAACGATCGATATCCCAAGAGCATTAAGAGGTAAATTAACAGCTTAATTCTAGGAATATCTTTCTGATAGAGATTCAAAAAAGCCTTCCATTTGGAGGGCTTTTTTGGTTATTAAGGAATTGAATAAAAAAAGAAGAATGAAGAATGTAGAATGTAGAATTATGAATCCGAATGTGAATGACAGAAATACGTTGACCATTTTATCCATTTGGGGATTCTACTTTCTCCATTGGAATTATCTCGAAATTATGTGAGTAGAAAATAGTGTCGGTTTCGGCCTTTTCTATTTTAACAATGAAAAATTATTAGAAACCTGTCAACTCTAATCAGGGAAGTACATTCTACATTCTACATTCTACATTCTACATTCTTAACACTTTTCACTAAAAAAGGTCAACCCTTCCGGATTGACCTTTTTAAAAAATAAAAAATTATAACTATTTCTTAGCTACCACTTTCATGACGATAGGGGCTTTCTCCACATGAGAAACTTTACCATCTGTTTTTGCAATGTATGGAGCAATAACCAAGGAAACAATCGACATTAACTTAATCAAGATATTCATTGATGGTCCTGAGGTATCTTTGAAAGGATCACCTACTGTATCACCAGTCACTGCAGCTTTGTGAGGCTCAGAACCTTTCTTGTAGGTAACTCCGTCAATTAAAACCCCTTTTTCAAATGATTTCTTAGCATTGTCCCAAGCTCCACCTGCATTAGATTGGAATATACCCATCAACACACCTGAAACCGTAACACCAGCTAATAAACCACCTAAAACCTCTGGTCCCATGATAAAGCCAACAATTACTGGTACCGATAACGCAATAGCACCTGGCAACATCATCTGACGAATCGAAGCTTCTGTTGAGATAGCTACACATTTTTCATATTCTGGCTTAGCCTTGTATTCCATAATACCTGGAATCTCACGGAACTGACGACGAACCTCATTCACCATTTCCATGGCAGCTTTACCAACCGCAGAAATACACAATGCTGAGAAAATAAATGGAATCATTCCACCCACAAATAAACCAGCTAATACATCTGCTTTATAGATGTCGATTTGTGTAATACCTGAAATACCAACAAATGCAGCAAAAAGAGCTAATGATGTCAAAGCAGCAGAAGCAATAGCAAATCCTTTACCTGTGGCTGCTGTTGTATTTCCAACTGCATCTAAATTATCGGTACGCTCACGAACTTCAGCCGGTAATTGAGACATTTCAGCGATACCACCTGCGTTGTCAGCAATGGGTCCAAATGCATCAATGGCCAATTGCATGGCTGTTGTGGCCATCATACCTGCCGCAGCAATAGATACTCCATAAATTCCAGCAAAGAAATAAGAGAAATAAATACCAGCTGCTAAAACCAAAATAGGCAACACAGTAGACTCCATACCTACGGCTAAACCACCGATGATATTAGTGGCATGACCAGTTCCTGATTTCTGAACGATGGAGTCAACTGGACGTTTTCCCATAGCTGTGTAGTATTCAGTTATAATAGACATTAAGGTTCCTACAATTAGACCTACAATAATGGAATAAAATACATCCATAGCAGTAAAACTAAATCCACGTAATACCAATGCTTCAGGTAATATGTTCGTTACTAAAAAATAAGAAGTAACAAACGTGATGGCAATCGATAAATAATTACCCGTGTTCAACGCATTTTGAACTGAATCTGTTTCGCTTTTAATACGAACAAAAAAGGTAGAAACTAAAGATGCTAATAAACCTACACCTGCAATTAACATCGGTAATAAAACAGGGGAGAAGCCACCATAATTATCGCTAACTTCAATTTCCTGACCCAATACCATGGTTGCCAATATAGTTGCCACGTAAGATCCGAACAAGTCAGCTCCCATACCAGCCACATCACCTACGTTATCACCCACGTTATCCGCAATGGTTGCAGGATTACGCACATCATCCTCTGGGATTCCTGCTTCAACTTTTCCTACTAAATCGGCTCCTACGTCAGCAGCTTTTGTATAAATACCCCCACCTACACGAGCGAACAAGGCAATTGACTCAGCACCTAATGAGAAACCCGCTAATACTTCAATAGCTGTTTTCATTTCATTGGATGTCAAGGCTTGTCCTTGTGCAAAAATCTGATAAAAAGCGATAAATAAACCGCCTAAACCTAAGATAGCCAATCCAGCAACTCCCATTCCCATCACAGAACCTCCTGTAAATGAAACAGACAATGCTTTTGCCAAAGATGTTCTAGCAGCTTCTGCAGTACGAACATTGGCTTTAGTAGCTACAATCATCCCTATATAACCTGCCGTAGCAGAAAATATAGCTCCGATTAAAAAGGCTACCGCAATAAGTGGTGAAGAGTGAAATCCAGGTCCTTCCTGATTCCCTAACCATGCCAATAATATCGCTGTAGGAATAGCGAAATAGGCTAATATTTTCCATTCAGCTTTCAAAAAGGCGATCGCCCCATCGGCAATATAGCCTGAAAGCTCTTTCATTGTGTCATTTCCAGCATCTTGCTTCGATACCCAGCTAAACTTCCAAGCCGTGTACAACAATCCTACTATTCCAAAAGCAGGAACTAAGTAAACAATTGAATCCATAAAGTGTGTTTTAGATTATTCCAAAAAAATTTGTTACAAAAATAAGAATTTTGGCGTATAAAACAACTAAAAAGGAAATCTAAGCAATAGCTTAAAACGCTCAGGAACCCAATTACCTACGGGATATGCTAGTTCCACACCTAGAAATTTACCAATACCCGAAACACCATAAACTAACTCTTGATAAGCACTTTGATTGGCTCCTTGCAACATCTGAAGTCGGTTATATACCACATACTCACGGATACCATATTGTGTCAACAAATTCCATTGACTAAACAACAATTTTCTGGGTTCCCATTTCGCATGCATTTTTAAATGGTTATCTGTGGTACTAAATGCATAATAGGGTAATGCTCGAAACGACTGCTCATTGGCGCTGATAAAATTAGTCTGATTGCCATTAAAATGCGTATAATCCAAGAAATTAGTCGCCCTTTGGAAGTAGTTCACATAGGTCATTTGTAAATTCAAGGTACCCAAACGAGCTAAATTGACAAATTGACTATACTCCAAATTAATACGTTGAAATTGATCATCGCCCGTTCCAACTGCATAAATAAGAGTAAATGTAGGTCCTTCACCATTATTTATTCTTCTTACACCGTTATATCGATTCCAAGAAGCTTTGGGTTGCCAACGAAATCCTATGGAACCTGCTAACTGATTTCCTCTCTTGGGAATTTGATTTCCCCAAGCCTCATTAACTGGCATATTGGCTTCAAAGTGCTTATCCTGATTCAATAATCCATGGTTAACAGAATTAGATAAAATTTCTCTATTTCGATACTCCATCATGGATAAAAAGCGCAGGCTAGGTGTGAACTGGTATTGATAATTGAAATTCACATAATTCTTTTGGAATAGTTTGACATAATTTTCTGATAATATCAATGCATACAAGCTATTCAAAAAGGATGAAATTGGATTACTCCGATTCATTTGAAAAACATTACTTCCTGCTTCCGCTTTAAAGTACTGTCTATTTTCATCGAAATTACGCTCTAGAAAAACATCCCCGTTCCAGAAATGACGAGCAAATGCATATCGAATATTTCCACCTAAGGCCAAATAATTATTTCTCCCAAATCGATTTCGATAAGTTAAACTTCGGTCGAGATATAAGCCATCCACGGCATTAAATCCTGCGCCAAAACCATTTAAATTGAAACTCTTACCAATGGAATTCTTTTCATAATTGTAAAATTTACCCGTAAATAATTGTCCAAATTGAAATTTAGGTAAAGCATTGATCGAGTCCTTTCTTCGTTTATCTGCACCTGCTATCCATAAACTATCCGCTTCTTTATAACCCACTTTCTCTGACTCGGTTAAAGGAACCTGGCGCTCTTCCTCCCAAAAACTTTCCGATTTATTTCTCGACATGGAATCCACCTCAAATGTATAATCCGAGGTCAAACCATCCATTTTAGCCAAATTTTCTTTTTTCTCCAATTTGTCTACTTTCTTCAATACCTCTTTTAATTTCTTTCTAGTCAACTCCTTACCC
Source organism: Aquirufa ecclesiirivi (assembly GCF_011250515.1). GTDB lineage: Bacteria > Bacteroidota > Bacteroidia > Cytophagales > Spirosomataceae > Aquirufa > Aquirufa ecclesiirivi. The sequence goes on along the minus strand of NZ_JAANOP010000002.1, from coordinate 79,328 downwards.
AATGCATTTTTAGGATCTTTTACTTTTTCTTTATTGATCTCTTTTGCCAATTCTTTATTCAAGCGCTCTTCTATGAGCGCAGGTTTCACCACAAATGCAGGATTTACTTTGATATGATATTGCTTAATTTGAGTGATATACCTAAAATTGGCCTTAATCCCGAAGGCATCAAAATTCACATGTGAATCATATTGAATAGGCATCCAAACTCCTTGAAACAACGCGTTCTGTTGCGTAAATCCATATGAACCATTGGAATCCTTAAATCTCAATTGAAATGAATAGATACTCCAAGTGTCTTCTACGACTTGTAACGTCCCTTCAAATAAATCGTCATAACTGGCTTTCGGCTGTACTTGAATCTTACTGATAGTCATACCATCTTGTGTAAAACCACCCAAATAGGCAAATTTATATAATTGAAAAGCTTGGGGACCCAATGGAGACCATAAACTTCCCCATACTTTGGGACGATAAAAATTGGTTTGGGTTACTCGTAAATTCAGACCTTGATTTAAAGCAGGAGGCAAATTGTTTCGGTTAGAAATAACCTTTTCTTGCAATCTGTTCGGTTTCTGATAAGTAACTTGGTTAATACCTTCTAATAAATAGGTACTTCCCACCTTTATTCCCATTTCTTTTTCTATCTTTTTCCCTCCCAACATTTTCACCAATGAACTCACCTCGGTCACTTTTCCTGAACCTTTCACGTAAGCCTTTGCTTCATAAGAATCCAATTCTTTTAAGTGAAATGGGGCCATAGCAATCATTCGACGCATAATACCAATAGCTGGGTCTTCTTTTAATCCTCCTACATTGACCTCTGCTAGGTTCACTGATTGTTCTTCCAAAACCACATCCAATAACTTATCGGAGCTAGCCGATTCCAATTCAACCGTATATGTTTTGGGACTATGTCCCAAAAAACGAAAGACTAGATTGTGTTTGCCGACACCCGTTTTAATCGAATATTTTCCATCTTCATTGGCTGTGGTTCCTTTATTCTGATTCGAAACCCAAACAGTGGCAAATGGCATTAGCTCGCCTTGTTTGTTTCGAATTGTACCATGAATTTGTTGAGCCTGTAAAGACGATGCAAAAAGAGATAAAGTGAAAAGTAGTTTTATAGATTTCATATGTAGGGATTTACCACAAAAATAAACTGAGAATTTATAAGTAAACTTAATTTATGATAAAGGGTAAAATAAAGTCGTAAGTAGAATTACCAATCATAACGTAAAGGAGATAAATTTGTTTTTCTTTAAGATATGGCCATTACACACCGACAATTATTTCTAGATCATCTTGCTAAAACTTCTGATGCACCCTTAGCTTTAGAGATTGAAAAGGCAGAACATATTTACTTGTATGATGACCAAGGAAAATCCTATATGGATTTAATTTCAGGAATAGCTGTTTCCAATGTAGGTCATCGACATCCCAAAGTGATTGCAGCCATTAAAAATCAATTAGATGCGTACATGCATTTAATGGTTTATGGAGAATACATTCAAAGCCCACAGGTAAAACTAGCCGCTGCACTAGTAAAATCCACTCAATCTAGCAGATTGAATCAAGTATATTTTACTAATTCAGGAACAGAAGCCGTTGAAGGAGCCATGAAGCTGGCCAAACGATATACGGGTAGAACAGAAGTCATTTCCTGTTTTCAGGCATACCACGGGGCCACTCAGGGAGCCTTATCTTTGGCAGGAGATGAAAACTTCAAAAATAGTTTTCGTCCCTTATTACCTGATATCCGCCATATTCGACACGGAAATGTAGATGACTTAGCTCAAATCACACATAAAACAGCTGCCATTGTTATTGAAATAATAGGCGGTGAATCTGGAGTGAGGTTAGCAACCAAATCCTATTTTCAAGCGCTCAAAAAGCGTTGCCTTGAAACTGGAAGTCTTTTAATCATTGATGAAATTCAAACCGGATTCGGCAGAACGGGTACATTTTGGGCGTTTCAAGCCATGGATATCGAACCTGATATTTTACTTTCTGCTAAAGGAATGGGAGGGGGCATGCCCATCGGAGCATTCATGGCACCCGAAGAAATCATGCAAAGCTTAACGGTAAGACCCGTTTTGGGGCATATCACTACTTTTGGCGGTCATCCTGTTTCATGTGCTGCCTCCTTGGCAACCCTAGAAACTATATTTAAAGAACACTTATTGGATGATGTTGAAAAGAAAAGTCAACTATTTAAAACCCTGTTAATTCATCCTAAAATCAAAGAAGTACGGGGTATAGGACTTATGCTAGCCGTTGAAATGGATTCTTTTCAAACAGTCAAAGCAGTCATTGATGCCTGCATAGAACAAGGTTTAATCACCGATTGGTTTTTGTTTTGCGACTATTCCATTCGCATTGCACCTCCTTTAGTGATTACTGAGGAGGAAATAAAAATAGCCTGCAACGTTTTGTTACAGGCTATTCAAAAAGTCACTTCAAAAAATTAAGCGTGTTTCAACAAAGCTTCAGCTAATACTGATTTTGGTAAGTTTCCACCTACTAAACGCTCTTTCATTTCTCCATTTTTGAAAACCATCAAAGTTGGAATAGAACGAATACCCAAAGAAGCAGGAACCGCTGAATTTAAGTCTACATTCATTTTAGCTACAATCGCTTGACCTTCTACTTCGCCTGCCAATTCTTCTACTACGGGTCCAATCATTTTACATGGGCCACACCATTCTGCCCAGAAATCCACTAATACCGGAGTATCAGAACCTATTAACTCTTGAAAATTGGCATCAGTAGCCTCTACGTATTTTCCCATGATTTATTTTTTATTAAGATTCAAAATTAAACATTTTTATTATTTCTATTAGATAAACTGGCTAATTAAGAAATCAGTTTTACTGTAATATTCTCTAAATCAGCTAATTCATCCATTAAAGACTTCTCTATATTCAATTGCATTTTGCGCGACATAAAATCAAGCTGCAATCGTTCTACTTCATCATATACCTCAATCACCAGCTTTTTGTTTCCCTTATGTCTTTCTAAGGTAGCTAACAAATGATCCAAGGAAGTTTTGTTTAAACTATGTAAGTTCAAAGAAAGTTTCATTTCCTTCGTTCTGGAAGATAAAATTTCTGACAAAAGCTCAATGGATTGAATTTTAAAGGCTTTTTGATCCGAATAAGAGTTTTTATTTTTATAAATTCCTTGAATAAATAAGAGTCTGTCGAGACCAATGAATCGTTCAAATTCAATATAATCCTTTGCAAAAAGCGCAAACTCCGTAGTTCCTGTGAAATCTTCCAAACTGAAAATCATGAATTGATTCCCATTTCCGGAGGTTCTCACATTCATTTTAGTAACTATACCCGCAAAAGACTGCACATTTCCACCTTTTAATTCCAATTGAGAAACACTCGAATTACAAAAATTATTGATTTCGATACGATACTCATCCAAAGGATGTCCTGAAATATAAACACCCACCACTTCTTTCTCGTTCTTCAATTGCTCCATCACAGACCAAGCTTCAGCCGAAGGTATTCTTGGTTTAGCGATATCATTACCCGTTCCTGCTCCCAACTCACCAAACAAGGACTGCGTGGCGCTAGCTTTCAATTCAGCCATCCGTGAGGCATATCGAACAATCTTCTCAATAAAGGTTGTATTTTCCTGATCTACGTAAAAATAATGGGAGCGAGGTATTTCCGTAAAACAGTCAAAGGCACCTGCGAAAGCCAAAGACTCCAAGCTTTTCTTGTTTACTTGACGTACGTTGATCCTAGAAACAAAATCAAAAATATCGGTGTATTCCCCATTTTTGGCGCGCTCTTCCACAATGGCATCCACGGCTGCTTCTCCCACACCTTTAATGGCACCTAGACCAAAACGAATGTGCCCCTTTTTATTCACCGCAAAATACCTTTCCGATTCATTCACATCAGGAACCAATAACGGAATCCCCATGCGTTTACATTCATCCATGAAGAAGGTAATCTTCTCAATATTTCCTAATGAGTTAGAAAGTACCGCTGCCATGAACTCGGATGGGTAGTTGGCTTTCAAATACCCTGTTTGATAAGCCACTAATCCATAGCAAGTTGAGTGCGATTTGTTAAAGGCATATTGAGCAAATGCTTCCCAGTCGGTCCATATTTTTTCTAATCGATCGGCAGGGTGCTGATTGGCTTGTCCACCTTCCATGAACTTACCTTTCATTTTGTCAATCGTGGCCTTATCTTTTTTACCCATGGCCTTTCTCAAAACGTCCGCATCACCTTTGGTGAAATTGGCCAATTTCTGAGAAAGCAACATAACCTGCTCTTGGTAAACTGTAATACCATAGGTATCACTTAAATACTCCTCCATTTCTGGTAAATCGTATTCTATCTTTTCTCTTCCATGCTTACGAGCAATGTAATTAGGAATATAGACCATAGGACCTGGTCTAAACAAGGCATTCATGGCAATTAAATCTGAAAACTGATCAGGCTTCAAATCCTTCAAGTGCTTTTGCATACCTGGGGATTCAAACTGGAAGGTACCATTCGTTTCTGCCCTTTGATATAATTCAAATGTTTTGACATCATCCAAAGGAAGCGAGTCCAAATCAATCGTTATTCCATGGTTTTGCTTGATTAAGCGAATTGCTTCCTTTAAAATGGATAAGGTTTTTAAGCCTAAAAAGTCCATTTTAATGACACCCGCATTTTCAATAACCGATCCATCAAATTGGGTAATCAATAAACTAACGTCTTTGGAGGTGGCAACAGGTAATATATCAGTCAAATCATTGGGGGCAATGATAATACCCGCAGCATGTATTCCCGTTCCACGAACGGAACCTTCCAGTACCAAGGCATTTTCAATCACTCGTGAGGCTAAACCACCATCTGCCTTGATTTGCCTTAATTGTTTCACTTGCTCTAATTCCTCACTCGATAAATTTTCTTTATCTGCCAAACTGCCATCTCCCGTTAATGGTGCGTTAATCACACGCTCGAGGGATATTTTAGGCTTATCTGGCACCAATTTTGCCAAAGCATTGGATTCAGAAAGAGGCAAATCCAATACACGAGCCACATCTTTGATGGACATTTTGGCAGCCATAGTACCGTAAGTGGCTATATGTGCCACTTGATTACGGCCGTATTTCTCTACCACATAGTCAATAACTTTTTGTCGGCCTTCATCGTCGAAGTCCGTATCAATATCGGGTAATGACTTACGATCAGGATTTAAGAAACGCTCAAATAGTAAATTATACTTAATGGGATCAATATTGGTAATACCCAAACAATAGGCAACCACAGAACCTGCCGCTGAACCACGACCTGGCCCCACATAAACCCCTAAATCTTTACCCGCATTAATGAAATCGGCGACAATCAAGAAATATCCAGCAAAACCCATGGTTTTAATGGTATGCAATTCAAATCTCAAACGCTCTTCAATTTCTTGATTTATATCCACATAGCGCTTTTTAGCGCCTTCCATGGTCAAGTGCTCCAAGAAGTCGTCCTGACTTAAAAAGGTAATTGGGATTTGGAAATTGGGCAACAATACGTCCTTTTTCAATTCCAAAGTTTCTACTTTGCCAACAATCTCATTGGTATTATCAATGGATTCAGGAATATGTGACCATAATTGAGTCATCTCTTCCGTTGTTTTGAAGTAAAATTGATCATTGTAAAAAGCGAAACGCTTCCCTTTCATGTCAAAATCACCTTCTATGTCCTTGTACGTAGGTGTGGACTGCTTTTCTCCGGTATTAATACACAATAAGATATCGTGTGCATTCGCATCTTTTTGGTCTAAATAATGGCTGTCATTGGATGCGATCACCTTGACATTGTATTTCTTGGCAAAACGCAACAAAACTTCATTGACCGTTTGCTGCTCGGGAATATGGTGATTCTGAACTTCAATGTAATAATCCTCACCAAATAAATCCAACCACCATTTGAACTCCTTTTCCGCTTCGGCTTCACCTGAACGTAAAATGGCCTGAGGAACACTCGCACCTAAACAACAAGTAGTTGCGATTAAGCCTTTATGGTATTTCAACACCAATTCTTTATCGATCCTCGGATATTTGGAATACATACCCTCCATAAATCCCAAAGAACATAATTTCACAAGGTTTTGATAGCCTTCAGGATTTTTGGCCAGGAATAGCTGGTGATACCTTTTATCCTTTTGCTCCTTCGTGAAGCTTTGCTTATGACGATCTGCCACTAAATAAAACTCACAACCCACAATGGGCTTAACTCCATGTTTTCCAGCTTCAGCGACAAACTGAAACACTCCAAACATATTTCCATGGTCTGTAATGGCCACTGCAGGCATATTGTCGGCCTTGGCTTTTTTAAACATGGAAGAAATTTTGGACGCACCATCCAAAAGAGAGAACTGGGAGTGATTGTGCAAATGCGAAAACTGCATAAATTACTTAATAGAAAAGGGTTCTTTATCAAAAAAAATGGCATTCAAGAAATCTAGATAAGGTTTCAATACCTGTGCATCTTGTATTAGTGTTTCTACAAATTTGGGATTTAACACTTCAGAATCACTGTATTTTCGCCAAAAAAACAATTGTTTCTTCTTCAATAGCTCAATTTCTGGATGTTCAACAGGATATCCCTTGGGCATTGTTTTCAAAGCATCTCCCACAGCTTCTCCAAACACCTTCAAAAACTCAGGAGCATGAATGATTCCTTTTAAATGCTTCGCATTATAATCTATTTCTTGTCGAAATATAGCTAATTGCTCAGGCGTAGGACTATACATACCACCTCCTAAAAAGGATTTTCCACCAGGTTCAATGTGCACATAATAATCCATTAGACCTGACTTACGTCCACCTTCCGAGAAACTAGCAGAAAACCAGGTTTTATAAGGGGCCTTATCTTTGGCAAAGCGAACATCACGGTAAATACGGTAGGAGCAATGCTTCAACTCCACACCATCCATGTTTTCAAAATCCCCAAAAAGCGAAATGAGCTGAATGGTAAATTGGTCAAATGCCGACTTTTGTTCTAGAAATCTGTCCTTATTTTCTCCAAACCATTCTCTTGTATTGTTTTCTTTTAAATCAGATAAAAAGGTCAAAAGGGAAGAAGGAATGGACATGAGCCTAGGAATCAAAAAATATAAACGAATTTAAATAAATAAGTCAATACTTGCCCGCAAACTTTGGGAGTTTCGCGCTATTTTCTTGATTTTTGTAAAACATTAAATTTTAAAGCATGCGCATTCTGACGGGCATTCAATCTTCTGGTCGGCCACATTTAGGAAATATATTAGGAGCCATCCTACCAGCGGTTGAACTTTCTAAGAAATCTGGTAATGAATCTTTCCTTTTTATAGCCGATTTACACACCTTAACGAGTTTAAAAGATGGTGCTAGCATCCGAGCGAATACCTTATCCATTGCGGCAGCTTGGTTAGCTTGTGGATTGGATACGGAGCATACCTATTTTTACCGCCAGTCGAAATTGGCTCCCTACCATACCGAATTATTGTGGTATTTATCTTGTGTGACACCCTTCCCGATGCTAGCAAATGCGCACAGCTTCAAGGACAAATCCAATAAATTGGCCGATGTGAATGCGGGTCTATTTACCTATCCCGTTTTACAAGCCGCTGATATCTTATTATATGATGCAAACTTGATACCAGTAGGTAAAGATCAGCGTCAGCATATTGAAATGACGAGGGATATGGCTGGCGTGATTAATCGTTTAGCTCAAAAAGACATTTTCGTTATCCCTGAAGCTGAAATTTCCGAGCATGTCATGACGATCCCGGGCATCGATGGACAAAAGATGAGCAAATCCTTGAACAATTACATTGATGTGTTTTTGCCTGAAAAGGACTTATTGAAACAAATCAAAAAGATTGTGACGGATGCCACCCCTTTGGAGGACCCGAAGAATCCAGATGAAGATATTACCTTCAAATTGTATCAATTGATTGCTTCTCCGGAAGATGTTTCTCAAATGAGAGTCAATTACTTACAAGGTGGATATGGATATGGACATGCGAAGCAAGCATTATACGAGGCTATGTTAGTTTATTTCAAAGAAGCCCGTGAGAAATTCGATTACTATATGGCCAATCCCAAGGAAATCGAAGCCAAATTAGAAGAAGGAGAGGCCCGAGTAAAACCTATTGCTGAGGCTACGATTCAACGAGTACGGGAAATCTTTCAGTTTTAGTTATGTGGCCACAGTGGGATCGTGATATTTTTCAATGGATCAACCAAGCGCATGCGAGTGGTCTGGATGAAATCATGGTGCTTTTATCCAACCGCTGGATTTGGGTTCCTTTGTATTTGTATTTGATTTATATCGTTTACCAACAAAAGAAAAAGCTATTTTTAGCTTCCATATCCTATTTGATTTTATGCATTGTTTGGGCCGACCAAATATCTTCTAGTATTTTAAAGCCCTATTTTCAACGATTAAGACCCTGCCATGAACCAGCATTTAGTTCTTGGATACATTTACCCGATGGCTGTGGAGGATTGTATGGATTTTGCTCCTCACATGCGGCCAATTCCTTTGCATTAGCTTTTGGCTTTTATATAATAACTCAACATAAAACTGCGAGAAATTTATTGCTGCTATGGGCATTTCTAGTTTCCTACAGTCGCGTTTACCTTGGAGCCCATTATCCATTGGATGTCATTACTGGAGCTGCTGTGGGTATTTTGGGAACTATTATATTAAAACACCTTATTTACGACAAGCTTGTCAAAAAAGCATAAGTATCAATTCCATCAGCAAAGTCACTCAAGCCAGGCTGTTGGCTTTTTCCAAATGCTACCTGGTTTGCCTGCTCTGAATCAGCTCCAACAATACACTGAATTTTTCCTTCGGAGGCTTGTATCCAAGTTAGAAGTTCTTCTTTCGAAGCATATCTTCTCAAATAAACCACGCCAACGGGAGAAACTAAATCTTGACTTTCTTGAATCAATACATTTCCTAAATCAAAATGAGGAATTTGATTTAAAAGAAAAAGGGTTTTGTGGTACTGGTAATTGTTGGAATACTTAGTATGATCTAAAACCCAATGGTATTGAGTTAACACATCAAAAAGAGGAAGTGGATCATAAGCCTCTGGTATAGCAATGGTGGATACATTTCTACATCCCAAACCATAATAAGAAAATACATCGCTAGCCAAAGCATGAAAATCCTCTTTTGATTCTGAGCCATCTAATACTGCGATGGAAGTTCTATTCTTGCGTATAATGTGGGGTATAGTGGCAAAATAATGGGCAAAGTAAGAACCAGAGAAATCACTTCCTGTAGCTATGACGGCCTCCATACCTTGTAAACGTTCAATTAGTCGAATGGGCACATCAGGACTAAACTCTTGCATGGCTTGAACATATAAAAGCATGATGGATTTATCTTGAGAACTCAATTTAATACAAGCCTCATTTCCACTAGCTAGAGTCATTAAGACATCATGAATACCAACAGCAGGTAGATTTCCCGCTAAAATTAATCCGACTTGATGGCGAGTAGAAACTTGTAAGGGGTGCTGTAGAAAAAAAGCTTCCCAAGCGGTCACATCAAAAAATTGCAATTGAACAGCTTCCATAGCTTCACGAATGAGGTGTTCAGAGAACCATGGATTCTCATTTTTAGCTCTATCTATAAAAAGTTCTATTTTTTCCTTGTTAGATGACTTTGTAAAATAGTCCGACAAAAAGGCAATGAGCTGCAAAAATGACTCTTTTTTCATAAATGGAATGGTTCTTAGCATGCAATGGGAATGCAAAGTTCTAAAAATTTTGCAATAGTCTTTTAAAAATATATAGTATTCAAAATTTTGGATGTAAATTGCATAAATTTCTTTCAAAAAGGACGATTAAGGTCTTAAACAAAAGATTATGGCTATTATCATTACAGATGAATGTATTAACTGTGGGGCTTGCGAACCAGAATGCCCTAATACAGCGATTTATGAAGGTGGAGTTGAGTGGACATGGGCAGGGGGAACCTCGTTAACAGAAGTAGAATTAGGAGATGGTTCCACTATGGACGCCAAGGCGCCCGTTGAGCCAGTTTCAGAAGAATTTTATTACATCGTACCTGATAAGTGTACGGAATGTACTGGGTTTCACGAGGAACCACAATGTGCGGCTGTTTGCCCAGTAGATTGTTGCGTACCTGACCCTGATCACGTAGAAGATAAAGATACCTTATTAGCTAAAAAAGCGTGGTTACATGCTGAATAAATAGCTATAATATAGATACTTACAGAGACCTGCCCCGTGCAGGTCTTTTTTTTTGCCTCAGTTTAATCCAAACTGACTTATCCTAAGTCATAATATCCAATTTATACTATTCTAAGAATAAAAACCTCAAAATGTCAATTTTGCGAAAATGAGTTTCAATTTTAATCCCATTTTTATTCATTTTTGTAATTATTCAAATTTTAGGTTTAATTTTTAACCTTAAATTGTAATATTTTTGAATAATTATCATTTTTAGGTTTAATTTTTATCAATAATTCTTGTTTTGTATTTTTTTTAAAACAATATTTGTCCCGTAGTCAAGCATTTATTTTCCCATTAAAATTTAAAGAATATGAAAAAATCAATCTTTACCCTCTTATTGTCAGGAATTAGCTTTTTGGGATTTTCCCAAGAAAAAGAAGCTGAGAGCTCAAAATTTACATTTTCGGGTTACATCGATTCGTACTATATGTTAAATTTTAACAATCCGACAAACCGCAGCAACCTAGGTACTTCAGGTTACGAAAGAGCTTTTGATCAAAAATCAAATCAATTCTCCATCGGTTTAGTACAGACCAAATTTGGCTATGCTACAAAAACATCGGATGTTGTGGTTGATTTAACTTTTGGACCAAATGCAGACCTTGGCCAATACGGTAACGTAGTTGGACCATTAGGCGCAGGAAAAGCATCCACTGCTTTAGCTATTAAACAAGCATATTTCAACTGGAAGCCTAGCGACAAATGGACATTCACTGTGGGTCAGTTTGGTACACACATTGGATATGAAGTTATTGATGCACCCGTGAATTATAATTATTCATTATCTAACTTATTCAATAACGGTCCTTTCTACCACATCGGTGCTAAAGCCAACTATGCGTTCTCTTCTAAATCCGCTTTGATGTTGGGTATCGTGAATAACGTAGATAACTTAAATGATAACAACTCTTCGAAAGGTTTCATAGGTCAGTTCTTTTTTGCTCCTAAAGAGGGATGGAACGTATACATCAATGGAATTACTTCCAACGAATCTGCTCCTTTAGCTAGTGGAAAAGATGATTCGGGTAGTTACAACTTATTAGACTTAACCACTTCATACCAAGTAACTCCTAAATACTTAATCGGCTTAAATGCTGCTTATGGTTCACAAACAGGTGATTTTCAAGGTGGTGGTAGTGTAGGTGATAGCAAAACTTGGGGTGGGGTAGCACTTTACTCAAACTACGCTTTCACAGACCACTTTAGCTTAGGAGGTCGTTACGAAGTTTTTGATAATACTAGTGGAGCTAGAGCTTTGCGTGGTATCAATGCTGCCGGCGAGACAGTTGGAACAGATGTAAGTTCATTTACCTTAACTGCTACTTTCACTACAGCAGAAGGACACTTATTGATCAAACCAGAATTAAGAACAGACGCATACAAAACCGCTCAATTTGTGGATGGTGATGGAAAGTCTCAAAAATCACAAGCCACATTTGGAACAGTCTTTATATACAAATTTTAATTTAACTTAACATTTACGGACATGACAACACAAAAACCAACTTGGATTCCGCTTCTAGTATTACTTGCAGTCGCGGTGCTTGCATTGTTTACCGATCTACCTGGATCGATTCCTACAGAAGGCATAGATACGGGTGACACAGCTTGGCTGATTGTAGCCTCTGGATTAGTACTCCTAATGACTCCTGGATTAGCTTATTTCTATGGGGGAATGGTAAATCATAAAAATGTGATCTCTACTATGTTGCAATCGTTCATTGCCATGGGTGTTATCAGCGTTATTTGGGTGGTTTTTGGATTCAGTTTAGCATTTGGAGATTCCATTGGCGGCTGGATTGGTGACCCAACTACCTTTTTTATGTTCAATAATGTGTTTGACCACAAATTATCATTAGGATCAGCTGACCAGATTAAATTCACGATTCCTTTTGCGTTATTTGCATTTTTCCAAATGAAGTTCGCGGTAATTACCCCAGCTTTAATTTCAGGAGCATTGGCAGAAAGAATTAACTTCAAAGCTTATGTTTTATTCATGGTGCTTTTCTGCATCTTTGTTTATTCTCCATTGGCTCACTGGACATGGCACCCAGACGGATTCTTATTCAATTTAGGTGTTTTAGATTTCGCAGGTGGTACTGTTGTTCACATGTCAGCTGGTTGGGCTGCTTTAGCAGGTGCTCTTTACTTACGTCGTAGAAAGTCACACATCGAGTCAAACATTTTGCCTCCAGCTAATATTCCATACGTATTATTAGGTACTGCCTTATTATGGTTCGGATGGTTTGGATTCAATGCAGGTTCAGCATTAGGAGCTAACTCCTTATCTGTTACGGCATTCGCTACTACGCACATTGCTGCTGCTTCTGCGGGTTTATCTTGGATCTTATTTGATGTAACTCGTGGTAAAAAAGTATCTGCATTAGGTTTCTGTATCGGTGCTGTAGTTGGTTTAGTAGCCATCACACCTGCAGCAGGTTTTGTAACCCTTCCAGTAGCTATCTTCATCGGTGTAATCGCAGCAATGGTTTCTAACATCATCGCTCACTGGAGAGCATCATCCAACTTAGATGATACCTTAGACGTTTTCCCTTGCCATGGTGTAGGTGGAATGGTTGGTATGTTGATGACAGGTATTTTCGCTACTAGCGCAGTAAACTCTGCGGTTGCTGGTAACGGTTTGTTCTACGGAGAAACAGATTTATTCGTAAAACACATTTTAGCTCTTGCCATCGTTTCTGCCTTTGCATTTGGCGTATCATATATCCTTTTAATTGTAACGGATAAAATCATTCCATTACGTGTTAATGAGGAAGAAGAAAGATTAGGTTTGGACATTTCGCAACACGACGAGTCGATTACGGAATAGTCTAACATATAGACAAAGCCGCAAGTAATGGTTCTTGTGGTTTTGTTTCAATCAAAAAGTCGGAAGCTTCTAGTTTCCGGCTTTTTTGTTTTATACGTATTAAACGAATTGTTCTATTAAGATGTCCGCCCGCATTAATCCTTCATCATCTAAAGATTTGTAGCGTACAGGCTGAATGGTGTTGATTAATAAAGGATCAAATGGTACACGAACGCGTACGTAATTTTCAGAAAACCCTTCCATAAAACCATCCGAAGAAGCCTCTTCAAAAAGCACTTTGCCTTTTCGCCCTACTTGGGATTCATAAAAAGCCCGACGTTTTTTATCGGAAAGAATATGTAACATTTTCGAACGCTCGGCTTTCACCTTTGCATCTACTTTTGGCTGGATATCGACCGCATAGGTATTGGCACGTTCTGAATAAGAAAATACATGTAAATAGGAAATATCTAATTCATTTAAGAAATGATAGGTATCTAAAAACATCTCTTCGCTTTCACCAGGATGACCTACAATCACATCTACACCAATACAAGCATTTGGCATCAGAGATTTTATCTCGCGAACCCGATCAGCATACAATTCTCTTTGGTACCTACGCTTCATTAATCGTAAAACTGCATTGGAACCAGATTGTAGTGGAACATGAAAATGTGGCACAAAATACGGTGAATCAGCTAGGTAGTGTAATAACTCACTGTGCAATAAATTAGGTTCTATGGAAGATATACGAAATCTATTTAAATCGTTTTGATCATCTAGTGACTTGACCAAATCAAAAAAAGATTCGACACGCTTACCTTGTTGAATACCAAAGTCTCCAATGTTTACGCCAGTCAATACGACTTCCTTAACTCCTTTTTCCGCAATTTCCTTAACCAAACCCAACACATTTTTAATACTACTCGATCTGCTTTGTCCACGTGCCAAAGGAATGGTACAATAGGAGCAGGGGTAATCACAACCATCCTGAACTTTTAAAAAAGTTCGTGTTCGGTCATTGACAGAATAGGAGGCATGGTAATCTAAATCATAGCGAATTTCAGAAGCTATCACTTTAGGCAAGGCTTGTTTCTTTTCAGAAACAAAATAAGGTGATATAATGTCCGCTAATTGGAATTTCTCATTTGCTCCTAAAACCAAATCAACCCCAGGGATTTGAGCAATTTCATCAGGTTTCAATTGAGCATAGCAGCCCATAATGACGACTACTGATTCTGGATTGATTTTTTTAGCTTCTTTAACTACTTTTTTACACTTTTTATCTGCTTGATCAGTCACGCTACAAGTATTGATAACGAAAAGATCAGGGCTTTGTTGAAATTCTACCCGTTCAAAACCCATGGGTTCCAAGGAACGAGCAATGGTGCTGGACTCGGCAAAATTCAACTTGCAACCTAACGTATAAAAAGCTAATTTTTTCATGCAGAATAATAAGCTACAAATTTAAAACAAAAATGGCGGATAAATCCGCCATTTTTACTCAATTATGTATGAAACAATACTCCAAATATTAATATTTGGCTGTTTTTACTGTCTTAATAATTCTTGAAGCTACTTTGTATGGATCGGCAGCTGAGTTAGGGCGACGATCTTCTAACCAACCTTTCCATCCTTTTTCTACTGTTGCAATAGGGATACGGATAGATGCTCCACGGTCAGAAACTCCATAAGAGAACTGGTGGATTGATTGAGTTTCGTGCTTTCCAGTCAAACGTAAGTGGTTATCAGCACCATATACTTCAATATGCTCTTTCACTACTGGAGCAAATGCAGAACAGATGGCATCATATGTACCTTTTTCTCCACAAGTACGTAAAGCCGTATTAGAGAAATTGGCATGCATTCCTGATCCATTCCAATCTAATTCTCCAAGGGGCTTACAGTGCCAGTTAATAGCAACACCATATTTCTCTCCTAATCTTTCTAATAAATAACGAGCTACCCAAATTTGATCACCTGCTTCTTTGGCACCTTTTGCGAAAATTTGGAATTCCCACTGACCAGCAGCTACTTCGGCATTGATACCTTCCACATTTAATCCAGCTTCTAAACAAATGTCTAAATGCTCTTCTACGATATCACGACCATAGGCATTCTTAGCACCAACTGAACAATAGTATGGTCCTTGAGGCGCTGGATAACCGTTGGATGGAAATCCTAAAGGCTTATTAGTTTCTGGATCCCACAAGAAGTATTCTTGCTCAAAACCAAACCAAAAATCATTATCATCATCTTCAATAGTCGCACGACCATTACTTTCGTGTGCTGAACCATCTGAATTCAACACTTCACACATTACTAGGTAAGCACTTTTTCTAGCAGGATCAGGGCAAATGAACACAGGTTTCAAAAGACAGTCAGAAGATCCACCTGGAGCCTGCTCAGTAGATGAGCCGTCAAAGCACCACATATCACAATCTTCTAGTTTGCCACTGAAGTTATTTTCAATCTTTGTTTTAGAACGTAAACTCTGAGTAGGTTTGTAACCGTCAAGCCAAATGTATTCAAGTTTAGATTTTGCCATGATTTTAAACGTGTTTTTATTAAAAATTCATTTTTTGTACCAAATACAATGCAAAAATAAACCTGTTTTCAAGAAAAACAATTTTTTGACATAAAAATTATACAATTTCTTTACTATTAAACTTGAAAATAAAAAACATGACAATTATTAGAATTAACAAGATATACGGGAAAAAGAGATTAAATTTGTTTCAAGTAACAAGCAAAAATCCTATTTTTACGTTCTTGATAACCAAATTCCAACCATGGCAATAACTAGATTCAAAGCTCTTGAATTAGCTCAAAGTAGAGCTACTGCCGTTGTGAAAATCCCTACTGAAAAAGTAAGTGATTATTACGGCAATATGACATTTAATGATGAGGTGATGCGCTCATTATTATCACCAGAAGCATACCTTAAGATTACGACAGCCATTAATACGGGCTCCAAAATCGACCGTGATGCGGCTGACGAGGTAGCTGCAGCGATGAAATCTTGGGCTATTTCTAAAGGAGCGACTCACTATACACACTGGTTTCAACCTTTAACAGGAACTACTGCTGAGAAACATGATTCGTTTTTCGATATTGATTTAAGTACGGGTAAGGCGGTAGAAAAATTCAAAGGATCTGCTTTAGTACAACAAGAGCCAGATGCTTCGTCTTTCCCGAACGGTGGAATTCGTTCTACATTTGAGGCACGCGGATATACAGGTTGGGATCCATCTTCACCTGCCTTTATCATGGAAAATGCGGCTGGAACAGCTACTTTATGTATTCCTTCAGTTTTTGTTTCATATACAGGCGAGGCACTTGATTACAAAACTCCATTATTGAAATCTATTGAATTAATCGACAAAGCAGCTACTGCTGTGGTAAAAGAATATTTCAATCGTGATGTAACTAAAGTTGTACCCACCGTAGGTATTGAGCAAGAATACTTCTTAGTAGATGAGGCTCTATACAATGCTCGTCCAGACTTAATGATGGCGGGAAGAACGGTTTTTGGACATGCGCCTGCTAAAGGTCAACAATTAGAAGATCATTATTTTGGATCTATTCCAACCCGTGTGAATGCGTTCATGGTTGATTTTGAAATTGAAGCTTTAAAATTAGGTATGCCTGTTCGCACGCGTCACAATGAAGTGGCTCCAGCGCAATTTGAGGTGGCTCCGACATTTGAGGAAGCCAACCTAGCTTGTGATCACAATGCGCTTTTGATGGATTTGATGTCGAAAGTAGCCGTAAAACATAAATTAAAAGTATTGTTCCATGAGAAACCATTTGCTGGTATCAATGGATCAGGTAAACATAATAACTGGGCTTTGGGTACGGATACGGGTGTCAATTTATTGGGACCATCTTCTAAACCAAAAGAAAACCTTCGTTTCTTAACTTTCTTTGTGAACGTAGTTAAAGCGGTACATGATAATGCCGACTTATTACGAGCATCGATCGCATCTTCAGGCAATGAGCACCGTTTAGGGGCCAATGAAGCGCCTCCAGCGATTGTTTCTGTTTTCTTAGGATCTACCATGAACAATGTATTGGATGATTTAGAAAACATGAAGGATATCGAAGAATTCCAATTAGAAAAAGGAGATAATGTGTACCTAAAATTAGGTATCAACAAAATCCCTTCTTTGATTTTGGATAATACGGATCGTAATAGAACATCTCCATTTGCTTTTACAGGTAATAAATTTGAATTCCGTGCCGTTGGTTCTTCTGCCAATTCAGCAGCACCCATGACCATTTTGAATACCATTGTAGCTAACCAATTAATCTTATTCCGTAAAGAGGTAGATGCTATCTTAGAAAAAGGAGTGAAGAAAGAATTGGCCATCATGGATGTGTTAAAGCGTTATGCCAAAGAATCTAAGAAAATCCGTTTTGAGGGAAATGGTTACTCGGATGAATGGGTAGAAGAAGCAGAAAAGAGAGGTTTATCTAATATGAAAACTACTCCTGAGGCTTTGTTAGTTTATACTCGCCCAGAGTCAATTGAATTATTCACGAAATACGGCATTTATTCTAAAGAAGAAATGCATGCTCGTTACGAGATTGAATTGGAAAACTACATTAAGAAAATCCAAATTGAATCACGTGTTGTTGGAGATATGGCGATTAACCACATTGTTTCTACTT
Organism: Aquirufa ecclesiirivi; assembly: GCF_011250515.1. GTDB lineage: Bacteria > Bacteroidota > Bacteroidia > Cytophagales > Spirosomataceae > Aquirufa > Aquirufa ecclesiirivi. The sequence goes on along the minus strand of NZ_JAANOP010000002.1, from coordinate 61,575 downwards.
CATTAAAATACCAAACTCAATTGGTAGAAAATGTGAAAGGACAGAAGGAAATTGGCATTGATCCTCAGTATTTTGCTCCAACGATTGAAATGATTAAAAAAATCTCTGAGTATACTTCTAAGATTGTTTTATTACAAAATGATATGACAGAAGCAAGAAAAGAGGCTAATAACGTAGAAAATCTGGAAGAAAGAGCGTTCTTATATGGCTCTAAGGTCAAAGGATATTTCGAAGAAATCCGTTATGCTGTGGATAAATTGGAATTGATCATTGATGATGATGAGTGGCCATTACCAAAGTATAGAGAATTATTAATGATTAAATAGTTTGTCTTCTTATGACACAAATAAGCAATCCCGGATTTTCTCCTGAGGAAATCAACCGTTTGAAAGAGCTTTGCGTATCTGAAAAACGTAACTTTATTTTGATTGAAGATGAAGATCTTCCGGTAAGCAATGATAGAGAAATGGTCCACATACAATTTGTGGGCCATTTTGAGCAAAAAGAGGTAGTCTACGACGCCATCCTTTGTACTCTACAATTACATTATTCTAGCTTGCTATATGAGGCTGCAGAGAGAGAAGCTATCCAGCATTTTCCTTTGTATGTTCCTATTGAAAACAGGGATGAGACCTATCAAGCAAATGATTCATTGGATGAAGAAGTAGAAATGATGGTCTTAGAAATCATCGAAGAAATGGAAGAAAACGATGAAATCAAGGTTAGTGAATATGTAGAAGTAGATAAAGACTTTGATTTTGGTATCGGTTTAGAGGCTGCTTTATATGTTCCTGCATTAACAGATGAAGTGATTGAGGAGTTTATCCATGATTTCAATGCGGATAATATACAATTAGATACATCTTTATATTCTTTCAAATCTGAAGAAGAGTAAGCATGAGTATTCCGGTTTTTTATGAGCCAAATCCAATTGCTAGCCCTTTTTTAAGCGAAGAAGAATCCATTCATGCCCATCGGGTCCTCCGTTTAAAAGCGGGAGACCCGATTTTTATTTTAAATGGGAAGGGGCAAAAATTTGAGGCTAAAATTGACCAATCTACGAGTAAAAAGACCTCATTCCATCTAGTAAATGAAATAGAAAATTCGGTCATGCCCGCCTATGCGATTCACCTATGGATAGCACCCACTAAGCAAATGGAACGCATGGAATGGATGGTGGAAAAATGCGCTGAATTTGGAATTCAATCCATTGGCTTTTTTCATTCTAGGTATTCCGAAAGAAAAGAGATTAAAACGCATCGCTTAGAAAAAATTGTCATTTCGGCTTTGAAACAGTCTAAAAATCTGTTTTTGCCGACTATTTATCCCATGGTTTCCTTCAAAGAGCTTGTCGGACAACTTGGAAACAAGGAAGATGAGCAAAAACTATTTGCTTACATTTCCAATCCTCCTAGTTCAAGCTTAAGTAAAAGTATACATTTGAATCAAGCGTATCATATTTTGATTGGCCCAGAAGGTGATTTTTCCAGCGAAGAAAGTGAGGCTTTAATTTCAACTGATTGGACACCCTTTAGTCTAGGAAAAGCTATTTTGAGAACAGAAACAGCTGGTTTGGCTGCCACACATGCCATTCATTTATTACATGAAAACTAAGGCGCTAATTTTCTTACTAGTAGGTTTTAGTCAAGTTATTTTGGCTCAAAATCCCTTGTTTAAAATTGCCAAAGTAAAATACAAAGGGGGAGGAGATTGGTATGCCAACAAGACTTCCTTACCTAATCTTATTCAATTTGCCAACCAACAAAAGAAAATGGGCATTGATCCCAGTCCAGAAACGGTGGAATTAACTAGTCCCATGCTTTGGAATTACCCTTTTATACATTTGACAGGACATGGCAATGTGCTTTTCGACAAAGAAGAACAAAAAAACTTACGCCAATATTTATTGGGTGGTGGCTTTCTGCATATTGATGATAATTATGGTTTAGACAAGTCCATTCGCAGAGAAATGGCGAAAGTCTTCCCAGAATTAAGTTTTGTAGAATTACCTTATAGCCATCCCATTTATTCACAAGCATATCCCTTTCCCAAAGGCCTACCCAAGGTTCATGAGCATGATGGAAAAGCACCTCAGGGATTTGGATTGATTTATCAAGGCCGACTTATCTGTTTTTATTCCTATGAATGTGATTTAGGAAATGGCTGGGAAGATGAAAGTATTTACCATGATCCGGCAGAAAAAAGAGAGGCCGCGCTTAGGATGGGAGTCAATATACTTCAATACGCTTTCCTGCACCCTTAACTGATAAAAATCATAAAAGTATATTGGAATACTAGAGATTCTTAAACTTTTCATAGTTAAATTTGTAGTCATAATCTTATTATATAATTTATGCAATTAGTACTTCCAGCTTTTATTATTCATTGGTACGTATCTCTTTTTAGTCAAACATTCTTCCTACACCGCTATTCAGCACATAAAATGTTCTTAATGAACAAGTATTGGGAGAAATTTTTCTATTTTCTTACTTATTTGTCACAAGGATCTTCTTTCTTAAGTCCAAGAGCTTACGCCATTCTACACAGAATGCACCATGCATTCTCTGATACACCTAAAGATCCACATTCACCGATGTTCTCTAGCAATGTCTTTACCATGATGTGGAAAACGAAGAACATTTATAATGCGGTTTTAAACCGTTCTCAAAAAGTAGAAGAGCGCTTTGAACATGATTACCCTGTTTCAAAAACAATTGAAAAAATCGGTGATTCATGGATTTCACGTGTTGGTTGGGGAGTGGCCTATTCTTCATTCTACATAGTAGCATACCGTTATTTTGATATGCACTGGGCATTCTTCTTTTTGTTACCGGTACACTTTTTGATGGGTCCAGTACATGGAGCCATTGTTAACTGGTCAGGTCACAAATATGGCTATCAAAATTATGACAATCATGATCACTCCAAGAACTCCTTAGTAGTAGATGTCCTGATGATGGGGGAGTTGTTCCAAAATAACCACCATAAATTACCAAACCGTGTCAATTTTGCCACCAAATGGTTTGAGATTGATCCTACCTATCCGATGGTCAAATTATTAACTTGGTTAAAAATTATTCGTCCTAACGTTAAGGACCCGAATTCCAAGTTTTAATTGTACAAAGCATTATGTAAAAGCCCTGAATTATTCAGGGCTTTTTTTTTATCAACGTGTCCTGACCTGAAATTAGTTGACAGTTTTTAGGACGAGCGAGTTGGTCAATAATATTTGGGATTTTCCGATATATAATAATTGAATCAATCTATGTTATTTTATATCGAACTCTACTTTAATTCCAATACTGAGGTATTTCTTTTTTTTGAAAAAAAGAAACAAAAAAAACAAAAGAAGTGCGGTTAATCCTAAGACGAATTCCGCTACGCGGAACCGATGTTCACTCCGCATTCGGCTTTAATCTTTGACTCTATCTCATATGGCCTATGCGCAGGGGCAACCATCCGCCTACCGCTTCGCTCATGCTACGTTCCCATCTTTCGTTGGGATTAACCTCATCAATTGTCAGTTATTTAGAGTTTAGTTTCAGAATGAAGATTGTTGATTTTTTGATAGAAAATACCGTCGGTCAGCACGAGCGAAAGATGATGAACGCAGCGGTAGACGAGGTTTTGACCATAGCAAAGGCGATGCGCGTTGGCGTCAAAAATATAGGCGATAGCGAAGTGAATCACGGTTTCGCGAAGCGAAATTCGCCTTTGATGAACGACAAGAAAAGAAGTTTTTTTGTTTCTTTTTTTTCAAAAAAAGAAATACCGTAAAAATGTATTTTAAGTAATGTTTTTAGAAAAGCTTCAAAAAAACTAAAATCACATCATTTACTTTGGCCATTTATCAGGCAAGACAACACTTTGCATATTTTATAAAAAAGGCTCAGAATAACATCCTGAGCCTCATGTAAAATAAAGATCTGACTACAATTCGTGATCTGAAATATTGAATTTCTCTAAATAATCCGAAACTCGTTTCAAGAAACCTCCGCCCAAAGAACCATCAATCACACGGTGATCATAGGAATGGGAAATGAACATCTTTTGACGAATGGCAATCTGGTCTCCTTGAGGACCAGATATGACCGCAGGTTTCTTCTCAATGACTCCAAATGCCAATATTCCGACCTGAGGCTGGACAATGATGGGAGTACCCATTAAATTACCAAAAGAACCAATATTGGAGATGGAATAAGTGCCTCCTTCTAAATCAGAGGGAGTCAATTTATTCAACCTAGCCCGGTTCGACAAATCATTAACTTTTTTAGTTAATTCCAATAAAGATAATTTATCCACTTCATGAATAACCGGAACGATTAAATTACCATTGGGTAAGGCTACCGCCATGCCTATATTGATTTGCTCATGCTGTACTAGGTAATTTCCTTCAACAGAAATATTCATGCCGGGAAAATCCTTAAGTGCTTTGGCCGTAGCCATGATCAATAATGGTGTGTAGGTTATTGGCTCTTTGTATTTGGCTAAAAAGTTGGCTTTTTCCGTTTCACGCCACGTTACCATGGCTGTCATATCCGCTTCTAGAAACGACGTAACGTGAGGGGCAATACGCTTAGAATCCACCATACGCTCAGAAATCATCTTACGCATACGGTCCATTTCGATTACCACATCACCCGGTAAGCGTAAGCCTGGGCCTTGACTTAGCGTACCTGAAGCTATCATCCGTTTGGAATTACGGACAGCGATATAATTCAATACATCTTTCTTAGTAACTCGCTGGTCCAAACCCGAACCCTTAATGGTACTAAGTTCTCGTTGTGTTACATTTTCTTGCAGGCAAATTTGTTTGATCAAAGGAGAAATCCAAGGATTTGATTTTTCTTCATTTTGACCTAAAATCCCTAAACTAACGTCTGTCAATAAAGCTAATGCTTCGTGCTCTGGAAACATATTGGCTACGGATGCGCTTGGAGTCGTATCAGCTGAGTTTTCTATGGAATCAATCACACATATAGCCTTACCAATGGTAGCAATTTCCCCAACAGGAACGATGATCTTTTGTAAATATCCTGAAACTGGACTCGGTACTTCGGTATCGATCTTATCAGTAGCAACTTCTAAAATAAATTCATCAGCTTCCACATAATCACCAGGATTTTTCAACCAGTTTAATACGGTTGCTTCCATGATGCTTTCACCCATTTTAGGCATAATGACTTCCATGATGGCCATAACTATTGAGTCAATTCGTTTAACAAAAATTTCCTAACTAAATTCAGACAGTTCAGGGCCGTCATGTGTATTATTTGCTTCCTAGTTCCAGCTAATTGCAATTTGCGAGTTATAACACCACCTTCATGAGATAAAGCAATCCAAACTGTACCAACAGGCTTCTCCTCCGTACCTCCATCGGGACCTGCAATACCAGAAGTGGCTAAAGATAAAGTACTATGTAGTTTCTCTCTTACTCCATTGGCCATGGAAATGATACATGCTTCACTGACTGCACCTTCATGTTCCAAAAGGGTAGGAGAAACACCCAAACTATTTATTTTCACTTCATTTGCATAGGAAATAACGCCTCCTTTAAAATAGGCGGAACTTCCTGCAATTTCTGTAAATAAATGAGATAAATACCCACCCGTACAACTTTCTGCCACTGAAATACTAGCGCCTTTTTCAACCAATAATTGACCAATCACTTGGGCTAATTCATCCTGTTCATATCCAAACACATAAGGTTTAATGAGGGGCATGACCCGAGTAATTTCATGTTGAATATCTTGATTCAATTGAGTAACACTGTCTCCAAAGCCCGTCAAACGCAATTTAACGATTCCCAAAGAAGGTAAATAGGCTAATTTAATATGTTTGGGCAAAGACAATTCCCAATCCTGAATCATATCCGACAAATAAGATTCACCGATACCTACTACTTTAACAATTTTATGAACAATGGTGGGTGTTTTGAAATGTTGGGCTACGCGTGGTAAAACCAAATCTTCCATCATGGCTTTCATTTCAAAAGGTACTCCGGCCATGGAAACCCACACCGTTTCTTTTTCCTCAAACCACATCCCAGGCGCTGTTCCTTGCTTATTTTGAACATATTGTGCTTTAGTAGGCAATAAGGCTTGATCACGGTTCAAATCACTTAATTCACGCCCTCTTTTTTCAAAGAACACACGCACGTCTTCTAATGCTTGCGGATGATATGCCATATCGCAACCAAAGAAATTCGCTAGAACTTTTTTCGTTAAATCGTCTTTGGTTGGACCTAATCCACCTGTTATAAATACGATATCAGCCCGGTGTTGAGCTTCTTCAAGTATGTTTAAAATTTCACTTTCCTGGTCGCCTACGGACGACTTTCTGATGGTTTTAATTCCTATTTTGTCTAATTCCAGGCTAATCCACTGGGTATTGGTATCCAATATTTGCCCATAAAGAATCTCATCCCCAATTGTAATAATTTCTGCTCGAACCATTAAGTTTTCTTACTTTTGTACGAAAATACGATTTATTTGGGATAGAATTTAATCCCTGAATCGAAAAACAATTCAAATTAAGCAATGAAACAATCAGAGATAAATTTCAAAATAAGTTTAGACGAAAATAACATTCCTGAACAAATTTCTTGGTCCGCCACAGATAATCCCAATGAAGGAATAGAGGAAACAAAAGCGATATTAGTTGCAACCTGGGATCCTTACCACAAAGGTACTTTGACTTTACCCTTATGGACGAAAGACATGGAGGTTTTGGATATGAAACGCTTTTTTATTGAAATTTTAGGAACAGTTTCGGAAGCTTCCTTGCAAGCTACTGGTGATAGTTACTTTTCTCAGGAAATCGAACAAGTTTGTATGACTTTATCGAGTCATTTAAAGAAAGAAATCATCGCGGCTGAAAAGGGTCAATAAGCAAAATATACATGAAAGTATCCCATTTATTCATCGCCATCATACTGCTTATTTCTGTGCCTAGTTTGGCACAAAAGGGCATCAACTTCATTAAAACGGGCAATTTTAATACGGCTGTGGCAACTGCTAAACAACAAAATAAACTTTTGTTTATGGAAGTATATGCACCAGATTGTCATATTTGTAATGCTTTTAAAGGAACTTTTGCTCAACCCCAAGTGGGGGCTTTGTACAATGCTAAATTTATCAATTTCCAGTTGGACATTCGTAATCCTGAGAATCAAAAGCTCTTAAAAAAGCTGAAAATCACGATTAATGCCACACCTACCTTTATATTCATGGATCCCACTAGTTTACAAATCGTTGGGGCTAAGATATTTGGGGAAAGAGATAATTCTGTCATTAATGTGAATTCAATAGCTCAAAAAGCAATTAATCCAGCTGAACATGCGCAGAATTATGCCAAACGATTGAAAGCAGGAGATAAAAACCCGCAGTTCTTATTAAACTATGCTGAGTATGCTCGAATAGTGGGTGATACAACTTCCAATATTGCCGCTTTCAATGTGTTTGCTAAGACCATAAATCCTAGCCAATATACCTCACAAAGTACCTTCAATGCCATTCAAATGGTGATGATGAATAATAACAATGTACTTTTTGATTATTTCATCAACCACATTCCCGCTTATGAAAGAATTTATGAAGCTAATCCTGTCAGGATGAGTTATGAAAATATCTTTCAAATCGTCTTGACAAGCTCTCAAGCAAATAAATTAAGCGTAGCTGATATTCAAAAGATTAAAGCCCAAATGGCTAAAGCTGGTTTAGACCCAGGCTCTATTCAAAGAAGAATGTGGATGGTTGAAAGTTCTTTATTGTTTAAACAAAAGAAAGCTACTCAGGCCATTCAAGTGATTGAAAAATTATTGGCAGTACTTCCCAATGCTCCAGGCCCTAAGGAATACCAATACTTGTGTGATTATGTCAATGGTAAAACGAAGGACAAAAAGGCATTAGCCTATGCCAAAACACATTGGTGTAAATTTGGAATGAAATAATTCTAGCGAAAAAGTGCGCGATAAATCATCACAGCCACACAAAACAAAAACATCACAATCGATATTTTATTGATCATGTGCATCGTACGAATGTTAAAGTTCGTCGGTGCACCTGGTTTTGGCTTTTGAAATACACGAATAAAGTAAGTAAATACTTCACCAATTCTGAATTGTTCTTTTAGTCTGCTCATCTTAGTTATTCGTTTCTTGCGGATCTTTCCAGATTCCGTCTTCCTTGATTAATTGTATTAACTCATCTACAGCAGAATCTGCTGGTACCGACTTTTTCACGACTTCCTGACCACGGTACAAGGCAATTTTGTCCTTACCTATACCTACATAACCATAATCAGCATCGGCCATTTCTCCTGGGCCATTCACGATGCATCCCATGATTCCTATTTTCACCCCTTTTAAATGATCTGTTACTTGTCGGATTCTGGCAGTTGTTTCTTGAAGATCAAATAAGGTTCTTCCGCAAGATGGGCAAGATATATACTCTGTTTTAGAAATACGTACTCGACAGGCCTGTAAAATCCCGAAATTGGTAGAATTCTCCAGCGAGGATTGAACAGGTAAACCTGCTAAAGAAAGCATTAATCCATCACCAAATCCATCAATAAATAAAGCACCTGCTTCTGTTGGTGCAAATAGTTGAAATTGGTCCGCATGAATATCCTGATAGTTCAAACGTATTACTACAGGAATATGAATTCCTTGTATTTCCAATTCAAAAAAGGCTCGTCGAATGGCTGCCATTCGATTAGAAAAGCTCGAAGAAAGTACCAATACCTCATTCTGGGCCAATTTAAGGGCATTGACGAATAAGTCATTAGACCAAATCTCCTCGGCATCCGCCTGAACAAAATTAAGTTGGGCATGTTTCTTGCTTGCCTTTAACCAATCTTCCACTTCAAATAATGGAAATTGATGCTCAGAAGGACTGGATTGCAGCCAAGTTGTAGCTGATTGTATTTGTTTCAATCCATTGGGAAGCATGAAATCTAAATCTGAAGTCCCGGTAAACAAATAATCAGCCCCCAAATCATTCATGGCCCATTTATCGGGTTCTGGCAAATAAAAATGACCAATGGATTTCAGATCCTCCATGCTGATGCTTTTCAAATGTGAATAGTCAGCGATAACACGGGGTACTTGATGCCCACCAAAATTCATCAATTCGGCACTTTTTCTTCTGGTATGCGCAAATGGATTGATGGGGGAGTCGAATCCCGCAGATAAATTACTTAGGCTTGGAATGGGTGCATTTGGACGATTTCGACCTACATAACGATTCACCAAATCTTTGGCTACTGGAATTTCAAATTCAGGATCTTCGGTTAAAGATACCCGTACCGTATCTCCTAATCCATCTTCCAATAAAGTACCGATTCCTACAGCCGATTTAATTCGACCATCTTCACCTTCACCCGCTTCGGTAACCCCTAAATGTAAGGGATAAGCTTTAAATTGGCCATCTGCCAGTTTTTTACTCAATAAACGGTAGGCTTCCACCATGACTAGAGTATTGGAAGCTTTCATAGAGAGTACAATATTGAAGTATTTTTCATCTTCACAAATTCGAAGAAACTCCAAAGCAGATTCTACCATGCCTAAAGGGGTATCACCATATCGACTTAAAATTCGATCGGATAATGAACCGTGGTTAGTTCCAATACGCATCGCTGTGCCGTATTCTTTGCAAATCTTCACCAAAGGCAAGAACTTATCACGAATACGCTCTAATTCAGCTTGATAAGAGCTCTCGCTGTATTCTATCGTTTCAAAACGCTTTTTGTCTGCGTAATTTCCTGGATTAATACGTACTTTTTCCACTATCCGAGCGGCTAATTCAGCAGCATTGGGGGTAAAATGTATATCAGCAACCAAAGGTGTTTTATAGCCCTTAGCGCGTAATCCTTTACGAATATTTTCTAAATTTTGAGCTTCTTTAACGGAAGGAGCAGTAATCCGTACCAATTCGCAGCCTGCGTCAATCATGCGAATGGACTGTTCTATGGATCCTGCAGTATCCATGGTATCCACGGTTGTCATGGATTGTATTCGAATGGGAAAATCTGAACCCAACATCAAATCGCCAATGGAAACAGGAATCGTTTCTCTCCGCTGATAGCCGAACAAGGTAGGAGCATACATATTCCCATCGCTGATCAAATGAGCTGAAGACGATTGTTGAAGACTTGACATAGGTATAAAATTTAATTCAAATGTACGAAATACAAACAAAAAGCCTCATCTCATGGAAATAAGATGAGGCTCTTTTTGCATGATGCTACTACCAAGAACTCTTTTTGTGTCCGATTGTTGCGTAAAATAAAATAAACAAATAGCAGGGAACCATAATGACATAAGCTATTTGCGTATCTTGAATTCGATCGGCAATATCCCCGTACAATAAGGGAATTAAAGCGCCTCCAGAAATCATCATAATAATTAATGCGGAACCCAATTTCGTGTATTTACCTAGACCACTGATTGCTAATGGCCATAAAGCTGGCCACATAAGCGCATTGGCTAGACCTAACAAGGCTAAGCACATCACTGAATAATATCCGTCTAAAAGGACTGTTCCAAGAGAAAATACTACCCCTAATATTGCGGAATAATTCAAGGCTTTTTGTTGAGATAAAATCTTCGGGATGAATAATATACCCACGACATATCCCGCCAACATGCCATACAATGTATAAGTCGTAAAGGTTTTGGCTACTTCCATATCAATACCTTGAGATACGCCATAATTAATGATCGTATCACCCGCCATTACTTCTACACCTACGTATAAAAAGAATGCAACGAGCCCTAACACTAAATTCGGATAAGCCCATACACTAGAACGTTGTTCTGCTGCCGATTCTGCACTTTCTTCTGCTTCCACTTCTGGTAAAGTTGAGAAACGAACCAATAAAGCCAATCCCACTAAAACCCCAGTCATGATTAAATAAGGGTTAACGACAATGCTTAAATCTTTAGCATCCGTGGTGGAAGACAATAATAAGCCGCCAAAAATAAACTGACTTAAAATACCAGCCACTTTATTGCAAATTCCCATGACAGAGATGCGCTTAGCTGCTGAATCTGGTGAACCCAAGATGGTTACATAAGGATTAGAAGCTGTTTGTAAAAGGGCTAATCCTGTTCCGATGACGAATAATCCTAAAAGGAACATGGGGTAATTAGACATTTGAGCAGCAGGTACAAATAATACAGTTCCTACGGCCATGACCATTAGACCAAGAGACATTCCGTTTTTGAATCCTGTTTTCGCTAAGACCCAAGAAGATGGAATAGCCATGACAAAGTAAGAAATAAAGAAAGCAGAGGTTACTAATAGAGATTCAAAATTATTTAACGCAAAGGCTGCTTTGAAAAAAGCAATTAATACGGAGTTTACCCAAGTCACAAATCCAAATACAAAGAAGAGTATTCCGATAATTAACAGAGCAGCTGAGGTGTTGGTAGGTTTGTTTGTAGTTGTCATAAAGGTTTAATAGTTATCATGTAAAGCAAAAATAGGTTGATTCGTTTTCCATTTTCCTCGAGTGAAATCTGGAATTTTAATAGGAGCAGATCCTTTAGCAATGGATTCTTCTGATAGTGGTGAAATAGCTGACCACGCTGCTGCATCATATACATCAATAGGAGGGGCTACTTTATTTTTAATAGATTCAATAAAGGCTCTTAATACAAAATAATCAATTCCCCCATGGCCAGCATTTTCAGCATCCTGAGCATGCGCTTTCCATAGTGGATGATCGTATTTCTCTTGGTAAGGTTTGAACGGCTCCCAGCTATGGGCTTTGGGAGAGACACCCTCCAAATAAATGGATTTATTATCATCCATCCATAAACCATTGGTTCCTTGCACTCGGAAACCTAAGGAATATGGCCTAGGAGAGTTGGTATCATGAGAAACCATGATGGTTTCCCCATTGGCACATTTGATTAAGGTAGTTACGACATCGCCCAATTTAAACTTGGTTTTGGCATTGGGATGATCTTTTCCCCCTTTATCTACGATGTATTTTTGCAAACCCAGGGCTGGACTAGCCATGGATGTTACATATAAAAACTGATTTCCACGGTTGATATTGAGCATTTCAGCCACAGGGCCTAAACCATGGGTTGGATAAATATCTCCATTACGGTCTATGGAGTGTTGTGTTCTCCATTTTGCCTCAGAAAATCCTTTGGCACCAAATTCTACTCCTCCACCATATGGCTTAACCCCATCATTGAATTTCACTTCGCGTAAATCATGTTGGTACCCACATTGCACATGCGTTAATGAGCCAAACATACCTTGACGAACCATGTTTAATACAGCCAAGACATCACGACGGTAGCAGACATTTTCCAAAATCATGCAATGTGAACCTGTTTTTTCATACATATTCACCAAATCCCATGATTCTTTCAATGTCACGGTAGCAGAGACTTCTACACCGGTATATTTTCCTTCTTTCATGGAAGCCAAGGCCATAGGCACATGCCATTCCCAAGGGGTAGCGATAATCACGCCATCAATGTCGTTTCGTTTAACTAAGTTTTCAAAGTCATGATCCCCATTTTGATATACCACCGCTTCTTTACGGCCTTTATCTCGAATCATTTTTTGAGAAATCTGAATAGCTTTTGGATCAATATCACAAATTGCTACAATTTCTACATCGGGACGATACATCGCCATTTCCAGGTGATTTCTTCCACGAAGTCCAACACCAATGAAACCTAAACGCACTTTTGTTTGTTCTGGAGTTATGCCTTTTAAAATAGTCGGAAATAGAGCAGCAGACGACGTATATAGCAGCGATTTTGAAATAAAGTTTCGCCTTTTCATAAATAGTTAAACTGGTTTTAGATAATGAAATTGAAATTTAATCAAATTATGGCTGTAAATTTATATCCAATTTAAAAAAATGATAGAGCTTCCCCGTGTAAGTGTATTTAGGAAAGAGCATTTTAATGCTGCTCATCGATTGTATAATGCCAATTGGTCAGATGAAAAGAACCAAGAAGTGTTTGGATTATGCAATAATCCCAATTTCCATGGTCACAATTATGAATTAATTGTGCAAATTACTGGAACAATTAATCCAGAAACGGGTTATGTGATAGATATGAAGGAAGTTTCCCAACTGATTCAAAAGGAAATCATTAAAAAATTCGATCATAAAAATCTAAATTTAGATGTGCCCGAATTTGCTCAATTGAATCCGACGGCTGAAAACATTGCCTTGGTTATTTATCAAAAAATTAGAGCAGCACTTGCCACCAACCTTGATTTAAAAATTAGATTATATGAAACAGAAAGAAATTTTGTTGAATTCCCTGCTCATTGATACGGAAAATTTCCATTTCACGGATGATGAGATTGGAGATAATCACATAGCGACTTCGATAGAAACGCCTATGCGTTCAGATGCATTCGATCTTTCTGATGCAGATAAAATCAAAAAAATCGAGGGGCATTTTAGAGAAATCATGTTAACTCTAGGGTTAGACTTGACAGATGATTCACTAAAGGGTACGCCAAAACGTGTAGCCAAAATGTACATTGAAGAGATATTTAGTGGATTAAATCCAAAAAATGAGCCTCAGGTAGCCTTATTTGAAAATAAATTTGGCTATAATGAAATGCTAATTGAGAAAAATATCAGTTTTTACTCCAATTGCGAGCATCATTTTGTACCCATCGTCGGTAAAACGCATATTGCTTACATTTCTTCAGGTAAAGTAATTGGTTTATCGAAATTGAACCGAATTGTACAGTATTATGCCAAAAGACCTCAGGTTCAGGAACGTTTGACGATGCAAATTGCCAAACATTTACAGCGAGTACTTGAAACAGAACATGTGGCTATTTATATCGATGCCAAACATTTGTGTGTTTCCTCTCGTGGGGTTAAAGATGATGCTACATCCACTATTACTTCCTTTTATGGAGGTAAATTCCAAGAAGAAGCAACTAAAAAAGAATTTTTAGGCGGTATTCAGTCGGTTTAATGGGAGTATATGTGATTGTTGGAGCTAGCCAAGGGATTGGCTACTCCATAGCTGAGCAATTAATAGCCGCTGGACATCGTGTTTTAAATTTTTCAAGAAAAGCAGCTGATTTGGCGGGTATTGAAAACTATACCTGGGATGCCCTTCAAGAGGAAGATAGCATATTTTCATCCATTCAAGGTTCTGTAGATGGTATTGCTTATTGCCCAGGCAGCATCGTATTAAAACCATTTCATCGGTTAACTACCACTGATTTTGAACTAGATTTTAAAATCAATGTTTTGGGAGCGGTTCGCGTGATTCAAGCTTTATTAGCTTCCTTAAAACAATCCAATAGTTCATCCATTGTCCTATTTAGCACCGTAGCAGTACAAACAGGCATGGGATTCCATGCATCTATAGCTAGTTCCAAAGGTGCCATTGAAGGTTTAACCCGATCATTAGCGGCTGAATTGAGTAGTTTCAAAATTCGAGTAAATGCTATTGCTCCTTCCTTAACTCAAACACCTTTAGCGCAAAATCTATTAAGCACTCCTGAAAAAGTAGAAGCTGGAGGAAAGCGTCATCCACTAGGACGTGTGGGACAAGCTGAAGACGTAGCCAATTTAGCCGCCTTCTTACTGAAGCCTGAAAATTCATGGATAACGGGACAAGTGATTGGAGTAGATGGAGGAATTGGAAGTCTAAGAACGGTTTAATTGTTCCAGAAAGTGCTTTTGGTTTAAAGCTAAATTCACGTTATTCCATTCAATTTTATCGACAAATGCTTGTGAACGGATAGGGCAGTTGGCCACTTGACAATGGGCACAGCATTCATCCAAACAAGGGTCTGCATGAACAAATATCTCAATGTGGGTAGGTAAAACTTGAGATAAAGTACCTTCAAAGTCGTGAATTTCCTCATGAACATGGTTTAAATCCCAATAGCGAGGAAGTGTTAAATGGCAGTCGATATGTAAATCACCCCCATATTGTTGAACCCGTAAATTATGTAAATCAATCCATTCATCTCTTTGGTTTTTGGTAATCCATTCAATGACCATTCGAAAAACTTTAGGATTGGTTTCATCCATTAGAGCTGCCACCGAAGTACGAATTAGACGAATACCTTGCCAAAACATAAAAAAAGCAAATAGGAGAGATGCGGCAGAGTCAACCCATAACCAATTGGTAAAATAGGTGATTGCTAAGGCCAATACGACCAATAAACTATTATAGGCGTCTAAACGTAAGTGTTTCCCATCTGCCACCATGGTTGGAGAGTGCTCCTTTTTACCCATTTGAATCAATAAATACCCCATGATACCATTCAATGCGGAGGATCCCAAAGAAATGGCCATACCCATATCCAAACTCTTGAGTTCTTGATTGGTCCACAAATGCTGAGAAGCATGTAAAAAGATGTAGGCAGCTGCCAACAAAATCAAAACTCCTTCTAAACCAGAAGCGAAAAACTCAATTTTCCCATGCCCATAAGGGTGATTCAAATCTTTGGGTAATGAAGCCAAATACACTGAATAAAAGGCAAATGCGCCAGCCACCACGTTGATGATGGATTCTAGGGCATCAGTCAATAAAGTGGTAGAACCGCTTAAGTAATAGGCATAAAATTTCCCATTTAAAATCAAGACACTGACCAAGAAAGTAACAAGCAGCAGACGCTGTTTCATGGGAAAAATTTATGCACAAAGATACATCAATTCCTTTTATTTTTATGGGATGAAAGAACAAGATAAGCCTTGGATAACGTTATCCAAAAATACGGTATATGAAAATCCTTGGATACGCATTGAGCATCATGAGGTCATTAATCCGAATCAGAATGAAGGTATTTATGGTTTGGTTCACTTTAAAAATACAGCTGTTTCCATTTTTCCTCTGGACGAAGAAGGAAATACTTATTTAGTGGGACAGCATCGATATACCTTGGATGCTTATTCCTGGGAATTACCTGAAGGAGGATGCTTGATTCAAGATCAGGAAAGCCCTTTGGAAGCAGCTAAAAGAGAATTGAAAGAAGAAACGGGTTTACAAGCCCAAGAATGGATTAGCCTAGGAACTTGTTATTTGTCCAATTCTGTGACCGATGAAAAAGCTCATATGTTTTTGGCCAAAAACCTTCAACAAGGAATCGCTGCTCCTGAAGAAACAGAGTCTTTGGTAGTCAGGAAAATACCCATACAAGAAGTGTTCAACATGGCAGAAAATGGGGAAATACAAGATGCTTTAAGTTTATTGACCATTTTAAAGGTCAAATCTCTTATATCGTAAAATCCCAATGCTTCATTTCTTCCAAAGCTTGATAATCCGTTAAGTCGTATTTTACCGGAACTACTGTGGCGTAATTTTCTGTTAACCAATCCAAATCTGTCCCATTGTTTAGGTCTTCATTATGTAAAAAACCATCCATCCAAAAATAGGGTTGTCCGTAAGGGTCTTTTCTTTCTTCAAAAAACTCTCGATAAACCGCTTTGGCTTGTCGGGCTACCCGAATACCTTGAATAGGAGCTTCTGATTTAGCAGGAAAATTCACATTGAGTGTTAATCCTTCATGCAAACCATGCTCTAATACTTGTTGGGCTATTTTAATGATTAAATCATGGCAATGACTAAAATCGGCATCATTGGCATAGTCACATAAGGAAAACCCTATGGCTGGTATTCCTTCCATGGCAGCCTCGATAGCGGCAGACATCGTACCTGAATACAAAACTGAAATGGATGCATTAGATCCGTGATTGATCCCTGATACCATCAAATCAATCTTGCGACCTTTTAAAATATAGTGTTTGCCAAATTTAACACAGTCGGCAGGAGTACCTGAACATTTATAAGATTGAATATTGGGTCCGAAAGTTTCCGTTTTAGTCACACGAATAGGAGTCCCCATGGTGATGGCATGTCCCATACCCGATTGGTGGCTATCTGGGGCCACTACTACGACCTCTCCAATTTCTGACATGATCTCAGTTAATACTCTAATTCCTTTGGAATGAATGGAATCGTCATTAGCAATAAGAATAAGCGGTTTCTCTTGACTCATATTTTCTTAATTTTAACGAAATTACAAATTTGCTTACTTAATTTTGCAAGATGCAAATCCGAAAAGCTGAAATAAATGATATTCCTACCATACAAGCGATAGCTGAGCAAGCTTGGCGTCCTACCTATGGTGAAATCCTGAGTGAGGAGCAATGTGTCTACATGTTGGACATAATGTATCGAACTGATGTATTAAAGAAGCAATTCGATGAAAATGTGTACTTTTTCATGTTGGAATCAGAGGAAGGGGCCATTGGTTTTGCTGCCTACGAAGCGATGGATGACATGCAAGGAAAGCTCCATAAAATCTATTTGAGACCACTACAAAAGAGCCAAGGTGCAGGAACATTTTTATTGGAGTATGTTGCAAAATTTGCTCAAGAAAATGGACAAAAAGCCATCTTTTTAAATGTCAACCGACATAATTCTGCTGTTCAGTTTTATTTAAAAAGAGGGTTTCAAATCGACCAAGAACTGGATTTACATGTGGGAGAGGGTTACTACATGAATGATTACATCATGAAAAGAGAGCTATAGCCTTCTGGATCAATTGACTAATTTGTTTCTCTGGATTCGTCGAAAACTGAAGGGTTTTCCGATTAGCCAAAATGGCATTCAATGAAATCATTTCGTGGCCTAAAACTCCAGAAAAAGCATAATAAGCAGAGGTTTCCATCTCAATATTGGTAATTTTTGATTTTCCCACGAGAGTGGCCGAACAGTCTTTTAAAAAATCGGGTAAGACCGAATTCATTCTCACGGTCCGACCTTGAGGAGCATAAAAGCCAGGTGCTGTTAACGTTGTTCCCAAAAAAGCATCCTGAAAATGGGCATCTTGTGAGAACAGACGAACTAATTGATTAGAAGCTTTAGCACCATAGATAGGTAATGGGTAGCCGATTTGTTCGCAAAATTGATCCAAATCCTTTTGAGGAAGGCTTTTATCCGAAGAAAAATCATAAAATTGAGCCAAATTATCAAAACCTATGGCAGCCTCAGATATCAGAATTGAATCAACAAGAATATCTTCTTGAATGGAGCCAGAGGTACCCATTCGTATGAGATTCAAGGAACGCTTTTGACTTTTTTCTATTCTTGTTTCAAAATCAATATTGGCTAGCGCATCCAATTCATTCATGACAATTTCAACATTATCGGCCCCAATGCCACTAGAAAGCACTCCAATAGGCTTTCCTGCCAGTTCTCCAAAATGGCTTACAAACTCCCTTTTATGGATTTTGTAATAAATACGGTCAAAATGGCAGGAAACTTTTTCGACACGTTCAGGGTCACCAACCATGAAAATAGTATCACATAATTGCTCAGGACGAATGTTCAAATGATAGGAACTTCCATCAGGGTTTATAATCAAGTCGGTCGGTGAGAAATAGGTCATGAACAAATTTATTGATAATTTCCCAAAAGAATCATTTGAACTTGTCGGACATGAGCGATTGGCCCCATATTAAATCTCAAATTTATCAGGAAATTTTACAGCGCTTGGAGCAAAACATCCAAGAGGCACAAATAGCATATGTTCAGGCGAAAGAATCAAGAGATTCAGACACCAAGAGCTCCGCAGGGGATAAATACGAAACAGGCCGAGAAATGATGCAAAGAGAAATGGATAAATGCTCTGCTTTGATGGATCAAAACAAGCATTCCTTGCAAATCATCCAGCACGTACCCATCCATAGAACCTATGAGAGCGTCGAAAAAGGGGCCCTTATCATAACAGACAAAGGAATGTATTATATGTTGGTAGGCCTAGGAAAAATCAGCTTAGATCAAAAAGACTATTTTGCTATTTCACCTGAATCACCCATTGGAAGCTTGTTTTTAGGAAAGAAAGTAGGCGAGTTCATCCTTTTGAGAGATCAAAAAATTCATATACAGGGCATTTATTAATCGAAAAAAATGAAAAAAATAGTACATCTACTCTTGATTGTAATATGTGTGCAATCGGCATTTGGCCAAAGTGCTGAAGAGAAAATCAAGGCATTTATACCGCAAATAGATCAACTTTTTAAACAGTTTGTTGAGAAAGAAAAACTACCTAGTGTTGTCTATGGATTGGTCTATCAAGGAAAATTGGTACACACACAATCCATTGGTTTGGCAAATATCAAACAACAAATTCCTGCCAGTTCGCAAGTGGATTATCGCATAGCTTCCATGACCAAAAGTTTCACCACTATGACCATTTTAAAATTGCGCGATGAGGGGAAATTGCAATTGGATGAACCCGCTCACCATTATATTCCAGAATTAAAAAATCAACGATATGTGACGAAAGATGCTCCTGAGATTACCATTAGGCATTTAATGACCCATGCGGCAGGTTTTCCAGAAGATAATCCTTGGGGGGATCGACAACTGGGTATTTCGGAAAAGGCCTTCTCAGAGATGTTAAATAAGGGTATTTCATTTTCTAACAACCCTGGCGTAAGCTTTGAATATAGTAATATGGGGTTTGCGCTTTTGGGAAGCATTATCAAAAAAGTAAGTGGACAGTCTTATCAAGCTTACATTACAGAGAAAATTTTAAAACCCTTAGGTATGACCCATACCTATTGGGAATATATGGATGTTCCCAAAAACCAATTAGCCCTAGGCTACCGCTGGATCAATCAAAATTGGGTGGAGCAGCCCTTGGAACATGATGGAGCTTATGGTGCTATGGGTGGTTTAATAACTACCATGGAGGATTTCAGTCATTATGTCGCTTTTCATTTATCCGCTTGGCCAGAAAGAGATGATCCAGAATCTGGTCCGATAAAACGCGCTTCTGTCAGAGAAATGCAATTCCCATGGAATTTCATTGATGTGAATCCTAAACAAAAATATCCCAATGGCCAGGTGGGGCAAAGTTTTAACGCTTATGCTTATGGATTGAGTTTTAAGAAAGATTATGCCAACAGAACTTCCATTTCACATTCAGGAGGTTTACCAGGATTTGGGAGTAATTGGCGGATATTTCCAGATTATAATATCGGAATTATATCTTTTAGTAATTTAACCTATGCCAATATGGGGAGCATCAATATGTTGGTCATTGATTCCTTGCTACATACTACAGCTTTACCTAAACGTACTTTAGCTGTTTCTGACATTCTGAAACAAAGACAAAGCGAATTGATGAAGATATTACCACATTGGAACCAAGCAGAGAGCAGTGGGATTTTTGCCATCAATTTTTTCTCCGAATATTTTACACCTGTATTGAAGAGCGAGGCAGAATCCTTATTCTCGAAAGTTGGGGCTATCAAAAAGGTACATGACATGATTCCAGAAAATCAATTACGTGGTAAATTTAGCATAGAGGGAGAAAAAGGCGATTTAGAAGTAAGCTTTACTTTAAGCCCAGAAAATCCAGCCCTGATTCAAGAATTCCATTTAATTGAAATAAAAAAGGCTCAATGAGCCTTTTTTTGTTTTTCTTCAATCTTCGCATTTCTGCTAAAGGACTTAAATCCTAAAATAGGAGAGTAGCCCACGGATTGTTTGGAATAATATCCTTTTTCATTGTATGGGCGCTTTCTCGGATGATCTTTACAAGCAGGAGAACAAGCGCCATCCATTTCTTTTAAACAGCTTGGACAAATAGCCAAATGCTCGTTACATTCCGGATTAGCACAATTGACCATGTGGTCTGATGGCTCTTGGCAAACATGGCATTTTGAAACAACGACCGGGTTTACGCTATTAACGGGCGTTGCTACACGACTATCAAACACATAACAAGATCCGTCAAAATCTTCTCCTCCTTCTTCCAATCCGTATTTGATGATACCACCATGCAATTGATACACATCCGTAAAACCCTTCTCAAGTAAATAAGCAGAAGCCTTTTCACATTTGATACCACCTGTGCAGTAGGTGATAACTTTTTTATTTTTCAAATGGTCAATTTCGTGCACATGGTCTGGTAAATCCCGTAAATTTTCCATGTCGAAGGTATATGCCCCTTTAAAACGTCCTAATTCATGTTCATAATTAGAACGCATATCTACCAAGACTACGTCTGGATCATTTTTCAATAATTCTTTAAATTCTTTAGGCTTCAAATGCTTACCTGTTCGCTCCAAAGGATTCACAGGTAAGTCGGAATGGACTATTTCATTTTTAACACGCACATGCAATTTATTGAAAGTGTGTTTGTCAAATTCTTCAATTTTAAAGTCAAAGTCAGTTCCCTGAAATATGGGATCACTTTCCAACCAATGCATGTATTTATCGCAATCTTCTTTGAGTCCAGAAACGGCCCCATTCAATCCTTCTGACGCCACAATGATGCGCCCCAAGATATTGTTTTCAATACAAAAAAGGTGGTGTTTTTCCCGATAAGCCTCGGGATCTGGCACAGGGGTGTAGTTATAGTAAAGCAACACACTGTAAGGTTTCATCTTCAACATGATTTACAGATTAATAATAAAAAATAAGTGACGATGGGGAGATTCGAACTCCCATACCTAAAACGGCACTACCACCTCAAGGTAGCGTGTCTACCAATTTCACCACATCGCCAATATGGTTAGCAAAATTACCAAATATTTGCTTACTTGCAAGGAAATCAAGTTTTCATCAAATCTGAATAAACAGAATGGCTTTAGAAATCAGCGGAAAATTAGTAAAAAAACTTCCTGAAGTAACCGGTACCGGACGTAATGGGACCAATTGGATCAAGCAAGAATTTGTGATTGAAACTCAAGACCAATACCCTAAAAAAGTGTGTATGTCGGTCTGGGGTGACAAGACTCAAGATTTAGCTCCTGTACAAGAAGGTGAAATAGTAAAAGTACAATTCAATGTCGAATCAAGGGAATATAATGATCGCTGGTATACCGAAATTAGAGCATATCGATTAGATCGTTCAGGTGCAGCGCCATCTGTTCCTCCGAATGTAGCTCCTTCAGCAGGTGGTGGATATCAGTTCCCTCCGTTAGAAGCTGAATCGGGTGATGATCTTCCCTTTTAAGGATAATGTATGAGTCCAAAAAAAAGCCCTTGCAATGCAAGGGCTTTTTTTTGAGATTCTGTGGTTCTAGGCCCTTGCCTTGCAAGGACTCTTCGTGCCATGAAAGGGCTCTAGGAAAGATACCCGAATTTCCCAGCATTAAAATCTTCAAAAGCTTGCATGATTTCTTGACGGGTATTCATCACAAAGGGACCATGTGCCGCAATGGGCTCATTTATTGGCTCACCACTCAGAATTAATACCACGCTATCTTCTTTAGCCTCTATTGAAAATTCCTCTCCTTCGTTTTCCAGCAAAGCTAAATTGTCTAAGGCTACATCTTCTGTTCCGTTCACTATTACACTTCCTTCAATAACCAATAAACAGGTATTATAAGATGCAGGAAAGGAAAAACTAGCTTTTGCTCCGCTTTTCAATTTGGCATTCAGCATATTCACGGGAGTGAAAGTAGAAGCAGGGCCTTTTTGTCCTTGATATTCTCCTGCAATCACTTCTATAAAACCTGAATCTCCAAGATCAACTTGAGTGATTTGTTGGTTTGATATGGCTTGATACTTAGGTGTCGACATTTTATCCTTAGCAGGCAAATTAACCCACAATTGAACCATTTGAAAATCACCCCCTTCTGCACTGAAAGATTCTTCATGGTATTCTTTATGTAAAACCCCTGAGGCAGCCGTCATCCATTGTACATCTCCCTCACCAATAATTCCACCACCACCACTACTATCATGATGTGCCACTCGACCTTTATAAGCAATGGTAACCGTCTCAAAGCCCCGGTGAGGGTGAACACCTACACCTCTGGCATGTGTAGAAGGGGAAAAGTAATGCTTTGAACCATAATCCAACATAATAAATGGACTCATGCGTTGCATGTCTAAACCATATCGACTAGGAATAAAATTATGTACTCTAAACCCATCTCCAACAAAATGTACCTCACCAGGAGGATATACTAACTCGACTTTCTTTGTCATAATCATCAATTGTTAATGGAGTAAATCTCCGAAATCACCAACACTCATCACAAATAACTAATCACTAATTATGAGTGACATTGCTTGATGAACAATATCTGCCTCAATAAAAGTTTCACCAAAAGGAATAAATCCTAAACTGGCATAGAGTGGCATGACTGTTTGCTGAGAATGTAAGTAGAAGTAAGTAGCATCTGGATAAGCTGTCCGAGCTTCTTGAATGATATGTTGAACAATCTGACTGGCATATCCCTTTCCTCTGGCTGAAGCTAGTGTCGCAATTCGCTCAATCTTAATTCCTTTATCTGTTTTGCGATAACGACCAGTTGCCACCGGCTTTCCATCTTCCAATAATAAATAATGCTTCGCTTGCGCATCTAATTCATCAAACTCTTCTGAGGGCAAGCAAGCTTGTTCTACGACAAATACCTCGATTCTAATCTCAAAAACCTCATGAATTTCTTCCAGCGATTTGGCTTGAATGATTTTGACCATCTTATTTCTCTTGTTTTCCGTAAGCTTCAATGATTTCACGAACAAGGCGGTGACGAACCACATCGGAGCCATCCAATTCCACAAAAGCAATGCCTGTGATACCTTTCAGTATATGAGCCGCTTCTCCTAATCCAGATACTTGATTTTTAGGTAAATCTACTTGAGACTTATCACCCGTGATAATGGTTTTAGACTGAATACCCATACGCGTCAAAAACATCTTCATTTGCATGGAAGTGGTATTTTGGGCTTCATCCAATAAAATAAATGCCTTATTTAATGTACGACCGCGCATGTAGGCCAAAGGAGCAATTTCGATGGTTCTATTTTCGAGGTAGAATTTCAATTTTTCCGCTGGAATCATATCTTCCAAAGCATCATAAATAGGACGTAAGTAAGGATCTATTTTCTCTTTTAAATCACCAGGTAAAAAACCCAAGTTTTCCCCTGCCTCTACAGCAGGTCGTGTGATAATAATCTTTTTGACTTCCTTATTTTTAAGTGCTTTAACGGCTAAAGCTACCGCCGTATAAGTCTTGCCAGTACCAGCGGGCCCAATGGCAAAAACGATATCGTTTTTACTAGCTGCTTCCACTAATTTTCGTTGATTGGGTGTTTTCACTTTGATCACCAAACCCTTGGTTCCAAAAAGTAAAACGTCCTTATCTTCCACCCAAGGAGTTTCATTTTCTTCTCCTGTTGGGTTTAAGATCAAATCGATGTAGGCTTTCATGTGGTTGGCCGACAAAGAACTATGTTTTTCTAAATGCTTGATACATTGATTGACGATGGCTTCCACCAAAGAAATTTGATCATCGGAACCTCGAACTGTAATTTGATCACCACGAGCAATGATTTTGGTCTGAGGAAAAGCTTCCGTCAATAGAGTTAAGTTGGAATTTGAGACTCCGAGAAAATCAACCAGAGACACATCTGTTAAGGCAATAATTTTTTCTAACAAGTATGAAAAAGTTAAGGTGAAAAATATTTACTAAAATAGAGAATAATTGAAATTTAATCGGATGATTAGAATGATATTTTTATCAAAATATTGTAAAATTGTAGTCTATGGAATCAAACAATCCCTCATCAATTTCTAAAAAAGCAAATTCTAGCTATAATCGTTCCAATCAACCTACACGATTAAGTGATTTAGGCTTAGGAAAGCTTCCTCCACAGGCTCCTGAGTTAGAAGAAGCATTATTGGGGGCTTTGATGTTGGAAAAGGAACCTTTAGCCAATGTCATTGAATTACTGAAGCCTGAGACTTTTTACAAAGAAGCACATCAGAAGATCTTTCTAGCCATTCAGGGATTGTTCCAAGCCTCTCAACCTGTCGACTTATTAACGGTAAACAATTACTTAAAAGTTAATGGGGATTTAGAAAAAGCAGGAGGGACGAGTTATTTAGCTCAATTAACTTCAAGGGTAAGTTCGACTTCAAACGTGGAGTTTCACGCTAGGATTATCATTGAGCAATTCATCAAGCGCCAGTTGATTCATGTTTCTTCTGAAATTCAGCGTTTGGCATATGAAGATACGACCGACGTATTTCAAATTTTGGATCGGATGGAACAAGAATTGTTTTCCATTGCAGAATCAAACATCCGAAAGAATTACGAAAGTATGTCGGACATTTTGAAAAAGGCTATTGATGAATTAGAGAAGAAACAAAAGCAAAAAAGTGGCCTTACGGGTATTCCTTCTGGCTTTACCGAATTAGATCGCCATACTTCTGGCTGGCAAAAACAAGAATTAATCATCATTGCCGCTCGTCCGGGTATGGGTAAAACGGCCTTTGTTGTTTCTGCTTGTCGAAATGCCGCCTTAGACTTTGGTCATGCGGTAGCCTTATTTTCCCTAGAAATGAGTTCCATTCAATTGGTGAATCGTATTGTTTCTGCAGAAGCAGAAATTGAGGCTGAAAAAATACGAAAAGGGAAATTGGAGCCACACGAATGGCAACAATTACACACCAAGATTGATAAATTATTCCAAGCCCCCATCTACATTGACGATACACCCGCATTATCCATTTTGGAATTAAGGGCAAAATGTCGTCGTTTGAAGGCTCAAAAGAACATTGAGCTGATTGTTATTGACTACTTGCAATTAATGACTGGGGATACATCTGGAAAAGGAGCGAGTGGAAACCGTGAACAAGAAATTGCTCAAATATCCCGTGCATTAAAGCAACTGGCGAAAGAACTGGATGTACCTGTGATTGCACTTTCTCAATTAAATCGTTCGACGGAAACTCGTGGGGGAAATAAAAAACCTCAACTTTCTGACCTTCGTGAATCGGGAGCCATTGAGCAAGATGCTGACCAAGTTATGTTCATCTATCGCCCTGAATACTATGGCATTACCACGGACGAACAAGGTAATTCCATTGCAGGAATGGGAGAGATTATCATGGCCAAAAACCGTTCTGGATCCTTAGAAAATGTATGGCTGAAGTTCATCGGTAAATTCACCAAATATTGTGATTTGGATTTCCAACCTTTTGCGGATGGGAATGGAAACGGCGTTTTTAACCTCAGTGAATTAGGAGATACAGCATCTCAATTTGAGCAAGGAAACAGCGACTCTGTCTTTAAAGGAAGTAAAATGAATTTACCTCCTGCGGATTTTGATCCATTGAACGAACCTTTCTAGTTTTTTCTTAGTCGTAAGCGAACGATATTTTCCACGTGATGCGTTTGTGGAAACATATCTACTGGATGAACTACATCTACCTGATATGCCTCATCTAACCAAGCTAAATCACGAGCTTGGGTAGCTGGATTACAACTTACATAGACTATTTTTTCTGGACGAACTTGCAATAATTGTCGAACCACATCCTCATCCATGCCCGCTCTAGGTGGATCTGTAATGACCACTTGAGGCTTTCCATGAAGGGCTATAAATTCTTCTGTTAAAAGCTTTTTCATGTCTCCGGCAAAGAAAGATGCCGTGTCAATGTTATTATGAATCGCATTCATTTTAGCATCTTCTACTGCCATTTCAACATATTCTAGCCCAACTACTTTGGCCGCATATTTCGCCAAAAATAAAGCGATAGTTCCTGTGCCTGTGTATAAATCATACACCAACTCATCTCCCTGTAAATCAGCATATTCTCTTACTAATTGATATAATCGCAAAGCTTGCTTGGCATTGGTTTGGAAAAAGGATTTGGGACCAATCTGGAAACGCAAATCTTCCATTTGTTCTTCGATAAATGGCTTACCATGAAAACATATAACTTCCAAATCGTGGAAAGTATCATTCCCTTTTTGATTGACCACATAATTTAATGAGCTAATCATCGGAAAATTGCTTTGGAGGTAATTCATGACCAAGCTAATTTCTTCCTCTGTAGCATAGGCAAACTGAACCACCACCATCCATTCACCTGAACTTGCATTTCGTATGATCAAATTACGTAAAGCGCCTTCTTTTTGATTTTTCAATTCATAGAAAGAAATTCCGTTTGCTTCGGCAAAATCACGAACTCCATTTCGAATTGCATTCGAAGGATCAGGTTGTAAATAACAATGATCGACAGGTAATATTTTATCGAAACGACCTGGTACGTGAAAACCTAAGGCGTTCATGGAACCTAGATCTTCTTTTCCAATCTCTTCGTTGGTCAACCAGCGAGCAGAAGAAAAGGTGAATTCCAATTTATTACGGTAATAATAGGCTTCATCAGAACCTAAAATGGGTTGAAATTCAGGTAATTTAATTTTGGCAATTCGCTCTAAATTGTCTTTCACCTGTCGCTGTTTAAACGCCAATTGAGCCTCATAGGAAACGTGCTGCCATTTACATCCACCACAAACCCCGAAATGATCACAAGGAGCTTCTGTTCTAAAAGGAGAGAGAGCTTGAATGTTGATCGCCTGAGCTTGTTTGAATTTCTTTTTAGACTTAAGAATGCGCAAATCAGCAATATCACCAGGGGCTACTGTACCTTGAACAAATATCACTTCATCATTTACCTTCGCTATGCACTTTGCTTCCGCTGCGAAATCAAGGATGGAAATTTGTTCTAACACTTGGGGGATTTTGTATTTTCTGGCGTTCATAAGGTAAATTCTAGCACAAAAATAGGGCTTTCATTTGGCTAGTCAATCAATTATGGGATAAAAGCTTAACTTTGAGATCAAATTTTACATATGAAAAACAAAGTCGTCATTATCACAGGGGCATCTTCCGGAATCGGTAAAGCCTTGGCATTGGAATATGGTAAGCATGGAGCTCAAGTAATTATTACGGGAAGAAATGAAGCAAAACTTGAAGAAGCGAAGACAGAATTAGTCGCTGCCAATATTACTTGCCAAGCCATTGTTTGTGATAGTAGTTCTGAAGAACAAACAAGAGCCATGATTGCTCAGGTAGTTCAAGAATATGGGGGGATCGACTTACTGATCAACAATGCAGGAATTTCCATGCGTTCTATGTTTGAAAATGTAGATTTGAAAGTTTTGAAGCAAGTCATGGACATCAATTTTTGGGGAACAGTTTATGCCACACATGCCGCTTTGCCTTATTTAAAAGAGAGTAAAGGGGGCATTATTGGCATTTCATCCATCGCAGGATATAGAGGATTACCCGTACGAACAGGGTATTCTGCATCTAAATTTGCGATGAATGGTTTTTTAGAGGCATTGAGAACAGAACTATTGGAAACAGGCGTACATGTCTTGACGGCTTGTCCAGGATTTACGGCATCCAACATAAGGAATGCGTCCTTGAATTCCGAAGGTAAAATTACCGGAGATACCATGCGAGATGAAGAAAAAATGATGTCGGCTGAGGAAGTAGCTCAGCGCATATATCAAGCCTTTGAACAAAAGAAAAAAACCTTGGTTTTGACCTTTCAGGGAAAATTGACCGTCTTTTTAAACAAATGGCTGAACGGTTTCATGGATAGGCTGGTGTATAATACCTTGAAAAAGGAGAAGGATAGCCCGTTGAAATAATGAAGAATGTACAATGTAGAATTATCAATTAATAGCTTTAGAATTATCAATTAATAGGCGTTGAAATAACCAGTGATTCTACATTTTACATTTTAATTCTACATTCTACATTCTAAAATTTAAAAGCCCTGCCCGACATTGTCAAGCAGGGCAGTACAACCCTTTTAACTTACCACTCTATTTTTTTTAGAGGCTAACCTCTTAATTAAAATCACCATTAATGCGGAACTAATTCCGTAAATACGGCATCAAATTCCTTACTTTTTTGTTCAAAATAGGACGCTGCAAAATCAAACTCTTGCATGAGCATCAAAAAATAGTTTTTCTCAAAAACCAAAAACTTAGAAGTCTGAAGAGTTTCAGCAGAAAAGGTATGTTTTTTCCCTTCTAGCACTTCACTAATACCTAAAAAAATTGGATTGGCCTGATAGATGATACCTTCTGGGGTATTGAATGACTTTAAAGCAATTTCACCTCCTTGAAAATAAAATACAAACTCCGCTTTTTGACCTTGACGGAACAAAAATTCGTTAGCTAAATAGTTGATTTCTATCCCGCTAGCTAGTACTTTACGTTCTGTCTCGATCATCTGATCCATACTTATTAAAAAATTTGTTTACGAAAGTAGATTTACTCCTGAATTAATTTCATGACAATGCTCATGTTTTGTCCTGCTTTTTATCATTATCAGGGCAACTATTTCATGGGAACTTTGAGAAAAGATTGAGTTTATGATGGAACAAACAGTCCATACCACCCTAACAAAAACTAGCTGCTTTCACTGCGGTGAGCCTTTTGTTGATGAAGTCATTCAATTTCAGGAAAAGGAATTTTGCTGCCAAGGATGTAAAAACGTTTATGAGCTGTTAAATGACCATGAATTAGGCACTTATTATACCTGTGATGTTAATCCAGGTATTTCACCTAGTCATCAAAACTTTGATTATTTAAATAAACCCGCTTTTCGAGATAAATTAATACAATTCTCCAATCAAGAAATTTCTAAAGTCAGTTTTAACTTACCTAGTATTCACTGTAGGTCATGTTTATATTTATTAGAAAATCTACATAAACTACATGCTGGAATCGTTAAAACTCAATTGAATTTTGGTAAAAAAGATTTGAGTATTTGGTTCAAAGAAAAAGAAATTAGCTTAGGGGAATTAGCCTCCTTGTTGGCAAAAATTGGATATGAACCCTTGTTATCAGATGAATCTGAGGGAAAAGAAAAGAAAAAAAGACATACACAACAAACACAACTCTTCATCAAACTAGGTGTTGCTGGCTTTTGCGCCGGCAACATCATGCTATTTAGTTTTCCTGAATATTTAGGTATTGAGGATGGTAGTTTAAAAAACCTTTTTGGCTATTTAAACTTAGTGCTGGGCTCTGTGGCCTTATTTTATTCGGGTTCAGATTATTTCAAAAACATTTGGGCTCACTTAAAATTGAAAAAAATCACGATCGAAATGCCTATACTTTTAGGTGTTATGGTCGGTTATTCCCGAAGTGTTTATGAAATATTGAGTCATACAGGAGCAGGGTATATGGATTCTGTGTCCGGTCTTTTGTTTTTCTTATTGGTGGGTAAATGGTTTCAACAAAAATCCTTTGATTTTCTATCCTTTGAAAGAAAATACACTTCCTATTTCCCATTGGTAATTACTAAAATCATTCATGGTAGTGAAGAAACGGCTCCATTAAGTGACATCAAAGTAGGTGACCGTTTGCGCATAAGGAATGAAGAAATCATTCCTGCTGACTCGATTTTGATGAAAGGTCAAAGTAACATGGATTATAGTTTTGTAACGGGAGAAAGCGAATGGGTTCCTATACAATCTGGAAATTTAATCTATGCTGGAGGGAAACATCATGGGGAAATGATCGAGATAGAAGTCAAAAAAGACCTCCAGCAGAGTCATTTGACCCAATTGTGGGAGCAACAAGCATTCAAGGACCCTAGTTTTAAAATGGAAAACTGGGAGAATTTTGCCAATCAAGTTGGGGTTTATTTTACGATAGGTTTAATTAGTTTAGCTACCATTGTAGCTGCTTACTGGATTCAAGTTGACCCCAGTAAATGGCAAAATTCGGTTGTCAGCATTTTGGTCATTGCTTGTCCTTGTGCTTTAGCTATTTCTTATCCATTTGCCCTAGGGCATGGAGTTAGGTGGTTGTCCAAATTCCAGTTATATGTAAAAGATATACAAGCCTTAGAACGCATGGCACAAGTAGATACCTTGGTATTTGATAAAACAGGTACTTTAACTTTAGCTAAATCTGAAGTTCCCAAAAGTTATTTACATCGGAGTGTCAGCGACGAAGAATTAGATCTTTTGTATTCTTTGTCTGTTCAGTCGACACATCCACTTTCTCGTCGACTTTGTTCCTATACCCAAAGCTTGGGAACAAGACATTTGTTACCTATTTCATCATTCAAGGAAATTCCGGGTAAAGGATTGGAGGCGAGATGGGGCGATTTGACTATAAAATTAGGCTCAGCCAAATTTTTAGGTATTGCTTATCATTCTCCTCAAGATTTCTATTCTTCTGAATCTCAATTATTTATACAAATAGGAGAGGAGACGCTAGGTTATTGGGACTTCCCATGGGAAAATCGAGAAGGGGTAGAATTCATGCTAAGAAAATTACAGCATCAGTACGATGTGTACTTGGTTTCTGGAGATAAAGCCAGCCATGCTACAAGTTTAAAAGATTGGTTTACAGAAGAGGACCACATGAGGTTTGAATGCAGCCCAATGGAGAAAATGGAATTTATTCGTGAATTACAATCTCAAGGAAAGAAAGTCATGATGGTAGGAGATGGATTAAATGATGCAGGCGCATTACAACAGGCTCATGTAGGCATAGCCGTTTCTGATGACCATCTACATTTTACCCCAGCCAGTGATGCCATTTTGCAAGGCCGTTCTCTTAGACGTTTACCTGAATATTTGCAATTTTCCAAAAAGGCAATTACCTTGATCAAAATGAGTTTCTTATTATCCTTGGTGTACAATGCCATTGGGTTAAGTTTTGCAGTTCAAGGTAATTTATCTCCTTTAATCGCAGCGATCTTAATGCCAGTTAATTCAATCAGTATGCTGATTATCGCAACTTGGGGTATGAATATGTATGGTAGAACTTTAAAAACCAATTGAAATCATATAGTAGCTCACCTATAGCTGAGAAAAATCATATTTTAAACACAGATATAAAAAGAACTTTACAACGTAGTATTGAGTAGTATAGCTCTTTCTGCAATCCTTGTTCTCTAAATATTAAATACCATGGAAATAATGTACTTAATGATTTTCTTGAGTTTACTTATGGCCATCGGATTTCTCTTTGCGTTTATTTGGTTTGTACGCTCAGGGCAACAAGATGACCTCATTACTCCAGGTATGCGCATACTTAATGAAGACAAAAAGACAATCAATTAATCTCAATTTAAACGCTTATGAAGTCACAAACGACTACTTTGGATCAATTCTCGTACGATAATAAAACCGTTCGGAATTTCGCCATTGCAACCATTATCTGGGGTATTGTTGGAATGCTCGTTGGGGTTATAATAGCCTCACAGTTATTCGAACCTGCAATGAACGTCACTCAATACGGAACATTTGGTCGTATACGTCCGCTGCACACCAACGCAGTGATTTTTGCTTTTGTGGGTAATGCCATCTTTGCTGGTGTGTATTATTCCTTACAAAGGCTTTTAAAAGCACGTATGTTTAGTGATTTTCTTTCGTCGTTCCACTTTTGGGGTTGGCAATTAATCATTGTAGCTGCTGCCATTACGTTACCATTAGGTATTACGACTTCCCATGAATATGCGGAATTGGAGTGGCCAATTGATATTGCTATCACGTTGGTATGGGTAGCATTTGGTATCAATATGTTTGGTACTATCATTAAACGTAGAGAGCGTCACCTGTATGTGGCGATATGGTTTTACATTGCTACGTTCGTAACAGTAGCGGTATTACATTTAACCAACTCCGTTCAGTTACCTATTTCCTTCCTAAAAAGTTATTATGTTTATGCTGGGGTACAAGATGCTTTGATTCAGTGGTGGTATGGACATAATGCAGTTGCATTTTTCTTAACGACTCCATTCTTGGGTTTGATGTATTATTTCTTGCCTAAAATGGCGAACCGCCCTGTGTATTCGTATCGTTTATCCATTTTACACTTCTGGGCTTTGATATTTATCTATATCTGGGCTGGTCCACACCATTTACTTTATTCTAGTTTACCAGACTGGGCACAATCCTTAGGTGTTGTTTTCTCCATTATGTTGATTGCTCCATCTTGGGGTGGTATGATCAATGGATTATTAACCTTGCGTGGTGCTTGGGATCAAGTACGTGAGAATACCATTTTGAAATTCATGGTAGTAGGTATCACGACCTATGGTATGGCTACTTTTGAGGGCCCTATGTTAAGTTTAAAGAACGTGAATGCGATTGCCCACTTTACCGACTGGATCGTAGCACACGTTCACGTGGGAGCATTAGGATGGAACGGTTTCTTGACATTTGCGATATTGTATTGGATGGTTCCTCGTATTTTCCAAACAACTTTATTCTCTGAAAAATTAGTTAAAACGCACTTCTGGATTGGTACATTAGGTATTGCCTTTTATGCTATACCGATGTATATCTCTGGTTTCACGCAAGGTATGATGTGGAAACAGTTTACTCCAGAAGGAACATTACAATACGGAAACTTCTTAGATACTACTTTACAAATTATTCCCATGCACCAAATGCGTGCTTTAGGAGGAACCTTGTACTTAGTGGGTGCTATTTTAATGGCATATAACTTATTTAAGACCATGGCTCAAGGTACACTTTTAGCGAATGAACCTGCTGAAGCTGCACCATTAGAGGTCATTGTTTCTGAAAAAGAAGTAAAAGGATTGCACTGGCATAGCTGGATTGAAAGAAGACCCATTCAATTATTGGTAGGATCATTAATTATGATTCTAATCGGTTCATTGGTCGAATTAATCCCAACATTCATGGTGAAATCCAATGTCCCTACCATAGCAGCAGTTCAACCTTATACTTCATTGGAATTGGAAGGACGAGATATTTACATCCGTGAAGGTTGCGTTAACTGTCACTCTCAATTGGTTCGTCCTTTCCGTAGTGAAACAGAACGTTATGGTGAATTCTCTAAGTCAGGGGAATTTGTGTATGACCACCCTTTCTTATGGGGATCTAAAAGAACTGGTCCGGATTTGCATCGCGAGGGAGGAAAATATCCAGATTCATGGCACTACCACCACATGCGTGAACCAAGTTCTATGTCTCCAGGATCAATTATGCCAGCTTATGATTGGTTGTATGATCAAAGTTTAAATACGTCTCAAACTCAAGCTAAATTACAAGCCATGAAGACTTTGGGGGTTCCATACGATGATGCTCAAATCAAAAATGCCGTGAAGGACTTGGAAGCTCAATCCAAAGAAATTCAGGCGCGTTTAGCTGAAGAGAAAATTAAAGTAGGTGCTGACAAAGAAATTATTGCTTTGATCGCTTATTTACAAAGATTAGGTACCGACATTTCTAAAAAATAAGACCATGTTTAAGCAATTTATTTCCACAATACCAGGAGCAGATTCCTACATGATATTCTCCTTATTGATCTTCCTAGTATTCTTTGTTTTGGTAGGAGTCTATTTATTCTGGATGGATAAAAAACATCTAGATAAAATGAGAAAAATGCCTCTAGAATAGGTCTAAAAGATTATTGACAACATTTATTCATAACAATATGTTTAATTCATTCACAGAAATTTGGTTAATCAGCTTGATTCTTTTAACAAGCATTTTGGTATTAATCGTAACCATGCAGCTTTCATCTGCACTTAAAAAATTAACCTTAGATCCTACTAAACAGGAGGAGGAAGCTTCTTTAAGTTGGTGGCAGAAATTTACTGGATTAAAGCCAATAGAACAGGAAAAAGATCTAGCCATGGAGCATCAGTACGATGGCATTGTGGAATTAGATAATCCTACTCCTCCTTGGTTCATGTATCTTTTTTACATAACCATTTTATTTGGTGTCGTGTATTTATTCTATTATCACGTAGCACAAGATGGCAATATCCAAGAAGCAGAATACAAGACAGAAGTAGCTGTAGCTGAAAAAGCCAGAGAAGAGTACATGAAAAAATTCGCTAATTCGGTGAATGAGGACAATGTAACGGCCATGACAGCTGCAAAAGATTTAACAGAGGGATCAACTATTTATACGACAAATTGCGTAGCTTGTCATGGTGATAAAGGTCAAGGAGGAGTAGGTCCAAATTTAACAGACGTGTATTGGATACATGGAGGCTCAATTAAGGATTTATTTCATACGATCACCAATGGTGTTCCAGAAAAAGGGATGATTGCATGGAATAAAACGTTGAATCCCATTCAGATTCAACAAGTTTCTTCCTACATTTTAACCTTACAAGGTAGTAATCCTCCAGGGGCGAAAGAACCACAAGGAACAGAGCAAAAATAGTCATCTAAACTCACCTAATATGAAACAGAATGTAGGACGCACAGATCGGATAGCTCGCTTAGCTGCTGCGGTAGCACTAGCCATCCTGACTTATGCTGGTATTATTCCAGAAAATTTATCTATTGTAGTCTATGTAGTTGCAGGCATTATTGCCTTAACCGGCATTGTTCGTTTTTGTCCCTTGTATAAACCATTTGGTATAAGTACTTGTAGAGAAAAGGCTCCATTTTAATTTAAAAAGGTCCGGAAACGGACCTTCTTTTTTATGTCAAATATTAGTTTAGAAAATGATGATTATCGGAATCATCTATATAATCAAACAAAAGACGGTAAACGTATTTGGATTTACCCCGGTAGAATTATAGGTCGATTATATCGCTTTAGAACCTATTTCTCTTACTTATTAATGTTATTACTTTTTGGCCTTCCTTGGATAGAAAGAAAAGGTGAGCCTGTTTTCTTGTTCAATGTCATTGAAAGAAAATTCATCTTCTTTGGAGTACCTTTTTTCCCTCAAGATTTCCATTTAGTAGCTTTAGGCTTAGTCGCTTCCTTAATTTTCATCAGCTTATTTACCGTACTGTTTGGTCGGGTATGGTGTGGTTGGGCATGTCCTCAAACCATCTTTATGGAAATGCTTTTCCGTAAGATTGAGTATTGGATTGATGGAGATGATAAAGCACAGAAAAGATTGGATGCCGCACCTTGGGATAGCCAAAAAATAATCAAACGAGTAAGTAAACATAGTCTTTTCATTATTTTGTCTTTTGCCATTTCCAATACTTTTTTGATGTACATCATGGGTAAAAAGGAATGGATCAAATTAGTCACAGAACCTCCATTGGATCACTTGACTGGCTTATTTGCTATATTATTATTCACGGGTACATTTTACTTTGTTTTCGCCCGATTTAGGGAATTGGTTTGTATCGTTGTTTGTCCCTATGGACGACTTCAAGGGGTATTGTTAGACAACAATTCCATTCTTGTCTCTTATGATCACAAACGAGGTGAGCCAAGAGGGAAAATTCAAAAAGGGGTAGATCAAAGTCAGCAGGGAGATTGCATTGATTGCCATTGGTGTGTACGAGTTTGTCCTACCGGAATTGATATACGAAATGGAAGTAATCAATTGGAATGTATCGGTTGTACTTCCTGTATTGATGCATGTGATGAGGTAATGGAAAAAGTCAATAAGCCTAAAAACCTGATTCGATATGATTCCGTGAATGGTATCAATGAACAAAAGAAATTAAAGTTCAATGTAAGAATTGGGGCTTATAGCGGCGTTTTATTATTGTTAATTGGTGCTATTGCCTTTCTTTTGTTAACGAGAAGTCCTTGGGAAACCACCTTATTAAGGACTCCAGGAATGACTTTCCAATTGGACGAGAAAAATAAGGAAGTGAGTAATTTGTATTCCATTGAGATTTTGAACAAATCACTGGATTTACAAAATTTGCAGTTCCAAATTGAAGCTCCCATGCGTATT
Organism: Aquirufa ecclesiirivi; assembly: GCF_011250515.1. Lineage (GTDB taxonomy): Bacteria > Bacteroidota > Bacteroidia > Cytophagales > Spirosomataceae > Aquirufa > Aquirufa ecclesiirivi. The sequence goes on along the minus strand of NZ_JAANOP010000002.1, from coordinate 25,109 downwards.
CAATGGGTAGGAACACCGCCGCAGGGTATTGAACCAGGAAAAATGGTTAAGTCCGAATTTTTCATTAAAGCTCCCATGGGTGCATGGAAAAGTAAGGACAAAATAGAAATTCATATCCAGAATAAAGAAGGAGAAATAGAAACAATCAAAACTAGATTTATACAGCCTGATGAGTAATACAGTAAAAAAATCGTTGAATTGGGGTCATGCCATCATTGGAGTATTTATACTTTTTGGCGCATTTATGGCTTATTTTTATGTCAACATGACACATGAAACCATCGAATTAGTGGGTGACCATTATTATGAGGATGGGCAGAAATTTCAAAAGAAAATAGATCAAAGAAAAGAAACCGCCTTACTGGCAGAAAAGGTTGAGCTTCAGTTTGATTCTAAAAGTAAAGAAGTAAAATTGCATATTCCAGCGGGTTCGCATGATGTCAAAGTGAATTTCTTTCGTCCATCTTCTGCGGCTCTAGATAAGTCTTTTACTCTAAAAAATCCAAGTGATAGCACATGGAGCATTTCAGGTGAATTCTTGTCAAAAGGTCCTTGGAAAGTTAATATAGAATGGATGATAGCCGATAAAACCTATTTGAATGATCAGCGTATTTTAGTTCCATAATGCAAACCTGGTATCTCAGCTTTTTAATAGGTTTAGCCGGCAGTTGGCATTGTATAGCCATGTGTGGCCCCATTATGCTTCATGTAAGGCAAAAGAACCAGCATGCTAATATCAGTACCTTCGTTTATCAAATTGGCCGAATTTTAACCTATTCCATTCTGGGGTTAATCGTTGCCAGCATGGGCTCCATCTGGATTTTTCCTACGTGGTGGCATTTTTACTACTTATTTGCTGGCATCGTCTTACTTTTCTTATCCACAGGAAAATTGAAAGATAGTACCTTTGATTTTTTATATCGTTGGTTTGGAAAACCCTTGCAACAATCGGGGAGGGGAATGGGCCTCTTAGGACATTTCTTGTTGGGTATGGGTAATGGATTACTGCCTTGTGGCTTGGTGATTGGTGGATTAAGTTTGGCTTTGATTCAACCCAGTCCTTGGCTGGGAGCCTGGACCATGTTTATTTTTGGACTAAGTACTTTACCTGCAATCACAACAGCCATATTGGGTTTTAGGTGGTTGGAGAAAAAACAAGGTAATTTGATGTACTATGTCAAATATATAAGTTGGGGCGTCGCATTTTTACTCCTATTCCGTGGCGCTTGGGGAATAGGCATGAGCCATTCCAATTATTTGAAAAACTCTCCACTCAGCCCCATCATTTGTCACCCATTTAGTTCTAATAGCGCAAATTAGCCAGTTTATTGACATCCAAGAGGGTCATTTCACTACCTCTAATTTCCAATAAACCTTCCTTTTTAAAATCACTTAAGGTTCTAATAACTGTTTCGGTAGCTGTTCCAACTCGTGACGCTAAATCCTCTCGAGAAAGTCGGATTACCACTGGTCCACTGATATCATTTCCATAGGTTTTAGCTAATTCGACCAAGGCCATTGACACACGTAAACGTAAAGATTGATAGGCCATAGAAACCAATATCTTCTCATTTTTCATGAGGTAGCTGGTTAAGGCTTTTCTAAAATAGATTTCTAAATGAATATTTTGTTTGAGTAAGTCTTTGAACTCATTAGAAGAAATACTCCAAACGACGGACTCCTCTAGGGCTTCAGCAGTTTCTCGGTATATCTGGTTTTCTAAAATGTCCACATAGCCAAAAAACTCGCCCTCTTTGATAAAGGACGTAATAAAGTATTTTCCTTCTCGGTTCGTGTGAAAGGTTTTAATTTTACCTTTTTCTAAGAAATACAATCGAGAGGGGCTATCTCCTTCAGAATAAATACTTTGTTTTTTCTGCAAATGATGGGTTCTTTTTTCTCCATCAAAATGCGTAAAATCAAGGAAATCAAGTGCTTTTTGAGCCAAAGATACTTCAGATTGCAATTCCGCATCTAACTGACCTTCAGTCCGTTGCATTGATTTCTTTTTTAAACGAGTTTCAATGGAACGCAATAATTCTACCTCTTGGAATGGTTTAGTTAAAAAATCATCTGCACCCATTTCCATACCTTTACGCATATCTGACCGATCTGTCTTTGCCGTTAAGAAAATAAATGGAACTTGAGACAATTGTTCATGTTTGGAAAATACCTGTAAGACACCAAAACCATCTAAATGGGGCATCATGATATCACAAATCACTAAATCGGGGAGGTTGTTCTGAGCCATACGAACACCTTCTATGCCATCTGCTGCTGTTTCTACAACGTAACCAGATAATTCCAACAACTCAGCCGTATTTTCACGGATATCATCACTATCTTCTATCAGTAATATTTTATTCATCATGGTTTAATCTCGGTATTTCTATAGTCAGTATGGTTCCTTGGTTCAAAGTCGATTCTAATTTCAGCTGCCCCTTGATTAGTTCTAAGTATCTGTCAATCAAATGCAATCCCAAACCTGTTCCGGGTATGACAGTGGCATTGCTACCCCTAAAAAATCGTTCAAATAAATGCTTTTTATCATCATCGCTAATACCAATACCCCTATCTCTTATCGTAATTTTTAAGATATTGTTTTCTTCCTTCACAATTAAATCAACATGCTCATTTGAAAACTTTAAGGCATTCGACAAGGCATTCAACAAAATTTTTCTCAAAACAGATTCATCACTAACCCAAGTTTCAGAAGCATTAAAATCCAATATGATTTTTTGATTGACTTTCTTGTATGGAATTAAATCCGCCTTAATTTCTAAAAATAATGATTCTAATTCAATGGTGGAAGCATGAATCTCGACATGGCCCGACTCGAGTTTTCCAACGGATAAAAATTCCTCTAAAATCATGGTCAAATGATTCACGGAAGCCTTTATACGTCGAATATGCTGTTCTCTTTTTTCTTGCTCCTCTGCTTTTTGGTACTTTTCCAATAAGGTAGCTGAACTTAAAATAGAGGTGAGGGGAGTCCTAAACTCATGAGAAGCCATGGACACGAAACGGGTTTTCAAATCCCCCAATTCCTTCTCCTTTTGTAAGGCATTTTCCAATTCTTGGGTATTGGCTTCTAACTTCTCTAATGTATTCTGCAATGCTTGAGTCCTTGCCTTGACCTCTTCTTCTAGGGTTTCATTCAATTGATTAATTTCCTGATTTTTCAAAATCAGTTCCATTTCTACCTTTCGTTTCAGGGTTACATCACTAATGAAAGCAATGTAAAACATCTGGTCATTTTCTTTAAAATGGCTCAAACTGATTTCTACCGGAAATAAAGATTCATCCTTTCTTTTGGCCTTTAAATCTAAGCCAACCCCCATAGGGCGATCTTGTGGATGTTCAGCGTATTTTGCCTGATGTCCATGGTGCCTTGATCGCAAATGATTGGGAATCAAAATATCAATATTTTTACCTTTTAATTCATTGGTTTCATACCCAAATAGTCGATCCGCAAAATTATTTGTCAAGATGACATTACTCGAAGAATCCGTCACCAAGATGCCAATCGCCGCCTCATTAAAAATGGCTTCGTATTGAAATCTGGAAACTAAAGGTAGGGACATATCAACGGTATTAATCCTTCTAATTTACAAAAATTGACTGCTTAAACAATGCATTTAGGGATGATAAGCTGATTTCTGATGCTTTAAAACATCCTCAACATAAAAATGAACCTCTTTGAATTTTCCTTCGGCATAGTTCTTTGCTTGATCAAAAAAATGTGGTGAACGTATATCTCCACTTTGTCCACCAGCAAGAAGGGATTTAGCTTTAATTTTTGGGCCAAATTCTACCGCACAAATGAAACTATTCCCATTGACACCATACCATTTTTTAGTATTCGGAAATTCTTTGCTGTTGTAAGAAGGTAACATGCCCCAGGTAGAAGACGCAAATGGTACTGAAAAGCTGGGTTGTGCATCGTCAAAAGAAAATTCTGTTTGATTTCCAATACGTTGTAAACGATTTAACTCTCCCCAAGCCACTTGCCATGTTCCCCAATATTTGTCCAAATCTTGTAAAACAAGCTCCAAGACCTGACACATTTCTTCCTCCTTACCAGAAGCAAGATAGGCTTCAACACTCTGAATGAGGTCTATTTCACCTCCAAACAGGTGCTTTCTAGGAATTTTCATAAGCATTTTTTGTCCCCATTGTACAGCTAAGGTTTGAGCCACCGAACTTATTCTGGCATGATAATCCCATTTTTTCAAGGTATCTATGGCTAATCTAAATGAAGCATTCGATCCTGCATTTTTTTTCTCTCCAGCCTTCACTAATGCAGGAATCAAGTATTCAAAAGCAATTAATTTACGGTCATATCCGATTCGAATTAGGTCATCTAAATCCAATTTACCCGATTCAGAAAATAAGCGAAACGCATTTTTATCACGGAAATTTTCTGCATCTGGAGCCATATAGACAGGATATTGAGCTCTTTTAGGACTCGAAATACCTGAAACGGTAAATGGTGTTGAATTGCAATTCTGTATCCAAGCACTGGCAGGATCTATGGATTGGACAATATCTTTCAAAGGATGTAAGCCTTTCCAGTCCAAAGATGATTTAGTCCCATCTTGTACCAAAGACCAATCTATTTCGGGTTGTCGCTTAGGAACAAAATTCCCATGCCAATAGGCAATTCGACCATGTTGACCAGCATAAACCGTATTATTAGACGTATTTGCGCGCATGTCCATGACCTTTTGAAATTCTTCAAAACTTCTGGTTTTGGTTCTAGCCCAACTTTGAATTAAACTTTTGATGGAGCGATTATAGGATTTCACAGAAATCCACTTGCCGTCTCTTTCGGCCATGATGGGTCCACGGTGATTGGAATAAACATGGACAATTTGTGGCGCTTGCCCTTTTGCACGTAAGGTGATGTATTGTTCTTTGATTGGAAGCCATTTGCCATCTAATAAATACTCTTTTCCCTTTTGTCCATCTCGAATCGTTTCGGCGTAATTATCAGCTACATCGACTTGACTGGAAGTATGCATCCATCCTCCGAATGGATTAAATCCTTGATAAACAAAGATTTGGCCCCAAGTAACTGCACCATAGGCATTCAATCCTTCTTCACTATTCACATGTACTTCTGGCCTAAAATAAAAGGTCACATGAGGATTGATGTAAAAAAGCGAATTGCCTGATTTTGATTTTGTAGGGCCAACAGCAAATCCATTAGAACCCGATAAATCAGCCTCAGGATCCAAGGGATTCTTTTTGATATAACTTAATTTATTTCCCAATAGACCATAAAATTTGGCTACTTCGGATTGATTAACGCTTCCTGTAGAAATGGCGCCAATGCTTCCATCTGTCCATAATAGGGGGTACCAAGGTTCAAAATGCGTTAATAAAGCAGGTTTAATTTCTGGATGTTTGTACAAATAGTAATTAATTCCGTCAGCATAGGCATGTAATAATTTCTTAAGCCAAAGGGGGCTCGTTTTATATTCTTGCTTGGCTTCTTCTTGACTGATAATTAAACGGAGATATAAATCGTTGGCTAATTCCATTGGACCAAATACCTCTGCCTTACGACCTAGCTTTTCGATGTAATTCATTTCTACCCGCATAAAATCATCCTCACATTGGGCATATAATAAACCAAATACCGCATCTGCATCTGATTTTCCGTAAATGTGTGGAACTCCATATTCATCTCGAATGATGTTTACCCGTTTGGATTGGGCTTTCCACGCTTTAATTTGAATGGGGCTATTGGCAAGAGAGGGATGTAGCAGGAATAAGGTGAATACGAGACAAAGAGCAGGTAAGATGAAGCGAGATTTCATAGTGTTGATGTAGATGAAAACAAAAATACATTTTTTTCATTAGCAGGCTTATAAATTCTGGGTGGATAAATAATTCCAAATTTAGATTCCATTATTTAAAATTAGCTGGGTATAAATTATATGGTATTGTCTTTTTATGTTTGTAGTTCTGATTGAAAAATTTGCTTTTGAAAAACCATTTTTACGATGAAATATAAATTCCTTTACGCTCTTGGGCTTGTTTCCGCACTTTCCTATTCTTGTAGTCATTCCTTAGAAAAAGATACCTATCGAGTGATATTGGAAGATCAAGATAATTTAGCTGAAAAGGCTAAATTGGCCAAAGAGAAATTACCCATCAAAATTGCCCCAGGATTACAAATTACTCGTTTTGCGTCAGATTCATTGGCTCCAGATCCGGTATCTATGGACATGGACGATCAGGGTGCTGTGTACATTACCCGCACTAACCGAGGAAAGTATTCGGAATTCGATATTCGTGGGCATCGTGATTGGATGACAGAGTCCATTGGATTTCAGTCGGTAGCTGACAGAAAGGCCTTTTTACATAAAACTTTTGCTCCAGAAAATTCAGCTAAAAATGAATGGTTACCTGATTTGAATCAAGATGGAATTCATGATGTCAATGACCTAAAAGTTGAAAAAGAAGAAATCTGGAAAATTGAAGATAAAAATGGAGATGGTTTAGCCGACCAAGCTACTCGCGTGTACAACGGATTTCACGAGGAATTTACGGACGTAGCTGGAGGTATTTTGGTACGTAAAAAAGATGCTTTTATAGCCGTTGGCCCTGATTTATGGCGTTTAAAAAACACGAAGAAAAACGGGCTTTTAACAGAGCCGGTATCCATTTCAACGGGCTATGCGGTTCACATTGGTTTTGGTGGACATGGTATGTCGGGGGTCATAGAAGGTCCAGACGGTAAAATTTATTGGCAAATTGGAGACATTGGAGCCAATATCACGGCTTTGGATGGTAAGCAATACAAATACCCAAACTCAGGTGTAATTGTCCGTTCGAATCCGGATGGAAGTAATTTTGAGGTTTTTGCTTCTGGATTACGCAACACGCACGAATTTGTTTTTGACCAATATGGGAATTTGATAAGCTCTGACAATGATGGGGATCATCCAGGCGAAAGCGAGCGTTTGGTACATATTGTAGAAGGATCTGATGCGGGTTGGAGATCCAATTGGCAGTACGGAAAATATACAGACCCAGGCAATAATTTGTACAAAGTATGGATGGACGAAAAATTGTATGTGCCTCGTTGGAAAGGACAAGCAGCTTACATTATACCTCCCATCAGAAACTACCACAATGGTCCTACAGGTATGTTGTTTAACCCAGGAACTGCTTTAGGAAAGAAATGGACCAATAAATTCTTTTTAGTGGAGTTTGTGGGTAATCCCAATGCTTCGCACATTTGGTCTTTTGACTTAAAACCTAAAGGTGCCAGCTTTGATTTCAAATCGGAAGAAGATGTGGTAAGTGGAATTTTACCTACCGGCATGCGCTTTGGTCCAGATGGAGCCTTATATGCTGCTGACTGGGTCAATGGTTGGGATGTAAAACATTATGGCCGAGTTTGGAAGATTGATGTAGATGCTACAAATAATGATTTAGAACAAGAAAGAGCTGAAACGAAACGATTGATTCAACTGGATTATGAGAAACAAAATGCCAACAGTTTGTATGATTTACTATTTTACACAGATTTACGCGTTCGCATGAAAGCTCAATTTGAGTTGGCTAAAAGAGGGAATGCATCGGTGGATTTGTTTCAAAAAGCCATTCAACAAAAAGACAATCAATTGGCTCGTATTCATGCAATTTGGGGAATGGGACAGCTTGGGGCTACGGATGCTAAAGTAGGCGCTATGATTGGTGAACAATTGCAAGATCAAGATGAGGAGATCGTAGCTCAAGCAGCAAAAGTATTGGGAGATATTTTTAATAAGGATCATGAAGGTCGATTGATTCAATTAATTGATTCCAAAAATCCGCGAATTAGTTTCTTTGCTTGTCAGGCCTTAGGTAGAATAAAATCAGAAAATGCTATTCCAGGCTTATTGAAACTCATTGAAAAAAATAACGACGAAGATCATTATATCCGCCATGCGGCAGTTTTAGCATTAGCTAGAATTGGAAAAGAAGAACCTTTGGTGGCCTTGGCAAGTTCATCAAATACTGCCTTAAAAACAGCAGCAGTATTAGTATTACGTCGTTTATCTAGTCCAAAAGTTGCTTTATTTTTACAAGATTCCGATGAATACATTGCGACAGAAGCAGCCAGAGCTATCAATGATGATGAGTCTATTCCGGCAGCTTTGCCAGCATTAGCAGCCGCTTTGAATAATAAAGCATGGAAAGGGGAGCCTTTGCTTCGTCGTGCCATCAACGCTTCTTTACGTGTTGGAACGAACAAAGAAATTGATGCTTTGATTCAGTTCAGTGAACGAAATGACATTTCTGATGTCATTCGTGCAGAAGCCATTGCTACATTAGGTTCATGGGCTAATCCATCCGTTTTAGATCGTGTGGATGGCCGTCATAGAGGTGTATTACAAAGAAATCCAGCTGATGTGGTGGGTCGAATTTATCCTAAGATTGCCAACTTTTTAAGAAGTAATAATCCAGAAGTTTTAGTAGCCACAGCCAAATTATTATCTGAATTAAAAATCACAGATTTTAAGAGTGAGCAAACTCAGCTATTTTTAAACCATGCTAATGCCAAAGTGAGAGCGGCACATTTGGGTTCATTGGTGGCTTTAAAGGATGCCCATTTATCCTTGATTGTCCAAAAGGGGATGAATGATGTGGATCGAAGCGTTCGTGGGGCTGCTTTAGGATTTTTAGATAAGGTAGATATGTCGAAAACGCAATTACCAAGCGTGGTGAACCTCATCATGGAAAAAGGTAGTGTGATTGAACAGCAACAATTATTGCAAAGTATCGGTAAAATGCCTGTAGACAAAACGGACGATGTTTTGGATGATTTAATCCAACGAATGATAGGAAATAAATTATCCAATGATATCCGATTGGATTTAGTGGAAGCAGTAGAAGCGACCAATTCGCAAAAATTGATCGCCAAATTAGATGCCTTAAAAACCAAGGGAACTTTGACCGATGAATTTAAGGATGCTTTGTTTGGAGGAAGTATTCAGGCTGGAAATTTCATTTTTAATAGAAACCAAACGGTTCAATGTGTTCGTTGCCATAATGTAGGGGGAGAAGGAGGGATAGTAGGACCATCCTTAAAAGGGATTGGTTCTCGCTTAAGCAGAGAGCAAATTTTACAAGCTTTAATAGAGCCAAGCGCACGAATTGCCCCAGGGTATGGTACCATTAGTTTGAAATTAACCGATGGACAAGAGGTAAGTGGAACCGTTATTTCTGAGACAGAAAGCATGATTCAGCTAAAAACTTCTGATGCTGAACCATTGAAAATTGCCATATCTCGGATTAAGTCAAGAGAGAATTATCCTTCCAGTATGCCACCAATGGGTAGCTTGATGTCGAAGAGGGAAATTAGAGATGTCGTAGAATTTTTATCATCTTTAAAAAATTAACGATACATTTGTGACGTTATAGGTCCATATGAAATTCAATCGTCCTTTCTTATTGTTCATCAGTATTTTCTTCTTCTTGGTCACGGCCTCGATGAAGCAAGTGATTGGATTAAGTCAAGGAAGTAGCATTGAAAACAATAGTAAGGTTAAAAAAACGGAGCAAAAAGAGCTTAGTTTTTTTAACCTTTTGATTGAAGAAGACCGAGATAATACTGAAGAGGAGGATGAAGCAGAAAGCCATCATTTTTATATCTCCCTCTATGATTTACCTAGTCATTTTTCATTCAATAACCCCTATGCTGGGGCATTAAAATCTGTAGCTATTCCATCATTGGTGGCTAATAGCTCTTCTTCCACACCATTTTTCATACTTTTCAGGAATATCAGGCTGTAGGACTAATCTCAAAGATTATCCTTTATTCAATTCGCCTCATTGGATTCTATCCAAATTTTACCACCGCTCGTTGATTTTTCTTTAAAAATTGCTCTCAATTTTGCTATAAAAGAGGAATAAACGCGCACATGAAAAAATGAATATGAAAAATGTAACGCCTCAAATCCCAAAAGATGGAATAGCTGGTTTAAAAGAGAATTTTAGTGCCGATGCTGTTTCTGGTTTTATTGTATTTTTATTAGCCTTGCCTTTGAGCTTAGGTATTGCCAAAGCTTCTGAATTCCCGCCTTTGATGGGATTATTAACTGCCATTATTGGTGGTATTATTGTCAGTTTATTTTCAGGTTCACAATTGACTATTAAGGGGCCAGCAGCTGGTCTTATTGTTATCATTGTAGGTGCCGTAGCTGATTTTGGAGGGGGAGAACAGGGCTGGCATTATGCCCTAGGGGCTATCGTCGCCGCCGGTATTGTTCAGATACTTTTTGGAGTTTTCAAACTCGGAAAATTAGTTGATTTCTTCCCTTTATCAGCCGTTCATGGAATGTTAGCTGCCATTGGTTTAATCATTATATTCAAGCAAATACCTGTTTTATTGAATGTTAACCCCATATTAGCAAAAGGAAAAAGTCCTTTTGAATTAGCAGCTTCGATTCCTCAATTTGTGATGAACTTAGATCGGAATGGAGCCATAGTAGGAATGCTAAGTTTTATCATCATGATGACTTGGCAGAAGATTCCTGTCAATTTTTTGCGTAAAATTCCAGCAGCTTTAATCGTTTTGTGCATTGCCATTCCTGCGGAGATATTTTTAGATTTTAAGCACACAGAACCTGCGTCTGCTTTAGTGAAAATTGGAAGCTTGATCGATAATATCCATGTTAATGTTGACTTTAGGGGATTTGCCCAAAAAATGGTATTTATCAAATATGTAGTCATGTTTGCCTTAGTTGGTTCATTGGAGTCATTACTGACTGTTAAGGCCATTGACATGCAAGATCCATATAAGCGCAAATCCAATCCCAATAAAGATTTAATTGCCGTAGGTATTGGAAATACTTTGGCTGGAATATTGGGTGGTTTACCCATGATTTCAGAAGTGGCACGTAGTTCGGCGAATGTCAACAACGGAGCTAAAACACGTTGGGCAAACTTCTTCCACGGTTTCTTTATTTTAGTGTTTGTGGTATTTGCTGCACCTGTTATTGAACTGATACCGAATGCCGCCTTAGCAGCTATGTTGGTATCTGTAGGAATCAAATTAGCCCATCCTAAGGAATTCATACATATATTCCAGATTGGAAAAGGTCAATTAGCCATCTTTCTTGTTACCATTTTCTTTACCTTGTATGAAGATTTATTAATTGGTATTGCGGCAGGAATGTTAGTTAAAATACTGATTCATATAGTTAATGGAGCTCCAATATCCAGTTTCTTTAAATCCAATGTAACGGTTTCATTTCATGATGATCAATATTTAGTTGAAGTGAATAAGGCGGCGGTATTTACAAATTATATGGGATTAAAAGCAAAATTGGACGCGATTCCTCAAGGGATGCACGTTACCATGGATTTTAGTAATACCCACTTGGTAGATCACTCCGTGATGGAGAATTTGCACCATTTTGAGGCTGATTACCATGCCGCTGGAGGTACTTTTACCATCATTGGCTTTGACGAACATATTTTACTTTCAAAACACAAATTGGCAGCTAGAAAAAAGAAATAGATCGTTTCTTAAATCATTTTGAGAGTCAAATCTCATCCTGCCAACATTTTTCATACGTTCCCATGATAGATTTTTTTATCATGGGAATAAAAAACTAAGGAAGATGACTACAACACATAAAGGGTTTCATGTAGAGCATGTTCTGCATGAACTGAAACATTATTTACCTGCACAGGCTCCGCTAATGGATTTTGTACATCATAATACCTTGCATGCTTTTCAACATTTACCATTTCACGAGGCACTTAGGAAAGCACAAACAAGTCTGGGGTATCAAGTTTACCTAAGTTTAGATCAATTTCGAGAGCTATACCAAACTAAACGTATCAATGACACTATATTAAATCAGGTCATTGAAAAGAAAAAAGGCGCGAAAAAAACCGCTGAGTGGAAATACAAACTTTTACATCAAGATGTAGAAAACGTTCCTAGTCCTAGAATTGGAGCACTTCGTGGTCAATGGAAAAAGGTGTACAACATTGATTTGGATTCCATGGTGCATCCCAATTTATTCCGATTAATATCCAGTTATTTAGATCAAGGAATTTCCATTTGGCATTTTCCTATTGAGAATAAAAGCTTTTTAGAAGCGATCAAAGAGCTCGAAAAAAAGAGTTGGATTAGTTTGTTCAAAGGCAAAAGAGCCAAAAATCTGTTGCTCAATGAACATACTACATTGGAAGATGTATTAAATATACTAGTAGGTTCACATCCCCATTTGTTTGAGCAATACCTTTTTGATCAGCAATTTGCTCATCAGGGTTGGTCTGGCATGGTCTCTACCGTAGAGGACTTACCACAAACCCTGCTAGATCGTAGGCAAATCAGTCTGCATGATTTAATCATGTTGGAATGCTTATTGGAAATAGATACCATTGATTACCTACTATCCAACGGATGGACTGGATTGGGAAATACACTAGAAAAGCCTCTTCCTTCCTTATTAGACCCTATTGAGTATTCAGAGGTCATGGATATTTTATCCATTTGGCAAGAAGCATTCGAATGGACCTATTACGATCAAGTTTTGGCGGGTATTCAGCAAAGTTCTAGAAATCCTATTTTTGGTGGTCCTAAAAGCTTTCAAGGATTATTTTGTATCGATGATCGGGAATGTTCATTTAGAAGATATTTAGAATCCGTTGATCCTCAATGTGATACCTACGGAACCCCAGGTTTCTTCAGTGTAGAATTCTTTTATCAACCCATAGGAGGTAAGTTTTATTCCAAGCTTTGTCCTGCACCTGTAACGCCCAAGTTCTTAATTAAAGAAATAGGAGATGAGAAGAAAAGGGAAAAAGACTTCTATTTCTCCAAACATAGCCACAATTTTTATACAGGTTGGATTATTTCCCAAACCTTAGGGTTTTGGTCGGCTCTCAAACTATTTGGCAATATTTTCAAACCCAGTATGAGCCCGGCTACGGCTTCCTCTTTGCGTCATATGGATAAGTTCTCCCAACTGCAAGTGGATTACGATGCCTTGATTCAACAAGAAAATGGCTTGCAAATTGGTTTTAAAATTGATGAAATGGCCAATCGGGTAGAAAGCATGCTAAAAAGCATAGGCTTAGTCAAAGATTTTGCCCCGATTGTTTATGTGGTTGGTCACGGTGCTAGTTCGGTCAATAATCCGCATTATGCGGCTTATGACTGTGGAGCCTGTTCGGGTAGAGCAGGTTCTGTCAATGCCCGTGTCGTGAGCAAAATGGCCAATAAATCGGAGGTTAGAGCCATTTTAAGAGAAAGGGGCATTGAAATCCCAGATTCTACCATTTTTGTCGGGGCTTTGCATGATACCACACGTGATGAGGTCGTTTTTTATACCGATGAAATCAAGGACAACCATTATTTGACGCTACATGCTGAACATGTTCTAGTTTTTGAACGTGCATTAGATTTAAATGCCAAAGAGCGCTCTAGACGTTTTGAATCCATTAATACCGAACTAAGTCCGAAGGAGATTCATGAAAAAATCCGCTTGCGTTCAGTATCGCTTTTTGAGCCTCGTCCAGAATTAAACCATGCTACCAATGCCTTATGTTTAGTGGGCCGTCGAGAGCTTTCTAAAGGTATTTTCTTGGATAGAAGGTCATTCTTGAACTCTTTTGATTATCGGGTAGATCCAACGGGTGAATATTTATTGAACATCCTAAAAGCGGCCGCTCCAGTATGTGGAGGTATTAATTTGGAATATTACTTCTCCCGAGTAGATGGTGAAAAATTAGGTGCGGGAACCAAATTACCGCATAATGTCATGGGACTATTCGGAGTTGCAAACGGTATCGATGGTGATTTACGTCCTGGTTTACCTTCTCAAATGACGGAGGTACATGATCCGATACGTTTACTTCTTGTAGTGGAACACTTCCCTGAAGTTGTGTTAAAAACCATTCAAAAATCACCTGAAACCTATGAATGGTTCATGAACGATTGGGTGATCTTAGTGTCTGTTCATCCAGAAACACGAGAGGTTCAACTATTTGAAAAAGGGGAATTCTCTCCTTACAGTCCAATCAATAAACCATTGGAACATGTCCGTGAAATTGAAAGCCTTTTAGAAAGCAATCAAGAGAATTTTCCCGTGTATTTAATCCAACAAGACTAATACCATGCAAAATTACCTTCCCATATTTATTTTAATTCCTCTGGCAGGTTTTTTGATAAGCTTAGTCTTAGCAAAAAACGATGAAAGGAAAATATCGTTTACGGCCTTTGGAACCCTGGGGGTTCAATTGCTCCTGGCTGTGTTATTTGTTGTCTATTGGATAAGCCTAGGCGCTCCAGATTGGCAAATGAACAGTTGGATCCTGTTTAAAAACAGTGATTATGTCTTCCAACTTGATTTTTTATTTGATTATATCACTAGTGTGTACCTGTTAGTTGGAGCTATATTAACCTTTTTGGTTACTCTGTATTCCCGCTATTATTTACATCGAGAACCCGGTTATAAGCGCTTTTTCAATACGACTCTTTTCTTCTATCTGGGATATAGTATCACCATTTTGGCAGGAAATATGGAAACGCTGTTTATAGGTTGGGAGATGCTAGGGATTTCATCCTTTTTATTAATCTCCTTTTATCGCGAACGGTATTTACCAGTTAAAAATGCAGTAAAAGTGTTTTCGATCTATCGAATTGGAGATGTAGGTATCATTTTAGCGATGTGGGCCAGCCATCATTTATGGCATCAAAACATTACTTTTTCTCAATTGAATAATGCAGAATTAGTACATGAACACTTACAATCACATAGCTTCATGGGGGTATTTATTTCCTTAATGATACTTCTTTCTGCTAGTGCCAAATCAGCCCAATTGCCCTTTTCTTCCTGGCTGCCAAGAGCCATGGAAGGTCCAACACCATCAAGTGCCATTTTTTATGGGTCTTTGTCGGTGCATATTGGTGTATTTTTAATGTTGAGAACATTTCCATTTTGGGAACATCAAATATCCATTCGTATCCTCATTGCAGCTATGGGACTGATTACGGCAATCATTACTACTGGTATAGCTCGAGTGCAATCTTCCGTGAAAAGCCAAATTGCATATTCCTCCATCGCACAAATTGGCCTGATTTTCATTGAAATATCCATGGGATTCGAAAAATTAGCTTTGTTTCATTTTGCAGGTAATGCCTTTTTGAGAACCTACCAATTACTCGTTTCTCCATCGGTCGTGAGCTATTTAATTCGAGAGCAGTTTTATCATTTCGAACCAAAAGACAAGACTGTAGAAGATTCCTTCCCAAATAAAATTCAAAACACCTTGTATCTACTTTGTTTGAAGGAATGGAACCTAGACTCCATCATGTATCAATATCTTTGGAACCCATTGAAATGGGCAGGAAACAAACTTAATTTCTTGACTGTCAAAAGGTTAATTGGCATTTTTGTTCCAATATTAGTAGGTATTTTCATCATGAAAGAGGGAAACTACTTTAACAATGATTGGACGCTATATATGCCTCTTATTCTTGGATCGATCGGATTAATTTTTGTTTTGAAATCATTTACGCAAAGAAGAAGTCTGCGTTTAAGCTGGATTTTGGTTATCATCAACCACATCACCATCGCTTTAGCCATTTCTTTCAATGAAAATTACGAACTTAAAGAAACATGGATTTATTTAAGTGGAATTCTTGTGGCTGGACTAATTGGTTATGCGAGTATCATGCGACTATTCCATTTAGAAGGCAAAATACAGTTGAACCGTTTCCATGGTCTCTCTGCCGAGCATCCAAAAATTGCTTTAGTCTTTCTATTGGCTTGTTTAGGTTTGACAGGATTTCCTATCACACCTACATTTATTGGGGAAGATGTCATTTTCTCCCACATTCATGAGGATCAATTTGCTTTAGCGGCGGTAGTTTCTTTAAGCTTTATATTAGACGGACTCTCCATCATGCGTATATACGCCCGTATTTTCATGGGTCCAAATTCCAAAACACATACGGAATTCTCCAACCGCTATTTTTAACAAAACCCAAAACAATCCGTGTTTGCAAGCGAACCCTAAAAGGGTTCGCTTTTTTTATTGAAAAATAGTAAGATAGAATTGAACAATTTCAAAATATGAATATCTTTAAGCTTGCAATCTAATACCTAGTTTATGAATGAAGTAAAAGCTAATCCAAAGTCGATTTGGATGCTTTTTATGCTGTTGATTCCTTTGGGCATATTTGGACAATCCATTGAAAACTGGATTTCCTATCCAAAGAACAAGCAGATGTTTCAAAAAATGCCCAATCTTGCCTGGAACAGTGATAAAAGTAAGCTTCTATCTAATAACATCTTCATTAACCCGACATCTTTAGACCAAACTATTGATGGATTTGGATATACCTTAACAGGTGGAAGTGCCTATTTAATTCAAGCCTTGGATGCTCGAACAAAACTAGCTCTTTTACAAGAACTGTTTGGGAATAAGCCGAATCAATTAGGGATTTCGGTATTGAGAATAAGCATAGGGGCATCCGATATGGATGAAAAAGTATTTTCGTATAACGACATACCCAAGGAAAAGGAAGATCTTAGGCTTCAAAGCTTTAGCATGCATGAAGACAAAAAAGCTTTAATTCCACTTGTAAAAGAAATTTTGAGGATTAATCCTCGGATTAAATTATTTGCTACTCCATGGAGTCCACCTACTTGGATGAAAGATAATCAGGAAACCAAAGGAGGGAAATTACTACCCAAGTATTATGAAGTTTATGCCCGATATTTCATTCGGTATATCCAAGAAATGAAGAAATTGGGGATTAAGATACATGCCATAACTCCACAAAATGAACCTTTGCATCCGGGTAATAACCCCAGTTTATCCATGTCAGCGGAAGAACAATTGGTATTTATACGTGATTATTTAGGTCCGCAGTTTCGAAAAAATCGAATTTCCACAAAAATCATTTGCTACGACCATAATTGTGATAAACCTGAATACCCCATTACTATTTTAAATGATCCAGAAGCGAGAAAGTTTGTCGATGGTTCCGCATTTCATTTATATCAAGGAAACATCAGCGCATTAGCACAAGTAAGGACAAAGCATCCAGATAAAAATCTCTATTTCACGGAACAATGGACAGGAGTGAAGGGCGATTTTTATGGAGATTTTATGTGGCATATAAAAAATGTCATCATAGGTTCCATGAACCAAGGTGCTAAAACGGCTTTGGAATGGAATCTAGCGAATGATCAAAACCTAGGTCCCCATAGTCCAGGTGGATGTACCGAATGCTTGGGAGCCATTACCTTGAGCCAAGGAATACAGCGAAATGTAGCTTATTACATCATTGCACAAGCATCCTCCTTTATTCCAGCGGATTCTAAACGTATTAAATTAAACTCTACAGCCCATTTACCCATGGTAGCCTTTCTTAGACCCGATAACCAAATTTGTTTATTGGTTCAGAATGAAGGTCTTGAAAAACAAAAATTACCTATTCAATATCTACATAAAACCATTGAACTGGACATACCAGGCTCATCTGTTTCAACTTTTTTATTCAAGCTATGAAAACATTCAACATTAATCGAAGACATTTTTTAAAAGGTGCCACTGCTAGTTTAGCCCTGTCTCAATTCGGTGCTTATGGCCTTGATTTGATACATCCAGACAAACCATTGCGTGTAGCCTTAATTGGAACGGGATGGTATGGAAAAAGTGATCTATTCCGACTCATCCAAGTAGTACCCGTCGAGGTGATTGCCCTTTGTGATGTCGATAAAAACCAATTAAACCAAGCTGGTAAATTGGTTAGTGAACGACAAAAATCGGGTAAGGTGCCTCGTCTTTATGGCGATTATCGTCAGCTTTTGAAAGAAAATGAATTGGATATTGTATTAATTGGTAGTCCTGATCACTGGCATCCATTACAAATGATTGAAGCTGTAAAAGCAGGAGCTAATGTCTATGTTCAAAAACCTATTTCGGTGGATGTGTTAGAAGGAGAGGCCATGGTAGCTGCTGCCCGAAAATATGGTAAAGTGGTACAAGTGGGTACGCAAAGAAAAAGTACGCCGCACCTCATTCATGCCAAAAAAGAAATCATTGATAAAGGCCTTTTAGGAAAAGTAGCGCATGTGGAAATGTACTGTTATTATCACATGAGAAATAATGGTAATCCTCCTGTTCAGGCGGTTCCAGACTATTTTGATTATGAAATGTGGACAGGACCTGCGCCTATGAGACCATACGATGGAAGTCCACATATCCGTTGGTGGAGAACATTCAAGGAATATGGAAATGGAATCATGGGCGATATGTGTATCCACATGTTTGATACGGCTCGTTGGATGTTGGATTTAGGCTGGCCAAAACGCATCAGTTCTCAAGGAGGTATTTATGTTCAAAAAGAAGGTAAATCCAATATTTCAGATACTCAGTCGGCAGTATTTGAATACGATGGATTAAACTGCGTTTGGCAGCATCGTACTTGGGGGACACCGAATGATCCCGAATATCCTTGGGGATTAACCATTTACGGAGAAAAAGGTACCTTACGTGCTAGCACCATGAAATATGATTTCACTCCTACAGATTCAAAGCAAAAAAGTCTACACATGGATGTCGTATATGAGAAAGAAAAATATCCAGAAGATCTGAAGGAAGAGCGTATTGAATTAAATGCAGCACCAGCAACCCGTTTACACATGTTGGATTTCTTAGCTGCCATAGATAAAAAATCGAAACCAATTGCCGACATCAGTGAGGGGCATATTTCTACAGCTAGTTGCCTATTAGCCAATGTTTCCATGGACTTAGGAGGTAGACCCTTAATCTATGATCCAAGTGCCAAAATCATTGTCAATGATCCACAGGCTACTGCTTTATTAGCAAGACCTTATCGTGGACCATGGAATAGAAACATGTTAAAATCATAATTTTACTTACATGAAAAGAATATTTTATTCGCTGGTTTTACTTTGCGCAGGATTTATTGCCCGTGCAGACGTACAATTACCCGCTATCATAGGAGACCACATGGTCTTGCAACAAAAAAGTAAGGTGACTTTATGGGGTTGGACAACCAGCCCTACGGAAACTGTCAAAATCAATGTGGATTGGGATACGACACATTTTAAAACAAAAGCTGTTTTAGGTAAATGGAGTATTCAAATTCCTACGCCAGCGGCAGGAGGAAGCCATCAGATTGAATTTCAAGGAAACAAAAACTCCATAAAAGTCTCTGATGTAGTATTTGGAGAGGTTTGGATTTTCTCTGGTCAGAGTAATATGGAATGGAGTGGCGATCAAAATCTTCAAGAAACCTTGGATGAAATGCCTAATGCCAACAATAATCAAATTCGCTTTTTTTATATCCCAAAAGCTACCTCATCTTATCCTCAAGAGGATGTAAGAGCGCATTGGGTGGTATGTAATCCAGAAGCTATGAAATCCTTTTCAGCCATTGGTTACTTTTTTGGAAAAGAATTAAACCAAAAATTGGGGGTCCCCATGGGATTAATTAATTCCAACTGGGGAGGAACACCCGCTGAAGTTTGGACTCCAGAAGATGTTCTAGCTAAAAAAAGCAATTTGTGGGAAGCGGCTAAACAATTGAGACCGAATGCCTTTTGGTCCGTTTATCCGGGCTTAAATTACAATGCCATGATTGCGCCTATTACTTCCTATACCATTGCTGGGGCATTATGGTATCAAGGAGAAAGCAATGTGGGTCAATACAAAACCTATGCCGAACTGATGGAAACGATGATTGGCTCATGGAGAACAGCTTTTAAGAATAATTTTTCTTTCTATTTTGCTCAAATAGCCCCGTATTCCAAATATGGCGACAATAATTTTGGAGCTAAATTACGAGAAGCTCAAACCATGAATTTAGCCATTGAGAAGACAGGCATGGTGGTTTTAAGTGATTTGGTACCTGATGTAAGCAACATCCACCCAACCAAAAAAATAGAAGTAGCGCATCGTTTTGCCAGTTTGGCATTAGTCAAAAACTATGGTCAAGAGGCTGGTCCTATCTTTTATCCTAAATACGACAGACATCGGGTAGAAAAAGGTAAAATCCGTATCTATTTTAGAGAATTAAACGGCAAATTAGTCGCTAAAGATGGTGATCCTTCCCATTTAATGATCGCCGGAGAAGATCAAAAATTCTATCCAGCACAAGGCAAAATCGATGGTAATACCCTGTTGGTTTCTTCTCCTGAAGTTCCCAATCCTGTTGCCGTTCGTTACTCTTTTAGCAATGATGCCCTACCTAATTTATTCAGTCGAGAAGGATTGCCCGTTAATCTTTTTAGAACCGACCATTGGGATAACTAAACCCATTTACCATAGCCTACCTTAAATTCATGAAAAAAATATTTCTTTACGTATTAGCCTGTAGTAGTTTTTCTAGTTTTGCTCAGCAAAGCAACAATGCTCAATTATATGAGGATTTACAATCCATTCAAGTATTAGGAACAGTCTTGCACGTGGCAGCTCATCCCGACGATGAGAGTACGCACATGTTGACATGGTTTGCCCAAGAACAGCATTGGGAAGCTAATTATTTCTCCTGTACTCGTGGTGATGGAGGACAAAACTTAATCGGAGATGAACAAGGAGTTCCCTTGGGATTATTGAGAACGCAAGAACTATTAGCGGCTCGAAAAATTGATGGTGCACATCAATACTTTTCCCAAGCCCTTGATTTTGGTTTCTCTAAATCAACTGATGAAGCTTTAAGTACATGGAATCATGAATTAGTACTTTCCAACTTAGTTTGGGTCATACGGAAATTACAACCTGATATTATTTTCACAAGATTTCCTCCGGATGCTCGAGCAGGACATGGACATCATTCGGCCTCAGCTGCATTAGCCATTGAGGCGTATGCGGCTGCGGCTGATCCTAAACGCTTTCCAGAACAATTAAGTCGGGGTGTGCAGACCTGGCAAGCCAAGCGCTTATTATGGAATACATTTCGTTTTCCTGGTTCTGCCAACAATACCATCAATGAAAACCAATTTAAAATTCAAATAGGTAATTTTTTACCTGCTTTGGGTGTAAGTACTGGAGAACTAGCGGCCTTAAGTAGAAGCCAACATAAATGCCAGGGCTTTGGATTTGCAGCAGATAGAGGATTGACTACCGAATATTTTGAAACCTTGGCAGGAGAGGCTCCCAAGCAACAGCTTTGGGATGGTGTTTCTACATCTTGGTCTAGAATTCCAGGATCAGAATCCGTAGAAACTCAATTGAAAGAGATTATTCGTTCGTATCAATGGGAAAAGCCTTATGCCAGTGTAAAGGCAATGATTGCTTTGAAAAAAGCCATTGAAGCTTTACCAAAATCAACCTATCAAGAAAAGAAATTGATCCAAGTGAAAAATTGGATACTGAAGGCAGCTGCTTTGTATGTAGCTGGAACAACCCAACAAAGTACCATTGCCACCGGGGACACTTTGAATTTCAAAACAGAAATTATCTTAAGAAGCCCATTGACTTTAGAAAATGTACAAGTTAAAGTGCTTCAAAAAGATACGACATTTGCTGGCAAAATTAACAGCTCTAGAAAACTCATATGGAACGCTAAAGTACCTATAAATCAATCATATACACAACCTTATTGGTTACAAAAAGCAAGAAATTTAGGCAATTTTGTGGTTGAGGATCCCATGAAAATAGGACAGGCTGATGTGGACCCTGCTGTGAAGGTTCAGCTGAGTTTTCAATTGGAAGGAGAAACCTTTACTATTGAAAAAGCAATTCAGCAAATGTTTGTGGATCCTGTCAAAGGGGA
The DNA here is from genome assembly GCF_011250515.1 of Aquirufa ecclesiirivi. GTDB lineage: Bacteria > Bacteroidota > Bacteroidia > Cytophagales > Spirosomataceae > Aquirufa > Aquirufa ecclesiirivi. The sequence continues at coordinate 3,334 of NZ_JAANOP010000002.1, read as the reverse complement.
AATTTACCAGCCTATAGCCATTACGCCAAAAAGTGTATTCTCTTTAAGTTCCCAAGTGCTTTTATTACCCATTGGCTCTAAAGCTAGTAAAAGTACCTCGGTAAATATTACAGCCATGTCGACAATAAGTCCTGGTAGCGTTCAAATTAAAAATGAATTAGGCGAAATTTTGGCTAACATTTCATTGGAAAATGGTCTAAAAAAAGGGGAGAAGAGATCATTTAGTGTCACATTTCAAGAATCCTCTTTAAAAGAAACAGGTAAGATCCATCATCAGTTATCCTTGGCTTACACCACAGAGCGAGGAAATTGGATAGATTCATTGGAGCTTCATTCAATAGAATATGCACATATTCCTACTCAACGATATTTTACAGGAGTAGGATTGGATCTCATTCATAGCCCGATTGTGAGTAAAGGTAAGCGCATTGGTTACATTCGTGGAGCGGGGGATAAGGTTCCTGAGGCTTTGTCGCAAATGGGTTATCAAGTGGATTTTTTAAAAGAAAGTGACTTGAAATTTGAATCCTTAAAGAAATATGATGCCATCGTAACTGGAATTAGAGCCTACAATACAGAGGATTATTTGGGTAATGCACACCCTGAATTGATGAAATACATCGAAAATGGAGGCAATTATGTGGTTCAATACAATACAGCTAGTTTCTTAGGCCCCATGAAAGCTCAAATGTCACCATATCCATTTCAAGTAGGTCGTTCTAGGATTACCCGTGAAAATGCGCAGCCTGAATTTTTACTAGCTAGTCATGCCGTATTGAATCAACCCAACAAAATCACATCAGACGATTTCCAAGGTTGGGTACAAGAACGCAGCATCTATTTGGGAGAATCCAGTGACCCACATGTCGAATTTCCATTGGGTTTTACTGATCCAGGGGAAAAACTTGAAAAAGGTAATATTGCAGTAGCTAAATATGGAAAAGGCCGATTCATTTATACAGGACTTGTGTTCTTCCGTGAATTACCTGCGGCTGTACCGGGTGCATATCGTTTATTTGCCAATTTAATTAGTAACCCAAATAGTAAATGAAATTGAGCATTTTAAGGATAGTTTGTTTTGTATTTGTGATAGCACCCTTCCATTTATCGGCGCAAACCTATTCATTTCCTATCATTAGAACAGAAAAAATTCAAATTGCAAGGGATTCCTATGGAGTCCCTCATATTTTTGCGCCTACCGATCCAGAAGTAGCTTATGGCTTGGCATGGGCACATGCCGAAGATGATTTTAAGACGATTCAAACCTTAGTTCTGACCGGGAAAGGTAAATTAGGTACCTATTTAGGGAAGAAAGGTGCCCCAGTGGATTATGTATTTGGACTTCTACAAACTAAAAAATTAGTAGAAGAACAAATAAGTACCATGGATCCTAAGTTCATATTATTGATCAAAGGATATCTTTTAGGTTTAACTGCTTATGCAGAAGCCCATCCAAAAGAAGTCCTGAATAAGCATGTTTTTCCTATCAGTGTAGAGGAATATTTATCCACCACCGTTTTTTCAGTTGCTGTATTTTGTGGAGTTGAGAGGACATTACCCAAACTTTTGAATGGAAGCATAGCGACTTTACCTGGATTTACGGGTGAAGGAAGTAATTCGTTTGCCATACATGCCTCCAAATCTGAAAGCGGAGAAAACATGTTGGTAATCAATGCACACCAACCCATTGAAGGCGCTACGGCATTTTATGAGGCTCATCTTCAAAGTGAGGAAGGTTGGAATATGTTAGGTGGTTTATTTCCTGGTGCACCTTTAATTTTTCATGGAACAAGTCCTAATCTAGCTTGGGCTCATACGGTTAACTTTCAAGATAAAATAGACGTCTATCAATTAAAAACAGATGCCAAACACCCAGGAATGTATCAAGTTGATGGGGAATGGTTGCCATTAGAGAAAAGAAAAATCAAGCTAAAGATCAAAGGTTTACCGATATCCCTTTCCAAAATGGCTTATCGTTCCATTTATGGCCCTACCGTCAAGGGCCCACAAGGAGCCTATTTTTCGATGCGATTACCCTCTTTAATGGATGCCAAAGCATTGGAACAGTGGTATCACATGAATCGGGCCAATAACTTCTCGGAATTTAAAAAGGCTTTGGAGGAAAATCATTTGGCCATGTTTAATATCCTATATGCCGATAAGGAAAGTAATATTTTTTATGTTTCCAATGGAAAAATGCCCTATCGCAATCCTGATAAAAAATTTAATTGGGCATCTACCCTGGCAGGAAATACCAAAGCAAGCTTGTGGACTTCTTTCAAACCTTTTTCAGCTTTACCTCAATACCATAATCCTACAAGTGGATATTTGTTCAATACCAATCATTCTCCCTTTTTAGCTACGGCTGACCAAGAAAACCTGAATCCAAAAGATTTTGATGCTAATGATGGCTATGAGTTGTATCACAATAATCGAAGTGCCCGTGCCAAGGAATTATTGGAAGTTGAGGATAAAATCAGTTATCAAGAACTAAAGCGCATAAAATTTGACCGTCAATTGCCTAAGAAAATATTGTTTCCTTATGGTTATGCGGCAGACTCTTTGTTTTTAATAAATGCTTCGAAATATCCACATATTCAACCTTTGATTGAAAAACTACAAGCTTGGGACCATGTGGCTTGTCCTGAAAGTCAGGGTGCATTGATTTATTTGATGGCTTATTACCACATTCCTAAAATTATGGCTGGTCGACAAGATCAGAAACTGACTTCATTGGAAGCTGTTCAAGTGTTTGAATATATTCAAAAAACCTTGATGCAGCATTTCAAACGGACAGACCTGGCTTTAGGTGAAGTTCAAAGACTAGTAAGAGGGAAAGAAAATTGGCCTCAAGGTGGTATGCCGGATGTGTTAGCCGCTGTTATGTCCGTTGAGATAGAAGGTGGAAAAAGAAGAATGAATAGTGGTGACGCTTATATCCAATTTGTCCGATTCCCCAAAGATGGAGGACTTCCTTTCATAGAATCTATCAATACCTTTGGGGCAAGCTCAAATCCAGATAGTCCGCACTTTGCTGATCAGAGACCCTTATACCAAGCTCAGCAAGTTAAACCCATGACTTTGGATAAAAAAGTGGTAATGGAGCAAGCTAAGAGTGTGTATCATCCGGAGTAATCAATGAAGAATGTAGAATGTAGAATTTTTCATTCTAGTAATTTATTTAAAAATAGGGGGGCAATTATAAACGAGTCTGCTTAATAAACTGTGTCAATTACTAACTTAATTAATAATTGACACAATCCATGGAAAAAGAGAAATTTGATTTTGAGGCCTTTGTCAAGCAAGCCGCAGAACAATTAAAGCAAAAAAAGCC
>NZ_JAANOP010000026.1 GCF_011250515.1 Aquirufa ecclesiirivi | reverse complement strand
AGCTCAAAAAGCTAGGAACCAAGCCTGCACTAGTGGGCACAACGAACTGGCCGTTCGCGTTGAATCCGTTTTCTCTACTAAAGAGAATAAGAGTCCCGAGTAAAATTGGGGGATTAGCTCAGCTGGCAAGAGCACCTGCCTTGCACGCAGGGGGTCAACAGGCTAGCCGCCCGCGTTGAATCCGTTATTCTTTGCTCGAAAAAACAAAGCGTACCGCATTAGACAAACGAGTCTAATGAAATGAAGAGATTAACAAATAAAACCCAATTAAACTTGGGGGATTAGCTCAGCTGGCTAGAGCACCT
>NZ_JAANOP010000025.1 GCF_011250515.1 Aquirufa ecclesiirivi | reverse complement strand
ACAAGGTAGCCGTACCGGAAGGTGTGGCTGGAACACCTCCTTTCTGGAGAAGCTATTTAACTTAAGTATATGAGGATTCTTATATGCTTCCAGAGTACTTTTATCACACGCCTAAAGGAAAATCTAGGAAGATAGATTTTCAAGATATTGTTGAGAAAACAGAAGAAAAAAGCGGGCTTGTAGCTCAGGTGGTTAGAGCGCTACACTGATAATGTAGAGGTCCGTGGTTCGAGTCCACGCAGGCCTACCAACAAAATGATGTTGGGGCAAGCTGGAGATGAAAGCCAATAACGGGGGATTAGCTCAAAAAGCTAGGAACCAAGCCTGCACTAGTGGGCACAACGAACTGGCCGTTCGCGTTGAATCCGTTTTC
>NZ_JAANOP010000024.1 GCF_011250515.1 Aquirufa ecclesiirivi | reverse complement strand
AAGCTGGCCGTTAAACCGCCAGTTAGGGTAGAACAGGTAATTGGGGCTAAGTCGTAACAAGGTAGCCGTACCGGAAGGTGTGGCTGGAACACCTCCTTTCTGGAGAAGCTATTTAACTTAAGTATATAAGGTTTCTTATATGCTTCCAGAGTACTTTTATCACACGCCTAAAGGAAAATCTAGGAAGATAGATTTTCAAGATATTGTTGAGAAAACAGAAGAAAGAAGCGGGCTTGTAGCTCAGGTGGTTAGAGCGCTACACTGATAATGTAGAGGTCCGTGGTTCGAGTCCACGCAGGCCCACCAACAAAATGATGTTGGGGCAAGCTGGAGATGAAAGCCAATAACGGGGGATTAGCTCAAAAAGCTAGGAACCAAGCCTGCACTAGTGGGCACAACGAACTGGCCGTTCGCGTTGAATCCGTTTTC
>NZ_JAANOP010000023.1 GCF_011250515.1 Aquirufa ecclesiirivi | reverse complement strand
AGAAATTAAGTATTCAACTAATTAATAGTGAAGGGAAAGTGAATGCGCTTTATTCAGGAACCAAAACACTAACTTTTTCAGGAGCAAGTACTACGACTAACCCAATTAGTAAACCGAGTGTCTCTGGGATAGATTTTGGACTACCTGTTCAAGTTGTATTTACAAACGGAATGGCCCAAGTAGATTTGGTTTTATACCAAGTGGAAACGGCGAATATCCAGGTAACGGATGGTAGTATATTAGCTAAATCAGCTTTTTCGATTCAGGTAAAATCTAATCCAGCTACTCATTTTGTTATCAGTGGAACTGCAACCCAACAAGCTGGAAAATCACAGAAATTAAGTATCCAACTAATTAATAGTGAAGGGAAAGTGAATGCGCTTTATTCAGGAACCAAAACACTAACTTTTTCAGGAGCAAGTACTACGACTAACCCAATTAGTAAACCGAGTGTCTCTGGAATCGATTTTGGAC
>NZ_JAANOP010000022.1 GCF_011250515.1 Aquirufa ecclesiirivi | reverse complement strand
CTGCGAATATCCAAGTAAGTGATGGTATTATATCAGCTAAATCAGCGTTTTCAATTCAGGTAAAATCTAATGCTGCTACTCATTTTGTTATAAGTGGTCAATCAAGTCAACAAGCTGGAAGCACCCAAACTTTGAGTATAAAAGCGGTAGATGCTTATGGGAATGATGCTATTGAATATTCAGGAACAAAAGCACTAACTTTTTTAGGAGCAAGTACAACAACTATCCCAATAAGTAAGCCGAGTGTTTCTGGTGTAGATTTTGGTCAACCCGTTCAAGTGGTATTTACAAACGGAATAGCCCAAGTAGATTTGATTTTATACCAAGTGGAAACGGCGAATATTCAGGTAACGGATGGTAGTATATTAGCCAAATCAGCGTTTTCGATTCAGGTAATATCTAATCCAGCTACTCATTTTGTGATTAGTGGAACTGCAAACCAACAAGCTGGAACATCACAGAAATTAAGTATTCAACTAATTAATAGTGAAGGG
>NZ_JAANOP010000021.1 GCF_011250515.1 Aquirufa ecclesiirivi | reverse complement strand
CAAAGCTTCCTACCGATACGCCTACAGCTAATTCTCCTCCTCCACTCGCTGTTAAGCTGCCGTCTGTCACACTGATTGAAGCAGACTCCACTTTGTATAAGCTCATGCTCGCTGTGGCTACTCCATTACTGAAGGTTACACTCGTCGCTGTACCAAAGTCAGTACTTCCCACTTTAGGTGAGCTTACTGGTGAGCTAGAACTATTCGCTCCAGAGAAGGTTAAACTCTTAGCTCCTGTGTAAGCTGTTACTGTATTTCCTTGCGCATCTTTCGCGGTGATCGTAATCGTTTGACTTGTACCTGCTGTCTGTGTTCCGCTTCCTGTAATCACAAACTTATTGGCCGATCCACTATTGATATCGATGCTTCCACTCGTTACTGCCGTTCCTGTGGCAGGAGTAAATGTGAAGGTTCCTGAACCTACTGTTCCTGTGTACTTCAAGCCTAAGCTTGTCAAGTTCGCTACTCCACTGCTAAAGTCAACAGCACTATTCAATTTATCCGTTCCAGATAATCCAGTTATGCTACCTGTTAAGCCTGTCG
>NZ_JAANOP010000020.1 GCF_011250515.1 Aquirufa ecclesiirivi | reverse complement strand
AATGGAGTAGCCACAGCGAGCATGAGCTTATACAAAGTGGAGTCTGCTTCAATCAGTGTGACAGACGGCAGCTTAACAGCGAGTGGAGGAGGAGAATTAGCTGTAGGCGTATCGGTAGGAAGCTTTGCTAAGTTTAGTGTAGCGATTGCTGGACCACAAACTTCAGGTACAGCGTTTACAGGAACGAATACCTTAACGGCACAAGATGCTTATGGTAATACAGTAACAGGCTTTAATGCATCTACGAATAACGTAACCGTAACATCTAGCTTAACAGGAAGCATTACAGGCTTAAGTGGCACGAATAAATTAAATAATGCGGGTGACTTTACATCTGGCGTAGCGAACTTAACGACCTTAGGTTTGATTTACACGGGAGCTTCTGGATCATCTACATTTACCTTTAGTCCAGTGACTGGAGCACCAGTAACATCTGGAGCGATTACGGTGAACTCAGGTGCAGCCACGAAATTGGTTATCACAGGAACAGGCACCCAAACGGCAGGAGGTAGTCAAAGCATTACGATCACAGCTAAAGATGCGAGTGGCAACACAGCAACAGGCTATACCGGCATTAAGTCGATCACGTTCAGTGGAGCGAATGCTTCAAGTAGCCCAGCTACCAACCCAACCGTAGCAGGCACGAACTTTGGTA
>NZ_JAANOP010000001.1 GCF_011250515.1 Aquirufa ecclesiirivi | reverse complement strand
CGTTCATCCTGAGCCAGGATCAAACTCTCCATTGTAAATATTCTTTGGATGTTTGACTTTGCTCTTACTATTAAAATAAGAATTGTCATTATCCTTGTCTTGAATGCTATTTTTCTCTTCTTAACCATTTTAAATGATTAAAAACTTTTTCCTTTTATCAACACGTCAAAGAACTCTGTGTACTTAATCCCTTATAATCCTTAAAAAATCTCAGGCAAAAAAAATTGAACTCGTTTTCGAGTTCGCCTCTTTTTATTCCTGCTTTTTTTTAAGCCCTAAGGCTTCTGTACTTCGAACGACTGCCGTTGTAGTCGCTAAATCGGAGTGCAAAGATGTAGGTTTATTTTCCTTATTCCAAATCATTGCTCAAAAAAAATTTATATTTATTATCAACTTCCAGGTAATCCGCTGAATATCAAAGAGAAAAATTTTGAAAAAATATATCTTCATTTACTTATTTCATAATTTACAGCATTATTGGCTCTAGTCAGTACCTAACCCTAATTCAATACCGACATGGCATCTCATATCCCCGTAGGAGATTTTACCCTCCGTGAGCTCGAAGTTATTTCCCAAATCCAACAAGGTAACACCTCCCAAGAAATTGCCGAAAAACTCAACCTCTCCCAATTTACCATCAAAAAACACCGAGAAAACATCGCAAGGAAAATCGGAAGTCATGGGAAAAATTCAGAAGGTCTATTAGAAATACCACTGCCTTAGGAGCTAAGTATTTCAGTAAATAGCTATAAAGTCTAATAATCAATTTGAACTACATTCTGATCCTCTATATCATAAAGTCCAAAAACTAAAATCAAATCAAAATGAACTTCCCTAAAATACCTTGGCTAGCCACTTTCAATCTTACCCTCTTTTTTTTCGGCAAACATCTTTATGATGTTAGTTCTAATCTCTTATTTGACACATCTTACTGGATAAAACTTCTTGTCTCGATCGTTATTTATTTAATTCTGGCAATAATTATCATATGGATTAACAAAAACTTCCATTTTAAATACCCTAATAGTTATATATCAAGCTTCTATTTTGTAAGCACCATTATTTTACAATTATATTTTGGAGTTAATAAAACAGAAAAATGGCAAATAGAATTCATGCTGTTCGCCATTATCAACTTAGGAATAATGAGTTTATTCTTAAAAAAAGGAAATATTGAATCGAATTAAATCAGCAATTTGAAAACGAAAAAAAAGATTTAAAAGACAACTTATGGTATGGAATTGGTGCATTTTACCTGTGAATACGCGTCTCTAATCTTCCTCTGAAAAATTTTACAAATTAATTGTCCTACCTTTGTAAACGCAAGACTGAGCCAATTCAGGCCTTGTTGATGGATTAAAATGAAAGACTACCACATCATATACGAGGACAATCACCTGCTAATAGTGAATAAAAGGGCAGGAATATTGGTTCAAGGAGATAGTACTGGCGACCGTACTTTAACCGATGTATTGAAAGATTACATCAAGGAAAAATACCAAAAACCAGGTGCGGTTTTCTTGCATCCTGTGCACCGTTTAGACCGCCCTGTGAGTGGCCTAGTAGTATTTGCGCGTACTTCCAAGGCTTTGGAACGTATGATGGAACTATTTCGTAAAAGAGAAATTCAAAAAACCTATTGGGCAGTAACCCGCAGAAAACCTGATCCTATCAAAGGAAAGTTAACACATTGGCTTTTAAAAAATGAAGCCAAAAACACCACTACCGCATACGATTACCCAGAAGACAAAGCTCAAAAAGCTGAATTAAACTACAAGCTTTTAGGAAAAATTAACCTTCACTACTTAATCGAAGTGGAACCCATTACTGGTAGACCTCATCAAATTCGCGTACAATTGGCCACATTGGGCTGTCCTATCCGAGGAGATATCAAATACGGTTATGACCGACCAAACCCCGATGCCAGTATCAACCTACATGCCAGGAGATTATACTTTGTTCATCCTATCAAGAAAACACCCATTATTTGCAAAGCAGCAGTGCCAAACAATTCATTCTGGGAAGAGTTCCTAGAGCTTGATGCGGAAGAGGTAAAAGAAAAGAATTTAGATCACTTATACGAATAGCCTAGATCAGCTCTTCTAAAGTTGTTTTTTCCAAAACAGATAAATTGGCATCACGCCATTTAGCTAAAACAGAACGCAACTTACAGGTTTCCTCATTGGCACAGTCGTCGCACTTACCATAAAAATGCAAGGATACACAAAGCGCTGGCGCAATCGGGCCATCCACAATTCGGATAATTTTGGCAAAAGTCACTTGACTTGGAGGAATACGTAAATAATAACCTCCGCCTTTACCTTTTTGACTTTGTAAAATCCCATGATTTCTTAACTCCAATAGAATAGCCTCTAAAAATTTCTTAGGAATATTCTCTGATTCTGCAATGTGTGAGATCAACAACGGGCCTTTTTCATAAGCCTGAGCTAACACTTTTAACGCCTTCAAAGCATACTTTGCCTTCTTAGAAATCATTTGTCAATAGGGATTAAATAGGAACTGACCAAAGCTAAACATTTTATCAAGATTTGCCAAATTCTCAAATTGTGATAAAAATCAGCTTAAATAAAAAAGGCCAACCTTGCGGTTGGCCCTTCTAAAGAATCATTTATTAAAAACGGAAGTGTGAGAACGCTTTGTTCGCTTCCGCCATACGGTGGGTATCATCCTTCTTCTTCACAGCAGCTCCCTCACCTTTAGATGCAGCAATGATTTCATTCGCTAAGCGATCCATCATTGTTTTGTCGCCTCTTTTTCTTGCATATCCAATTAACCACTTCATTCCTAACGCAACTTTACGTTCAGCTCGCACTTCCGTTGGAACCTGGAAGTTAGCTCCACCAACACGGCGGCTCTTTACTTCTACAGATGGCATTACATTGTTTAATGCTTTTTTCCAAGTTTCTAATCCATTCTCTTTTGTACGCTCTTCTACTTTATCTAAAGCATCGTAAAAAATAGTGAATGCCACTGATTTTTTACCGTCATACATCAAGTTGTTTACAAACTTAGTTACTAATACATCCCTAAATTTAGGATCTGGCAATAAATAGCGCTTTTTTGGTTTCGCCTTTCTCATGGTGTTAATGTTTAATGTCGACCCAACCTTCTGCCTTCACCGAGGCATACTGGATCTTTGTGTTAAAAAATATTACTTCTTCTTAGCTGGAGCTGCTGCTTGACCTGGTTTAGGACGCTTAGCACCATACTTAGAACGAGATTGTAAACGACCAGATACACCGGCTGTGTCCAATGCTCCACGAATGATGTGATAACGTACACCTGGTAAGTCTTTCACACGACCACCACGAATCAATACGATCGAGTGCTCTTGCAAATTGTGACCCTCACCTGGAATGTAGGCATTCACCTCTTTCTGGTTGGTTAAACGAACACGAGCTACCTTACGCATAGCTGAGTTTGGTTTCTTTGGAGTAGTTGTGTACACACGTGTACAAACTCCTCTTCTTTGTGGACAAGAATCCAAAGCAGGTGACTTAGATTTCCAAGTCATTTGCTCACGGCCCTTGCGCACTAATTGCTGAATAGTTGGCATTTTAAATAATTACCGTTTAAATGTTAAATCTTTATTTGTCCCTTTAAATCGCTTAAACTCATTTGGATAGAGCAATGCCATAGTAATGGGGGTGCAAAGTTAGCAATTAGAAATAGAATTCAAAACATCATTTTGGAATTTTATTTCAAAAATCCTTCGATTCCCAATTCTAGTCCTCTTAGTTCAGCCAATCCTCTCAATCGACCAATAGCGGTATACCCCGGATTAGTCTTTTTACCTACTTGCAAATCATCCAACATTTTGTGCCCATGATCCGGCCTAAATGGCATTCTAACATCCTTTCTCCCTTGGGAAATTCGGTTTTTTTGCTCCAATACCAAGGCTTTCATCACGCCAAACATATCTACATCCCCATCCAAGTGGTCTGCTTCATAGAAGTTACCAAATTCATCGCGACGAGTCGCTCGTAAATGGATAAAATTAATTCGATCACCCAATCGCTCTATCATACCGACCAAATCATTATCTTCTCTTACGCCATAACTTCCTGTACAGAAGCACAATCCATTATTAGGGCTTTCATAAGCTGCTAACAATTGCTTGGCATCAGATTCTGTACTAACCACACGTGGTAAACCCAAAATAGGATAAGGAGGATCATCAGGGTGGATGGATAAGTTGACGCCAGATTCTTCTGCTACAGGCGTAATTTCCCGAATAAATTCATACAAATGCTCCCTTAATTCAGCCTCGCCCACATGTGTGTATGTATCTAAGGCTTCCTGAAAGGAAACTAAAGTAAAACTTTCCTCACTACCAGGTAATCCTGCTATTACATTACGGATCAACTTCTCTCGTTGAGCTGGGCTGGACTGATCAAACCAAGTCTTGGCACGTTGGATTTGCTCTGAACTATAATGATTTTCAGCACCTGGTCTTTTCAATAAATATAATTCAAATGCTGCAAATTCAGCTGCATCGAAGCGCAAAGCTCTTGAGCCATCAGGTAGTTCAAAATCCAAATCGGTTCGAGTCCAATCCAAAATTGGCATGAAATTATAACAAACGGTATCCAATCCCGCTTTTGCCAAATTACGAATCGATTGCTTGTATCGCTCTATATATGTCTTAAAGTTGCCCGAACGCGTTTTAATTGCCTCGTGAACAGGGATACTTTCAATTACCGACCAGCTTAGACCCGCCGATTCAATAATTTGCTTTCTTTCCAAAATATCTTCTAACTCCCAAACTTCACCATTCGGAATTTGATGCAATGCATTCACAATACCCGTTGCGCCAGCTTGTCTGACATCCGATAAACTTACCGGATCATTGGGTCCGAACCATCGCCATGTTTGTTCTAATGCCATATTTATTTTGAATAAATTCTATTGAAATTTACTTAATTAGTTTTCCATGCAATATCAACTATTGATTTCATAATTTTCAGTTGCAAGCACTTCCTGATGATTACTAGTATTTCCAATCACTTAATATCGCGTGAAGGATCATTCTGCCCCATCGCTTAGATTTGTCAACTTTTTAAAAGTTGACAAATCTGTTGACAAATCTTAAGTTTCAAAAATCTCTCAAAATTCACCAAGTAATAAGAGCACAAAAATAGCCTTTCCTACTCAAAATAATATGAAAAACTTGATAATTTTGACCAAGAAACTGAACAAAAAAAACCTTGCCTGGACGCCAAGCAAGGTTTTTGTAATCAAGCATTTATATACTTTCTTTAATATCTATCTCTTTCAAAGGCCGCAAAATTAAAGCCTTTTTATTCAGGAACAAAACGTCCCTTAATTTTGATGTGACGGCCTCAATAAATCATTTACAGTTTTTACCGGATTGAAGGTGTCCAACGGAACCTCCACAAAAATGGTATTCCAGTAGGCCATTGCTCCATTCCATAAACCTGGTAATTCCTGTGCATTTAGCTTCTTGCCATCCTTCGTTTTCTCGGTAATAAACCCAGTACTCATATCACGATACTGAAGTAAATCAAACGACTTACCATTGACATCCTTCGTTGCACAAACCAAATCCACCGGATTAAAGTGAGTTGATTCTGTAAAAATGGCCTTCTGTGATTCATTGGACATATCTACTTGGGCAGATTCTACCAATTGCAGTGTACTATTTCCCTCTTGATCCCGACACCAAAATGGCCCGCCGCCAGGCTCTCCTGTATTTTTTACCACTCCACAAATACGCGTCGGGCGATTAAAAATCATTTTGAATAAGGCTAATTTCTCTGCTTGGCTATGTGCATCCCAAGCTTTCCCGGGAAGAATTCCTAAATAAGTTGTGGCAAAATCCTGAATTTCTTGTAAAACAGAAGTACTAACCTCTCCTTCCAACAATTTAGTATAGACTTTAATTTTATCCAATATCTCTACCAATAATCCTCCTAATGCCTTCTTATAAATAATGGTACTTTCTTTTAATTTATCAGGAACCACATTATCGATATTTTTAATAAAGATTAAATCCGCGTCCAAATCATTTAAATTCTCCAATAAAGCACCATGTCCAGCAGGACGAAATAACATGGACCCATCCGCTTCACGGAATAAATTATTATCCATATCTACTGCAACGGTATCCGTGCTTGGCTTTTGTTCAGAAAAACTAATATGAAACTTCACTTGAAATTTTTCTTCTAATTTAGGTACTACTTGATTCACCAAGGCATCGAAACGACTACGATGCTCAGGAGAAACAGTAAAATGCAAATACGCATCCTTCCCATCTGAAGCATATTCTACCGCCTCCACTAAATGCTCCTCTAATGGCGTTCTTACTTCATCCTCATAATAATGAAATGACAATAAACCCTTGGGTAATGATCCATAATCCAAGCCCCTACTCAACAATAAGTTTTCTAAAATCTCTTGTTCTGTTGACCACTCAGGCAACAATTTCTTCAATTCAGGAGCAAAGGCAAACTCACTAAGTCGATCAAAAAATACTGAAGATTCCTTATTGGGTTTTGCTTCCGACAAATGCTCAAACAATGATTTAAACATACGGGTCGCGGCTCCCGATGCAGGCACCATTTTCAAAATGGACATAGTCTTTTTAGCCTCTTCAAATCGCTTGACATAACGATCCACATCCGCATCCGACAAATGAATAATACCGTTACCAATACTGGCAGCACGATCTAACTTCATCCAAGGAAATCCTTGTTTAAAATAATCAATTTGCTGATTTACATCCTGTTCACTAATACCTCGTTTACCTAACTGTAATTTGTCCTTTTCTGTCAACATACGTGTATATTTATTCCTAAATTTAATTGGAATCGTATAAAATTTCACCATCAAGACCTCATTAATTCATTTATCTCTTCAAATTTTCTCCAGTTTATGCATGAACTCCTTGCTTAATTTTTTGGTAGCTTTGAATTAGCTATGCACAATATCCACGCCATTCTTAAAAAATACTGGAATTACGACTCTTTTAGACCCCTACAAGAAGAGATAATCCATTCTATATTGGACAAAAAAGATACCCTGGCATTATTACCTACGGGTGGTGGAAAATCCATTTGCTTTCAAGTTCCAGCCATGGCCATGGAAGGCATTTGCCTCGTAATTTCGCCTTTGATTGCCTTAATGCAAGATCAAGTAAACCAGCTAAAACAAAGAAACATCGCTGCCGAAGCTCTCTTTTCAGGCATGCATCCGAGACAAATCGATATACTGCTCGATAATTGCATTTATGGAAATATCAAATTTTTATACGTCTCCCCAGAACGACTAAAAACAGAATTATTTCTGGAAAGAGCTAAGCAAATGACCATTTCGCTGATTGCTGTAGATGAAGCCCATTGTATATCTCAATGGGGATATGATTTCCGCCCTTCTTATTTGGAAATTCTATCTTTCAAAAATTTATTCCCTAATACTCCTTGCATGGCCTTGACAGCAAGTGCAAACCCAGAAGTCAAAGCCGACATTTTACAAAAGCTGGATTTCAAAAAACCTCAGATTTTCCAAAAAAGCTTCAGTCGGGCTAACCTCTCTTATTCTGTAATCTGGGAGGAAAACAAAGAAAAAAAGCTAATTCAAATGCTTCAAAGGGTTCCTGGGTCATCCATTGTCTATGTCAGAAACAGAAAAAAGACCCAGCAAATCAGTGAATTGATCCAACATCATGGAATTTCCTCTACTTTTTATCATGCGGGTCTAGATCCCAAAGAAAGAAGTTCCCGACAAAAAGAATGGATTGATGGTCATATTCAAACCATCGTAGCCACCAATGCCTTTGGAATGGGAATAGATAAAGCCGATGTACGGCTAGTGGTCCACCTCGATTTACCCGATACTTTAGAAGCTTATTACCAGGAGGCTGGTCGAGCCGGTCGCGATGAGAAGAAAGCCTATGCCGCTATTTTAGTCGAAGAAAAAGATGTCATTGAACTCAGCACGCAATGGTCTAAATCCTATCCCGAAGCAGACGTTCTAAAAAAAGTATATCAAGCCATCAGCAATTATTTACAAATCCCTGAAGGTAGTGGGGAATTAATGCACTATGATTTTGATTGGTCCGACATGGCTAAGCGATTCAATCTTCCACCATCTGAAACCTTTTTTGCTATTAAAACATTGGAAAATGAAGGCCTATTTTTATTAAATGACGCCTACCAAAATCCATCCAAAATCAAAATCAATGTTTCTGCCACAGAACTATATGATTTTCAAATTCGCAACGAAAAATTTGAATCGTTTATAAAATGTCTTTTAAGGATGTTCGGTGGAAATCTCTACCAACAATTTGTTCCTATTTCAGAATCAGCCATATCCCAACAATTCAAAGCTCCTGTTGCTGAGATAGAACGAAGTTTAGCCCTGCTTGAAAAGTTTGATATTCTGGATTACGACAAACAAAATGGCTTACCAAAATTAACGCTGCTCAGTCCAAGGGCCTCTGTATCTCAGTTACCCATCGACTGGACCTCTTACCATAAAAAGAAAGACCGAAGTCTCAGCAAAATCAAGGCTGTAGAGCATTATGTTCGAGATAAAAAAATATGTCGAACCCGATTACTTGTTGCTTATTTTGGAGAAAATTTGGACAAAAAATGTGGTATTTGCGATACCTGCATTGAACAAAAAAAGGCCTCCACGGGGAAGGCCTATCCTGAAAGTCATGAAAGTGAACGTAAACTAATTTTACATTACCTACAACACGGTTCTTTAAGTTTACAAAATCTAGTAGATTGCCTCCGCCCTCTTTCAAAAGAAGAAGCCATCCGAATCATTCAATACGCCTTAGACATAGGTGAAATCACCTATACCACTACCGATGAGTTAGGTTTAGCCTCATCCTGAAGCACAAAATGTACTGGATTTTTAACTTGCTCATGCAATAAGGCCAAGGCTAAAACTTCCATCGCATTTTCTACATAATGAAAAGTTAGATCCGTAATATACCGCGGTTCAATTTCCTCGATATCTTTTCTATTCTTTTGACACAAGATAATTTCCTTGATTCCTGCGCGCTTAGCTGCTAAAATCTTTTCTTTAATTCCTCCAACTGGAAGCACTTTCCCTCGCAAGGTTATTTCTCCCGTCATGGCCAAATTAGGCTTTACCCTCCTTTGTGTCAAAGCCGAAGCTATCGCAGTCAACATGGTAATTCCTGCCGAAGGGCCGTCTTTAGGCACCGCACCTGCCGGAACGTGAATATGTAAATTATATTGATCAAAAATTCGATAATCGATATCCAATAAATCAGCATGGGCTTTCAAAAAACTCAAAGCTGCCATGGCCGATTCCTTCATTACATCCCCTAATTGACCCGATAAAGTCAACTGTCCTTTACCACGATTCAATAAGGTTTCAATGAATAAAATATCTCCACCCACAGGTGTCCAGGCCAATCCAGTGACAACGCCTGCGTATTCATTGCTCTCGTATGAATCGTTCTCAAAATTTTCTTGTCCCAATAAACGGACCACATCACTAGCTTGTAATTTGTGAGGATACTCTTCTCCAATAGCAATAGATTTGGTGATTTTTCGAACCACTTTCCCCAGCTCTTGTTCTAATTTTCTAACACCCGATTCACGCGTATATCCTTCTACCACTTTTTGGATGGCAGTATCAGTCATACTAAAGTCTGCCTTTTCCAAACCATGCTCTTTCTTTTGCTTCGGCAACAAATGCTTTTTAGCAATTTGCACCTTTTCCTCCATGGTATAACCACTCACCTCAATGATCTCCATACGGTCACGCAAAGCCGGATGAATCGTATCTAAGTTATTAGCTGTGGCAATGAACATCACTCGAGATAAATCAAACTCGACCTCTAAGTAATTGTCCATAAAACTATTGTTTTGTTCTGGATCCAATACTTCCAATAAAGCGGACGACGGGTCACCTCGGTGATCTGAACCTACTTTATCTATCTCATCTAAGATGAATACTGGATTGGAAGATCCCGACTTTTTAATGTTTTGAATCACCTTTCCTGGCATAGCACCAATGTAGGTTTTTCTATGACCTCTAATTTCAGCTTCATCACGTAATCCTCCAAGAGCCATACGGACATACTTACGTCCTAATGCCTTGGCTACGCTTTTTCCCAAAGAAGTCTTTCCTACACCTGGAGGGCCATATAAGCATAAAATAGGTGCTTTCATGTCTCCCTTCATCTTCAGTACCGCTAAGTATTCAATGATTCTCTCTTTGACTTTTTCCAATCCAAAATGATCAGCATCCAATATCTTTTTAGCCTTAATCAAATCAAAATGATCTTTGGTATATTCTGACCAAGGTAAGTCAACCAAAAGCTCGACAAAGTTCATCAACATCGGGTATTCGCCCGACATGGAGTTGGTCCTTTGAAGCTTAGACAATTCTTTCAAGAAAAAATCATTGACTTCTTTAGACCATTTTTTCTTAGCGCCCTTAGCGCGCAAACCATCCAATTCTTGTTCTGGACTTTCTACTCCAAGCTCCTCTTGCAAGACTTTGATTTGCTGACGAATGTAATAATCTCGCTGTTGCTGGTCAATATCACTGCTAGCTTTACTTTGAATCTCTCGCTTTAATTCCAAATGCTGAATTTCCTTCATCATGTATTCCAACAGATGCGTAGCTTGCTCTATTCCATCCAAGGTTTCTAGTAATTCTTGTTTATCCTTTAATTCAGCATTAATGTTGGAAGAAAGAAAATGCACTAAAAAGGCAGATGAATCAATATTATCTAATGCTATCTGGGCTTCCCTTGGAATCTCAGGATTCAAATTCAATATTTTCAACGCTGATTCCTTTAATGTAGAAACCAGTGCCTTATTTTCCTTGTTCAATTTCTTAGGAAAATTGTCTTCCAAATAGTTCACTTTCGCTATTAAATTGGGGTCTGTTTTAATGAATTCCCTGACCTCAAAACGCTTGCGCCCTTGAACAATAATGGTGGTGTTTCCACCAGGAAGAACAAACATCTTGACGATGTGTGCGACGGTGCCCACTTTGTATAAATCATCAGGCTGAGGCTCTTCCTTTGAATTATTCGCTTGGACTAATACTCCGATGGTTCGATCTCCTTTGTACGCTTTTTTTACTAATCGTACTGATTTCTGGCGACTTACCGTAATGGGTATCACCATACCAGGGAATAAAACAATATTACGAATTGGCAGAATAGGAAGTTCGTCTGACAAAACGCTCATTTTGTCATTATTTTCCAATCCCTCAGCACCAATAGGAATTAACTCAATATTTTCGAAATCGGAAATGTCCGATAGGCTCAAATGCTTAAAAAGGTCATTTGGATTATTCATACACACATTTATTTAATCTTACCCTCCAATCTTGAAAGACAAACGGAGCATAAACAATTTTCATGCCATAAGACAAGTTGGCAGATAAATTACCACATAATCTGATGGAGAACTTGATTTTTTTGAAATAGAAACGATTTCTTTTTTACTCCTCGAGCACAATGTAGCAAATTAGTTTGATCAGGGAATTGTTCCACCAAAAGATCATTCAAAACAAACACTCCGGCTAAATCCTGATCCGAAGGAATTTCCAAATAGACCCAAATCACATCTGGATTAGGCTCCCAGCCTATCCAGCGATAAGGCGTTTGTAATTGCTTATTTATTTGAAATCCAAAATGCTTGCGAATGTAGGGTTCTAATAATTCATCTATGTTAGAAGCTTTCTCAAAGCTCACTCTTTTCCCATGAAAACTACTGAGGCCTTGTTCCAAATCATCTTGAAATAAGCGAATAGCTATCTCCCAGGATTTTTCCTTCTCATTGTACACGCATTCCGTAACACTCGTGTGGAAAGGATGGCGCTCTTTGTTTGCTACACTATCAACAGATAAGAAAAGGAAAAAAAGAAAGAAAAAAAGCTGTTTTTTCAATGTTTAAAAGAAAGACTTAAAAATATCGTTTCCAAAAGTATAAGCCATTAAACCTAACAATAAAATCATACCGATTTGTTGTGCACGTTCCATTACCTTATCTGATGCAGGTTTTCCAGTGATCATCTCATACAATAAGAAAATCGCATGGCCTCCATCTAAAGCCGGAATAGGTAACACATTGAAGAAAGCCAATGCCATAGATAACAAACCTGTTAACATCCAGAATCTGGTCCAATCCCAAACTCCTCCAAACATTTGCGCGATCCCTATTGGGCCACTCAATGCTTTCGAAGCCGATACATCACCAGTAGCTATTTTCTTGAATCCACGAATGTTATCCGTGATAACTGAAAATGCACGCTTGGATCCAATACCTACAGATTGACCAAAACTGTAATCTTCATGCGACATTTTCATTAAAATATCCGCCTGAAAACCGATTTGGCCAGATTTGGCGACCACCATTTCCAAGGTGTCCGCTTTTCCTTGTCGAAGTATAGCCAAACGAATAGGCTTTCCTGCTTCCTTACTTAATACCTCGCGAATCTCATGGTAAAATTGAATCGGAGTTTGATTGACTGCTGTAATATAATCTCCTGCTTTCAAACCGGCAGACAAGGCTGGTAACATCTCTTCTGAATCTTTACCTAACCATTTGTCCAATAAACTTGGAGGATTAGGAGCCGTTACTTCCAAGACTTTAAATTTCGTCATGGGCTCAATGAAAGCTGCCTTTTTATCGCTTAGTTGGCCAATAAAATTAGCTGGAATTTGAATGTTTATCTCTTTCCCATCACGTAATACTGTATAATACGAATTATCTCCTAGTAGTACATCCGACGAACGCAAATCGGATAATTGTTTATAATCCGCTCCATTTACACGGATAATTTTATCCCCCGTTTTTAGTCCAATATGCTGGCCTAATTCCAGAGCAACTATTCCATTTTGATTTAATTCCTCTTTGGAAATATAATTATTCCCATTGGAATAGGTCAATGAAATAAAAATAACAACACCTGTGATGACATTCACAATCACCCCTCCTAGCATCACGATCAATCGCTGCCAAGCGGGTTTAGCTCTAAATTCCCAAGGCTCAGGTTCTTTAGCCAAAGTAGCCGCATCTTGTGTTTCATCAATCATGCCAGCGATCGACACATATCCACCTAAAGGAAACCAGCCTAAACCATACTCTGTATCTCCAATTTTCTTCTTGAATAAAGCAAAGTTTAATAAAGAAGGAATTGGGAATAGAAAATCAAAAAACAGATAAAATTTTTCTACGCGCATTTTAAACCATTTCGCGGTAATGAAATGACCAAACTCGTGCAATGTTACCAATATGGACAATCCTAAAATCAATTGCCCCGCCATAATCAAACCTTCCATAATCTTGCTTTAATTGCTATTTACTATTGTTTACTACCCATTGGGTAGCTAATTCTCTACTTAATTGATCACTTTGAACATAGTCTTCTAATGTCGGATTAGCCAAAAAAGTTCCACGTTCCATGGTTTCGGATATCAAATCAGACATTTCTAAGAAGCCAATTTTATCCTCTAAAAAAGCCGCCACAGCTATTTCATTGGCAGCATTCAATATACAGGGCATATTTCCTCCTTTATCCAATGCCTTAAATGCCAATCCCAAATTCCTAAAAGTAGCCATATCGGGCTCTTCAAATGTCAAATTGGGATAAGCGGCAAAATTGAATCGAGGAAAATCCACTTCCAAGCGATTGGGGTAAGCCAAAGCAAATTGGATTGGTAATTTCATATCGGGTAAACCCAACTGAGCCTTAATCGATCCATCTTGAAACTGAACCAAGGAATGAACAATGGATTGGGGGTGAACAACTACATCAATTTGATTCGCGTTTACTTGAAATAACCAAGCGGCTTCAATGACTTCCAAACCTTTGTTCATCAGACTAGCTGAATCAATGGTTATCTTAGCGCCCATAGTCCAATTGGGGTGCTTTAAAGCTTGCTCCCTTGTCACTTTGGCTAATTGTTCCCTCTTCCAAGACCGAAATGGTCCTCCAGAAGCAGTCAATATTACTTTCTCAATGGGATTGTGTGATTCACCCATCAAGCATTGAAATATGGCTGAATGCTCTGAATCAACGGGTAAAATCGGGACACCCATCTTTGCCGCTAAAGGCATAATCAATGCCCCAGCAACAACTAATGTTTCTTTATTAGCTAGTGCAATGGGCTTTTTGGCTTCAATAGCACGCACGGTGGGCAATAATCCAGCATAACCTACTAATGCTGTCAACACCACATCCACCTCATCCAAGCAAACCACATATTCCAAGCTCTTCGCGCCAGCATGTACTTCAATCGGCAAATGCGCCAAAGCCTCTTTTACCTGAGAATATTGACTTTCATCTCCAATCACCACATGACTTGGCAAAAACTCCAAAGCTTGTTGAATTAACAAGGTAGCATTTGACTGAGCCGTCAACACCGCCACTTTAAACTGATTTGGATGCAATGAAATTACTTCCAAAGTTTGAGTCCCGATGGAACCCGTGGAACCTAAGATGGCAATATGTTTTTGATTTACTACCAAAGCATCGCTTTTACTTGTTCAACAAATGTCAACCACACTTTTGGATACATTAGAGTCACAAAAACTAGACCATATAATCCTCCATATAAATGAGCCGAATGATTCACATAATCCCTTCCTCTACGATCCATAGCGATGGAGTACCAAGTAAACAAACCTGCGTAAATAAAACCTGGAATACCTAAGATGCCAAATAAATAGATTTTCTCCGTTGGAAAAAACAAAATTCCTGCAAAAATAACCGCAGAAACAGCTCCTGAAGCCCCCAAGGAATTAAAATGCGAGTTTTTACTTTGCTTAAAATAGGTTGGTAAATCAGCCGCTACGATAGCTGTCACATAAAATACAACAAAAATAATTTGGCCTGACTCTGGGTATAAGATGGTAAATATGTTTTCTAATTGTAAGCCAAAGAAAAAGAAGGAAAACAAATTGAAAAACAAATGGGTAAAATCTGCATGAATAAATCCCGAAGTAATAAACCTCCAATATTCATTCCTACGATTAATTTTGTATGGATTCATGGTCATACTATCCATGAGAGCAGGCTTTTGCCAACACAACAAAGATACCAGGACGGTAATGATAATAATGATAAAACTGATCGATTCCCCCATAAAACAAAAAGCTTCGTGATGAAGCTAGTTTAATTGCCACAAAACTACATTAAACTTCTCGATCAACCAACCCTGCCATAAATCCCAACATGGTATTTTTCTTTTCTTGTGGCAAAGGCAGTGCTTCCATTCCCGCAAATGCCTGATCAAAATAGGATTGAATTTGCAAACCGACCTCCTCTTTCAAGCCCAATTGTGTGTAAATTTCTGTAACTGCTTTAACTTTCTCAACAGCATCAAACTGTTTTTGATTGATCCAATAGGTCAAACGTTCGCGAATTTCTCCTTGAGATAATTCCAAAGCCCGAATCAATAAATAGGTTTTTTTATTGGCCAATATATCCCCTCCCACTTGCTTCCCAAATTTCTCTGGGTCTCCATAAACATCCAACAAATCATCTTTTAATTGAAATCCTAAACCCACAAACTCCCCTATGTGATACAATTGCTGAGCAATGCCTTGATCTACCTGAGCCAATAAGCCGCCCAACTCCATCGAAAATCCTAACAATACTGAGGTCTTTAACCGTATCATTTCTATGTACTCAGCAATTTGTACATCTTCCCTTTCTTCAAAATTCATATCCCACTGCTGTCCTTCGCAAACTTCAGCTGCGGTTCGACTAAAGCGTTCTAGGATATATTGAAATTGAGTTAGACTTACTCCATCTATTTGATTTAAAAACTGATATGCATCTACCAACATCACATCACCAGAGAGTATCGCTATGTTGTCATTCCACTTCTCATGCACCGTTTGCTTACCTCTTCTCAGTGGAGCTTTATCCATGATATCATCATGCATTAAAGTGAAATTGTGAAATACCTCGATGGATAAGGCTGGTTTTACTTGTTTTTTCCAATCATCTCGAAATAATGAATAGGCCATTAAGCACATTACGGGACGAATACGCTTCCCTCCTAATGCCATTAAATACTGAATAGGCTCATACAGTTCCACAGGTTGCTTTCCCTGTTCCATGCGCGCTATTTCATCATCTAAGACTAGTAAAAATTCTTTTGTCATAACTTATCGATCAACTTCTCCCATGACTAAATCCAAAGATCCGATAATTGCCACCAAATCAGCCAAATATGTTCCTTTGGCCAAGGTAGGCAAAACCGATAAATGGTGAAATGAGCAAGCTCGTACTTTCACTCGACTCGGTATATCTGATTTGCCATCAGCTCGAACAAAAAAGCCTAATTCCCCTTTGGGATTTTCAGCTCGGACGTATACGTCCATAGCCGCTGGTCTTATTTTCTTGGGAACCATAGCCTGGGGCTGAAAGTCTTTAGTTCTTTTACAATCTCCAACTAATTGATGGAGACATTGTTCTATAATTCGTATAGATTCTTCACATTCTCTGATTCGAACATGATTTCGATCCCAACAATCTCCTACCTGACCCATGGCTCCTTGGCCTATGGGTATATCAAATTCCAAATCTGGATAAACCGAATAAGCATCGATTCGACGAAGGTCAAAGGGTAATCCTGAGCCCCGCAATACTGGACCAGAACAACCGTAATTAATAGCCGTTGACAAAGGCAACACACCAATATTTGCCGTTCGTTTAATAAAAATACTATTCTCCTCCACTAAATTTTTTACCTCTTGAATGGTCGCTTTTAATACGGGTACCAACTCTTTTACTCGTTCCTCAAAACCCACAGGTAAATCATAAAATAAACCACCTATCCATACATAATTATACAACATTCGTGCTCCAGATAACCATTCCAACAAACGTTGAATATGTTCTCTATCCCGCATCAGCCACAAAAATGGAGTATAGGCGCCTATATCCAACCCATACGTGCCAACCGCCACAAAATGAGAAGCGATTCGATTTAACTCTGCCACTAAGACTCGGATGTATTCTATTCTTGGAGGTAATTTGCCTTCTAAATCCAGCATCTTTTCTATCGCCATGACATAGGCATGCTCTGAATTCATGGAGGCCATATAGTCCAAGCGATCTACGTAAGGGATAATTTGGTTATAGGGCAAAGCTTCAGCATGTTTTTCAAAACAACGATGCAAATACCCCAAATGAGGGACCACATCCACGACCAATTCACCGTCGGATATCAATTCCAACCGCAAAACTCCATGGGTAGATGGATGCTGAGGCCCCAATGAAATAATCATCTCCTCAGATTTCAAATTTTCAAGCGAATACCGATTTGGGTCGGATAAGGCAAAATTCTCGGCTTGATACTGATATTGAAGGGGCTTCATAAAACAAAAATGAGAAAAAAGGACAGTAAATAAAAGCCCAATGGAGGGATTTAAGGGCGACTTATCAATATGTTTAAAATTTTACGACATATTTTATTTAAAGACTTTGCGAAAAAAAATATTTCTTCTACCTTTGCAGTCCGTTTCAAATGAGGCGAAAAAAGATTTTAATACTATGGCAAAGAAAGGAAATCGCATTCAAGTAATTCTAGAATGCACTGAGCACAAAGAATCTGGTTTACCAGGAATGTCGCGTTACATCACGACTAAGAATCGTAAAAACACGACTGCTCGTATCGAATTGAAAAAATATAATTCGGTATTGAAGAAAGTTACACTTCATAAGGAGATCAAATAGTTTTAATACTTAAGAAATATGGCTAAGAAAGTAGTTGCAACGTTAAAGAAAGAAGGAGGCGTAAAATACGCTAAAATCATTAAAGCGGTTAAAAATCCAAACACAGGAGCTTATACCTTCAAAGAAGAAATCATTCTTCAAGATGAGGTAAATGCTGCATTGAAAAACTAATTTTTCAAGCGGGGTACCTTTTTTTCGCTTAGATATTAAAGTCCCTTTGTGAGGGACTTTTTTTATTTTTGTACATTCGTTTTTATTTTCATTCAAAGCCATGGGACTATTCGATTTTTTTAAAAAGAAACCAGCACCGCAAGAACAGGAAGAGCTGGAGGCCTTGGAGAAAGGACTGGAAAAAACCAAGGAAGGATTTCTATCCAAAATGGGTAGAGCCGTTTTAGGCAAATCCAAAGTGGACGAAGATGTATTGGATGAATTAGAAGAAATTCTTTTGAGTTCGGATGTCGGGGTCCCTACTACTTTAAAAATCATTGACCGAATCGAACGCCGCGTTGAGCGCGACAAATTCGTGTCTACTGAAGAACTAGATCAAGTTTTAAGAGAAGAAATTGCCGCTTTATTAGAAGAAAACCAGTCGGCCGACTTACAACATGCCTTTGCTGAGCCTAAACAAAAACCCTATGTCATCATGGTGGTGGGGGTTAATGGTGTAGGTAAAACAACTACCATAGGGAAATTAGCTTCTCAATTTCACCAAAATGGTTTAAAAGTGGTTCTAGGTGCAGCAGATACTTTTCGCGCGGCAGCTGTGGACCAATTAAAGTTATGGGGTGAACGAGTGGGGGTTCCCGTGATTGATCATGGCATGAATACTGATCCCGCTTCGGTAGCTTATGATGCTGTTAAAAAAGGAGTAGAAATGAATGCCGACATTGTGATCATTGATACAGCAGGCAGATTACATACCAAAGTGAATTTGATGACAGAATTGACTAAAATTAAACGTGTCGTTCAAAAATTCATCCCAGATGCTCCACACGAAGTACTTTTAGTACTAGATGGCTCTACAGGACAAAATGCCTTCATTCAGGCACAAGAATTCACTAAAGCGACGGAAGTTACTGCCCTTGCCATCACTAAATTAGATGGTACTGCTAAAGGAGGCGTTGTGATCGGAATCTCAGATCAGTTCAAAATTCCTGTCAAATACATTGGCGTTGGAGAAAAAATTTCCGATCTACAGGTATTCAATCGAAGTACTTTTGTTGAATCTCTTTTTGCAAAAAAATAGAGAAGAGGCGATGCAATATCGCTTCATCTCTATTTTTGCTGTTTGGCCCAAGTATCTTTCAAAGTCACAGTACGGTTAAACACCAAATGCCCATCTTTCGTGTCTTTATCTAGACAAAAATACCCTTTACGCATAAATTGGACTGCTTTTTCAACTTGCGCTTCTTTCAAGGCAGGCTCAACGTAAACTTTATCTAGCACTTGGATTGATTCTGGATTGATGAATTTCATAAAATCATCCCCTAATTCAGAAGCATCTTCAACTATCAATAATCGATCAAAAAGACGTACTTCAGCTACTTCAGCATGAGGAATAGAAACCCAATGAATTGTTCCTTTCACTTGGATTCCGGAAGTATCTTGACCCGATTTACTTTCAGGATTATAAGTAGCATGAATCTCTTTGACAGAACCATCTTCATTCAATTCAAAGCTCTCGCATTGAATAATATAAGCTCCTTTCAAGCGAACGGAAAGTCCGGGACCTAGTCTAAAGAATTTTTTAGGTGGATCTACCATAAAATCTTCTCTTTCAATGAACAATTCTCGTGAAAAAGGTACGGACCTTTTACCAGTACTTTCGTCTTCTGGGTTATTTTCAATCAACAAATCTTCCGTTTTACCTTCTGGATAGTTGGTAATGACCAATTTCACCGGATCTAAAACAGCCATATAACGATTCGCAGATTTATTTAAATCTTCACGGATACAAAATTCCAACAAACTAATATCAATTAGGTTATCCCGTTTGGCAACACCAATTCGATCACAGAAATTTTGTATGGATGCGGGTGTAAAACCCCTTCTGCGTAAAGCAGATATTGTTGGCATTCGTGGGTCATCCCAACCTTGCACAATTTTTTCATTAACCAATTGCAACAACTTACGCTTACTCATTACAGTATGCGACAAATTTAAACGAGCAAATTCGTATTGATGGGTAGGGAAAATCTCTAATTTTTCTATAAACCAATCATATAAGGGACGGTGAACATCAAATTCCAAGGTACAAATGGAATGTGTGATGCCTTCCATGGAATCGGATTGCCCATGCGCAAAATCATACATAGGATAAATGCACCAAGCATTTCCTGTACGGTGATGTTCCACATGACGAATACGGTACATGAATGGATCACGCATGTGCATATTCGGATGTGACATATCTATTTTGGCACGCAACACCTTGGCCCCGTCTGGAAATTCTCCGGCACGCATCCGCTGGAATAAATCTAAATTCTCCTCTACCGATCGATGTCGATAAGGACTTGGAACCCCTGGGGTAGTAGGAGTACCTTTTTGAGAAGCAATTTCCTCAGCGGAAGAATCATCAACATAGGCTAATGATTTTTCAATCAATTGAACCGCATATTGGTATAATGTTTCAAAATAGTCGGAAGTATATAATTCATTGGCCCAACTAAAACCCAACCACGCCACATCTTTCTTGATGGATTCTACATATTCTGTTTCTTCTGTGATAGGATTGGTATCGTCAAAACGCAAATTAGTCTTTCCTCCAAATTCCTGAGCTAAACCAAAATTTAGGCAAATGGATTTGGCATGACCAATGTGTAGGTATCCATTAGGTTCAGGAGGGAATCGAGTGAAAATTCCTTGAGGGTATTTTCCAGCTGCCAAATCGGCCTGAACGATTTCTTCTAAAAAATTAAGGGATTTTGGTTTTAATTCTTCCATTCAATATACGTTGTTGACAATTCTGTCGTTTTTAGGGTCGAAAATGATTAATTCAATTTCAAAAATACGCAATATTTAAGCTATGCGAACAGAAAGCTGATAGAATATTCTGCTTTTGAAATTTAATTGCTGTTTTATGTGCCATTTAATAAATTTCTTGCCCTACATTAGATATTTTTAATTAATTTAGTGCCTAATTCAATAGGTAGCTTTATTGTTTAATTAATCTACTCAAACTCGTTCTTAACATGATGAACAAATTCTTCAAATTCAATTTATCCGCCATTATTATATTATTAGTGGCTTATTCCGCCTCGGCTCAACTTATCAATGGTAAATTTGGTAACCATACTACATTAGTGAAAAATGGTGAGGCTAAAGCTCTTGTTGCATCAGGCTGTCCTGCTGGTTCATATTTCGATTGGGGTTTCTATAAAAATGAACCTAATGGAGGTGGTATAACATATTATCCCATGACGGCTGATTGGGATGTTGCATATGCTGGCAATGGTGTTGCAGATAATAATGTAACTGCTTTAGCTTTAACTTTAGACAGTAAACCTGGTGGAAATATTCCTCCGTATGTATATGAGTTGAAATGTGTTACAACTCCAGGAGGTAGTACAATAGCACCTGGGACAATGGCTTCTAAAGTTACTATTGTAGTCGCAGATGCTAATTATGCTCCAGCAGTTTCAATGTTGGATGGAAGTATTGTTTGCGGTGACATCAATGACCCTAATTCGGGCTCTATTTCTTTGAAGGCTACTGGTTGCCCAGATGGAACATTATGGTATTTGCCAGTAGGTAACAAAACGGTTGAAATTGCCAATTGGGATGCCATTAAAATTTCTGGAACGGATTATATCACTGGCAGGTATAGCGTTAGTTGTATTATTAACTACTCTGATAATACTGCCGCTTTATCTACAAGTACCAATGTACCGAAGAAAGAGTACTCAAGAGCTGCAGGATATGATGTCAGAAAAGGATATGCAGTTCCAACCGTATTTGTAAACAGTGTAAAAAGTGTTTTACCAGACAATGAAACGAAAGAAGTTTGTCAAGGAACCTTGGTAGACTTAGGTATATACACCAATCCTGAAAGAAACAACACCTTAAATTTCAGTCAGTACAATCAATATTTTGAGTTCCAATGGTTTGGAAAAGACGAATATAAACCTTCTGACAACTATGGTGCAGATCGTTTCAATGCAACGGGTCAATCAACTGGTGTATTAACTGCCATTGCTGAGAAGAAATCTGTTTTGTATTACGTAAAAATGACTGACAGAGCAGGTGTATGCGGTTCGAAAGAATCCAATCAAGTTCGTATCACTTATGTGGAATTACCTAAGCCAGGTCCTATCACAGGAAATTTAGGCTATTGCATCGAAGGTTCTACTGCCTTGAAAGTTGATTCTGCTTCTTTAGTACGTAACGAAGGGTATTTATGGGGTGCTAATAAGACTCCAACTAAGCCATCGAAATTCCGTTGGTATGTTGATGGTGTTGAAACAGCTGCTTTAGGTAGCTTATCAAGCATCATTTTCAAACAAAACGCGAAAGTGAAAGTGGACTATGTATCTAATTACAACTGTCCATCTCCTGCTTCTGATGAAGTTACGGTGAAGAACTACGACAAGCCTGTTACTCCTACGATCACTGCATTAAAACCAGCAAATGGTTCATTGGTAACAGCCTCTACCGTTGGTTTTTGCGAAGGAACGCCAATTGCGGGTCAGCTTCAAGCATCATCTTTACCTAATGGTGAAGCCACTAAATGGGAATGGAGCAACGCATTAACTTCTAGCCTGATTGATTACAATAAAGTAGGATTCTACACTGTAAAAACTATCAATGTAAACGGATGTTATTCAGAATCATCTGCACCAGTTGAAGTTAAAGTTTTAGCTCTTCCTGCAGCACCAACGATTACAGCTGGTGGCGCAACGACATTCTGTGCTAGAAAAGAAGATGATTATAGCGCATTCAATGCGGTAACTTTAACTGCTTCGACATCGAACAGCATTGTGAATTGGTATGGTAATGCTAATGCTTCTCTTTCTACATTGAAAGTATTTGAAGGTATTAAAACTTCTGATACATACTACACTAGAGCAACAGATATTTACGGTTGTATATCACCTGCTTCTAACAAGATTAAAGTAAGTGTACAACAGAATCCTGTAGCTACAGATGCTAGAATCCTGAAAGAAGGAGTTTATACCTTAAAAGCATTAAACTTCCCAGCGACCGTTACAGGTGGAACAGCTAGTGATTATGAGTGGAAATTCGGAACTGCAGCTCTTCCTTCGAAAAGCTACATCACTAAGGTAAAAACCAACGGTGATTACAGTGTGAGAAGAAAGTATTTGTATGCCATCGATGGTTTCCCATTAACTTGCTATACAGATTTCACTAAATATGCTTATACATTAGATCCTGAATTTAATGGAGTTGCAATCTTCCCTAATCCAGTAACTAAGCCAGATGTTGATGGTGTTAACATTCAAATCTTAGATGATTGGACAAATGCAATTGTTACTTTGTATGACATGGTTGGTCGTCCTGTTTACTCAGGTAAAATTCCAGCATTAAATGCGACAAACCCTGAGCCAACTAACATTCTAAAATTACCAGGATTAGGAAACGGTATTTACATAGTAACTATCACTGCTGACAACAGCAAATCTTACACTGGTAAAATCATTGTAAGTAAATAAGATTTTGAACTTTATTAGAAGCCTCTCGTTTACTCGAGAGGCTTTTTTTATGCCATGAAAATACACTCATTCCTTCTTGTTTTAAGCTTGTTTGTTAATCTTGCATCCTATGCTCAATGGATTAACATTCCATTAAAGACTCAAGCCTCTTTCCGAGCAATCAGAAGTCATAAAAATCAAATTTGGATTGGGGGAACACAAGGAATGGTCGTTCACTCAAATGACGGAGGAGCAAGCTGGCAGGAGCAACAAGTACCTGGCGCTGAAAAACTAGATTTTAGAGATTTGGCAGTCATAGATAAGCAGAAAATTATATTGATGAGTGCTGGGCCTGCGGATAAAGGCGCTGCAAAATTATATTTTAGTAAAGACCATGGACAATCCTGGTCCATCATGTTTGAAAAAAAATTGGGGCCTTTTTTCTTTGATGCTATTGCATGGAATCAAAAAAAACAAGAAGGAATCATGCTATCCGACCCAATGAATGGTCAATTCCCTTTGTTTTTAATCAAAAATGGAGGAGAAAAAGTAGAAGAAATCAAGATATCATCCTTTCCAGCTTTATTACCAAGAGAAGCGGCATTTGCGGCTAGTGGTTCATCATTACTTTGGATCAATGGAAAATTAAACTTAGTGACAGGTGGATCTGCCCAAGCTAGAATCCTTCAAAGTCAAGATGAGACAGTTACAAAGTTTCAGGTCATGCACCAAAGTATTCCAGCTGATAGTAGTAGTGGCTTCTTTTCTATAAGTGCGAGAAACAAAACTAATTATTGGGTTGTGGGTGGAAATTACCTCCGATTGAATGAAAATAACATAGGCATACTGGAAAGTAAGGATGCTGGAAAATCATGGAATAAAATAAGCAATACCCCAAATTTCTATATGGAAAAGGTCCTTTGGACCGGCAAATATTGGATAGTAGTGGGACCATCTCAAAGTGCTGCTTATAACCCTAAAACCAAAAAGTGGATTTCGCTTGGCGAAACCCACTTTCACAATATGCTATTACATAAAAAACACTTATTTGCTGTAGGCTCAAAAGGCACTTTAGCGAAAATGTCCTTAACTTATTTGGACCAATTATTTCTTTCTGAAAAATAAAGAAATAGGAGTACCTTCTAGTTTAAATGCCTTACGCATTTGATTCTCCAAATAACGTTCATAACTTTCTTTAATGTATTGAGGTAAATTACAGAAAAAGATGAAAGTAGGATAAGGTGTTGAAACTTGCGTACAATACTTAATCTTAATGTATTTACCTTTCCAAGCTGGAGGAGGATAACTATTGATAACATCCAACATTACATCGTTCAATTTTGAAGTTGCAATCTTCTGAGAACGATTCTCAAAAACTTCCAACATTTTTTCAACTACCTGAAATATTCGCTTCTTTTCCATCACAGAGGTGAATAAAATCGGCATATAATTAATTGGCGCTAAACGCTCTTTAATTGCATTCTCCAGCTTGATAGCTGTATTGGTATCCTTAGCTACTAAATCCCACTTATTGACCATCAAAACAATACCTTTCTTAGCTTTATCAGCCATACTAATAATGTTCATGTCCTGAGCTTCTAGTCCTGTATTGAAATCAATGGTGGTGGCATCAACTAAAATAATGGCTAAGTCACATTCTTCCATGGCCTTGATGGAACGTAACACGGAATAATATTCGATATTATCATCAATCTTCGCTTTTCTACGAATACCCGCTGTATCCGTAATGATAAAATCCTTACCATACAGCGTATAACGATTTTGAATGGCATCACGCGTAGTACCAGCTAAATCGGTAACGATAGAACGCTCACGACCCAGTAATGCATTTAAAAATGATGATTTCCCAACATTGGGTCTACCTAGGATGGCAACACGAGGAACACCCGCTTCAGGATTTTCTACACCTTCTTCTTTGAAATGAGAAACCATTAAATCCAACATATCCCCAGTACCACTACCACTTTCCGCTGCAATGGCATAAGGATCTCCTAGACCTAACTCATAAAATTCTGCTGCGACAAATGCTTTATCATGTGTATCCGCTTTGTTGGCTACAATAATTACAGGCTTTTTTGATTTACGCAACACTTTGGCAAAATCTTTATCTAAATCGGTTAAGCCTACTTGACAGTCGACTACGAATAGAAGCACATCTGCCTCTTCCATGGCCATTTCAACTTGCTCTCGAATGGCCCCTTCAAACATATCATCTGAACCATGCACATAACCACCAGTATCTATCACGGTAAAAAACTTTCCCGTCCACTGACCATAACCATAATGGCGATCCCGAGTAACCCCAGATACGTTATCCATGATGGCCTTTTTTTGCTCAATCAATCGATTGAATAAGGTCGACTTTCCTACATTGGGACGCCCAACAATTGCTACTATATTTGACATGTTATAAAAATTAATCGAGCGAATACCCGAATGAACGCAATTTATCAGCCTTTGCACGCCAGTCTGGCTCCACTTTGATAAATTGCTCTAAAAATACTTTTTTACCAAAAAATTTCTCCAAATCTTGGCGGGCTTCAATACCCACTTTTTTGATACTTTCTCCCTTATGCCCAATTAAAATGGCCCGCTGTGAGACGCGTTCAACATAAATTTCTGTGGCGATTCGTAAAATAGTAGGCTCATCTTTAAACGATGTAACTACCACTTCACAAGAATAAGGAATCTCCTTCTTGTAATTCATGAATATTTTTTCACGGATAATTTCCGAGGCAAAAAACTTTTCAGGTTTATCTGTTAATTCCTCTGGATCAAAAAACGGAGGATGTACTGGTAACTTGGCAACAATATGTTCAAAAATTTGATCTAAATGCACCGCTTCCAGCGCAGAAATTGGCAAAATAGGCTTATCAGGAAAAATTTGTCGCCAATAATCCAACCGTTCCTGAAGCTTTTCAGTTCCGACTAAATCAATTTTATTTAATAAAACTAAAATGGGGGTATCGGTATGATCCTTCCAATTAGTCAAAAATTCTAAATCTTCATATTCATCAAATACATCTGTCACATATAAAACTACATCTGCATCCTCCAAAGAACTTTTCACAAATTGCATCATCGATTTATGCAATTCATACTTAGGCATTAAAACTCCAGGCGTATCTGAATATACGATTTGATAAGGTGTCCCTTCAAATTCCCCATTCAACATACCTAAAATCCGATGACGGGTAGTTTGAGCCTTAGAACTAACAATAGACAATCGCTCACCTACTAATGCATTCATTAGGGTACTTTTACCGACATTCGGCTTACCAATGATACTTATAAATCCAGATTTGTGAGGAGATTCCATATGAAAAACCATGCACTATTACTTAGGCATGAATATTAAAATACAAAGATACTTGTTTTTCTCGACAAAACCCTGCATCTTTGCACTCCGATATATCGCGGGGTGGAGCAGTTGGTAGCTCGTTGGGCTCATAACCCAAAGGTCGTCAGTTCGAGTCTGGCCCCCGCTACAAGTAAAAAAGCAAATCTTGATGGTTTGCTTTTTTCATTTAAGGTGGCTTCGAGAACCTCAGCCACCTTCGAGAACCTCAACCATCTTCGCAAGCATCAACCATCTTCAAGGATTTCAAGCACATTACAATCTAGCATATCAGTGTGTGAACTTCTGAACCATTAAAAAGGTGTCACAGCTACCGTAATGTAGGTGGCTTCGAGAACCTCAGCCACCTTCGAGAGCCTCAACCATCTTCAAGGATTTCAAACACATTACAATCTAGCATATCAGTGTGTGAACTTCTGAACCATTAAAAGGTGTCACAGCTA
This sequence comes from Aquirufa ecclesiirivi, assembly GCF_011250515.1. Classification (GTDB taxonomy): domain Bacteria; phylum Bacteroidota; class Bacteroidia; order Cytophagales; family Spirosomataceae; genus Aquirufa; species Aquirufa ecclesiirivi. Next base: position 739,207 of record NZ_JAANOP010000001.1, on the reverse strand, counting down.
CCGTAATGTAGGTGGCTTCGAGAACCTCAGCCTCCTTCGCAAGCATCAACCAACTTCAAGGATTTCAAACACATAACAATCTAGCATATCAGTGTGTGTACTTCTGAACCATTAAAAAGGTGTCACAGCTACCGTAATGTAGGTGGCTTCGAGAACATCAACCAACTTCAAGGATTTCAAACACATTACAACCTAACATATCAGTGTGTGAACTTCTGAACCATTAAAAAGGTGTCACAGCTACCGTAATGTAGGTGGCTTCGAGAACCTCAGCCTCCTTCGAGAACCTCAACCATCTTGAAAAACCTCGACTCTTTAAGAAATAAAAAACTCCTATGAGCACTATATCCTTAATATATCCATCTCCAGCAAAAGTCTAGTGCCTGAGGATCCCGAAGGCACCAAACTATAAACCTAATTCCCCACAACAATGGTGCCTGAGGCTCCCGAAGACACCAAATAATAAACCTAATTCACCACAACAATGGTACCTGAGGCTCTCGAAGGCACCAAACAATAAACCTAATTCCTCACAACAATGGTGCCTGAGGCTCCCGAAGGCACCAAACTATAAACCTAATTCCCCACAACAATGGTGCCTGAGGCTCCCGAAGGCACCAAACTATAAACCTAATTCCCCATATCAATGGTGCCTGAGGCTCTCGAAGGCACCTGAGGCTCCCGAAGACACCAAATAATAAACCTAATTCACCACAACAATGGTACCTGAGGCTCTCGAAGGCACCAAATAATAAACCAAATTCCTCACAACAATGGTGCCTGAGGCTCCCGAAGGCACCAAACAATAAACCTAATTCCCCACAACAATGGTACCTGAGGCTCTCGAAGGCACCAAACAATAAACCTAATTCCTCACAACAATGGTGCCTGAGGCTCTCGAAGGCACCTGAGGCCCTCGAAGGCTCCTCTCATTTATCACATCATCAGCTAAAAATCTATCAACCTAGACAAAACAGTTTTAACCATATGCCAATAAATTAATGAATTACCACTTAAAATGATTATCCACCGTTAGATTAATGCAGGACAGATAATCACAGTTTGTTAAGTAAATTCGTGCTACCTATTTAATAATAATAAACCTATGAAAAAAGACATTAAATTGCCGAGCATTGACCAATGCCCGGTGGACGACATTGTGTTCATTGAAGGAAAGGGAAATTACAGCATCGTATTTCTCAAGAACAAAAAACAAATTACCATCGCCAAAACGCTTAAGAAATTTGAATCTCAATTACGAATGAACCCCTTTTTGCGGGCACACAAATCGTACTTAGTAAATAGAGAGAATATTTCTGGCAAAAATTTTGAAGGTACCAATACACTGACTACCATTTTGGGAAATGATATACCCATTTCTCGTCGAAAACTCGACTTAGTCAAAAAACATTTCGCATAAAAAAAGGGCCTCAAATGAGGCCCTTTCCTTTATAATCTAATTTTATTACTTTCCTGATGGAGGAGCTAACAAATTGAAGAATTGATCTAATTTAGGAGTTACGATGATTTCAGTACGACGATTCATCTTACGTCCATCCTTACTCTTATTTTCCGCTTGTGGCTCAAACTCACCACGTCCACCAGCCGTCATACGCTCTGGATCTACCGAGAATCTAGTTTGTAGTAAACGAACCACTGAAGTAGCACGCTTAGCACTTAAATCCCAGTTATCTTTGATACAATCTGTTGAGATAGGTACACTATCAGTATGTCCTTCAACTAAGATATCTAAATCTTTATGATCATTGATTACCTTCGCTACTTTAGCTAACACAGCTTCCGCCTTAGAGTTAATCACAGAACTACCAGATGCAAACATTAACTTGTCAGAAATAGAGATATAAACAACACCTTTTTTCACTTCAACAGTTACATCTTCATCATTTACATCAGCTAAAGAGCGCTTCAAGTTCATCACCAATGATAAATTAATGGAATCCTTACGTTGGATAGTCGAGTTCAAATCCTTGATATACTTTCCTTGCTCATTCAAAGCATCCAATGACTTACGAATACTTTCAGCACCTGACTTATTAATAACTGACAAATCAGATAAACGATCCAACAAATTGGTATTCGTTCTCTTCATGTAATCCAATTGCTCTTGCAAATTCTTCAATGAAGCAGTTCTAGCTTCTAATTCACCATCTCTCTTTTTAATCTCAGCTTGTAAACTAGCTGTTAAAGATTGACAATCAGCAAGATCAGCTCTTGATTTAGCAAGCGATTGGTCACTACTAGCTTGTAGTTCTGTTAAACGTGATTGCAAATCAGCAATTTTCTTTTTGCTCGCACAAGAGAAGAAAAACGGCATCAGAGCGATTACTAAAAGTAATTTTTTCATAATGATGATTCGGTTTGGGGGTTAATGACTCAATGTTTAAACTATAATTGCCACAAAAGTATGAATGATATCGCTAAATCTTGTCCTTATTGCCATTTTTTTTTAAAAAATATAGCCCATTTTAAGAATAGCTGCCTCTGCAATTTTACGTCTAGCCTCTTTCAAATTTTTAGGATCGATTTTGGTAAAGCGCTTCAATCCCATTAACATAACGTTTAACTCATCTCCTGTAGCAAAACCAGTAATTACTTCCTTCCCATGATGATGAATTTTATCTACTGCTTCGTGCAAGTAAACCAAGGCGCATTCTTTGGCAATTTCATTGCCAGCCACGCCAGATTGTTGAATTAATTTATCCACTCGTACTAAAACAGACTCCGCAACATAAATTTCAATCATCATATCAGCCAAAGACATTAAGATTTCTTGCTCTTGCTCGATTTCGGCAGTATACTTCTGCAAAGCACCTCCAGCAGACATTAACAAGGCTTTCTTCAAATTTGCAATCACTTTGTATTCCTTTCCGAAAACACCATCTGGTACCGAAGTAGAAAAATCTGGCACACCTAAAATCTCCTTACCAACAGCCATAGCTGCCGTCATAATATCTAGCTCGCCTTTCATGGCCCGCTTGATAACAGTACCTACTGCTAGTAATCGATTAATCTCATTCGTTCCTTCAAAAATGCGGTTGATTCTAGAGTCCCGATAAGCTCTATCCATAGGAGCCTCAGCCGAAAATCCCATCCCTCCATAAATTTGAACGCCTTCATCTACAGAATAATCTAAGGTTTCCGAACCATGCACTTTCAATAAGGCGCATTCTATTGCAAATTGTTCTACTCCCTTTAATTTAGCTTCGGAATCACTCATTCCTGCTGCCTTTAACTCAGAAATGGTATCGTCAATATTTTGTCCTACTCGATAACAAGCTGATTCACTGGCATAATTTTTCACAATCATTTCAGCAATCTTATATTTAATAGCACCAAACTGATGTAAGGATTGCCCAAATTGCTTACGGTCATTGGCATATTGTACTGCCTGATCAACCACTCGTTTTCCTGCACCAATCACGGCAGCAGCTAGTTTAATACGACCGATATTTAATATATTAACAGCAATTTTAAACCCTCCTTCACGTTTGAACAGCAAGTTTTCTATTGGAACTGGACAATCATTAAAAAAGATTTGACGGGTGGAACTACCTTTAATTCCCATTTTACGTTCCTCCTCATTCATGGTAATTCCGCCAAAACTTTTCTCTACAATGAAAGCCGTCAAGTTTTTATCATCTGCTATTTTGGCAAAAACGATGAATACATCCGCAAATCCGCCATTGGTAATCCACATTTTTTGACCAGTAATCAAATAATGGGTTCCATCCTCTGATAATACAGCTTTGGATTTGGCAGCATTAGCATCTGAACCTGAATCTGGTTCTGTCAAACAATAAGCAGCTTTCCACTCACCGGAAGCCAGCTTTGGTAAATAGTGTTGTTTTTGTGCCTCTGTACCATAATACAAAATAGGTAAGGTTCCTATGCCTGTATGTGCCGATAATGCCACAGCAAAAGAATGTCCTGATCCGCAAGCTTCTGCAACTAACATGGAAGTATTAAAATCCATCCCAAATCCACCATACTCTTCAGGTACAGAAGTTCCTAATAAGCCTAAATTACCCGCTTTGTCCATCATGTCCACCATGACAGAACTATCTTTGGCTCCATCCATTTCTTCTAACCGAGGTTGAATCTCTGTCTTGATGAAGTCAATACAAGTCTGACCTATCATCTTTTGCTCCTCTGAAAACTCCTCAGGAATAAATAATTCCTCAGGTAAGAGTGGGCGAATTAAAAACTCTCCCCCTTTCATTGTTTTGTTCGTAGCCATAGTCTCAAATTTTAATTGTTGATGAATGTAATGTGGTTTGAAATTTGTTGATGAGTGTAATTATGATTTATGATTCAGTGTTTGTAGGATTTCAGTAGCATCTTCCTCCAAAAACTGATTAATAGATTGTATCACCTTAAAGAACTCCTGCGCCTGCTCTGTTCCAATTCGTTCAAAGAGCTTTTCATTAAATAATATAACGCCTTGCTTAGCCACATCTCTTTTCTTCTTTCCTAAATCCGTTAAAAATATCTTAACAACGCGCTTGTCGGCATAATTAGTCTCTCGTCGTATCCATTTTTTATCTTCCAATGTTTTCAGCATCCGCGTCAAACTTCGGGCTTCCAGACCAAGCGCTGGTGCAATTTTAGTGGCAGGAGTTCCATCTTTATCGATATGTAATAACACATAACCTATGGCCATGGACATATCAAATTGTGTAGCATAGGTATTATACATACGGCTGATGGCATACCAGGCTGATTTAATCTGGAAATCAAAGGTACTTTCTGCTTTCATGATCAAGAAATTAATTTAGTATGCTTGCATACCTTTATGTAAAAATGGGACAAAAAAAAATAGGATGCAAGCATCCTATTTTCAAAATTCCTAAATATTTCTGATTATCTCACACGATTACCTCGCATTCTTTTACTATTAACCTTTAAACCGGAGAATGAAGACTTCATAATCATCAAACGAACCTTCTTTTTATTATAAAGTAAGTATTTGTTCCCATCATAACTCAATCGAGAGAAAGTAGGACTTCCCGCATCATCAACCAATTGGTAATAATACTCTCCTCTTTCACCTACTACAGGTCCGAAGTGTAAACTTTTTTCTTCACCAGCTCCTGCCTCAAAGGAAATTAATAATTGATCGTTGGCTTGCTTCACTAAAACTCCAGGTGTCTGTTGTTCTAATGTTACACGGTTGATTGACTTACCATTGATTAAAATAATTTTCCCAGATTTAACATTGGCATCAGATGCATTTAATTCTCTTTCCAGAAAAAGGGCATTGTCATTGTAGAACTGAATCTTCTCTAAAGGAAGTTGGTTTTCTTTGATTAAGGTCATCAAAGATCCAGTCAAATAAGCCTGTTGTGAACAACTACTTAAAAGGACTACAGCAAACAAAACAATGGCTAAGTTTTTCATGGAATTAATTAACGCCTTCTGCAAGGATAAGCACTTTATTATTTAATACTTCCACAACTCCTCCCTCAATTTCAAATGATTCTTTATCGGCAGTTAGCAATCCTTTTTTCAAAGTACTAACTAAAGCTGCGTGATCATTCAAAATTTGAAAGGAACCATTAACGCCAGGTAAAGTTACCACAGAAGCCTCTGCGGAAAACACTTTACGGTCGGGTGTAATAATTTCTACAAACATATCTATTTTTTATTTAGCAGCTTCTGCCAACAATCTTTCACCTTTTTCTATGGCATCTTCAATGCTACCTACTAAGTTGAACGCTGCCTCAGGCAAGTGATCGTAAGTACCGTCGATGATGGCATTGAAACCTTTGATGGTATCGTTGATGTCTACCAAAACGCCTTTTAAGCCTGTAAATTGTTCCGCCACAAAAAATGGTTGAGACAAGAAACGTTGAACACGACGAGCACGAGATACAACCAATTTATCTTCCTCAGATAATTCGTCCAATCCAAGGATTGCAATAATATCTTGTAACTCTTTGTAACGTTGTAAAATTTCTTTCACACGTTGTGCCGTATTGTAATGAGATTCACCCAAAACTTCAGCAGAAAGAATACGAGAAGAAGAATCCAAAGGGTCCACAGCTGGATAAATACCTAATTCCGCAATTTTACGAGAAAGTACGGTAGTAGCATCTAAGTGAGCAAATGTTGTTGCTGGAGCTGGGTCAGTCAAGTCATCCGCAGGTACGTAAACCGCCTGTACAGATGTAATTGATCCACGCTTGGTTGAAGTAATACGCTCTTGCATAGCTCCCATTTCTGTTGCTAAAGTAGGTTGGTAACCTACCGCAGATGGCATACGACCTAACAAAGCCGATACCTCAGAACCTGCTTGTGTAAAACGGAAAATGTTGTCAATGAAGAATAAGATATCACGACCTTGACCTTCTCCATCGCCATCACGGAAGTGTTCAGCAACTGTCAAACCAGACAAAGCCACACGAGCACGGGCTCCTGGAGGTTCGTTCATTTGTCCAAAAACGAGTGTAGCTTGTGATTTAACTAATTCGTTTTCATCAACCTTCGTCAAATCCCACTCACCAGCTTCCATCGCATGCTTGAATTCTTCACCATATTTAATAACGCCAGATTCAATCATCTCACGTAATAAGTCATTTCCTTCACGAGTACGCTCTCCAACACCTGCAAATACGGACAAACCTTCGTATGCCTTCGCAATGTTGTTAATCAACTCCATGATCAATACCGTTTTACCTACACCAGCACCACCAAATAAACCAATTTTACCACCCTTTACGTAAGGAGCTAATAAGTCGATTACTTTGATACCTGTAAATAAAACCTCTGTCGTTGTTGCTAACTCGTCAAATTTCGGAGCAGAACGGTGAATCGGTAATCCTCCAGCTGATTTTGGCTGTGTGATACCATCGATTGCCTCTCCTACTACATTAAACAAACGGCCTTTAATTCCATCGCCAGTAGGCATTGTCATCGGTGTTCCTTTGTCAATTACCTCTTGACCACGTTGAAGTCCCTCAGTACCTTCCATCGCAATGGTTCTTACTCGATCTTCTCCTAAGTGTTGTTGAACTTCTAAGATAAGTTCCTGTCCATTGGTTTTGGTAACAGAAAGTGCATTTAGGATAGCTGGTAAGTGAGAACCTTCACCTTCAAAGCTTACATCGACTACTGGGCCAATTACCTGCGCTACTTTTCCTTTATTAACTGCGTTTGCCATTTGAAAAATAAATTTGTTAGCTTAAAAACTAAGAATTGTTATTGAATCGAATGCTATTGACATTCGGATTGCAAAATTAGTCGGTAAATTCCAATTAGCAAAACCGAAGTTTGTATTTTTTTGCTATTTTTTGTCGATATCCGCCCTTTTCTTTGAATGAATTAAAGTTTATGCAGAAATTTACGTTATATAGCCGTTGCCTATTTTTATCCCATGCATGAAACAGCGAATTGATCAAATACCCACCATCTGGTTTATCTTTTCTTCCCTAATAGGTCTCTTTTGCCTAGGAATATACGTTTGGGGCGGAATAGAGGGTTTAGCATGGGAAGAAGTCAGTGAGTTAATCCCTCAGAGCATCTCTTTATTCCCAGAATCCAATAACACGACTCAGTCCTCCATTTTTCTCGTACGTCAACATTACTATGTAAAATTAATCGCCCCTGTATTTTGGCCCATCGTAGTGGGTGCTTTCTTGGCAATTTTTGGCTTGACACTTTTAGGACAATTCCTTCAATCATGGGCCAAGGTAAATTGGCGGCAAATCCTTTTAGGTATATTAGTTTGGTGTGGCATTATTTTTTGGAGAAATATGGAACTAAGCCCAATGGAATGGTTTGGCTTTTTGCATAGTCCTTTGATAATTATCTCCGGTATTGCTGTAACATGGCTCTGCATCCTAAGCAGTTCTTCCCTACCTTCTTTTATGTTAGAAATTTCGCATGGCCCCGACAAAGCTTCAAGTCAAAGAAAGTTTGTAGGCTTATTGCTCTTTTATTTGGTCAACCTGATCCTAAGTATGGGAAACCTATGGGGCTATTGGACATCTACTTTATATGTCCCTGCATTTATTATTTTAGAAATTAGTTTTGCCCTAGGTATGTTTCGAAGTCTTCGACTGGAAGACAAATCCCAACAAAAATTATTTGCTGCCTTATTTTTACTAAGTCATTCGATTTTGATTCCCTTTTTATGGAATAATAATGAAGTAGGTATTCGGGCGATAGAAAGCTGGGGCATTATGACGCACATGGCCATGACATTACTCTTTCCCGTTTTTCTTTGGACTAATTTCAAAGAGCCTATCCAACAAAACTTAGCCATCTATAAAGTCATACATAAGGCTCATTTCATCCCCATTTATTTAATTCAAATTGGAGTATTTATTCTATGTGTTTCTTGGGTTTTCGCTCGACAAGGGACTGCTTGGCATCAAATGGTGGCTGCATATTACAATGAACAAGGCGATGCAGAACATGTTGGAGGAGGTCGAATGCTGGAGGAAATGGCCTATAAGAATGCCATGATTCACAGTAAATTGAATCAAAAAAGCAATTTGAGTCTAGCTAGAATATCACAAGATGCTGGTGATATCGAGAAACAAGCTTATTATTTACAAACTAGTCAAATTAAATATCCACAAGAGAAAAATTTTGTGGCTTTGGCTAATATCTATGGAAATGAAAACCAATGGTTTGAATCTTTATTTACACTCAAAAAAGCACACCAATTATTTCCAGAAAGCGCTCAAATTGCGACTCAATTAAGTCGTGTATATGAACAATTAAAACAGCTTGATTCCGCAGCTTATTTTGCCGTCATGGCCAAAGAATTAGCTCCCAAAACTCCGATTACTTGGGCAAATTTATTGTATTTTGATGTGCATCATGGAAGTAAAATCGTCCAGAAAAATGAAATAGCCCTTTGGTCAACAAGTTCTGACCGTGCCGTTAAAAGTAATTTACTAGCCCTTCTTTGGCAGAAAAAACAAGCATTACCCGCTGATTACAAACAAGAAGCATTGGATTTTCAACTCGATGTGAGGGATTTTGCTTACATCTATAACAGTAGCCTATATTTCAAAGGGCAGTCGACCGTTTATCCAATACAAACATGGATAAATGACCCTAATTGGTTACAAAAATTTCCAGAAATTGCCTTCCTTGATGCATGGCAGGATTTTTATCACCAACAACCTTTACGGGCATTAAATAAATTAGACCTGTTGGTTCAAAGAGAAAATGAAACGAAAGCACAAGAATACCTGTTAATTTTACACCATTGGAAACAGCAACTATTGGAAGTTAAAGCCAAGGTTCAACTGGAAAACGTTTCACAAGCTAGATCGGCCATTCAAAATTATCCATTTAGCGTGGGTATTTTGAAGCAAGCTCTTCCTTTATTGCATCAAGCCAATAAGCACCAAGAAGCCTATCAGGCTAGTTTGGCAGCAGTCCAATGGAATGAGGAGCAAGCTGAGTTTTATCCTATATTTATCAATGAGGCATTCCAACAAGGGGAAATAAGCTATGCAGAAGAAGCTATGGCTCGTTTGAAAAAATTAGATCCAGCTTTATACCAAACCCATGCTACTGCATTTTCCGTGGCTAAGGCAAAGGCGGTAAATAGGCAGAAGTTTTAGTTAATGTAAAAAGTAGAATGAAGAATGTAGAATAGATTTTGCTTCCATTCATTCTTAATTCTACCCTTTACATTCTACATTAACCTCTTTTGGCTAGTTTAAAAATTTGACTTACCTTTGCAGAGAATATTATGGGGATCGGAGTAAATGGTTCTTTCGCTTCCTATTCACTTAATGAACCAAACAACATGAATCAAAAAATTCGCATCAAGTTGAAATCTTTCGACCATTCATTGGTTGACAAGTCAGCTGAAAAAATCGTTAAGGCGGTTAAAGCTACAGGAGCTGTTGTTTCTGGCCCTATCCCACTTCCTACTAAGATTGAGAAATTCACTGTTTTACGTTCACCACACGTGAACAAAAAAGCGCGTGAGCAATTCCAATTATGCACTTACAAGCGTTTAATTGACATTTTCTCTTCTTCAGCTAAGACTGTGGACGCGTTGATGAAATTGGAATTACCATCAGGAGTTGATGTTGAAATCAAAGTTTAATGATTTCGAATTCCACAAAAAAGGTCTTTGTAGCAATGCAAAGACCTTTTTTAATGGTAAATGGCGAATGGTAAATGGTAAATGGATGTATTTTTCATGCTAAAAATTATAAATCATTTATAATTCATAATTTACCATTTATAATTTACTCCCTGCTTTTTTCTCAGAATTGAACAATTGAAAAATCTTCCGTACAGGCTTTAGAAATAAAGTGAAAAAATACGGCTGAAGGCCATTGTCTTTCCAAGCTTGTCGATCTTCCCGATTAGCTACCAAACGATGTTTCCAAGAGGCTGTACTAGTACCTCCATTGCGCATGGTCATGAGCGTTTTGGGCAAATATGCTGCCGTTTTTTTGGCTTTATATAACGCTCGCAACATCCAATCATAGTCGCCGGCACAAGTGAAGTCGGTCCGAAAAGGCCCAATTTCATCATAAACAGATTTTTTGGCATAAAAGGACAGATGCGGAGGCATCCAACCCCAGAGCCAATTGTTGCGTTGATATTCACCAGCCGGCCAAAACCGAACTAAAGCTCCACTGATAGGATCCACAAACTGAATATCACCATATACTGTGTCAGTACCTTTTTCTTGAAAACAAGTAACTACAGAAGAAATAATATTGTTAGCTGGATAAAAATCATCTGCGCCAATCATACCGATAATATCTCCCGTTACGCGAGCCAAACCCTTATTCATGGCATCGTATATGCCTTGATCTTTTTCTGAAATGTAATGAATTCGACCTTCGTAATCCTTTAAAATGGTGAGGCTGTCATCTTTGGAACCGCCATCAATGACCCAATATTCTAGATTAGGATAATCTTGAGCTAGTACACTTTCGATGGTTTGTCGGAGTGTAGCCGCAGACTGATAACAAACGGTAATGATGGAAACCTTGGGTGAATTCATAGATTTCACAAAGATAGAGAATGTCAGAAGATATTGGGAATAATTGGGGTTGAGGAAAGAATAATCGAAATTTATTCAAACCACTACCAGAAATGAATCAAATTAATCTTATAAGGTTTATCCACTTATTGAATTCAACCTGATTTAATTAATAAGCTAATTAACAGGAAATTAATACATGGCATATTGTGAATTCTTAATTGGTAATTTTAAATACACTGGATAAAATGTGTGTACTTTGAATTGGCTCATGGCCTGTGCTGATTATCTCTTTTTTCTCTATGGTTATAAATCCAAACCAAAGCATAAAACGATGGAAGGTTCTAATAGAATAACAACGATTAAACTGTCTATCTTCATTGGAAGAATCATCTTGAAAAAATGTATACAGATTCGGAAAAGCTTTACCATAAAGATCAGCATAAAACTTATCGGTTTGAGCCTCATTGCCAAATTTACCTAGTAAAATAACTGAAAATGCCCAACCAAATTGTCCAAGTGGCACTTCTGGATAAGCATCATTATAGCTCCATGGAAACTTATTAACAAAAGCTTTAAAAAACTTTCGAAACATTTGTTGCCGATTATTCGTCTCTAATAAATTAATAGCCACTTTAGTCAAAGACAATTTCCCATTTGTTTTCCTAACTAGCCCCGCCAATTCTGCCGTTAGCCTTGCACTTCTTATAGAAATACAATCTTCCTCTTTCCACAACTTATATAAACCGATTTCAATAAAATCGTCCAGTAAAAATCGTAAATCATAGAGTTCTTTGATCACCTTCCGAGGCAAAGCTCCCAGAGGTGTTAATTTAATATGTTTTTCCCGTTGAATGATTTTTATATATGCTTCCACAATTCGGAAAAGTGGCATTTTATCTAGCGTACCATCATCTATTTTATCCAGAAATTGTACTGGGGAATTCTTTTCTAGAGCATCATAAAGTAAATACGTCATATCATTGGGCGAATATCCCAAAAAATCATCTACAGGTAAGTTGTTCATAGATGAAATTATTTCTTCTATGTCATCAGGTGCTTTCACCATTATATTTAAATTTTTCTAATTTGATGAGACTATTAATTTGGTATTATTTCATTTACTGAAAAATTTAATAGTTTTTCAGTAAATGAATCTACTAAAAGGAAAATTTGTTCAAAAGTGAATTATCGGTTTATCTAATGTGGAAAATTAAATTTTCTATTTCTATAAATTGGAGAAAACGGACTCATTTATCAAAAATCAAATTCGTAAAATTTGAAAATTTAGTAAATCATTCTTGATATAAATCATTGGATTTGAGGGAATTATTAGGATAAAAATATTATGCCTCTAAAATTTACTTTTCAAATCCATTATTCCATGAAGTATTCTAATTACTTCAATTTTATTTTGAGATAATCTTAACTACAAAATCAAATGTTATCCAGATTTATATCCCAAAATATCCTTTCCTAACATTTCATAATTTCTTCCTAAGGTTGGATTAATGGCCAATTCATGACATGATGATAAAAGCAATTAAAAATATGCATCAGATTGGTTTTCTAACCAGATTTCAACGGTATATGTCCAAATGGAGATAAGTCATCTACAGCCTTATACGTAAAATAATACTTAGCCATTTGACTTCCTCCCAGCTTTGAGTAGTTGCAAATGTTTTTTAGGATCAAAATGGATAGAACGACCACTTGCTATTCCATCATTAACAGCTTTTCTTAATGCAATAACCTTGCTTTCCTCATCTTCAAGAAGGCGGAGTCCTGCCCGAATAACTTCGCTAGCATTAGTATATCGACCATCATCTATCAAATTTTGAATAAAATTTTCAAAATGATTCCCGAGCGATATTGATGTATTTCGTCCCATATATGAGGTAGTTTAATCATGATAAAACTACCAAAAATTGGTAATTTGTCAATAGGGTTAATTCCTTTTATCAATAAATCAATATAGAATTCGCTGACCTAAAAAATACTTCGTAAGTGCGCTTTATTTGATTCACATGGATACGTTGAACGAAATAAAGAGTCGCAAGAACAAAAACACTCCCCTCATCAAAAACTCTTTCATTTTTTTTAAACCGAATGCTTTGTTAAAAATATTTTTTTTGTACCTTTGCAAACCCAATTCGAATCAGTTTCGAAATATGTAAATGTTAAAGAAATGAAAAGAACTTTTCAACCTTCGGTTAAAAAAAGAAAAAATAAGCACGGATTCCGTGAGCGTATGTCTACAGCTAATGGTCGTCGTGTGTTAACAGCACGTCGCGCTAAAGGGCGTCACAAACTTTCAGTTTCTGACGAGAAGAGAGGAAAATAAGCCTTAGATCTTAGGAAAGAAGATTTCAGGTTAGCTTAGTTGTACAACAAGTTTCATGCCGTGAAGTTTACTTTTCAAAAATCCGAGCGACTTACGCAAGTCAAAATCATAGATTCACTATTCCAAAAGGATAGTCAGATCGTAGCACAACGGTTTGTCTATCCTTTTCGAGTTTTATATCAATTTGGCCCTCAGCCTTTAGAATTTCCACAAATTCTTATTTCCGTCCCAAAGCGTAAGTTCAAAAAAGCGGTCGATAGGAACCTCATCAAAAGAAGAATCCGAGAAGCTTATCGCTTGAACAAGGCCTTTCACCTAGGAGAAGGGAAAGAGAAATTACCAGATTTTCTGGCTTTTGTTTATATTGCTTCTACAATTGAGCCTTTTGATCGGATCAATAAGAAAATGCAGCTAGTCTTGCAAGAATTTAGCAATACCCAAAAAGATGCCACAAAAAACTCCTAAGTCCATCAAAAATTGGCTCATCGCCGCCCTTTCAGGTATTAGTTTCGTATGCGTCTTAGCATTAAACTCCCCAGGAGATCGTTTCTTTGAAATTGCCAAGAACCTAGATATTTACGCTTCCGTTTTTAAGGAATTGAATAAGTTTTACGTAGATGAAGTGAACCCTAATCAGGCGGTAAAGACTTCTATAGATGCTTTATTAAAAAGTTTTGACCCTTATACTGTCTTTTATCCAGAAGATGAATTAGAGGATTTTTTAACCATGACCACTGGAAAATACCAAGGAATTGGTATCATTTTGGCGGAAATCAATCAAACGTTTCGGATTTCTTTTATTGAAGAAAATAGTCCTGCCTTAAAAGCAGGGTTGGGCATTGGAGATCAAATTATTGCAGTCAATGGCATCGCACTTTCCGATAAACCTGAAGCTGATCCATCTAAACTACTAAGAGGACAATCTGGAACTAAAATTTTGGTCAAAGTCTTAAAAAATGGCCAAACCACACCACAAGAAATAAGCATCAATCGAGAGACCGTTCAAATTAAAAATGTGGTGTATTCTGGTATTATTCAACCAGGAGTAGGTTATATTTTATTAGAAGATTTTAATGCTTCCGCGGCCAAAGAATTAAAAAATGCTTTGCAAAGCTTGAAACAGGCAGGCATGAAAAAATTAATTTTGGACTTGAGGGAAAACCCAGGGGGGCTTCTGACTCAGGCGGTTGATATTTGTAATTTATTCCTACCCAAAGACTCGGAAGTAGTTTCTACTCGCGGAAAGGTGGAAGAATGGAATAAAACCTATAATGCGCTAAATCCCAGCACGGAACCTGAATTACCCTTAATTATATTGATCAATAATCATTCAGCTTCTGCATCGGAAATCGTGGCTGGTGTAATGCAAGATTATGACCGCGCTGTTTTAATTGGTCAAAAAAGCTTTGGAAAAGGACTCGTTCAAGTTACTCGAGATTTACCTTTCCGCACTAAAATGAAGATCACTACAGCTAAATATTACATTCCAAGCGGTCGTTGTATTCAAGCAATCGATTATCAACATCGAAATCCTGATGGTAGTGCGGTTGCCTTAAAAGATTCAAATAGTAAAACATTTTACACTAAAAATCATCGTAAAGTAGTCGATGGAGGAGGAATTACCCCAGATATCTCGGTAGAAAAATTAAGCACATCCCCATTCACAAATGCCCTTCAAAAGCAGCATATGATTTTTCTCTATGCTTGTTATTTTAGAAGTAAACATCCAAGTATTTCACCTGCGAAAGATTTCAGTTTAAGTCCAGCTGAATATCAGGCCTTTTGTACTTGGTTGAAAAATCAAAATTTCAAATTTGAAAGTCAAATTGAGCGACAATTCCACATAATCAGTGAGCTGGCCAAAAAGGATAAATCCTACGCTAGCATGGAACCTGCTCTTCAGAATTTCAGAAAGGAATGGGCATCCAATTTGGATCGAGAATTAACTGCTTATCAGTCAGACATCATTACTTTATTGGAACAGGAGATTGTACAACATTATTACCTTCAAAAAGGAATGAATGAATGGTCATTTTCAAAGGACCCTTCCATTCGTGAGGCTATAAAATTATTTGAACAGAATACTCGTTTTCAATCGATTTTGGCAGGAAAATAACATGAATTTGATTCTTAGTATAGAAACTTCTACCCCAACTTGCTCCGTCGCGATACATCAAAACGGAGAATTAATTGCTCAAAAATTAATTGTCGAAGATGGGGGCCATTCAAAACAAGTCACAGTTTTAATCGATTCTCTATTACAAGAAAATGGATTTAACTTATCTCAAATAGAAGCTATCGCCGTTTCCATGGGACCAGGCTCATATACTGGACTACGAATTGGTTTAGCCACAGCAAAAGGATTATGTTTTGGATTGGACATTCCTTTAATAGCACTACCTACTTTAAAAATATTAGCCCAAGGTTTTCGACAAAGCCAACAAGAATTTTCTCAGGTCCGACTCCTTCCTATGTTAGATGCCCGAAGAATGGAAGTTTATGCGGCATGTTATGAATTAGAAGATTTGCGAGAGATACAAGCATCAAAAGCTATCATTTTAGATGAAAATTCCTTTTCTGAATTACGAGGAACAACATTGCTCGCCTTTGGCAATGGTGCTGAGAAATGGCAAAGCACTTGCCGGCATCCTGATATTCAATTTGTTAATAATCCTTTATTTCCTGAAGCTCAATTCATGGGTGCTTTAGCCTATGATGAATATTTGAACAAAAACTTCCAAGATTTGGTTAGCTTAGAACCGGATTATTTGAAAGAATTCATGGGAACTCAGCCTAAAAATAAAGCATTGTAATGGAAGAAGAAATCATCAATCGAGTAAAACAAAGTGGTTTAATTCAATTGGATCTGGAAGAAATGCGAATCCCAGGGGAGCGAATCTTTTTGGACATTAAACCCCAGTTATTCATGGAACTAGTTTTGAAAGAAAAAGACTTTCGAAATTTCATTTCAGAACATGATTGGGCAAATTATCAAGATAAGCATGTAGCGGTGGGTTGTAGCAATGATGCGATCATACCAACTTGGGCTTTTATGCTTTTAAGTATTCAATTAAGTCCATATGCAAAAACGATAGTTTTCGGAACCTTGGATGATTTGGAAAAAACATTGTTCAAACAAAGTATCGATGAATTGGACATTCAAGAGCTTGTTGGTGCCAGAGTGGTGATAAAAGGTTGTTCGAAAGAATCGGTCCCGACCGATGCCTATGTGCAAGTTGCACAAAAACTTCAGCCAATAGTTAAAAGCTTGTTCTTTGGTGAGCCTTGTAGTACCGTTCCTTTATTTAAGAGGAAATCATAAAAAAGCCTTCTTCTTTCCTGACTTTTAATATCAACTTGTTGGACAATAAGTATAAAATTTCATTCGTTTTGACAACGCTGTCAAGGTTTGGAACCTTGCCAGCGTTAGGAAATTTTATTTCAATTTTTGCTTAATCTTATCCATATACTGCATCACTTTTTGTTGATAATAAGGTAAAAGGTCTACTGGAACATTTTGTAATAAATCTCGATTCTCTTTTTGTCTTTTAAGGAAAGGAGCTAAGTTGGGTGGAGGGTTTTCTTTCCATTTTTGCAAGGCCGTTTTTGATTCCCTTTTCGGATCTTCACCCTGTTCTTTTAAGGCCTTTTCCGCTTCCATCAATCTAGGCAACATTTGTTCCTGGCGCTGCTGCAACGAATTATTCAAACGCTTATTCACAATGTCCGACTCATTTTTATCCATATCTTTAATTAAGTCTGATAAGGATTTCTGTAAACCTTGACTACCAGGTTGGCCTTGCAACTCATTCATTTTTTGCTCCATTTCCTGACGAATCTGCGCTTGCTCCTCTGCCAATTTTATCAATTCTTCATTGGTAATCATCATAGGCTGGGACCCCATTTTCCTGGCTTTTTGATTCAATTGCTGCTGCCTTTTCCCCCAATTCCCTTTTGCGTTTCCTTTCGAATTGCCTTTCTTACCAGATTTAGCCTGTGCTGCTTGATCCTGCACTTGACGTAATAAATCCGACAACAATACGGCCAATTGGTTCGTCGCAGCCATAGCTTCTTGTTGTCTTACTGGTACAATATCCCATTTACGCTCCTTCATCATACGAGAAGCTTCCTGCATTCTTTGCTTCATATTGGCCGTTTCCTTGGTGATAGTCTGGGACAAGGGCATCAACTTTTTCCCTAATGAAATCAAACTATCTTCCAAAATAGTAGCCATCTCACCCAACTTATTTTGTTCTTGAGCGATTTGACGAACGGCCACATCTCCTGCAGGAATCTTTTTATACGCTTTCATAATGCGTTCTTGATCAAAAGACAATTGCAACAAATCTTCCATCAACAAGCGTAGTTGAGCTAAATTCAGGGCCACTTCCGTAGATTCCTGTTGCTCCTGCTGCTCTTCCAATTTTTTAGCCAATTTCTTCATTTTTTCAGCAGCTTTCTTTTGATTGGTTTCGGCTTGTTTCGACTGCTTATTTTGTAAATTTTCTTGGGCATTATCCAAATTCTCCTCCATCTCCTCTTGCAATTTCTCTTCCTTATCCAAATCCTGCTCACCTGGTATCTCCTTTTTCTCTTGAGCAATCTCATCCAACTTTTTCCTTTCCTCTTCCACTTCCTTGTTTAGGGCTTCTTGTTGCTTAGCTAACTCTTGTTCATTTTTCCCGTTGTTCTTTTCACTCAACTCCTCTTGCTTTTTGGCCAATTCTTTCCAGCGAGAAATGGATTCATCCAGCATTTTTTCAACTTTCAACTCCTGATAAAACTGCTGTAATCTCTCCAATTCCCGCTCCATGTTCTTCCCTTGATTCCGCATTTGATCCAAGTGTTTTTGCCATAAAGTGGCCGACTCCTTTTCCCAATTTTTCAACAGCGCATCGCGTCGTTTCTCCATGTCAGGATCCCAAAGCTGAGAAATCATTTTCTGCAAGTTTTCCATCTTCTTCATCCAAGTTGGGTCCATTTGCTGAAAGCTCATTTGCTGACCCATCCATTGTTCTTGCATCTTTTTAAGCTCCTCAATCGTCTTTTTCAGTGCCGTTTCTTTATCCAATACTTCTTGTAAAGCTTTCAAATCCACTTCCTTCCCAAGCTGAACTCGCTTGGTTAGTTCGTTGATCTCTTGCTTCATATCTTGGGCCTTTTGAAGAGAATTTAAGACTTGTTTTTCAGCCTGATCTGCTTGCTGATCCATTTTCTTTTCCAAACGCTTTATCTCAGGATATTCCCAAATTTGCATACTTGTCTGTGTCCATTTTGGACCGTGCAAGCCATCTTGATCGGAAACCTCCACTCGATAATGAATTTGATCTCCCGGATGTAATGCCAATGAATCAACGCGCCAGATATACTCCACTTCCATGCGCTTTGTTCCAGCCTGAATTGGAATTGCCTGGGTTTTTTTGATTGAAAATCCTTTGGCATCTTTCCGCTTAATTTGATAGGATAAGCGCATTTGACCTAAAGCATAATCATCTTCAATCAAAGCATTTAACACCCTAAAACGGTAATAAAGCGTATCCTCCAACCACTGGGTTTGCAAACTTGGTTTTTGGTCCAAAATGACCTCAATAGGTTGTATGACACTTTTTTGAATAGGCATCTGCGCATTTTGTGCAATAACTTGATACGTACTATTTTGACTGATTATACGTGTCAAAAGATATTTCGTTTTTAAGAAATTGGGGCTTGCCCAATCAACCGATGATTTTTGTTGAAACTGAATACCTAATTTTTCCGCACTAGAAGTAGTCATTTCCCAATGAACGGTAGTTCCTTCAGGAACTTTTAAGGGAATCGCTTGATGTATCGTCTCGCTAGGCTTTTTTAAATAGCTTGGATAAATCAGCTTCATCGTCATTTCTTTTAAACCTGGCCTGCGCACTAGGGGTAAAAGCTGCGGTTCAGAAAAATATCCACCTGCCTCAAATTGCAGCCATTTCTCCGATTGAATCGCTGGAATTAATCCCCTAAACTGATTTGCCTTTTCTGTAGGACTTAAAGGGATTCGCTCCCCATCCCAAAGTAAAGTCACTTCGCTTGGTAAATTTTTACCCCTTAGCTCCATTAAAAATTCGGTGTTTTCGCCTGCAACAGCTTGGAAGGGTTTATTTAAAACCACAAATTCAAAAGGTAAATCCTTGGGGTAATGAAATGAATAATTCCAAATTCGTAAACTCGGCTTACGGAAAAGATTTGGGAAGGTCAATTGGCCGATTCCCAATAAAGCAAAAAGTGCTAGGAACAATAAAAAGGGTTTCTTTAATTCCCTTATCTGAACAAAATCCTCCCAATGATACTGCTTCAAAAAGGATTGTTTTTCTTCAATGGCAGCCTGCCACAGTTCTAATGAATTATCAGGTACTTGATTTTGTAATTGAAGTACATTAATTAACGCATCTGCATGTTCAGAGGGCAAATATTTACCCAAACTAATGGCCAGTCTATAATAATCTTCTTGATTCAAAGGACGCATTAAATCCCAGATGGGTCTTCGAACAAATAATATCAGAATTCCTATTGAACTTATAAAAAATGCGTATAAAAATATTCCTCGAATGGCTGATGAAAACCAAGCTAGGTATTCCAATAAAATCAAGAAAAATGCTACACTTAAAATCCAAATAGCAGCAAGTATCAAGGATTTCCACAACTCTTTCCGAGAAAGTTGTCGATGGTAGTTTCGTAATTGGTTTTGAAGCGGATTGTACACGGGTTTTGCTAATCAGAACAAGTCAGAACTTGAAAATACGAATTTTCAAACGCATACCATTCATGATAGGTACAAAATAAAATTGCCCATGAGTTTCTATTTTGGTATTTTTGAAGAATATTGACTCCAGCATGTCCCAACAATCACAAGAACAGTATCAATTTATTGAAAGTATACTCCGCCAAAATTTAGGCGAAATTGGCACTATTGAGGACTTTCAATTTTTTTATGGAGGAAATTTTAATTTAGCTGTACGTGTTAAGCTAGCACAAGGAGAATATTTCATCAAATGGAATCAAGGTGATCACCTAGGCTTGTTCCAAGCAGAATCAAAAAATTTGGCTTTGATAGCCTCCACCAACACCATTCCTGTTCCACAGGTATTGGGTGTAGGGCAATTGGATGAAAAAGAATACTTGGTGATGGAGTGTATTCCATCTGCTGAAAAAAAAGAAAGCTACTGGAGTGATTTTGGTATAAAACTGGCCCATTTACATCAAACGACAACTTCTCAAGGACATGGATTAGACTATGACAATTTCATTGGTGCAGCGAAACAAGTTAATACTTGGAACTCACAAGGAGTGGATTTTTTCATTCAAAACCGATTAAAATATCAAGTCGATACCGCTTTATATCATAGAAAAATTGATGGTGCAACGAATGAAACTTTTGAAAAGTTATATGATAAAATTCCTTCCATTATCCCCAACGAACAACCTGCTCTAATTCACGGAGATTTATGGTCGGGAAATGCCATGGTCAATCAACATGGTTTAGTCAGCTTGGTGGATCCTTCCTGTTATTTTGGTTTGAGAGAAGCGGAAATAGCTTTCACCACCATGTTTGGAGGCTTTGAAAAGGAATTCTATGAAGCTTACCATGAAGCTTTCCCTATTTTAAAAGGATTCCATGAGCGAATTCCTCTATACAATTTATACCCTTTATTGGTACATGTAAACTTATTTGGCGAGGGCTATCTTCCAGCTGTCAATAAGATTCTTGATTCGTATTTGAATTAGTTCTGAGCTAAGCTCCAATTTTCAACCACCTCATTTACATCCTTTGATTCGGGGAAAAAGGAAACCAATTTTCGAAGTATTTCTTCAATGACAGCATCAGGGCAGGAGGCTCCACAAGTGAGTAGAACGCGAACTTTGGCCTTTTGAGGAATATACCCATGGATTAAAACTTCTTCTTTATTTTTATTATCAAAATGAAGAATCTCCTTTTCTGAAATCAGTTTTTCAGCTGATTTTATGAAATAAGAAGGCAGTTTTTCCTGACATAAATCTACTAAATGTGATGTATTGGAGGAATTATACCCCCCAGCAATGATGGCAAAATCTGCCTCCTCGGCTATTAAACCATAGGTGGCACTTTGATTATCGTTGGTTGCATAGCATAAAGTATCACGAGTATCAGCAAAATGGGAAGTTATTTGATGTGGCTCCAATTGATAAAATTGAACAATTTCAGCTTTCAAATATTCCACTATTTCTTGGGTATCAATCGCCAACATCGTCGTTTGATTCACCACGCCAATTCTTTGTAAATCCTTATCTGGGTCAAAACCTTGTGAGTATTGTCCCTCAAATTCCTCATAAAACTCTTGAGACGATTTTTCCTTTCGAATGTAGTAGGCCAAGCGTTTTGCTTGTTCTAAGTCTTTCACGATCAAGGTTGGTGTAACTACTTGAGAATGGGAAAAAGTAGCCTTGGTTTCCTCATGACTAGGTTTTCCATGTACCACTACGGTATATTTATTTTGACCTATTTGATTGGCTCGATTCCAAACTTTTTCTACAAAAGGACAAGTTGTATCATAGGCATATAAATCAATACCGATTTTATCTAAAATGGCATGAACTTCTAGCGTTGTTCCAAAGGCCGGAATGATCACAATATCTTCTTTAGTCAAGGTATCCCAAGCTACCAATTGATTACCATAGGTATCCTGAACAAACTTCACTCCTAAATCCAACAAATCGGCATTGACAGCTGGATTATGAATCATTTCAGAAAGTAAAAATATGCGTTTTTGAGGATTGTCTTCTATGATTTTATAGGCCGTTTCCACGGCATTTTCCACTCCATAACAAAAACCAAAATGCCGTGAAAGTAATATTTCTACCGAGCCAAAATCAAAAACAGAAGGCTTGAAATTCTTTTTGAGCTTATCGCTTAATCGGCGAACTTCCTTGACTCGACTAATCAAATCGCTTTTAAATAAAGAAGGAATAGAAAAAGATTTCATTTTTTTAAAATTTCTTTTTTCAGTTCTACCATTGGCGAACCGATACTTTAGAATAGTTTGACCGATATCCTCTTTCATTTACACAACCTTAATAACTAATAAATTGATTAACAGTTTTCAAATTTACCAATTGATTTACAATTCCATTCACTATAAAAAAAATAACCACTTAATAAATCACACATTAAATAATTGACTAAATCTTGGCAAATCAGTATAGTTATAATATTTTTGTAGCTGATTTTCTTCTCAACATTCCGGTTTCTACCTGTTAAGCCAAAAAAAGTATGAACAAATCTACTTCATCGAAAGTCCGATTTTGGCAGAAAATTGATAAAAACCCCATTGGTGTTTTCTTCATTTCCTTTGTAAAATACCCCATTAATATCCTGTATGCGGGTTTAGGAATCATTGTATTTATGTTTAGTTATCAATCTTCATTTTCCGAAAAACCTATTGAGCCTGGCTTTTTTGCCGGAAAAATTGTTTTTGATGATGAAAATTATCACCGCATAGAAACCAAGAATATTGAGGCTCAAGTAAAAAATGAAATGGGTAATCCCGTCCTAACACTGACTTGTACTCAAGAAAAAAACCTAGAATCGGTTTATTTAAAGATCTACAAGGTTAAGGGGCCAGGCACTTATTTTATACCAGGAGATGGAGAAATCTCCAATATTGGAAATTTGATTAAAAACCTGGATAATTACCAGGATAAAAATAATTTCTTTGAATCTAGCTTGCCTAACAATGAAGGGGTTAAGAATGGCGTGGGTCGTGTCAATATCACAAAAATAACGTCGAATTTCGTTGAAGGTGAATTAATCTTAATCGCCAATAACCCAAAAGGTCAGCAAGCTGTGCTTGAATCTGCCAAATTCAAAGTAGCTTTGCAGAATTAAATGTTTCTGCTTACCCATGGATTTTGAACCTAGCATCGTTTCATCTGAATGGAATCAAGTTCTTGATTTCCTTGAAAATCAATTTAATAAAAGACCTGCTGATGTTGACTCCGTTTTGTTTTTGATCGGAGTTCAAGAATTGGGAAAAGGTCACGCGACATTTACTAAGGAGCAAAAACAAGATTTAATGCACATTGCTACCTGTAAAGTATTGAGCTTCAGCGGATTTTACACCTTGGAGGGTTTAGATGCAGAAGGGTGGCCACATTGGAATTTAGTACAGGCGGTACCACAAATGCCCCTTAAAGAACAGGAAATTCTCATAAAAGCCCACATCATTCAGTACTTCAAATCAGAAGTATTTAATCCAGAACAAGCTTAAGCTCATGAAAATTATTTCGTACAATGTTAACGGTATTAGAGCCGCTATTCAAAAAGGATTTATTGATTGGCTGAAAGAAGAAAATCCAGATGTGCTTTGCTTGCAAGAATTGAAAGCTGACATTGAGCAAGTGGATATTTCTACCATTGAGGCATTAGGCTATCAAATCTATTGGCACTCAGCCCAAAAGAAAGGGTATTCTGGAGTAGCCATTTTTTCAAAAGTTTCGCCAAAGTCCGTCACGATTGGATGTGGGATTGAAAAATACGACGCAGAAGGACGCGTCATCCGAGCTGATTTTGAGGATTTTTCCGTGATGAGTGTGTACATGCCTTCTGGGTCAAGCGGAGATGAAAGACAAGGTTTCAAAATGATTTGGCTAGCTGATTTCTACCAATACATTGATCAATTAAAAAAAGAAATTCCTCATTTAATTATTTCCGGGGATTACAATATTTGTCATAAAGCTATCGACATTCACAATCCTAAATCCAATGCAAATAGTTCTGGGTTTTTACCTGAGGAAAGGGAATGGATGGAAAATTTTATTAATTCGGGATTTGTGGATTCTTTCCGACATATCAATGCTGAACCTCATCATTACAGTTGGTGGAGTTACCGAGCCGGTGCTAGAGGGAAAAATTTAGGTTGGCGCATTGATTATCATTTGGTTAGCGATTCCTTACGTGAACGAATTTCCCATGCCCAAATTTTACCCGAAGTTAAACATTCAGACCACTGCCCAGTGGTTTTACATTTAAACTAATTCCAATGCATTACGAAAAACACGTATTTATTTGTACCAACGATAAGCCTGCGCCAAAAAAATGTTGCGGATCTGAACATGGAATGGCTTTAGTCGAAGCATTCAAAGCCCAATGGGCAGAAACAGGTAGTGATCAAAAAATTAGGATTCAAAAAGCAGGTTGTTTAGATTTCTGTGGAAAAGGACCCACCATGGTGGTATATCCAGAAGGTGTATTTTACGGCAATGTTCAGTTAGAAGATGTCGCTGAAATTACAGAAAAGCACTTAATTGGAAACGAGATTGTATCTCGACTTGAAATTGGATAAATTGCAACATGCTGTATCGTTTATACCCTACCCTACTCAATTCTTACGCTTTATATCTTAATCAATCACGCGATGGAAGTGGCAAGATTATTGTCGATGAAATTGAAATGATTGAGCGCATTAATCGGGTTAAAAAACCGACTACGGTAGCACAAAAAAAGGGTGTGGATTTTGAACGTGCTGTTACTCTAGGTGAAGGGGAAGAATTATTCCAAGAAGGGGTCATTGATAAAGCACGAGAATTATTACCGAATAAGTATAAAACTCAGTTTTATGTGGAATCCCGCTATAAAAATGCCATGATTTATGGTTATGTGGACGGTGTGGGAGACAAAACAGCTTTTGATTTAAAAAGCACCTCTTTTTATGAACCTGGCCGTTTCGTTAAAAACCACCAAAACCTTTATTTACTTGGTCTTCAGAAATACGGTATTGAGCAATTGGATTATGTGATTACGGATTTTAACGACGTATATGTAGAATCCTACCACTTGCAATCTGTGGATTTCAATCCTTTATACCAGCAAATTGAGAGTTTCATTTCTTTTTTGGAAGAAAATAAAAAATTCATTCGGGATAAAAAGATATTTGACCGCAAGGCAAATGATAATCAATTATCCTTATTTGAATAAATTTCCAAGTGATTTTTCACATGTTTCAAGTCCGATATTTGCCAAATGGCCTCTGAAGCATCCGACAAATTATAATGTATAGCTGGGATTCCTGCTTGATTCGCTCCATGAATATCCGCATGCCAATTATCCCCAACCATCAAGGCTTCATGTGCTTGGCAATTTGCACGTTGGAGGGCATGTTCAAAAAAGGCTAATTCAGGTTTTTTTGCCCCGACACCTTGCGAAGTGATCAATTCCTTAAAATGATGACCTAGTCCTGAAGAGGTCACTTTTATATGCTGTATATCCTCAAAGCCATTGGTTAAAATATAGAGAGGGTAGTGTGGTGAAAGAGCTTCTAACAATTCTTGGGCTCCTTCCATCAAATGGGTTTTACGAGGTGTTCTGAAAAGAAATTGTTCTGAGAATGTATCGGCAGGCCCTTGTACTTGAATGGCTTGAAAAAAACGCAAAAAACGCGATTCGCGCAATTCATTTTGTGATATTAAACCCATTTGATAATCATCCCATAAAGCGGTATTGATTTGTTGATAAGTCTCCCAAATAGAGGAGACCGGTAGTGGACTTTGTTTGTCTAAGCCAAATTCTTCCACCAACTCTATAATAACTTCTTGAGAATTGCGGTCATGGTCCCATAAGGTATGGTCCCAATCAAAAAAAATGGCTTTAGGCTGAAATATCATCCAACAAAGGTAATAATCATTTACCTTTGCGAAGCCTTTATGAGCAATATACTATGGAGCATCAACTGAAATTAACCAAACCGCTTGCCTTCTTTGATTTAGAAACAACCGGAATACAGGTACAAAAAGATAGAATCGTGGAGATTTCCATAGCTAAGGCAAATATTGATGGCACGGTTGATATTAAAACCCGTCGGGTAAACCCCGGGATTCCTATTCCGCTAGAAGCATCTTTAGTTCATGGTATTTATGACGAAGACGTGAAGGATGAGCCCAATTTCAAACAGATTGCTAAGTCCATGGCCTCTTTTTTAGAAGGATGTGACTTGGCTGGATTCAACTCGAACCGCTTTGATGTACCGATGTTGGTGGAGGAGTTCCTTCGAAGTGATGTTGATTTCGATACAAAAAACAGACGTTTGGTGGATGCTCAACGGATATTCCACATGATGGAGCCCCGTAATTTAACTGCGGCATACAAGTTTTATTGCCAAAAAGACCTGATTGGTGCTCACGGTGCTGAAGCAGATGTGTTAGCAACGTTGGAAGTTTTAAATGCCCAAGTAAAGCACTATGAAAAAACTGCTATGAAGGATACGGAAGGAAACGAATATTTCCCTATTCAGAATGATGTGGCTGTTTTACATCAATTAAGTGCTTCCAATTCCATTGATTTTGCTAATCGAATGGTGTACAATAAAGACCAAGTGGCGGTATTCAATTTTGGCAAACACATTGGTAGGCCAATCGCTGAAGTGTTAAAATCAGATCCATCCTATTACGATTGGATGATGAAAGGGGATTTTCCGATGGACACTAAACGGAAATTGACTGAAATTAAATTAAAAGGATTTCAGCGTTAGACACCTAGATAATTTCTATTTTGTCAGTTTATTTCCTATTTTTGCCCCGCATAAAAGCATTCGTTTGAATAGGCAATTTGTTTATTTGACTCTTACATTTTTACCATGCAATCCATACCAGAAATAATTCGTACCATTCCATTGACCAATTACATCATGCTGAGCTCAGCATTGTTTTGTATTGGAATCTTGGGTGTGCTAACTCGCCGAAATGCCATCATTGTTTTTATGGCAATCGAATTGATGCTCAACGCGGTGAATTTATTGCTAGCGGCGTTTTCTTCGTATTATTCGGATCCATCGGGTCAAATATTTGTCTTTTTTATTATGGCCGTAGCTGCTGCCGAAGTGGCTGTGGGATTGGCGATTATCGTTATGATTTATCGTAACATTCAAAGCATCGATATTGGTGTGCTTAATAAGTTAAAAAATTAATTTCAGCACAATTTCATCGCATATTCGACTATGTCATTACTTCTATTAATTCCTCTTTTACCACTGATTGGTTTTGCCATCAATGGTTTGGCTTATCCGAAATTATCGAAATCAATCGCTGGAATCGTGGGAACCATCCCTCCTTTGGTAGCCTTTGTGATCTCCCTTCAACTATTTTTAAATTTTGACGGTCAGACACAAATCATTCAATTAGCGGATTGGATCAAAGTGGCAGATTTAAGCATTCCATTTGCTTTCCAGATCGACGCCCTATCCATCATGATGCTTTTGGTTATTACTGGAGTAGGCACCTTAATTCACTTGTATTCCATGGGTTACATGGCTCATGATGCAGGATTTGGCAAGTTCTTCTCCTTCTTAAACCTGTTTATCTTCTTTATGTTGATCTTGGTTTTAGGAGCTAACTTCACCGTCTTATTCATCGGATGGGAAGGGGTTGGTTTATGTTCATATTTATTAATCGGATTCTGGAATCAGAAAAACAGTTATGGGGATGCCGCCAGAAAGGCCTTCATCATGAACCGTATAGGTGATTTGGGTTTCTTAGTCGGTATCTTCTTATTAATTCAAGAATTTGGAACGACGGATTATCAAACGATTTTTTCAACGATTAAAGACGGCACAGAAGTAGGGAATATGGGTCTTATCGCATTCTGTCTATTCATTGGTGCCATGGGTAAATCTGCCCAAATACCTTTATTTACTTGGTTACCAGATGCCATGGCTGGTCCAACACCGGTTTCTGCATTGATACACGCTGCTACCATGGTTACGGCAGGTATTTACATGGTTATTCGTGCTAATGCCTTATTTGAATTAAGCCCAGAAGTTTTACATTTTGTCGGTTGGATTGGCTTAGCGACAGCTTTATTAGGTGCTGCCATTGGTCTTTTCCAAAATGACATCAAAAAAGTATTGGCCTATTCAACTGTTTCTCAATTGGGATATATGTTCATGGGTCTAGGAGCATCTGCTTACACTGCTTCATTTTTCCATGTAATGACTCACGCTTTTTTCAAAGCTTTGTTGTTCTTAGGAGCTGGATCGGTTATCCATGCGATGTCGGATGAACAAGACATTCGTAAAATGGGAGGATTAAAAAGTAAAATGCCCATTACCTATTTGACTTTCCTATTAGGTACTATTGCGATATCTGGTATTCCCCCTTTTGCTGGATTCTTTTCTAAGGATGAAATCTTAGCTGCATTATACCACCATGATTTTGCCATGTGGTGTTTAGCTATTTTAGGTTCGGCTTTGACTTCCTTTTACATGTTCCGCGTATTCATTCTAACTTTTTGGGGTGATTTTAGAGGAACAGAAAAGCAGGCTCATCATTTACATGAATCACCTTGGAGCATGACGATCCCTTTGATCATCTTAGCGGTATTCTCTGTAGGAGGAGGTTTCATTAATCTGCCTCATTTTGCAGGTGGTAATGAGTTCCTAGCGCATTGGTTAGCCCCTATCTTACCAGAGCCACACACCGCTGGAGAGGTTTCATTCTTCAGTTTAGAAATGGGCGCTCCTTTATTAGCGGCATTCCTACCCGCCATTTTTGCTATCTATTATTTCGGAATTCAAAAAGCGGTTCCTGGAAATGATGAGTCGATTCAAGGCATTCAAAAATTCATTTATCGTAAGTTCTATATTGATGAATTATACGATTTCGTATTTGTTCGTCCGATCCAAGTATTATCCACCTTCTTTGCGCAAGTGGTTGATTTCTTGGTGATTGACTTAATTGTGGAAGGTGTTGGAAAAACAGTTAAAACGGCTTCAGATGAAATTAGAAAAGCTCAAACTGGAAATGTAGGTTACTATATTTTTATGATGGTTGTATCTATAGCGCTTATCTTAGTTTTAACACTTCGTTCACGAATATTATAATTCATCTTTGAAATAATAAGGTATGTCATTACTATTTATACTCTTTTTCCCACTTGTTATAGGCGCCATTCTTTTGGTTGCAAAGCCTAAACAGGCGTTTGCGATCTCTTTGATAGCGTCCATCATTGAATTAGTTGCTACCCTATTGGTATTAAAAGATGCCGCTGCTGCTGAAAATGGTTTAGTATTCACCAAACCATGGATTGAAGAGGCAGGTATTTCATTTTCTCTTTGGGTAGATGGGGTAAATGGCATTCTAATAGCGCTATGTGCCTTGATGGTTCCCTTCATTGTGGCCACTACCGCTAATTCGGATAAAGCCAACAATTCCCAATACCAAGGTTTAATGCTCGCTATGCAAACAGCCTTAATGGGAGCATTTCTTGCTAAAGATGCCTTTTTATTCTACTTTTTCTTTGAAGCTTCTTTACTACCCATTTATTTCTTAGCAGCTATTTATGGAGGAGAAAACAAAAATGCGATTACGTTCAAATTCTTTGTTTATACCTTATTTGGTTCTTTATTCTTGTTGATTGGTTTAATTTATGTGTATTTAGTTACTCCAGGAAGTCATTCATCGGATATAGAAACCTTATACCAAACGGCAATCATGTTGCCAGAACATATTCAAGGGAATTTATTCTTAGCCTTTTTTATTGCTTTTGCTATCAAAATGCCCATATTCCCTTTCCACACTTGGCAGCCAGATACGTACACGGTAGCTCCAACCCAAGCTACGATGCTTCTTTCAGGGATTATGTTGAAAATGGGTACTTATGGACTAATCCGTTTGGTATTACCCATGTTCCCTTTAGGAATCATTACTTGGGGAAATACGGCGGTTATTTTATCGGTTATAGGAATCATTTACGGTTCTATTATTGCCATTCAACAAAAAGATGCAAAACGCTTATTAGCCTATTCATCTTTTGCGCACGTTGGATTGATGTCAGCAGGTATTCTAAGCCAGAGCTTAGAAGGTATCCAAGGAGCTTTATATCAAATGCTATCTCATGGTATCAATATAGTAGGCTTGTTCTTCATCATTGAAATCATAGAAAGAAGAACAAAATCGAGAGAAATAGCACAGCTAGGGGGTATTACTCAATACTCTTACGTGTTAACGGTAGCTTTTGTCATTTTAAGTTTAGGTTCAGTAGCCTTGCCTTTAACCAATGGATTCATCGGTGAGTTTTTACTATTAAAAAGTGTTTTTGACTATGACATGATTTTAGGTATAGTGGCAGGTATCACCATTATTTTAGGTGCTGTATATACTTTACGTCTGATTCAAAAAACAATGTTTGGCAACTTTTCACGTATCACTAAAGACTTTGAAGACTTAAGTGCAGCCGAGAAATGGGTATTAATTCCACTTTGCGCATTAGTTTTAGCGGGTGGTGTTTACCCTACATGGATTTTAAATTTCACTGAACCTGGTGTTCAGGCTTTGGTTTCTTTGTTAAAGTAGAAACCACAAAATATATAAACAGCATCGCATACAATTATGACGGCTATCATTGCTTTATCTCTTTTTGGCATTAGTAATTTATTCTTAGGATTTTGGTTCCCAAGAAAAACAATACAATTGATCACCCTATTGTTTTTAGTGGTGTCCATGGCTTTGACCGTTTCCGACTGGAATCATGAATTATTATGGTTTGGAAATATGTTCCGTACCACCAATACCTCCATTAATTTTAGCCTCATCTTACAATTAGCGGCCTTTTTTGTCGTGGCATTTTCCAAAGCATTTGGCCAAGATGATGAACATACACATCCGGCAGAATATTATGCCATCATGCTATTTTCAGTGGTAGGAGCAATATTGATGGTTTCATTTGACCACATGATTGTTTTATTTGTGGGATTGGAAATCTTATCGGTAGCAATGTACGTTTTGACGGGTAGTGATAAAAGAAATCTTAGATCCAATGAAGCGGCCATTAAGTACTTCCTAATGGGATCTTTCACTACAGGCATTTTACTTTTTGGTATAACCCTCGTTTATGGTGCGACTCGATCATTCTACATTTCCAATATCGGAACCATTCTTACCAATACCGCTCCTGAATCTATTCCAAGTTTCTTATTCATTGGTGTGTTATTAGTCATCGTTGGATTATTATTTAAAGTATCTGCTGCACCTTTCCATTTTTGGACTCCTGATGTATATGAAGGTGCCCCGACCATCTTTACCATGTTTATGTCAACGATTGTGAAAACGGCTAGCTTTGCTGCCTTATTCCATTTGGTTTCTGGTATTTTTGGCAGCCTATATACCGTTTGGGTACTGCCTGTTTACTTCATCAGTATGTTAACCCTGGTCGTAGGAAACATCTCAGCTGTTTACCAGCAAAGTGTCAAAAGAATGCTTGCCTTTTCAAGTATTTCACATGCAGGATATCTCTTGTTAACCGTTAGTTCCAAGCAAATTACTACCACTTCTAGTATCCTATTTTACTCACTATCCTACACCCTTGCCACAGTAGTTGCATTTGCCGTATTGATTTTAGTTTCAGAATACCAAAGTGCGCGAGTAGAAAAACCAGAAAACTTCAGTTCATTTGAGGGTTTAGCTAAAAACAACCCTGGTTTAGCATTTTGCTTCACGATTTCTATGCTTTCTTTGGCAGGTATTCCATTAACGGCTGGTTTCTGGGGTAAGTTTTTTATCTTCTCAGATACCTTTAGTAGAAATATCATCTACCCCGTTATTTTGGCCATCTTAATGTCGGCTGTAGGTATTTACTATTATTTCAAAGGCATTATCGCTGTCTACTTAAAAGCTGGCGAGATCGAAAAAATAGAAATTCCTGCACTATTCAAAATGGCACTTTGGGCTTGTACGTTGGGTACCATCATCTTAGGTGTTTACCCTAGCTTAGTAAAAAGTGTATTCTAACCTTCCGCCATTTTGAGCAAATCGAACTCTAAACTATTTAATAAAAAAGACCTATTCGCCTATTTCCTCATTGCAGGAACTGGAGCTGTCGTTCAACTGGTGTCAGGAGGACTTATTAAAGATTGGTTTAAAGTTTCCTACGAAGAGTCCATTTTACCTGCTTACTACATCTCTCTGGTTGTCGGTTTTATTTTAACCAAACTGTTTGCCTTCAATGCTCGGCAGTCGCAACAAACCAGAAGAGAAATGATCAAATTCTTGATGGTAGCCTCTTTTTCAGGATTTGTCACGTGGTTTTTTAGCGTGATACCTTACCGTGGATTGAATATAATCATGCATGATTTTTACTGGCAAATTCCCTATTCTGTCAAAAAAATCAACCTGACTCAAGTACTGACTACCATCAATGGGATGGGTTTTAGTTTTGTATCAAACTATGTTTTACACAAATCTTTTACCTTCAAAAGCAGTGGTTTTTACGACCGTTTCAAGGATTTAATTCGCTAAATTCATTCCATTATTACAAATACTTAAGATTTACTTAATATTCTTAAGATTCAAAAACAGGCCTATTGTGAATTAAATGGGCATTTTTCAAATATTTGCATCCCAATACTTAAAAATTTCTTAAAATTTTTGTCAAAATAATTGGTAGATACAAATCATTCCATTAGTTTTGTAGCTCAAACCTTAAATATCAAAAAAATGAAAAAAGTATTCGCTCTAGCTTTCGTTGCTGCAATGGTAACTTTGGCATCTTGTGGTGAGAAAAAAACTGAAGCTGCTGCTGACACTGTAGCTGTTGATACTGCTGCTGCTGCTGCTGTTGATACTGCTGCTGCTGACACTGCTGCTGCTGACACTGCTGCTGCGAAATAATTTCGAAGCAAAAGAGAGAAAGGTCCTTCGCTTGCGAAGGACTTTTTTTATGCCCTTTTCCCAATGGTCAAAAGCAAAAGAATACAATCCTTTTTCGATCATTTCCCTGCCAGCGTAGCTGAGTATTGTTTTCAGCTTTGGCAAGATTACTCCTTTGACTTTATCGTCAGCAAAGAACGGGGTTCCAAATTAGGCGACTACCGTTTTTCTCCCAAAAAAGGACATCAGATTACCGTCAATCACAACCTAAATCCCTATGCTTTTTTGGTTACTTACATTCATGAAGTAGCCCATTTAACAACCTATTTAGCATTTAAAAATAAAGTTTCTCCTCATGGCAAGGAATGGAAACAGGAATTCTACAAGTTGTTTGAACCAATCCTTGATCCTGAATTGCTTCCAGAGCCCTTTGTTAGGGTATTACAAACCTACCTGAAAAACCCAACGGCTTCTTCATCCATGTATACTCCCTTAGTGGAGGTTTTAAAAACATTTGATCCAGAAACACCCCTGATTAGTTTACATGAATTAGCAGAGAACCAATTGTTTTTTCTAAAAAACCTACGCCTAGTCAAAGGGAAACTTCGTAGAACACGTTACATTTGCAAAGAACAGATTAGCGGAAAACTCTATTTAGTAGCCAAAAATGCCCAAGTTAGCTTATTGGAAAACCAATCCACCGATTAATCCTGGACTTTTTTTCTTGGGTTTCATATATATTTTATTCTTCCCCTTCATTAGCTTATCACAAACTCATTCCGTCTTATCAGAAGGAACTTGGACTAAAATTGCCATAAGCCAAACGGGCGTCTATCAAATAAATAAAGAATGGCTCCGTAAAAATAAGATTGATCCTAGCCGCATCAATCCGCAAAAAGTAGTTGTCTACCAAGGTCAACGAGGTGTATTGCCCCAACTGAATACGAGTCCTAGAACAAATGACTTAGTACCTATTGCTAGCTTATTTCTGGGAGAAGAAAATGGAATTTGGGATGAGAATGAACAAATTTGCTTTTTCGCTGAGTCCTCACACGTGACTAATTGGGATAATGAACAGAAAAAATGGAAAACTTCTACCCATCCATACAGTGACTCTGCTTTCTATTTTATCCGTTGGGATAGCCCCAAAAGCAGCAGAATCAAACAAATCAATTGGGAAGCAGGCCTAGAACCCAATATCGATTATGCTTGGTCACACTTTCACTATCAACCTGATTTGACAAATGCTATTCAATCGGGAAGGCAATGGCTCGGAGATGCTTTTTATGGGAATAATGAAAAAATTATTCAATATCCCATCAAGGATTATAAAGAAGGAAAAGCGGTTCAGCTGTTCGGGCAATTAGCTTCAAGCTCGGTAAAGGAAGGTTCTTTTGCGTTTACAATAGAAAACAATACACTATCCCCTTGGACCTTAGGAAGTATTTCTGGAGATCGATATGATCAAAAAATCCAAACCAAAGAATTCTCCGTTTGGCTTTTTCCGACCGTTAAAAATAACCAATGGTCTTGGAAAATTAATTACACCAATTCTGTAGGTACAGGTTACCTCAATAGCCTTTCCCTGAATTATCCCAGATTGCTGAATGCCGCCAATGAAAATCCGTTGTACTACTTCAACAATATACAAGATTCTACCTTTAGCATTTCCATCCAAAATCTAAGCAAGCAACACCAAATTTGGTTTAAAAATGGGGAACAAGATTGGCTTAGTTTAAATAATTCAACTGCCAAAGGGGAAATAACTTCGAAACCGGGAAGTCAAATGTTATTATTTGATCCTAGTAAACTAAATACCCCCACTTTTATTCAGCATATTGAAAATCAAGACATTAAGCATGGTCCAGCCAGTGAACTGATCATCGTAACTAGTCCAGCTTTACAAGTTGCCGCAGAAAAACTTGCTGAATACAAAAACGCCAAGGCCAACATCAAAACCACCGTCATTACTAGCGAATTAATTTACCATGAATACTCCGGTGGAAAACAAGATGTATCGGCTATCCGTGATTATTTGTTTGATCAAAAAAATAGACCTGACGCTCTTTTAAAGTATGTCCTACTATTAGGGGATGCTTCTGTCGATTATAAAAACAAAAATTCAATTGCCACTGCCTCAGAAAAAGCAAGTTATATTCCTACGTATGAAAGTAGAGAATCATTCCACCCTTTACTGAGCTATGCTTCGGACGACTACTACGGGCTGCTGGCTCCCGGACAAGGGGAATGGACAGAAGGAGATTTTGCTATCAATGAAAGTCTAACTATTGGAGTGGGTAGATTACCCGCTAGAAATCCTCAAGAAGCTATGGTTTTGATCAATAAACTCATTGACTATAGTGAAAAACAAAAATCTGCTGGAGTTTCCTTTTTTCAATTTGCTTGGATTGCTGATGATGGCGATTCCAATATACATATTCAGGATGCAGAAGATTTTTCTTCAAGTTTAGCCAAAAGTAATCCCGTTTTTCCGAAGCAAAAGATTTACTTAGATCAATATCCCATGACAGTAAATAACGGAGTATATACCTCGTCAGCCACTAAATTACAGGTAAAAAAGGCTTGGGAAAAACAAGGAGATTTCATCCATTATATTGGTCATGGGGCAGAAACAGTTTGGGCAGATGAAAAAATTTGGACTACGGAGGATATTCAAAAAATGATTAATGCACAACATCTTCCCTGGGTACTGACTGCCACATGTCAATTTGGGAGATTTGATGACCCCAATGTTTTATCAGGTGCCGAATTAAGCATCATTTCAGATCGAGGTGGAGCCATTGGTCTAATTAGTACCACTAGACCTGTATTTCAAAGCAGCAATTATGTCTTTGGTCAAGCATTTTATCAACTTATTCAAGCAAATAGCCATGATATCAATTACCGAATGGGAGATTTGTTTCGAGATACCAAAAACCAAAGCCATGCAGGGGTTATCAATCGAAATATCAGTTTACTAGGAGATCCTTCTCTGGCATTACCTTGGAGCTATCAGCCCATCAACCTACCAATAGATACACTTCTGGTAGGATCTGAAACTCTTGTCACCTTGCCCATACCAGCCAATGTAGAGGAAGTAGAATTGTATTTATTCGGTCCAAAGCGTGCTCAAAAAACCTTAGGGACTAAATCTCCGGCTTATTCCTATGAAATGGATGGAGAATTATTTTGGAAAATTTCAAGCAAGATTTCGAATGGAAAGCTCTCATTTTCTCCAAAAAGTATTCCTCCAACTTTTAATAACCAACAGAATATAACTTTAAAAGTACTAGCCAAAGATAAAGCGGGAAAGGTCTGGGCTGGGGCTAAAAGCATCTATCTCAAATTCAGCAATCTGCCCATAGTAGATACACAAGGACCCAGTATTCAAATTGGCTTGGCCAACGAGCCCAATATTGAGGCTACTAGCTCAAAACCCCAAGTTGAAATTCAATTAAAAGATAATGTGGGATTTTTATGGCAAAAAATCAATGGGGAAATTAGTTATTTGTTGGTTAACGACACACTAAAAGTCCCACTACTGGAATATTTCAAACCAAAAACAGGTTCATCCAACGAAGGGACAGTGATATATCCGTTACAAAATCTACCTCCTGGGGAATACAAAATTGAGGTAAAATGTTTCGATGTAAACAATAACATGAGCGAGTCAACGTTTCGTTTTCAAGTTTCGCAAGAGAATCTTACTGCTAGTTTTTGCTTAGTTTATCCAAATCCATTTAAAGATCAGTTGACCTTCCGCCTTTTGCAAGATAAATTCTGGTCAGATTACCCATATAATTTGAAAATTATCAACCTTTTAGGTCAAACAATTGTAGAAAAAATGGGAAATTTACAAGGTAGCGGAACGGAATACATGGAACTTTCTTTTGTATTCGATGATATTGAGACAAGAAATATGGGATTAGGGGCTTATTATATACTTGAAATTAAAGATATAAGAGGCTCAAACTTTCGGAAGTACAAGGGCAAATTAGCTACCTTAAAATAAATTTTGACAAATATTTTAGCTTATAAAACAACAATTAGCGTAAAAATGCCTATTTTTGGTCTTCGCTTTACGCTGAACAGACTCTCTAATTTTTTTAAACAATGACGACAAACAATTCATTATTCCCAAAAGCCTTATTAACCTTGGTAGCAGGTTTGATTAGTTCTTATGCTTTTGGACAAGCATTAGTTTCTGGTCAAATAAATTCAGGAAGAATTCCTACACCAACCATGTTATTCTTGAATGTTGCTCCAGATGCACGTTCGGCTGGTATGGGAGATGCTGGTGTCGCTATTTCATCGGATGTAAACGCCATATATTGGAATCCTGCTAAATTAGCTACTGCTGAGAAGGACTTAGGATTCTCTATATCTTATACTCCTTGGTTGAGAAACTTGGTAAATGATATGGCTCTTTATAATATCGCTGGATACAAAAAGACAAGTAAAGATCAAGCATTTGGATTTTCAATTAACTATTTTGATCAAGGATTATTCCAAGCAACTACTTCAACAGGACAAAGTGCAGGTAATTTCAATTCAAAAGAATATGCCATTACTGCTACTCACGCTCGTAAATTATCCAACACATTATCTTTAGGTGTTAATTTAAAATACATCAACTCCAACTTATTAGGAAACTATACAGGAACGAATGGTTCAGGTGTAGCTATGAAACCTGCACAAACTGTAGCTGCTGACGTAGCTTTGTATTGGAACAGTGTTTCTGCAAAAGAATGGAAATATACTTACGGTTTAGTTTTATCTAATATCTCGGGTAAAGTTTCTTATGGTGGTGTAGACAAAAACTTCATTCCAACGAACTTACGTTTTGGTATGGCTACTACCAAAGACATTTCTGAAGGAAATCGTTTAACTTTCACCTTAGACTTCAACAAGTTAATGGTTCCTACTCCTTATTCAATCGATGCCAATGGTGCTAAGGTTGGAAATGATCCAAACGATGCAACAGCTATCGGTGGTATCTTTAGTTCATTGTTTGATGCACCAGACGGATTCGGCGAAGAGTTGAAAGAGATTACTACTTCAATCGGTGCTGAATACTTATTCAACAATTCATTTGCTTTAAGAACAGGTTATTTCAATGAAAGCGAAATGAAAGGTAATCGTAAATATTTCACCTTCGGTGTAGGTTTTAAATTAGACCAAAAA
The DNA here is from genome assembly GCF_011250515.1 of Aquirufa ecclesiirivi. Classification (GTDB taxonomy): domain Bacteria; phylum Bacteroidota; class Bacteroidia; order Cytophagales; family Spirosomataceae; genus Aquirufa; species Aquirufa ecclesiirivi. The sequence continues at coordinate 701,054 of NZ_JAANOP010000001.1, read as the reverse complement.
TACGGATTTGATTTTGCTTACTTAGTTCCAACAGGTTCTGGTAGTCCATTAGCTAATACACTTCGTGTGTCTTTATTGGCTGCTATCAACAACGGTGCTTCTAAGAAATAAGCTAACATACTTGTTTTGATTTCAAATGACATTCCTTGGAATGTCATTTGTTTTTTACCCTAATATACCATGCTAGACCGCTCCACGCCTCCTCCTGCTTTTCCCATTGAACTTGTGAAATTTCCAAATGTAGATGTTTTTCATCTGAGCAATGGAATACCCGTATATTCCATTAATCTAGGAGAGCAACCTGTTTTTAAATTGGAAATTATTAGTTCAGCTGGGTCTAAATATGGAGCAAAGGCAGGCTTAGCTAACATGGTGGCTAATCTCATGAAACGGGGAACTCACGCACACTCCGCACAAGTAATACATGAGGCATTTGACTTTTCAGGTGCATTTTGGGATATCCATGCCAACCTTGATAATGCAACTTTTTCAGTTTATGGCTTAAATAAACATTTTGAATCACTGATACCTAGGGTAGCCGATATACTAAAGGAAGCCACTTTTAGTCAAGAGGAATACGAAAAAGAAATCGCGATTGAAATCCAAAAAAATAAACTTAATTGGCAAAAAACATCGTTTGCCGCAAGTCAATTATTCCGAGGTCAAGTATTTGGCAATCATGTTTATGGTCGACATTCATCACCCGAAAGTTTATCCGATTTAAGTCGAAATGATTTATTTGATTTCTACACCTCTACTTGGGCAAATGTCAAACCTATTATTTTCCTTTCCGGGAAAATTACTGACCAAGAATTGACTTTATTAGATCGATTTATTGGTCATCTTAGCTTTGAGATGCCATGGCCTGACAATTTACCATTGGTTAAACCACAACTTGCCAAAATCGAACACGAACGTCGTGAGGGCGCCTTACAAACCTCCATTAGAGCCGGGAAATTAGCCATTGGTAGAAATCATCCCGATTACTTTAAATTCAGTATTCTAAACACCATATTAGGTGGTTACTTTGGATCAAGACTTCAAAATAACATTCGTGAAGATAAAGGTTTTACCTATGGTATATCTTCTTCCATTGTTCCTTTACATGAATCATCGTATTGGGTTACTGGCACCGATGTCAATGGGGAAAATAGTGAACAAACCTTAGAGGAAATCAAAAAAGAGATTCGAATTTTGCAAAATGAACTGGTTCCCGAAGAAGAATTAGAACTAGTCAAAAACTATTTGATGGGAAGTTTTACTGGGGAACTCACCCAGGCATTTGATATCGCTGAAAAAATCAAAGTCATTCAGCTTGAAAACTTAGCGCCTGACTTCTACGATCAATTTCAAAGCCAAGTTATTCAATGCCAAGCTCAAGAACTGCGCGACATAGCGAATCAGTACTTGAACCTGGATGAAATACATGTGGTGATGGTAGGAGCTTAAAACCTAGCTAATTCTCTAAACTCATTCACACGAGATTCTAAGTCGGCAGGACTAATCTCAAACAAACGTTCTGTACCGAATTTTTCGACACAGAAGGAAGCCATGGCTGAACCATAGACGATGGCTTGGCGCATGCTTTCAAAAGACACATCATCTTTTTGAGCCAAATAACCAATAAATCCACCTACAAAGGTATCTCCTGCTCCTGTTGGATCAAATACTTCTTCCAAAGGCAAAGCTGGGCAGTAAAACATTTTATCTTCTTGGAACAACAATGCGCCGTGCTCCCCTTTTTTGATAATCAAGGTTTTAGGTCCCATGGCCATGATCATCTTGGCTGCGATTCTCAACGAATATTGCTCCGATAACTGACGAGCCTCCTCATCATTGATGCATAACACATCCACCATTTTCAATACACGTTTCAAATCATCCATGGCTACATTCATCCAGAAATTCATCGTATCCATGACAATCAATTTTGGACGCTTTTGCAAACCCTGAATCGCATCGATTTGTACCTGAGGAGTTAAATTTCCTAACATTAGGTAATCGCAATCTTGGTAAGAAGCTGGAATAACAGGTTGAAAATCAGCCAATACATTTAGATCCGTCACTAAAGTATCTCGCGTATTCATATTATTATGATACTTTCCCGCCCAAAAGAAAGTCTTTTCACCTTCTTTAATTTGTAAACCCGTCAAATCGATTCCCTTCTCTTCTAAGGTTTCCATATACTCTTTGGGAAAATCATCTCCCACTACGGCAACTACATTCACTTTTGGCAAGAAAAATGCCGCAGACAAACTAATATAGGTACAAGATCCACCGATAATTTTATCTGTTTTCCCGTAAGGGGTTTCTAGGGCATCAAAAGCCACTGTTCCAATTGATAATAAGCTCATTTTAAAATATTTAGCCTACTTTAGGACAACGACTAAAGGGCTGGTTTGGATTAAATAAATAACGATATGTAATGTATGTTTTATCGATGCTGGCTCCCAACTGAGATACAAATCGAAGCATTTTAGGATTAAAATCGCCCACCCAATTCATATCCATGGTTTCATATGGATAAAAAGGATTATCGCGGGCAGCTTGACGGAAACGCAGGGCTATGGCAGATTCCACCCCTTTGCCTTGATGTTCCGGCACGACACCAAAAATCACGCCACAACAGCGCGTTAGAGCACCTTTCCATTTCAAGAGTAAAAACTTGATCATTCCCCAAACGTTCATTTTACCATGGAGGTGTTTAACTATTTGGTTCAAATCAGGAATAACAATGAAAAAAGCCACAGGATCTCCCTCTGCGGTATAGGCAAACCATAATAATTGCTCATCTATGATCGGCTTCATTTTCTTGACTAACTTTTGAGCTTGTTCTGAGCTCATGGCTGTAACACCTGGAAATTTAGCCCATGCAGCATTGAATATCACTTTGAAATCTTCGGCATATTTACTTAAATCTGATTTCTCAATATGCTGAAAAACATAGTTCGGATTCTGGTAAATTCGTTGCGCTTTTTCTTCGATGGAAGGTGCTACATTCGCTGCAGAAACCGGAGAAACAAACACATACTGTTGAAAATAATCCTTGAAACCATAGCGCTCAAAAAAAGCGATGTAATATTCTTTCGTCCAAGGCATTTTATACGTAGGTTCAAATTCCCATCCTTTCACCATCAATCCCCAAAAACTATCTCGTTCTCCAAAATTGATAGGCCCATCCATGGCTTCTAATCCTCTACTTTTTAACCATTCAGCGCAGGCATCAAACAACATAAAAGCAGCTTGTTCGTCTTCGATACACTCAAAAAATCCCATACCTCCAGCGGATAATTCTCCTTCTTTGGCTGGTTTTCCATCGTGAAATGCTGCAACTCGACCAATAACTTGATTTTCTTCATTAAATAGCAACCAGCGAATAGCCTCCCCGTGTTTAAAATGTGGATTTTTCTTAGGATCAAATATCGACTCAATGTCCGAATCCAAGGGTCTAATCCAATTAGCATCAAGTACATACAAGCTAACAGGAAAGGTTAAAAATGCTTTTTTTAATTGGCTATCTTCAGCTACTTCACGTAAATACATGCTGGATTTTAAATGGAATTTAAAGATTTTAACAAAGATAATAGAATGAGTCGAGCAATCCGACCTCCCTTAAAACATTCAAGGGATATAAATCGTTTGGTGGTTTAAAAGAATCAAAGTAATTTTAGTTCTTTTACAAATAGCCCTTCTGAAAAGGGAAAATAATGACCATGCAAGCCTTAAAATTATACAATACACTCAGTAGGGAAAAAGAATTATTCACGGCCATCAATGCTCCACACGTAGGTTTATATGTATGTGGACCAACGGTCTATAATTATGTTCACTTGGGTAACTTAAGGACTTTCACTTCATTTGACATCCTTCACCGCTATTTACGTCACATTGGCTACCAAGTGCGTTATGTTAGAAATATCACTGATGTCGGGCACTTAGTGGGTGACGGCGATGAAGGAGAGGATAAAATTGGGAAAATGGCCAAGCTTGAAAAGCTAGAACCTATGGAGATTGTACATCGCTACACCCAGAATTTCCACCAAGTGTTAGAACAATTCAATTTACTTCCACCGAGCATCGAACCAACTGCTACGGGACATATCATGGAGCAAATTGAAACGACTAAGATTTTATTAGACAAAGGATTAGCATATGAATCCAATGGCTCAGTTTACTTTGATATAGAAACCTACAACAAACAAGGAGGAGATTACGGAAAACTTTCTGGTCGTGTGTTAGAGGATTTGCTGACCGAAACCAGAGATTTGGATGGTGTGGGAGAAAAAAGAAATCCCCTGGATTTTGCCTTGTGGAAAAAAGCAGCTCCAGAGCATTTGATGCATTGGCCTTCACCGTGGGGAGAGGGCTTCCCTGGCTGGCATTTGGAATGTACTTGCATGAGCCATAAGTACTTAGGTGACACATTTGATATACATGGTGGTGGAATGGACTTGAAATTCCCACATCATGAATGTGAAATTGCTCAAGCAAAAGCCACCTATGGCAAAGCTCCTGTTCGATATTGGATGCATACTAATATGCTTACCGTAAATGGCCAAAAAATGAGCAAATCATTAGGAAACTCATTTTTACCCTCCGAATTATTTAGTGGAAATCACCCTTTATTGGAACAAGCCTACAGTCCCATGACAGTTCGCTTTTTTATGCTGCAATCACAGTATAGAAGTACTTTAGACTTTTCCAATGATGCATTAAAAGCCGCACAAAAAGGATATAAGCGTATTGCGAATGGACTTAGAATCGTCAAGAATATGTCCTTTCCCGCTAATGCCAATTCTGAACTAGTCGACACGAAACACGGCGATGAAATTCAGGCAGCTGTTCAAGGATGTTACGATGGCATGAATGATGATTTGAACACGGCTGTTACAATTGCCAATTTATTCACCTTATTGAAGAAAATAAATCAATTGTATACTGCCCAAGTTTCCTTAGAATCCATAGGAGAAAAGTCCTTTGATTTATTAAAAACTAGCTATATTTCATTCTTAGAAAATATATTAGGCATTAAAGAAGAACTTCCTGATAACTGGGAAAGCATGATTCAAGGCTTACTTCAATTGTATACAGAATTTAAGCAAAGTAAGCAATACGACAAAGTGGATGAAATTAGGACAACTTTCAAATCCATGGGATTACTCATAAAAGACATGAAAACCTCCATTGATTGGGGTTACGAAGAATAAAAAAATGCTACAAAACTTAACACCTACAGTACGTACTTTATTGTTAATTAATGTGGGGCTTTACTTGATTAAGGGCTTTGGCTTTCCTCAAGAACTGCTCACATTACATTATTTTGGCGCTAGTGATTTCCGTTTTTTCCAGGTGGTCAGCTATATGTTTGTTCATGCTAGTTTCATGCATCTTTTAGGCAACATGTTTGGACTGTATATGTTTGGCTCCTTATTAGAACGCATTTGGGGTGCGCAACGCTTTCTTTTCTTTTACTTTTTTTGTGGAATTGGAGCGGGACTCTTATACATGGGCATCCAACATTTCATTGATTTTGCAGAAATAAGAAGAGCCACAGAGCTTGTTTTGTCGAATCCGAATTCAGATAATTTGATTGATTATGCCCAGCACTATGGAGTCATATCGGCTCCTGGTGGACAAATCAACATCAACTGGGTTATTTCGAATTATGAGGCCTTAATTAATATGGGTGCTTTGGGTGGAGCATCGGGTGCTATTTTTGGTATCATCATGGCTTTTGGTTATTTATTCCCCAACTCAGAAATGTTTTTGTTCCCATTTCCTATTCCGATCAAGGCCAAATATTTTGTTACGTTTTATGGCCTTTATGAGCTCTATGCAGGCATTCAGCAAAGTCAAGGGGACAATGTTGCTCATTTCGCCCACATTGGTGGAATGATTTTTGCCGTAGTTTTATTGAAGGTTTGGAAAACACAAAGAAATAATTTCTATTGAAATGAAAAGTATTTGGCAGGACATCAAGCTCGTCATTCAAAATCCAGAAAATGGGTTGTGGCGACTTATATTGGCCAATGTTTTTGTATTTATTTTTATTTCATTGAGCCATGTTTTTTTATCCTTGGCAGGAAAGGAAGATTGGTATAATCAGTTGTTGGAACAAATCGCCCTTTCTTCGCAACCCAAATTGGTCTTGTATAAACCTTGGACCTTTTTTACATATTTCTTTGCGCATTTTGAGATTTTCCATTTAGTTTTCAACATGCTATTCCTATATTGGTTTGGCAGTATCATTCATAGCTTTGTAGGCCAAAAACGCCTTATTCAAATGTATTTTTTAGGTGGATTAGCCGGTGCTATTGCTTACATTTTATTATTAAATAGCTTCTCCTATTTCGTCATGAAAGGCCCCATTTATTTAAATGGGGCTTCTGCCAGTGTTTTTGCCATAGTTGTAGGTGCAGCAACTTTACAACCCAATTATAAAGTGCATTTATTGATCTTTGGAGAAGTCGCTATTAAATATGTAGCTGCATTTTATATTTTATGGTCCATGATTGAAACCACTGGAACGAACGCCGGTGGTAATATAGCCCATTTAGGAGGAGCCTTATTAGGATTTCTTTATGCCTATTCTTATCAAAGAAGGCAATCTAGAAGACCCGTACCTGAAGAAAAAATTTATTCTTACTCCATGACTGTCCAGAAAAAAATTCAGGATTTTGTGGAGCAAAATGAAGCCGATGAGATTGAAGAGGATGAATTGAACGCAATTTTAGATAAAATTTCAACCTCAGGTTATGAAAGTTTAAGTAAGCATGAAAAGAAACGATTGTTTAAAGCAAGTCAAAAAAATGACTAGTCAGCCAAAAACATTTTTACCTTTGTATAGTTAAATCAGAACCCTTCATCAAAATTACCCTTCCAAGATGCAATTTCAAGCCGGACCTATCTTAAGCAAAATCCAATCCCCAGCGGATTTGCGCAAGTTGTCCCCTGCCGCATTACCTGCGGTTTGTCATGAATTGCGTCAATTCATCATCGATCATGTATCGGTCAATGGTGGTCATTTTGGAGCATCTTTGGGTGTTACTGAATTAACCGTGGCTCTGCATTATGTTTTTAACACTCCTGATGACCAGCTCGTTTGGGATGTAGGACATCAAGCATATGGCCATAAGATTCTAACTGGGCGCCAAGATTCATTTCACACCAATCGATTATTGGGAGGAATTAGTGGCTTTCCGAAGCGTTCAGAAAGTGAATATGATGCCTTTGGAGTAGGGCATTCATCTACATCCATTTCTGCGGCACTAGGTATGGCCGTAGCTTCTAGGTATAAAAAAGAATTTCACAAACAGCATATTGCGGTTATAGGAGATGGCTCCATGACCGCCGGTATGGCTTTCGAAGCCATGAATCATGCGGGAGATATTCCTAATAACATGCTGATTATCTTAAATGATAATTGCATGGCCATTGATCCCAACGTTGGCGCTTTAAAAGAATATTTAACAGATATTACGACTTCCCACACCTACAACCGTGTAAAGGACGATGTTTGGAATCTTTTGGGAAAGATGTCCAAGTTTGGTAAATCGGCCCAAGAAATTGTATCCAAAATCGAAAACGGATTAAAGGCTACCTTGCTCAAGCAAAGTAACTTATTTGAATCCTTAAATTTACGGTACTTTGGACCCATTGATGGACATGATGTTCAATACTTAACCACCGTATTGAATGACTTAAAGGATATTCCTGGTCCTAAAATTTTACATTGCATCACCACCAAAGGTAAAGGCTATTCCTTAGCAGAGAAAGATCAAACCCTATGGCATGCCCCTGGAAAATTTGATAAAATTACTGGGGAAATACACAAAAAGACATTTGATAATCCTCAAGCTCCTAAATACCAAGAGGTTTTTGGTCATACAATATTAGAACTGGCAGAGCAAAACCCAAAAATTATGGGCATTACTCCTGCAATGCCATCAGGTTCCTCCTTAAATATCATGATGAGAGCCATGCCCGATCGTGCATTTGATGTGGGTATTGCCGAGCAACATGCCGTTACTTTTTCAGCAGGAATGGCTACGCAAGGACTAACCGTTTTTTGTAATATCTACAGTTCTTTCATGCAAAGAGGCTACGACCAAGTGGTGCATGATGTCTGTTTACAAAAACTCCCCGTCATATTTTGTTTAGATCGAGCAGGTCTTGCTGGCGCAGATGGCCCCACCCATCACGGTTTATATGATTTAGCCTACATGCGTTGTATCCCTAATATGATTGTCGCAGCACCCAAAAATGAACAGGAGCTTAGAAATCTTATGTATACGGCTTCATTGGATAAATTCAAAGAACATCAAAAGGCCATGACAATCCGTTATCCACGAGGTTCAGGTGTGATGCCTGTTTGGAGAACTGCTTTTGAAGAAATTACCATTGGAAAAGGTCAAAAAGTATTGGATGGAGAAGAAATTGCCATTTTAAGCATTGGCCATATTGGAAATGAAGCCGAATTAGCCTGCCAAAAAGCAAGGTCCTTGGGATTGAAACCTGCTCTTTATGACATGCGATTTGTCAAACCTCTAGACGAAGAAATACTTCATGAAGTATTTTCTCAATATAATCAAATCATTACCGTGGAGGATGCTTGTATCCAAGGAGGATTTGGATCGGCTATCGCTGAGTTTATGCTAGATCATGGATACAACAAACCCATATTGCGTTTGGGAGTTCCTGACGATATTATTGAACATGGAGAACCACATGAACTTTACCAATTATGTGGTATTGACTCCGTGAATATCCTCAAAAAAATGAGCGATTTATATCCCAATAAAACCAAATCGGCTTCTCAGAAAGTAAATCATGTCTAAGATTTCACGATTTCATTATCTTCAATTAGTACTTTTCTAAGAAATTATCCCTACCTTTGCACCTTAAATTTCCTCAGGCAGAGAGATTTGATTTCATCAAAGCGCCATTATTTTATGCAAAGCATTCGCAACATTGCCATTATTGCCCACGTTGACCACGGTAAAACTACGCTAGTCGACAAAATCATTCATGCATCTAAGATTTTTAGAGAAAATCAAGAATTTGGAGATCTTATCCTAGATAACAACGACTTAGAAAGAGAGCGTGGAATTACCATTGTTTCCAAAAACGTATCTGTACGCTACAATGGCGTAAAAATCAACATCATTGACACTCCTGGTCACGCCGACTTTGGAGGAGAAGTGGAACGTGTATTACGTATGGCTGATGGTGTATTGTTATTGGTAGATGCTTTTGAAGGCCCAATGCCTCAAACACGTTTCGTTTTATCTAAAGCCATTGCTTTAGGTTTAAAACCTATTGTAGTTGTTAACAAAGTTGATAAAGAGAACTGTCGCCCAGACGAAGTACATGAGTCGGTATTTGACTTAATGTTTAACTTGAACGCTTCAGAAGAGCAATTGGATTTCCCTTGCTTATACGGTTCTTCTAAACAAGGCTGGATGAATACGGATTGGAAAACTCCAACAGACAACATCATCCCTTTGTTAGATGCCATCATCGAGCACATTCCTGCTTCTAAAGTACAGGAAGGTACTCCTCAAATGCAAATCACTTCTTTAGACTATTCTTCATTTGTAGGTCGTATTGCGATCGGACGTTTGGAGCGTGGAACATTGAAAGAAAATATGCCGATCGCGCTTTGTAAGTCAGATGGCTCAATTAAAAAAATGCGTATCAAAGAACTTCAGGTTTTTGAAGGCTTAGGTAAAGTACGTGTTGATACAGTAGAATGTGGAGAAATTTGTGCCGTAACAGGAATTGAAGATTTTGAAATCGGAGATACCTTAGCAGATCCAGAAAATCCAGAAGCATTAGAGCGTATCGCTATTGATGAACCTACGATGAACATGTTGTTTACTATCAACAACTCTCCATTCTTTGGTAGAGAAGGTAAAATGGTAACTTCTCGTCATATTCGTGAGCGTCTATTCAAAGAGACTGAGAAAAACTTGGCTTTGAGAGTTATGACTACTGAAAGCGAAGATAAATTCTTAGTATTTGGTCGTGGTATCCTTCACTTGTCTGTTTTAATTGAAACCATGCGTCGCGAAGGTTATGAATTACAAGTTGGTCAACCACAAGTAATTTATAAAGAAGGTGATAATGGGGAGAAGTTAGAACCCATTGAATCTTTAGTCGTTGACGTTCCTGAAGAAGTAGCTGGTAAAGTAATTGAATTAGCTACTCAAGGTAAAGGTGAGTTATTGATTATGGAACCTAAAGGTGACTTACAACACTTAGAATTCAACATTCCTTCAAGAGGTTTGATTGGATTACGTTCTAAAGTGTTAACAGCTACTTTTGGAGAGGCGATCATGGCACACCGTTTTATTGGATATGAGTCCTTTAAAGGATCAATTCCAGGTAGAATTAACGGTTCATTGATTTCCATGAACACAGGTGTTGCAACACCATATGCCATTGATAAATTACAAGACAGAGGGGTGTTCTTCATCGATCCAGGTGAAGAAATTTACTCAGGTATGGTTGTTGGTGAACACAATCGCCAAAACGATATCGAGGTTAACTTGCAAAATGCAAAACAATTAACCAACATGCGTGCTTCAGGTACTGATACCAATACCAAGATTGCACCTAAATTAAACTTCTCGCTGGAAGAGTGTATGGAATTTATCCAAAAAGATGAATATTTAGAAATCACTCCAAAATCTTTACGTATGCGTAAAATCTTCTTAGATCCAAACGAACGTAAACGTCAAGAGCAAAAAAATAAATAATTTAGAAAGGCTGTCCGAAACGACAGCCTTTTTTAATATACTAAAGCAGAAACAGTATCTAATGCGACTTGATGGCTTGATGATGGACTTAACCTTTCTAATTTTTTGAGATAATAAGCCGATATTGATTGTGTCCAAAGCCTATCTCCCACCTTACTAGAAATCAACCAATCGAAATTCTGCTTTTTTAATTTACTATCGATTATCAATACATCGATCGTTCCTGGAGAAACTACCTGAGATTGATGGGCTAGGTAAAATTTCTTTCCTTTCCACAGCCAAGAAACATTCTTTTCTGACTTCCATTCCAATTGTATGGTATCCTGAATAAAATGATGTGCCAATACGGGTGAAATATTCGATTGTATCCAAGCTGGATCCTGGTAAATCCTGCTGGATGCCAACAACTTAGCTTTCAAGCCTTGTAGTTCCAACCACACTGGCTCACCTCGATATTGGCCTAAATAGGCAATTTTCTGATTTCTCAGAGCTTGCCATTGCTCCAATTGAATATACGATATACTGACTACAAATAGTAAACCCAAAAATCCTAATGTGGCTCCCTGCCTGTTATCCCACCAAAATTTGACTAGTAGTAAAATCAAATAATACGGAATAAATAACCCATATTCCCAATGTAAAAAAGGAATCGTTGGTTGGAATGCATGATCTATCCAAAACATTACTTCATGCAGAAAAGTGAAACTTGCATCCAAAATTTCTCCCAGTATTACGTACAAATGACTAAAGCTCAATGCGTGTAAAAAGGGTGCTAACAGTAAAAATGCCAATCCTAAAATCAAAGAGACGGATGAGAGTAAAACTAAAAGGGGATTTGCCAATAACATGATCCCCACATGGGGGAACTGATGAAAATAATACAAGATCCAAGGGAAAGTCAAAACTTGCGCTGCAACAGCTACAGTAGTTAAAGCCCATGCTTGTTTAACGATATACTGTACTATTGGGTGCTTTATATTGGGCTCACAAATTGCACTCAAAGCAGACTGGTACATTAATATACCTAATACTGCTAAAAACGACAATTGAAAGCCTGCGTCGTACAATTGCATGGGATCCCAAACCAACATAACAAATCCAGTAAATGCTAATAGATTGATTGAATTCAAGGAAAATCGAAATGTTTGAGCAAAAAGCACAACGGAAAACATACAACTAGCGCGTAAAACAGGCGCAGAAAATCCAGTAATTCCGGCATAGGTCCAAATGATTATTAGCGTTAAAATAAAAACACCTATGGTAACTATTCGATTCCGCTGAGGAATGAATTTTAGAAAAAATTGAATACATAAAAATAGGATGCCCACATGCATCCCCGAAACGGATAAAATATGAATGGCTCCTAAAGCCGCATAGCTCTTTCTCGTTTCAAAGTCGATAGTTTCATGTCCTCCCAATAACATGGCGCCTCCTACCGCCCTATTCCTTTCCCCTGTAAGCGCCCGATGAATATGTTGAAGCAAATAATGTTGCACTCGTTCAAAAAATGACTTAAAAGCAAAGTTTCCACTATTGCACTGAAGTTTTTTTGTCCATTTTCCTGGCAAAAATGATGTCGCATAAATCCCCTTTCTACCATAATAGACTGGCCAGTTTTGACTAAATGGAAATGCCGCTGGTCGAATGGATTGTGGATGCGCCTTAGAAAGATAAGAATCTCCTAAATGAGGAGCATCTGCGGATTGCTCTAAATAAAATTGGCAACGAGTACGTATGGGGTTCCATGCTCCTTTTGAATTTAAATAAGCGGAAATTTCTCCCACAAATGCATAGGTTTTTGGCTTTTTAATAGGTGTACTTACCAGCTGAAATCGGAAAGCAATAACATCAGAAGGCAACTTTTGATATTGATTTTTCAAGTCCAAAGTACGCAAGTAGCCTGCAAAAAAAAAGATGATGGACACTAAATAAGCCTGAAAAAGGTATCTATTTTTTATCCAAATGATGAGGCAAAACAGCGCTCCCAAAAAGAGGCAAAAAAGAACTTGATTAAGCCATTCTGAGGAATTTTCAGGAACTAAAATAATTCCTATTGCCCACCAAAGGCAAAGACGTAAAAAAGGAAATGGACTGAAAAATGAAAACAATTTTTAAGCGCTAAGGCCTAAATGTAGAATTTTTTTAGAGCGATTAACTGCTCAACAGTATCAGGAACTAGATATTTGATCGACTGGTTTTTTTGAATGCACGCTCTGATGTAAGTAGCTGAAATATGTAAAACGGGGGCATTCACGATTTTAACCTTAGGGTGATTCCATAGGTCGCTTGTCGGCTCTTCCCCACGTGGGTATACGTAAAGGCCAAAATAATCAAGAATCTTATCGTAGTTTTTCCAGCTTTTAAATTGCTCCAAATTATCTCCCCCCAGAATCAATTCAAATTCATGCTGAGGAAATTTTTCAGACAAATGGATGAGGGTATCAATCGTATAGGAGCGTTTCTTCAAGCTAAACTCAATATCACAGCTTTTGAATTGAAAATTATCTGCGATGGCTCTTTCCACTAAATCTAACCGATCAAACTCATGCAACAGACTTTTACTTTTTTTATGGGGATTTTGAGGAGAAACCACAAACCAAATCTGTTGAACATCGGTTTGGTTCAATACCGCTTGAGCAATCATCAGGTGACCATGATGAATGGGGTTAAATGAACCAAAAAACAAAGCGATTTTCATGGTTTATTGGGTAAAGTCATCAAAAAGGCTTTGCGCCTCTTCGATTGCTTCCTCTAATTGATCATTCACCAAAATGACGTCGAATTGACCTTGAAAAGACCATTCAAATTTCATCTTAAAGATACGCTTGGATAAGGCCTCCTCACTTTCAGTACCTCTAGAACGCAATCTTTCTTCCAAAATTTCTAAGGTTGGTACCTTGACAAATATAGCTAAAGCGCGATCTCCATAATATTTCTTTAGCGCGAGCCCACCTTTCACATCTACATCAAAAATGACATGTTTGCCAGATGCCCAAATTCGCTCAATTTCGGACTTTAAAGTTCCATAATAGGCTCCAGGATATACCTCTTCCCATTCAACAAAGGCCTCTTCATTGATTTTTTGACGAAAATCTTCTGGAGTTAAAAAATAATAATCTTTACCATTCTCCTCTGATCTGCCCCGCTTATCTCTGGTACATGCTGAAATAGAAAATCCCAAATTGGAATTATTTTTGATGAGTTCTTTAACGATGGTCGTTTTACCTGAACCCGAAGGTGCTGAAAAAATAATTAATTTCCCTTCCAAAAAACTGTTGTTTGTTTAAGCTAACAAAATAAGGGAATTAAGATGGAAATAAGGATAATTAATAGAAAAAGTTTCTCTTTGATCCGGGCAAACAGTTCTTCTGGACATTTAGCCGTACATTTTTCCTTGATCGCCTTTTTTAAAGTTGTTTCCAATTCATATCCTTCTTGACAAGGAATACATTGTTCTTTATTGGCCAAAAAGGCAGCCTCCTCTTCTGGACTTGCTTCTTTATCCAAAATTCGTTGGATTAGCTTCATGCAATCTTTCTGATGTTCACAGCTCTTCTTCATGCTCATTAATTAATTCATTCTGTTTGGGCTAACGCAAGCCTTGGTGTAAAAGTTCAATCTAACTCTGACAAAGTGTCAGCTCCATATCCTTTTGATTTAGCATAAGTCGCTAAAGAGTCTTTCAACAAAGCTCTGGCACGGTGTAAACGTGAACGAACTGTTCCTATGGGAATATTTAAAATCTTAGCCATTTCCTCATAGCTAAACTCTTCCAAATCACATAAAATAATAATCATACGGAAGTCTACCGGCAAAGCTTGTATGGCTTTGGTGATTTCATCCCCCAGCATTTCATTCACCGTCTCTGCATGTAAATCTGCTTGATGTGAAGGTTCTGGATCATCATCTCCTGTAAAAGATTGCTCTACCCATTCAAATTCCACTTTGGAAGGACCACGAGATTTTTTACGGTAATCATTGATGAAATTATTCTTTAAAATGCGGAATAACCATGCTTTGGCATAAGTACCAGGTTCAAAGGAATTGATGAAGCGATATGCTTTTAGACAGGTATCTTGCACTAAATCTTGTGCATCGTCCTCATCATTCGTCAATCTCAAAGCAAAATTATACATCGCATCTAAATGCGGCATAAATTCTTTTTCAAAAATCTGTCTCGCATGTGGCGAGGGATCGATTTCATTTTCTACTTGGACGTCCATAGTCAATATATTAAGGCATTATCATTTTCTGATAACGTACATTCCCTTCCTACAATTTTATGCCCAAGAAAAAAGAAAGGAAAAATATGACAAAAAGGCTTATTTATTCAAATTAAAAAGCTCTAAAATACCAAATACCAAGAGTCCTAACAAGCAGCTGGATAAACCTCTTAAGAGACTGATTCCCAACAAGCTCAGGTCACTTGCTTCCAAGAGAAATAGTACACTGTGATGACAAAAAAGCATCAAAAATAGGTAAGAAAAAAACCACAAGGGTCTCATCTCTTGCAAACTAACACTCGAGCGCTCGTCGTAGCCATTGGCTGGGGTTAACAGTCGGAAAATAGGAGAACGTAAAGAGACCATTAAAACAGAAGCAAAGGCATGCATGCCATGGGTATTGTAAAATACATCCACCAACCAACCTAGCACAAAAGCACCCAGCATCAGATAGGCAGGAGGAGTGTCAATGGGGGCCTTAACTAATGGCCAAACATAAATAAAACAAAAGGCAAAATAAGCAATGGTCAAATCCCTTAAAAAAAGAACCTGTATTAATAGGGTAAAAAGAATCGTTAAAATCCAACGTATGGTGCTGCTTGTTCCCATCTTAGTCCAACTTAGGTTTAGATTGCTCCAATTTGGCTTGTTGCCATGCCAATCGATTTTTAATCACATAAACATATTGTAGGGCAGAAAAATGAGTCAATAACATGATTTTAATATCGTGAAAATTACCATCCTTCTTCAAACCTAGTTTGGCAACGATACCAATGGGGACATTGGGTGGAAAAACCGCATTGTAATCAGAAGTGACAACAGTATCACCTTTGACTACTTTTTTGTACTTCGAAACGTCCATCATTTCCGCAACCTCAGGCTGCCAGCCAGCCCACTTGACATAACCTAATTCTCCACTAGATTTCAATTTAGCAGAAACCGTATTATTAATGTGCAGAATGGAAATAACCATCGATAAATTTTCGGTACATGAAAGAATCTTCCCTACCACACCTGTGGAGGAAATAACAGCCATACCAGGGTGAAGTCCATCCTTGGTTCCTTTATCAATCGTTAAATAATTTTGAGATTGCTGTGTTGTCAGATCAATGACCTTACAAGCTACTGGCTGATATCGATTCAGTACAGCTTCACTAATATAATAGGGCAATGTTAAATCGGGAGCTTGCATAGCTTTTAATTGAAAGACTTCTTGCCGCAATTGCGCATTTTCAAAGGCCAATTCACGATTAATCTCCCTAAGTTGATAATAATTTTGAACTTCTTGTTTTTGCGCTAACAAGGATGCCACCCACTGGTTCGTCGTGTTAAAATAAAGCGTTCTTTGGTAATCGTTGTATTTAAATACTGACCATAAACTGATCAATTCCAATACGAAAAACAAAAGGAAGTTCCTTTGTCGTAAGAGGAATTGAAACAATTGATTCATACCAAAAATTTTTGGACTAGGTGATTAAAACAGGTCTGTATTTCTCTAGATTTTTCAAGATTTCTCCTGTTCCTCGTACCACAGCCTTCAATGGATCATCAGCAACATGGACTTTCAATTGCGTCTTCTTTTCAATACGCTTATCTAGACCATGCAACATTGCACCACCACCCGCTAGGTGAATACCGTTGTGGAAAATATCACCTGATAACTCTGCTGGAGCCCTTTGTAAAGTCTCCATGATGGCCACTTCTATTTTGGTAATAGAAGAATCCAGCGCATAAGCTATTTCAGAATAGTTGATTAAAATTTCTTTCGGAATTCCCGTCATTTGATCGCGACCACGAATTTCAAAATCAGCAGGAGGGTTTTCTAGTTCGGGTAAAGCAGCCCCAACTTGAATTTTAATTTGTTCTGCTGAACGTTCACCGATAATTAACTTATGTTCTCGTAACAAATAATCTTTGATATCACGAGTAAATTCATCACCTGCTACACGGATGGAATTCTCCACCACAATACCACTTAAAGAAATAATAGCTACTTCGGTGGTACCTCCTCCAATATCTACTACTAAAGAACCGTTTGGTTGTTCGATATCTATTCCAATTCCAATCGCCGCTGCAATCGGCTCATGAACCATGTATACTTCACGTGCACCGGCATGCTCTGCCGAATCTTTTACCGCTCTTTTTTCTACCTCCGTTATTCCGGAAGGAATGCAAATAACCATACGTAAAGCAGGCGAGAAAAATGAATTTCCTTTATCCATCATTTTGATCAAGCCCCGCATCATTAATTCGGCTGCAGTAAAGTCTGCAATAACCCCATCTTTCAATGGACGAATGGTTTTGATGTTATCGTTGGTCTTTTCATGCATCATCATGGCTTGTCTACCAACAGCTAACACTTTGTTGGTTGTTCGATCCAACGCAATGATGGATGGCTCATCTACCACCACTTGATTTTTGTGAATAATCAGGGTATTGGCCGTTCCTAAATCGATGGCAATATCCTTGGTTAGAAAATTAAAAATTCCCATAATTGATTGCTGAAAAATATTCCAGTCACGTGGCTGAACTAAAGCTAAAAAACAAATTTACCAATAAAAAACGAGCTAATTATTTAAATTAAACCAAAAAATGGAATATCCTCGAAATAATTATAAAAGTCAATATAAACTACGCATTAAATACATTCCTTCCCAAAAGCTACCAATTATAGGTTTATTACAATAATTTATTTGCCAATTTAAGGAAAAAATTGGATTAAATAATTTGGAATTATTATCTGTTTTATTAGTTTTGTCCAAGTTTAATCCTACAAATGTTCTGAATGTTTGTAAACGAGCAAAAAAATGGAAGATTATAACAAAATTATCGAATCCCTTGGTGTTAAATTCATTAAGGCTAGAAACATTAGAATATTACAACCAATCCGCATCAAAAATTATTATGATGTAGAAAACTCGCTCTTGATTTTGTACAAAGGGGAGGTTTCATTTGGGGAAGAAGACACTCCAGTAGAAGAGGGAGACATGCTCTTTATCCCAGGTGGGAAAATGGTGAGCGTGACTTACGGTAATTCAGAAAAACCGAAAGCGGTTAATAATGAAGAATTCATGACGCACCGCGAATTGTATTTTGATCAGAACATGGATCCTAATACCATCGGTAAATCAGACAATTCTTTTGGTATGGTGGCTTTCGAAGCTAAGGTATTTGACTCGGTCAACTTCTTTACTTCCTTAGATATTCCTCCATTTTTAATAAAGAAAGATGATAACTTGGCTCAATCCATCAAGGAAATCTTGTTGGAAGATATGTCAGAAGAGATTGGCAAAGGGCGCATCATCAAAATTAAGACGGAAGAAATCGTTATTGAAGTCATTCGTTACATCATCCGTAACCGTTTATTTGTCGAGCAATTAGCTACCAACAGTACCTATTTCAAGGACCCACGCTTAATAGACATTTTTGCTTATATCAAGGATAATTTGGGTGGCGATCTTTCGAATAAAGTATTAGCCAATGTGGCAAACGTTTCTGAGGACTATGTCGGTCAGTATTTCAAAATGCTGACAGGAATCAATCCTCAGGATTATATTGAATACCAACGCATGGAAGCTGCTGTAGGCTTGTTGAGAACTACGAAGAAGTCGATTCGTGCCATTGGTTCCGAAGTGGGCTACAAAGACACGGCTTATTTCTGCCGTCGTTTCAAAATGATGTTCGGAATACCAGCAGGAAAAATGAGAAGAAGAGAATCATTGATGAATATATAATGCATCACTAGTTTGGTTGAAATAATCACCAAGTAGTTTAGTAAAACAAAAGGCCCATTTTCGTGGGCCTTTTGTTTGTACCTACATTAAGTATTTCAACTTAACCAATTCCCTTTCGGACAAATATCTCCAATTTCCTCTAGGCAAATCTTTCTTATTCAATCCAGCGAATGTAGTTCGATCCAATTTGGTTACTTCATAACCTACGTGTTCGAAAATACGACGAACGATGCGGTTTTTACCTGAGTGGATTTTTACTCCTACAACGTATCCATCTGGTGTAACCTTAGCGATATCATCTACCTTGATTTCTCCATCCTCTAAAGTCAAACCTGCTTTGATCTTCTCCAAATCTTCATCTGTCAAAGGTTTATCCAATTCTGCTTGATAGATTTTCTCAATTTCATTGGATGGATGCGTTAATTTATCAGCTAACTCGCCATCATTGGTCAATAAAATCAAACCTGTTGTATTACGATCCAAACGACCTACTGGGTAAATGCGGGCATCACCTGCATTTTTCACCAATTCCATCACCGTTTTGCGATCATTGGGATCTTCCGTAGTTGTAAGGAAATCTTTGGGTTTATTTAAAAGCACATAAACGGGTTTTTCTCTGTTCAGTTTACGGTTACCATATTTGACAATATCCGTAGGCTGAACTTGATAGCCCATTTCTGTAATTACTTTATTGTTTACTTTGATCTCTCCTGCTTCAATCAACTTATCTGCATCACGACGAGAACAAATACCGGCGTTGGCAATGTAACGATTCAAACGAATGGAATCATTCTTGCGCTCTTCCTGAATGAATTTCTTTTGTATACGAGCTGGAGCTTTTTCTCTAAAACGATCTAACTTATATTGAGGTGTAAAAGCAGGTTTCTCTTCATAGCGATTTCTACTTTTAAACGTATCGCGCTTGGAGAACTTAGCATTTCTACCTTCAGAAAAGTCTCTGCTTTCTGGAGCATCTTCTCTTCTTGTGTCAGGACGAGTACGATCACTACTATAAGCTCTTGGCTTTACTTCATCATTTCCTTGTTCGCTACTTGGCTCAGAACGAAAATCTTCTTTGGGCACAAATGGCTTATCCTCCGAAAATTCACGGTTTGCATCATAGGGTCTTCTCTCTCTATCACCAAATGGGCGACGAGTATCTCCTGAATCTCTACGTGGGCCAGAGAATGAACGGCGTTCGCCACCTTCACGATTTCCTTCGTATGGTTTGCGGTCTGTATCACTTCTTGGTCCTGAATAAGGTCTTCTTTCTCCGTCACCAGATGGACGACGAGTCTCTCCTGAGTCTCTTCTTGGGCCAGAGAATGAACGACGTTCGCCACCTTCACGATTTCCTTCGTAGGGTTTGCGGTCTGAATCACTTCTTGGTCCTGAATAAGGTCTTCTTTCTCCGTCACCAGATGGGCGACGAGTATCTCCTGAGTCTCTTCTTGGGCCAGAGAATGAACGGCGTTCGCCACCTTCACGATTTCCTTCGTAGGGTTTGCGGTCTGAATCACTTCTTGGTCCTGAATAAGGTCTTCTTTCTCCGTCACCAGATGGGCGACGAGTATCTCCTGAGTCTCTTCTTGGGCCAGAGAATGAACGGCGTTCGCCACCTTCACGATTTCCTTCGTAGGGTTTGCGGTCTGAATCACTTCTTGGTCCTGAATAAGGTCTTCTTTCTCCGTCACCAAATGGGCGACGAGTATCTCCTGAGTCTCTTCTTGGGCCAGAGAATGAACGACGTTCGCCACCTTCACGATTTCCTTCGTAGGGTTTGCGGTCTGAATCACTTCTTGGTCCTGAATAAGGTCTTCTTTCTCCGTCACCAGATGGGCGACGAGAATCTCCTGAATCTCTTCTTGGGCCAGAAAAACTTCTTGGGCTATCTGAACGTGGTCCTGAATAGGGACGTCCTTCTGAATTGGAACGAGAACCTGCATAAGGTGCTCTTTCTCCGCCTCTACTTGAACGGCGGTCGTCCGAAGACTTGGGGGTTGAATCTGAACGACGGCCGTCGTTCTTATCAATTCTTTTTCTCATAATACTAAATTTGCAACATCACTGCTGTAAGAAGCAAGACGCTTTTGTCTTGTAATTATTTCGATTTTCGAAATTTATACAAAGGTACGTGAAATAAATGAGCTTAGCTTGTTACATTTGAATTTCTTTTACACTCCATGAAATACGCCAAACAGAAGTCAACATTACGCTTGATCATCAATTCCTTCTTAGGAATCAGTTTTGCGCTATGCCTTTTAGCATGCCAAGGAGATGAATTTAAGCTTAAAAAAGCACTTAATTCTTTCGATAAAGGGGAATATGAATTGGTCATTCAACAATTAAAGCCTTTAGCTGAGAAAGGATATCAATTAGACCAAACCAGTTATTTTATTGCGGAATCTTATCGCTTATCCAATCGGATTTCCTCCGCTTTACCCTATTATCAAACGGCTTTATCCAAAGGAAATACGGATAATACGATTCGATTCAATATGGCTTTTGCGGCAAAAGCGACAGGGAATTATACGCTTGCACAATCTGCGTTAAAGGATTTCCTTCAAAACAAACCGAGTAAATCCTTAAAACTTAAGGCAGAAATTGAATTAGAAAATCTTCCTCAAGTAAGTGAATTACAGAAAAAAACGAGTCCTGTTGGAGTTCAGGCTGTTCAAGGGAATACGCCCATGGCTGAATTCTCTGCCAGAAAACTGGGGGATGAATTAATTATCACAAGCTCAAGAAAACAAAGTATCTATAAGAACAATGGACTACCCTATCTGGGACTATATAAAGCATCATTGAAGAGTCCTGTAGAATTAGGGGCTTTGAACTTATTTAGCCCGATGATTGATAAGGAAAATGCCAATGAGGGTACGCCAGCCTTTTCCAAAGATGGTAATACGGTGGTCTTTGCTCGAGGAAATACAGGTAAAAACAAAGATTTATCCCCAGATGTAGACCTCTACATTAGTCGTAGAAATGGCAATGATTGGTCAGTACCAGAAAGACTAGCCATTTCCGATTCTATTGCTTGGGATGGCAGCCCAGCTTTTTCATCAGATGGCAAAACCTTATATTTTAGTTCCAATAGACGTGGTGGCAAAGGGGGACTGGATATTTACCGTTCACCTATGGATAACTCAGGTAGATTTGGTAGACCCATCAATTTAGGCTCTGCGATTAACACCCCAGGTGATGAAATTTTCCCTTTTGTGAGTGAAGATGGTAAATTATATTTTTCATCGGATGGACATCCTAGTTTAGGTGGACTAGATTTATTCGTTGCTTCACGGAATGAAAATGAGATTATCATTGAGCATTTAGGGGTACCGATGAATTCCATTTCTGATGATTTTGGCATTAGCTTGGTGGACTCCTTATCTGGATATTTTAGTTCCAATCGTGCTGGCGGGAAAGGAGATGATGACATTTATTATTTTAAATCCCCTGTTAGCAATCCTGAAAGATGGTGGACCAATGAGGCTCCGCCAGTAGTAGCTGCTACTGAAAATAAAATCGTTCAATACTTTTTGCAAACAGAAATCATAGATCCAAGCGGTAAGCCTATTGATTCCGTCAAAGTCAGTATACGCAGAAATGGACAAAGTATAGATCCAGGGTATAGCAACAAAAAAGGACGTTTGGAAATTATGGATTTGGGAGAAAATGACCAAATCGACTTTGTGTGTGAAAAAGAAGATTACCTTATTAAGCGATCGACATTCTCGATGGAAGGAAGAGAAATTCCAGCAAGGTTATTAAAAAAGGAAATTACTGATACGACATTTGTTTGGCAAATCGTCATGGACAAAGCAGAAGTGGGTAAAGAAATTACCCAATTGTATCAAATCAACCCCATTTACTATAATTTAGATCGGGCAGAAATCAGAAATGATGCTTCAGAAGAATTAGAAAAAATTGTTCAATTCTTACGTGATAATACCAACGTTTCAATTGAATTAGGCTCGCATACGGACTCACGAGGTAGTGTTCCTTATAACCAAAAGCTATCTCAACGAAGGGCTGAATCAGCTGTCCGATACATTGTTCTGCGAGGTATCGACCAAAAGAGGATCAAAGCGAAAGGTTATGGAGAAAGTCAGCTAGTTAATGAATGTGCTGATGGGGTAGAATGTAGTGAAGAAATGCACCAACAAAATAGAAGAACTGAATTTAAAATTACAGAAATTAAAGCGGAGTAATATGTCGAATTACCTATTAAAAAATGCTAAAATAGTCAATGAAGGTCAGATTATAGAAGGGGATATACGCATTTCTAATGGCCGAATTGACAAAATTGCTAGTACGATTAGTCCTCAAGGAAATGAACAAATCATGGATTTAACTGGGAAACATGTTTTTCCAGGAATGATTGATGATCAAGTGCATTTTAGAGAGCCTGGCCTAACCCACAAGGCACATATTGCTAGTGAAGCTAGAGCAGCAGTAGCAGGTGGCGTTACCAGTTTCATGGAAATGCCGAATACAGTCCCCAGTGCCCTTTCTCAAGAGATATTAGCCGATAAATATACCATTGCCCAACGTTCATCCTTGGCCAATTACTCCTTTTTTATGGGGGCGGGAAATGACAATTTGGAAGAAGTCTTGAAAACCAATAAACAGGATGTCTGCGGTATAAAAATTTTTATGGGTTCATCCACAGGCAATATGTTGGTGGATAATAGCCAAACGTTGGAAAATATTTTTTCCAAGAGTGAATTATTGATTGCCACACATTGTGAAGATGAAGCAACTGTAAAAGCGCGTACGAAGTTGTTTCGTGACAAGTACCCTGAAGACGCTCCAGCCTTGATACATCCTTTAATTAGAAACGAGGAAGCATGTTATTTATCTTCAACTATGGCCGTCGATTTAGCCAAAAAATGGAATACTCGCCTGCATATTCTCCATATAAGTACAGAGGAAGAATTGGCTTTATTTGAAACAGGGAAACCTTCCAAAAACAAGCGGATCACTTCCGAAGTTTGTGTACATCATCTTTGGTTTGATGCTTCAGATTATGAAAAGCTCGATAACCAAATTAAATGCAATCCTGCTATTAAAGACTCAAGGCATAAAAATGCACTTAGAAAAGCCCTACAAACGGGCAGTTTGGATATTATAGCTACGGATCATGCTCCACATACGTGGGAGGAAAAACAACAAGGTTATTGGAAGTCGCCTTCAGGTTTACCTTTGGTGCAGCATCCTTTATTGATGCTTTTTGACTTGGAAAAAGAAGGAGTGCTTTCACTGGTACAAATTGCAGAAAAAACAGCTCATACGGTGGCTGAAATTTTCCAAATACAAGATAGAGGATTTATCCGTGAAGGATATTGGGCTGATTTAGCTGTTGTTGATTTCAACACCCCACAAAAAGTAGAAAAATCAAACCTTCATTACCAATGCCAATGGTCCCCGATGGAAGGCCACACCTTTCATTCAAGCATTGCTCATACATTCGTGTCGGGGCATTTAGCTTATACGCAAGGAAAATTCAATGAAAGTCAATTAGGGAAACGTTTACTTTTTGACAGAGATTAAAACATATCGTCGAAAAAGACTCTAAAATAAAAGCCTAAGGACTGGTTATAGGTTTTAACGGATGAAGCCGTGATGTTGATAAAACCCGTTTGATAAGTAAAACCTGCGGCAACAAAACGTTTTGCAACGATTCCTATACCAAATTTTAATCCAGCGTCTATACGGCGAAAATCACTAGAAAAACTCTCACTAGAATTAGTGATTGTAATGAAACTATTGGGTTTATTGGGATTGATAATCTTATTTTCAACTAAGGTATTATCCCAAAGCCCTACTCCTAAATAAGGTCCACCCCATATAGAAATATTGTTCGAAAATTCAGAAACTTTCCCTAGGGTTAATTCAAAATTGGGATTTAAATCTAAGTAATTTAAGGTTATCGTTCTTTCTGAATATGTGGAATCGGAATACGTGATTTTCCCATGATGGCCACGTTGGGCTAAATTAATTTCAGGGTTAAAACTCCAATGTTTATTTATGGGAAATTGAAGCCCAAATCCAACTTCAATTGACGGTTTAAATAAATAAACCTCCCCGTTGGAAACATCTCCATTAAATCGGACAGATTTCATGGACAAATGAAATATTTTTTTTGGCTTGTCTCCTTGTGCCACAAGCATGTGGGTTAAAGTTAAAAACAAGATTGAAAAAAGATAAATTTTAGAGCGCATGAGATAGCTTAGAGAATTATTCATCAATTTTGCAGACATTAAGGCAATTGAAACGAACAAGATTTTAATTTAATACACAAATGTCGACACTTCTTCCCTATTTTTCAAATATAGGTTTAGAAGCCGGTCTCGATGAGGCCGGTAGAGGTTGTTTAGCGGGCCCAGTAGTTGCAGCTGCCGTTATTTTACCCTTAGATTTTCATCACCCTTATTTGAATGATTCCAAGCAACTGAGTGCAAGACAAAGGAATCAATTAAAAAAAGAGATAGAAGAAACAGCAATTGACTTTGCCATAGCAGAAGTAGATGCGCCAACCATTGATAAAATCAATATTTATAAGGCAAGCGTTTTGGCCATGCATCAAGCTGTAGATCAATTAAAACATCGTCCTGACCATCTTTTGGTCGACGGAAATCGGTTCATTAGCTACCCATTAATCCCTCATACTTGTATCGTTAAGGGGGATGCTAAGTTTTTTTCCATAGCAGCAGCATCCATATTAGCCAAAACCTATCGAGATGAATTAATGGAAAAAATGGCTTTAGAATATCCTGAATATGGTTGGGAGCGAAATGCTGGTTATCCTACCATGCAACATAGAAAAGCCATACTTACACATGGCCCTTGTTACTTACATCGGAAAACCTTTCGAGTGCAAATCAAATAATTTATAGTATTTTCGATATTCAAATCCGCTAACAATTTGAGGACGAAACTTTTATTGAAATTTTTTTCGGCGATTATTCTATTTTTTGTAACATCTCATTCAAATCTTGGGCAAGGTGAATTATACCCGATAGAAAGAAGAAAAGCCATTTTGAATTTTGCCAATCAATTTAGTTCTCAAAAGGACAGCTTATATCTCAAGGTTCAAAAACTAGCCGCAGAAAAGGGTATTGCCACTTCTGCAAAAATGGGAAAGAGATCCATCTACCTTCAGAGTATCAATCCCAATGGAAGACCTATTTACAAAGGGGTATATTCCAATAAAGTGGCTTCCATCGCAACAAAAACGAATCAATTTTATACTGGAGGATCATTAGGTCTACAATTAACAGGAAAATCCGACAGTTTATATGGCAAATTAGCCATATGGGATGAGCAAACTGTACGACTAAGCCATCAAGAATTAACGGGCAGAGTTTTAGCTCAAGAAAAGACCATCACGTATGGCGAACATTCGACCCACGTGGGTGGAACGATGATAGCCTCTGGTATTTTTAATCCAGAAGCTAGAGGTATGGCTTTTGAAGCGACGTTAAAGTCATGGGATTTTCAGAATGATGATGCCAAAATCAGTGCTGCATCCCCCAGCCTACTAATCAGTAATCATTCCTATGGTGCTGTAGCTGGATGGAGTTTTGATTCCGATGTCAATAAATACCGCTGGTTTGGTGATGACAAAATGAGTGTATCTGAGGATTATGTCTTTGGGTTTTATGACGATGATGCACAAGCGAAAGATAAAATTGCCTTTAATTCGCCCTATTATTTGATGGTAGGGGCCACAGGAAATAGCGCTGATGAAAATGGCCCTCCTGCGGGTCAATATTACCTGATTGGAAACACCAAAGACTCTTCTAATGTGGTCAGAGCCACAAATACGGGGTTTAATACGGTAGGAAGTCCAGCAACCGCTAAAAATATGCTATCCGTGGGTGCTGCCGAGCCTCTAGCCTCTCCACCTGTTAAACCTAGTGATGTTACCGTCGCCAGCTTTTCTAGTCGGGGTCCAACAGACGACGGGCGTATAAAACCTGAAATTATTGGAATTGGAAAAGATCTATTCTCCACAGGTTTTCTTAGCAATACTGATTATGAACGAATGAGTGGTACCTCCATGGCTACTCCCCAAGTTTCTGGATCTTTGTTTCTATTGCAGCAACTCTACCAACAGTTGAATAAAAAATTCATGTGGGCTTCTACCTTACGAGGTTTAGTCACTCATACGGCATTTGATGTAGGTCAAGCAGGTCCAGATTATACCAGTGGATGGGGATTATTGGATTTGGAAAAAGCTGGAAAAATGCTTCAAAACAAAGATAACTCCTATCTACTCTCAGAGGAAACCCTTATCAATGGAGCTACTAAAAAAATGAATTTGATAGCTTCTGGGAAAGGCCAGCTTCATGTAAGCATTGCTTGGACAGATCCTGCTTATGAAGGGAGTAATGGAAAAGTATTACCTATTATTCCTTCCAGCTTAAACTCCCGAATCCCCATGTTGGTGAATGATTTGGATATTCGTTTGCAGTCAGCAGATGGTCAATTATTGCCTTTTATATTAGATCCTGATAACCCGACCAAAGCAGCCACAGCAGGGGATAATATACGGGATAATATTGAGCAGATATTGGTTAATCAAGTCGTACCTGGTAAGTCCTACAGTTTGACAGTATCCCATAAAGGCATATTAAAAAATTCCAAGCAAGATTATGCATTATTAATTTCTGGAATGGGTGGCAAAGCTTATTGTGACATCACTGTTCAAAACAAAAGTAACGCTTTAGAAAAATTCACGTTGGGAACCTACAGCAATAGCGTTTCTACTAGCCAAGATTTTACACAAAATGCCATCCCCGTTGAAATAGGTTCAAAAATTCCCATAGAATTAACATATAGTACATCTCAATCCAAGCAAACTAAGGTTTTTGTGGATTGGAACCAAGATGGCGACTTTGAAGATACAGGAGAAATGATCTTGGATAGTGGCTTACTTTCAACAACATCCTTTTCAGGAAATGCCACAAATTTCCCGGCCACTGAAACGGGTCAATATTACCGCATGAGAGTGGTTACTGAATTAGGCAACAGCGCTACATTGGCTGCTTCTTGTGGAAACATCAGTAGTGGAGAAAGTGAAGAATATGTCATACTCACAGCCAATGCCTCCAATGACATTAGTGCCTTATCGATTTCTTCTCCAACAGGGAGTTTTTGTGCTTCTAGCACTAGCAGTAGCCTACAAATCATCGTAAAAAACCAAGGTTTAAAAGATCAAGTGAACGTTCCTTATGAATTAAAAATTTTACAAAATGGCATTCAAATTGGTAAATTTACAGGAACCCTAGTCGAAGTCAATTCTGGTAAAGAAGTAGAAGAAACCATTACAGGAAACTTCAATTTACAAGCAGGTCAAACGTATTCTTTTGAATTAAGTACCTTATTGCCTGCTGACCAAAATACCTCAAATAATACGTATACCTTAAACAAAACTGTTGAAAACCCAAGCGCTCCCATAGTCAGTGGAATTCAATGTGCTGGATTAAGCGAATTGACCTTATCTGCCACTTCTGGCACTCCTTTTTGGTATACAAGTGACAATACCTTGGTTGGTTCAGGATTAAACATCAAGGTGCCAGGAAATAAACAATATGTAGCTTCATATAATGATTTCAGTGGAGGCCTTGGACCAAAAACAAAATCAGAATTTGGAGGAGGAACCTATTACACCACATTTGGACCAACCGTTATCGTAGAAGCTAAGGTGCCCATTGTATTTGAAAGTGCCCGAATTTATGTAGGAACCCCAGGTAAAATTACTTTTGATGTCATTGATAAAGAAACAGGGAATGTGGTGTCTACAGTAACTAAAACGGTTAAAGCAACTAGAACATTACGTAGTGATGGAATTCCAGGACAGCTAGTGGACGATAAAAATGACCCAGGAATGGTCGTCGCTCTTAATCTTCAAATTCCAAGTGCTGGTACTTATTATTTAAGTCAAACCTGCCTCGATGGAGCTTCTATTTATCGCAGTAATCGAAGTAAAACCGATACGATAAATGCTCCTGAGAATATTGGATTCCCGTATACCATACCTAATATCCTTAATATACCTGGAGCTTTATTCAATAATGGTATCATTACTTCGGGATATTACTATTTCTATGACATGACATTTAAATCTTTGGGATGTCCTAGTCCTAGAGCGAACGTGCTGGTAAGTGTCAAAGATACTCCCTCAGCCTCCATCAGTCCATTTGGAGACTTGACCGTTTGTCAAGGAGCGAGTGTCACCATCCAAGGAAAAGCATCCGACAATACCCTCATACAATGGTTTTTAAACGGTAAGGCAATTGATGGAGCTACCAATCTACAATACAAAGCTTTGACCAAAGGAAAATATGAAATGGTGGCAAGTTATAATGGTTCATGCCCAGCCACAGCACCAGGTTTGACCATCAATATAGGAACAATCCCTACTCCAACCGTTTCTTATGCTACTGGTATTTTACAAGCTCCAGCCAATGCCAGCGTCTATCAATGGTATTATGGCATCACAGCCATCGCAGGAGCCAATCAAGCCAGTTATATTCCCATTCAATCAGGGGCTTACCAAGTAAAACTAACGGATGTAAATGGTTGTTTAGCCGTATCTGATTATATCAACGTCGTCATATTAGCCACAAAAAAAGAAAATCCTTACCCGCAATTAACTCTATTTCCTAATCCTACTAAAGAGTTTATTCAAATAGGGATGCCTGATCAATCCATGCGGGATGAATACCATATTGAAATTTGGGATTTACAAGGCAAAATGGTGCTTGAAAAAGTGGTGGTTTCTTCTGCTATTTCTGGCAATAGTCTAAGCCTTGATGTAAGAAGTTTGCCTTCGGGCACCTATGTTATGAGAATGGCTGATTTCCCTAGTCAAGCGCCCGTAAAATTCATTAAATACTAAGGTTTGATTTGAACGACCGTTCGACCAACGTGATTACCTGCTCGAATCTTGGCCAAATAAGCTGGGGCTTCTACTAATGTGATGGTACGAGAAATCGCATCCAAGGGAATATTCCATGCATTGGCTAATTTATCCCAAATTTCTTGTTTCTTCTCTAACGGAGAATCCGCCGAATAGATGCCCAGCAAATTGGCTCCCCGCAAAATAAATGGATAAATCTGCATGGGTAGCTCAACACTGGAAGCCATTCCACAGGCAGCTACTGCAGCCCCCAAATGTAAACTCTTGATAATCTTAGCCAACACATCTCCGCCAACCACATCAATGGCCCCTGCAAATTGCATGGGATATAGTGCTCGAGGTTTTTCGGATAAAAATTCTTCTCTATCCATGATTCGATCAACCCCCATTTGCTTCAAAAATTCATATTGGTCCATTTTTCCCGTTATTGCCACTACTTGAAATCCAAGATGTTTAAGTAACAATACAGAAATTAGCCCAACTCCGCCAGTAGCACCAGTAACCACTATTTCACCCTGGTTAGGCCGAACTCCATGATGCCAGAGAGCAGACAGAGCCATCCCGGCCGTTAAACCAGCCGTACCCCATTGCATGGCTTTGAGGGCCGACATTCCATGAGGTAAAGGGGTTATCCAATTGGCGGGTACTGCTATAAATTCCGCTAAGCCCCCATGAGTATTCATACCTAAATCAAAACCCGTAACGATGACTTTTTGTCCAATGGCAAATGACTGACTTGGATCAAGAACGATCTTCCCTACCGCGTCAATCCCGGGAATATGAGGAAAATCTCTCGTGATGCCTTTATGGCCATTGGAAGATAAGGCATCTTTGTAATTGAGGGACGAATAGCTGACTTGAACAAGTACTCTATCGGTAGCTAAAGTAGAAAAAGGAACAGACTGAAGCTTCGTTTCAAAATGCCCATCGGGCTTTTCAGTAGTCCATAATGCGTTAAAAAAATCCATGAAACCTATTTTTAACCCAGACAAAAATCATGCGGGTCGAGTTCTTTTCATCAAAAGAACCTAATTTATAATCTCCAAGCAAATCCACCAAATGAAAGCCGGATTGGGCAGCATAGGCAATAAAATCATTTTTTGAGATTAACTCCACTCGCTCTTCAAAATGAAAGACTTCTCCTTGATCTTCAAAATCGATGGATTTATATAAGTATCCTTCGGATTCCCAACGTCTAATCTGAAAATGTATGCCTTTTCTAACCAAGCTTTCTTCTTCAATCAAATGAGCCATCACATAGCTTGGATTGAAAAAATCCAAGACAAATACTCCTCCAGTTTTCAAGACATCACCAAGCACCTTGAATGCTTGTTGATTCTCTTCCCGAGAATCAAAATATCCAAAGCTGGTAAAGAAGTTAAATATGGCATCATACTGCCATTCCTCGGGTAAAGCATTTCTGACATCATGAACAAAAAATGAAAGTCTGTCAGTAGAAAATGCTTGTGCTAGTTCAATATTAGAAGGAGATAAATCAAATGCTTTAACATCCAATCCTAAATCATGAAGGGTAATGGCATGTCGGCCTTTTCCACAAGCGACATCTAAGACTTGCGCTCCTGCAGGAAGTTTTAGCTTTGTTTGTAAGGAACTAATAAATGCCGCTGCCTCCACCTCATCACGTTGTGCGTACAGAATATGATAATATGGGGAATCAAACCAGGTACTAAACCACTCCTTCACTTGCATCCTTCCTATTTCCTCGATTTAGGGTTTTGTAAAAAATCTTGATAAGCTAATTGAATACCATCAAGCAACTCGACTTCATGTTTCCATCCTAATTGATGCAATTTAGAAACATCCATCAGTTTTCTTGGAGTTCCATCAGGTCTGGACGTATCCCAGTGAATTGCTCCTTCAAAACCTATAATTTTTTTAACCATTTCAGCTAATTCCAAAATACTGACATCTTCACCTGTTCCTATATTGACAAATTCAGACTCATTGTAATTTTCCATGAGGTACAAACAGGCCTTGGCTAAATCGTCTGCATATAAAAATTCTCGTTTGGGTGAACCCGTACCCCAAAGGGTAATTGATTCATCTCCACGTAATTTTGCTTCGTGAAATTTTCGAATCATGGCGGGTAAAACATGTGAATTCTCTAAATCGTAATTGTCATTCATGCCATATAAATTGGTAGGCATGACGGAAATAAATTGACAGCCGTATTGAGCACGGTAGGCCTCACACATCTTAATGCCAGCTATTTTAGCTATGGCGTATGGTTCGTTGGTCGGCTCTAAAAAACCACTCAATAAATACGATTCTTTCAATGGTTGAGGGGCCATTTTGGGATAAATACAAGAAGAACCTAAAAACATGAGTTTCTTAACTTGATGAACAAAAGAAGCGTGAATAACGTGGTTTTGAATTGCTAGATTTTCATATAGAAAATCAGCCCGATAGGTGTTATTAGCCACAATCCCCCCAACTTTAGCGGCAGCTAAAAAAACATAATCAGGCTTTTCTTGAGCAAAAAAGGTATCTACGGCCGCTTGATTCCTCAAATCTAATTCGGCAGAAGTACGCAGAATTAAATTGGAATAACCTTGTGCGAGTAAGTGCCTAAGGATGGATGATCCCACCATTCCTCGATGCCCCGCAACGTATATTTTAGCTTCTTTTTCCAATGAATTCACTTTTTGTTTATTAAATGCAGCTTAAGAGTGTAAAAATACATAAAAGCAGGTTCTAATTATTTAAATTCTTAATTTGCGAAATAATTTTGCTGTGCTTTCGTTCCTCCTCACATGACTAAATCGTTCTTAACATTGGGCTTGAGTTTATTAGTGCTTGGATATTTTCCAAGTCAAGGGCAAAATAATGCCTTGCAGACTAGTAAAAAACCTACTATGGATAGCAGTCAAAAAAATAAAAGTTCCCTTCAGCGTATTTCCGAACTAGGAGGCAAAACCAAGGATGAAAGTGCTAATTGGAAAAAAGAAAGTAAGGCGATTTTATCTGAATTAGGAATAGAGAACATCGGTTCTAAACTAAAAAATAGCTCAAAAAAGAAGAAAGTTGAGATTAAAGATGAATACTTGGGCATCAAAACGGAACGACGAATAGGTACCTACGGAAGTGGTAATAGAACGACAGTAGAAGAACTCAATGTTGTAAAATACGTAGAAGACGAAGCGGTAAGCCCCTATAGCCAAGAAATTTGGTGGTATGATCCTGCACAATCGAGGGTGGTAAATTCCCCCATCAAAGACAGTAAAAATGCTCAAATTTGCCATGGTCCTTACCGCAAATTTGTACATGAAAATTTAGTTGAGGAAGGGCATTTTTTTATGGGAGTGAAAGATGGTCGTTGGGAAAATTATGGTCAAGAGTTTGAATTAGAGAATAAGCAATATTATAAAAAAGGCTTTCCTGCTGAATCCATCATTTCTTATTATGATAAAGAGCAAAAAAAGATAAAAGAAGTTATCCCCAAAACATATGGTAAAATTGCGGGACAGTTTTTATCTTTTTATCCCAATGGACTTCTCAAGGAAGAAGGAAAACTAGATGACAGTGTCAAGGTGGGTCGATGGAGAGAATATCATGAAAAGGGAAGTGGAGGAAGATTAAAAAAAGAATGGCGTTATGGAAAGGATAAATTTGATAACTTTACGCCAGTACTCGTGCAAGAGAGAGATAATCAAGCAAAAATTATCTTTCAGAGTACCCAGAAATTTGATTAATGAAACAGCTCGGTTTTACTTTATTGGCCTTTGCCTTCTTGATGGTAGCTACGGTGTACTCGCAGCTTAATTCCATCACGGCTGTGTCAACCATACCTGTTTCAAAAACCAGCCTTAAAACAGATAATTTAGAATCCAAAATGTTCATGGCCATGTGGGTTGAACTTTGTGAAGAGGAGGAAGAAGAGGAAGAAGAAGTTAGCAAAGCACAGCATGTTTTATCTCTTTTCCACACACAGGAAAATTCAAAATTCATATTTTTTTCGGAATCCATTCAAGATCCTCATGCTTTTCAGCCTTTTAGGCTAAGAAATCCGCATGTACAAAGCTTTTCCCCTCCTCCTGATATACGTGGATAATCTCTATTTGAATTTATTGTAGATTTCAATCAAACCACACGTATATGTCTTTCAAAAATTATCTCCAATCCTTTGCACAAGGGGATTGGAAGTCTGGAATTGCGGTATTTTTAGTCGCATTACCATTATGCCTAGGAATTGCTTTAGCGTCCGGCGCACCATTATTAGCCGGATTAATTGCTGGTATTATTGGGGGAATCATTGTTTCTTGGATTTCCGGATCCCAATTATCTGTCAGTGGACCTGCGGCAGGTTTAACGATTATCGTGGCAAATGCCATACTTGATTTAGGTTCTTTTGCTGGCTTTTTACTCGTTGTTATTTTAGCTGGTATTATCCAAGTTATTTTAGGATTAGCTAAAATGGGCAAACTGGGCAGCTTTTTCCCTTCATCTGTCATCCGAGGGATGCTCGTGGCCATCGGAATTGTCATCATTTTAAAACAAATCCCACATGCTATAGGAGATGATTTAGATTTTATTGGCGAATTTGAGTTTAACCAAAGTGCAGATGGCCAAAATACTTTTAGTGAACTCATTAGTTCCCTCTTATCCATCAACCCAGGTGCATTGATTATTGCACTTAGTGGCTTAGTTTTACTATTTTCTTGGACCCCTTTAAGTAAAAAATTACCCCTTCTTTCCCAACTTCCCGCTTCCTTATTTGTGGTGATTTTAGGTGTGCTTATCAATAACGCTTATGAAATTTGGATGCCTGAGTGGTTTTTAGGTAATTCCAAAGAGCATATGGTGGGATTACCCCTTTTTTCTAATTTCGCAGAAATCGGACAAGCTATGGTTTTCCCAGATTGGGAATTTCTAAGTAATCCCAAGATTTATACGCTGGCTGTTACCCTAGCGTTAGTTGCCAGCTTGGAATCCTTGTTATCTTTAGAAGCGACAGATTCCTTAGACCCAGCTAAAAGAATATCTTCCGCAGACCGTGAATTGGTAGCTCAAGGTGTTGGAAACATTTTTTCTGGATTCTTAGGAGGGCTACCCATTACTTCGGTAATTGTTCGATCCTCCACCAATGTTTATGCCGGAGGAAAGAGTAAAATGTCTGGATTCTTTCATGGAATTCTCTTATTGTTGGCCGTTTTATTATTGCCCCAATATTTAAATAAAATACCCTTGGCATGTTTGGCTAGTATTTTGCTTTACACAGGATATAAACTAGCTCATCCAAGCCAATTCCAAAAAGTCATTTCTGAAGGCTGGAAACAGTGGATACCATTTTTAATCACCATCATTGTCGTGGTTATGGTTGATTTATTATGGGGTATTTTTGTGGGGACTATCGTTGGCATTGGTTTTGTGATTGTAACCAACTATTCTTCCGTGTTTTCGGTATTTAGCAGTCAAAATGAAATTTTGATAAAATTCCAAAAAGACGTCACATTTTTACACAAAATGGCTTTGAAAGAAACTTTCCGTAAAATCCCTCCTGGCTCAGAAGTGTATATTGACACCACGAAAGTTCATTTTATGGACCATGATATTCAATTATTAATTCAAGAATTTATTAACACTGCTCACGAAAGAGGTATAGAAGCCGAAATCAAAAAGAAATAAACATGAAAGAATATAAAAAACTCTTATTAAGTAATAAAGCCTGGGCCTCTGAAAAATTAGCGATAGATGAACATTATTTTGATGATCTATCCAAAGACCAAAAACCTCTTTTTCTTTGGATAGGTTGTGCGGATAGCCGGGTGCCAGCTGAGGAAATCACTCATGCCAACCCTGGAGATATCTTTGTTCATAGGAATGTGGCCAATATGGTAGTTCATACCGACATGAATCTACTTTCTGTGCTACAATATGCCGTGGAGGTTTTACAAGTTAAACATGTGATTGTTTGTGGTCACTATAATTGTGGAGGTGTACGCGCCGCTATGACCAACAAAGATTATGGTCTAATCAATAAATGGCTTAGAAATATCAAGGAAGTTTATGAAAAGAATTTCAAAGAAATCCACGCACTTCCTAGTGAAAAAGAACAGTTTGATCGATTGGTAGAATTGAACGTAAAAGAACAAGTGCTAAACTTGGCCAAAACGACCATCATTCAGAAAGCTTGGAAGCAATTCGAATACCCATACCTACATGGCTGGGTATTCGATATGCATCACGGAGAGATTAAAGAGATCTTGAACATTGATCCAAATGAATGGCAAAGTTCGGTGTTCTCCTTCAATTTCGACGAAGAATTATAAATCCGTCTTAATTTTCAATTCCTTTAACTGTGCAGGGGCAAGGGGTGATGGTGAGTCAATCATCACATCCCTACCTGCATTGTTTTTAGGGAATGCGATGTAATCGCGGATTGATTCCGAACCTCCAAACAGAGAACAAAGTCGGTCAAAACCAAAGGCTAAACCACCATGTGGAGGTGCACCATACTCAAACGCATCCAATAAAAAGCCAAATTGCGCTTTTGCTTCATCTTCTGTAAAGCCTAAAACCTTGAACATGGTCGATTGAAGCTCTTTTTGGAAGATACGAATGGAGCCTCCACCAACTTCCACGCCATTCACCACTAAATCGTAGGCATTGGCTCTTACTTGACCCAAATCTCCCGCCATCATTAAAGGAATATCCTCTGGTTTAGGACTTGTAAATGGATGGTGCATGGCAAACCAGCGATTTTCTTCCTCGCTGTATTCCAACAATGGAAAATCAACTACCCAATGTACTTTATAATTGTTTGGATCACGCAATCCCATGCGAGTACCCATTTCTAATCTCAATTCATTCAATTGCTTACGCACCTTATCCCCTTCTCCGCTTAAAATCAACATCAAATCACCTGGCTCAGAATTAAATGCCGAAGACCATTTTTTCAAATCCTCTTCTCCGTAAAATTTATCTACAGAAGACTTCAATCCATCTGCTTGATGACGAACATAAATTAATCCTTTAGCTCCAATTTGTGGCCGACGAACAAAATCCGTTAACTCATCTACCTGCTTGCGCGTATATTCTGCAGCCCCTTTCACACAAATACCAATCACGTGCGAAGCCGAATCAAACACTTGGAAATCCTTACCTGTGGTCAAGTCTTGTTCTTCCCCTTTCAATTCCACAAAATGCATATCAAAACGAATATCTGGTTTATCAGAACCATAATATTTCATCGCATCAGCATAGGTCATTCGAGAAACTTCTCCAATATCCAATCCCTTCACTTGTAAAAACAAATGACGGATCAAACCTTCAAACATATTCAAAATATCTTCCTGTTCAACGAACGACATCTCACAGTCGATTTGTGTAAATTCAGGTTGTCTATCCGCTCTCAAATCCTCATCTCGGAAACATTTCACCAATTGATAATAACGATCAAATCCAGAAACCATCAGTAGTTGCTTGAAGGTTTGTGGAGATTGAGGTAAAGCATAAAATTCTCCTGGATTCATGCGAGAAGGCACCACGAAATCACGTGCTCCTTCTGGTGTAGATTTAATCAAAACGGGTGTTTCCACTTCAATAAAATCGGCATCATCTAAATAGCGTCTTACTTCTTTGGCTACGGTATGACGTAAACGTAAGCTTTCTCGAATAGGTGTACGACGTAAATCCAAGTAACGGTATTTCATACGTACATCCTCACCACCATCGGTCTCATCTTCAATCAAAAATGGAGGCAATTTGGCAGGATTTAATACGTTAATTTCACTTACTTTAATCTCGATATCTCCTGTAGCTAATTTATCGTTTTTAGCTAATCTTTCCACCACGACTCCTTTGGCTTCTACCACGAACTCTCTCCCTAAATTACGGGCCATAGTTAAGGCTTCTACACTGGATTTTCCCTCCTCTAACATCAACTGTGTGATACCATAGCGATCTCGTAAATCAACCCAAATCATCCCTCCTTTATCTCTTGTTCGCTGTATCCAACCACACAAGGTAACTTCTTGCCCTACATGATTCAATCGTAATTCGCCATTCGTATGAGTGCGTAGCATAGTTTATTCTCAGATTAAAAAAATTTGTGCAAAATTACGGAAAATATCCGTTTTAAACATTTTGTCCTTTTAATAAGTTAATCCCATTTGAGAAATATCATGACTATGAAACAAGTAGGGGTTGTTGGATCGGGAGTGGGTGGATTAGCTTTTGCTATACGTATGGCTTGTTTAGGACATCAGGTTCAGGTATTTGAAGCTAATTCATTTCCAGGTGGTAAATTATCGGAATTTCTAATACATGGATATCGGTTTGACGCTGGACCTTCCCTGTTTACCCTACCTCATTTGGTAGATGAACTATTCACGCTTGCCAATAAAAATCCGAGAGACTATTTTAATTATTCGCGATTACCTGAAGTTTGTCGATATTTTTGGGAAGACCATACCCGACTTTGTACCTTAGAAAACGCTGAGGATACAGCCCGTGAAATATCCAAAAACTTGGGAGAAAATGAGAAAAATGTCCATGAATTCATTCTCGGTTTACAAGAAAAATACCAAATCATTTCTGAACTTTTTCTAGAGAATTCCTTGCATCAACCAAGTACCTGGCTCAGTAAAAAAGCTTGGATTGGCTATCTAAATATCCCACGATTAGGCATGTTTTCCACCATGCATCAATTGCATAAAATCCGATTTAAAAACCCCAAAACGGTGCAATTATTTGACCGTTATGCCACTTATAATGGCTCAGATCCTTACCAAACACCTGCTACCCTATCCATTATTCCTCATTTGGAATACAATATTGGAGCCTTTTTCCCTAAGGGAGGCATGATTGCCATCACTCAATCTTTGTACCAACTCGCTACAGATTTAGGTGTGCAATTTCATTTTAATGAAAAGGTCGAGCGAATACTTTGTGAAAATAACCAAGCAATAGGTCTAGAAACCGCCCAAGGGAAATACCCATTCGACATATTGGCGAGCAATATGGATATTCGACCAACTTATCAAAAATTACTCCCTGATCAAATTCAACCTAAAAGGCTCCTGCAACAAGAAAAGTCGAGTTCTGGCATCATATTTTATTGGGGAATGAATAAACAGTGGGATGAATTGGGGGTACATAATATTTTCTTTTCCGAAAAATATCAAGAAGAATTCAAAGCCATATTCATGGACAAAAACTTGTCGGATGACCCCACTGTATACCTCCATATTTCTAGTAAAGTAGCCACAGAAGATGCCCCTGAAGGAGGAGAAAATTGGTTTATTTTAATCAATGCACCCGCCAACCAAGGTCAAAACTGGGATGAATTATTACAATTAACTCGGGAAAGAGTCATTCAAAAAATAAGTAGGGCATTGAGCGAAGATATCAGTTCCTACATTGTCGCAGAGGATTATTTAGATCCAAGAAGGATAGAAGAGCGTACTTCTTCTTCGGGTGGGGCCTTGTATGGAAATGCTTCCAATAATCGATTTGCGGCATTTTTACGTCATCCTAATTACCGCAGTGCCATAAAAAACCTATATTGGATAGGCGGAAGCGTGCATCCTGGAGGGGGAATTCCACTTTGCTTATCTTCTGCCAAAATTGCTTCCAAGCTTTTTCAAGAAAATGCGTAATTTCGCAGAAAATTGAAATATTATGATTCAAAGACCCCAATCTATTTTTTTACTCATCGTTGTTATTGCAGAGATCCTCGTGATAGCAGGCTGGCCATTATGGACCAAAACAGGCATGTCAGGTGAAACAGCCCAAGTATTTATATCGGAATGGACCTCTCAGATCCAAGGAAAAGCGCAGGTTGAAGCCAATTATATTCCACTCATTTTGACATTGATTTCAGTAGCCTTAACAGCCTACATTTTATTCCAATTCAAGAACAGAATGCGCCAAATGGCACTTGGATTAGTCAATTCCATGTTAATTGCAGCCACCATGGGCTATAGTTTTTATACCATCTACAAAAAAACAATCCCATTATTCAATCCAGAAATGCAAGGAGCCTATGACCTAGGTTTCTATGCCCTGATTGTAGCTCTTTTAGCCAATATGATTGCTAATCGTTTGATTCGTAAAGATGAAATGCTGGTCCAATCATCGAATCGAATGCGTTAATATTAAACGATTCCCTCACGTAAAAGGTCGTGGAGATGTATGAATCCCACGGCCTTTTCTTTTTCTAGAACGACCAATTGTGTGATATTTTTTTCTTGCATGATGGACAATGCCTCCGTAGCAAATGCATCAGATGAAATGGTTTTAGGATTGGGGTTCATCATGTGAACAATCTGAATATTCGCCCAGTCATGTTGTTTTTCCAACATTCGACGAACATCCCCGTCGGTAATAATTCCTAATAATTCCTCTTTCTCGTTCATCACGGTAGTGGCTCCTAAGCGCTTAGAGCTAATTTCATGAATAGCCTCTTGTATACTGGCTTGAGGTAAGATGTGAGGAAACTCATGCTGCGGGTAAATATCCGCCACTTTTAAATACAAACGTTTTCCCAAAGCCCCCCCTGGGTGATATTTGGCAAAATCTAAGGAAGTAAAACCTTTACATTCCAACAAGCATACGGCCAAGGCATCACCCAAAGCCAAGGCAACGGTGGTCGATGTAGTAGGAGCTAAATTCAATAAATCTGCCTCTGAATCCGCTTGAGCATGAAGAATAAAGTCGGACTGTTGCGCTAAATACGATTGTTTATTGGAAACCATCGCAATCAACGAAACCCCCAATCGCTTAATTAATGGCACTAAAACTTTGATTTCGGGTGTATCTCCTGACTTGGATATACAAATAACCGAATCTCCGCGTTGTATCATTCCCAAATCCCCGTGGATGGCATCTGCTGCATGCATAAACAAGGCAGGGCTTCCTGTGGAGTTCAGTGTAGCTACAATTTTTTGAGCAATTAAAGCGGATTTACCAATTCCGGTGAAGACAATCCTTCCTGGCTTAGCCAATAAATGTTCCACACAAGCTTCAAATTCAGAATTTATGGCAGCGCTAACTTGTAAAATAGCTTCTGCTTCTTGGGTTAAAACTTTTTTTGCTGTGGATTGAATATTTTTGTTTAATTTCAATTTTAGTAGAATTTGAGTACACAAAGTTAATTAACTAGTTACGAATAATTCTGCTACATTGTGAAACATACCAGTAGTTCCTAAAATTATGCCCATTCAAATTTCCAACGATACGTTAAAGGAGCATCTCAAGAAGACCTTTGGATTTAGCCAATTTCGTGGAGAACAGGAAGCTATCATCCAAAATACGCTTCAAGGGAATAATAGCTTTGTGCTCATGCCTACTGGAGCAGGTAAGTCACTTTGCTACCAACTTCCAGCTATCGTTATGCCTGGAACGGCCATTGTTATTTCTCCACTAATTGCATTAATGAAAAACCAAGTAGATCAAATGATCGCTTTTGGTATCAATGCTCAATTTTTAAACTCTTCTTTGACCCGCGCCGAAATGAATCGGGTTAAGAACGAAGTATTAAGTGGCGATGTGAAGTTATTGTATATTGCTCCTGAATCTTTGAATAAGCAGGAAAATCTCAACTTTTTACAACAAGCCAACATTTCATTTGTGGCCATTGATGAAGCACATTGTATTTCAGAATGGGGACATGATTTCAGGCCAGAATATAGAAAAATACGTGCCATCATTGAGTCAGTTGATGAAAAATTACCCATCATTGCATTGACAGCTACCGCTACTCCCAAAGTGCAATTGGATATTCAAAAGACATTGAACTTAGAAGATGCTCAGGTTTTTAAAACTTCATTTAATCGAAAAAACCTCTATTACGAAATACGATCCAAAAAGGACATTGACAAACAACTGATTCGCTACATCAAAAGTCATTCTGGCAAAGCAGGGATTATTTACTGTTTAAGTAGGAAACGAGTAGAAGAAATTGCGGATTTATTACATGTTAATGGCATCAAGGCGCTTCCCTACCATGCTGGCTTAGATCCTGCCATCCGCATGGCCAATCAAGAATCATTCTTGAATGAAGAAGTGGAAGTCATGGTAGCAACCATCGCCTTTGGTATGGGAATAGATAAACCCGATGTACGTTTTGTCATCCATTATGATGCTCCTAAATCTCTCGAAGGCTATTATCAAGAAACAGGCAGAGCGGGTAGAGATGGCTTGGACGGAACTTGTATCTTATTCTACACCTATGACGATATCTTAAAACTAGATAAGTTCAATAAGGATAAAGCGGTATCTGAAAAAGAGAACGCCAAATTATTATTGGCTGAAATGGTTTATTATGCCAATTTAGGTGTTTGCCGAAGAAAACAATTACTCAACTATTTTGGGGAATACATGGCAGAAAATTGTGGCTTTTGCGACAACTGCCTACATCCTACGCCAACCTTCAAGGCTGAACGAGAAGTGGTTTTAGTTTTACAGGCTGTCCAAGAAACAGAAGAGAAATTTGACGCCGAACACATTGCAGATGTGTTAGAAGGCAAAGTAAATCAATACGTTCAAAGTTACGATCAAGACAAACTACCAGTATTTGGTGCAGGAAAAACTGTTTCTTGGAATACTCCAGCTGTGGAGGACGATGACGATGATGATAATGAAGATGAGGATGAAGACAATCCAACTCCTAAGAAACCGAAACTAAAAAAGAAATCTCAAAAGGAACATCAGAAAGACGATGAGAAGTCGCCTTGGATTTCATTTATCAAACAAATCACCATACATGGTTATTTAGTTAAGGATATTGAAAATTATGGCGTTTTAAAATTAAGCGAAAAAGGGCTCAATTTCATTCAAGATTCATATCCGGTTACTTTCTCCAGAGATCATGATTATGAGAAAGAGGCTGAACCAGATGAAAATGATGAGTTGAATGCAGGAGTAGGAGCAAAAGCCTATGATGATGCTTTATTTGAATTATTAAAAAACCTTCGCAAGAAATTAGCCAAGGAAAAAAACCTTCCTCCTTACGTCATTTTCCAAGATCCTTCTTTGGAGGAAATGGCCACCACCTATCCAAGTACTCAAGAGGAAATGGCCCAAATTAATGGGGTAGGTATGGGGAAAGTGATCAAGTTTGGTAAGCCATTCTTGGATGTCATTAACCGCTATGTGGATGAAAATGAGATTGAAACGGCTCGAGAGGTGGTGGTTAAATCTACTGTCAATAAGTCAAAAATCAAGATTTACATCATCCAGCAAGTGGATCGTAAAATTGATTTAGATGACATTGCTTATCAAAAAGAGTTAAGCATGGCGGAATTAATTGAAGAAATAGAAGCCATTTGTTATTCAGGAACAAAATTGAATTTGGATTATTACATCAACCAAGTCATTGAACCAGATAAACAAGAAGAAATCTATGATTACTTCTTAAGTTCTGATACCGATAATATTACCGAAGCATTAGATAATTGCAACATAGACGATGTCAGTGAAGAAGAGTTGCGATTGATGCGCATTAAATTTTTAAGTGAACTAGCCAATTAACGAATATTATGAATGTATTACTTTTGGGATCCGGAGGAAGAGAACATGCATTTGCCTGGAAAATATCCCAAAGTCCATTATTAAGTCAATTATACATAGCCCCAGGAAACCCTGGTACGGCCCAATTGGGCATTAATTTACCCTTTGGTTTTTCTGATTTCACAGCGATAGTTGAGGCCATCAGAACCCATCAAATAGAATTGGTGATTGTTGGCCCAGAGGAGCCTTTAGTGAAAGGCGTTCGTGATTTTATTGAATCACAAGAAGATCTTCAACATGTGGGTATCGTGGGCCCAGGTGCCTTAGGAGCACAATTAGAAGGAAGTAAAGATTTTTCTAAAAACTTCATGCATGCACATGGTGTTCCCACTGCAGCCTCCAAAACTTTTACTAAGGATAATGGAGAAGAAGGCCTTGCCTATTTGGCGAACCAGTCGTTACCCATTGTTTTAAAAGCAGATGGATTGGCCGCAGGTAAAGGTGTGATCATTGCACAAAGCCATGCTGAAGCTGAAAAAGCATTCAAAGAAATGATTTATGATGCCAAATTTGGCGAAGCCAGTTCTAAGGTTGTTGTTGAACAGTTTCTACGAGGCATTGAGCTTTCCGTTTTTGTGTTGACAGATGGTGAAAACTATGTGGTTTTACCAGAGGCTAAAGATTATAAACGGATTGGCGAAAATGATGAAGGCTTGAATACAGGGGGTATGGGAGCTGTTTCTCCAGTTCCATTTGCTACTGAGCGATTCATGGAATTGGTTAAACAAAAAGTGATTGAACCAACCATCCAGGGTCTGAAAACCGACAACATTCCTTACCAAGGTTTTATCTTCATTGGCTTAATGAACCATGAGGGAGAACCTTATGTGATTGAATACAATGCCCGCATGGGAGATCCTGAAACAGAGGTAGTATTGCCAAGAATCGAATCAGATTTCTTATCTTTGCTTCTTGCGGCTGCTCAAGGGAAGTTGAATAACGAAAGTTTACAAATTTCTAATCAATATGCCGTTACGACCA
Source organism: Aquirufa ecclesiirivi (assembly GCF_011250515.1). GTDB lineage: Bacteria > Bacteroidota > Bacteroidia > Cytophagales > Spirosomataceae > Aquirufa > Aquirufa ecclesiirivi. The sequence goes on along the minus strand of NZ_JAANOP010000001.1, from coordinate 656,896 downwards.
TGGTCGTAGCAGGTGGTTATCCTGAAGATTACCGAAAAGGGGATATCATGACGGGCATGGAGAAAATAGAAGAAGCCCTAGTATTTCATGCTGGGACCCGTGAGCAAGACGGACAAATTGTTACCTCGGGAGGCCGAGTAATGGCCCTAACAGGCACTTCAAATACCTTGGAAAGAGCCATTCAAAAGTCTCAAAAGGCGGCTCAAACCATACAATTTGAAGGAAAAAACTTTAGACGAGATATTGGTCTCGATGTATTACGATATAAGTCGTAATGAGGCCGATTGACACATATACTTATGGCATGTAAATCGTGTTCAACTGGATCATGTGGATCCAAGGCATCAACAGAAGGTGCAGTTTCAGGCTGCCAAAGCAATGGAAGTTGTGGTACAGGTGCTTGTAATAAAATGAACGTTTTTGATTGGTTATCCGACTTGGATGTACCACAATTTCAACGTTTCCATGTAGTTGAAGTAAAATTCAAAGCCGGGCGAAAAGAGTATTTTCGTAATCCAAATCAGCTAGCCTTACATACAGGAGATTCCGTTATGGTAGATTCTTCATCTGGCATACAGCTGGGCGTAGTTTCTCTTCAAGGGGAGCTGGTGCGTTTACAATTGTTAAAAAAAGGCATCAAAGACGACGATAATCTTAAAGATATCTTGCGCATAGCTACGGAAAAAGATGAAGAAAAACATCGTAATTCCTTAGAAAGAGATTTACCTACGCTTTATCGTACTCGCCAGATTATTGGGGATTTAAAGTTGAACATGAAGCTTTCCGATGTCGAGTTTCTTTCGGATGGGACAAAAGCCGTATTTTATTATTCTTCAGACGACCGTGTTGATTTTCGTGAGTTAATCAAATTGTTAGCTACCGAATTTAAAATCCGAGTGGAAATGAAGCAGATTTCGCTGCGTCAGGAAGCAGGTAGATTAGGTGGAATTGGGGTTTGTGGAAGAGAGTTGTGTTGTTCTACTTGGCTTACCGACTTCAAAAATGTGACAACCTCGGCAGCTAGGTATCAAAATCTTTCCTTGAATCCCGTTAAATTAAGTGGACAGTGTGGCCGTTTAAAATGTTGTCTCAATTACGAATTGGAGACCTACATGGATGCCTTGAAAGATATTCCGACTATTGAGGGCCGTATAAAAACCAAGCGAGGAGATGCTATTTTACAAAAAACGGACATCTTCAAACGTATGATGTGGTTTGGTTATGTTGGCGAAGAATCCATATGGATTCCTGTTACCTGTGACCGAGTGAAAGAAATTATTGATTTAAATAAAAAAGGTATCATTCCTGATTCCTTCGAAAATCTAAATCCAGATGTACCCGTACTTGAAAAACCGACTTTATCTGAGTTGAATTCAGATTTAGACAGGATGGACAAAAAATACGGTAAGGGAAAACCTAGTGGTCAACGCTCCGATAATCCAAGGAGAAATAATGGAGATCAAAAAGCACGTGGCAATTTTCAAAAAGGAAATAAGAGCCCAGGAAATAACCCAAATAGGCCCCAAAACAAGCCTGAAGGTAGCACGGATCGTCCTGAAAACAGAGTGAAGCTCCCTGTCAATACTACTCCAGAAGGGGCAGAGAATGCAGGAGATGCAACACCAAAACCATTTAAAAAGAAGTTCAAAAAGAAATTTAAACCCAGACCACCTAGAAATGGCCCTGAGACGCCCACTGCTTAAAAGCTTACTGTTATTTTTTTCCTTGGGCTTTTTAATCGCTTGTCAAGGGGATCAGGTATTTGACCAAACAAGCAAAATGGGAGAGCAAGGCTGGACACAAAAAAATCAGATTAGCTATCCTTTTGAAATTAATGATTTGGATAAATCGTATAGGTTGTTTGTAGCTTTACGACAGTCCAATGATTACCCATTCAATAATTTTTATTTTATTCCCAAAGTAATGGGAGCAGATGGGAAAATTATCAAACAGGCCTTAGCAGAAGCCATTTTGTATGACCCAAAATCAGGAAAAGCTAAAGGAGAAGGATTGGGAGATATTTATAGTCACAAGTTCTTGATTTTTAAAAATTTAAAATTTCCTAAAAAAGGAAAGTATAGTTTACAACTTTCGCATGACATGCGAACGGATACCTTAGCTGGAATTATTTCTATTGGAGCCTCTTTAGTCCCTAACCCCTGATTCCATGTCCAAGATTGATGATATTGATAAGCAAATCCTCGCATTTTTACATGAAGATGCCTACATGTCCAACAAGGACATGGCTCAACGCTTAGGCATGAGTCCAACTCCTATCCATGAACGGATCAAACGCATGGAAAAGGATGGGGTAATTACGGGATATAAGGCCACGATCAATCCCAATAAATTAGGAAAATCCCTAACGGTATTTTGCGATATCTCCTTGAAAGAACATGCGGCCGAATACCTCAAACAGTTTGAAGAAGATGTCATGAATTTATTGGAAGTGCAGGAATGTTATTGCGTTTCTGGCCACAGTGATTTCTTGCTTAAAATCGTGGTGGCTGATATGGATGAATATCGAGATTTTATCCTACATAAACTGGCGAGTATCAAGAATATTGGCAATGCACAAAGTCACTTTGTGATGAATCAAATAAGAAATGAAAGCATTTTACCTTGGTTAAATCAAGAAAAAACTAGATAAACCTATAAATTGGGTTAGATGCACGAATAAAATTACCTAACTTGAACTATTAACATCGTTTGAATTGACCTTATGAACAAGATTACAAAAACAATCGTCAGCCTATTAGTAATCACTTTAATATTAGGCATCGCCTTTTACCCTAAGGTAAAAAAGACTTTTTTTGCTCAAAAGAAAGAAGAAGGTAAAGAAAAAGGCAAAGGTGGGCCTGGAGGAGGAAAAGGCGGCAAAACTACTGTGGTAGTCACGGTGATTAAAACAACACGTCTAGATGACATGATCAATTCAACGGGAAGTATTTTACCTAATGAAGAGGTAGAAATTCGCTCTGAGATTGCTGGAAGAATTAATCAGTTAAATATCAAAGAGGGTGATGTAGTTCAAAAAGGAACTGTTTTATTACATATCAACGATGATGATTTGCAGGCTCGTTTGAAAAAATTAGGCTATAACAAAAAATTAGCGGAAGATAATGAAGCCCGTCAAAAGGTCTTACTTCAAAAAGAAGCCATCTCTCAAAGAGAATATGATATTGCGGTGAATTCAGTCAATACCATCTCTGCTGATATTGAAGACCTAAAAGCACAAATTTTAAAAACAACCATCCGTGCTCCATTCTCAGGTACCATTGGTTTCCGCTATGTCAGCATGGGTAGTTATATCTCGCCGACGACTAAAATTGCGACATTAACGAATACCAATCCAGCTAAAATAGAATTTTCTATACCAGCTAAATACGCTTCTCAAATTCGCAAAGGTAATACCATTGAATTTGAGACAGAAAATGAGACTAAAACCTATACCGGTAAGGTTTACGCCATTGATCCAAAGATTGACCCTTTAACTCGTACACTCCAAATAAGAGCATTATCCCCTAATCCGGGTGGTGTTTTAGTTCCTGGAGCATTCGCTAAGGTCAATTTGATTCTAAAAACAAAAGGATCCGCCATTTTGGTACCTACAGAAGCCGTTATTCCTGAATCCAAAGGAAGTAAAGTATTTATCGTAAAGAATGGAAAAGCTGTTTCTACCAAGGTAGAATTAGGAACTCGTGGAGAGAAAACCGTGGAGATTTTATCAGGGCTATCCATTGGTGACACCTTGATTACCAATGGAATCATCCAGGTTAAACCCGATGGAGAAGTGGACATAAAAGAGGTTGTTCAATAACAAATAAGATGCCTAGCATTTACCTAAGTTCAGCTCTTTGGCAATTTAAATTCCGCAAATTAGGTTATTTATTTGCAGGTTTAAATGCCTATATACAGCTATGTGCTTGGGCAATATTCCAACGAATCTTCCAGCCCTCTCGACCACTTGTAGGAGTATTATTGGCACAACATCTTGGCGATATTGTGGCCTCTGAGCCTATTATACCTGCCTTACATGTTAAATATCCTCAAGCTAAAATTGTGTGGATTATTAAAGGCCATTTTAGACCTCTTTTGGAACACCATGCTGGAATCTACCGCTTAGTAAGCGAAGAAAATATGCTATTTAGTTATTTCTTAACGAAGTGGAATCCCTTTCAGTATTTTTTCAACCTTCACCTAAATGAATTAAGAAAAGATCCTTATTTCCATATTCCTTTAGAAAACGAGAAAGCAAAAGAACTGAATATCAACATTCATAATTACTATGACCAGCACAATTTATTGGAGAATTTTTCTCAATTAGCTGGGTTAGGATTAATCGCGGGACAACCCACGCTTTATTTACCTACTAAAAATTTCCCACTTCCTTTTGAAGGTAATTATTGGCTTATTCATCGGATCTCCAACGACCCTTGCCGAGAATGGACTGACGAAAATTGGATCAAATTAATCCAAGCAGCTATCCAAGAATGGGATGTTAATGTGGTGGAAATTGGCACAAGTCAAGGACTCGAATTTGAACATCCAAATTTCCTTTCTTTGGTAGGAAAAACCAGCGTAGAAGACAGTTTATTCCTCATCAAATCCGCCAGTTTTTTTATTGGAATCGACTCAGGACCAACACATTGTGCTAACGCCTTTCAAATTCCAGCACTGATTATGTTGGGAGAGTTTGCGGACTTTAAAAAATACATGTCCTATTCTGGAGCATATCAATTGAATCAAATTGCTAGCTTGGTGCATCATGAAAATGGTCCAGCAAAAGAATTAAGCTTTGACATCGTTTGGACTAAACTCCAGACTGCAGTGGAAGTCAATCATATTATATCAGAAATACCAAATCATAAATAATACATATTATGGCCTCTCTATCAGAAACCAGCATTAAACGACCCGTATTATCCATCGTAATGTCCATCACCATCATCGTGTTCGGTATCATTGGATATACCTATCTGGGCGTTCGTGAGTTCCCTTCTGTGGATCCTCCTGTAGTAACTGTTCAAACTTCCTACACGGGAGCCAATGCCGACATTATTGAATCTCAAATCACTGAACCATTGGAAGAATCCATCAATGGTATCGCTGGGGTTAGAACCTTAGCCAGTTCCAGTAGAGATGGTCGCTCTAGCATCACCGTGGAATTTGATTTAGCTGTCAATATCGAAGATGCTGCCAATGACGTACGTGACCGTGTCTCTAGAGCCATGGCGTTATTGCCAAAAGATGTGGACCCACCAGTGGTCGCCAAAGCAGATGCGGACGCTAGTCCAATCTACAATATCAATATCTTCTCAAAAACGCGGGGTCTTTTGGAGTTAAATGAATTAGCTACCAGAAATGTCAAGGAAAAATTCCAAACTATTCCGGGAGTTAGTTCCGTACAAATGTGGGGAGAGAAGAAATATGCCATGCGTATGCACATTGACCCAGAGCGTTTAGCCTCTTTTCGCTTAACCGCACCAGATATTGTTTCGGCATTAAGTAAGCAAAATATTGAATTACCCTCAGGTAGTATTGAAGGTGCAAATACCGAATTAACGGTTCGTACCCAAGGTAGAATGACTACTGTGGAAGATTTTAACAACCTGATTATCAAAGAACAAGATGGTCGCTCGGTAAAGTTTTCTGATGTAGGTTATGCTGAATTATCTCCTGAAAATGATAAGACCTTCTTTAAGCGTGATTTGACTCCCATGATTTCGATTGCGGTAATTCCTCAACCAGGATCCAATCAAATTGAAATTGTGGATGCAATCAACAGAAAACTACCACAAATTCGTCAAACCTTACCGCCAGACGTGGAGTTAAAAGAAGGTTTTGATAATACAAAATACGTACGTAAATCCTTGGTAGAAGTAGAAGAAACCATCCTGACGGCTATCTTATTGGTAACTATCATCATCTTCTTATTCTTGCGTGATTGGAGATCAACCTTGATTCCGCTAACCGCTATTCCAGTCAGCTTAATTGGCGTATTTTTCTTTATGTACTTAGTGGGTTTCTCGGTCAATGTACTAACCTTATTGGGTATTGTACTTTCCATAGGACTTGTAGTGGATGATGCTATTGTGGTATTGGAAAATATTTATTCCAAAATTGAAGATGGAATGACTCCATGGAAAGCCGCCTTAGAAGGTTCTAAAGAAATTTATTTTGCTGTAATTTCAACAACAATCACCCTAGCTGCGGTATTCCTTCCTGTTATTTTCTTACAAGGGATTACAGGTCGTTTATTCCGCGAATTTGGTATCGTAGTAGCGGGATCCGTGATCATTTCGGCCTTTGTTTCCTTGACCTTAACTCCTATGTTAAGTTCCAAATTATTAAAAGGCGGACATCATAAACCTTGGTTTTACCGAGTTACTGAACCTTTCTTTGTTTGGTTAACTGCCGCATACCAAGGGTCTTTGGAATCATTCTTAAAAATCCGCTGGATGGCTTGGGTTATTATGGTTTCTTTGATTGGTATCATTTATACCTTATTTAAATATGATGCTATTCCATCTGAATTAGCACCATTAGAAGATCGTGGTGCCCTTCGTATTAGTTCTACTGCACCAGAAGGTGCCACATTTGATTATATGTTGAACTATACCGATAAAATGGCCAAGTTTTTGATGGAAACGATTCCCGCAAAAGAACGCTATGCCATTTATGCCATTACGTCCCCTCCTTTTGGAAACGGTGCTGCCAACACAGGTAGTTTCCGTATTTTACTTGGCGATCCAGAAAAGAGAAGAACCCAACAAGAAATTTCAGATGAACTATCTCCAAAAATCAAAAAATTTACTGGAGCTAGATCGAACTTGATTCAAGAACCTACACTTTCCACAGGTCAGCGTGGTGGTGGAGGTATGCCCATTGCCTTTGTGGTGCAAGCACCTAACTTTGAGAGTTTGAAAAAAATCATGCCTCAGTTCCTAGCCAAGGTACGAGATAATCCAAAATTCGAAACATCCGACGTCAATTTGAAGTTTACCAAACCTGAATTGCGCATTGAGATTGATCGAGCCAAAGCTCAAAACTTAGGAATTGCCATTCAAGATATTGCTCAAACCCTACAACTTGGACTATCAGGACGGCGATTTGGATATTTCATCATGGATGGAAAACAATATCAAGTCATTGGACAAATCGATCGACCGATGCGTAATGATGTAAGTGATTTGAAATCGTTGTATGTAAAAAATAACCGGGGTGATTTAATTCAGTTAGACAACTTGGTGAAGATTACGGAACAAAGTACGCCTCCACAGCTTTACCGATATAACCGTTATGTAGCCGCCACAGTTCAAGCTCAAATGGCCAAAGGGGTAACCTTAGGTGAAGCTCTAACTGAGATGGACAAAATTGCTAAAGAAACACTAGATGTTTCCTTCTCTACGGCTTATGATGGACAAAGTAAGGAATTTAAAGAATCAAGTTCTTCTTTATTATTTGCCTTTGCTTTAGCTATCTTATTGATTTATTTAATTCTTTCTGCCCAGTTTGAAAGCTTCATTGATCCATTAATTATCTTATTTACCGTGCCTCTAGCCGTGGCAGGTGCCTTATTAACGTTGTGGGATTTCAGTCAAACACTGAATATCTTCTCACAAATTGGAATCATTGTGCTCATCGGCTTAGTAACCAAAAATGGTATTTTGATTGTGGAATTTGCTAACCAGCGAAAAGAGGCCGGATCTAATAAAATGTTAGCGGTACAAGAGGCTGCTATAGCGCGTTTCCGCCCCATTTTAATGACTTCACTTTGTACCATTTTAGGTATTTTACCGATTGCCCTTGCCTTAGGTTCTGGTTCTCAAAGTAGAGTGTCGATGGGTATTGCGGTCGTTGGAGGTATGTTATTTTCTACTACCTTAACCTTGTACATCATCCCAGCTATTTATAGTTACATGTCCAGTAACCTGAAGCACCAAGGAGAAAAAGAAGAAAGTCCTTCTTTGGTTGGTCATGAATAAACAAGAGATTTGGATGCAGCGCGCCTTGGATTTATCCCTATTGGGATCGGGGCTCGTTGCACCTAATCCCTTAGTAGGTTGTGTCATTGTTAAAAATGATCAAATTCTTGGAGAGGGATGGCACCAAGCCTATGGCCAAGCGCATGCGGAAGTCATGGCCATCAGGTCTTTAGCTAATCCCGAAGACAGCATCGGTTCCTCCGTTTATGCCAGCTTAGAGCCATGTTCTCATACAGGAAAAACCCCACCCTGTGCCGATTTATTGATTAAATCTCAAGTCAAAGAAGTCTTCATTTGCAACCTAGACCCAAATCCACTGGTTGCTGGTCAGGGAATAGAGAAATTAAAAGCTGCAGGAATTCAGGTTTTCCAGGGAATTTTGGAAAATAAAGGTGCCGAAATCAATCGACAATTTTTCACTTTTCACACCAAGAAACGACCCTACATTACCTTAAAATGGGCCGCTTCTCAAGATGGTTTTATTGCTCAAGAGGACGGAAATCCTGTAATATTTTCTAATCCACAAAGCCAGGCTTTGGTACACCAAATGCGAACTCAACACCAAGGAATATTGGTCGGTGCCGAAACCATTATCCAGGATAATCCACGTTTAAATGCTCGATTATGGCCTGGGAATAGCCCCATACGGATTGTATTGGACCCTCATGATCGTATCCCTAAAAACAGTCAAGTAGTACAAGATGGTCAAACCACATGGATCATTACTAAAAATACCAAAGCTGAAAATGGCCCCTGTCAATGGTATGCCATAGGAGAAAATTACCTTTTAGAAGATATTCTACAATTAGCCTATGAAAAAGGTTTGATTTCCATCTTAGTGGAAGGTGGCGCAAAAACCTTGACGGCATTCCTTCAGAGCGGGCTGTTTGACGAAGTTTGGAAACAAGAGAAAGACATGATCTTAGGAAAAGGCATTGCTGAGCCTCGAAACTCAATTAATTGGAAAAAAGGAATACAAATAGGTGAAGATAATAGTTGGTATCAGGCTGATTTAGGCTAGACCAAATATCTGCAATAATAAATAGACATTCAGACTTAAAATCACTGCACTAATTATCCAGGAAAGGGTAGTTAACCAAACAGGATTTACGAATTTTCCCATCTTAGCCTTATCACTAGTAAACCAAACCAAAGGGATGACAGCAAAGCTTAATTGCATGGAAAGAATCACTTGTGAAAAAACCAATAATTCACCTATCTTACCATCTCCCCAAATCCAAGTTATAAAAAAGGCGGGTAATATGGCCAACATTCGGGTGATTAATCGGCGCAACCATGGAGCTAATTTTAAATCAATAAAACCTTCCATGACGATTTGTCCAGCCAATGTACCCGTTAATGTGGCATTTTGACCTGAAGCTAATAAGGCAATAGCAAACAAGGCGGAGGCCCACTTACTACCCAAAACAGGGTCCAACAATTGATAAGCATCACGAATATCTGCCACGTGCGGCATTCCATTGATATGAAATGCAGATGCCGCTAAAATCAAAATTCCTGCATTGATAAAAAAGGCTAATCCCAAGGAAAGCGTTGAATCTATCGTAGCAAACTTAATGGCTTTGGTTTTATCTGATTCTGTATGGGCAAATGCTCTTGTTTGAACAATACTCGAATGTAAATACAGGTTGTGAGGCATCACCGTAGCACCCAAAATACCAATGGCCACGTATAACTGACTCGAATCTTGAAAAATAGATGCTTGCGGAACAAGTCCCTTCATCACACTTCCAATATCAGGTTGAGAAAGCAATAATTCATAGCCGAAGCATAGTGAAATCACTGCCAATAATGACATGACAATAGATTCCAGCACCCTGAAACCACGGTGCTGGAAGTATAAAATTAAGAACACATCCAATATGGTAATCAAAATACCATACAGAATTGGAATGTCAAAAAGTAAATTCAAGGCAAGAGCAGATCCTATAACTTCAGCTAAATCACATGCCACAATCGCTAATTCACATAGTATCCATAAAAAAATGGCTACTGGTTTTGAAAAAGCCTCCCCACATGCCTGTGCTAAATCTCGACCAGTTGAAACTCCCAATTTTAATGCTAAATGCTGCAATACAATGGCAAAAAGACTAGAAATAAATATGACTGACAATAAGGTATATCCAAATTGGGAACCTCCTGCTAAATCTGTAGCCCAGTTTCCTGGATCCATATATCCCACAGCCACCATAAATCCAGGGCCAATAAATGCGCGTAGGTTTTTCCAGAAACCAGGTCCTGAGTGAATGGGGATACTTCCGTACACCTCACTTAAAGAACGAGTCTTACCTTCTGATCGCCAAGCATTTGACATGGAAAAAATGATTTTATTACAAACAAATATAACAAGAATTGCGATTAAACAAAAATATTTTTTAGTCGAGGCTAAAAATTTATTTTGTGTCTCATTTTGCTTACTTTTATACGAGCTTAATTTTAGAAAATGGCAACATCATTTGCGGAGGAAAATTATTTGAAGATTATATATCGTTTATCAGAATCGACTTTAGAGGATATTTCTACCAATGCAGTTGCCGAATTAACCCAAACTAAAGCCGCCTCTGTCACGGACATGCTACGAAAATTAGCAGAGAAAGGCTGGGTTAATTATCAAAAGTACCAAGGAGTACGACTAACCGAGGAAGGAGAAAAAATAGCTCTGTCGGTCGTTAGAAAACACCGTTTATGGGAAGTTTTTTTGGTAGAAAAAATGGGGTTCAACTGGGATGAAGTTCATGAAATTGCCGAACAATTAGAGCACATTGAATCCGAAGCGCTAATCAATAAATTAGATGAGTTCTTAGATTTCCCTAAAACAGATCCTCACGGGGATCCTATCCCCAATAAAGAAGGCATTCTTCCTGAGCTAAGCTATGTGCTTCTGTCCGATTTAAAAGAAAATAAAGCGTGTGTTTTGATGGGGGTTGCCAAGGACTCGGCTATTTTTCTTCAATTGCTCACACGACTAAATTTGAGCCTTGGAGCAAAACTCATGGTAAAAGAAATCAATCCATTTGACCGCTCTGTTTCCGTGTCCATTAATGACTCTGAACCTGTATTCATTAGCCATGAAGTTGCTAAAAATATTTTGATAAAATTAGGCTAGATTGATCTGGTTATCAGCTTAACTCAACAAATCCAAAACCTCATCTTCACTCAGGTTTCTTAAAATGCTTTCATCTGACGTGACCAAATCATTGGCAAGATCCAATTTCCTTTGTTGCAATGCTAAAATCTTCTCCTCCACCGTTTGTTTAGAAATAAACTTGTAGGTAAACACCGTCTTAACCTGTCCAATTCGATGCGCTCGGTCAATCGCCTGTGCCTCTGCTGCGGGATTCCACCAAGGATCTAATAAAAAGACATAATCTGCCGCAGTTAAATTCAATCCTACTCCTCCGGCTTTTAGGGAAATCAAAAATACCGACTGACCATCTGCTTTCTGGAAACTTTCCACCTGCCCTTTTCGGTCAGAGGTGCTTCCATCCAAATAAGCATAGGCGATGTTTCTTTCATCCAGCGCTTTTCTAATCAATGCCAAATGTTGGACAAACTGACTAAAAATCAACACTTTATGATGTTGCTCTAAAACGGTCTCTAACTTTTCTAATACCGCTTCCATCTTACCTGATTCCCCTACATATCCTTCTTCACACAAGGAAGGGTGATTGGCCAATTGACGTAACTTGGTTAAACCTTGTAAAACAGAGAATCGTGATTTCTGTAAACCTTCATCTTTGATTTGCTTTAACAATACATCACGGTAAAAGGATTTCGTTTTATCGTACAATCTCTCCTGCTCCTCCGACATCACGCAATACGTAACCGATTCCATTTTTGCTGGTAAGTCAGCCGCTACTTGTCGTTTTTCTCTGCGTAATAAATAAGGCTTAATCAAGAAATACAAACGCTTCTTTTTATCCGAATCGGCTTTCTTTTCGATAGGTACTTGAAATAAATCTTTGAAATACCGCTGTGAACCCAATAAACCTGGATTGACAAAATTCATTTGTGACCATAAATCCATGGTTGAATTTTCCAGTGGCGTACCTGTCATCACCAATCGGTATTTAGCCGTAAGCTTTTGAACTGCCTTGGTAATATTAGCCATTGGATTTTTAATGGCTTGGGATTCATCCAAAATCACATAACTGAAAGCCTGCTTTTCAAACCAATCAATGTCGGAACGTACCATTCCAAAAGAACAAAGTATTAAATCAACTTTGCCTAATTGGGCTTGTAATTTTTCCCTTTGAGGGCCACTATATACTAATACCCTTAACTGAGGAGTGAATTTTTTGGCTTCCATTTCCCAGTTATACAACAAGGAAGTGGGCATCACCAATAAACTAGGCAAGGTCTCTCCTTGCTCTTTTAAGCTTTGCAATAAACACAAAGTTTGAACGGTCTTTCCCAATCCCATATCATCTGCTAGGCAGGCTCCTAGGCCTGCTGCTTGCCTTGTCCGCATCCATCGGTAGCCTTCCATTTGATAAGGCCTCAAGGTTCCCTTGAATTGCTTGGGAACGGGGAATTCTTTGGTCTCTAAAGCCAAATCTTGCATGGTTTTACTACGCAAAGCGGTTTTGACCAAATCCTGATTTTCCCATTCTTGAACCAACTGAAAATGTTGACGCTTTAAATATACCCCATCTTCTCCTGGTCTAGTCTCTGAAAAATAGAATAGATCTTGGTAATCATGAAACCAATTTTCTGGAATGATGGCGATGGAACCATCTGGCAAATGAAACTCTTTCTTTTTCTGTAAAATCAATTGGCGGATTTTCAAAAAAGGTATTTGGAATTCCCCAAATGAAATAATCGCCTGAATATCAAACCAATCTAATTTTTCTCCGATTCGAATTTTAATTTCTGGCTTCCCGAGGAAATACCGAGGTGCTTGACCATCGCCTTTAAACTGCACACTGAATCCCGCTTGATCTAAAGCAGCCTTATGCACCGTCAACCATTGAACAGCTTCCCCTCTTGACAAGACGGCTTTCCCGTCAACTTCAATTTGTAATCCTAATGATTTTAATTGCTGATAGGCTCTTTTTTCTTTGGTCAAAGAGCGCATGATTTTTTGGAAAGCATAACTATCGCCTTTTTTCTCAAACAAGACATTGGCCTCAGAGCCTAATCCGTCCCAAGGAAAACGATTATTACCGTATTGAAACGATAACACAAAATTCCATCGGTCAGCCGCTTCTAATGCCGCTGATTTTTTACTTGGAACCTTTTCCTCTTCTAATTTATTGACGACAGGACCGTAAGAAAGTAAATATTGACAATTCTTTTCCGTATTAAATATCTCAAAGCCTTTGGCATGTACGGGGTACCTAGCCACCATCGCTTTCACAAACTTCCGGAAGTAATCCTCTTCCATGTTTTTAGGAATGACAACAAACTTCTTATTTAAGAATGGTCGCAATTTTTTACCTTCCAGCGCTGGCTTAAAATGATACAGCTTTTGGTTCAATAACATCCAAGCTGGTTCATCACACAAGACCATGGCATCTTTGTATTGAAACTCCAATTTATTTCCAGCGTATTTCAGCGTGGGGAAATAGTGAGTATTCTCCTCATTTCGCATAAAATGGAATAACACCTCCACTGGTTCGGGTTGTATCTGCACTTGCTGGCGCATTGGATTCCCGTCATTACCCATGATGAATAAGGTCTTATCGGGACAAATCAACTCAAAGACTTGACCACGCTTTTTTTCGACCACACTTAGAACCGCTTCTTGAATTTCTTTCTCTCCCTTTTCTGCATCAAAAGTTTTTAGATAAAACTCTTCCATCGTTTTACGCTTGGAAGTATTAAACTTTTCAAAAATGGCAGCAGGCTTCATGCCTTCGATAAACTTCACAGCTTGCTCATCACGCTCATCTAAGCCATGAGCAAACTCATGAAAATTTCGTGTCGTTAAAGTCTGATATTCCCAGGTTAATTGAGATTTTTCATTTAACTGTACCACAAAGACCTCGAACAAATAGCCGAGACATTCATGGGATAACAAAGAATACATTACCTGAAAAGGCTTACTGGGTGAGATCTTCATGTACTAGTAAAGCACTCGAATGCACGAGTTCTTAGAGTAAAACCTTCAAAAATAAGGTTTTTAAACGAAATACCGAAAAAATATAGGCTAATATTAGAAAACTACAAAATTAAAGCTTTCTCAAGTGTAAGCAGGTCCATCGATTCTTTTCCTTTTCTGAGATAAAAGAAAGACCAGCTTCTGAGGCTTCTTGTAACAATAGTGGAACATCTTCCTGATAGAAACCACTCAATAATAAATGCCCACCAACTTTAATCCGACGCGCATATTCCGACATTTCATCCAATAAAATATTACGGTTGATATTGGCTAATAACACATCATATTCCTCCATTGATTGATCGCGAATCGTCCCTAAATCAAATCGAATCGAACTTAAGTCGTTCAATCCTGCATTTTCTATAGAATTTTCGACAGACCATTCGTCCACATCAAAGCCATTCACTGGATTAGCTCCTAATTTTTTAGCCACAAAAGCCAAAATCCCCGTTCCCGTTCCTGCATCTAACACAGATTTTCCTTCTAAGTCCAAGGTAAATAATGTTTCGACCATTAAACTGGTCGTTTCATGATGACCCGTTCCAAAAGACATTTTGGGATTAATGACTAGCTCCATCTGATAGCCTGGCTCCGATTCATGAAAGCTGGCTCGAATAAATAATAAATTAGAAATTCGAATGGGATCATAATTACTTTCCCAAACTTGATTCCAATTCTGCTTTTCGATTCGTCCCATTTCTACTTCGATGGGTCCTATAGCTTGATAACGTATGATAATTTCTTGAAATGCCTCCTCATCAAATAAAGCTTCAGGACAATAGGCAAAAAAACCTTCCTCTGTATCTTCGAAGATATCAAAGCCTATTTCGCCAAGTTCCGCCAATAAAATATCCGACAATTCAGTAGAAGCTGAAATCCGTGCTTGAATCGTTGCCATGTTTAATTAATTACTAGGAGGTGTATCCTTCTTACCAAATACGGAAATATTCACGTATCGCTTAGGTTGCAAACGGAAGTCGATCAATAATTTATCTAAATCCATCAAAGTCTTATTCAATCCCACATACAAACTATCATTCTTCAAGAATTTACCTGCTGTACCTTGACCTTTTTCCAAACCAGAAACAATGCGCTGAATGGATGCCACAGCTAAATTAGCCTCATGCAATGTTCTACCCACTTGTAAAGCTTGTAGTGAATCAGCGACCGTATTAAATTTGACTAAAATGGGTTTCAATTGCTTTTCGGTTTCAATCAAACTTTGTGACAAAATTTTCATGTTGGCAGAAATCTGAGCAATGTTATTCCGATTTTCTTCCACCATACCATTCACAGAACCATTAATTCCATTGACCGTACTATTCGAACTTTTGATTAGTTCATTCAAATAGGTACCTGTATGTTCAAACTTTTTACTGATTTGACGAAAAGAAATTAAGAGAGAGTCCGCATTTTCAATAACAGGAATAGCTCTTTCTTTCAATAAGGAAGTAACCCCTTTTTCTAATGAACCAGGGATAAATGATTCTTCGGGCAGTATCCCTTTGCCGCCAAATTCTAAACGGATAATTTTACCTCCTAAGAGGGCGCCATCCATCAAAATAGCCTCGGTCTTATCTGGAATAACTAAGTCTTTCGCTAACCGAAGCGTTACTAAAATTTTATTTCCTTTTTCTGGTTGTAAGGTGACCGACTTCACTTTGCCAACTTCAATCCCGTTGACCATGACTTGATTGGAAACCATTAAACCATCCACATTGTCATATTCAACATAATAGATTCTAGAAGAAGAAAACACATCGTTTCCTTTTAGAAAATTAAAGCCAAAATAGAGGATTAAAAAGGCGATTAAGGCCAAAAACCCAACTTTTAATTCATTACTTTGAAACATGTCAGAATCTATTTTTCGATTTCTTCCTTATACTTTTTAAACGCTCCTACGATAGCATCAGCTACTTCCGATTGGCCTTTATCTGAATTTAAATAACCCTCTTCTTCAGGGTTAGTTAAAAAGCCCGTTTCAATTAAGACACTGGGCATGGCTGTCCGCCAAATAACTAAAAAACCCGCTTGCTTAACACCAAAACTTTTTCTGTTGTATACTTTAGCAAACTGCTCTTCTATTTTAGAAGCAAATTTCACCGAACTAGCCATAAAAGCACTTTGGTAATTTGCCATCATAATGTGGGCTAAAGGAGAACTAGGATCAAAGCCATTGTAAGTCGTTTGATAATCTTTCTCTTGTAAAATAACCGAGTTTTCTCGCTTGGCTACGTTTAAATTGCCATCCGTTTTATGCAAACCCATCGTGTAAGTTTCTGTTCCATAAGCCGCCTTATTGGGGGCTGCATTACAGTGTACAGAGATAAATAAGTCAGAACGATTGCGATTGGCAATGTTGGCCCGCTCATTTAATTCTACAAAATCATCCGTATCTCGTGTATAAATCACTTTCAAATCCGGAAATTCACTTTTCAATCGTTTACCCACTTCTAGGATAATTTTCAAAGTCACTTTCCCTTCTTGGGCACCCTTGGGGCCTAAACATCCTGGGTCCTTCCCCCCATGACCAGCATCCAAACAAATCGTTTTAACCAAGTTACGCTTAGCAGGACGAGTAGGCTCAGGAAGACTTGGTATGGCTGCGATTAACAAACATGTTAAGGCAAATCCAACAAAAGCTCTAAGAACTGTAAACATTATTTTAATGAATTAGACGTAGGTTAGTCGCAATGATGTAATTTTGTACGCTTATACAAAGACAAATATAATTTTTAAATTCCATCCTTCGTTCATTAACATGCGAATTTATCACCAATCCATTGATGATGTCCACATGATGAACGTTGAACCAGCGCTGATTTGATAAAGAATTGCATCTATTTTCTTTTCGTTGTTTTATTTGTAACCTGCATAGGCCTACCTAATGTCCATGCTCAACGAATTGTTCGCGCCGATACCATACAAAAAAGCATTCCTAAAGATACTGCCAGCAAAAGTCAAGATTTACAAACGACCGTTTTTTATTCTGCCGTAGACTCCACCGTATTAGATGCTGATCAACAAATCGTCAATTTATATGGTGGCGCTAAAGTAAAATATGGCAATATCAGTTTAGAGGCAGAATACATCCGCTTAGATTGGGCAAAAAACGAAGTCTATGCCAAAGGGACATTTGATACCACCAGCAAAAAGATGGTCGGCCTTCCTGTATTTACCCAAGGGAGCGACAAATATGATTCTGATGAAATCCGATATAATTTCAAATCGAAAAGAGCTATTATTAAAGGTATAGTAACTCAACAAGGCGAAGGTTTTGTCCAAGGAAAAAATGTCAAAAAAGATGAAGAGGAAAATCTCTACATCCGAAATGCTATTTATACCACCTGTAATTTAAGCCATCCCCATTTTAATATTCGGGCGAGTAAAATTAAAGTAGTAGGTAAGAAAGAAATCATCTCGGGACCTTTCCATTTTGAGCTAAATGATATTCCGCTCCCCATAGGTTTGCCATTCGGGTTTTTTCCTTATTCTCAACCTAAAGAAGCTGGGAAGTCCGGTATTCTAATCCCTACCTATGGAGAAGAACCTTCGGGCAGAGGGTTTTATTTACGTGATGGTGGCTACTATTGGGCGGCGAGTGAAAACATTGGCGTTCGATTCACCGGACAAATTTATTCCAAAGGTGGCTGGGGCTTAGGAGCTAATTCCCAATACAACAAGCGTTATCGATATACAGGCTCATTCAACTTGGCCCTAAATCGCAATAATTCAGGTTCAGAATTTAGCCCATCAACACGTACGGATTTTGCCTTACAATGGTCGCATAGCCCGAGAAGTTTGGGTAATTCCAGTTTCTCTGCTTCAGTTAATATTGCATCCAATTCTTACAATCAATTCAACACCTTCAATACACAACAATACCTTTCTAATACCATTGGTTCATCTGTTCAATATACCAAAGCCATCGGTCAAAATTTCAGAAGTGGTATCAGTTTGCGAATCAACCAAAATACGACTACCCGTGTTTTTGATGCAGGGACTGATTTCAATTTGGGGCTCAACCAGTTTCAGCCTTTTAAGAAAAAGAATGCCATTGCCGATCGCTTCATTGATCAATTTAGAATCGGAATGGACTTTTCTGGTACGGTCAGTTTGACGAACCAAATTTCTGATTTATATACACGATACGAATTTGATGTGTACCCTCGTGAATCCAATAGTCAACGAGGAATCATTCAAAAGCCATTTATTCCAAAAAATGCGGATGATTTACCTCCTGGTGTGATTCCATTGAATGGAAGCACACTCCCGATGTTATTGGAAAAAGCTCAAACTAAATTCAATTATAGCATTCCATTATCCTTACCCAATATTAAAATCAATCCATACATTAACTTGACTCCAGGAATTTCTTGGTCAGGAAATATGTATACTCGTTCCTACAAATACACCTACATGCCTACGGATTCTACTGTCAGAATAGATACGGTTGGAGGGCTACCTAAATTCAGTTCCCAGATTTCCTTTTCTGCCAGCATGAATACCCGTGTATATGGAACAATGCGTTTTAGCAAAGGAAGGCTACAAGCGATTCGACATACCATGGCTCCCAGTGTCAGCTTAAGCTATACTCCTGATTATTCAGACCCCACCTATGGGTATTACCAAGATGTCCGTATCAACAATAGAAAATTCATCAATACCAATGGCGAAGCACAAGTTGGTGATATACGTAGAATCAGCACCTTTGACCCCCGTCAATTAAGTTATGGAGGAGCTTCGGGAAGTATTAGCTTTGGTATACAAAACACCCTAGAAGCGAAATTGAAAACCAAGTCTGATACAGCGACAAAAGAATCAGAAAAGATTAACATCCTGGACAACTTTGGAATTAATGGGAGCTATAATTTATTAGCCAAAGAATTCAATTTGTCCAATTTATCCTTTAATGCCAATTCCAGAATCAAACAATTTGATATTAACATAGGAGGTAACTTAGATCCCTATTTATACGTTCCAGACCAGTCTTTTGCTGTGGTGGGTAGAAGAACTCCTGATTTAATGGTCACTAAAGGAGAAGGGTTGGCCCGTTTACAATCCTTTAATTTATCCATTGGTAAAAGATTTGCACCAGCCAAAGGCCAGGGAGAAAAGGTAAGTAAAAATGCCTCTGAGGCACAATTAAAGCAAATTAACAGGAATCGTGATGACTATGTGGACTGGAATATCCCTTGGTCTTTTTCATTCAGTTATCAATTTAGCATGAACCGAGCAGGTTTAGCTCCATCTCAAAATATTAGTGGTTTAACTTTTCAAGGAGATTTGAGCCTAAGTGAGAAATGGAAATTTTCTTTTAGCTCTGGATATGATTTCAAATATAGTGGACTGACCTATACCAATATTTCAGTACATCGAGATTTACACTGCTGGGAACTAAATTTCAATTGGACGCCAATAGCTAGCCCATTTTATGGAAGGGCCAGCAACTATTCTTTCGATTTACGCGTTAAATCAAGTTTATTACAAGAACTGAAAATTTCAAGAAGAAGAAGTTTTTATGATAAAGGAGGCTTCTAATTTAATTTGTCCTTGAAAGCTTTAAGGAATTTATCCATCTTAGGCTTAATCACAATTTTGCAATAAGGCTCTTCTCCGTTTTGATTGAAGTAATCTTGATGATAGTCTTCCGCAGGATAAAAAGTGCTTTCCGCTACAATTTCGGTGACAATGGGATTTGGAAAAACTCTTTTAGCATTCAAGTTTTGCTTCCACTGATCTGCCGCAGCTTTTTGCGCTGCTGTATGATAAAAAATTGCCGAACGATATTGTGTTCCTACATCAGCCCCTTGACGGTTCAAGGTAGTAGGGTCATGGGTCTGCCAAAATACTTCTAGTAAAGTTTCAAATGAGACCACCTTAGGGTCGTAGGTCAATTGGCAAACTTCAGCATGGCCTGTTAGCCCTGTACAAACATCACGGTAACTTGGGTTTTTCATTTTACCCCCCATGTATCCAGATACTACTTTTTGTACACCTTTAACCCGTTGATATACTGCCTCCACACACCAAAAGCATCCGGCACCAAAGGTTATCGTTTCCAGTTGTGCATGACTAGATTCTGTATTTGTCATTTTTGTATTTATTTTATCTTTTGTAGCGTTTCCACATGAAAAATGAGAAAAGCTTATTACTATTCCGAGAATTACCCAGGCATTTTTCATCAATTTCTCCATTATTTTAATTTTTAACGTAGTTTTGCGGACTTAAATTATAGATAGAACCAAAGATAAGCATGAAAAGTTATATTCAATCTGTTCGAACAAACTGGTCAAAGGCTTGGGAGGAAAGTGCTTTTCGATGGAAATTCGTGAGTGCCCTACTAGTTTTCATGCTTTTCCCATGGAAAGCCGACGATTATTTTCAGTGGATTCAAATGCGCGAAGGTATGTTAATCCAAGACATCATCTTAGCACATATTCCTGCTTTCAATGTCTCTTACCCCATATTTAGCATCATCTACTGTAGCGTCATTTACTTACTCATTCGACTAATTCCCCATCCAAATACCTTTTTATGGTTCGCTTGGGCATTCAATCTTGAAACCCTAATTCGACTTAGCTGCATTTATCTTATTCCATTGAATCCACCCCTCAATTTAGTGGATTTACATGATCCTCTGGCTGAAATTTTTATTTATGGGGAGAATTTAGCCATTACGAAAGATCTTTTCTTTTCGGGTCATACAGCTACTATGGTTTTTGTATGTTTCTTTCTTCCTAAAACTCAGGAGAAAAAATGGGCTTTTGCATTAACCTTGTTACTAATGGCACTATTACTTGTCCAACATGTGCATTATACAATGGACGTGATAGCGGCTCCGATAGTGACTATTGGAGCTATTTACCTAGTAAAAAGGTGGTTGAAAATCTAGCCTTTGGAACGGATTGAAACTTTATCTAACTGTTCGAAAACAGAATTATTGGATTTATATTCTGGAATAATATCCTTGATTTTTGAAACTAGTTGATTACTTGTTCCATGTTCCAATATATGTTCTAATTCATTGGATTGAATCTCCATATAAGAATAACTTGGTGTATTTACTTTGGCAATTAAAATCTTAGGATGATGTGTTGGCAAGGTGTTTTCATTGTTATTCAACAACTCTTCATATAATTTCTCTCCTGGGCGTAAACCTGAAAACTTAATTTCAATGTCTCGGTCTACTCGTAATCCACTCAGGGTTATCATCTTTTTAGCCAAGTCGATGATTTTTACCGAATCACCCATATCAAATACAAACACTTCACCCCCATTTCCCATGGTAGCTGCCTCCAAAACTAATTCACAAGCTTCTGGAATAGTCATGAAATATCGGGTGATATCTGGGTGAGTAACAGTGACTGGCCCTCCACGTTCGATTTGTTTTTTAAATAAAGGAATCACAGACCCACTAGATCCTAATACATTGCCAAATCGGGTGGCAATGTATTTGGTGGAGATACCCTCCAAATGATTCATGGATTGGGTGTACATTTCGGCTAATCGCTTTGTAGCACCCATAACGTTGGTTGGATTCACTGCTTTGTCAGTAGAAACCATCACGAAACGCTCGACATGATATTCGGCTGCTAACTCCGAAAGTATTTTAGTTCCCAAGACATTAATCCGAACAGCCTCGTAAGGATTACTTTCCATCAATGGAACATGCTTATAGGCAGCTGCATGAAAAATAAAGTTAGGCTTATGGGCTGAAATTATCCGAGACATACGTTTTTGGTCCGTTACATCGGCTACATATACGGACAGCTTCGTATTAATGGGAATACTTGATGAGATTTCAAATTCGAGGTCAAATAAGCCAGATTCAGCCTGATCAACTAAAATGAGGGATGCCGGCAAGTATGCAACTAATTGTCGCACTATTTCACTTCCAATAGACCCAGCCGCACCAGTAACTAAAATGGTTTTGCTGTATAATTGCTCTCCGACTTGCTTGTTATTCATTTGAATAACATCACGGCCTAGTAAATCTTCAATTTTTACATTATGAATTTGATTGACGGCAAACTCGCCTCCTACCCATTTTTCTACAGGAGGAAGGATTTTAACCACTACTCCCCGATCCAAAAAAGTATCAGTAATTCGCTTTTTCACCTTAAGCGAAATATTATTGATGGCCATAATAACTTCAAGCCCATCCGTTTTTTCCACAAACTTATCCATGGCTTCCGTCAAACTGTAAACCCGAATACCTTCAATGGTCTTTCCTATCTTGGATTCATTATCATCAATAAAACCTAATATGGTATAATTAATGCTTCGATCATTGTTTATCACATTTTTGGTTAACATTCCTGAGTACCCAGCCCCATAAATCAATATCCCGACAGATGGCCTAAATTCCCTAATAAAGGATTCATAGAATGATTTAACCCAAAATCTTAATGAAACCATTAAGAATAAACAGATAAAGAAATCAATAACTAAAATGGACAAAGGAACATAAAACAAGGTGTCCAGATTGAAGTAATAACGCACGACCAAAGAGAGAATGGTAGCGAAGAAAGTCCCAGTAAAAACAGCTTTTAAAATAATAACGGCATCCTCTATACTGGTATGACGAATTATTCCGGTGTAGGATTGGAAATACAAAAAAGACAGCGCCCTAAAAGTAAAAAGGAATAAGAAATGGTACTTAAAAACATCGAAATTAATGTCTGTTAAGCGAAAATTCATGCGAAGTAAGGTCGCCACAGAAAAGGAAAAAACCACAATCCCCAAATCAAAAGTAAACACTAACCACCTGGATAGGAAGGTATTGGAGTATTTTCTAAGGAATAAAGATTGTGACATAGAGCCCATTTACTTTCAAAGTTCCCTATTGAAGGGAATTATAACAAAGTTAATAATTCTACAATCAAATAATACCGAAATTTATCAAACGGATTTCCTTTACCTAAATTAAAGAATACGCAGAAAGCATTGTCACTATATCTTGTTTCGAATTCCACATCAATACATCTATCATGGATAATCCAGCGACAAAATCATGTTTATTCCCCTGAGAATAAGGAGGCAAGGATTGATTTAAAAAATTTAATTGAAATCCTTTGTCTGCGAAATACTCTTTTTGATATAATTCTTGACCATTCTTAGCATTGATATAGTGTTTATTACCTAATGTTTCTGTTATCGCCATCAGTCTTTCCGCTCGTTCTAGATCTGTAGAAACACCTAATTCTGAGCTAAAATGAAACCTTTTCTCTAAGTTCAAATACTGCCAAGTTGCCATGACGCTAGAAGCAGCTAAATCAGCTATGCTGGAGGGCTTTTTATTTAAAACAGACTCAATTAACTCCATCACCGGAACAAACTGTGGGGCTTTTTTATAGGCCGACTGCAATTGCTGTAACCATTTCGTAGGAAATTCGGGGCCCCAAGAAATGTTGGATTCTCGAATACTCTTGTTTTGACTTTGCTTTTCTAATGGTATGGTAAATAAAAATGGATTTTGCTGCATTAAAATTTGATTCCTATTAATCCAGCCTTTTTTGATGAACATGACATCATCATAAAAGACAAAATCATCCACAGATTGAACTAATTGAAAATAGCCCAAATAAGGAAAAAAATACGGCTGCATGATAGCTACTGACATATTATTGTGGGCCAAATCCAGGGGCTGTCAAAGCGACTACTTGTTCGGATTTCATCACCAAAACACGTTCATTTGGAATATCCGTCATGTAGCCTATGGCCGTAACATCGGTTATTTTACTTACTTTATCAAAATCAGTTTGTGCAATGGTGAACACCAATTCATAATCTTCGCCTCCATTCAAAGCGGCGGTCAATGGACTAATACTAAATTCCGTAGCCACTAAATAAGTCTCATCATCGATCGGTATATTTTTTTCGAAAATCCTCGCTCCAGTACCAGAGGCATTACATAAATGCAAAATCTCAGAAGCTAATCCATCCGAACAATCTATCATGGAGGTAGGCACCACCCCTAATTCCTTTAAATCATGAATGATATCAAAACGAGCCATGGGCTTAAGTTGTCGCATCACTACATAGTTCTTTTCATTCAATTCCGGCTGCATAGCAGGATTGGCTAGGTATACTTGTTTCTCTCTTTCCAATGATTGCAAACCCATCAAGGCTCCCCCTAAATCACCTGTTACGCAAATAACATCGTTGGGTTTTGCTCCACTTCGCTTCACGAGCTGATCTTCTGCGACCAAGCCCAAGGCACTCACTGAAATGATCAAACCTTGGGGAGATGACGTGGTGTCGCCACCGACTAAATCAATTTTGTATTCTTCACAGGCTAATTTTATTCCTTCATATAACTCCTCTACAGCTTCCACTGAAAAGCGATTACTGAGGCCTAGGCCCACAGAAAGCTGAGCAGGGATGGCATTCATCGCCGCAATATCTGAAAGAGCCATACTGGTTACCTTAAAACCCAAATGCTTCAAAGGCGTATATGACAAATCAAAATGTACTCCCTCTATGATTAATTCAGTCGTAGATACGACTTTAAAACCATTGGTTTCTAAACCCGCTGCATCATCCCCTATCCCAATGGATGTCCATGGTTGATGTGCTGTAAATCCTCCTGCCAAACGCTGAATGAGACCAAATTCTCCTAAAGACCCAATTTCTGTTCTTTTCTCCATAAACTAGAAAAGCCGCCCAATGAGGCGGCCTCATGATTAATTTGTGATTAAGGATTGACTAAGCTCAACCTAATCTTTTTATTACTTGCTTTTACGTATGCGGTGGTAGATTCAATCACCAAGCTACTGGCTGTAGGTACTCCTGAAATGGTAAAGGCTAATGTACCACCGGTACCCGTAGGCTCTGTACCATCGCTTGTTTTTAAGCTCGACAAAGTCAATGTTTTATTATCTGATGATAAGCTATATGTGCCTGTAAACTTATTTCCATCATATTCTGTCAAGGAAACAGATGAAGAACTCGTTAGATCCAATTTAAACTGGGCGTAGCCTGCTACTAAATTCGACGTGGCTGTTTTATCATATTGCACATTTCCATCCCATTGTATATTGGAGGCTGACCAAACCTTTTTAATTAGATCAGATACCAAAGGGGTTGGGGTTGGAGGAGTTGGGGTTGGATCATCCTTACTACAGGCGGCAAATAAGCTTACACATAAGATGGAAACAAATACGCGAAATGTATTTTTCATAAATCCGATAACATTAAATATCAAGTAAAATTAAAAATCTTTGCTTACAAAACGGCTTTTCGTGCTTTTTATTTAGTTTCGTACTAATTATCTACGCATTGGACTCAACACTTCCACATTATTCTAAGGCTCAGTTGGCCTTAAGGAATGGACAAGATCGCCCAGAAATCTGGGTGGCTTTCCAAGGTAAAATATATGATATGAGCCATTCCCGACTTTGGAAAAATGGTAAACATTATGAACATTGGGCTGGGCAAGATTTAAGCGACGAATTGAAAGATGCTCCCCACACTGATCAAGTTTTTGACAAATATCAAGCCATTGGCATACTAATTTAATCCCATGATTTTACTCATTGAAAGCGGTTCAAGTAAAACAGAATGGAGGTATATTTCATCTCCACAGGAAGCATATCAACGTTTTCATTCCTTGGGAATCAACCCCTATTATCAAACAGCAGAAGAAATACAAGCTTCTCAGAAGGATGTTCTATCTCAACTAAGTACACTTACGGTTGAGGAGATTTACTATTATGGCACTGGCATTACCGATGATTCCAAAAGAGAGATCATACGGAATTGGCTCAGCCCATATTTTTCAGGAGTAAAGACTATTCAAGTAGACAATGATTTAATAGCTGCTGCCAGATCGCTGTGCGGAGATGATTCGGGAATTGCTTGCATCTTGGGAACTGGGTCTAATTCAGGTTTTTTTGATGGGGAGAGTATTAAGGAGCAAATCCCCCCTTTGGGCTTTTGGTTGGGTGATGAAGGTAGTGGTGGGCACTTAGGAAAGCTGCTAATATTAGCCTATTTGCACCATGACCTGCCACAAGACCTTCGTGATTTATTTGTCAAACGATATGGAGAGTTGAATCGATTAGAGATTTTATCCAAAGCGTATCAAGGTGAATATCCTAATCGATGGTTTGCTGGATTTTCTAAATTTTTGTTTGATCACCGCAAGCACCCATTCTGTTATCAATTGATTGAACACGCATTTCAAGAGTTCATCCGTTTATATGTTTGCAAATATGCTGAAGTTGAAACTCAAAAAATTCACTTCACTGGCTCCATAGCCTTTTATTATTCGGATATTTTGAAACAAGTACTTAGAAAAAATCGTTATCTCTTGGGAAATATCAGCGAGACCCCGATGGCAGGCTTAACCTTATACCATAAATCAAAAAGATGGACTGAATAGGTTAGGATGTTTTCAAGAAAATCATGTAAATAGCAGGATAATTATATAACTTTGCTAAGTAGTAGCCTTCGTAATCAACAAACTCATTCGTCTATGACTGCCAAATTAAAATCCATAGGGACGAAACAAAAAGCCCTTCAGATCAATTTAGATCGCAGTATATATGGTTCATTTGCAGAAATTGGGGCAGGACAGGATGTCGCTGCTAACTTTTTTAAGGCAGGTGGAGCATCAGGTACCATAGCTAAAACCATTTCAGCTTATGACATGGCTTTTTCTGACGCCATTTATGGGGAAGAAGAATCCGGAAAATATGTTTGTGAGCCTCGTTTGATGAAAATGCTCAATCGTGAATTCAAATTATTGAAAGTTCGATTGACTGAATCAGCCGATGAGAAACGTTTCTTCTCCTTTGCGGATACCGTTTCTGCCTTAAACTACCAAAAAGATAATGATGCCCATGGTTGGGTGGGATTACGTTTTCAGTTAAGTCCAAATGGCCCAGTGAATGATGTCGTAATTCACATTAATATGTTGGATAATGATAATATTCTTCAACAGCAGGCATTGGGAATCATTGGGGTAAATTTAATTTATGGTTGCTACCATTATCATGCTGACCCAGAAAAAATACTAGTTTCTTTATTGGACGACCTTTCGCCTGACCGAATTGAGATTGACATGATTCGTTTTGAGGGTCCAGATTTTAAGGATGTTGACAACCGGCTGATGTCCTTGTACTTGGTGAAGCATGGATTCACGCAAGCGGCCTTATTTGGTCCTGATGGGAATGTCATGCAACCTTATGATGCCCTTTCGAAGAAACACATTGTAGCCATCCGTGGTCGTTTTAGGCCAGTGACAAACATCTTTTCTGACATGGTCAAAAAAGGGATTAAACAGTTTGAAAACGAAGCCGATATTGATGATGATAAAATTTGTGTCGTATCAGAATTAACGCTGAGGAATCTAGAAAATGAAGGTAATCACATCAATGAAAAGGACTTTTTAGACCGTGTGGATATTTTATGTTCGTTGGGTCAAACGGTATTGATTTCCAACTTCCACGAATACTTTAAACTAGTAGCATATTTAAGCAAGTTTAGTCGCTTAAAAATGGCTTTAATCATGGGTATGCCAAACTTGGATTACATCTTTGAAGAGAAGCATTACACGCAATATCCAGGAGGAATACTAACCGCTTTTGCTAGTTTATTTGGTTTGAAAATCAAGCTTTATTTATACCCTACCTTGGATGAAAATGGGCAATTAATTAACCTAAAAAGTTTCCAACCCGAGGCACATTTGACTGGTTTATTCCAATACTTATTGGACAATGAAAAATTAGCCGACATACATTCATATGATGAGAATTTGATGAAAATCCGTACAGATCGAGTGTTGGATTTAATTCAACAAGGTTCAGGAGAATGGGAAAATTTAGTTCCAAGCTCGGTGGTTAAGCTCATTAAGGAAAAAGCCTTATTTGGTTATCCAGAAAAAAGCCTGGCTTAAATTTCAAGCAATATAGAGTTAATAAAAAAGGCAACGTCACGGTTGCCTTTTTTATTTCTATCGCATAAGATCGATAAACTGATCAAACAAATATCGGGAATCATGTGGCCCTGGGCTAGCCTCTGGATGATGTTGCACCGAGAATGCTTTTTTACCTTTGACACGTAAACCTTCTACGGTCTGGTCATTTAAATTAATGTGCGTAAGGCTTGCTTGTGAACTTGTACTAAGCTCCTCCATACGGACAGCAAATCCATGATTTTGGGAAGTAATCTCCGATAATCCCGTTTCTAAATTCTTAACAGGATGGTTTAATCCACGATGTCCATTGTGCATTTTATAGGTGGATAAACCGCAAACTTGAGCTAAAATTTGGTGACCTAAACAAATCCCAAATACGGGTTTATCGCTAGCCAAAAATTGACTTACTGTTTCTACAGCATAGGGCATTACAGCAGGATCACCTGGGCCATTGGAAACAAAATAGCCGTCCGGCTGCCATGCAGTAATTTCCTCAAAAGAAGTCTTAGCTGGAAATACTTTCAAATAGCACCCACGATCAGTCAGATTACTCAATATACTTTTCTTAACCCCAAGATCAAGTACTGCTACCTTAAAATCTGCATTTTCACTTCCTAAGAAATAGGTTTCTTGAGTACACACTTGAGATGAAAGCTCTAGTCCTTCCATGTCAGGCACTTTAGCTAATTCTTTTTGTAGAGAATCGATATCAAAAATTTCAGACGAAATCAAGCAGTTCATCACTCCTTTGGTACGAATATGACGAACCAAAGCACGCGTATCGATCCCAGATATACCTACTATTCCTGCTTTTTCTAAATAATCTTGTAAAGATCCAGTAGCAGTAAATCGGGAGTTAACACTTGAAAACTCATTACAAACCATTCCAGCTATTTGCACTTGATTGGATTCCGCTTCCTGAGCATCCATCACACCATAATTACCAATATGAGCGGTAGTATTAATAATTACTTGTCCAGCATAAGATGGATCCGTATATATTTCCTGATAACCCGTCATACCCGTATTAAAACAAATCTCACCACCGTGTGTGCCTATTTTGCCTAATGCTTTCCCATGGAAGAGCGTACCATCTTGCAACAATAAAACCGCCGGAGTCGATTCTGTAATTTTCATAATGTATCTATGTTTGAATAATTTTTTATCTAAAAAAAGGGCTTCAACTAATTAAAGTTAAAGCCCTTCCAAATTATAAGAGAAATGAATTATGCATCTTCTCCTTTTTCTTCTTTAGGCTCTTCTGTTGATTCCTCAGCAGCAGGCTCTTCAGCCGCAGCTACTTCTTCAACTACTTCAGCTGCTGGAGCTTCTGCTACTTCTTCAGCTGCAGCTACTTCCTCAACAACCTCAGCCGATGGAGTTTCTGCTACTGGTGCAGTAGCTTCAAGACCTTCTTTCTTTGCTCCTGAACGACGACTTCTACGAGTTTTACCAGCCTTTTCAGCAGAAGCAGCTAGCATTGTTTCGTTGAAATCAACTAATTCGATGAAACAAATCTCAGCGTTGTCACCAAGACGATTTCCTAATTTGATAATACGAGTGTAACCACCTGGACGTGCAGCAACTTTTTCAGAAACGATTCCAAATAATTCTTTAACTGAATCTTTATTCTGAAGGTAAGAGAAAACAACACGACGATTGTTTGTGCTATCTGTCTTAGACTTTGTAATTAAAGGCTCAACATATTTACGCAATTCTTTTGCTTTCGCAACAGTAGTTTCGATACGTTTGTGTAAAATTAAAGAGGATGCCATATTCGATAATAAGGCTGCTCTGTGGGAAGCTGTTCTTCCTAAGTGATTGAATTTTTTTCCGTGTCTCATTGTGTTAATTCGTAAGTTAAAAGTCCTTTCGGACTGCGGTTAGTGGGTTTTACATGACCACCACCTATTACTTATTTAAAAATTGATTAATTAATCTTCGTCTAAACGATATTTCGCAACATCCATTCCGAAGGTTAAGCCTTTCTCTTCTACTAGTTGTTCTAGCTCAGTTAATGACTTTTTACCAAAGTTACGGAACTTCATCATATCTGAAATCTCTAATTTCACTAATTCACCTAAAGTACGAACATCTGCTGATTTAAGGCAGTTGTAAGCACGTACAGATAAATCTAGATCGGCTAAAGAAGTCTTCAATAATTTACGCATGTGTAACATCTCTTCGTCTACTACATTGTCTTCCTCCGCTTTTGGCGTTTCGAAAGTCATGGTTTGGTCAGAGAATAACATGAAGTGTTGGATTAAGATATAAGCTGCACCTTTCAATGCATCTTCAGGATGGATAGAACCATCTGTTTCGATATCTAACACTAATTTTTCGTAGTCAGTTTTTTGCTCTACACGTGTATTTTCAATGCTAAATTTAACATTTTTGATCGGTGTGTAGATGGCATCAATGGCGATGTGACCAAAAGCTAATTCATTCGCACGAGGCTCATCAGCTGGTACATATCCACGACCTTTTTCGATGATTAACTCAACCTCTAATTCTTTAGAAGAATCTAAGTTACAAATCACCAAATCAGGATTTAAAACGGTAAAATAAGGCGTAAATTTAGCAATATCACCAGCAGTAAAGGAAGTTTGACCTTTCACTTTGATATTTACTTTATTTTCCAAAATCTCTTGCGCCTTCTTAAGACGGATCTTCTTCAAGTTAAGGATCATTTCAGAAACATCTTCATGAACACCTTCTATTGCTGAAAACTCGTGTAAAACACCAGAAATCTTAACGCTTGTAATCGCATAACCTTCCAAAGAGGAAAGTAAAATTCTACGAAGTGCGTTACCAATGGTAACACCGTAGCCTTTTTCGAGTGGCTTGAACTCAAATGTCCCGTGGAAGTCATCGGCTTTCTCCATCACAACTTTCTCGGGCATTTGGAATGCTAATATTGACATATTTCGTAGCTTAAAATGATCTTGAAAAAACGTTATTGATACTCTTTAAAATTGTATTATTAACCAGATTATTACTTCGAATACAATTCGACAATAGCCTGCTCATTAAAGTTTTCAGGGATCTGATCTCTTTCAGGGAAAGCGGTAAATTTACCAACTAACTCCACTCCATCCCACTCTAACCAATTGAAACGCTTTGGTGAACGGCTCGCAAGCGAATCAGAAACAACCTCAAGAGATTTAGATTTTTCACGTACACCGATCAATTGGCCTGGGCGTAATGAGTAAGAGGGCACATTTACTACATCTCCATCCACAATGATATGTTTGTGGATAACCAATTGACGAGCAGCACGACGCGTAGGAGCAATTCCTAAACGATATACTGTGTTGTCCAATCTTGCCTCACACATTTTCAACAAGTTCTCACCTGTGATACCTTCTTTAACGGCGGCTTTGTGAAACAAATTTTCGAACTGACGTTCTAAAATACCATAGGTATATTTTACCTTTTGTTTTTCCTTTAATTGGATGGCATATTCGGAAACTTTTGAACGTTTCCCTTTACCATGCATACCAGGAGCATAATTTTTACGAGCTAATGCTTTACTCGGACCTAAGATTGCTTCGCCGAAACGACGTGCAATTTTGGATTTTGGACCAGTGTATCTTGCCATTTTTTTTAAAAGTCAATGCCCCTCTTGTGGACAATGAAGTAATTAATTAAGTGAATAAATGATGTTGGAGAAAATAATTACTAATTACCCAACATGAATAAAATTAAACGCGACGACGTTTTGGAGGACGACATCCATTGTGAGGCATTGGAGTGATATCCTTAATTAAGGAAACTTCGATACCTGAGTTTTGGATAGTACGGATAGCTGACTCACGTCCAGCTCCTGGTCCTTTTACAAAAACCTCTGCTTTTTTCATTCCCGCTTCAACAGCTACTGCTGCGCAGTTTGATGCTGCCATCTGAGCTGCGTAAGGAGTGTTTTTCTTAGACCCACGGAAACCCATCTTTCCTGCAGATGCCCAAGAAATTACCTGTCCTGCTGAATTGGTAATTGAAATAATGATGTTGTTAAAGGAAGCTTTGATGTGTACTTGGCCTACTGACTCAACTACCACCACTCTTTTCTTCGCTTTATCTTTTCTTTTTGCTTGTGCCATTGGATAAAATCAATAAAAATTGTGTAGGGGAATTATCCCCTGTTATTATTTAGTTACTTTCTTCTTGTTAGCAACTGTCTTTCTACGACCTTTTCTCGTACGAGAATTGTTCTTAGTTCTTTGGCCACGTACAGGAAGTCCTTTACGGTGACGCAAACCACGGTAGCATCCAATGTCCATCAAACGCTTGATGTTCAATTGAACCTCAGACTTAAGCTGTCCCTCCGTTTTGAATTCGGCTGCAATAATAGCACGAATGGCGCTAGCCTCCGTATCATTCCACTCACCAGCTTTCTTATCAAACGAAATTTCTGCTTTCGTCAAAATCTTTTGAGCAGTGCTACGACCAATACCGAAGATATAAGTCAACGCAATTTCTCCTCTTTTTTTGTCGGGAATATCAACCCCTGCAATACGAGCCATATAGGTAATTAATTGTTGTTATTAATCATTTAATACTTTCGAATTATCCTTGACGTTGCTTGAACTTAGGATTCTTCTTGTTGATGACATAAAGCTTTCCGTGACGACGAATGACTTTGCATTCTGCACTACGCTTTTTGATCGATGCTTTAACTTTCATATTTGTTTAATTTATGGGTCAAACCTTACTATTTATAACGATAAACTATTCTTGCCTTACTCAAATCATAAGGAGACATTTCTAACTTCACTTTATCACCAGGCAAAATCTTGATGTAATTCATTCGCATTTTACCTGAAATATGCGCAATCACTTGATGCGTATTTTCTAATTCCACCCGAAACATCGCGTTCGAAAGGGCTTCCAATATGATGCCATCTACTTCGATCGAGGATTGTTTGGCCATAATTTATATGTTAAATATTCAACAATACTGTTGATGTTTTTAATACTTCTTCAATGTAACTAAAGGTTGTCAGCTGCAAAGCTTCATTTTTACCTATTGCTACGGTATGTTCAAAATGAGCAGATGCTTTACGATCTACCGTCCGAATGGTCCAGCCATCCTTATCCACGGTGATTTGACGCTTTCCTAAATTAACCATCGGTTCAATGGCTATCACCATTCCCTCTTTTAATTTAGGACCATCTCCTCGGCGACCATAATTAGGAACTTCTGGACTTTCATGTAAATTTTTACCTACTCCATGTCCTACTAATTCCCGAACTACTCCGTAACCAAATCCCTCGGTATAAGTCTGCACTGCTGAACCTATATCACCGATACGTTTTCCTGCTACTGCTTGCTTAATTCCTTGGTACAAAGACTCTTTCGTCCTTGTTAATAAATTCTCAACATCCTCTCCCACTTGACCTATTGCATAGGTATAAGCGCTATCAGCGTGAAAACCATGTTTATAAACACCGGCATCGATGGAAATTATATCTCCTTCTTTCAGCTCCAAACTCCCTGGTAATCCATGAACTACCACGTCATTCACTGAGATGCAAAGCGAATAAGCATATTTCTTATCCCCTACTTGGTAATTTAAAAAGGAAGGATGTGCATCATGATCCTTAATAAACTGGTAGGCAATTTTATCTAAAGCTAAGGTACTTACACCAGGTTGAATGGCTTTAGCAACTTCAGCATGACACTTTCCTAAAATTTCACCATTCGCTTGAATGATCGCTAATTCTTGGGGCGTCTTTAAATAAATCATCTTATCGGCTAATCATTTCGGAACGTCCTTTCACACGTCCTGACTGCATCAGACCCTCATATTTACGCATCAACAAATAACTTTCTATTTGTTGTAATGTATCTAAAACCACACCAACCAAAATAAGCAAGGATGTACCTCCAAAGAAAGAAGCAAAACCTCTTGTCACTCCAAATAAATTGGCAACAGCTGGTAGAATAGCAATGATAGACAACATCAAAGCACCTGGCAATGTAATGCGGTCTAAAATACTAGCAATGAAATTAGATGTTTCTTCTCCTGGCTTAACACCTGGAACAAATCCTCCACCACGCTTCATATCATCCGAAATTTGTGTTGGATTAATGGAAATCGCAGTGTAGAAAAAGGTAAACACAACAATCAATAAAGCAAATAAAGCATTGTATTGCCAAGTAGTAAAATCTCCAAAAGATTGAGCTACCGATTGAGCAAATTCACTTTTCTCTGCAAAAGATTGAGCTACTAAACCTGGAATAAACATCAAAGCCTGAGCAAAAATGATGGGCATAACTCCAGAAGCATTTAGCTTTAAAGGAATATATTGACGCTCACCACCTACGGACAACTTACTTCCTACGACTTGCTTAGCATACTGAACAGGAATACGACGAACCGCTTGGGTTACCATGACAGCTCCCATCACGACAAAGAATAAAGCTATTATTTCAATGATGAATAATAAGGCTCCTGCCATACCACGTGATCCAGCCTCTTGTAATATAGAAGCAGGAAAACGAGAGACAATACCAATCATAATCAACATAGAAATACCATTTCCAATACCCTTGTCAGTAATCTTCTCCCCTAACCACATACATAACATGGTTCCACCAATCAAGATAGCTACTCCATAAAGACGGAAGAACCATGGATCAACCAAGATAGCTTCTGCGGGAATAGTAACTTGTAAATAGGTAAATCCTTGCGCTGCTGTGACGAAAATCGTTAAGATACGTGTGATTTGGTTTAATTTTTTACGACCTGATTCCCCATCCTTCTGCATCTTTTGGAAGTAAGGAAGAGCAATGGTCAACAACTGAATAGCGATAGATGCTGAAATATAAGGCATGATACCAAGAGCAAATACCGAAGCATTACTCAAAGCTCCACCGGAGAACATATTCAACAAACCAAAGAGTCCACCATCACCAGCCTGTGTTAATTTAGTCGCATCTACACCTGGTAGAACGATATAAGAACCAAGACGGAAGAAGGTGATAAAAAGTAACGTATTAAAAATACGACCTCTTAATTCCTCAATCGCGAAGATATGCTTAAACGTTGTTATTAGCTTGTTCATTCGTTTAGAATAGAGGATTAACCAACAATTGCTTGACCACCTGCTGCTTCGATAGCAGCTTTAGCAGCACCAGAGAAACCTTTAACGGTAACTTCTAAAGCGGAAGTAACACTTCCACGGCTTAAGATTTTCACTAAGTCAGACTTAGATACTAATCCGTGGCTGTAAAGTGTCTCAAAATTGATTTGCTTCAAACCAGTAGCATCAGCTAAAGCTTGTAAGGTATCTAAATTGATTGCTTTGTATTCTACACGATTGATGTTTTTGAAACCAAACTTAGGTACACGACGTTGGATTGGCATTTGACCTCCTTCAAATCCACGCTTACGTGAATAACCTGAACGAGACTGCGCTCCTTTGTGACCACGAGCGGAAGTTCCACCAAGACCTGAACCTTGACCACGACCTACTCTTTTTCTTGTTTTTACCGAGCCTTCTGCCGGCTTTAATGAAGATAATTTCATGTGTATTGGGCTTAACGCTACCCTAATGGGCAACTCGCAATTAAATTATATATTCTCTACTACAATTAAGTGATTGACTGCACGAATCATACCGGCAATAGCTGGGTTTAATTCAACTTCAACACTCTTACGGATCTTACCTAATCCTAGTGCTTGAATCGTACGTTTCTGAACTTCAGGACGCTTGATGGCACTTTTTACTTGGGTAATTTTAACTTTAGACATCGTATGTTCTATTTTAGAGGCACTAAGGCACTCGATTATCCATTAAATACTTTAGCTACAGAAATTCCTCTTTGGAAAGCTACTGTGTGTGGAGCTCTCATCTTTACTAAAGCATCAATTGTTGCTTTAACTACGTTGTGAGGATTAGAAGAACCTTTAGATTTCGCTAATACGTCGTGAACACCTGCTGATTCTAAGACAGCACGCATCGCACCACCGGCGATCAATCCTGTACCTGGAGCAGCTGGCTTGATTAATACGAAACCACCAGAGAACTTACCTAATTGCTCGTGAGGAACGGTGTTCTTCAACAAAGGAATTTGGAATAAATTTTTCTTAGCGTCTTCGATACCTTTTGTGATAGCATCTGTTACCTCGTTAGCTTTTCCTAATCCGAAACCTACGATTCCGTGACCATCACCTACTACAACGATAGCAGAAAAACTGAAACGACGACCTCCTTTTACCACTTTGGCAACACGGTTGATGGCTACTACTTTCTCCTTCAACTCACCCTCATTAACCTTAATTGGTTTTGCTTGTAAATGCGACATATCTTTTATTAAAATTGTAAGCCACCCTCGCGAGCGCCTTCAGCTAATGATTTAATTCTTCCGTGATACAAATAACCGTTACGATCAAAAACCACTTTAGTGATTCCAGCAGCTTTGGCCTTATCTGCGATAGCTGTTCCTACTAATTTGGCAGCCTCTACATTGTTGTTCACTTTACCTTTCTTATATGAGGTAGCAGACATCATCGTCTTTCCACTCAAATCATCCACCAACTGAGCGTACATCGCTGTGTTGGAACGGAAAACAGTTAAACGAGGACGTTCAGCTGTACCTTTTATTTTCGCACGTATCGCACGTTTGATGCGAAGTCTACGTAAATCTTTTGTTGTTGCCATATTGATTTAACTTGTTTGTGTGGATTTCCGGCCCACGCTTTCTATTTATTTCTTACCACCTGCTTTACCTGCCTTGCGACGAACTTGCTCACCCACAAAACGAACACCTTTACCTTTGTAAGGCTCCACTGGACGAAGTGATTTGATTTTAGCCGCCACTTGACCGATCAATTGCTTGTCGATTCCTTCTAAGTTAACCATTGGGTTTTTACCTTTCTCCATCGCCGTAGTGATTTTGATTTCCTCTGGTATAGCCATGAAAATAGCGTGAGAGTAACCTAAGCTTAACTCCAAGATATTACCCTGGTTTGCTGCTTTGTAACCCACACCAATGATTTCCAAATTCTTCACAAAACCCTCACTTACACCAACAACCATGTTGTTGATTAATGAACGGTAAAGACCGTGCATGGCTTTGTGACGTTTTTGCTCTGTAGGACGTTTTACCGTCAACACATTTTCTTCGATTTCGATAATGATATCTTGATCAATTTGTTGAGATAAAGTTCCTTTAGGGCCTTTTACTGTTACCAAATTACCTGCGTTAACATCGATGGTTACACCAGCAGGAATGTTGATAATTTTATTTCCTATTCTTGACATGAAAATGTAGTTTTTGCTTAGATTTCGAGCTTAGCTCCTTTCAGCGTTAAACAATTAATTATTAATATACGTAGCAAAGAACTTCACCGCCAACGTGTAGTGTACGTGCCTCTTTGTCTGTAATTACTCCTTTCGAAGTAGACAAAATTGCGATACCCAAACCGTTTAATACGCGTGGCAACTCTTCAGCTCCGTTGTACTTACGTAAACCTGGCTTAGAAATACGAGTCAAATTAATGATTGCAGGTTGCTTAGTTACTGCATTGTATTTCAAAGCAATCTTGATGGTTCCTTGAACTGTAGTATCATCAAATTTATAATTTGAAATATACCCCTTATCAAAAAGCACCTTCGTGATTTCCTTTTTAATGTTGGAAGCAGGAATTTCAACTACCCTATGGCGTGCCTTCAAGGCATTTCTCAATCGGGTTAAATAGTCTGCTATAGGATCTGTCATTGTTTTTAAATTTGCCGCAAGCCATTAAAAAGGCCTGCAAAATTACAAAAATGAATTTAATTAATCAAATTTTATATTACCAGCTTGATTTGGTCACTCCTGGAATCAAACCATTGGATGCCATTTCGCGGAAAGTAACACGGCTAATGCCGAATTTACGCATATAACCACGTGGACGACCGGTCAACTTACAACGGTTATGAAGACGTACTGGAGAAGCATTTTTAGGTAACTTATCCAATCCTAGGTAATCACCTGCTGCTTTCAATGCCGCTCTTTTCACTGCATATTTAGCAACAGCTGCTTCGCGTTTTCTTTCTCTAGCTTTTACTGACTCTTTAGCCATGATGTAAAAATTTTAAATGTGTTAGTAGCCCGTGGCTAATTATTTTTTAATATTGGAAAAAGGCATTCCTACGGCAGCCAATAAAGCGTAAGCTTCTTCATCCGTATTAGCTGTAGTCACAAACGTGATGTCCATACCGGAAATTTTAGCTACTTTATCGATGGAAATCTCAGGGAAGATGATTTGCTCTTTCACCCCTAATGTATAATTTCCACGACCATCAAATCCCTTTTCTGAGATTCCTTTAAAGTCACGTACACGAGCTAAAGAAACCGTAGTTAAACGATCTAAAAACTCATACATACGATCTCCACGCAAGGTTACTTTCACACCAATTGGCATGTTTTCACGCAATTTGAAGTTAGAGATTGCCTTTTTAGAAATTGTTGCCACTGCCTTTTGACCAGCAATTTGAGTGATTTCTTCTACAGCTACATCTACTAGCTTTTTGTCCGCTACAGCGGCTCCTACACCTTTATTGATTACGATTTTAGTAATCTTAGGTACTTGCATCACAGATTTGTACTGAAACTTTTCTTTTAAGCTTGGTACAACCTCTTCTACAAAACGTTTTTTTAATCTAGGTACTGCCATTTTTGTATATGTTGTGGATTTCCGACCCACGCGTTAAATTCTATTTATGCAATAAATTTTCCTGTTACTTTAGAATAGCGCTGTAACTTACCTTGCTCGTTTACTTTACGACCAGTACGTACAGGCTTTCCGTTTTCAACCACCATCAAATTAGAGATGTGGATTGAACCCTCACGCTTTTCAATACCTCCTTGAGGATTGCTTGCTGAAGGCTTAACGTGCTTCGTTTGCAAATTAGCTCCTTCTACAATTGCACGAGATTTCTCAATGATCACTTGCTTGATAACACCAGTTTTACCTTTGGCATTACCTGCAATCACCATCACAGTATCTCCTTTTTTTACGTGCAATTTTGTTTGCTTGCTTGTATTATTTTCCATGGTATGATTTTTTCTATTGGATAACCAATATATCTATCTATTTATAAAACTTCTGGGGCTAAAGAAACAATCTTCATAAAACCAGCCTCACGTAATTCACGTGCTACAGGTCCAAAAATACGTGTTCCTCTTGGCTCATCGTTGGCATTTAATAAAACGGCCGCATTATCTTCAAAACGAATATACGTACCATCTTTGCGACGAAATTCTTTTTTCGTACGAACAACTACTGCTCTTGAAACTGTTCCTTTCTTCATGCTTGAAGAGGAAAGAGCCGACTTAACTGAAACTACAATTTTATCGCCTACAGAAGCATATCTTTTTCCAGTACCTCCCAAAACGCGAATCACTAAAACTTCTTTCGCTCCAGAATTATCCGCTACACCCAATCTTGATTCTTGCTGTAACATTATCTTTGATCTTTAAATTTTAAATTTTGAATAACAAGAGATAGAATTATTTCGCTTTTGCGATTACTTCTACTAATCTCCAACGCTTATTTTTAGAAAGAGGACGGGTTTCCATCACTTTCACTGTATCACCAATTCCGCACTCATTATTCTCATCATGAGCCATCAATTTAGTGGTCTTCTGTACGAACTTTCCGTACAAGGGGTGCTTGACCTTACGGTCTACTGTAATAGTGATTGATTTATCCATCTTATCACTAACCACTTTCCCAATCCTTACTTTTCTTAGGTTTCTTTCTTCCATGGTTGTTGGACTTGTTAAACAATTGACCATTAGCAATGTCGAAATGGTCTATTAAAAATTAATAATTAATTAAGCTTTTGCTTGCGCCGATAAAGCTGTCTCTAAGCGGGCAATCAATTTACGAGTTTCACGAATACGCATTGGGTTCTCAATCGGTGAAATGGCATGAGCCAATTTCAAACGAGATAAGTTCTCCTGCTCCACAACGATTTGCTGTGTCAATTCCGCTACTCCTAATTTGTTTATTTCTGCGTTTTTCATAACGATGCTATTTAAATTTTAAACCTAGGGTTTAAAACTCTATTCTGAATAATCTCTACGTACTACAAATTTTGTACGCATCGGTAATTTCTGAGCGGCTAAACGCAAAGCTTCTTGCGCTAGGGCTAAAGGAACACCTGCTGATTCGAACAAAATAGTACCTGGACGAACGTTGGCTACCCAATACTCAGGAGCTCCCTTTCCTTTACCCATACGAACCTCTGCAGGCTTCTTAGTAATAGGTTTGTCAGGGAAAATACGAATCCAAACTTGACCTTCACGTTTCATGGCACGAGTAACCGAAATACGAGCTGCCTCAATTTGACGAGCTGTAATACGACCTGGCTCCAAAGATTTAATAGCGAATGATCCAAAATCAATTTCGTGGCCACGGGTAGCAACCCCTCTTACGCGACCTTTTTGCTGCTTACGAAATTTCGTTCTTTTTGGTTGTAACATCTTCTTATAAGTCTAATATCTAATACAAAATTATTATGGATGCTTAGCGCTTTCCTCCACGGCCACGGTTTGCACCACCAGCACCTGGTTTGTTGCGATCACCACCTTGATCTGCTCCTTCTGGACGACGAGAACGTCCTCCTCCGCGACGGTCATCGTCACGACCACGCGGGCCACGATCACCAGGACGAGAATCTGCCGAAGTAGATTGCAAGCCCATGTTTGCATTGGGAGATAAATCACGCTTTCCAAAAACCTCTCCACGGAATACCCATACTTTGATACCGATTTTTCCGTAAACAGTTAATGCTTCAGAAATGGCATAATCCACATCTGCACGCAATGTGTGCAATGGGATACGACCTTCCTTGTATCCTTCAGAACGTGCCATTTCAGCACCTCCCAAACGACCTGATAATTTCAATTTAATACCCTGAGCTCCTACACGCATGGCTGAAGCAATCGCTTGTTTCATCGCACGACGGAAAGAGATACGAGCTTGTAATTGTTGAGCAATTGCTTCTCCAATTAATTTAGCATCGATTTCTGGGCGTTTAATTTCAAAAATGTTGATTTGAACGTCTTTTCCAGTGATCTTTTTCAACTCCTCTTTTACCTTATCTACCTCGGCACCTTGCTTACCAATCACGACACCAGCACGAGCTGTATTGATCGTCAATGTGATCCGCTTTAAAGTACGTTCAATAATAACTTTAGAGATAGATCCCTTTGGAATACGAGCAGCCACATACTTTCTGATCTTCTCGTCCTCAACCAATTTATCCGCGAAAGTCTTACCACCGTACCAGTTAGAATCCCAACCTCTTACGATACCTAATCTTAATCCAACGGGGTTAATTTTTTGTCCCATTTCTTGTTATATCTAATAGTTAATTATTCAGCTGAATTTGTTTCCTCTAAAGCAGGTGCCGCCGAAGAAGCCACTACTAAAGTGATGTGATTGGATCTTTTCAAAATCCGGTGACCTCTTCCCTGAGGAGCAGGACGTAAACGCTTGATAGATGAACCTCCATCTACGAAGATAGTCTTGATGTATAAATCAGCTTCTTCGATTTTAGCGTCCTCATGTTTGTTCTGCCAGTTAGAGACTGCTGATAACAACAATTTTTCAATTGCTTTAGCACCCACTTTAGGCTCAAACTTTAAAATACCTAAAGCCTTAGATACTTTTTGTCCGCGTACCATATCCGCTACCAAACGCATCTTTTGAGGCGAGGTAGGAACATTTCTTAATTTAGCAATAGCTTCCATTTTTCAATTTCTGATTATAAGACCCGTAGGTCAATATCTTTACTTTTTACCCTTGTCTTTTTTCGCTATGTGACCACGGAAGTTACGGGTCGGCGAGAACTCACCTAATTTGTGACCTACCATGTTTTCAGTGACATAAACTGGGATAAACTTATTCCCGTTGTGTACCGCAAACGTGTGGCCTACGAAATCTGGAGAAATCATTGAACGTCTTGACCATGTTTTGATCACCGACTTTTTGCCGGATT
Organism: Aquirufa ecclesiirivi; assembly: GCF_011250515.1. Taxonomy (GTDB): domain Bacteria; phylum Bacteroidota; class Bacteroidia; order Cytophagales; family Spirosomataceae; genus Aquirufa; species Aquirufa ecclesiirivi. Next base: position 614,859 of record NZ_JAANOP010000001.1, on the reverse strand, counting down.
CGTTCATCACCTGTACCTTGTTGTCAAGGCGGTAATCAATGTAAGGACCTTTTTTTAGTGAACGTGCCATCTACTATTTTTTTCTTCTACTGATGATAAGACGATTAGTGTGTTTCTTTGGATTACGAGTTTTCTTACCCTTAGCCAATAAACCGGTACGAGAACGTGGGTGACCTCCTGAAGCGCGGCCCTCACCACCACCCATCGGGTGATCTACTGGGTTCATCACCACACCACGAACACGTGGACGGCGACCTAACCAACGATGACGACCTGCTTTACCCAAGTTCACGTTCATGTGATCTGCATTCGATACAGTACCGATAGTTGCTAAGCAACGAGCCAATACCATACGCATTTCACCTGAAGGCAACTTAAGCGTGGCGTATTTACCATCACGTGCTAACAATTGAGCGTAAGTTCCTGCCGAACGAGCCATTTCAGCTCCACGACCTGGCTGCAATTCAATTGCGTGTACCAAAGTACCCAATGGGATGTTTGCCAAAGGCAATGTATTTCCAATCTCGGGAGCCACTGACTCACCAGAGATCACTGTTTGACCTACTTGAATTCCTTGCGGAGCTAAGATATAAGCCTTTTCTCCATCTGTATACTCTACTAGAGCAATACGTGAAGTACGGTTTGGATCGTATTCTACTGTCAAAACAGTAGCCGATACATCAAACTTAGAGCGAGTAAAATCAATCACACGGTAACGACGCTTGTGACCTCCTCCGATGTAACGCATCGAACGACGACCATCTGCATTTCTACCACCTGTACGCTTGATAGGCTCCAAAAGGGGCTTATACGGCTTGTCCGTAGTAATCTCCTCAAACGTTGGCGCAATGCGCTGACGTTGGCCTGGAGTTGTTGGTTTTAATTTTTTAATAGCTGCCATTTATTTTAGTTCAAATTATCGGGATGAACCCCCTTAATACATTCTAATTAAATTCCTTGGTAGAAGTCAATCACTTCTCCAGTTCCTACTGTAACGATTGCCTTCTTAATCGTAGAAGTACGTCCAGAAGTAATTTTAGTACGAGTACTTTTGGATTTTTTCTTTCCAATTTGACGCATGGTTTTTACATCCAATACCTCAACTCCGTACATTTTCTTAACCTCCTTGGCAATCTCAATCTTGTTTGCAGTTAATTCAACCACAAATACATACTTGCCTTTTTCTTGCATGGCTTGCGACTTTTCAGTCAAGGCCGGACGTTTAATAATGCCCATGGTATATTTCGTTTATAACAGAACTAGGTTCTGAAAATTATTTACTAAAAGATGATTCAATTTTTTGGATCGCTGCTTCTGTGATCAACAACTTAGTAGCATTTACTAAATCATATGTATTCACATCCGATGCTGTCGAAACTTTTGCCTTGGGAACGTTACGTCCTGACAATACGACATTCTTGTCTACTTCTGGAGTAATCAATAATGTTTTCGTATTATCTAAAGAGAAAGCTTTCAACATAGTCAAATACGCTTTTGTTTTTGGAGTGTCAAATGCCACTGAATCCAAAATTGCGATATCTCCACTCTGTGCTTTCGCAGCTAGAGCTGACTGGCGAGCCAATGACTTCACCTTTTTGTTTAATTTGAAATGGTAATCACGTGGACGTGGACCGAAGATACGACCACCACCTTTCATCAATGGAGATTTCATCGAACCGGCACGTGCACCACCTGTACCTTTTTGTTTTTTAATCTTACGCGTTGAACGTGAAACTTCTGCACGCTCTTTCGCCTTGTGTGTTCCTTGACGTTGATTCGCCAAATATTGCTTCACATCCAAGTAAACCACATGCTCGTTTGGAACAATGCCAAAGATCTCGTCAGAAAGGGTTACTTTCTTTCCGGTATCTTTACCTGCTATGTTATATACTGCTAATTCCATAATCAGAATGTCTATTGTTAAAGGCTCACGCCTTTATGGGTTTTAATTTTCAATAATTACGTATGAGTTCTTCGCTCCAGGAATTGATCCTGATACCACCAAAAGGTTTTTGTCTGGATAAATTCTCAAAACCTCTAAGTTTTGAACCTTAACACGATTTCCTCCTGTGCGTCCAGCCATACGTAAGCCTTTGAATACACGTGATGGGAATGAACAAGCTCCAATAGAACCTGGGTGACGACCGCGGTTATGCTGACCGTGAGTTTGACCACCCACACCACCAAATCCGTGACGCTTAACAACACCTTGAAAACCTTTACCCTTAGAAGTTCCTACCGCATCAATGAAGGTTCCAACTTCTAACATTTCTACTGTTAATACATCTCCTAAGTTCAATGGTTGCTCGAACGTGCGAAACTCTACCAATTTTTTCTTTGGAGTTGTGTTAGCTTTCTTAAAGTGACCCAACAAAGATTTTGTTGTGTGCTTCTCTTTCTTTTCACCGAAACCGATTTGAACAGCGTTGTAGCCTTCGTTCTCAACAGTTTTCACTTGCGTAACAACACAAGGGCCGGCCTCAATCAGCGTACATGCAACGGATCTACCGTCTTCCATGTATAGGCTGGTCATTCCGATTTTTTTACCAATAATTCCAGACATATAATATTTTGTTTAAAAAATTATGCTCACAAGGCTATCTAAGGCTTGTTGTGAGACTTTTATTCAAAAATCACTGCGAACAATGACGAAGAATCAATAAAAATGCAGATTGGCGTAAAGCGACAAGATGGCGGCGCTGTGGATAACAGCGAAAAACACCTTGTGTAGCTTAATATTCAATCAATGGGTTGGGCATTCAACATTCATTAATCAATACCAGTTCTAACACAAAAATCGAGCTTACCTCAATTTAAACCATTTCGACCCGCATTTTTGGTGTTTTAAATAAATTCGAGAAGTTCTGCCAACCTCTTTCTGAATAAAAAACTGCGTTTGTCGAACGGGAGTGCAAAGGTAGGAAAAATATTAACACATCCAATAGCTCTATTAAAAATATTTTTTAGCTAATCCACTGAGTCTGTGTATTATTCGGAATTAAGCCTTAGAATTTGTGCATTTTTACTAAATTTGTGCCCTACTCACCTGTTAATCAGGTAGTTTTTATTTATTTCCCAAGAAAAAAAATCATTATGTCAAGTTTAACCAACCAAAAAGGTGTTTTGTACGGAGATGCCGTACAGGAATTATTTGAAATTGCTAAAAAACACCAATTTGCATTACCTGCGGTAAATGTTACTGGTACTGACACTGTTAACGGCGTATTAGAAGCTGCAAAAGCAGTAAATTCCCCAGTTATCATTCAATTCTCGAATGGCGGTGCTCAATTTTATGCTGGAAAATCTCTTCCTAATGGAAACCAAGAAGCATCCATCGCTGGGGCTATCTCTGGAGCTTATCATGTACACCAATTAGCTAAAGTGTATGGCGTGCAAGTAATTCTTCATACCGACCACTGCGCGAAAAAATTACTTCCTTGGTTAGACGGACTTTTGGATGCAGGTGAAAAATTCTATGCTGAAACAGGACAACCTTTGTTCTCTTCTCATATGATAGATTTGTCGGAAGAGCCTTTAGAAGAAAACTTAGAAATCTGCGCTAAATACTTAACCCGTATGGCTAAGATTGGCATGACACTTGAAATTGAATTAGGTGTAACAGGCGGTGAAGAAGATGGTGTGGATAATTCAGATGTAGATTCTTCTAAATTATACACTCAACCGGAAGAAGTGGCTTATGCCTATGAGGTATTAAATGCTATTTCTCATCGTTTCACCATTGCTGCTGCTTTTGGTAACGTTCACGGTGTATACAAACCAGGAAATGTAAAATTACAACCTGTCATCTTGAAAAACTCTCAAGATTTCATCCGTCACAAATATGCATTAGCCGCTGAGAAACCGATCAACTTCGTGTTCCATGGTGGTTCAGGTTCTTCTCGTGAAGAAATTCGCGAAGCTATCTCCTATGGAGCTATCAAAATGAACATCGATACGGATTTGCAATGGGCTTTCTGGGAAGGTATTCTTAATTTTTACAAAGAGAAAGAAGCTTATCTACAAGGTCAAATTGGTAACCCTAGTGGTGACGATGCTCCAAACAAGAAATTTTATGACCCGCGTGTTTGGTTACGTAAAGGAGAAGACACATTTGTTGCCCGTTTAAAATCAGCTTTTGAAGATTTAAATGCCAACAATGCCAATCAGTACTTATAATTTGTACAGGATTAATCATAAAAAATAGGGCTCAGTCGAGCCCTATTTTTTTGACTAAAATTGATGTACTACTATAGAAACTAAGGTGAAATAAGTCTTGCTGGAATGAAGGTAAGGGTAAGAAGGTATGGGCAAGGGGTGTATGGGCAAGGGGTGTATGGGCAAGGGTAGATTTGACAACTTTTAAAAAGTTGTCAAATCTAAGTTGTCAAACCTTGTCAAATCATTGTCAAATGTCAACATAAATCCCTCCATTACTCGTCCGTCAATGAAAGAATATCAGTTTCTTTGATTTCCCTTGAGTGAAAATCAATAAACTGTTTTTTTCCGCCAAACCATTCCAACACAAATTCTTTTTCGACAAAACTCTTTTTGAATTGTATTACCTGGGAATAAGAACTCCATTCCCATTGCCTAAAATCTGATATTAATCCATGCTTCTGTGGATTAATATGGATATAACTTATCAAAGTAGTCAAATCCTCCGATTTCTCAACCAATACCCGCTTAAATGGTGTTTGAAACAGTGTCCCTACACGCCCATGTTGCTTATTAAAAGCCATGGTATAAGATTGGAAAAACTTTTTAAGTCTACTCGCAATTAGTTCGTGAACCGTCTTCCCTCCTAAATCACTGTCACTAAAATGTTTGACCTGTACTAAAAAATGAAAATGGTTGTCGTTTAGACTATAGGCTAATACATCTAAGTAGCCCTCAAGGTATTTTACCCACTGACGCAAAAAATAAAAATAATTTGATCGAGATTTGAATATTGATTTCCTATCTACCCCTCTGTTGTAAAGGTGATAAAATTCTCCAGATGTAAATTGAGTATAATAGTGTTCGACAAAGGCCATAAGCTAGATTAAAAACGAATCTAGAAATTATGAACTGCATTAACATTCGTCCGAGAAGAATATCAGTTTATTGATAAAATTTGGTGAAGATGAAGACTTATCAATTAGGATACTAACTTTGAAAAACGATTCCTTGTCAATAGATTTGTCTACTTGAGTTTAGATTTGACAACTTTTTAAAAGTTGTCAAATCTTTTAAAAATCAATAAAATCCATAAAATCAGCAATAAATCCCTTTTTCTCCTAAGAAATCCTCCCCTGATTATTTCTTGAAAATCAAACCCTTCGTTAACTCATTCAGCGCCTTTATCTTGGATTCAAAATCGCCCTTAAGGTCTTTACGCAAGGCCTCCAAGGAATCTAAAGAGGTTTGAATGTCATCAGGTATAACCTCTTCTAAAAAGGCCCGAATGCGTTTAGCTAAAGTAGGCGACTTGCCATTGGTAGAAATCGCAATTTTCAAATCCCCCTTTTGAACGATTGACCCTAAATAAAAATCACATAATGCCGGGGTATCAGCCACATTGCACAATAAATGTCTTTGCTGAGCTAATTCACGAATCTGGACATGCAATTCATATTGATCTGTTGTGCAAATCACCAAATCCCTTCCATCCAAATCCGCTGCTTCAAATGGTCTGTGCATCAATTGAACTTGTGGAAAATCCTTCAAATAATCCAATGTATCTTCTCTGAAAAATGGAGCCACCAAACTTATTCTAGAGTTAGGTGCATTCCTTAACATAGCTGATACCTTTTCTAAAGCAACATTTCCCCCTCCTACAACCAAAACATCTAATTGTTCCAATTTCAAAAAAACAGGAAATAGCCTATTCTGCGCTTCCATCCAATAAAATTATGCTGTTTTCTTTCCTGCTAATTGTCCACAAGCCGCATCAATATCCTTGCCTCTAGACCGTCGCACATTGACAATCATCTTCTTACTTTCTAAAAATGCGGTAAACTTCGCTAAAGCATCAGCTTCTGCGTTTACAAATGAGGCCTGTGCAATCGGGTTATATTCTATGATATTAATCTTACAAGGCAACTTTCTTGCAAATTCCCACAACTCTTTAGCATCTTCTACGGAGTCATTGAACTTATTGAACATGATATACTCTAACGTAATCTCATTTTCTGTTTTATCGTAAAAATACCTCAAAGCCTCTGCTAATGCCACCAAGGTGTTGGTTTCATTAATCGGCATAATCTGATTCCTTTTTGTATCATTGGCCGCATGAAGTGAAAGCGCCAAATTAAATTTAACTTGATCATCCCCCAACTTCTTAATCATTTTAGCAATGCCTGCCGTAGAAACCGTAATCCGCTTTGGCGACATCCCTAAGCCATCTGGTGAGGTAATTTCCTCAATCGATTTCAACACATTGGCATAATTCAATAAAGGTTCCCCCATCCCCATATAAACAATATTGGTCAGTGGTATGCCATATTTTTCTTGAGCTTGATCACGAATCAATACCACTTGGTCATAAATCTCATAAGACTCCAGATTTCGTTTCCGATCCATATAACCCGTAGCACAAAAACTACAAGTCAAAGAACAACCCACTTGCGATGATACACAAGCAGTCATTCTTTCTCTAGTAGGAATTAATACCCCCTCTACCAAATGCCCGTCATGCAACTTAAAACTCGACTTAATCGTCCGATCCGTGCTAATTTGCATATCGTCCGTCTGTACACATTGCAAAGAAAAATGTTGATTTAACCACTCACGTGTCGTTTTCGGAATATTACCCATCGCATCAAAACTGCGGGCTGATTTCTTCCAAATCCACTCATGAACTTGTTTAGCACGAAACGCAGGATCACCATGCTGAATCATAAGTTGCTTCAACTCGTCTAAACTGAGCTTTCTGATGGCTCCCAATTCCTCTTTCTTAGCTATTTCTGACACTTTATTTCTTTAAAAGTTCTCCTACTTTGGTTGAAATAGCTTTACCATCCGCCAATCCAGCTAATTGCTTACTTGCTACTCCCATTACTTTACCCATATCTGCCGGGCTCATAGCTCCTACTTGAACAATGATAGCCTGAATCTTTTCTGTCAATTCTGCCTCACTCAACTGCTTTGGTAAAAACTCTTCAATAATACTCAATTCTGCCTGTTCTTTTTCGGCTAAGTCTGGGCGGTTTTGAGCTACATACACTTCCAATGAATCTTTACGTTGCTTGGCAGCTTTCATCAAAATCTTCATTTCTGTATCAGCTGACAATTCACCCGCATGGGATCCAGAAGTTTCTTCTAATAAAATTTGTGACTTAATTGCACGTAATGCACGTAGTCTATCGGCATCTTTTGCACGCATCGCGTCTTTGATCCCGTTCTCAATGGTAAGTTTTAATGACATGTTTTTTATTCTTTAAAATGAGCTTTGACTCCCTCCAAAAACTCCCGATTATTACTCAATCGAGGAACTTTATGCTGGCCTCCTAACTTTCCTCTTTCCCGCATCCATGCGTAAAAAGTTCCCAATGGAGCCTGATGAACAATGGGTGGGCCTAATACTAAATCATAAGACCGCTTAGCGTCATAATCTGAATTAATCTCGCGGAGGGTTTGATCCAATACCTCCACAAAGGTACGCATTTCTTTTGGTGCTTTTGAAAATTCTATAATCCATTCGTGGCTACCACGTTGGCCACCATTCATATAATTCGGCGCTGCTGTATATTCTTTGATGACGGCATTCGTGGTTAAACAGGCTTTAGATATGGCTATTTCTGCATTTTCCATAATTACCTCTTCTCCGAAAGCATTGATAAAATGCTTCGTTCTCCCAGAAATTTTTATTCTAAAAGGGTCCAAAGAAGTAAAACGAACCGTATCTCCAATTTTATAGCGCCACAAACCCGCATTGGTGCTAATCACCAAAGCATAATTGACCCCCAATTCCACTTGACTTAAATCAACTATTGTATCTTGTTCCTCCCCTTCATCATTGATGGGAATAAACTCATAAAAGATCCCATAATCCAACATCAGTAATAATTCGTCGTTTAAAGTCAAATCATCCTGAATACCAAAGAACCCCTCGGAGGCATTATATATTTCCAGAAAACCCACTCCTTGATCCCGAAAAACTTGTTTTTGGAATAACTCCCGATAAGGTCCGAAAGCTACTGCTCCATGAATCATAAATTCAAAGTTTTCCCAAACTTCCAAAATGGACTTCTTTCCCGTAATTTCCAATATCTTTTCAATCAATACCAATGTCCATGTTGGAACCCCCAAAATACTCGTTACGTTCTCTTTGGATGTTTCCAATGCCATACGCTCAATCTTCTGATCCCAATCATCCATCAAGGCTACTTCCAAAGAAGGGGTACGAATCATTTGAGCCCAAACAGGCAAATTCTTCATAATAACGGCTGACACATCTCCTACAAGCACATTGGGATTGGTAGCACAATAAGACAAACTACCCCCAATAGACAAGCCCTTCCCCTCAAAAACCCTTGTTTCGGGTCGGTTATGTATCAATAAAGTAATCATGTCCTTTCCTCCCATCATGTGACAAGATTCTAATGATTCTTTAGAAACAGGAATAAACTTACTCCGTGCATTCGTAGTACCAGAAGATTTAGAGAACCATGTCACTGGACTATTCCAAAGGATTTGCTGCTCACCTTGCATCACTCGATCGATGTAAGGAAAAATTTCCTCATAGGTAGAAATGGGCACTTGTGCCTTAAATGCAGCATAATTATTGATTTGACCATAGCCAAATTGCTTGCCCCATTCGGTTTGCCTTCCTGATTGTACCAAATCTTTCAAACAAATTTCCTGCAAATCCAATGGACGAGTATAGATGGATTCAATCCGCGACATACGTCGTTTCATGAACCATAAAAGCGTTTCATTGAATAAAGAAATTCCGTTTGCCATCAATGCACAGGTTTTAAATATTGAGGTACACGGTTGGGATAATCGGTAATGACGGCATCAACACCCATCTCCGCCAAACGAAATATGGCATCTGCTTCATTAGCTGTCCATGGCACTACTTTCATTCCATTTTTATGGCAATAAACCACCAATTCTGGACTTAGAGATTGATAATTAGGGCTGTAAATAGCTGGGACGAATCCTAAATCTTTGATCGTATTTTCTGGACTTTTTCTCGAAACTAAAGCAGAGAGCATAATTTGTGCTGGAAATTTTCCTTCCTTCATGGCCTTATTCCAATATTTTAACACTTGGAAGTCAAAACTTTGTAACATGATGTACTCAGGTTTTACCTGCTTGGAAATAACAGTCCAAACTTTCTCTGAAAACTCTTCTACCGTTTTGGGTTGAGAAATACCATATTCTGCCTCCACAGATTTGATTTCAATATTGTAAAAAATATCCTGTTTGTGTTTTTTTCTAAAAGCTTCGCCCAGTGCTAAAACCTCGGACAACAATGGTTTGTGCGCTGCCATAGCTTTTTGCTCTGGGAAAGAGGCATTCCCCCTTTTTCCTGTGTCAAACTGTTTAATATCTTCATAAGTCATCAGAAACAGATTGAATTTCCTTTCTTCTTCCTTGGTTACAGCTTGTCCATCTGGCTTGGAACTATAGATTGAATTCATATAAGGTTCATGAGAAACAAGAACTTGCCCATCTGCAGAAATACATACATCCATCTCGAGTACTCGAACACCTGCTTTTAGTGCCTGTTCAAATGCCGGAATGGTGTTTTCTGGGTAAAGTCCTCTAAACCCTCGATGTCCTTGAATGAAAGGCAGCTGCGCCATAGCCATAAAGTTTAATAGCCATAAAATACATAATCCTACTAGTCTCATCGATGTGAAGTTTCAGGCTTTTTAAATCGTTTTTCCATGATTCGATTTACCTTATCATACAAGCGCAAAAAATCCTTTGGCTCTTGTACATAGCGATCAAAATTGCTCGCAAACTGCAAAGAATCCACTCCATACTTTTTAAAAATACGCTTTTCTTGATAATTGTACGCCAAGATCGATGAATCAATACTTCCAAAATGCAAATTGGAAACCTTGGATTCTTCGATGTGTATATCGACCAATATCTCAGCTAATTTATCCTCTTCAATGAGTTTGGATTCCGACGATTCCCCGCATGCTAAGAATCCCAAACATAGTAGGAAATAAATTTTTCTCATGGTTCAAATTTCCCCTTAATTTAGAAAGCTTTTGTGGCTTTTCATTCGACTTGCTCAAAAAATAGGTAATTTAGCACGATTCTAAGCCCTCATTCATTCCATGGATTCGGACATTCATTCCTTTCTTTCCCATGTTGTTCAATTGGAAATTCGCATCAGAAAAGCGATAAATACCCAAATGCACGGGAATTTTTCGTCCATTTTCAAAGGCTCGGGATTGGAATTTAGTGACCTGCGTCAATACCATTATGGAGACGATGTACGTCATATCGACTGGAATACCACCGCCAAAGGCCACGGTACTTTTGTCAAATTATTCAAAGAAGAAAAAGAACAAACCGTATTTTTTTTATTGGATGTAAGCGCCTCCCAACAGGTGGGCAGAAACTCCCAATCCAAACTTAAAACATTGAAAGAAGTAGCTGGCGTACTTTCCTTTTCAGCCATGCAAGAAGCTAGTCATTTAGGATTTTGTGGATTTTCCGACAAAAACGAGAAATTCATGCCTCCTGCCATGGGTAAAAAACATGCCTACCGCGTCATCACTGAGCTTTTTAAAATGGAACCAGAGAATACTGGAACCGACCTCAAAGCGGCTTTAGGATTTACCTTGCAGGTGTTAAAAAGGCGCAGCCTAATTTTTGTCATATCTGATTTTATCGATGAGAATTACCAAGATCTATTAAGGGCTATGTCTCAAATGCATGATTTAGTAGTCATCCAAATCGTAGATAAGCAAGAAATAAAACTTCCATCTTTGGGTATTATCCCCATTTTTGACCCAGAAAGAAAAAGAACGACCTGGGTAAATACCAGTTCAGCTTTTTTCAAAAACTTACAAAAGGAACAAGGTTCCCATAGAGCCGAAGAACTCAAAAAATTATGTAAACAATGGCAAGCTGATTACATCAGTATACGTGCAGGAGAAGATTTTGTCCCAACTCTTGTGAAAATGTTTACCGCTAGAAAATAATGCAACAAAAGCCCATTCAAATCAAAGGTCAATTTTTAGAAGATTCTGTCAAAATTGGACAGCAGATTCACTATAGCCTTTCGGTACGACATGGAAAAAATCAAGAAATATTTTTCCCCTCAGTAAACCAAACTTTTGGGGCGTTTCAAGCTGTAGAAAGAACATATTTTCCTACTAGGACAGATGAAAGTGGAAGTATTGATTCTGCCGTTTATACTTTTCAACTATTTCGGATTGAGAATCAACAAAGTTTAGCCATTCCTGTTTACCTCTTGCAAGAGGCAGATTGTACTAAAATCTACCCCATTAAAGATCATGTCTATTTAAAACGCCTCGTGCCTCATCCTGAGAAAATCAATTTGGATTCCCTCTACCAGCATGTAACAATTGCTCCATTGCAACCAAAAACAGACTTGAAAAATGTAGTCATTTGGGGATTAGGTCTATTAATTTTTACTGGACTAATCTACTGGTTTCTAGGAAATAGCTTGAAAAAATGGTTCAAGCTTTATGTATTGTGGCGAAAAAATGCTGAATTCCGCCGTTTCTATCAAAGGTATATTCGCAATATTGAGAATAACCAAATGGGATTACAAAATTTGGAACGTGCATTTTCTCTTTGGAAAAAATATTTAGAAAGCTTAACCTTAAAACCATTTACCACATTTACCACCAAAGAAATGGTAGATACCTTGGAAAATAAACAATTAGCGAAGGCATTACATGAATTAGATTCAACCATTTATGGAGGAAATTTTTCTGGTAAAACGACAGATTCGGTCAATATGCTTTTAGAAATTGCCAATTCCATATATCAGGAAGAAAGAACATTCATTTCTCAGGAAAATAAAAAGCCATGAAATTCCAGCTATTCTTTTCTTGGCAGCAATTTATTTCCCTATTTTCCTACCAGTGGGAACATGAGGTTTTTCTATTTCTCCTCCCCCTTCCCTTGCTTATATTTTTGATTCGATATTTATTAAATAGAAAAAATCAAGCTCGAATTACCCTTTCATTTACAAAACCATTAATCCAAAACCGATTAATCCGATTCATCAGCTTTATCCCAGATATCGTTCAAATGATGCTCCTTACCAGCATCATTTTAGCTTTAGCTGGCCCCTATAAAGTCAACCCAAAAAGAAAGATTCAACCGGATGGAATTGACATGGCTCTAGCTATCGACATATCGTCCTCTATGTTGAATCGAGACGTTAATCCTTCTAGATTAGTCATTGCCAAACAAGTAGCTACCTCTTTTGTCAAACAAAGAAAGAATGATTTCATCGCTGTAATCGCCTTTGCAGGTGCTCCCTATTTAGCCAGCCCCATCACCAACGATTCTAGTTATTTGCAACAAACCTTATTAGGGCTTGATTCGAAATTAATTAAAGAAGAAGGTACTGCTTTAGGCGATGCACTAGGCATGTGCATCAATCAGGTAAGAGATTCTCCTAATCCTAAGAAAATCAGCATTTTAATCAGTGATGGAAATAATACTGCAGGTAATTTGGACCCTCTGACTTCCACTGAATTAGCGAAAACCTTTGGCATCAAAGTATATACCATTGCTGTAGGTAGTGTAAAACCATCCATGGACCCCGTGGATGAAAGTACGCTTCGTATCATTGCCGAAAAAAGCAATGGAAAGTTTTACCGTGCTACCGATCAAAAGAGTTTAAATGCCATTTTTGATGAAATCAATCAATTGGAATCTACCAAAGTGAAAGAAATATATTGGGAAGAACATGTAGATCAGAGTAAATTTTTCTTTGATTTTGCGTTCATTCTTTTCTTTTTGGGACTATTCCTCAAACTCAGTCCGATCAGCAATATTTTAGAAGATTAATATGGTCCTTTTCCCCAATGCCAAAATCAATATCGGCCTACACATTCTTGCCAAAAGACCTGATGGTTTTCATGAATTGGAAACATGCTTCTTTCATGTTCCTTGGACAGATATTCTAGAAATTAGTCCAAGTCCACACCTAGAATTTTCTTCCTCAGGCCTGCCTATTTCAGGTGAAGTTCAAAATAATTTATGTCTTAGAGCCTACAACGCATTAGCTAAGGATTTTAATTTACCACCTGTACATCTACATGTACATAAAATCATACCCATGGGAGCAGGATTAGGTGGAGGATCTGCTGATGCCGCATTTACTTTAATGGGTTTACGAGATTTCTTTCAATTACCTCTAACGAACGAACAATTAGTCCCCTACGCCCAACAATTAGGCAGCGATTGTGCCTTTTTCCTTTTCCAACAGGCCCAATTAGGCAAAGGTAAAGGCGACGAATTAAGTCCTATTGCCTGTTCTTTACAAGGTCATCATGTCGTCCTGATATATCCTAATTTTGGCATTTCTACGCAGGAAGCATACTCTCAAGTCAAACCGCAGCCAGCAAAAATTGATTTGGCCCAAGCCATTCAAAAGCCTTTAGAAAGCTGGAAAGACCTTATTTCCAATGATTTTGAACAAAGCTTATTCCCGAAATACCCTATACTAGCTCAAATTAAGCAAGATTTATATGATCAAGGTGCCCTTTATGCCGCGATGAGTGGTTCGGGGTCTACCATCTTTGGGATATTCAACAAAGAAGTCGACCTAGCTGAGCGCTGGACCGACTTCACTTGTTTCCAAGGTATAATTTCTTAGTCCTTAGCAAAGATCGCCTCTAAGGCAGAGGCTCCTTTAATGACAACCTTTCCTGCTGGCATGGTCTTCGTAGGTTGCACCCCAACAAATTCCTCATTGGAACTAAGTACTTTTACAGGAACCTGTTCCATGATCCCTTGTGGGTTTTCTACATAAATAAATCCTCCCTTACCTACTCGAGCTAAACCAGCCTGAGGAATGGTTTTCATTTTTTGATTACCTACCAAAATCTTTGCATTGATAAATTGGCCAACAGTAAATCGTTGTTCATCAGATTCATTATTAAAATGACCATGAACCGAGGTGGTTCGAGTACTTAAATCGACCTGCTTGCCAATCAAAAACACTTTCCCTTTCCCTTGCATTCCTTCTGCTTCAAATTGGATTGTTTGACCTATCTTTAAACTACTTAAATCTCTCTCAAACACTTTCAACTCCACATGTTTGTGAGCTATACCAACCAGCTTCACCAATTCATCAGTGGGCTGAACATACTTTCCAATGGACATAAATACATCCACGATATAGCCATCTATGGGAGCTTTCAATTGCAAATAGGAAGAGATATTTCCCTTAGAGAGCGATTTCAAATCACACCCTAATATTTCCAATTTCAAGCCCAGCGATTTGACCTGCGCCTGTACATTTGAAAAATCAGCCTCCGCCAATTGGAGTTTCTTCTTAGACCCTACTTCTTCTGTATTCAAAACTTGTTGACGAGATTTCTCTGAAGTCAAATAGGTTTGCTGACTCAATGCCTGAATATATTCTTGTTGCATTTGAATATAATCCAAACTGGTAATCGTGGCTAAAACCTGTCCTTTGTGTACTAGCTTTCCTGGTAATATTTCAAAAGTCGATTTGACATAGCCCGCTATTGGCAGTGAAACAGAAGCCATTGAAATCGGCGGCACATCCACCAAACCCGTGCAAGACACTTCGGAGGACATTTCTTTTTCCTCTAGTTCTCCTAATTCAATTCCAGCATTTTGTTTCTGCTCGGCACTTAGCTTGATACTTGACACAGCTGTTTCAGCTTCTGCCGATTCTGTTTCTTTACTTCCACAGGCCAACAATCCGCCGATGAAAATTAGGGTAATCCATTGATATATGATGTGCTTATTCATTTCCTAAAATGGTTTCAATTTGAATGATGTTTTGATTATATGCCAAAACTTCCTGTAAATATTGTTCTCTAATCTGCCAAGCTTGTTGCGTATTTTGTAGCATTTCAACATACTCGATTTCCCCTTGTTGGTAGCTTTTCAAAGCCGTTTGAACCAACCATTCTGCTTGAGGCAAGGCTGTTTGTTGATAGTACTTCAATGAATTGCCAAATTTGCCCAAGGATATTTGAGCATTTTGTAAATCTGTACTTATTTGACTGAGTACCTGATCTTTTTGGCTTGCAATTACTTGTTCTTGCTTTTGAGCGGCAGAAATACGCGCCTTCTGTCCTTTGGCAAAGATGGGTAAGGCTAAACCCGCCTGAACAAAGTTCTGACCTCCATAATTTTCAATACTCTGCGTTGTGGCTCCTATCCGAATATCTGGTTTCATTTTATTCTTCTCCACCTCTGTTTGAAGTTTGGCATGAACAACCTGTTCTTCCAACAATTGAAGCGTAGGATTTTTAGCTAAATCAGCTGGAATTAGAGGCGCTTGCATCGTTAAAGCATTTGAATTTTGTATCACAAACGCTTCCTTACGATTCATCCAGTAAGCCAAAATCTGATAATTAGCCTGAATATCTGCTTGCAAGGAAAGCTGCTTCTGTTGAAATTCCCTCAAACGCGCTTCAGCAGCAACCACCTCTAATCGGTTCGTTTCTCCTTGTTTAAAACGGACACTAGCTGCCTTCAACATTTGGGAATAGATACTATCTTGTTGATGTAAATATTCTAGATGTTTTTGCTGAATTAACAGTTGATAGTAATACCATTTAACGCTTGACAGTACTAAGATTTGCGTAATCTTTTGCCTTTTCTCTACCAACATTTTTTGGGAAGTCAGTGCTTTTACTTGAGCTCTTAACAAGGTTGGCCACGGAATACTTTGGGAAGCAATAATGGTATAATCCTGACTAAAATATGTTTGCGTTTTACCATATTGAAAATCAATACTTCCTTTTGGCAAATCCTTTCCAGACTGAATCAATGCTTCTGCACTTTGAATTTCTAGGTTTCCAGTATTCAATAAAGCATTATGTTGTAATGCATCCTGCATGCAGTTAGACAAGGTCAAAACCGGTTTAGATCCCTGACCTAAGCTTGAAAAACTAAGCATTAAGCCGGCTAAAATCACCAAAACAATCATAGGCTGCGACTTCAACTTTTTTTCTCTTCTTGTCATCACCAAAGAATAAACCACAGGAATAACTACCAGCGTTAGAAAGGTAGCTGTGATTAAGCCTCCAATAACCACCGTGGCCAAGGGTCGCTGAACCTCCGCACCTGGTGATTGACTCAAAGCCATGGGTAAGAAGCCTAAAGAAGCCACAGAAGCAGTCATGATAACTGGACGGAAACGCAATTCGAGCCCTTTCTTTAGTCGCTCTGCTACCGAATACCCTTCCGTAGCTAATTGTTTGAAAAAAGAAAGTAGAACAATTCCATTCAATACCGCCACACCAAATAAAGCGATAAAACCAATTCCTGCGGAAACTGAAAAAGGCATCCCCCTTAAATATAAAGCCCAAATCCCCCCAATGGCGGAAAGTGGGATAGCCAAATAAATGATGGCCGCTTCTAACATGGAATTGAATGTAAAAAACAAAAGCGCAAAAATTAAGGCTAATGCCAATGGAACCACAATGGACAATCTGGATTTTGCCGCTTGAAGGTTTTCAAATGTACCACCGTACTTGACATAGTAACCAGCTGGCAAAGTGATTTTATTCTTCATCACCTTTTCAATGTCTGTTACAACACTTTGTACGTCTCTATTTCTCACATTAATACCAATGGTAATCCGTCGATTGGTATTATCACGAGATATTTCGACAGGTGCATTTTGATAATCTACCGTGGCCACTTCTTCCAGTGGAATTTGAGATCCATTCGGTAAATCTAAATAAAGCTCCTTCAAATTTTGAATATCGGCACGATGCGCTGAATCCAAACGAACAACTAAGTCAAAGCGCTTTTCTCCTTCCATCACCAAACCAGCCGTTTCTCCTGCAAATGTCATTTTCACTCGTCTGTTCACATCTTGAATACGTAAACCATACTGGGCCATTTTAGCGCGATTATAATGAACAACTAATTGCGGCACCCCGTCGATTTGCTGAACCTTGATATCACCCACTCCCTCGATATTTCGAATATAACGAGCTGCTTCAGTCGCTTTATCAAACAAGATTTCTAGATCTTCGCCAAATATTTTAATAGCCACATCGGATTTAACACCCGCAATCAACTCATTAAAACGCATTTGAATAGGCTGGGTGAATTCAAAGTTTACTTCAGGAAAAGCATCTAACTCTCGATCCATTTTTTCTTCCAATTCCTCCATGCTTTTGGCTTTCTTCCAAACACTAGGTTCATTCAATATAATGATTAAATCACAGGCATTGATTCCCATAGGATCCGTTGGGATCTCCGATGCTCCAATTCGTGACACGACTTGCTTAATTTCATCTGGGAATTTTTTAAGCAACAAGGCCTGCGCATTATTGTTGACCGCTATACTTTGAGATAGGGAGGCATTGGTTGGCAAGATTGTTTCTACTGCAAAATCGCCTTCATTCAGCTCGGGAATAAATTCCCCTCCCAAGGTGGTAAATAAACCTATACTTCCTGTTAATAGTACAAAGGACGCGATGACCACTTTCTTGCGATTGCTGAGTGCCCAGTTGACGATAGGACTGTATTTGCCATACATAAAGTTCATGATTCTATCAGCCCAGGTAATCTTATGACTCACCTTTTTACTTAGAAATAAGGAAGACATCATCGGTACATAGGTTAATGAAAGCAACAGAGCTCCAAAAATGGCAAACGAAACTGTTTGGGCCATAGGTCGGAACATTTTACCCTCAATCCCTCCTAATGCCATGATCGGTAAATACACAATTAGAATAATGATGACACCAAAGGCTGCCGATTTAAAAATGGCTTGAGCTGAGATATTTACTTCTTCATCCATTTCATGTTGACTTAGGACTTCTCCTTTCCTCCTAGAATGGAGTCGATGTATGATGGATTCCACAATGATCACCGCTCCATCTACAATCAAACCAAAATCGATGGCCCCTAATGACATTAAATTGGCCGAAACGCCAAAGATATGCATCATGGCAAAAGCAAATAGCAAACAAAGAGGAATCATGGATGCCACAATAAGCCCTGCTCGCCAATTCCCTAATAAGAGTACCAGGATAAACACGACGATTAATCCCCCTTCAATTAAGTTTTTCTCAACGGTATTAATTGCTTTACCAATTAAGATACTTCGATCTAAATAGGCATTGATGTGAATTCCTTGCGGTAGCGTTTTTTGAATCAATTCCATACGTTCTTTCACATCCTTCACTACGGTATTGGCATTCGCTCCCTTTAACAAAAGCATGACCGCACCCACTGCCTCTCCATTCCCATTTTTTGTCATGGCACCATAACGTACCGCTTTCCCAAATTGAACTTGGGCAACATCTCTGACGAAAACGGGCAATCCACCTGAACCACGCTGTTTAATTACCGTATTTTCGATATCGGCTAAGGACTGTATCATCCCTTCTGAACGAATGAAATAGGCATCGGTTCCCTTCTCTAAATAACTACCACCTGAATTGGAATTATTATTTTCTAGGGCAGTAAATAGCTCGTCGATACTGATGTCCATCGCACGAATTCGCTCAGGATTAATGGCTACTTCATATTGTTTGACATAGCCCCCAAAAGAACTGACTTCAACTACTCCTTTGATTCCCAGCAATTGACGTTTGACAATCCAATCTTGGTAGGTACGTAAATCCGCTAATGAATATTGATCCCTAAATTCAGGGTCCACGTCCAAGGTATATTGATAGAATTCCCCTAAACCCGTGGTGATCGGAGCCATTTCAGGAATACCTGCTCCACGTAGTAAATAAGGTTCCGCGGCTTTTAATTTTTCCGAAACCTGCTGTCGCGCTACCTCCATGGCTACCTCATCTTCAAAGACGACGGTAATAATGGATAATCCCATACGAGAAATGGAACGAATATCCTTCACATTGGGGATGGTTCTCAACGAAATCTCTAATGGATAAGTGACAAATTTTTCCACTTCAGACGCAGCTAAAGCGGGAGATTGTGTGATGACTTGTACCTGATTCGAAGTGATATCAGGCAATGCATCAATGGGCAAACGAGTGAGCGAATAGCCACCCCATGCCACAAGACCTAAGACGAATAAACCTACAATGAGTTTATTTCGAATACTAAAATATATTATCGAATGAATCATTTTTCAATGGAATTGGTGAACGTAAGGAAATGAATGTCAATTCCCTAGTACCGTGGAGGTGCAATTAGCACTCTCGCTAATGAAAAACGATATAGATTTTGCCAATTGATTAACTGGCGACGAGGCAACACAAAAAGTAGTGGTAAGATAAAGACTAAATAAATGGAAGGTAGGACATATCCACTTACGCCACTAAAATCAAAACTAGGTAAACTAGGATGACTGGTTGTTTTAGCGTGTTTGGAATCGGCAGCATAATGCATCCAAAGAAAATCCATGAAACTAAATCCTGCTGGTGCCTGACGCTTATGATCTTGAAAGTGTTTTAGCAATTCATTCGCCTTGAAACTTTGTTCCATACCCACCTTCGGAATCCAGGATCCCGCAAAGATAATCACAAAAAGGATGGAGGCTAGCCAAGTTTTCATAGCTCAAATGTAGGAAAAAATGGAAATTTTAATGGATATTTATAGTCTCAATGTACATTTTTTTGAGACAAAAGCCTAAAAACCAACGATTAATAAGCTTGTATAGCCCCTATTATGGATGAAATAAATATTTTGTGGCATCAGTTAACTGATTCTGAAACCATCATTCGCTCTGGCTTGCTTGTTATTACATTGATTGTTTTTGCTGAGAATGGTCTATTTTTTGCCTTTTTCCTCCCTGGCGATTATTTACTTTTTTTAACGGGCGTTTTTGGCGGCACAGGTGTCTTAAAAGAACCACTTTCGGGTTTATTAGCCAGCATATTTTTGGCGGCAGTAATCGGATCTCTCGTAGGTTATCTATCTGGGCGTTTCTTTGGCAAATCCCTAGAAAATAGACCTGACAGCCTCTTTTTTAAGAAAAAACATTTGGATTCAACCCGTGAATTTTTCGATAAATACGGCTTTATGGCCTTGGTTATCAGTCGATTTTTACCTGTAGTTAGAACCTTCACTCCCATCTTGGCAGGTATTAGTAGAATGCCTTGGTACAGTTATTTATTATTAAATGTCATTGGCGGAGGCCTTTGGGTAGGGATTTTGGTTACTTCCGGTTATTACCTTGGCCAGCATTTCCCATGGATTATTAATTATGTACACTACATTATATTGTTTTTCTTAGGGATAACTACCTTTACCGTCATTAAAGGTTATTTAAAAATGAGGCAGTAATGGAAGCTTTCGCATATGTTGCGGCCTTTTTGATCGCAGGAATTCTATTCTTAGCCATTATTTTAACCCTCGCCAAATGGATTAGGCCGAATCGCCCTAATGTTGAAAAACTGAGCACTTATGAGTCTGGAGAAGCACCTATGGGGAATGCCAACATTCGCTTCAACCCTCGTTTTTATTTGATTGCCTTGATGTTTGTCCTGTTTGAAATCGAACTTATATTCCTTTTTCCTTGGGCCTCCGTTTTCCATCATCCCGAATTAGAAGAGGCTAGCCCCATATGGTCTACTTATGCCTTAGTCGAGATGTTTATTTTTATTGGAATTTTAGCGCTTGGGCTTGCATTAGCCTGGGTTAAGGGATATTTAAATTGGGAAAAGCCAGTAGCACCGCAGCTTCCTAATGACAGCCCAATTCCCGATCAGGCTTACCAAAAAATTCGAGATAAATACGTTTCAGAATAATATCAATGCGGAGTTGGAACTCCTATCCTATTATTTATTGTGATTCCAAATACTATTTCATGTGAACCCATGGACTGATAGGCTAGTCCGTTGGCATTCAAGTCATACGAATAAGACATGTGCATATTATGCCGGAGTTGAACTCCAAACATGGCCGAATAGGATTCCTTATGTCGGTATCCAAAACCCATCCAAAACTGTTGATTGAAATCGGCTTTTACATTTGCTTCAATGGACATGGTTCCTGCTTTATAAAATTTCACTAAGGCAGCTGGTGAAACGGTGAAATACTTAGACGTTCTAAAATGATAGCCTATCATGGCAAATAAGTTGGGCTTCATGGTACCCGAATATAAGGCCCTTGTCATGACCTTATCATTATCAAAATCGGAATTGTTAGGCCAATAATACCTTCTACTAAGCGTATCTAAAGCTGAAGGGTCGGAGCGTTCATAGGTAAAGTTCTCGAAAATCAATTGATTCGCAGAAAGGCCTAAGAAAAATTCTCGATTGTAATAAAGTACCCCGACATTGGCCATTAATTGGCCTGCTGTGAGGGATCCATAAGGAGTAGGTGCCGATGTGATCGCCGTTCCGGCTGGTGGATCTAAATATAAAATCAAAGGGTCTCCCCCATCTTTTACATCAAAATTATTCATGTTTAAACCCCTGGAATAATATCCGCCTGTTGCTCCAACAGACAACTTATCTTCCCCACCCAAGGATACATGGTAAGCATACGAGCCTGCTACCGAAAAAGTCGACATAGGGCCAAATTGATCTGCTTGAACCTGTAATCCCAAACCTTGGTGAAATTCCCAGCGATAGTCTTTTTTTCTACGTTTAGTAGGATTAAAAGACCTACGAATGGTTTTAGACATGTAAGGCGTAGGCCCCGTGGAGGTCCTGTCCGACTTATCAATGGACCAATTGGCTGTAGCATTAAAGGTCTTCATTCCTTCTGATAAACCTACCCACTGCTGGCGATACCCCACTTTAATATCCGTATAATCCTCAAAACCTGCAAAAGCCGGGTTATACAGATAACGATTCATCATGAATTGAGTAACTTGAGGTGTTTGTTGTGCAAAGCCCACATGCGCAACTAGAAGTAAGAAAAGAACGGCGAAAAATCTCATTTGAAAAATTAGAACCTCAAAATTCTGTTAAATATATTTAATTTCGCTCGAACTTTCTGGAAAACAGTTGGGTTTTTATATATTAACGGCCCTTTCTAATCAACCATATGCCTATCCAAAGCTACCCGCTATCTCAACTTACTGCCTTCAGCTCATTATTGTTGGACTATTTAGACGAGAAACCTAATTTAAAAAACTTATATCAAAATAGCCCGAACATTGCTGGCTTTAAAAATCAATTAGCTGATAAAAGGTCATTCCCTATCAGCAATCGACAAACTTTAGTAGAAGTACTTCAAGATCAATATCAAGGTATCGAAAACAAACCTGCTATTGAAAAACTACTTGATTCAAATACGTTTACAGTAACCACGGGTCATCAGCTCAATCTCATGACCGGCCCCTTGTACGTCATCTACAAAATAGTATCTACCATCAATTTGGCTAAAAAATTAAAAGCGGAATATCCGACATTTAATTTTATTCCTGTTTATTGGATGGCAACCGAGGACCATGATTGGGATGAAATAAATCATGTGCACTTAAACCAAAAGACCTACTCTTGGAATACACAACAGCAAGGAGCGGTGGGGAGATTTAACCTAGAAGGGATACAAGATTTTCTACAATCATTGCCTTATTCATTGCCTATTTTTCAAAAAGCTTATACTCAAAATAATACCTTATCAGAAGCCGTTCGATGTTACATGCATGAACTTTTTGGTGCTGAAGGATTAGTTTGTTTAGACGCCGATGATTCCCGTTTAAAATCTCTATTTCTTCCTGTGATGGAAGCCGATTTGTTGGATCATGTCCATGAGACATTGGTAGAAAAACAAAATCAGCAATTGAATGATTTGGGGTATAAAACCCAAATCAATGCCCGAGGAATTAATTTGTTCTATTTAATAGATGGCGTCAGAGAACGCATTGAAAAGCAAGGTGAATGGTATAAGGTTTTGAACCAATCCATTCAGTTCAATACGGAAGAATTAAAACAAGAGCTTCAACTACACCCTGAAAGATTTAGCCCCAACGTCGTTTTAAGGCCAGTCTTTCAAGAATGTATTTTACCCAATCTTGCCTATTTAGGCGGTCCAGCGGAAGTGGCTTATTGGCTACAGCTGAAAGGAATATTTGATCATCACCAGATTCCTTATCCCATTGTTTTGCCAAGAAATTTTGCTTTACTCCTACCTCAAGTGGAACAAAAGAGAATAGAAAAACTAGGGATAAAAATCAGTGATTTGTTTCTACCTGAATCATCCTTAGTCCGAAAATATGTCCTTGAAAATTCAGTTTACAGCCTAGATTTCAATCAAGAAATAGAGTCTGTAAATCCGATTTTAGAACAAATGGTCCATAAAGCCAAACAAGTAGATCCGACCTTGGAAGGTAGTATTTTGGCGGAAAGACAACGTTGGGTAAATGGCTTGGAAAGGATGGCGAAAAAGTTAAAACGCGCAGAAGAAAGAAATCATGAAACGGCAATTCGTCAAATACAACAAGTGAAAGCCCATTTGTTTCCACATGGCAATTGGCAAGAGAGATACGATAACCTCCTAGATTTTTACTTGGATAAGCCTAGTCTAATTCAGGACTTATTAGATAGCTTTGATCCATTAAATTTTGAACTTTACGTGATTCCTTTACAGTCGCCCAATGCCTGATAAACTTAGCCCTTTGGATTTTCTTTCCGCTTCTTCTGAAGGGGTAATATTAGATGTTCGTTCTCCTGGTGAATATGAAAGAGCCCACATTCCGGGTGCCATTTCTTTTCCTATGTTCAACAATGAGGAAAGGGCTGCCGTCGGCACATGCTATAAAAAAGAGGGTAAGGATAAAGCCGTGGAATTGGGGCTATCCATCGTAGGACCCAAATTAGCCTCCTGGGTAAAATCTGCCAAAAAATTATCCAGAGGAAAACCTTTGTTAATCCATTGTTGGCGAGGAGGAATGCGTAGTGGAAGTATGGCCTGGCTTTTGGAAACTGCTGGTTTGTCCGTCAAATTGTTGATTGGAGGTTACAAAGCATACCGACATTTGGTATTAAAAAACCTAGCAAATCCCCTTCCTTTACATGTATTAGGAGGGAAGACAGGCAGTGGGAAAACGGAAATATTATTGGAAATGAAAAAGCGAGGATTTCAAGTCATCGATTTGGAAGGAATTGCTCATCACCGAGGTTCTGCTTTTGGTCATTTGGGATTAGCCCCGCAGCCAAGTAGTGAACATTTTGAAAATTTGTTATTTCAAGAATTAAGCCAATTGAATCATCAACAAACTATTTGGGTGGAAGATGAAAGTAGGCATATTGGCAAAGTATTCATGAATTTGGAATTTTATAACCAACTTCGGGATGCGCCAGTACTATTTTTGGACATTGATGCCCAATACCGATTGCCTTATTTAGTGGACGTATATGCTCAATATCCCAAAGAATTGTTGGCTGAAGCCATCGAAAAAATAAAAAAACGGTTGGGTGGGCAACACTATCAAAAAGCAATGGCTTGCTTGGAAATAGACGAGTTTGAAGAGGTGGCAGCGATTACCTTGCAATATTACGACAAAGCATATTTACATGGATTGGAGCAAAGAGATCCTGAAAAAATCAAACGATTAGAGGTCCATTCCTTAGATACGCAAAAGCAGGTGGATGCTATTCTTCCACATATTATGAATGCCTAAAAACGATAACCGAAGATGATGTTACCTTCAGAATTTTTAGATACTATACTGGCAAAACATGAGCAAACTCGTGATTTTCCAGCTACATCAGATATAAAAAAACTATTTACGAAGATTATTCTGACACTTTTTCCAGAGCAAACTCGTAAACATTTTTCTCAAAAAGAGGAATTGGTAGCTGTCTGGGAAAGCATCGAAAATGGATTAGAATCCATGCTACACTCGATGAAAAACGAATTGCCTACGGACCCACATAGCTTAACGCAGGCCTACATGGCACGTATTCCTAAGGTATATGAAACCTTACTGACTGATGTAGAAGCTATGGTCAATGGGGATCCGGCGGCCAATACTGATTTTGAAGTAATAAGAACATATCCTGGCTTTTATGCCTTGGCATTTTATCGTTTGGCCCATGAACTTTGTGCGTTGGGGGTTCCATTAATTCCTCGTATTCTAACGGAATTTGCTCATTCTAAAACAGGTATTGATATTCATCCTGGAGCTAAAATTGGGAAATACTTTTTCATGGATCATGGTACAGGAATCGTCATTGGGGAAACTTGTATTATAGGCGAACGTGTTAAAATTTACCAAGGTGTGACTTTAGGGGCGCTGTCGGTCGACAAAAGTATGGCTTCCACCAAAAGACATCCTAGCATAGAAGATGATGTAGTTATTTATTCAGGAGCTACTATTTTGGGTGGAGATACAACGGTGGGTAAAAATTCGGTTATTGGGGGTAATGTTTGGCTTACAAGAAGTGTAGCGCCCAATACCAAAATTTACCATCAAGAAAATACAAAAGTTATTTTAGAATAATATGAGCACATTATTAGACTTAGTAGGGAATACGCCTTTGGTCGAATTAAACAAATTGCACAACAATAAGAATGTGCGTATTTATGGAAAACTGGAAGGTAATAACCCTGGGGGATCGGTAAAGGATCGAGCTGCTAAAAACATGATTGAGTCGGCTTTAATGCGCGGAGATATTCAACCCGGTATGAAGCTCATTGAAGCCACTTCTGGCAACACAGGAATAGCCCTAGCCATGATTGCTTGTTTATATAATTTGGAAATCGAATTAGCTATGCCTGCAAATTCTACTCGTGAGCGAGTGTTGACCATGGAAGCATTTGGTGCCAAAGTTACCTTAAGCAAGAGTATCGAAGAAGCGAGAGATTATGCCGTGGACAAAGCCGCTACAGGGGAATATATCTTGTTGAATCAATTCGAAAATCCAGATAATTACCTCGCACATTATAAAAGTACGGGGCCGGAAATTTACCGAGATACTCAAGGGAAAATTACGCACTTTGTAAGTTCTATGGGTACTACGGGAACCATCATGGGAACCTCCATGTATTTGAAAGAACAAAATCCTAACATTCAAATTGTTGGCTGTCAACCTACTGAGGGCTCTTCTATACCAGGGATTCGTCGTTGGCCAGAAGCCTATCGCCCAAAAATTTACCAACCCGAGCGTGTGGACCGTATCATGGACATCTCTGAAGAGGAGGCAGTGGTTATGACAAGAAAACTCGCTAAAATAGAAGGAGTTTTTGGAGGAATGAGCAGTGGAGGAGCTGTAGCCGCTAGTATTCGTTTAGCTGAAGAACTTCAAGAAGGCGTGATTGTGTGTATTATTTGTGACCGCGGCGACCGCTATCTTTCCAGTAATCTATTTGGATAGTAAAACCCCTAAGAGCTTGTAATGCGTAGGTTTACCCCAGCGTAATTTTTGACTTCCCTCAATATAATACGTTTGTACATGGCCATCTGAAAATGTCATTTGCAAATTTTTGCTGGTTTCAAAAAGGAAGTTCTGTTGAGAAACTTCGATCTCAACGCGCGTAGGTCTATTAAGGCCATCAAGATGCACCATAAACTTCTTTACAGGTAAGGTTTCTCCCAATTTCAAAGAATACCAAATCAAATCTGGTTCGGATAGATTGTCATAGCTTTTTTCAAATGCTGGTTTATTCAAATCCGCTTCCAAAAACAAGGCCCACTCCTTGGCCCAATCAATATCAGAGACCACTTTTACTTCCTTAACTCCATCCAAAAATACTGTTTTATGCACTTTGGGTTTAGTTTCCTCAAACGATTTAATGTAAGAATGAAGTAAATCAGCCCAAGCAAAATACGTGTTTTTAGGACTCGTATTGACCGATTCACTACATGAAAAAAATAGTAATCCTGCCAATAAACAGAAAAAAGGCACAAATTGAGGGATATGTAGATTTGAATTTCTCAAAACAAGATCATTGTTTGATGCGGGCATAAAGGTACGGATAATCCCTAAATAAGAAATAGAAAAGCCGGCTTTTGAGAAACCGGCTTGATCTAGGTAGTATTCAACTGGCCATAACTTCTTCCAATGGAATTTTAAGCACTTTGGTCAACTGAAAAATCTTCGTCGCGTTAGGATAATGTTTACCAGATTCCCAATAATTATAAGCACTTTGGCTTACTCCTACAGCACTGGCTACTTGTTGTTGGGTGAGTTGCAAAGATTGCCTCGATTTAATCAAAGCAACGGAGAATAAATGTTTGGTTTTCATACTATTAATTGGTTAGGTGATATTAATTAATTCAAATGTTTCGAATTGAAGTATAAATTACAAATGCCACTAAAAAAAATATCTTATTTTATGATTATTTTGATATTGACCCTATATAATATGCAAAAAAATAGCCTGAAATGAGAATTTCAGGCTTGGTAGTAAAATCAAAAAAATGGCCTATGCCAAAAGAGCACAGGCCGATCACTATTTAATTTGATATTTATATTTATATCGTTCAAACAGCTGAGTATGTTTGTTTTGTAAATCGATAGCCCGACCTTGGATGAAGGCGTGCGTCAAGACACTAGACTTCATGTCCAATAAATCACCCTGACAAATCAAGATGTTGGCATCTTTTCCATTTTCAATCGTTCCCGTTCTCTTTTCTATGCCTAAAATCTTAGCGGGATTGGAAGTAATAACCTGCAATGCCTCCTCTTTACTCAAACCATAAGCTGCTAAAGTACCAGCCATGAAAGGCAAATTTCTTTGCTGTGTATAGCCATCCCCTGAATCTTGGCTAATACTTACCAAAACACCAGCTTTGTATAACATCGCTCCTGTTTTATACGGTTGATCCACTGCATCATCCTCAGTAGCAGGTAAACTATGTGGCTCTGAAAGGATCACGCTTACTTGATTTTCCTTCAAAATATCCGCAATCATCCAACTATCTGCTCCACCTGCAATGACCATTTTGAAGTTAAACTCTTTGTTCAATTCAATGGCCGCCAGCATTTCCTTCACTAAATCACAATGAATATACAGGGATTGACTACGATTAAACAATCCTTTCACTGCTTCAAATTTCAAATTGACTTCCGCATGTGACTTTTCATTTAAATAGGCTTTCGCTTCTCTGAAAAACCCCTTGGCTTGTTCTATTCTAGCTAAACCAGCCCTTACAGGATCTCCTGATGCCGTATTTCCTCGACGCATATTATTGGGACGATTGATCAAAGCTGGCATGGTCATATGTATTCCTTCGTCAACCAAATAAGCTGCATCTTCCCAGTTCCAAGCATCCAATTGGACAACACTCGAACTTCCTGAAATCAATCCTCCTTGTGGTACAATCTGTGCCAATAAAACACCATTGGTACGTAAGGTATTAATGACTTTACTGTCGGTATTGTATGCTACCAAGGAACGAACATTTGGATGTATATCACCCAATTCTAGGTAGTCTACCGTAGCTCGTGTTGAACTAACCTCCACCAATCCTAAATTGGTATTAGGCGCAATAATTCCCGGATAAATATGTTTGCCTGTAGCATCAATATGTTCTACATCTGACCCTAAACTAGGATTTGATGTTTCTATTTTCAATTTCCCCTTCTCTATGATCAAATTACCTTTATCAATCACTTGCCCATTTCCTACGTGAATGGTTGCTCCTGTAATGACAATTTTCTTTGTTTGTGCAGGTGAGGGATGCATGGTCTCCTGAGCTTGTAGCCCTATGGAAATCATACTTAGTATAGCTATGAATATTTTTTTCATGTGGATGTCGATTAATTTTCTGTCAATACCATGCGTGATTGGATACGCTCCCAAAGACTTTTGTCGTGTTGGTGATCTTCTTCGCAATTATTCATTTCTTTAAAAGTAGGTGCAGCTGGCCTTGTGCTAGCTCCTCCCTTTTTAGCATTGGCCATTTTCTGAACCAATCGTTGTTTCTCCGCTTTTAAATTAGCTTGTAAGGTCGCATCTAAATCACGATCAAATACAATCATGCCATCTACAATGGTCTTTTCGGATTTGGCATAAATACTTAATGGATGCGCAGACCAAAGTACTAAGTCGGCATCTTTGCCTGCTTTGATACTTCCCACACGATCCGCTACGTGCAACATGTTGGCTGGATTCAAGGTGACCATTTTCAAGGCATCTTCCTCGCTCATTCCTGCATATTTCACTGATTTAGCAGCTTCTTGATTCAATCGACGAGCCATTTCCGCATCATCTGAATTTATGGCTACATTAATTCCATTTTTTTGCATGATATAGGCGTTTTGAGGAATGGCATCCAAAACCTCCATTTTATAATTCCACCAATCACTGAAGGTCGAGGCATTGGCTCCATGCTGTTTCATTTTGTCGGCCACTTTATAACCTTCTAAAATGTGCGTAAATGTATTTACAGTAAAATTGAAACTTTCTGCCACCTTCATCATGGAATTAATTTCACTCTGAACATAGGAGTGGCAAGTTATAAATCGCTTCTTATTGAGAATTTCCAATAAAGTTTCTAATTCTAAATCAATGCGTTTGCCGGGTCCTAATTTTTCATATTCTCTGGCGCGTGTAAAGGCATCCATTAGGACTTGCTCCACGCCCATACGCGTATCGGGAAAACGATTATTAGCTGTATTATAAGACCGCTTCACATTTTCTCCTAAAGCAAATTTGATGAAGGGATCCCAATTAGCAAATTTCATTTGTTCGGCATTTTGCCCCCAACGGAACTTGATTAATTGAGTCTGACCGCCTATCGTATTACAGCTTCCATGCAAAATATGACTGCTTGTTACGCCTCCGCTTAATTGTCTGTAAATGTCCACATCTTCTGGATCAATTACATCCGCCACTCGCACCTCAGCCGTAACGGACTGGGAGCACTCGTTAATTCCACCGGTAGCTGCCACGTGTGAATGCTCATCAATAATTCCTGCTGTAACGTGCTTGTTGCTTCCATCAATCACTTTCGCAGAAGCATCTTTAAGGTTTTTACCCACCGAAACGATTTTCCCATTCTTCACCAAAACGTCTGTTTCTTTCAAAACACCTTGTTTTTCATTGGTCCAAACCGTCGCATTTTTAATCAAAATAGTCTCTTGTTTTGGTATACTTTTTTGACCAAAACCATTGAATGGATATACTAAAGACCCTAGGGCCTCCTCTTCTGATTTCTTTTCTTTTTTATCAGATTTACTTTCTTCCAAAGCACCTTCACGAGTTGCTTTCCAACTAACCCAGTCTCCAGAGGCTAATTGTCCTGTTCCTAACCAATTGGCTCCTTGTTGAGTACCCGTCAAACGAATACGTTTTCCTGAATCTCCTTTTTTAGTAAATACCAAATTGACCAATTGATCTTTTTGGATCAAATCAACCTGTATCGTATCAGCACCTTGTAAAGTAGCTTTTAAGTCGGTCTTTACTAGTAAAGTATATTTCTCAGCACCTAATTGGAAGGCATATTTTCCTGTTAAGTTGGACCAAGCATCTACTTGTACACCATAACCATTTCCTTGTACCCAGTTTTCTACAATTTGAGTTTTATCTTGAAAAACAAGTCCAGTTGTAATCAGGAAATTAGCCAATTTCCCTACATCCAAAGTTCCTACTTGATCTGCAATTCCTAAAAGCTGCGCTGGACTCGTGGTTAAAGCATCCATTGCTTTTTGCTCGGAAAGGCCCATCTGAATGGCCTTTTTCAAGTTTGTCAAAAAAGAAGAAGTTTCTCTCAATCCATGAGCTGTTAAGGCAAATGGGATACCTGCCTTTTCAAATGCCGCTGGATTCGTTGGAGCTAATTCCCAATGTTTTAATTCAGCTACATTGACAAAACGAGCATCAGTAGGATCCTCCAAATCCATGGCTTGTGGAAAAGCTAAGGGCAATATGAAGCTCGCTTTCGTGGCTTTAATATCTTCCATACGCTGGTATTCATCCCCAGCAGCTTTGATGATGTATTGAACACCAAATTCATCACCAATTTTATCTGCACGTAATGCCGACCATTTATCGCTCACTTCAAAAATCTGAGGTAAAGATAAATGCTCATTATATGAAGATAAACTCAGGTTTAGCCCTTCCTTACCTGGCTTCGATTTATACCATTGGGCATCTAAAAAATTCTGTCTTAATAAGGCTACGCTGCCCATTAGAGAGCTTGGATAATCTTGGGTAGATGATCCTTTGCTAAAAGAATAATGAGCAGATGCTTTCTCTTTTAAAATGACTAAATTCTCCTTCTGATTAGACAAACTTACAATGGTCCCTGCTCCTCTGGAAATTCCATCCATTTGGTGGGTCAAAACAAGGCCAAATCCTGATTGTCTTAATTCCTTGGCTTTAGCTTCATTTACTTGGAATATTTTCACGTGAGCCAACTCCGACTTCAAGGCTTGATTCCAAGAATAAGGGCCTTTGGTATTGGACAGCATTTGAGCTGGACTACGGAAGTTAGAAGTCCCACCTCCGATGGCCGGAGTTCCATAGTCGCTATACATATCAATGAAAGAAGGATAAATATACTTGCCTTGGCAATCCAATATGACAGCTTCTTTGGGAATGGGAATATTGCTTCCTATTTGTTCAATCTTTCCTTGACGGATAATCAATGTTGCATCCGAAAGAGTCGTTTTTGAATCTTTCACAATGGTCGCATGCGTAAAAGCATAATATCCTTGACGTGGATTTGCGACATCATTTACTGGGTAAGTTATTTGGGCCACCAAAGGAATACTGATAACCCATAAGAAGGCCGCTGCCCCCAAGGTAAAAAGGTGTTTCATAGTAAGTTTGTTAATGAGTTTTAAAGGTAATCATTGATTGGTTTTTCTTAACCTGATTTGCCATTTAATTGTTTTTTAGGCGAACTTGTTTCTTGCCATAATACTTGGCGATGCATTTACACCATAAATGACTGGAATCGGTAGATATTTCCTCGTTAAATAGAAAGGCAGATTTTGTTTGAATGGCTGGAATTTCCACCGAGTCAAGATTATTTTCTTGTAGTGAAGTAAATCTAGCTTTTTGTTCCTTCGCAAATTGAACTGCTGTACCCGAACTGATTTCTGTGGCCATTAAATGAGCACTTTTACTAAAATGCATATTGGGTAAGATCAATATCATGATGAGCAATTGAACAGGGAATTGGGCCTTAGCGGGTATAGACCTTTGTAACTTTTGATGTAAAATAAAACTCAAAAAAGCAGAGCCCATTAACAAATACATAAATAAGAGACTCAAGGTGCGGTTCGGGATTCCCGTTTCGTCTAAAGCTAAGGAAATGGGTAAAAAACTCAAGTAGTACCCTAAGGTCAGGATACCAAAAATACCAAAGAAAAGTGACCAAGATATAGGAGAATCTTGTTTTCTCCCTGTTCCAAATAAAAGAATCCAAAGATTCATAAGCCAGAATAGGGGCTCTTTCAAAAATAAATAAAACTGAAGTAAAGCATTTTTAGCGGCATCGAATAAACCATCCACCAAGGCGATGTGTTTAGTGGCACGAATCGCGTTTCCTGGTGCCAACATGACCATGGCCAAACCAATCAGCCAAACCAATCCTAAAATCCAAAGTTCTGGTTCAATTCTTCTATTTTTAATGACTCGATAAAGTTGTAAACAACCAAAAACGGCTGAAAAGAATATCATGGTAATTTCACTACTTCCAATGAGTAGAAATAAAACCAGAGGCAAAACGAAAAAGCGTATCCATCTTGCTTTTTCGAAATAATAGAGGTTAAAAAATAAGATGACTAGTTGAAAAGATAAAGGATAGAAAAGACCTGAAAACCAAAAATACCATTCGTATAATCCAGGTAGGGTATACCAACCAATCGCTTGAAAAACGAGAGCACTCCATAAGACGGTAGGGGTCCACCAGGGTTTTTGAAAAATATTTTTAGCTAGATACAGCGTATTGGCTAAACTTAAACCCATGATCATGAAAGTGGCCCAAGTAAAATACCCAAAATCAGGACTAAAGATTAGGGGATTTAGGTGCAATATGACATTACCAAAATAGCGACCACTCCAACCCAAGTAATATTGATATGCTCCTCCCAAGATTCCATATTCTTTACCTACCCAAGCAAAACAAAAATCATCCGTAATATTGGGTCCATTGGCAATTGCCATACTTCCCATCAGGTATGCCATCATAGCCCAAAAAACGAAACCTAACAATAGGAGAACAACAGAATTTACATCCGTTTTAGAAGACAAGGAATTTGGTGTCATTTTCAAGGTAAAACCCAAACAGGGCAAAGAAAGGTTAAAAATACATATAAAAACAATAATATTAAGCCGCCAGCACCTTGATTTGCGTTTTGACATTCCTCCTTACCAAGCAAATAGGTTAATAATATATTCGTTTATTGAAAGCTAGGGAATGAATTAATTTAAAAATATTGATACCTTGTACACTGATTCTTAAATATATTTGTCAGTAATTTTTAGCTAGGGAAAGAAAATACAACTCCATGATTCATCGAATTTTAATTTTATGTTGCCTAATTAGTTTATGTTTCCAAACAGAATTGAGTGCACAGAAAATTGGTGATTTTGTATTCAATAAATTACCCCAGAATTATCACTTTTATCCCAGAGATGATAAAAACAAAGCGGATATCGTCATTGCTGCTGATATTACGAATAAATCCATTAGCGCCGTTTCAGTTAAGGTATTACGTAATGGAAACCTATTTAAATATGCCAAAAATGCCATAAGCGCTTCTAGTACATTTAAAAGCAACTTGAGTATAAATTCAGAGCTTGCCGAATATGACCTAGAAATTTACCAGTTTATTGGGCTTGATTCTAGTCTTGTAGTCAAAAGGAAAAACATTGTAGCAGGTGATGCCTTTTTAGTTAGTGGTCAATCAAATGCATGGATTGGGCCTATTGATGACAAAGTGTTTCAAGGAGAGTACCTCCGATCCTTTGGGGCTGTTCAAGGTTCTGATAATTATGGTCCTTATAATTTAGCAGATACACTTTGGTCTTTGGCCACAGATAGAGCTCGTGTGGGACCCTGGGTTTCAGAAATAGCCAAATACTTAATCGAATCAGAAAAAATCCCCTTTTGCTTTATTAATTCTGCAGCGGGTGGTTCGGATATTGACTTCCATTTACAATTGGATGGAGATTTAAAAGCACCGAATGGTGGCAATATTATGCTATATAAGGCCATGAAAGCTGGCGTTTTAGATAAGGTTCAAGCCATAATATACCGCCAAGGTGAAGCGGAATCCACCTTACCTGTGGGAAGTCCATTTGATTGGTGGTGGAAATTTGATCAATTAAAAACCAAATACAAGAAGTACTTTCCAAGTGCCAAATATGTTTTTTGCCCACAAACCAACGTCTACGAGTTTCAATATTCTCCGGCGGCTTTAGTCCGTGAAAATCAACGTGCTCAATACACGAACGACCTTTATGTCAAGTCTTTTGCTACGGTAGGCACTAAACAGTTTGATGGTCTTCATTATGGCAATGATGGCTATCGTCAAAATGGATTTGAATTATTCCGAATCATTTCGTCGGAAATTTATAAACGTCCTTGGGATAAACAGGTTTACAGTCCCAACGTGGTTAAAGCTTATTTCAAATCGAAAACAGAAACTAGAAAGTTGTACTTAGAGTTTGAGCAAGGCCAAATCATGGTCGCTCCTACCGATACCACCTTTCTTGACCCCACAGGAAAAACTCAGAAACGTAACATGAAGGATAATTTCTTTTACGATGGGATTAATGCGGTGAGTGCTTCAAAATTCATCGATAATATCGAGGTAGAAGGAAATAAAGTTATACTTAATTTGAATCAAGAGTATCCGAGCGAAATCATTAGTTATTTACCCGACTACTTTAGGGAGTTTTTAGCCTTCAATAAAACGCCTTTCCCTGGGCCATTTATTAGAAATAAAGCTGGAATGCGGGCATTTGCCTTTTCGTCTATCCCCATTGTACGCTTAGACCAAAACTTTGAATTCAGTATTGGCCCCAACCCGGCAGTGGATAAAATCACCATTCGTTGGCAAAATATGTCGACAGGCACATTAAAAATTTATGACATGAAAGGAAATGTGGTCTTTGAGGACACCTACCTTGCCGTATTTTTTAAAGATGTCGACTTGTCCAAATTACCTGCCGCCAATTACTTCCTAAGTACAACAGGACTAGACGGTTCTGCCATCACCAAGCGTTTAGCGGTAGTTAAATAATGTTTATTGGATTTCTTGGACGTCATTAATGAAAAAGCAATAATCATGTTTTTGCATCCCAATTTTAGGATAATATTCTTGGGCTGCTGGAGCTGCTAAAAGAATTAATTTGGCTCGAGGATGCATGTTTTTAACTTTTTTCAACAATTGCTTCCCAATTCCGTGATGTTGGTATGCCTCATCTACCGCTAAATCGGCTAAGTAAGTAGTAAAGACAAAATCGGTCATACCTCTGGCTAAACCTACTAATTTCTCGCCATCATAAGCGCCCACATATACATTAGCGTTGTCTAACATGAGTTGCATCGCGGCCACATCTTGCATAGGTCTCCTTTGGCCCAAAGTAGATTTCTCTAAAATTTCCATAAAATCCTCCACGGATAAAGAAGGATTTTCTTTATAGCTAATTACCATTTTATCAACATTTAATTTCTCCAAATCTACTTTTCATTGCTCAATCCTAATTTACCAAATTATTAAAAAATGAATACTCGGTTCATTTATATAAAAATGCTTGTAAATTGAGCTATCAAAACCTTTCACTATGAAAATCCATTTCTCCAAAAGCCTGTGCTTAGGCTTAGCTTGCGTATTCTTATCGAGTCTCGACTCATTCGCTCAAAGCACGAGCAAATTACAACAAGATTTACAGAAAAAGAGAGTCCGACTTCCCAATGGTTGGAAATTATCTCCTCACGGAAAATCAGTAGCATTAGGTGATTTACCTTTAAACTTGGCTGTTTCCGCGAACAAACAATGGATGGTAGCCACGAACAATGGACAAAGCATTCAAAGTTTACAATTAATTGATCTTCAATCCAATGAGGTTGTTCATAGCATAGAAGTGGCAAAATCTTGGTATGGATTAGCCATAGGATCGGATAATAAAACAGTTTATGCTTCTGGGGGTAATGACAATAAGGTTCTGAAGTTTGAGATAAACAATAAACAACTCATCGCCAAAGGGTCTATTTCTCTAACTGAAAAGGCCAAGGACATCATCTCACCTACTGGAATGGCTTTGGACGATGAACGTGGTATTTTATATGTGGTATCTAAAGATAATAACAAGCTTTATTTAGTGGATGTTCGCCAGAATAAAGTGACAGATACTTTCCCCTTACCTGCCGAAGGATTTACTTGCTTACTAAGTCCAAAACGTGATAAATTATACATTTCGATTTGGGGTGGTGCACAAATTTTACCCTTCAATTGCCAAACAAAGAGCTTTGACAAAGGCATAGCTGTTGGAGATCATCCGAATGAAATCCTATTAACTAAAGATGGTAACACCTTATTTGTTGCCAATGCGAATGATAATTCTGTCTCCATTATCAACACTCGCTCAAACCAGGTAATCGAAGTATTGAATGCGGCACTTTTTCCTAATGCCTTAGAAGGTTCCTCCACAAACGGATTGGCACTTTCAGAAGATGAGGAGCGATTGTATATATCCAATGCTGACAATAACTGTTTAGCGGTTTTTGAAGTAGAAAACCCAGGAAAATCGAAGTCGCTGGGCTTTATTCCAGTAGGTTGGTA
Source organism: Aquirufa ecclesiirivi (assembly GCF_011250515.1). Lineage (GTDB taxonomy): Bacteria > Bacteroidota > Bacteroidia > Cytophagales > Spirosomataceae > Aquirufa > Aquirufa ecclesiirivi. The sequence goes on along the minus strand of NZ_JAANOP010000001.1, from coordinate 578,080 downwards.
CCCAACGGCCGTGAAAGTGATTGGTAAAACAGTCTATGTGGCCAATGGGAAAGGATTTTCTTCATTTGCCAATCCTAAAGGGCCAAATCCACTCGCTAAAATCCAAAAAGTAACTTATCAGCAAGCAGATAACGAGAAAAAAGCCAAAGTAGAATACATTGGTGGTTTAATGAAAGGAAACATGTCTTTATTTCAAGAGCCATCAAGTGCTGAATTAGCTATTTTATCCAAAGCGGTTTATACCAATACTCCCTATAATAAGCAGATTGAACTTCAAGCCAAAGGAGAAAAAGGAAATCCAATCCCGACCAAAGTGGGAGGAAAATCACCCATCAAGTATGTCTTTTATATACTGAAAGAGAACCGTACCTATGACCAAGTATTAGCGGATGTGAAGGGAGGAAATGGCGATGTATCATTGCTTTTATTTGGCGAAAAAGTGACGCCAAATCAGCATAAGCTAGTGAAGGACTTTGTGTTGTTAGATAATTTTTATGTAGATGGCGAAGTGAGTTCTGATGGCCATAATTGGTCTACTTCTGCCCATGCTACTGATTATTTGGAGAAGACTTGGCCTACTGGATATGGCGGAAGAGGGGGTAAATATGATGGAGAAGGGAATCGGACAATAGCTAATCCAAAAAATGGTTTCATTTGGGATTTTTGTAAAAGAGCAGGAGTCTCTTACCGTACATATGGGGAGTTTGCAGATGATTTCAAACCCAATATCCCTTCCATAGAAGGTCACTTCTGCACAGATTTCCCATCCTTTGATCAAAAAATCATGGATACCTTACGTTTCAATCGCTGGAAAAAAGATTTTGATGCTTTACTAGCGAAAAACCAAGTTCCTCAATTCAATTCTTTACGCTTTCCAAACGATCATACCGAGGGTCAAAAATTAGGATCATATACCCCTACAGCCTTTGTTGCGGAAAATGATTATGCCATCGGTTTGTTTGTTGAACACCTTTCCAAATCAAAAATTTGGAAGGAAACAGCCATTTTTATTGTGGAAGATGATGCTCAAAATGGTTCTGACCACGTAGATGCGCACCGTACTACTGCTTATGTGGCAGGTGGTTTTGTGAAACGTGGTTATGTCGACCATACGCCATATTCAACTTCCTCGATGCTTAGAACCATGGAATTGATTTTAGGAATCCCACCGATGAGTCAATATGACGCTGCGGCCACTCCTATGTACAAATGCTTTACTTCCAAAGCCGATGTAAGACCTTTCCAACACATTGCTCCACAAGTGAATATTTTTGAAAAGAATGTAGCCGATAATGCCAGTGCTCGTCTCAGTGAAAAACTTGATTTCTCGAAAGAAGATGCCATCCCTGATCTAGTATTGAACCAGATTATATGGAAGTCGGTAAGAGGAGAGCATTCTGAGATGCCTGCACCTCGCAGAGCCGCTATTCTAAATACGAAAGAAGAAGAGGAAGATGAGGATTAAGGTTTTATTATACATTGCATTTGTTTTAATCTGTCAAAACGTGTCGCTATTCGCCCAAAAAACGGCTAGCGACACGTTACAAAATATCGTAGTTAGTGCTAGCAGAAAAGCTCAAACTATGCTACAAAGTCCTTATTCTACTCAAGTTTGGACAGATTCTAGTATCCGTCAAAAAAGCGCAAGAACGAGTCCTGAGCTATTGATGAATATGCCAGGAATCTTTCTTCAAAAAACCAATCAGGGTGGTGGATCCTTGTTTGTAAGAGGACTAACAGGTAACCAAACCCTATTGATGCTGGATGGAATCCGATTCAATAATTCTACCTTTAGATATGGGCCAAATCAATATTTAAATACCATTGACCCTTTTATTTTAGAGCGTGTAGAAAGTGTCATGGGCTCAGGGGCTGTACAATATGGATCTGACGCTTTAACGGGCGTGGTGCATTTGTATAGTCAAAAACCTCAGTTTAGTACTAAGCCTTTATTACAGGTAGGGCTTCAAAAAAGATGGGCGAGTAGCGACATGGAAAATAGCTACCAAGGGAAAATCATGTATGGCCAAAAAAACTGGAGTTTATTGGTGTCAGGATCGAGCAAAAAGTTCGGCGATTTAATTCGAGGCAACCAATTAGGAGCTCAAATACCAAGTGGCTATCAAGAGGGCTCATCCATGTTTAAATTTAGGCATCAAGCTACTAAGTCGTTTGAATGGGAGATCGGTTACCAGCACATGGTTCAAAACAATGTCCCCGTTTACCATAAAATCGTATTAGAAAACTTTGCCATCAATGAGATGGAGAAACAAAAATATGAACGAGTTTATTGGAAAGGGACGGCCATTACAAAACATGCATGGGCGCAAAAAATAACGGGAATAGTGGCCTATCAATCTAGTCTTGAAAAAAGAAGAGCCCAGAAAAATGCAAGTCCCATGTTACGAGTAGAATCTGATCAAGTCGATACTCGAAGTCTCAGTATCGATGTTGAAAGTCAATGGACAAAGCATTGGTCCTCAAATTCTGGCTTTGAAATGTATCACGATGGAGTAGGCAGTTCACGTTTGGATATAAACCAATCCTCTCAAAAGACGATTCCGATGAGAGGACTCTATCCTGACCAATCCAAGTATGAACAAAGTTCTGTTTTTACGCTACACCATATCCGATTAAACCAATTTCAGGTTGAATTAGGCTTACGTTGGCATCAGGTAAAAGCTACTTTGCCAGATACCACATTAGGTTTAAGTATCGTTCAAAACCAAGCCTTGGTATATACTGCTGGGATAAGCCGATTGATAGGTACCAACTCATCGGTCTATCTTTCTAGCAGTTCTGGCTTTCGATCTCCCAATTTGGATGATTTAGGTAGCTTAGGGATCGTTGATTTTAGGTATGAAAAACCAGCGTATCAATTAAAGCCAGAATATTCTTTGAACCTGGAATTGGGTTATAAATTTGAAAACTATCGATTCCGTCAACAAGTTTCCGTATTTAGAACTAGCCTGAGTAATTTGATCACCCGTGTTAAAACGACTACGGTCATTCAAGGTTATCCTGTCTATGAAAAAAGGAATGTAGAAGAAAGTTATTTGGCTGGAGGAGAATGGTCAGGAATGTATAAAATCAATACAAGAAGTGCTTTGCAAGGGCAATTATCCTATGTTTTTGGTCAAAATCTGACTCAGAATGAACCCATGCGTCGTATTCCCCCATTACATGGTTCTATTCAATACCTGATTCAAACAGGACGATTTACTTCACAAATTGAGCATGTTTTTGCTTTTAGTCAAGAACGCTTGAGTGCAGGAGATAAATCCGATAATCGGATGAATCCTTTGGGAACAGCTGGCTGGGGCGTTGTAAATTTACAAACGACTTATGCACGCAAACATTGGCAGCTAAGCCTTCAACTTCAAAACCTAGGTGATGTAGATTACCGCATGCATGGTTCAGGCATTAATGGCGTAGGGAGAAGCATTTGGGGGCAATTTCTTATTTCAATGTAGAATGAAGAATGTCTTGTCCTGATATAGGTTGAATTGAGGTTCGTTGTAAATAAAATTTAGTAGTTTCAAAAACTCCAAAGGCTTTCATTTTATAAAAATTAAAGGCCATAGTAAATGGTGTGATTATTGTAATTTGAATCAGCCCATAAAAAACTTCACTTAAAATTCAATTTTACGGTATTTCTTTTTTTTGAAAAAAAAGAAACAAAAAAACTTCTTTTCTTGTCGGTCATCAAAGGCGAATTTCGCTTCGCGAAACCGTGATTCACTACGCTATCGCCTATATTTTTGACGCCGACACACATCGCCTTTGCTTAGGTCAAAAACTCGTCTACCGCTTCGTTCATCATCTTTCGCTCGTGCTGACCGAAGGGAATTATAAATGATGAATGCCTGAATGACGTTGACCGTTGTATCTATTTTTGGATTCTACGTTTTAACAGTCGAATGTGTAATGTACATCGGTTCCGCTTAGCGGAATTCGTCTTAGGATTAACCGTATTTCTTCCGTTTTTTTTGTTTCTTTTTTTATCAAAAAAAAGAAATACCAAAGAAAGTTAAGCTTAAGGTCATGTCGAACGACAGATAATAAGGATTTCTTATGTTAAAGTTGGCTTCGAGAACCTCAGCCAACATCGAGAGACTCAGCCTACATTATTCGCAAACAATTACATTGTACATTCTAAAAACGAATAACTAAACCCTAATATCTAAACGGTTAATCCCAACGAAAGATGGGAACGCAGCATGAGCGAAGCGGCAGGCGCATCTTTGACCTCGTGCGTAGGCTAAAGCTAAGCGTCAAAGATTAAAGCCGTATGCGGAGTGACAATCGGTTCCGCGCAGCGGAATTCGTCTTAGGATTAACCGTATTTCTTCCGTTTTTTTTGTTTCTTTTTTTATCAAAAAAAAGAAATACCAAAGAAAGTTAAGCTCAAGCTCATGTCGAACGACAGATAGTAAGGATTTGTATTCTCATATTAAAGTTGGCTTCGAGAACCTCAGCCAACATCGAGAGACTCAGCCAGGGTCAATAAACTCAGCCTACATTATTCGCAAACAATAGTATTCTACATTTCTTACAGGATTCTCACTTTCTTCCCCTTAGCAATTTGTATTTCTTTGGAGGTGCCATTGACAAATAACTTGGTTTTCCCGCCAGGAACGCCTTTGATGTATAGTCGAACGACTTTACCATTTTTCCAAGCCATATCAATCTCAAATCCACCTCTCGCTTTGAGCCCTTTTACTTCTCCTTCTACTTTCCAGTCATCTGAGATAGCAGGAAGCAAATAAATTTTACTCATATCAGATTGTACTAACATCTCAGCTACGGCAGCTGCACCACCAAAATTTCCATCAATTTGAAATGGCGGATGTGCATCAAATAAATTAGGATATGTCCCTCCTCCACGACGGTATTCAATCTTTACGCCATCGGGTTCGACATATTTCAATAATTCACGATACATTTTATAGGCATGATTTCCATCTTTTAATCTAGCCCATAAATTGATTCTCCAGCCTTTAGACCATCCCGTAGTTTCATCCCCTTTGATTTCCAAAGTTCTTTTGGCAGCATTCGTCAAGGCGGGTGTATTTTCCACAGTCAAATGAGTGCCAGGAAACAAACCAAATAAATGACTTTGATGGCGGTGTGTTGGTTCTACATCTTCCCAGTCAAAATACCATTCTTGTAAATTCCCCTTTTTACCCACTTGATACGGATACAGCTTTTTTAGGGCCTCTTGTAGCTGTTGGCTAAAGGAAGGATCCTGTTTTAGTATTTTATCGGCTTCAATGAGATCTTGAAATAGCTCCCGAATCATGGCCAAATCAGCTGCTCCACCATAAGCTGTTTCTCCTTGGTAGCCAGTAGGTGTGATGAATCTATTTTCGGGAGAGGTTGAAGGAGATGTGATCAAATTTCCATTTTTGTCGGGGATTAACATCGCCAAACAAAACTCCGCTGCGCCTTTCATTAATGGATAAGCCTTTTCCCTCAAGAATTTATCATCCTTAGTGAAACTATAATGTTCCCATAAATGGCTTGCAGCCCAAGCACCACCCATGTACCAGTTGGCCCAGCTTGGTGAACCATTTCCAAAGTCGCCCACAGGGTTCGTCATAGCCCAAATGTCCGAATTATGATGTACAGTCCAGCCTGGAGCATTATAAAAGGTCTTTGCTGTAATTTTTCCCGTTTTCTCTAAATTTTCAATGAAGCTTAAGAAAGGAGTATGCATTTCCGACAAGTTGGTATTCTCGGCTAGCCAATAGTTTTCTTCCGCATTGATGTTCATGGTGTAATTACTACTCCATGGTGGTCGAATATGTGGATTCCAAAGACCTTGTAAATTGGCAGGTACACCCAAAGTTCTCGAACTTGAAATCAACAAGTATCGACCAAATTGAAAATATAAAGTTTCTAAATAAGGGTCTTTTTCCCCTTTGGCATACCTTCTTAAACGATCATCCGTAGGTAATTCAGGAGCTTGCTCCCCTCCTAAACGAAGATTCACCCTGTTGAAATACTTCTGATAATCCTGTATATGTCTAGCCCGCATTTCAACGACTGTTTTGCGACTTGCTACTTGCAATTGTTCTTGGGCAATGGCATCATCATTTAGACCTTGGCTTTGAGGATTTTTATCAAATCCATTAAAACTTGTGGCCAATGAAACTAAAATAGTTGCCTCGGTGGCGTTGGAAAGACTTACCGTACTATCTGTTCTACCTACTTGACCATCCGTAGATTGTAATAATACATCTGCCGAGAAGCGAGTACCTTGATTATCTCTGAAAATAATCGGATTACCTTCTTTCCTAACGTAATTTGGATCTGCCCGTACGGGAGCTACGCCTTGAAAGTGTAGGTGATTGATGGTAGATTTTGATTTATACCTTAATTTAGAACCAAATCTGACACTAAAATTGAGGCCTTTAGCTTGAGAACTTTTCAGGTGAATGACTAAGATTTTGTCCGGATAAGAAACAAAATATTCTTTTGAAATGGTCTGATCACCCGCATCATATTTGACAGAGGCTATGGCCTTCTCCAAATCCAACTCTCGGTAATAATTTTTTACCTGACTGGCTTTAAAATCAATGTATAAGTCGCCCAGTGGCGCATAAGATTCAGAAAATTTACCTTGAAGTTTTTTGACCAAAGAATCTGCCAATTTATAATTTTCTTGTTTGAGGGCCTCACGAACTGCAGGTAAGTGCTTATAGGCTTGAGGATTCATGTATGGATCCATGGGCTCCCCTGACCAAAGCGTGATATCGTTCAAATGAATTTTATCCGTATCTGTACCGCCATAAACAGTGGCACCAATCCGACCATTTCCTAACACCAGTGCTTCTTCAAAGTATTGAGCAGGCTTATTATACCAAAGTTTTAACTTCCTGACTGAAGATTTAGTTGTTGGTTCTGCTGCTAAATGAACAAATGATATTCCACTAAATAGCGCTAACAGTAAACTGAATTTTTTCATGAATTAATTTATACTTTATATTGAGCATTTACTCGTTTAACCACAGCTTTCATCTTTTCTAAACCTGTTTTAGCTACGACCAAGGGGTCTTGAGCATACAATTGTTTATTGAATAATTCTAAGGAAAGTACGACAGGTTGGGCACTTGGTTTTAATGCATGTACGATTTTATCTATGGGAGCTTCTCCATCGCCAGCGTATATTCGATCCGCGTCTTTTATTTGTTCTGGTTTGAGGCTCGTCACATAATCGTTGATATGAAAAATTTCGATGGAATTCTCTCCTACCAAATGAAGACTTTCATGACTAGAACCACCTTTATAAATATGGAATACATCCAATAATAATCGAGCTTTGGCATGTCCACTTTCTGCTGCAACAAAAAGCACATCAGCTACTCGGTGCAAATTTTTTGAATGTCCCCACATCTCCAATTGAGGAATAACATTCATTTGTTCCCCTAATTCCAAAATCGTCCTATAACGCTCTGCAGCGGCTTTTAAATTCAATCCTGCCTCAGTTGTGGCACCCATAGGAGGAGCAGCAGTTCGCTTGCAGCCAAGTTCTGCCAATATACCCATTTCACGTTTTAGTTGCTCTAAGCCCTTGGTCCGCGTGGTATTGTCATCTACTATCCATTGTGCAAATCCGATGCAATTTTCAATGCTTAAACCTAAATCTGAAATGCGTTTTTTTGCATCTGAAATGCTCCCTCCAGAGGCTAAATATTTCTCCAAAGTGGGCATCCAAATTTCAACTGATCTAAAACCAGCCTGAGAAGCCACTTCCAATTCTTTACTAAAGCCTAAGTTTTGGCCCATGATGGTACTTAGGTTCAAACTTAATCGAAATGTGTTTTTAGATGGGGTATTTTGGACTGTTGAAAGCTGAGGAACAAGCGCCATTCCTGCAGTAGTGCCTGATGCTTTCAATAAATCCCGACGACTCATTTTCATAGGTTATATAAGCTAGGTTAAAATCAGTTTACTTATCATAATTGCTGTCAAATTTGGCAAACGACTCGTAGATTTGTCAACTTAGATTTGTCAACTTTTTAAAAGTTGACAAATCTAAATCCAAACCTGAACAGATTCATATGATTAACAAATCTAGCCTAATATTGGATAAAAAAAAAGACCCTAACTTTCGTCAGGGTCTTTCTAAAATTGAAGTGGTAGAGCCCGGACTCGAACCGGGGACACACGGATTTTCAGTCCGATGCTCTACCAACTGAGCTACTCCACCTCAATTGCCCGATTGCTTTCGGGATTGCAAAAGTAGGAATATTTTTTAAAAATGGCAATTCCCCAAATAAAAAAAATGGAAAAAGCTTGGAATAAGCTTTCTACTTGCTGACCCCAACTCTTTTCCCTATTTTTGAAATATGATCCTAAGAACAGAAAATCTGGTAAAAAAATATGGCCAACGATTGGTCAATGACCACATTAGCTATCAGGTTGCCCAAGGAGAAATTGTTGGACTTCTAGGACCTAATGGTGCAGGAAAAACAACCTCTTTTTACATCGCCACAGGCTTAGTCAAGCCTAATGAAGGAAAAGTTTGGTTAGATGATTTAGATGTGACCCACCTACCCATGTACAAGCGGGCTAGGTTAGGAATTGGATATTTGGCACAAGAAGCATCCGTATTCAGAACATTGACCGTCGAGGAAAATATTTTGGCTGTGCTGGAAATGACTACCTTGACCAAAGCAGAACAAAAAGAGAAAACAGAATTACTCTTGGAAGAGTTTTCATTAACACATGTTCGAAAAAGCCTAGGGCAAGTGCTTTCTGGCGGAGAACGTAGGCGAACAGAAATAGCAAGGGCCTTGGCTGTAGACCCTAAATTTATCCTTTTGGATGAACCCTTTGCCGGTGTAGACCCCATCGCCGTAGAAGAGATTCAAAGTATTGTAGCCAAATTAAAATACCGCAACATTGGTATCTTAATTACCGACCATAATGTAGATGAAACTCTTTCCATTACAGACCGTGCCTATTTATTATTTGAAGGGAGAATTCTAAAAGCGGGTACTCCTCAAGAATTAGCCGATGATGAACAAGTTCGTCGATTGTATCTAGGTAAGAATTTCGAACTTAGAAAGAAAAACTAATAAGTGATATTGAATGTAGAATGAAGAATGTAGAATGTAGAAGGAAAAATGTAGAATTTCAATATAAATGAAAAAAGAAACACTAGCCATACACAGTACGAATCTGATCGATGAAACAGCGGCATCCATTGCAGCTCCTATCTTTCTAAGTACCACTTTTGAGCGTTCAGAAGACGGGACATACCCCAAAGGGCACATGTATGCTAGAAATTCAAGTCCCAATAGAGATGTCCTAGAAAAAGCGCTAGCCGAATTGGAAGGTGGAGCCAAGGCATTTGCCTTTGGATCAGGTTTAGCGGCTGTCAATGCCGTATTCCAATGCCTACAATCGGGAGATCATGTACTTATGCCTTCTGTGGGTTATTATGCGAGCTATAAATTAGCCGAAGAAATCTTGGGTCCTTGGGGTTTGCAAGTCACCCAAGTGGACATGACAGATCTAGAAGCCGTTCAAATGGCTATCCAATCCAACACAAAACTGATTTGGGTGGAGTCGCCAGCCAATCCCATGCTAAGTATAAGTGATATAACAGGAATCTGCCAAATCGCCAGTAAATTAGGGATTAAAGTAGGAGTTGACAATACCTTAGCTAGCCCCATTTTACAGAACCCCATTGCCCTTGGAGCCGATATTGTGATGCATGCAAGCACCAAGTACATTGGCGGACATTCTGACATATTAGGTGGTGCCCTTATTCTCAAAAATGATGATGCATGGGCACATAGAATCCAGCGAGTTCAGATATTAATGGGCGCTACGCCCAATCCGATGGATTGTTACTTACTAGCACGTGGCTTAAAAACATTGCCTTTAAGGATGAAAGAACACAGTAAAAATGCCGCCATTTTGGCAGAAAAACTAGAAGGCCATCCTGCTATCGAAAAAGTTCACTACCCTGGACTTCCTAGTCATCCTCAGTACCACTTAGCCTTAACGCAAATGCCACTCGGACAAAGTGGCATGATAGCTATTCAACTAAAAGCTTCGGAAAATGCCACCCAAAAGTTCGCTTCGACCTTAACTTTGTTCCAACAGGCTACTAGTTTGGGGGGGGTGGAAAGTTTAATCGAGCATCGTAAGTCCATCGAGGGTCCACAAAGTAATACACCCGGGAATTTGTTGCGTCTTTCCATTGGTTTAGAGCATGTGGACGATTTATGGGATGATTTAAATGCTGCGCTAAATAAATTATAAAAAGAAGATGTTCATTTGTTCGGGCATATTAGTAAATTAACCGTATAGATTACTCATTCTCTATCTATATCAATCCGTTATATACATGCTTCTTTCTCTACTACTTAGTTCTTTTATTGGTCTTTCAAGTCCTACAATTGCCAAAGATACCCTACGACACACCTCGATGGATATTCTAGCCATTGGCTCCTCCAGTGGCACGAATCCTTTTTGGACAAGAAGCTTACAATATGGTACGGTTCCTGTGGAAAATTCAACGGGTATTATTCGCGTAAAAACAGGCAAATGGTACAATCCCAAAAAAGACCTTGATTGGACTTATCAGGTTGAAGGAACAGGATGGTTAGGTAAAGATTCCAAGTTTTTATTATCAGAAGCATACCTGGGACTTAAAAAAGGGGCTTTTGAATTATGGGGAGGTGCCAGAAGGGAATTAATTGGCTTAGGAGACACCACCATGACGGCAGGTTTTTTTATTGGGTCAGGCAATGCCCTTCCTTTACCTAAAGTTCATGTAGGCACGCGAAATTATGTCAATGTGCTCCATGATTGGGTGGGTATTAATTTCCAGTTAGCCCATGGTTGGTTCGATAATCAAGGTGCCATGGAGAATTCCTATTTACATCAAAAATCGCTTTATTTTCGCTTCGGCCAACCTAGTTCTACGTTCAATATATTCCTAGGCTATAACCATCAGGCACAATGGGGCGGAAGAAGACGCGATCCTAAAGGGGGCTTTTACGATACTTACCCATCCGATTTCAATGCCTTTACCCAAGTACTTTTAGGGACTGGAGAAGGCATCTTACCTGATGATGACGAGAACAATAAATACGGAAATCACTTGGGGAGTTTAGACATGGGTTTTCGTTTCCAAAACGACCAAGTAGCGCTACTGCTTTACCGACAAAACCCTTATGAATCAGACCGTATTTGGTCATTAAACACCATTAATGATGGATTGACTGGCCTTTCCTTGACAATAAAAGAGCCCAACATTATTGAAGGTATCAGTTTGGAATACCTATATACTGGCAACCAAGGCACTTATCAGAGTATTTTGGGGAGCTTATTGAATAAACAAGACCACGATTATCCCAATATCGTAAATTATTTGAATGTACGCGGGCGTGACGGATGGATTTACCAGGGAAGAGGAATAGGGACTCCATTGATTATCATGGACAAGGAAAGTCAACAAGGGGGAGGTCTATCCTTTGCTTATAATGCGCTGAGATCCATCTATGTAGGTGTTCGTGGAACACTGCCTCAGCAAATTCATTGGATGGTCAGGCTCTCATCTACATCCTATGATTATCCCGTAATCCCAGCTAACAATCCTGAAAGTTACTTAAAGCAATTTTCGGCCTCCCTGAATCTACAAAAACAACTGAATAAGAAACTAGGACTTTCTTTACAAATAGCGGTAGATCAAGGAGATCGTACCAAAAATACCGTAGGAGGAATGTTGGGAATGAAGTATCGTTTACAATAAATCCTACTGCCAGTTCTTTTCGTTGGCTTTGATGTAGTTGACTAGTCCTTGGGTATATACAACCGATCCTTGGTAGTTCAAGTGATTTTTATCCGCTAGGTATTTTGGGTGAGAAATCGCTTGAATAAATGATGAATCGTAATTCCATTTGTTGTTGATTGGAATAGCTTCAAAGATAGGAATTGAAAACTTCAATTCACTTTTTTCCAAGCTGGTCATTGGAAGCAAAAATATTACTTTACATTTACTATTAACCAGAACCGTCAATAATTCATGTATTTTCCCCATGGCTTCGGAGTCAATTGACCCATTTGCAAAATTTAACTTATCCTTTTGGGTGATAAAGGAATCTGTTTTTCTATAATTAGAAGCATTATTGGGATTAAAACCGATCACTTCGTACTTCACTTTCTTTTCTGGAAAGATAAGCTGTTTGATAGCATTTTGTTTTTTATTAAGCCATTCCCAAAAACTGAATTCCCAATTTTTTACTACACTAGCAACACTTGGATTAACATGAATATATTCATTGTAAGAATCTAGGTAATTACTAAACCCAAGAGCTTTGGTAGCAGTGGCATTCAGACGATTTTTCTTATACCTTGAAAGTTCAATAAATAGAACTTTATTTCCTGGTTTATTTTTTAAAAAATTAGCCAAATATAAATTTTGTGCTAGACTACTTCCCGGAACCCCAATATTTATTGATTTCCATTCAGTTAATGAATCATTCAATAAGTCTGTATTAATCCCCATCATTACGCGACTAGAACCTATATAAAATATTGTTTTCGATTTAAAATTTAATTTTTCAAATATGGATTTTTCTTTAAACTTTATTACTTCCCTTTCAGTTTTTAATCCTTTAAATGCAATTGCTCCAAGAGTACTAAAAAATAAAATCCAAAATACTAACTTGTGAACAATATTCATTTTAAAACCTTAAATAATAATTTTCTAAATGACCAGAAAAAACTCCAAATATTATAATAAAAAAACAAATACATATATATATTGACCTACGTTTCCAAGAAGGAAGTAATTCAAAATACATATCCATCCTAAGGTCTTTGGACCAGCGGTGATACTGATCCACGACTAAACCCATTACCAAAATAATGAGCAGATTACGTTTTTGATAGATTAATACTTCCGTAGATATGTAATTTGACTGGCTTATTCTTACAATTAACTCATCAAGTGACGGGGAAATGAAAACGAGGGCAAGAATTGAACAAAGCGACAAATGATATAAAATGCCTAAAAACTTAAAATAAGACATTCGACTGAATCTTTCCGGAATTTTCCACCATTTTTCCAATAAAATCCAACATGCATTCAAGAAGCCCCAAATAAAAAACTTCACTGTGATTCCATGCCATAGACCAATCAACAAATATGTCAACAACAAGAGTAAATAGGGCTTATCTCTCCAGAACTTGAACTTCATTTGCCAATAAAAAAAATAATCTCGAAACCATTCATTTAAGGTAATATGCCAACCCCTCCAGAACTCATGTCGATTCCTAGATAGATATACTCTCTTATGAAAATTGTCTTTTAAGCGAACATTGAAAATTTCAGAAACCCCTTGAAAAAAATCAACAAATGAGCTAAAGCTAAAATAGATATAAAAGAAAAACACAAATCCAATGATTAATGTCCACAATCCACCTGAATTACTTTTCCAAAGTTCTACATATAGATAATTTAATCGCTGAGCTATTACAAAATTCTTAAAGACTCCCCATAAAATCAACCTCATTCCATTACTGAATGACTTTTGTGTCACGTTAGCTTGATTCAACTGACTATCCACATATTTAAAACGATGTAAGGGTCCTGTGAATAAGGTTGGGAAGTAAAGTAAGTAAGTAGTTAGTTTCACAAATGATTCAGCTGGTTGTATAAACCCTCTTTTGATATCCATTAAATAACTAATCGCATTGAAAACAAAAAAACTCAGGCCCATTATTTGCCATACGCTCTCCTGCTCCCCAACAAACAGGTAAGGGTAATCATTCAAGACAAGCCATGATTCACGGAGTTTGTATAAAATCAAGGAAAGTAATAAAATACTGACTCCTCCACCTATCCAAGGTACAGAAGAATGACTTTTATTTCCCAAATAATACGTAATTCCACTCGCCAGCAAGAAGACCAATAATGTCAACGGCATGAATAAACCTAACGTCAGAACGGACCCTATTAAAAGAGCTTTCCACATTTGTCTTTGAAAAATAAGGCTAAAGCTGAGGGCTAAAACAAGGAAAACAACAGTAGAAAGCAGTCCAATTTGAGCCATCCTAATGAATTTTAACCATGGCCTTATCTAAGGTCCTCATAAATATTTGATTCCCCCATAGTAACGAATGAGAATTATCTATCTCAAATTTTTGAAGAAATTCAATCATCGGCTTTAGACCAAATTCCAATTCTTTCCGAGCAATCAAAGCTCCAAGGCAAGTATGTATCCCCGATCCAAAAGCTAAATGGGGATTGATTTGCCTATTTGAAACGATTTCATCAGCATCTTCAAAAATATCTTCATCCCGATTGGCACTAGCTATTCCCAAAACAAAACGAGTCCCAATAGGGTATACTTGCCCCATTAGAGTCACTTCTTTTTTATTAATCCTGACTGTGAATTGAAGAGGAGAATTGAAACGCATTAGCTCCTCCGTTATGATTTTAATTTCTTTAACTTCCGCCTTTAACACAAAGTCCCTTAATCTAGGTATTGATAAGATATTAAACAAAGAATAAGATAAATTGTCTTTGGAGGTTTCAAAAAAAGCCATTAAAGTAACTGCTAAAATAGAATAATAATCTTCCTCCTCAAATTCGAATCCTTCTAGTTCTTTAACCAATTTGGCTTTAAAACCATCTTCTGCAAATAGCCCTTGACCCCATAAAAGACAATCATTGATTTTCAGGTACATTTGTTTGGAAACAAATATATCTTGACTTCTTGCTGCCATATTGGAATATTCAACGACCTTTTCCAAGCTTGCAAAATCCTTTAATCCAATGAATTTTTTCAGAATATGGTAGATGTAGTATTTAGAAAAATCGACTAAATCTAATTCTTTATGAAACTGAAAATGGATGATAGTCTCTTGGGCAGCCTCTTGAATTAAACGATCAAAATCATAGCTGAATAATACTTTACCCAAGGCAATTCTCAACTTTCGATGAATATCACTATTTAAATACATCAGCCATTTACTGGTAGTCTTGGCTAAAAAGGGGCAAGCTGAACTATTCTTAAAAATGTAACTTTCTTTACTTTCGAAAAAGGTGGACAAACTACTCACCTCAAAGTCTGGAGAATCCAATATTGGAGCTACATCTCGGTATTTAAATAAAATTATATTTCCGAATTGATCCTTTTGGATAGGATTTGATTGCCTACTTAAAGTATAAATAGGATAAGGATCATTAAAGTAATCAGGTGCAAATGGATTCCATTTTATTGTTGATTCTCCAACCATACACAGAGCTTATTGATAGTATTATACTCCGAAAATAAGGAAGGATCGACATTTTCCAACTGAAATTGGCTTTCCATTTCAAAAGAAATGGATACAATCGCTAAGGAATCCAAATTAAATTGATCAAATGTCACATCACAATCAACCTCCTCCACTGCTATAGACGCCTCTGAGGCTATTTGAGTTATCAACCAATTTTTATATTCCATAAAGACTATTTATTCGTACAAAACTAGGCATAAATCTTTAAAATATGCTTTATCGGAGCATATATGAGATGAATTATGGTATGACTAGCTCCATTTCCTTCCCCACTATCACCCATCTTTGGTGGGCAACAGCATATCCACTTATTTCTATTTTAAGAAATAAATAACCTTAGTCAGGAAGTCTTTACTATTTTACATAAACCTTACATTAGAAAGTAATGAAGGCTTTTGAGTGAAGAATTCACTCGATGAAAGCAAAGCGCTAACAGGTAGTCTAAGCTATTTTGATGATTGTAAAAAAGAGGAGAGCGTTTTTAAAATACCCTCGCGAGAGCTTAATGGTAATTTTTTTCCCATAGCTTGTGTTATTTTTTCATTACTGACAACGTAGCTCTCGGTTAATTTGGTTAATCTTTCTGAATTTAATGGTAAATGTATCCAATCGCCCAATCGAGCTATTCCTTTAATCCATAATTGGGGTAAATTCCAAATAGCGGCCTTCTTCCCAACTGATTGGGCCATTAACTGAATTAACTCATTGGTTGAAAGCGCCTCATCATCAGCTAATTGATATATACCCGATGGAATTTCCTGCCTTGAAATTAATTCTCGGATGACAAATACCAAATTATCTATACTACAAAAAGAACGATGGTTACTAAATGCTCCCAAAGGCCAAGGTATTCCTCTTCGAACTACCTCATAAAGCAAATTTAAATTGCCTTTGTTACCCGGACCATGAATCATGCAGGGTCGAAGTATATACACCCTTTTACCCTCAGGGATGGATTGGCTAAGTATATATTCTTCTGCTAAAAGCTTACTTTTACCATAATGCGTTTGTGGATTTGGATCTACGTGTTCCGTTAAAGTCCCTTCTACTGCATCTGTAGAGGCCTTAACAGAGCTCATGAAAATAAAAGAAGACGCTGTTGATTTCAAAAATGCATCAAAAACCTGCTTGGTCAATTCCGTATTGACAGCATAATATTCGTTTGGTTCGCTAACGCGTTTAAGATCATGTGCTTTACCCGCCAAATGAATCAGTACATCCGATTCTACAGGTAGATTGATAGAATGCAAATCCTTTCTAGATAGATTTTGTACTAGATAGCCACTTGCTAACAGACTTACTGACAAATTTTTCCCCACAAATCCACTAATACCAGAAATCAATATTGACTTATGCATTTTGTAAAATTTGTTCAAGCTTGGTTAATAGAAGTTCTCTTTCAAATTCAGACTCAAAATAGCGTCGTCCATTTCTCCCCAATTCATCCTTTTCTTCGGCAGATAAATGATAAAGTTTTAATATAGCATCTGCTAAGCCTTCAGGGTCTTCCGCTCCTGCAGAAAATCCTGAATTTGATGCTTGAATGATCTCATGACCAATTCCATCCAATGAACCTATCAAAGGCCTGCCACAAGCTAAATAGGATTGAATTTTACTTGGAATTGTCATAGAAAAAATATCACTTTTTTTCAAACTCACGACCAATGCATCTGCTTTAGAAAAGTAAAATGGCATTTTATTTGCGCTAAAGGAACCCAACAGTAAAAATGAATCTTCCAAGGACAACTCGGCAATTTTTGACTTCACATATTCCTTTTGTCTTCCATCTCCTAAGATCAACCAGGTAATGGGTATCCCTTTATTTTTCAATATATGCGCAGCTTGAATTAGCGTATCAAAACTCTGTGCTTCTCCAATATTACCCGCAAAAACCAATTTAAACCCTTCTGGAATATCTATAGAATGATCTATTTCAATATTCGTCTGAGAATAAAATCCTTCCGCATAAAATGGATAATAGGTGATTTTATGTTCCGGCACCTGCTGCCCCAACAAATAATCCTTGAACCTGGGTGATTGAATTAACAGTTTGGACGTATGTTGGTAAATCCACTTGGTCATGAATTCCATCACTCCCAAAATAAATTTGTTTTCAATTCCTCCTGCAATTCGAATGCTTTCTGGCCACAAATCTTGAACCCATAAAAAATTAGGCGCTTTAAATCTATATTTAGCCACTATACCTGGGATACCGACAGTAATAGGAGAAGGGGCAAATATAAATATTTGATCAAATGGACCTCTCAAGGACAATACTTTGAAAGAGGCGAAGAAGGCAAAAGAAAAGTAGTTTAGGAATAATCTAAGACCACCCCCATGGCTCCTTAAAAACAAATTAGATCGATGAATGGGAATACCTTCCCACATTTCTTCTGATTTTGTATTCCAAGAATATCCCTCAAAATAATTTCCGTGGGGGTAATTAGGCTTTCCAGTCAGGACGGTAACGTCATGCCCCCGCTCTTTTAAGCCAATACATACATCATTGATGCGGAAATTCTCTGGCCAAAAATACTGGGAGATAACTAAGACTTTCACCTTATAACATTATACAATTGATGCATAAGTTTTAACCATTAGACAAAGCATATTAATAGCTACTTTAAAGACTTAAAAACTATTAATATCTATATAAACTTGAATGTTGATTAATCCAAATCTTCAAATCTGAAATCATTTTATCGTATGAATTAATTTCAATTTTAAAATCCTTACGTGTATTCAATAATGATTTGTCAACAGCGTGTTTTCTATCCTCAAGAATAATAAAATCCTTGTTTTTAAAATATTGCTTAAACAAAGTTATCAGATCATACTTATTAATTTTTTTTGCGCTTGTCACATGCACAATACCACTTAATTCACCAATATCCATTAAGTCAACAAGAATTCTAGCTAGTTCAAGAGTGGTAACTCCACTCCAAAAAGCTTTAGTAAAACCATATATAGAAGAGCCAGATTGCTTCATAAACCAATTAAATAGTCCAATTCCGCTTTCATGCAATTCAGGCCCAATTATTGAAGTTCTAATAGTAAGATCTTTATTATTTTCTATCTCCCCCAATGACTTTGACAAGGCATATACACCTATCCCATCTTTAAAATCTCCCTCTTTATAATCTCCTGATTTACCTGAAAAGACACAATCAGTACTCAAATGAATCACTTTAGTACTTGTATTTTGAGTTATTTTTTCTAAAAAATGTGGAAGATATGAATTAATTAAAATAGCCTGATCAAAGTCTGAGTCTGCTTTTTTATTTAATATTCCCGTACAATTAATTATAAAATCAAATTTAGAAATATGAATTAATTCTGAAAGTTTCATGAAGTTTGTCACATCCAGTAAAGTATCGATTGGCACTTTACTGTGTTTTTTAGCAATTGATGTAACAATAAATTTATCTGGCATATCTCTCAATACTAAATTGATTACATGGCCAGCCATACCATTTGCTCCTAATATTAAAATTTTCTTCACCTTATTTATCCCAAATTACTTTATTAACCACATTTGTATAACCTTGAATTATTCGAACAATTTTAGTTGATACATTCTTAATTTTATATTCATTTGGAATCTCCATTTGAACTTGATTAGTTTGAATAATCACATTAATAGCATTTTCAATTTCATTCCTTGTAATTCCTCCTAATACAATTGATCCAGCTTCAATTGCTTCGGGCCTTTCAGTACTTGTACGAATACTTACCGCAGGAAAACCAACCATAGCAGATTCCTCACTAATTGTTCCACTATCGGAAAGAACGCAAAATGAATTCTTCTGAAGGTTCACATAATCAAAAAATCCAAATGGATTATGCAATTTGATGTTAGGATGAAATTGTAATCCTCGCTTTTCTATAATATTTTTTGTTCTTGGATGAGTTGAAAAAATAATTGGTTTTTCAAACGTCTTAGCAACATGATTAATTGCATCTACTAGATTAATAAAATTTGATTCAATATCGATATTTTCTTCTCGATGAGCGCTAACAACAAAATAACTTCCTTTTTTCAAGTTTAAATCCTGTATTAAACTACTTTGATTTATTTCTTTGTCAAATTTAAGTAATACTTCATATAAAGGGGAGCCTGTTACAAATACATGATCTTTTCTAAATCCTTCACTTAATAAATATCTCCTCGAATTTTCTGTATAAGTTAAGTTGATGTCACTAATATGATCTGATATTTTTCGATTTGTCTCTTCCGGAACATTTTGGTCAAAACACCTATTTCCTGATTCCATATGAAATATTGGAATTTTAAGTCTTTTAGCCGAAATGGTACATAATACACTATTTGTGTCCCCTAAAACCAACAAAGCATCAGGCTTTAATAACTTAAATAATTTATATGTTTTAGATATAATATTCCCAATAGTTTCACCTAAATCATCCCCTACTACACCCAAAAAATGATCTGGTTCACGTAACCCTAAATCATTAAAAAACACTTCATTTAAATTATAATCATAATTCTGACCTGTATGAACTAAAGTATGCTCAAACACTTGATCTGCTAATTTTATAATTTCAGCCAATCGAATTATTTCTGGCCTGGTTCCCAAAACTGTTACTAATTTTAACTTCGACATTTTTTAATAATTTACTTTATATAGCCTATTTTATTTAATAAAGCAATTAACTGTACCTCTGTCAACCTATTTGTATTATGAGAATTATAATCTTCTACTTCGGCAATACTCTTGGACCCTTCAGTAAAGTATTTATTGTAATTTAAATCCCTGTTATCTGCGGCAACTCTAAAATATTCCCCTAAATCTTCAGCACATAATACCTCCTCTCTTGCTAGCAAAGTTTCATACAATTTTTCAGAATGTCTTGTACCAATTACTTTAATTTCTATGCTAGAATTATATATTTTCTTCATGGCAAATGCTAATTCACCAATTGTTGATGCGGGTGATTTTTGAACAAAAATATCTCCAGAATTTCCATGTTCAAAAGCATACAAAACTAGTTCTACGGCATCATCCAATGTCATCATAAAACGAGTCATTTCAGGATCAGTCACTGTGATTGGATTCCCATTTTGAATTTGTTCCAAAAATAAGGGAATAACGGATCCTCTTGATGCCATAACATTTCCATATCTAGTTCCAATTAATTTCGTATTATTAGAGGTCCTTGATTTAGCTACCATTACCTTTTCCATCATAGCCTTAGAAATTCCCATTGCATTAATAGGATAAACAGCCTTGTCCGTACTTAAACAAATAACCTTTTTAACTTGTTGAAAAATTGCAGCATTTAGAACATTTTCAGTCCCTAAAACATTGGTTTTATATGCTTCAATTGGATAAAATTCACATGAAGGAACCTGCTTTAATGCTGCTGCATGAAAAATGTAATCAACTCCCTCTATGGCTGATTGAAGACTATGGTAGTCCCTAACATCACCTATATAAAATTTAATTTTGGGATTATTTAATTCCATTCTCATATCATGCTGCTTTTTCTCATCACGACTAAATATTCGAATCTCTTTAATATTAGTATTTAAAAATCGGTTTAATACCGCATTGCCAAATGAACCCGTTCCACCTGTAATTAAGAGTACTTTATCTTTAAACATACCTATTTACTTTATAAATAATTTTTGATTTTCAATTTTAATACCCTCAAAATCACTATTTTGACGAATATATTCTATACAAATATTTCTGCGAATTTTCCGTTCATCTAGATTTAATCCATGAAAGTACTCTATTTTTTCGAGCCATTTAAAAGGTTGGAGTATTTCCAAATTATATCCCAATAAATTTTCCTCTAAATTTTCCCATGGCGTACTTCCTTTACTAAGCAGAATTGGGCATCCACAAGCTAAACTTTCATAAATTACATGACCATAATTCTCCCCAAGTGTCGGAAAAATAAATAAATCATAATTTGAAAAAATAAATTTTGATTCTTTAAATAAAAGTTCTCCTTTATATTCCCAATTGATATTTTCAGGTAAGGTATTTAGTAAATTTTGAATTTTTTCAAAATATTTC
This sequence comes from Aquirufa ecclesiirivi, assembly GCF_011250515.1. Lineage (GTDB taxonomy): Bacteria > Bacteroidota > Bacteroidia > Cytophagales > Spirosomataceae > Aquirufa > Aquirufa ecclesiirivi. The sequence goes on along the minus strand of NZ_JAANOP010000001.1, from coordinate 556,724 downwards.
TTATCCACTATCTGCCCCCAAATATCAAAATCTACTTTTAGATTTGTTTGAGACAATAGATTTATAACAAATTCTAAATTTTTCTTTGGCACTAAAGAGGAACAAAAAATAACTTTAAAGCATTTATCAGAAGTGGAAGAACCTAATCGGTCTGAAATCGACATAACCTGTGATGGGATATCTCTAGCCAATTTAATTTTAGCTTCTGGAAAAAGCTTAGCAATAGTAGTAATTTCCTGAGTTGAAGTTGCATGAAATACCTGCATAAAGTTAATTCGTCTAAAGACTATTAAAAAAAATCTTTTCTTTAACGATTTAGACTTTAATGCTCCTTCATAAAACTCTCCTTTAGGAGACAAAATTTTTACTTTTGACTTAAAGAAAAAAAATTGAAAGAAAATACAAATTGGAGAAAAAAAACTATTGAAATAAATAAAATCAAATCTTTTCTCTTTAATAATTTTAATGATTTTGAAAAAGTTGCTAAAGTTTAAATAATATATTTTTAAACTTTTATAGATTTGAAAATCTACATTTGAAATATTTTTTTTTAGTTTAACATCATATAAATTACACAACACTTCAACCTCATGATTTTCCACAAGTGAAAATGCCAAATTTTCAATAGAAACTTGTCCCCCTCCACCTGAATTAGAAGGATAAAAATATGGAGTAATAATCAGTATTTTATTCACTAATTAACTTAACTATTTTTGCCGGATTTCCCGCTACCAAATTTCCTTTCTCTACATCTTTAGTAACAACAGACCCCGCAGCGATAACGGCATTTGAACCAATCGTAACTCCTGATGCAATAAAAACATTGCCTCCTATCCAAACGTTATTTTCGATTATTATTGGCTTAGAAATATAACCTTGTTTATTAAATGATTTTCCAGAGTCATCAAATTTATGATTATGATCATATGCCAGAAAGTTAGGCCCAATCATCACATCATTTCCAATCTTAATTAGTAATCTACTTACAATACAAAATCCTTTGTTAATTGAAATATTATTTCCTAATTCTATTTTACCTCCATCATAGACTTCTAGATTACCAAAACGATAGAAATAATTAATTTCTCCCAAAATAATTTGGGAATTTTTGTGCGAATCTATAATTAATTGAGTATTTGATTCAATTCCTACTTTCAAAGAATTCAATTTGAATTTTCTTTTATAATGGAGCTTGTAATAAAGCAACCTAATTAACATGAAGAGATATTTAAATCTTAGATATTTCAATTATTGACGGTATTTTTATTCCAGTAGTTAAACAAAGCGTGGCCAAAGGTGAATTGAAAAAAGAATGTTCTTATATATTCCCTTAAATATGAATTAATTAAAAACAACATTGCGTCTAATTTTGTAAATGAAGTACATATTAAAATTGCTCGATATGTTTCATTAATTACTCGATTAACATGTTTCCTACTTGATCCTCCATTAAACATCCTTACAATTGTTTTATTAAGAAATCTAGCTTTTATGTTAGGTCCAATTCTAAGCAAAAATTCAAAATCCCCGGCTATTTTATAATTAATATCAAATTTTTCATTTTGAAACAATGATGCATGATGCAAGGCTCCACAATGAACTATTCCTAATCCTCTTTTTAAACTTAAATAATCCCAAGATTTGCCAATTTCAGCAACATCTTCACCTAAGTCATTAACAAGCATAACTCTGGCAGATATTAGATTAATTCCATCTTCATCTATCAGTTTTAACATCTCAATAATTCCGTTACAAATAATCACATCGTCCGCTCCAATAAAACAAATCCAATCTCCAGTAACCTGATTTAATGCTTTATTCCAAGCATCGTAAATTCCAAAATCAGGCTCAGATAAAAAATAATCGATTTTCTGTGCAAATCTTTCTAAAATATGAAGTGTTGAATCTGTAGAACCTCCGTCAATGACAATGATTTCAATATTTTTATGATCTTGCTTAATTATTGATTCTAGACAACTTTCAATTGTCTTTTCTGCATTTAAAACAGAAATTATAATTGATACTTTTATATCTTCAAGGTTCATATTTAAATTTTAGTCAAACTAAATTTTGTTTTCAAAAAACCACTTGCGAAAAAGGCTACTATGAAGATAAAAACTGCCGCATTGAAATAACTGCTATTCCTAATAAACAAAGGAATTAAAAAACTCAAATAAGTTGTACTTATAAAGATCCGTATTATATCTCTACCTTTTCTGTACTTTGAAATTCGCTTTGCAGAAATAAGTATTTGCTTCAATATAATAATAACTAAAATTAACGCAATCCATCCTACTTCCACAAAAAATTTTGAAAACAAAAATGATCCATCATTTTGATTTAAAGGATAACCCATATATTCCAAAATATCTTGGGACGCTGACTCAATCCGAATTTCCCCCAATTGTTGAAAACCAATTCCAAGGCCATTAAAACTTTTTATTGAAGCAAAAACATAATCCCACCCTTGCAAATATACTAAAGATGAAATATTGGAGCCATCTCCTCCTTCTAATACTCCTAGATATCTTTGAGAGATATATTCAATAAAACTTGGTCCAAATATGGGTAATAGGATTATTGCAAATACTACAAGCGCAGTAAAGATTTTTCTATCTAATATAAATATAGCTATCGCAATTGGAAGAATTAAAGTGAAATTTTCAATTAATGAAGCACATATCAAAAGTGAAACTGCAAATAAAATTGATTTAAATTTATGTGAAGAAATAATATAATAAATAAAAAAGGGAGAAGCAACTACCGAATAATGAGATGGTTCTGTAAAAAACAACATTTCCTTACCAAGTGGAGGCCTAAATTTCCAAATAATTAATACTAAAGGAGCAAGCAACAATAGACATAGTCCGATATTCTTTAAAAAATTATTTAAAACTTTAGGTGTCATTTGTAAAAACCTAACAGCAAATAAAAATGCAGTAAATACCTCAACATTTACTAATAATACTGATAAAAAAAACCGAGTAAAATTAAAATTCGAATTTATAAAAATGGCTACCACAAAATTCAAAAATGAAATACAAAAAAGTCCTAAATAAAATTTTACAAAATTTTTACTTAATGAGATTTTTGAGCCTTTTCCTGGATAAATTAATATTATTGAACATATACATGCTATAAAAAAACCTGTACTTGTTGACGTGGTCCCCAAATTAACTACTAAACCTTCTGGAAGAAATAAAATTAATAATAAAGCTAAATACATTCTAAAATTAGCTTTATATGGATTTTCAAACATTCTCTAAATTTCTATTATTTACATAAGAGTTTAACTACTTCCTTCAACCTATTTTTTGCTTCCCATCCTAAAATTCTTTTCGCTTTTTCAGGATTTGATTTACTAACTAAATGCTCAATTGGCCTAAAATATTTTGGATCCTGAATAACATGATCTTCCCAATCTAAGCCAAAATTTTGAAAAACTAATGAAACAAAGTCTTCTAGCGTAGAAGAATGGCCTGTTGCAATAACAAAATCATCTGGTTCTGCATGTTGAAGCATTAACCACATGGCTTCTACATATTCCGGTGCCCACCCCCAATCTCTAGTAATATTTAAATTCCCTAATACTAATTTTTCATTTGATCCTTGGGCAATATCCCTAGCTGCTTGAACTATTTTTTTTGTTACAAATCTAGTCGGCCTAAAGGGCGACTCGTGATTAAATAATATTCCGGTACATGCAAAAATTCCATACGCTTTTCTATAATTAGAAACCAACCAAAATGAGGCCGATTTTCCAATTGCATAAGGGCTCTGAGGATTGAAGTTTGTTGTCTCATCAGCCCTGCCTTCATTAGTATCTCCAAAGCACTCACTTGAGCCTGCATTATATAATTTAACACCAGGAAATAAGCGACAAGCTTCCAACATATTTAATGTCCCTAGAACTATGCTCTGCATTGTATCAACAGGTTGATCAAAAGATAATGCTACAGAAGATTGCCCTGCTAAAAAATAAACCTCATCAGGCTTACTTTTATAGAAAGCATCTAAAACACTTTTAAAATCTATTGGACTTAATGACAATAGTTCCACTTTTTCATAGATCCCCAATTCTTTTAAAGCTGACCAATTGCCCAACTCTACATCACGAGAGGTGCCATATACTCGATACCCTTTTAATAATAGTAATTGCGCTAAATAAGCACCATCTTGACCCGATATTCCACATATTAGTGCTGATTTCATAATATTGATTGATAAGCATCTAAAGTTTCAGAAGCACACTTTTTCCAAGTAAAATATTTAATTCTATGCATTCCCTTGGCTATTAATTCTTGCCTTTTAACAATTGAATTTAATATTTCAAGCATGGCCAATTTTATTTCCTCAGTATACAATGGATTAAATAAAATAGCGGCATCACCAACTACTTCAGGCAAACTACTCGTATTGCTACAACACACTGGAGTCCCGCACGACATCGCTTCCAATGGAGGAATTCCAAAGCCTTCATATAAACTTGGGTAAACAAAAACAAAGGCTTTTTCGTAACAAATTTTTAATAAATTATCATCCCCATCAATTTGAATTACCTTGCCTTCTATTTCAAATTTTCGAATCATGACATTTTCTTCTTCAGTAAATTGACCTCCCCCAAAACAAACTAATTGAAATTTTTGATTAAGTTCAGATGAATAAGCATACGCTTTGGCAAGGCCTTCAAAATTCTTATATCCTTGACGCTGTCCGACAAATAGAATGTAACTATTAGGTAAAATGGAAGGAATTGAAGGGTCGATATTGTTAGAATGGTCAAACTCTTTAAAACCCAAATAAATAACTCTAATTTTGTTCTCCTCTATTCCAAAAATTTGAATCAAATCTTTCTTTGTATTCTCAGAAATACAAATCACTAAATCTGCCGCTTTGACACATTCTTTTTTGATTTGACTAGCCTTTTCCGAAAATTGTTCTGGATACAATTCATGAATCATATCATAAACTGAAATTACAATTTTTGTTCTTCGATTATGGAATGGTATTCTATCGTAATATGTAATATGATAAATATCTGGGGGAAATAACGTTAAATAAACTATTTCCCAAATCTGATTAAATAATTTAGCGAGATTAAATACGATAAAATCACCTTGCTTTAATTTACTTAAATATACGTTATTCAAAAAATCACGACTGTTCTCCTCTAAATATTTATTCAAATGGAATAAACAAATTACATTTGAAAGTATATTTTTTTCATTTTTAAAAGAGTAAAAAAGTGAAACATAATAACGACTTATTCCTCCAAATTTTTGGTGAAGAAATATGCGAAAATCAAAACTAATCTTCATACACCGATTCAATTACTTCTTGAAAAAATATCATCAATTGTTTTAAATAAACAGTTGAATTATGTCTTAACAAAATTTCCCTGTGAGCATTTTGACCAATTTTTTGACCTAATTTGGGATATTCATTTATAAATTCAATTAACCTATTTTTAAGGTGATCAAAATCACTAAATTCAATTGAATTATTATTATTTAAAACTTCTTTACTCCCGCCTCTACCACTTGAAAAAACCGGTACCCCAATTGCCATTAATTCTATCTGAGCTATTCCAAATGGCTCTTCCCAGACTGAAGGGAAAAACCCTACATCATAATTTTTCAGTTTACTAAAAATCTCTTCCTGTGGTAATCCTTTGAAAATAGTAACAAAATCAAAATTACTTTTAATGAAATTATCTAAACCTGATAAAGATGCACCATAAATATCAAGTTGAATTTTATTCTGCCCATATAATGAATTTATCTCCTTCAAAGTTGTACAAAGTTCTTTTATTCCTTTGTGATTTTCAATTTGCCCTAAATATACTCCGTACAAGGAGTCATTCAAGCTATATTCCTTTTTAATATAAATAGAGGGCAGCTCTTTCAAAAAGGGATAAATTACAGTCTGATTTCTAATTTGGTATTTTGAAAATTTATTCGAGACAAAATTGGAAATAAAAATCGCATTTTTTAAATGTCTAGCCAACTTCGTTGTTTTATTTCTATTTGATAAAATGGAAGACTTTAACCACTTTACAAATGAGAATTCATATATGAATAGAGATAAATCCATGATATGAAAAATCGTCCTATTTATGTTGATTTTTGATAGAAAGCGAGTGCCTACTCCATATATATTCCAACAATATATTATATCAGGTTTGTATAATTTTACAAAATCAGATATTTTTTTTTCATTATACCGATCAACGAAATCGTAATCTAAAATATTTTTAGGGCTCTTAAAATCTGAATGAAGTTTAAGTATCCTTAAAACATCTTTTTCTGATTCAATTAATTTATTAATAAATGAATCTTTATTGTAATAGTCAGATGTTAAAACTTTAGATTCAATATTATTGTCTAATAAAAGTTGGTGCGTATCTCTACAAGCTATTTCATATCCACCGATAAAGTGAGGAGGGAAAAAATTTGAAATTATTAAAACTTTCATTATTGTTTTTTTGCAACAAAAAAGAACGCAAATGGTGCCACCTGTGAAATCTCACTCCGCTTTCTAATTGCTTTTAACAAGACTAATATGATTTTTAGAATTAGTTTTCTAAAAAATGGTAAAATTTCAACTTGATGTTCCAATAATATCGTTTCAGCCGAAAATATAACAGAGCCAATATTTTTTAATGTAATTAGTTGAAATTTTGATTCTTCAAGAACGTATTTCAAACCACTTGGCGTATACCGCCTAAAGTCATAAGGTATCTCATGATACCTATACATAAATGGAATACTTGCAACAAGTATTCCATCATTTGTCAATATTCTATTACATTCTGATAAAAAGAATAAGTCATTTTTAATGTGTTCTAAAACATCAAAAACTAAAATCACATCAAAACTGCTATTCTCAAATGGCAGAATAGAGTCAGGAATAATTATATGGTCAATAGTATTTGTTGAATTGTTTTGAATATCACAAGTGGTAACATCTAAGTCCTTATAATAATCTTGAAATGGAATTTCTCCAGCACCAATATCTATGATTTTTTTCCCTTCTAATAATGGTTTTATTTCTAATAGATACTCTGATAATGTAGTATTTAAATCAAAATAATTAGTTCCTTTTAAAGGGAAAAACCTTGTTTTTTGCCTTTCTATTTCCATTTTCTATAAAAATTAATTGCCCAATCTGGAATATTTTTTTTAACTATATTCCTTAAAGAATTTTTATTTTCTGATTTATACAAGTATTCTGAAAATCTATAATCAGAATCGAAATCTGGAACTATTAATTCTGGATAATCAATAATTGAAATAGAACTATTTGGCACTTTTGAAAAAATACTGTTTTCATCTGTTGCATGTGTTGCCCCAATGCCAAAACCTATATTTGAAACCAAATTGACTTTAGGGGTAATACAATAGGCCTTATGACTTAGTAATGTAAATAGCCAAATAAATCCCCAAGTTGATGTATTTCTCCCTTGATATACATCCTTTATTTTGCCTAACCAGTATTCTTGGTTTCGTTTACCTTTTATAAGTTCCCTAATTTTACCTTCAGACTCAAATTCAGGAAATTTGGTAAGACTAATATCAAATTTATTCCATGCCCTTCTCCAGGTCGCCCATCCCCAAATTTTTGATAAAAAAGAGTACGAATAAGAATCTCTTAAACCGATTTGATTTAATTCATTTAATGACAAAAAATCAAAGTTATTACCTGATATTGAAAATACATTTTCAATATCTCGATAACGCTCTAATAGTACTTCACAAAAATTAAAAAATGTTATATCAGGCAAACAATCATATTCCAGAATTATTCCTTGTTCTACATTTTCGAAAAACCAAGTAATAGCAGTAGAAACACCGATCTTACATCCTAAATTGGTATTTGAATACCTTCTATACACCTTACAATCCCAGTCAATAAACTCCGTCACTTTTCTCGTCTCTTCAATCTCTAATAAATCCTCTTGGTTGGATGACTTAGAACCATCAGCGCTGATATATAAAAAAGCGGGTTTTATTTCTCTTATTCGTTCAAAAACAACTTTTGTTACTTCTGGATTCTTATATATGATAAATAAAATGGGTGTCTGAAACATCTTATTCTGCCTTTTTCAAATACAAGATTAAATCTTTCTTTAACTCCATAATAGTTTGTGCCTCCATAAGCGACAAATTATATTCAAAAAAGGCCATTCGATCGACCATCTTGGAAAGCTTACAATATTTCTCAAAGTAAATATACTCTTCTCTTCCTAGGTAATCATCTATCATGACTGTTACTTTGAATTTATTAGCTGCCCTTAACAAAATATTCATAGCACAAGCTACTCTGTATCTGCCATCTATTAAAACAACATCTGGTTGATATTCTTCCCCTAAGATACGCCAGGGAGTATTAACATATTTCCAACCTTTATTTCCATTATTTGCGAATAAAATCGGGTATCCCCAATAACCTGTAATCCCTGTCTCTGAATCAATTACTTTAGCTTTTGAATTACTTGAAACAGATTCTCTTACTGCTTTTGCATAAAATGAATCACTCTCAATTGAAACAATATTTAAATTATTGTAAGTTGAAAAATATAGTGTTGAGGAACCAGATCCATACTCTAAATAACTTTTATATTTCTTAATTTCACGCATCAAATATTCATTTACTGGCTTTGAAAATGTTAATTGATTAGAAATTTCGGGTGATCTAAAAAATTTAGCAATAATAAAATTTAACTCTCTTAGAGATCTCATAAAATTTAAATTAATATTTTTCAAATAAAATTACATGTAGTTTTGGAAGGAAAAATTAACATTTGAAACTATAAATCTGTCAATTTCATGTTCCAAATCACAAGAAAGCCTGTCTGCACAACTTAGATATTTATTAAATATGTCGTACTCTTTGGTCTCTTCATTACAATAATAATCTAGTTCAAAATTAAATGGGAATAATATTTTTTTATACCCATAATAAAATTCAAAAATTTCACTTCTATTAAAGTGAATTTTCAAATCTTTTAAATTTGATAACACATTATCATACTCAAAAAATGACTTTGGATTTAAATTAAATCTATAACCAATATGAGGATTTACACCAGCATTAATCACTTTAAACCCTAATAAAGGCAACTCATGCCCTACTGTTCCAAAACAAGTTAAAACTATATTAACCCCTTCGTCTTTTAATTGATGAAATGAATAGTCCTGATTTAAAAGTATAATATTAGCAAAGTAACTAGTGAATTTTTTCAATTCATTTATCTCTTCAATAGGAGAGTCCCTATGAGCCTTTAAGTATAGATTCCATCCACATTCATTTGACTTCTTCCCTAAATACATTAGCCAATCGTAAAAATCATTAAACAACAAATTACCATAACCATGAGGATTATCATAGAATTCATGAGTAGCAACTACAACATCTAAATTGCCATTATTAAGTATTTGTGATTCACATATGTTTAATTCAAATGCACTTTTTAATTGATAAGACATATCAACTCCTACTACTCCACCAAGTCTTAGATTGAGTTGAGATTCAGCCCAGGAAATACCTTCTTTCCTTGTTTCTTTCGGAAGTGAATTAAATAATTCGGGTAAAAGTGCCCATCTAATATTCAAATGATTAAACCTTTCAAGTTTGTAAAATCCAAAAGCATTAAATAGATAGACAGGAATTCCATATTTATAGCCAATTTTTGCAGGCAAACCCATATAAATATAATTATCATGACTAAGAACAAAAGCCTTTATTAAATCTCTTTTACACAAATCTTCAAAATAAATCATATAAAGAAGTCCCAAATAAATATATTCCCATGTCAATTTACTATTGATATCAACAGTCGGCAAACCCGTTCGAAGAATAGACTCATAGATATCAACACCGATTTTTATTCCGTTAATTTCTAATTCTAACAAATCCTTTTTAGATTTAAGTGTTTCTCTTAAGCTTAAGTATAGTTTTTTATGCTCATTAGTCAGAATGGAGGTACATAGTGAAACTTTAAAGTGTTTATCAACATTAAAAGAATTAAACAACTTACTTTCAATATGATTTCTTGATTTATGAGAAAATGTAGTAGCAGAACAATTAAAATAAGTTGTCAATTTGTTAACAGCAAATGAATTTATAAATAGCCAGGATGGTACAGAAAATAAATCAACAAAAACATAACTATCAATATTAATTTCTTTCTTTTTAAAATAATTTTCATTCCACTTTATGTAATTCCTTAAACTATCTTGATTTTCAATATCATGTCCTTTGATAAAATAAAAAATATCTCTTAGAATATTTCTTATTACTAATTTAACTTTAAAATAATTGTATAAAAAATCCATATAGTACTATATTCTAACTTGAAAGTAACTTTTTAAAATTGTATTGTAGTATGATTTAGTCAATGATCTATTTGGTGAATTCATTCCACACAAATCAACATATTTTATTCCCTTAGCTATACATATTTTTATCATTTCTAAAATGATAAAATTACTACTAAACAAATGACGACATTCTGGCATATTCCCACCAATTAAAAAATAGGCAGTATCATTAAAAAAAATGGTGAGTTGAGATGAAATTATAACTCCATCAGCATTTTTGACACAATAAATCACACCATAATTATTTAAAATTGCCGAGTGGGCTATAGATTCAATTTGTGCAAGTAACTTTTCTGAAATTGTAATCCCTTGTCTTTTATGAGTATTTAAATAAAGAATTTGCAAATCTTTTATTGAAGAACTTGATTCAAATGTTAATCCAAGTTTTGTACTTTTATAATATTCTCTATATTTAGACTTAGAAATTTGTCGCAAATAACTCTCAAAATCTAAGTCAGCAATTTCCACAATACCACTATAATAAGGCATAAATTTAAACACTTGACTGCCTCCATAATTAAACCAAGATATTGGTCTAATGTCAATAAAATTATGATGTAAATCAAAAACTAAATGTCTATGTCTAAATGTTAATTGACTTAAAAAGTATCCAAAATATTCAAAATATTTTTCTGAAAATATCCCCTTTTTATTGTTTTTCTCTCTATAAATGATACCTGCGTACATTGAAAAAGATGGCAAAATACTATTCCTTTGATTATCAAAGAATATAACTATACCTAATTCAATTATACCATTTATTTTAAGTACCAAAATTTCAAAGTCAACTATTAAAGACTTCAAAAAACTACTGGTACAAAATATACTGGCAACTGGACTATTATTAATAAATGAATCCCATTCTTCGAAATTTGTACATTCAACAAATTTCATTTGATTTTCAGAAATTTGTTCCATAATGTTGATTATAATTTTCTAATCCTGTAATCGAAGCTTTTGGAGCAAATTTATGAACTACAATTTCATGAAAAGTTACATCTAGAGAAAATCGCCTTTTATCAGATGTATTCTTTGCCCCACTATGAATTAATCCCGAATAGAAAATTAACATACCTATTTATTCCAAAATACCCTCCAATTGGCCCCATTTCAAATCCTGATTATTGAAAAAGGATTTAACTATGAAATATCCTTATAATCTTAAAAGTTCTAAATCTCGATTAGTTAAATCAATCAAAATTTTATTTTATTAAATTCAAATTTTGCCAAACCTTATGAAATGCTTCAATCATTAAATCAACATCATTATCCGATAATTCATGTGTGCACAATCCATATGAAACGAAAGAATGATCGTGAAGTTCTTCTGCTACAGGGCAAATTCCTTTGGAGTAATCGACATTACCATGATAAATATCTGATGACCATGGAAACCCTTTAGAACCGAAGGCAATTTTTTGTTGGTACATAGGTAATAAATGTACATTTTGATATCCCTCGGCAAAAGAAAGCCCTTCTGCATTTAAAGCTTCTACAATTCTAGCTCTTGAAACGGGTAATTTCTGCAAATCCAGTACCAATGGATATACATAATAAGCATGGGTATTACCTGAAGCTATATATGGAGTTTTAATTCCATTTAAATCTTTCAACCCATTGGTCAATCTTTCTGCAATTTCTTGTCGTCTTTTTACTAGGTAGTCGAGTTTTTTTAATTGCTCAATACCAATTGCACATTCCATTTCCCCAAGCCTAAAGTTATGTCCCACAATATTAACAATATTTTGAACACCTTTATCTCCAACCACAGCTTCTCCATGATTCCTAATAAGTTGAAGTCGCTCAAAGATCTCATCATCATTAGTCACTAAAATACCACCTTCACCCGTATGAATATGCTTATGATAATTTAAACTAAAGCCCCCAACATGGGCTAATGTTCCGGTCTGTTTCCCATTTATTTCTGCACCTGGTGATTGAGCCGTATCTGTAATGACTTTTAAATGATGTTTTTCAGCAATTTTCATCAATGAATCAATATCACAAGATTGCCCAAAAATATCGACAGCCATAATAGCCTTGGTATAAGGAGTTATTCTTGCTTCCACAGATTTAGGATCAATATTAAATGTATCAGGATCAATATCTGCAAAAACTGGAATAGCGTTCCAATGTAATATGGCCGTAGCGCTGGCACACATAGTCCAAGGAGACACAATTACTTCATCACCAGGCTCAATCCCTATTGCTCCTACGGCAGCTACTAAACCTGAAGTCCAAGAATTAACAGTTACAGCATGCTTTACTCCAAAATATTTTTCACAATTTCTTTCAAATTCTTGAACTTTAGGCCCTCCAAAAAAATCTGCTCCCCAGCCTCCAATAAATTGAGATAATACACCCGATTCAATAACTTCTTTTACTGCATCAACCTCTTCTTTTCCAATTGGATTATATTTTTCAAAAGGTGTTTTTATTACTTTTTCACCACCCAAAAGTGCTAATTTCTCGCTTTCCATATTATAAATTTAACATTTTCTTACAATCACTCAAAGTCTCATACGCTTCTCCAGCACTGCATAATGCATAGAAAGCATTCCCATTTAACAAATGAGCTATATTATCAAATACTTGCCATTGATATCGATGCATCGAATTTTCAATGATGTATACATTATCAGAATTTCTTCTATCTCTCCATTCAATCAATTCTCCTCCGTTCAAGTAAGACAATTTACTAGATTTAGAAACTAATTCAATGGCATGATAGGGATTCAATTGATCCCAAGTTGACATAAATACCACATCTCCTTTTTCAAAAGAAACATACAGGTCTGGTTCTGCATCAAACTGATTTAATTGTTTTCCATTGCTAAGCTCTTTAAACTGTTTTACATCACCTAACCAATATTTTAATACATTCAAGAAATGTGAGCCATTGTGCAAAAAGCCTTTTGAATAATAACAAATCCCTTTGATTGGACTTTGTATTTCTTCTACATCTATTTTTCTCTTGATCTCAATAGCCCCAAGGTCTGATCTTCTGATGTAATTTACTAGTAATTGAACTCCCTTTGATTCACACATTTGAATCATTTCTTTGGCCTCATCCAATTGGTAAGACAGCGGTTTTTCACATAGGATTACTTGTGGCTTATCCTTTTCAAGGATACTTTTCAAGACTGAAAAGTGTAAGTTAGTTGGGCAAGCTAACACATATATATCAGCACTTAGTTGATCTAAGGCCGTGTTCACTTGGCCAAATACCGGTTTTTTATATTTCTTACTAAACAATTTTTGTAAACTTATATCTGGCTCAACTGCCCCCATTAATTCAAACATAGGGTGCAATTCAATTGCTCGGCAATGGGTTTGAATAATGTCAAGGTTCCCTTCATCTATATCATATCCCATGCCTATGTTTCCAAGACCGATTACAATACATGATAATTTATTGATTTTTTTCAAATTAAAGTTGTTTTAACGTTTTGAAAAAATCTAGACATTGATTATTTAGAAATTGAGGATTTTGTCCATTTATATCATTTATCCTTTCCTCATTTATTGAATTATTTAATCCTTCACTTATTAATTCACGAGTGTACAACGACGGAATTATGTCAGACAAGTCTCCTAAATAAAGTTTTTCGTTTGGATTTGGGATAATACTCAAAACAGGTTTACCTAAATAATAAGCCTCCACTAATAGCGAGCTCGTAATACCAACGACAACATCAGAAGAATTAACAATTTCTAATGGATTTTCTTCCTGGCTTATTAAATCAAAAAATGAAATATATTCTTCCAAATCCGATTTAAATTGTTTAGGATGTAATCTTAAAACTAAATAAGGACGAGGAGAAAGTTGATTTATCCCTAGTAAAAATTCATCTAATACTATTTCGGTCCTTCCTTCATGTTCAGATTTACCTAATAGCGAATAATCCTCTGATCGTTTGTATAAACTTGAATTTAACCCATCTGAAATTTCTGAAAGAAATAAGATTACTTTCCTATTTCCCGCTTTAGGCATCAGTGAATCTCTTTGTTGTTGACGATTATTTATTGTCCAATTCTTTGCAATAGACTTAATCCACTCATAGTGTGGATGAACTAAGATTTTAATTTTTTCAACAGGGAAACCAAGTTGGACATAAAGCTTTTGGGTGGTTAAATCTGGGACAATTAGCCAATCAGGTGCCCAAAATAAAGGAGAATCTGTTTGGCCTTTAAATCTTTCATTATGACTTCCTGCTCCATCTACCAAACCAATAGTAGAAATTTTTAAATCTCTCGCAGTTTGCATTAAAGAAAATGCTGGACTAGATTTATTTTCAGATGTTCCAGTTAAAAATACCTTTATTTCATTCAATTTAAAGAAATCAAATCTTAAATGGTATTCCTGGAATGGGAGGTATGAAATTTTTTTAGCATCCAATATTTTCTTAGCAAGTCCATCGGCAATTAAAATGATGTTAATGCCAATTGTTGAAAACTTTTCTAACAGAAGATAAGAGAAGGTAACAGCACCTGGATCTTCCAAAAAAAATAGCCAATTTTCTATTCTATTATTTTGCTCAATTTGCATTCTTAGTAAAATTGTTAATCTACCTTACAGGTTTTTCTTCGCAATGTCTATTTATTTCTTCCAATGTAGGATCTGTATTTAATTCTTCTATTATTGCCTCAATTCCAAACGAATAACCTAATCTAGGTTCTATTCTTTGAAATAAAGCTTTAATCAAATCAAGATCTTCTTTATAATCTAATTGTAACCTTAGATTAGGTCTTTCCCATTGTGGGGGAGCCATTAAATTACACACACTATATATTAATGGGTTTTCATAAAAGTATAATGATACATGTTCACGAACTGCTGGGTCAAAAATAGTCTTTTCAACTTGTTCTAAAATTTCTAAACTATATACCTGGACGTCAAGTCCTTGAGCATAAGATGGAATCCGTGCATTGGTTACTACATCAAACTTATTAGCTAAATAAGTATTAATTCCCAAATCAATTATATTGGGATCTAACAATATACAATCTCCTGTAATTTCTACAACAATATCAGAATTCATCGACCTCTGCGCTTCAACAACTCTGTTTAACACATCATCCTCGCTTCCTCTGTAGATAGCTATATTATTATTAATTGCCCATTCCGCCAATGGGTCGTCGCCTGGCTTATCTGTAGTTGCTAGAATAATTGAATCAATATTTTTACAAAGTTGTAATCTACTTATAAGCCTTTCTATTGAGGGCTTCCCATAAATATCATATAATACCTTCCCTGGTAATCTTGATGATCCCATTCTTGCTTCAATACTTGCTACTACTCTTGGCTTTGACATAAATTATAGTTCAACATCATTTAAATTTAATCGATCTCCTTTGTAAAGATTAGTTTTAACCTGTTTACCTAATAGCTCAGAATAATACTTGGGGTGTAAACCAAATCCTGGCCGAATAGACTTTATATTCTTCTCTGATATTTCTTCACCTGCTTTTACATCTTCAACCACATACAAGGAACGACTAAAATCTTTGCCCTTGGCTTGCTTTTCAGTTAACTGATAATCTACTTGACCAATGGCTTTCTCGGCTTCCCGCACAGCTTTCACCATCTGCGTAAATTCTGCTTCGTTCATGGAAAATGAAGCATCGGGCCCTCCAATGGAACGATCCAAGATAAAGTGTTTTTCAATGATCTTAGCTCCAAAAACCGTAGCAACCACTGGTGCAGTACTTCCTAAGGTATGATCAGATAATCCTCCAATGACGTTAAATCTCTTAGCTAAATCTTGTACCATAATTAAATTAGCTTCTTCAATGGGGGCTGGATAACTTGAAGTACATTTAAGTAAGGCAATATCTCTATTTCCCATTCGATAACAAGCATCCAGAGCCAATGTAATATCCTCTTCAGTGGCAATTCCCGTAGAAATAATGACTGGTTTTTGTTTGGATGCAACATATTCAATCAAAGGGATATCTGTAATTTCAAAGGAGGCTATTTTGTAGGCAGGTGTCTGTAAATTTTCTAAAAAATCTACGGCCGTTTTATCAAATGGGGATGAAAAACAAATTAAACCTTCCTGTTCAGCTGCTTTAAATAATGCTTCATGCCACTCCCATGGAGTAAAGGCTTCTTGATACAAATCATATAATTTTCTTCCCTCCCAAATTGTATCATTTATAACAAAATCATCTTTATCCGAATCAATGGTAATAGTATCTGCTGTATAAGTCTGAAGTTTAATACAATCAGCACCAGCTCTTTTCGCTGCCCGAATTGTTTCAATAGCTACATCTAAACTTCCATTATGATTAGCCGATAATTCAGCAATAATAAAAACTCTATTGTTCTCGTCAATATTAAATTTATCTATCTGCATATTTGATATAATGATAACTTTTAAAGTTTTGATATACCACTAATTCTTTGAAATCAAATCCCGCTTTTTCAAACATAGTTTTAGACGCCAAATTCTCTTGCTTGATATATGCATTGATCAATATATTAGGATAACTATTTAAAAAATCAAACGTGGCTAGCTGTAAAATGTTTAATCCGCATCCCATTCCTCT
The DNA here is from genome assembly GCF_011250515.1 of Aquirufa ecclesiirivi. GTDB lineage: Bacteria > Bacteroidota > Bacteroidia > Cytophagales > Spirosomataceae > Aquirufa > Aquirufa ecclesiirivi. The sequence goes on along the minus strand of NZ_JAANOP010000001.1, from coordinate 539,790 downwards.
GTAAAATGCATCTACAGAGACTCCAATAACTGCATTAGACAGGTCAATTGTTTGAATCCTAACCTGTCCCACATATTCGTTTTCTAAATTTTCAAATAAATAAAAATGCCAATCAGCATGATTAATTTTCTCAAAAAACCAAGCTTGATGTTCGTCCCAACTGACTGTGTTAGAATTATAAGATTGTTCCCTTACTAATGGATCATTCACCCATTTAAAATATAGCTCTGAATCAGATTTTAATGCTTTTCTAAATCTTAAATGATTCATTGAATTTTGAATGAATGATTACATCTACAAATTGATTTTCAAATTTGGCATGTTGTTTTAATCTTGCCTCTTTAACTAACATGTTCTTCTCTAATGCCTCAAATAAATGTGGCCTTATATCAAAAGCATATGTATATATTTTATGCAATTGTAATTCTTTAAATGCCACTTCTTCAATCAAACTCAAATAGATAGACCAATGCTTTTGAAAATTATCCTTTTCTAATTTTGTATCCATGATGAAGGAAATCTCTGCGTTTCTATCCACCCAATTAATATGTACTAGCCCGCCGTACCCAATACATGTTCCATTTTCTAAATATGAAAATAAAATTTGATTCGGCTTTTCTTGATTAAATAGATTGGAGATTGTGCTTGCAAAATAATGACTCTGATCCTGTTCCGTGAGGGGTTTATTTTGTCTCAAATGATAAATTTGCTCATTCCTCCACTTCATAATATCCAATTGATCTATTTTTCGAATAGGTACTATTTGAAATTGATCTTTGGTAAAGATTTGTTTATTCAGCACTTTATACTCTCGGTCCATCATCAATCAATATTTTTCAATTTTGCATTCGAATCACAACTCCAGCATTGGATATTTGAGAGCGTGTTTGAATGAGATTCTGATCACGATGAGCAAAAAATGACCCCGCACTTACCGCTTCTACATTGGCTTGTAGGAATGCATCAGAAAAATGCTTGGCTAAGCCACATCCACCTCCGCATATTAAAGGGATATTCACTTGTTGAACAATGCTAGTAGGAACTTCAAGTTCAAGGCCATTTCTCATTCCATCATGGTCAATGCAGGTCAAAAGTAATTCTCCAGCACCCAACATTTCTGCTTTAATGGCCCATTGAATTGGATCTAATCCTGTAGCGAGAGCCCCTCCTTGTGAGTATACTTGAAAACATCCATCAGCCTCTTTTTTGTAATCTATACTGACTACCACACATTGAGCACCATATTTATTCGACATTTCTGTAATAAATTCTGGGCTTTCAACTGCTTTGGTATTAATAGAAATTTTATCTGCACCATGAGACAATAACAAACGAAAATCATCGTCACTGGCTACACCTCCACCTACGGTCATCGGCATAAAAATCTCTTCTGAAACCTTAGCAATTACTTCACTAAGTGTTTTGATATTATTGGTATTACTCTCGATATTCAAAAAAATTAATTCATCAGCTGATTGATCTTGAAATATTTTTGATTGAGATACGGGATCACCTATTTCTATTTTATCGCCAAATTGCTTAGTTATGACTACCACTAATTTATTGGGATTATTTCTGCTGGTTGCTAATTGCAATTTGGGTATCAATCTTTTCTTAGACATCAGGGTTTCCAGTTTATAAAATTTTCTAACACTGTTAATCCCAAATCTTGACTCTTTTCTGGATGAAACTGAGTAGCGAAAATATTATCCTTCATAATGGCAGCAGTAACAGTTTCCCCATGTTGATAGGTGGCAACTCTTTCCGCTTCATGACGAACCTTCACTTGGTAGGAGTGAACTAAATAGAAATCCGAATTTTCAGGTAATCCTTTAAACAAAGGTATTTGCTTGTCAAACTGAATGGTATTCCAGCCTATATTAGGCACTTTTAGGATCGAATTTCCGGGATTTAAACGAACAACATCTGCATCAAACCAGCCTAAGCATGTATGTGTACCACCTTCAAAACTCTGCTTTGCCATCACTTGCATTCCCAAACAAATACCAAGAGTTGGTTTCGCTAGTTTGATAACTTGCTCATGTAGAGCTTCCGAAAAACCATTCTCATTTAATCGGAAAATACACTGACTGATCGCTCCAACTCCAGGCAACACAATTCGATCTACCTGACTTAAATCTTCTGGTTTACTACAAATTTTGACACTTACCCCCAGATATTCAAAAGCATTGAATACTGATAATAAGTTCCCCATTCCATAATCAACAATTCCAATCATCTATTGAGACTTTCTCCAATTTTCAATTTGCACATCCGCTTCTGATCTATCCATTTTACCACTTCTTGTCCATTGATTAAAGTCTGGCAGCTTAGCTCCTGCTTCTTGTTCAAAAACATTTAGCTTCCAAGGCGAAACTGTATGACTCTGGGCAATTTCAAAAAATTCTGCTTCTGTAAGCCCCACCATTTCTAAAAATATTTCCAAGCTAGCCGGTTTCTTGCCTTCAAATTCATCTATCATTTTCTCTCCATCTTCCCTATCTAATCTTCCATGACGAATATCGATGGATGCCAAGGCTGTTGGTCGAGTATATCCTCGCTTAATGTATTTAATATAATCCCTTACCCCCTGCATGTGGCATTCAATCTTCTCGTAATTGTATTGAGGAGGTACATTTTCAACCAAATCTCCTTTCCAACCCAATTCATCCATGATGATTTCAGATTGGGTCTTTACATCCCAAGGAATGTATGACCCTAAACAAACACTTTTATAATTGAGGGCTCTCAGTTCTTTCAGCGGAGGATAAGTATAAGGTTTGAAATCTCTCTCATCTAAATCGCCACCTAATCTTACAGCCATATCCAATGCCGTAATCCCCAAATTCACAAAACGATTAAATCGCTTTTCATCCACTTCCTCTGGTTGATCATAGCTGTAATAGGAAGTATATTCAGCAGATGGCTCGCCCCAAAAAATAAGTGGAACTTTATATTTAATGGCAATGTGCATAGGGTATGAAAAAATCCCTGTATGGCAATGCCAACAAAAATCTCCCTTTTCTAAAAAGCTTTGCAACATTAATTTTTGTACCACTTTCCAATTGGGAGTAAATGAAATAAAATCAGCTCCCAGACCTCTTAGGACATTGATGGTATTTTCATTTAAGTTCGGTCTTAGAAAACCATGATCAAAACGAACTACCAGTGGCTTAACTTTAAACTCTTTCATTAAATAATATAATGTCCAAACACTATCTTTTCCACCACTAAATGGAACGATACAATCGTAATCGTATTTGCCTCTGTGCATTTCAATAAGTTCAGACAAGTCTTTTTTCCTTGATTCCCAATCGATTTTTCCCTCTTTAAATTCGACTTGTCTGCAAATACTACAAACTCCCATTTCATCAAAAGAAATTGATTCATGAGTTTCTGGGAGTAAACATTTGGTGCACCTTTTCATTAGAATATTTTTTAAATATGAAATTTAATTTAGTCGTTTAAATCCTGCATGACAAACAGCGCCCTCTAATAATTCATCGATGTTTTTTTGGCCCTTTTCACATTCAGAAATTACACAATATACTTGATCCAGAGCATTAAAATAAGAAGTAAAATGTTCTTCTTCATGTGCCACTGAAGCATAAAAATTGGTACTTGCTAGAAAACCCATTTTCAGCATTTCCTGTGTTAGATAGGTTTTATATTTTAATGTATTTTCTCCAGCAAATGAGTAAGTAGATAGTGAAGGAATACCTGAGATTGAAATATTCAGTTGATAACTATCTGCTAATTTTTTCCATCCTCTCTGCATCGTCAAACCATTTTCGGTAATGATTTCCCAAGACTTTATTCGCCTCATTACTTCCAAGGTTTTCAAGGCAGCTGTTGGACCAATTCTCTCTGTCCAAAATGTACTACTTATAAACGTTTTTTGAGCTGCTTCCATGACCTCTCTCTTGCCTACTACAGCCGTCAAGGCATAGCCGTTCCCAATTGTTTTGCCAAACATAGCTACATCTGGTTCGACGCCATATTTTTTATATATCCCTCCATAAGTCTCTCTAAATCCGGATGTACATTCATCAAAAATCAAAACTATTTGATGTTTTGTGGCCAAATCTCGGACTTTTTGAAGAAAATTATCCTCAGGGCCGAAATTTCTGACAACTTCCATTTTAATCACTCCGATATCTTGATTCTTAATCAAGTTTTCCAACTCTTCTATGTTATTATAGTGAAAAGGGAAAACGGTGTCCTTCAGTTTTTTGGGAACGCCAGAAGGATCTAACCCTGGCAAAAGGTGGCATGATAATCCATCGCCTTGGTTATGATTGGTAGATAAATACCAATCATGCCAACCATGATATCCGCATATTGCCACCTTATCTTTTCCAGAAGCAGCACGAGCAATACGAATGGCTATTGCGTTAGCTTCGCCTCCACTTCTAGCAAATCGAACCATATGAGCCCAAGGGTTCATTTGAATTAACTCTTCAGCTAGCCAAACCTCTTCAGGGCAATTGAGCGTACTCATGTTGCCATTTTGTACGGTTTGAATGACAGCTGCATCTACTTCGTCATTGCCATATCCCAAGGTATTAGTACCAATACCCATAATACACATGTCGAGGTATTCCTTGCCATCTAAATCCCATACCTTACAACCTTTTGCCTTACTGTAATAAGATGGCCAGTTGTCCGGTAAGAACATCTCTGGTCTTTTAGACAACAACATGGTACCACCTGGAATGAGCGTTTTTGCTTTTTTATATAATTCTTGACCCTTACCCATCATTTATCATCTTTTTCTAAGGATTTCATATATCCTTCGTTTCGAACAATTTTTTGGTTTTCAAATAATTCAGGATTCTCAACAATATAATCGGTATATGTCTTCCAACTTTCATCCATTCCTAATTTAGAAATCAACATAGTGATGGTCTCCAAATCGGAAGGTAAATCCACTGTCATTCTAACTTGATTATAATTGGCATTTGCTGAATAATTCATCGCCTTAAATAAGATTCCGCCATTGAAATCTGCATTTTTTCTAATGTATGGGGTAACATGCTCTCGTTCAGATGGCAGTTTCGCCTCAAGCCAAGCTTTTTCAAGGGCGGACCATTTGATTACTTCAATGTCTTGTCCATCTGGAAATTCTTCTACCAAAATATTGGAGCCATAATCAAGGTCATTTTGAATGGTCATTTCTATAACCTGATCAATCAATTGATGATCAATTAATGGGCAGTCTGATGTTACTCGAACAACAAAGTCTGGCTTCTCATTTTTGGCGGCTTGATAAAAGCGATCAAGAACATTATCTGTAGAGCCTTTAATTGATTCTACATTTTCATGCAATGCAATATCTACGATTTTGTCTGAATCTTCTTCAAACGTAGTTGCTACTATTATTTTTGAGGCTTTTATTGACTTTTTCAGTCTCTTCAGATGAATTGAAAGCAAACTCTCGTCCCCAATTTTTTTTAGTACTTTATGTGGAAATCTCGTACTTCCTATTCTCGCTTGTGTTAAAATGATGACTTTTTCATTTACCATAAGGAAGGATTTAATAAATCAACATTCAATATTTTGATTGCATCTATTTGTTGAATTGTTTCCGAGGAAAGAACCTTTGATGAACTATAAATATTTTGTTTCATTTGCTCTAAACTATCAACCCCAAACAATACTCCGTCGATGTATTTTTTCGAAAGGACATAGGCTATGGCCAAATCATTTAACGAAATATGATTCCTCTTTGCAAGGGCATGAAGTAATTGAATAGATGGAATTAAAGGTTTTAGCTTTTCAGGAAACATGTTTATTTCCTTAAAAAAAAGACCTTGAAGAAAAACCGATCTTGTATGTAGTTCTTTACTTGCTTCTTTAATTTTCAAAAATAAGTCCCCGCGTAAATTTTCATTATCTAGTAAATTAAAAGGTGCTTGAATTAAATCAATTTCTGAATCTTCAATGACAGCTTTCAATTGATCATTGGTATAGATTGAAACTCCTAGTTTTTTAAATAATCTACCTTTAAAGTTTCTATTTAATGGCTGAATTTGACTTTTACTATTTTGGTAATCTGAATAAGAATGAAACATCAAGGAATTGATAGAATCGACTTGAAGTTTATCAATACTTGATTTCAACGATTCTTCACAAGTTCTATTTGCCAAATTTAATTTGGTAATGATTTCAAATTTATTGGTCGGGTACTTCTTGAAATATTTACCTAATAAATATTCTGCATTTCCGTAGTTCGCCGCTGTATCTAATCGATTAATTCCATGTTGATAGGCAAAATCCAAAATTTGGAAAGCTTCATCTTCCGTAGTTTGTCCATTAACGTTATTTATACCATAATTTAGGCCAAACTGAACAGTCCCCAAGACTAATTTCATTTTATTCTTTTGGGATTAAAAATTGCCATTCTTATACAACTACAGTAATCGCCTTTATAAAGAAAATGCTCCTTATAAATTCCTTCAATAATAAACCCAAGTTTCTTATAAAGGTTAACCGCAGCTATATTTTCACTAATTACCCCCAAACAAATTTTTCTTAGTTTTAATTCCTCAAAACAATATTTGATTACCAAATTAGAGGCTTCAAATGCATAGCCCTTGCCCCATTCATTAATATCTCCCATCATAATACCATACTCCGCAAACCCATGCTTATAGTTAATCGGATCAATCTTAATATTACCGATATGTTTATTGTTAGCCTTTAAAATTATAGCATAAAAAAAAATACTTTTCTCTTCTACAGTCTTTAAATACAATTCTAACAATTCCAATGTATAATTTCCCCCACTTTCTAAGTATTCATTTACAATTGAGTTATTCATCCAACAGACATATTCCTCTGATAATTGCTTTAAAGAAAGTGGAATTAGCTTTAATCTTTCTGATTCAATTTTCGTTGGAAATACCATTCGGGGATATTTTGATTTCTCGAATTAAAATATAGTCTGAAAATTAATAGGTGTCTTTAATTTTTCGACTATATATTCTATTTCTTCATCCTTCAATCCAAAATAAATTGGCAAACTGATGGCCTGAGAATAATACATTTCAGATTCTGGAAAGTCTTTCGGATTATAACCTTTTACTTGATAATAAGGATGATGATATATAGGAATATAATGAAGATTAACCATTATTCCATTTGAACGTAGTCTTTCAACTAATTCCTTATGACTGTTTCTTTTATCTTGATTTGTTCGAACCACATATAAATGAAAGCTTGAATAAGTCTCTTTGTTTTGAAATGGTATCACTAAATCTAAATCGAACAAAAGTTCATTGTATTTTTTTGCAATTTCTTGCCTTCTTTTAACAAATTCATCCAAACGTTTCAATTGACTTAAACCTAAGGCCGCTTGAATATCTGTCATTCGATAATTAAAGCCCAATTCAATTTGTTGATAATACCATGGACCGTCAGGACTATGACTCATTTCACGTGGATCACGAGTGATTCCATGACTTCTTAACCTTTGCATATGAGCACAATATTCAACATTATTTGTCAATGCAATTCCACCTTCCCCCGAAGTGATAATCTTTACAGGATGGAAGCTAAATATGGTAATATCGCTATATTGACAATTTCCAATAGGTAAATTTTTGTATTTACCTCCAATAGCATGAGAGGCATCTTCAATAACTTTAAACCCATATTCATGACTTAATCTAGCAATGCCTTCCATATCACAAGATTGTCCACATAAATGAACAGGTATAACAACTTTAGGTAATTTACCTGTGGTTTTTGCCAATAAAAGCTTTTCTTCAAGCTTTTCCACACTTATGGTGTAAGTTAACGGATCTATGTCAACAAAATCTACTGAAGCCCCACAATAAATCGCACAATTTGCGGAAGCGACAAAAGTAATAGGTGTCGTCCATACCCAATCCCCTTCTTTTACTCCTAGTGCTAAACAAGCAATATGTAGGGCGCTGGTAGCACTGTTCACTGCAACAGAATATTTAGCTCCACAGTATTGTGCTACTGCATCCTCAAATTGACCCACTAATGGTCCTTGAGTTAAAAAATCAGATTTTAAAACTTTAACGACTGCTTCGATATCTTCTTCTGAAATATCTTGTCGTCCATAAGGTAATGGCTTGAACATATAAATCCCCAAATGGGTAGTTAATTCTTTAATCTTTCGAATTAATTTAACATCGTTGAAGGAGTACCTTCCTCTACTATTTTACCATTTTCCAATTTGTAAATTTTATCACAATTGGTTAATGTAGAAATTCGATGTGCAACTATCAAAATCGTCTTCTCTTTTTTCAATGCAGTTATTGACTTCATTACTTCAATTTCAGTCAAAGAATCAAGAGCACTTGTAGCTTCATCCAGTAATAAAATTTGCGGGTTATAATACAATGCTCTAGCAATTCCAATTCTTTGTCTTTGGCCTCCAGAAAGCCTAACACCTCTTTCTCCAACTTGAGATAAAACACCTTCAGGCAAGGAATCAATATAATCTTTTAATTGTGCTGCATCAATAGATTTTTGTAAAGCTATTTCATCAATTTCATCTTCAGGTATTCCAAAGGCAATATTATTCTTAATCGAATCATCTGTTAAATATATCGTCTGCGGTACATATCCAATCTGGTTTTGCCAATATCGGACATTTTTAAAAATATCTTGTTTATCAAAACTAATTGTACCATTATCTGGAACAATTAGACCCAAAATAACATCAACTAAAGTACTTTTACCTGATCCACTTGGACCAATAAATCCAATAGTTTCTCCTCTTTTAATAGTAAGATTAATTTCATGCAACGCATTTCTATTACTTTTAAAATACTTAAAATTAACATGATTCAATTTCAATTCATTTTCAAAGGCTAGCTCCTCCAAATTATCATTTAGAGAATCCCATTTTTCTACCGCATTAATTTCTTTAAACTCATTATACAACAACTCTACAACAGGTTGTGCATATCGAATACCTTGCATCGATGTCATGATCCTATTTGCGGAGGGAATCATCCTAAATGCAGCTGCAGCAAAAACCCCGATAGTTGGTATAAGCAACTCCACTGGTCTATTTTGGAATACCATAATAATAATCAAGCCTGCTAAACCAACAACAGATAACAACTCCAAATAAGACCGAGGTACCAATCCTAAAGTAGCCACCTTTGCTAATGTCTTGGCATTTTGCTCATTATGATAATCAAACTGATTTAGGAAAAATATTTCTTTCCCCAAAAATTTAACATCTTTAATTCCTCCAATACCTTGCAAAACATGTTTATTAGATAAGCCAGAATGAAGCTGCCTTAAGTTTCCCCAATTTAAAAGTTTATTTTTCGTAATTCGATGAAAAACTATAATTGAAATCCCCAAAAATACCATAATGATAAAGGCCCCCAAAGGCTCTAACAATACTATGGTAAACACGACTCCAGCGATTACAGAAATTTCAACCGACAAACTAATAACTGATTGTGAGATAAATGTAAATTGACCAACTTCACCTTGAATATTCCTTAATAATTCAGCAGAATTTCTTTGAAGGTGAAAAGTATATGGCATTTTCATATAACCATCAAACAACTTTCTACCAATATCAGCAGATAGGTCGGCAGAAAACTTACTTTGCTTCCAACTTATATAAATTAGAAATATTGCCTTTATAAAATAGATAAAAATCAAAATCGACATTCCAAAAAATAATAATTGGAATTGAGTTGGATTCCCCAATAGATCAATTAACGGTTTTATTACTGGAAACTCATTCCCAACTTTTGGATTTAAAATAATCGCAAAAGCTGGAATTAAAATACCTAAACCTAGCATTTCAAAAAAAACACCAATCAACAATAATATACCTAAAATTATTAATTGTTTTTTCTGTTTGCCTGAAAGCAAATAGCTAATTTTTTTAAATAATGAGAATTTAAATGTTTTGATACGAATAATAATTTAATAAAATTAATTCTTGATAGATCAGATAAAAATAAGATACTATCTCAGGCCACTATTTATTATAAATAATTCTTTCTTAAATAATTTAAGATCACTTGAAACCATCTCTTTAACTAAAGCTGGCAAATCATATTTAGGCTTCCATCCTAATTTTGTCATAGCTTTAGTAGGGTCTCCAATTAATAGGTCTACTTCGGTTGGTCGATAATATTTAGGATCAACTTTCACAACTACTTTTCCTTTTTCTAATTGATATTCACTATTATTCTTCAAGATAAAACCTTCTTCAGCTTCTTTTTCCCCTCTAAATCCTAACTCAATTCCCAATTCAGCAAAACTCATAATCACAAAATCTCGAATTGTTGTAGTAATACCCGTTGCCAATACAAAATCTTCCGCTTTCTCTTGTTGCAAAATTAAATACATGCCTTCAATATAATCTTTAGCATGTCCCCAATCTCTTTTTGCGTCTAGATTTCCTAAATATAAACAATCCTCTATCCCTAAAGCTATCTTAGCTGTGGCTCTTGTGATTTTTCTTGTGACAAAAGTTTCACCACGTTGAGGAGATTCATGATTAAATAAAATACCATTGCAGGCAAACATATTATACGCTTCTCTATAATTAATCGTGATCCAATAAGCATACAATTTAGCTACAGCATATGGCGACCTAGGATAAAAAGGGGTCGACTCTGATTGAGGAACTTCTTGAACTAAGCCATAAAGCTCAGAAGTTGAAGCTTGATATATTTTAGTTTTCTGTGTTAAACCTAATAATCTAATTGCCTCTAAAATTCGTAAAGTTCCTATTCCATCGGCATTTGCAGTATATTCTGGTTCCTCAAAACTGACATGAACATGGCTCATTGCAGCCAAGTTGTAAATTTCATCTGGTTGAACTTCTTGAATAATGCGAATCAGGTTTGTACTATCTGTTAAATCTCCATAATGTAAATGAAAATTACTTTCGGAAACATGCGGGTCTTGATAAATATGGTCAATTCTTTGTGTATTAATTGACGAAGCTCTTCTTTTTATTCCATGAACTTCATAACCTTTTTGAAGTAAAAATTCAGCAAGATATGCTCCATCTTGACCTGTGATTCCTGTAACAATTGCTTTTTTCAAAATTTTAAATTTATCTTCCTATACTATAATATAAAATATTAGAATTTATAAAATCACTTTTGGAATAAAGATTCCTCCCATCAAAAATTACTTTGCTTTTCAATAAGCCTTGTATTTGATCAAAATCAGGTGTTCTGAACTCAGACCACTCCGTTGCTATAATTAGCGCGTCAGCATCTTTTAATGCTTCATAAGGATTTCTTGCATATTGTATAGAATCACCCAATTGATTTTTAACATTATTCATTGCTTCTGGATCATAAGCACTAATCGTAGCACCTGATTGAAGTAAAGATTGTATGATATATAAGGCAGGAGCTTCACGAATATCATCCGTATTGGGTTTGAAAGCTAACCCCCAAAGTGCAAAATGTTTTCCGTTCAAGTCGTCATTAAAATGATTTCTAATTTTTGGAATTAGATGTGTTTTTTGAAAATCATTTACTCTTTCAACTGATTTTAAAATTTGAAAATCATACAAAACCTCTTCTGAAGACTTAATAAGAGCCTGCACATCCTTTGGAAAGCAACTCCCTCCATATCCTATGCCTGGAAACAAAAACCGTTTACCTATTCGTTCATCACTTCCAATACCCTTCCTAACCATATCCACATCTGCCCCCAACCTTTCACAAAGTTGCGCAATTTCATTCATAAACGAGATTTTAGTTGCCAAGAAAGAGTTTGCAGCGTATTTAGTTAGTTCAGCACTTTTTTCATCCATAAAAATGACTGGATTCCCTTGACGAACAAAAGGTGCATAAAGATCTCCCATAACTTTCTTTGCACGTTCAGAGCTTGCTCCAATTACAACACGATCAGGTTTCATAAAATCCTCTACAGCAACGCCTTCACGCAAAAATTCTGGATTACTTACCACATCAAATTCAACTTTCGAATGTTTTTCAATGGCTTTCTTAACTTTATCTGCAGTCCCTACAGGTACAGTACTTTTATCTACTATTACTTTATAGTTTTCTAGTAATTGTCCTAATTGATTAGCTACACCCAAGACATATTTCAAATCTGCACTTCCATCTTCTGTCGGAGGGGTAGGTAATGCTAAAAATACAATCTGAGCATCGTGAATTCCTTCTTTTAAATCTGTGGTAAACTTTAAGCGACCGTCTTTAAGGTTCTTTAAAAACATCTTCTCAAGACCAGGCTCATATATAGTAATTTCTCCTTGAACTAATCTATTAATTTTAGCTTGGTCTATATCTACACAGGTTACTTTATTTCCGGTTTCTGCAAAACAAGTCCCCGAAACTAAACCCACATAACCTGTCCCTATAACTGCAATATTCATAATAAAAGTAAATTAGACTCCAATCTGTGTACCTTAAACTTTAATTTAAATAATGAATTGATAATTCAACTTTGGACTTACATTTTAAGGAATTTCTATTCTTCAAATGACAAAAGATTGATTTTTCATTTACTGTACTTTTAGAAGCCAAGAGGAGGATTGGATTTTATTCCCTAAGCCTTCTAAAAGCACAATACCCAATTCAGTACATATAGGTCTTTCTGGAATTGTATCATTATTTTGATCTCCACCATTTGCGAATGCCAAATCAAAATCATTGGCATATTGACTATAAATCCATTTCAAAGTTTCTCTGACAGTCCTATCTTGGTCAATGGATAAAAAACATTGATTAACCATTTTTAAATTTTCAACTATAAATATCCTCTCTTTCTCATCTTGAAACTCTTTAGATCCCTTTAATGCTCTTTGGAAATCATTATTCACGATAACAAATAATAAATCTCCCTTCTCTTTCGCATGCTGAAAATATTCAATATGTCCTTTATGAATAGGATTAAAATAACCGCTAACTATAACTACTTTTTTCTTCATTTAAACAACAAACTTTGATTTAATACTTTCTCAAGCTAATTAATTGCCAGTTTCAAGTCAAAATCGGCAAAATAAAACTCCATTCAATTCAATAAATGAAAATACGGTCCATTAAAATTGTCCAAGAAAGCATGTTGCTCTTGGCTAGCATACACCGCTACACGTATTTTTTTCTGAGGAATAAGTCCCTCGGCCTTCTGTATTAATTGATACAAATAGTCTTTGTCCACATCTCCAATCAACACTAAGTCGACAAAAGGAGAATCTTTCCCCTCCGCTAAATCACCCGTCAGATATACCTTTTCGACATTCCCCAATTTATCGATTACCTGTTCGATGATTTGATCCAAACCCACAAATTGCATGATGATTCCCCGCAAAGAACTGAACATAGGATGCGTTGTATTTACCGTGTAATGTTTCACCTTGGAATTGTCTGGATCTACCTGAACTTTAATCAAGTGCATTTCATTCAACTTATTCAATTCCAAACGTACGGTATTACTACTCACGCCCAACTCCCTTTCTAAACCACGTAAGTAAACCTTACTTGCTGGGTTAAGCAGGAGTTTGGTCAATAGCTTGACACGAATTTTACCTGAAAAAATGGAGTCTAATTGCAAAGGAAAAGGAATGGCTTGCTACGGCTTCGCCCACCTGACTCACATATTAAGTGAGCAGACTGATACAAAATTGAGTAACAAAAATATACATTTTAGATTAAATAGGGAAATAAAATTTATTTTGTGGCAATAAATTCAACAAAAGCCCTTGCAGGCTTCAAATTCCTTATATTTGTGGCTTACAATGACCCATGAAGCGATTATTTGATTTACTTTTAGCCCTCATTTTGTGCCTAATTTTGGCAATTCCTGCTATCATCATTGCTTTGTTGGTCCGATTCACCTCTTCTGGCCCCATCATTTATTGGTCCACTCGCATGGGTAAAAACAATGTCACTTTCCCCATGCCTAAGTTTAGAACCATGCTGACCCATACTCCCGTGGTGGCCACCCATTTATTAACCAATCCTGATCAATTTCTAACGCCAATAGGTTCATTTCTCAGAAAATCGAGTTTAGATGAAATACCCCAGTTGTGGTGCATCCTACATGGCGACATGTCTTTTGTAGGTCCTCGTCCATCACTACCTAGCCAGACCGACCTGAACACTGCTAGAACCGAAGCATCCGTACATACGCTAGTTCCAGGATTAACGGGCTGGGCCCAAGTGAATGGTCGTGATGAAATTCCGAATGAACAAAAAGTGGCTTTCGATGCCGAATACCTTCAAAAACAATCCTTTTTCTTTGACCTAAAAATCATGTGCCTTACTGCTTGGAAAGTGGTGAAGCGGGATGGGGTGGCACATTAAATAATGTAGAATGAAGAATTAAGAATGTAGAATGAAGAATTAAGAATGTAGAATTAAGAATGTAGAATTAAGAGTATAGTATTTTGCATTTAAATCAAGTAATTGATAATCAATTATTTAATTATTTATTCTGGGGATATTTATGGAGATTTATTAATAGAAAATACAATGAATGAATAACTCATAAAATACCTCCAATTCTTTCATTCTTAACCAAAATAAAAAACACTAATACCCTTTTTATACCTCTATACGCCGACTCTCTATGTTGCCTAAAAAAAAATGGACGCTGTTGCCTCCTCCAGAAAAAGAAGCATTACAACAGCTTTCGGAAGAATTAAGTACCGTTAAAAACCCTTTTTTTTTGCAGTTACTTTTATCTAGAGGTATACAAAGCTTTGACCAAGCCAAAGCTTTCATGCGGCCAGAATTAACTTCCATTCATGATCCTTTCCTCATGAAAGACATGGTCAAGGCAGTAGAACGCTTAGGCCTAGCTTTGGAAACAGGTGAGAAAATCTTGATTTATGGAGATTACGATGTAGATGGGACCACTTCTGTGGCTTTGGTTTACGGATATTTAAGTGAAATTCTTGGGGCGGATTGTGACTACTACATTCCCGACCGTTATAACGAAGGCTATGGTGTTTCACAGGCTGGAGTTCAATATGCCAAAGACAATAATTACAGCTTAATTATTTCTCTAGACTGCGGCATCAAAGCCCACGAGAAAGTCGATTGGTGTCATGAACAAGGTATTGATTTCATTGTGTGTGACCACCATTTGCCAGAAGGGACGCTGCCCAATGCTTTGGCCGTTTTAGATCCTAAAAGAAAAGATTGTGCCTATCCTTTCAAGGAATTGACGGGTTGTGGAGTTGGCTTCAAACTCTTGCAAGCCTTTATTGAAGCCAATTATTTAGAAACAGAACCACTCTGGGACAGAATTGATTTATTGGCTTGCAGTATAGCGGCCGACATGGTTCCCATAACAGACGAAAATCGAATTTTTACTTATTTTGGCTTGGAGAAGCTAAGTAGCAACCCTTCTCCTGGATTGGCCTATTTACTCCAAAATGCAGGGAGAACTGCTCCCATCCAAGTAACGGATATTGTCTTTTCCATCTCCCCAGTCATCAATGCTGCAGGTAGAATGGACCATGCACATGGTGCCGTCAAATTATTATTAGCATCCGACACCATGGAAGCTAGCCAGCTAGCCGAAGCCGTTTTGAAACAAAATCAAAGTCGGAAGGAAGTAGAAAAAGAAATTGTTCAACAGGCCTTGGAAATCTTTCAGCAAGATGCATTCTTACCTACGGCATTTTCAACAGTACTATTTCATCCATCTTGGCACAAAGGTGTCGTGGGCATTGTAGCTAGTAAAATGCAAGAACACTATTATCGTCCTACCATCATTCTTACCGAATCGAATGGTCATTTAGTAGGTTCAGCACGCTCAGTCAAAGGTTTTGATATTCATGCTGCCCTAGAATCTTGCGCAGATTTATTGGTTCAGTTTGGTGGCCATACCCATGCAGCAGGATTACATCTTAAACCAGCAGATTTACCTGCTTTCATTCAGCGATTCGACGGATTAGTTAAGATTGGTTTAACAGAAAATCCCCCTCAGGCTGAATTATTGATTGATATGGAAGTTCCTCTTTCTGCCCTCAATCTAGCTTTTCATGATAAATTATTAATTCGATTATCTCCATTTGGTCCAGGAAATATGATTCCGCTTTTTCAAAGTAATCAGCTTTTTCAAAGTGCTCCTCCCACTATAATGAAAGAGGCACATCTGAAATTATTTGTTCAAGATCGTCCTGAAAATCCTGTGATGGAAGTCATTGCTTTTAATCTAAAAGCTGATTTTTATGAAGGATTGATGGAGGCCTATTTGAATCAAAAGCCCATTTCATTGGTCTATCACTTGGAAGTGAATGAGTTTAGGGGCAATCGAAAATTGCAGTTAAGGGCTTTGGATATGGCTTAATATGTTGGCTTCGAGAACATAAGTAAAAGTGGCTTCGAGAGCCTCTGTTCTGGTGGCTTCGAGAGCCTCAGCCACATGAGAACTACAACTATTCTATTCTGCTGTTCGACATCTGTGATGTCGAACAACTACTTGCTACATACACGAAATTGGATCATATTAACAGCTTCATTTTCCATTCGACATCGCTGAAGTTGAATAGAGGATTTACGGATTAAACACACTAGCTGGCTGAGGATCTCGAAGCCAGCATACTATTTCCAATATTCGACATTACAAATGTCGAATAGCAGATTTAGGATTATATGAGGGCAAGCAATCTGGTGGCTTCGAGTGCCTCAGCCACCAGAGAACCTTCTGCTGTTCGACATCTGTGATGTCGAACAACTACTTGCTACATACACGAAATTGGATCATATTAACAGCTTCATTTTCCATTCGACATCGCTGAAGTTGAATAGCGGATTAACGAACTATACAACCTTGCTGGCTGAGGCACTCGGGTGGCTGAGGCTCTCGAAGCCACCTTATTAATCTGCTGTTCGACATCTGTGATGTCGAACAGCTAGTTTTCACTACATATAATTCCTAGATTGAAAAATTTCAACTGCTATATTTTTCATTCGACATCGCTGAAGTTGAATAGAGGATTTACGGATTATACACCCTTGCTGGCCGAGGAGCTATGGTGGCTGAGGCTCTCGAAGCCACCTTATTAATCTGCTGTTCGACATCACAGATGTCGAACAGCAGATTTAGGATTATATGAGGGCAAGCAATATGGTGGCTTCGAGAGCCTCAGCCACCTTATCTATATTATTATTTCCACACGATGATTCCAGATAGCTGAAGCTCAGTGGTGGCTGAGGCCCTCGAAGCCCCCCTAGCTGATAATGGTCATATTTAATTCTATTTGCATCACTTAGTTTTGAAACAAAGGCTTTGCGATATGGAAAATAAGACAATCAATTGGTTCGGCAGAATCTCCCTATTTACGATTTACTTTTGGTTTGGAGCATTAAAGGTGGCCGGGATTTCACCTGCTGAAAAGTTGGTAGAGCATCTATACGAAGCTACCTTACATCAGACATTAAGACTTGATACGTTCTCCTTCTATTTTGGATTTATTGAATGTGCTTTAGGCCTGATTTGGCTGTTTCCAGCATTCACTAAATGGGCATTCTATGCCTTGATATTGCACCTTATCACGACTTTTCTTCCTACTGTCTTTCTCCCAAATGATACTTGGCAATTCATTTTTACCCCAACTTTGATAGGACAATACATCATTAAAAACCTTGCACTTTTATCTACAGCATGGTTTATACGTGAGGCACATACGGTGGCTTCGAGAACCTCAGCCTCCGTATAGGAGCTTTTTATTTACAAAAACCTCGGCATTTTGGGTTCAATGTTTTATAATCCAAAGTTGGCTCAGGCTCTCGGGTGGCTGAGGTTCCGCGCTGGCTGAGGCACTCGAAGCCACCGCCAGAGAGCTGATGATAATCATTTTTAATTCTTTCCCCTTCACTTAGTTTTGAAGCAAAGGATTTAGTTTATGGAAAGAAAAACAATTATTTGGTTTAGTAGATTTTCCTTATTTATCATCTACTTCTGGTTCGGAGCACTAAAAGTAATAGGAATTTCACCTGCAGAAAAATTAGTCGAACATCTGTATGAAGCTACCTTGCATCAGACATTAAGACTTGATACGTTCTCCTTCTATTTTGGATTTATTGAATGTGCTTTAGGCCTGATTTGGCTGTTTCCAGCATTCACTAAATGGGCATTCTATGCCTTGATATTGCACCTTATCACGACTTTTCTTCCTACTGTCTTTCTCCCAAATGATACTTGGCAATTCATTTTTACCCCAACTTTGATAGGACAATACATCATTAAAAACCTTGCACTTTTATCTACAGCATGGTTTATACGTGAGGCACATACGCTGGCTTCGAGAACCTCAGCCACCGTATAGGAGCTTTTTATTTACAAAAACCTCGGCATTTTGGGTTCAATGTTTTATAATCCAAAGTTGGCTCAGGCTCTCGGGTGGCTGAGGCTCTATGCTGGCTGAGGCACTCGAAGCCAGCATACTTTATCCAATATTCGACATTACAAATGTCGAATAGCAAAATTGACATAAGCTCTTTGGTCACTGAGGTTCCGCGCTGGCTGAGGCTCTCGAAGCCAGCATACTTTACCAATATTCGACATTACAAATGTCGAATAGCAAAATTGACATAAGCTCTTTGGTCACTGAGGTTCCGCGCTGGCTGAGGCTCTCGAAGCCAGCCTACTTTATCCAATATTCGACATTACAAATGTCGAATAGCAAAAATCTGCTGTTCGACATCTGTGATGTCGAACTACCGATATATTACCAACGTTTACTTTCTCGATTGGGTAATTCCAATGATTTATTTTCCATTCGACATTACAAATGTCGAATAGCAATTTTCGATCCCTAGCTCAGGCTCTCGGGTGGCTGAGGCACTCGAAGCCACCCAATAATTACTCCTTTTTCTTAACAGGAAAAATAAAAGCTGCTCTCTTTGGTCCAGGAAATGGGACATTTCCTTTCAATCCATGCCATAACACTCGATTAAACGCTACATCGTTATTAGCATCTTCCTTTTCAAAATTGAAAAGTTCCGATTGCCTTTGCCATTCATTTCGGACTACATTTTTCTCCAATAAGTTAATTTGAGGAACGATGGCTTTAAAGTCGAAGGGCTTAGCCACTGAATCAAAGCTTCTCCACATAGGCATAGCTGCAGCATCATACTGCGTCATAGGGGGTAATCCTAAAATAAGCTCCATCGTTCGTAACATAGAACTCGTGGTGTACATGGTATGATCAACAAAATTCCTTTTCACAAAACCCCCTGCTACATAGGCTGTACTCCGATGTGCATCCACATGATCAGCCCCGTTTTGGGCATCATCTTCTAAAATAAATACAGCTGTTTCATTCCAAATAGGACTTTTTGCTAATGTTTCAATTAATTGCCCTACCGCTAAATCATTGTCGGCCACATGTGCATAAGGTGTTGGCCTTCCAATCCGCAAACCTTCCGTATGGTCATTTCCCATACGTAAAGAATTAAATCTTGGCACTCGATTCTCTTTGACCATTTGCTCAAATTCCTTCTTCCAAATGGCTAAGCGAGTCGTGTCTTGAATAGCTAAATTGTAACTTGGGAAAGTAGGATGAAAACGATTATTCAATACCGGGATATTGGCCTTTCCATTGGTTACAAACTCCCCATATGTCCTAAAAGTCACACCATATCGGTTACATTGATCCCAGATATATCCATTTTTATTTTGAGATACACTACGCTCTGCTTCCCCATATATTCCACCACCTCGGCCACCATAACTAGTAGGCCAACTTTTCTCCATGTAATCAGTAGCATAAGCTCCCATGGTCCAATGGTGGCCATCTGCACTCACTTCAGCATCTACATAAAAGTTATCCAGCAATACAAATGACTCAGCTATGGCATGTTGATTAGGCGTATATTTTCTTCCAAAAAGCAATAAAGTAGTATCCCCATTTCCTCCTTTAACATCTGCTAAAACTTGATCATAAGTTCTATTTTCTTTAATGACATAAAACACGTATTTGATAGGGGAAACTTGCCCAGCTTTCATAGGTATAGGAAAACCTGGAGCTAGCTTATCTGCCATCTCTGACTTTCCAGGCTGATATGCCGAGTTTTCATAAGCAGCTCGCGTATAAACAGGCAATTCTTGAGGTTTTGGTCTAGGAATGACACTCATCGTTCCTTTAAACATAGAACCAATGTACTGCACCTCCTTGGGAGCATTTGAATCACCAGCATGTAAATTTACTTCTTCTCCTCTTCGAATAGGTCTCGGTCCATATGGATTGGCCATGGAAGTATTTCCTTTTCCATTAATAACCCAAATTTGATTGTTGATTACTTTGACATTACTAGGATACCAACCTACCGGAATAAATCCTTTAGCCTGACTTTTTCCAGGTACATTGACATCAAAAACAGCCAAACAATTATTATCTGCATTGGCGATGTACAAGTAGTTATTTTTTGAATCTATTGCTAAACCATTGGTAGTAGATCCTGCTGGAGAATTTGGATATAAGGCCACATCCAAGGTCTCAATAACTTTTTGGGATGCTAAATCAATCATAGAAACGCTGTTGTCATTGGCATTACAAACCATCAAGGTTTTACCATTTGGATGCAGCACCATTTCATTGGGATTATCTCCCACTTCAATAGACTTTTTCCAAAGGTTCGATTTTAAATCAAAAACCAGTACTTGGTTGCATCCCCAACATGAAATATACAGTTCATTTTTGGAAGGACTCAACAAGCACATGTAGGCTTCTCCATCCAATCCAAATTGTTTCAACACTTGATTACTTTTGGCGTCAATGATGTATAGACTTCGGTTATCCCGCGTTACAACATACAACCGCTGACGAGCATCATCAAAAGCTAATCCTGATGGAGCAATTCGATTAGGCCAAGCATCTCCTAATTTGATATCCCCTAATAAACTCAGTTTTCCTCCTGATACTCCCAGTCGAAGTATTTTATTATCATGCCCTCCTGAAACGAATAATTGGGAATCATCTGAATTAAAGGCTAATCCATACCAAGCTTTGGCCACTATCAGAGAATCCACCACTTGTTGCTTAGCCAAATCGATCAGGTAAACACTATGCTTACTTTGACCGTTATTGGTCACAGCAGCCCATTTTTTGGAATGACTAATGGCCATATTAAGCGGCAAGTCGCCCAATGGAAACGATTTACCAGCTGGGCTCAATTTCCATCCGTTGGGTAAAGAAACGGTAGCACCTATATGCTGTGAATATGATAGAAAAGAAAAGCAGCAAATGCCTAGTAATAAACAGAGCTTTTTCATGGTTCAAAGGAGGTTTAGATTGGCAAGTTAAGGGAAGTCCTTAGCAATACCAATAAGCATACATAAACTGTTTGTTAAATATGCCTATACTCCTCTAAATCAAGCTATAAGCTTATACGAACAAAGGCTCCAGTATTCAATTTTTCGGCTTTGAACGGTCCATAATAGTCGAAATTCATACCAATACCATACGTGAACTTTTGGCGACTAATCCCTGCACGTAACGTATAACCGCTTCTGGCATGAATTCCTCCATCCAACACTTGATTATATAAAATTTGGGCTCTGGTATAAAGCCTCGTTTTAGGACTCAAGGAAGGCTTGTATTCCACCAAGCTTACCACTTCCATATTAGTGCTTGGTAAAAGACAGATATTAGGAGACACCAAAAGTAACCAGGTAGGATTAGCTTTAAAGTATTGGACACCCAATATGGGTACTAGTCCTAATTTAAAATGCCACTGTGCTCCTGCACCAGCCTTAAAATTATTCCCCAAATCGTAGTTTATGGAATTCACTACCACAATCTCCGTTTCTTCATTTTTATTATGATAATCTACCGCACCATTCGTCACATTGAAAAAAGAGAATTTTCCTTTGGCATCGATGGGTTTATTGAGAATCAATTGAAAATTCATTCGATTATTTCCAAACATCACTTCAACCGGAATAGGTGCTGGTGGAGGGCCAGGTTGCTGAGCAAATAAAGATGAAACACTAAAAAGAAGCGTACATCCAAAAATTAAAAGGCTATTTTTCATGGCGACAAAGATAAAAGGGATTTTTTGACAACAAACAATATTTTGTTCAGAGTCAAGCTTAAAGCGACAAAAGCCCTAAATCTTCAGGATGAAAATAGTTCCCCTAATTAAAAAACATCTCGTCGACCAAAAACAAGGCGCGCTTATCTTTAGCGGGATGCCATCCAGGGATCTTCTCCAATGGCTTAACGACGATTTTGATGTATTTAACGGTAGATGCTTTAAATTTTGTCCCAATCAATGGAAGCGTATGTGGAAAATTTTCCTTGGGAATAACTGGCTTAAACTTGGATAATAACTTCCATTGGTTTTCAACACTTGCACCCCAAACCTCCACTAATTCAGGAGGAAATATTCCTGTTTGCGTTTCTACCATGATTCTTAATTCAACAGAAGATAATGGAATGGCTTGTTTAAACATAGACACTAAGACCAAATCATTGTTTCTAACACCAGCCCAGTTATTTGCCCAAGCAGGGCTATTGGCATTAAATGAGCCTAGCCTCCCATCAAAAAATGTTTTTGCGCCTGCCGCCTGATGCACCCGATTAAGTGGTGTTAGTAAAACAGAACTATCTGGTCTAAAATGTCCTCGATAAAAATCAAAGCTTGCTTCATCGCTTCCTATCCAACCTGGCTTAAAAGCCCTAGCTCGTATGGAAGTATTCTGATTCAAACGTAAATTTCCTGCAAATACGGGTGATTTGGCGCTATCAGGTATACTGCCATCCGTGGTATAACGGATTTCAACTCCTTTAATGGGGTGCCCTAATTGAGCTACAATATACTCATCAAAAATGGTCGATGGGTTTTTCACCTGAGGGGGATTCAATTTTAAAGGATTACTACCATCATCCTGAAACCCTCCTACTACTTGAATTCCTCGTAATTGCTTTTGAAGATATGAGATATCTTCTCGACTCAATCCAGCGTCCCAAACATATGCCTTTTTTAAGTTCGGTATTGCTTTTAAAGCCGATGTTAATCCTGCCGCTTTTAATTTCGTTCCAGAAAGCGATAAAACCATCAACTCTTTCATTCCTGCCAATTCCTTTAGGCCCACCTCCGTCACATCCGTAAAATTCAAATTCAAGGTATGCAAGTGTTCAAATACTTTAACAAATGCCAGATCAGCATTTTGAACAGGCATTTTTGCTAAACTTAATGTAACTATTTGTTCCTTAATCTCCTTTAATTTCTCCAGTTTAGGGGCTTTGTATTGAGCCTTATTAAAGAAGTTCACCGATAAAGCTGGAGAGTCTTTGGCAAAAAGCATGATGGTTCTATACTCATTGGAAAGCTTTTGAATCGTTTTTTCATCCGCTTCTTGGAAATCATATTCTTCCAACTGTGGTCCTGATGCCGAAGCCAACAATTTAGTAGAAAGAATGCGTAAGGAATCATCAGAAGCTAAATCCACTACCTTTTTAGTAAAAGAAGCTTTCTCTTTCACCCACCAGCTTAATAATTGTAATTCATCATCACTCAATTGAGGCTTGCCAATAGGGGGCATGTGCTTTTTGTCGTCAATGGATAAATGCGCGCGCTGAATCAACAAACTTAATTCTGGTTTACCTGCCACAAACAATGGCCCTGTTTTTCCTCCTTTGGCAATGGATTTAGCATCGGTCAATAAAAGCTCCCCTTTAATTTTATCGGGATTATGGCAAGCCACGCATTTTTTTTCTAATATAGGCTGGACTAAATTCTGAAAAACGACAGCCTCTTCCAATGGTACGGCTTGACTTTTCATCAATGGCTCCAACACAAAATTACCCCCATGCGTTAAATTACCGCCAAAGTGACCCACAAGGATCAACAAAAGCGACATAGAAATTGAGGTGATTTTGGCCATCGTTGATTGATACCATTCTTTGCTACGGATCCAATACAGCAAAGAGGCAAAAATATACGTAGCTACCCCTAACCAACGATGCCAATTTAAATCCCCTCCTCCATATCCCGGTTCCTTGGCTAAAAAAATACCCATAATCACCGTTAATCCAGAGCTCAATGCTCCTGCCAAAATGAGCCATTGGGTAAATTGTAAGTAAGTGTTGTTCTTATGGAAGGAATCATGAAAACGGAAAAATTCCATGAACATGGCCAACAAAAGCAAAACGATGGGAAAGTGTAATAAAAGCGTATGCAGTCGACCGATAGGCTGCAAAAACAAAGGAATTTGCAAATCTCCTTCAAATACCAACAAAAAGCCCACAAAGAAAAAAGAGGCTAATAAAATCTGTTCTAAAATACCCCTAAGCTTACTATTCATAAATTAAACTGCTTAGCTAATGATATCTCGAACCACTTTCCCCGATACGTCAGTCAACCTGAACCTTCTACCCATATGTTTATACACTAATTTTTCGTGATCAAGACCCAACTGATTTAAAACTGTAGCTTGGAAATCATGCACATGAACTGGATTTTTCTGAACATTGTATCCTAATTCATCCGTTTCTCCATAAACCATACCTGGCTTAATTCCACCGCCAGCCATCCAAATACTAAAGCAGCGTGGATGGTGGTCTCGACCATAATTATCAATGGTCAATTTCCCCTGACTGTAACAAGTACGACCAAACTCCCCTCCCCAAATCACTAAGGTCTCATCCAATAAACCGCGTTGTTTTAAGTCAGTAATCAAAGCCGCAGAAGCTTGATCGGTATCTTTAGCTTGACTTTGTATCTCAAAAGGTAGATTGCCATGCTGATCCCATCCTTGATGATACAATTGCACAAATCGAACACCATTTTCAGAAAGCTTCCTCGCTAATAAGCAATTGGCAGCAAAAGTCCCTGGCACTAAACAATCCGGACCATACAACTTAATGATATCATCTGATTCCTTCGATAAATCCATAACCTCAGGAACGGCAGTTTGCATACGGTAGGCCATTTCATACTGCTTCACCTTGGCCGAAATCTCAGGATCTCCAAACTCTTGATACGACAAATCATTGAGTTCTGCCAAATGATCTAGCATCTCCCTTCTTTCCTTGCGGTCCATGCCTTCGGGATCTCTTAAATATAAAACGGGGTCTTCTCCTTTGCTAAATTGAACACCTTGATGGATGGAATCCAAAAAGCCATTCGACCATAATTTGGAATACACACCCTGACCATTTCCGATTCCACGAGAAAGCAAAACGG
Organism: Aquirufa ecclesiirivi; assembly: GCF_011250515.1. GTDB lineage: Bacteria > Bacteroidota > Bacteroidia > Cytophagales > Spirosomataceae > Aquirufa > Aquirufa ecclesiirivi. Next base: position 514,642 of record NZ_JAANOP010000001.1, on the reverse strand, counting down.
TAAAATCAGGTAAGTTTTTATTCTCATTCCCCAAACCATAACTTAGCCAAGAACCCATACTCGGGCGATTACCCTGCTGAGATCCTGTTTGGAAAAATGTCAAGGCTGGATCATGGTTAATAGCCTCGGTATACATAGATCGAATGATACAAATATCATCCACGATCTTAGAAGTATAAGGCATGATGTCACTGATCCATGCCCCTGATTGTCCATATTGCTTAAAATTAGTAAAAGAAGGTGCCAGCGGAAATGTAGCTTGGTTGGCTGTCATCCCCGTCAGACGCTGCGAACCACGCACAGAAGCTGGAAGATCCAGCCCCATCATATCACAGAGTTTAGGCTTGTAATCAAAAGTCTCTAATTGAGAGGGAGCGCCATTTTGAAAGAGGTAAATCACGCGTTTCGCCTTCGGCGCAAAATGAGGAATCCCTGGTGTAAAATCCGCCCCATCTTGATCACCACCATTCAATAAACTAGGAACTAATAAAGACCCTAAGGCCACACTCCCTAGCCCTAAACTCATGGTCGACAAAAATCTCCTCCGATTAAAACTTAGCCCGTGCTCTAATATTTCTTTTTCTAACATCAGCTTAGGTTCTAGTAATGGTTTCCTCTAAATTATAAATGGTATTGACTACCCGCATTAATACTGCCAAAAGCTGTTTATCTACCTGATTCGGGATTGGATACTCCCCCACGGCCAACAATTTATTAGCTTGTTTTAAATTGATTTTCTTTAACTCTTTTTGATAATACGTTGTCAAAATACCCATTTCTTTCTCGGTAGGTTTTCTACACACAATCATCCGAAAGGCCTTATTGATTTTATCAGAAACCTGATTATTTTCTTGCAATAATTTGGCTGCTAATACACGTGAAGCTTCCAATACAGTAGGGTCATTCATCATGACCAAAGCCTGCAATGGGGTATTTGTTTTCAACCTTCTCACCTCACAAACATCGCGATTACTGGCATCAAATATGCTCATAGTCGGCGGAGGAACCGTTCTTTTGATTAAGGTATACATTCCTCTTCGGTACAAACTTGCCCCGTGATCTTGTACATACATCGACAATAAGCCACGGCCAGAAGTGGCGCCTTCCCAAAGCCCTGGTGGCTGATAAGGTTTCACACTGGGTCCTCCTACCATAGGCACTAATAAGCCACTGCTCGACAAGACCACATCACGAACAAATTCAGCATTGATTCGAGAACGAGAAGAACGAGATAAATAGGTGTTTTCAGGGTCTTTGGCCAATTTTTCTGGGCTCATTTTGGCAGATTGGCGGTAAGTAGCCGACATCACCATTTGCTTGACTAGACGTTTGATGTTCCAGCCATGTTCCATGAAGTCAACCGCCAGCCAATCCAATAGCGGTGGATTAGTGGGTAATTCTCCTTGCATACCGAAATCACCTGCCGTTTTCACGATTCCCTTTCCAAAAAATTCTTGCCACATTTGATTGACAAACACGCGGGAAGTCAATGGATTTTTTTGATCAAAAAGCCATTTAGTAAGACCCAATCTATTTTTTGGAAGATTTTTCGCAAATGGTAAAATAACACTCGGCATGGCGGCTTGAACCACATCTCCCGGCGCATCATAATTCCCACGTTTCAAGATGGTGCTCACACGTGCCGTATCTAAATCACTCATGACAGAAACAATGAGTCGAGATGTATCTTGTTTATTGATAAACTTCAAGATTCCCTTCACATCATCATTACTGATTTCCATCAACGGTTTTTTAGCATAGGTTTCAGGACCTCCAATGACTGATTCTATTCCTACCTCTTTGACGTTATTAAAAAAGGCGAAAGTTTGGTAATAATCCTTTTGGGTAATGGGGTCATACTTATGGTCGTGACAACGGGCGCATTCCATCGTGACGCCTAAAAATGCCTTCCCAAATAAATCACTCCGGTCGGCCACATAGCTGACCCGGTATTCTTCCTGAATAACGCCTCCTTCTTCGGTAATTTTATGATTACGGTTGAAACCAGTAGCCAATAATTGTTCCTTCGCTTGAGCTGGGTTAGACGTAGGCACTAAATCCCCTGCTAATTGCCAAGTGACGAACTGACTATATGGCATGTTTTTATTCAGTGCATGAATGACCCAATCTCGCCAAGGCCATTGCGTCCTATAACCATCATCTTGATAACCATGGGAGTCGGCATAACGGGCCAGATCTAACCAGTAAACAGCCATTTTCTCGCCATAACTCGGGTTCCTTAGTAGCTCATCGACCATTTTTTCGTATGCTTTTGGCGATTTATCTGCCAAAAAACGATCCATTTGGCTTAAACTCGGAGGTAAGCCATTCAAATCTAAAGCCACACGTTTTAATAACCTTTCTTTATCAGCCTCCTCATTCGGGCTTAAATCTTTCTGCTCCATTTTATGAAGCACAAAATAGTCTATCTCATTTTTCACCCAATCTTTCTGATCCACTTCAGGAAGGGCTGGTTTCTTAGGTGCCACAAAAGCCCAATGCTTTTCGTATTTGGCTCCTTGCTTAATCCACTTTTCAATGAGGTCTATTTCTCGAGCAGATAACTTTAAATGAGAAGCTTTAGGTGGCATCATTTTGGTCGTATCATCGGTACTGATACGCAGAAAAACTTCCGATAACTCGGGCTTTCCTGGTACTAAAGCATAGGCATTAGGATGTTCTTTTAATGCCTTGAAAACACTCACCGAATCATCTAATCGTAAACCAGCCTCTCGTTTATTGGCATCTGGTCCATGACATGCGGAGCATTTGTCCGATAAAATAGGCCGAATATCAAAATTATAACTAACTAATTCAGGTATTGGTTCTTCCTGAATTTGGGAAGCATTACTCGATGAACATGAATCCAAGCCCATGGCCAAACCCATGATCAAACTATAGGATAAAAGAACGAGGATTCCTTTCATTAGGCTTTAATCAATAAATCTTTAACTACCTGACCTTTGCCATCGGGTGTAGTATAGAAAGGTCTTTTCTCTATTTCATATTGGGTATCGGGTTTGATACCTAAAGCATGATACATGGTTTGATGAATACCTGCAATTTTTACTGGATTTTCAATGGTTTTGCATGGTCTTTCATCGGCCGTTTTGCCATAAACATGTCCCCGCTTAATGCCTCCTCCAAACATAAGAATAGAGCATCCATCTGTAAAGTGGCGATGCATGCCATAAAACTTCATGTCATTCAGAATCTCTGGTTGGTTGACTTGTTCTTTTACTGTTTGGTCAGGGCGACCTTCGACCATCATATCACGACTAAACTCAGATGCTACGATGACCAAGGTTCTATCCAAATGACCTGTTTTATCCAAATCCTTAATCAACTGAGACACTGGGCCATCAATTTGCTTTTTCATGCCCACCATACGAGTATGGCCATTTTCATGGGTATCAAAACCAAAGAAAGGCTCATATTCGGTAGTTACAGAAATAAAGCGGGCTCCTTGCTCGGTCAATCGGCGAGCCAATAGACAGCCTAGTCCAAAGCGACCCGTATTGTAAATATCATAACTTTCTTTTGGCTCAGAACTTAGATTAAAGGCTTTTGACTCGGGCGAGTTCAATAAGATATAGGCCTGCTCCATGGAACGACGTAGGGATTCTTTTTGATAATCACTACCAAAATCACCAAAGGGACTCTTACTGATTAAATCATTGTATAACTTATTTCTGCCTTCAAATCGCTTCATGTTCATCCCAACGGGTGGACGCACACTATCCAATCCTTGACTTGGATCTGGTATAAAAAATGGACCAAATTCATTGCCTAAAAAACCCGCTGAGTGAAAAGCTTTCAACTCTTCTCCTTCGCCCACAGTAAAACGCTGACCAATATCAATGAATGCAGGAATCACTGGATTTTTAGGACCTAACTCCTTCGCTATCCACGCTCCCATGTGTGGAGCAGCCACGGTTTGTGGAGGTTCATAACAGGTATGCCAATTGTATTGATGGCGAGTATGCAAAATATGTCCCAAGTCGGCCGCCACATAAGAACGAATTAACGTTCCTTTATCCATCACACTTCCAATACCTTCCAATCCTTCTGAAAAATGAATTCCATCCAATTTTGTAGGCACAGACTTGAAAGTACTTAGCACGCGATTCCCCTCCATTCCCTTTTCATAAGGAGTATAACGTTTCGGGTCAAAGGTCTCCGTATGTGCCATACCACCTGCCATCCATAGCAAGATCACCGTATCCGCCGTAGCAGCCCTTTGGGCAATCGGATTATTGGCACCTGCGAGCAAACTAGCCATAGGCGAGTTCATCCCCATGGCAGCCAAAGTGGCCATGCTCGTATTCTGTAAAAATTCCCTTCTGTTGTATTGCGTCTTCATATACAAAAATACACGATATTCTATTGCTAAACTTAGATAATTAATTGAAATTCAGGAAGTAAGGTAATAGCCCAAACAAAATCTTGAACTCCTTCAATACTCGGTTTTTTACCCAAGTATCGAATGGCCAATTCCATTTCGCGTGAGCTTGGGTTTCGTCCCAAAGCCTGGCGATAAAGTGCATTGACCAAGGCATCACTCGAGCTGTATTTGGCTACCCAAATCTTAGCTCCCGTATTCAAGGTATAATTGAATTTAACTCCATTCGTCAATTCCAATGCCTGTAATAAATTGGCTTGAGAGGTTCTGCTAGTTGAAACCGTTTCACGATTAGGTCTCCCCAAAGCCGTCAAAAACGGATCATTTTTAACCAAAGCAGCTCGCGCAAAAGGAATATCTTTTTTGATATCAGCAGGCAACATTTTGACCGCCAAAGCAGAATCCGAATACAATGGGAAGAATGATTGACTCACGGCATCGGCAAATTGTTCGGCAGTTAAACGACGTTTTGTCATTCCTTTAAAGACATAATTAGATGCCGTCAACATAGATACTTCTTTAAAGCCAACCGTTGGCAATTGGTAGGTTTTAGAAGTTAAAATTTGAAACATCAAACGCTTCATATCCGAACCATTATTGGCAAAATCATAGGCCAAATAATCCAACAAATCCTGACTCCAAGGTTCATTGTCCATCACATCCACCGGCTCCACAATACCACGTCCCATCAACTGCGCCCATACTCGATTGACCAAGGTACGGTAAAGTCGACCGTTTTTCTTTTGAACCAATATATCAGCCAACTGAACTAAGCGATCGGCTGTAATAGGTGTTTCTTTAATTTTACCTAGTGAATTGTATAGGACACCGCGGCCAGCCATACGGCCCGTTGGTAGGTCACATTTGTGAATCTCTAAGGTTTGATCCGCAAAAACATTGGCGAATGCATAAGCATCATCCAATTTCCAATCACTAATAAAGCTATCGTGACAAGAAGCACATTTTAAATTTAAGCCTAAGAATACTTGAGCCACATTTTGTGCTGCTTGCATCTCGGTGCTTTGACTCGAATTAATCGTCCCTCTCCACTTAATTCCTTTGATAAAACCTTCCGACTCTTTGTTTGGACTGATTAATTCTTTAACAAATTGATCATAGGACTTATTATTTTTCAAAGAACCATACAGCCATTTTGATATACCAAAGCGACCACCCGTGATATAACCTGTTCCTGTATAATCATTTCTCAATGCATCATTCCAAAAACTAAACCAATGCTGGGCATAAGCTGAATTATCGCTCAACAAGGATTGAACTAAAAGCTCCCTTTTATTGGCTCTTTTATCCGAAATAAAGTTTTGTATGGCTTGTGGGTTAGGTAGTAAACCTTGCACATCTAAATAAACTCGACGAATGTAGGTGGCGTCATCGACGGGTTTTTTCCAAGCAATCTTATTTTTCTTAAAATATTGATCAACAAATAAATCAATAGGCTTTTCGGCTTGAGCATTGGCCGATGGAAGATTCGGCAAACGAGGCTCCAAAGCAGCCACTCGGTACAAGCTTTTCTCTGGACCTGTTGGCCATGGCGCACCTTGCTTAATCCAAAACTCGAGCAAAGCAATATCTTCTTTGGTCAAACGCTTGCCTTTAGTCGGCATGGCATCATCATGCCCTTCTGGTAATTTAACTCGACGAATGATATCACTCTTTTCTGGATATCCTGCTACTAAAATAGGCCCGTTTTCGCCTCCTTTAAATAGAAGCTCTTTTTTATCTAGTCGAAGTTTGCCTTTGGTTTTGGTGGCATTATGGCAACTGTAACAATTATGGGCTAAGATGGTGCGAACTTTTACGTTCAATTCATCTACTTGATTCGTATTTAAAATTTGTACTGCTGGACTTGCCACGGCATTTTCTCCTTCTTGGAAGGCAGCCGGAACGGGTCCAGTAGGTAGGTCATTAGACTCAGCCAAATCCTTTTCTTTTTCTTCAGGTAAGGCTAAGGGTTGAGTGGTATTAGGTGAATTAGGCCAAGGAGCTCCTTGCTTAATCCATGTATCCAACACCTCAATTTGCGCTTTGGTTAAACGCTTGCCTTTGGTAGGCATGGCGTCATCATGACTGGCTGGCAATTTGATACGATGAATGATATCACTCTTTTCAGGATGACCAATGATCAAAGCTTTCCCGTTTTCTCCTCCTTTTAAAACGTATTTCAATTCGTCTAAACGAAGTTTCCCTTTTACTTTTTTGGTACCATGGCAGCTGGTACAATGTTTGGTCAAAATACTTCTAGCTTCTATGGCCAAAGCTTCTTTTTGATCAACATTGATATCTCCCTGTAATTTTTTAACATCTATTTTAGGTTCAAGGGATGTGGAATCTTTGGCGATTTCGGGATTCCAAGCAGAACTCAAATAATCATCACCGTGCGTCAGCATCGCTCCATAATGACCCGCAAAAGTGACTCCAAAAACAGCAAGTAGTAATAAGGCACGGTAGGACTTTATTTCATCCGCTTTAAAAGCTAATAAAGCCAAAGCAGCTAAGACCAAAGTGGCTATGCCAGACCATTGATGCCAGACTACCGTATTTCCAGCATACTCATCTTGATTTGCTAATAGTAGGCCAAAAGCAACTGCCAATAAGGCAGAAATACTAACTACCCACAGCATCAAATGAATAGCCGGTTTAAATTGTTGGGAAGACTGCCTCCAGGAAATAAGTTCCAGCAGGAATACTACCCATAATAAGCTTAGGGGAAAGTGGACAATTAAAGGGTGTAATCGACCTAAAAAGGTTATAAGTTCAGTACTAGTTTGCACAGAAAAAGTTGTTATAATAGGTTTATCTCTTTGTATTACCGAGGCACGGAGAGCAAGTCCGAGCACTCGGTAATTTTACAAAGATTAATCTAAATAAAAAATCCCTTAGTTATACCCTGGGTTCTGGGTTAATTTACTATTAATCAAAATCTGCGGTGCAGGTATCGGTAAATAATATTCAAAATCAGAATATACATAATCCAAGGCATTGAAGGCAATACCTCCACGCGATACGGTTGGATTCGACTTTTCTCTAGCACCATGGGCGTTCATAAAAGTGGTCAATTCCGATGGAGTCATGGTTCTTTGTAAATCAAACCAACGGTGATTTTCAAAGGCCAATTCCACACGACGTTCTTGCATGATTGCGGCACGTAAACCTTCTTTGGATAAACCTGCCAATTCTGCTAAGCCTGCTCTTTTACGGACAGCATTCACATAGCCTAAAGCTTCAGCGGTAGGGCCTGAAGTTTCATTGATGGATTCAGCTAACATCAACAAAGCATCTGAATAGCGCAATACGGGCCAGTTATTATCCGAACGACCCGAAATGGTGTGAGGATATTGGTATTTAGCCACGTATGGAATTCCCACAAAATTTCCATTTAAAGTATATCCAGATTTCAACGAAATATCCTTACGTAAATCTCCTGCCTCATAGGCATTGATCATATCACGTGTTGGAATATTTCTTCCACTTGGCGTAGTATTGGCATAACCTGTTACTGCTCCTTGCGATAAACGTGGCGCAAAAACATAGACAAAGTTACTTTGCTCCCCTAAGTCGTTTCCTCCTTGGTATTGTACCTCAAAAATCGATTCAGGTCCATTTTTTCTGGCTGGATCAAAGTTGTCTTTGTAGTTTGCATTCAAAGAATAACCTAGACTTAAAATATCCTTTAACGTTGTAGCTGCGGCAGCATAATTCTTTCTAGTTAAATATACTTTACCTAATAAAGCTACGGCTGCACCTTTAGTTACTTTACCTCTTCCAGAAGCTGGATAAGAACTAGGTAATAACTTAACGGCATCAGCTAAATCCGTCTCGATTTGCTTGTAAACCTCCGCTTGAGGTGAACGAACTAACGCAAAAGATTCATTCGGATTAGACAAGGTCTTAGTGGCTAAAACCACATCTCCGAAATAACGAGTCAAATTGAAATAATGGTATGCTCGAATGAATTTCAATTGTCCTTCTATGGCCGCCTTAGCTGTGGCATCAATGGTTGATGCAGCTAATTTTTCCAAGGCATAATTGATGTTGTACATCGTGGCATAATGGTTATTCCAAAGCGCATTTATTTCGCCATTTCCTTGATTTACCGTAGAGAATTCAAATGCCTCCCAACCCGCTGCACCTCCACGATCCAATGGATTGAAGTCTAAGGTGGTATTGTCTGACATAAATTCCTGTTGAATATAGGCAGAGTTCGTAATAGTCTGCAACTGGCCATATATTCCATTCAAAGCTTGATTGAATTGAGTTTCATTTTGATAAAACAAATCTCGACCAATCCTCGTAGGGTCTGTTGTCTTCAAAAAGTCTTCTTGACAAGAGAACTGAATGAAGCAAAAAGATAATAATATTGAAGCTGTTATTTTTTTCATTTTGGTAGAATTAGAAGTTTAATTTAACACCAAGAGCCACTGTTCTTGGAACTGGATATGACTCATCGTCATTGTTCAATTCCGTACCGCCTCTAACACCTGAATCTGGGTTATTTCCTGGGTAATTGGTGAATAAGAATAAATTATTCGCAGTTAAGAATACTCTAGACTCGCTGAATATATTACTCATTTTAGGAAGTTTATATCCTAATGTCACGGCCTTTAACCAAACATAACTTCCGTCATATACATAACGCTCACTACTCTCACGTGACCATTTAAAATAACTCGTTCCACCTTGAGAGTTTTTACCATTTGGATTAGTTCCTTGGTTAGTCGCTGATCTCCAACGATCCTTCGCTTTATCCAATACGTTAAATACACCGTCCATGTTCATGGTAGAAGCTTCAATATTACGGTAGATGTCAAAATCTTGTGCCCCTACAAATAATACGTTCAAATCCCACTGGCGATAATCTGCCGCCATAGTCCAAGCCCAAGTAAAGGCAGGATTTGGATTACCAATTTCTGTCATGTCTTGTGTATCATAAGAAATAACACCATCTCCATTCATGTCTTTGAACTTCATTCCTCCAGGAATAACTCCGTCTTGCTTAGCCCAAGCATCAATTTCCGCCTGCGTATTGAAAATTCCTTCTTTTCTATAGCCATAAATCATACCAATAGGGCGACCTACTTTCATGACATTATATCCACCATAAAAACCTCCATACCAAAGCATATCATTAGCTCCTTTGATAGCCAAAATTTTACTTTGATTCATGGTAACGTTCATGTTGGTTCTGAAATTCACTGGACCAAAACTGGTGCGATAATCCGCACTAATTTCCACCCCTGTATTTTGAACCTGACCGATGTTATCCAAACTGGTGGTAAAACCAGAAACCGCTGGAATAGAAACAGGCAATAACATATCGTTGGTTACCTTTTTATAATATTCAAAGGTGAATGTCAATTTGTTATTGAATGTGGCTAAATCCAAACCAATATCTAATTGATCTGACTTCTCCCATTTCAATGAGGAGTTGGCGAAATTACTGATCACCTTACCTGGAGCAAAGCTATTTCCTAAGATGTAGTTATTAGCCCCCACAAAAGCTAAGCTTGGATAGTTACCAATGTTATTGTTACCTGTAACACCCCAGCTAGCACGAATTTTCATGTCATTGATAAAGCTGATGTCCTTCATGAAAGGTTCTTCAGAAATTCTCCAACCCACCGAAGCCGCCGGGAAATCTCCAAATTTATTGTTTTCTCCAAATCGAGAACTACCCTCTCTACGGAAAGATGCTGAGAACAAATACTTATCTTTCAAGGCATAGTTGACACGAGCAAAATACGCCATTAATGACCAACTGTATTCATAAGAGTTGGATGAACGAATCGAACCCGCTCCTAAATAAGGTACTAAATCATCTGGAAAGGTATTAGCTGATCCATCGATTCCATACACCTGCTCTTTCTGTGAAGTAAAACCAAGCATCGCATCCAATTTATGCTCTTCACCTAATTTAGGTGTGTAAGTCAGCAACTCATCAAAGGAAACGTTTTGCAATTGCTCTGAAATATCACGAGCTGTAGCAATTCTTGGTGGCGCTCCTGCCGTTCCTGAAGCAACAGATGCTCCAATGGTCGAAGGCACAAACTCTTTAAAGCGGTTGAAATTCATTTTACCATTGATGGAAGTTCTAAATTTCAAACCCTCCATAATCGTAAACTCTGCAAAGGCATTGGCTAACACATCCGAAATATTTCTTTTGCGAATAACATTTTGCAATAAAAATACGGGGTTAGGAAAACCAAAGGCTCCATCTACACCACCAATATAAGGTCGCATACTTCCATCAGGATTGTATATCGGCTCACGTGGATCCATTAATAAAGCTCCACCAACTAAGGCACTACGTCCGTCGGTATTGGCTACATTTTGACGAGTCAAACTTCCGTTGACATTTAAACCCACCGTTAAAAACTTATTCACTTGTCCTCCGTTGTTAGAACGAATCGAGATACGGTCATAATCCGTATTCATGATGGCACCATCTTCTTTATAATAACCAACAGAAAACATCGATTTGATTGGACCTTTACCTGAACTAATCGTCAAGTTAGCATCTTGATAGGCCGAATTCTTATTAAGAATAGCTCCAAACCAATCTGTTGAATATTTTGTCTGCTCAGGAAAACGATATCCAATAGGTACCTCCTCTAAAGAAGGCTCTCTTTTTTGTAAGATCCGAATGGCATCCATGAAAATATCTTTCTTGAACTGAGCAAACTCAGGACCATTTAACATTTTCACTCGACGAGAATCAGGAATACTGTTTACTCCATAATCCACAGAGAAATTTACGTTTACTTTCCCCTCTTGGGCATTTTTGGTGGTGATTAAAACCACACCATTGGAACCTCTCGCTCCATAAATGGCAGTAGATGCCGCATCCTTCAAGACCGAAATACTTTCAATATCATTCGGGTTAAAGTTGGCACCAACAGTAGTTCCTACCGGAAATCCATCAATTACATACAGTGGATCACTACCCGCTCCCAAGGAGCCTATACCACGAACACGTACTTCAAAAGCTCCACCAGGAGTTCCTGCTTTTTGCTTCACCACTACCCCTGAGGCACGGCCTTGCAACAATTGGTTCATGTTACTAGCAGGTTGCTCCCCAATGTCCTTCATACCAATCACTGATACAGCTGAAGTGATATCTTGTTTTCTTTGGGAACCATAACCTACCACAACCACTTCGGTTAATTCTTTTTGGTTTTCTTCCAATTGGACATCAATTACGGTACGGCCTTGTACCGCTTCCGACTTAGGTAATAATCCAACGGATGAAAAATTTAGAACCGCATTTTTGGAGGCTACTCGAATGGTATATTCTCCGTTTACGTTGGTTACTGCACCGTTATTCGTTCCTTTTTCTAACACCGAAGTGCCGGGAACTCCTACTCCTCCGGTAGTGCTAACCTTTCCTCGGACTTGCACACTTTGAGCAAGTCCTTGGTAAACCAGGAGCATACAAAAAATTAGTAATGATAGTTTTTTCATAATAAGAGGTTTGAGTTTGGATGTAAAAGGTTTGTACAAAATTTGCTTTTCAAATAGTACTATTTATAGAAACAATACAATTATTAAGTCCAACTAACTCATTTGAGTAAAGTCAACCATCCTTAACTATCCTTATTAAATTAATTTATAAACTATTGTATCTTTTTGATAATCAGGTTAAAGCGATAAAACGATGATTTTGTGGCGAAAGCTCGATTGAATACCAAAAAGAAATAATGCAATTTTTTCAAAAAAAAATCAAACAGTTACTTTTGTGGATGAAAAAAGGTTGATAATGTGACCCTACGCATAAGGATGAAAATAGTATCTATTCAAGATTGAAATCTTAGTTCTACAAAATATTTCTACCTTTGAACATAAATTTTTAATCATGATTTACCATTCTGTATTTCTTCAATTCAAATCAGAGCTTAGCCAAGAACAGCGAGATACATTCTTTGCAGCAGCTAAAAAATTAGCTCATATTCCAGGAGTTCAATCCTTTCAATGTCTTCAAGAAATAAGTCCTAAAAATTCATTTGAATATGGATTAATCATGCAGTTCGAAACAGATGCTGTATATCAAGCCTATACCCAACACCCTGATCATGTACGTTTTGTCGAACAAGTTTGGATACCAGCAGTCGCGAGTTTTCAGGAAATCGACTATACCCAGATTCCTTAATACTCATGTCAGAAAACCCAGTCATACTCAACATCAAAAAACACATCCACTTGAGTGAGGCTGATTGCGCATTGATTGAACAAACCTGGAGAAGGGTCAAACTCACTAAAAAAGAATACCTATTTGAACGAGGAGAAATTACCAAAGATGCAGCTCTCGTGGTTTCAGGCTGCCTAAGATCCTTTTCTCTTGATGAGAATGGATTTGAACATATCATGCAATTTGCCCCATCCAATTGGTGGATTACAGATATGTACAGTTTTATATCCCAAAAACCAGGTGACCTCAGCGTTCAGGCCATCATGGATTCCGAAGTAGTATTGCTCAGTAGAAAAGACCAATTAGTGCTTTTTGATCAAATCCCAGCACTGGAACGGTATTTTCGGATTTTGACAGAAAATTCTTTGGTCGCGTATCGACAACGACTTATCGACAATCTCAGTTTAAGTGCCAAGCAGCGCTATGCTAATTTTTGTCAAACTTTTCCTACACTAATCAATGATATTCCTCAAAAATTGATCGCTGCCTACATTGGAGTTACTCCGGAGTTTCTTAGCAAAATGCGCAGCGAATATCTGCGTGCACGCTAATTAAAATCGAATATACCCTCGTTCATTACTAGCTCGGTTAGGATTATACTTTCTTAATCTAGATTATGATTTCTGGAACATCTAGTGCTGACCTTTGTATTGTTAATTCAAAACAATATGACAAAGAGCATCTTACACAAAGCAGACTCGAGGGGCAAAGCCAATCATGGATGGTTAATCAGCTCACACACATTTAGTTTCGCCAATTATTACGATCCTTCCAGAATCCATTTTGGTGCACTAAGAGTACTCAATGATGATATGGTCAAAGGTGGAATGGGCTTTGGCCAGCATCCACATGACAACATGGAAATCATTAGTATTCCTTTGGAAGGAGATCTAGAGCACAAAGACAGCATGGGTAATGTGGCGGTAATTCGTCAAGGAGATATTCAGGTAATGAGTGCCGGAACAGGTATTTACCACAGTGAATACAATTATCACAAAGACGAAGCCGTTAAGTTTTTACAAATTTGGGTGTTCCCAAACAAGAAAAACGTAACGCCTCGCTATGACCAAATCACTTTACAAAACAGCGATAGTGTCAATCAATTGCAGCAAATCCTTTCACCCAATCCAGAAGATGAGGGGGTTTGGATACACCAAGATGCCTGGTTCCATTTAGGGAATTTTGAAGAAGGGAAAAGCAGCCACTATCAAATTAAACAATCAGGGAATGGCGTCTATGCCTTTGTTCTAGAAGGTCAATTCAGCATCGAAGGATACGATTTGGACCGTCGGGATGGTCTTGGACTTTGGGACCTTGAAGGCTTTGACCTAAAAGCAAAATCCGAAAATGCCAAAATACTTCTCATGGAAGTTCCCATGCACATTTAACAACAAATTCATTCACATAGTAAACAACCAACAAACATGGCAAATTTAACTTGGGCATTAGACCCAACTCACTCCGAAATTCAATTTAAAGTTAAACACTTAATGATCACGAACGTGACGGGTGGATTTACCGATTTCAATGTAAATGCAGAAAGTTCGGATGAAACTTTTGCTGACGCAAAAATCAATTTTACGGCGAAAGCTTCTAGTATCAGCACAGGAAATGAACAACGTGATGCTCACTTAGCTAGTGCCGATTTTTTTGAAGCTGACAAATTTGAAAACATTAGCTTTAGCTCTACGGGCATTGAAAAATCAAGCAATGATGAGTTTAATCTTTTGGGCAATTTGACCATCAAGGATGTAACTAAACCTGTAAAAATTCATGTGGAATTTGGCGGTGTAGCTAAGGATCCTTGGGGAAATTTAAAGGCAGGTTTTACCATCAATACTAAAATCAACCGTACAGATTTCGGATTAAACTGGAATGCAGCATTAGAAACTGGTGGTGTATTAGTTAGCGAGGAAATTAAAATCGCTGGAGAAATCCAATTAGTAAAAGCCTAAGCACTTTTGATCCTATACTCCAGATGAAAATTCATCATATTTTAGTGGTAGGAAAAAACGAAGCAATCGTCGCCTTGCTGATTAAACTAGTCAATAAGTACCCCGAGCTTTTTGCTCTGGGTACTTGTGAGCTAGAAGAAGTTCCCTCCATTTGCCAAAAAAGCCCCATAGACATTGTGCTATTCAGCAGTGGCTTAAGTTTACAACAAGAAAAAGAGATGGTACAAATCGTCTCCCAAATTCATCCAAATGTAAAAACCATCGAACATTTTGGAGGAGGCAGCGGATTACTACGCACGGAATTAAATCAAGTTCTTGGACTAGAGCTACTCAGTTTTTAACCTAACATTACTCACAAATTTCTATGGACAGTCCCTTCTTGGGTACTGGGCTATAAGCTTTACATTGTGCACACATTTTATCCTCTGGTAAAGCAGGAATGCTAAAATAAAATTCATCTCCCTCCTTTATACTTTCTGGAAAGGAACAAATACTCCTTAAAGCAAATGCCCGAGTATACGTTTTACCCGTCATGGGATGCTTCCATAACATTTCTACCTGGCTACTATCTACTTGCCCTTCGATCACCTCAATCACGTAATTCATACAGATCCCCTTCACCGCTAATCGTCCTTTTAGACAAGTGGTCTTCGGTAATTCCTCTCTTTTACAAGCAGAAAGTAGCAATAAGCAACATAAAAAACTTAAAAAATACACCTTACTTTTCATGGCTCTGAGTTGAATTTTCCATTTTAGCAATCGCTTTGATACAAGCTTCTCGACCACAAGAAATCAATTCCTCTGCTCGATCAAATTCAAATATAGAAGAAATCGATTTAGGTATCTCAATTAAAATATCCGGTTGGTATTTATCAAGCATCATTTCCGTGACTTTATCTTGTGTCATTTCATAGGAGTAAAACAAGATATCGCTTAGGGATTTCGTACTCGCCAAGGTTGATAAATCAGTAGGGGCAGGACTAATCCAATATTTACCTAGCCATTCTTTAATTCCTTGTAAAAGCGCTGAATCATCTGATTCAATCTTTTCTGGCAGAACAAAAAATGGAGCATCTCCATTTAAATCAACCGCTATGACCATTTCGCCCTCTTGTTTTTTCACGACATTCAATGGCAATGGATTAAGAACTCCGCCATCCACTAATACATGCTCTCCATCAATAACGGGAGTAAAAATGCCCGGAATGGCAATAGAAGCTCGCAAAGCACGGTACAAATCCCCCGACTGAAACCAAACCTCCTTTTTAGTATGCATATCAGCTGCCACAGCAGTAAATGGAATGCGAAACTCTTCGATCAAAGGCACATTGATGAATTGAGATAGTACCTCAAAAATTCGCTCTCCTTTCACAAAACCGTGCCTTCCTAAGGTGAAATCCAATAAGCTGAACACTTTGGATTTCGTTAATCCCAAAGCCCAGTTTTTATAGGCCTCATGGAAACCTGCCGCATAAATCCCACCAACTACAGCCCCCATGGAGCATCCAGTCACACTGATTATCTCAAAATTTTGCTCTTCCAACACATCAATGACCCCCATGTGCGCAAAGCCTCTAGCACCGCCACTTCCCAACACCAGATGTACTTTTTTCTTTAATTTCATAGAAAAAAATCTTTCATTCAAAAACGTACCTGCAGGTTCAAACTAAGAATAAGTGAAAACAATTTTCATGATCATACAATAATTTCCTTGCCTGAATCGTATTGTCACTAGCTATATTAACGATGAAAAAGTACGGAATATTACTCGTAAACCTCTTCTTGCTGCAGTGTAAAAGTGCTGAAAAAATCAGCCCAAGCTGTTACCAAGGAAAATTAGTGCTTCAAGGTATTTGCATGAATGATGTGATTGAAGCAGTCAACAAGGACATCGATACATCGCAAGTAGCAGTTAATTGGAAAAATCCCACAACAGGAAAAAGCTACCAACATGTTTTTGCCTTGGCTAGCACCTGTACTTTTCCACCTAACATCAAGGAAGGCGACAGCTTTACCTTTAAAATCGTCAATCCGCCTAAAGAAAATACCTGCGCCCAATGCTTGGCATATAGCCCAACACCCTCTAAAAAGCTCTACATCGAAATCTGTCCATAGCGAAGGAAAAGGCCAATACTAAGCCATATTCCTTTCCAAACTAGGTATGATTAAAGCCTCAATGCGACTTTCCATTTGCTTCAAATCAGGCAACATATCGTTCCAATTGGGAAATGGTAAGGCTTTGTAATACTCGACACCTGCCAACAAGTTTTGTTTGAATGTCTTCAAATACCGCTCCTGTTTGACATTCATGTTTTCCATACTTTCTGCTACTTCATTTTTGAGATAATCTACATACAAGCCCAGCTCCTTGACAAATAAATTGGGTCGATTTTGGGTATTCAAAATATTGATACGACCATAAATATGATCAACCATTTGTTTTAAAGAATATACTCCTGAGAAATAAGCCAAATTCGGGCCTGGACAAATAGCAATGGAGTGCAAATGATGCTTGGGTTTGATCCCATGATTTTTCAAGACAGAAGTCCCAAGTCCAGTACATAAACAGGCTTTTTCAGTAATCTTATCAAAGAGCTTTTGAAACTCATTTTTAGGTAAATTCTGGGCTTCCAACTCCTTAATTTTAGCATGCTGGTACTGACGTGAAGCCGTGCAAATCGGCTTTTCGGTGAACTCCGTATTGGTGGATAAATATTCCAAGTTACAAGGACTGCCTGGCCTTCCTTTTTCGATTCTTTCCAAGCGCTGCTTTTCGGAACTGCTCTTTCTGAAATTATTAAAAGGAACACCCAGTGGCGAAGCATGGCTCATGTAATAATCAGATTCCTCTGCCATAGCCAAGGCGGTTAACGTGGCCTCATCAACATTGGTCGCCTCAGGCACCAACAAAAATGGACTTCCCCATCCCGTTCCTTGGGTTTGATAATGCTCCAATAAAAATTCATTTTCTTCACTCGTGCCTATTCCTCCCTGAACCGTTATCCGCATTTCAGGCAATTCCGCATAGTTTATTCCTCCCTTTTCGGTCATTACTTTTTGACACATCTCAAAAAGCTCTTGCTTCATTTCCTCCCGACTACGCTTAAACTCTTCCAAAATAGGTCCTAACAATAATCCATCGGTAGCAAAGGCATGACCTCCGCAGTTCAGTCCTGATTCGATTCGGAATTCAGAAATCCAAAGTCCCTTTTTAGCCAATAGTTTCCCCTGCGTCAAAGCACTTCTAAAATCACTTACTTTCAAGATAATTTGCTTCTTTAATTCCCCTTGTTGATTAGGGAAAAAATCGTCAAACTGCTCGATATAACTATATAGCAAAGGATTATATCCTGCTGAAAATATAACCGATGATTTTAAATTGCTCATCGCATATCCTCGAAGTGCTGACAAAGCATCGGCATACTCCTTTTCCAAAGCTTCCCCCTCTTGGTTATAATTGGTTTTATTCACTTTGGACATGATATTCACATCGATGGAACCCGGAATGATACTTTCTCTCAGGTAATTTTCGAGCGACTCCTCTTTCGTTAAAAGCCAAGATAGGTATGCTTGTTTCAATGGAGAGGATTCTGGTAATAAGTCGAAATAGCGAGATAAATCACTTCCCTCTTCCCAAGATTGCTGGCGCATGGCCTCAATCTTTTCATTCACTATTTCATTCACCAAATTCAAATAGGCTTGAATACGTTTGGCCCGATAATCTGCTTCTGTTTTTAAAATAGGAATAAACTCCTTTGCATGGGCTTTGGCATGTACTTCTCTCATTTCCTCTACGAGGTGATCATCCATGATGGATATAACCGAGGAAATTCCTAAATGAGCTACTTTGACCGGCGTATCAATGGTAAAGCCTAATCCCATGACCGGGATATGAAATGAATGTGCGAGCTTTTTAGACATAATCTACTATTGTTTGCTACAAAGTTCAGCTCTAAGTCCCCAAATAAATATGACCTTCGTCAGGTATACCAACTAATTAAATGCCACTATTTAAAGCATTTAACCACAAAATTACATGCTCCAGCTGTTTAGGCTCTCTTCTTGAAAATCTTTTTCTCCCCCAAAATCCACAAAGGCCTATTTGGATTTTCCCGAGGTTGTATACGTTTTTCAGATTTTGTTTGAATGTGATTAATGGCCATCTGGATGTCATCCGTAAATAAGATATAATCAAAGTCGCCTGGGCTTACAGTTTCTTCTTTGATTAATGATTCAAAATAAGCCATCAGTTTTTCATGGTATTCCAAACCCATGACAACTACCGGAAAATGATTGATTTTACCAGTTTGAATTAAGGTAATAACTTCGAAAAACTCATCCAATGTGCCTAATCCTCCGGGCATCACCACAAAGCCAGACGAATATTTACGCAGTAATTCCTTTCTAACAGAGAAATACCGAATGGTCACAAATTTATCTAAATAGGGATTAGCGTGTTGTTCAAAAGGCAATTCAATATTACATCCTAAAGACACTCCTCCTGCTTGCATGGCTCCTTTATTCGCCGCTTCCATAATGCCCGGTCCTCCGCCAGTCATGATCGCAAATCCCAATTGTGAAAGTTCTCCAGCTAACTTCTCCGTGGTTTGATAATAAGAATGCGCTGAATCAAAGCGGGCTGAGCCAAAAATAGTGATACAAGGTCCGATAAAGTGGAGATTTCGAAATCCCTTAATGTATTGAAACAATACTTCCATCGAAAAAATCAACTCTTTCCAGCGTGCTCGTGGTCCTTTTAAAAAATCAAACTCATTTGTCCATTTCATAGTACATACTTTGCATTCATTAGAAACGAATTTACAGGATTAATTAGTAGAGCCAAACCTTTTATCTTTTTCATGACCAAATTCAGTTTCTTCGATCATCCCCGCCAAATACCTCCTTTAAACCTAAAAATACCCAGCTAAGGATACGTTTTGAGTATAGAATCTCTATCTTTTGATTGTTTAATAGACATTGCCCCTTACCTACTCATGAAAAAAGCCTTGTTGGTCATCATATTGACTGTCGCCAACCTATCCATCGTTGTTAGCCAAGGAAACACAATTTCAGGTAAATTAATCGACCAACAAAGTCGGCAAAAAATTGAATTTGCGAATGTCAGCTTGTGGAAAAAAGACTCCACTGTGTGGAAAGGAACATTGAGTGATACCCTCGGAAAATTTGTTTTCAGTGATGTCCCCGTGAACATCGCATACCTGAAAGTTCAAGCATTGTCCTACAAAACTAGAACCTTTTCTGTAGTCGAGTTCAAACAATTTTCTAGCCATGAAATTGCTTTAGTTCCTGACAATCAAACCCTCCATGAAGTAATCGTTACCGGAGAAAAATCGGTAGCGGCATTGCAAATGGATAAGCAAACTTTCCAGACGAAACAATTTCAAAATGCCGCCAACGGCACAGGTATGGATTTGATGCAACGCTTACCTGCAGTTACCGTCAATACCGAAGGTGAAATTGCATTAAGAGGAAGTACAGGATTTGTTTTATTGGTCGACGGCAAACCTTCTACCAGAACTCCCGCCGATATTTTAGCTCAATTACCCGCCAATATCATTGAAAGCATCGAGCTCATTACCAGCCCTTCCGCCAAATACGATGCCGATGGTAAAGCTGGAATGATCAATATCATCACAAAAAAGAATACGCGGATTGGTACATCTTGGTCCGGAAATATCATGAATGGAGGGATTTTACCTTTACGATTTGGTAGCGATTTGCAATGGACCTTTACCGACAAAAAATGGAGTGTTTTTGCTGCGGTAGATTACCGACGATTTGACATCGATGGCTTTCGGGTAGGAGAAATTCGCACCAAATTTCAAGATACCTTAATCTATATGCCTTCCCAAGGAGTTAGAAACTACATGGATTTCCAATATTCGTTTCGGGCTGGAGGTACATTCCAAGCCAGCTCGGTGGATCAATGGAATTGGTCGGCATACATAGGCGAAAAACAAACCGACCGTACGGCCAATTTGCATTATCAGGATTTTATACGGACGCCTGCAGGAACTGATTTATTCTCTTCCTTCAATGCTTCTCAAAGCCCTTACAAGCAATTTTTTAACCAAAACTTATTTGTTCGTTCAGGTAAATTTCAAACATACAACATCGACTATTCCCATACATATCCCAATCAAGCTAAACTGAGTCTCCTAGGCCTGTATGAATTCTCTAAACTAGGTGGCCCATTAAATAATTACGATACCTATGAAGGAAGCAATAAACTGTTGCTTTGGGAAAGATCTACAGAAACAAGTCCGTTGAGTGCTTGGAGATTTCAACTAGATTATAGCCTACCGCTTCGCAATAAAAATAAGCTGGAGGTGGGTTATCATATAAGGCATGTCAACCACCAAGGTGATTTTCTGTTTGAGCGCTATGCAGCTGGTACCAGCACTTGGGTTTCCGATCCAAACTACACAGACAAGATGGTGTTAGTCCAACGTATACATGCCCCTTATGTGCAATTAAACGGTGCGAAAAAGCAATTTTCTTATGCCATCGGATTACGCTCAGAATGGATGGATCGTACGCTTACTCATGACGGAGAACCAGGTAAAATATATGCCCTCAATCAAATTTATTTATTCCCTTCCTTACAAGGGATTTGGAAATTGGAAGGAGAAAAGACGTTACGAATCGGCTATAGCCGAAGAATTGAACGACCAACCAGCAAGTTGATGTCGCCTTTTAAAAACCATCGCCATGCTGAAACCATAGAAACTGGCGACCCCAATTTATTGCCAGAAATAGCCAATGTGTTGGAAATAGGTTTAAGTAAAGGCTTTGAAAATATCTCATTTACCGCTACAGCCTATGTCAACTTCCTTCAAGATAAAGTTTTCCGAGTAAACGAAATTTATAGTAGGACCATTTTAGGACGAACGTATACCAATGCCGGAAATTCACAATCAACCGGTATGGAATTTTTGACAGAAATTAGACCTAGTAAAATTTGGAAAATATACCTTTCGGGTAACCTCTATCAGTTTGATGTACAAGGAAATTTCCGAGGAATAGAAACTCGACAAAGTAGTTTTAATTATAATCTAAACGGAAATACCAGCCTAGATATCAGTCCAACATTGCGCTTCGTTTGGGATTTTACCTATTTATCAAAATCCGTGACTACACAAGGCTATGACTCTAATTTATTACTTTCCAATGTCAGTTTGAAATATAGCCTTTGGGGAAATAAAGCGAATGTAAACCTACAATGTCTGAATGTCTTTAATTCCAATATCCAAACCATTGTTACACAAACACCAAGCTTTTACAGTAGTACAGATTACCGTAAATGGGACAGAGTCATCCAGCTAAGTGTAGGTTTCCGAATCAATGATCGGGGACAAAAAACAAAATCCACCAAAACAGAATACGGAGAAAAAGATTTCTAAAAAAAGAGCCCCGAAATTCGAGGCTCTTCTCATTATAAAGATTTCAAGTATTGAACACTTAAGGGTACATTGACCATTTCATTGTCGCTTTCGTCCTCTATAAAACAATGCTCCACTCCTGCTTTTTTACCCAATTGAATGATTTTTTTCCAGTTACCTTGACCTGTTCCTACAGGAACATCATTGATGGCAGGCGTATGCCCCGTTAAATCACCAACAACACCTTTGCGCAAATCTTTGACGTGCATCAATTTCCAGCGACCAGGATATTTCTTCAACAATTTGACCGGCATTTTTTCTCCGCCACCGTGTAAAGTCCACAAGACATCCATTTCAAAAGAAACATAGGCTGGATCCGTCTTTTGAATGATGTAATCCAATAAAGTTCCTTTCTCAAAGGGATGAAACTCATATCCATGGTCATGGTAGCATAGCGTTATTCCATTTTCTTTCAAAACCTTACCCGCTTTATTAAATACATTCACTGCCTTTTGAGCATCTTCTAAGGTAAAGTCATTCCCTTTATGAGGAATCCAAGCACACATGACAAATTTAGCCCCTAAGACTTTTGCCTTTTGAACTACCGCCATAGGATCCTTCTCTAATTCCCCAAAATCGGCTCCAGTAGATGGAATAGAAATACCTCTTGCGTCGCATTGTTGTTTAAACTCTTGCAATGTCATTCCCTTAGCGCCACCACCTTCTAATTCGGTAAAGCCCATACCTTTGATAACATCCAATGTTTTTAGTGGGTCCTGAGGAAATTGCTTTCTAAATGTGTAGGCTTGTACTCCCAAGGGATAGGTATAAATTTTCTGAGCATAAGCTCCCAAACTAAGTCCAATTCCCAAAAGGACAAGCATCAATCGATTCGTTTTCATATGTATTTTGTTTTATAAGTTCTTTTTCTTCAATTCATCCACCGCATGATTCGCCGCACGAGCTGCTAATGCCATGAATGTTAAGGTGGGATTTTGTGTCCCTGTTGATGTCATGCAGGCACCATCGGTGACAAATACATTTTTGCAGGTATGTAACTGATTCCATTCATTCAATAATGAATGGTTAGGATTCTTCCCCATGCGTACGCCGCCCATTTCATGGATATCAGCGCCAGGTGCCGATTTGGAATCGGCTGTTCTGATATGCTGAAAACCTGCTTTTTCGAACATTTCTTGCATTTGCTCTCTAAAATCCTTGACCATTTTGACATCATTTTCCGTCCAGTCACAAGAGAATACAATCTGTGGTATACCGTATTTATCTGTCAAATCGGAGTGCAGACGGATGTGGTTTTGCTCCGTAGGAACTGTTTCTCCCATCATCCAAGCTGATATATTCCAATTGCCCCATTGTCGACTCAATAAGTTATCTCGTAAGGTATCACCTATGCCCGTTTGCTTGGAATATTCTCCTCTACCTCCACCAACACCCACCGCATAGCCCCGTAAGAAATCCGTTTCCTGACGTTTTACATTTCTAAATCTAGGAATATAGGCATTACTTGGGTTGCCTCCTTCGGTCTTTTTGTCTTTAAAGCCATCATAACTCGCATTGGCCGAACCACGGTAATTATGCCAAGCAATGAATTTTCCTAGTAAACCAGAATCATTCCCCAATCCAGTTGGAAAACGATTCGACTTAGAATTAAGAAGAATGGCATTGGTATTGATGGTAGAGCCATTAACAAAAATCACTTTGGCAAAAAAAGGAATCATCTCATGACTAGTGGCATCTATCACATTGACCCCTATGGCTTTATTTTTTTTATCATCGTAAATAATGGAATGCACAACCGAATGTGGACGCAATGTTAGATTTCCTGTTTTTGCAGCCCATGGCAAAGTGGAAGCATTACTACTAAAATATCCACCAAAATTACATCCTCGATTACATTGACGCTGGCTCAAACAACGGCCTCGTCCCTGCTGTAAATGGATTTCTTGAGGATCGGTTAAGTGAGCGCAGCGACCAGAAATAACCCAACGATTACCATAAGCTTTCGTTAACGTTTCTTTAAGATGTTGTTCCAAACAATTTAATTCAAATCCCGGCTGAACGATGCTATTGGGAAGTTCCGCCAAGTTATCATTAAAACCCGCTATACCAGCAAACTTCTCTACATGATCATACCACCGTTCTATGTCTTTATACCGAATCGGCCAATCTGTTGCAAATCCATCACGAATAGGTCCCTCAAAATCAAAATCCGACCAGCGTTGGGTTTGCCTAGCCCATAATAAAGACTTTCCTCCCACATGATATCCCCTAGTCCATCGAAACGGTTTTTCATACACAACAGGTTGCTCATCATCTGGCAATGCCCAATGCTTGGTTTCTTCTCGCATAAACCCACTGGCAGAAAAACCTTGCTTGTCGGCCAAGCTTACCGTACCACGATGCTCAAATTCCCAAGGTGCTTTAGAAGCCGTGGGATAATCTTCTACATGCTTTACCTGCCTGCCCCGTTCCAAAACCAAGGTCTTTAAACCCCGATCGCAAAACTCTTTAGCAGCCCAGCCTCCACTGGCACCTGATCCTATGACGATGACATCATAGGTATTTTTCTTAGCTATACTTAGATTCAAATTGGCCATAAATTATACGTTTACACAGCCATGGTAAAAACCTGGGGCCATGACATAATGGTAATGTTCCGTCAATACATACTCAGAAGTTGTATAGCCCCGTATCGTTTCTGACCTTAAGATGGTATAAGCCCATAGGTGCTCGGCCGACTTCTCTAAATCCAGTAATAGTCCTTCTCGCTGCGCAGCACTGCATGCCCCAAATGCCAAATGGTGATTTAAATCCGCTTGTAAGGATAAAGCTTTGATGGCTGCTTTAAGCTTATTTTGGTCCTCCATCGTATAGCAATCACTAAATAGTTTATCAAGAAAAAGTTCCACTCCAACCCCGTTCGCTCCTTTGGATGTTCCTTCCGGAATGAAGGTTCCCGCTATTAGTCGGAGCATCTCCTTTTCTTCTAGCTGAAATACTTGATTCGTAACTATTTGTTCTCGACTCCAGCCTTGTGCCCAGCTGGGTAAAACTACCAGAGCTCCTGCTGAAAGGGCTATGGATTGCAAAAGCTTTCTTCGTTTCATTGGTTCATCTTACTTGTGTAATTTGGATGTATTTGCGTAAAAAATTACCATTGACTACCCTGATTTCATTCAGGCCTTGGCTACAATTTCAAAAATCCTAACAACTAAAATTGTTTATTTAAGTGATGGTATTCTACTTTCGACATGTATGGATAATAGGGTAATGCCTCTATGAGCTCCTTTGTCTTAGCTTCATCAATTGATTGAAATATTAACACAGCATCTTTTTTTGAAACTGAAATAAAAAAGCTTTCCAAAATCTGATTTTCTTTCCATTGATTGACAAACTCCATTTCCCTCTTGGGCAAATCGGGTGTGCTTTTTATCGTTTCTATTCCACTATCTGAAAGACTAATTTGTACGAGTATTCTTTCCATATTGTGTTCTATTGTTATACGTTGATAAATTGTCCTAAAGGAATGATATTTGCCCCAAACAAAGCTATAAAAATTTCGATAACAGCTTAGAGGCTTAGTTTAATTGCCTGATTTGTTCTCGGTAATATTGTACCGACCGAATAACCGAAGGTAGGTTACTTGGTTTCTCTTGGGTATCCCGTTCTATATTAATATTCCCTTGAAAACCTTGTCGCTTTAACTCCGCAAAAACCTCCGTAAAATTCACAACGCCTGTTCCAATAGGTACATCCTTCAATTTTGGATTATTATATTCAGCTATATCTTTTAAATGAATCGCTATAATACGCCCTTGTAATTTTTTTAATGCATCCACAGGATTGATGCCACTTTTAGGATAATGACCTAAATCCGGACAAGCATAAAAATTGGGATGATTTTTCATCGCAATAAGTAGGGAATCAGGAGTCCAATAAACACTCGTTCCTTTCCAATGGTTGTGAATAGCCACTTTGATTTTATAAATCCCTGCCAGACTATCTACTCCATCCCATAAATGAACAGGAGGCTCAGCGGTAACATAGTTGACTCCTAATTCTTTAGCTATGTCAAACTCCTTCTTCCAACGATCAATGGTCTTTCCTCCCACCAAATAAATAGATTCCATTTTGAGACCCTTCACTTGAATCATTTGTTTCAGTTGTCGAACGCCCGACTTCGACAAGTTCATCACCGCTGAATCCTTCAAGGCGGCACCTGCTTTACCAAAAGTATATCCTTCAATAAAATGTAAACCTGCACTGTCAGCCTTAGCCAATTGATCTGGAAAGGAAAATCCATTAAATGTGTAAAGTGCGACTCCAAGCTTCCAATCTTTAGGAGCCTTTTTTACTATATTTAATTTTTTATTCACATATTTATCTGGCAGTTTGGCCAAGCCGCCTAAAGAAAGACTGATACATAAGCTGAAAAAGCCATAGGTAAATAATTTTTTCATTTACATGTGTTTTTAAGATAAAAATGACCCTATTTGTTGATAGGTATACCAAATTAAACGAAAAAAATCAGTATTTTTTCCACATAAACCTGTAAAATAACAAGACAAAGCTCCCGTCTAGTAACCATTAAATAAAAATTCACGGCAAGCATTGAAACAAATCGTATGAAAAAATCTCTTATTCTACTCCTGATTAGCTTTTATAGTTTGGGTCAGGCAAAACAAAAACCCAACATCATTTTCATTATTTCGGATGATCATACTTCCCAAGCCATTAGTGCCTATGGAAGTAAATTGGCTAAGACCCCCAACATTGATCGCATTGCTAGAGAGGGAGCCATCCTGTATAATAACGTAGTGACTAATTCTATTTGTGGACCAAGTAGGGCTACCTTATTGACTGGCAAATTCAGTCATAAAAATGGCTATAAGTTCAACGAAAAGAAATTCGACATAGAACAAGCCGTTTTCCCTGAAGAATTACAAAAAAACGGATATCAGACCGCTTGGGTAGGAAAAATGCACTTAGGGACTTTACCTCATGGATTTGATTATTTGAACATTCTTCCAGGACATGGTAGTTACTACAATTCTGATTTTGTAGATAGTCAAAATAAAACTACCCGACGTGAAGGTTATGTCACCAATGTCATTACTCAATTATCAAAAGAATGGTTAAACCAACGAGATCCCAATAAACCATTTTTCATGGTGGTTGGCCATAAAGCGACCCACCGTTCTTGGTTACCCGACATTCCTGATTTAGGAGCGTATGATGACGTGACTTTCCCTATTCCAGACACATTTTACGATAATTATGCTGGAAGGTTGGCAGCAGAAGATCAGGACATGACGATTGACAAAACCATGATTCTAAGTCAGGATTTAAAAATCCATGGTAAATATGAAGGCCCTGGAGATGGAGGCAATTATAATCGCTTTACCCCTCAGCAAAGACCTCCTTTTTATGACTATTATGAAAATAAAATCAGTAAAGAGTTTGATGAGAAAAAACTCAGTGGCAAAGCACTAGCAGAATGGAAATACCAGCGCTACATGAAAGACTATCTTTCTACGGCAAACTCGCTCGATCGAAATATCGGTGAATTATTGGAATACTTAGATAAAACGGGATTAGCCAAAAATACGGTCGTGGTCTATACTTCCGATCAGGGCTTCTACTTAGGAGAGCATGGCTGGTTCGATAAACGCTTTATATATGAGGAATCTTTAAAAACTCCCTTTGTGATTCGTTATCCTGGTGCCATCAAACCCGGCACTAAAGTAAGTCAAGTCGTATCTAACGTGGATTGGGCTCCTACTTTACTGGACATTGCTCAAACAAAGGTACCTGCGGAAATTCAAGGTAAATCTTTTCTACCTGTGTTAAAAGGCCAAGGTAAAAACTGGAAGAATGAATCGTATTATCATTACTATGAATACCCACAACCCCACCATGTCTATCCACACTTTGGATTAAGAACGGCTCAATATACCTTAGTTCGTTTCTATGGACCTAAAGATTTCTGGGAATTGTATGATATCAAAAAAGACCCGAAAAATTTGAACAATATCTATGATAAAAAAGAAAATGCGCAAATTATTGCCGATTTGAAAAAGCAATTAGTACAAAAGATACATCAATATGATGATAAAGAAGCCTTAGAAATATTTCAAAAAGGACTATAATCGAAAAACTAAAGAATAAAAAAGCCCATCGCTAATAACGGTGGGCTTTTTGCATTCCTGTGTTCTATAATTGTATACTGTCTTAATTCTAAACAGGCTGCTTATTAAACTCAATGATTGAATCTTATAAACATTAGTTTTTGAAAATTTGAAATTTTAGCTTCTAATTTTTAAAACAATAGGCTAAATTTAGGCGAAAACTTGTTAAAAATTCAAAATAAAGCCAATAATTAGTATAATTTAATAATTCGATACTAATTAAATTACTCCATTCGTGTCGTATTCGGCTAAAATACTGAGTTATCGGTTCGGATTATTTTTGTAATCGCTAGTAAATAATCGAGGGGCTAGGTATTTTTATCAATAAGTGGTCAATTTTAAAAAATATATCTTTGGGGACCCTGAAGCTTGTGGATAAATTAAGTATAGATTTTGAATTTTAGGACAAAGGATTATGTGAATCCAAACAAGCTCTAAAGATGCATGCCTAACTTAAACCGATTAAAATAACGATACCGTTCTAAATATATAAAGACATTTACTACTAGCCAATATTTGTATGACTTTCATCATGTTGATTAACAAATTCTACGTTAATCGGTTCATGAAATAGGAGCCTACCTAAAAGGATCCAATTGAAAGCACATAGAATATCTAGTACAGTAATGTACCGCATCAATGTTCCTAACCTTACCATTTTTGTCTTTACTCTTTTCTATTATTATTGCTTATTTTAATATTAAGAAGAATAAAGGCGTTATTTTCCTGTCTGTTTTTTACTTTTTAATTGGATTAATTAGCTTAAACTACTATTTATTCACTTACGATAGCCAATTACCTTGGCTCTTAGCCATACTATATGGTCATTTTTCAGCCCTGTTTTTTCTGATTGGACCAGCTTCATATATATATGTACGTAACACCCTGAGCGATCAGGAAGGACTTCGTCGAAAAGATTTTTGGCACTTTATTCCCAGCTTATATATGTTGGTGGGTTTGATTCCCTATTTTTTAAAACCATACCCAGAGAAACTTGCTTTAGTTACGAAAATTCTTAACCAACCTGGTGAGCTTTACACCAACCAAATCCACATTTTTGCGTCTAACTTAGTAAACGATTTTATCCGAAATTTTTTATACGTGTACTACGCTTGGATGATGATCATGCTGTTAATCAAATCAAGTGAAACGAATGAAACAGAGTCTATAGGTTCTAGTGGAATGCAAAGACGTGTCACAATTCAATGGCTTACTATATTTGTAGCATTCAATACCTTCATCGCTAGCATTCTTCTTTCATCCAATTTCATTGTTCTATTTAGTCCAGAAAATGACTTCAGCAACCTGAATGAATATCTGCCATATTACCGTATACTAATCATGTTGGCGTTTGTCATGCCACTATTGATTCTACTATTCCCTAGAGTACTATATGGAATACCACAATTAACGGTAGAAGAACTTGAACTCATCCAAACTAAAAAGAAAAAAATAAGTGTAGAAAAATCAGAATTGGAAGTAGATGATTCGTTTTACGAAATTGCTCAGATCATTTTAAACTACATTGAAACAGAAAAGCCATACTTGAACCCTCGCTTTTCCATTCGTGATATCGTAGTGACATTAAATATTCCCCAACATCATGTTTCCTATTGTTTCAACAAAATACTCAATACTCCCTTCCCAACAATCAAGAACAAATACCGCATCGAATATGTGAAAGAACTCATCTTAAAGGACAAAGGAAAACGTTATTCCTTAGAAGGATTAATGAAAGAGGCTGGATTTACCTCAAAAAATAGCTTTTTCCAAGCTTTTAAAGAAATTGAAGGATGTACTCCAAAGGTCTGGTCAGAACAACAAAAAGCGATTTAATTACATCTTTATCTCTTTTCAAAAAGTGTAGAACTCAAGGTTTTTAATATCTTAGGTCTTTTAAATCTATATCCTAACATGAAAAACCTATTTTTTGCAGCTGTCCTAGCTATGCAACTATTCTCTGTAGATGCTCAAAACTGGAAACCAGCAGGAAACAAAATTAAGAGCCCTTGGGCAGAAAAAGTAGATCCTAACAACCCACTCCCCGAATATCCAAGACCACAAATGGTCCGAGATCAATGGCAAAACTTAAATGGTCTTTGGGATTATGCCATTATCAAT
This sequence comes from Aquirufa ecclesiirivi, assembly GCF_011250515.1. Classification (GTDB taxonomy): domain Bacteria; phylum Bacteroidota; class Bacteroidia; order Cytophagales; family Spirosomataceae; genus Aquirufa; species Aquirufa ecclesiirivi. The sequence goes on along the minus strand of NZ_JAANOP010000001.1, from coordinate 484,352 downwards.
AAAGGAAGTAATATCCCGAGTCAATTTGATGGAAAAATTTTAGTCCCTTTTGCGGTAGAATCTAGTCTATCAGGGGTTCAAAAAACGGTAGGTGATCAAAAAGAATTGTGGTACCACCGTACATTTAGCATTCCTGCTACCTGGAAAAATAAAAACATCATCTTACATTTTGGTGCCGTAGATTGGAAAGCAGATGTATGGATCAATGATATCAAAGTAGGAAGCCACCAAGGTGGATATGCTCCCTTTAGCTTTGATATCACCGCCTTTCTACAAAAAGATAAAGCTCAAAAAGTAGTAGTCAAAGTATGGGACCCCAGTGATCTTGGCTTTCAGCCGCGGGGCAAGCAAGTAAACAACCCAAGAAGCATTTGGTATACTCCCGTAACAGGTATTTGGCAAACGGTTTGGATAGAACCCGTAGAATCTACCTTCATTAGCCAATTAAAAACCGTACCCAACATCGATGGAGGAAATATCAGTGTTCAATCCAAAACCGAAGGTAGCATGCCTTCAGATATCATTGAAGTAAAGGTTTTGGAGAACGGAAGCGTGATTTCATCTGGCAAAGCTGCCGCAGGTCAGGATGTCTTAGTTGCCATACCCAACGCTAAATTATGGAGCCCAGAATCTCCTTTCCTATATGACGTAGAAATTTCCATTCTTCGTAATGGCCTAGTAAAAGATAAATTGAAAAGCTATGTAGGAATGCGTAAAATATCTACTAAAATAGATGCCAATGGAATTCATCGCCTTCAGTTGAACAATAAAAATGTCTTTCAATTGGGCCCATTGGACCAAGGCTGGTGGCCAGATGGCCTATATACAGCACCAAGCGATGAGGCCTTACTTTTCGACATCAAAAAAACCAAAGACTTTGGCTATAATATGATTCGTAAACACGTGAAAGTAGAACCGGCCAGGTGGTATACCCATTGCGATCGTGAGGGGATTTTGGTTTGGCAAGATATGCCCAGTGGAGATAAAGACCCGAAATGGGTAACCAGAAACTACTTCAATGACAAGGAATTAATCCGCTCCAAAGCCTCTGAAGAAAACTTCATGAAAGAATGGAAAGAGATTATGGATTTAACCTTTTCTAATCCCAGCGTGGTGGTTTGGGTGCCTTTCAATGAAGCTTGGGGCCAATTTAAAACACCGGAGGTGGTAGAATGGACTAAAAACTATGACCCTTCACGCTTGGTCAATCCTGCCAGTGGTGGTAACCATTATGATGTAGGCGATATGTTGGATATGCACAATTACCCAGATCCTAAAATGGGACTATTTGATTCCAAGCGTGTCAACGTGCTTGGTGAATATGGAGGCATCGGTTTAGCCTTGGACCAACACCTTTGGGAAGCCAATCGAAATTGGGGATATGTGCAATACAAAACAAGTGAAGAAGCGACTAAGGCCTACGTGGACTTAGCTGAAAAGCTTAAAAAGCTTATTCCTTTTGGTTATTCAGCCGCGGTATATACCCAAACCACTGATGTGGAAATTGAAGTAAATGGATTGATGACCTATGACCGAAAGGTGATGAAGTTGTTGGAGGATAAAATCCGACAAGCCAACATCGAGATTCGGGAGACTTTAAAATAAAACCTTGAAAAGAAGAGTCCATGTATGTCAAACTTACATGGACTCTTTCAATATCCTATTCCCATGAAACTACATCAAAAATGGATTGTCAGTTTTGCTCTATTGCTAGGCTTTTCTTACCTCATGCAATGGCAGGGTGCGGCGCTAAAAAACAGCTTTACTCCGATGGGAATTGTGCACTTAGAATTTGCCCAAACGGAAGAATTATTTCAAAAAATCGTCGCTAGCTGGGATGTCCAAACGCTCCGCTGGAATATAGCCATCGACTTTTTGTATATTCCCATTTACACCTATTTCTTCCAACTTACGCTTTCCATTTTCGCACACAGGCACCGCAGTAAACTGGTCCAACAAATGGGTATTTTACTTAAAAATGCAATCCTACTGGCTTTCTTTTGTGACCTAGCAGAAAATACAGGAATGATTATTTCCCTAATGGGCTTTCATGCCTCCATTATTTATATCCTGACATTTGGGTTGGCTGGTTTAAAATTTGCCATTCTAGGATTCAGCCTGATTTATATCCTAGTGTCGATTCCCACCTTATTTTTCCGTACTAAACAAAATTAGTTAGATCGAATCATCCTATCCCCGCCTCCTTCTTCATGGCAGTGGCTGTTTTATGCAGACCCGTATGACTCCAACCTGGTGGCATGAAAATGTATAAGAACTTATTCACAAGCCCTGGTGCATGATAAACATCTTTAGCTAAGGCTAGCAATTCCCCAAAATAGGCATCCAAAAAATGATTGGGTTTCATCTCTCGTGTTATTCCATATTCCACTTTCACATCATCTAATTCAGGTTGGTATGTTTTAAATACTCGATCCCAGATATTCAATAAATTACAAAAATTGGTATCCATATACTGCACATTTCGAGCATGATGTACTCGATGGTGTGCTGGACTCAACATAAAATTCCCCAATTTCCCCATGCGTGCATCTTTGACTAAATGATCCCCAATATGAATGAATGCTCCCCAAGTTCCATCAATAAACATGATGGCAAAAAGCATTGCTGGGGGAAGTCCCGCCAAAATACAAATGCTGGCTCGAATGATATCCGCATAAGGGCCCTCCAAGAAAAAGTGGGCATAGGAAACGGCTAAATTCATGTTTTCAGGAGCATGGTGTGTGGAATGCAAACACCAAAACAATCGAACTTTATGAGCTAAATAATGGTAAATAAAATGGGCAAACTCCCAAACAATGTATCCATATATAAACCAATACCAAGTAAACGAAATATGAAAAAGAGCTTTGGGTTCAAAAAATCCAATGCATATCGCCGTCATCCCCAAAGATAAATACCTGCCAATAAAGGCATTCAGTACATAACTGAAAAATGGAATTTTATAATTCCCCAGACCAAAACTTTTGAATAATAAGCCCCGAGCCATTTCCAGCACCAATGTGATGGGAAATAAAGGTCTAATCAAAACCTTGATTCCATCATAGGTCAAAAAATCAGCAAAGGTTTTGTTCTCAAGAAATTCCATGAGATCGTCAAATCCAAAAAATCCAACGATCCATTCTCCTATGGCTTGTAAAATTTCCATGGTGCTAGTAAATTAAATAGGTTGATTCTCCCCAAAGGGAGAATTATTATTTTTATTCGATGTTAAATGGCCTCCTGATCAACATAACACTCAACGTTAGGATGCGTCCACAAAAAAGTAGCCGGACAGCTCGTTGTAATTTTCCTCTCCATGATGGTCTTATACGCATCCTGTTTCCCTTTTCCTGTAATCAGAAAAATGATTTTTTTAGCTTGTAAAATCCCTTCCATGCCCACACATAAACCAAATGCAGGCTCTGCTCCTTGTGATAAAGCTGGATCATGTTGAATGGTTGATTCTGCCAAAATGGCCTTATGAAATGGAGCCTGCAAGTATTCTCCTGGCTCATTAAAAGCAATATGCCCATTTTTTCCCAATCCTAAAATACAAATATCCATAGGACCCTCTTGTTCAATATAGCTTTGCACTCGATCACACTCAGCCTGAAAATCTTTCACCTGGGTATCAAAACTAACATATCGGCCTTCTGTTATTTCCAAAGGTCCCAATAGATGTTTTTTCAAATAACTTTCACAGGAATCTGGATGCTCAGAAGGGATTATACCCCATTCATCCATTTTAATGGTGCGCATGGCAGAAAATAAGGATGGATCCGCAACATGAGCTTGATGCATCTGTGCATACATACCCGTTGGGGAACCTCCCGTAGCAGCACAAAATAACAAATCTGGTTTTTCTTTCACTGATTGAATGATACTCGCACTGGCTTTTTCACTCAACTCTGCATAATTCTTAACGGGAATAATTTTCATGTATGGTTTTCTTCAGGTTTATTTCAATTGGGAAGTATCAACTCGACTAGGGGTATCCTTACCCGAAATGATGGTTTGGGCACTTAGAGCAATGGACTTAATGATGGCTGTCATATTTTCCAAATCCAAGGTCTCTATCTGGTCACTGGGCTTATGGTAATTAGGCTCACTATCCATCTTAGAAGTAGAAATAGTATGTGCAGGAACACCTAATCTAGCTAAGGTGGCATTGTCTGATCGATAAAACAAATTTTGATCTGTATAAGGATCTGGATGAAAAGTAAAACCTGATCCCTCTAGATTTTTTTGCAAAATAGCTCCCATATCTGTTTTTTCAAATCCAGTAATATAAGCACTATTCTTGCCCCATTTACTTTCTGTACCGATCATCTCCAAATTGAACATCGCTTTCACATCAGCTGGGTCAAACTGTTCCGAAAAATAAGTAGCTCCAAAGCCTCCACTTTCTTCTGCCGTGAATGCCGCAAAAATCAATGTTCTCTCATTTTTATTCCATTTCTTAAAATACTTGGCCAACATCATCATTCCCGTAGTTCCAGCCGCATCGTCATTGGCCCCATTATAAATGGAATCTCCTTTAACGGCTCGGTTCGGCATCACCCCCAAATGGTCATAATGACCCGAGAAAATGACATACTCATTTGCCAAGGACTTACCTGGAATAATTCCCACCACATTGCTTAATGGCATAGGTGTAATCTCATTCTCCACTTCAATTTTATACTGGCTCGCCGCTTTATTGGACAAAATAAAGGCTACGTTCACTTGATTCTCTCGTAACATATTGCGATTACTCAAACGAGCAAATAAAGCCGCAAAATCCTCGTCCACCCATACCACCGTAGGTGTTTTACCCGATATAAAACGGTAGGCCGATTGAAAGAAATTTTCCCCTTTGGCTATCCTCGCTTGAGCGTAAGATGTATTTTCTTGGATGATGGTTTTGGTTTCCTTTCCTATCACCACCACTTTTTTGCTATCGATAACCTCTCCGTCTAAACTAGCTTGTATCGATTTCAATGTTGGCTTATACATCTGAAACGTTTGCAAATATGTGTTTGAATTCCCCCACTTCTTTAATTTTGATTTGGCAAATTCCTCCGAGATAAATTGCGCAGCCTTCTCAATACCGGGGGTAAATGGCTTTCTTCCCGCCAATTCGTCGGAAGCTAAATAGCGCTCAATCCGCTCCACTTCTTTGATGTTGATGATTTTATCAATCGACTGGCCTATGACAGATATAGAAAACAATAGGCCGACAAACACTAAATAAATTTTTCTCATGTTGATGGAGGGTTTACACGAAGTTATGTGATTTTTCAAGCTTTAAAAGTATTAAATTAATATGAATCATTTTGTGCATTTATAGCGATTTTCCGACAAATGGATTTTCTTTGTCAAACGCTACTCCTTTAAAAAATGCTCAAATTCCTGTTTTGCTTATTAATTAGTCCAATCGCTTTTGCCCAATCTTCTCTATTCTCTACCCAAGGCATTCAACCCGATTTTTGTGTAGGAAATTCAGGCAAAATCGAGTTGGTATTTGGTCAAAAAAATAAGCTCTTTTATTCCTATTCCACAGATCAAGGGGCACATTTTTCAGAGCCTAGCTTAGTTGACTCTTTAGTTGGACTACATGTAGGGGCATCTCGTGGGCCTAGAATTGCCAGCTCTGAATCCGAAACCATCATAACGGCGATTGATAAATCAGGAAATGTCTACGCCTTTAGAAAAACTCAAACAGGCACTTGGATGAAAAATCGGGTAAATGATATTCCAGACATCGCCAAAGAAGGATTTAATGCTATTGCAGCAAATAATAAACATCAATTCACCGTCATTTGGCTGGATTTAAGAAACAATCAAAAAAATAAATTAATGTCGAGCACCTCCTTGGATGGCGGTAAAACTTGGCAGAAAAATCAATTGGTCTATGCCTCTCCTGAATCAAGCATCTGCGAATGCTGCCAGCCTAATATCAGCATGAAAGATGAGCATATCGCCATCATGTTTCGAAATTGGCTACAAGGCGCGAGGGATATGTATGTAATTCAGTCCAACAATGGAGGTAAATCCTATGGACAGGCTCAAAAATTAGGAATGGGCACTTGGCTTTTAAATGCCTGCCCCATGGATGGAGGTAGTCTGGATATGACTTCCGATGGAGAGGTTGTGAGTGTATGGCGAAGAGCAGAAAACCTGTATACTTCGGGAATACAGGGAGAAGAGAAATTGCTAGGACCAGGGAAAAATGCCTCCACGGTCATACTAGCCTCCGGCCAGTGGATAGCTTGGAGCCACATGGGTCAAATATTCCTGAAGTCTAATAAAACAGGAATCACTCAAGCCTTGGGACAGGGTCGATTCCCCATCGTAAAGGCTATGAACAACCAACAAGCCTTGGTCATTTGGGAAAACCAAGGTCAAATTTTTGGCCACAGCATGTAGCTCTTAGCTTAGGCTTGTAATGATTTCAATGGGATTACTAAGTACTTTGTGAATAGGACATAAATTAGCAATAGCCAAAAGTCTTTCTCTTTGAGCATCATCCAAATTTCCAGATATATGTATTTCCCGACGAATCGTGGTTTTGCTGAGATCCTTATCCCAAACAAAATCCAATTCCAAATTTACCCCTTGTAAATCCCAACCTTTACGGTCTGCATACATGCGCAAGGTGGCAGAAGTACAAGCGGCCAATGCCGCTCTCAGCAGCTCATCTGGGGAAAATCCAGTATTCCCTCCTCCTAGTTCCTGTGGTTCATCAGCGATCAATTGATTCCCAGAATCACTTTGAATCTCTACTTGATAAAGTGTATTTCTTATTTGCGACTTTATTATTCCCATGACTTATCTATTGGTTAATCTTGGATAAGGAACAAACTCATTTTCCTCTCCCGCTATTTTATCAAATCGTTGATTCATCCAATCATCTTTGGCTTTTTCAATCAATGATTTATCACTTGAAACAAAATTCCAATGAATAAAACGCTCTTCAGGAAAAGGCTCTCCTCCAAAAATGTAAATGGTGGTATTTGCCTCCATCGTAAAAGTGCATAAACTATGGTTCTGGGCAACCAGCAATTGCTTTGGCCCAAAGCTATTTCCTTCTTCTTCAATGCCCCCTTCCAAAATATAAATGCCCGATTCTCCAAAAAGTTGATCCCCTAAAGACAACGTGGTTTTCCCCTTACTCTTGACCTCCATCATGTACAAAGGACTATACACGGGAACTGCCGATGCTCGACCAAAGGCTTTCCCGGCAATTAAGGTAAATTGAGTTTCTCCTTCATTCCAAGTTGGTAATTCCTCTTTTCCTACATGCACAAACGAAGGCTCCATTTGCTCCAACTCTTTGGGCAATGCTACCCAAATCTGTAAACCATGCAATACCTTATCCGAATGACGTAAATATTCAGGAGTCTTTTCCGAATGCACGATCCCCTTCCCCGCTGTCATCCAATTTACCTCACCTGGTTTTATTTCCAAGGCTGATCCAAGGGAATCACGATGCATCATACTTCCTTCAAACAAATATGTTAAGGTAGACAAACCGATGTGGGGGTGGGCCAATACATCTAAATTTTCCCTTTCACTTAACTTAACAGGCCCCATGTGATCGATAAATGAAAATGGCCCAATCATCCTTTTTTGACGAAAAGGCAACAATCGGCCAACCATAAAATTGCCAATATTGGCTGCCCGCTCTTCGATAATCAGTTGAATATTTGACATGATATATATGATTTAATGAAACGAATTTACAGGCTTTAGTTGCTAATAAAACTTAATCTTCATGAATAAAAATCCAATAATCAAAAGATTGCATCAAAATAGAAATTTCATCATTACTTAATAAGCTACTTCTCATGAGTTTAAACCAAGGTGACACTTTTGTGTAAAATTCCCTTATTTATATGCCTAAAAATAAATTTATCCAAATCAATCTTTGTTTTTTGCTATTATTATGTAATTTGGTTTCTATATCGATTAATTACACCAACTATAAAAACCAATCTTCCTTTCCCATTCTCCTTTCTGGAGAATCTGGAAACATCCAATCAACCTAATATCTATACTCTATGAAAAAAAATCAGCCCATGAGACAACACGTCTCGTACCTGAGAATGTGCATTCTCTTTTTTGCCCTGCTATGTGGTGTAGTTCACGCCACCTGGGCAAGCGCCGCCAGTTCCATATTTGACAAACCTGTCACAGGAAAGGTTACGGAAGAAAATGGTGCTCCTATTCCCGGAGTATCCGTTACTCAAAAAGGTAGTACTCGTGGAACTACCACCGATATCAATGGTAATTTCAAAATCAATGTCGACAATGAAAAATCCATTTTAGCCTTCTCTTTTGTGGGCTACATTCCCCAAGAAATCGAAGTAGGGAGCCAAAGCAATTTGACGGTGAAATTAAAAGTAGATACCAAATTATTAACGGAAGTGGTTGTGGTTGGTTATGGAAGCCAAAAAAAGGCAAACCTGACCGGAGCTGTAGACCAAGTCAGCAGTGAGGTATTCGATAACCGCCCGCTAACCAATTTAAATCAAGGTCTTCAAGGTGTTATGCCCAATTTAAATATTAAGATGGGTGATGGAAAGCCAAATCAAGCGCCTAGTTTCAATATTCGTGGTACTACCTCCATTGGTCAAGGAGGAAATGCTTTGGTTCTAATTGATAACGTCGAGGGAGACCCCAGTTTATTAAATCCCAATGACATCGCTTCCATAACCTTGTTGAAGGATGCCGCTTCGGCTTCCATTTATGGAGCAAGAGGGGTATTTGGTGTGGTGTTAATCACGACAAAAAATCCAACCAAAGGAAAGACTTCGGTGACCTATTCCTCTAATTATTCCTTGAAAAACCCCATTGCTGTCCCTGACTTAGTTACCGATGGATACACCTTTGCTTCCATGTTTGCGGAGTCATTTGTCAACTTTCAAGGAAGTTTTCCTCAGAATGTCAACAAAACCATGAAATTCTCTCAGGCCTACCTGAATGAATTCAAACGAAGAAAAGAAGTAGGAGGACTACCCGATTATGAGATTGATCCTGTAACTGGTGAATATGTTTATTATGGCAGCACAGATTACTATGGTCATTTATATAAAAAGTCTACAGCGTCTAAAGAACATAACCTGAGTATCTCAGGAAGTAGTGATAAAGCAAGTTACTTATTAACCGGTCGCTATTTCGGTCAGGATGGTTTATTCAGGTACAATTCTGACGACTATCAAATGCTTAATTTCTCGGGAAAAGGAAGTGTTCAACTGTATCCTTGGTTAAAAGTGACCAACTTCACTCAATTCTCCAACATGAAATACCACAATCCACTTAACGTAGGTGAAGGTGGTGGTGTGTGGAGAAACATAGCTGATGAAGGGCATCCTATGTCTCCCATGTTAAATCCAGATGGTACTATATCATTTTCTGCTGCTTATAGCATCGGTGATTTTTATTATGGTAAAAATGGTATTGACAATGATAAGCGAGTATTTAGAAACACAACGGGCTTTGCCGCTGATTTCTTCAAAAACAAATTACGCGTTAAAGGTGATGTCACCATTCAAAACACAGACAACAATGACAGAACCAAGGCTGTGCCTGTACCATACAGTGTAAAACCTGGGGTTATTTCTTATGTGGGAACGACCACTAATTTTATCAATGACGTATATAGGGAGACGAACTACATGACAACCAACCTGTATACGGAATATGAAAATACCTTTCATGAAGATCACTACCTAAAAGTGATGGCAGGTTACAACTACGAAGAATCTAGATTCAAAAGATTATCTGCCCAAAGAAATGGATTGATTTTTGAGGGAGCTAATGACATAAACTTAGCTTTAGGTCAATCCATCGTAACAAGTGGAGGCTGGGAAGTTTGGAAAATCATGGGAGGTTTCTCTCGCCTAAACTACTCGTTCAAAGACCGATATTTATTGGAAGTGAATGCCCGTTATGATGGCTCATCTAAATTCCCCATTAACCAACGCTTTGCTTTCTTCCCATCATATTCCTTAGGATGGAGACTTTCGAAAGAAGCATTTTGGAATGTGCCTGAAAAATTAATTACTGACTTAAAGCTTCGCGCTTCTTATGGATCTTTGGGTAATGGAAATATCAATTCCTATGCCTATTTGGAACAATTTAATATTGCTCAATCCGGTTTAGTTTTGAACGGACAAAGACCACAGTTTACCACGAATCCCACAGTGATTCCAGAAGGCTTAACTTGGGAAACAGCTACGACAAAAAACATTGGAATAGACTTATCTATGTTAAATAACCGCTTACATTTTAATGCAGATGCCTATATTAGAACGACTACCGATATGTTTACCGTAGGTTTAACTTTACCTGCTGTATTTGGAGCAACAGCCCCGAAAGGAAACTATGCCGACTTAGAAACCAAAGGCTGGGAAATGTTACTATCCTATAATGACCAAGTCAATGTGGGTTCAAGTCCACTAAAGTTCAATGTTCGCTTAACCCTTTCTGATTATACAGCTACTATTAAAAAATACAATAATCCTCAAAAGTTATTGAGTGATTATTATGAAGGTCAAGTATTAGGTGAAATTTGGGGCTATACCACTGCTGGATATTTTACTTCGGCAGATGATGTTGCCAAAAGTGCTAAACAAGATTTGTTCCGTAGCGCCAACAGTGGTTTATGGTTCCCTGGTGATATTAAATTTGTTGACTCCAATGGAGATGGAAGAATTACTCCAGGTACTAGCCGTGTTAGCAATCCTGGGGACAGATCCATCATTGGAAATTCTACGCCACGTTATACCTATGGTATTATGTTAGGTGCGGATTGGAAAGACTTCTTTTTCTCGGCTTTTTTCCAAGGTGTAGGACAGCAAAATTGGTATCCAAGTAGAGAGGCTAATTTATTCTGGGGTCAATACAATAGACCATATGGAGACATTCCAAAGAGTCAGTTAGGCAATATTTGGAAAGAAGATAATGTCAATGCTTACTTCCCGAGATATGTTTCTCGTATCGCTAGTAATGCGAACGGAACATTATCTGCTCCTCAAACCAAATACATGCAGGATGTGCGCTATATCCGATTGAAAAACATCCAAATCGGTTATAATTTACCGAGTCAGGTCGCTTCTAAAATTGGTTCTTCTGCCGCTCGTGTATATGTTTCAGCCGAAAACATTTGGACAGCTTCCCCGCTATTTAATATTACTCGTGATATAGATGTTGAAAATGCCGTAGCATCTGATCAAGTGTTCTCTCCTGGAGGAAACTCCGGCGATGGTTATAACTATCCTTTGATGAAAAGTGTAACACTTGGTTTATCTATTACATTTTAATGTGCTGAGAATCAAAAATCAAGAAAATCTTAGCAGGTAAAACAATCTTAAAATTTTAACAAAAGATCATGAAACTTAACTATATCTTCTGCCTACTTTTCACATCCAGTTTATTTTTTGGATGTAGTTTGGAAGAAATTCCAGAGGCAACCACCACCAAAGGCCCCATCTTCAGTAGCGAAAGCGGCCTTATCTTATATACCAATTCATTTTATAATATGATGAATGGTAAAAACTTACATCGCGCCGATGCTATGTCGGACTACCTAGCTAGAAAGGATACTCCTCCCTTCATCACACCCGGTAACTTTTCTGCGGAAGTGAGTTCAGGTTGGACCTGGTCCGATTTAAGAAATATCAATTATTTCATCAAAAACTGCAATGACCCCAAGGTCCCTTTAGCTGTAAGAAATAATTACATCGGTATCGCTCGGTTCTTTCGTGCTTGGTTTTATTATGAAAAAGTAAAACGCTTTGGCGATGTTCCATGGATCAACAAACCCTTGGATGTATCAGATACAGAACTATTGACCAAAGGAAGAGATTCCCGTGTGATGGTCATGGACTCTGTCATTGCCGATTTGAATTTTGCTTGTGCCAATATCACGGCTAAAACAGAAGGTAGCCGAAGTTTGGTAACAAAATATGCTGCTTTCGCATATAAATCACGCGTGTGTTTATATGAAGGAACCTTGAGAAAATACCATACCAACCTAAATTTAGCTTCAAGCTCGGCAAACCTCTTAACGCAAGCAGCAGCGGCAGCCAAAGTTGTTATGGACGAAGCTGGTTATAAATTATACGATGGTGCTGGAGTAGATAAATCATACCGTCAGGTGTTCATCAACCCTGCCCCAGTAGCGACTGAAGTGATCCTTTCTGCAGTTTGTGACTTGGCATTGAACAACCTAAATGATGGAAACTGGTATTGGACTTCGGGAACCTATGGTGATAAGGCCAACTTCATTCGATCGTTCATCAATACATATTTGAACATCGATGGTACTCCATACACGAATAATCCTGCCTATAAAACCATGTTATTCAAAGATGAAGTGAAAGGACGTGATAAGCGTTTACAACAAACCATTCGTTCAGGTGATTACAAACGCTTAAACAATGGAGCTTTAGAAGCGGCTCCTCCTTTATTCTCCTATACATTTACTGGTTATCAACCTATTAAATGGGCATTGGATGACATGTATTATGATACGAGAGATTTAAACATCAACTCTGTGTCCATTATCCGATATGCTGAGGTATTACTGAATTACGCAGAGGCAAAAGCGGAATTAGGTTCCTTAACAGATGCAGATTGGGCTGCGAGCATTGGCTTATTGAGAAAAAGAGCTGGTATCACAGGTGGTACAAATGCCTTGCCTAAGGTAATTGACACCTACCTTCAAAGTACTTATTTCCCAGCCATTACTGACCCAATTATTCTAGAAGTTCGTAGAGAAAGAGGGATCGAATTATGCCTAGAAGGTTTCCGTTTTGACGATATCGTACGTTGGAGAAGAGGAGAACTCATGCAAATGGAATGGAATGGTATGTATGTTCCAAGCTTGGATACTCCTTTGGACCTAAATGAGGATGGCAAATTGGATGTGGCGTTCTACCAAAAACTACCGACCAAAGTATCGGGTGTGACTTATGTAGAAGTGTCTCCATTAATCAGTGGAAAAGCTAATCCACAATTACTTTCAAACGGTACTTCCGGAGAATTAACTTGGTTCAATAACATCCCAAGGAAATGGGAAAACAAGCACTATTTATATCCAATTCCAGCAGGGGATATCATTACTAACCCCAAGCTAGCACAAAATCCTGGATGGTAAAATGAAGGCCTACTTTGAAAGTAGGCCTTTATTATTGACCGTTTATCATAAGAATTGAATAAAACTTGTCGTTTGCATTAATCTGTGAGCGATTTTAACAATTTTTATAAAAAATTATCGTTCGGACCTCGATGTTCTCCGAATAACTATTGTGTATTAAAAAGAATCTATCTAATTTGAGTGTATCAATTTTAAGAATTTAGTTTGTTGATGAAGTGTAATGCAAAAAAGTCACCTGATATTCAAGTGACTTTTTTTGATTTATCATACAATGGAAGCATTGTCCATTCAACCTATAAACCTCCCCATGCTATGAAACTTACTATGCTAAAAGTAGGCTATTTTATTTTCCTTTTCATTCCATTCAATGCGTTATGCCAATCCATCTTTCCCGATGCTTTGGTAAAGTTTAAGCCTATGGTCGAAGAGGCCATTTTCTCAGGAACTGGAACCCAAACTTGGGATGAGCAAATTCGTGAACGAGGTTACATCTTAAAAGAGAAAGATGGCTACCACATGTGGTATACAGGATATACTAAAAATGATCCGATCAAGCGCCTGGGTTATGCCACTTCATCAGATGGATTAAATTGGAACAGGCATCCAGCTAACCCCATTAATCCCAAACAATGGATTGAAGATGTATTTGTCATCAAAAAAGGGGCTGTATATTATATGTTTGCCGAAGGAAAAGGAGACACCACTCACCTACTTGTTTCAACGAATAAAACCGCTTGGAAGGAATTGGGAAATCTTAAAATTAAAAAGACCAATGGCCAGCCGATTGATAAAGGAGCATTTGGAACACCCTGTGTCATGGAGCTAAAAGGCATCTACTACTTATTTTATGAACGAGATGATTTGGGAATTTGGCTGGCTAAATCCAATAATCTGATCGACTGGGTCAATGTACAAGATCAACCTGTACTAGAAATGGGTCCAGAGCCTTATGATTTGTACGGTGTAGCCATGAACCAAGTCATCTATCACCAAGGATACTATTATGGCTATTATCATGCTACAGCCTATAAAGACTGGCGAGAATGGTCAAGCAATGTTGCGGTATCTAAAGACCTTATTCATTGGACTAAATACCCGCATAACCCCATTATAGGAAATAATCAATCAAGTAATATCCTTGTTCCAGAAGCAAGAGGGTTCCGTTTATATACCATGCATTCCAAGGTGCACGTATATCAGTCCAAATAAATTCACCATCAGGATAAAAACAAAAAAGCCTAGACTCTAATCAAGTCTAGGCTTTAAAAACCCGTGTTCTACATATTTCTCTAATAATTAATCAAATTTCTTGAAAGACCGGAATAAAAATTCAATCTAACAATCATTCAAATTGATTACAATCTATTTTTCAACCAAATTGATTTCTAATGCAATTAAATTGAGTTACAAAATTAAATAAACACAGTAAATAAAACTTTAAATTGGAGTACTAAATCAGGAACATTTGTTACTAAAAAGTAAAATTATGTTACTTTTAGAGAAATTTGTGATTCATTCATAGCAATGCAACTAAAAGAATTAGCCCTTGTCGAAACAATTTGTCAAAGACTGTGTTTCAGCCTCTTCGGACTATTCATCAGTGTATTTAGCTTTGCCCAAGATACCGTTTTTGTAAAAACATACTCATTACCCGAGAAAATAGTCAATATAGATGGGGATGGACGCAATCTGATCGTCAGAACGGATAATCACTTATACAAATTCTATGCAGGTCGATTTGATGAATTAAAATTCACTCCTAAAGAGAATGACCGCTTTACATGGATTAGTAAAAACGATAATCCTGAAGTCTTTGGCACCTATAGTACCTTGCAATTTCCAGAAAGCCATCAAGTGAAACATCGGTCATTAGACAATTTTGTGCCTGGCTATGATCAATACAATATGACGGAGGCATCTTTGGGTAATTTATATTACTTGTCCTACAATGGTATCCTTTTGGAATATCGAATACATCATTTCTATTCCATCAAACACCGAGGTAAATCCATTCGACATATTTACCATGATGACAATTTTCGCGTAATAGCCACCTATGCTGGAATATTCATTGATTCTACCAAGGCTGTGTATACCAACAAACCCATTCCTGGAGCCAATTTTGCCAGTGGAGAAACGAATAAAATTGATGGTCAATATTATTTGAATTCAGACCCGATTTATCGATTAAAAAATAATCAGTGGGAAAGGCTTCCATTGAATACCGACATCAAACATTTTAAAAAACTGCTGAAAATTGGTAAGCAAACCTATTTTCAGTCCACCGAGGCTATTGGTTGGATCAACTTAAACAAGTTAACACTCAAAAAAATCATCACGCATACTTCCCAGTTTCATGATATGGAAAACTTAGGGAACTTGCTTTTATTAGGCAATGCCAATGGGAAATTATACCTCTATGACGTTGTCCAACGAAAATTAGAAACAGTGCACATTGGATCTTCTATTTATGATATTACCATAAAAGGACAACAAATCATTCTTTCTTGCAATGACGGACTATATGAATTCGATTTAAAAACGAAAAAAAGCCAACTACTTTTCCGACACAAGCACATCATTCAATCCATTTTTATAGGCAACAATATCTTATCCACCAGCTTTGAAGGCCTATTTCTTTATACTAACAACCAAGAGGTTTTTAAAATCATTGATAATGTAGAATTCAACAAAAGAGCTTTAAACAGTTGGAATGAACTAATTTATGCCGGCTCTACTGAAGGCCTTTATGTCATCAATCTTCCTCAATTAATCAATGAGATTTTACCCAGCTTGGATCCTGAAATATTGAATGAAAGTAAATTGGATACCTCCTTACTCATTGCTTTAGGATTTACGCTGGTTGTCATTATCGGAAGTGCCGTATTCATCCGATATAGAAACCAAGGAAAACCTGATCATTACAAAACTCCGAAAGTGGAAATAACCCCCGAAAGAATACGGGAAGACATGTTAAAAAACGAACATCTAATCAGTGTGGAAAGTATTGCGGACTATTACCAAATTTCACGTGTTCACTTAAATCGAGTCTTGAAAAAGCACAATAAAAACACCTTGGAATTAATCAAACAGATTAAGCAGGAAATTGTGTTAGACCTTAAAAGCAAACAAATACCCATTGAAAAAATTAGTCAACGCGTTGGATATACAAGCAAGTACATCAAGCAACATTTTCTAAAAAAATAGTTTTCTGCTTTCAATAAGACAGCCTTTCTAATGGCTGAACCATGGAATGCGAATTGGTACAAGTGGATTGAACTTCCTTACCAATCAACCAATCCCAAATTTTTACTGATTCCCCTTCTCCACAACGCATTCGGATTTTAATTATAATGGCGGAGAAACTAGTCAAGAGTCCAATAAAAACAATGGCTGTTATTATCCCAAAATAATCTGCGATGATACCCGTCATTAAGGCACCAATGGCATATCCCAAATCTCTCCATAAGCGAAAGATTCCCATACTTTTAGCGCGATCTAAGGGATGGGTATTCTCTGCTAAAGTAGCCAAAAAAGTAGGGTAAACCATCGCCGTTCCCCAGCCTAACAAGGCCGAAATTCCCATATATTGACCCATGGTTTCAGCCCAAATCAACAGTATTAATGCGATCCCTTGCAATAACATCCCAACAAATAACATATCCTTTTTACAGAATTTATCTGACATTTTACCTGTCAATAACTGCCCTAAACCCCAAACTGCCGGATATATCGCCGTGATGATTCCTATTTCTTGAAGTTCAAATTCTTTACTCGCTAATAGAATGGGAAATATACCCCATACCATGCCGTCATTTAAATTGTTGATCAATCCAGCTTGAGTAACCGATCCCAAGTTGCGGTTTTTCCAGGTTGTTTCTAAGAAAATATCTTTCAATCGTGGGATTCGACTAGTCTGTTCTTCTTGTATCACATGCTGCCGTGTGTCATGTATGAAAAAATAACTTCCCAATAAACCCAAAAAGACCAGCACGATACCGAGATAAAATGGATAAGGTCGCAATCCATACTGATTGGCGATATATCCAGATAAAAAAGCAAAAAGTGCCACCGCCAAATAGCCGGCAGATTCATTAATCCCCATGGCTAATCCACGCTGCTTTTCGCCTACTAAATCAATTTTCATCACGACCGTGGAACTCCAAGCCAAGCCTTGATTTATACCCAGAAAAACATTGGCTACTATTACCCAATTCCAATTAGGAGCAAACATGAGTAAAAATGGAATGGGAATGGCCATGATCCAACCAAAAACTAAGAGGTTTTTGCGGCCAAAACGATTGGCTAAACTACCCGCAAAATAATTAGAAAAGGCTTTGACAACGCCAAAAACAATAATAAATGAGAGGATGGCTGTTTTGGCCGCTAAAGCAAATTCTTTCTCCGCAATTTGTGGTAAAATGCTGCGCTCTAAACCCACCATTCCGCCAACAAAAGCATTGATAATCACTAATAAACTAAACTGTTTCCAATTTTCTCTTAAACCCAGTTTAACCTTCCCCATGGTATTGATATTTACTTGTGTCCGTATTTAAGTACGATGGCTAATTGCCCTGCATGATAAGCCGTATGCGAAACAATTCTCCCAAAGGCCTCCGATTTTGTTTTCGTTCCAAATTCCTTAGTGCTTATGATTTGCTCCCAATCCTCGTCAGTTTGCTGAGAAACAATGGAATACAATTTTTTAAACGAATCCTGTACATACCCATTTAGCTCTTCCAAATTTGTCCATTCCCCAGTATCGAGTTGATCTATGACCGTTTTAGCCACCACTTTTACCGAAGGGTCACCAAACACATTCTTAGCAAAAAGCAATTCTACATCTCCTATGTGACGAATCAAAAAACCTGCTGAATTGGGTGAATCACCTAATTTTTTGCCCAAATCTGCCTCTGTGATCCCATCTAATAATTTGGTAAATCGAGTCCTAGACTCGACCCACAATTCCAATAATAATTCCGTTTTAGAATGCATGATTGATCAAATTAGCAACATCCTGAACCTGGCTTGCAGGCATTCTCTTCCAGCGGCTTTTGTGCAAACACCGAAATCGAAAATATCCCTGTTTTACCTGATTTAAATTCCTCTATTTCTTGAGCACTTAAATAATGACTCAAAATATCATTGGGTATAATAATAGGCTTTTCTTTTTGAATTTGCACATTGACAAATCCACTTGCCTGTATTAATTGCATATAATCTTCTTTTTGAATAGCTCCAGCTACACAGCCTGCGTACATTTCCGCATCCTTTTGCAATCCTGAAGGCAATTCACCAACAAGTACTACATCGGATATACTAAAATACCCTCCTGGCTTTAATACGCGGTATATATCTTGAAAAACCCCTGCCTTATTAGGCACCAAATTTAATACACAATTACTCACTATCACATCTGCCACATTGGCTGAAATAGGCATATTTTCTATATCCCCTTGGCGAAACTCCACATTATTAAAACCACGAATCTCTGCATTGATACGTGCTCTTTCTATCATTTGCGGGGTAAAATCTACACCGATCACCTTACCTGTTTCTCCTACTTCATGACGGGCTATGAAACAATCATTTCCTGCTCCACTTCCTAAATCCACGACAACATCTCCCACTTTCATCTTAGCAAATTGCGTGGGTAATCCACAGCCTAAACCTAAATCTGCCTCCGCATGATATCCCTCTAAGGTGGTATAGTCCTCCGACATAATATTGTACACCTCCGTGGAGCAGCCTCCAGCTCCACAGCATGAAGCCATGTTTTCTTCTTTTCCTTGCATGGCAATCTCGCCATATTTTTGCTTGACAATTTCCTTTAATTCCTGTTCTGTTTTCATGATATGTTGATTTTATTAATCGTAATTTTACGATGGATTTAAACAAAAAAATTTAACAACAACTATTTGTTTTTACGTGTCTTTTTTCAAAAAAATGACCTAACAACTCGGTTAATTTGGACCACTCAGGTTCATTAATACAATAACAAATCGAAACTCCGTCAATTTGACCTCGAATCAAACCCGCCTCTTTCAGTTCTTTCAAATGCTGAGATACCGTCGATTGAGAAATGGGCAACTCGTCTACAATGTCGCCACAAATGCAAGAATGTTTCGATAACAACAATTGCATGATGGCCATGCGTGCAGGATGCGACAAGGCCTTAGCGTATTTTGCTACTAAAATCTGCTCTTCGGTATAATCAATAATCTTACTTGCTCCCATATCAATCGTAATATTACGATAAATGATTTAATTAGAAAAATTCGGGGATCAATTTCTTTCATATGATGGAAAAAACTTGACCTTCTGCGTGTTACATCGCACAAAATCCATATAAATAGTTGGAATTATACCAGTTTGTACTAGTTTTGCAAATTCATGAAAAGACTAGCTTCCATATTGTTAATGTTTATTCTCCTCTACCAAGCGGGGGGTTTTGCATTACGTTATGTAGCTAATTCAAATACTGACCTAGCCATTAGTGACTCGGAAAATGATTCTTATGTAGTTAAAATCCCTATTTCTTTGCCCTATCCAAGCAATCGGGAAATTCCTCAAGAAGTCTCAGGGGCAATACAGCAAGGAGATGAGTTCTATCAAATGCTAGATCAAAAGATTGAAAATGATACTTTGTATACCCGAGTAGTAAATGATAAAAATGCCCGAGATCAATTTTTGGATTTGGCAGATTTAGTAAATGAACATTTAGGTGATCAGCCTGAAAAAACCCCAGCAAAAAGTAAATTAATTCAAACGCTGGTTAAAGAGTATTGTCAATCTGGTACTGCCTGGGTATTCTATATCTTAGAATGGCCAAGTGAATCGACGATACCTAATCATGCTCCATTACAGACATCCTCATTCCAGGATGCCTTATTTTCCCCTCCCCGGCAAGCTTAATTATTTCTGGAAAAATAGCTTGAAAGAAGACCATTCTCTCAAGATTGTTGTATTTCAATTTAATTAAGCAAAATGAAACATACGTTACTGTGTGTATTCATCTCTATGTTGAGTATGAATACGATCATGGCACAAATGCCACATGATCAAATCTACATGAATAAAAATATTGCCTGTGGGGCCCTGATGTATGGGAATTCCTCCTGGACGAATTATTGGGAAAACTCCTTAAAAAGAGATAATCCCAATATAGGAAAACTAAGCACAGAGTCTTTATCTGCTATGATTGCCTATGGAATTACCAAAAAAATAAATGCTTTGGTCATGGTTCCATATGTTAAAACACAAGCTAGCCAAGGAAATTTGATGGGCCAACAAGGATTTCAAGATGTCAGCCTTTGGTTAAAAGCACAAGTATTTAATTACAAACAATTGCATGGACATGCCACGCTAGGACTAAGTACTCCTATGAGTAATTATGTGACCGAGTTTATGCCCATGTCCATTGGTCTTGGAGCAAAAACATTCAGCGCCAGAGCCATTCTACACTATGACTTACCATCCAACTTATTCATCAGTGCCACGAGTTCCTATATCGTAAGAAGCCAAGTTATGGTCGATCGCGACTCCTATTTGAACGGAGAAAAGCTAGTAAACTCGGGTTCCGTAGTGGTGCCCAATGCCTTTGACGCCATGTTTCGACTAGGTTACATCAAAAAAGAAAACCAGTTGGAAGTTTTCGCCGAGCATTTTTCTTGTGCTGGAGGAGACAATATTCGTCGTAATTCGATGCCATTTCTTACCAATGACATGACGATGACCGCCGTAGGAGCCTATGCCAAATACCAGCCAAAATCGCTGGGTGTAAGCGCTAAAGTATCCTATGTGGTAGAAGGACAAAATGCTGGACAAAGTACCAACGTAACCCTAGGCGTATTGTACCTATTTAAGGTTAAATAATCATAAGAACATCATGAAAAAATACATATACTATTTTATAACTATCCTGTGCTTTAGTTTTTTACTTTCCTGTGAAAACAATTTATCTGAAGCTATAATGTCTCCTTATGTTCCTGCTAATGTGGATGAAAATGCGGGTTCTTGGAAAACCTTTGTGCTTAGTTCCCCAACGGAGGTAAGCATTTCCGCTCCAGTTGGAACCAATGACCCAGCATACTTAAAAGAAATTGATTCCCTTAAAAACATCGTTGCTCCCAATTTAAGCAATGAACAAAGACAAATTGTTGCCTATTGGGGAGCAGGCGCAGTGTACCGATGGAATGAATTAGCCAGAGAATTATCTGCTCGTTATAACTCAGCACCAGCCGCCAATGCGGAAGGGAAATACCCGGTACCGGATGCAGCCAATCCATTAGCTGATCCTAAATTCCCATTTGCCAATCCACCTTATGTGTCAAGAGCTTTAGCCTATTTAAGTGTGGCTCAATATGATGCTTTAGTGAGCGCATGGAAATATAAATACCAATACAATCGACAAGCACCCAGTGTAGTGGATAAAGCCATTAAACCCTTGTTGCCGGTGAGTTCTTTGCCCTCATATCCTTCAGAGGATGCCGTGGTAGCACAAGCCAGTTATGTTATTTTATTAGCTATGTTTCCAGGGGAAGGGCCTTTTTTAAAATCCAAATTGGAAGAATGCAAAAACGCGCGACTTTGGGCTGGGATGAACGTAAGCTCAGATTTAAATGCCGGAGTAAGTCTGGGTGGAGCTGTTGCGGCAAAAGTTATGGTAAAAGCCAGAGCTGATGGCATGGGAGCTGCCAACAATCAAGCGGCTACGCCTGATATGATAGCCCGCTCTAAAGCATTAGGCTTCAAAGCTGTATGGACAAGCCAAGAAATCCCGGCCAGGCCTCCCATGCTTCCAACTTTTGGAAATGTCAAAACTTGGAATTTCGATCGTTCCACCTTGGAGGCAATTCGTCCGGCAATCCCTTATATTGAGGGTTCAGCTGAGTTTAAGAAAGATTACGAAGAGCTTCAAGCGATCGATAAAAACCAAACTCGTGAACAAGCTGCCATTGCCAATTTCTGGGCAGATGGCCCAGGAACTTACACTCCTCCAGGACACTGGCACCGCTACGGAGCCAATGCTGGTTTTGAAGCTAAATACAGCGAAGTCCGCATGGCCAGAATGCTTGCCTATTTAGGTACAGCCGAAATGGATGCTGGGATTGGGTGCTGGGATACCAAATTTTACTATTACAGTCCCCGCCCACAACAATATGGCCTTAAAACCTCTGTGGGTTTGCCTAACTTTCCCAGTTATACCTCTGGACACTCCACGTTTTCAGCTGCGGGCGCAGAAGTTTTATCCGCCTTCTTTCCACAAAAAGCCAGCACATTTAATTCCTATGCCCAGCAAGCTTCTGATTCTAGAATTTATGGATTAATCCATTGGAGATTAGATTGTTCCATGGGCTTAAAACATGGAAAAGTCATCGGCGAATATGCTGTCAAAAGAGCACGTCAAGACGGTGCTCTTTAATTAACTAGTTATTCAATCCGCCTATAAAATATAATTAAGGGGTAATTTTTAATAGTCGACTGACATGTATCAGTCGGCTATTTTTGTTTTAAACACCTTTCAATCAAATTTGTTTCCCCCTTCTAAATAAGGTATCCTTACTGAAAATCTTGTGTAATTCCGTTAACATTAAAGCAGGAGACTTCCATTCTAACGATAAAGCCAATATTCCTACCGAATGATCCTTTTTTACCCATTCATTTCTAAACACACTTACATAAACAGCAAATAATAACCGATTATCCCTTGCTAGGTTTACCTACTGGTGACATGCGTGGCGAGATAAAATGGATGAGTAACCAAGCCAATAAATAAGCCGATCCACAAATCAAGAAAATCAAATTATATCCTCCCGACAAATTGTCATTGGCCTTATATGTATCTAAAATAATTCCAATAAAGTAAGGGAAAATAACCCCGCCCAAAGAACCTGCCAATCCCCCAATACCTACCACTGAACTTATCGCATTTTTAGGAAACATATCCGAAACCGAGGTAAATATGTTGGCCGACCAAGCCTGATGTGCCGAAGCAGCAATACTGATTAAAATAACGGCTTGCCAGATATCCGTAGCCCAGCGTGCCGAAATGATCGGTAAAGCCAATAAAGCAAAAAATAACATGGCTGTTTTTCTAGCTTTGTACACAGGCCAACCTTGACGCATCAACCATCCTGGAATATAACCTCCACCAATACTTCCAATCGAAGTACAAGTAAATAAAACCGCTAAATGTATGCTCGGTTTTTTTAAATCTAAAGCGAATGTAGAGGAGAAATAGGATGGCAACCAAAATAGAAAAAACCACCAGATAGGATCCGTGAAAAACTTCCCGACAATGAACACCCAGGTTTGAGGAATGGTAAACAACTTAGACCAAGCAATGGGCGTATTATCTTCATGGTCATCTTCCTGAATATAGTTTAATTCGGCCTGGCTTATACCTATTTTCTTAGTAGGTATTTCATAAAAAATCCACCAAAAAATAAGCCATATAAATCCGATAGCACCCGTAATTAAAAATGCCTCCTGCCAGCCATAAGCTCCCAACAACCAAGGAACCATGATGGGTGCTACCATCGCACCAATATTCGCTCCAGAGTTAAAAATTCCCGTGGCAAAAGCGCGCTCTTTTTTAGGAAACCATTCTGCTACGGATTTGATTGCCGCAGGGAAATTACCCGCTTCCCCCAATCCTAAAACCGCTCTAGCCGCTCCAAAGCCAAAAGAGGTTTTGGCCAAAGCATGAAACATCGCAGCAATCGACCAAATGATGATCGAAATGGTATAGCCTAATTTGGAGCCAATTTGATCAATGATTTTTCCAAAAAATAACAAGCCAATGGCATAAGAGGCCGTAAAACACATCACTATGAAACTGTAATCCGTTTCTGACCAATTTAGCTCCTTTTCTAAGGTTGGCTTTAATAATCCTATTACTTGTCGGTCCAA
The DNA here is from genome assembly GCF_011250515.1 of Aquirufa ecclesiirivi. GTDB lineage: Bacteria > Bacteroidota > Bacteroidia > Cytophagales > Spirosomataceae > Aquirufa > Aquirufa ecclesiirivi. Next base: position 460,294 of record NZ_JAANOP010000001.1, on the reverse strand, counting down.
GTAATTGATGGTCGTTGCAAAAAACAATAAAGCGACCACTACCCAGCGAAAATTTCCTACTTTTTCTTTCATTAGAATCCGATTGAATTACCCCCATCGACGGGAATTGAAACACCTGTAATGTATCCTGCAGCATCTGAGGCTAAAAATACGGCCGTCCAAGCTACGTCTTCTGGTTTACCAAAATAGCCCATGGGCGTTCTATCCATAGCCTTATGCTTACGGTCAGGATCTGAATTCATAGCCGTTTTACTCATAGCCGTTTCAATAAATCCAGGAGCAATGGCATTCACTCGTACACCGTGGGCCGACCACTCGGAAGCCAATACCCGAACCAATCCATACAAGCCTGATTTTGAAGAGGCGTAAGCTGCCACTCGATCTATCCCATAATAGGCCGCCATGGATGAAATCATGATGATGGACCCCGATTTTCTTTCCAACATATGCTTGCCTACTTCTCGACTCAACACAAACACGGCATTTAAATTCACTTGAATAATTTGAGCAAAATCATCGTTTGAAACATCTACCGCTGGTCGTTTCATATTAATCCCAGCATTATTCACCAGGATATCTATTTTTCCATGTGATTGGATGATATCCGCAACCAAACCAGGAGTAGCATTGACATCTGCCATGTCATGCACAAAATAAAAAGCGCCAGCGCCCAAATTATGAACCGCATCTTGTAGGACGTTTTCTCTTCTGCCCGTTATGATGACATTGGCTCCACTGGCCAACATGCATTTTGCCATATCAAATCCGATACCCGTTCCTCCTCCTGTAATTAAAGCCACCTTTCCGGCCAATGAAAATTTGTTCTCCATCTTTATAATTTCATTATATCATTCGAGCAATGGCCAATTCCATGCCGCGTATTTCTGCCAAGCCTCTCAAACGACCAATAGCCGAATAACCAGGATAGGTCTTCTTATGTAAATCATCCAACATTTGATGTCCATGATCTGGACGCATCGGGATTTGTTCGCCTCCTCGTCTAATTTCCTCTTCATGTATGGCCTTAATGACGTCAAACATGGGTACATCTCCCGCCAAATGGGGGGCTTCATGAAAAATCAGAGGTTCCTCTTGTTCTCTTTTGGTCGTTCTTAAATGCACAAAATGAATCCGATCAGCGAATCGGCGAATCATGGAGGGTAAATTATTATCAGACCTAACGCCTAAAGATCCTGTACAAAAGGTAATCCCATTCGCTCGAACGGGTGAAGCCTCCATTAAGGCGGCTAAGTCGCTCTCTGTACTCACCACTCTGGGTAATCCCATTAATGGGAATGGAGGGTCATCGGGATGAATGCATAAGTTAATCCCCAATTCTTGAGCTAGCGGGGCCACTTGTTGTATAAAATAATGCAAGTTTTCTCGTAATGCATCAGGGCCTATTTCCTGATATTGATCTAGTAAACTTTGAAAGTTTTCCAGATGAAACGCCTCCTCAGAGCCTGGCAAACCCAATAAAACGGTATTTTGCAATTCTTCCTTTTCTGCATTCGTCATGCCATCAAATTTCAATTTAGCCGCCTCTTGCACCGCTTTTGAATAATCTTGTTCAGCCTTTGGCCTTTTCAAGATGAATAAATCAAAAATGGCAAAATCTGTCCATACAAAACGAAGTGCCTTAGCCCCATCTGGCATTTCAAAATCGAGCTTTGTTCTGGACCAATCCAATACGGGCATGAAATTATAACAAACTGTTTTTACTCCTTTAGCTGCCAAATTCCTCAAGGATATTCGGTAGTTCTCGATGTATTGCTCTCTTTCAGGTAACGCTTTTTTGATGGCTTCATGGACTGGTAAACTCTCCACTACTGACCAATGAAGCGGAGTATATTGTTGATTCCCTTGCTCAATGATATCCACCCGTTCTTGAATCGCTTCTTTAGACCAAACTTCTCCCACGGCAATTTGATGCAAAGCTGTAACAACACCTGTACAGCCAGCTTGGCGAATATCCATTAAAGAGACTGGGTCATGTGGCCCAAACCAACGCATGGTATGTAACATGATACTTTGAGGTTATTTCTTGTGAAAAGTCAAAAACTGCCATATTATACTGATAGCATATAGATATATTTTTCAAACATAAAATATGCTTTTATCAGGAAAATGTCCTAATTTGAGCTTAATATAGGGTTTTTATTTCCAATTATTGATCGTAAACGCTACCGATAGGTAATGAAATTCTTTGAAATAATAGACCCATCATTAAACCTTAACCCGACCATTGGAAACCTGCCCTAAATGTGCCACACCAACATCCGTCATTCGGGCTGGAATGATTCGAGGGAAAGTTCGTTTTTATTGTAAATCCTGTGATTATCATTTTACCCAGGAACATTCCCTAAAACCGAGTCCTCAAAAACAGGTTCATACCACCATCAAGGACATTGCCCAACTTATGGGTGTTTCCATTGCCACGGTATCTCGTGCTTTAAATAATAAAACGGATATCAGTCCAAACACCCGAGATGCTATACAAAAATTGGCACTGGAACTAGATTATAATCCTAATTTATTTGCCAAAGGTTTTCAACGGGGAGAAACAAAAACGATAGGTGTGGTAATCCCCAATATCAAAAGACCCTTTTTTGCGGGTGTCTTATCGGGAATACAAGAAGTAGCGAACGAACATGGCTATCGTGTCATGATATGTCAATCCAATGAATCCTATGAGACAGAAGTTACCAATATTCAAGGACTTTTAGCGAGCCATGTCGATGGGCTTTTAATTTCTCATTCCAAAGAAACAACCCGTTTCAACCAAATAAAAAATCTCTTTGATAAGGGTTTGCCCATGGTCCATTTTGATCGAATTTGTACCGAAGTGGAAACTCCTAAAATCAGGCAAGAAGATTTTGAAGGGGCATTTCAATTGGTGGAACATTTGATACAACAGGGCTACCAACGCATCGCTATTTTAGCTGGCCCGCCAGAATTATTGATCAGTCAAAAAAGAAAAGAAGGATATATCAGTGCCTTGGAAAAACATGGGTTACCCCTAAAACCTGAGTACATGGTACATGGTGATTTCAGTAAAGAATTTGCTTTGGCGAGTGTGGATGCATGGCAACAATTACCTGAGCCACCAGACGCCATTTTTGCTATCCATTATTTAAATGCCGTAGAAATTATTCAATATTCCAAAGAGCTTGGCATTGAAATACCCAAACAACTAGGTATGGTTGGTTTTGGCGATGAATACTTAGCTGAAATTATAGAACCGGCTTTGACCGTTTTTCACTTATTTCCTCAAAAAGTAGGTGAAGTAGCTGCTTCTTTACTTTTTGATGTTATTTCAAAGAAACATGCGAGTCAACAGGAAGATGTGTTGGTTCAAGGACAACTCATCATTCGCAAATCTTCATTGAAAAAGGCTTAAGGAATATATTGGTGGAAACGTAACCAATGCTCAAAATCTACCGTCCAATAATCAGAAGGTGTATTCATTTTTCGCATACCAAATCCATGTCCACCTTGGGTATACATGTGCAATTCAGCAGGTTGTTTTGCTTTCAACCATTCCAAATACAATTCGACAGAATGCGTAGCTAAACCTAGTTGATCATCACTTGCCGCCGCAATAAATATGGGAGTTCTATGACTGGGAATTTGAGTGCCTAAAACTGCTTTTTTGTATAGATATATTGGGGCAATAAAATTCGGCCGATTGGCATCGTTAGCCGTTTGTAACACCGACATGGATACTGTGCCTCCCGCAGAAAAACCCATGAATCCGATCTTCTGAGGATTCAATCCCCATGCATTGGCGTGCTGGCGCACATATTCCATGGCCTTCAATCCATCTTTGGTGGCTAATTCCACCACAGGCGCATTGATTACATCCAATTTATTAAAATCTTGCATCTTCGCACTCAATTCTTTCACTGGGTCATTCGAAAGAATATGAACAAGTCGGTATTTTAACACAAAAGCCGCAATTCCATGTTGATTCAGCCATTTAGCCACTTCAATGCCTTCGCTGTCGATGGATAATATATGAAAGGCTCCACCCGGTGCTATGATGACCGATGTCCCATTCGCTTTGGATTTCTCGGGGAAATAAGCCGTGATACTTGGTTCCACTACATTATACACCAACCGAGTATTAAAACCATTGGAGCTGCTTTCTGCTTCTTTCCAAGCCCAAGACTCTGAGCCTGGAGCTTTGCCTGAATAGAGAGAAAACCTTTCTTGTGAATAGGCAAACCTGCTATTCAGAGAAATCAAAAAGTAAATGAAAAGAACTCGCTTCATTGAATGCTTATTTCGTGTATTCTCGTTTAGATGAAACATCCGCTTTAGGGAAATCGGCTGGAATAGGAATGTCTACTTTACCTGTAGCAGCCCATTGCGCTCCTCTTAATAAAGTGGTGATAAAACCTACGCAAGAAACCGAATAATCGGCATGACCCATGGGTGTATGAAACACCCTTCCTTTACCAAATTGAGTCACAATCAGCATAGGCTCATGTCGACCCGTTCCTCTATTTTCTTTAGCAGAAAAAGCAGTACCTAAAATTTCCATATTCACTGCTGGTCCACGCAAGCGATCATACATTTCATCTTGGGTGTGCATCCAAGTCAAAGGCATACCCTTGGTGATCGGGTGATTAACGTTACGAATCGTTATTTGATATTCCTTTTGCGGTCCATGCGAACCCGCTCTGCCTGCCTGTGTATCTTTGACCAATTTCCCTTCCAAATCATAATAAACATAAGGTCCATCTTTTTCTGTACGGTCACCCCAACCACCCAAACCAATCATTTCATTGTACGCTGGCCACTGAGGAAAGGAATTGTCCGCAGCATGAATGACCACTAGGCCTCCTCCTTTTTTCATGAATTTCTCAAAATCCACCTGTGTTTCTGCTGGCCAAGGAGCGGCATTCCATCCAAAATTACAGATGACCAAATCGTAGTCGGAGAATTTAGGGTGAAAACTAGAATCTGCCTTCGGTTTAGCCAGTGCCACCGTATTTTCTAGACCAGGCAACATGTATTTGGGAATCAAATCCGCTGCATTCCACGTAAAATGAGATCTTTGAACATCGACTTTAAACTTTCCAGATTGCTCTAAAAAATCCTTCATCATGAAGGTGATTTTCGGCCATTGATCATGGTTATTTTGTCCATCCACTATCAGCGTTCGGATGATTTTGGTTTTGGCAGCAGGTTGAACCAGGGCATAAGTAGACGCTACAATTGAAAATGTTGACAGGAAAAGGACAAAATAAAACAGCGAGTTTGGGGAGATTTTTTTCATTGGTTCCATGGTTGGGAAAAGCTTTCAAAATTGTTTCAAATCATATACCGAGAAATACATAGTTACAAGGAATCTGAGCATTTTCAAAATACGATAAGCTGAGCATCAAGACTAAGCAGGACATGTACCGTTAATTGGGATACCTGAAATTCGAAAAGGACCTAAGCCCATAACATAAAATAGCATGAATCTATGTTGAAATTTATTCACCCTAATGATCATAACTCACAACTCTGGATATTTTCCACTGCCCATGGTCGTTTTTCCAAATCATCAAAAACTTAAATTCGCCCACTTCTAATTTTCCATTTTCCATGTGTGAAAAGGTATGTCGACCAATATGAATAGCCCCATAATCTTTAATTGGATGAACCTCTAAAGTCCCCGGAACTAATTTTCGGGTTAAAACATAATCGCGATTAAATATATTTTGAAAATTAGCGATCACTGTTTCATAATGAAGTAAGCCTCCATTATCTTGAAACCATTCTAAATCGGATGTAAAGAATTGTTTAAAAGTGGGCATATCACGCTGATTATACGCATGAAACATGGCACTATCCAGTCGGGAAATTTGTTGAAATAATTCTGTCGATTTATGGGCTTGTCCAAAAGAAGTCCAACAAATTATTAAAAAAAAGAATCCAATATAAAGAGTTTTCATGTAGTATATTTTCTGGAAAAATCATTTCCCTATGGACAATTCAGCTTATTTAATTAAACAAAAAATAGGCTATTCCCAAGGTTATCATCACATTAAATACTTGTGCAATAAGAAAGGCATACAAAGGTTTTTTCCCTTCGCTACTGAACAAATCTGCGAACTTAGTTTCTAAACCAATGCTGGTAAATGCTAGCGCAAACCACAATCCTTGAAGAGATTTTAAACCACCTTTTACTTCGGATATAACTTCACCAGAAATAACGAATGAAAACAACAAAGATGCCGCCACAAAACCTATCACAAACTTGGGAAATCGCTCCCAAATGATGCCTAAGCTTGGCTTGGATTCTTTGGCTACTTCCGACTGATTATTGGTATAAGTCCAATAAATCGAAATTCCGAATGCCGCTAATCCTAAGAGCACATTCTGTGAAAATTTAACAATGGTACTAATTTTCAAAGCCTCCTCACCGATCAATGAACCTGAGGCAATCACAGCCCCTGTGGTATCGATCGTCCCTCCCAACCATGCACCCGTTACTGCTTCTGATAAACCTAGGGCTTTAGCAATAATAGGCATAAAAATGATCATGGGAATGGCTGTAATTAGAACGATGGAAATAACATAGGAAAGCTTCTTAGAATCTCCTTTGATAGCGCCAGCTGTAGCAATGGCGGCTGAAACGCCACAGATAGAAACAGCACTTGAAATAATAATGGCCATTTCCTCATCAATTCCCAATTTTTTAGATACCCAAAATGCAAAATACCATACAGAAACTACCACCAAAAGAGCTTGGATTAATCCCAATGATCCGGCCTTTAAAATATCTCCAAAAATGATGCTGGTACCTAATAAGACTAATCCAATTTTAACAAATAATTCCGTTGATAGAGACTCTCTTAACCAATCAGGAATGTTTGAAAAATTACTGATCATTAAACCAATGGATAAGCTAAAAATAACCGCTTCTAAATTCCAATTTTTTAGGAATGAATTCCCAGCTAAGATGAGAGCCAAAGTTGTTAAAATAAATACAATAGGAAATCCTTTGGCAGTGGCTATTACATCCTTTCCTAAAGTTTTGGTGGCCAATATAGCGATGGCATAAACCCATAAAAATAATTTACTGATGTTCAATAAATTGCTAGAGTTTACTACTTTTTCGAATAGCTCTGTAGAGTTTTCCCAAGCAAATGTGGGGCTAGGAATTTTTATTCCAAAAAGGGCTAGGGCAATAATTAAGAATCCAAAGACCACGACGGTCCAGTCTTCTGTTAAGCGAAAGATCGACTTACTAGTTGACATAGTTGAATGATAAGTTTAGGTAAATTAAAAGAGTATTTTAACTTTGCCCAGACAAGTTATTAAAAACTCTATGAAACTACTATACTATTCGATATTTTTAATTCTATTTCATACGGTCCAGGCCCAACAAAAAACTTCCGGAAATCCCATCTTCCCTGGCTGGTATGCGGACCCAGAAGCCATCATTTTCAATAAAGAATATTGGATATACCCCACCTATTCTGATGTCTATCAAAAGCAGGTATTCTTGGATGCCTTTTCATCCAAAGACCTCGTTCATTGGAAAAAGCATGCCAAAATCGTGGATACTTCAGCTATCAAATGGGCGAAAAAAGCCATGTGGGCTCCTGCCATCATTCAAAAAGACAAAAAATACTACCTGTTTTTTGGAGCTAACGACATCCAAAGTAATCAGGAAATAGGAGGAATTGGAGTAGCTGTAGCCCATAAGCCCCAAGGACCATTCAAGGATTTAATTGGAAAACCATTAATCTGTCAATTTCATCATGGGGCCCAGCCTATTGATCAATTTGTATTTAAAGATAAGGACGGCCAATACTACATTATTTATGGTGGATGGAAGCATTGCAACATAGCCCGACTGAGTCCCGATTTCAAATCCATCATCCCTTTTGAAGATGGGAAAATGTTTAAAGAAATTACTCCAAGCGGATATGTCGAAGGGCCATTCATGTTTATCAGAAATAATAAGTACTATTTCATGTGGAGTGAAGGTGGCTGGACAGGTCCTAACTATTCGGTTGCCTATGCCGTGGCGGATAGTCCTTTTGGCCCATTTGAAAGAAAAGAGAAAATCTTAAAACAAGACCCACAGGTAGCCACGGGTGCCGGGCATCATTCCGTCATTCAAGTACCTCATACAGATCAGTGGTATATGGTATATCACCGCAGACCCTTGGATGAAACGGATAGAAATCACCGGGTAACTTGCATTGAACCCATGTATTTTGATGACAAAGGGGATATTTTACCTGTAAAACTTAGTTTTGAAGGGGTGAAAGCTCAAAAAATCAAATAAAAATCAATCAATGAAAAAATGGATCTCATTTACGCTTGCTGTACGGGTCTTTTTGGGATTCATTTTTTTGGCTATTCTGTTTCATTTATTGGTCATGGCTGGCGTGGTGCCTCCTGATATCGTATGGGGCGGCCGCTTGCAAAGTCAAGATGAACTAATCAAAATGGAATCCATTTCATTATTCATCTTAGTCTTCATGGCGCTCATTATTGCCATAAAAGCGCGTTGGGTTTTCTTCCAAATTGGGAAAGTCGCAGACTATGTCATTTGGCTCATTCCTCTCCTATTTTTCTTAAACACCTTGGGAAATACGCAGGCATTAAATGCCATGGAAAGATTCATCTTTACGCCCATCACCTTGGTTTTGGCTCTGATTAGTTTACGAATAGCCGTGGAGAAATTTTAATATAAAATGCTACTCGTTCTACGATTTACCAGTAGTTTCTGTTGGCTGTTCGATCTTAATTTTGATCGAATAATTTCCATAAGAAATTATAAAATAGAATGTAACAGTGATTAAGGCGAAAACAAATGAACCAACTACTCCCATTAAAACATTCTTCCAAATAGGGGTAACTAATGGCTTAATAACCTTATGGAGAATATCAACCTGATTATTTACTACTTGTTCTTTATAACTCTCTAATTCCTCATCAAGCATATTTTCAATAAACCCCTGAATTATAAATGTAGCTTTTAGATTGTACCTTTCTATAGAACTTTCAGAAGCCGAGATTTCATTGAAAGGAATTAGCTCAGAATCAGTTGGAGTTTTCCCAAGTGATATTTGTTTTTCGATATATTCAATTTTACTTTTTTTGTATAATGATTAGGCAACGTGTCCAATTAAATCAGAGTCTTTTTCTACCAGTTTTGAGTAAATGAAATTATAGTTCCTCAGTATAATGCCTTAAAGATTTTTCGTAAGCTTCATTGATCATTTCTCTAGATATTTCACGTACTCTTATCATTCCATTTAAATTCGTTTTTACTACGATAATACCCTTGAAATGATGTATTTTATTAAAATCCATACCTTTGCTATTCGCCCTTCTAATTGACTCTGTTGTTACTTTTAAAATGCTCATTTATTTGGATCTAATTAGTTTTTCGAAAATACTATAAATATCCTACCAAAAAATTCATCCTCTTAATTTTAATATCTCAAATTGAAAAACACCAACTAACTTATATCCAACCGCATTTTAATGTCCGCTCTTTGGTAAATTACAGGTCCTAAATCCATTTCTAAAAAACCAAATTTTCGGTACATATCCACTGCCCTTTCCAGTCGTCGATTCGAGTAAATAATAATCTGCTTGATTCCCGCTTTTTTAGCAAAATCCAAACAATTTTCCATCAATAATTTACCAATACCTAAGCCCTGAAATTTTTCCGATACCGCCATTTTGGTTAACTCAAAAATGCTTTCTTCCAACTTCATTAAAGAAACTGTCCCCACAATTTCATCTCCATACCAAGCATAAAAAATTTCTCCGCCAGGTGCTAAAATCACCTCTTCGGGTTTAGATAAAACCTCCCGATCTATCTCTTCCACATGGAAATACTTTTCCAACCATTCCACATTCAATCTCCGAATGGCATCTCGATAGGCTGGCTCAAAATATGTAATACGAATTTGACTCATCATTTATCCAATAAGCGTCGATGATAATTAATTTGTCCCAAATGATAGCCTAAATGAACCGCCAAATGAATAAAATAATACCCTGATTTCATGGAATGATCAAATACGGGCATCGGGTAATCCTCTTCCAATTGTTCCTGACTAATGGTCGGCAAAACCCGCTTTAACATGGCTTCGGTTTCAGCTATCATAAAGAGTAATTGCTCTCTTGGAACAGCCTTATCAGAAAACTCCTTTTCACGATCTCTCACATAGCCCGTATTGCCATACACAGAACCAAAGTAGGTTTGCAAATTCCCAATCAAATGCAAACATAAATTACCTGCGGAATTAGAAACAGCCCCATCTAATTTCCATAAATTGGCCTCATCTTGATACTGAGAAATCTCCGTTTTTAAACGGTTTAAATCTCGAGTAAAAAGCGTCAATACATCTTCTGTTATCATTTTCAATATGCTTAGGTGTTAAAAATCAAATATAGAATAAAATAGCATGCTAAAATGTATAGGAATGCATTAGTATCTTAATTAAAAATGAATACTTTTAATAAAATTCCTTATCATGAAAACAAGATCCACTTACTTATTCATTGCTCTTCTTCTGCCTTTAAGTCTATTTTCACAAAATAGCGACCGCATTCATCAGGCGACCAAGGCCTTTTTAGCCACCCTAAATCAGGATGAACTGAAAAAAGTGAACTATTCTTTTCAAGATAGTTTACGAAAAAAATGGACCAATCTACCCGTAGGTATGGTACCTAGACCGGGGATTCAATATGGTTCGCTTTCCGACAAAAGTAGGCTGGCTTTTCATCGCGTATTAAGCGCCTTATTAAGTTCTCAAGGCTACCTAAAAACAACCAGCATCATGCAGCTGGACGACATTTTAAACACCTTATATCAAGAGGCATACGATAAAGGTGAAATCAAAAAGGAGTTCTTAACCCAAATGCAAAAATTGAATTGGGCGCACGGAAATTACTACATTTCCATTTTTGGCAAACCTGGAGATGCTCCTTGGGGAATGAATTTTGGAGGTCATCACATGGCCCTTAGCCTAACCTCTGATGGTAAAAAAATAAGCATGTCGCCCTATTTCATTGGTACCGATCCATCCGAGGTGAAATCCTCTAAATATGCGGGTTTACGTGTGTTAAGCAAAGAAGAAGATTATGGTTTTATGTTGATCAATATGCTCAGTGATAATCAAAAATCAAAGGCCATCTTACAACAAGCCGTTCCTAAAGACATCATTACTTCCCCTAATAGTCAACAGCGTATCGACTCCTATTATGGGATTGCTGTAAAAGAATTTACCGATGCCCAAAAGGCGATGTTAAAAATTCTGATTCAAGAATACATCCATAATTTTGAACATGAAAAATCACATCAAATGATGGACAAAATTGCAGCCACAGGAATGGACAAAATCTATTTTGCCTGGGTGGGTAGTCTAGAAAATAATAAGTCTCATTATTACATCATCAACGGGCCAGACTTTTTAATTGAATACGACAATGTCGGATTCCAAAACGATGGAAACCACATTCATGCCATTTTACGTGAAAAAGGGAATGATTTTGGTGCAGATTTATTAAAAATGCACTACCTTGATTCTAAACATTGATTAATCGGATTAGACTAATCTTTGCCATTGTAAACAAAACCAAAATACATCCATTTCATAACTCCTTTCATAAAATGAGAAAAATCCTCTATTTTATGCTCTGCATGGGACTATTCACACCCATTTTTGCGAAAGAAAATTTACCTAGAACCATTGTTACCACGGATGGGGAAATCGATGATGTGGATACCTTCATTCGGATGCTATTGTATTCCAATGAATTTCACTTAGAAGGTTTAATTTATTCCAGTTCCATGTGGCACTATCAAGGTGATGGAAAAGGTACTTTGTTTACTTCCGAAATGGAGATGACTAAGAAAATGTATGGAGCCAAAACCGATCTTCGCTGGCCAGGTGTCAACTGGATTCAGGATTTATTGAAAGCTTATGGCGAAGTTTATCCCAAACTAAGTCAGCACTCCAAAAACTATCCCATGCCAGCTTATTTACAAAGTTTAGTGAAAGTCGGGAACATTGACTTTGAAGGAGAAATGGCCCAAATCACCCCAGGGTCCGAATGGATTAAAGAAAAATTATTAGATAATAACCCTGATGCTATTTTTTTGCAAGCGTGGGGAGGAACCAATACCATTGCTCGGGCTTTAAAATCCATTGAAGAAACCTATTCCAAACAAAAAGATTGGCCGAACATTCAAGAAAAAATATCGAAAAAAGCCATCATCTATACGGTCATGGACCAAGATGCCACCTATAAAAAGTATATCGGGCTACATTGGCCAAAAATTCGAGTATTTTACAATGCCCATCAGTTCGGAAGTTTTGCTTATCCTTGGAAAAGAATCATGCCCAAAGCTGCTCAGCCTTATTTTGAAGGACCCTACATGGCTAAGAACATTATACTGAATCACGGTCCCTTATTGAAGATGTATTATGCCTACGGCGATAGTCAAAAACAAGCAGGCGATGATGAGCATATTCATGGAGATCCCAACAAACTGAAGAATGCCCAATGGGGGAGTTTTGTCCCTTATGATTTTATTTCCGAAGGTGATTCCCCTGCATTTTTACATTTAGTGGATGTGGGCCTAAACAATTTAAATAACCCATCTTATGGTGGTTGGGGTGGTCGATTTGCTCAAGCAAAAGATAATCCTTACCGATATGAGGACAATGATGAAGCTGCGGATTTCAATCCCGAATTAGGGAAATTGGATATTAATTACGCTCAAACTCGTTGGCTTATTGCCCTTCAACAAGATTTTGCTGCTCGGGCCGACTGGTGTATTAAGGACTTTAAAGAGGCGAATCATGCTCCTCAAATTACCGTACGACAAGGGATGAAAGTTTATGCCAAAGCAGGCCAAAACATCACCTTAACCCTGTTTGCTCTTGATCCTGATAAAAATGCAGTGGTATTCAGTGCTTGGCCTTATAAAGAAGCAGGAAGTGGAGCTGCAGACATTCAAATTTCTGGAGACAAAGCCCTTGTTAAAATACCTGAAACCGCCAAAGCTGGGGAAACTTACCATGTGATTATTGAAGGAAAAGACAATGGAACGCCATCGCTGACAGGATACCGACGCGTGGTAGTTCACATTCTTTAAGATCCAATGTTGCACGCTTTCAATAAAAAATAGCACATTCTTGAGCTTGTTTAGGTTTAAGCTATGATTTTTTCTCTTATATTGAGATTCGAATTAAGCTAAACCTAAAAAACGAATCTTCGTATCCTAACTCATTATCGAGTTCAAGGATTATACGATTCCTTTCCCTCCATGAAATCATTGATCTGGATAGGATTCCTATCTTTCGTCTGTATTCCACTTTGTTTGGCACAAAGTCCCAAAACCGTCGCCTTATTTGATGGAAAAACATTCCATGGCTGGGAAGGAGATACCCTACATACTTGGCGTATTGAAAATGGCATGCTGGTAGGGGGTTCCCTAGAAACCACCGTTCCTCGCAATAACTTCCTCTGTACCCAAAAAACCTATGCGAATTTTATTCTTAAGCTTAAAATCAAACTGACAGGCGACCAAGGCTTTATTAATTCTGGAATTCAATTTCGTAGTCAGCGTTTAAAAAACCCAGCATACGAGATGATCGGTTATCAAGCGGATTTTGGAAAAGACTATTGGGCTAGCTTATATGATGAATCCAGAAGGAATAAAACCTTGGTAAAACCCAATGATCAAGAGGTGTTGACTTGGATCAAAATCAATGATTGGAATGACTATGAAATAAAAGCGATCAACCATCGAATTCAATTATACATCAACGGTCATTTGAGCGTCGACTATACCGAAGCGGATGCCTCCATTCCTCAATCCGGATTCATTGGAATACAAATCCATGGCGGAGGAAAAGCCCTAGTTGCTGTAAAAGATTTACTGATTCAAGAATTACCTTAAAACAATCTATCTACCTCTATGATGAAGCCTTCTACCTATTTACTCGGTTTAATCCTATGTCTTTTTATAGGTAATCCTGCCATAGCAAGCAGCAAAATGCTCACTCAAACTGATAGTAGTAAAGTCGACTTTGACTATACCTTAGAGGCGACCATGTTAGGTTATTTCTCCAAAGACGGCACTAGAAATCCGACGTTAAAAGCCAATAAAGGCAAAAAAGTAAGAATTACGATTGTCAATGGGGAACAAATGACGCATGATGTTTCCATGGAAAAACTGGGGATCAAGAGCGCTACTATTTTAGATAAAGGTGCTAGCACGAGCATTGTATTTATTGCCCAATCAAACGACACCTATTTCTGCTCCATCCCGGGTCACCGAGCAGCTGGCATGGTGGGAAAATTTGAAGTAGTGGAAGGTGTTATTAGCAATGAATTAGTCAAAGGTATTCGCCCGTCCAAAAACGGAAAAACATTGAACTTGAATTTTGAATCTGGCACCTTAGCCGATTGGAAAGCAGAGGGAGAAGCCTTTACCAATCCTATTTTTGACCAAGATCCTTCACCCGTACATGATAAGACCATGAAGATTGGTCCAGAAGGAAGCCATTTCATCTCGAGTGGAGGAACAAAAAACTATGCCTTTACGGGTACTTTAACCTCTGTCCCCTTTAAAATCACACAGCCATTTGCTAGTTTTTGGGTTTCAGGTGGTGCCTTACAAGACACACGAGTAGAATTGGTACTCGCAAAAACAAAAAAAGTCATTTTCCGCTCCACGGGGCAAGGGCGTGCTACTTTACAACCAGTTGTGGCAAACCTTAAACCCTATTGGCAACAAGAAATCTTCATTCGCATCATCGACAATGAAACGGGTATCACGCCCATTCCTTACGTCGCTCATGATAAATTAGCGCATATCAATTTCGACAATTTTCAATTCCATGCAACACGGCCTAATTACCCGAATGAATTGCATCAAAAGGACATCATTGTGCTACCTCCATTAGATCCTGTTCTAAATGCTGGACTATCAGGTTTAAAGGCGGCCGAGGCCATGACTTTGCCCAAAGGCTTCAACATTAAATTAGCGGCTGCAGAGCCTGACATTGTTCGTCCCATCAGTTTTACGATTGATGCCAAAGGAAGACTATGGGTGGTAGAAGGCCATACCTATCCCGTTCCTGCCCCTGAAGGACAAGGCAAAGACCGCATTTTAATTTTTGAAGATACGGATGGAAATGGAACCTTGGATAAAAGAAAAGTCTTCATGGAAGGCCTAAACTTAGTCAGTGGCATTGAAGTGGGTATGGGAGGAGTTTGGTTAGGAGCGGCTCCTTACCTATTATTCATCCCAACCAATTTCCAAACGGATAAACCCACTGGACCTGTCCAAAAACTATTGGATGGCTGGGGAGTGCATGATACCCATGAAGTACTCAATAGCTTACGATGGGGTCCCGATGGTTGGCTATATGGGAATCATGGGGTATTTACCCATTCCAATGTGGGAAAACCGGGCGCCACCGATCAAGAACGGACCAAAATCAATGCGGGCGTGTGGAGATTCCATCCCATCAGTCATCAGTTTGAGGTATTTGCAGAAGGAACGAGTAATCCCTGGGGGATCGACTTCAACGATTATGGACATCCCTTCATTACGGTTTGTGTGATTCCACACATGTTCCACATCATCCAAGGGGCACGTTATGAACGACAAGCCGGAAAACATTTTAATCCTTACACCTACGAAGACATCAAGACCATTGCTGACCATCGGCATTATGTAGGAAACAGAGGCCCACATGCGGGTAATTTCCGCTCAGCATCCGCTGGAGGTGGTCATGCGCATGCAGGTGCCATGATTTATTTAGGGGGAAATTCTTGGCCTAAAGAATTCCGAAATAACATCTTCATGAACAACATCAATGGCTCTCGATTAAACGTAGATCAACTCAATAGGAAAGGTTCGGGCTACAATGCCTCACATAAAAAGGACTTCATTGTCATGAATGATGCTTGGTCGCAATGGCTCAACTTCAAATATGACCCCAGTGGTTCCGTTTTTGCGATTGATTGGTACGATAAAAACCAATGCCATAGTACCAACCCAGACGTCCATGATAAAACCATGGGAAGGATCTTTAAAATCACGCATGAAAACGATCAATGGGTTCAAGTGGATTTGCATAAAGCCTCCGACATGGATTTAGTGAATTATCAGTTGCATGCCAATGAATGGTATGTCCTACAAGCAAGAACCATTTTACAAGAAAGAGGGCCAAATCCCCAAGTTCACGCAGCTTTGAAAAACATCATCGATAAAAACCCAGATGTGACTAGAAAATTGAGAGCCTTATGGACTTTACATGTGACAAAAGGTTTGACAGAAAAAGAAGTCGCTCAATTATTGACCAATCCCGACGAAAATGTTCGAAGCTGGGCGATACAATTGGTTGCAGAAAAGAAACAAGTTTCCGCTGATATTTTAGGTCAATTTGAGTCCATGGCTCGCACGGATAAGTCGGCCATGGTCCGACTGTATTTAGTATCTGCCTTATTGCGATTGGATCCTGCGCAACGTTGGAATGTGTTGGATGCATTGGTTCAAAAAACAGAAGATCAAGCAGACCATAATTTGCCATTGATGCTTTGGTATGCTGCCGAACCATTGGCTACTTTGGATGTAAAACGAGCAATTCAATTAGGCCAAAAATCAAAAATGCCCAAGTTTTTAACCTACACCATTCAACGCGTAGCTGCTTTGAAATCGGATGAAGCCATGGCTTCTTTGAAGGATTTACAATCCAAATTAGGGCATTCCCATGAAAACCATGAAGTGAGTATGTTATTGGATAAAGTATTGAGTCAAAAATAGCCCAACGATGAAAAAATTTATCCCCATTTTAGGCATTGAATTGCTCCTATTATTTTTCATGCTGGCTTTAAAGTCGCAGCCCCCATCCGACTTTAAGAAAACGAAAATAACGGGTGATTTTATCTCGGAGGGAGTGGCGGCCGGCGACTTAAATAAAGATGGGAAAATAGACATTATTGCGGGATATTACTGGTTTGAAGCTCCAAATTGGGTCAAACATGAAATGGCCCCGTCCAGAACCTTTGATCCAAGAAAAGAGTATTCGGAATCCTTTCTAAACCTTTGTTTGGATGTCAATTTAGACGGCTGGAAGGATGTAGTCATCGTTGATTTCCCTGGGAAAGCGGGTTTTTGGTTCGAGAATCCGAAAAACAAAAGTGAACGTTGGACCAAACACATCATCGCCCAAGGAATGGGTATCAGCAATGAATCTCCTGGCTTTATTGATGTGGATCAAGACGGGCGATTGGATATTTTATGTGGAGACAAAGACAAAAAGCAAATTGTTTGGCTTCAAGCACCCACCCAAAAAGGGGAAACTGAATGGAAAAGACATGCATTAAGTCAAGAAAAAGTACCAGGAACAGAAAGTTTCTCGCATGGAATAGGCATGGGAGATATCAACATGGATGGCTTGGCTGATGTGGTCATTCGTGAAGGTTGGTTTGAGGGTAAAAAAGATGTCAAATCAGGAGACTGGACTTTCCATCCGACGAATCTAGGAGAAGCCTGTTCCCACATGCAAGTGATGGACGTCAATGGGGATGGCAGAAACGATGTCGTCAGCGCATCGGCTCATGCTTTGGGACTTTGGTGGCATGAGCAAATATTGAATCAAGGAAAGATCAGCTTTAAAACTCATTTGATGAGTACGCACACGGCTCAAACCCATGCATCGATCATGGCCGATTTAAACGGAGATGGCAGAAAAGAATACATTACAGGAAAGCGTTTTTTAGCGCATCATGGGCGAGATGCAGGGGATAGCGACCCCGCCTTACTTTTCTATGTAGAGTTTAATCAACAATATAGAGACCCCTTATGGAAAGAGTATTTGATCGATCAAGACTCGGGAGCGGGATTAAATATTACGGTGCTGGATGTCAACAAAGACAAAAAACCAGACATCATTATTTCGAACAAAAACGGGGTATTTTTATTCGAAAATCAAATCAAAAAGAAAAGATAAAATCAGGGAAAATTTAGGAAATTCTTTTCTCCATTTTCACATATTCGATTCCATTTTTCAGGAAAGGTTTCCCTACTTTTTTCATGCCAAATTTTTCATAAAACTGGGCCTTGGGAACGCGCGCATGACACCAAATCTGTTCTATACCCGATTGACCAAATTGTTCAAAAACATGGTTCAATAAAAGAGTCCCATAGCCTTTACCTTGTTCGGATACCAATGTGGCAAATTTCCTGAATTGAATACTTTGATGCTCCTTAAATAGTGAAATAACCGACTTGATTTCCCCTTCCACCAAAACTCCTAAATGTATGGCGGATTCATCGTCTGGGATTTTAACAAAATCCAGGTCTTTATCTGGCCACATGACTTCCTGACGAATCACTAAAACTTGTTCGATGGGGATTTCTTGAATTTGCATGAAACTAATTTAAGGAAAAAGCTAAATAGTGGTCGCCCGATTTTGTTTTCAACTTGCCTCCTCCACAAGCGATGACCACATATTGCTTGCCATCCACCGCATACACGGAAGGCGAAGCATAACCTGCCGCTGGTAATTGATAACGCCATAACTCTTCCCCTGTCGCCCGATCAAAAGCCCTAATATATTCATCTTTGGTAGCGGCAATAAATACCAATCCACCGGCCGTAACGGCTGGACCCCCATAATTATCGGTCCCCGTTCTTGGTATTCCTTTAGCCATTAATTCTGGATATTCTCCCAGAGGCACTTGCCACAATTTTTTTCCCGAATGCATATTGATAGCGGTCAGCGTGCCCCAAGGCGGTCGACTGACCGGATAGCCTTTTGAATCAAACCAACGGTTATAGCCCGTCATCAAATAATCGGAAATGGACAAATTAAGGATGCCTTTTACGGCTATATTTTCTCCTTGAAGAAAAGACCAAATCGCTTCTTTTTGTTCTTGACTGATATGCTGCAAGGAAGGCATTCTTCCGCGCCCTTGATTCAATAATTGCACAAAACTATGGAGCGTATATTTCTTCTTTATTTGTAACAAAGAAGGTATCGACCCGTCTTCATTCCCTTGCTTGTTTTGCCCATGACAGCTCATGCAATGTTGCTCGTAAATAACACTGGCAGTGGTCATTTTTAAACTTTTGGTATTGGGGATCAAAGACGTGTATACCGGGTTTTCTTTGGCAGGTATGTACATCACTTGATGTTCGTCTACTGCTGCCCCACCCCATTGTGCGCCACCATCCGTACCCGGAAAAAAGATGGTTTTCTCCTTACCCACTGGTATATACGCATGACCTGATTTTGACAAAGCCAATTCTTTTTTGATATCCTCATAATTGGAAGCCCAAGGATTGATGTCCTTTTCGAAAAAACTTTGTCGAGTAAATGGCTCTGGCCAAGTGGGAATAGGCTGGGTTTTAGATGCCAATTCACCCGGAACATCAGAAGCAGGAAAAGGAGTTTCTACGATGGGGAAAATGGGCTTACCCGTGACCCGATCAAACACAAACATAAAGCCTTGTTTGCTTAAGACAGAAACAACATCCTTCTTCTCTCCCCGAATGGTCAAGGAAAACAAATTGGGTGGCGCAGGAATATCCCGATCCCAAATGTCGTGGTGTACCGTCTGAAAATGCCAAAGCCTTTTCCCGGTGCTAGCATCCAAAGCCAACAGGCAATTGGCAAAAAGATTGTCGCCCTTTCTATTTCCACCATAAAAATCAAAAGCCGCAGAGCCAGTAGGAGCATAGACAATCCCTCGTTTTTCATCCAAAGCCATCCCCATCCAGCTATTAGCGCCCCCTAGGTTTTTATAATTGTATTTCTCCCAAGTCGCATATCCGAATTGTCCCGGTCTAGGAATGGTTTGAAAAGTCCACAATAATTTCCCAGAAATGGCCTCATAGCCACGGATATCGCCCAACAGAGCCGTGGCAGATTCCGAAACACGAGTACCCACGATCAGGATATTCTTAAAAATGGTCACCGGCGTATTGAGAGACACATATTCATCGGATCCTTCCCGTTGGATGCCTGATAATAAATTGACTTTACCCTCTTGACCAAAGCTAGGAATGACTTTGCCCGTTTTGGCATCTAAAGCAAATAAATAGGCTCCATAGCCAAAAAAGATTCGTGATTTTTTGCCGTTGGACCAATAGCTTAGTCCTCGACTGGTGGTACTATTGGTTTTAATCTTGATGTTAGTCTTCCAAAGTTCCACACCTGATTTAGCATCTATTGCAAAAGCCTGGGTATTGGCAGAAACACCGTATAAAATCCCGTTGATGATGATGGGATTGCATTGTATTTGGGTGCCGTTGGTGAGGGTATCCGCCCCGCCCGCATCGTAATCCCAGGCGAGGGATAATTGACTTACATTGGAAGTATTAATCTGTTTTAAAGGAGAAAAATGATTGCGGTTATTGCCTCCATGATAGGCAGGCCAATCCACACGCATCCGATTTTGCCAAGAGGCAAATCCCAGCAAGATTCCTAGGATGGATATCCCCACCATGAACAGAAGCTTTTTCATCGGATTGGATTTTGTCAAATGTAAGGGTTTCGGGGGGAAAATAGATAAGTTGTGCATTTGATTTGACAAGCCTTATTTGATGATGCAGGAAAATATGAGTAAGATTAGGAGTTTATATATGAAAAGGGATAAATTGGGAACCGCTTATTAGAGTTTGGTTAAACGAAATGAAGTAGGAGTTATAGACAAGGTGGCAGTAATTATAACAGACACATATGAGAAATTTAATACTAATTATGGTATTCAGCCTAATGACAACAAGTTCAATTGCTGACTCTACTTCAATAACCCGTAGATTTGATGATATTGAAAGAACCGTTAAACAAATTGATGCTAATCAGCTAAACTATCGAATAGAAAAAGACTTGCTTAAAGAGACATACTCAAATAATTACGAAAAGATAAGCCTCTTCATAACACTGTTTTTAGGAGTTGTCGGAATTTTTGGATACCTGGGGTTACGTGATATTACAAGCATAAAAAAGGAATATGAGAAAGAATTAAGCAACCTTAGACAAATACAAAGTCAGTTTAATATTAAGTCTCAAGAGTTTGATGTAGAGAAAAAGAAATTTGATGAAGAGCTTAAATCAATCATAAAAGAGAACGAAGAACAAAGTAGAAAAATAAAATTTATCGAACTTAAAGATAAAGTTAGAAGTCTCCTTAATGACAATCAATTAACTCCAGCTTTAGAGTTTGCAAATGCGGCATTACTTATCACTAATAATGACGTGGATTTGTTAAATCAAAAAGGAAGAATATTGTGTAGACTAAATCAAATAAAGGAAGCGGTTAACGCATATCAAATTGCAAGAAAGACTAACCCAACTGACAGTGGGACAATTCTAAATACAGCAGAGTGTTTATATTTTGCAAAAGATACAGAAGGCGCTTCTAAGCTAATAAGCGAACATAAAGGACTATTTGAAAGCACAGACAATGGAATGTTGTTAGAATTGTTCAATATTATCGAACTTTATTTTAAATCGGAAAAAGATCCATTAATACAACTTGCCGAATCTTATGTAACATTTGAAAATTTAAAATTAACAGGAAAAAGGATGAGCGGATGGGATTTGACAGAAGCAATTTACTTTATACATCATCAACCTGACAGTGAGCTCAAAACCATAATTCAAAATATAATTAAGTACTGGAACGGACAAATAACTGGAGAGAACTTGTTAACAGAATTGAAAATAGAATTACCCGAAAATCTTGTTGAAAAAAAATAACTAATTCCAACACGGATTTTGCGTTAGCGGGTGGACATGGGGAATGGCCACATTTAAACAATTAATAAACTTTAGTGCATATAGAAAATTGGTGTTCCATAATCTCCAAAACACAAAGCCCGAAACCTTTAGCCCTCTTTTAAATACAGACAAAAATGTACATAAATAAAATAATAATTAAGAAGTTTCGACACTTAGAAAATGAGGAGCTAGGGCCTTTTCACTTTAATAATAAAAATTCGGACCTTATCGTATTCGCTGGACCAAATGGAAGTGGAAAAAGTTCCGTTTTGGAGTTAATTGGTTATAGTCTTTCCAGTTCATATAGTCTTAGTTGGCAACTTAGTCGGACATTTACTGGTTTTTCATTTGAAATTTCAATAGGGCTTAATCCTGATGAAAAAAACATAATCATTCAATCCTTAAATCAGGAACTCGAAAATGTTGAAAGAGAAATTTTAGAAGCGATTCAAGTAATTGATGCAAATACCCATTCAACACTTGAAACTAAAGAACGTCAGAGATTAGAAATAAAAGAAAGATTAAAACGCCAACACAAACATAAGCATGACATTCTAGAATACTTCATCAAAAACAGCATTTATTTTAGAGCTTTTGAATTTAATGAAGGAGATTATGCTAAAAATCCAACACTTCATAATCAAATACATAATTACGTAACTCGAGAACTTAAAGACATTCTTAAAAGGTCACTAGGCTTTTTCTTAAGAGCTGACCGAAACTATCCTCAAAAGGGATTCAATAGAAATCAAATTTTTGCCTTTGATGAAGTAAACAGAACTGAGCATTTATGGACAATGGCATTCAATACAAGTGAAATTCAATATCAAGACATGTATGAATTTCTTGTACAGCAACGCTATCATTATTTAAGAGAACTTGGGAATTATCACAACCAAAAGAATAAAGGCGCAAATATAGGTACTGAACCCGAAGACCCTATAAAGCCTTATGAACACTTACTAAATACATTATTTCCTGATTATAAATTTGCAGACCAAAACGAATCAATACCTTCAAATTTATTCATCGAATTACCGTCAAAAGAAGTAATCACATTTAATGACCTTTCTTCAGGCGAAAAAGAAGTGTTTTTTATCTTATCTTTTTTTATACGACATAATGTTGAAAATGCGATTATTGTAATTGATGAACCAGAGTTACATCTTCATCCAGAATTATCACGCCTCCTGATTAGAAATATAAAGAGCATAAAGAAAGGGAATCAAATTTGGATGGCTACTCATAATTCTGAAATAATTGATGAAACAGGTAGGGATAAAGTTATTTACGTTACTCGTGACCTTACTTCGAGAAAGGCAAAATTTATTTCGGGAGACAATGAGCAAGATGTAATTTTACAATTGAAAAACCTCTTTGGTTTTTCTGGTTATATAGGTGTTGCAAAAAATCTAGTTTTTCTTGAAGGCGACAACTCTAGTCCTGATAGAAAATTTTACAGCACGTTATTCAGTAATAATTCGAATTTCAAATTGATACCCGCAAACGGAAGTAACAATTTGAACAGGATAAATAATGCTATTCTTTCCATAATGGAATCTAATTTAGCCTGGATAAGTTTCTATTTAATTAGAGATCG
This sequence comes from Aquirufa ecclesiirivi, assembly GCF_011250515.1. Classification (GTDB taxonomy): domain Bacteria; phylum Bacteroidota; class Bacteroidia; order Cytophagales; family Spirosomataceae; genus Aquirufa; species Aquirufa ecclesiirivi. The sequence continues at coordinate 436,908 of NZ_JAANOP010000001.1, read as the reverse complement.
AGACTATCTTACGAAAGAAATGGTAACCAAGTACAGAGAACATTCTTCTAGAAAAATATTTGTATTAGAAAAGCATGAATTAGAAAACTATCTTATTGACTTTAGTTCAATAAAAACGGTTCTGTCAGACATTTTTAATATAGAAAAAACAATTGACGAAATCGAATCTATATTTCATAAAACAGCGTTGAATATTTCATCTGCTGTAATTAGAGATATGATTAGCTTTAGATTAAATTTAAAATTAAACCCACAAGATTTTTCTATTGGAAAAGTACTAAATGGGCAGGCCTATTTTGAAGGGACAAAAGCCAACTATACCATAAAAACAAATAAAAATAAATTAATAAAAGAAAAATTCAGTAAAACATCAATAGAAATTCACAAAGCATTAACCGAACAATTAAGTAATGTGGCAATTGAAAAAATAATCACTGATTGTGAAAGTGAGGTAAAAACTGCACTTGAAACAGATGATTGGCTGACTCTTTTCCCAGGGAAAGAACTCCTTGAATTGTCAGCTAAATCTATGGGAATAACCAACACTATTAGTTTTCAAAATTCAATAATAAAAGAATTGGCATCACACAGAGATAAAATTAACACAGAATTAAAAGAGATATTCGAAAAAATAAACGAGGGCTAACACCTCCTAAAAGAAATTGGTGGTTCAGTGTTCAAATGAAACTTTGCGCTTTGTTTAAATTTCATTTTCGGCAGACCGCTTAGTGCTCTGAAACCAACAACTGGGCCAAGCGCCAAAGTACCAACGTTCATGCTAAAATTTAACTCACAAACCAAAGCTTTTAGAGCACATTTAATTTCACCAAACCTCTCCACAAACCCGCCCACCACCTCAAAGTAATTGAGTTTTTCAATAAGATACTTATAGTCCGTAGACTTATTGGCATCTATTCCGCTGTTTTACGCTCTAATTTTTCAATAAAATGGCTGCATCTTATTCAAATGAAGAAAAATCATATTTGCTAAAAATTGGCGACAAAATCCGCCAATTACGAACTGGTATTGGCTTGTCTCAAGAAAAACTATCATTTTCTTGCGACCTTGACAGAACATACATCGGCTCTGTTGAAAGAGGGGAAAGAAATATCTCTGTCATAAATCTGAAAAAAATAGCAAAGGCTTTAAAAACCGACTCATCTGACCTTCTTAAATTCTAGAAATGAACCAAGCATTAAAATTGCCCCCTAAATCTGTTATATTACTTACTAAACCAGAAGAGTTGATACAAAAGTTTTCCGTACTTATCGGAAATGAATTTAAGATTACTGGTAAGACAAGAACAGATGGCTCAAATATTAGAAAATTAATTGCTTCGACACTTGAAAAGTTAATATTACCAGAAGCAGCAGAAAAAGATAGTTTCGAAATTGTTCCTCCCAAGGGAAAAGGAGTTCCCAAAATAACAAGAGAATTTATTGATACCTACATTGTAACTTCGGGAGATTCTTATAATTTGCAAGTTTGGAATAGATTACCAGCAAGTAATACTCTTTTAATAAAATTTGATTCGGGTGAAAGTTTGAAATGTACTGATGTTAGATTTGTTTTTTTGAGAATTGATTTAACAAAAAGTACCATTGCTTCAGTCGTAATTCTTACAACGGAATACATTGAAAAAAACTTTGGCAAGTTTGGAAAACCAACTATAAAACATCAACTACTGATTTCTTCAAAGGCAAGAAAAAGTATTTTTGAAAGCGCCGACAAAGTGCTTTCATATCCAGACAGCAAAAAACTATCTTACAACATAACTCATCACTATACCCCCCCAAAGTTGGGAATGGTTGAAGATCCACATATTAAAGAATTGTATTCAATCGCACTTTTAAAAGAATTGGTTGCAAAAAAATTAATAGGGAGAAAACTTGACGCTGCAGCAACTAAAAACAGAGGACAAGCACTTGAAAGAATGGTGTTGGAATTATTGGGTTACAATATAAAAGAAAACGAATTGCTATATGGTGCTTACCCTGACATAAGAAATCAATTATTAGAGGTTAAAGTGCAAGATTCTCCAACAGTTGATTTAGGTAGATTTTCTCCCGAAAGAGAAGAATTTGTAATAGAAGAAAAGAACTTAACAACTTTTGATGTTAGATATTTAATTGCTCTAACAAATCCTAAGACCGAAATCATTGAAGGAATAATCCTAACACCAGGAGAAAGACTTGGAGATATATTTTCTTTTGTAAGTTCAGAGAGCTATAAATGCCAAAGAAACATTCCAATGAGCTTTTTTGAAAAGCATTATGGCAAAGCGGTCTTTAATCCAGCTTAAAAATTGGCGATACCCCAAAAGCCTCAGCAACCTTAATTTCCAATTGTTCTTCGAGCAAAGTAATTTTTCTTGCATTATTTTCAGTGTTAAGTTTTTTAACGATTTCAATAATTGCCTGGGAAATTGGAGAATTGCAATCAGGTAAAGGATACCTCTCTACATATTGAGTGAAGTATCTTCGTCTACCAGAATAAAGTTTATTATTGAACACAAGGTCGTGATACTTTGTCATTAATTTTGAATTTGAAACACCTTGTATCAATAAAAGTTTCTCGACACTTTCCTTCATCTCAGCTACAATCCAATAGCAATTTCCATTGACAAGTTTTCCTCCTTCATCAAAATAGAATCTTGGCGACAAACTTATATCAGGAAATACCAACTTCGGCAAATTCCAAAAATCAGGATTATGAGGAACCCACAATTCAAACCATTTTCTGCCAGCATCAATCAAATATTTTCTCTCTTTTAATCGTGCTTCAAATTTCTCAAAGTATTTTTTTGCTTTGGGAAACTGCTCAATATCAATAGTAGTTTTGTTTCCGTCTTTATTGTAATGAGGATATAGAATTTGAAGAGTTGCTTTTGCGGTTGTTCCCCATCTGCCAATATTCTCTTGTGAAATTAAATCTTTAAGTAAAGAGACTTCAGGCTTTTCTGTTCCTAACTTATCCCATTCATCATTAATAAAAACTTTATCAGCCGTAGTTTTTATGCCAACCCTAACTTTGAATAAATCACCAACTAAACAAGAAGCATTATTGTCAATTTTATTTACCCAAAGTGATTCGGAATCGGAAAGCAACTCCCACGAATACCCTTTTGTGGTTCGACAAATTAGAACTCCATCTGTCTTTTTAAATCTTTTTCCATTGACATTGAAGTAACCAGAATCAGATGTATCCAAAACTTCATAAATATTAGCGGCAGGTTTAAGATCTCCGTTATAACCATTCAATTCCTCATAAATCTTAATGAATTTGGCTGCATCGGAAATTGTCTTAGCATTTCCTCTTTTTCTACCAATAAAAATTGCGGGAAGAACAGCAGCATCAAAAAGTTTAGTATCGCCCAAATCAACAATTTCAAGTATTTCGAAATTCTCATTTAAGAACTTTCTCACAGATTCACCACTTTTAGTTGACAAATACCTGTTAGATGTGATTACACCTATAATCCCCCCCTTTTTTAGACTTGCTGTCATTGCAATTAAAAAAGGGTAATACAAATCAACACGACCTTTTAAATCGAATTTTTGAGCAAGTAGTTGCGCTTGCTCTGTTCCAAGAATTTGAGTTCTTACATAAGGGGGATTAGCAATTACAATGTCAACGGACTCGTTTATTCCATTTGCTTTTGCTCCAAAAAAATTAAGGGCTAATTGATTATGATTTATGTCAACGACTTCTAAAAAATCTCCATTTACCAATTTGATTTTTAGTTCGCCAAATTGGTATGATCTTTCTTTGGCAATACTCAAATATTCATTATTTAAATCATACCCATTTAATATAAAATCAATATTACGAGCAGCCAAGTGTTCACCCATTGACAATAAGAGTTCGCCATCACCACAAGCAGGATCTAGGACCGATACATCTTCTCTATCTACATAAGACAAGATTCGACTAGTTAAATAGTCTGCCAAGCCCTTTGGAGTAAAAGTAGCACCTGTGCTTTTTATCAATTCTTTCGTTTTCACTCTTTTTGATTCTTGCCTAACAAAGATACTTAAAATCATCAAACTTTCAAGGCAAAATTATGAACATTTTTATAAAACAGCTTTTCGTTTTAGATACCCCATTTTAGAATATAATGCCCATGAATTTGAAGCTACATATTCTTTTTTTGTAATCACTTGAACCAACTCAAAATTATTTTAGAAAAGTTTAAAATATTCAAAAATAGGCCTACTTTTGCCACAACAGTACCCGTTCAGCATACCGTAAGATCTGCTAGCGGGGCATTTTTTTTTAATCTTTGACAAATAAAAGAAAGAGTCTAAAAAAAGCTAGTAAAAAATAACCCTTCTTCTCCCCCACCCACACAATATTCCCCCAATTCCTTTGAAATTTGACTTCTTTATTGGAATATTGACGGTTCAACCAACCTAAAAAAATCATGAAACGTTCTCGTTTATTCTTGTCACTCTTATTTGTATTAGGCCTATGCCAAATGGCTGTGGCTCAATCGTCTGTTGATGCTATGGTCAAAGATTGGGAAAGATCTAAGGCTTATACCAAAGAGTACTTAGACGCTATGCCTGAATCAGGTTATGCCCTAAAACCAACTCCTGAAATGCGTTCTTTCGCCGAACAAATGCTGCACTTAACCGATGCCAATTATAGTTTTGCTTCGGCAGCATCAGGTGAAAAAAGTCCTATTGGCATGGGCGCTTCAGAAAAAGCGACCGATAAATCGAAAGCCAATGTGACTAAATTGGTCATGGATGGTTATGATTTTGTGATCAGTTCCATCAAAAAAATGACGGCGGCTCAACTAGCTGAATCGGTGAAAATGTTCGGTAGATTCGACATGACCAAAGACGCTGCTTTGGCTAAATGCCTAGAGCATCAAGCGCATCACCGTGGTCAAACGACTGTGTATATCCGTTTGGCAGGAGCTAAACCTCCACAAGAGAAATTGTTCTAGTCAAATCGATAGACAAACAGAAAAGGCAACCTCATCGGTTGCCTTTCTTGTTTTATGCTGGTAGCTGCTCCACGTACTTTTTGAAATTATCCAAAATCATTTGCCAACCCATCTGCTGCATCTCTTCGGGATTTTGATCTTCCGGATCAAAAGATTCTTTGACCCAAACGCTCTCGCCCTCTGGAATAAATTGAACGCTTAGTCGGCGCCCATCTCCTAGGGTAATTTCTAGGTTTTTCAAGGGTTCTATTTGGCTAAACGTGCCCCAAAAATCAAAGCTGAATGAACCATCTTTAGCAGCCATTATATAATGAAACTCTTTCCCTATTTCTAAGGTATTGTGCGCCTCTGGACAATGCCAATCATCGCTAGCGAAGTTCCAATGCTTCACATGTTCGGCTTGGGTCCAACAATCCCAAACCTGCTGGATGGAAGCTTGAATGTTAGCGGAAACTTGAATTTGTGTCATATCTTGATGTATATCTGCCGTGAATTTATCACTCATTTTGATTTTATCCTTTCCTCTCATCCTTTTCCACCAAAAAAAGGCGATCCTTACGAATCGCCCTTAGTTGATTAATAGCGGGGTATTCTAGTTAAGCGGACTGACTTTGAACTCATAGGATCCTGAGTTTAATTCCATTTCCAAGAAATTTCCTGCTTGCTTAATACCTGAAATTCCTTTTGATTTTGTTATATCTTGACCACCTTCTGTCACCTTGGCCGAACTAGCCGGAAGTTTCAAATGTGCCGTAGTATTGGCAGGAACTGTAAATTGATAGCTCATTACATTCCCTTCTTTTTTCCATTCACTACTTACTTTGCCATACATGGTTTCTACATAACCTTTGGCAAAATTGATTTTACCCGATACATCCGGTGTCGGTTGCAAGTGGAAGTGCTTAAATCCTGGGGAAGTTACATCGCGTTGAATTCCCAAAGATGTTTGGTACATCCATGCCGCAATGGCCCCAAAAGAATAGTGATTGAAAGAGTTCATGCTATTATTCCCTCCAAAACCATTTTCAATGGTATAAGAGTTTAATCTTTCCCAAATGGTCGTAGCTCCATTAGCTACCGAATACAACCAAGAAGGATAGGTTTTCTGCGTTAATAAAGCATAGGCCACTTCATGCTGCTGGTTATTGGAAAGCGCATCGGCAATGGAGGCCGTTCCAATAAATCCGGTCATTAAAGAATAAGGAGGGCGTGCCACTCCTTCATCGTCTTTGTTGGATCTTTGCACCGTTTCCACCAAATGCTTCAAGACAAAGGGTTTATTGTTATCATCAATCACACCCAATGCCAAAGGAATGGCATAAGATGCCTGCGTATCCATCAATTGTCCCTTGTCGGAAACTGGAGGCGTGGCAGGTGCTGCAGGTGCCGCTCCCGGAGGGCCCATACGCGCTGCTCTTACTCCTGATTTCACGGTTCTGTGTGTATTTGGGTCGATGTAAACACTATTGATTGTTTTCTTCTTGCTTTCGTATTGGGCAAGGTAGGCACTTTCGTCCGACTTATTTCCTAAAATACCTGCCACTTGCGACATGATTTTTAGGTTATATGCCTGGTAAGTCATCCAGAAAAGGGTATTGTCATTTTTGTTATTTTCTGGGCTCAACCAATCCCCCAATGGACCTTCATTGACAATGCCATTGGCTGGATCCACTTTCGTTTCCAAAAATGCCACATAGCGTTTCATGGCATCATAATGCTCTACCAACATATTCTTATCTCCGTATTGTTGATACGTTTCCCAAGGAATGATGATACCCGCACTTCCCCATAAGGTTCCCCCAAATCCTCCCCCCATCGGGGCTACATCAGTAAAACGACCGTCGGCACGTTGCACATCCCGCATCGCCAATAAATGACGGCGCATGAAATTATTCACGGGAGCCATGTACGTTGCCGTCTTAGAGAATACATTGATATCCCCACTCCAGCCCATTCTTTCGTTTCTAGCGGGAGTATCCGTTGGAATGGAAAGGAAGTTTCCTCGCATGGACCACGTGATATTATTCCACAATTTATTCACCAAAGGATCAGAGCTTTCATAGTAGGAACCTATGTCCTGAATGGAGGAAAGCACCAAACCTGCCACTTGACTTAAAGCAGGCGCTTGATCTAATCCCGTAATTTCCAAATAACGGTAGCCATGGAAAGTAAAACGTGGTTGAATGTATTCATCTCCGCCCTTTAAGATATAGACATCTTGCGCCAATGCCGCACGGATGTTTTCCAACATGATCATCCCTTTTTGCGAAGCATATTCTGCTAAATCAGGGTAAAGCACTTCGGCAAAACGTAAGGTAATGGTTTGACCCGCTTTTCCATTGGGAATGAATATTTTAGGAAAGCCTACCATATTTTGTCCCATATCATACACATAAACGCCTTTTCTTGGCTCATGCATGGACTTCGCTTGCATCACTTTTCTCACTTGAACGGCATCATCCAATTGACCAACCAGCTTCATATCTTTATAATTCAAAGCATTGGGCACATCTCCTACATAGGCCGTTCCTTCTAAAGGGATTTTTGAAGCGGGCTTCCAACCTTTCGCTTGGAAAGATGCCGTAGACCAGCCAGATATGGCAGCTTCTTTACGAGCATCATACACTTCCCCTTGGAAGAAACTACCGTAACGGATTGGGCCATCATTGCTATAAGTCCATTTTTCTGGATTCGTGGTAATAATTTGTTCCGTACCATCCGTGTATTGAATCACGAGTTTAGCTAGTAAGGACTGGCGATCACCAAAGAAGTTCCAGCTATCACCACTAAACGTGATATTACCGCTCCACCAACCTTCGCTTAACCAAGCTCCCCAGGCATTTTCGCCTGATTTAATGAGTTTAGTCACATCATAAGTTTGGTACAAATGTGTTTTATTGTATTGCGTCAAACCTGGATTAAAAAAGTCTTTTCCTACTCGCTCACCATTTAAGTATAATTCATAAATACCACGAGCAGTTGAATAAATACGCGCTTGTTTGATGGCTTTATTGGGTACACTGGTAAATTGCGTGCGTAACATAGGAGCGGCAAATCGGCTTGGATTGGCACAAACCAATACATTTTCTGAAGAAGCCGAAATTTGGAATTGCTTACCATCCCACTGAATGCCATTTTGAGTAAATAGGCTAGGATTTTCAGCTGCATCAAATAAGGTATTACTTGGGAATCGGAAGTTTTTAATCAAAACCCCTGAAAATAAGGCTTTTTGATTGGCTGGTACCTGAAATCCAATTTCTGAAAGCATCGGGAAACTGATAAAGTTGTTTCCTCTACCTACTGGATTCAAGTTAAGTCCTGATTGGCCTCCTCTAGGTGCGGCAGCGGCTCCAGCAGGTGCAGCGTTAATTTTGTGAGCTGGGTCAACTTGATCTAGGTAAAAATCAAAAACGCCAAAATTACATTGAGCAAAAATGGTGTGTTTCTGGTATTTGTTTGCTGGAGAAATAAGGGATTTAGCTATTTTAAAACTAGCAAAAACCTTAGTTGGACTATCTTTTTTGTCGTAACCCACGCGATACACGTTTAGTTGGGCCAGTCCCGAATCTGACTCCGCCACTCGGTTAATATCCAATTCCAATTGTATGTAGGAGGCATTGGGGCCATTGGCCACATCCATGATATTCAAGTTTCTGTTTTGCAATCGAGGGTCATTTGCTCCAAAAACAAAGGATGCTTTCGTGGATTTAGAGGCCTCATCCAACTGTATACCAAATTGGATTTTGTACATGGATAAATAATGGGAATAGAGCGGCAAGTCATTTTCGCCTATCCACTCAGCGCCACTCCATGCTTGCACACTAGGATTTAATAATCCTGTTTCAAACCAGGAAGAAGCCGAACTTACTTTATTTTGTTGATCCCAAACCTGAACAGTCCATTGGTATTTTTGAGACGCTTGTAAGGCCGAGCCTTCATAATTGATACCTAAAGACAGGGGAGAGTTTACTTTTTTACTATCCCAGGCCACTTGGTTTTTGGCATCACGAACAACAATGCGATAGGCTTGTTGTTGATTTCCTCTGGATTTAGCTTGGGATTGCATTTGCCAAGAAAATCGGGGATGCTGTTCATCCAATCCGATGGGTTGGGATTGGTATTCCACTTTCAATAGTTGCAAGGAATTTTGAGCCTGCAGATTTACTAAACTTATTAAGCTTAATAATACGTATAATACATGTTTTTTCATCAATTAGGGATATTTTCACTAAATATGATGTCTTTCATTGAGTTGTAAAACTATTTTAGATGAAAGTCTTCTTTTAAGCGATAAAATTATCCTTAGGCATGTAAGGATAGTGTGGCATTAACGGAGGCTTCGAGAACCTTATTATACGGCGGCTTCGAGAGCCTCAGCCACCATCGAGAACCTCAGCCACCACCTTCGGAAACCACAGCTAAATAAATAATAGTGTGTGGCTTCGAGAACCTCAGCCACCTTTTCAATAATATATTCACTCTCCAATTATGCTGGCTTCGAGAGCCTTATTATACGGTGGCTTCGAGAACCTCAGCCACCTTCAGAAATCACAGCTAACTAAATAATAGTGCATGGCTTCGAGAGCCTCAGCCACCTTTTCAATAGTATATTCACTCACCAAATATGTTGGCTTCGTGGGCCTTATTATACGGTGGCTTCGAGAACCTCAGCCACCTAAATAATTGTACGTGGCTTCAAGAGCCAAGGCCAACATTATACTAGTAGATACGAAGTTTTCTTTGATAGAGAATGATGCTCCCGAAGGTGGCTGAGGTTCTCAAGGGTGGCTGAGGCTCTCGAAGCCACCTAATTACTACTATATTCCATTCCAAAACATACTGGCTGAAGATCTATCTCCTCGGTGGCTGAGGCTCTCGAAGCCACCTAATTCATTCTATATTCAATCCCAAATCTTGCTGGCTGAAGATCTATATCCTCGGTGGCTGAGGCCCTAGATGCTAGCTGAGGTTCTCGATGGTGGTTGAGACGCTCTCTCGATGGTGGCTGAGGCTCTCGCTCCTTGGTAGTTGAAGTTCTCTCTCGAAGATGGCTGAGACACTCTCCCCATGCTGGCTGAGGTTCTCGAAGCCACCTTCACTATTAGCACATCTTTCTCTATCTTTAACCTTCAAACTATTTATGATGAAAAGAATTGCCTTCGACGTCATGGTCGAGACCATAAAACAAGCATTTTTATTGGCAGGATTACCGGAAGAAAAAGCCATAATTTGTGCTAAAACACATGCAGAAACTAGTCGGGATGGGGTATATTCCCATGGTTTAAACCGAGTAGAACGATTTTTAGATTTTGTATCCAAAGGCTGGGTGGATGTGCATGCAGAACCTACATTAGATTTGAATCTTGGCTCTATAGAAATATACAATGGAAATATGGGCATAGGCATTACCAACTCCATCTTCGCGATGGATAGGGCGATGGACATCGCTAAGCAATATGGATTGGGCCTTGTAGCTCTAAATAATACCACGCATTGGATGCGAGGAGGCTCTTATGGCTGGCAAGCTGCCGATAAAGGTTTTATGGCCATCTGCTGGACCAATACAGAATCTTGCATGCCCGCCTGGGGTGCCACATCCGGAGGGATCGGGAATAATCCTTTCATTATGGCCATTCCGCGACAGGGCGGTCATGTGGTTTTTGATATGGCCATGTCGCAATATTCCTATGGAAAATTAGAAACGACTCGCTTAAAAAATGAAAAACTCCCATTTCCTGGTGGATTTGATCAAGAAGGAAAACTGACGGATGAGCCTGCTCCGATTGAAGCTACCCGTAGAATTTTACCAACAGGATATTGGAAAGGATCTGGATTGGCCATTATGTTGGATTTATTTTCTGCGATACTTTCCAAAGGTAGAACCACTGCCGATATTGATTTGGTTGGGCAAGGCGCTTGTGGAGGATGCTCTCAAGTATTTATCGCGATTGACCCCTTAAAAATCAATGATCAAGCATTCTTAGATCAAGCTCTAGAACACACCATCACTCAATTAAGAAACTCTACTCCAGTTACAACAGGAGGAGAAGTGAATTATCCTGGAGAAAGATCTCTTAAAACAAGAGCAGAAAATATGCAATGGGGCATCCCAGTGGATGAAGGCGTTTGGAATAAAGTGCTTGGATTTAGTCAAACTAAAATGCCCTAGGCCTTACCTCTAATGAGCTTGTTTCAAATTCCTAAGGGATGATTTAACCTTTTTGAAAACTTTTAAATGTGGTAACATCCCTACTCCTAACAGCGTTATGGAAAGTAGAATTAGGTTGCTCGTTTCTGCAAAAATTTGGCCTGAAGCTAAAACCCCAATCACCAAAATGGTGGATAATGGAAGTGAAATAGCTAAGGTCAATAAGGCTACATTGGCATCAAAAGTTTTCCGATAATCCGGTATTTCTTTTAATTCTTCCTTATGATGAATGACCGAAATGTGAGCAAATGGCCAAAAACTACAAGCACTCAAAGGAACCACCACAGCTAGTAAAACCATGTTAGGGTCATGGATTCCAAATAAAAAGATAATTAATAAGCTAAAAAGAATCGTTATCCCCGCTCGGAAAAATAAGATGGAGAGTATCATTTTAATCTCTTTTCCCTCTTTCAATTCAACAGCCATACCAATATAAATCAATACCAAAGGCCCCATTAAAGTACTGGCTCTAGAAAAAATCTCTTGAATAACCAATGGTAACGTACTCATGTGAAAACCCATGGAAAGAAACACGATGGCCAATAACATGATCACATTGATGGGTTCTTTGATCAGACTCAACAAAAAATCTTTCATGCCTTTTTTATTCCCGATGTTCCCCTCCTGTTGAATGGCCATGTGCATTTTCAAAGAGATGTAGTACAGAAAGTTGAGCGCAAAAAACTTATTGCCTACATCTGCCATAGCTGCCATAGCCAAGGATTCTCCACCCAAAAATTCCGAAATAAAAGGAAAGCTGGATAGTCCAGGTGCCAATGATGGCAATAACATCGTTAAGGTTCGACTTGCCGGAGAATTCTTCTCCAAACCAAAAAAAGGCAAGAAAAAAGGAGCCGTTAAAAAGATAAAAAAGTTAAAACAAACTAAAATGATGGGATAAATCAACAAGCTTAAGCTCATCTTAATCCCCATCAAAGCAATGAACACCGTAGCAGGAAGTGCCACCGAAAGGATGACTTCTTTTAAGCCCTGAATTTCTGATTTGTTTTTAATTTTCTTACGCAAAGCTACGCCTAAACCAATTAGGAGTATAAGCGTCAAGGTCTTTTCAATAGCATCAATCATAACACAAATTTTAAGCTAACTCTTTCAATGATGTTACGAAGTACTCCATCTCGGCCATCGTTCCTATGCTGACGCGACAATACGGTTTATTTAAGATATCAAATGATCGAACCATGACCCCTTTGCTGGCCATTTTACTCAAAAAAGTCTTGCCATCCATTTTAATCGGGAATATCACAAAATTGGTATAGGATGGAATGTAGCTATAACCTAATGCACTAAGCTCTTGATATAAATAGTTTTTACATTGCGTATTGAGGCGCTTCGTCATGGCTTGGAACTCCTTATCTTGTAAACTAGCGATAGCTCCTAAGACAGAGGTATGGCAAATTCCCATACCACCTCGAGTGATTTTTTCTATTTTGCTAAGGAACTCTGGTTGTGCAACGGCATAGCCTACACGCAAGCCTGCCATTCCCATGATTTTGGAAAAGGTTCTGGCTATGATGACATTTTTCTTTTGTGCCAATAAGGAAACCATACTGGCCGTATCGCCCTCCGCAAGTTCTAAGTAAGCTTCATCGATGAAAACAGGAACTTTCGCCGAAACCCTTGAGCAAAAGTCCATCAGTTCGTTCGCCGCCATAATGGAACCCACAGGATTATTGGGATTACAGATGTATACCATTTTAGTATTAGAATCAATGGCGGCTTCCATGGCTTTTAAGTCATGGGTCCAATCCGACTTACAAGGAATGGCTTTCCAGGTAGCACCAACGGCCTCGGCAACTCGGATGAGCGACATGTAGGTAGGATCAGCGGATACAATATTTCCTCCTTTAGCAAATAAAACGATGGCTACTTTTTCCAATAAATCGGAAGAGCCTGGTCCCATCATGATATGTTCTTTCGTTAATCCTTCTTTTTTTGCCAACATATCCACCAAAGTGGCTAATTCTTTCCAAGAATAGCGATTGCCGCCAGAAACCGACTCGGCCACCGCTTTTCGGGCACTTTCTGGGGGACCGTAAGGGTTTTCGTTGGCATTTAAACGAGCTATCATAGCAGGAACATTTGGTCGCTCATCCAACATGTACTCGCGCATTAATGGACTGTAATACAATCGATTTTCCGAGTCTAAAGGAAAAGAGCTATGGGAAAAAGCTCCCAAACTCAAGTGAGGGGCAAGTGCTATTCCGCCCATGGCGGCTAGTCCAGACTTTAAGACATTTCTTCTGCTAAAGGATGTTTTCATCATGATTGATAGGTATATAAATGCGCTGAAATTCTGAAACATTAACTCATTTCTGAGTTTTCATCGTACATACAGGAGTAAACAATCCAAAACCTAAAGCTAAGCTTTTGGCAAATTTGTTTGTCAAATTCTCTCAAGGAGATGACTTTAGGCATCTTCCATGTGAGAATAGATATACGCCCAAGATGATTAGTAATGGGCGTATAAATTGTATTTATTGATGAATTATGTTGAAATGTAGCAGGATTATTGAACTCTTCCTTCGTTTTTGGATTTTTTTTTAAAAAATAGCTCAAAAAACACAAAAATATCCCAATTTTTACATAAAAAGTGTAATAAATAGCCGATTTATAGAAATATTTAAAATATCCGTAATAGAATTACTACGTTTGAAATTAAGATAAAAATGAAATAAAATTGATTTTTGATTACAAACTCGTTTTAAAAATGGGCATTTATTGAATTTAAATTTAGAAAATGCAAAATATAGGTTTCAAATTAATATGATGATTTATGGTATTTTTCCTATGTGATTTTGATTCGCCACATGAAAGTCGAATCAGAAAAATGATGCAAAATTCCCTTAAACGGTAATAGCCTGATGAAAATCACCGGCTATTACGAATGCTGGAAATCAGTTTGCTTTTACTTCCCGATGATAAAAGCAATGGGTTGGACGTATTTAGACGTGATATTGCTATCATGATTCTTGGCTGGAATCCATTTACCTGAAGCTTTGATCAGTCGAAGGGCCTCTTCAGCTAAACCATAGCCAGGAGATCTTAATACACTGATATCTGAAAGCGTTCCATCCGTAGCTACTGTAAATTGAACATAGGCTTTTCCGGAAATATTCGCTTTTTTAGCTTCTTCAGGATAGTTAACATGAGCGGATATAAAGGAAAGAAACGCATTGGGGCCGCCTGGAAATGTGGCAGGCTCCTCCACGATCGTATGGAGATTTTGATTGTTAGAAATATTGGTGTTTGCATTTTTCTTGGTTGAGATTTCCACCACACCATTAATCCCATCTTTTCCATATTTTTCATTGGCCATAGCTCCCTTTAAGACATTGATGGATTGAATATCATTGGGATTCATTTTATTAACGGCCAAGGATCGATCAATCTTTCCATCAACGACATACAATGGATTGACGGGAGGAACGGGTGGCACGCCAGGAGCGGCAGGAGTTGCTCTTATCGACAAGGGTGGCGGTGGAGGAGGGGGCAAATCCTTATTGCTCATTTTTTTCCCTTTCGTCGGTTTGCTAGGAGCATTTTTGTTGAAGCTAATCCCAATTTTACTATTGGTCAATTCTTCTTTTTTCTCCTGAGCCGTCACTTGGATGGAGAAAATAACGATAGCTAATACCGCCAATGGTAGTGCTAATACCTTTCTCAGGTAGGCGTATGGCGTGTTTTTGGATGTTGTTAACATGATAATTCTTCGTTTAATGGATGAATAATAAAAGGAGTGTCCGGGGTTTAAAAAGTGATTTCCATAGTGCGATTGTAATATCATTTGAGCAAAAGCATTCACGTTATTACTTCCAACAGCTTCTTGGTCAGCAATAAATTCATGGATGTTTTGTAATTCCTTATCTATGAGCCAATAAAATGGATTGATCCAACAAATCGATGTGATAATTTGGCAGATAACCCGATCAATGGTATGTTTTTGTTGAATGTGCGTCAATTCATGCTTAAAAATGGCTTGTCCATTGGGTTCAGACATGGAAATGGATTTTTTCCAAAATAGGAATTGAAGAAATGAAAACGGAGCATCGTCTTCTTCGGTCTCAATGAATTGAAATCCATCCATAGCAATGCTTGGATTTCTTCTTTTCATTTGATAAATCTTAACAACTTGATAAAAGAAGTAGCTTAATAAGCCTATCGAAATCAAATAAAAAGTCCAGATTCCATACTCTAGCCAAGGTAAATTCAACCAGGAGAAGCGCTCAGGAGTGGCGCTAGCTGAGGCAGCTATTAAGTAAATGGCCTGTCCTGCTCCGGCAAATTCCTTATCTTCTACGGAAAAAAAAGAAAATTGGAGTGACGGAATGACCAAGCTCATGAACATACTAGCCAATAAATAGAATCGATTGTAGGTATGGAATCGAGTATTCCGAAGTACCAACATATAGTAGCCATAAAATATGCCGGATATTAGGCTACTTTTCAACAGATAGATTAATAGGACATTACTCATCATCGCTTTTAGATTTTAATTGGCTCAGTAATAATTCCAAATCTTCAATAGACATCTGTTTTTTATCGACCAGAAAGGATACCACGTTGGTATAAGATCCTTCGAAAAATGAATCCGCCAAACCTGCCATGCGTTGACCAGAATATTCCTGCTTCGTGACTTTGGCAAAATAGAGGTTGTTACGATTCGGATTGCTAATCCCTACAAATTCCTTTTCGACCAATATTTTTAATAGCGTAGCAATTGTATTGGAATGGGGTTTGGGCTCGGGTAGATTCTCAATAATATCTTTGAGAAATCCTCCCTCAGGTAATGTCCAAATTACTTGCATAATTTGCTCTTCTGCTTGGGTTAATTTTTTCATAGCTGTCCGTTTTGTTGGACCAAATGTATAACTAATTTTTTAGTTACAAAATATTTGTAACTATTTTTTTAGTTAAAAATTCAAAACGCTACGAACATAATTAGGTGAAATAAAAAACGCCCCTAAATTCAGGGGCGTTTTTATTCATTCTAGGGACCTCAAATCCTATTTAACTAAAATTTTATACGGTCAGTACCATAGGGTGCTCGTTGAGTACGACTTAAATAACGATTCGCTTCAGCATCATTGATAAATTGCTCTTTTTTAGCATCCCAATTCAGCTTACGTGGTATTTTCATGGCCACATGTGTAATTAAACAAACCGTACAGGCTCTATGACCAATCTCAATAGGGGAAATAGGCTCTTTTCTGCTTTCTATGCAATCTAGCCAGTTGCCATGTTGTTCGTTTGAATGGTATAAATGAATCTCTTTCTCTCCAATCACCGATTCCAAAATCGCTGGATTAGAGGCATCAATGGCCTTAGCTCTTACTTTAGAAGTAGGATCACTCGGGGTTGCCGAATAGTCTCCTCTGGAAACAAATATCCAACCCTCTGTTCCTTCATATCGAATACCATTCGGGAAGCCTCCGCTGGTATACATGGTTATGCCATTGGCATATTCTGCCTTTGCCATAAAGTCGCCATGAACGTTCCAAACCCCCGATTTAGGGAATTCGGCTACAGCCTCCACTGAAATAGGTCCTGTTAATTCTGTATCCATACCCCAAGCGGCAGAATCATAGTGATGCTGACCCCAACCAGTGATCATGCCCGCGCCAAACTGTTCCATACGTAACCAACCTGGTCTATCGTATCCTACTTGAGGGTGCACGCTTAATTCTGTATAAGGAATGTAGGGAGTTGAACCTAGCCACATATCATAATTGAAGCCTTTAGGTACTGGCATGGCTTGTACCACAGGGCCACCTGGATCTCCTGGAAGTCCCACTTTAACCGTATGTAACTTACCAATCCGACCATTTCTAACTAATTCAGCGGCTCTTCTGAATTGACTACTGGAACGCTGCTGGGTTCCAACTTGTAAAATTCTACCTGTTTTTTTGATCACCTCCGCTAATTGACGCCCTTCTTTGATGGTTAAAGAAGTGGGTTTTTGTAAGTAAATATCCTTCCCAGCTAAGGCTGCTTCCATGGCGGGTTGCGCATGCCAAAAGTCCGGCGTACTGATCATGACCGCATCAATATCCTTATTCAATAACATTTCACGGTAATCATCATACATCTTTACGTCGATGTAATTGCTTTGACCCGTTTTCTTGGTATAATACTCCTCAACAAGTTTTTTTGTGTCTTCGGTACGATTTCTATCCAAATCACAGACGGCCATAATTCGAGCCTTTTCATATCTCCAAGTACTCGGTAAATCATGTGTACGAGCGATGCGTCCGCAACCGATTTGGCCAATGTTAATTTTATTGCTTGGTGCGTCTTTCCCTCCCAAAACATGGGCAGGAACGATGGTAGGAAAGCCTAATGTGCCCACGGCACCCAATGCGATGTTATTGATAAATTTTCTCCTTTTCATTATTTCGCTGAGATTTTAGTAGCTTGTTTTTGAGCGATTAGAGCTAATTCAGTGGCTAAGAAACAATGGTCTTGAGTCATCGCCGTTTCTGTTCGATTTAACACGTCATTCACGAGTAACTCTCCATGTGGAAGCTCCACATTCTTGCAGTCGATGTACAAGGTTTCTTTTTGCGTCACTAAATACAAATGACTACCTGTACCGTGCGGTGAAGCGATATCCGTATTTTTTCGAACTTCCATATACCCCTCAGTTCCTAAAATGGTGAGTCTTCCGTCACCCCAAGTATTTAGTCCATCTGGGGTAAACCAATCCACCCGTATATAACCTGACCCTCCGTTTCCTCGCAACATCAAATCGCCAAAATCTTCAAAATTGGGGTATTGAGGGTATTTGTGATTAGCTACCTGAGAAGCTACCACTTGTCCTTCCGTAGATTTAGTAAAATGCAAAAACTGATCCACTTGATGTGAACCAATGTCTGTGATGATACCACCGTAGTATTTCTTATCAAAAAACCAGGACGGCCTCGAAGGAATACTCATCCTGTGAGGGCCAGTACCCATGGTTTGAACCACCTTACCGATAATTCCAGTTTGAGCTAATTGACTAGCCTTTTCGGTTGCCTTATTTTCAAAGCGCTCCGAATAAGAAATGGAATATATTCTTTTAGTTTCTTTTTGAACCTTACGTACTTCTGCCAATTGGTCTAAGCTAGTTATACCTGGTTTGTCCACCATATAATCCTTACCCGACTTCATCACCCGAATACCTAAAGGTGCTCTTTCTACGGGCGTAATGGAGCTTAGGACCAATTGAATGGAAGGATCTCCTAAAATCTCCGCTTCACTTTTTACCAATTTAGCCGTAGGGTATTTTTTAGCAAAATCCTTAATGAGATCTGGTTCTTTCGCATAATAAGAAACAAATTCTCCTCCACCCCGAATGATGGAATTGGCCATGGTATAAATATGACCATGATTGATTCCGATAACACCAAATTTTAAACGTGGTGCAATAATCTTTTCTTGAACTTTAGGAACAAACAAGGACGTACCATCTTTGATGGGAGAATGGATGGCTGGCATAAAGGCTAGACTAGATAATAGGCTGGCATCTTGTAAAAATTTCCTACGGTTGGAAGCGTTTTCTCTCATGGGATAAATTCCGGTTTTGTGATACTATTTCTAAAAGTAATAATATTTGTTTTCTTACTGATATGATCTCTCTTTTTACTAAGAAGGATATAATAAAAAAAAAGGCTTACCATGGTAAGCCTTTTAATTACCTGAAGTATGTTGGATTAAACTGTCAAAGTTGAGTCCACCACAATCGTTGTTTTTAATAGTCGAGAAATAGGACAATTAGCCTCTGCATCTTTTACTTGTGCTAAAAAAGTATCTTGGTCAATCCCTGGTACGGTAGCCTTTAATATCAATCGAGATTCAATGATCGTCCCCTCTTCCATTTTAATTTCGCCTTGCACATCCAATACTTTAGGAGGAAATCCTGCACCCGTTAGATTAAAACTTAGCTTCATGGCAAAACAGCCCGCATGGGCAGCGGCTACCAATTCTTCGGGATTGGTCCCTATCCCATCTTCAAATCGAGTGTTAAAAGAATATTGGGTATGATTTAATACGCCACTTTGAGTAGTAAGTACACCTTTACCTTCTTTCCCCGTTCCTTGCCAAACGGCATTTGCTTTTCTTATCATGACAATTTTATTTAAGTTTTGAGACAATCAATATTTTCCAATATTAAACTATTTCTCTTAAAATTAGTCCATATAAGAACTGCTTATTTCAGGAAATCTTTGAAAGAAGTTTAGCGTTCAAAAAGAAGATGAATGCATTTATGCCAAAAGGCTTTTTTCAAACCATTCATTTGTTCCTCCTGCTAAAAACGTAGCTTGAAAACCCAAGGAGATTAATTGTTGAGCAGCCTGCTCTGACCTTCCTCCGCCCTTTCCACAGATTGTCACCAAAAGAGCTTGATTGGCATGTAAAGGTAAACCTTGGGGGATTCCTTCTCCAGGTACATGAATGGCATTAGGAATATGCCTTGCTTCAAATTCCTCTTTGCTTCGAATATCCAAGAGCAAGATCGCTTCTTGTTGTTGTAATTTCTCAATCAATTGGTCAATGGAAATCGATGGTGTCATATCCAATTATTTTTTCTCAAAGAAAAGAATTCCTTATTTAAATCTACGTGATGTTGATCACTTGGAAGGGACAATTTGGTATAAATTGCCGTCAGCTTTGGTGATGATATAGATTTCCCCTTGTGCGTCTTGACCAAATCGTAGGTCTACTTTATTTGCCTTGACCAAGTCTTTCAATGTGACGGGCAAACCATCCATTTGTAATTTCAATTCACGAATGCGCGTTTGGGTTCCCTCTTTGATTTCTGAAATAGGAATGTAGAAAACTCGGCCACGAACAATTTCCCCAAATATGTATTTTCCACGTAAACTAGGGATGGCTTTCCCTGTATATTCAAAACCTCCCATAATCGCATTTCCCTCATCGTGGTCGAATTGGGCAATAGGATAAGTATAACCAAATCGAACATCATTTTTAGGAAGTGGAAATACGTTGTTGGTACTTAGGGTAGAATCAATGGCAAATGTTCCTTCTCTCAATGGCCAGCCATAATTTTTCCCTGCCTTCAAGAGGTATAAGGATTCAATGTGTCTTTGACCTATATTCGAAACGATGATTCTCCCATCTTTCAACCAAGATATTCGATTCGGATTGCGGAAGCCTTGTGCAAATACTTCATCCAGTCCTTTCTTTCCCACAAATGGATTGGATACAGGAATGCCGTATTTCCCATTCTGGCTATTTCTACCTAAAGGGTCGATTCGAAGAACTTTCCCCCAAGCATGCTCAGGATTATTGGGAATAAAACCTCTTCTTTGTTCCAAAGCCCCTCCATCGCCCAATCCGATGTATAGTAGACCAAAATCTGGATCTCTTGGTTTGGCATAAGGATTGAAGCTTATTTCTTGCATGCCATGTACTTGATCAATGACATTAACCCGCATGACTTCTCTTGCCCTCCCTTTTAACACCTTAGCAATGGGGTCCTCTAAGGTCCATTCTGTAATTATCCATTGCAATTTTACTCGAAGGCTGTCGCCATAGGTAAAGTCAGATGGGCCTTTGATCTCAGGCTCTGTGTGTGTGGTATAAAAAAGCTTATTTTGAGCAAAAAGAGGATGAAAAGCAAAGCTCCCAAGCCCCGTAGCAAAACCTGGTTTATTCGTGAAATTAGGAAAATGTTGGCTGATGTCTAAAAACTCAGTCAACCGGTCTTTATCATCTAATAAATAAATTTTACCCTGTAAATCGGAAATGATTCGCTCCTTACTCAATGGGTGAAATGTCATTTTATTGATACGGGCATTTATTTGAGGAGTATAAGTAAAGGGGAATTTCAGGATTTTCTTGAGGTAAATGGTTTCCCCTGAATATTGAATTCCAGCTTTAATGGGATTTTCTAACCCTATTTTTTCTTTTTTCCCGTGACTCTTAGGACTAGGTTTCTCTAAAATAAAGGCAATCACATCTTGCAGATCTTTGGGATCCAAGTGACTGAAACTTGGCATGTAGGATTTGTATTTTTTGTACTTGTCTTGCGCTCTGGCCACATTGGCATCAATTAACGCTTTGGGATTATTGATGAAATCCAACAGGTATTGTTTATCCACAATTCCCTTTAGTCCTCCTAATTGCGGACCAATTCCATCATCTTTAAAGTTATGGCAATTCGCACAATGTAGTTCAAAGACTTGGGCTCCCCGATTTACATTTTGGGAATGCCCAGAAAAAGGAATAACGAAAAAGATAAGTAAACTAGCTGCCAAACGAATAGAAGCTAGAGGCACATAAAGAATTTTCATAGGTCAAATTAAGCCCAAGGAGGCTTTTCCATGTAAAGAAAGGAATTTGAAATTATTACTGCATCCTTGCCTTTCCTTCTTTCGACATGATATGCTCGGGATTCCTTTTCAAGCTTTTGATGAAATGTACATTTCTAAAACGCAAGGCACTCCAGTCTTCGTCGATGGCGATTTGGCTTACGGGTTCAAAGCCTATTTCTCCCATGGGTTCCCAGCCTTGATCTCGATTAAAATCACAGGTGTATTTCTTAGAACTTCCTTTGGGATAGCACATCCAAAGAATGGCATCTCCTACTATTTTATCTCGACAAGCTTCCGCAAATTCTTGGATTTGTATTTTTTGAGTAACAAATACCAAAGCATAATTAATTTGATATTCCTGTTCGATGGATGTTACAAGGAGAGTGCCATCAGGTAAATGGCTTATTGTTTCCTGAAAACTAGCTGGTGCATGAAGGATGAGAATTTCCTTTTGCTCTTTCCATGCCAGTTTCTTCCATAGCGGATTCATTATCATGAATTTTTTTGAATACTTAAATCTGTCGGTAAGCCATCCAAACTCGTCATATTTTTCTCCACCATATACTGTTCCAATTTCTCAGAACCCATTTGATTGGCCCAAGTAAAGTGAATATCGCGTTCTCCTTGATATTCGTACATAGGCACACCATACCCACAAGAGGTTTGAACTAAATCTATTTTGCCGACTATAATTTGCCGAGTACTCGGATATATGGTAAAATGTGGAGCATATTCCTCCCAAAGTGGAGAATTGGGCAAAACAACAAAGCCTTTTCCGTATAAACGTAAGATGTTTGGCGTTTTGTCAAAAGAGCAAAACATGAAGGTTATTCTGCCATTTTCTAAGGTATGAGCAGACGTTTCATTTCCTGAACTTATGATATCCATGTAAGCAACAGTATGCTCGTCTATGACCCGAAAAGCTTCTAATCCCTTGGGAGAAACATTCACACGACCGTCCCCTTGAAGCGGCGCTGTTCCCACAAAAAAAAGATGTTGTCTTTCAATGAACTCTCGATGAGCTTCTGAAATGGTGTCATAAAATTTGCCCATGATTTGCTATTTGATTGGAACAAATATAAAATTAAATTTCTTGTTCCAAGGAACCGTTGATCAAAGATACTAGTGGTTTTAAGTCCTTGGTTTTAGTCGATACAAATAAGGCGCTTTGCTTTTAGCTCCCGTGTATTTTTTGTCTAATCGCTCCAATATCTGCAAATCCAGCATTTTCTTTTGGAAATTATTCGCTGGAAAAGGTTTATCGTAAACTGTTTCATATAATTCCTGAACATTTTTCATGGTAAATGTTTCTGGTAAAAGATTATTGAAAAGTAGCTTTTTATCTAAATTTTCTCGGAGTACCTGAAGGCCTTTGTGAACCATTTCTTGATGGTCAAAAATCATGTTGGGAAGCTCTTTGATATCATACCAATCACAACTTTCATCCAAATCAATTTTTTGAGGGATGACTTTTTCAAAGTCAACCAAGGCATAGTATCCTATACTAACAATGCGCATTTTTTGATTGTTCTCATTGATAGGGGGTTCCACGTCGGGATAAAGATCTCCAGCGATGCCTGAGAACAATTGAAAGTCTTCATCGGAGATTCGATTAGCTCGACCGAAAGTTCCAAATTCTTCTAAATACAGATCTTGTATACCTGTCCTTTCAAATAAGATTCTTTTGGCAGCATCTTCGATGTCTTCTTCTTGTAAGATAAAGCCTCCAGGTAAGGCATAAATTTTCTTTGCTAATTTTAATTTGCTTAAAATAAGCTTGAGTTTTTTATGATGAAAGCCAAAAATGACACAATCCAGAGTCAGCTGGGCAATATGTTTGCTAAATTTCAATGAAGGTCGATTTAATAGTACCCTAATTTATAGACAAATTTCTAGAAGAAAGTGTTTTTATTAAAGTCATTTTCTAAAAAATAGAAAATCAAATTATTTTATTACATTTGATTAAATTATCAAAATGATACAAAGGCGTCAACCTTGTAGCATTGGAAAAAAAACGAAATTCTCTATCATTTAAATCTATAAAAATGAAAAAAACTAGTTTAGCATTAGGGCTATTCCTTCTGGGAGGAGTTTCACTACAAGCTCAAGTCACCACTGGGCAGAATGTAGCCGTGGTATCAACAGATGCCGGTAAAGTGCGCGGATATGTACATGGGGGTATCTATACCTACAAAGGTATTCCTTATGCGGAGGCAGGTAGATTTGAGACTGCACACAAGCCCAAGCCATGGAACGGAGTACGTAGTTCTACTAGCTATGGTCCAGTAGCACATTTATTAACTCCAACCACTCAAGTGGCCGACGAATCTGAATTTGTGTACAATCACTCATGGGGTTACCCAAATGAGGACTGCATGCGTGTGAATGTTTGGACGCCTGGGATCAATGATGGGAAGAAAAGACCCGTTTTATTTTGGATTCACGGAGGTGGTTTTACCTCCGGTTCTTCTCAAGAATTGCCTTCATATGATGGCGAGAATTTAGCTAAAAAAGGAGATGTCGTGGTTGTATCCATCAATCACCGATTGAACATATTGGGCTATTTGGATTTGTCGGCCTATGGAGAGAAATACAAAACATCCGCTAATAACTCCATTTTGGATATGAAAGTAGCCCTAGACTGGGTGAAAGCAAATATCAGTCAATTCGGAGGAGATCCAAGTAATGTAACCATTTTTGGTCAATCAGGAGGAGGAGCCAAAGTGAATACCTTGATGGCTATGCCATCAGCCAAAGGATTATTCCACAAGGCGATTAATCAAAGTGGCGCCTTTGCCACGAATATGCCGGATAAATCCGTAACTCAGTCCATTACCAAGGAAGTATTAAATGCCTTGCATTTAGATGAATCTAAGGTCGATAGTTTACAAAAAGTACCTTTCCCTAGCCTAGCAGCTGCTGGTCAAAAAGCATTACAAGTTGTGGCGGCAAAATTAAGAGCCGCAGGAAAACCGGTGGGTGGTTTTGGTTTAAGTTGGGGACCAAGCATTGATGCCAATTTATTGCCATTCCAACCGATGTCGGCGGATGCTATGGAATTATCTAAAAATGTGCCGTTGATGATCGGAACCGTGAAAAACGAATTCATGCCAACACTATTTTCTGGGATAAGTCACGATGCATCCATGGCTGATGTGGAAGCCTATATACAAAAGACTTTTGGGGCTAAGGCCGAGGCTTATAAAGCTGCTGTTAAAAAAGCATATCCTGCGGATACCAAGCCAACGGATTTAATGGATGTAGACACACGATTCAGACCCGGTGCCGTTGACCAAGCGAATATTAAATCTTCGGTTGCAGGTGGTGCTCCTGTGTATATGTATTTATTCACTTGGCAGTCGCCTGTCTTTGACGGAAAATACAAGGCCATTCACTGCGTTGAACTTCCATTCTGTTTCAATAACATTGCTCGCTGTGAAGAAATGACGGGGGGTACTAAAGAGGCTTATGTTTTGGCCGACAAAATGAGTCAGGCTTGGATCAATTTTGCCCGTTTAGGAAATCCAAATCACAAAGGACTACCTACGTGGCCTACCTATAATACATCAAATACCTCAACCATGCACTTCGATAATTCTTGTGTCGTTAAACCACAAATGGATAAGGAATTATTCGACCTAGTTAAAGCGAATTAATTCGTTTATAATCCAACAGGAGAGCCCCGAATATTCGGGGCTTTTTTGTTTCTGTTAAATTGGGATGAATGGGTATTTAAATCCCTCATAGATGTATAATTTTGAGGAATAAATAAAATCTCCATGAAATTGACCTTATTCCAAATAGATGCTTTTACCAATCAATTGTTTTCAGGAAACCCTGCGGCCATCTGTCCCCTAGAAGCATGGTTAGAGGATGATAAAATGCAAAAAATTGCAGCAGAAAATAATTTAGCCGAGACAGCTTTTTTTATAAAAAATGGGGACCAATATGATATTCGGTGGTTCACCCCTACGGTAGAGGTGGATTTATGTGGGCATGCCACTTTAGCTGCAGCATTTGTTTTGTATCATCAATTGGGAGAAGTGGCTCCTGAAATTCTATTTTATTCGCACCGTAGCGGGCATTTGCGGGTGGCTAAAGAAGGCAATATGTTGACTTTAAATTTTCCAGTAGATCAAATTCATGACATTGATTTTGATTGGGGAATGTTCAAAGGCCTATCTATCCCGGCCAAAGAAGTGTTAAAAGGTAAAACTGATTATCTCTTTGTCTATGAAAATGAGCGCCAAGTAGTGGACATGAAACCTGATTTTTTTGAAATTGCCAAACTAAAAGCTAGAGGAATCATCATCACAGCTCCAGGGGACGAGGTTGATTTTGTATCTCGATTTTTTGGTCCTCAATCTGGTATAGATGAAGATCCGGTAACAGGTTCTGCCCATACTACATTGATTCCATATTGGTCAAATAAATTGAATAAAAGCCAATTGACAGCCAAACAACTTTCCGCTCGAGGAGGAAATTTAGCTTGTGAATTATTGGGTGATCGCGTGAATATTAGTGGGGAATGCGTTTTGTATATGGTGGGTGAAATTTACGTGTAAAAGAACTACTTTAATAGGTGGTAGTCATATCTTCTTCCACACAAATGATGTAATCTGCAATCTTCTTGTTTTCTTGTGTCAATAGCTTAATTTCTTTCTGGCTAACTGTGGCTATGGTGGCAATTTTAATAGTGGGTTTAGCCAATTTTAAGTACCAAGAAATCCCCTCATAGTTTTCCGAATGATAGGATCCATTGACATGAATAAATAGCTGATTTTCCACCCAATTTTTCAAGATAAAATGAGCCATCGTGGCATCCTTCAGTGCTTGAGCTTTGGGCATATTAGGTGTAGCATGTCCGGGCATCATCGTGATCATTTTTTGATAGCCGGGCAAATTGGCATCATAGGCAATTGGCAGCGGAGCCATCCAAGATTTTTCTTCCGCTGATAATGGATTCAATGCCTCAAATCCTCCTTTAGAAACCATGCTAGCGTATTTTCTTGGAACATTGGTTGCAATGAATTGCACTTGATTCTCCTTGGCAAAATTCACCAAAGGCGCATAATCCGTTTTATAATTTTTCCAAAGTCGTGCCGAAGAATCTAGTCCTTTAGCTGAAATTTTTTCACTTATAAATGCCGACAAAGCCCCTTGATTATCTTGTTCAAACATCTCGGCGCCCAAAACTAGTTTCCGCTGTGAAAAACACGATTGAATAATCTCTAATTCTAGCCAATGGCTAATGGGATTATTGTGTAATTCTCCAATCAAAACTACATCTTGTTGACATAATTGCTTAATCATTTTTTCGTAGGAAACTTCCTTACCTTTTGCGTTGAATAATCGGTAAGCGGGTTTATCAATGGCCAAAATCTGGGCAGGAATTAATAGAAAAAATAATAAGCAAATGCGAAGTACCTGATTCATGATGTTTGGAGCTGTTGATGTAACACAAATTAGGATAAAATCTCAACTAATTTAGAAATTCAACAAACAAAAAGCGGTCATTGCTGACCGCTTTTACGTAGAACAAGAGTAGTTATTTATTTAATCGGTATTAATAAGCTTACATTTTCCCATCCGAAAGTAATTCCAGTTGGAACAACTTTGTATTCCAAGGCTTCCTTGAAATCAGACTTAGCTGTTTTCACCGTGATGGTAAAAGCATCCTTTTCTGGATTACGGGTTGTTTCTCCACCACGTTTAATGCCCCATTGGCCTACTTCGGTATTGAAAATTACTTGCCAGTCTCCTTCTGATGGTAACATATAGATACTGTATTTCCCTTTAGCCAAGGTGTTTCCAGCAATATTCACATCCGCATCTGTTTCAATGATGGTTGCAGAGTTAGCTCCTGCTCTCCATACTTTTCCATAAGGCACTAATTCTCCCCAAATTTTTCTCCCTTTTACGGATGGGCTACTATAAACTACAGATACATTGGCCTTACCAAATGTACCAGTAACAGTAACTTTGGGGCTTTGTGGAGGACGTGGAGCATCTTGCCCAAATGAGCTGATTGAAACCATTAAAAGCACTAATACTGCCAATATTGGCTTAAAAAATGTGTTGATTTTCATAAAATGAGTTTGTTTATTGTTTAGTATTCTTTTCTGTTAATTCTTCGTAGGTCATTTGAAAATTATTCTTAAGGAAATCACCGTTCATTCCTTGAACTCCATTCACAGCAGTTAGCTTCATTACTTCTTCTTTGCTTTTACCGCTTTTTATTTCAGCCGAAACATGTATGACTAATTTCTCCAAATAGTCTGTCAAGACTAATAAGTCTTCTTTTTTACAGGTAATCTCTGTTGGATTAAAGGCATGTCCATAAGTGAAAATCGTGTCCTTGTCGAACTGCTTTTGAATCTTATCATTCACATGAATCCAATTTGCTACACTTGCTCCCGCACTTCGATCAATGATAGGATAACGCTTATTCCCAAATAAATCCCCCAAATGAACCACATTGGCATTTTCAAAATGAATGGCAACATCTCCATCGGTATGGGCAGGACCAAAATAATGGGCTTTGATTCTTTCTTTTCCAATTTTTGCCGTCCAAGTATCTTTAAACGTTTCTGTTGGATAATATTGCTTTTCCTCTGTTTTTGCTTTGGTAGCAGCAGCTATCTGGTTTTTCAATGAGTTCTCGTGGGCCACCACGCGATTGACTACCCCTTTAAATGCTATATTGCCACTCGTATGATCCCCATGGTGATGCGTATTCATTAAGAGTTGAATTTTCTGATCAGACTGTTTTTTCAATTCATCGATCATATGCTGAGATTGGTCTGGAAACTGTGTATCCACCACCACATAACCATCTTTGGTCTTCAACACAGCTATGGTGCCTCCTCTTTCACTAAACAGTGAAATGCCCCCACGTAATTCTTTCCAAGTAAAGGCTGGTCCTTGATAAAAAGACCCTTGGGCTAATAGCGATTGTTTTGAACCCAATAACATAGAAAACAACAAGGTGCTAGCAGAGCCTTGTACAAACTGTCGACGATTTATCATTTTTAAGAAGTTTAATTTCAAATGTAAAATAGGAAATCAAAAGCATACCTAAATTGAGACCAAGCCCTGAAGTCCTCTTACGAAAACATGAATTTCATATTTTCCTTTCGTTTTAGGGATGTTTTTGATTCAATCTTTTTTCAATTCTCTGGTCAGGCAAAATCCATAATAAGACAATGGAATAAAAGATCAAGAGGCTAATAATGGGATAAAAAAAGGCTAGAATGATTCCTGAAAAATAGCCCGTAGTAGAGATTCGTTCTTTCCACCGATTGGCTAAAGCCTGTCCAATGTTAGACTCCTCTCCTTCGTGTTTAATGGCCGACTTTTCTAAAAACAAAAAGGATAATGCGCACATTAAAAGGACAAAGCCATATAAGGCTACTGTATTTGCGGCAAATTGATTTTCTCCCATCCAGCCCGTAACAAAAGGTAATAGAGATAGCCAAAAAAGTAAACCTAAATTGGCTAATAAAACTTTGCCGTTTACTTTTTCTATAGCTTGAAACAAGTGATGGTGATTATTCCAGTAAATGCCTACATAAATAAAGCTAAATAGATACGATAAAAATTTGGGTAATAATGGCGTTAGGGTCTCAAAATCAGACCCATGCGGCACTTTTAACTCCAAGACCATGATGGTAATGATGATAGCCAACACGCCATCACTAAATGCTTCTAATCGATTGGTAGTCACAGGAATGCTATTTTTTGATAAGGTATAAAAAAATCGAACTAGTTTGATGAAACACGGGGCTGTTTTTTGCCTACATACAATCCGACGATAACAATGAGGGTTCCGATAAGTGTAAAAATGTCAATGGATTCCCCACTAAATAAATAGGCATAAATGTACCCAAAAACAGGACAAAGAAACATCCATAAAGAGGCAGATACAGGATCTTGATCAATTAAATAAAACCATAACCACAATGCTCCCATAGAAACGGGAAAAATTAACCAAGCTACAGAAAAGAAGAAGCGAAGATCAAAACTGGCGATTGAAACATCGGAATAAGAAGCGGTAAATGGTAGCAAGAAAAGCCCCCCTATCAGGACTTGCCAGCCATTAATCACAAATGAATTTAATTGCCATTCTGTCCGAACATAATATACCGTGGCTGCAGAAACCGTAATTATCCCTCCTATTAAAATCAATAAGCCCTTCCACACGTTGGGATCTAACTTAAGCTGCGAATAGGATGCTATAAGTATCCCACTTAAGCCCAGCAATAAACTACCGATTTCATTTCCTTGGGGTTTTCTTTGTAACAAAAGGGCCGATAATAAGGTAATAAATAAGGGATTGGTCGCGGTTGCTAAACTTCCTATACCTGGACTTAGAAACGTAAGGGCTAAAACAAATGAACCTAAATAGATGGTTGAATTTAAAAGCCCAAAAAAGGCTAATTGAGCCAATTCTTTTCTGGTGATTTGAATTCGACGATGGGATTGGAAAATATAGGATATCAGCAAAATGAAAATTCCAGCAAAAATCAAACGCACATTGGCTAAGATCAATGGATGTACCGACAGAATTCCCAATTTGGTGGCTACGGCTGCTGACGACCATAGCATGGCAAATAATAGGCCAAAAGCGATATTTTTCATGAATTCAATTTCTGTTCTATGATGGGGAGGTCTCCCTTTAAAAAATCTGTACTCGTTAAGATAGAAAGTATTCCAAGTTAAGGCGTATTAAGCAAAGGAAATGAATCTTCTTTTAAAATAAACTATTGAAAACCATATTTTGGGATTAATTTTGCAACCCGTTCCTAAAATTGAAATACCTATTCCACATGTCCAAACAATCCAACCGAACTAAAATCATTCTAATTCTCGGAATATTATCAGCGATAGGTCCCTTGTCGATTGATATGTATTTGCCTGCTTTCAAAAACATGGCTGAGGCTTTGCATTGCTCTCAAGAACAAATGGGGTATACCTTGTCAAGTTTCTTCTTTGGTATTTGCTTAGGTCAATTAGTGAATGGCCCATTATTAGATCACTTTGGAAGAAAAAATGTCCTATACGTTGGATTAAGTGTTTATGTGATTAGCTCTTTTGGATCTGCTTTTTCTACCACAGTAGAGCAACTGATTGTTTGGCGTTTCTTTCAGGCCATAGGTGGTAGTATCGGTATGGTAGCACCGAATGCCGTCATACGTGAAACGTTTAAAGAGTCCGAAAGACCTAAAATACTTTCTTTGATGATGCTTATTTTGGGGGTTTCGCCCATTTTAGCTCCATCATTAGGGAGTTTACTCTTAACCATCACCAATTGGAATGTCATTTTCGTACTATTAGGAATCATCACCTTGGTGATTATTTTCTTAATTAGAAGTTGGTTGCCAGAAAAAATCAACAAACACCCGAAGGGTAAGTTTAAAATGGGCAGCATACTTACATCTTATTTGGCCTTAATACCGGAAAAGCAATTTTTGACTTTTGCTATTTCTGGGGCTATCGGGTCGGGATGTATCTTTACGTTTGTTTCTGGGGCTCCACTTACATTTTTGAATTTTTACCATGCCGATGAAAAGCAATTTGGATGGATATTTGCTATGGTAGCTTCAGGAATTATTGGAGCAAGCCAGTTTAATCATTGGGTTTTAAAAAGATTCAGTAGTCAACAAGTTTTATCCTTCGTTTTACCCGTGCAGTTAGTACTAGGAATTGTTTTGGCGCTACTTTCTAAATTTGGATTGATCAATATTCAAATCAATATCCTCTTACTATTTTTAATATTGGCATGTCAAGGATTAGTCTTTCCTAACATCATAAGCTTGGCTTTACAGCCCTTCCATGAAGGGGCAGGTGCCGCTTCTGCTATGATGGGTGCTATGCAAATGGCCTGGGGCTCAATCTGCGCAACCATATTAGGATTGTTATTTGATGGAACTCCCTTTACCATGGCTATTATCATGGTTTTTTGTGCATTGACGGCCAATATTATCCTCTTTGTCGTTGGTAAAAAATACTTTATTTCAGAGGCTAGGATAAATACAGACGTGTAAATTAGCGAAATTAGTGTTTTCCCTTAAGTAAGGTAAAAAGTAGATCTTTAATGTATTTTTCTACAAAAACTTGCTTATTGTCAGGGCCACAATCTGTCAATTTAGGCAAATACATACTGAAAAATAATTGGGAATGAGACGTTTCAATAAGCGTACTACTCAAAGAATGAGGATATAAATACTGCGCATCGTAGGCTTGAATTAATCGAGAAATGCGCTCACACAAATCTTTATAAGGTTTAAAAACTTCATGCTGATTTATTTCTTTTACTTCTTTGACTAAGTAAACTTTACTACTCTCTGCAATAACGATTTGGTGTAAATAGTTCTTATTATAATCTGTCTGCCCAGCACTCTCAGGAAGTTCTCTGGTTAAGAGTTCAACCAATTTTTCTAATTTTGATTTAGGATTTAGCACGGGCTCTAACTGAAATACCACCAGGTATTCCATATAAGACCAATACCAATTTAAAATATACAAAAGAAGTCGGTGTTTGTTCTCAAAATAACGGTAAACCGTGGCCTCGGTCGTATTGATTTCCAATGCAAGTTTTTTAAAGGTAAAGTGCTCAAATCCCAATTGAAAAATTAAATCAATGGAATGTTTCACGATTTGCTTGCCCAACTCAGTACTGTCAGGATCTCGCAAATAGATTTTGTCATTTACCTTGAAACTTAAAGAATAGTCCATAATCCTAGAAATAGAACACAAACATACATGATAGAAAAACTATCTCAAAACAATTTTTCATTTTATTTGTAATAGTATTACTATTATTTAAAAAAGTATTTTTAAATTTGTTGCAGAAATATACAACTATGATAAAAAAGAACCCGATTGATCGAATAAGCAAGTTGGTTGTTGACCACAAAAAAGAGGTTACTTCCATTTATTTATTTTCTATTGTCAGTGGTTTAGTCAACTTGAGCTTGCCGCTCGGCGTCCAATCCATCATTGGTTTAGTGATGGGTGCCACGATGGTCACTTCTATTTACGTTTTGATCTTTTTCATAGTATTAGGTGTGTTATTGGTTGGCCTACTTCAAATCAACCAAATGAAAATTATTGAGGCCATTCAGCAGCGCATATTCACTCAGTATTCTTATGACTTTGCGGATAAGATTCCTAAAATGGATTTAATGAAAAATGACCAATATTTCATTCCTGAAAAAGTATCCCGCTTCTTTGATATTGTCAATATCCAAAAGGGTTTTGCCAAGTTGTTGTTAGATATTCCCATGGCCAGTGTACAGATTCTTTTTGGTACTATTTTATTGTCATTATACCACCCCTTCTTCATTGTATTTAGTCTTGTGCTATTAATTATGCTGGTATTCATTCTGTATGTCACAAGCCAAGTGGGGATTCAAACAAGTATTGAGGAATCCAATCATAAGTATAACGTAGCTAGCTTCTTTAGTGAGATTGGACGAACATTAAAATCGTTTAAATTCAGTCAAGGATTCGCGTTAAACTTCAAAAAAACAGATGCGAACGTGAGCCAATATTTATTAGCCAGAACAAAACACTTCCATGTTTTATTATTTCAATATAGAACATTGGTCACCTTTAAAGTGGTCTTGACCCTCATTACTCTTTCCTTGGGCTCCTATTTGCTGATTAACCAACAATTAAACTTGGGTGAATTCATCGCAGCTGAAATTGTCATATTGATGGTGATTGGTGCAGTAGAAAAACTTATCACTAGTTTAGATAGCGCCTATGACGTCATCACAGGATTAGAGAAAATAGCGAGTGTCACAGAAAGTCCGATGGAATCATCAGGCCAACTAGAACTTACTTCTAAACAAGGATTAGAAATAGAATTAAAACAACTGACTTTCCAATTTGAACCAGGAAAAAATATTTTAGAAAATCTTTCTTTACATATTACACCAGGACAAAAAGTTTCCGTACTAGGTACAGAAGGAGCTGGTAAATCCATGTTGTTACGTCTACTAACTGGCAACTATCAAAGCTTCCAAGGATCTATATTGATTAACCACATTCCAGTCCAAAATTATAGTTTAGCTAGCCTGAGAAAGCATACAGGAATACTGTTGCATGGCCAAGAAATTTTTGGAGGAACCGTTTGGGAAAACATCAGTTTAGGACAAGCAGATATAAGTCCTGAAATTATCATGGAGACTGCCAAAAAATTAGGATTTGAGAATTTCATATCTCATTTTCCTAAGGGTTTTGACCATATCATAGAGCCTATTGGTAAAAAAACACCCCAAACTATTATCAAAAAAATATTATTACTACGTGCCATTAGTGGTGAAAAAAAATTACTGCTTTTGGAAGAGCCATGGAATGGATTAGACCAACCTAGTGCCCAACGCTTGAAATCCTATTTAGTAAACCCAGATAATCAAGCCACTACCATCATTGTTTCGAATGACCCGGAATATGTAAGTGCTTCCAACCAACAAATCAACCTGTAACATGGAGAATTTCAAGTCATTTAAATTAATTTATCAACAAGGGAAAAGTTCACAAATCCGCATTTGGATGATGGGCCTTTTGCTTCTTACCGTGGGTATAATCTTTCTTCCTTGGACTCAGAATATTCAAACCAAAGGAAACATTACCAGTTTATATCAAGAACAAAAACCTCAAAAAATTTATAGCCCCATTGCTGGAAAAATAACCAATTGGTGGGTGAAAGAAGGCGACTTGGTACAACAGGGTGACACCTTGGTAAAAATAAGTGAGATTAAAGAAGATTACTTAGACCCTAACTTAATTGGCCGTACCCAAGATCAATTAAACGCCAAAAAAAATTCACTGGAATATTACACCCAGAAGGTACAAGCTACGGAGGCTCAAATCGCTAATTTAAAACAGTCTAAAAGCCTTAAGAAAAGTCAATTAGCCAACAAATTGATTCAACTCCAACAAAAAATCACGTCGGAGAAAGCCGAATTGGCAGCAAGTACCAACGAGCAAAACTTGGCAAAAGATCAATTGGAAAGATATCAACAGATGTACAAGGAAGGCTTGATTTCACAAACCCAATTTCAACAAAGAAATCAAACAGCTCAGAATGCTGTGGCCAAGAGAATCATGTCTGAAAATAAAGTAAATCAGACCATTCAAGATTTAAATAACACTCAAATCGAATTAAAAAGTGTGGATCAAGAATACGATGAGAAAATCAATAAAGCTGACAGTGAGCGTTTGCAAAGTATGGGGCAAATCGAAGCCAATAAAGGGGAAGTGGCCAAACTCGCCAATCAAGTCACCAACTATTCGATTCGTAATGGCATGTATTATATTTTAGCTCCTCAAAGCGGACAAGTAGTGCAATCGAAAAAAACAGGTATTGGTGAAATCATCAAAGACGGAGAAGAGCTATTGAGCATCGTCCCTCAAAATGAAAATTATGCCGTGGAAGTATTTGTTAGACCTATGGATTTGCCTCTTATCTCGCCTGGTCAATCCATTCGATTCATTTTTGACGGGTTCCCTGCTATCATTTTCTCTGGAGGATGGCCAGAACAAAGTTTTGGAACATTTGCAGGAAAGATACTGGTTGTGGAAAATGCCATCAACGCCAATGGCCTATTTCGGGTTATTGTTCAAGAGGATGCTCGATTTAAGAAATGGCCAAAACAAATCAAAATTGGTGCGGGTGTGAAAGGAATCATCTTACTCAAAGACGTCCCACTTTGGTATGAATTATGGAGAAATATCAACGGATTTCCTCCGGATTTTTACCAAGTTAAAAATGAAAAAAATAAGTCATATGAAAAATAAAATCCTCTGGCTTTTATTACTATCGAATGTGACTTGGGCGCAAAATAAAAGCTTGCATCCCGAGGCATATCTGAAAATTGTGGAAACATTCCATCCTATGGCTCGTCAAGCTCAGATTGGAATTAAAAAATCCGATGCTCAAATCCTGCAAGCAAGAGGAGCATTTGACCCCATTTTACGGCATTATATCACCAGTAAAACCTTAGATGGTACCAACTATTACCAATACAATGCTCCCGAATTAAGCATCCCAACTTGGTATGGAATAGAAGTCAATTCCGGAATTGAAAACTTACAAGGAAACCGACTCGATCCTAGTCAAACGACAGGTCAAACCAGCTATATCGGCATACAAGTTCCTTTGGCTAAAAACTTGTTGATGGACAAACGAAGAGCCGCATTGCAACAAGCCAAATTGATGAATCAAATGGCTTTTGCAGAACAAAGGGTGGTATTAAATCAATTGTTTTTAGATGCTATGGAAGCTTATTGGCATTGGTTAAAATGCTTTCAGGTGCTGAAAATCACGGGGCAAAATTTAGAGGCTGCTAAACGGCGTGTGGATTTTGTAAAAAGAAGTGTTGAGTTAGGTGACAGACCAGCCGTAGATACCTTGGAAGCTAGTACACAATTCATGTACATGGAAAACCAAAATTTGGCAAAAACCTTGGATTATGAAAATGCGACATTGCAATTATCCGCATTTTTGTGGCAAGAAAACAATGTACCGTCCAACCTGCCCAAAGAAGTTATTCCCGCAGAAGTATGGGCCGACTATAGCTTATTTTCCAACTTTGATTTAAGCCTGAATTCGATCCTAGAGAAAGTCGATGCATTCCATCCCGAACTACAAGCTTATCAATTTAAAATTGCTGGACTAACGGTGGAAAAAAAGTTAAAATTTCAAAGCTTACTGCCCAAAATTGATCTTGAATACAATCACTTAATGAAAGAGAAATCTAGTGGCTATTCGGGTGCATTATTGGCCAATAATTATCGCTTTGGGATTAAGTTTGAGTTGCCTTTGCGACTTTCTTCTGGAAGAGGAGAATACCAAAATGCTAAACTTAAAATTGAAGAGGAAACAATCCTTCTTTCTCAGAAAAAACAACAGATTCAAATTAAAATCAATAGCTATTTCAATCAATTTCAGAACCTCAAAAAACAGATTCAAACACAGGAAAAGGCGGTGATCTCTTATGTTTCCTTAACCAAAGCTGAAGAATCTAAGTTTGCTCAAGGTGAATCATCTTTGTTCTTGATCAATAGTCGGGAAATAAAAGCCTTAGAAGCTGCCGAAAAATTGCTGGACTTGAAAGCCTATTTATTCAAAACGGTCTATGCTTTACAAGCCAGTGCAGGTTTATTGATATAAAAAAAGGCAAGGAAATTCCTTGCCTTGACCAGAATCAAATACGACTACGAAGCTTGATATTCTAAAATATCCGCAGGCTGACATTCCAAAGCTTCACATATCGCTTCCAAGGTACTAAAGCGAATGGCTTTTGCCTTTCCGGTTTTTAAAATAGATAAATTGGATAAGGTTAAATCTACTTTCTCCGACAATTCGTTGAGAGACATTTTTCTTTTTGCCATCATGACATCTAGATTTACGACAATAGGCATAGTTATACAGTTAAATCGTTTTCCGCTTGAATTTCCACCCCTTTTTTGAAGATCTGAGCAAATAAGAAGATAAGGCCAGAAAGAAAAAGTGCCTCGCCTCCATTCCAATCCATTTTAGGTAAATCCATGCTCTCTTGGTAAATCGTAGCTCCTAAGGATATTAGCCAAAGATAAACAATCATCAAACTGATTTTTTCCATTAGATTAGCAACTTCCATTTGAAATGGACTTGTAAGGTTAATCTTGGATAAGGTTTTAATAACCAAATGGGCTATGTAGGCCTTTAAGGCTAAAAGACCCGCCGTAATTCCTACAAATAAGGAATAGTGCACAAAACTCTCATTCATCAAATCATACAAGTTTAATCCCTGATACAAATCTTTGGCAACCTGCTGATTATATAAACTTAAGATATAAGTGAAAATGATGGCTCCGCATTTAATCGAAATGCCAATGTAAGCAATCCATGAAAGCACATTCATGATGGCTAAAATACTCGCTGTTTTCGTTTTCATCAATTGTTATATTTAATTGTTATGCAAATTTTAACAATTATTTATTGATAAACAATAAATTTAGAATATTTTTCAATAAATTTTTATTGATGATTGGCGAAGACCTATTTTTTCATTTGGCTAATCTTATACACTTTTCCTGTTTTATCATAGGTAATCCATTCTCCGGATTGCTCCCCTTCTGTAAAATATCCTGAGCGTAATTTCGTGCCATCTTTACGAAACCATTCCCAATACCCTGTGGAAACACCATTGATTTGCTGGCCCTTTGCCCACAAAGAACCATCTCGATGATATAGGCGAAATTCTTCTTCCATTATTTTCAGCTTAATTGATTCATTTTTCTTTTCTGCTGCCATTGATAATAAAATCTACAGAGCGGAAAATAAAGTAAGGCAACAGCAAGCCACAGCATGTAGACTTGGCTAAGGCTCAAACCGATGAATGATTTGGGCCTACTTAATTGAAATCCAAATTCTAAATCATGCCGAGAAAAGCCTTGATTGAAAATGAATACAAACAAAATCAGGTGAAGTACAAACCAATGACTAACAAAGAAGAATAGCGGTACTCGTCCAAAAGTACTGAGTATTTCTATTCCTTTTTTTCCAACAAATTGACTTCCACTCAACAATAAAAACATGATCCCTAAAGTCAACATCGTGAAACTAATACTCGGTGGATATTTAGCCACATTTAAAAACGACATTACTTGTTTTGTCCATTGTCCGTCTATTTGCCAAGGTGAATCACCCCCCAGATTAACAAAACGAACAAGTAAAAAAAGGAGACATAAGCTAAGACCCAATTTAGCAAATTCGGCATGCGTTTTATCCAAAAAATAATGACCCATGGAATACCCAAGTAAACTTATTCCTAGCCAGGAAATAGGAGGATAACCTACTACCAATAAGGTTCCGTTAGGCAAAGGAAAGGCATTGGGACTAATTAAAAATGAAAGCGGTTTTAAAAACGTAGGTTGGGCCACGTACAAGAACTGTTGTATTAAAATGATACTTATAGCCAATATGAAAATTTGCTTTGAAGTATACCGAGAAATAAGTCC
Organism: Aquirufa ecclesiirivi; assembly: GCF_011250515.1. Classification (GTDB taxonomy): domain Bacteria; phylum Bacteroidota; class Bacteroidia; order Cytophagales; family Spirosomataceae; genus Aquirufa; species Aquirufa ecclesiirivi. The sequence goes on along the minus strand of NZ_JAANOP010000001.1, from coordinate 398,393 downwards.
GATAATCACCATAGAAAAACCAATAGCGCTTAGCACATCCACCAGCACCAGCCCAAAACGGATATCAAAAAATAGGCCAAAATTTACTACGGTTAGATCTAATAAGATTAACCAAGCTCCTCGACGGATCATGTGCTGACTAAACTGCTTTTTATTTACTGATCTTTGACCTACTAAAAAGGCTGAACTTCCCGCTAGAAAAACGAAAATTGGTGCGCAAAGATGCGTGATGATACGGGTATAAAATATAGAAGGAGTGGTCACGGATAAATCGGTTGGAGATTGATCAATGGAGTGAATATGAAACAAATCCCTCACATGATCCAGCAGCATGAGAATCACGACAATGCCCCTTAAAAAATCGATGCTTTCAATTCTTTTTATCATGTCAAACTTACTTCTTGATAGTGCTCCACTACGGGAAATGGCTCATAATAATGATGCAATAATTCTTTCCAATGTACATATTGAGGAGATTGTCGAAAGCCAATCGTATGATCTTCCAATTTCTCCCAATGCACCCATAATATATATTTATTTTCTTGTTCCATACATTTCAGTAAGGAATGAGCATGGTATCCTGAAATAGAACGAATGTATTGGCTCGCCGTCTTGAAGTCTGATTCAAATAAGGCTTCTTGTCCATTTTTAACCTTTAATACTGCCACTTCTACAATCATCTCAAAATTATATTATTGATTATTTAAACTCTTTACTCCAATAATCAAACCTGTGGACCAAGCAAGTTTGGTCATCGTTAAGTCTTTCCTTGTTTCCAATTCATTGATCAAATTTTCTGCTTTTTCACCGTGACCTTCCGGCCAATTAGGCTGCTCGATCATGTCATCAATAATATATATTCCACCAGGATCCAACATGTTCAACACCTCATTTAACAATAAGTATTTGCCATGCCAAGTATCCGCAAAAATAAAATCATATTCATTGGTTAGATGACTCAGTACCCAATCTGCGCCATCTGAATTAACCAATTCTAATCTTGAGTCAGAACCTAAATATTCTCTAGCAATAGATAAAAAAGCTTCATCATTGTCTATGGAAGTCAAAGTCGATTTCTGATCCATTCCATCCAAAATCCAGGAAGTAGACAAACCTGTTCCTGTTCCCAATTCAAGAAATCTAGATGCTGGTTTAGAAGCAGCCAATGTCCGTAGCAGAGAACCCGTCAATACATCTGATGCCATACTAAAACCCGATAAGTGGGTTTTTTCTTGAATACCTAGATATTTCGGTGGTAAATTAATCTGTTTAGTTTCATCCATAGATTTTAATTGCAGTTTAACATTTATTTACACTCGTTGTCAGCTTGTTGATTCATAAAGGACAACTTGTCCCAATAGCCTCTTTGATAAACGATTTGACCGTTTTCTATCCAAAAAAATCCACAGCCTCGTAAACCTTTAGGATCCTTCCATTCTAAGATGCCTACATTTCCATCTTGAAATATATTCTCTACTAAACAAACCATGTCAAATTGCTCAAATTCCCTCTGAAACATCTCACGAATGGCTTCTCTTCCTTGTACAATTCCATTGGGAGTTTGATGATTGATGCAATCTTCCGAATACAAAGCGGCTAGTTTATCCGCATCGTATTGGTTAAAGAGGTCAACCCACCTTTGGAGAATTTCTGTTGGTTGTGTCATCTTGGAAAGTCAAATTATAGCCCTTTCAAGATTATCAATTTTACCTGAATTAAAAATAAAATGCTTAAAAATTGGTGGGATTAATTAAAATTTCTAATATTGTAACCTTATTTATTACAGTATGATTTCAGGCAAGTTTGCTATTTCGTTGCATATTTTAACGTTGTTGACCAAATTTCCGAACGAATATTTGTCGTCTGATTTTATAGCTGGCAGTTTAAACTTACACCCTGTTCTGGTTAGAAAAGAAATTGTTAATCTGAAAAACAACCAGCTAGTGATTAGTAAAGAAGGGAAAAATGGAGGGACTATGTTAGCAAAATCGGCTTCTCAAATTACCTTAGATCAAGTATTAAAAATTACCTTGGAAAAGGTTTCATTTGGATATTCCAAAAATCACCCTAACCCAAATTGCCCGGTTGGGGAAAAAATGAATAACAAATTAGACATGCTATATACTACCCTAAATAATCAAATTACTGGCCAATTGATGAACATCACTTTGGAGCAGTTCTCTAATGATTTCTAAGTTTTTTTTATTCATTACTGTAACTTTTTTTATTACATTAAATTTTATTATCATGAAAATCGCTCTTATCGGATCAACCGGATTTGTAGGTAAAGCCCTACTACAAGAATTAGTAAATCGACAACACGAAGTGCTTGCCATTGCTAGAAACCCCCAACTCTCCCTGGAGCATCCGCTCATTACTTGGAAACAGGTTGATATTTCGCAAGTAGACGAACTAGCGCAAGCTTTATATGGAGTTGATGCTGTCATTAATAGTTTCAATGCTGGTTGGACGAATCCTAACTTGTATCACGACTTCTTGGAAGGTTCTAAGAAAATTCAAGAAGCGGTGAAAGCATCAGGAGTGAAACGTTTTATCACCATCGGTGGTGCAGGAAGTTTATACATTGCTCCAGGCTTACAATTAGTTGATACGCCTGAATTTCCTCAAGAATATTATGCTGGGGCCACTGCAGCCAGGGATTATTTAACCTATCTAAAAAATGAAAAAGAATTAGATTGGGCCTTTATTAGCCCAGCTATTGAGATGCATCCTGGAATTACATCTGGCAGAACAGGCCAATATCGATTAGGTTTAGAGAATCCAGTATTTGATTCCAATCAACGCAGCATCTTATCAGTAGAAGATTTAGCAGTAGTCATAGTGGATGAAGTGGAACAAGCTAAACACCATCAAGTTAGGTTTACAGCTGCCTATTAAAATAAGTCTTGGATTCAGTAAAGCAATACTTGAATCCAAGATTTAATTACTCAAGTCAAAGCAATTTTTAAATTTTATTTCCCTAAAACCACCCCAAATATATATTCTGGAGAATGTAAGTTGGATACTCCGGTCGACGAATGATATATTTTCCATTCTGACCGAAGTAACATCTTTGGAAATAGTTTATAATCTGCACCCAATGAAGCTGATTGCATATAAGTTCCTTGAGCTGTTGAGATCGCCTTTGGATCTGAAAATTGCTCCCATCGACTTGTCAATTTCCAATGCTCCCCAAGCTGAGCTTGCACCATCAAAGCCTCCCCATGCCAAAATTCATTTTGGTAACCTAGGTCTGAGATGAGCACGGTCTTGATCTTTTCCGACAAAGGAATAACCAGGTAAAAATCGTGAAATAACCGAAGTCCATTCCCCTCATTTCCTATAAATCCACTAGAATTCCAAGTCCAAGATTTGGAAGAAATAAATTGTATTTGTGTACCCAAGGCTGGTCTACATTCTTGAATATGTTGCCAACCTCTTAGTCCAAATAAACCAAACGTCCATGCCGTATTTGGTCTGAAATAAAGACTCAGACCTGATTCATAATAAGGTGAATATTCGGCGACTAAACTACGAGAAAGTGTCCAATTCTGGGAATTTTTAGCCGATTCAAATCCAATATGTGAAGGAAAAACCCCAGCCATGATGGTCCATTCAGGATGAAGCCTATAGGAGACATTTAACTCAAATACATTTTTCCAAAAACTGGGTTCATTCGCTAAATTTCTTCGGGCATAGGTTCCTATCATTCCAGAAATTTGTGCACTTAAAGGCCCCTTTGTCCATGAAAGGCCCAAGATTCCGAGGTTCAAATCCAGCTGATTTGCTCGACCATGATTGTAAAAAAAGGGATCTCTTTCATGAGCTAATTTATCTGCGGGATCGAGCAAATAATATCCCTCTGCATAGGCTGATAATTGAAGGGATTTTTGGCTAAGGCTATCTTCTTGGCCAAAAATCCCGAATGAAATACTAAGAAATAGGACTAGTTTTTTCACTAGATTCGTTTTAATTCCATTTGCTCCATGGATTGATAAACCAAGGGAACATATTCAATTTCAACATCAGATTTATCTAATCCAAATGCCTGTTCGTCTCTTTGTCCCATTCTTTTTAATTTAAAATAAGAATTTAATAATAATCCTTCTTTCAACGTAAATTCGTTTTCCACAGATAAAAATTTCTCGATAATCACAAATTTAAAATCTGGCTCTGCATTGTACTTCGTTGAACCATCTGGACGAATATGTAAATTTAACTCCTTATTTTTTACTAAATCTTGGACAATTTTCTTGAAATAAAATTCAGTTTTGGGTTGAATACGGAAGCCAATGTTCAAATTGATTTTTATTACTTTATCGTCGACTAATTCATGAACAGAATAGGAAAGCGTATAAGGCTCTTCGGTACGGTCAATATGCAAAAACCAATAGACATCTGCCCGCTTAGGTCTTTTTGAAAAGATGGATTTGATAATTTTATCTTCTATATCTTGACGATTATTGGCCTTCGTCATATAAATTAAATGCGTAGAAAATTTTGGAATAAGCTCATCTTCACTTAAATCTTTAATTTGTTGCACGTACTTACCCAAGTCAATGAATTTTGTAAATCGATTGTTTATTTTTCTAGCATAGTACCAAATATACATGGTTAAGAAAATAAATAATTCAAAAAACAAAAACATCCATCGCTCTTTAATTTTAGCCACATTCGCGATAAAAAAGGAAAGTTCAATCATCGTAAATAAGGCCATTATTGCATAGACATAAACCCTTTTCCAATGCAGTTTATACAGTAAAAAATAACTCAACAAATAGGTCGTCATCATCATGGCTACGGTAATAGAAAAGCCATAAGCTGCTTCCATATGACTAGATGATTGAAAATATAATATCATCAAAATACAACCTACCCATAAAATAGAATTGACACTAGGAATAAATATTTGGCCTTTTAATTCCGTAGGTTGGCGAACGGTTACTCTTGGCCAAAAATTTAAATTGACTGCTTCATTAATCATGGTAAAACTCCCACTAATGAGGGCTTGGGAAGCGATGATCGTGGCCATAGTAGCAATGCCTACTCCTACTAATAAAAACCACGAGGGCATCAATTCATAAAATGGATTCCGACCATTCAATACTTGTTGTCCTTGATGCAAAATCCAAGCTGCTTGACCTAAATAGTTGGTGATTAAACACGTCTTGACAAAAGCCCAGGTGATTCGGATATTTTTAACCCCACAATGACCAAGGTCTGAATACAAAGCTTCTGCCCCAGTAGTTGCTAAAAATACAGCCCCCAATAACCAGAAACCTTGAGGATATTGAGTTAATAATTGATACGCATAAAAAGGATTTAGCGCATGTAAAACCGTAGGATGCTGAAGCACTTGACTAATGCCCAGGATAAATAACATACTAAACCAAATAACCATAATGGGTCCAAAAGTTCCACCCACTTTCTGCGTGCCGAATCGTTGAACAAAGAACAAAACAGATAGGATAACGATGACAATAGGCACGGTAGGAATCGATTCAAATCCTGGTACCATGACCAGCCCTTCTACTGCAGATGCTACTGAAATGGGTGGTGTAATAATACCATCCGCCAACAAAGTTGTTGCCCCTAAAATGGTAGGAATAACTAAGTTTTTGCCATGTTGTCTAACTAAGGCATACAAAGAAAAAATCCCTCCTTCTCCTTGATTATCTGCTTGCAAAGTCAGCCAAATATATTTGACACTCGTTTGAAAAACGAGCGTCCAAAAAACACAGGATATTCCACCATATACCAAGGTTTCCTCGATAGGCCTCTCTCCAATGATGGCTTTAAAAACATATAAGGGACTGGTTCCAATATCCCCATAAATAATGCCCAGCGCCACCAATAAGGAGGTAGCAGTCACTTTCTTTGATACTAAATGATAGTTCTTTTCCATGTCTAATTTTTATCTGGCGCAAAGGTTGCAATTGCCTCATCAAGCCAGCATAAAAATCACATGCGTTTGTATAAAGAAAATATAAAATTAAGCTTGGAAACGATATCCAATTCCATTTTCAGTCACAATATGAATGGGGCGGTTGGGATTATCTTCAATTTTCTTTCTTAAAGCCCCCACATAAACCCGTAAATATTGAGTCTCCAATTGAGCGCCTACACCCCAGATTTCCTTTAGAATTTGTTGGTGCGTTAAAACTCTCCCTTCATTTTTTGCGAAGAAAACGAATAAATTAAACTCCGTTTGGGTTAGCTTGACAATTTGGTCTTTTTTCAAAAGCACACGCGCATTTAAATCCAATTGCAAGTCTTGAAATGTCCAATTTGTTTTCAAAATATCCGTGGTATTTCTACGAATGGCTGATCGAATTCTAGCTAATAATTCTCCCGTTCGAAATGGTTTAGATAAATAATCCATTGCCCCTGCATCCAAGGCTTTCACGATATCCAATTCCGAATTTTGAACCGATAACATAATAATGGATTTCGTATACCAATCCTTCAGTTGAACCAACACTTCTTGGCCATGCATGTCAGGTAAACCCAAATCCAATACAATCACATCGGGTAAATAACTAGCTGCCAAGGCCAGGCCCTCTTTTCCAGAAAATGCTTGAATAACTTGATAATCATGGCTTTCCAGTACGATTTTAAGAAGCTTTTGAATAGCCATTTCATCATCAATTAATAACACAACATGCTTATTCATTTTTCAAATAATTTACATAAGAGGTCTTAGCTGGAATTCGAATGATAAATTCACATCCAGGATCTAAATTTCTTAACTTGATTGTTCCTCCACTGGCCTCAACATAGCCTTTCACAATGGATAAGCCTAGACCTGTCCCACCCGGAATAGTATGTGGGAGCCGATAAAATTTATCAAATACCAAGGGAATTAAGTCTTTAGGAAATCCTGGTCCCTCATCTGAAATTTTAATTTCAAGCTGCTCATTCTCCAAGCCTATTCGTAGAAAAATTGGCACAGGATTCGCCGTATACTGTAAGGCATTTCTCAACAAATTTCCTGCGATTTGATCCATAATCCCTACATCCAAAAGAAAAAGAGGCAAGTCGTTTACCACTTCTAATGCTATTTTTCTATGTTGGGCATCTAAAGAAAACTTATTGATTAATTGATGACCCCATTCTGTCATATCTACCCAATCCAAGGATAGTTTTAAATTCCCAGATTCAAGGCGACTCATATTTAATAAGTTTTCTACCTGTTGGTTTAACCGTAGACTAGCTGTTTCAATGCCATGAAATAACTCCGCCTTTTGCTCTAAGGAAAGTATTTTATCTTCGTCTTTTAAGGTATCCACCGTTCCCAATATTGTAGCGATGGGTGTTCTTAATTCATGAGAAAGCGAATTCAATAATGTATTATATAATCCTATTGTTAATTCCTTTTCCTCCTTATCGCGCGCTTTTGCTTCAGCTTGACGGATTTTAACGGTTAATAATCCATTGACCAAAGCGATAAAAAAATACAGTAAAAACAACAATAGGTCTTCTGAGTACGTAATATGAAAAGTAAAGCGAGGGGGAATAAACCAAAAATTCCAAATTAATGCACTTAAAGTAGCTGCCACTAATACAGGAACTACATCAAAAAACATGGCAATTAATGAGGTGACCATCAATAGCACTAAGGCTATTGCTCGATAACCCATGAAATGGGTTGAAAAAAAACACAAAATCGCCGTAAAAAAAACCACTCCTACGGCAATAAAAATCTGGTTGCTATGGCTAAACTTCATAGCAACAAAGCTAGATATTTACACATAAAGATGATATAAAAATTTACGCACCAAATAGCTCAAAAATGCCCTTCATTGAGTTCAAATATTGTCCAAATTTTAATAAAACTACCGAGGAATTTTTTCTTCAAATTGCTTAAATCTTTTCTTGATATCTTGTCGCAATTTCTGTTTGAGTAAAGGCTCTTTGATAAAGCTATAATCGATACTATTCAATACCATTTGCTTGATATCGGAATAACTGAAAAATGGATAGGACTTTGCCAACAAGACATATTGCTCGGTTAAACAACTCCGCAAAACGCCCGCATCATCGGTACTTAATAACAGTGGAACTTGAAAATCCCGATAGAGCTTGATAGGATGTTTATCTTCTTTTATTTTTAATATGAAGCGATTGGAAACCAGATTTATTTCTACCGGAATTTTTTGGTGGCTCATATAGCGTAATAGTTCATAGCTATTCTTCTCATAAGGCATATCCACACCATGTCCTATCCGATGCGCTTTAGCCGTATAAACAGCATCACCTATATGCCAAGTTAAATTTTCTGGAACGACTTGCCCCAAAGCCAATTCTCCTGCATGCAAAGAATACTTCACCTTAGGGAATTTCTGATGGCAAAACTGAAACATCAACATGTGCAATCGGTAATCTTTCATGGACGTTTCTCCATGTTCTGGTGCCACCATATTTACTCCAACGATTAAGTTATTGGTATTAGCGGACATAAAGCTGATGACAATGTCCTTAAATAAATCTACTGGATTCTTAAATCTCAACACATATTTTTGATACCGCATGGTAAAACGTTCATCGTCTATTTTTAGACTATCATGCAAATGCTGGATGAAACTATTATTCCAAATAACTGCTTCGTTCATTGCCTCTTTTTGCATCAATTTTGCATATAATTTCTCTAAGGAATTCATTACAGCCTCCTGGTTTGACTGATTGACTAAACTGCGTAAATCGGAATCAAAAGAAGATAAATCCTGAATAGAAACATGTGAATAAACAGGAGAAAACATGGTTTCAATGTAGCTGACATTTTCAGCTAATGCGCGGTTTTTAAGCTCCAACATACCAGGAGCATACTCCTCATTAAGAACGGGCAAATATTTATCAAAAGACTCAAAAAACAATTGATCGGATGGATAAAATGCAGGATCATAATCCTTCACTGACCATCGACGAATTATATCATTTTTCATTCCATCCAAACGGCCCTCAGAGGCTAAGCTCGACAAGCGTTTCCAAATCCCTTTGTTTGTTGGATTTTTGGCCATGGCCATCGTTTCCATGTTCAAATAATAATCCAATTGTATCGCTTTTTCTATTAAATGTTCCGCATAAATGGAGCCACTAAAATGATGATGCAAATCGCCCCCCTTTGGCATTTGAGCCATAAAAGCCGTCAGTTCTGCTTCATTATTTCTAATTTTTTGAAAATAGTGAGCCGCCTTTTCCTCTTGTGACCAGAGTCCCCATGGTAACAAATTAAAAAAAGCTAGAGCTAGGATATATTTCATGATTTTTTGTTGATTCTTGATAGGTATTTAAAATTACAGGTAATTGAATACATTTGAACTAGAAATGAATTGAAAAAATGATCTTCATTGTTTAAAAATTACCCGACATGAACCCAGCTATTCAAGCATATAATCAGAACCTTCCTTTACAAGAGTCCGAAATAGGTGATTTCTTAGCGCAATATATTTCAGAACATCTTCCAGAAGCAACCTGTAAAATTTGGCATGCTATTCCAGTCTGGTTTATCCATGATAACCCCATTGTAGGCTATAGTTCCCTAAAAAGGGGAATTCAACTATTATTTTGGAGTGGCTTATCTTTTGAGGAAAATCAATTGGAAGTAGTGGGTAAGTTTAAAGCGGCTGGTATCTATTTCAACAACGTTCAAGATATCCCCATACAAGACCTCAATCGTTGGCTTCAAAAATCAAAAACGATACAGTGGGACTATAAAAATATCGTCAAACGAAAAGGGAAATTAGAAAAGCTAGAAATCAATCCTGCCTCCTAACAAAAAACAAATTTTGCTGGGTCTGGACAATTTTGAGCATAAAAAGCTAGGTCTCTTTGTGAGCAAACGCCTGGGTAATCTCCCACAAAACCTTGTAAATCACGAATTAATTGAAAATGCAGATGAGGGGGCCAACCGCCATTTTCAAAAGAATTACCGAAATGAGCCATTAATTGACCTTGGCGCATTTCCAGTCCAGGAGATAACCCCATCAAATCTTGACTAGAAAGGTGTCCGTATAAACTATAAATCCTTTCCCCTCGGATTTCATGAGCTAATATGATCGTAGGGCCATAGTTTCCCGACCCTTCATTTACCTGAAAACTATGGATGATGCCATCCATCGGAACAAACACTTCCGTGCCAGCCTCCGCCCAAATATCTATTCCTAAATGAATATTTCGATAATCTTGTTGGCCCGTAGCAAAATTCTCATGCGTTTCATACATCTTCCGATGCTCTAAATAACCCCCAATACCATACCTTTTCGAGCCCATCGAATCCTGAATGAACCGACTAAATTTGGCTATATCTTGATAAATTTCTGACTTAAAATTTGGGTTTTGGACACTTAAATCTAAGTTCTGAGTGGTAGAATCAGAAAGTGGGGGAATAAATAAATCTTGAATCATGTAATTGATTTTAACTGAGATAAGAGATAAATCATTTAGATAGATTGCAAGAGCTGTTCCATTTTAGACATCAGCTCACCTACTCCTAAACTCGCCCATAAAATAAACAAGCCCAATAGGGTTTTTATCAAATTATTGATACCAAAACCAGTCAGGCGATGAATGAATGCCTGAATTGGTGGATAGTATACCAAAGAAAGTAGAATAATAAAACCTCCAAATACGGGGTCATTTCCTGAAAAAACATTGACTAAACCTATGAGCGTAAATACTATGCCAATGACCCAATGGACAGTTGTTCCGAATTTCGATGAATTTTTCATGTATTTCTATTTAAACAAAATGAAAGCTAATAACCTTGGCCATTTTCCCTAAAATAAGCGCTTAATTTCCTATTGCCAAAATTGTTCGATGATTCGTATCTCCCTTATATCTTGGATTTATAAACTCACTACATCGTGCGTATAAAAGGACTCATAAAATTTTGATTCTAACAGGGTTATATACAAAGATGACTCAAAAACGGTAAATTGCTTTTCATATTATGAAAAGAAGACGTATGCTAGGCTTTCTAGGAATATTAACAAGCATCTCAGTAGGTTCTTGGATTGCTTTCAATAAATCGGTATTAGGTTCTAATCCTAAAGGGAAAAGGCTGCAACGCATAAAAAAATCTCCAAATTATAAAGACGGCGAATTTCAAAATTTATCCTATACGCCCACATTTGCCGAAGAAAATAATAAAATAGGTTCTATGTTTCGGGTAATGACGAGTAAAAACATCCGAACAAAACCAAGTGTTGCTCTGCCAACCGTAAAAACTGATTTGAAACAAATTAGTCCAAATACCGACTATATGATTTGGTTCGGACACTCCTCCTATTTACTCCAAATAGAAGGAAAAACCATCTTAATCGATCCCGTTTTAAGCGGTTATGCGGCCCCTTTTTCATGGTTAAATGCATCATTTAAAGGAACCGATCCTTATACGGCCGAAAGCTTACCCGATATCGATTATTTATTCATCAGCCATGATCATTATGACCATTTGGACTATGAAACAATTAAAAAAATCCAAAGTAAAGTCAAGCAAGTCGTTTGTGGACTAGGTGTTGGAGAGCATTTGGAATATTGGGGCTTTTCACCTGACATCATTCACGAATTAGATTGGAATGAATCCATTGAATTGGAAAATGATTGGAAATTAACAGCTACTACGGCTCGTCATTTTTCAGGTAGAGGTATACAGAGAAATAAAACCCTCTGGGTCTCTTTTGTTTTAAAAACAAGCCAACATAATCTTTTTCTCGGCGGAGATAGTGGCTATGACAGCCATTTTAAGGCCATTGGAGATCAGCATGGTCCATTTGATTTGGCCCTCTTAGAACAAGGTCAATATAATACAGCATGGAAATACATACACCTGATGCCTGAGGAAATATTTACTGTTGCCCAAGAATTACAGGCTAAAAGAATCTTTGCTGGGCACAACTCCAAATTTAAATTAAGTATTCATCCTTGGGACGAACCTTTACAATTACTCTGGGAAAATAGTAAAAAGCAGAATATCCCCGTAATTACTCCCAAAATTGGCGAGCTGGTAGATTTGAAAGAAGAAAATCCCACTTTCTCTGCTTGGTGGGAAGGAATTGTATAAAGTCATATTACCGTTTAATTGAATAAATCGGCCATTGAGCAAAAAATAGTATGACTAGTTAGGCGTAACGTAGTTATTGCCCTGCGAAGCATAAGCAACAAAACCCCAGGGCCTTGAGCCCATTTGGAAGCTATCATCTTGAACATTTCCTTTCAGAACCCCATTTACCTCTGTTACCATGAAAAGCGAGATCCTACAAAACTTGAACAATCCAGAACAACTGGAAAAATTATACCGATCCAATTCCGCCTTATTTAAAAATGAATTCAATGCCTTGTGGCCGGAATACCCTGAAGAGACGAGTTTACAATGTTGGAATCAGCGCTTAAATTATGCGGCAGAACCTCTCACGCTAGGCACCAAAAACGAATTAGTATTGATCGCTCTGTTAGGTATTTGCGCCGCTCTAATTTCTCAGATTCCTAATTTATTCGGAGTAGATCAAGATACTTTTTTCCAAAGAAATATATCCTTTGTGGTTTTCCCTTTTTTGAGCGCCTATTTCATTTGGAAACAACAAGTCCCCATTTTTAAAATCATGCTCCCCCTAGGTATTTGCCTCTTTTCTGTGGTTTATATCAACCTCCTTCCCCGAACATCTCCATCTGATTCCATCTTATTAGCATGTATTCATGTCCCGCTGGTTTTGTGGTCCATTTGGGCTTATACGTATGTGGGAGAAGGGCTTATTTCCAACACACAAAAAAGAATTGAATTTTTGAGATTACATGGTGATTTATTAGTGATGTGTGCCATCATTTTGCTTTCAGGAGGATTATTCACAGCCATTTCCTTGGGGCTATTTGAAATAATTGGTTTGGATATCAAAGAGTTTTATGGAAAATATGTCATCGTCAGTGGTCTTTCTGCCACTCCCATTTTGGGCAATTATTTGATCCAAAAAAACCCAGCTTTAGTCAAAAATGTTTCTCCGATTATCGCCAAAATCTTTACCCCAGTGGTATTTGTGTTCTTGCTGATATATTTAATTGCCATGGTGTATACAGGAAAGAACCCCTATACGAATCGTGAATTTTTATTCATCTTCAATGGTCTTCTGTTGGGTGTGATGGCACTCATTTTATTTTCTGTAGCAGAGACTGAAAAAAATGAAAATCCCCGCTACCAAAATGGGCTATTATTAGGTTTATCTGCCTTAACCATCGTGGTCAATGGCATTGCGCTTTCCGCCATTAGTTTCCGCATCATCGAATGGGGAATTACACCGAATAGAATTGCGGTTTTAGGTAGTAATTTGTTAATTTTTATTCACTTGCTGCTCGTAGCAAACTCTTTACGGAAAACAAGTCAAGGAAAATCTGATTTCACTCTAGTGACTAAAAGTATTGCCCAATATCTCCCCATTTACTCCATTTGGGCAGCCATTGTTTGTTTTATTTTCCCACTTATTTTTCAGTTTAAATAAGTAAGGATTCATAAAAAAGGGCGTCTGTTAAGATGCCCTTTTTTGTTTCTCTATAAATACTTTTTGTTTATTGGTACTTAGCAGGATCTAAGCGGAAAAAACGAACTGCATTATTGAAAAATATATCTCTTTTCTGTTCAAAAGAAAGGTAATTGGCATTTTCAATGACTCCCAAGGATGTCTCCAACAATTTTGGCCAAACCATTAAATCTGTACCATACATGATTCGTTTCCCAAAACCGGCTTGTACCAATCTTCTTAAATAAAGATGTATTTCTTCCAAAGGATAGCTCCAAATCATACCGGCTAAATCCACATATACATGGGAATTGGCGCCCATCAAGGCAATCATTTCATCAATCATCGGATAGCCTGCATGCATCACCCAAACTTTCAGTTTAGGATGTCTGGCGAGTAAATCTTCCAACAATAAGGGATTCCCCATGGATGCTCGGTATTTGGGAGAAGTCAAATTAGCCATCCCATTTCCTCCTGTTCCCATGTGAATGGCAACGGGAACATTCAATCGCTCAGCCACCTCAAAATACTTATCCACCGATGGGTCGCTAGGCGATAATCCTTGGTATTGTAAACCCACTTCCCCAACCACTTTATAAAAACCCGTTTTCAAGGAATCTTCAAAAGCTTGTACACTTATACCGCTTGCTGAATTAAAACCGATAGAAGGAATAACCCGATCAGGAGCTGCTGCTTTTTTCCAATTACGAATTACTTGAGGATCTCCCGAAGCCACTATGGTCATGTTCAGGCGCTTCATCGTTTGCATTAACTCATCTTGAAATTCTTGATCAGATTTGGCAGCCTTCAACATGATGGCTCCATCCGCACTTAAAAATTTAGGCGTCGGTTCATTCGGATCTGTTCCCGGCATGTTGCTTAAAAACCAAGGCGACATATCTGAGGCAAAATTGGCATTGACTTTCATGGCATGCACGTGCACATCGATGATGGGTAAATGCTTGGCAGAAGCTGTTTGTGCTTGGCTATTTTGAGCCATTAATACAACACAAACTAGCGTAAATAATACAGTTTTTTTCATGTGTTTAATTTTTAAAAAGTAATGGAGCAAATTCAACTAAATTATGACGCCAAGTGATAAAGGTATGACCCGCGTCGTAGGTATTTGTTTGGTATTTGATGCCATATTTATCAAACACGGCATTCACGCCCAAACCGTTTTTGTAGGCAATATCCCTTTCGCCTCCCATGGCAATCCAAAATAGTTTTAAGCGATTAATTTCTGGGTTTTTCAATTGTTGAACGTATTTCTCTTCCAACATTTTCAGTTGAGCTGGGAAATATCCTGTACTTAAAGGCAATACATAACCAAATTTCTCAGGAGCAAAAAGCGCCATATTTAGCGCTTGCAATCCACCCATGGAAAGACCCGCATAAGCTGTATGATTTCGGTCAGTCAGAACAGTATATTTTTCATTCACCAAAGGCATGATTTCCTCAAACATTTGTTTGTAATAAGGATCTTCCTCAATCCCTGGATTCATATAAAAACCTGAACTGGGATGTCCCATGGGCATGACCACCACCATGGCTTGGCATTTACCTGCAGCCAGCAGGTTATCCATAATAAAATTTGCCCGACCAGCCGTTGACCAAGATGCATCATTATCGCCTCCTCCATGCTGTAAATACAAAACAGGTAGTTTTGCTTTCATCTTCTCATAACCTGGCGGAGTATAGACATGGAAACGTGTAGGCTTACCCGTTACCTTAGACTGAAACCAGACTTTCTCTAGCTTCCCATGTGGTACCGCTTGAATAGCAGCATAAGCCGATTCCTTGCCTTTGATTTCCATCATATTGGAATAGCCATTTTCTCCTTCTTTCAAAAAAGTATTCTTAGGATCCAACGTTTTCACTCCATCTACCGTAAAATCGTAGGTATAAAAATCAGGCGAAATGGCTTCCGATGTAGTGTAAGACCAAACACCTAGCTCATTTTTACTCAAATTTTTAGGTCCAAACTCTTTCGAAAAATCACCTGAAACAATCACTTGACTTGCCTTAGGTGCATAAATCCTAAAAATAACTTGTCCAGAGGCTAAAGCTTCTACCGACTTAAGCGTGTCATTGGGCGTTGGCGCTGGCCTCGAAGGTTGAGCCAAAATAGGTAGGCCGCATATGAGCAAACCTAAACTTAGTATCCATTTCTTCATGGTAACATGATGTTTCATTTGGTATTTTTCCGATATTTTTCTTTACAATAATCTTATATTGTATCTATTTGCTACAATATAAGAATCCTCATGGAATTATTTCTCCCGACTTATCTTAATTTGATGAATGGCGAAACGATTATCTAAAGAATTTACAAAATAACTCATTAGAAACCAGTTAATTCATGCTTTTAGACCATATAGCCCATTCATATGTCAAACAAATTCCCCAAAAAACAAGTAATAGCAAGTCTATTAACTGTTTTGTCTTTTACCAATATCCTTGCTCAGCAGAAAACAGCTCAACCTAATTTAGGTAGCCGAAACGTAGAAATCCTACGCATTCAAAATCTGTCTTTCAAAGACCTGAATAAAAACAAAAAGCTAGATGTCTACGAGGATTGGCGATTACCTATTTCGGAGAGAATAAAGGATTTAGTTTCGCAAATGACCTTAGAAGAAAAGGTGGGTTTTATGTTGATTAGCACCACACGTATGGGTGGCGACAATGTCTTTGGAGGAGCACCAGCCGCAGGACCAGCTACACCCATCAACGATGGTTTCAATGAAGAAGATCTGATTCAAAATACCAATATGTTTACCCGAAAGCCCCTAAGTGCGCCAAATATGGCAGCGGCTGGAACCACCAAAGGGGTACGTCAACTTCACTTGCGGCACTTTATTTTAAGAGCTAATGCCGCGCCTGAAATCATGGCAAAATGGGCCAACAATCTCCAAGCCTTGTGTGAGGATACACGACTAGGAATACCAGCCATTGTGGCTTCTAATCCAAGAAATCATGTAACCACCGATGCATCTGTAGGTTTAAGTGTAGGAGTAACCGCATTTTCAAAATGGCCTGGGGAATTAGGTTTGGCTGCCATGAGAGACTTTACCTTGACGCGTCAATTTGCAGAGATTGCTTCCAAAGAATGGCGAGCTGTAGGTCTGAGAAAAGGCTATATGTACATGGCCGACTTAGCCACGGAACCACGCTGGCAGCGTGTAGAAGGCACCTTTGGTGAGGATGCTGATTTAACCTCGCGCATGATTCAAGAAATCATTGTAGGTTTTCAAGGTAAAAAATTAGGGGCTCAATCCGTGGCCATGACCACCAAACACTTCCCTGGAGGCGGCCCTCAAGTAGATGGACAAGATTCTCATTTTGATTGGGGAAAATTTGCCCATTATCCTGGAGGCATGTTTGATTACCATGTAAAGCCATTTAAAGCGGCCATTGCAGCAGGTACTTCAGCGATCATGCCCTACTATTCTGCCCCTAAAGGTAAAGAGTTTGAGGAAGTAGGTTTCTCATTTAATAAAGCGATGATCAACGATTTACTTCAAGAGAAATTGGGCTTTCATGGCATCATCAATTCGGATACTGGGCCTATTGAAATGATGCCTTGGGGAGTAGAAAATTTGAGTATAACAGAACGCTACCAAAAAGCTTTAAATGCCGGCGTGGATGTATTTTCAGGAGCAGCGAATCCCAGCACTTTACTAGAAACAGTAAAGAAAGGGATGGTATCTGAAGAAAGAATCAATCAGTCGGTAACCAAATTATTGAAAGAAAAATTTGAACTCGGTTTATTTGAAAACCCATATGTAGATGTAGAAGAAGCCAAACAAATTATTGGAAATAAAGCCTCCACTGATTTGGCCAATATAGCCTTGCGTAAATCCATTGTTTTACTTCGAAATGAGGAACAAATTTTACCCATTAAAAAGAAGACCAAGGTATACTTTGAAACCTATTTCAATACAGGAAGAAATGCTGATATCATCAAAGTGGCTAAACCACAATATCCCGATGTGGAATTTGTATCCAATAAGGACGAAGCCGATGTTATTTTAGTTTGGTTAATACCCAATGGTGGAGGATTATTCAGTTCTCAAGGCACCAAAATCGATTTGAGATTATCGGCTAATCGAATCGATGTAAATCATGTTAATGAATTAATCAACAGCAAGCCGACCATTGTGGCAATCAATTATACGAATCCCTGGGTCATCGAAGAAATTGACAAAGGGAAAACAAAATCCATTCTGGCTACTTTTGGTACTACGCAAGAAGCCTTATTGGACATTGTGACAGGCAAATACAATCCTACTGGAAAAATGCCATTTACTACTCCGATCAACATGAAAGCGGTAGAGGAAAATAAATCGGATGTTCCTGGCTACATGGAAGGACCCAATTACGGATTATTCCCATTTGGGCATGGATTATCGTATAAATAAAATAGAGAAGGGCTCAATGGCCCTTTTTACTTTTCTTCAAAATAATCAACAGCGCTTACTCCTGCTGTAATATCAGCACCTACTTGGATATGAGCTTGGTGTTCTTTTGATTTGGCATAGGTGTCCATGTCCTCCAAACTATTGAATGTAAAGACATAAACATGCTGTTTTATGGATTGGTCTTTTTGATTAACAGCCACTCCCCATTCATAGGCCTGAACTACTTTCAATTTTTTCAATGACATAAAAGAACGGTCTACTTCTTGAATTTGAGCCTCTGTGGCATTGGAACTAAATGTAATTGTAACCACATGTTTCAAGGGTTTTTGTTTAATCTGTGCAAAAGCGGAAACACAACTAATTATAAAAAAAAAGGTGTAAATAGATCTCATATATAAGGGTTTAATGCACGAAAATAATGTTAGGTGTTGGAATAGAGTATCTTACTCGACCTATTCTTGAATTTTATCGACCAGAACATAATCTACTTAGAGTAATAAAAAAATATTTTACATTTATCAAAAAATAACCGAGCTATGAGCCCCAAAGTAGATGCATTTCTGGTAAAACTAGACAAATGGCAAGCGGAATTGAGCTTATTAAGAAGTTTGCTATTGGAGATGGGCTTAGAAGAAGATTTGAAATGGAGCTCTCCCTGCTATTCACATGAAAAATCGAATTTAGTTATACTACAAGGTTTCAAAGAATACTTTGCTATCATGTTTTTTAAGGGTGTTCTCCTAACAGATACTGGCAAAATATTTAGTAAACCTGGTGAAAATACGCAGTCGAGCCGACAAATTCGATTCACCCATTTGGATGATATCCTTTCTAAAGAAACCTTGATAAAAGCTTATATTCAAGAAGCGATTGAAGTAGAAAAATCAGGGGCTAAAGTGCCCTTAAAAAAAATTGAGGAATATGCGGTTCCGGAGGAGTTTCAACGAGCCTTGGAAGAGGATGAAGCTCTAAAAACAGCATTTGCAAGATTAACTCCAGGTAGACAAAGAATGTATTTGACGCATTTTGCCGAAGCAAAACAAGAGGCTACTCGAATAGCACGAATAGAAAAAAACAAAAATCGCATCCTGATGGGCAAAGGACTAGGTGATTGCATTTGTGGACTTTCCCAAAAAATGCCTACTTGTGATGGTTCGCATAAACATGCGAGGTAAAATTCATCGAATCAAATTCCGCCGATATTCTTTAGGACTAACTCCCATTTTATTCTTAAAAAATCGGGTAAAATGTGGCGCATAAGTAAAGCCTAATTGATCAGAAATTTCACTAATATTTTTCTCAAAATCATGCAATAATTCTTTCGCCTGATTGATCATCATTTGATGCATAATTTCAATTGGCGTTTGTTGTGTTTCTTTCTTAATAATATCTCCTAAATAATTAGCCGATAAATGCAATTTATCCGCAAAATAATTGACCGTTGGTAATCCATAATCAGCTGATTTACTGGATATTAAAAATTCACGCACCAAATTTGAAAATTTATCAGAAATGAGTTGATGCAGGGGCTGTCTACTGGTGAATTGCCTTTGATAATATCGACTACAATAATCTAATAATAACTCGATATTGGTTACAATTAATTTCTTATTTAAATGGTCTAATTCAGGATTAATTTCTCGATTAATTTTAGCCAAAATTTCCACTACATTTTTCCTTTCTTCTTCGTCTACATGTAAGGCTTCATTATGTTCATAAGAAAAAAAGGAATATGCATGAATTTGCTTCTGTAACGAAGTTCCTCGAATTAATTCTTCATCAAATACCAGACATAAACCTTGGGGTACAGTCATGCTTCCTACTTTGTCTACTTTATAAATCTGATTGGGAGCAAAAAACAAGAGCGTGCCTGCATCGTAGTCATATTGGCTAATGCCGTATTTCAAATCACCACAATGTATATCTTTCAACATGATGCAATAAAATCCCATGCGCATCCATTCGCGGCATTTTGGACTAGATTTCGAAAAATCGATGATGCTTATCCATGGATTTATGGTAGAATGCTCATTGTACTTATTAAATGAATCCACCGAGTCCAAATTCCTGATGGCAATTTCTGTATCCTTGATCTTTTCTTCCATAAGGTTAAAATGGTAAGCATTTCCGTAAAATGTATAATCCTCTACCTAAGAAAATGGGCTAATTTTACAATTTAAAGCAAATTTAATAGAAATGAAAAAAGCAGGTATATATCTGATCTGTTTATTCTTGACACCATCCCTACATACTTTTTCTCAAGAGTTACAACATCAAAAAACTACCCAAATTAATGGTTCCGTTGGGATCACGAACAATGGTATTTCAATTGTCCCTTCCTTTTCTTTGGAAAGGCCTGCTACAGTATTTAATATGTCTATTTCCAAAGGAAGGTTCAGTTTTGATCCAGAAATGGCTTTTTCATTGGATGCTAAACCCTGGTATTCCCTATTTTGGTTTCGATATAAGCTAAGCCCTAATCAATCAAAATTCAATATGAACGTGGGAACACATTTGGGTCTCAATTATGTAAGTATGCCCATTCCTAGCACGAAAGATTCTCTACAAATTCAAAAAACAGATCGATATTTTGTGTTAGAATTATTTCCTCGTTACCAAGTATCTAAGCATCTAAACATGGGTATCTACTTTCTAAGGTCAAATGGTATCAATGCTGGCACATTACATACCCTTCACTTTGTCACCTTATTTACCGACATATCCCAAATTAAACTGAGTAAAAAAGCAACCTTGGGCATTACTCCGCAATTGTACTACCTCAATATCGACGGTCATGATGGCTATTATTTAACCACGGAAATAAGTCTCGCTTGGCAAAATTTTCCCATCATTTTTAAATCTACCATGAACAAAACCTTTGAATCCCAAGTAGAAGGATCCAAGCCCTTTTTATGGAACATCAAACTAGTATATCCGTTAAAAGGGGGTAAAATAAGCCCCTAATTTCATTTTAGTAAAAAAATATAGACCTTTGTATTTCTCTTTAATTCATCCCCATGAAATTTAAAACCACGCTCTTGCTAGTGTTCCTAGTAGGTGTTAACCATTTATTCGCTCAAACGGATACGACCAAAGTACCTTCTTTTTTTTCTGGTCAAATTACCGCCACCAATAATGGCGTGTCTTTAATACCCTCTTTTTCTTTAGGTAAACCAGCTGTATTATTTGATTTATCCATTGGTAAAGGTCGCTTGAGCTTTGATCCGATGTTCCGCTTTGGAATGGATGGAAAACCCTGGGCATTTATATTTTGGTGGCGCTATAAAGCTATCCAACAAAAAAACTTTAAAATGAGCGTAGGCGCTCATCCAGCCTTTGTTTTTCGTTCAGAAGAAGCGAATATTAATGGTGTTAATACCAGCTATTTAAAAGCACAACGATTCTTTGCTTGGGAAGCAACTCCAACCCTATCCGTTCACAAAAATATAGCTTTTGGAATTAGTTATTTAGGTTCCACTGGCCTAACAAAAGATGTGACTCAAAGCACGACTTTTGTAGCATTTAAAACTGTTTTCTCCAATCTTTCTTTGCATAAAAACTGGCAAGCAACTATTATTCCTCAGTTTTTCTACCTTAAAATGGATGATTTGGATGGCACTTACATGAGTGGTTCATTGGTCCTTTCTAAGAAAAAAAGTCCTTTTACTTTAACGACTATTTTTAGCAAAAAACTTCGTTCTGCTTTAGCGGGTGATGACTTGCTTTGGAGCGTCGGATTAAACTATAATTTTAATCACCAGTTTAGACGAATTAACTAAGCATAATCATAAAAAAATCAGCACAACTAAGGATGTGCTGATTGAAATTTTCTGATTCTTTACTTACGATAACTGATCCCCAAAAGGCTGCTTGTACAATCGCTTACCTGTTGCCTTGTAAATTGCATTTGCCATGGCTCCAAAAATAGGTGGGAAAGGCGGCTCTCCTAGGCCTGTTGGATCCGTTTCGCTGGCCACAAAATGCACATCGATTTTCTTTGGTGCCTCATTGTGACGAATCATGCGATACGTATCAAAATTCTTTTGATCTGTCCGGCCATCAGTTAAACTTAAGTTGCCAAACAAGGCATTTCCAATACCATCAATAGCCGCACCTTCAGCCATATTTTTGGCTCCTTCTGGGTTCACCACTACTCCACAATCTACGGCAGAAGTTACTTGGTCTACAATGACTTGCCCATCTTTCACTCGAAGGTCAATCACCTGAGCTGCATAGGAATTGTGGCAGAAATAAGCCGACACTCCACGCTTTTTATTAGCATTCTCTGGCTTTCCCCATCCTGATTTATCGCGTACTAACTCCAACACACCCATGTAGCGAGCCGCATCATAATCATTGTTTTTCCCTACAGGATTGTCTTTGGCTCTTTGCAATAATTCCAAACGGAATGCGATTGGATCCTTGCCCATATACTCGGAAACCTCATCTAAAAACGACTGCTCAGCCGCTGCATTGAAGTTCGAGCGAGGTGCACGAAATGCACCAATGGTAATGTTGGAAGGAATCGACCAGCTTTCAGCCATATAATTATCTAATGCCCCCGCCGGAAAACGATTCGCGTGTAAAGGCGATTCAGGAATACCTCCACCCTTAATGTGCATCGCTGTTAAACGCTTATTTTCATCAAAGGCCGCGCGATAGGTCAATTGGTACGTAGGGCGATAAATACCTCCGCTCACATCGTCTTCTCGACTGTAAACCAATTTAATTGGAGCATTGGCTTGTTTGGAAATCAAAGCAGCCTCTACCATGTAATGTCCATATGCCCTACGACCAAATCCTCCACCCATTCGAGCCAACTGTATCTCCACGTTTTCTTTAGGTATCCCCAAACGCGTTGCAATGGTATTGGCAATAAAATCTGGCCCCTGGATTGGTGCCACAAACCTCACTTTATTTCCTTGAAAATGTGCAAAAGTGTTCGTCGGCTCCATGATATTATGAGCCAAAAAAGGTGCAGTATAGGTACGTTCAATCACATGCTTTGCTACCTCAAAAGCCTTCTCTGGTTCACCATCCTTGCGCTCCACGCGGCCTGGTTTTTTGTCCATGGCCAACATATCTGCATAGTGTTTAGACGTACTTTCCAAGCCTCCAGGAACAACAGTCTCTCGGTTATTTATAATCTCCTTGGTATCTGGTGCATTTTCCCAAACCACATTCAGCTTTTTGCGGGCATTCATCACATCCCAAGTGGTTTTACCCACCACCGCTATGACCTCATTGAAGGAACGTGTATCAAACATGGCCAATTTTTGAGTGGGCTCATAAACCTGAATGGTAAATACATCCACAATACCTGGCATTTTTTTGGCTGCTGTAGCATCAAAGGATTTCAAACGCATACCAAAAGCAGGTGGACGTTCAGTCATGGCGATGAGCATTCCCGCCTCTTTATAATCCATACCAAACAAAGGTTGTCCATGAACAATTTTAGGTCCTTCCACATTTTTCTGTGGAGTACCCAAAAGTCTAAATCCTTTATTCGCTTTTAAAACGATGTCCTTAGGTACCGGTAATTTGGATGCCGCAGTAGCGAAAGATCCATAAGTTCCTGATTTACCACTTGCCGCATGTTTTACTTGGCCTTTGGATGTTGTCAATTCAGAAACAGGCACATTCCAAGCTTGACTAGCTGCCGTCAAAATCATTTGTCGGGCCGATGCCCCTGCCGTACGTAAAAGCTTCCAAGCCGAGCGGATCGACTGACTACCTCCCGTAAATTGACGGTTGAAAAGTGCCGGATTATAACTGGCTTGTTCTACGACAATGCTTTTAAAATCAACATCCAATTCCTCCGCAATCAACATGGGCATGGAAGTCATTACATTTTGTCCAAACTCTGGGTTAGGTGAAAAAATCTTAATCACATTTTCTGGAGTGATTTTAATATAACTAGTCAACTCTTGCCAAATGGGTTCAACATTCAATGCTGCCAAATTTTCTTCTGGTTTTGCACTAGCCAACCAAGAGATTCCTAACATAAATCCACCACCCGAAAGCGAAGAAACTTTCAAGAACGAGCGTCTGCTATATGTGTTATCTGTCTTTTTCATATTATTTCTTGGCTGCTGCTTGTTGAATGGCTTTTTTAATACGCGTATAAGTTCCACAGCGGCAAATATTCCCTGACATAAAATTGTCGATATCTTCCTCGCTAGGATTAGGATTGCTTTTTAATAAAGCAGCCGCACTCATGATTTGACCAGATTGGCAATAACCACACTGCACTACGTCAACATCCAACCATGCCTTTTGAACTGGATGATCTCCCTTTTCAGCAAGTCCTTCAATGGTCGTGATATTCTGATTGGCCAATGCTGAAATAGGCAATTGACATGAACGTACTGCGATACCATTTAAATGTACCGTACACGCTCCACAGGAACCTACCCCACATCCATACTTGGTTCCCTTTAAGTCTAATACATCTCGAAGTACCCACAATAGCGGCATGTTTTCATCTGCCTCTACCGTGTGGGATTTCTTGTTAATCCGTAAGGTGAATTTCTTTATCATGGTTTGATATTTATAAAAAGGTGTACAAATGTATTCAATTAGGCGGTGTAAAAAATACACCACTGAAACAATTTAATGTTCTATATTCCTTGTTCCCAACCACTTAACCATGGCTGGGTCTCGGTGATCAAAAAAGCAGCTCGTTTTGGTATCCAATGTCTGAATCATTTCCATTTCTCCTTCTGTCAAACTGAAATCAAAAATTTGAAAATTCTCTTCCATGCGATTTCGATTAACGGTTTTTGGAATAACGACTATTCCCCGTTGAATCAGCCAACGCAAAATAATCTGGGCGATGGATTTCCCATGAGCTTGAGCCATGGCCGCTAGTAGCGGATTTTCAAACATCCCATTTTTTCCTTCGGCAAATGGTCCCCAAGATTGCATTTGAATTTGATGCTCTTGCAGAAATTGTTGATTCGCAATTTGCTGCTGAAATGGATGCGTTTCAACTTGATTGATAGCCGGAACAACCGCCGTATGATTCAGTAAATCTGCAATCCGATCGGGCTGAAAATTACTGACTCCAATCGCACGGATTCGCCCCTCATGGTACAACTTTTCCATGGCACGCCATTCTCCAAATACATCGCCATAAGGCTGATGAATTAAGTATAAATCGAGGTAATCAAGCTGCAGTTTTTGCATGGATTTTTCAAAGGCTGCTAAAGTACCTTCATATCCATTTCCTTGAATCCAAAGTTTGGTGGTGATAAAAAGGTCTTGTCGGGCTACACCAGAAGATTTAATGGCCAAACCCACCGCTGCTTCGTTTCCATAAGATGCGGCAGTATCAATGGAACGATAACCCAAATCCAAGGCTTCGCTGACACATTTTTCACAAGCGAATGCATCGGCGATTTGGAATACTCCAAAACCCAAGATGGGCATTTTCACTCCATTATTTAATTCAACATACTCCATATAAAATACTTAGTTCAGATGGCGGTATTGCAAAGGGGTGTTTCCTACATGTTGCTTAAATACCCGAGTAAAATGTTGAGGATATTTGAACCCTAAATCATGGGCTATTTCATTAATGGATTTTTCGCCATCAAAAATACGCTCTTTGGCGATATCAATGAGCTTGTTTTGAATCAAATCCTTAACTGATTTTCCTGTTTCTTTTTTAATTAAATCCCCAAAATAGTTTGGAGAAAGGTGTAATTCATCCGCAAAATATGCCACAGAAGGTAAACCCAAATTTTGAGGCTTTTCCGACAAGAAATACGTATTTAACAACTCTTCAAACTTGGCTAAAACACCTAGATTGACATGTTCTCTGGAAATAAATTGGCGGTCATAAAAGCGCTCGCAATAATTCAAAAACAATTCAATATTGGCAGTAATCAATTTTTTGCTATGCTTATCTATGGTTTGATTTAATTCAAATTCAATCTTGGACAGACAATCCAATACAACTTGTCTTTCCGCATCCGAAATGTGCAATGCTTCGTTGGATTGATAACTAAAAAAATGATACATCGGTAATGCTTTGGCAAGAGCCGTTCCATGAATTAAATCAGGGTGAAAAACCAGTCCATAACCTTTAGGCTGGTAAGGTTCTGAGGGGGGCTCAAATTCAGAAACTTGACCTGGAGCAAAAAAAACTAAGGTTCCGGCTTGGTAATCATAGGTATGTCGACCGTACACAATATCACCACATTTGACATCTTTCAAATAAATACAATATAAACCGTATTGAAATTTGACACGATTTACGGATTGGCCCCAATCGCGTACACTTGCCTTAGAAAAATCAATAACACTCACTAAAGGGTGGAGTGTGGTATGATTATTCGCTGCATTGTACTCACTAATTTGATTAAGGGCTACTACTTTTTCCATGAGTTTCAAATTTTGTTCCAAATGTAATTATTTCACTTGTAGCTGATTCCACAAATTAGTAGAATGAGTAAAAATGGTAGAAAATAGAGTAGTTTATCTACCTAGGTAAAAAATATTAATTAGACATTTGTTTAAAATCGTAGCTCCTAAATCACATGAAATCGACTATCCTAACTTTCGTTTTTGCCTTATTTTTCATTCAGATGGGTGTGGCGCAACAAAGTAGTGAAGAGCAAACTCTAATTAAACTTTCCCATGATAAATGGCAATGGATGTCTGACAAAGATGTCACTAAATTAGACGCCTTATTTGATGCTAAATCCAAATTTGTTCACATGAGTGGTACCTGGAAAAAAGAGGAAGAACTTGATATCATCAAAACAGGTAGAATTTGGTATAAAAAAGCTACTGTTAAAGAAACAGCCGTTGAACTTTTTGGTAATACTGCCATTGTATGGAATCGGATAACTTTAGATGCGGTAGTGAGAGAGCAAGTTGCCGTAACTGAATTTACAGTAACAGAAGTTTATCAAAAAAATGGTCAAGGTTGGAAACTGCTAGCATTGACATTTAGTAGTGTTCGGGAAACGCATCAAATCAAACAATAAGTTCATTTACCCCTTAATTTTAAATCAAATATCATGAAAAACACCCTGTTTTCTTTACTATTAATCCTAACCGCTAGTATAGGAATGTTGGCTCAAAATTCTGCTGCCAAACAAGAGATTATCCAACTATCCAAAGACAAATGGCAATGGATGGCGGATAAAGATGCCAATAAATTGAGTCAACTTTTCCATGAAAAATCTGTTTTTGTTCACATGGGTGGAAGCTGGGGAAAAGATAGAGAGGTGAACATCATTAAAGACGGGATGATACATTATAAAAAAGCTGATATACATTCTGTGTCGGTAAATATCATTGATTCCACTGCCATTTTATTGAACCGAATAACTTTACTAGCTGCAGTTGGAGGAAATGAAGTGACCAATCCTTTTGAAGTAACAGAAGTATATGTGAAACAAAACGGTGCTTGGAAATTAGGGTCTCTTTCCTTCACTAAGCTGAATACCACGAATTAAACTTTCACTATTCTGATTTGAACAATCTAGAAATAGCCGAGCTGTTACATGCATTTCTTAAAAATAAAGGTTTGAATTAAGCGTTACTCACCAGATTACATTACCTTGGATTCTTAAGAATTCACCCAATTTTTATCATGAAAAAACTAAACCGTAGATCCTTTATACAATCTGCCGCTTTAAGTGGTGGTGGGTTCATGTTAAGTTTTAGCTATTTTTCCAGTTTTGCCTCTTCCGGAAATACCTCGAAAGCTGGTTCAGGAACGCTACATGAAATAAACGGTTTTGTAAAAATCACCTCAGACAATATCATCCAAATCATGTCACCCAATCCAGAAGGTGGTCAAGGGGTAAAAACCTCCATGCCCATGATTGTAGCGGAAGAGTTGGATGTAGATTGGAAACAGGTGCAAGTGATTCAAGCGGATTTAGATACCAAACATTTTACAAGACAATACATCGGAGGTAGTCAAGCTATTCATCAAGGATGGATGCCTCTCCGACAAGCGGGTGCTACGGCCCGTAGGATGCTAATGGAAGCCGCAGCCAAACAATGGCAAATACCCGTAGAAGAAATAAGTACTTCTCTTGGTATTTTACATCATAAAAAAAGTGGTAAATCTGCCAAATATGGAGATTTCGCTGGTCTTGCTGCCCAAATCAATATTCCTCAAAATACACCCTTAAAATCGGTCAAAGATTTTTCCATCATAGGGAAATCCAAACCAAATGTAGACTTACAAAAGATTGTCACTGGTCAGCCTGTATTTGGTATTGATACCCAAGTAAAAGGCATGCTCTATGCCATGATTGTTCATCCTCCTGCCTTCGGTTTGGAATTAAAATCGATCATCAATGACTCCTCTGTACGAAAAATGAGAGGCATCAAGGATATTTTCCCCATCCAGGTTTTTAAAGATGGCTATGAAAAGTCCTTTTTTGATACCCTTAGTTTTAACCAAGTTGTGGCCATTGTAGGGAATTCTACTTGGGAAGTTATGCAAGCCAAAAAAGCCTTGCAAGTGGAATGGCAGGAAACTAAAGGCTATACTCAAAACAGAAATATGCTAGGCCGCAAAACGGTCGAAAATATTCCGGCTGGACTAGAAAATACGAGCCAACATATCGCACAAATGGCGGCTAAAAAAGAACAAATTGCCACGGTCAGACGAAAAGATGGAGATGTAGAGGCGGCCTTTAAACAGGCAACAAAAATCATAGAAAAAACCTATTATGGGCCTTATTTAGCCCATAATTGCATGGAGCCCATGAACTTTTTTGCGGATGTCAAAGCTGATTCTGCGAATTTATCTGGGCCACTTCAAAAACCTGAATTAACCGAACAATCTTTATCTGCTCGAATAGGTTTACCTCTGGATAAAATCAATGTCAAAATGACTCGTTTAGGCGGGGGATTTGGCAAACGCTCTTATGCGCATTGGATGATAGAAGCTGCGCTCATTTCTCAAAAAGTGCAAGCCCCCGTTAAATTACAATATACCCGAGAAGACGATATGACTTCTGGAGTATATCGTTCTACCTATTCCGCTACTTACAAGGCTGGATTAGATGCACAAAATAACCTGATTGCTTTCCATGTAAAAGCAGGAGGAATTCCCGAATCGCCACTATATCCTAACCGCTTTCCAGCGGGTGCCGTAGATCATTATTTAGCCGAAGAATGGACGATAGATTCCAATATTACCGTAGGTTCTTTCCGAGCACCACGCTCCAATTTTATGGCGGCAGCCGAACAATCCTTTTTGGATGAAGTAGCCGAGCTAGCAGGAAAAGATCCCATCGATTTTCGTTTGGAATTACTCCAGCGAGCAGCCGAAAAACCGGTTGGCAAAAACAATGAATACGAGCCTGAAAGATATGCAGGAGTATTGAAATTAGTCCAAGAAAAATCAGATTGGAAAAACATTAAATCCACCAAGAAAGTAGGCGTTTCTGCCTATTTCTGCCATGATTCCTATGCTGCCAATGTCATAGAATTGGAAATGAAAGATGGAATGCCTGTCATTCAGAAAGTTCATTCTGCCATCGATTGTGGGATTGTTATAAATCCAACTGGGGCCAGGAATATGGTGGAAGGAGGCGTAGTGGATGGAATTGGTACAGCTCTATTTGGAAAAATGATAATAGAACAAGGTGTACCACAACATAAAAACTTGGATACCTACCGCATGATACGCATGAATGAGGCTCCCAAAGCCATGAATATCCATTTTGTGAACAATGAAATAGATCCTAGCGGTATGGGAGAACCAGCTTATCCACCTGTCTTTGCTGCATTAGCCAATGCCTTGTATAAGGCCACCGGAAAACGTCATTATACCCAACCCTTTATTGACAATTTATAGGTCTTTAAATATCGTATTTAATTAGAGTTAATAACTGTTTTGGATATATTCCATTAATTTACGAACGAAATTTAATAGAATAATTTCAAATCGTTTCGATAATAGAAAATATCCATTTTCTATTCCCAATCAACCCAAATTTTGACATTTTGAATATGTAAAGGTTTCTTCAATTGGCGAAAATACAAGTTACTTGAAGGTTACTACTAATTCAATTTTGGTTACAAATGCATACCATGATTATGTAGTTTTGGGGAAAAAATTAACATGAAAAAAATATTGATTTTTGGGCTATGCTATTTAATGGCCTCTTATAATGCCCTTGCACAGAGCAAGGAAATAATCTATGTGAATGCAAACTTAGGAAAAGATGACGCTGCAGGATCTAGAATGGCTCCTTTAAAATCTTTGACAGAGGCTGCAAGACGTGTTAATAAATTAATGGGTAAAGGAAGCATACAAGTACTATTATCAGAAGGAACCTATGGACTTGAAGAAACCGCAGCATTTAATCCAGTACAGTGGGAGTTTTCAAAACAAGATCGTTTAGAAATTCGTGCGGAGATCTTACCTGATAGTTCAGCTTGGGAACCCAATAAAATGCCCATAATAGTCTCAACAATGACATTTAAACTAGAACGTGATGAGAAGAAAGTAATTACTGGCGGTTCAAACTATGGTATTTTAATCGAAAGCAGTCATGCTACAATTCAAGGACTTCGTATTTTAGGTGAACCTGTTCATGAGAAACCTAGAACAGGTGTACTTGTTAGAAATTATCCAATCGTTTGGGAAGGTAAAAACTTGAGTGATTTGCGAGTTACGCAATGCCTATTTCTAGGTAATCAATTCGCATTACCTAACCACCTAGGTATATTAGCAAATGGAAAACAATTAGAAGTTGACCATTGTGTCTTTTATGGTGTGAAGGATGCGGTGGTCATGTGGAATTCACCAGCTGAACAATCAAGTATGCATCATAATTTGATTTTGAATAGCTATGGTGCAGCCGTTTGGACATGGTCTACAACACCAGACTTCAAATTTTACAACAATGTCATGAGTGGAATCAATGTCTTGTGGGTGTTAGAGAAAGAAGCAAAAAATGCCTACAAAATTCAGAATTCCATGGTCATTGGCTATAATCAATTAGTGAATCAAGGTGGAGGCCCACAAGATTTTGGTACACCAGCAGATCCAAAGAAATTGATGTATAGTTCTGATTTTGTCCTTCAAAAAACAGGCGGTTTATCTATCGAGGAAGACCAAACAAGTCGTTATTATTTACAATTAAAACCTGGAACTTTAGGTACTTCTTATGGCGCAGGGTTATTTTATAAATCATCAAATGAGAAATAGGGGTTTTATTGCCGTAATGATATTATTAGCCTCACCTGTATATGGTCAGCAATTCACTTGGGAAATGCAAGAGTTTGCCGCCATTAATTCAATTGCTAAAGTAGTTGAATTAGACGGAGCAAAAGTTTTAGAAGTTACTAGAGACTTAGTCAAATCTCCCTTTGATATCAATAATATTGAGAACTCTGTGGATGGACCGACCTTTGTTAAGTTGGCAAATACTGACATCGAAAATGGTATCATCGAAGTGAAGATGTTAAGTAAAATTCAAGTGGATTCACCGTTCCCACAAGCACGAGGATTCATCGGTTTGGCCTATCGCATCGATGAGGGGAATTCCATGTTTGAGAATATTTATTTGCGCCCAAGTAATGGTCGAGCTGATGACCAACTGCGCAGAAACCATACAGTTCAATATTTTGCCTATCCTGGTTATACTTTCAGCCGCTTGCGAAAAGAGGCAAATGGCTTATATGAAACCTATGCGGATATAGGATTAAACGAATGGATTGATGTCCGTTTAGAATATCAGGGAGAGAAGGTCACTTTGTTTATAAACAACCAAAAGTCACCTAATTTCATTGTCAACAAAATGTTAGGCAAATCAACGAGAGGAAGCATTGGTTTGTGGGTGGAAGTGGGGACAATTGGTTACTTCAAAGATTTTAAAGTGACGAATAATTAAATAAAAGGGCTAAATAATTAGCCCCTTTATTTATTTACTTGAAAAATAATTCAACACGATTTCGTTGAACTCCTTCGGATTAGTTGCGTAATATCCATGACCCGCATTCGGGATCACTTTTAATTCGGATTTGCGGATCGTCTTCAAGAAATAATCAAAAAGGTGTTGATTATTAAACGTCCCATTTTCAGCTATTAATGCTAAGGTTGGCACTTGAATCGTAGGCAAAATATCCCGCCAATCATTTCCTAAATGTTCCGTTAACAACTTACCCATCATTAGCTCACGTGTGTTTTTGGGAGGCTGTTGTTGGCTTTTTGGCATGCGCCATGCGGTCCACAAATCCTTGTCCGTCGCGCTGCCCGTATACATCTCTTTTTCTTGGCTCGTCCAAGATGGATCTGTAACTAAACAAGGAGCTTCGTCGCCTAATATGTATTTGATGACTTGCTTTTGGCCAAATAAACCAAAATAGCTCCATGCTACCGTATTGCCCATAG
This sequence comes from Aquirufa ecclesiirivi, assembly GCF_011250515.1. Lineage (GTDB taxonomy): Bacteria > Bacteroidota > Bacteroidia > Cytophagales > Spirosomataceae > Aquirufa > Aquirufa ecclesiirivi. The sequence goes on along the minus strand of NZ_JAANOP010000001.1, from coordinate 366,087 downwards.
AGTGCGCTAAAAGATAAAAGGAGCCAATTTTTGCGTCAGCAATCATCTCATTTGCATCTTTTGCAAAGCGTTCAATGTGTACGCCGTAGTTTGGATCTTCTGAAAGTCCATGCCAACGATAGTCCAAGCAGTACACTTGAAATCGCATGCCAATTACCTCCAAATTAGGTTCGAAATTAGTAGAGCTTTGCGTGTAGCCTGGGAAAATGACCAAGGGTTTCCCTTGTCCTGTAACTGTGTAATGTAATTTAACGCCGTCTGAAGTAGTGAAATAACGATCGGATTTTTGTGCTAGGACCGAGGATGCAAACAAACAAAATATTAAATGGTAGATTTTCGTTTTAGACAATTTTTTCATGTTGAATATTGCTATTGGATAAATATTTCCACAAATTTACAGCCATTGGTGTACTTTAGTAACTGAAAAAGTGAATAGTAGTAACCTGAAAGTAACTAGAAATTTTCTATGCGTTTTATCGATAATCCTCTTCAGTGCCCCGTCACCCGAACCATGTCCATCATAGGCGGAAAATGGAAACCCATCATCATCAATTGCCTAGGCGATAAGTCGCTCCGTTTTGGTAAACTCAATCAACTCATGCCGGCAATTTCCAATAAGGTTTTATCCAATGAACTAAAAGAATTAGAAGCTTTGACTTTGATTGAACGAAGGGAATTTCAAGAACTCCCTCCTCGCGTGGAATATAAATTAACCGCGGCAGGACAAAGCCTTTTACCAATCATGCATGAAGTCGCTAAATGGGGAAATTCCCATTTAGCTAAACAACTAGAAACTCAATTACAATAAGCCACAAAACTGCCCATTCAAATGAAAAAACCTGTACTACTTTCCTTCGTTTTCCTACTTTCTTATTTCTTTGGAATACAATCTACATTAGCCAATGAACCTGTCAGTATCAACGTAAAAATAGCCTCAGGTATCATCCAAGGGAAATCCGAAAAAAGTGGAATTAAATCTTTTAAAGGAATTCCTTTTGCTGCACCGCCTATTGGCAACTTACGCTGGAAAGCCCCAGCTCCTGTAAAGGCATGGGAAGGTGTAAAATCATGTCTTACTTTTGGCCCCAGTGCCATACAAGCTCCACCTGCTCCATTTTATATGTGGTCAGAAGAGTTTTTAATTCCTAAAGAGCCCATCAGTGAAGATTGTTTATACCTCAATGTTTGGACAGCTGCCCAAAAAACGAGTGATAAAAAACCGGTGATGGTTTGGATACATGGTGGTGGCTTTTCTTCAGGTGGGGCGTCTGTTCCTATCTACGATGGTGAAAAATTAGCCGCCCAAGGGGTTGTATATGTAAGTATCAATTATCGAGTGGGAATTTTTGGCTTTTTTGCTCATTCAGATTTAAGTAAAGAATCTCCCAAGCATGCTTCTGGGAATTATGGACTTTTGGATCAAATAGCAGCCTTGCAATGGGTAAAAAACAATATTGCTCAATTTGGCGGGGATCCCAATAATGTGACCATTGCAGGTCAATCGGCAGGCTCGATGGCTGTAGTTAGTTTGGTGGCTTCTCCATTAGCGAAAGGGCTCTTTCATAAAGCCATTGCTGAAAGTGGCGCTGGCTTATTACCCAGAAATCCTTTGGTATCCAAACAAGCTCTGATAGGGCTTAATGAAGCGGAAGAACAAGGTAAAAAAGCCCTAGAAAACATAGGTTTGCAAAACTTAGAACAGATGAGAGCTATGCCGGCTGAAGAACTACGCAAAAAAGTTCCCAGTAGAAGTGGCATCATTGTGGATGGCTATTTTCTTCCAGAAAGCATAGAACGGATTTTCAACCATAAAAAACAGAATAAAGTCCATTTACTTACGGGATGGAATGAAGATGAAGGACTATTGATGGGCCCTCCCAAAAAGGCAGATGCTTTTAAAGCCGATATTGAAAAACAATACGGCAATTATGCCTCAGATTTGTTAAGTCATTATCCTGCCAGCAACGACTCAGTAGCCTTGCTTTCACAGAACAGATTGGCTAGAGATTTGATATTTGGGGCTCCCAACTATATCTTGGCAAATTTGCACAGCAACCATGGAAATCCTGTCTATGTGTATCGATTTACCCGCGTTGTCCCTGCTTATGGAGAATATAAAAAGTTCAAAGCTTTTCATACGGGTGAAGTGCCCTATGCTTTGAATACGCTTCATTTAGTCAATCGACCTTGGGAAAAAGAAGATTTAGCATTAGCGAATACGATGTCTTCCTATTGGGTCAACTTTGCTAAATCTGGAAACCCTAATGCCAAAGGATTACCTATATGGCCAGCTTTTAATGCTACTTCTCTGGAGATTATTAAATTAGATAAGCAGGTAGAAAAAATGAAAATTCCAGACCATGCCAGCTTAAACTTCTTTTATCAACGTATCTATTTAAACTAAAACGCTACATATCGGAATGTCGTCATTAAAATAAGCTCAAACATTTAGTATACGGTCAACAAGGAATTTCTTATATTCGTTTTTTTAGCGCGCAAATTTATGCTCATTTATGGATTAGGTTTACTTGCCTTTAGTTATTTAGCAGGTCAATTATTTGGAGATTTTTTAGGTGAAGTGATTGGTGTTCAAGCCAATGTGGGCGGTGTGGGATTTGCCATGTTGCTACTAGTTCTTTTACATAACTATTTTCAAAAAAAGCATTGGGTCAAATCCAATTTTGATGAAGGAATTGGATTTTGGAGCAATATGTACATCCCTGTTATCGTAGCTATGTCGGCCAGTCAAAATGCCCTACTCGCATTTAATCACGGCATACTCCCAATTATAGCAGGAACCCTTATTGTCATCATTGGCTTTGCCTTAGTTCCTCTTATTTCGAGCATAAAAACTACACATTCATGAATATCATTTCCTTTTTTGAGAAAAATGGTATGATTACTAGTTTTCTCTTCATCGCTATCATTATGTTGATCGCTGATCAAATTTCTACCAGGCTTTTGCGTAAAAAAATACCCGGTTCTGCCATTGCCATTTTATTGGGTTTACTGTTGGCCTATTATGGAGGGATGATAACAGGTGGAGAAAAAGGAATTGCCGATTTCCCTCTTTTCAGTGGTTTTAAATTAGTAGGAGGTTCTATGTTCCGAGATTTCTGCATCGTATCCACAGCTTTAGGCGTAAGCTTTCCTGTCATGATACAAGCTGGGAAAGCTGGTATCATTTCCTTGGCATTGGGTTTGGTTGTTTCGTTTGTTGTAGGAATTTGTGTAGGATTGGCCTTTGGATATCAGGATGCTGAAAGTCTTGCCACGATTGGGGCTGGAACATTAACGTTCATTGTAGGTCCTGTAACAGGTTCTGCTTTGGGAGCCAGTTCAGATGTAATCGCATTAAGTGTGGCTACAGGAGTAGTCAAAGCCATTGTAGTAACCGTGTTTACCCCCTTGGTCGCGACTAAAATTAAACTAGACAATCCACATGCAGCCATGGTATTTGGAGGATTGATTGGAACTACGAGTGGTGTGGCCGCAGGTTTAGCAGCCACCGACCAAAAGCTCGTACCTTACGGAGCATTAACCGCTACTTTTTATACGGGTTTAGGATGTCTACTTTGTCCAAGCGTCTTTTATTTAGCTTTAAAAGCTATGATATAAACAATACTTTCAAGTCGTTTTTAGTCACCTTACCCATCGCATTTCTTGGTAATTCAGAAAGGAATACATACTTTCTAGGAACGCGATAGGCTGGCATTTTACTTCGCATAAAAGTATTCAATTCATCTGTACTACTATGGGATTTCAAAACCACGGCTGCTGCAACAATTTCTCCCCATTCTTCATCTGGCAAACCGACTACTGAACAATCTTCTACACTGTGATGAGTTCTTAATACTTCTTCAATTTCCAAAGCGGATAATTTATATCCTCCCGATTTAATGATATCGGTGGAATTTCTTCCCAAAATTCGATAATAACCATCCGCTAATTCGGCCACATCCCCGGTTTTAAACCAGCCATCTTCCGTAAATGCTTCTTGGCTCGCTTTTTCTTTTCCCCAATATTCCTTGAAGACCGTTGGCCCTTTAATTTGGATTTCGCCAGGCTGACCTTCCACGACTCCATTTTCTTCATCCACCAACCGAACTTGCACATTGGGCAATGGCATACCTACATGCCCAGCCCGTCGCTCTCCTAGATAAGGATTACTAATAGCCATGCCTATTTCTGTCATTCCGTACCTTTCCAATAAGCGCTGTCCACTTAAAACTTCCCACTTTTCCATCACAGAAACAGGCAAAGCTGCTGAACCCGATATCATGAGACGAAAAGCTTGCATGCACGTTTTTAGTTCATTTCGTTCACGGTCGCTCAATGATTCCAAATAAGCAATAAGCTTAAAATAGATGGTAGGTACCGCCATGAATACATTCAATGCCCCTTGCTTAAATCGAGTAAAGATTTCTTCAGGCGAGAATTGTGGCAAAAACTCTACTTTCCCTCCTACGTACAAGGTGGCAGATATCACATTAATAATCCCATGAATATGGTGCAAAGGCAAGACACAAAGCGTGTGATCATTGGCCGTGTAATTCCATGCTTCTACCAAGGATTTAACTTGACTTTCTATTCCATGATGTGTACTTAACACGCCCTTAGGAAGACTGGTGGTACCACTCGTATACAATATCATAGCTCCCCGATCCACATGTACTTCAGGTAATGGGGTTTGATCTGATTGCGGCATTTCTTCCCAAATAAGCAATCGAACACCCGCCTCTTGGCAATAGTCCGAGAGCAATGGTGTAAAACTGGCTGAACAGATGAAGGTCTTAGCTCCTGTGTCTTGAAGAATGTATTTGATGGAATCCAAAGGATGGGCTAATGCTACGGGAACTGCAATTCCTCCTGCTAACCAAATCCCCCACTGAGAAGATACATAGGCAAATCCTGGCTCCACCATATAGGCCACAGGGGATTCATCTAAGTCCGATTGATCCAGCAATAGTCCACCAGCAATTTGTTCTGATCGATCAATCAGCTTGGAATACGTGTAGGTGGAATTGCCAGATAAAAGAGCGACTGAATCTCCAAATGTTCGAGCATTCTGTTGAAAATATAACATAGTTTATACGGGATAAATCATACATAAGATATTGAATCAAAAAGATTCAATAGGCTTAAAATTAGGACAAATTATCCAATAAATCTCGCACGCTCATCAAGTGAAAGGTAAAATAATGATCTAATATTAGTGATTCAAATAGAAGTATGCGTCCCACAATAAATTACGCATTTCTAAGGCCTTTTTAGAAGCCTGTAAAACTTCCTCCCATTTATTTTCATCTTTCCCACACAATTGATTGACCATATCCTTGGCCAAATGGCTATGATGATCGCCATCTACTTCAATATGTCTCTCGATGTAATATCGAAAGGTAGATACCTGCTCTGGAACTTCGGTGTATAAGCGCTCCAACAATTGATGAAACATCGATGGAATTAAATCTTCTCGTCCAAAGGTAAAAACCCCTGCCTTCACATGAATGGGAGCATGCAAAGCTATATCAAACGTATATTCCAAAAATGATTGTATATAGGGATTTAAGCCTATTTCTCGAATCGCATCTTGGATATTTATCCCCTCACGTACTTTTTTAATGAGTAGATCAATCGCCTCAGTTGATGCGCCCATTTGAATCATGGCTTTCTGATAGAGTTCAAAATGACTAATCCTGTTTCCTTGTTCATCAACATCCGACTCCTCTCCCAAAACTATTTCATTGATTAAGTATCGAGTATCGGCCGAACCCACAGGAATCCAAGGAAGCTGTACTGAAGTTAAACCGATTTGCAGTGATTTCAACAAACTCATAAAATCCCAAACGGCAAATACATGTATTTGGGTAAATTTTTGTAATCCCGCTAAGTCGTTAATTTTAGCATAAATCGGGTGGGATAAAAGTTTATTCCTTTCTCCTTCAAGTTCACTTGTTAGGCGTAATAATTGATTTTCCATATGGAAGAAAACGCCTTTCTTGTCAAAATTGTTTGAACAAATAAGTCCTGATTTTTAAGGAATACCGTTATTTCAAATAGAGGACCTTCCCATTTATATAGATAAGGGATAGGTTTTTAATTCCTTAAAAAATATTTTTGACATCGATCATTGAAATGCCGAGAATTGCTCTACACGAACAAATTGCATTGACATTGTCCATGGATTTAATAAGTGATTATTTTTATCTCTTCAGAAAATTGCCAATTTCATTTGATGCTTGGTTGCATTCAAATAAAGCTTAATCTTCACTAGTCTATTGAAAATACATCAATGTATCAATTGGAAAAATATGGGCATTCCAATCGTAATATTAAAGGGAAAAGTCACCCCCAAAGCCATGGGAATATATATTCCTGGGTCGGCTTTCGGTGCTACCATCCTCATGGCTGCAGGAACAGCTATATAGGATGCACTAGCGGCTAAAATCGCAAAAATCAATCGATTCCCTTGATTATCCGTGACGAATTGACTGATATAAGCTACCATGGAGCCATTAAACAAGGGAAGAAGTATAGCAAAGAATAAAACAAAATAACCCTGCTGTCTAAATGCTGCAATCCGACTAGCCGCAACCATCCCCATATCCAACAAAAAGATGGCTAAAAATCCCTTAAAAATATCGGAAGTGAAGTGTTTAATACCAGCTGTTTGATTGGAATCTGAAACAAAGCCAATCAATAAACTGCCTAAAATCATCAATACACTTCCATTCGTTAAAGAATGATGTATGGTTTTCTTCCATTGAAATTTCTCCCTTTGTTCTAGCTGTGATTCAGAAGGAAATAAACTCATCAATAGCAAACCCATAATTATCGCTGGAAATTCCATGGATGCCATTATGGCTACCATTTCTCCTCCAAACTTCATCTGATTCATTTCCAGAAAAGCCACAGCACTCACAAATGTCACGGCACTAACAGAACCATACGAGGCGGCTATCGCTCCAGCATTATACGAGTTCAGTTTTGTTCTTAGTATAAAAAATGCATACACCGGAATTATGCTGGCCAAACATAAACCGAAGACAAGGCTTTTGACTATTTCTCCTGTGATCCCAGTAGCCGCTAATTCCGTTCCACCATTAAAACCGATGGAAAACAACAGGTAAAGTGCTATAAAACTTTTGGATGCCGCAGGTACTTCCAAATCACTTTTTAGAAATTTGGCAAGCATCCCTAAAATAAAAAAGAGTAAGGTGGGGTTAGTTAGATTAAATACAAGTAGTTCAAAATTGATCATCAAAAGGTGGTTTAAGTTTGTTCTTGTAAAATTCTAAGTAAATTCAATTCCATGAGAATCGCAGTGCTTATGCCTACTTTGTCCCATAAAGGATCTGAACCAGATTTGATAAGATAAAGTAGAACGGCAATGGAAATTAAATGAATAAAAATGGCTGAAGATTTTTTGATATTCATAAGCGATATTTTAATCTGGGCGCAAAGTAAATACCAAAAAATCATTACTATTTATTTAAATTTATAATGAATAACATAAAATAAATTTATGAACTACACCTTAAATCAATTGCAAATTTTTGTCAAAGTAGCTCAAACGAAAAGTATCACTAAGGCATCAGAAGAACTGAATCTCACTCAACCAGCGGTTTCAATTCAGATAAAAAATTTCCAATCTCAATTTGAATTACCCCTGATTGAAATCGTAGGAAAGAAAGTTTATTTGACTGATTTTGGCAAAGAAATAGCCTTATCTGCAGAGGAAATTATTGAACAAGTATATGCTATCAATAATAAGATGAAGGCATTTAAAGGCCAACTTTTCGGTCGCTTAAAAATCTCCGTCGTCTCCACAGGTAAGTATGTAATTCCCTATTTTTTAACGGATTTTTTGAAAGAAAACCAAGGGGTTGAACTCTCCATGGAGGTGAGCAATAAGGAGAAAGTATTTGAAAACCTAAAAAAAAATGAAGTGGACTTTAGTCTAGTTTCTCTTCCCATAGAGGGCCATAATTACGAATATCTTGAATTACTAAGTAATGAACTCTACTTGGTGGGAAAACCTGAAATTCTTGACCAAAATCCCAAAAAAAACGCCAAATTATTGGCTTCCAATCTACCCATGATTTACAGAGAACTTGGATCAGGAACCCGAAAAATCATGGAATCGTATTTACAACATCAAGAAATTCATGTAGAAAAAAAGATTGAATTAATGTCCAATGAAGCGGTAAAACAAGCGGTCTTGGCAGGCCTTGGATATTCCATCATGCCGATTATTGGAATTAAAAATGAATTACAAAATGGTTCATTAGTCATTATTCCTCAAATGGGCTTACCAATTACCACTCAATGGACATTAGTATGGAATCATGGTAAAAAACATTCTGCCGTGGCTAAAGCCTATTTGCAATTTGTCTTAGAAAATAAGAATCAGATCATTAAAAAGTACTTTACATAAAGAAAGCCAAACATAGTATGCTTGGCTTTACTGAATTATTTTTTCATTAAATATACTAATACATCAAATCTTTATCGTCTTTTGATCGAGATTTGACCCACAAAGTAGGCTAGTACATCGAAACAAAAAAATTAAACTATTTTATGTATATCATTAAAAAAATTTATACATTTTCTTGAAATTGTACTTTTCAAATGATCGGCATTGAATGAACACATAGTCATCTACGTAGCAGAATACTTGATTTGAAAGAATCTATACTGACAGAATGAAATAAAAATTGGACTGTAAATCAGCTCATTTAATTAGTCTTTCTTCAATCATCATGCCTCTTTTTTATACTTTGCTTTAAATAATAAAAAACAGGAATAGGTAAAATAGCAATTTGGTATAAAAAATATACCCATGACCACATATTTCCTATTTTTTGTCCCCCGCGGATAATCAACAATTGATCTTCTGATTGTCCCTGAGAAAACACGATATTAGAGACAACATTCCATCCTAGATGTAGTCCAATAGCCAACCACATGGATCTTGAATAAGCAAAAGAAAAAGCAAATATGGCTCCTGCAAATCCTGTCAAAATAAACACATAAGCCATTTGAAGAATATTTCCCCAAGCCCCAAATGTAAACCAATGATAGATTCCAAAGGCAACAGAAGATATTAAACAGGCTTTATAAATCCCCAACTTGCTAATTGCGATATACAACAACGCTCCTCTAAAAATCAGCTCTTCATAGACCACCGAATTAAACATCCATAAGAGTCGATCAAAAAAATGGCTAGAAGTAAAATTAGGGTTAATACCCATGCTGGATTTTGATATATAAACCACCATATACAAACCAAAACCTGCTACCAGGAAAGAGCAAATGAGTCCAAAGATTAGATCAAAGAATCGCTGTGAAGATGGTAATATTCCTAAGGCATTAAGATGGCTTTTGTCAAAGAACCAAAGCAATATCCAAGAAAGAAGCAACTCAACAAATAAGCCAGCCATAGTCTCTTTTTTTATCAATTGTAAATTTACCCTCCCAAAAAAAGCTACCAAATCACGTATACAAATAGCGAATTATCTTGCTTAGAAAGTAGAAAACTGCATTCTTTCTAATTTTAATGACTCATATAGTTAAAAAATGCTCCAACAGCTTCTTCCACTCTTCTTCTAAAGTCCCATTCGGTCGATTTTTCTTAGCCCTTCCATACCAATAATCAGCATTCCAAATATCCCCTTCTTTGCGATGTAAATAAGCATGCACCCAGGCAGAATCACGGTCATTTAATTGATCTACTTGCGCATGCGCACTGTCCCAATCCCCTTTGGCATCATACCAAAGACTCTTCAAGATAGGACCAAGATTAGAAGGAGGAGATGAAAGCTTTAACGTTTCTTCAAATGATGTAATGTCATTCATAACATATATTCCGTTTACAAATTCAATTTAAAACAAAAATTTGATCAAATCTGATTCGCATGCTTCGTTCTGACACATGATGTCATTACATGGCAGGGAATAACAATAATTTTATTACTTTCAATGTCATATCAAGGGAAACAAATGAATAACCGGCGTGAATTTTTAAAACAAAGCTCGGGGCTTTTTGGCCTATCCGCTTTACAATTTATTAAGCCTAACAAAGCTCTTTTGTCCTTTTCAACATTAGGCTGTCCCACTTGGAATTTTTCGCAGGTGATTCAACACGCTACAGAAAATCAATATTCAGGAATTGAAATTAGAGGTATTAAAGGAGATTTAGATCTTCCGGCTAATCCCCTATTTTCCCCTTCAACTATTTCTTCCACTCGGAGGCAAGTAAGAGATGCTGGTTTGAAAATTATTAATTTAGGTTCATCTGCCAATATGCATTTTTTAGACCCTATAAAAAGGCAAAGCAATATGGATGAGGCAAAAAAATACATTGATCTTGCAAGTCATTTATCCTGCCCATTTATTCGGGTTTTCCCCAATGACCTCCCTAAAGATCAATCAGAAAAAGAAACCGTGAATGCCATCATTCAATCATTGATTGACTTAGGGGATTTTGCTAAATCATCTGGGGTAAAAGTGCTTTTGGAGTCTCATGGAAAGGTTATAAAAAGTGACTTGCTCCTACATATCATGCAAGAAACAAACCATGCTCATGTAGGACTAGTTTGGGACTTCTTTAATATGTGGTCAATTACGAAAGAGCCCCCAGCTCAGGTTTATGCCCAATTGAAAAAGTATATTTTACACACACACATAAAAGACGCAATTGTATCCGATAGAGGCGAAAAATACACGCTCATAGGAGAAGGAAACGCACCCCTTGGTGAAGCCCTTCATGCGCTAAAAGCAGGAGGATATCCTGGCTATTATAGCTTTGAATGGGAAAAACTTTGGCATCCTGAGATACAGGATCCAGAAATTGCCATTCCACATTTTTCTAAAAACTTTTCAACATATTGGCAATAAAAATGAGTTTGAAGGATAAAAATACGTTTGATGCTATCGTCATTGGTTCTGGCATAAGTGGAGGGTGGTCAGCCAAAGAACTCACGGAAAAAGGCCTGAAAACACTTCTGCTGGATCGAGGTAGAGACGTAAAACATGTGAGCGATTACCCGACTGCCATGCACAATCCATGGAATTTTCCACATGGTGGTCAAGTTCCATTAGAGGTTAAAAATGAATACAAAATTGCTAGTAAAAATTTTATTTTCACCGAAGCCACTTCTCATTTTTTAACGAAAGACGAAGAACAGGCTTACATTCAAGAAAAGCCCTATGATTGGATTCGGGCTTATCATGTGGGCGGCAGATCGCTGTTATGGGGCCGACATACCCAGCGTTGGAGTGATTTTGATTTTACCGGTCCAGCTCGAGATGGATTTGCGGTCGACTGGCCTATTCGTTATCAAGATATCGCTCCGTGGTACAGTTATGTGGAAAAATTTGTGGGGATATCTGGCAACAAAGACGGTTTGGAAACCTTACCAGATGGTGATTTTATAAAGCCTTATGACCTTTCCTGTGTTGAAAAACATTTTGGGCAAGTAGTGAAAAATAAGTATCCTGATCGGCATGTCATTATTGCACGCACAGCCAATTTAAGTCAGGCTGACAAAATCCACCAATCAGTTGGTAGAAGCCAATGCCAAAACCGAACACTTTGTGAACGAGGATGCCCTTATGGGGGATATTTTAGTAGTAATTCTGCCACATTACCTGCGGCATATAAGACAGGAAATTTAACCCTAAAAACACATGCTATTGCTCATTCCATCATTTTTGATGAGCATAAAAACAAAGCCATCGGCGTTCGAGTGGTCAATGCATTAACTCATGAAATGGAAGAATATTTTGCCTCTGTTATTTTTGTAAATGCTTCTCCTTTGGCCACTAATTTAATCTTATTGAATTCCATTTCTTCTCGTTTTCCCAACGGACTTGGTAATGATTCTGGAATATTGGGTACACACATGGCTTTTCATAGTTATCGAGGTAGAATTACGGCAGAATATGATGGGGATTTGGATTATAAAACAGCGGGTAAAAGACCCACTTCTGGGTATATCCCACGATTTAGAAATGTGTATAAACAAGAAACAGATTTCTTGAGAGGTTATGCCAGTAACCTATCGGCCAGCAGAATTGTGGAAAACACCCATGACCTTGTTGGAGAATCGTTAAAACAATCTTTATTAACTCAAAAACTTGGAAATTGGCATATCAACGTGGGAATGATGGGGGAAACTATTCCCAAGGCACATTCTACTGTTCGTCTAGATAAACAATTTAAAGATAAATATGGGATACCCCAACTAAGAGTATCGGTGGCATATGACGATAATGATGAGAAGATGCTAAAGGATTTTCATGAGCAATTTACTGACATGTATGAAGCTGCAGGATTCAAAAATATACAGCCCATCGACACGAAACGCGTACCTGGAAATGAAAACCATGAAATGGGAGGAGTGCGCATGGGAAAAGATCCCAAGACCTCTATGTTAAATGCTTTTAACCAAATGCATCATTGTAAAAATGTATTTGTCACCGATGGATCTTGTATGACATCAACCTCCACTCAAAACCCATCCCTCACCTACATGGCACTTACTGCTAGGGCCGTCGATTATGCAATTCGTGAAAAAAAGAGGCAGAATTTATAAACATATTCCCTTACCAAAACCTTGTATCCTCTAATTTTTACTCAAGAAAATTTCGCTTTGGGAGATTAGGTCCGAAGCTCGGACTAATTTTCTGTTTCTAGCATATTACGTATTAATATTCATCCCTATTTCATTTTGATTGGAGAAACCTCTCCCTTCATATTTCCCTTCCCTTTAGACTCAAAAACTATATTTTGACTAGTTGGCAAAATTTAAATCCTTTCAAATAGGGGTTTTTTTAGCTGAAATATAGGCTCAATTACCTTCTGGAATATCAATTTTTTTAAGATTAAAATCTATCAGCGATTTCCATTTCAAGGACTAAGACGCCTCTTATTTAAAATAATTCTAAATAAGGCATTGCTTTAGAGGTTTCGCTCCCTATATTTGTCCTTATTTATAATTAGTCTAAATAAAAACATGAAAAAGTATACCCTATTTCCATTGATGCTAATGAGCATCACAACATTTGCTCAGAGAATTCAAAGTGATACCACTTTTGTCAAAGAATTATCGGAGGTTACAGTAACTGCATACCGAAATGATTATAAGATTGATACCAGTATTTCCATATCTAAAATGCCCATGAAGGACATGAAAAATCCTCAAGTCTATAATACCATTTCAAAAAATATATTGAAAGACCAACTCGTCACCAATCTACATGATGCATTAAAAAATGCAACAGGTATTACTCGATTATGGGAAAGCACAGGAAGAGGTGGAGATGGTGCTGAGTTTTATAGCATGAGGGGCTTTGCCCTACAACCTACTATGATGAATGGTATGCCCAATATTTCAAACGGAACAGTTGATCCCGCAAATATTGAAAGTATTGAAGTGATTAAAGGGCCATCGGGCACTTTGTATGGTGGTAGCCTGATTGCTTATGGAGGATTGATCAATATTGTATCCAAGAAACCATATGAAAGATTTGGGGGAGAAATAGGATATATATCTGGAAGTTACGGACTGAACCGCTTCACGGCCGACATCAATATCCCACTTGGTGATAAAATTTTCGCTCGTTTAAATGTGGCTAATCAATACGTAAAAAGCTTCCAAGATGCCGGCTTCAATAAAGTATTTTACTTGGCCCCAAGTATAAAAATAAACGCCAGCAAAAAATTGACTTTCCTTTTCAATACTGAATTTAAAAATGCCGAGGCAGCCAATGCCCCCATGATTTTCCTGAGCAGATACGCGGCATTATCATTCAAGACCATGGATCTATTTGAAAAAAATTACGAGAAATCATATACGTCAAATAGCCTAAGCATGAAAAACCCAAGTTTCAGCATTCAGTCGCAGGCTTTATATAAACTTTCCAATAACTGGACCTCACAAACGATTCTATCAAGAAGTCATACCAAAACCAACGGCTATTACCAGTACCTATGGGATTCTTCGAATGGAAATGAATTTACCCGTTTTATTTCAAAACGCGATGGTGAAACCAATACGGTAGATATACAACAAAATTTTGTTGGCCATTTCAACCTGGGTACTTTCAAAAACAATGTATTGCTAGGAATCGATTACCTAAACAGCCAAGTTGAAAATTACAGCACTGGCTGGGTGGCCAATGGTGTCGTATCCTTAGTTAACCAAAGCGATAACGGCAAATTAACAACGCAAGGAACGGATCAACTACTGATTAATTCAGCAGAAGGGAATTCCATCGCTGAAACTAAAATCGTGAGTGCTTATGTATCTGATGTAATCCATTTCTCTCCGAAATTTTCGGCAATGTTAAGCTTACGTCTAGACAATTTCCAAGGAAATCCATCCATTTGGAGTTCAGATCAATTAACATCTCAAACCACTTTCTCTCCAAAATTTGGGATTGTTTACCAGCCAATACTAAATAAGGTTTCCTTTTTTGGTAATTACATGAATGGTTTTAAAAATCTGAGTCCGGTAGAAGTCGCTGATGTAAATGGCAATAATCCCACCCTTAAAATTCTTACTCCTGAACATGCCAATCAATGGGAGATAGGAGTCAAAACGAATTTGTACAAAGACAAAATTGCGCTAACTGCTAGTTATTACAATATCCTGGTTTCCAATAAATCCATGTCTGACCCCAATAATATCAACAACACCATTCAAGGAGGTGAGGTTGAGAGCAAAGGTTTTGAACTGAGTATGGTTACAAGCCCGATTGAAGGCCTAAGTATCATTACAGGCTATAGTCACAATGAAAATGAAGTGAAAAAAGATACGCCAAACGGTGGGTATTTAGGCTTGAGAACAGAAGAAGCCGGACCTGCCAATCTATTTAACTTTTGGGCTATTTATCGTGTTCAAAATTCAACATTAAAAGGAATAAGCTTAGGCTTAGGTGCTAATTATGCCAGTGAATTCAACACTTTGAACCGTGCAAATATTGGTAGTTTTACCTTACCTAGCTATACCATTTTCAATGCCTCATTAGCTTATACAATCAACCAGTATAGTATCAATTTGAAAGTAGATAACCTGGCCAATACGAAGTATTATGCCGGATGGAGCACGGTTACTCCTCAGCGATTGAGATCTGTTTCTCTTGGATTCAATTATAAATTCTAATCCATTTAGAGGTGATCAAAAAATATTTCCGCAAACTCCACCTTTGGCTCGGTTTAATAACCGGGCTATTGGTATTTATCATATCCATAACGGGTTGCTTGTATGCATTTCAAAAAGAAATTCAGGATTTTACTGACGAATATCGATTGGTATTAAAAGAAAACAAAAGGATTCTACTACCAAGTGAAATTCAACAAATTGCTCATAAAAAACTGCCTGGTAAAAATGTCCATTCAATTAAATATTACCAAGACAATCATTCGATAGAGGTAACATTCTACCATCGAGATCCTTTCTACTATTACATCATGTACATCAATCCCTACTCTGGAAAGGTGCTGCATACACAAAATATGGAAGCGGGTTTTTTCCCCTTCATACTAAAAGGTCATATGTATTTATGGCTTCCTCAAGAGGTGGGGCGGGTAGTCGTGCTACTAGTTACTCTACTATTTTCCATCATCGTTTTAAGTGGCTTTATATTATGGCTTCCTAAAAACTGGCACATTCTCAAAAAGCGGATTTGGTTCAAATGGAAAGAAAATACCAAATGGAAAAGAAAAAATTGGGATATACATGGTATCATAGGCTTTTACTCCCTCTCCTTTTCTATTATTTTTATCATAACGGGATTAGTATGGGTCATGCCAAATTTTGCCATGTGGTATCATAAAGCTATTGGAGGTGAAAAAAGCCTCATCTATGTAGAGCCTGTTTCTCGATATATAAAACCTATATCAAAAGAACCATTAGACGCTATTTATCAACAATATGATTCTTCTCGAATAAATTTTGCGCAAATAGAATTACATCCTCCAGAATCAGATAGTTCAAGTATCTCGGTCGTCATAAATCCAAGTTATGACACTTACTGGAAGGCAGATTATGTCTATTATAATCAGTTTTCACTGAAAGAGATCCGAGTAAATCACATTTGGGGGCACTACCGAGATGTGCATGCTGCTGACAAACTATTGCGCTTAAATTATGATATACATGTAGGTTCGGCATTGGGTATAACAGGAAAAATCCTTGCCTGTATCATGAGTTTACTGATTGCGTCCTTACCTATTTCAGGTAGCTTAATTTGGTATGGCAAATGGCGAAAAAAATCTCGTGTTGTGTCATATCCTCACATTATTTAATCATAAAATTAGTTTCATTTGATGGATGAATAGGATGTAATTCCGTATATTTTCGGGATTAAATTAGTTCTCGGCGCATGTGTTGAGCTATGCTTATTTAGTATTACATAAATCCATACTCGATCTAAAAAGAGCTAGAGCTCATAAAGTCGTTGATTCAAAAAATTGTTAAAGAGTTTCTATGTCAAGACCTCATGAATAAAGTAGTTAAATCTCTCATCTATATTTCTTCTGCATTAATTGGGATATATGCTTTTTTCGCATACGCTTTTCTTGAACTAGGAAACGCAGTTCACCCATCCATGAAAGTCAATTTCAATGCGCATGCACTAGGGATTTATGCTCATATATTTCCGTCCATTGTCGCATTAATTTTAGGCCCATTTCAATTCAATGAAAAATTTCGATTGAATCATATTCAGGTACATCGAAAATTAGGTAAAGTCTATTTACTCTGTGTCTTCCTTGGTGGTTTTTCTGGATTATATATGGCACAATTTTCCTTTGGGGGAATGGTTTCTCATCTAGGGTTTTTCCTATTGGCCATATTATGGATTACTTCTGGATTTTATGCCTATTCTTCCATTGTTCGTAAAAAGATTCAAGCACATAAAAATTGGATGGTCGTCAACTTCTCTCTTACTTTTGCTGCCGTCACATTACGAATTGGACTTGGAATTGGCTTTGCCATAGGTTTGCCTTTTGAATTATTCTATCCCTATTTAGCTTGGCTTTGTTGGGTTCCAAACCTGCTTATTGCATTGTTAATTATAAAAAAAGACACCTCACTCCAAATCATTTAATTATAATAAGAGGAAGCCCTCAATAATGAGAGCTTCCTCATTAATTTTCCTATCAAATCTTCCTTCATTTCGTAAGAAAGGCCCTATTAACATCTGTCCATAAATTAATTTCCTTCATCCATAGATTCAATCCCAATTTCTCTGTGGTTTGCAAGAGTGAAGTCCATCATGGAGTCGCTATTTTTTCTTCCGATTTCAGGAAATCTCTATAAGTGCATTTTTTTTAATTCGCGCTTACTTTTAAACCTATAAGAACGAATTTTTGACTATGCTAAACGCATTTTTAAAAAGAACTACCCTGCTGATTTCATGAAAGAATTCCCACTAAATACATGAATGGAAACCCATACTCCAAAATAATTCGTAAATTAAAAATTATATTTTCTCTATTAATAGTCATAAATCAAAATAACCATACATCATGAAAACAAAAGTCCGATTTATTACCATGTATTCCATTGCCTTACTTACTTGCTTGTCTATCACTGTTTTTACCTCACAGGCACAAGAAATGGCAAATGTCAGAAGAGCGGTCATCGTCTCTCCAGAAATTGGAGAAAAAACGGTCACATTTCGTATTTCTGCTCCCAAAGCAAAATTGGTCAGGCTTTATGGCTCATGGATGAAAAGCTTTGATTCTTCAACGAACATGCTGAAAGACTCGGTGGGAACTTGGACCGTGAAAATTCCAACTCCTTCTCCCGAGTTATATACCTATCATTTCATAGTAGATGGCATGACAGTCAATGATGTAAATAATATCTTTTTACAGCGTGATGGCGTTCGCTATTTAAGTGTTTTATTGGTTCCTGGAAAAACTACAAGTAATTATTTTGAGGCAAATCAACGAGGTAATTTGAAGAAAGTCTGGTATGATTCTCCTACTATTGGTAGCAACAGACACATGTATGTATATACTCCCTATGGTTATGAAACATCCAATCAAAACTACCCTGTCCTCTATTTACTACATGGTGGCGGCGGAGATGAAGATGCATGGAGCACGATGGGAAGGGCTGTTCAAATACTAGATAATTTAATTGAAAAGAAATTAGCCGTTCCTATGATTTGTGTTATGCCAA
The DNA here is from genome assembly GCF_011250515.1 of Aquirufa ecclesiirivi. Taxonomy (GTDB): domain Bacteria; phylum Bacteroidota; class Bacteroidia; order Cytophagales; family Spirosomataceae; genus Aquirufa; species Aquirufa ecclesiirivi. The sequence goes on along the minus strand of NZ_JAANOP010000001.1, from coordinate 347,887 downwards.
ATGGGAATCCTGGCCAGAAGGCCGCCAAAACGTTGTTATTGGATGAAAAATTATATGATCGCAATGATCCCGCTTTTCAAAATTTATACATTACTAGTATAGTAAAAGACATCATTCCTTATGTAGAAAAGAATTACAAAGCTATTTCTAACGCCGATTCAAGGGCAGTAGCTGGACTCTCCATGGGTGGAGCTCATACCATCAGTGTTAGCAATGAATTCCCAGGAACTTTCAATTACATCTGTCCACTTAGTATTGGGGTTCGAACTATTACACCAGAATTTGAATCTAAACTTCAAGGAGTAAAAAAAGCAGGTTATAAATTGTATTGGTTTGCTTGTGGAAATGAAGATTTCCTTTGGGAAATAGCGAAAACAACCGAGGCCTCTCTAAGCAAAAATGGCATAGAGCATACCTTTTTTGTTTCCCCTGGTGGGCATACCTGGGCTAATTGGAGAATCTATTTAAATACATTTGGTCAATTACTTTTCAAATAAATTGAATCCAACTGGACACATTTAAACATTGATAACATGAACAAGAAATACATACTTTCATTCCTATTACTATTCCTCGTTATAGCTTCTTATGCACAAGAGCTAGCCAATTTTGCTGGACAAAAACCCATCATTTCCCCAGAAATAAAAGAGAAAGAGGTGATTTTTAGGATATCAAATCCATATGCCGATACGGTTAAATTATATGGCTCTTGGATGGAAAAACCTTCCCAATCAATTTTAATGAAAAAAGATAAGTTGGGCCTTTGGTCTGTCAGTATTCCCAAACCAAAATCAGAATTATATACCTACCATTTTATCGTCGATGGCCTAGCGGTAACAGATGCCACCAACATACTCATGCAACGTGATGGTACTCGGTATTTAAGTGTATTGCTCATTCCTGGGGATTTAGCAGCTAATTATTTTGAAGCAAATCAACGAGGTAATTTGTCGCAAGTTTGGTATGATTCTCCTACTATAGGGGTTAACCGAAGAATGTTTGTGTATACTCCTTTCGGATATGAATCAAGCAAAGAGAAATATCCCGTACTTTACCTATTGCATGGAGCAGGAGGAGATGAAGATGCTTGGAGCACCATGGGTCGCACCCGTCAAATTATGGACAATTTAATTGAGAAAGGTTTAGCTAAACCGATGTTGGTTGTCATGCCTAATGGAAACCCTGGCCAACAAGCCGCCAAAACTTCCATGTTACCCGAAAAAGCCTTTGATCGTAATGATCCAAAATTTGCGGACTTGTATGTGAATAGTATAGTAAAAGACATCGTTCCCTACATCGAAACGAATTATAAAGTCATCGCCAACCCAAAATCCAGAGCCATAGCAGGACTTTCTATGGGTGCTGGCCATACGATCCGAGTTAGCAATTTGAATCCTGGTTTTTTTAGTTACATCTGTCCATTAAGTAATGGAATTAGAATCGCAGATGAGAAAGCAAAGGCTGACTACAACCTTCAATTTCAAAATTTGAAAAAAGCGGGTTACAAACTGTACTTCTTGGCCTGTGGCGACAGCGACTTCTTAATTGAGCCCGCTAGATTATTAGATAAAACCTTAACAGAAAATGGACTTAAACATACCTTTTTTGTGAATTCTGGAGGACATACCTGGTCTAATTGGAGAATCTATCTTAATACATTTGCTCCTCAGCTATTCAAATAAATACACACACCTAATCTACACACACATGTGGATTAGGTGTTTAAATCGTATTTGGTCAAACTTTTAAAATCATTTTGAATACGTTCTCCTCAAATAGTCCTATATGAATAGGGAGGTTTCATTATTATTCAGCATATGAAGAAACTTTATCATCGATACAAATAGGACGAGCCATAAAACCATAGTCTGCCTTTCAGAAATAATATTAACTAATCACTTGTTTCAAGTTAGAAAGCGCTGTTTTAATGTATTGTTCCTTGTCTTTTTTTACTTCTTTCAACTCTTCCTTTCGTTTGGCTGGTAGTTCATAATACTTATCAGCCCACAAATTAATTTCGACCATCAAGGGTAGTAGATCTATTCCTTTTTGCGTCAGTTTATATAAGAATTTTGCTTTACTATCCGGATGGTCTGATTTACTAATTATTCCATTTTCTTCCAGGGATTGTAGCCGAGAGGCCAAAATGTTTGTCGCTATTTTTTCTTCCGATTTTAGCAAGTCACCATATGTGCATTGCTTAGCAAACATTAAATCTCGAACGATAATCAAGGACCATTTATCTCCCCAAATATCAAGTGAACTACTTATTGGACAATCTGACCTTTTTTTACTGTTTTTCATAAATAATTTATAAATATTACTTGCGATTTGCAAGTGTTTTATTAGCTTTGCACTTGCAATTCGAAAGTGAAATTATATGATTTATAAATCAAAGACAACATGAACTTAAAAAATAAAACGATTTTGATTACTGGAGGTAGTGCTGGTATTGGACTTGAAGCCACTAAGCAATTCCTAGAATTGGGAGCAAATGTCATTATTACAGGAAGAAATCAAGCTAAATTAGATACGGCAAAAAAACTTTATCCAAGCATTATTACATTTCAAAGTGATGTCGCAAAGGAAGAAGATGCCCTAGCACTTTACAATCAAATTGAATTATTGGGAGGAATTGATATATTATATAACAATGCAGGAGTTGGAGTTATGCCCTCTAATTTAGGCATTGCCAGCAATAAACATGTACAAGGAGCCGCTTATGAGATGGACATCAACTACATTGGTGTCATTCGACTAAATAATCTATTTATGACGATGTTGAATTCAAGAAAAGAAGGTGCCATTATCAATACAACTTCCGTACTGAGTTACGTACCTTCTTTGTTAGAAGCCACCTATTCCGCCACAAAGGCAGCATTAGGATTTTATACCAAGTCACTAAGAGAACATTTACGGATCATAAAAAGCCCCATTAAAGTTTTTGAACTATTACCTCCAGCGGTAGAAACTGAATTAATTGCACATAGAAAAATCCAAAAAATGAGCCCAGAAAAACTCATTAAAGGACTTATTTTAGGTTTACAAAAAGACCAATACACGATCCGAATGGGATATACTGGCACGATGTATTTACTGAATCGATTATTCCCAAAATTGGCATTTGCTTTAGTCAATCCAAGTGATACAGAAAAATTTTTAAAATAATGACCCAGATGAAAGCGTATATCATTAATCGTTACAACAAAGAAGATAAACTTCAATTGGCTGAAGTTCCTCAGCCCAAAGCGAAAGACCATGAAGTAATAATTCAAATACATGCTTCAAGTATTAATCCCTTAGATTTTAAACTTAAACATGGGGAATTTAAACTATTCATGCCTTACCAATTTCCATTGATTTTAGGCCATGATTTTGCAGGAACCATTACTGAAATCGGACCCAAAGTTAGTCTTTTCAAAGTAGGTGATGAAGTTTTTGGCCGTCCTGCCGATTTTCACATTGGAACTTTTGCTGAATTTATTTCAGTCCATGAAAATGATATAGCTTTAAAACCCAAAGATATTTCTTTTGAAGAAGCCGCTTCTTTTCCCTTGGTGGCATTAACCGCTTGGCAAGCAATCATTGAAAAAGCCCATCTAAAAAAAGGACAAAAAATCTTTATCCAAGCTGGGTCAGGTGGTGTAGGAACCATTGCTATTCAATTGGCGAAACATTTGGGTGCCCTGGTAGCTACTAGCACCAGTGTCGCTAATTTTGACTTAGTGAAAGGTTTAGGGGCAGATGTTGTGATTGATTATAAAACACAAGATTTCGAAACGGTCCTCCAAGACTACGATGTGGTTCTGAATAGCCAAGACGACAAAACATTAGAAAAATCGCTACGAATATTAAAACCAGGTGGTAAAGTCATTTCCATTTCAGGGCCACCCGATCCCGCTTATGCAAAGGAGCTCAATCTATCCTGGATATTTAAACTGATTATATTTTTAATAAGCAATAAAATCAGAAATCAGGCAAGGAAACGACAGGTTGATTATTCCTTTTTATTCATGAAAGCCAGTGGCCAACAATTGGCAGAAATTGGAAATTTGATTGAGTCAGGAGTTATACGTCCTGTGGTAGATCAAGTATTTTCATTTGACCAAGTAAATGAAGCGATGGACTATGTTTCCAGTGGACGAACAAAAGGAAAAGTGGTGGTAAAAGTCCTTTAACTTTCTGGATTGAGTCACATAAAATTGCCGTAACCGTGTTAAAAGCTATCAATTGCAACTACGGTGTTTTAAATAATTGAATGGTATAATCCAGAAGTTCTCTTCCGCCTGTTTTTCCATGCCCTGGAATAACGAGTCGAACATCAGGATAAGTCTGTTTTATTTTCTCCACCGTACTAGACCAAGCTCCTACATTCGCATCACCCAAATACCCTTTTGTGGCTTCTAATTCTTTTATTAAACAACCCCCAAAGAGTATTTTTTCTTTGGGAAAGTACCCTACCACATTATCCTTGGTATGTCCTTCTCCAAAAAAAGTAACCGTGGTAAATGTATTTCCAAGCTTCAAATTTTGGGAATCTTTAAATCCATTTTGTGGAGAAATAACTTGATTTGCTACCGTTAATTCAATCGTACTAAAATTCCCATAGGAAGGAATTTTTTTCTCATGAAAAGATGCTAAGCCGCCTAAACAATCATCATGAAAATGGGTGGGGATAATGGCATTTATCTTACATTGAAGTTTCTCCTGAATGTATTGAATTAAGGCATCAGCCGCTTTGTTATTGGTTGGAGTATCAAACACCACCACTTCTTTAGAATCCCGTATGATCATGCCATTACAAGGAACTTTCCCAAAATCATTCGTTTGTAGAAAAGAGGTGTGGACAAATGCATTCTCAGCAATTTGAATGATTGTTAAATCATCAGAATGATATACTTCAAGTGGCCTAAATGATTCTGAAGCTGCGGGATTTTGTGCGTGTAAATTTCCACAGAAAAGTAAAGCAAAAAATATATATTTCATGAATAGATAATTACTCTAAATATTGTGTCCACCAATTTTGAAAATTTAGACCACACTATTTATAAACGTGAATTGTAATCTACAAATTAAACGACATTTCGCATTAATACCTCAGGCCCCAATAGGGATTTCGAAATCCTTTGATGGATTCTTTAATGAAATCAGCAATGATTTTATTGTATTCTGCATCCGAGATTTTCTTGCCTTTTATTTTCTTCAAATTGAACTCGTTGGTTAATTTTTTAAATTCAACTTTACTTGCAATAATTGTCACGTCTCCATCATTAATATCCAATTCCAAGATTAAACCAGGAAGTCCAAAATAGCGCTCTGGGCCTGCTTGAACAGGAATGTCTTGCGCAAACCAAGCCGTAATTGTTTGCTTTTTCACGGTATCTACCGTCACCGCTTTCATACAAATATAACCTGCCACTTCTTTAATTTGGTTCAAGATTTTCCAGTTGGGCGCGTGTAAAGAGTCGTCGACCACATAAGTCTTTCCAAGTAAATCAATATAGTCCGTAGAATGTTCAGTAGCAAAATTCTTCGTTAAGAAAAAAGTCTCTTTTCGGCCAGACCAGCCCTGCTCCGCATTTTCCTCTCCTTGCATGTACAAGCTTTGGTTTTCATTAAACGCCAAGGTCATTTTTTGTTTCCAGCCTTCATCTGAGCTTCCCCATGTCAACTTAACACGATCCTTTTCCTCAGCACTTAAATATGTTAATCGAGTTACAATATTGGCCCAAAAAGTCGTCCGTTCGTATTGAACCATTCCTTCCTTTTTACCATCTTGAGAGAAGGATGAAAAAGAAATCAATATCATTAAAATTCCTAATTGCTTCATATATTATCTTTTACGAATGGGTGAATTTAATCCTCGCATATTGTAGGTATAACTCAACATGACATATTGGGAAAGCGTTTGGGTTTTTTCAAAACTCACAAAGTTTTGAAAAGCAAATTGATTCACCCCCAGGTTCTTTTTAAATACATCATACACGGTCAATCGAATCTCGGATTTTTGAGTCTTCCCTAAATATTTGAAAACCGAAACATTCAAAATAGGCATTTCTTGGTACAAACCTCTTGTCTTATTTTCATACACTTTGTAATCTAAATTATAAGACAAAAAGGTGTTCTTCCCAAAATTAACTGTCAATTCAGAACCAAACTGATTGTTGCGAATGGTTTGCTCTGGCAAAGCTGATTTATCGTAGCTTGTATTGTTCAAACCGAATCTAGCATTCATATAAAATGTGATCCGATCACTGGGGGTGAAAGAAATTCGTGCCCCAAAACTACCTGCATTCGTATTGGTATTAGACAAAACATCATTCAAAAAGAGTGGATTTTTTGCCAAATTAAAATCCGCGTTAATATTCATCGTACTAACCGTTTTTTTCAATGGAAAACCGAAACCGAAATAACCCACATAACTCTCTCCGCCAGAAATGTTAAAAGGTTTCGTTAATACAACACCATTCGAATTGATACTTTGGCTATATATCACTTGATTTACATTGTAATTGTAGGAAAGATTTGTATATAAGTTTAGGAAATTAGCGGCATCGAATAAGTTAAATCCAGAGCTAAGGGAGTGATTAAGGCTCGGCAATAAATTCGGATTACCTACCCGTAAAAACAAGGGATTGCTATTGTCAACGATAGGTTGTAAATCCCTAATACTTGGCTCCTGAACTGATTTATCATATGAAAAAAATAAATAACGATTGTTCTTTAATTCTAAGTCAACGCCCACTTTAGGAATCCAAGCAAAATAATTTAAATCAATAGCCGCTAAATTAGGTGCAGTAGCAGAGTTTCTAAAATCGCCTGTAAGATTGAACTGCTGAGCGGCTAAGCCAACCGTTACATTTACTCCGTCCTTTGAATAACGAAGGCTAGATCCTAGTCGATTGTAAGTTAAGTTATTATCATAATATCGGCTTAAACTGTCATTTCTAATTTCTGCTCCGCTAGTGCTACGATCTGAAAGGTCGCGATTTAAACGATTACTTTGGAAACTCGTATTAAAAAATGATTCCCAAAAAAATGCCTTGGACAAAGGCTCTACAAAAAAGAGGCTTGACTTAATTTGAGTTTTATTAGAGAAGTTATTGGTCAATTGATCAATCGCCTGAATCGAATCCCGAAGCGTTGTTGCATGTAAGAATTGGCTGAGCGATTTTTGGGTAGACGTACCATCCGAATTAGCATAATTATACCCAGCACTCGCTGAAAAACTACGTCCATTCTTAGCAAATTTATGCCTAAATATGGCTGTATTTTGTAAGGAAAAAGATTGCTGTCCACTTCCGTTTGCCAATTTTGTTTGGCGGGGATAAAGGTTATTTTGAACTAATAATTGTTGGAAAATTCGACTGTTTTGATCCGCATTTCCATAAGATATTTTACCATTACTTATTAAAATAAGCGTATTCAGCGTGTCGATTGATTTCTCATAGCGCATGCTCATGCGATGATTTCCCGAGAACGTTATTTGGCTAGTGGTATCTGCTGAATTTTGAGTTTTTTCTTGAAAAAAGCGTTGGGTACTTGAGATTTTATCAATGAAACGTTCGGACTGATTAAAGTAGTAATTCGAACTGAATTTGGTCTTTTTGGTATCATAATTGTAATTGGCTCCTCCCGAATAATTTTTTGAAAAACCATCCCGTCTGCCACCTATGGGAATCCCCATTTGATCGTCTCCATCATCAAAAGTGAAGTAACGTCCGTTTCCTGAAAAACCAAAATCTGCCTCGTTTCCCCAAGAAAAAGCTTGACTACCTCTAAAATCTTGGTAATCATCAAAAGACATCCCTGTTTGATTCGTATTATTACCTAAGCCAATCAAAGAAAGCTGGTTTTTGGCATCAAATTTATTATAATTCCCCTTTATCTCTTTTCTTCCTTCGGTCGCAATACCTCCCGTAATTTTACCAAATCCTCCCTTCTTGTGGCTCTCCTTTAACTCCAAATTAATCGTCTTCTCCTTTTTCCCATCGTCAATACCCGTCACTTTAGCCGCCTCTGTTTTCCCATTAAATACTTGAACCTTTTGAATCGCATCCGCGGAAATATTTTTAGTCGCTAATTTCGGATCCGATCCAAAAAAACTACGCCCATCTACCGTCACTTTTTTTACAGATTGGCCTTGTGCCCGAATACTTCCATCTGCCTCAATCTCCATTCCTGGAAGCTTTCTTAACAAGTCCTCCACCGTTGCTCCTGGTGGTACCTTAAATGAGGCCGCATTGTATTCTATGGTATCTCCCCGAATACTTAAGGGTGCTTTCGCTGTTCTTACCACGACTTCAAACAATTCCTTAGAAATAGGCTTCATCATCAAAGCACCTAAGTCTAATATCGCTTCTTGATCCGGCTTCACATCTACTTGCAAGGGAACATAACTCACATAAGAGGCTTTCAATATATAAGGCTGGCGCTTTACACTCTTGAATTCAAAAAAACCTTGATCATTAGCACGACCAAAATTTACTAAAGAGGAGTCTTTGGGTAGCAATAGCATCACCGTTGCCTGCGACAAAGGGTGACCACTTGTATCTACTAATTTTCCATGAACTTGGATGCGATTTTGACCAATTGAGACAAAACTAGATAGTAGAATGATACTAAGAATGAATGATTTAAACATGTAGGTTTTAGGCTTTTGCCAAAAGTACCTATTATAAAAAAAATTAAAGTACATAAAATGATGAATGGTTTCCGACAAACCAATAACCCTAAATTCATCAACTAATAAAAGAAAATTTGAATGGCTAACATCAATTTTTGGGATTCCATTGATAAAATGCTGAAGTATTTGATTAAAATCGCAGGTCACATCTGCACCAAGTAGATCACGGGTTAGTATTTCTAATCCAAAAGAACAAGAATTGTTAGTAGGCAATCAACATGATAGCTGAAAAAAGAATATTCTACTTAATCCAAATCTTAACATGATAAAAAAATTAACTAACGACTTTGAAATTATGGATGACACAATCAAAAAAGCTCAATTTGATATGTGTCAAGCTTATGCAAATGGTGCTATGGGTGTCATTGTATCAGGACTAATTTGGCTAACTGCCGCAAGTATTACATATCAATATTCTCCCCATACAGGTATTTGGACACTTTTTATCGGCGGTATGTTCATTTATCCTTTAAGTATACTCTTTTGTAAGTCCATTGGACTAAGTGGGGCACATACAAAAAGTAATCCTTTGGGTAATTTAGCCATGGAAGGGACAATCCTGATGATGATGTGTTTACCTCTTGCATTGGGACTTTCCATGCAACAAAAAGAGTGGTTTTTTCAGGCAATGCTATTAATTATTGGCGGTAGATATCTAACTTTTGCCACCATCTATGGCAAAAAGATTTATTGGATTTTGGGTGCTATATTAGGCATTTCGGCCCTCCTATTATTTAAATTAAAAGTCCCAGCTTTGGGCTCTTTGTTGACAGGCTCTTGTATTGAAATTTCATTTGGACTTTTTATGTTGATATCATTTCAAAATGAAAACAAAAAAAGCAATCAGACAAAATAAAACAGCCTAATCATTACTTTTTCGCTATTAAAATTAAAACACCGCCAAGCTTTGGTTAAAAAGATCTATGAATTACATGAATCATGATCTGAATAGACAGCAGAAGCTCTTTCGCCAGGACTTATTTCGATAGATTCAATATTTTGAGAGCTCCCCTTCCCACCATAAAAAATACAATTATCCCAACAAATAGGTCCGGGTATTTTGAATTAGTCAAGTAAACCAGTACGCCAGCAACAATGACTCCAAGATTCACAATCACATCATTGGAGGTAAATATCATACTTGCTTGCATATGAGCTTCTTTACTTTTGCTTTTTTGAAGCAAATACAAACATAATCCATTACCGAAAAGTGCTAAAATTGAAATGCTTATCATGATATGAAAAACGGGCATCTCTTCAATTCCCACAAATCTTCTAATAACTTCTACAAAACCAAAAATGGCCAAGATCCCCTGAAAATACCCTGCTACTTTCGCGATATTTTTTTTAAATACCAAGGTTCCGCCCACCGCAAAAAGTGCAAGTCCGTATACAATACTATCCGCCAACATATCCAGACTATCGGCTACCAATCCCATGGAATTGGCTAAAAATCCCATCGCAAATTCAAGTCCAAAAAAGAAAAAATTGATACCTAAAACTTGCCAAAGCAGCTTCTTTTCGCTTTCTGCCGTATTGTTGATTTTTTCGTTACTATTGATTGAAATACTGTTTATAAGTGAGGTATCAAATTTTAATTCGTCAAGACGCTGAAAGATTTGGTCGTATCCATCGGTATGAAATACGGTTAATTGTCTGTTTGAAATATCAAAGTCCAAGGAATTAATGGTTATCAAATCGGCAAGTTTCATCCGAATCATTTGTTCCTCTGATGGGCAGTCCATTTTTGATATTTTAAACGTCGTTTTTTGTAACATGCGAATATTTCAAGTTAAAATCTACTACACCAATTCCGGCTCGAATAAGCCTTTCCATTCATTCCATATATTGCCTCTTGCGAAATTTCTGGAATATTCTCCAAATTAAACAATTCTCTCATGTAGCATAGTAGCACATTCTTGACATAAAGAAAAAAAGATCGTTTTTTAACCAAAAGTTCCATGCTTCTGCTGAATTTTGTTTGCTCTCTTGTGCTTCAAAAAATGCATCGATAAGGTTTTGATTCAGTTGGTGACTCTCTAAAAAATCAAGGAGTCAACTTTCCTTTCTGTTTTTATTTTGGCCTATCAAATACTTTACATATTTCCTCAATTATGTATCATGTTATATGCCACTTTAGGCATTCAAGTATTTCCACAAAAAGAATTTGTCTGCCAATAATTATAAAAGAAGTAGAAAAATTTATATATTCAAGTACTTTAAACTATTTGGAAAAAACTCCATTGCTAAACTAAAAGGTGAGATATCATGCTAAAAATTGACAAAATTCTTATTGTACTTATGCTTCAATGCTTCGCGTTGAATACGATGGCACAAGATGGCACTATTTATCCACTTGAAGCTCCAAAAGAACCCAATGCCATTCCCTTAGGCACAGGTTCCGTGAAAGATCAACCCGCACCAGAGACTTGGTTTCGCCAATGGGGAGACCCAATGGCAAGAAATATTTCTAAAGCTACCTTAACGCCCTTCTTTCCTGAAAAAGGAAAGGCAAATGGCGCTACTGTCATTGTTGCTCCTGGAGGAGGTTACCGATGGCTTTCTATGGGCAATGAGGGATGGGAAGTAGCCGAAGCTCTTGCTAAAAAAGGAATAACGGCTTTTGTTTTAAAATACAGGTTGTTTCCTACGCCAGAATCTTTGACAGATTTTACGGCCTGGATGAACCGTCCGCGTCCGGCACCACAAAAACCGGATGACGTTTCAAAAAGTAATTCTCCCACTCCACCTGTTCAAATGGATCTGTCAAATCAGCTTGAAGATGCTGAAGCAGCCTATGCTTTGATTATTAAAAACTCCAAGGAATGGGGAGTTGATCCAAATCGTATTGGAATGATTGGTTTTTCTGCTGGAGCTGGGTTAACTATGCATGCAACGTTACATTCCAAAACAATGAAACTTGCTTTTATTGGACCAATTTATGGAGGCATGGGTCCCGTGAATGTACCTGAAAATGCTCCTCCCATGTTTAATGTCATCGCCTCAGATGATTTTTTATTTAAATCCCAATTTGGAGTCATTGATTCTTGGTTTAAAGCTGGTCGACCAGTAGAATTTCATCTATACCAAAATGGTGGACATGGATTTGGTTTAGGAAATCCAAATAGAACAAGCAATCGCTGGTTTGAGGCATTTATGCATTGGTTAGATGTAAATAAATTTCTTATCCCTAAAAAAGAGGAATAAGACATCTCCAACAAAAATTAATCCAACGGAAAATCGACCTATTTAACATAGAAATGATAGGGGATTTGATATGTAAAAATGTCAAATTAGAATACTTACATTTTTGAAACTGCTAAAACAGTAGCTATGGGACGAAATACCTTTTTCTTACCTTTTGGATAGGAGTTTAATTACCCAAAAATCAGGGAGGCCTTTTAGTGTTCTTAGTGTTTTGTTCATATTTTCATTCTTGGCATAATTTCTAAGCATCTTGTATATCAAAAAAAGCTAAACATATTACCGAATTGTCGCAACCTAGCATGCCATTCTTGTCCCAATTGGGATGTCGTGTGTTTAGTCACGCCGATTGATGAATTGAAGTATGAACTTTGAGGAATACTAACATATCATTCCCATGAGAAACTTCTTGAGTACCCTGTTTTTTCTTAGTTTATTTTTAAGCTTAGCTAGTTGTGAAAAAAATGGGCCAATAGATGATCAGCAAGGTAATTTGACGGTGAGCCTAGCTACGATTCAACAATCGGTGACGGCAACACCCAAAGAACCCTTGGAAGAGGCAGAACTTGCACGCATTCTATTTATCCGAGAGGAGGAAAAATTAGCTTATGATGTGTATAAAACCATGTTTGATAAATATGGCGTCAATATCTTTCAAAACATCCCCAATAGTGAATTAAGTCATATGGAGGCCATGTTAACGATTATAAGAAAATACGGATTAGTGGATCCAATGGATACGAATCCACGAGGGATATTCAAAGATTCTACATTGCAGGCATTATATAATCAATTAGTTAGTCAAGGAAATACTTCTGTATTATCCGCTTATCAAGTAGGTGCTCTGATTGAAGAATTGGATATTCATGATTTGAATAAATCATTGGCCCTTACAAATAATCAAGATGTGAGAATTGTCTATGATTTTTTAAATAAGGGTAGCAGAAATCACCTGCGGTCTTTTTATAAAAACATTAAAAAAGCGAATGGGTCCTATTCTCCTATTTACATTTCTCAAATAGAATTTGATGCCATTGTCAATTCTGAGATGGAGAAATTTTAATTGAAAAATGAACTAGTATGGTCTCAACGAGATCAATGTTAGATTGTAATACTGAAATAAGACTAAATTCGCAGAGATAATTTAAATTATGGCTACATCAAATTCGTCAAATCGGGGAACTAATTTTATTTCCGTATTTCTCTATACTATACTCATTGCTCTTGTGGGACTATTTTCCTACTTGGCCTATAACTCGTTTGACTCCCAAAAAAGTGCTTCTTCTGATTCAACGGCTGTTTATATACAACCTGATTCTAATTTTACACATGTATGGACAGCCCCTTCAGAATGGCGAATGATGTATTTAGCACCTGAGGAAAAAGAATTGGTGTCATACGGAAAAGAATTAATAGCCCATACCTCCGAATATTTAGGTCCCAAGGGGTCTGTTAGGGCCCTATCGAATGGGATGAATTGCCAGAATTGCCACTTACAGGCGGGAACCCAGCCATGGGGTAATAATTATTTTGCCGTACAATCTACCTATCCAAAATTTAGAGCCCGTTCGGGAACTGTTGAAGATCAAGTGAAGCGAGTGAATGACTGTTTTGAGCGAAGCCTTAATGGACAAGCATTAGCTACTGAAAGCAAAGAAATGCGGGCTATTTTATCCTATATCAAGTGGCTAGGAACAGATGTTGAGAAAGGAATTGCACCCAAAGGCTCAGGAATTTTTAAATTAAAAGGCTTAAAAAGAGCGATTGACCCTGTAAAAGGGGCAGAAGTTTATGCAGCCAAATGCCAGTCTTGTCACCAAGCAGATGGCGGCGGCGTATTAGCTGAAGGTGGTCATTCCTATACTTATCCACCGCTTTGGGGATCCCATAGTTATAATCATGGTGCAGGCCTCTTCCGTATGTCGAACTTTGCGGGCTATGTGAAATACAATATGCCATTAGGAGCGACTTACGAAAAACCGCAATTAAGTGATGAAGAGGCTTGGGATGTGGCAGCTTATGTGAATTCGATGCCAAGACCAGGAAAAGATTTATCCAAAGATTGGCCAGATATTTCAGGTAAGCCGTTTGATCACCCATTTGGCCCTTATGTAGATCCATTCCCAGAATCTCAACATAAATATGGTCCATATAAACCGATCAAGGAATGGATTAAGAAACACAAAAAATCAAAAAGCTAAACCGATGAACTCTAGAAGAAAATTTTTACAAGGCGGACTACTTTCCAGTGTAGCGGCCTTATCTCCTCTAGCTTCTTCGGAAGCAAAAGAAACTAAGAAATATTCCACTCCAGCAAAGCCGAGTTCGGGTCAAATAACTATTTTACAAACAACGGACGTGCATTGTCAATTGCATGCACATGATGAATTGTTTTGGGAGAAAGAAGAGCTCGTTTTCAGAAAAGCGGGTGGTTATGCGCACATGGCCACCGCCTTAGATCGCATGAAGCAAGTAAATCCTGAGAATACGATTACACTTGATACTGGGGACATGTTCCAAGGCTCGATGCTTTCCGTGAAAACGACAGGACAGGCTTTTGTTCCCTTGTTAAATGCAATGAATTATGATCTATACTTGCCCGGTAACTGGGAAGTGGTTTATTATAAGAAAAATATGCAAAAGCTTTTGGGCGGACTTTTAGCTCCCAAAATTTGTGCCAATATGTACCATGATTTAGGAAATGGCAAGAAGGGGGAATTGATCTTTCAGCCCTATCAAATCATGCACCGTTTAGGCGTTAAAATTGGCTTCTTGGGTTATACAGATCCTTTAGTCCCGCTTCGTCAATCACCCATGTATAGTAAGGGTATTCTATACACTAAACCGGAAGAAAATCTACAAGAATATGTAACGCTTTTACGAGAGCAGGAGCAATGCGACTTTGTCATTATTCTCTCTCACTTAGGTCTTTCCCAACAAATTGCCTTAGGAAATAACCCGCATTGTGTGGGTGTTGATTATATTTTTGGTGCGGATACCCATGAGCGGGTACGTAAACCCATTCAAGCAGAGTATACGAAAATTGTTGAGCCTGGAGCTTTTGGATCATTTATTGGGAAATTAGATATTCAGGTCAAAGATGGAAAAGTCACTGGTTCTACTTATGAATTAGTCGAAGTAGATCCTAATAAATATCCTGCTAAAAAAGAGATTGTAAACTTAGTAAAAGAGTTAGAAAGCCCATTTAAATCTGAAATAGACAAAGTGTTAGGTTATAGCACCTTGCCATTGTATCGAAATTTTGTCGTTGAAAATACGATTGATACGCTCATTGTTGATGCCTTAAAATGGAAGGTAAATGCCGATGTCGTTTTGTCCAATGGATTCCGATTTTGTCCACCACGCGTCCCTGGAAAGGATGGAAAAGTAGCCATTACAGAAGGCTATTTGTATGATATGTTACCTGTAGATTCCACGATTCGGACGGCGAAAGCAACGGGCCAACAAATCATGAATTGGTTAGAAAAGGAATTGCAGAATGTATTTGCTCAGGATGCTTCATTACGTTTTGGGGGATGGTTTATTCGTTTCAAGGGAATGCAAGTTGAGTTCAAAGCATTTGAGCGAGTAGGGCATCGGGTTCAAAAAGTCAATATTGGAGGGGCGCCCTTAGAGCTTGAGAAATCATATGTATTGTGTGCTTGTGAACGAGACGGAGACCCAGAAGATATGCTTTGTCGTATGAAAGGTGTAAAGGAAGCCAAGAATACGGCTTATACGCTACATAGCATGATGAAAGAGTATCTGGCTAAATTCTCACCTGTGACGCCCACCTTACGTCATGATGCTAAAATTCTGGATGGTCCGCAGTCTTTATTGAGCCAAGTAACGGGGGTGGATTATACCTTTAGGTAATAGAAGATCATACATAAAAAATGCTTTTTACCTGTGTTACAAATCTGGTTTAAATAAACAGGGCTCTTACAATTTTTAGCGTAACAAGCTGATTATTAACGATTCTTTTAGAGTCGATAGATGCAAAACAATGCGATGATGGAGTATGTAACTATCTAGAAAATAAAGGGTTGAACTTATTGCAAATTTGTAGAAAGTTACTTTTTAATGAAACTGCAAAAAACAAAGTTTTGAACTGCTCCAGCTGGTGAAATATGGTCTTCTCGTTTGCATTCTAGATTTTTGAAACCTGATTGTTGAAACTTTTCTTTCATTTCGGCTTCATCATATTGTTTAATATCTAATCCACTACATTTTATCGGACCATCAACCGAAAACGTTCCAATGATGACCATTCCATCTACAGCATTTTTAACAATATTCAAATATTTTTCAATTTTATCTATTTCCGTTTGAAAGTGAAATGCTGCCCTGTCATGCCATACATCATACTTTTCATTTGGATTAAAATCCAAAATATCAGACACAATCCATTTTACTTTACTGGCATCTTTCCCCAACCTTTCCTTGGCTCTGAGAATAGCGGCTTCTGATATATCTAAAACCGAAATATTGCTATATCCTTCAGCTAATAAAAAATCAACCAACTTGCTATCGCCACCCCCTATATCAATAATATTTGGAGTCTTATTAATTTTAAATTTTTGTATAAACTCCAAGGAAATAGATGGCACTTCTTGCGTCCAACTTACTTCATTAGACTTCTTAGTTGAAAATATTTTTTCCCAATGCTCTTTTGTGTTTCCTATCATAAAACAAATTTCGTCAAAAGTTCAGTTTAAAAGTGAGGCTTCAATCATTCTATGATATAAATATAAAAAGGCCATACTATCAAATTATAACCCTTTTATATTTATATCTAGCTCCCATAATAGGTGGAATGTTGCGGCCGTTTTCAATATTTGAACTTGCAACTTTAAGGAAACTAAAGAGTTAACTCTATTTGTAGTTTCTTGTATTGCTCTCTGTGATGTGATATAGGAAAAGCTAAAAATTCAATTATCTTTGTAAGCGAACACTTACTTACATATATAAAATAATTTATCAAGAGGACCTTGAAAATGAAAAACAATACATTCACAGACAGGCAAATAGAAATAATGGAAGCCGCCACTTTGCGGATTGACCAATATGGCATACAAGAATTAACAATAAAAAACTTAGCGGCCGATTTAAGACTTTCTGAGGCTGCATTATACCGACATTTCAAAAGCAAAAATGATATTATGCTGGGGCTTTTGTCATATTTTATTTTTGAAATGAAAGAGCGAATTACAACAATAATCTCTAAAGAGGAAAACACGCCAACAGAACAATTAATACAAATTTTTAATTCTCAGTTAAAAACATTTTTAAAGAAACCGGCTATTGTAAGCGTAATTTTTTCGGAAGGTATTTTTCAATTTAATAAAGACCTTAGTGAGAAGGTCTCTAGTATGATGGAACTGATGCAAACTCATATTAATACCATCATAAAGAAAGGTCAAGATGAAGGAACATACAGTGAATTAACTGGTTCGGCAACTATTTCAACTATTATTATGGGCAGTATGCGTATGACAGTATTAAAATGGAAATTATCGGGGCATAAATCAAACTTAATTAAAGATGGAAATACTGTACTAAACGGACTATTAAAAATGATAGAAAAATGAAAAAAGCCTTTCCCTACTTATTAGCAATAATCGTAACAGGATTTGGACTACTTACTTTGTTTCTTAGCACCTCTTTAATATTCGATCTATTTGGTATCAGAGCAAAAGAAGGCAACTACGTTTTATTTGTAGTTTGGTCAAATTTTATCAGTAGCATTCTTTATTTATTTTCATCTTATGGGTTTGTTACATCTAAAAAATGGACTGCTAAACTATTAGGAGTTTCTACAATAATATTAAGTACTGCCTTTGTTGGATTATTTTATCATTTCAACTCAGGCAGTATTTATGAAACAAAAACAATTGGTGCAATGATTTTTAGAATTTCTGCAACACTTGTATTTACAATCATTGCTTATTTCACTATCACAAAAGAACAAATAAAAAAAATTGACTTATGAAGTTAGTAAATATTCACACACTTTTTTCCCTCCTATTATTCATACTAATAGGATTGAATTCGACACAAGCACAAGTCTGGTCGCTAGAACAATGTATTGACACAGCACAGGTTCACAATAAAAACCTGCAAATGAGTAGAAATAATATTTCTATTGGTGATCAAAAAGAGAAAGAAGCCAAAGCCTATTTACTACCAAAGGTAACAGCTAATGCGGATTACAAGTATTTTACCAATTTGCCCTACCAGTTAATGCCCTTATCAACATTTAATCCGACAGCTCCAGAAGGACAGTTTAAAGAAGCTCAATTTGGCGTTCCACACAACATCAATGCCAACTTACAATTATCAATGCCTTTGTATAATCCGCAAGTTTATGGTACTATTCAAACTACTAAAATAGCATCGGAATTGACCGAATTACAATACAAAAAAACGGAAGAACAAATCTTTTTTGAAATCTCCAATCTATATTACAATGCACAAATAGTATATAATCAATTAGCTTTTATTGAAAGCAACCTTTTAAATGCCGAAAGGTTACTAAAAAACTTTCAACTGCTCAAAGAACAATTCCTTGCCAAAGGAACAGATATAGGCATAGTGAAGTTGCAGGTTGGGCAATTAACATCACAAAAAGTAAGTATCGGCAGTAAGTACGAGCAAGTTTTAAATGCGTTGAAATTTGCAATTGGTGTTTCGATCAAACAAAATCTACAAATTGAGCCGAATATTCAATATCAAAACGCAAATGAATATTCCCCATTATCAATTTTAGATATTCATATCATAAAAACTCAAAACCGCTTATTGTCGAGTGAACTAAGCACCTTAAACAATTCAAGGTTTTTACCTTCACTAAATCTTATTGGAATGTATGGAACAACAGGTTTTGGATATGACAAGCAACCAACTGATTTTATAAAATTCTTCCCTATTGGCTTTGCAGGTATTCAGCTTTCATATCCACTATTTAATGGAACGGTCTCACAACGAAAAATTAATCAGAAAAAAATTGAAATTCAAAACAATGAAATTCGATTTGGACTACTTACTGAACAAAATAATATGCAGGTTCAAAATGCAAAAATGCAAAAAGGAGTCGCTAAAAAAACGATAGAAACAGCTACAGAACAAATCCAATTGGCTCAAACAATTTATGAACAAACGATAATTCAACAGAAACAAGGAACAGCAAGTTTAACAGATGTATTGCTTGCTGAAAATGCTTTGCGTGAAGCACAACAAAATTACCTCTCTGCGGTAATTGATTATCTAAAAGCAGATTTAAATCTTAAAAAACTAACAGGTAATATTTCAACAACTAAATAATAATTGTTACAATGAATACAAAAACGTCAATCTTAAAAAAGGCATTATACATTATCATACCATTGGTATTGATTGCCATCGTAGTAATCAAGTTGAAAAACAACAAAGAAATTACACAAAGTAAAGTTTATCAATACGATAAAGAACAAGCTATCAGTATTCAGGCAGACACCTTGCAAATTGAAAATGTGAATGCCGAAATTTCTTATTCTGGAACATTTGAACCTAATAAGGAAACGAAAATAAGTGCCGAAATACAAGGAAAGATAAATGATGTTTTAGTTGAAGTAGGAAGCAATGTGAATAAAGGGCATTCATTAATTCAGTTGGATAATTCATTATTGAAATTGCAATTGCAAACCATTGAAGTGCAAATTGAAGGTTTAGAAGCTGATGTAAATCGTCATACGATTCTTGCTAAAGCAGATGCCATACAAGGTGTCCTATTAGAAAAATCCATATTGGGATTAAAATCTGCAAAAGTGCAGAAAGCTACTTTAGTAGAGCAAATACATAAAACAACGATCAAAGCCCCTTTCAATGGTGTGGTTACTGCAAAACTTAGTGAAGAAGGGGCATTTGCAGCACCCGGAGTTCCATTACTTCAAATAACAGACATTACAAATTTAAAATTCACCGTAAATGTTCCCGAAAATGAGTTGAGCCAATTCAAATTAAATCAAAAATATTCTGTATCAGTAGATGCATATTCTGAAATTTCATTAGCAGGTAAAGCTACAATGATAGGTAGTAAAGCAAATATGGGAAGTAGCTTCCCTATTCAGTTCACAGTAAATAATACATCAGATGTAAAAATAAAATCAGGAATGTTTGGCAAGGTGAATTTGAAAAACGACATACAAGAAAAGGGAATTATTATTTCGTCCTCTGTTATTGTTGGCTCTGAAAATCAACCACAAGTTTACCTGATAAAAAATGGAAAAGCTGTCTTGCAAAACATCACTATTTCAAAAAAGATACAAAACAAATCCATTGTGTCAAGCGGTTTAAAACCAGGTGATGCAATGGTAACAAGTGGCTTTATAAATCTTTTTGACGGAGCGAAAGTAACGGTTAAATAAAATCTGCGAAAAATGAATATTACAGAAATTTCAATCAAAAGACCATCGCTTATAATAGTGCTGTTCGGCGTATTTACTTTATTAGGTTTTATTGGATATAAAAATTTAAGTTACGAATTAATGCCTGACTTTAATCAGCCAGTAATTGTAATAAAAACAGTTTATCCAGGTGCCGAACCCAACGAAGTAGAAACTTCCGTTTCACGAAAAATAGAAGATGCCTTATCCAATTTGGAAGGTGTTGATTACTTGGTTACAAAGTCATTACCGAACGCATCTATCATTATCGCCAATCTGAAATATGGAACAGATTTAGATAAAACTATGCAAGATTCTCAACGCTATATTGACAATATCCGTAAAGATTTGCCACAAGATATTTTAAGTCCTGTGATGAGCAAAGTTTCGCCAAATGATTTACCAATAATGTCCATTAGTGCAACAGGTAATTTATCTGCTACTGAGTTTTATCAAAAAATGAAAGATGATTATCTGCCACAAATTCAACAAATAAAGGGCGTTGCAGAGATTACCGTTTTAGGAGGAGAAGAAAGGGAAATACAAGTAAAAATAAATCAAGACAAACTGAAATTATATAAAATTTCAATGCTTCAGGTTGTTGAAGCAATAAATCGTTCGGGCTTAGACTTACCTGCTGGAAAAGTGCAAAACGAGAAAGAGAGTAATTCAGTTCGGTTAACTGGAAAATTTACTTCCTTAGAAAACATTAAAAACGTTCAAGTGGCAATGCCAGTTTTAGGAAGTCCCGTTTATGTAAAAGATATTGCCAATGTTATTGATGGCATAAAAGAAACGACTTCTATCAGCCGTTACAATGGTAAAAATGGAATTGGTTTGCTATTGAAAAAACAAGGTGATGCCAATGCTGTTGATGTTTCAACGTTAGTTCGAGAAAAATTCAAATCCATTGAACAACAAAATTCTGATGCAAGTGTGAAATTTATTATTGCAGATGATAGCACAGACAACACTATTGCAGCAGTCAATTCAGTTGTTTTCGATTTAATATTAGCGGTTATATTAGTTTCATTGGTGATGCTTTTATTCCTAAGAAGTTTCAGAAACTCTTTAATTGTAATTGTTGCCATTCCAACTTCTTTAGTTACAGCGTTTGCCGTAATGTGGCTTTTAGGTTACACACTTAACCTAATGACCTTACTCGCAATGTCTTTAATCATTGGAGTTTTGGTAGATGATGCGGTGGTCGTATTAGAAAATATTCAAAAACATTTAGACGGGGGGAAAGATAAAAAAACTGCTGCAATGGATGGTCGTATGGAAATTGGCTTTGCTGCATTATCAATTACATTGGTTGACGTAGTTGTTTTCTTGCCAATTCTTTTTTTACAAGTGTTTGTTGCCGATATGCTCAAGCAGTTTTCGGTGGTTGTAGTAACTTCTACGCTCACAAGTTTATTAGTAGGTTTTACGCTTACACCTTGGTTAGCTTCACGTATTGGAAAGAAAGAAGATTTACAACCAACTAATTTTTTCAATCGTTTCTTGATTTGGTTTGAGCATCAATTAGAAAATTTCACCCATTGGTATGGCAGACAATTAGGGTGGGTTTTAAGCCATAAATTAATCTTTACTGGAATTGTATTATTACTTTTTGTAATGACTTTAGGCATTATGCGACAAGGCATTATTGGTAAAGAGTTAATTTCAACTGGCGACCAAGGAAAGTTCAGAATGGCTTTAGAGTTTGACAAATCCACTTCCATTCAGCAAAATAACTTAATTGCTCAAAAAATTGAAACCTACATTATTCAACAACCCGAAGTTGCCACCGTATTCAGTAACATTGGCGGGCCAAGCACAGGTATTGGAAGTTTGGGTATTGGTTCTGCAAACAAAACAGAATTTACAATTCAATTAAAATCTAAAACGGAACTTAAAAATGTACCGACGGAAACATTTATGAAAAAGCTTCGGGAGGATTTGAAAGCAAAGTTTCCAAGTATAAATTATTCAATGGCCGCTTTAGGTTTAATTCCTCGTTCTGCACCTATTGAAATCACTTTGAGCGGAAGTAACATGGATTTGGTGATGCAAAGCGGAAATGACCTAAAAGCTATTATTGAAAAAATTCCTGGTGCTGATAACGTTCGCTTATCCATTGAAGCAGGAAGTCCCGAATTCAAAATAATTCCTGACAAAGATAAAATGCAGCGATTGGGATTAACAACCGCCTATGTTGGATTAAACCTAAGAACAGCGTTTACTGGAAATGATGATGCCACACTTACCGATAATGGGACAGAATATCCAGTGAGAATTTGGTTAAATGAATTTAGCCGGCAAAATTTTGAAGATGTTCAACAACTTTCCATTATTAACCCAATGGGATTACCCGTGGAGGTTTCACAATTTGCAACCGTTGAACAAGACAATTCTCCGTCTTTGTTGGAAAGGAAAGACCGACAACCAGCAGTTACTCTTACTTCTGACGCGTTGGGAAGGCCATCTGGAACTGTAGCAGATGATGTTGTAGCTTATCTAAAAGAAAATCCACTATCAAATGGAATACAAATGACTTGGGGTAGCGACATCAAAAGACAAGATGATAGTTTTGGAGCATTAGGTTCGGTATTGCTGATTTCATTTTTACTGATTTACCTAATTCTGGTGGCACTTTATGACAATTTTGTTTATCCATTTGTTGTGTTGTTTTCTATTCCTGTAGCAGCAATTGGAGCATTTTTTGCATTGAATTTGTCGTTAAGCAATTTGAGTTTGTTCGCCTTACTCGGTTTAATTATGCTAATGGGCTTAGTAGTAAAAAACGCTATTCTAATTGTGGATTTTACCAATCAATTAAAAGCCGAAGGCAAACATTTCAAAGAAGCTCTAATCATAGCAGGAAAAGGTCGTATGCGACCAATCCTAATGACTACACTTTCAATGGTTGTTGGTATGCTTCCTATCGCAATAGCGACAGGAACGGCAGCCGAATGGAAAAACGGATTAGCTTGGGTTATTATTGGAGGACTTCTTTCATCACTTATTTTGACTGTGTTTTTAGTGCCAATGGTGTATTACTTTGTTGATACAGCGAAAGAGAAAATAAATCGTAAAAAGTAGTTGAAATTGAAAAAGTTGCAACCGCAAAAATGTTCTTTTAAAGAAAGTTATAGTGGTTTTTAAACAAAAAAAGAGGTCGAAAATGACCTCTTTTTAAATCTAGCTCCCGAAGCTATTTATTTTTCTAGAAACCTACTCGATGATCTTACGAGAATCGCAAGAATTGGAGAAAACGATTTGCAGTAATTTATTAATTTCAAAGTCTTATTAAAAATATTGCAAATTAAACCTAAATTATTATAATTATGGAGCTGACCGGTGATAGACATCAATGGCGTTGTTTTAGAAAATAAATGGTCTTTTATGAGTTGAACCTGTACTAACCCCCTAATAGACTGGACTAAATTTTAAAAAGAGTTTAGAACCAATTAAATTAGGGAAAATGAAAAGAGAAAGAAGAGTATTCAGTCCAGAAGACCGTCTAGCTATTATTCAAGAAGGTCAAAGAGAGGGAAGTACGGTTACTTGCCGGAAGTATAATTTAGCACCTAGTCTGTATGCTAAGTGGAAGAATAAATACCTTTCCAAAGGAGTAGAAGGGCTAAAGCCTGCTTACAAGCGAGTAGATCCTGAGCTGAGAGCTTTAGAAGAAGAAAATGAACGCTTAAAAAGAATCATCGCCAGACAAGCTTTGGAAATTGAATTTAAATCAGAGCTTCTAAAAAAAAGCCCTGTGCTAATCAAGACAAGAAGATGATTGTTTTACAATACAATCAGCAGGCTCCCACACGGATGCTTTTATCTTGGTCGAATCTTCCTTCCAGCGTCTACTATTACAAGTCTACAGGCGGAAAACCGGGCGTTAAAGCGAGTTCTCACACTTGGAAACAAGATGGAGATTTGGTCGAAAACCAAGTCGTTATCGAGCAAATAAAAGACATTCTCTCCCAAGAGTTTTGTTGCTATGGTTATGAAAACATAACAGGGGAATTACGCAAACTTGACTATTACATTAACAAGAAGAAAGTTTATCGTTTAATGGATGAGCACAACCTTCTTTTAGGTAAAGTGATACGTACGAGCGGTAGACGTAAATTTGTCCAACATCGCAAGATTCAAGCGTCCTACCCGATGGAATACTTATGCTTGGACATCAAGTATGTTTATGTACACGGTGAAAAAAGGAATTTTTACCTCTTGACCATCATCGATGTTTTTTCTCGCAAAATCGTAGACCAGATTTTTCAAAAAAGCATCAAACAAATGGATGTAATCAATGCCTTTAGGCGAATAAACAACGAATACGGAATCAAAGGAGTAACCATTAGAAATGACAATGGATCACAATTTATCGCAAATAACGTCAAGCAATTTCTTCGTACAGCCGAAGCCAATCAAGAGTTTACGCACATTGCAACGCCTGAAGAAAATTCCTATATCGAGGCCTTTCACTCCATCATTCATCGAGAAGTGATTGAACGTTACGAGTTCACGGGATACTATGATGCCAAACAAACCTTATTCGCTCACACAATCTGGTACAACACCCGCAGATACCATAAAGCAATCAAAATGACTCCGAACGAAAAATGGGATCAACATATCCACATCACAAACCAAAAACGTGTCGAACAAAATTTATCTGAAAACCAACACGAAACCAGTGATGTTTTAAACCAAGATTATCAATACCTTAGACAAAATTTAAACGAAAAAACAAGCAATTATTACACAACTGTTTCTAAAAATGTGTCCAAGTAATAAGGGGTTTGTACAAAGTCCTAGTCGTCAGAATTTACTAATAAATTACGATAGTCGTATTTTTGATAGTCCTTACTTCTTTCTTTTTCTTTAGTTATTTCTATTATTTCATTTTTAACCTCAACTCTTAACCAATACTCAGGACTTAAGTGAGAGAATGAACTAAGTTTTAATACAAGGCTTGCATTTAGTTTCCTTTTGCCAACTAAGTATTTATGAAGATTACTGTCTTGCATTTCAAATAAGTCGGCTAGTCTCTTTTGTGTTACGTTAAATGTTTTAAGATATAACTTAACAAAGTCCAAGACTCTAAGCCTGTCGGACATATCTTCAGATTCTATATAATCTTCAATTTTATACTGTATAGACAATAGTTCATTTCTTAATTTTCTTTCATTTGATTGTTTTTGTGAATGAGTGGTTATGAATTCCTTTAATGAACTTTTCTTTTCTTCATTCCAAATTTCAGAAATCTGAATTTCCCTGCTTTTCATAATGTTTAATTTAGAAATTTAGTAATTAATTTTTCTCCAACTTCTGGACTTATTACCATTGTTGTTTCTTGCCATTTCAATGCACCATATTTTTGACAATAGACAGCCATTAATTTTATTTCATCATCTTTGTTTTCTTCCATGACATCAAAGGTTAACCAGCCTTTATAATGCTCAACACCAAAAATAAAACTAAGCCTACAAGCAAATGCAATCAAGCATCCAGCAACATTATCATGTATTTTGGGTTTGCCTTTATTGTGAGGAGCTATTTCAATATAAGCCATGTAAGGTTCTATTGCATCTCTCAATTGAAAGGTAAGACAACCTTCAACTACTTTGGGTGTGCTATCTGTAACTAATATGTATGTCTGGAAGTCCGCTCTCTTAGAATGCTTTTTGAAGTTAAAACGCCAGCCATCAGATATAGACGGCAGCATCAGCCCTGAGGATTTAATTATCTCTGAGTCAATGTCCTGTCCATCAACAACTCTGGTGATTTTTGCTTTCATTTTCGAATATCTATAACAAAGATATCGGATAAATTATACAATTTGTACAATTTTACTAAAATACCTGGAAGATTTATGCCAACTCTCTATTATACTCAATAGTACTAAATAGAGTATGTATTTCAATGTATTTATAAAATTAGCACTTAAACACCCTAAAGGCATAAAAATGAGAATATTACGCAATGCGCATTTTAAATATGTATTAAATTTTTGACAATTAACATATACAAAATGCGTATAGATTTTTTTTGATGGGATTGATTTTTTGGCTGGGCAACTCAAGGCAAAAAATGTAATTTGGTGCAAATTCCCGAAAAATGAAAAGCTGCTGTTAGCACTTAAAAATAAGTTTCCTCATCATTCTGATTTAGGGTTGTAAATTTGCGAAAAATGAGGTGTTGAAAATGGAAACTTGCAACCACAAAAATTGTCGCTTCAAAGAAAGATATGATGGTATTTAAACAAAAAAGAGGTCGAAATGACCTCTTTTTGATTTGTGCTCCCTTAATAGGTGGAATGTTGCAGCCGTTTTCATTGTTTGAACTTGCAAACTCAAGTAAACATAGGGCCTGATTTCATAATTAAAAAACTCCTTTAATGTAATTTATAGGGCAGTATTATCTTTAATTCTTTTATTTTCACCCTATAACCCTTGATATAAGGTAAACAACAAATGAAAGAATATTTTGCACAAATGTTTATTAGATATCCGAGTGTTTAATTTATCACTGAGCCCTCAATTTTGACAAACCGATGTTAACCACAGTTTATATTATTTCATTTAAGCTATTGTCTTTCCGCAGTAAATTTTCACTTGATTCATACAATGAAGATGCAGCCTTGTTAATTTTATCAACCGATACTTTTTTCCATTGATTAATATCTGAGTTGAAATCGGAATTGAATATCAATTTCGACAGATTTTGAATCAAAATATAATTGGCGTACGGATGGGAATTTTCCCTATCTGCTTTATTCGCTACTGACACAAATTCTGAGATTCGGTCATAAATAGTTCCTTCTGTACAATACATCAATTCAATTACCTTTGACCTGTATTCCAAATCAGAAGAACTTATGTTTGGATAATTGTTTAAATCCGTAAAATGTAAACTTTCATGTTTTAAATAAGAAACTTCAAAAGTTTCTGAATTTAAATCATAAGTGCCTTTATTACAGTATAGCGTTGCAGATTCTTTTATAGCCCAGCCACCCACTTGTGAATCGCCAAAAGTTGCAAATTCATCATATCCGTTTATGTGATAACCTTCAATAAAGACAACAGTAGTTTTTACAGTGTCTTTTGGTAAAATCACTTCATATTTTTTAGTACTTTCTTTATTCCAAATAAATATCTCTTGAAAACCATTTCGGAATTTAAACTCTACTTTAAATCCTTCTTTTTCTATTATTTCTTTCAATACAGAGTCGTCTTTAATATTCTTTAGTAAGCGATCTTTTGAAAGATTTGTTAACTTTTTGGATAGTATATAGTCAGCGATGTTATTATAAAGCGTGGAGTCTGTTCTGTTTTCTAGTTTTGGTTTCAACAGTTCAACTCGCCAATATTCACGATAAATGTTTGAAATATCATTAATTATGTCGTTTCCTGATGTATTTACAAATACTTCTTCTTTTGAAATAAAACGAGCATCCATTTTTTTCTTCCATCTTTGATAAATAATGTTCACTATCGGATTTGAGAAACTTTTTCTTTCTTCCATTTTGATAAAAGCTGTACTTACATCTCCAACACCTGTTAATGATACGATTTCTCTAAAACTTTGTCTATCGTTGCCAAAATTGTGGCTTCCATAAAAGAATAGAGCAACCAAAATTGAGATGATTATAAGTAAAATGTTTCTAGTTTTTTTCTTCATTTTGTTTTAATTCAGGCTAAAATCAAATTTTAATCCGGGTCTGCGACCATTCTCAATTCATCCCTTCCTCCAATATTGTAAAAGCTATTGTTGTTTTAGAAATCATTAGCTAACAATTTGGCTTGTTCAATCACAGTTTAAGTTGATTTCAATTCCATATCAGGTGTATAACCGTGTTTACCGAACCGCTTAATCCAAAATTAAAACCTTCCTTTTAAGTCATTAAACCATATTTCTCCTAATCCTTTTGATTTAGGATTGTAAATTTACGAAAAACGAGGTGTTGAAAATGGAAAAGTTACAACCACAAAAAATGTCTCTTTACAGAAAGAAAGGATGGTTTTTAAATAAAAAAAGAGGTCGAAAATGACCTCTTTTTGAATCTTGCTCCCTTAATAGGTGGAATGTTGCAGCCATTTTTATTGATTAAATCAATAGAACAAAGCTTTATCTAATTTAAAGGACGCTCCCTTAAAGATTGTAACTTTTTCTAACCATCAAAAAGTATAACTTATCAGAAAGCAATTTTCTTAGCACCAACAACATGGGGCCGGGTTTACCCACCGCATATCTCATTTGATTACTATTGTCAGTTGCAGATTTATAAATCATCTTTGCTACAACTTCTGGACCTTCAGCATCTTTCATTACTTTTTCGGCAGCATTATTAAACTTTTGAATAAACCCATCATATTGATTTGTGTCAGTTGGTTTAATAAATTGACGACTTCGGCCATAAAAATCAGTAACTATTGGGCCTGGCTCAATGAGTTTCATTTTAATATTAAACTGAGCTAACTCATAATGTAAGGATTCTGTAAAACCTTCCACAGCAAACTTGGTGGAGTGATAAATACTATAAAGTGGGAAGGTAATTTTTCCCCCCATACTTGAAATTTGGATAATAGTTCCGCTGCCTTGGGGTCTCATTAGTTTAATCGCCTCCCTTGTTACACGCATCAAACCAAACACATTTGTGTTAAATTGTTTTTCAATTATTTCATCAGACATTGCCTCAAAAGCGCCATCCACACCATAGCCGGCATTATTAATCACTACATCAATTTTCCCAAAATCAATTTGAGCATTTGACATTGCCGCTTTAATACTTTCAAGATTGGTAACGTCAAGAGCATACATTTTCACATTTGGCAACTTATTGAAATCGGTTTCCTTTTCTGGATTTCGTTGCGTTGCAATGACATTCCATCCATTTTGGGCGAACTCAAAAACAGTTGCTTTGCCTATTCCACTAGATGTTCCTGTTATCAATACGGTCTTTTTCATTTATCTATTGTTTTATTTTGAACAAAACTATTACGTTATTTTCAAACCTACAACAATAGAGTGTGGTCTATGGTTGACATTTATTTTTCTATCCCCTATATTTACCTTATGTTAATAAATGAGCTATCCAAAAAAACTGGGCTTTCGACACACACCATCCGCTTCTATGAAAAGTCGGGGTTAATTGAGGGAAAACAAAACGAAGCGATTAAATCGAATAATTACTTTCATTACGACGAAGTAACCGTTGAAAAATTAGAGTTCATTAGCGATGCCAAATCGGTAGGATTTACCATCAGGGAAATAGGTCAAATGATTGATGCTTGGTATAACCAAAAATATACCAAGGAACAAAAACTAGAAATTCTTGATGATAAGCTGATTTCTTTAGAGCAAAAAATGAAAGAGATAAAGGAAATGAAAAAGCAAATCATTGAATTTAAAGATGACGTCCTAAATGATAGGTGCTAGAAATCATTAATATGATATAATGATAATTAAAAGATGCAAACCACAAAACCCTCTACTGACCTCGAACCACAAAACCAACATTAAAACCTCCAAAGGATTCGATAGAACACATTTATCCTAATCCCTGTGATTTAGTGTTGTAACTTCTACGAAAAACGAGGTATAAACAATGAAAAAGTTGCAACCACAAAAAATGTCTCTTTAAAGAAAGTTGGGGTGTTTTTTAAACAAAAAAAGAGGTCGAAAATGACCTCCTTTTTAATCTAGCTCCCTCTCCTGGGCTCGAACCAGGGACCCCATGATTAACAGTCATGTGCTCTAACCAACTGAGCTAAGAAGGAATTTGTATCCTTTTGGGACTGCAAAAATAGGTGTCATTATGCATATATGCAATAAGGCCACCTATTTTTTTCTTAAAATCTTACATTATTTCTTTTCCTCTGCTTTGGCATCCTTCTTTTTCACCAATTCTCCCTCTTTCAAATTCTTAGCTACCGTAGCATATGGACCCGAAATAATCTCCTGTCCTTCTTTTAATCCAGAAATAATCTCAATATTATCAAAATCAGAAATACCTGTCTTCACTTCAACCATTTTAGCTTTTCCTTTTTCACTAATAAAGACTACTTCTTTTATCTTTTCTTTGCGCTTTTTACTTTGCTGTGCTGTCTCTTCCTTCGCTGGTTCAGCAGCTGCAGCCGGTGCATCTTTACCGTCTTTCTGAGCTACTTCTCCTCCTAATTCACGTGTTGTAACGGCCGATAAAGGAACCGTTAATATATTGTCCTTACGGTTCGTTAAAATCTCTACTGAAGCGGTCATTCCCGGCTTTAAAGGATATGATAATTTACCCTTAATCAAATCACGATATGATTCTCTCAAAACACGTATTTTCACCTCAAATTCCGTTACCGCATCTGTCGTCACCGAAGTAGCAGTACCTGATTGATTCGCAGAACTAGCAATTTCATAAACGACACCTTTAAACTTCCGCTCTGAAGAGGTAAATGCATCCACATCAATGATTACTGTATCTCCTAAACTCACTCGAGTGATATCATTTTCATTCACATTGACGCGGACTTCCATGTTATTCAAATTAGCGATACGCAACATTTCTGTACCTGCCATTTGAGATGTTCCAACGACACGCTCTCCTAATTCAACATTCAACTTAGAAATTATACCACTCTGCGGGGCATAAATAGTCGTCTTCGTTAAGTTGGTTGTTGCTTCTTTCAAGGCCGCTTCTGAACTCTTTACGTTAAAACTCGCTGCCTTCACATTGGCTTTAGCTGATTCAAGATCTTGCTTGGCCACCATGTAGGCCGACTGGAACTGATCAAAATCGGCATCCGAAATAACCTTATCGTTGTGCAATTTTAAATTACGGTCATAATCAATCTTCGATTTGCTCAAGCGGGCTTCACTCTGCGCCAAAACTGCCTTACTTTGTTCCATGCTAGCTTTCATGGCATTCAACTGTGCCTCCGCACGAGCCAATAAGGAAACATAGTTATCTGGACGAATTTTCAATAATACTTGTCCTGCTACCACAGAATCCCCTTCGGCTATATTCAAAGCAACAATCTCTCCTGAAACATCAGGCGAAACTTTAACTTCTACCTCAGGTTGTATTTTACCTGATGCTGATACTTTTTCTACAATGGATTCTTTTTTTGCTTTACCAAATTCTACCACCGTCGGATCCACTTTACCAATCCATCCTTGCTGCTTAGCAATAAATAAACCTATAAATATCACCGCTACTCCTCCTCCGATAAACAACCAAGTCCGCTTGCTATTGTTCTTTGCCATCTCTTTAAAATTATTGAAAATTAAAATGTTAAATTTTTACCTTGATAATAGTCCAAAATCTTTGTTCTAAATACAAAATCGTATTTCGATTGTACTAGAGTAAGCTTAGCTTTATCCAAATTTGTTTTTTGTAAATTATAACTCACGAAATCGATAGTACCTGCACTAAACTTACTTTCAGAAGCTCTAAAAGACTCTTCTAATGCCGATACTTGAGTAACTCCTGCTTCGTATTTCTTTGCTGAATTCAGCATATTAACATAGGCTTGCTCGATATTTTGACGTAATGTCAAACGGGCTTTATTCGCCTCTATCTCGGCATTAACCTTTTGTAAGTTCGCTTGAGATACTCGAGTTCTATTCTGGTATCTTGTAAATATTGGAATACTCAAATTCAAGGAAATGACTTTATTTTGAGTATTATTTAATTGATCAAAATATCCAACGGTAGACCCTTCTCCATATCTTGGTTGGGTAGTAGTAAGAGGATAGTTTGTCCCGCCAACATTTACATTACCTAAAGTAACTTCTTGAGTGCCCAAAACCTGTACCGATTTTAAGGCATTGGATTGATTTGCTGACCAGCTACCGCTTAAACTTAAGGTTGGTAAACGAAAAGCTTTGGCTACATCTACGCTTTTCGCAGCTCCCTGAACCCGAAAATCTGCTGCACGAACCAAAGGCTGGGCATCCACCGCTTTGGCATATATATCAGCAATGCTTAATTCATAAGCAGATGAGTTAGGGACAGGAACTTGAATACGCTCCAATTCAAATTGACTAATGGCTGAATCATTCAATAATTGCAATAATGTCAATTTGTTAATATCTAATGCACTTTGAAAACTAACCACATTGGATTCCTCATTGGCTAATTGAGCTTTTAAATCTAGCAAGGTGGAAATAGCTACGGAACCCGCATTGACTAATTTCTGCGTTCTTTCAATTTGTAATTTCGTGATATCCGTTTGCGTTTTAGAAATCGCTAATTGATCTTCTGCATTTAAAATAGACAAATAAGAAAGCACCACTTGCAAAGAAATATTCTCCCGAATGGACTGCAAATCTTCTTGGGTTGCCTTTAAGGTAAATTCTGTTTGTAAAATGTTATTCTTAAGCTGTCCTCCGTTGAATAATAACACATTGGCATTTAGACCTAAGTTATTATAATTGATATTCCTTGAATCATATCCATTGGTATATGGGTTAATACTACGTCCAAAACTTGCCGACTGGTTGATGTTTCCAGATAAGGATGGCAATTGGTTGTATTTCGCTTGTTGAAACAGAAGCTCTGCATTTTGCATGCTAATTTGATATGATTTAACATTCAAATTATGTTGTAATGCAATCTCGACAGCTTGATTTAACTTAAGCTTCACTAAGGTACCATTTCCTTGAATAGCTGTTTGTCCCAGAGATGTAAAAGCAAAGGTAAAAAGCAAGGCAAAAAGGTAGGCAGTTGTTGGGAATGATTTCCGATACATAGCTAATGAAAAGTATTTGACACAATGTTACTATTTTTAGATGGGGAGATGGGGACATTTTGGATAAACGGCAAGCCAAAAGGATAAATCCCACTTATTGAACTACTTGAAATTTTTTCTTGGCTTCTGCCCGAGAAAAAGCATTGAAATGCCACCATTCATATTCGATCGGAAGAAAACCTGCTTTTTGCATTACTTTCCGAAGTAAAAGTCGGTTTTGAATAACCTCTTTACTTAGTATTCCTTTTTCTGCCAATTCCTTTTCGGCCTTTGGATATGCCTCCTTACCAAAGTAATCAAAGGGTGTTCCCATATCTATTGCCTGACCCTTTTCATCCGCAATGGTTAGGTCTACCGCACTTCCATAATTGTGTATCGAATGTTCTTGTGGCGATGCCACATAATTTCTTCGAATGTTGGGTGGATATTGAGGTAACGCATTCCAAAGGTCCCATTGTTTAGATAAAGGTCTAGCAGCATCATAGATCAATAATCGATAACTAGGTTTTTCCTTTTCTAATAAGGATTGCGCATGGGCTAATTTAGCCACAGTTTCTTTTTGCAAAAATGCCTTTGTTAAACAACCGTAAACATTTTGATGCATAAAATTATCCGTGCTTGCATATTTTAATTCGACCAATACTTGCTTTATCACTGATTGAACTTCCACCAATCCTTGACGACCCATGTTCTCTTCGAACAAACAAGGCTTTTGCTGGGCTATGATGGGATGAAGCAACAAACAAAGGATAATTACCGATGGGAAGGAAAAAGAATAGGTCATAAAAATCAAGAAATTCCCTAAATTTAGCCAAATTTTAACTAGGCAGCACGCGCTTTCTGCAAACCTTTCTTTATGGCATTAAATTGGATTTGGTTTTTATTTTTTGGAATCGCCTTTGTGGTGGCACTTATTCAATTTTTATTTTTTGGAAATACCGAAATATTTAAAATTCTCGTAGATGGAATGTTTGATTCCGCAGAAATGGCCGTTATGAAAATTGCTCTTCCACTGGCTGGAGTCATGACTTTCTTCATGGGAATTTTACAAATAGGAGAGAAAGCTGGGGCCATACAGTTTCTTGCCAAACGAATCAGGCCTTTTTTTACTCGCTTATTTCCCGAAATACCTGCCGACCATCCTGTACATGGACAAATGATCATGAACTTTTCAGCCAATTTATTGGGCTTAGACAACGCTGCAACACCCTTTGGACTGAAAGCGATGCAGGGTTTACAAGATATCAATCCAACCAAAGAAACAGCGTCTAATGCGCAAATCATGTTTCTAACTTTACACAGCGCAGGGCCTGTATTAATCCCATTGAGCATTATGGCACAAAGAGCCATCTATGGAGCACAAGATGCTTCCGATGTCTTTATTCCTTGTTTAATGGCTACTTATGCCGCAACATTAGTGGGCTTAATGTTTGTTGCTTTTAAACAAAAAATTAATTTATTGGAACCCATTCTATTCAGTTGGCTGGTAGGGCTTACCCTTTTCTTTGGTGGAATTTTAACATATTTCAGTTCATTAAGCAAAGAGCAAATTGAAATTCAATCCAAAATATTCAGTAATGGATTGTTATTCTCTCTAATCCTCAGTTTTATAGTTGCCGCCTTTTGGAAGAAAATCGACATATTTTCCACTTTTGTAGTAGGGGCCAAAGGCGGATTTGAGACGTCTGTTAAAATTATTCCCTATTTAGTGGGTATGCTGGTGGCTATCAGCTGTTTGCGCAATTCTGGTACCTTGGATTTCATCGTAGAAGGAATGAAGTGGATGGTCAATCAATCGGGTTTAGATACTCGATTTATAGATGCCATGCCCACAGCCTTATTACATCCTGTAAGTGGTAGTGGCTCAAGAGCCATGATGATTGATACGATGAAGACGTTTGGAGCGGACTCTTTTGTAGGAAGACTAGCTTGTGTATTCCAAGGTTCAGCCGAAACAATTCTGTATGTGATAGCCTTGTATTTTGGCTCTGTGCAAGTTAAAAATATCCGATATACCCTTTGGGCAGGATTAACGGCTGATTTAGCAGGAATCATTACCGCCATTTTTGTAAGCTATTTGTTCTTTGGATAGATTAATCCAAGGGAAAACTAATAGCAATATTTCCTCCTAATGTTGGTTGAGTTAAGTTTCCTTTTTCTATACCTAGATTAGCTTTTAATATTGCTTCAGGAAATCCAGCAATGTGAATAGGAGCATGCCATAAAATACCTCCAGAGTACTGCTTTTTTACAGGAATGTATTCATTTCCAAACCAGCCAATAGCGTTGGATAAACTGGCTCTTATTTGAATTTTATTTTCCCCAAAAGCAAATTCCCCAGCCGCATAAAAAGCTTCTACGCGATTATTATCAAAATAAATCTGATTGGTAGGATTCAAGTCTGACTCAGAATCTAGTGTCAATAAGGGCGAACCTATACCTTTACCAAAATAGGTCCAACCATTTTGATAAACTCCATTATTCAAGTAATTATCAAATCCCCTTAGGTTGCTTGCATCATTAAATTCTTTCCCTCCTTGTGAAGTGGTATTTAAATATTCAAAAACCAATTTAATGAGCCCTTGATCTGCTTTTCGGGTTATAGCAATTCCATGAAGACCATCTGTAATATTGTTTCCATAATACAAAGATCCGTCTTCATAAATACTTTGTCGATAAAAGAAGATTTTTGCTTGATTCAATTCCACTTCCATGCCAAGATCTACCGTCCCCAAATGATTTCCAGAACGGTTAAAGCCATCATTATAACCATAAGTTGCTGTATCTCCTTTAACGGCATTCGATCGACCCGTTACAACCGAGACATATGTTCTAAAATCAGAAGGAACGATACCATTTTTCCCAGATACATTATATGGATCTGCATATTTTAATTTACCTCCCCACTGTACTTGATGGTTAAAACCAGCATAAAATTTTACTGGCCAAGTTGGCTTTCCAAATCGGCCATAAAATGATTTTTGATGCAAATAAAAATCCTTGACATCTTCTCTTGAATTTTCAAACCAGCCGTGTGAATAGTTTCCCTTGAATGCCAATACTCCTTTGAGAAACCCAGGTGACCAATATTCCTTCACTTGTAATTCTACTTTGGGTATGGGCAAAGCATTCCCCGACCAAATATAAGATCCCGAACTAAGTGTTGAATCTACTAATCCTTGTATTTGTTTCTGTCGCCCAGCATTCAATTCAAAAATCC
The DNA here is from genome assembly GCF_011250515.1 of Aquirufa ecclesiirivi. Taxonomy (GTDB): domain Bacteria; phylum Bacteroidota; class Bacteroidia; order Cytophagales; family Spirosomataceae; genus Aquirufa; species Aquirufa ecclesiirivi. The sequence continues at coordinate 311,614 of NZ_JAANOP010000001.1, read as the reverse complement.
CTAATTTTCCTTTCAGATACAATTCAGGGAAAAATACATCTGCTTTATTTTCACCTAAATTCACTTGAGAAGAGAAACCATATGCCCAATCAGCCTGTTTCTTGGTACGATAATCCACACGATGAGAAATACCTGCAAAACCATAAGATCCGGAAGCAGGGACAAGACCATACTGATTAGCTCGTAACCAAAGAGGATTATATACACCCCCGATTGTGCCTCCCATGCCAATAGAAAAATCTGACTTGATTTCCCGCTGAGCCCATAGAGTAGTTGAACAAATGAATAAACAAATGATTACAATACCTTTTTTTACATTCATCTGTTTTAATTGACTCATATAGTTCGTTTGGCTCATCAATTCAAAGATAGTTGAAAATTTGAAATTACTGACTTTGATTTATGTAAGCGACAAGTTCAAATCCAAGACTTTCTAATCTAAGTCGGACTTCGTGCTTATTTTTAAACCCGACCACTTCTGCCTTTTGACCTGCTAAGGCTCCTGAATCCAAGGTTACAAAATCTCCAATATTAACTAAATTACCCAAAGCCTCTACTTCGGAGTGCTCCGATAAAAAATGTTGAATTGAAACAATTTCGGAGTCTTGAATGACCGCAGGTTTGTGCAACCAATACACAAAATTGACTACCCCATTTACTTGACGAACTTGACTACTTTGCAAGGCTAGATCTATATCGACAAATATATACGACTTAAATAAAGGTTCTTCTACCCATTTTTTACGATCCGACCACTGTTTACGTTTTTTTGTCAATGGGCAATAGCATGTAATACCTTGTTCGGCTAGGCGCAAAGCAACTTTTTTCTCAACACGTGATTTTGTATATAAAGCATACCAGGCCATAGTCATGTAAACTAATTATAAACGAGCATCCACTAAAGCACGATCTAATACCGCTTTAATATCAAATAATATTCCTGAAGGCGCCTTGAGTTTACCATAATCTAAACTTAAAAACTCATCATGGGCAACCGTTAAAACGATTGCCTGATAATTATCTGACATGGTTGAAACGAGATTTATTCCGTGTTCATTTTTTACCTCTTCAGCATTAGCCCATGGATCAAATACATCCACGTCCATTCCAAAATCTGTCAATTCACGGTATATATCAACCACTCTAGAATTTCTAATATCTGGACAATTTTCCTTAAATGTAATTCCTAACATTAAGGTTTTTGCTCCTTCTATTTTGTGTCCTTTACGAATTAATAATTTAACTAATTTATTAGCCACAAAAATTCCCATGTTATCATTTACCCTTCTACCTGATAAAATTACTTGTGGATAATATCCCAAACTCTCCGATTTGTGCAACAAATAATAAGGATCTACTCCAATGCAGTGACCACCAACTAACCCAGGTTTAAAATTTAAGAAATTCCATTTTGTTCCAGCAGCTTCTAATACTTCTGTCGTATCAATGCCCATTTTATCAAATATCAAAGCTAGCTCATTAACAAAAGATATATTGACATCTCTCTGTGCATTTTCTATCGCTTTACTTGCTTCAGCTACTTTAATGGATGAAGCTTTATGCGTACCAGCTATAATAATAGAACGGTATAATGCATCTACTTGATTAGCTATTTCTGGTGTAGATCCAGATGTTACCTTCTTAATTTTTGTTAGAGTATTAATCTTGTCTCCTGGATTTATCCTCTCAGGAGAATACCCACAATAAAAGTCTTTGTTAAATGTTAACCCAGAATATTTTTCCAAAACGGGAACACAATCCTCTTCTGTACAGCCCGGATAAACCGTTGATTCATATATGACAATGTCCCCTTTTTTAAGATGGCGACCTATCATTTCAGAAGCCTTAATCAATGGGCTCAAATCTGGTTTTTTAAAATGATCGATAGGCGTTGGGACGGTAACAATAAAAATTTGATAATTGGATAAATCCCTTTCCTCTGATGAAAAGGTCAATTGCGTAGAAGATTGTAATTGTACTTCTGACACCTCATGAGTTCTATCTATTCCCCTCTGTAATTCGCTTATTCGCTCTAAATCTATATCAAACCCAAGCGTTGGATATAATTTTCCAAACTCAACTGCAAGAGGAAAGCCTACGTATCCTAATCCAATAATGGCAATACTTTGGTTCATCGATTATTTAGAAAACAATTGAATATCAGAACTCATCATATCCTTTACCAAGGCTGGTAAATCATATTTCAACTTCCAACCTAATTTAGTTTGGGCTTTCGTAGGATCACCAATTAATAACTCTACTTCCGTGGGTCTAAAATACCGAGGATCTACAGCTACCACCTCTTTGCCTAATTCTACTTGGTATAAGGGATTGTGACAAGCTTTTACCAAAGCAACTTCTTCGATTCCCGTTCCCTTAAACTCCAGTTCTATTCCCACTTCGTTAAATGCCATAATCACAAAATCGCGAACGGTAGTCGTTATTCCTGTTGCAATCACAAAGTCTTCTGGTTGCTCTTGTTGCAAAATCAACCACATGGCTTCTACATAATCTTTCGCATGACCCCAATCTCGTTTGGCATCCAAATTTCCTAAATAGATTTTGTCTTGCTGACCAAGGGCTATTTGGGATACCCCTCGAGTAATCTTACGTGTAACAAATGTTTCTCCTCGTAAAGGGGATTCATGGTTAAATAAAATACCATTTACGGCAAACATTTGATATGCTTCCCGGTAATTCACCGTAATCCAATATCCATAAATTTTAGCTACGGCATAGGGAGAACGAGGATAAAATGGCGTTTTTTCAGATTGTGGAACTTCTTGGACCAAACCATAAAGTTCTGATGTGGATGCCTGATAAATCTTTGTTTTCTGCGTCAATCCTAATAATCGTACCGCCTCCAAAATACGCAAAGTGCCTAATCCGTCTACTTGGGCTGTATATTCCGGTTCATCAAATGACACCTTTACGTGTGACATTGCCCCTAAATTATAAATCTCATCGGGTTGAACTTCTTGGATGATTCGAATGATATTGGTGGAATCGCTCAAATCTCCATAATGTAAATGAAAATTGGAGGAATCCACATGGGGATCTTGGTAAAGGTGGTCTATCCTTTGTGTATTAATCAAGGAGCTTCTACGCTTTATTCCATGAACACGATAACCCTTTCCTAATAAAAGCTCTGCCAAATACGCGCCATCCTGTCCCGTGATGCCCGTTATTAAAGCCACTTTTTGTGCTTGCGACATATAAGTTTGATTCAATAATTAAAAAGAAAGGAACTTGGGTCCCTTTCTAAAAACCTTTAACACATAAAATTACTAAAATTTCCGAGTGCTAAGGCTTATTTATTCATAGGAATCTGGGAAATATCGAATCTAATCATAAAGTCCTAGAATCAACTTTTCATATCTCGATACAATTATCTTGCGTTTTAATTTCAAGGTAGGTGTTAATTCCCCATCTGAAATGGTGAACAATCTAGGTAATAAGACAAATTTCTTAACTTGTTCGTATCGAGCTACGGAAGCCATCGTCATTAAAACTTCCTCATTCATTTTTTCGATTACTTTAGGATGTGCAATCATCTCTTCGGGCGTACTAAGCACAAGATCCTGTTGTTTACACCAAACTTGAAGTGCATTAAATTCAGGTATGATGAGTGCCGAAGGAAATTTTTGCCCTTCTCCCACCACCATACATTGTTCAATAAAGGTCGATTCCTTGAGTTTATTTTCAACCAACTGAGGAGCTACGTATTTGCCGCCAGAGGTTTTAAAAATTTCTTTTTTTCGATCGGTAATTTTCAAATATTTACCATCCACCAATTCTCCTATGTCTCCCGTATGAAACCATCCTTCAGAGTCAATAGCCTCAGCGGTGGCTGTTGGATTATTGTAATATCCCGGCATTACCGAATCTCCTTTTACACATATTTCGCCATCTTCTGCAATTTTCAATTGAACACAATCCAATAAGGTTCCTACGCAACCTACTTTAAAATCAGGAGGTGAAATTTTGGAAACAGAAATCACGGGAGAGGTCTCGGTCAAACCATATCCTTCGGCAATAGGAATACCTGCTGCCCAAAAAATACGGCTTAAGCGCGGCTGGAGTGCTGCTGAGCCCGAAGTAATGGCACGAATATTTCCACCCAGTGCTTCTTGCCATTTACTAAATATCAACTTTCTAAAAATGGACAATTTGATACTATCCAAAAATCCCAATTTTTCCATGGGATCGTATTTCAAGCCAAAATCAATGGCGGCAAAAAACAAGGTCCTCTTAATCCCTGTTAACTCATTTCCTTTGGCCAACACTTTATCATACACTTTTTCTAAAAGCCGAGGAACTGTGGCAAACATGGCTGGTTTTACTTCTTTGATATTTTCAGCTACGGTATCCAAATTTTCTGCATAATAAATGGATACACCATAAAAAACATACAAATAAATATTTGTACGCTCATAAATGTGGCACATAGGTAGAAAACTCAACACTTTATCTCGAGAATTGATTTGAAAAAAATCTCCTCGGTCCAAAGCTTTCACATTACTAATGATGTTATGATGTGTCAACATGACACCTTTAGGCCTGCCTGTTGTTCCGGAGGTATAAATTAAAGTAAGCAAATCATCCGCTTGAACAGATGCTTTTATTGGCTCCAAAACGCTGGCTTCTTTACCTTGACCTAATTCCTTTACTTCTGTCCATAAACTAGCTCCAGCAATGGGTTCAAAGGTATAAATGGATTTAATTTTGCTGTTTCCTTTTACTGCTTCTTTGGCTTTAAAGTAAAGTTCTTCATTTTCTGCAAAAATGAACTCCACTCCTGAATCCTCAAAAATGAAAGCATAATCCTCAACAGTAATGGTGGGATATAAGGGAACTGTCACCGCACCAAGTACTTGAACCGCAAAATCAACGAAATTCCATTCCGGTCGATTGGTTGAAATAATAGCAATCTTATCCCCTTGTTTGACACCTAAACTCAGCAAACCTAATGCGAGCTGTTCAATTGTTTCTAAAGTATCTGTATTTGAATAATTTTTCCAATATCCATCTTCTTTCTTGTTAAATAGGTCCGACTTGTGGAAATTTTTATAAACTTCTAATAAATCAAATACACGTGTTAATGAAGTATGTTTCATAAAAATGGTTCTAGTTTAAACAAATCTAAGATAGCCAAATCTAAAAACAAAATGTGAGAATTGGATTATTTTTTAGGATTTAGTATATATCATTCAGGGACAGCTATGTGCTTACGAATATCGTGTAAATAGATACTACTTGGATACTTGGTAATGAATTGTAAAGCTAAATCCTTGTCTCTAAAATCGGTTAATTGTAAAAAGTGAAATAGTGCATCATCACCGTATATATCTTGATCAAATCGATCATAAATATCTTTAAATAAAATTTTGGCTTGTTCTACTTGCTTTTTTTCTAATGACCTTTGAGCCATTTGATACAAGATATCATCTTCTAAACTCTGGCCTTTTTGATTTTTAAATAATTCATCCAAGGCCTTATCGGCTTCTTGCACTTTCTTTTGTTCATATAGCCATTGAATCGTAGCAAATGATTTTAAAGCCGTTTCCAAAGTATCTATGCCCGTATTGTCTTCAATAACCCAACTTAAATGCAAGGCATCATTGGCAATTTCTTTTTGAGTACTTTGTTTTAATACATCAAAATTGGCTTTTGCTAATTCGAAATCCCCCGAATAATAGTATAATTTACCCGTCTTCAATTTAGCTTCATAAGCTATCGGTGAATCTTTAACTAATTTCTCCACTTGGGCATATTGAAGTAATGCATCGTATTTTCTACCAGCATATAAATACACATCTCCTAACTCCAATTTCATCTGTGCTTGTAAATTGACATTGAACTCAGATAACTCAATCCCCTTTTGATAAACCTGTTCAGCTGAATCCAATTGATTTAATTGATACAGAAATATTCTGGCTTCAGATAAATAGGTCTCAGCAGTCCCAGGATTATTTCCTCGGTCTTTTCTTAGCTCTCGATAGGATTGAATTAAATTTGAAAACTCCGTTTTTTCAATCACCATCTTGTTCTGTATGCTTTGTTCGCGAGAAGCTAATACTAATTGTTTCCAATTCAACAATTGTGGGGAACGAGGGTATGTTTTAATCAAATAATCAAATACTTGATTTACTAAAGGCCATTGTTGACGTTGAAAACAAGCAATACCAAAATCATTAACTTCCTTTCCTCCGGTTTTAAAACGGATATCCAATGCCTTTCTCTGCATCCAAACTTTTTCCCATTGTTGATTTAAAGCATACCAATGAATGATTAATTCGACAGGATTGCCCTGTTCAGGATTAGATTGTATCAATAAAACAAGCATTTGCTCTACTTCTCGATTAGCAATCCCCTGATCTTTTAAGCCAATTAACCAATCTTTCGCTACTTCTAAGCCTTGTGTATTGACTAACTTATCAACAATTTGTCCACAATACTTAATCCATAAAGGTGCTAAATTTCCTTTAATGATTTCATTAAAGGAATAAAATGTTAAAAAAGAACCATTATTCGTGTTTTTTATAAACAATTCTTCTAACTGTTTAGTCCTTTTCTTTTCTTTCTTAATGGCAAGAATTTGATGTAGTCTATCTACAAATAAAGAATCTGGACTTTTTATAAATGCACTAGCCTGCAAAGGAAGACCATAACCTACTAGTAGGAATGCGAGAAATAAAAAAGATTTAGAAAATGTTTTCCACATGACTTATTTAAAAAAAATAAAAGTTTTATAAATCTCTTTTTTGTTTCTTATTGTTATTCACTGTGGATAAGTGGATAAGACATTTTTTGATATATAACTATCTGATAATAAATTATATATATATTTTTTACTTAGTTTATTTATGTAGATAAGTTTAAAAAACTCTGTGGATACTTCGGTAATATTGTCCACAACTTTGTTCTCTAAAATTCTTTCCACAATTTTCTTATGAATTGTTCACTTTTTTGCCCACTTATGAACAGGTTATCCACACTATTTTTGTGTATTTATCAACAAATCAGAAATCTGAAAATTAGCCTTCAGCTTTATTTTACCTTCAAAGAAATACACGGGTTCTGATTTTTTTCTAAGTTTGAAATTACCGATGTCCCAATACCCATTGTTGTTAAGATCTGCAATAACTCGGATTTGATAGATTCCAGGTTCCACGTGGATAAATTCAAAGCGCTTCATGGTTTTAATGGTCATGTATGGCTCAAATGTATCAGCTTTAATTAATTCTACTATAAAGTGACTATTTGTTGCTAGACTTGAAACCTGACCATCAATACTTCCGTAATTTTCAACATCTTGCCATTCCATCTTTTGTGTGTATGCTTGACTGGAATCAGCTTCTACACCAACAAATGCATTTTTTAAAATGTTTAATTCGAATTTTGTTCTACTAGGTAAATAGGTGTTTCTGATTATTAAATTGTTTTGATATTGATTCCATTGGAAAGCTTGATCAGGTAAAGTAAGGGTTTCGCCTTCTTCTGTTTTAAATAGTAAATTGGTTGATACCCATTGTTGTACTGGCCTTGTAAATTTTATTTGTACAGAGTCTGAAGGAGAGAGTAATTTTCCTGGTGCAGGCTTTACTTCAAAGTTTAGATCTAGCTTTTGAATTTTTTCTTTTTTGGTAATTTCTCTAAATTTTATTTTTAATGGAATTTGATATTTTCTGTCCAATGAATCGGTCATTGTTGCTTGAACGAAGATGGTGTCTGAGCTGCTTTGATTTAAGACGTAGAATCTAAGGTTTTTGTTGTCTTCTTGTTGGTAGTATAGTTGAGACTTGGGTACATTTTGAAGAACCATGGATTTGATTCCTCGGTTAAATTCGTACAAAACCGTTTTAGCTGTAGCGGTTGTTTTGCTTAGCTTCAATGAATCTTGATTTTGAATACTTATAGCAAAATGTTGCTCTTGATTTTTAACTAAATCAATGTATTTTTCAGAAATGAAATCCACTGCTTCTCTATTGGAATTATACAGTAAGTTATTATTGATGTCGTTAAATGCCGCCATGTAGTATTTCCCTCGGGCAATGTTTTCTAAGAGGTAATTTCCAGACGTATCTGTTTTAACGAAATAATATGGTTTTGTAAGCTGAATGGATAGGGTGTCATTCCAAGGATAAAGCGCCACTAATATATTTTCAGGATGTTTCTGTGTCATTAATTGCTTGACATTTCCTTTGATTTGTAGTGAGTCTATATCATTGGAAGTACTAAAAACCAGTTTGATATTTTTACCGATATTTCTTTCTGAGGCATCTTCTATGGCATTTCTAAAATTGAAGGTATAGGTGGTATTATCTTTTAGAGAACTATCTAAAACAATGCTAAGACCTTGAGGTCTTATTTTTGTTTGATAGGTTCCTACCGAAGGTGTTATTAACAGTTCTTGATTTAGGTTTCTAATTCCTACATACTCGTTAAATGTAAGTTCGATTTTTTTCCCTTTAAAATTTCGGCTTTTATTTAGTGGAATGGATTCACTGATTTTTGGGGCAAGGGTATCTTTTTTTCCTCCGGGAGGGTTAGCCATTTGGGCACAACTTTGTAGGATCAGAACGATAAACATTCCCGATAAAAAGGTAAATAGTATTATGTTTTTTAGCCTACTGAGCATGTTCGAAGATATATAAATTACTGGAATAATTTCCTTTCCCTAAGTAGGCTTTGATATTTGAAAAGAGACCTATGATAAAGGATAAAATTATTTTTTTAGAACCTCTTTGGTATTCATGGCTCATTAAGGAAATGTAAAAACTATCAAAAATTAAACCTTTTTTTTCTTTTAATGAGAATCCATATTGTTTGGCTATGGCTTGTATTGTTTCTGGTGTAAAATGATAAATATGCCTTGGTACATCATATGCTGCCCAGTATTCTTGAAAGTATTGAGCATCGTAGCTGTTGCAATTGGGTAAAGCCAATAACAATTTACCATTAGGAGCTAAGTTCTTTTTAAAGAAAGTAAAGTACTCATGTATTTCATAGACGTGTTCAAGTACATGCCAAAGGCTAATGACTTGAAAGGTATCTGATTCTGGAATATGGGTTAAATGAGGATAGATTGATTTACCTGTTAATTGTGCTGCTTTTTGAGCAGTACTTGGATCTAGTTCCATGCCATGAATGTGCCATCCTCTTTCTTGACAAGCTTGAAGGAAATGTCCCGTACCACAGCCTATATCTAATATGTTTTTGTCACCCTTTTTCTCTGATTCTATCCAATTGGTTTTTAGTTTCAGGGTGATATTTCTTACCCGTTGATACAATTGGTTTATGAAACCTTTTTCTGTATTACTATGAGAAATGTAGTTTTCTGATTTGTAATAGGGCCCCGCTTCACTTGCTTTGGGTCTTGGGTTTGTAAAGCGTAAATGACAGCTTTGGCATTCCATCACTTGGAATGTCTGATGCGAAACTGTGTAATCTTTGGCACTCAGAATTATCATAAATTCTTTGTTTGAGCAAGCGGGGCATTCTTCTAGTTTTTCCATAATTATCGACCCATGAATAAAAGTAGAATGGATACATCGGATGCAGATACTCCTGATATTCTGCTAGCCTGACCAATGGTTTGTGGTCGGATGGATTTTAATTTAATTCTAGATTCGGTGGAGAGTGTTTTAATTTTGTCGTAGTCGAAAGTATCTGGAATTTTCAAATCTTCCATGGTTTTCATTTTATCTACCATCAGCCTTTCTTTTTCGATATAGCTTTCGTATTTCACGATGATTTCAGCTTGTTCGATGACTTCTTGGGAATACGTTTCTTGAATATGCTGAATCAATGGATGTTGTAATAATGCGGAGAAGCTTAGGTCTGATCGTCTCAGTAGATTGACAATGGGTGTTCCTTCTCTCAGGCTTGAGCTGCCTTGATTTTCTAGCCAAGTATTCATCTCGTCAGGCTTTACTTTACTTGTTTTAATATGGTCAAGTAATCGGGCAACATCGCTTTGCTTTTGTTGGAATTTATCCATGCGTTTTTTTGTAGCAAGGCCTAATTCATAACCTTTTACTGTTAATCTTTCATCCGCATTATCTTGTCTCAAAAGCGTTCTAAATTCAGCTCGTGAAGTAAACATACGGTAGGGCTCGTCGGTGCCTTTGTTGATTAGGTCATCTATCAAAACTCCGATATAGGCATCCGATCTGGAGAGAGTGAATGGGTCTAATTGTTTTGCTTTTTGGTGGGCATTGATCCCTGCCATAAGTCCTTGACAAGCGGCTTCTTCGTAACCTGTTGTTCCATTTATTTGTCCTGCAAAATAGAGTCCTTGAATTAGTTTAGTTTCTAGGGTTGCTTGTAATTGGGTTGGTGGAAAGTAATCGTATTCGATGGCATAACCGGGCCTAAAAAGTTTAGCTTTTTCGAAGCCTGGGATAAGTCGAATGGCCTCATATTGTATCTCTTCGGGAAGGGATGTAGAAAAGCCATTCACATAGATTTCTACGGTATTCCACCCTTCTGGTTCTACAAAAATTTGGTGACTATCTTTATCGGCAAAGCGGTTAATTTTATCTTCTACGGATGGGCAATATCTAGGACCTAGGCCTTTAATTCTACCGGCAAACATGGGAGATTTATCAAAGCCTTTTCTTAGTACTTCGTGTACTTTGGTATTGGTATGTGTAATCCAGCAAGATCTTTGTTCTTGAATGGGGGTTTCTGTTAAATAGGAAAAACTGCTAGGGTTTTCATCTCCTTTTTGTTCTTCCATCGCTGAATAGTCTAGGCTTCTTCCATCTACTCGGGGCGGCGTGCCCGTCTTCATTCTCCCCGATTCAAAGCCTAATTGAACCAGCTGTTCTGTTAATCCTTGTGCCATGGGTTCGGCCATTCGTCCTCCCCCAAAATGCTTTTCTCCTATATGTATTAAGCCATTTAAAAAAGTCCCATTCGTGAGTACTACGGTGCGCGCTTTAAACTCAATTCCCATGCGTGTTATTACTCCACAGGCCTCGTTGTTTTTGATCAGTAATTGTTGAACAGAATCTTGCCAGAAATCTACGTTGGTATTTTGTTCTAAAACCATTCTCCACTCTTCTGCAAAGCGCATTCGATCTGATTGGCATCTTGGTGACCACATGGCAGGACCTTTGGAACGATTTAGCATGCGGAACTGAATCATGGTTTTGTCTGATATCAAACCTGACATTCCTCCAAGGGCATCAATTTCTCGTACAATTTGTCCTTTTGCAACTCCACCCATAGCCGGGTTGCATGACATTTGTGCGATGGTTTGCATATTCATGGTGATGAGCAAGACGCTTGATCCCATTTGAGCGGCAGCATGTGCTGCTTCACAACCGGCATGCCCCGCTCCTACTACAATTACATCGTATGCTTGTTGTTGCATTTTCTATTTTGTTTCACGTGAAACATTTATTGTTCTTTAAAATATAGGGCCAAATAATAATCTTCTTTGGCTGTCATAAGTTCTTTATCCTCTTTCTTTTTGTCTTTATACCCTGCTAAATGCAGCAATCCATGAACCATGACGCGTTGTAATTCACTATTTTCTGTTCCTAGTTTTTTGCCGTTTTCTTGGATTCTATCGTAGGAAATAAAGATGTCTCCTTCAAGTTTTTTGGAATCTTCCGAGTTGTCAAACGTAACAATATCCGTTAAGGTATCATGGTTTAAATAAGTTTTATTGATTTCTAACAGATAGTCGTCAGAGCAAAAGATGTAACTTATTTCTCCAATGGATTTTTGTTCTTCTGTGGCTACGGCTCTTAACCAGGCTTTATGCTTGTTTTTGTTTGGCAGTGAAAAGGCAATCTCTTCTGAGCAAAATTGTATCATGGTTTTTCATTCAAAGAGCTAATTTACAAAAAAGCATCCTCGAAATGTTCTAATTTGGTTGCTTGTGGTAAAAAAGTAATCGATATACTATCGAATCGAATCTCTTTTTCCCACTTTTGTTCTGTTTGGTATTCATTAGCAGCTTGAGAAAGCATGTTGATTTTATGTGTGTTGATTTGTTCTTCGGGGTAACCAAATCGGGTTCTTTTAAGGGATTTTACCTCAATAAAGACTAAGGTGTTTTTATCTAAAGCGATGATATCTACTTCTGCTTTGCCTGTTCTGTAATTTTTATCAAGTATTTGGTAGTGATTTCTGCGCAAATAGTCAACTGCTATTCCTTCTGCTCGTTTGCCAAGCTTTAAATGTTTTGCCATTCTCTTATCTTTGTGTGGCAAGGTATATAAGGGAATCATTCCTTTTCAATAATCCCTTGATATTATGAGATGCCTAATAAAGAAGTTCAATTTGTTGATATTGGTTTAGCCCCTTACCAAGAAACGTGGGATTTGCAGGAAGCGCTCCTGAATCATATTGCTCAAATAAAATTGAGGAATCGTCGCGAGGGATTAGTTGAGGAAAGCCCTAATTTTCTGCTTTTTTGTGAGCATCCTCATGTTTATACCTTGGGGAAAAGCGGAGATGAATCACATTTGTTGATGCAAGAGCCATTTTTGGCGAGCATTGGAGCGAGTTTTTATCGGATTAATCGCGGTGGAGATATTACTTATCATGGTCCAGGACAATTAGTGGGCTATCCTATTTTGGATTTGGAGAATTTTTATACAGATATACATTTGTATTTACGTATGCTAGAAGAAGCAATCACTTTAACTTGTCAAGAATACGGATTGACAGCAGGAAGAATAGAAGGTTTAACAGGTGTATGGATTGATCCTGAATCTAATAATGCTCGAAAAATATGTGCTCTAGGCGTAAAGGCCTCTCGCTGGATTAGTATGCATGGTTTTGCTTTTAATGTGAATACGGATTTATCTTATTTCTCGCACATTGTTCCTTGTGGTATCGCCACCAGAGGCGTAAGCTCTTTACAGCAGGAGTTAGGTCGTGAAATGGACATTCAAGAGGTAAAGTCTGCTGTTTTAGCACACTTATCGCAGTTATTCGAGTGGAATTTACATCATGTTTCACGTGAAACATTGAACCTAACCCTAAATCAATAATCCATGGAGCCTAAAAAGAATTTTAAAAACACTTTATTTATTGATATTGAAACGGTATCAGGAGAATCTGATTTTTCCCTACTTTCGGATAGAATGAAACAATTTTGGCTAAAAAAGGCGAAGAATGTGACAAATCCACAAAACTTGCCTTTGGAGGACTTGTATGTAGATCGAGCAGCATTGTTTGCTGAATTTGGCAAAATTGTAGTGATTGGAATGGGGTTTTTATATCAAAATAAAGAGAAAGAGCTCTGTTTAAAAGTTAAGACCATTGCTAATCAGGATGAAAGATCGTTGCTTTTGGAATTTATCGAGTTTATCAATGTTACTTATAAATCCAAAGAACTAACGCTGGTTGCCCATAATGGAAAGGAGTTTGATTTTCCTTATTTATGTCGTAGGATGCTAGTGAATGGATTAGAAATTCCTAAACCTTTACAGCTTCATGGCAAAAAACCTTGGGAGGTTTTGCATCAAGATACCATGGAATTATGGAAATTTGGTGATCGGAAAGTCTATATCTCCTTGGATTTATTGGCTGAATTGTTGGGAATTCCCGGTTCTAAAACGAACCTGACGGGAGATAAAGTTCATGGGGTGTATTATCACGAACATGACTTAGCAAAAATTGCTGCCTATTGTGTAGAGGACGTAGTTACACTTGCCCAATTATATTTGAGATATCATTTTTTGCAAATGGTGGAAGAAAAAAATATAGACCGAATTACATCAATTTAGCGGGATTTCCGAAGACTCTTTTTGAGGCAGGAACAGGTTCAATGACAACACTTCCCGCTCCTACTGTTGCTCCTTTTCCTATTTTAATGCTTCCTACAATGGTGCTTTGAATTCCAATAAAACAATTGGTATCTAATTTACACTCTTTCCCAATCACAGAACCAGCTCCAATTTGAACATATTCTTCAACCTGTGTGCCTGTTTCAATGATTACTCCAGCCCCAATCATGCAATGGTCTGCAAGTTTAGCTTCTGGCTGAATGATAGCTCCTGCACCGATAAAGACGCCATAAGCTAAGTTTTTAACATCAGCAATGATGGCAGATGGATGGATAGCATTCACGGGTTTCACTTGTCGGTCTTCCATGATGGTTTCAATCATCTTTTTTCTTTCAGTGGGGTTTTCTAATGCGACAAATACACCACAATTTTTCCCAATCAATCCCCAATAAGCTTCGTCTTCTGTTCCACCTAAAACGGGAATTTCGCCTATTTGTGTATCTTTTTTCTTTGGATCATCGTCTAAAAAGCCGTAGATAACTACCTCGTTTTTTTGAAAGATAGAGGCAACTTCCAAAGCAAATGGATTTACACCGATGATGATTACAGGTAAGGATGTCATATTAGGAATTGATTTTTAGCGTGTATGAATGAAGATCAAATGCCACTTGATTGTTTTTTGTTAGAAGAAGTTGATGGTATACACCCTCTTTCTTTAGCATTTTTTCTGAATGCAAATGTAAGGCTTCCCCATCGATTTCCGTTAATCCATACCAAGGACTTAAGTCTCCGATGTCTTCAAGAACCCATGCATATTCCATGGAGCCGTCTTCTTTGGCGGACTCTTGGATGTTTAAACCAATGTCTGCTCGATAAATAGGCGCATCTTGGTTTAGTGGTGCATTTTTGATGAGTATATCAAAGATTTGTCTTTCATTCGTTGGTAAATGATGATATAGAAGTGTCTCTTCTGTTCTCCAGGTTTCTGTAGCTATGGAATGAAAGGCGTCTAATAATAAACAGGCATGGTATTTTCTTAAAATTTGTTTTTCCAAATCCCATCCCGCACCTCCCGATTCCAATAATACCAAGCCATAACCTTTTCCTTGAGCAAAATCTCCAAATGCGCGCGCCTCAAACTCATCTGGCCATTTAGCTATTTTATCTGGTAATAATGGCTGTAATTGTCGGGCCATACGATTTGCGATTTTAGCCGCTCTCAGCCTAGATGCTGTCCAAGTGCCATGCTCATCTCCTGCAGTAGCGAGTAATGCAATGTGTGTTTGATGTTGTGTTTTACCAACAGAATATAAACGATTATGGTCGTGTAGATTAAAAGAAAAAATAGGTTTAATTTCATCTAGCCATCGAGCTAAAATTTTGGCCTCTGGACAATTCTGGGTTAATGCATCCCGATTCATATCGATACCCAAAGCCGTCTCTCTTGTCCATGTTTTGGCCCCATCTGCATTTAGTTGAGGAATAATGAAAACACTGACTTTCTGATGTAATTCTTTCTTGAATTGATCCCAATTTTGCTCATTTTGGGATAAAAAAAGAAAAATATCAGCTAAAGCCATGGTGGCTGTAGCTTCATCTCCATGCATCTGTGACCATGCCGCAATGTGGATTGGACCCTCTCCAAAACGGACTTCTTGGATGGCTCGACTTTCAAAAGTTTCACCTAATTTTCGGATACTGAAGAGCGTATTTTCGGACCATTCTTGAAATAAATCATGCCAAATTTTTTCTGAAAATCTGCGGCATGAAATGCGTTTTTCTTGAAAGCTGTCGTACTGATCTAGTAATAAATGAAACATCATGAATATAAAGGTTTAGGGACCCAGCTTGCCCATGCTTGATTTTTGAAAATACCATTTTTACCAGAAATGTACATTACCATGAGCGTACAAATAAAGTAACAGAACCAAGCATGAGGTCCGAATAATTCCATACCCATAGCGATGGATGTTAGAGGGGTTTTAGCTAAGCCCATATATAAACTGGTAAAACCCAGAGCTGCTAATAAAGGAATTGGTAATGAAATGATTTCATGTAATGCACTGCTTGCATGTGCTCCGATTAAGAATAAAGGAGTAGCTTCTCCCCCTTTAAATCCCAAACCTAAACTTAAGCTGGTGGCAATGGTCTTGCCCAAAGCAAAGTTGGCGGTTTCTCCAGATTCAAATGGGCGTAGTAAAAATGAGGAACCTAAGCCTATGGATTCTTGAAAAAAAGGAATTTGAAAAATAAGTAGCAAAATGAAGCCCGCGAGAATCCCTTTGAGAATGTAGTGAATGGGTAATTGGGCGAAGCTTTTAGAAATAATCGATTCTAGGCGCGAATAGAAGAGGCCTAGAAGACCTAAAAATAGGCCAATACTGGCCAATTTGACCCAAAACAACCCATTTAATTCTGGCAGAAAAATGATGGGATAAATGGTGTGATTCGTGCCCCACACGTGGACGCTCACCCAATTGGCTCCAAAAGCAGAAAAAAGACAGGGTATGCAGGAGCGAAAAGAAAGATAACCCACTTTGGAGATTTCAAGTCCAAATAGACAACCTGCCCAAGGGGTTCCAAAGACGGAAGCAAAACCTGCTGACATGCCAGCTTGCAACCAATCTCTTTTATCCAACTCGTTTAATTTCAACCAATGGGAAAATTGATGCGCAAGCACTCCCCCCACTTGCACAGCCGTTCCTTCTCTCCCAACTGATGCACCAAAGAGCTGACTCAACCAAGTGCCTAATAAAATGAATGGTCCTAAGTGCCATGCTATGTCCTCTCTTTTTTGGTTAACTCGATCAATCAAATCATTTGTTCCTAACTTACTCGGAGAATGGGGAACTTGAGAGACAAATTGAAAAGCTGCACCAAGAAGGGGCAATACATATAATAGGGCAAGATGTTCTGATCGGTAAATTTGAATCTTTTCTAATCCCCATAAAAACAAAGACGAAGCGGATCCCACGAGAAAAGAAGTGGATAATCCCATGAAAATTCTAGAAAGCCAAAGTCGGGTTGCTGGTATCAAGCTATTGGAATAATTCGCCCAAAGTTAGGGAAATAATGGAAGGATTGAAGAAGGAATGATGCCAATAGGCAGCTATTCAGTCATTTCCGTTAAATCGAATGAATTTAGCTACCTTTGTAGGGATAATTTTCTACGAAATGGTTGATTTTTTAAGCTTGGGATTGAACCCACAATTACAAAGAGCATGTGATGCCTTGGGTTATCAAGAACCTACACCAATTCAAGAAAAGGCTATTCCTTTACTTTTGGGTGGACACGATGTGTTAGGAATTGCTCAAACGGGTACTGGGAAAACTGCAGCCTATGTTTTACCTCTATTGATGCAATGTAAATATGCACAAGGACAAAATCCTAGGGCCTTAATTCTTGCGCCCACGCGAGAGCTTGTCATGCAAATTTATGAGGTGATGGTGAGCTTGGCTCAATTTACGGACTTGAGACTTTTGGCATTATATGGTGGATTGGGGCCAAAGCCTCAGATACAAGCGATAGAAAAAGGTGTGGATATCATCGTTTCTACTCCTGGACGATTCCTCGAATTATATCGAAAAGAAGTGATTATCGTTAAAGAATTGAAGCATTTGGTCCTTGATGAAGCAGATAAAATGATGGATATGGGTTTTATGCCTCAGATTCGTCAAATTTTGGAGGTAATTCCCTATAAAAAACGTCAAAATGGCTTGTTTTCGGCTACGTTTCCTGAGCGAGTAGAAAACCTATCACATGAGTTTTTGGAATTTCCTCATAAAATAGAAATCACCCCGCAAGCGACTCCCGCTAGCCAGGTGAAGCAACATGTGTTTGAAGCGCCTAATTTAAAAACGAAAATCAATGCTTTAGCATATTTTATGCAAAACGCTGATTTTGAAAGAGTTATGATTTTTTGCAGGAGTAAAGAGGTGGCCAATCAAGTGGAGAAGTTTTTGAGTAGAAAAATTTTGGCAGAAGATCAAGTTCGGGTGATACATTCCAATAAGGGCCAAAATACGCGAATCAATGCTATGCAGCAATTTAGGGAAGGCTTAGTTCGGGTTTTAGTTACTACTGACGTAGCGGCAAGGGGCATCGATATTCCTAAAGTTTCTCATGTCATCAATTTTGATGTTCCTCTGATTTATGAAGATTATGTTCATCGTATAGGTAGGACGGGTAGAGCAGCAGAAATTGGGGAATCGATCACATTTGTAACTTTGGCTGAGCGTTACCATTGGGCAAAAATCGAAACAATTATTCAACAGAAAATAGAGATAGAGCATTTACCTTCAGGGATTTATGAAGAAGACACTCCTTTTTTAGAGCAGCAAGATATGTTGCGGGCTGTGGATGATCAGCGCAAAAGAGAAGATCCCGATTTCAAAGGAGCATTTCATGAAAAGAAGTTTAAACCTCGGGCTAAGGCGGGAATAAAAGGTTCTGCAAAAGGCCCTGCTAAAGGAAATAATTCTAAGGGAAAACCTAAAAGCGCATCAAAATTTCGTTCAAATACATCCTCCATAAAAAAGAAAAGGTAGATTTGTGATATGATGCTAAGAAGAAAAGCCTATTTAATAGGATTATTATTATGTTTATCGGTTCCCACGCTTGCTGCTATGTCGGCAGATTCATTACTTAGAATACCTCGATATCAGGCACTGTTTGGTAAAAAGCCGCTAAATAAGAAAGATCAAGAAGAGGTTACGCAGATTATTACTAGTGTGGATCAAAGTTTTCCTAATCGAGCGGAAGGGGTTAAGTTTTTATCGGAAAGGGCTTGGGAATATGTCTCTGAAGGCAAATTAGATACTGCTACTTATCGTTTTAATTTAGTTCATGCTTTAGACTCGACAAGCGTGGAAGCTTATTGGGGATTAGGTGTGGTTGCTTTTCAGCGTTTGGATTTTCCTGGTGCGATTGAGTTATTGGGGAAGGGTTTACAAATCAACCCCAAGCTGAGTGTCATGCGGGTAGATTATGCCATAGTAAAACTTAGTTGCTATTTAAAAAACATGGATTGCGGTACTTTGGAAGAGGTTGATACTTTGTTGAGTCAATCTTTGCAAGAAGATCCAACGAATGCCAATGCTTGGATGAAGAAAAGTCAGGTGGCATTTTTACAAGAAAAATACGAATTAGCCTGGAGCTATTTTCATGAATGTCGGGCCTTAGATTTGACCCAATTGGATTTAAATTTCTCACAGCAACTCATGGAAAAAATGCCAGATCCCAAGGGTATTTTTAAATGATAATTAGAAAAGAGCTATGGGTATTCGTTCTTTTTTCGCTAAGCCATTTGCCTATTGGGTAGTCAACAAGTATCGGATTACGCCATCCGAGGCCATTGAAAAACAGCATTTTTGGTTAAAATCAAACATAGAAAAAGCAAAATCAACGCTTTTTGGAAAAGCTTATGGCTTGGATAAAATCCAAAATTACCTTGATTACAAAGTTCAGGTGCCCATTTTTGAGTACGAGGACATTAAGCTATATATTGAGGAAGCAGTAGCAGGTAAAAAGGATATTTTGTGGCCAGGGAAACCGGCATATTTTGCCAAAACATCGGGTACT
Organism: Aquirufa ecclesiirivi; assembly: GCF_011250515.1. Lineage (GTDB taxonomy): Bacteria > Bacteroidota > Bacteroidia > Cytophagales > Spirosomataceae > Aquirufa > Aquirufa ecclesiirivi. Next base: position 292,279 of record NZ_JAANOP010000001.1, on the reverse strand, counting down.
ACATCAGGAGCCAAGTACATTCCAATAAGTTCAGAGTCCATGCCCTTTCATATTTTAGGAGCAAGGGACGCTTTATTGCATTATGTGCATCATAGTGGCAATGCCTCCTTTTTAGATCAAAAATTGATATTTTTATCGGGGTCTCCTGAATTGGCACTAAAGAATGGTGTGCCAACAGGTCGCCTTTCAGGCATAGTGAATCACCATGTTCCCTCCTATTTACGAACGAATCAGTTGCCTTCATACGCTACGAATTGTATGGAGGATTGGGAAGAAAAATTAGCTGCGATTGTTCGAGAAACGAAGGACCAGCGCATGGGTTTGATTTCTGGAATACCACCTTGGGTACAAATGTATTTTGATCGATTGGAAGCACAATCAGGAAAAAAAATTGGGGATTTATTCCCAGATTTTCAAGTATTTGTTACCGGTGGTGTCAACTTTGAACCATACCGCGATAAGTTGATGCAGTCCATCGGTAGAAAAGTAGATGTCATAGAAACTTACCCTGCTTCCGAAGGATTCATTGCCTTTCAAGATTCTACGGGTGAAGAGGGATTGCTTTTATTGGTGGATGCGGGAATCTTTTATGAGTTTGTCCCAACAGACACTTATTTCTCGGCTAGTCCTACCCGACTATGTTTATCGGAAGTAGAGTTAGGAGTCAATTATGCCTTATTGATGACGACGAATGCAGGCTTGTGGTCATATTCCATAGGAGATACGGTTAAATTCGTTTCATTGGATCCCTTCCGAGTGGTGGTAACGGGGAGAATCAAGCATTTTATTTCTGCTTTTGGAGAACATGTGATTGCGGAAGAGGTAGAATTGGCGGTGAAGGAAGCGATGGAAGCATGTCCTGAAACCAAAATTGTGGAATTTACTGTTGCTCCAAACATTACTCCTAAGGATGGACTAATGCCGCATCATGAATGGTTGATGGAGTTTGATTCAGCACCCAAGGATATGGAGTTGTTTCAAAAGACCTTGGATGCGTCTATGCAACGACAAAATATCTATTATCAAGATTTGATTACAGGGAATATCCTTCAGCCTTTGCGTATTCAATCCTTGGCCAAGGATTCCTTTATTCAATACATGAAGTCAAAAGGAAAATTGGGGGGACAAAATAAGGTTCCACGTTTATCCAATGATCGAATATTAGCGGAGGGCTTATTGGGATTAAAAACGGAGAAATGCTGAATAATCGGAATATCGTTATTCAAACCAACTTGCATATTTGACATAATTCATGGCAGTTCGCATGAATACTTCGGCAGCGTCTTCACTTACAGGTTTTAAAAATTTGGCAGGATTTCCGGCATAAATACTCCCAGATGGAATACGCATTCCTTGGGTAACGATGGCTCCTGCTGCAATAATACTTCCCGATTCCACGTAGGCTCCATCCATGATGATGGCTCCCATGCCTACTAAAACGCGGTCTTCGATGGTGCAGCCATGGACAATGGCATTGTGGGCAATAGATACATAATTTCCGATAATTGTCTCCGTTTTTTGATAGGTACAATGAATCACAGCCCCGTCTTGTACATTGCTATAATCTCCAATTTGAATACGATTGACGTCTCCACGGATGACGGCATTGAACCAAACAGTCCCATGTTTCCCAATGGAAACATTTCCAACAACCGTGGCGTTGGGAGCTAACCAAACGTGTTCGCCGAACTGGGGTGAATGACCTTCTACTGCTAATATTGTTGCCATAGCTTATTAATTAGGCCATTTTCCTTGTAGTTTCATCACCTTCTCAATGACGTCTCTAACAGCACCTTGACCACCTTTAAAGGGAGAAATGTATTTAACAACTTGATGAATTTCAGGGATTGCGTCAAAAGGGCAAGTACTTAGAATTTGGGGTCTAGATAGTATTTCTAAATCAGGAACATCATCACCCATGTACAAAACTTCATCTTCGGCAAGCCCAACTTCTTCTAACCACTTTTCAAAAGTTGCGGTTTTGTTGGAGCTTCCTAAGCTGCTATAAATGTGTTGAAATTTTAGGTTTTCAAGGCGTTTTTGAACTCCAGGATGGCTTCCTCCAGTAATGACACACATTTGATAGTCAGCATGTCGAGCTTTATCAATGGCATATCCGTCGCGAATGTAAAAACTTCTAAAGTGTTCGCCTGTTTCGAGTACATGTACTTGGCCGTCTGTCATGACTCCATCCACATCAAAAACAAAGGCTTTTATACGATTAAACAGGGAAAGGACGTTTTGCATAATGGGCTTATTTACCGCAAATATCTTAAAATTTTGCTTATTTTTACTTGCTTATCCCATGGTTTAGCTGAATATGTTTCGAACCCTAATTTTCTTCGTTTTTGTTTGTTTGGGGATGAGTTTATCCACACAGGCACAAAAATTTTCCAATTCGAAAGGAGACTTTTCTACCGAAGTTAAAAATTGGATGCTACTTAGTCGAAATAAGGAAGCCCCAGCTGTAGCTGATTTGTGGATGGCAAAATGGCCTTATTCCAATCTGAATGCCGCAGAGCAAGATCAGTTTGAAAAACTGGTCAAGACCATGCCTTCCATGGGCTTTAAATCTCCTCAATTAGCTTATCTATTCATTCGATGTACAGTACAATTTAGTGATGATGCGGAAGCATTAAAAAGCCTTATTCAGGTTTGGGGTAAATTAGTGGAAAAGAAAGACTTTCGGACGGCTTTAACTTTGGCAGAAACCGTTGAAAATTGGCAATATAATCAGCAGATACCCGGCTTGGCTTCTATGTCCATTCGGGTAAAAGGTCGATTATTGGTTACATGGCCTAGTGATGTTTTAATGGCTGATTCCCTAGGACAAAAATCCGTTGATAATGATGGCTGGGATACGCCTGGTTCATCTGACATAGAAGCACCTAATGCCTCAGATAAAAATTGGCTTGTTGAGACAAAAACCGGCGGTCCTGTGTTATTATGGAAATTTCCTGAAATCAATTATAAAACAGGCAGAGATAGCCTAATTTTTTCTCCAAAAACCTTCCAATGGTCTGTCCTGAATAAGATGGGAAAAGGAACCGATGTGGAGATTGCTGGAGAATTACTCGGTTATCTGGATGCCAAATGGAAGATTAAATCGTTTGAAATTTTACCTAAAAAAGGCCAGTTGGTGGGTTTAGAAGGAGATTGGTTTCAATTTGAAAAGAATTTGGCTGGAAAAGGCAAACTAAGTTTGAAACGAAAATCAAACTCCCTTGTATTCCCCTTTGAATTTCGCTCCATTGATGTCATGGCATCTCCCATTCAAGAGAAGTCGTGGAGAGCCAATGGGCGATTATGGATTTTAGGAGACAAGCGAGGTTTGATTTCTTCTACAAGTCAAACAGCCTATTTTCAAGTCCTTTCAGATAAACAGGTAGTAGGCCAGATTAAAACAAAATTAATGTGGCTAAGTGCCGAGGGAAATGTAAACATCCCTGAAGGACAGTTTGCGGCATATATGGGGACTAAAGATACTTTACAACATCCAAGTATTCGAGCCAATTGGTACCCCCTTCAAGAGTTGTTGCATATTCGAAAAATAGACGGAGGTCCTATGGAGCGCCTATTATTTGAAGATACTTACCATCAAGTGCGAATATCTGCAGATTTAGCGATTCTACATCCACAGGCAAAAAAAGTAGACTTTTTCCGTTTATCTGGCAAAAACCAAGTACCTGCCTGGGTAGAATCCTTTGATTATTTTGAAGAAAGCAGATTGACGGCCTTACAGGGGATTTTAAATTACAATCCCTTGCGCATATTGTATAATCAAATCATAGAAACAAAAAGTCCTCAGGTTTACCTCAGGGACATTGCTGTCAAATATAAACGGGATTATGCCGCTTTGAAGTCAGGATTTATGATGTACCGAGATGCTGGTTATATCCAGTATCAGCATGAAACGGATCAAATCTCTTTTACTAAAATGGGGCGTCATTATGCGTTGGTTCAATTTGAAAAAAAGGATTTTGATCGATTTTATGTGGCCTCTTTTGCGGATATGATAGAGAAAGATTCTGCCAATATTAGTCTGGAATTATCCAGACAAAGGTTAATTGTTCGGGGAATTGATGAAATACGCGTTTCGGATTCTTTAAAGGCAAATTTTGTTCCTCAAAATAAACAAATTGTCTTTACGAAAGGTCGGGACTTTGATTTTCAGGGAGAAATTAAAGTGGGGAATTATCGATTTAGAGGCCCGAACTTTCAATTTAATTTCGCGGAATTTACCGTCAATTTCCCCAAGATTGATTCCATTACCTTTTTGCCCAGGTTGAAAGATGGTTCATTGGGTACAAGAGAATTAGGAGGGCATTTTAAGTATGAATCAGGGATGTTACAATTAAGTCCTCCGAACAATAAATCCGGTCGATTAGGAGTGGCGGCTTATCCAAAATTAGTTATACCCAAGGGAGTTACGACCTATTTTGATGAATCTTGGCGAGCGCAAGGCTTGTATGGGAAAAAATACTATTTCAAGGTCCCTCGAATCGAATTGGACAGCTTATTGTTGAAGGATATTACATTTGATGGAAGCTTTTTTTCCGATGGATTATTGCCTGTGCTTAAAACAAAATTGGAATTAATGCCTGATCAATCATTTGGTTTTAAGTATTCCATTAAAAGCCCTTTAGATATTTATAAGAGCCAAGCCAAGTTTACGTTAAATGAGGCATTAATGATGGATCGAGAGGGTTTACACGCTTCGGGAAATTTGGCCATTTGGGGTTTAAGTTCCAACACCAAAACCACTACTTTTTATCCAGATTCCTTGGTGGCGAAAGGTTTGGATGGGAAATTGACAAGTATGTACCAGGGAAAAAACATGTTCCCATCTGCTAGTTTTGGCGCTCATCATTTGCATTGGTATCCTACCGTAGATAGCTTATGGATTTATCCTCAGAAAAACAGAATTGGCTTGTATAATAACCAAATCCAATTGGCAGGAAATTTAGGGTTTCACCAGAAAAAAGTGTTTGGTCAAGGTCAAGTATTTTATGGAGATGGCGTATTTAGCTCTCAAAATTTTCTCTTTAGTTCAAATGCTTGGCAAAGCGACCTGAGTGATGTGAAGATTGGGCGGCAGATGAATCTATTTAAGCCTTCCGTTTATGCTCAATCCATTTCGGTGGAAGCTATAATGGGATCACAGAAAGTGTCTATGAGAGCAAAGAAATCCAAGGCATTATCGGATGAAAATAGTACGCTATTGTTTCCGTTCATTGGCTATCAAAGTACGATTTCAGAAGCTACTTGGGATTTGGCGGCACAGCGATTTAAGCTGTCAGGGAAGTCGGGCTTTGAACTAAGTCAGTGGTCTGCTGATTCCACCATGTTTAGTCAAGATTCAACGACCTTACAAAAGAAAATAGCCTATTCAGATAAGGGCCTCATTCGGGCCAGTACAGCCGATTATGATTTAAAAGCTCAGGTATTACAATTGGGGGGTGTTAAACAGGTGGGTATTGGACCAGCCATTGTTTTTCCAGCTAAAGGATTATTGGCCATACAGAAAGACGGGCAGTTTAAGCCATTTATAGGCGCCAGAGCCATATTAGATCCTGACAATAAGCGACATATTGTCAGCGAACTACAAGTTAGTGAAGTGAATGCCGATGGATGGAAAGGCGAGGCCACGTATTTATTGCCTCGTGCATCGGGGGATAGTACCAAAATTAAAATGCGGAATTTCAGCTTTGTTGAGGATGCTGCTACTGCTAAAAAAGCAGCCGAAAAATACATTCAAGCGGAGGCCGTTTTGAGCGAAAAAGTTCCTTTGGCATTGTCAGCACATCAACAATTTAAAGGAGAAATTTTCTTTAAGTCTAATCAGGAGTTTTTGAATTTCAAAGGATTTATACGACCAGTCATAGGGCTATCTAACTTTAAAGCGGCATGGATTCCCTTCGAAAACCAGGGTGGAGAATCTCCTAATTTAAAGTTGAGTCCAAGCTTACGTGATGAAGCAGGCAGACCTGTGACGGCGGGGATATTCATCAATGCTGACAATAAACTATACCCCACCTTTTTGGGCCCACAGTCGGATGATCTAGATCCAGTATTGTATAGTGCCGAAGGAGAGGTCATGGAAGAGAAAGATTTTTATCAAGTGAAGGGCAAGCAAAGTGATATGAAACTGTATGTCAAAGAGCGAAGATTAGAAGCAGAAGGGGCTGTTCAATTGTTTACAGGGAATAAGCTACTAACGTCCTTTGGTAAGATTTCGATGTCGACGGATACTCTAATTCCAAGAGTAGAAACATGGACTAGTTTACAATTTCCCTTTGCTCCTACGATTTTAAAAATCATGGGGGATCGTATTGTGAAGTATAATTTGGAAGAAGGTTTAAGTACGGTATCGGCAGATGAGCCAGAACTACGGGATGATTATTTGAAACGAGCCGAGCAAGTATTGGGTAAGGCGATACCCGAGGCTATAAAATCGAAGATGGATCAAAACCATTTGGCATTAGATAAGGTTTCTTTGGAGTTCAGTAAGTCCATCAACTTTTCGGCGGTGAAATGGGCTTGGTCGCCTAATTTGAGTGCATTTTACTCTTTGGGCGGAATTCCTTTGGTCAATGTAGGACCTGTGGATGTGAATAGCACGCTGATAGGCTACATGGAAGTAATCAAGAAACCGAGTAAAGAAGAGTTTTATGGTTATTGGGAACTATCCGAAGATCTTTGGTATTATTTTGCGTATTTTAACGGAGAATTAGGGGTTTATTCCTCGGATAATCAATTTTTAGCGGCTGTGAGAGAGGCGGTTAAAAATGAAAAGAAAGATAAAAAAGAGGGAGAAGTTCGAGTGGTAGAAGCAGCCAGTGATGAAAAAGCGGTTTTTGTTAAGAAGTTTTTAACCTTGTACAGGCAAGAACCTCCAGTCAAAAAACAAGCGCCAAAGTCAAAGGTTGCACCGAAAGCCACACCGAAAACAGGTCCTACGACAAAACCGAAAACGAAGTCTGGAGGATTTTAATATGGCATCAAAGTTAACGCGCTTATTTCAATTTATGGATACGCTGGGTCTTGGAGAAAGGGACCCATTTGGCAATCCCATTGTTTTTAAGCGTATCATTATGGTGGTTCTGGGATTTTTGACCTACAGTCGCTTGGTCATGTACAATAAAACCAAAATCAAGGGCACTGAACATTTGGATGATTTGCCCGAGCGAGGTGTATTATTTTTATCGAATCACCAGACCTATTTTATGGATGTGATTTGTTTGTACCATATTTTTTTCTCGGTCAAATGGGGCTTTAGAAATTCGGTTAATTATCCCATTTATTTGTTGGCCCCCCGTTCTAATTTATTTTATGTGGCAGCTGCAGAAACGATGAAGGATGACGGGATTTTGCCGAAGGTTTTTGCACAAGCAGGAGCCATTTTGGTGAATCGGTCATGGAGAGCTAAAGGAGAGAATGTCAAGCGAGAAGTGGATTTAGAAGCGGTAGAAAAAATAAAAAAGGGTTTGGGTTTTGGCTGGGTGATTAGTTTTCCTCAGGGAACTACAAGGGCCTTTGCCCCCTTGAGAAAAGGAACGGCTCATCTAATTAAAAGTACGAATCCTATTGTAGTTCCTGTTCGAATTAATGGATTTAGGAGAGCTTTTGATAAAAAGGGATTGTTATTGAAAATGTACAATACTCAATTGGAAGTAGAGTTTCGTCAGCCTATACAATTTCAAGAAGACGATACGGTGGAGGCTATTTTAGACAAAATAGCTTTTGAAGTAGGCTTAACTTTAGAGGAAGAAAATAAGATTGATTAGTCGATGCAGCGGAAAACGAGGGGTTTGGTGATTAACAACATGCGGTATCGTGAGACCTCCCTCTTGATTACCATATATACAGCAGAGTTCGGCATCGCTTCCTACATTGAAAATGGCGTTCGATCGGCCAAGGCCAAACATAAAATGGCCCTTTTTCAGCCTTTGACTTTGTTAGACTTAGAAGTTTACCATAAACCAGGAAAAGGTCTACATCGAATCTCTGAGGCCAAATGTTATTATCCTTATCAGCAAATCCCTTTTGATATCATTAAGTCTAGCATCGCGCTATTCTTAAGCGAAGTATTAGGAAAGGTATTGAAAGAAGAAGAAGAAAATATTCCTTTATTTGATTTTTTGGAAGAATCCTTCCAATTCTTGGATAAGACAGAAGCCCATGTTGAGAATTTTCATATTCAATTTTTATGGGAATTGAGTGCCTATTTAGGTTTTGGATCTAGTAGTTCTGCTGAGTTTTTTAGTCAAATGAGTCCGTGGATTGGAGCAGAAAAAATAGCTAGCCTATCTCCTATTTTAGGGGAATTAATTGGGGCTGGCTATGGGAAAACGGTTTCTATGACTAAATTACAGCGCAAGGAATTGGTGGCGATTATGTTGCAATATTATCAAATTCATATGGAGTCCATCGGTGAGATTCGTTCCTGGCAGATTTTACAAGAAGTGATGGCATCATGAAGCAAGTAAATTTCTATCAATTGACTCCTTCTGAAACGGAGGAGCATTTTTTGAACATTGTTTTTCGATTTCAATTAAGTAAGACAGGTGTTACCAAGATGCAATTGCCTATTTGGCGACCGGGGAGGTATCAGGCTCAGCATTTTTCTAAGAATATCCCTCAAGTGAGGGCTTTTGATTCAGCTGGTGAGGAAATCAAGTTGAACAAAAAGGGAACCTCCGCTTGGGAATTTCAGGGAAGCAAAAATCAATGCGTGGAAGTGCGATATTCCTATTATGCCCAGCAAGCAGATGCTGGAGGAAGCGTATCGAATCAGGAGATGCTTTATGTGAATTTTATCACATGTTTACTCTTTATTCAAGGTCAAGAGGAGCGTGCATGTGAAGTCAAGGTAGATATTCCGATAGCATGGAAGATCGTAACATCATTGAATGAGAGCAAAAAAGGGCTTTGGTCTGCTCCTACTTATCGCGAATTAGTGGATGCTACATTCATGGCGAGTGGAAAAATATTCCAGTATCAATGGAAAGAAGGTCATGTTCATTTTTGGGCAGAAGGGATTGGTCCTGCCAATATTTTTCAAGGCAAGTTGTTGGAGTCCTATCGACAAATTGCGGCCTATCAATTGCAATGGATGGGGCATTTTCCTGTGAAGGAATATCGTTTTCTACATTGGATCAAAGAGGAGGCCTTTTATCATGGTGTGGAACATCGCAGTTCAACCATGATGGTTTTGGGCCCTCCTGATCGAGATTTATACGATGATTTGATTGGTTTGGCTTCCCATGAATTGTTTCACGTGTGGAATATCGCGACGATCCGCCCTAAGGAATTGTGGCCCTATAATTATGCGGAAGAAGTGTATTTTCCAACAGCTTGGTTTGTGGAGGGAGTGACTACCTATTTAGGAGATTGGTTTTTAGTGGCTTCTGGGGTATATCAAACAGACGAGTATTTGGCTTCTCTTTTAGGCAATTTGAAATTGCATTTTGAACGGGATGGGGCGTCCAAGCAATCGTTGATTGATAGTTCGATTGATTTATGGTTGGATGGCTATGGAAAGGCTATTCCAGATAAAAGAGTTTCCATTTATTATAAAGGGGCTATTGTGGCTCTAGGGATGGATTTATTGATTCGGAAGAAATTTGAACACCGAAAATCGATACGGGATGTAATGCTTCTAATGAATGAAAGGTTTGGAATGAAACAGCAAGGTTATGCCTTAGCGGATGTCTATCAAATAGTGGAAGAGGTCTATGATGCTAGTTTGACTAATTTTTGGCAGGTGTGGGTAGAGGGGAATGATCCATTGGAGGGGCCATTGAACGAGCTATTGGATTTTGTAGGATTGAAATTGGAGCGTTCTGATCGTGGATTATTATTGAATCTATTGCATGAAGATTTGAATTCAGATGGCGAGAAATGGCTTCAATGACTTATCAAGTAATTGATAAATGATAAAATTTGTCGCCAAACGATTGCAAATGTCGCATAAGTTTATTTTATGTCATTTGGCGCACACAGCAATCCTCTAATTCTTTTGGAATTTTACTGCGATGAAAGACTTCGCAAAAAGCATTCGAAAAATTAGATCAGATAAAGGATATAGCCAAGATTACGTGGCGATGAAATTAAATATTTCGACGTCTTCCTATTCTAAAATTGAGCGGGGTCAAACAGATCCGTCTTTGTCGCGAATGAATCAAATTGCCGAGGTCTTAGAGTTTGATTTAGGAGAAATCTTAATGGAAAAACCAGCATATACCTTGGGAAATACCAATAATTTAAACCCGAGTGAAGGTTATAGTTTTGTCATGCGCAAGGAATTTGATGAATCCTTACGGCTGATTCTGGAATTGCAAAAGAAAATAGCCGAGTTGAGTGCTAAATTGGAGCAACGGGGTTAATTTTTATTCTGTAACTTTGCAGCTTAATTGGATCAATCATGTTGCAAAGACCTCGTAGAAATCGTCAAAGTGCTGTAATCCGTTCCATGGTGGAAGAAACTAGATTATCTGTTAAAGATATGATGTTTCCGCTTTTTGTCATGGAAGGTCAAAATACTCAAACGGAGATCTCTTCCATGCCGGGAATTTACCGGTTTACCTTAGACTTATTATTGGTAGAGATTGAATCCTGTGTTAAAATGGGTATTCAGTCCTTTGCTTTATTTCCTCAAATCCCAGAATCTAAAAAAGATTCTATGGCTACGGAGAGTTATAAAAATGGAAACATTTACACCGAATCCATTTATGAAATCAGTCAACGATTCCCAGAAATCAGCTTATTGACTGATGTAGCGATGGATCCATATAGTTCGGATGGACATGATGGCATCGTTAAAGACGGTCAGATTTTAAATGATGAAACCTTACCGGTTTTGGCCAAGATGGCGATTGCTCAGGCTCAGGCGGGAAGTAAATTGATTGGCCCATCGGATATGATGGACGGTCGGGTAGGTTATTTGCGTCAGGCTTTGGATGATGCGGGATATTCTCAGGTGGGTATCATGGCGTATACCGCTAAGTATGCATCGGCATTTTATGGCCCATTCCGCGATGCATTGGAATCTGCACCTAAGTTTGGAGATAAGAAAAGCTATCAAATGAACCCTGCGAATCGTCGGGAGGCATTGATAGAAGCAGAATTGGATGAAATGGAAGGAGCTGATTTTTTAATGGTGAAGCCTGCTTTAGCCTATTTGGATATCATTGCCTTATTGAAAGAAAATAGTCACTTGCCGATTGCCGCCTATAATGTTTCAGGGGAATATGCCATGGTAAAAGCAGCGGCCCAAAACGGCTGGATCGATGGAGAAAAGGCCATGTTGGAGAGTTTATTATCAATTAAGCGAGCAGGAGCTCAAGTTATCTTGACCTATTTTGCGAAAGAGTTTGCACAATTAAAATTAGCGTAATATATGTCCTCAGATCGTTATTTACAAAGAGGGGTTTCTGCATCAAAAGATGATGTACACAAGGCGATATCAACCTTAGATAAAGGATTATTCCCGAAAGCATTTTGCAAAATTTCTCCTGATATGTTGGGAGGAGACGAGGCATATTGCAACATCATGCATGCGGATGGTGCAGGTACAAAATCCTCTTTGGCATACCTCTATTGGAAAGAAACAGGAGATATTTCTGTTTGGAGGGGCATTGCTCAAGATGCGGTTGTCATGAATACGGACGACTTAATTTGTGTGGGAGCAACGGATCATATGTTGTTATCCAGCACAATTGGGCGTAATAAAAATTTGATTCCAGGAGAAGTTATTGCTGAGATTATTCAAGGTACCGAAGAGGTGCTTCAGATGCTTCGGGATAATGGAATAGGCATTTATAGTACGGGTGGAGAAACGGCAGATGTGGGAGATTTGGTACGAACCATCATTGTTGATAGTACGGTGGTTGCCCGTTTAAAACGTTCGGATGTGGTTTCAAATGAGCATATTCAAGCGGGGGATGTCATCATCGGTTTGGCATCAGATGGCCAAGCTAATTATGAGAAAACTTATAATGGAGGAATGGGAAGTAATGGTTTGACTTCGGCTCGTCATGATGTGCTGGGTCATTATTTAGCAGGTCAATATCCAGAAAGTTTTGATCCTCAAGTTCCTCGGGATTTGGTTTATTCTGGATCAAGAAGATTAGAAGAGGCTGTGTCGGGAACACCCATGAATGTCGGTCAACTGATTTTATCACCTACTAGAACCTATGCTCCCGTGATTAAGGCGATATTAGAAGAGTTTCGACCTCATTTGCACGGGATGGTCCATTGTTCGGGTGGTGCCCAAACCAAAGTGATGCATTTTGTGGATCAGGTACATATCATTAAAGATCAGTTATTTCCAGTACCTCCTTTGTTTGAGATGATTCAAAAAGAGAGCGGCACGAGTTATCAGGAAATGTATCAGGTGTTCAACATGGGTCATCGGATGGAAATCTATGTTAATCCTACGTATGCAGACCAGATTATTCAGATTTCTCAAAGCTTTGGGATACCTGCACAGGTGATTGGTCGAGTGGAATCTTCTCCCATGAAGAAGTTGAGCATTCGAAGTGAATTTGGGGAGTTTGTGTATTAATCACAATTAAATCAAGGGCTTACTTGCAAGTTTGCCAATAACTTTTTATATTTGCACCCCCATTTAAAAGGCTTTTGAAAGGTATTCCTAGCCTCGTGGGATTGTTTCACTTAAATACATAAAAGAATGTACGCAATCGTAGAAATTGCCGGGCAGCAATTTAAAGTAGAAAAAGACCGTTCCGTTTATACCCACCGTTTGGCGGGAGAGGAAGGCGCTGCACTGGTTTTCGACAAGGTTTTACTTGTTGACAAAGACGGAGATGTGACCGTTGGAGCCCCTACTGTAGAGGGAGCTAAAATCACAGGAAAAATTGTAGCTCACGTTCGTGGCGAGAAAGTCTTGGTTTTCAAGAAGAAGCGTAGAAAGAGTTACCAAAAAATGAATGGTCACCGTCAGGATTTGACGAAGGTTTTGATCGAGTCAATTTCTTTAAAATAATTGTTTAATCAACGTTTTATACGTTTAACATAATAAAACATGGCACATAAAAAAGGGGCCGGATCATCCAAAAACGGTCGCGAATCGCATAGTAAACGACTTGGCGTTAAGTTATTTGGTGGCCAAGCAGTTATCGCAGGTAACATTATTGTTCGTCAAAGAGGAACAGCTCACAATCCAGGATTGAACGTAGGTTTAGGAAAAGATCATACTTTATTTGCTTTATCTGATGGTGTTGTAACCTTCAAAAAAGGATTTAAAGGTCGTTCTTTCGTTCACGTTTTACCTATCGCTGCTAGTGCAGTAGCTGCTGACAAACCAGCGGTTGCCAAAGCGCCAGCGAAGAAAGCAGCTCCAGCTCCTAAAGCTGAAGTAGCAGAGGAAGCTGCGGTAGAGGCAGCTCCAAAAGCGAAGAAAGCACCAGCAAAGAAAGCAGCTCCAGCAGCTGAGTAATTTGTCTGATTGATATTAAAAGAACCTGGTGTTTTTACATCAGGTTTTTTTTTGTGCGTTTGAAACCAAAAAGCCCCTACCTTTGTTGGGTTAAATAAAAATGATATGCTGCAATCTCAGATACATATATACACCGAGTCAACTCCTAATCCACAGTCCATGAAATTTGTTTTCAATGTGGAATTATTGCCTGATGGCATGTCGTTTGATTATACTCAGCCCGCAGATGGATTAACCAAGGAGAAAAATTCACCTTTGGCGGTAGCTTTATTTGGTTTTGATTTTGTCAAGCGAGTATTTATCACCAGCAATTTTGTCACTTTAACGAAAGCAGAACATGTGCTATGGGAGGATGAACTTTTTGGAATCAAGCAATATTTGAAAAAGTATTTTGAAGAGAAAAGGCCCGTTTTTAGTTTACCAGAAAGTGCTATTTCAGAATCCGATGCGGAGGAGTCTGAGGTGATTGCTAAAATCAAAGAAGTGTTGGAGCAATATGTCAAGCCAGCCGTTGAATCTGACGGAGGGGCTATCTCTTTTTATTCCTTTGATGAGGAGTCGGGCCAAGTAAAAGTATTATTGCAAGGATCTTGCTCAGGTTGTCCATCATCTACCATGACCTTAAAGGCCGGCATTGAGGCCTTAATGACACGCATGGTACCTCAAGTGAAGGAAGTAGTCGCCGAAGGTGTTTAATCAGTTTCTTGGACAAGAAAAAATCGAATCTTTCGTTAACGTTGACAGCGTTTCAAACGCTGGCAACGTTTAGAGAAAATCTAAAATTTCAAACATTTCTTTCACTTCACGGAAGTTCTCATGAATGATTTGGTGAGAGACTTGTTCATGTGCCCAAGTAGTGTGAAAAGGGACATGAACACCATGTCCGCCAATGGCCAAAACAGGTAAAATGTCCGATTTGAGGGAATTTCCAATCATGAGAAATTCGTTTGTTTGAATATCTAAATGTTGGATTAGTTTTAAATAATCATGCTCCTTTTTGTTGGACATGATTTCAATGTGATGGAAGTATTTTTCTAATCCAGATTTGGCTAATTTCCTTTCTTGATCTAGTAAATCACCTTTAGTTGCAACGACTAAGCGATATTTTTGAGATAAAGCTCCTAAAACCTCTTCAACTCCAGGTAAAATTTCAATGGGTTTGTGGATTAATTCTTTTCCAATAGCTAGAATGCGCTCAATTCCATCCAGGCCAATCGTTCCTTTAGAAATTCGTGTGGCAGTTTCAATCATGGATAACATAAATCCTTTTACTCCATACCCATAGGTATCGAGATTGTCCATTTCTGTTTTAAAAAGCTCTTGTGATGTACTGTGAATAGGAAGGAAATCTTCCATCATTTGGCAAAAGTGTTTTTCCGCCTCACTGAAATAGGGCTCATTAACCCACAATGTATCATCCGCATCAAAGGCGATAACTTTCATATATCAGTTTGTTGGACAAGAAAAATGGAGGATTATCGTTAACCTTGACAGCGTTTGAAACGCTGGCAAGGTTTAGAAAAAATCAAAATTTTTAGAATGATTTTGCAATTGTAATAAAATCTCCAGCTTTTAAAGAAGCGCCGCCGATTAGACCACCATCTACATCTGCACAAGCAAATAATTCTGCTGCATTCTGTGCATTGCAACTTCCTCCATACAAGATAGAACAAGCATCAGCAATCGCTTGGCCATATTTACCAGCAATATGCTGTCGTAAGTAAGCATGCATTTCTTGAGCTTGGGCAGAAGAAGCCGTCAAACCGGTTCCAATAGCCCAGATTGGCTCATAGGCAATCACCACTTGACCAAATGCCTCGGCACTTAAATGAAACAAGCTTTCTGTTAACTGTTGTGCGACAAAAGCTAAAAATTCACCACCTTCACGTAACTCAAGACTCTCTCCGCAACAAAAAATAGGCGTTAATTTATTTTCTAAAGCGGCATCCACTTTAGCAGCCAATTGAGCATTACTTTCTTGGAAATACTGTCTACGCTCGGAGTGTCCTAAAATAACATAGGGAATACCAGCAGAAGCCAACATAGGAGCAGAAATTTCGCCTGTATAAGCACCCGAAGCCTTTTCATGGCAGTTTTGTGCTGATACGGATAAATTAGCAATTCCTTTTGTCGCTTTATTTACTTCAGAAATAAATAGCGATGGAGGAGCCATAATCACCTGTACGTTGGATGGGACATCCGATTTTACTAATGCCGCTACTTCAGCAGCTAATGCTACAGCTTCAGTAGCTGTTTTATTCATTTTCCAGTTTCCTGCAACAATCTTTTTTCTCATACGTTCATCTTTTTTGGTGTGCAAAATTACAATTCCTTTCTGGCTTAAGAAAAATTACTACGAAAAATCAATCCCAAAGCCCCAAAGATTCAGGCTTTTGCCGTATTTTCACAGCTTGGTATTTTCAAATTCGACCATTCCATGAAACTTCAAATCAAAGCCTTTAGTGCAAGGTTACTTTTCTTAATTTTAGTCATCTTCGCTAATCTTACCTTGGCGCAATCCAGTTTATTTCCTCATGCCAAGCAGAAATGGGTGGATTCGGTCTATGCAACGCTTAGCCAAGACCAAAAAATTGGTCAAGTATTAATGCCCCGTGGTAATACAGGACCCATTTATGATACGGCCCGACTGAATTCCATCGTGAGGGACTATCATGTGGGAGGCTTTGTGTTTTTTGCCGGATATCCAACGAACCAAGCCAGGCTGGTTAATAAATTACAAGCCATGTCCAAAGTGCCTCTATTTATTGGTATGGACCTAGAATGGGGCTTAAATATGCGTTTGGATTCTACGGTTCGCTATCCCTACCAAATGACGCTTGGAGCGATGCAAGGGAATGATGCTTTGATTGAAAAGATGGGTTTTCAAATAGCTCAGCAATGCAAGCGCATGGGTGTTCATATCAATTATGCTCCTGTGGTGGATGTCAATAATAATCCCAATAACCCTGTTATTAATTTTCGTTCCTTTGGCGAAGACCGAGATTTAGTCACTCAGAAAGCTCTGGCGTACATGCGAGGTCTTCAAAAAGGAGGGGTAATTACATCAGCGAAACACTTTCCTGGTCATGGAGATACAGGAACCGATTCTCATTATGATTTACCTATTTTAAGCCACAGTAGAAGCCGATTGGATAGTTTGGAATTATTCCCTTATCGGGAATTAATTCAAAAAGGTTTGCAAGGAATCATGGTAGGGCATTTAAATATTCCTTCTTTAGATACTACGGCCAGCTTGGCTTCCACGCTTTCTAAACCAATTGTTAAAGGCTTATTACGCGATGAATTGAAATTTGAAGGTTTGGTATTTACCGATGCCATGGACATGAAAGGGGCTACCAAAATGTTTCCAGAAGGAACGGCAAATGTGAAAGCTATTTTAGCCGGAAATGATATTTTGGAAACTTTTGTTGATGTTCCTTCTGCCTTTAATGCCATCAAAAAAGCCCTAAGTACGGGTGAGCTATCCGAGGAAGATTTGAACTTTCGAGTTAAAAAAATATTGAATGCTAAAGCATGGGCGGGTTTAGATCAATATCAACCTATTGCCATTGAGAACCTGATTGAGGATTTAAATCCGATTCATTCAGAAGTGCTGAATAAGCAGCTGGCTGAAAAGACGGCAACAGTTTTGAAGAATACAGACAACCTGATTCCACTTCGAAATTTGCAACAGCTAAAGGTGGCTACCTTAGCTATTGGTAAGGCCAATTATGGAAGTACTTTTCCTACAGAGTTTCAAAAAATGGCGCAGAACTACATGGAAATGGATCATTTTTATATAGATGAAACCAGTGCTGATACAACGATTAGTACTACTCAAGCAAAATTAAATGCCTATGATGTGGTACTTCTTGGAATTCACGGAACATCCATTCGTCCAGTCAATAATTATAGCATCAAAGCTCCTATCAAAACCTTGGTGGATCGTTTTATTAGTCCAAAGACGGTAGTTGTACATTTAGGCAATGCCTTTACTTTGACCAAATTTGATTCATTGCAAAAGGCCGCTGCCTTGATTACTATGTATCAAGATGGGATTGCCCAGCAAGAAGTGGCAGCCCAATTGATTTTTGGTGGATTACCTGCCTCAGGAAAGTTCCCCGTGACCTTAAATGCTAAGTATGTTCGTGGGATGGGTATTTCTACTCCTACTTTGGCCCGTTTGCAGTACAATGTTTTGCCTGAGGCGGTGGGGCTACAAGGAGCTTACCTAAACAAACAAGTTGACTCATTAGCTAAATTGGCCATTCAAGTCAAAGGCGCTCCAGGAGTAGTTGTTTTAATTGCCAAAGAAGGGAAAGTGATTTACCATAAAGCTTTTGGAAATCAAACCTATGAATCCAGTATTCCATTACGTAAATCGGATATTTTTGACCTCGCTTCTATTACCAAAATATCCACGTCGATTCCCGCTTTAATGAAATGGGAAGATGAAGGTAAATTTACTCTTCAAGAGGGCATGGGAGCTTTAATTCCTGAATTAAAAACCTCCAATAAAGCGAATGTGAAATACATAGATGTACTGACTCATCAGGCAAGATTAAGAGCTTGGATTCCGTTTTGGCAGGAATATGTGGATAGTACCGACATGATTTTTCACAGCAAAAAATTCAATGAGCGATTTGCCAAGAAAGATTTGAAAACAACGGTAGTAGAAAAGTTTATTACCAAAACACAAGGGGAGGACCGTGTGAAAGCATTGATCAAGCAACAGTATAAAATGCTTTGGGATAGTTGTGTCGATATAAAATCCGAAGTTACTCGTTGGAAACCCAAAACCATCTCGTATCAATATTCAGAAGAATATCCGATCAAGATTACGGATCATTTGTGGGGACATAGCAGTTTGTCTAGCCAATTGTTTGCAGCTATTAAAAACTCACCTTTGAGAGAGAAGAAAGAATATGTGTATTCGGATCTTTCTTATTATTATTTACCTCGAGTTTCTCCAAGATTGTCAGGTAAAGAATGGACAGAATTTTTATCGGATACTTTTTATAAACCATTGGGCGCAAGTACTTTGGTTTACCAAGCGGATAAGCATTTTCCTATGGATAGAATTGTACCTACGGAATATGATTCATTATTTAGAAAAACCTTAATTCATGGAAAAGTTCATGATGAAGGTGCGGCGCTTTTAGATGGAATCAGTGGACATGCGGGTTTATTTGGAAATGCCAATGACCTAGCTAAATTGATGCAAATGTATTTGCAAAGAGGTTATTATGGAGGCCAACAGTTTATCAAGGAGGAAACCATGAGAACGTGGTCATCCTATCCATTCTCCATCGATGAAAACTCACGCAGGGGAATTGGATTTGATAAACCAGACCGAAAGAAGCCAGGGATTTCTGCAGCGGCTTCAGCTAGTGCAGAAAGTTTTGGTCATTCAGGATTTACGGGTACGTATACTTGGATAGATCCTGCACATGATTTGGTGTATGTCTTTTTATCCAATCGTGTTTATCCAACTCGGAATAATAGTAAGATAAGCGATATGAATATCCGTACAGGAATCAATGAGGTGATTTATCAAGCCATCAAGAAAGGAAACTAAATTCATGAAAATACTGATCACAGGAGGTACAGGATTTATAGGGAAGGAATTGCAAAAGCAATTAAGATCAAGTGGTTATGAAGTGGTTATTTTATCTCGAAGTGGTGGCGATTTTCATTGGGATCCTTCCAAAGGAGAAATGGATTTTCGTGCTTTGGAGGGGGTAGATGCCATTATTCACCTGGCCGGAGCTGGTATAGCAGAAAAGCGTTGGACAGAATCTAGAAAGGAGGAGTTAATTCAATCTCGGGTACAAAGTTCACAAACGTTGTACCAGGCCATGAAACAGCATCCTCATCAAGTGCATACGCTTATTTCTGCGTCGGGCATTGGATATTATGGAGCGGACACGGGTGAGCGATTATGTGAAGAAAGCACCGAACCTGGTCAGGATTTTATTGCTTCTTGTACGCAAGCTTGGGAAGGGAGCCTGAAAGGAATTGAAGGGTTAGGAATACGCGTGGTCAAGTTTCGAATCGGTTTGGTCATGGGAAACGGAGGGGGGATTTTTCCTGTGTTACAAAAGCCGATTCGCTGGTTTGTAGGAGCCAATATCGGAACAGGAAAACAGTGGCAGTCGTGGATTCATTTGAAAGATTTGATTGGCATGTTTCAATGGGCATTGCAAGAAAAAACGATGCAAGGCGTTTATAATGCCGTAGCGCCCGAACCGCTTCGTCAATCCGAATTGAACCAGCAATTAGCCCGTGCGATGCATCGACCTTTATTTTTGCCAGCGGTTCCAGCATTTGCTTTGCGATTAGTTTTGGGAGAAATGGCGGTTTTAGTGACAGGCGGAAATTTAGTTTCTTCGGATCGCATACAGAAAGAAGCCGGTTTTTCGTTTAGATTTGTACGATTTTCAGAAGCCCTAAAGGATTTAATCCCTTAATATGTCAAAAAAAATATTGATTTACTGTGGTTCATCAAAGGGAAATAACCCGGTGTATGAAGAAGAAGTTAAACGATTAGCTCAAGAGCTGAAGAAGCACGGTTGTTCCATCATTTTCGGAGCAGGAAGTGTCGGTTTAATGGGTGTTATGGCTGATGAATACCTTCGTCTAGGTGGAGAAGTCATTGGTGTGATTCCTTCTTTTATGGAGCCTTGGGAAGTGAAACATTTGGGCATTCAGACTTGCCATGTGACAGAATCCATGCATGAAAGAAAGCAATTGATGGCCGAACTGGCCGATGGAGTTATTGCCATGCCAGGAGGTTTTGGGACATTTGACGAGTTATTTGAAATGTTGACTTGGAAGCAATTGGATCTACATCAAATGCCCATTGCAATATTTAATACCGCTGGATATTATGATCTTTTGTTGCAACAGTTGCAACACATGATTCAGGAAGGCTTTTTGAAGGAACGAAATTTGACTGCGCTGCATGTGGAATCTGATGCAGCTAAACTAGCGGATTGGATGATGGATTATGTGCCCGAGAAGATGGAAAAGAAATGGATATACCGCGCTTAATGCCCCATTAAGGATGATGAAATATGTGATTTTTTTCTTGTTGTTCCTTGGTCTTTTGGATACTCAGGCTCAAAAATTGCCTGAAAATTTGGGTTCAGCGATTAATTCTGATTATTCGGAATTAAATCCTGTGATGGCTCCAGATGGCAAGACCTTGTACTTTGGCAGGAAAAATCACCCATCCAATAAATATGGAACAACTGGTTCAGAAACCGTAGCGGGATCGCAGGATATTTGGTATAGCGAACGCATTGGAGATGTGTGGAGTACGGCCAAAAGAATGCCTGATGTGCTGAATCGCGATCAATACAATACGATTTTATCTATTTCCCCAGATGGTCAAACCATTTTATTGAAAGGGGCTTATGTTCAAGGGGTCTATGAAACACGAGGTTTTTCTATGTCGAAAAAGACACTGAATTCATGGTCCATACCAGAGAAATTGGATATTCCTGATTATGAAAAATTGAGTCGAGGAAAGAATGAATATGCCTATTTAACCATGGATGGTAAGGCGCTGTTGTTAGCCTTTTCAGAGAAAAAGAATTCGGATCGAGATGATTTATATGTGAGTTTTCTGAATGATGGGAAATGGACTGAACCTAAGAATTTGGGCAGATCCATCAATACGGATTTTTCCGAAACTACTCCATTTTTGGCAGCGGATGGTAAGACACTCTACTTTTCTTCCGATAGACCAGGAGGCCAGGGAAGCCAAGATATTTATATGTCGAAGCGTTTGGACAATAGCTGGACCAATTGGCGTACTCCGATCAATTTAGGCGGCCCTATCAATACGGAAGAATACGATGCCTATTATAGCTTGTCGGCCAAAGGAGATTTTGCTTATTTTTTATCTTCCAAAAGTTCTTTAGGGAAAAAAGACATCTTTCGGATTGCGATAGAAGCAGCACCAGATGTCCCTGTTCCAGCTAAGCCTGTAGAGCCTAAAGCGGAAGAAAAACCTGTATTGGCCCAACAAGATGTCAAAGGAAGCCCTAGGTCAGTTTCTAGTGAGCAATCAGAAGCGGTTGTTTTGGTCTCAGGCCGAGTTTTGGATCCACAAACGGGTAAAGTGCCTGATGAGACGAACATCAGCTATGAGGATTTAAAAACGGGTAAAACCATTGGTATAGCAAAACCTGATCCTAAGACGGGTTTGTATAAACTCGTGTTACCATATGGCGTCAATTATGGTATTACAGCTAAGGCCAAAGGCTTTTTGCCAAGTTCAATCAACATCGATTTAAGTAAATTGAGAGGACGTTATTTGGAATTGGACGAGCGTGATCTGGTAATGGCGCCTATTGCCAAAGGATCTAGTATGACGATTAATAACTTATTCTTTGAAACGGGAAAAGCGACGTTGACCGCTGAATCAGATCCGGAATTGAAGCGCATTGTTCAAGTGATGCAAGAAAATGCCACACTGCAAATCGAAATATCAGGGCATACGGATAATACGGGTTCCGATGAGTTAAATAATAAGTTATCTCAAGATCGCGCTGACGCGGTTAAAAATTACTTAATCAACCAAGGAGTTAAGTCGGACCGAATAAGAACCAAGGGCTATGGCAAAACGAAGCCTAAGGCGGATAACTCAACAGAAGAAGGCCGACAATTGAATCGCCGAGTGGAATTTGCGATCTTGTAATTAAGGTTGTTGGCCTATTTCGGGTATTTGCTCTTTCAGGATAACTTTCATGTCTTTTAGATGAGCGTGTATCGTTTGGGTATAAGTGCTATACCCAATAGCTGAAAAGCGAATATTCCCTATTTCAGAAACATTATTGATGGTAAATTGACCTTTGGTATCGCTGATGGTCCTGCTGTGATTCATCGTAATCCTAACTCCGTGAAGTGTATTACCTCTCTGATCCATGATCTGTCCATGAATAGTTTGTGGCTCCAAGTTTGGAAGTAAAATCAAGCATAAAAAGGCTAACATATGTCGATTCTTTGGGCTTATGACATCACAAAGGACAGACAATTGTATGACCGAATTGTTAAGGAATTGCTATCAAATGATTAATTGATATCGGACGATTAGATTTGAACCTTATCAATGAAGTTGACTACTTTTTGGAAAGGAAGGCTTAGGTACTTTCTAATACGTAAGAAGCGTTTTCTTGGCTTTGGAATTGGGGCTTTGATATAGAAACAAGGAAATTTCTTGTACATCTCATGCCCATTTTTAATCAATATTTGTGCGTATTGGTCGAAAATCGTGGCCACATCGGGCTTCTCTTGAAAGGTATAGCGATTTTGGTACTTCGAAATTTCAGTAGGATTTTCTGGATGATAACCTGAGAAATGGAAAAAGATGAGTGGCACCGCATCATTGACAGAGTAGGGAATATTTTCCCCAGTCAAGGTTCTTTCATGTAGGTTCCAATAGGCCATATTTAGGCCCAAATGCCGACTAATGTACACATCATCAAAGTAAACTGGGGCAAAATTCACCCACAATTGATCTACAAACATGCCATTGGCTAAATCGATGTAACATTGATCACGGAGGCGTTCTTTCCACCAATGTAAGAAAGCTAGGGTATTTGGACTACGTTTGGTGCCGAGGAATCCTAAGTTAAAAATACCCGTATTCAACAAATCTGTTTCTTGCGGACGAGAGGTGTCTGGATATGGGCTTACAATATGGGGAGTAAGAACTAGACTATGGTTTTTTAATGGAGACTCAATGTCACTAAGCGCTTGAAAAACTAAAATGTCTGGATCAAAGTAATGGACTATTTCAGCCTCTGGATAGGTATTGTACACATATTCCATGAAAAAAGGCTTCACGGCGGTGTTTAATTCGGTGATATTGTATTTATCGCAAAGCTCGTCCAGATCCTCGATTCCAATGGTATGTAATTCAATCAAAGGGTAATCTGGCAATTGGAATTTATCGATGCTGGATTGGTCCAAACGGTCCACCAAACCTATTAAAAAGGTGTAGTCAGGATTATGTTGTAAAAGGGAATCTCCCAATGATTTAGCTTGTGCTAAATAATTAATGGAGCAAATGGTAAGGACAATTTTTTGCATGGTATAAATCCAAGATTTGTCAACTTTTAAAAGTTGACAAATCTAAAGTGACAAATCTAAGTTGACAAATCAAATCTACGGCGACAATTCGAGCTTGACAAATCTTAGCGTAGCAAACTGCTATAAATGATATTTTCAACCTTTCTGCTGTAATCTCCATGCGAGTTAGGGGTATGCTGGGTCATAATCAGGCAGATTATATTTTCTTTAGGGTCAACCCAATAGGTGGTTCCGTAATATCCACCCCAGTTAAAAGAGCCTTTGTTTCTGCCATGTAAATGGCTGGATCTTTCTGAGGTAATGGAAAAGCCTAATCCAAAATTATCGGCTCCTTCTTTGATGAAATCCAACTGTGGACTGGTCATCAGTTCTACGGTTCTCCTTCCCAAAATCTGTTTTCCATTGTATTTCCCCCCATTGAGTAACATTTGTAAGAAAATAGCATAGTCAAAAGCTGTGGAGGAAAGGCCTGCCCCACCTGAGAAATAAGATTTTTTATCTAGGGGATAATTGGGGTTAATATTCCTAAAAGTAGGGGCCCAGGCTATGATGTTTTTTTGTGCATCTTCGGTATAAACACTGGGAAGTCGGCTGGCCTTTTCAGCCGGGACATTAAAATAGGTATCCTTCATTCCTAGAGGATCAAAGATGTTTTTCTGAAGGTATTCTTCCAAACTTTGGCCACTAATCACTTCAATCAGGCAACCTAATAAATCCGTATTGAGGCCATAGGTAAATTTCTCTCCGGGTTGATGTTCCAAAGGTAATTTGCCTAAGATTTTCATTTTTTCTAACAAATTGGCACGAAAAGTCCCTAGGCCTGATGGAACACCTGCTTTGGCATAAATGGCCTTCATGCGATCAGAACCGATATCAGCATAACCGAGACCTGAGCTGTGAGTGAGTAAATCACGAAAGGTAATTTCTCTTTTGGCATTAATGAAGGTGAAGCTAGTATCGGCAGGATTATAATCTTGGATGACTTTAGGTTTCTTGAATTCGGGTATAAAATCACCAATGGATTGGTCTAGGCTAAATTTCCCTTTTTCATACAGTTGCATAATGCCTGCACTGGTGATGCCTTTGGTTTGACTCATGATGCGGAAAATGGCATCAGCTGGCATGGGCTTTTTGGAGGCTACGTCGGCATAACCGTGCCCTTTATAATGTACGACTTGGTTGTCTTTAATTACGATGGTCACAGCACCTGTTAACCAATTTTTATCTACATACTGTTTCAAAACGGTATCCACATAGGCCAATCGTTGATTGTCAATACTCGGATGTGGCTTAATGCTGGGAGAAAGAACTTGGCCGTAGTGGCTAAAACTGATACAAAATAGCAGCAGGATGAGTAAATATTTTTTCATGGATTCAATTTTCTATGGAATTTAAGCCAAGATATAAGGATTTCAGGAGGAATAATAATTAGGTCAAAAATGGAAGTTTTGATTAGCCTATTTACCAACAAAAAACCCCTCCAATTGCTTGGAAGGGTTATTGTCGATTTTCGTACCTGGGATGGGAATCGAACCCACACGAGCGTTACGGCTCACAGGATTTTAAGTCCTGCGTGTCTACCAGTTCCACCACCCAGGCGGCCCTGTAAAACTCAAAAGCACCGTGGGGTGCTTCCAAGTGGAGCGAAAGACGGGGTTCGAACCCGCGACCTCGACCTTGGCAAGGTCGCGCTCTACCAGCTGAGCTACTTTCGCATTTTCGTGGGGCAAAATTAAGAACCTTTGCTTATTTATGCAAGAGGAAACGTAAATTTCCCTTAAATATTCTATAATTTTGTTTTTTCTAACATTCCATGAACATCACAAAACTAGATCAAACCGATCACAAACTGCTGGAAATTTTGCAACAAAATGCCAAAATTACCAACGCCCAATTGTCGAAGGAAATAGGCCTTTCGCCTGCACCTACTTTGGAACGTGTCAAGAAATTAGAGAGTCTTGGAATCATCCAAAGTTACCATGCTCAAGTAGACCGCGATAAAGTAGGTTTAGGTGTAACTACTTTTGTTACAGTGACTTTAACAGGCCATAAGAAGCAAGTGACGGAGTCCTTTGTCAGACAAATCAATCAAATACCAGAGGTGATTGAATGCCACCACGTGACAGGTGCAGGAGATTTTATGTTGAAGATTATCTCTAAGGATATCTCCACTTATCAGAAATTGATGTTGGAAAAAATCAACGAAATCGAAGAGGTATCAGCGACCTCCACGATGGTGATTTTATCGACTTTCAAAGAATCAAAAGTTTTACCAATTCCTTGATTATAGTCGCTGCATTAGCTGCGGAATCATGCGATTCTTCCAAGAAGTGAAACTTCCTTGAACGATTTCTTTGCGAGCTTCACCTACTAACCAGAGGTAAAAGCGCAGATTACATACGCTGGCAATCATGGCTCCCAGCATTTCTTCGCAACGAATCAAATGCCGAACGTAGGCTTTGCTGTATTGGCCGTGGACCGTGTCAGCAAAAGCGGGATCTATCACAGAAAAGTCGGACTTCCACTTTTCATTTTTGATGTTGATGATGCCTTGTGTGGTAAAAATCATACCGTTTCTCGCATTTCGCGTCGGCATCACACAATCAAACATATCAATTCCTAGGGCGATTCCTTCTAAAATATTGGCAGGCGTACCTACTCCCATCAAATAGCGGGGCTTATCTTTTGGTAAGATATCCGTTACCTCATCGGCCATTTCATACATATCCTCCACAGGTTCTCCTACGGATAGGCCACCAATGGCATTCCCAAAGGCTCCTTTCTCTGCAATGTATTCGGCAGAAATTTTACGAAGATCTTTATATACGCTACCCTGGACGATAGGAAACAAGGCTTGGTTGTGCCCATATTTTGGCTCTGTGGCCTCGAATCTGTTGATACAGCGATCTAGCCATCGGTGCGTCATTTCCATGGATTTACGGGCATATTCGTAAGTACATGGATAAGGCGTACATTCATCAAAGGCCATCATGATATCAGCTCCAATGGTTCTTTGGATGTCCATTACGGATTCTGGACTAAAAAAATGTGTACTGCCGTCGATGTGCGACTTAAATTTGACTCCTTCCTCTATGATTTTTCTTCCTGTTCCTGCCAAAGAATACACTTGATAGCCCCCTGAATCGGTTAAGATAGGGCCTTTCCAAGAATTAAATTGATGTAGTCCACCTGCCGCTTCTATCACATCTAAACCAGGTCTAAGGTACAGGTGATAGGTATTGCCTAAGATAATTTGTGCTTTAATGGGATCCGTCAATTCGGAAATATGCACACCTTTTACGGTACCCGCTGTGCCAACAGGCATGAAAATGGGGGTTTGAATAGTACCGTGGTCGGTGCTTAAGCTACCGGCTCTAGCCTTGGAATGGGCATCTGTGGATTGAATTTCAAATTTCATGCCACAAAGGTAGGGAAAAAATAAAGCGGTACATGAGTTCACATGCACCGCTTCTTTTATTTGATTTTGGACTATTCTACTTTCATGACCCCATTCATGATTCTCCAGTGACCTGGGAATGTACATAAATAAGGGTAGTTTCCTTTAGTAGTAGGTGCTTTAAATACCAATTTGGCTCTTCCATCTGGATCCACTAACGCAGTATAAGCAATTACCTCTGGAATATTCGGAATATAATTCTTTTGAGCTCCATCGGCTGCGGTAATCATCTTATCGGCTGCTAAACCAATTTTCTCCTGACTTCCCATTTGTCCAATCACTAAATTATGTTGCATGGCGTCAATGTTTTCAAAGATGATTTCCACATTGGCCCCTGCTGGAACACTAAATTCACGAATGTCAAACTGCATGGCTTCTTTCACTGTTTTAATGACTTTTCTAACCACATTGGCAGAGCCTGCATTATTGGCAATTTCGATTTTCCAAGTAGCCGCTAAACGCTCATAGTAATCAAAATCACTTGGACGAATAGAAGCGCCTATTTTTTTGAAATAAGCCAAATTATCCGCTGATAACTTAGGATCCTTTCTTGCATTCCAAGTAGCAGAAGCTCCTTTCAAGGCAGCACCAAAAGCAGGAGATTCAATAATCTCGATACTCTTTAAGGTGTTTACTAATTCATCTCCTGACCAAGTAGATGCACCTCCACGGAAAACTTTTTCCATCATGTAAACATTCAATGAGCTTGGTCCACTGACTTCTAACGCTTTTCGATAAATGTTGTTGTTACGAACACTTTCAGGCAAAGCACCTGTTTTGTCAATCTGAATTTCCATGCTGTAAGAACCAGCTATATCGGCACTCCAACCAAAATTACCCGTCCATGGACCATTGGTATTTTTAGTTACTGAAACTGTTTCTCCTGGCGCCACTCCATCCGTGAAGGTGAATGATTCCATGTCGATCCGACGGCCCATACCTTCAATCTTTAGAAATACAGGTAAAACCTTTCCTTTTTCTAAAGCCTGATCTCCCTTGTTTTTGATACGAATTACAAAAGAACTATTCTCCCTCAATTTGAATTGACCACCTTTGATTTGTACCTCAGTCACCACTAGATCTAGTCCTTTGCTGGTTCCTTCTATACTCGGATTATTCAATTCTTTTCCTACTTTTTCAGCTGTGGCAACAGGCTTTCTTTTTCCTTCTGTCACAATGAAATCCTTCATTCTTTGACCTCCTTTAGCCATGGTCCAAGCAGAATAAGCTTCTGGTAGCCAACGATCACGATTGTTTTGTTCTTTCGCAATTTTTGCCTCCATGGCTTTGTTCAATTCTGTACTTTCTGGCATTTCAATGCTAGCTAACACGGCATGAAGGGCAACCAAAGTATCTCGATCGTTCAGTACATTTTTTTGAACCAATACCTTAGACCAAGCTTGTGTTCTTGGCAAAATTTGAACAGCATTTTTACGAACGGCTGCACTTGGGTGGGAAAGAGCCTGAGTGAGTCCTATTTTAACCGCAGGAAGTTCTAAAGCTTGTAAGCCTTCCAATGTTCTAAGTGCGTGAATTGCTCCTACATTCAATCCTAAATCATCTACCTTTTTGTTCGCGATAAGGGCAATTAAAGCAGGAACGATGTCTTTTTTGCCACGCTCAACTAACAATCTTTGAGCATGTAAACGCCAGAATAAATTGTTATTTGATAAGGCTTTGATACAAGCTGCAGGATCATTGGCAGACAAGCTAATAGGCTGGTAAGCAGGAGCTTGATTCCAACCAACACGGTAGATACGTCCGTGGGTATAATCACGCAAATCTGTTTCGTAAGCATTACCTGTTCCGTTGGCAAAGCCTTTAGGAACTGGATTATGTTGAATGATGAAACTATACCAGTCAGCGATCCAAACTGCGCCATCAGGGCCAACTTGTGCAAATACGGGAGAAACCCATTCATCGGCACCAGCCAATAAGTTAAAAGCTTCTACATCATTAAAATCACTACCTGTTTTCACCATATTATTTTGGTGAACGACGTGTCCTGTTGGTTCCGTCACGAAAGCGATTTTATTCCAATACTTTTTCGGAAAGGATCTTGCTGAATAGAAATTGTGGCCTGCGGCAGCTGTGAATCCACCAAAAACGTCAACTTGACGTACTTTTTTGGTGATGGACTTCATGTCCTTGTGTGTGTCGGTACTTTTACTACCGTTAAATGAATATGGAGCTTGCCAGATATTTTTATGTGGAATTGGAATGTACCAACCATGGGAGTTATTGGCAGTAGATCCAAAAGCATC
This sequence comes from Aquirufa ecclesiirivi, assembly GCF_011250515.1. Classification (GTDB taxonomy): domain Bacteria; phylum Bacteroidota; class Bacteroidia; order Cytophagales; family Spirosomataceae; genus Aquirufa; species Aquirufa ecclesiirivi. Next base: position 262,995 of record NZ_JAANOP010000001.1, on the reverse strand, counting down.
TCCTGCTTCGTTGAAATCAAATCCCCAAGTATTGTTGGAGGTATTAGTCACATGTTCCATTTTAGAACCATCTGGTTTAAAGCGGAAAAAGGCATTTCCGAAATTCAGCGAATCGCTACCGACTTTTCCTTTAAAACCTGAGTAACCTACGGAACCCCAAATCCAGTTGTCGAAACCATAATGTAAGTTAGAAGGCCCAGCATGGGTATCACCCGTTCCAAAACCGGTGATTAATTCTTGCTTGACATCTGCTTTATCATCACCGTCTGTATCTTTTAAAAATAAGATATGGGGTGCCTGTGAAATGATTAGACCGCCATTGGCAAAAACCATACCTGTAGGAATGCTCAGACCTTCAGCAAATCGGGTAAATTTATCTGCTTTACCATCTTTGTTAGTATCCTCACACATTAAAATATAGTCGCTACCACCCGTGTTTTTGCGCTCGTTTGGATAGTCTTTGGTGATTAAAACAAATAAGCGTCCTTTTTCATCCCATGCCATAGCAATCGGGTGCATGACATCAGGTTCTGCGGCAAAAATGGTTAAGTTAAAATCAACAGGGATTTGAATGTATTTTACAGATTCCTCTGGGCTCAAAGGCAATTGCTGTAATTGTGGGCCTTGTCTTTTTTCGTAATTAGGTAAATTGGCTTCGCGATAAGACAAAGGAGCCAATTTCAAGTTTTCCAACAAAGTGGCTTTATCTTTACCCACCGCATACAAAATGCCTTGTTCTACCAAGGTTTGAAAGCCCGTTGTTTCCCAAGTTCTTTCATCATGACCATAAGCGGTATAAAAAACGTTTCCTTTTCCATAAGTTCTTACCCAAGTATAAGGTTCTGTGGCTTGACCGGGTTTGTCTTTGGCTTGTTCTGGCCCGATGATACGTGATTGAATCACGTTATTGTCAGCTTGTAATTGGCTGTGTAAATAGGTTTCATCCACGGTTTTGATTCCAGGAAAACCTTTTAAAACAGGGTGCTGAGGCTGAACATTTTTAATCTGTATGGAATCCATTTTATGACGCCAGAATTGCCCTCCAACCATTTTTACGTATTCTGGAGAGTTTCTAAAACAGAAGGAAGCGCAGTGCAAGGCTACAAGTCCATGGCCAGAACCGATGTAGTCCAACAAGGCTTTTTCTTGCGGTTTTGGAATGGAATCGTGATTGGCAAAAATGATCAAACCATCAAACTTATTTAGATAGCTTGGATTTAAGTCTTTCAGGGATTCCGTATAAGTCAAATTAATTCCTTTTACACCTAAAGCCGACTGCAAGGAAGGAAAGCGGTCGAGTGGTTTATGATGGCCACGATCTCCTAAAAAAAGCATTTCTAATCTTCTTGGCTTTTGGTTTTGAGCCAATAGCTGTAAGGAAGCAGCTAATAATAAGAGGAAACAAGTAAATTTTTTCATGTGTTGTTTTGCCTACGCGAAAAGATTAAAATTCAGGAATTTCGATGATTTTACCGCCTTGAAGAGCAGATTCATGGGCTAATATTCCCACAGAGGTCCAGTTGGCCGACTGTGGGGCATTCGGGAATGGATCACGATCTTGAGCAAGTGCTTGTAAAAATTCATTGACTAAATGCGGGTGAGAACCACCATGGCCTCCACCTTGCGTAAAGGAAAGGTGGGTATTATCATTCTCGTCGTAAACCCCTTTCGTGGTAAATCGTTGAATTTCTTCAGGGAGGTAATGTGCAAAATCGGGGGTTGCTACTTTTTCTGGAATTTCTGGCTCTGGTTTTTTAGCTGTATGCACGACCATTTCTTCCCCTTCAATCAAAGGCCATTCCACGCTTTTTTTAGAACCATAGACTTCAAAACTTTCGCGGTATTGACGAGCTACGTCAAAAAGCGAACGATAAACCACGGCGCTAAGGTCTGAATTACGGAATTTGATATGTGCGGATTCGACAGCAAATGGAGAATTATAATGTTGAATTAACTCTTCACGAATAGTACCTGAACCAAAGCATGATACATACTCAGCTTCTAAACGAAGTAAACCTGCTACAGGTCCTACGCAGTGGGTAGCGTAGTGCATAGGAGGTAAACCTGGCCAATAATCTGGCCATCCGTCCATGTCTTGTTGGTGTGAACCTTTCAAGAATTGAATCTTTCCAAGTTCTCCTTTTTCGTATAATTCTTTGATGTAAAGAAACTCACGGGAGTAAACCACCGTTTCCATCATCATGTATTTTTTACCCATTTTACGACTCGCTTCGACAATTGCCTTGCACTCTTCTACTGTGGTGGCCATTGGAACAGTACAAGCTACGTGCTTACCTGCTAATAAGGCTTGAAGTGTCTGCTGTGCATGTAAATGGATAGGAGAATTAATATGAACTACATCCACATTAGGATCTTGAAGTAGATTTTCAAAGTCGGTATACCGAGTTTCAATTCCATACGCATCGCCAATTGAATTTAGTTTTTCCTCGTTTCTTTGGCAAATGGCATACATATTAGCCAATGGGTGCTTTAAATAAATGGGGATAAATTCGGCTCCAAAACCAAGGCCGACAATGGCAACGTTGAATTTTTTCATAGTAGATAGTAAATTGAATAAATAGTATGAAGTTTTCTGCTTCACACGTTTGATTAAAAGGCAATATCCGAATTTTTTTACTCTTTTTTACCTGATTTTATTAAGAAGGGATGAATCATGACAGTCATGACCAAAAGTGATGTACCCCAATAAAAGCCCGAATGCATAATTTCTTTGCTTCCAAAGATAAAAACAGCCAATAAAATACCATATACGGGTTCTAGAGTAATTACAAGATTGATGGAGAAAACAGAGAATACGCGGTATAAACGTATGGTTTCTGTATAAGCATATACGGTACAAACTACAGCCAATATACTGATCCAAAGCCAATCTAAGCCCAGAGGCATAAAATGCTCCATATTGCTCGAAAATCCATAGATCCAAACTAGACCGGTGATTATTCCGGCCGTAATCATTTCATACACGGTTATGAGTCTTGGGTCATATTGGTGCGTATATTTTCCATTGATGACCGAAAAAAGGGCACCAAAAAAACCAGAAGCAATGCCCATGAGGAGTCCCAAGGCTTGAGCTTGTTCCACCGAAAAAATGATAATAAGAGCTATGATGACGAGTACTCCTAAAAAGACTTCTACCCGTTTGATTTTTTCTTTTTTTGTCCAAGGCTCTAATAAGCTAGTCCAAAAGGTTTGAGTGGACAATCCTGCTAAACACATGGCAACGGTTGAGACTTTGGCAGCACCAAAAAACAAGAGCCAATGCAAGGCGATGAAAAGGCCATTTAGAATCCATTGGTATAAAATGTTCTTTGGAACCCGAAAACTGACCTGTTGAAAACGAAGAATGGCCAGCAAAAAGATCGAGCTAATGACACATCGAAAAAAGACGATGCTCAGGGCATTGGCTTGGGTAGCATTTCCAAGAATAGCAGTAAAGGCATATAAGACTACAATGAAGTGAATCTTCAAATAGTCAATAAATCGTGGAGCCTGTCTCATTATCTTGGGAGGGTATAATAGAGACCAATCCCGATGCCACCAAAAATGATGTTGGGTAACCATACGGCTAATAGCGGAGGCATGCCACCACCTTCGGCTATTCCTTTACTCATCATGAAAAAGAGGATGTAAACAAAGGCTAGGGAGAAGCCCAAAGCGATTTGAAAACCGACTCCGCCCCGGGATTTTCTGGCAGAAACTAAAAAGCCAATGATGGTTAGAATGATGACTGAAAAGGGATTTGCAAAGCGTAGGTATTTTTCAATCAGGAATATTTCGATTCCATCGGCTCCTCGTGAACGAACCAATTGAATATGTCTTTCCAATTCAGGAAGCGTAAAGGTCTCGTGTAAGAGGTGTTTGTTCTGAAAATCTTTGGGATATAAGTTGAGGGTCGTATCGATTTTTGAACCAAAAACAATGCCTGGTTTTTTCCCTACCAAAGTTCTAATTCGATAATCATGAATCGTCCATTTTTTGCGAACGGAATCCCAGGTAATGTGGTCAGACATCAACTTTTCTTTGATTTCATTGTTAGAAATACGTTCTAAACTGAAACGGTAGCCAGTATTAGTACTATTGTCGTAGCTTTCAATGTAGGCATAAATTTCTGGAGCAATTTTGATGTGTACATCACGCTTATCAAAGAAATAGGTGTTATTAATGTATTTATGCTCAAATGGTACCCGAATTTTATTAGCATTGGGGACAATCCAGCCAATCATGATGAAGGTTCCAACGGCCACAATACTGGAGCCAATAAGATAAGGCCTCATTAGTCGAGTGAAACTTACCCCTGAACTTAGGATTGCGATGATTTCCGTTTTGGCAGCTAGGTTAGCAGTGAAGAAAACCGTGGCAATAAAAACCATTAGTGGACTAATGTAATTAGCCCAATATGGGATAAAATTTAAGTAATAATCAAAGAGGATCTCATTCAAGGGAGCTTGTTTGCGGATAAAATCATCGATTTTTTCCGTGTAGTCGATCACCATGACAATCAATACAATTAAAAAAACAGCGAAAACATACGTTTTCAGAAATTTTTTCAGAATGTAGAGATCCAGTATTTTCATTATTTAGTAGATGCAGTACCTGCAGCGTCACTTTTATATTTTATCATCGAAAACAGGTGAATGAAAATGACACGGGCCATTCGGAAATTGAATGGAACCATGAGTAAAGAAACTAAGGTGATTGGTATGATATAGCCTTCAGCAGAAGGATCACCAAAGAAATTGTAGATGATGATGCCTCCGACGATCATGATACCTACGGTAAAGGCATAAGAAATATACATGGCACCAAAGAAGAAACCTGGCTCAACTTCGTAGCGTAGTCCACAAGATGGACAATGCTCGTGCATTTCGCTAAACTTCAATAAATTCCACCACTTATGAGTAAAAATTCTGCCTTCGTGGCATTGAGGGCAACGCGCCTTGACAACGGCGGCTAATTTGGATGGATCTGACATATTTTCTGTTTTAAAGGGACAAAGGTAAAGAAAATTCAAGGATTAATTTGAAAGCGGTCGGGCATCTTAGGGGAATTTGTATCTTTGTAAATAACTAAAACTACCACATTATGTATGCTATTTTATTGAATGTACACTCGTATTTACGCTGGCTTGTTCTGATTCTAGGAATTTTAGCTATTTACCGAGGTTTTAAAGGGGCACAATCCGGAGCACCATTTACTGAATCCGACAGAAAATCAGGATTATTTTTCTTGATTTCTGTACATACCCAATTATTGATTGGTTTGTTATTGTATTTTGTTTTTAGTCCAGTTACTCAAGCTGCATTTGCTGATTTCGGCGCTGCGATGAAAGATCCTGCTGTTAGATTGATCGCTGTGGAGCACATCACTGTTAATATTTTGGCAGCTATTTTGGTTACTGTAGCTTATTCAAAAAACAAGAAAGCCATTGCAGATGCCCAAAAACACAAGAATGCTTGGTTGTTATTTGGAATAGCTTTGCTTTTGATTTTGAGTCGTATTCCTTGGAGTCGTTTAGCATAGTATGAGTCATAAATGCGTTTTTTTGGATCGCGATGGTGTGCTGAATGTAGACCGAGTTGATTACGTATACCATTTAGGTCATTTTATTATTCCAGAAGGGGTTGTGGAGGCTTTGAAAGCATTAAAAGAAGCAGGCTATATCTTGATTGTTATTACGAATCAAAGTGGTATTGCCAAAGGAATATACGAAAGAAAAGACGTGCAAATTATTCACGATGCCATTCAAGAAGCATGTGGAGGGGCATTGGATGATTTGTATTATTGTCCTTATCATGAATTGCATGATAGTGCTTCATTAACAAGGAAGCCTGGTTCCTTATTGATTGAAAAAGCTGCGGCTAAATATGATGTGGACATGTCTCAATCCTTTATGGTGGGGGATCATGAAAGAGATATTTTGGCTGGAACAAGGGCAGGCCTGCGGACCATTCGAATAGCCGAGGAAGGAACAGTCACGCAGGCAACATTTTTAGTAAAAGATTTATCAGCAGCATCAAATATTATATTATCGAAATAATATGGAAAAGATCTATTTGAGTGACGCCGGCCCTAAAGTGTCTCCAGCTATCTATGGTTTTTGGAGATGGGAGAAAGAAAGTGCTAACAGTTTAAAAGACATGGACCAAATTGTTCATTTGTGTTTGGAACTAGGCATTAACACCTTTGACCATGCGGATCGTTATGGAAAATATAGTTGTGAAAATCTTTTCGGAAAGGTGCTTGCCAATAAATCGTTTAAGCGAAGCGATGTGGTTTTGTTTTCAAAATGTGGCGTCAATAATCCAGATCCTTCCAAGCCAGAAATTCGGGTGAGCCATGTAGATAGTTCGGCTAAGCACATTACTGAAAGTGTGGAAAACTCCTTAAGAAATCTACAAACGGATTACTTGGATGTTTTTTTACTGGATCAATTGGACCCGCTTTCGGATTTAGAAAGTACGGTTTTAGCTTTAGAGAAGTTAAAAAGCGCTGGAAAAGTAAAGAACATTGGAGTGTCTAATTTCTCAGTTTATCAACATCAATTATTGGAGTCATTTTTGTCAATTCCTGTGGTTTCTAATCACATTGACTTGAATTTACTTAATACTTCTGCCTTGGATAATGGCGCCTTAGATTATATCAAGCAAAAATACATGCGCCCATTGGCGGTATCTCCTTTAGCAGGAGGTCGCATAGAGCATGGTACGGATGAGTTAGCCTTGAAGGTACGCAAGAAGTTGGTTGAAATGGCAGATAAGTACGAAAGCAATATTGAATCAATAGCCGTGGCTTGGATTGTTAAATTGGGAGCATTACCATTAATTGGAACTTTGGAAGAGACACGTATTCGCAATATTGTGAACTCCTTTAGTGTCAAGTTAGACCACCAAGATTGGTATGAATTATACCATACCACGCGCCCTTCTCCCGTGGTGCATGATTAAATTATCAATTTGTTGGTTGGATTTACATGCATTTTCTACTTAGCTTAGTAAGCAGCTTGTTGGCTCTATAGATTTGTCAACTTTAGATTTGTCAACTTTTAAAAAGTTGACAAATCTTCCACTTCCACTCCTACTTTTTACCTTCTTTTCCGACCGATATTATTTCTACGGTCCTTGCCTCTTGGAATGACATTGGCTGGGCGACCTTCTCTACGTCGGATTCGATTATTTCCAAAACGGTCACCTCCTGACTTCATCCCGATTAACTCCAGGTCAATCGTTCTTTTCGCCAAATTTGTATCTCGAACTTTTACTTTTACCACATCTCCAAAAGAGAAAACTCGACCATTGGATTTGCCGACAATGCGGTAATTTTCCTTATCCAAATCGTAGTAATCGTCGTTTAAGTCGACCATTCTTACTAATCCTTCGCAAGAAGTTTCTCCAATCTCCACAAAGATTCCAAATTCCGTAACACCTGTGATGATACCGTCAAAAACTTGAGGTTCATGTAAGGACATGTATTCCACTTGTTTGTACTTCACAGAAGCTCTTTCAGCATCTGCCGCTAGTTTTTCTCTATCCGAACAATGTTTACATTGGATTTCCAATGGAGCCCTTTCTGGTGAAGCCCCTTTGTCTAGGTAAAGTTGCAATAAGCGATGCGTCATGACATCGGGATAACGGCGAATCGGGCTGGTAAAGTGGGAGTAGAATGGAAAAGCCAAACCAAAATGGCCTACAGCATCGGTACTATAGCGCGCTTTTGACATGGTTCTTACCGCTAGACTTTGCAATACATGTTCTTCTGCTTTCCCTTCCACATTTTCCATCAGGGCATTAAATGACTGGGAAACTTGCTTAGGCTCGGTAGAGACTTGGTAGCCAAATTTCTTGGCAAAAGCCGAAAATACACGCAATTTTTCAGGATCAGGAGCTTCGTGAACTCGGTAAACCATGGTATTCCGAGGTTCCGTTTTTTTCAATTCATGCACGTATTCAGCCACTTTTTTATTGGCCATCAACATGAACTCCTCGATTAACTTATGGGCATCTTTTCTCTCTCTTGGAAATACTGCCAATGGAGTGCCATGTTCATCCAATTCAAATTTTACTTCAACCGTTTCAAAGTTGACTGAACCATGTTTGAATCGATAATCGCGTAGCTTTTTAGCAATACGATTTAAATCTTTGATGACAGGCTCATAAGCATCGATTTCCTCACCCTCGTTTTCTATTAATACCTGAGCATCTTCATAAGCAAATCTACGATCTGAATGTATGACTGTTCTTCCGAACCACTCCTTGACAATGATGCCATTGGGGTCAAATTCAAAAAGGGTAGAGAACGTTAATTTATCTTCGTTGGGTCTTAAAGAACATAAACCATTGGATAGTTTTTCAGGCAACATAGGCACCACTCGGTCTACTAAATAGACTGATGTTGCTCTTCGAAATGCCTCTTGATCTAAAATACTACCTGGTTTAACATAATGGGAGACATCGGCAATGTGAACACCGATTTCCGTATTTCCGTTGGCCAATTTTTGATAACTGATGGCATCATCATAGTCTTTGGCATCTTTGGGGTCAATCGTAAAACTAAGGATCTTTCGAAGGTCCTTTCTTTTTTTAATTTCTTCTTTGGTAATTTCCGTGGAAATAGCTTCAGCGGCCAATTCTACCATTTCTGGAAACTCATATGGCAAACCAAATTCAGCTAAGATGGAATGCATTTCGGTCTCATTTTCTCCCGCTTTACCTAATATTTTAATAACTCGACCTTCTGCTTTTTTGCCAGGTGTTCCCCAGCGCGTTACCTCTACAATGACTTTATCCAAATGGTTGGCTTGTAAGGTCTCTGTTTTTGGAATGTAAATATCCTCATAGATTTTTTTGGAATCAGGTATGAGGAATGAGTAATGGGCAGTAACTTGAATTACGCCTACAATTTCAGATGATTTTCTTTCTAGAATTTCTATAACCTCACCTTCTGGGCGGTCATTCTTCTTTTTTTCCGAAGGTCTTCTAGCTTGAACCCGTACTCGATCTCCGTCTTTGGCATTCATTAAATCTGCCGAAGCTACCCATACATCTTTGCTTCCATCATCTGGAATGACAAAGGCAAAACGTGTATTGACATGATCAACACGACCTTCAATTTGGAAGGATTCATTATCGAAACGGTAATTTCCATCGGATTGACGGATTAACCGATTTTCGATGACTAGTTTTTGTACCAAATCAGCATAAAGCTCTTTGGTTTTACGATCACGAATGGCAAAAGCCTTATGAATTTGGTTTATCGAATATGAACGATAATCGTTCAGTTCGAAAAACTCTAGGATGTCTTTTTGTAAACTAGCCAAAAAACGTTGTTCCTTAGGGGAAGTTGGCATATTATTGAAATTTAAAACTTCCCCGAAGGTACGGGTTTTTACCTACAGAATGATTATCAGCTGTTTATTTCCTTGTGAGCTATAGAATCTATGTTCATATTTCATTTTGAAGAGCAGATCTTGTTGAATTTATTAAAATATAATCGGTTGGGATTAATTCCCCGAGCATCATTCCCTAATCCTAATTCTATTTAGTACTTTTGAGCTTGTTTTTCCTCTTATTCATGAATCGATCTCGAGTTGCTATACTATTGTTGCTTGTCTTTATCCTCTCAGGCATAGTTTATTGGTTTCAGAGTACCAATAAAGTGAGTGAAGAGAATGCTGCAACTGTTCAATTAGTTGATACGCCAAATTTTAGCGCTGACTCAGCTTATGCTTATATAAAGCAGCAAGTAGACTTTGGTCCAAGAGTACCAGGGACTGATGCACATCAAAAATGCCAGGAATGGATCATTGCTAAGCTGAAATCCTATGGACTAGAAGTGAGTACTCAGCCTTTTACGGCCACAAATTACGCTGGGAAAACATTAAAAGGAACCAATATCATGGCCCAGTTTCAGCCAGGTATTGGGAAACGAATTTTGTTAGCGGCTCATTGGGATACGAGAGCTGTGGCAGATAAAGATTCCGTACGTAAAAATGAACCGATCGATGCGGCCAATGATGGAGGAAGTGGTGTTGGAGTGATGATCGAATTGGCAAGACAGTTAACATTGGCTCAGAAAAAGCCATCGATAGGGGTTGATTTTTTGTTTTTTGATTTAGAAGATACCGGCGAACCACAAGGAGTAGATACCCAAGTTCAAAATACCTGGGCATTAGGTTCTCAGTATTGGGCAGCTCATTTATTTCCAGAAAATTACCGTCCTTTTTATGGAATCTTACTTGATATGGTAGGTGGCAAAGGGGCAGTATTTCCTCAGGAATATGGTTCGATGCAATATGCGCCTACCGTTGTTCGGTCCATTTGGTCTGCGGCAGCTGATTTAGGATTTGGGAACTTATTTCTACAAGAAGAAGGACCAGGAATAACAGACGACCATACGGCAGTTAATGAAGTAGCAAAAATACAAATGATTGATATTATTGATTTGCGGCCACAAGCTCCCGGAAGTATGGGAGATATTTTTGGTCCATATCATCACACGCATGGAGATAATATGTCCATTATTGACCCCAAAACCTTATTTGCCGTAGGGCAAACTTTATTACAAGTTTTATATCGAGAATAATATGTCAGAACAATTACAACACGTTCATTTGAACGAAACCCATGTAGCCTTAGGAGCAAAAATGGTGCCATTTGCTGGATTTAATATGCCGGTTTTATACAATAATTTGATTGAGGAGCATATTTGTGTGCGTCAACAGGTAGGAGTATTTGACGTGAGCCATATGGGTGAGTTTTATTTGAAGGGAGAAAAGGCATTGGATTTGATTCAATATGTGTGCTCCAATGATGCCTCAAAATTGGTAGATGGAAAGGTTCAATACAGCTGTTTGCCAAATGATCAAGGAGGCATTGTCGATGATTTGTTGGTTTACCGAGTAAAGGAAAATGAATATATGTTGGTGGTGAACGCTTCCAATATTGAAAAGGATTGGAATTGGATTTCCTCACATAATACCTTTGGTGTGGAAATGACCAATCAGAGTGACGAATATAGTTTGTTTGCGGTTCAAGGGCCTAAAGCCATTTTAGCATTGCAAAAATTAACGGATGTAGACTTATCATCGATGCCTTATTATTCCTTTAAAATAGGTCAAATGGCGGGTATTTCTGATGTGATTATTTCTAATACGGGTTATACGGGTGCTGGCGGGTTTGAGATTTATGTCAAAAATGAGCAGGCGCTAGCTATGTGGAATGCCATTTTTGAGGCGGGTGCAGAATTTGGTATTAAGCCCATTGGATTAGGAGCAAGAGATACGTTACGTACTGAAATGGGTTATTGTTTGTATGGACACGATATCGATGATACCACTTCACCTATTGAAGCCGGTTTGGGATGGATTACTTCATTCAATAAGGAATTTATAGCGTCTGATATTCATGCCAAAATAAAGGCAGAAGGTGCCAAAAAGAAATTAGTCGGATTTGAGATGATTGACCGCGGTATCCCTCGTCAACATTATCCTATCGTGAATGAAGTTGGAGAATCCATCGGGGAAGTTACATCTGGTACTCAGTCGCCTAATTTATCCAAAGGAATAGGCATGGGATATGTGAAGACAGAATATGCTAAAGTAGGAACAGAAATTTTTGTACAGATTCGTGATAAGTCATTGAAAGCTGTGGTTGTAAAAATGCCATTTATTTAGAGTAATTATGAGAAAAATCGACGTTTGTTTGTCGCCAGAACTCATTCATTTGTATGACGTTCCTTCTCTAGCAGTGGTTGTTGTGGATATTTTTAGAGCAACTTCCTGTATGGTGACAGCTTTTGCTCATGGGGCAAAGGAGATTATTCCCGTGGAGAAAATGGACTTATGTAGTTCGTATGGAACAAAGGGATATTTGACTTCGGCTGAAAGAAATGGAGTCACACCTGAGGGTTTTGATTTTGATAATTCTCCATTTAGCTATCAAGTGGAAAATGTGAAAGGAGCTAAGATCTGTGTGACAACGACCAATGGTACTGTGGCGATTCGAAAGTCTAGAAAATCTCCAGCGCTTTTCGTAGGGGCCTTTTTAAATATTTCACGAGTAGCAGAGGCATTGAAAAACTGGGAAGGAGATGCTTTGATTGTTTGTGCGGGTTGGAAAGGGAAGCCAAATTTGGAAGATACCTTATTTGCGGGGGCTTTGATTGATTTACTACAAGGGTCTTACCATGTAGCAGATGATGCTGCTATGATGGCTTTGGGGGCGTATCGAGAGGCTTCGACTAATTTAATGCAAGCCGTGAAGGGGTCTTCGCACGTAAATCGATTATTGGGATTGGGTATAGAAAAGGATATTAATTTCTGTTTGGAGAGAGATGTATACTCCGTATTGCCTGTTTTAAAGGGCAATAAATTGGTGTTGAAATAAGTAATGATGTAGGTGCAAGGCCTAATTAACAAAAAGGGGATGAAGTTATATAGTACACAACATCAGAGTCCAGATGTTTCATTAGAGGAGGCCATATTTCGAGGTTTACCACCCGATAATGGATTGTATATGCCATTGTCTATTGAAAAGATGGATCCTTCTTTTTTTGAATCCATTCAAGAGAAGAGTTTTCAAGAGATTGCGGAGGCAGTTTGCCAACATTTATTAGGTTCAGACTTGACCAAGGAAGAAATTCATGGAATTATTAGTCAATCGATGACATTTGACGCTCCTTTATTTAATCTAGAAAAAGATGTTGAGGTTTTGGAATTATTTCACGGTCCATCCATGGCATTTAAAGATTTTGGAGCTCGCTTTATGGCGGCGATTATGTCGCACTATTTGTTGAAGTCGAAAAGAGAAATTCGCATTTTGGTAGCTACTTCTGGAGATACAGGCGGAGCGGTGGCTCAGGGATTTTATAATACTCCTGGGATTTCTGTTACCATACTTTATCCAAAAGGAAAGGTTTCAGATATTCAAGAAAAGCAATTAACGACGTTAGGAGGTAATGTTCATGCGCTAGAAATAACGGGGACTTTTGATGACTGTCAAAGTTTGGTTAAGCAGGCTTTTTTGGATGAGGAATTGAGGGCCAAATTTAATTTAGCCTCAGCTAATTCCATTAATATATCTCGATTGATTCCTCAGTCTTTTTATTATTTTGCCGCTTATGCTGAAGCAAAAAGAAAGGGATTAAAAATGCCCATTGTATTCAGTGTTCCGAGTGGTAATTTTGGCAATTTGAGCGCGGGCTTAATGGCTTATCGTATGGGATTGCCTGTTAAGGCATTTGTGGCTTCGTGTAACGAGAATAAGGTTGTACCTGATTACTTAATCACAGGAGAGTACAAACCAAAACCTAGTGTAGAGACGCTTTCTAATGCCATGGATGTGGGGAATCCATCTAATTTTATTCGGATGAAATTGTTGGCTGGTGAAGATTGGGATTCAGTGAAGGAGTTAGTCAAAGGATTCTATACGAATGATGAGCAAACGAAGGCTAGGATGAAGGAGGTTTATGAAAGGACTGGATATGTCATGTGTCCACATACGGCAGTAGCTTATGATGGATTACAACAATACAAGGCTGAAACCGTAGGGGAATTTACGGGAATATTGCTTTCAACGGCTCATTATGCTAAGTTTTTACCCACAGTGGAATCTACTTTAGGTAGAGAAGTACCAATTCCTGAGCGCTTGTCGGTTCTTTTAAATAAAGAAAAAGTGGCAACTTCCTTGGGGGGTGAATATGCTGGTTTTAAGCAATATTTATTAGGAGAATAAGGTGTTTAAAACAACGCTGGCAAGGTTCTAAACCTTGACAGCGTTGTTCGAACGAATTTAAAAGGAAGCTTATTGTCCAATAAGTTGGATACTTACATCCCAAGTGAAAGAAGACTAAAGTAATGCTTTAAACTTATCAAATTCCTGATAAGCGATTATTCCAATCAAAATAATTAACAGGGGGCCAGCGCCTAATCCGCCTAGAACTAATAATTCTAAGAGTAGGATATTTATGGCAATAGGGCTCAGAATTAATAAAGAAAGGGCCCTTTTAGATGGAATTAGTAATAAAACGGCACCGATAATCTCTAAAATCTTAACCACTTTCATAAATCCTGTCGGGACCATCAAATTAAAAAAGAGTGCTTGATTTCCAGACATTGGTGGAGTAGGCACAAACTCAAAGAAAAAATTAAGGCCTCCGAATAAAAATAAAAAAGCTAATAGGAAGGTTGGAACTAGTTTCAAATATTTCATAGTACAGGGTTTATGGAAAGAAAAAGGAGGAAGTTCGACAACGCTGTCAAGGTTTTAAACCTTGCCAGCGTTAAGGGAAAATTAGGCATTTTTTGACAATTACCCTATCAATCTATTGATAAAACATTCAGAATATCAACTACTTAGTTCCCGGAATATATTCGCCTTTATGAATCATTTGAACCATCATGAGATGGAGTTCATATTTTTTTACATTCTCCTTATTGAAACCCAGGCCTTGTTTATCATGAATGAATGATTGATAGTCTTGAAGCAGAAATTCCTTTCGGTTTTTTATGGCAGGATAATACGTTACGATAGAACTAAGCCAAAATAATATGGCTACAGGGAGTACCCATTTCGTAGTAAAAACAGAAGAAACGAGATGGGTAGAAACAACATAAGTAAGCAACATCGCTAGTGTGGCAATAATTTTATAATTCCCAATTAGAAAGACAAATGGGCCGGATTTGGATCGTAAGAGGGCTAATAAAACCCCATTCAAAATACAAAAAGTAAGGCATCCGGCTAAAAAAAGTTGATGACTATTGGCCAACTCTCCTGATGTCCAGCGCTGGGAAAAACTCGAATATTTTTTTTCTGTATTTGTAAATATCCAGCGTTGAAAGCCCCAAATAATGATGATGAATAATAATAAACCCATGGAGAAACTAAAGATCAATCGAATCGTTGAATCTTGCTCATTGAAGTAATCTGCCGATCCTCCCAAAAACACAAAAAAGCCTTGAATGCTTTGCCAAGGGTGACCCGCTAAATAGATCAGGCCATTTTGATTTGATCCCATACTGGGATAATTCCAGAAAAATAGAAACAAAAATGTCACGAAAATACCGATCCAAATACCCAGTTTTTTAACTTCAAATTTGGTTAAAAGAATCATTCCCCCCGCAGCAATGAAGAGTAAGCCATCTGAATTGGATAAACAAGCGAGCATAGTACAAACTACCCCTGTAATGAACAATTTATGGCTGTCTTTACTGAGGCAAAACATGGCTAAAAAGCCAAATCCAATGACCAAATTTCTCTGTATGGAAACTATGAACCAAAACGTATTTAAGTGGTATTGAAAATTTAAATAAAGAAAGGGAATAGGTAAAAAGTACCACCAGCGATTTTTTACAGGTAAATTGAACCAGAATAATACAAATATGATGAGGATATATATATGGGAAGTAAGTAATAATGCTTTCAGGTCCAATTGATTGAAAACTAAATAATGAACCATTACCCACAATCTTAGTGTCACAATTCGGTGTTCATTATTGGGAAACCAAATCATTTTTAACCGATCCAACCAGTCCGGTTGTGCAAACCATGCTCGTATCGTCATGGGTGCTTCAAAATCATCTAACCAAGGTATGTTAATCGAAAAAGTAAACAATGACCAAGAGAAAAATACGAAAGGTATTAATCCGAGTAATAAAGAAATATATTTTAAGCGTGGAAAGGTAGGCATTTATCGGAGGAGTTGTCCTTGATTAGTTATCGTTAGGGCTGATAAATATTGGTAGGTTGGGTATTGATTATTTGGCAAATTTAATAAAAATACTTGAAAGTGAGCCATTGGCAATGTATTGAAAATCAATAATTTACTGTGTTTGGTACGATCGGTATAGTCATTTGACAAAGACGTAATATAATATTTTTTTTCAGGGGTATTTTCTTGTGCTAATACCACAAATCGTTGATCCGTTACATTGGTTTTCTCAGGTATCTGATTCCACGATAAAGAGAGTCGCCCTTCCTGAAAACGATTGATAGTTGGATGGATCGGTGAAGTTTTTTGAACTGAAAATTTAGGAAACTGCCTTGGAATTTCTTCAGTATCAAATCTGTAATAAGTTTTTTTCAATAATTGCATGGTTTCTGGCGGGCATTCATAGGCAGAAGAGCTTTGAAAATAATACGCTCCCAACAGATCTGCCGTCCATCGTTGGTACATTTCCTGTAATGGTCTTCTTGCCATAAAAAACGAAGCAATCATCCAGGTGCCCGATAATAATAAGGCCCAGGGAAGTCTGAGTGTCTGATGTTTATGAAAAATCAAAGCACAATAAATGGCCATCAACATGGTATTCCCATACAATAAAAAGCGATCAGAAAGTGCGATTAACTCTAAATCTCCCATGCCTGACCTACCGTAACAAATGAGCAAGCCCGTGGCCGCAATTTGTAGAAATAGCAAGGAAGGGAAGGTAATATTGATTCTAAATGAACCGAGGATTTTCCAAGTAAAAAAGAGTAGCACAGGTATCCCAGCTAAAAAATTAATCGAGGCCCTAAAGGAATCTGAAATGGGTAATGCCCAATTTCCTAAAAAGATAAAAAGACCTTTGAATAGGCTCCATGTTACCTGACCTGTGGAGGAAGCTGAACCTACGTAATCATGAAAATAGAAAACAATAACTGCCAAGGCAAATACGGTAAATGGTATTTTTAGATGCGATTTTTTTGTCCAAAGCACATAGCCCACCATGGGTAGAAATGCAAGTCCTTCTGTTGATACAAATGGATAGAAAAGGGCTAAGATAATAAACCATACTTGATTCTCTGCGTAGAATAGGCCATAAGCAATCCATACCAAAAAGAGGATGGAGCCCGTATGTTGTAATACACCGATTAAATTAAAGTTATCGATATTCCCAAATGGAGCCAATAACAATGCCGCTATTCCGACCAAATGCCATGGGGAACGTTTGATTTTCTGTAAAAACCAGTGGAAAGGAATGAGTATCAAGACCAATTGAACATTGGCCAAAATAATGGCCGTTTTGAAATTCAAATGCCCCAATAACGCATACTGTATCAGAATCCAGATCCTTGAGTAGGCTATCCGATGAATGTCATTGTGAAAATGGAATATGTAATTGACATTTTCTTTCCAATCATGCTTTTGGACATAATCCAATAGTTCCAAAAAAGCATAATCATCTCCCCAGTTTGGGAAATTAAGCGTATGAAGCTGTAGCCGATAAAAATGAAAAAAAAGTAGTCCACCCATGGCCAAAAACCAAGCAATTTTTTCCTTGAAGCGCATGGTTGATGGAAGCATTGGAAGCATTTATTTTTTCAAATAATCGTTTCTTGAAAGGTATTTTTCAATCAAAATGTAGAGCAAGATGAATAGATATCGACTCCCCATTTCTTTTATTTTCAAATTGGATTGCCCCGCTTTTCTATTACGCCAGGAATTGGGTAAAACATCATAAGAATAACCGCGAATGATGGCTTTTAAAGGTAGTTCAATGGTTAAGTTAAAATGCGCCGAGAGAAATGGCTTTAGGCCTTCAATGGTATTTTTTCGGTACATTTTGAAGGCATTGGTCGAATCATTGTAAGGTATTCCCACTAAAAAACGAATCATCGTATTGGCCATGCGATTGATAATGTATTTGTGTTTGGGATAATCATAAGTAGTCCCACCTTTGATGAAACGAGACCCAAAAACACAATCTAGGTTTTTATCTACCATTAATCGGTAAAAAGCAATGAGATCCTTTGGGTCATCGGATAAGTCAGCCATCATCACTGCTACCATATCTCCTTTGAATCGTTCTAAACCATAGCGAATCGCATATCCAAAGCCATTGGGTCCTGGATTCGTATAAATGGTTAGGCTTGGAATATTTTGTTGTAAATTTTCTAGAATGGACAAGGTTTGGTCCTTGGAATTGTCATTCACCACCACAATCTCGTGGTTTATTTCAGCAAGCTGAAGCGCCGCGTATAAGGACTCCAAGGTTTCTGCGATGGAACCTTCTTCATTGTAAGCGGGTATGACAATACTCAGTTGGGACATACCTCTAGGATAATATGGGTTTAAGAAATGCCTGATCCTGAATAAACCAGTCGTGTACTTCTCCCAATAAGGTTGGCACACTTATTTCAGGTTTCCACTGGCTGAATGCGGTAATTCGACTATTATCTGTGATATAAATAGGAAGATCGCCAGGGCGATTTTCAGAAGATGAACTTATTGGTATGGTATTTCCAGTGATTTGAACACACAAATTAGTTAATTCAGCCAAGGAAACACTGTTCTCTAGTCCACCACCCACATTGAATATTTGACCTTGGTGTAAATCTAGATGCTGTATTTGCCAAAGGACTAATCGGAACAAATCTTTGACGTGAAGCACATCTCGAATTTGTTGCCCATTTCCACCAAAACCAATGTAGGATAGCGATTTATTCCAAAAGTGCTTAGCCATCCAAAGCACAATAACTCCTTGGTCAATTTTACCCATTTGATATGGGCCACTTAAAACCCCACAGCGGTTGATGACTGTTGGGATACCAAAATTATGTGCAAATTCTTGAATGATGTATTCGGAAGAAAGTTTGGTAGCTCCATATAAAGAGCGAAGGCCAGCCAAAGGAAAATTTTCTGCTACTCCCTTTTCACTCAGCCCTTCGTAAGCTTGTTGATGGGATAAGACAAATCGCTTTTCTTCGGTTTGGAAATTAATATTGGACAAGCTGTTGTAAGGATAAACCCGACTGGTTGAAAGAAAGATAAAAGCTGCTTGATGCTTTTTGGCAAAATAAAGCGTATTGATAGTCCCATTTAAATTGGTATCAATTAAGTATTCTAATTCACCAGCTTGACTACCCGCTAATACAGATGGTTCAGCTGCGGCGTCTATCACTACATCAACATGGGGGATGCGATCGAAGTCCGTCTTGATTCGAACATCTCCGTGAACAAATTTTACTCCCAGAGGAAGAATTTTATTGAGGTTTAATTCAGAACCTCTTCTTGATAAATTATCAAGGCAATATACTTCACAATCAACAAGATGCTGTTTGAAAAGAGCTGCTAAATTTGAGCCGACAAAACCACAACCTCCTGTGATGAGTATTTTCATTTTGCTTTGGCTTCCATGTAACGGTTGTAAATATCTTGGAAGACATCTTCCAGAGATTTGGTGATATCCCAATTTGGATAATGGGACTTCATTTTTCGTAAGTCTGAGTAGTAGCAAATATGATCACCAATGCGATTGGTTTCATCATACTTGTATTTCATGGGAATGCCGCTAATCTTGGAAATAATTTGAAATGCTTCTAAAATAGAAACCGAGTTAGCTTTTCCTCCACCGATATTATAAACTTCCGCCACACGTGGCGCCTGGATAAATTCCTCTATAAATCTGGCTACATCGTAGGAATGGATGTTATCTCGTACTTGTTTGCCTTTATAGCCAAAAACGGTATATTCTTTTTGTTCTAAATTACATTTAATCAAATAGCTTAAAAATCCGTGCAATTCAACCCCCGCGTGGTTAGGTCCTGTTAAGCAACCTCCACGTAAACAGGCTGTTGGCATATTGAAATAACGGCCATATTCTTGAACGGAGATGTCCGCAGAAACTTTGGATGCCCCAAAAAGCGAGTGCTTGGATTGGTCTATGCTAAAGCTTTCCGAAATGCCATGCTCATAGGTATCATCATCATAATCAAAGCGTGTTTCCAATTCCTTCATGGGAATGAAATTGGGAGCATCACCATAAACTTTATTGGTTGATAAATGCACAAAGGGTACCGATGTGCTGTATCTGCGCAAAGATTCTAATAAATTGAAGGTTCCAACCGCATTGGTATCAAAGTCTTCAAAAGGGATGGAAGCTGCTCGGTCATGGCTAGGTTGAGCGGCGGTATGCACAATCGCATCAGGACTAATTTTTGGGATTAAATCTAGGACAGCTTGGCGGTCGCGAATGTCTATCGTATGATGTTGGTAGGATTCTCCGAATTTGGCTAATCGATCTTGGTTAGTCGAATTGTCACCTTGTGAACCAAAAAAAACGGCTCTTTGATTATTGTCTATTCCGTGCACTTCCCAGCCCTTTTCTAAGAAATATTCGCTCACTTCTGAGCCAATTAATCCTAAAGAACCGGTAACCATTAATTTTTTTGACATGTGACTTATATAATTGGATTGAATCAAAGACAAAATTATCGTTTTATTTTTAAATATAGAATTTGAAGGGGCATTTTGACTTTTAATTCCAAATTTCGCTAGCAGACCTAGATTCGGAACGTGCAGGATCAATTCCCATGGGGTTCATGAATTATCTTGAATAAGATTTAGGAATCAAGAAAAGTGGAATATCACCATTTATATTGTTTCGAGTAAATACTGTTTAAATAGTTGTTTAATTATTTAAAATATCGCATGATTTCTGTTGCTATCAAGGCATGTCCTTTTTCATTGGGGTGATTTACTTGTGACATCCATTCGCTGATCGGTGTACCAGCTTTTACTTGTGTTCGAAATAGTTCATAACTATCAACAAATCCTACTTGATGAATTCTTGCCAATTCTTGAACTTGTTGGCCATGTTGGTCCAAGACTGATTTTGTATCTAGGATATCCACCCGCTGATCAGGGGAGGCACTTAAAAGAATGACTTTGATTCCCTTTGATTGTGCCATTTGAATCATTTTTTCCCAGGCAACTTTGGCTCTTTCCAAACCTAAACCTCGATCGTTCAGAACATAATCAATAAAAATGAGGTCAGGACGATGAGTCAATACTTCTTGTTCAAACCTTTCTGCTCCTTTTTCTGCATTTTCCCCACCTACGGATGTATTGATGACGTTAATAACCGCCAAAGGATATTGCTCTTTGAGCGATTTTAAAACTTGAAAAGGATAAGCCCCTAAGGTATTTACTACAGGGGTTTTGAAATATCCCGCAGGTACGGAATGTCCGTGGAAAACTAAATTTATACTCCGATTTTTAGGCCATTCTTTCAGCAATTCTTGTTTGATTTCTGGTAAATATTGGGAAGAGGAGGCTTGCCCCATGGCTTGAATACTAAAGCCTAGAAAACAGACCATCAGGCCAGTCCATCGTGTAATTTTCATGGTATAGGTTTAAAAAAAGAGCCCATAAGGCTCTTTATGAGAAGATCTTTTACACGTCTTGTGCATCAAAAACCACTACTTTTTTCCATAAATGGCTGTAGTTTTTGACGAATTCTTGGTGAATGATATGGTCTTGGTATATTTTTTGATCTTTTTCGTTTTCAAAAAACATCAATTCTGATACATCCCAAGAGGTGTCTACCACTTCTCTTTTTTCTGTAGATGCCAGTACTCCAATGTGTATTTTTTTGATGGCTTCAATGCCTTTTAGGGTGTTTAACCCTTCAATAAGTTTGTTTCTATCCTCAAGAGATTCAGGGTTGTTTAACCAAAAGAATACGTGATGTAATAAATATTTAGTTTCCATGTGTTTAAAAATGATTCATCGTTTCGATCTATCTAAACTACATTAAAATGGTCAAAATGATTATATGGTCAACAAAATTTTTAGCCAATGGCCATTTATTTTCTGCCTAATATTTGCTTGATTTCCTGTTTTTCTTGTGAACTTATTTTTGTCCATACCTTACCTTGGAGTGCCATTTCAATCCCATAAAAGATGTTTAAATTGAGCGTTATTCCCTTTTCTATAAGTTTTTGGGAAATGCTTGGGTAATCGGTTGATAATAAATCCTGTTCTGTATAAATTCCAATTTGGTTTAGAATACCCGTGGTATAAGGTCCAAAGTTTCGGATATCCTCAATTCGTCTATTGCTCATCATTTTTAAACGTGCTTTTACCTATCCATCCCAAATGCGTGTGATCAAAACTCTCTAATTTCAATCCATATCCAAGTACCCGATCTATGGTGCTATGCGCCATAAAAATGATGCCAATTTGTAATAAAAGGGGTATCGGCCAATAAAATCCAAGAATAATTGTTAGAGCGATAAGTCCTTGATGGTGGAATAAATTGTAGACATGTAAACCTATTTTTTTTGACAGAATGATAGCTAAAAAAGAAAGGTCTGGGGCTAAAATCAACCAAGCGAATGTTCCCCATTGATTTGGAAAAAATGCTATGTATGCCCAAATACTCAAGGCAAATAAACCTAAGGACTCTAGTTTTAACAAATTTTTCATGATATGCCTTTTGATCAAAATAAGGGTAAATATTTCAAAAAGAGCAATGAATTATGATAAAAGGTCTCGGAGTGTACTTATTGAAATTGATTGTAGCCAACTTCAAGGGCAAAATTCGGGGCATTTGTACTTCCATGAATATTTGGACATATTTGAATTTCTAAGCCTTTGAAACATGAATTCATTTCGCATTTACTGCACCAGTATTTTCCTGTTTTTCAGTATATCTGTTTTTGCCCAAAAGGCAAGTTTATGGAAAGAAGTCCAGCCAGGTATTTGGAAAACTCAAATAGGGAATCCCCGTCATATCAGCTTACTCCAAGCGGCTGGTGGACATGCGCTACATAATGCATTGAAAATACTGCCAAGCAGTACTTTCCCTTTGTCGAAAGAAGATATCAAAATTCAGATTATAGATAAAAAAATATACCTACGTTTTCCTTTGAGTCAGGAGGAACAGGTTTTTGGGCTTGGATTAAATTTCCAAACGGTCAATCAACGGGGACGGATTTTAAACTTGCATGTAGATCATTATGGAGGAAAAGATAATGGACGTACCCATGCGCCAGTTCCTTTTTATGTTTCATCCAAAGGCTATGGTGTTTTAATCGATGCCGCTTCTTATATGACGGTTTATGCGGGGTCCAATGTCCGTGCAGATGCTAAACACCCTGCCCCCATACAAGATAGAAATGCAGATAAAAATTGGGATTCGCAACCACCTTCTGATGTGTTGGAAGTATTGATTCCTGCTGATGGAGCCAGCATATATGTTTTTGCAGGACCGAGTCCCATGCAAGCAGTACAACGGTACAATTTATTTAATGGAGGAGGTTACCTGCCTCCTAAATGGGGACTGGGATTTACCCAACGAGTTCCTACTTTGTTTAGTCAAGATGATATCATTAAGGAGGCAAAAAGCTTTGAAGCACATCAATTTCCTTTGGATTTTATAGGGGTAGAACCGGGTTGGCATTCAGCATCCTATCCATGTACTTTCGAATGGGATCCGGGTCGTTTTCCTCAACCTAAAGCATTTTTAGATACCTTATCTCGTATGGGATTATCTGCCAATTTATGGTTGAATCCTTATGTTTCACCGAAGTCATCTTTGTATGCAGGAATTAAAAAATACACAGGTTCTCACTTGGTTTGGAATGGGATCGTTCCGGATTTTACTATGGTTCAAGCCCGGAATTTAATGAAGGCGCATTTTGTAAAAAACCATTTGGATATAGGTGTTGGGGGTTATAAAATAGATGAGGTAGACGGTTATGACAATTGGATTTGGCCAGATGTGGCAACCTTCCCTTCGGGGACAAGTGCTGAACAGATGCGGCAAATATATGGTTTGATGGTACAAGAAATGACAAGTTCTTGGTTCAAGGAAAAAAACAAAAGAACCTATGGTTTGATTCGAGCATCCAATGCGGGGGCAAGTTCTTTGCCTTATGTGATTTACAACGATTATTACAGCCATAAAGATTTCATTACAGCTTTAGTCAATTCTAGTTTTATTGGGGTGCTTTGGACACCGGAAGTAAGGGCTTCCAAAACGGCAGAGGAATGGGTTAGAAGAATGCAGTCGGTTTGCTTTTCACCCATGGCCATGTTGAATGCTTGGTCGGATGGAACTAAACCTTGGTCATTTCCAGAAGTGGAAAAGGCGGTTAGTGATGTTGCGAACCTTCGGATGCAATTATTGCCCTATCTCTATACCACGTTTGCTCAATATCGATTTGAAGGAAAACCGCCATTTAGAGCCATGAATTTAGTGGATGGTTTTGGATTTAAACCCACAGGAACAAAAGGAAAAGTAGATGCTACGGAGAATCCTTATGGTATGAGTCTTAAAAACGACATCAAGGATCAATACATGATGGGCGATTTTATCTTAGTGGCTCCTATGTTTGCGGGAGAAAAAACGCGAGATGTTTATTTACCAGAAGGGAAATGGTACGATTTCTATACGGGGAAATTAGTGGGGGAAAATCAAAAAATACAAATCAGTCCTAGTTTAGACAAGATACCTCTTTTTGTCAAAGATGGCGCCTTGATTCCGATGGTGCCCGTACACCGACAAGCCCCCAAAGACGGACAAGCATTTGCTTTAGAAATTCGACATTATGGTCAGAAATCAGGGACTTGGAAATTATACGATGATGATGGTCGGACTTTCAATTTTGAAAAGGGGGCACATAGTTGGACTGAATTTGGGGTGAAACAAGGAGCCAATGGACAATGGGATGCTTTTCCAAAGCAGGTTACACCAAAGGCAAATTTCGGGTATTTACCTGATATTACTTGGACATTTATGACGAAATAAACCGAATAAGATATGAAAAAAGGAATTTTATTAACTGTTTTTTTGGCCTGTAGTATCGCCTTGAACGTCGTTGCGCAAGATCGCCCATTGCAAATTATCATGATTGGTGCTCATCCAGATGATTGTGATATTAAGAGTGGAGGAACAGCGGCTTTGTTTGTGGCCATGGGCCATCATGTCAAATTTGTTTCTGTTACGAACGGTGATGCAGGTCATCAAACAGAAGGTGGAGGCATGTTAGCAAAAAGAAGAATCGCGGAAACCAAAGAAGTGGCCCGAAGATTAGGAGTCTCATATGATGTGTTGGATAATCACGATGGGGAGCTTTTACCTAGTTTAGAAATTCGCTTCCAGATCATCCGAAAAATACGGGAATGGAAGGCAGATGTGGTGATTGCTCCACGATCTAACGACTACCATCCGGATCACCGCTATACGGGTGTTTTGGTTCAAGATGCCGCTTTTATGGTCGGAGTGCCTAATGTGGCACCTGATGTAGAGCCTTTGAGAAAGAACCCCATATTCTTGTATTTTCAAGATAATTTCAAAAAGCCAAATCCATTTCAAGCAGATATTGCCGTTGATATTACGCCTGTCATTGAAAAAAAATTGGCGGGTTTAGATGCGCATCAATCTCAGTTTTATGAGTGGCTTCCTTGGATAGGAAATTATGAAAATGAAGTACCCAAAGATCCCGCCAAACATAAGGAGTATTTGTTAGCCAAACGAGTTCAAGCGCCAAATCCAGAGGTGAGAAAAACCTTAGAAAAATGGTACGGTAAATCACGTGCCGATCAAGCTAAATATGCCGAGGCATTTGAAATTTGTGAATACGGCACCCAACCAACGGAACAAGATATTCGTCGATTATTTCCTATGCTAGGAAAATAAGAGGTTGTTTTTTTATTTAAACACAAAGACACCATATTTTTTATAGTCGTGGAATGTGCCTGGTAATGGCGACCAGGACCATTTCGCCATTTTTCCAGTATCATAGTCGAGCCGACAAAAATTCCCTTTCCATACCATTCCTGGTTTAGCGGGTACATTTTCCAGTGGAGTGAGCAGGGTAAAAGGGATAAATAGCTCGGCAGACCATGTACCCATACCTCCAGGAATGTGTTTGATAGAAACCTTCTTTTGGACTTTTCTTTCACCCTCATAATGCCAAGGTAACCATCCATAAAATTTGCCTTGTAAATTCGGCACCATTAAGACAAGTTCTTTTTCCAAAGGATTTATTTCATATTCAAAATAGAGAGGGTTAGCGGGATTCGGATGAAAAAACACCTCGAATACATCGGCTTTATATAAATCCTCAAAATCGTTTAAATGGCTTGTACTGATTTTTTGATCTTTACCTTCCAAATACACATACATTCCTTTGTCGGAATACAGAATTTTAAACCGACTATCTAATTCCTTGGCTAGTTCATTTCGGGCGGGTAAAGGATACCATTTACTTTGTTGCCATGCAGGATGATTCGCTTGTCCATCCATGGGGAAGTCGGGAACATGCTGTACTAGCAAGGTGTCTTGTGCAACAATTGTACTAGAAATAAGCAGAAGTAAGAAAAAGCAGAATTTCATGAGACCAAAGGGGGTGTTATTTTTTTATGTCTGAAAAACAAAAATAAGGGGAAGGCAAAGGCATAGCCGATTAGAAATGTAAATAAAATGTATAACCATACTTTTTTCATGTGTAATCGATAGCCTTCTACTATCATGAAAAAAGTTCCCGCCATGGTTCCAGTCCAGAAGTCGAAGGTTAAACTTTTGGCATAATAACTAGTCCAGGTACTTTGAACAAATTGGACTACATCAAAATTTCCGTTTTGTTCTTGCATACCTAGCCAAACAAAATAAAAAGTGAGTGACCCTCCCACAATAGAAAGGAAGAGATAAAAATAGGCAATATTCGTTGGCAGAGGTTTCATGGGCTGTTGATTGAGAAGAATTTTAAAAATTGGACTGCTCAATTTACTCATTTATTCGAATCGGAACTTTTTACATATATAATTCGGTTTTGGGATATTAAAATAGCCAACATGAAAATAGAAATTTGGAGTGATATCATGTGTCCCTTTTGTTACATTGGGAAACGTCATTTAGAAAAAGCCTTAGAGCAATTTGAATCGAGTACCCCGATTGAAATTGAATGGAAAAGTTATCAATTGGATCCTAGTATACCGATGCATTTTGATGAGCCTGTGAATATTTATGAGTATTTAGCAGATCGTAAAGGAATTAGTGTAGAGAAATCAAGGGAGATGCACCAACAAGTAGCCGAAATGGCGGAGAAAGTTGGGTTGAATTACCAATTTGAACGTTTGGTCGTGGCCAATTCCATGAAGGCACATCAGTTAATCCAGTTGGCCAAAGAGCAAAAGAAGGATAATGAAATAGAAGAGAAATTATTTGAAGCCTATTTTGTGGAAGGGAAAAACTTGGCTAGTGAGACGGAATTGGTGACTATTGGAGAATCTGTCGGATTAGAAAAAGAGGCGATTTTAGCAGCTTTGGAGAATGATGAATTCGCTTATCGAGTGCGACAAGATACGCAGGAAGGAGTCAGCTTGGGCTTGAAAGGAGTGCCCTTTTTTGTGTTCAATCGCCGCTACGGAATCCCGGGCGCTCAACCTTTACAGGTATTTATTGATACCCTTCGCCAAGCAGCGGAACATGATTAATATCAGTATTTTATCGAGTAATTGGTAGTTTTCTCAGGAATCAAATCTGACATTCTGCGTAGTTTTGTGTACTAAGGTTTATTAGCTTACCTCTTAGATTTGTCAACTTTTAAAAAGTTGACAAATCTCCGGTGAACTGGTGAACTGGTGAACTGGTCAACCGGACAACTGGCCAACTGGCCAATCGGTCAGACAGTCAGTTGGTTAGTCATCCGAGCTGATTAGCTGGTTATTTAGCCAATTGACAAGCAAGCAACGAGTCAATCGACATGATGGCCAAAACTAGTAATCCAAAACCTACCAAAGGTTGAATGATCACACAGAAAATGATGAATTATGATTCCAATCGATGCCTCTTTACTGAATAAATACAATGTACCTATTCCTCGATACACAAGCTATCCAACGGTGCCTTATTGGGATAATGAAATAGTTGAAGATCGGTGGAAATCAGCTTTTAAAATACGCTTTGAGGAATGTAATGATTCCCAAGGTATCAGTCTATATATTCACCTGCCTTTTTGTGAAAGTATGTGTACCTTTTGTGGCTGTAATAAGCGCATTACGACTAACCACAAAGTGGAAGATGAATACATTGAGGTAGTATTGCAAGAGTGGCAATTATATCGTCAACAAATGACTGCCACGCCATTAATTCGGGAGTTTCATTTAGGAGGAGGCACTCCCACATTTTTTTCTCCTGAAAGTTTGCAACGCTTAATTCAAACTATCCTTTCGGATTCTCAGGTAGCAGAGGAGCATGAATTTAGCTTTGAGGGGCATCCCAATAATACCACATTTGACCATTTAAAAACCTTGTTTGATCTAGGTTTTAATCGAGTAAGTTTTGGTATGCAAGATAGTAATCCTGAAGTGCAACAGGTCATAAACCGTATTCAGCCCCAGGAAAATGTCCAACAAGTAGTTCAATGGGCCAGGGAAATTGGGTATGAATCGGTGAATATTGATTTGGTTTATGGTCTTCCTCTGCAAACCATAGATCGTATCGAAAAGACCATCCAAGATGCCATTTCTTTACGTCCTGATAGGATTGCTTTTTATAGTTATGCGCACGTGCCTTGGACCAGTCGAGGTCAACGATTATTCGACGAAAATGATTTACCCTCTGCTTCCGAGAAATTAGCCTTATACCAATTGGGCCGAAGCATTTTTTTAGCTCATGGCTATCAGGATATTGGTATGGACCACTTTGCTTTGCCGGATGATTTGATGTACAAAATCAAAGAGCAAGGTACTTTACACCGTAATTTTATGGGTTATACCGTTCAGCAAACAGGCATGGTTTTAGGCTTAGGCGTTTCTAGTATCAGTGATGTTTTTTATGGTTTTGCCCAAAATAAGAAAACGATTCATGATTATTATGAAGAAGTGAAGCAAGGTAAATTAGCTGTTTTCAAAGGTTATTTTTTAACTGAAATAGATCAGTCCATGCGACAATATATATTGGATGTTGCATGCAACGGTAAGACTCAATTTAGACCAGAAGATCTTCCCATACTAGAGACTTACAGCTTTCCATATTTAGCCGAACTAGAAGAAGACGGATTAATTCAATGGGATTTTCAAGGCTTGAATTTGACATCTATGGGAGCCAATTTTGTCCGAAATGTTTGCAAGGCCTTTGACATTAAATTATTAACAGATGAGCACGCTACTTTAAAGTTTAGCCAAGCCGTGTAGCCACACACGCATTACATTTCATCAACTTTCAACCATACGGGATTTTTATTTTCTTTACAGAAATAATCTGAGGCTTTTAGCCTCATCCCTTTATTTATGGGTGTCAAGATATTACGAAGTCAGCGTTTATACGTCAAAGATCTTAGTCTTAAAGATGCCCCATTCTTGTTGGAACTACTCAATACCCCTGGATTCATGGAATTTATAGGTGATCGTGGGGTAAGAAGTTGGGAAGAAGCAAACGCTTTTTGTACCAAATTGCGTAATAATCCCGCTATTCATTACCGAGTCGTTTTTCTCCAATCTTCAGATATTCCTCTGGGAATCATTTCTCTTGTTCAGAGAGATTATTTACCTCAGCCAGACATTGGTTTTGCGTTTTTACCGACATATTCGGGTATGGGCTATGCCTATGAAGCAGCGAACTTGGTCTTAGAGGATTATTTTGCTAACCATAAAGCGCCTATCTTCGCCACCACCTTAGAGCATAATGTTCGTTCCATCAAATTATTGTTGCGCTTAGGTTTAACATTTGAGCGGAGCATAGAAAGAGATCAGCAACAATTACTAGTGTATAAAAAAGACCCATGGAATCATTAGAAAGGCAAATCCAGCAATTAGAAGAAAATATATCCTATATGCATGTGAACGATGCGCAAATCTCTAAAGGGTCTGTAGGCTGGCATATAGAGCATTGCCTACTGGTGTTGATCACCGTGATTAGTGCTTTGAAAAAATCTGATCCCCATCGTTATACCTGGGTATTCAATTGGAAAAGAGTGTGGGTATTTTTTACTCAGAAAATTCCAAGGGGAAGGGTGAAAGCTCCTTCTTATGTTGATCCGCAGGTTGATCCGTTACATGTCACCGATCAACTTACCAAGGTAAAACAATCTTTAGAAGAGATGAAAACACTACCTCATAAGGCCTATTTTCACCATTTTATTTTTGGGGATTTGGATTTAAAGGATACCCACTATTTTTTGCGAATACATACTCACCATCACTTGAAAATAATGGCGGAATTAATCAATGGTGATGCCGAAGCTGGTCAATAATCCAGCTAGATTTGATTTAGAAAATTTAGCTTTTTTCATTCGATTAATTTGAGGACTTATCTCAAAATGATAGGCTGTTCGGAAGTCGGCCTTTTCTAGATTAGTTTGGTCAAATTGTGCGTTCAACAAATCACAATCATCAAAAAGGGCTTCACTCAAATTGGCATTGCTAAAATCTACTTCGTGTAAAGAGCAGTGTTTAAATGTAGCTTTTTTCATTTGTCGTTGATAAAACGAGGACAGATTTAAAAAGCAATGGTCAAAGTGCACCTCAAATAGAAAAGGGTTGGCATATTCAAAATGTAAACCTTGTAAACGACAATTGAAAAAGGATACATTTTGCCATTTGGTATTTCCCATCTTGACTAGGCTAAGGTTGCAATCGTGGAACTGACAATCGATGAATGAATATTCCGATAAATCCAATTTGGCTAATTCACAGTACTTAAAAATACAAGCCTCATATTCTCCTTTAGGGAGCCCCTCCAAGGTGTAATTTTTCTTCTCAAAAATTTGTTGAAATGGGTTTTCCATGGTGGGCAGATTTAAATAGCTAATTTACGAGAAATTTTAGCAATAGTTCCTCCTTCATTCATCTTTCCTAAGGCTAGGGGATTCAGAAAAAGATTGTAAATTAGGCAAGATTTATAACCTATTTTTCCATCATGAAACAGTTACTGCGAGCCCTTTTGGTATGTGCTTTGTTCGTACATCCTTTTTTTGTTTCAGCTCAAAAACCCATAGAAGGCTCTTGGTCCAATACCCAAGGAGACGTGTCTACCTGGATTTTGGTAACGGATCAAATTGTTAGTGTTACTCAGTTTGAATCAAATAGCCATAAGTTGCTGGCAACATACGGTGGAACATATCGCGTGAAGGGGAAAGAATTGGAAATTCACCAAGAATGGAATTCGAAAGATTCATTACAAGTAGGTCAGTTGAAAAAGCTTATATTTCAAAAGAAAAATGGGCAGATTCAAGTGGAACAACAGGTTTTCACTCAGATGGACCAAGGTGAAGCAGGGAAAATGAAAGGCGCTTGGATTATTGTCGGGAATTTTTCAAATGAAGTGCTGTCTCGAAGACCTAATCCTTTTTTCCCGAGAAGAACCATGAAAATACATACAGGAAAGGCCTTCCAATGGATTGCCTACAATGTTCAAAGCAAACAATTCTTTGGCACAGGAGGAGGCTTTTATAGCACGCAAGGAAATACCTATAACGAAGAGATTGTATTTTTTACCAAAGCCAGTTCAAGTATTGGCAAAAAACTTCCATTTGAATTTCAAATTCAAGATGGAATTTGGCGACATAAAGGGCAAAAATCTACAGGTGGTCCTATGGATGAGGCATGGTCCAGAAGGGAATTATTGGACCATAAATAATTTCCATAGATGATTGATTTGTTAGGCCATTTACATCCCTTTTTAGTGCATTTTCCCATTGGGATATTGGTCATAGCTTGTGTCATGATTTGGGCACAGTCAATTCGAAAAGTTGAAACCCAATCATCCATTTCTGCCTTGCTATTGTTGGGAGCCATTGCAGCTATAATGGCCTCAATATCGGGCTTTCTTTTATCAAATTCAGGGGCTTATGAAAAAGGGGATGTTTTAGCCCATCAATGGTGGGGAATAGGAACTACCCTTTGCGCCCTGGGTCTTTATTTTTTTCAAGCTTATCAAAAAATCATTAGCCTTATTTTATTTGTTGCATTAGCTATCACGGGTCATTTGGGTGGGGAGCTAACTTATGGGTCCAATTATTTTTTTGCCAGAAAAAAGACAGTATCTCAATCCAAGGAATTGAGCCTTTCAACAGTAGATACAATTCAACAGAAAATAGAACTGGATACCGCAGTTGAAGTGCTTAGCACCGCAGGAAATTTTCCATTTGAGCAAGAGGTTTTACCCATTTTGAAAAGCCATTGTTTTCAATGTCATTCCAGTAAAAAACAGAAAGGGAAATTACGTTTAGATACCGAAGCTTTCATCAAAAAGGGAGGAAAGGAAGGGCCTATTTTACTTGCCGGAAATCCATTGAAAAGTCATTTATATCGTTATTTGATTTTGCCGGAAGACGATGATTTGCACATGCCACCTGAAGGCAAAAAACAATTGAATGAAAGGCAAATGGCCATCATTAAAAGATGGATTGAGATGGGGGCACCATTTTCTGAGTCAATGCATGCATTGTCTTTACCGTCTAATGCCGCAGATTCAATGCATGCATCGGATATACAGTCGCATGCATTGGATATAAAACAGCCTACAATGACTTTGCTGCCTCTGGAATCAGCTAACCATGCCGACATACTTCAAGCTAAGTCGCAAGGTCTTAGTATTAGTCCATTTGCCAATCATCCTGCAGGTTTGAGTTTGAATTTTGTTAATGTAAAGCATCTTGATTCAAAGGCTTGGCAAGCGACTAAAAAGATCCAAAACAATGTTTTACAAATCAAATTAACCAAACGACAAGATATCCAAGTGGAGGAACTCCTGAATTTTAAGAACCTTCAGCAAATAAATCTTGAACAAAGTAATATTCAAGATGGTGATTTAGAGCGCTTAGGGCAATTGCCCCACCTAGCGCAGTTAAATCTATATGGGACACGGATTTCTGACCAAGGGATAAAAGCCATTGTTGCCATGAAGGCATTAAAAGTTCTTTATATTTGGCAAAGTAGGCTCAGTCAGGAAGGCTTGCAAGCTTTGAAGAAAGCTCGACCTGATTTAAGCATCGTGGAAGGAAAATTCCAATTTAGTCCGCCAGATACAAATCGTTTGAAAGCAATAAAATAGCGTATGAAAAGGTATGGGTTTTTGATATTTCCGCTTTGTTTTTTGATGGCCGCCAAGCCACCTAAAAGCTTGCCTTTACCCGCAGATGTGACATTGGAATATCGTCAATTACCGGCAGCACTGGACTTTAATATTCATATAAAACCGATATTGTCCGACAAATGCTTTGCCTGTCACGGACCAGATAAAGCCAAACAGAAGGCTGGCTTGCGACTAGATTTGCCTGAGAATGCCTATGCCAAATTGCCAGAAAGCCCAGGTAAAGTGGCGATCACACCGGGTAATCTACAAAAGAGCGAGTTGGCCCATCGCATTCTTTCCAAAGACCCTAGCTATGTCATGCCTGAGCCGAAATCTCACTTAAGTTTATCTGCCAAAGAAAAAGCCATACTCCTTAAATGGATACAGGACGGAGCTGTATATAAACCGCATTGGGCTTTTGTTAAACCCGTAAAGCAGGCCATCCCTGAATCTCAAAAGGGGATGAATGTGATCGATTATTGGGTGCAAACAAAATTGGAAAAGGAGTCCTTAAAAATGAGTGCCAAAGCTTCCAAGGCCTTACTGCTTCGTCGGCTCTCTTTTGATTTAACAGGACTGGCGCCTAGCATTCCTGAATTAGAAAATTATCTTGCTGACAATACCCCGAATGCTTATGAAAAGCAGGTAGACCGACTGCTCGCTTCGCCTCATTTTGGCGAAAAAATGGCCGTAGATTGGTTGGATTTAGCTCGTTATGCGGATTCACATGGCTATACCGTTGACCGTATCCGGGATATGTCGCCCTACCGCGATTGGGTTATTAAGGCTTTCAATAACAACATGCCTTATGATACATTCATTCATCAGCAATTGGCCGGTGATTTAATGCCCAAACCAAGTAAAGAGATGTTGATTGCCACGGGATTTAACCGAAATCACCCCCAAAATACGGAAGGGGGAATTGTGGAAGAGGAGTTTCAAGCAGAATATGTGATTGACCGAACCAATACTTTCGGGGAAGCATTTATGGCGATATCCACAGGTTGTGCCCGTTGCCATGATCATAAATACGACCCTATTTCTCAAAAAAATTATTACGAACTTTTCAGCTTTTTCAATAATGTCCGAGAAGCAGGTCAAATCTCCTATTCGGATGATTTGCCTACTCCTACTTTGATGCTTCCAACCAAAGAAAAAGAAGAAGTTTTGAAATTCATTCAAACTAAGATTCGGACGGTAGAAGAAAAAATGAATCAAAGCCCGACATCCAATGCTCCTTTTCAAAACTGGATAAAGAGCAAGGGTCATGAAAAATTGGCGGATGAAATGATTCCTCAACAGGGCTTAGTGGCTTATTTTGATTTGGATGCGACATTGAAAAATAAGTTGAATGATAAGCAGGTCGCCGTGATCAAGAGAGAATCAGGAAAGACAGGAGATCAGCCCGTTTTTGTGAAAGGAAAGCAAGGTCAAGGATT
This sequence comes from Aquirufa ecclesiirivi, assembly GCF_011250515.1. GTDB lineage: Bacteria > Bacteroidota > Bacteroidia > Cytophagales > Spirosomataceae > Aquirufa > Aquirufa ecclesiirivi. The sequence continues at coordinate 228,756 of NZ_JAANOP010000001.1, read as the reverse complement.
AGCTTTTGATGGAGATGTTTATGCGGATTTAAGTCCTGCCGGAGTGTTTAGAAAGTCGGAACCATTCACTATTGGCATGTGGGTGAATATTCCCAAAGACATGAAAGAAGGGGTTATTTTTCATAAGAGTAATGCGGAGCGACTGTATAATTTTAAGGGATTTCATGTCTATTTGAAAAACAATCGACTGGAAATAAACATGGCGCATACGGCTCCATCCAATGCCATCAATAAGGTGATGAAAACAGATGTTCCGCGAGATCAATGGATACATCTAGCTTTGACTTATGACGGATCTTCCCAGGCCGCAGGATTTAATTTGTTCGTAGATGGTCAAAAGTCGGATATGGAAACAGTCATTGACCAACTGTATAAAGACATCATTTATTTCTCCAAAAATGAATTAGGCTTACAAATTGGTGGATGGTGGCGTGGCCTTGGTTTTAAAGGAGGGAAAGCCGATGAAGTGGCGGTTTACAATCGGGAACTTATTCCTTATGAAATTCAAGTTTTGGCTCAAAGGGCCTCCTGGAAAGATGTGGTATACAAGTCGCAAGACCAATGGACTAACCATCAAGGAGAAGCTTTTCGGGCCTATTTCAAACAAAATTTGGATAGCACCCAATTGGCCTTTGCCAAAGAAATCAAACATTGGCGAACAGCTTTGGCGGATTCATCGGAGAAAATAGAGGAGGTGATGATCATGCAAGAAATGCCCCAGCCTAAAAAGGCATTTTTGCTGCAACGTGGTCAATACGACGCCAAAGGACAAGAAGTTTTTCCGAATACTCCCCAAAAGATTTTGCCATTTCCAACCAACTTACCCAAGAATAGACTCGGCTTGGCACAATGGTTAACCCAAGAAAATAATCCTTTAACTGCTCGAGTGGCCGTGAATCGCTTTTGGCAAAACTTTTTTGGGACTGGTATCGTCAAAACGTCCGAAGACTTTGGAAACCAAGGTGAAATGCCTTCCCACCCCGAATTATTAGATGCTCTGGCTATCCAATTTCGAGAGTCTGGTTGGAATATCAAGCAAATGATGAAGCAAATGGTGATGTCGGAAACCTACCAACAAGATTCAAAGGCCACGGTGGAACAAAGGGAAAATGACCCAGAAAACCGATTATTAGCTCGGGGGCCTTCTGTTCGTTTAAGTGCGGAAATGATTCGAGACAATGCTCTACAAGCTAGTGGTTTATTAGTGCAAAAGGTTGGCGGAAAAAGTGTCTATCCTTATCAACCTGATGGTTTATGGGAAATCAATAGCTCACATTACAAACAAGATACCACTTCAGCAGTATATCGCCGAAGCTTGTATGTGGTCGTGAAGCGTTCGGTACCCAATCCCACGCTAGCCACATTTGATGCTCCTTCCAGAAGTTCTTGTTTGGTACGTCGACAAAAAACCAATACACCTTTACAGGCGCTTGTGGGCCTGAATGACCCCACCTTTTTGGAAGCAGCTAAGATGTTGGGAGAACAAATGGCCGTAGAAATAGATGTTAACAAAGCCATACAAATGACCTTTAAAAAACTGACAAGTCGGGAAGCCTCGGATAAAGAATTGGCTTTGTTGGTCGATCTACAAAGAAAAAGTTTAGCTCGTTTTCAGCAAGATGCAAGCAAAGCAAAAGGCTGGCTACAAGCTGGAATGAAGCGATTGCAAGGAAATATGGATGGAAATCTGGTGGCAGCCAATGCTGTGGTAGCCAGTGCCATCATGAATTCAGACGCTAGTATTACCAAACGATAAAATTATGGGACATAGACACAGCGATCCATTTCGTTTATCGCATCCAGATTTAGAAAAGCTTAATCGGGGACTAGACCGAAGAGATTTTTTGAAGAAGACAGCCATGGGTTTTGGGGCGATAGCCTTGAACGGATTGCTGGCTTCTCATCAAGCGCAAGGCCAATCTTTGGAACAACAAATATTGGATGCCTTACCTAGAATAGCGCCCAAGGCGAAACGAGTGGTGTATTTATTCATGAGCGGAGGCCCGTCCCAGTTTGAAACCTGGGATTATAAACCTGAATTGACTAAACGGATGGGTCAGGATTTGCCCGATTCTATTCGGAAAGGTCAGCGCTTAACGGGTATGAGTGCTAATCAGGCTATTTTGCCTGTGGCAGCTTCTGCCTATGGGTTCAGACAATATGGGCAAAGTCAAACTTGGGTAAGTGACTTATTGCCTTATACGGCGCAAGTAGTGGATGAATTGTGCGTAATCAAATCCATGTTTACCGAGCAAATCAACCATGATCCAGCGATTACTTTTTTTCAGACAGGACATCAATTACCCGGTCGACCGTCCATTGGTTCTTGGTTAAGCTATGGTTTGGGTTCAGAGAATCAAAACTTGCCCGCTTTCATTGTCATGGTGTCTAAGGATGCTTCCAAAGATCAGCCGCTGTATGCCCGACTTTGGGGAAATGGCTTTTTGCCCTCAGAACATCAAGGAGTTCAATTTAGGTCCAGTAAAGACCCTGTTTTGTTTTTGTCAAATCCCGAAGGATACGATGGCAAGGACCGCCAAGAAATGCTGGATTATTTGAAGCAGTTGAACCAATTGCAAAATGAATCTTGGGGCGATCCCGAAGTAGATGCCCGAATAGCCCAGTATGAAATGGCTTTCAAGATGCAAACCTCTGTGCCCGAAGTGATGGATGTCTCAGATGAACCACAGGAAGTATTTGATTTGTATGGACCCAATAGTCGAGATAAAGGAAGTTTTGCCGCCAATTGCTTATTAGCTAGAAAGTTATTGGAAAAAGATGTGCGCTTTGTTCAGCTGTACCATCAAGGCTGGGACCATCACGATAGTTTACCCAAAAACATCGTTAATCAGTGTAAACAAACCGATCAGGCAACGGCCGCTTTGATCATGGATTTAAAGCGGAGAGGTATGCTAGAAGATACCTTGGTGATTTGGGGAGGGGAGTTTGGTAGGACGGTTTATTCGCAAGGTAAATTATCACCAACAGGTTATGGACGAGATCACCATCCCAAATGCTTTAGCATGTGGATGGCAGGAGCTGGTGTGAAGGCGGGGACGACTTTTGGTCAGACGGATGATTTCAGTTATAATATTATCAAAGATCCCGTGCATGTGCATGATTTTCAGGCTACTATGTTGCACCTGATGGGCATTGACCATGAGCAATTAGTGTATAAATACCAGGGTCGTAGGTTCCGATTAACCGATGTACATGGTAAATTGGTCAAAGGTATTTTGGCCTAGTTTTTTCATCTTATGTTGATAAATTATGAAAGTTTGTAAGGTTCTGATTGTCGTATTTCTTTGCAGTATTTTTCTGCCTACTTGGGCACAAAAAAATACCTATTCTGCTGATGTGATTGTGTATGGGGGAAATGCTTCGGCCATCATAGCGGCCGTGCAAGTGAAAAAAATGGGCCATAGTGTCATCGTCGTTTCTCCCGACAAACATTTGGGTGGGCTAACTTCGGGCGGTTTGGGATTTTCAGATACGGGAAACAAAGAGGTGATTGGAGGTTTATCCAGAGAGTTTTATCAACGCATATATCAGCATTATCAAAAGGAAGAAAGTTGGCTTTGGGAAAAGAAATCACAGTTTGGCAATAAGGGTCAAGGAACCGTGGCCATGGATGGGGCCAATAAAACCATGTGGATTTTTGAGCCACATGCCGCGGAGCAGGTGATGGAAGATTTGGTTATAGAATACCAAATTCAAGTTTGGCGTGAGGAATATTTGGATCGCAGTCGACAAGGCATCCGATTAAAAGATGCCAAAATTCAGGAGATTAGTACCTTGTCCAAAAAGCATTTTGTCGGTAAAATGTTCATTGATGCAACCTATGAAGGGGATTTGATGGCCTTAGCTGGGGTTAAGTACCACGTAGGTAGAGAAGCGAATTCGGTATATGGAGAAAAGTGGAATGGGGTGCAGGTGGGAGTATTTCAGCATGGACATTATTTTAAATCGAAGATTAGTCCATTTAAGGTAGCGAATGATCCTAGCAGTGGTTTATTGCCTGAAGTTTCAACAGAAAAACTGGGACCCAATGGTTCGGGAGACCATAAAATTCAGGCTTATTGTTTTCGGATGTGTTTGAGTAATCATCCAGATAATCGGATGGCTTTTCCTAAACCTGAGGGCTATAATCCAGATCGATACACCTTGTATGCTCGGGTTTTTGAAAGCGGTTGGCGAGAGACCTTTGATAAGTTTGATGCCATACCTAACCGAAAGACAGACACCAATAATCATGGACCGTTTAGTACCGATTTTATAGGTAAAAACTACGATTATCCTGAGGCTACTTATGCACGCAGAAAAACCATCATCAAGGAGCATGAATTATACCAAAAGGGATTGATGTATTTCTTACAAAACGACCCAAGAGTGCCTTCGGAAGTTCAGGACCGCATGAAGACCTGGGGTTTAGCCAAAGATGAATTTAAAGATAATGGAGGCTGGCCGCATCAATTGTATGTGAGAGAGGCGAGAAGAATGCAGGGCAAATACGTCATGAAAGAGGCGGATGCATTGGGAAAAACGAAGATCGAAGAACCGATAGGGATGGGATCCTATTCCTTGGACTCGCATAATGCTCAGCGATTTGTCACGGCAGAAGGCTACGTTCAAAATGAAGGAGATATCGGGGTACATCCAGATAAACCATATTCCATCAGTTATGGCTCCATAATTCCCAAAGAGCAGGAATGTCAGAATTTATTGGTGCCCGTTTGTCTTTCCAGTTCGCACATCGCCTATGGATCGATCCGCATGGAGCCAGTCTTCATGATTTTAGGTCAATCCGCTGCCACTGCCGCGGTATTAGCGATCCAACAAAAAACCAGTACCCAGCAAGTGCCTTATTCGCTGTTGAAAGAACGTCTGGTGAAAGATGGGCAGGTGGTTTCTTATTAGGAAATGTAGAATGTAGAATTAGGAATGTAGAATGGGTAGTGTCTTGTTATGAAATAGTTAGACAATATTCTGATAATTAAGTCCAATTCAAATTCAGGTATTTCTTTAAAAATTACCTAAGTAAATTACTCTCGTTTTTTATACGAGGGTAAAAAAATCAAAAATTTACCCTCGTTCGCCAGATAAGAGTAAAATTTACCCTCGTTCGTTCCCACAGATTTTAGGGGATCTATTTGATTCGGTATTATTATGTAAACAGAATAATTTACCAGTTAGCAAAATGATTATTTGTATTTTTACCCGCCAATTAAGAGCTAGAAACCAATAATTCTACATTCTACATTTTTCATTCCAACACTAATCCCTATTGCCAAATCACTAATATTGCAGCTGCGTTCATCATCTTTCGCTCGTGCTGACCGACGGTATTTTCAATCAAAAAATCTCAAAATTCATTCTAAAAACTAAAATCTAATAAAGACAACTGATGAGGTTAATCCCAACGAAAGATGGGAACGTAGCATGAGCGAAGCAAAAGCAAATGGTAAATGATGAATTATAAAGTATAAATGGTAGTGGCTCATTCTACATTCTACATTCTACATTTTCCATTCAATTAAAGCAGATCCTTAAACTGATACCCTTCCGTGATTCTTTCTTTGCTTAATTTACGGTATTCAGCTAAGCCCCATAGGACTAATTCTTTCATGAAATAACGGTCTTCTTTCTTGATTTTTGGAATGTATTTCTTTAGTAAATCATCCAAAGGTTTAATGGAGTCTAAGCTGCTTTGGTATTCTGCATCCGAGCAATCATCCGTAATCACCACGCCGCCTTCGGTAAAGATGTATTCCAAAAGCGGGTCGTAAGGACTGACCAAATCTTTCTTGTGAAGCTTCTCTATCTTAGGGAAATAGTTCGGGAAAAAATGGTGTACCGCCTGACTAATCAATTGTTGAGCTACTTCTGCCGCTCCCTCTTGTTCGCCTTCATAAACCAACTCCACTTTTCCTGTGATGGAAGGAACGATTCCCATAAAATCCGATAAGCGCAAGGAGGTATGGTCATCCCCAGCGCGCAATGAACGTCTTTCAGCAGCACTCATGAGGTTTTCTAAGGCCGTAATGCTCATACGCGCACTAACGCCACTTTTGGCATCTACAAACTCACTATCTCTAGCCACAAAACTGATTTGCTCCAAAATATCCATGGCCAATTCAGGAACATAGACGCGGTCTTTTTGCTCTTTTTCTAACTTAGCTTCCTGGGCCGTAATCGTTTTGGCGATTTCAATACTTTCTGGATAATGCGTTAAGATTTGAGATCCAATACGGTCTTTTAATGGGGTCACGATACTTCCCCGATTGGTATAATCTTCTGGATTAGCCGTGAAAATGAATTGCAAATCCAAAGGCATGCGCAATTTGAAGCCTCGGATTTGAATATCCCCTTCTTGTAAAATATTGAACAAGGCCACTTGAATACGAGCCTGTAAATCGGGCAATTCATTGATGACGAAAATACAGCGATTGGCACGAGGAATCATTCCAAAATGTATCACTCGGTCATCGGCATAAGACAACTTCAAATTAGCTGCTTTGATGGGGTCCACATCCCCGATCAAGTCGGCCACGGTCACATCAGGCGTAGCTAGTTTTTCGAAGAAACGTTCATCGCGGTGCAACCAAGAAATAGGCGTAGCATCGCCATTTTCGGCGATCAAATCTTTGGCAAAGCGTGAGATGGGCTGAAAAGGGTCATCATTGATTTCTGAACCACTGACAAAGGGAATATACTCATCCAAAAGACTGACCATCAAACGGGCTAAGCGTGTTTTTGCCTGTCCGCGTAGTCCTAGCAGGTTGATGTTGTGTCGCGATAAAATAGCTCTTTCTAGTTCAGGAATAACGGTATGTTCAAAACCATGCACCCCTTCAAATGGCGTTTGTCCCGCTTTGATTTTAGCGATCAAATTTTGTCTTAATTCGTCCTTGATGCCTCTGCTGGTATATCCTGATTTTTTTAGTTCTCCTAAAGTGGCAATTGTGTTCATTGACATGTGGCTTTATTTAATGCGTTTTTTTCGATTCGTTTCGTAGTCTTCAAAGATCATTTCTCCCAAACCTTTCAATCCGGTATAAAATGCTTTTCCTTGATTGGCTTGAGTAAATTCATTCACAAAGCGTTGCAGGTATTGATCTCGCGCAATCATGAAGGTGGTGATGGGAATATGTAATTTTCGGGCTTGTTGAGCCTGGGTATAGCATTTATCCACAATGTATTCATCGAGGCCATTGCTATTCATGTAATATTCACCGTTGGGCAATTTGACACAGCTAGGCTTACCGTCCGTAATCATAAAGATCTGTTTGTTGGTATTTCTTTTTCTTCTCAAAATATCCATGGCCAACTGTAGACCCGCCACCGTATTGGTATGGTAAGGCCCCACTTTGAGATAAGGTAAATCTTTGATGGAAATACTCCAGGCATCATTGCCAAAAACCAAAATATCCAAGGTGTCTTTGGGATAGCGTGTGGTGATAAGCTCGGCCAACGCCATGGCTACTTTTTTGGCAGGGGTAATGCGGTCTTCTCCATACAAAATCATGCTATGGCTAATGTCGATCATGAGTACCGTACTCATTTGAGATTTATGCAGCGATTCCTCGACCACTAAGTCCTCTTCACTTAGTTGGAATTGGTCCATGCCGTGGTTGATTTGGGCATTTCTCAAACTTTCTGTCAACGATATTTTTTCTAAACTATCCCCAAATCGATACTCCCGAAACTCGCCCGTATGTTCGTCGCCACTTCCCGGATGTTTGCTTTTATGATTCCCAGAACCACTGCGTTTCAGGTCGCCAAAAATGGTATCCAAGGCTTGTTGGCGGATGGCTCTTTCTGTTTTTGCCGTAATGCCTAAACCCGGACTTCCGTCTTCTTTGGTTTCATCGCGGATATAACCTCTTTTTTTCAGGTCTTCAATAAAATCGTCGATGGTATAAGCCTCATCCGTCAGTTGATATTCCTTGTCTAATTCCCGTAGCCAGTCGAGAGCCTCATCCAAATCCCCAGAAGTATGAACAATCAATTCTTTAAAAATGGCAAAAAGCTTATCGAAAGGGCTCTGATTTTCAGGCTCATAGAGTTTAAAATAGAAGGCTCTTTTATTTTCTTGACTCATGTGATGGGGTAAGGAAGCTCAATAGTAACGCTAATCTAGGCTTTTCTGTTTCATAAATTTTAAAATTAGATGAATGAGTTTGAATTCACTCCATCAAAGTTTTTAAAGCCACATGAATTCTATATTTTTACCCGTCAAATTTTAACAGATGACCATAGAAAAATTCCTTCAAATAGCTTTTAGTATTGGTAGTCGATATTATTTAGTAGCAGGAGCATATTTCTTGATTTTCTATGTCCTTTTCAAAAAGGGATTTGCCAGTAAAAAAATACAAACAGCTTATCCCAAATTGAATGATTACCTCCGTGAAATTGGTTATTCTTTAGGGACTATCATCCTTTTTGCTGCAGTACCTATTTTCATTGTACAAAACCCCGCTGTTCGGCCATATACTACCTTATATGACCAGATGGATGGTATGGGCTGGGCTTATTATTGGTTTGCTTATTTACTGATGTTTTTGATGCACGATACCTATTTCTATTGGGCTCATCGAATCATGCATCACCCTAGTATTTTTAAATGGGTGCATAAAGTTCATCATTTGTCGACCAATCCCTCTCCATGGGCCGCCTATGCTTTTCATCCCTTGGAGTCCATCGTAGAAACGGGCGTTTTTGTTCTATTTGTCTTTACGATTCCCGTGCACCAAAGCCATATTTATTTGTTTTTCTTTTTTTCCATCATTTACAATGCCTACGGACATTTGGGTTGGGAATTGTATCCATCCGGATTTTCGAAATCTTGGATTGGTAAATGGATTAATACTTCAGTAAGTCATAATCAGCACCATAAATATTTCAAAGGAAATTATGGCTTGTATCTTCTATTTTGGGACCGTGTGATGGGAACATTGAGGGAAGATTATGATACGGCTTTTGAAAAAGTAAAACAGAAACAATAAACCTTTCTTATGAAATATGTATTAACCTTGCTTTTTAGCCTTTTACTGGGTTTCAGCAGTATTGCTCAAAACAAAAAATTTGATTTTATCGCCTTTGGGGATATGCCTTATAAATTGCCAGAAGATTATGGTCGATTTGAAGGTGTGATTAAAAAAATTAATCAAGAAAAGCCGGTTTTTAGTGTCCATGTTGGGGATATAAAGTCAGGTTCGACCCCTTGTTCGACCGAGTACTTTTATAAAATCCATCAATATTTTGAGACATTTGATCAGCCTTTGGTTTATACGCCGGGTGATAATGAATGGACGGATTGTAACCGTAAGGCAGCAGGGGAATATGATCCAAATGAGCGTTTGAAGGAGCTGAGAAAAGTATTTTTTGCTAAGAAAGAGAGCTTTGGGAAGAAGAAAATAAAATTAGTTTCTCAATCGGAAAATCCAGCATTTACTAATTATGTGGAAAACAATACTTGGGAATACGGAGGGATACAGTTTGCTACGATACATTTAGTAGGGTCCAACAATAATTTGAAAGGAGCCAATGCCGATAACACGGAATTTAATGAGCGTGAAAAAGCCAATGAAGCGTGGTTGGAAGAGGTTTTTGCGAAGGCGAATTCAAAAATGGGCTTGGTTTTTTTCACTCAAGCAGATATGTTTTACCACGGTATGGTTCCCTCAGGTTTTACCCAAATCGTGGAAAAGTTGACGACTTTAACCAGGGCTTATGGAAAACCTGTTTTATGGATTAATGGAGATTCCCATCGTTTGCTGATTGAAAAGCCATTATTGATGCCCGATAAGAAATCAACAATTTTGAATTTTACGCGTTTGCAGGTTTTTGGTGAGGCAGATATGGAAGCTGTAAGAGTAAAAGTGGACCCTAAATCCTCCCAATTGTTTTTGTTTGAGCAATTGATGGTCGACTAAGGAGCAAGCAAAGTTTCTATTTGTTTGTCTATTTCTAAAGATAAAGCTAGGGCTTCCATCAAAGGAAGTCCTTTTTTCATTTCTGGACGAAGATGTCCTGTGGAGCTGAGCCATGCATCTTTCATCAGATTATGCCGTTTGACGACCAATTGATAAAAGGCATTGGGGTCTTTGATGGGTGATAAAGCATCCGTAATGGATGAAAACTGGAGTATGTTTTTTTGACCTAAATAGCGTAAAATTTGTTGAGCCATAATCCAATGCCCCCAATCCCCAGGATGTACCCCATCTTTGGCTAAGGCAAAATTAGTATCTGTTTTTTGCTGAGTAGTTTGAAAATCCTGCATAGGGAAATGCACATCAATCACCTCCCAAGATTTTTGTTGGAGTATCCATTCCGAATAGCGATCCAAGACTTGGGCGTAGCCTGGCTTTTTACCTTTAATCTCATCAAAAGGGGCAGGTGTTAGGTGAATGATTTTGGAACCTCGAGCCTCAATTTGTTCGTGCAACCAAAGGATGCCATCTTTGAATTTTTGAAATCTAAGCGAGTCAAGAGGAAGGTAAATGCCATCATTCATACCATAGGAAGCAAACACAATATCGGGTTGGGTTTGAAGAAGCACACGGTCTAGTCGTTCATGGAGGTCGGGTCTTGGAAAACGTCCATCGGCATGGCCTTCTTCCGATAAACCTGAGACCGTTTCACTGGGTAAACCCGCATTGATGAATTCAATTTTTTGTTGAGGAAAATGGGCTTTATGGTAAGCTTCAATAGCTTGTACGTATCCAGCAGCATAGGTAATGCTGTTTCCTAGAAAAAGAACTCGTTTGACGGAGGTATCAAATAAAGGTGTTTGAGCCTGTGTTAGGCAACAGATGAAAATGAAACAAACGAGTAGCCCATGCGTCTTTTTCAGCTTCATTTTTTCCTAGATTTTGGAACGGGTAAAACCTGAATTTCGATATTTCTAAAATCGATTTCTTGACCTTCACTTTGAAGCGCGATAAATCCTTCTTTTAATAATTTTCCATCAATTTTTATGGCAGGATTATAGCCATTGGCCACGCCTCCGCCAATCTGCGGTTGAGCATATTCCAATACCTTTTCGCCATTGATGTAGTGACTAACTAAAGAATCCCCTAAAACAACTAATTCCGCTTTTACCCATTGATCTCCTTCGTAGGTTTTGGAGCTAGAGTTGATGCAATGCCGTGGGTCAATTCGTCCGTTATAGAACACATCGGTTCCAGGTGAGCACATATTTCCAGTTGGTCGGGGTTTACCATCACCTAGCCCTGCCAGAAACTGCATTTCTACGGAAATAGGCCAGTCCTGTTCTTTAGGCATGGTTTTGGGATCTTGGGAATGGAACATGACACCTGAGTTTTTCAAGGTATAATCTGGGGCATCTTTTCTCCAAATACCCGTGAATCGATATTCTAGTCGGAGTTTATAATAAGAAAATGGTTTTTTATAATACAAGTGTCCATAGCGATTATTGAAATGGTCGTATTGGTCATACCTAACTTTAATTATCCCATCTTCTACCCGAAAGGTTTGGCCATAATTATCTCCCACTTCATGATGGAAAATTTTCACAGTCCAATCTTTGATGTCCTTACCATTGAAAAGAGAGACCCATTTTTCTTTTTTGGGCTTAAAAGAAAAGGCCGAGAAAGCCAGTATTATGGCAAAGAAAGCAAGGGTTATTTTGGACATCATTATCAGTAAATAGGTAATTTGAGAGAATGTCCAAATATATCAGATTCTTGAATAAAAAATTCGATTATTTTGTTTTTGTAACAGGGTTGACAGCGTTTCAAACGCTGGCAACCCTAGCCAATTTAAGCATTAAATCCCTTTGATAAATGCCACCAAATCCGCCATATCTTGCAATTTAATATTGGCATCTAAGCCATTTGGCATGGCAGAAACTTTGGATGAAACTCTCGATTTAATTTGGTATTTCTCAATGACCTGAACCGCACCGCCCATTTGTTTTAGGCTAAGCGAATTGTCGTTTTCCGAAGTAATAATTCCTGATATTCTAGAACCATCCGACATTTGTAAATCCCAATTGCCATATTTGTCTGCAATGGAATTATTTGGATTGATAATTTCCGTAATGATAGAAAGGGCATTTCTACTTTTTAAGGTAGATAAATCAGGCCCAAATGAAACACCTGCTACGCCTTTGATTTGATGACATACGCTACAGTTTGCCTTGAAAACTTCTTTACCTTTCGCGGCATTTCCCGCCATGTCAGCGGCAGGCAAATAATTCTGTAATACCGCTTTTCTATCCTCACTGATGGCCAGAACTTCACGAGCTAATTTCCGGATATTGGCATCATAGGAATTCATTAATTCCACAAACTGCGGCCATTCTAAATCGGATTTTGGGATATTTTTATTGGCAATTTCCTTCAACAAAGGAATCATGTTTTTCTCATTCACAATTTGATAGCGAATCCACGCCTTTCGAGAAGGCATTTTCATTTGTTGGTATACCTGATTAATCTGAGCCATTTCCTGCGCTGAAATCTGATTCGGTAAAGCTTTGAGACTGGCCAATCGAATGGATTCACTGCTAGAAGTACGAATGAACGAAATTAATTTGCTAGTGAATGCTGGATCCTTTTGTAAGGTTAACAAGGCCAAGGCATCCTCTTGAAATTGGGCATCTTGACTTGCCGAAAATTTGGCAAAGACTTCTTTGGCAAAAGTTTTATCTGCTGGTAAACCCACCGCCTTGAATACTCCAATGATGGCATGACGCATGTTTTTGTTTGGAGAAATTAAAAATGAGTTGGCCAAGGCATTTTTTTGACTTTCATTCAAGCTAATTTTCTTTTCCGCATATTCGGCATAATTGGCCAAACCTTTTAATAGCGCCGCTTGCCACCAATCATTGCTCACTTGCGCATCACTTGTCAATGCCAAGAAACTGATGTCCTGCTTTTTCATTAAGGCTGCCGCAACATAGGCGAAGAAATTTTCCTTTCCTTCAGAGGGCTTATTTCCAAAATTTGCAATGGCCCCTTTTAATAAATTTAACTCAGAATTTTTTGAGGCAGCAATAGCAGCTACACCCACCCAATGATCATCAATATCTTGATTCAAAATACTACTTCGCAAGGCTACTGCTTCAGGAAATGTGAAAAAAGCCGAAGAGCATAGCCATTGAAAACGTACTCGGGCATCCTCATCTTTAGCTACCTGAATAAGTGCTTGTTTTAATTCATTATTTGATGCAAAAGAGGGCGATGTCACCTGGTGATCCGCAATTTTCAGGGCATTTTCACGCACTCCTGCTGTTTTATTTTCTAAAGCTGAGACTAAGTCTTCTGGGGTCAATTTGCCCCAATCCGACAATAACCATAAGGCTGGAATACTGGCTTCTGCCTCTTTCTTAGCAATCGTTTCTTGCAAAGCTGGTACGACTGACACATCTTTGCGATGGAACAATAAACGTTGGGCGGTTTTTCTGAACCAGCCATTGTCTGATTGTAATAGCTCAACGAGCTTTTCTGAAGACTCTTTCGACAAATGAGTGTTATTCATCCAATTCATTCCTGCACTTCCCTTTTTTGTGATACGATAGATTCGACCTTTGGTCTTACCATTGTATAATGCCCCGCTTTTATTAACCTCCTCCGACATCCATTCAGGATGTTCAATCAATTGTCGGTAATAGTCAATCACATATAAAGCCCCGTCTGGACCAACGTAAAAATTGACTGGTCTAAACCAGGGGTCTTTGGAGGCTAAAAATTCTTTTTTCTCGAGTAATCTTTTACCAGAAAAGGTAGATCCTTTGGATTCAATGATATCGGCATGAACCAAATTATGTACAGGTTCTCCCACAAAAGTCACTTGACTAAAATCTTTGCCAAAAGCCCCTCCATCATACCAAGTGATCCCACAGCTGGATGTTACCACGCCCACGTCTGTTAACAATTGATGGTTTGGGTTTTCTGAAATAGGATAGACTTCACAAGCATCTCCATGATCTGGAATTTTTTCCATGGCCTCAGGAATGACCAGGTTAGGGTTGGTACTAGTATAGCGGGCATCCAATACCTCGTGGTAAAGGTGATCTGCGTTATCGGTGTAAAATCGGTGACCCCAAGGGTCAAAAGTGTGCCCGTACTGGGTTTCACCAGACATGGATTCTAGACCAAAAATATCGGGTTTAAATCGAATATTACGACCATTTCCGTTTTTGGGTAGGATGTTTGCTTTTGAGTTAGCAGGGTAGCGAATATCACTTCCTTTATCTCCAAAAAGGTATTCATAAGCAAAGGAATTGATGGATCCAGAATGGCCTAAATAAATCCAGTTATCCAAACCGAATTTTGGGGAATTCATATTATGTTGCGGATTCGACAATGAAAATCCTGTTAATATTACCTCCCGCTTATCCGCTTTATTATCGCCATTGGTATCTTCAAAATAAAGGATGTTGGGAGCATCGGCTACAATGATTCCTTTTTTCCATTTCATGATTCCCATAGGTAGGGTTAAACTATCCACAAAAATTTCGGATTTATCAGGATATCCGTCACCATTGGTATCCATCAGTTTACGGACTTGTCCCGTTTTGCTTAAATCCAATGGATAGCCAGGCATTTCTAAGACAAACCAGTTGCCATCTTCATCGATTTCCATGGCCACGGGATCGGCGACCAGGGGCTCGGCAGCTACCAATTCTATGTCAAAGCCGTCCATGAGTTGAAAATCATCGAGGGCCTTTTGATGCTCCTTGGAAAGTTTAGGATGATTCTTTTTCTCGGTGGAGCAAGCGAAAATACTGAGGCAAAGGAAAATAAATATAAAATTACGCATGTTGTTTGATAGGTTTAGTTCACGCAAGTTAACGCATTTATTAAGTTTTGATGAATCTGCAATTCCCTCATAAATGAGATTTTAATCAATATGCTAGATTTTATTATTAACATGTATAAATAGTTGTCTTTTAGTAGACTTTGAAATTATCTTGGACAGGGTTTTCGGCAATTCACCTCGTTGATTCCCCGTTTATCCCAAAGTTGATATAGTCGTTTGAGCTTTTGCTTTACTTGGAGAACAATTTATACCCTAAACTCATGAGCAAAAAATCTACTTCAAAATCTGGTGGTACCGTTGGAATCGTTTTCCTATTGGTTGGTATCGTATTCTTAATCCGTCAAACCGATTGGTTTCTATTACCTGATTGGCTATTTACATGGCCTGTTTTATTGATTGTGGTAGGATTGGTTTCCGGTGTTAGTAGTTCATTTCAGCGAACAGGTTGGATTTGGCCCGTGTTAATAGGTGGGGCGTTTTTGATTGACCGCGAATTTATGGATATTGATATTTTCGAATATACCTTACCTGTGGTATTTATTATCGTCGGTATTTCTATGATTCAGAAGTCAAACCGAAAAAGGGGCCAAGCTTCTTGGGGGCCACCCATGGGAAATTGGGGAGGATCATCAAAAGAGGATAATCCAACTTTTTCTGACAATTCAGAACCTTTTATTGCCATATCCAATGTACTCAATTCAAGTACTATTCGTGCTACGAGTAAAGACTTTAAAGGGGCCAATTTAACTAATATTGTGGCAGGCTTGGAAATGGATTTTAGTCAAGTCCAATTTGAAGGAGAATCCATCCGTATCGATATTACTCAAATCATGGGTGGGGCAACCCTTTATGTTCCCGAACATTGGGAAATCAGACAACATTACACAACTTTATTGGCAGGTTTTGAAGACAAAAGAAAGAGTTTAGGTAATAATGCTGAAGGAGAAAAGAAGATTTTACACTTGAATGGTTTCCAAGTTTTGTCGGGTATTGAAATCAAAGATTCCCTTTAAATAGGCGTTTATAGGGATATTTGAGGCAATGGCCATTGATGGAATGGTATTTTTGAAGACTCTTTTTTTTCAAAACTTTGAGCAAAAAGGATGATTTTCTCATAAATAGTGTAATTTCGCTTTCCATTGAACCTATTTAACTATGAAAATTTTGTATGTACTAGCACTATTGGTGTTAGGTCAAGGAGCTTTCGCGCAGATTACAAGCTCAGAATTTATTTACGAGAAGGCTCCATTCCCCGAATGCCATGCTTCTACCATTGAGGAGACTCCAACGGGTTTAGTGACTGCTTGGTTCGGAGGAACCGAAGAGCGTCATCCTGATGTTGGAATTTGGGTGAGTAGAATGGTCAAAGGCAAATGGACTGCGCCAATCGAAGTAGCCAACGGTGTACAAAACAGTAGCATTCGTTATCCCCTTTGGAATCCCGTTTTATTTCAAATGCCAGCTTCTAAAGGTGGCGAGTTATTGTTGTTTTACAAAGAAGGACCTACACCAAAAGACTGGTGGGGCATGATCAAACGTTCCAAAGATGGCGGTAAAACCTGGTCTAATACCGAGAGGTTACCCTTAGGTATTTTAGGGCCTATCAAAAATAAGCCTGTGATGTTGAAAGATGGCACCCTCTTATGTCCAACGAGCTCCGAAGATAATGGCTGGCGAGTGCACTTTGAAATGACCAAAGATGGTGGCCGTACATGGACGCGTACAGAAGCGATCAACGATGGCAAAGAGTTTTCAGCTATTCAGCCAAGTGTTTTATTTTTAAAAGATGGTCGACTTCAAATTCTTTGTAGAAGTAAGAATGGATATATCTTAGAGTCATATTCTTCCGACCAAGGAAAAACGTGGTCGGCATTGAAGGCTATATCACTTCCAAATCCTAATTCAGGCACGGATGCGGTAACCCTAAAAGATGGCCGTCAGGTATTAGTTTACAATCATGTAACTAAGGAATCTCAAGAATGGGGAGGCAAGCGTTCACCACTTAATGTGGCGATTTCCTCAGATAGTAAAAACTGGAAGGAATTGGCCATGTTAGAAAATGAGCCTAAGGCCGAGTTTTCTTATCCTGCGGTGATTCAAACGAAAGACGGTAAAATTCATATTACCTATACGTGGAAAAGAGAGAAGATTAAGCACGTTGTGATATCCTTATAATATGACGCTACCCATTCTTGATCTTAGCATCATCGTTGTTTATTTACTCTGCATGGTGGCTATAGGGATTTATTTTTCTAGGAAAAATAATAGTTCCGAACAATTTACCACGGCCTCTGGCCAAATTCCCGGTTGGGCATTAGGACTGAGTTTTTATGCCACTTTTTTAAGCGCTATTACATTTTTAGGAGACCCTGGGAAATCATTTGGTTCCAATTGGAATCCTTTTGTTTTTAGCTTATCCATACCCTTTGCGGCTTGGGTTTCCACCAAATACTTTGTTCCGTTTTATCGAAACAGCGGCGAGGTAAGTGCATATACACATTTAGAAAAGCGTTTTGGGGCTTGGGCGAGAACCTATGCCATGGTATGTTTTATCATGACGCAATTGGCAAGGATGGGCACTATTTTTTATGGAATAGCACTGACAATCAATGCCTTAACTGGAGTGGATATGCGTCTGATTATCATCGTTTCTGGTTTATGTATCATTTTTTATACCGTTCTAGGTGGTATGGAAGCGGTCATCTGGACCGAGGTGATACAGGCTATTTTGAAAACAATGGGAGCACTCATGATTGTGGGAATCATCATTTATCAAACAGGCTTTTCTAAGGTGATTGAAGTGGGGATTCGGGATGATAAATTTAGCTTAGGAAGCTTTGACCCTGATTTTAGCACGAGCTCTGTATGGGTGGTTTTGATGTATGGCTTTTTTATCAATTTGACCAATTTTGGAATTGATCAAAATTACATTCAACGCTATCATACGGCTAAAGATGCCAAAGAAGCAGCTAAAAGTATTTGGTTATGCGTGATTTATTTCGTTCCAGTTTCATGTTTATTCTTTTTTATTGGGACGGCATTGTATACGTTTTATATGGAAAATCCAGCTTTGATTTTAGAATTGAAGCAACAGGTTTCTGCTGAAAAAAGTATTGCAATAGAAGCATTAAAGCCCTCTGATTATGGAGATCGGGTATTACCATTTTTCATGAAGACTCAGATTCCTAAAGGTTTATTAGGATTGTTAATGGCAGCTCTTTTGTCCGCAGCGATGAGTACCATGAGTAGCGGTATGAATAGTTCGGCTACGGTGTTTCTCAAGGATATTTATTTACGTTATGTTCAAAAAGATTTACCCGCTGCCAAGCAATTAAAAGTTTTGCACATTGCTACCGTCATCATGGGCTTATTAGGTATCACCTTCGGAATCAGCATGATTGGGGTTAAAAGTCTCTTGGATGTTTGGTGGAAACTATCAGGAATTTTCGCTGGAGGTATGCTGGGCATATTTTTGTTGGGATTCTTATCCAAGAATGTGGAAAACTTAGCGGCTAAAATTGGTGCTTTAGCTGGTGTGGCCATCATTGCTTGGATATCCTTTAAAGATAGTTTTCCTGAGGCTTATCAGAGCCCATTTGATTCCAAAATGACCGTCGTTTTAGGCACCATTTCCATCGTATTGATTGGTCGCCTTGTTCAAAAATTGATTAGTAAAAAGTAAAAATGATGCAACAGAAATTACCTAAGGGTTTCGTACCCGTGATGATAAGTACCTTCAAAGAAGATCATTCTTTGGATTTGGATGGAATAGCCCGTTTAACGGAAATGTACATTCAAACAGGTTCAGTAGGCTTATTTGCCAATTGTTTGTCGAGTGAAATGTATGAACTAACTCGGGCAGAACGATTGAGTTTAGTAGAGACTGTCGTGAAAACGGCTGCTGGTCGAGTGCCTGTAGTAGCTACTGGTACACTAGGAGATAGTATAGAGGAAATGGCGGATTTCTCTAAGGCTATTTATGTTTTAGGAGTGGATGCCGTGATTGTTTTGAATAACTTGATTGCCAAGGAAGACGAATCTGATGCAGCTTTTTTAGAGCAAATGCACCATTTCATGGACTTGACTCCGGGTATTCCTTTTGGTATATATGAATGTCCTGTTCCTTATAAGCGTTTAATTAGTCAGGAGGTATTGGAAGATTTGCTTCCTTCGGGTCGTTTAGTTTATCACAAAGATACTTCCTTGGATTTAGCGAAAGTGGCATTGAGAATCCGCTCCGCTCAAGGGTATAATTTTGGTTTATACGATGCTTATATGGGTCATGCCGTTTCTGTCTTGAAGGCAGGTGCCATGGGTTTGTCTTGTATTCAAGGGAATTACTTTCCAGAATTAATCGCTTGGTTGTGTGCTAACTTTAATGCACCAGGAAAAGAGGATCAAGTGGCTGAGGTACAGAAATTCTACATCGACAATATGGAGGTGATGCATACGGTTTATCCCACCAGTGCTAAATATGTCCTACAAAAAAGAGGCTTCCCTATTCGTCTAACTACCCGCCGTGAAGTGGGTCATTTAACGCCGAAAGAAACCTCTGCTTTGGATCAATTAATTCAAGATTATTTGAAATTACCTATGGTAAAAAGCCTGGAATTTGCACCCTTAGTTTAACGCGATTGAATGTATTTGGCCACTGTTCCCATCGGAGCTATCCAAATCCCATTTGCAGGATCATTGGCATATTCCATGAGCTTTTTCAACATACTGAGTCGGGTGGTTTGATTGCCCGACTCATTCATTTCATGCCCAGCCAGTACGAGCCATTTGCCTGAATTTCGTGCTTCTTCTATTAAAGGTAAGATTTGTTCAAAGTCTTGTCCATCCATTTCTATACCTGTCAATTGGGCAAAATTATGATAGCTAGGATCGTTGGGAGCTTCACTTTTCCATAGACGGCCCAACAAAAAATGTTTGGCAATCAGCGGCACATAGCTTTGCGTTTGAGTCGCATTTCCTATAAAAGTTTGTCCACATGGATAAGCAAAAACCTCGGCTTTTACTCCTAAGTTCTTTTCAATCGACTTATTACAATCCAGAATATCCTTTTCCATTTTTTCTAGGCTATAATTTTCCAAGGCATTGGCTCTAGACCAAGTGAAAATACCTGTACAAGGATGTGAAGTACTATGGTTGCCAATTTCATGGCCGTCGGACACCGCTTTTTTCCAGCCCGCTAGGTTTTTCTCCATGGCGCCTGGGTTAAGGAAGAACGTGGCTTTTACTCCATGCTGGTTGAGCAATGGGGTACCCTGAGTCACTTGGCTTCCTCGAGCATCATCAAAACTAAGACTGAGGGCCATTTTTTTACCTTGTGGCCATGTGAAATTTTGCGAAAATGAAGGAATAGCTCCCAAAAGAGCTATTCCAAAAAGAAGGCGATGCATGTGTTTCATGTTATGGTTTGGGTGTTTCTAGAGGAATTTCTACTCCAAATCGTTTATGTGAACTTTTAATATCATCATGGGAATTTGCCGCGATGTAGGCTAATACCGCGATGAAGGCCAAGACAATCCCTAGGTTTTTGGCATATTTACTCCAAGAAATGGAATGATTTTCAAAGTCAACGTCCACTTGGGAGAGTAGGTAAAGGATAATCACAAAATTGGCAATGTATAAATATTGTTCAATCCGATAAGTACTTAAGAAAGCTCCTGTAATGAGGATACTTAATAACATATATAATCCAAAATGTCCGATGAAAAACTTCTTGATATCTCCGTAGTCTAAAGATTTAGATTTGGAATGAACATTGAGCCAATAGATTCCTGCAAAAAGAATTAACAATAAAGAATCCCAGCGAACCGAAAGTTCGATGGCTTGGTCAGAAGAGTTTAGTAAAGGGGTGATGGTTTTCTCTAAACGATCCATGCGGAAATTTTGCTGCCACATGGTAAAAGGGATAATCAAAACCAACATGAGCACGGGAAACCATTGTTTGGAGTATTTTTCTTCTGTCGTATTTTCCCAATGCGATGTAAACGTTCCATAGGCCATTCCGATGCCCCCAAAAAAGCCTAAAGAATATTCCATGACATTCCAAAAATTGAACTTGATTTCGGAAACATGTCCTAACACTTGTAAGAAATTACCAAAAGCAAATCCAAATCCTCCACCAAGTCCAGCAAACAATGCTACACGCAGAGCCGAGTATTGTTGGGTACGAAACATGAACCAAGTTAATGCGGCCGCCATACCTAATACTCCAGCCCAGGATTCATCCCTAGGAGGGGTCATGAGCCATTCGTATTGTTGGATGATGAAAAAGTAAAATAAGATGGCTCCAACGACCATTTCTACCAGCAGCCGTGACCAGGCTACAGGGCTTTTGCTGGAGTTGGATAAACTTAGTCCAAACAAGCCGCCACCAATGAAACCATACAGTCCACCGATGACAAAGAGGGAAATCAAGCCATAGTAGACATTGACAAATTCGGTATCTCGGCCATAGCCGACCACCAAACCATAGCTCATCACTCCGCCGATTCCCCAGCCCATGGCTCCAGATACGATAATTTGAAATGCTTTGGCAAACCAATCTTTTCGGTTGGCAATCAGGATAATAGCGATGGATCCGATGGACCCAGCCCATGCAGCCCCATGCTCGTGGCCGAATTGGCCACGTATAGCCCATGCCGTTCCTAATGACATCCCCACAGTTAGTAAGGATAAAAGTAATTTTTTGTTGTTCATTGTTTGATAGGTTTAGAAAATGGTACTTAATAAGTATTTAGAATTAATTGAACTCCTTGGCAAATTGAAAAGGAGTCTTACCAGTGGTCTTTTTAAATGCTTTATTGAAATTAGTAAAATTATTAAAGCCAGATTCATAACATATTTGAGTGACTAGAAATTGATTTTCCTTAATCAATTTACATGCATATTCGACCCGAATTTCATTGAGGAAGCTGGCGTAGTTTTTTCTGGTTTTGGTTTTAAAATACCGACAAAAAGAAAGTGGACTTAAATGCGCTATTCCCGCTATTTCATCAATACTGATTTTTCTTTTGAAATGCTTGACAGAATAATTGTAAATTAAGTTTAAGCGTTCCGTTTCTTTCTCGGAAGTTGAATTTTCTAGGATTCCCATGGAAAGAATTTCTCTTTCCTTGCTGGTGGAAAGTAAATCCAAGATTTGGTATAAATGTAAAACCAAATTATCATTTTCATTTTCCAAGATGGTATTCATCCGACAAATGATTTGTTTTTTGGTTTCCCCTTGAATTCGGATCCCTTTTCTTGCTTCTTCTAATAATTGTAAGACAAATCGATTTTCGTGGAGCTTTAAAAATGAACTACCAAATAAATCAGGGTTAAAGTGGATCACTAAAGCACTAGCTTTTAAGTCTTCATCCCCCTGAAAATACACGTTATCACTACGTAAATAGTGTGGACAGTTGGACCCAATTAACAGTAAATCTCCGTCCTGAAATCGTTGAATACTATCACCCACAAATTGGGTTCCAGTCCCTTTTTCGATTAGTAACAATTCGATTTCTGGATGGTAATGATACTTGTTAAAAAAGTAATTAACTATGTCACGACGAACACTAAATGAACGCAGTGGTTGGTTCGAAACTTTAAGTAAATGAGCCTTCATTGAATTATTAAAGTTGTCAATATAGATGAAATGCAGCTATTATGCTAGAATAGTTGTGCTATTTGACAAATTTATTTAATTATTCAACCATTATAATGCATTTTTTTGTTAAAATTTTAAACCCGCATACCGAGTAAAGTCTTTTTCAACCAAATCTATTTAATTATGAGAGTAAATTTTACAGGAAAAATGTTTCGGCATTTTCTATTTGTAGCAGTCATGATAGCCGGGTGCTATTCCGCTGCTTTCGCTCAGTCCCGACTGATCACTGGAAAGGTAACTTCCAGTCAGGATGGTACCGAAGTTCCGGGAGTGAATATTTCCCTGAAAGGAACAACAAAAGGGACAACCTCCAATTCATCTGGAGCATACTCCATTGAAGTCAATGGTGCTAATCCCGTGTTAGTATTTTCGTTTGTTGGTTTTGATACGCAAGAAATTCGTATCGGAAGTCGTAGTGTATTAGATGTTTCTTTATCTTCTAGTACTGCCTTATTAAATGAAGTAGTCGTTACTGCCTTAGGTATCAAGCGTGAAGAGAAATCACTTGGATACTCCGTTGGTAAAGTAGCAGGTAAAGATATTAGCCGTGTCGTAAATGAAAACGTCTTGAACTCTTTATCAGGTAAAGTAGCCGGTGTGAGCATCAATTCTACAGGTGGTACAGGTTCATCTGTAAGTATGATCATTCGTGGAGCTAAGTCGTTGAGTAATGACAACCAGCCTTTGTTTGTGATTGACGGTGTACCGGTAATTAACTCATTGAATAACGTAGGTCAAATCGGTAATGATAACCGAGTGGATTATGGTAATGCTATTTCTGACTTAAATCCAGAGAACGTAGAAAGCGTATCGGTTTTGAAAGGACCTAGTGCTGCGGCTCTTTATGGTTCTCGTGCGGGTAACGGTGTGGTTTTAATTACCACAAAAAATGGCTCGAAGGCAAAGAAAATGACCGTGAATATTACGTCAAACACGGTATTTGATAATCCTTACAAGTTTTTAAGAATGCACTCGAAGTTTGCGACAGGTGTACTTCCATTTACTCCAGACAATAATCCATACCCAGGAGGAATTTTAAGTATTGAAGAAGGATCAGCGGGTGGTATTGGACCAGAATTGGATAAAGGCTATAAAGCGATCCAATGGAACAGCCCTAAAGGTGCAGATGGAAAAGCTATCCCAACCGAATTGAAGTCTTATTCAGATAATATCAAGAATTTTGTTCAAACAGGAATTACAACAACCAATGGTGTTTCGGTTACTAACGGAAATGATGTGGCGAATTATCGCTTAACATATTCCAATATGACTAGCCGCGGAATTATTCCTGGTTCTGATTTGTTCAAGAACTCATTATCGGCAGCTTCTTCTTTCAAATTGTCTAACAAATTGAAATTGAGTGCTAACATTGATTTGAGTAGAAATAATTCAAACAATCGTCCGGCGAGTGAAAGAGGATCTAACCCATTGCAATGGGCTTATGCCGTTTCTCCACACATCAACATCATGGACTTGAAAGATTACTGGGTTCCTGGTCAAGAAGGTTTGCAGCAGAAGTCTCAAGCAATTGGTAACTACAATAATCCATGGTTCTTGGCTTATGAAGTGAAAAATGGATTTGAGCGTAATCGTGCATTTGGTAACATGAAATTAGATTATCAAATCACTCCTGAGTTAAGTTTAATGGCTCGTTATGCCTTGGATACTTATGGAGAAACTCGTGAGACTAAAATTGCTAAGTCTTATACAGGAGAGAAAAATGGTGCTTATGGTATCTCAAATTTAGATCGCTATGAGCGTAACGTTGATTTTTTAGCTACTTGGACTAAGCCTGTAGAAGATTTCAACTTATCCTTCTCAGTGGGTGGTAATGCGAGAAGTTCTAAAACGATGGACGTAAGTACTTCTTCAAAAGGAGGAACGGGTTTAATTATCCCAGGCTTGTATACTTTGCAAAACATTGCTAATACTAATATTAACTACACAAGTTTCCAAACTAAGAAAGTGGTTTATAGTGCGTATGGAATGGCAAACGTATCTTACAAGGATATGGTGTATTTAGATTTGACAGCTCGTAACGACTGGTCAAGTACTTTGCCTATTGAAAATAGATCATACTTCTATCCATCTGCTTCGTTAAGTGTCTTGTTGAATGAAGCATTTGCGATTCCAAATGATAAGATAGACTTATTGAAAGTTCGTGCTGGTGTGGCACAAGTAGGTAATGATACCAATCCTTATGCTTTGATCAATACCTTACAAAATGCAGAAGCTTGGGGTTCATTAACTCGTTTAGGAAAATCAGGCTCTATTTTATTACCTGATTTGAAGCCAGAAATTTCTACTTCGTATGATTTAGGAGCTGATTTGACGATGTACAAAAATCGTTTAAGATTCTCTGGTACGTATTATACCGTAGAAAACCGTAACCAAATTATCCCAACGACTTTACCTTCTTCTTCAGGATTTACTTCGAAGAATATCAACGCAGGTTTGTTAGTATCGAAGGGTATTGAATTAACAGCGGGTGGTACACCGATCGACAAGAATGGTTGGAGATTGGATTTGACCGCTAACTTCTACAAGAACGAAACGACCATCAAAGAGCTTTCTGAAGGGTTGAATTTCTACACACTTTGGACTGATGCAAAAGGTGGAGCTTGGACTTATGTAGGTGATAAGATTGGTGATATCTACGATGCTGAAATTGTTACCGTAAAAGATCAATCATCTAAGTACTATGGATATCCAATATTGGATTCTGATGGTTCATGGCAATCCGTTAATGCGAGTAATACCCGTTCTAAAATTGGTAACTTCAATCCAGACTTCATTTTAGGTTTACAAACTTCTTTGTCTTATAAGAACTTTAGCTTGAATATGACTTTTGATTGGAGAAGTGGTGGAGACTTTGTTTCACAAACTTACCGTTACGGAGAGTCTGATTTGAAATCTCAACGATTCTTAGACAATTTGATTAATCCAAATGGATTGACAGGTGATGCATTGCGTAATTACTTAGTAGCTAATCAAGATAAATACATCCGTATTAATCAAAACGGTTATTTCCCAATCGTGGGTGGCCCTACAGCTGAGTACGGTGGATATCCATTTGAATATGGTGGAAAAACATATCCTAATGGAGTATTTAACCCAGGTGTGATTGCTAAATACGATGGACAAGGAAACATCACGGGTTATGAAGAAAACTTAGGAGGTCCTAATACAAAAATCTTACCATATGGAGACAACTATCCTTGGAGCTTTACTCGTGCAGCTACGTTTGACGCTTCATTCGTGAAGTTGAGAGAGATCTCTTTAGGATATGAGCTACCAAGTAATTTTGTTAAGAGCTTAGGTTTGCAAAGTGCTAACTTCTCTGTTTACAGTCGTAACATCATTTTATGGACGGCTTCTAAAATTGGAATCGACCCTGAAACAGCTTTCCAACCACAGTCTGGAGCACAAGCAGGAACCCAATTTAAGCAAGGAATTGAGCGCTATAATGTTACTCCTTGGGTTATCCCAGTTGGATTTAAACTTGGTTTGACATTTTAATCAAAGCACCTTAAAACATTAAAATCATGAAAATAAGATTAATAAAAGCTGTCGCCTTCACCCTTTTAACGGGAGTATTTTTCTCTTGTGAAGACTTGACAAAAGTGAATATAAATCCAAATGGAGTTCAACCAGAGGTTGTGAATCCAAATTTGGTCATGCCTACTGTATTAACGGAAATGTCTAAGGCTTATGTAAACCTTGGCTACCAAGATATCGCTGGAGTGGTTCAACATACTCAAAAAGATGCTTGGTCGTCTGGACATAATGATTACGACTGGGGTGGAAACCAAAGTTGGTCAGGTTATTATGATATTTTACGTAACAACGACTTGCTTTACAGTCGTTCGGTAGCATTGAACTGGGAATTCCAACAAGGAGTGGCTTTAGTAAACAAAGCCTTCATGTTTGGTCTGATTACAGACCTTTGGGGTGATGCACCTTATACCAATGCTTTGAAAGGGGAGACTGGTGGTACAGATAATATCTTGCCTGCTTACGATTCTCAAGAGGTTATTTATACAGGTATTTTAGCCGATTTAGAGAAGGCTAATACCTTGTTATCTAAGCAAAAAAGTGAATATTCGAAC
Organism: Aquirufa ecclesiirivi; assembly: GCF_011250515.1. Classification (GTDB taxonomy): domain Bacteria; phylum Bacteroidota; class Bacteroidia; order Cytophagales; family Spirosomataceae; genus Aquirufa; species Aquirufa ecclesiirivi. The sequence goes on along the minus strand of NZ_JAANOP010000001.1, from coordinate 202,203 downwards.
ATCGTGGATAACGTGGACGTGATTTATTCAGGAGATCCTACTAAATGGCGTAAATTGGCTAACTCCTTAGCATTACGTTATTACATGCGTATTTCAGCTAAGAAACCGGATGTAGCTAAAGCAGGAATTGAGAAAATTGCTAAAAATCCAGCGAACTATCCAGTGATTTTAGCTAATTCAGATGATGCTACTATGGGCTTCCCTGGTACTTCAGATGGTACTTCTTGGCCAGCAAATGCGGTTTATGATGTGAGTGGTAGTAACTACCGTCGTATCAAAATGGCGAATACATTGGTAGATTACTTACAAGGAGTAAAAGACCCTCGTTTAGGTATCTGGGCTGCTAAAGTAGAAATTCCATTGGTTGTGGATGCCACTTTACCTGCTAAGACAGATAAGATCATCGACGGTAAGCGTTATTTATCACCAGATGTAGTTGGTAACACGAAAGTGGATACTGATCAAGAATACGTAGGTTTACCTACTGCATTCTCTCAGTTACCATCGGCATATAACATGAACCCAACTCCGGGTCAGACATCGTTTAACCCTCACGTTTCTTTCCTAGCGCCTATGTACAAAAATGCATCAGGAGCCTTGTTGAGAGCTCGTTTGGTATCTGCAGCTGAAGTGAACTTCATCTTAGCGGAGGCTGCATTAAAAGGTTATGCTGTCGGAGATGCTAAAACGTTCTATGAGAATGGTGTGAAAGCGTCATTGACAACGTGGGGAGTAGGTTCTACTTCAACTACGTATTTAGCTAATCCAGGTGTTGCTTTTGCTGGTACAGTAAAACAAGTTATGGAGCAAAAATGGATTGCTAGTTGGACTGCTGCTACTGAAGCTTGGTTCGACTTCCGTCGTACGGGTTTCCCAGAGTTAAAAGCGGGTCCTGTAGCTAAGCGCCAAGCTATTCCTGTTCGTTTCTATTACATGCAGGATGAATTGCGTATTAATTCTAAGAATACAGCTGCTGCTTTAGATAAATTAGAAGTAACTAATTTCTCACAAGCTGATGGCAAAAATAGTGCTTGGTCTAAGCCTTGGGTTATCCAAGGTACAGGTAAGCCATATTAAGATTTTTAAGGGGTCTCCTTCGGGAGGCCCTTCAAAAAGCTAGATTCTCTAATCCTGTTTAACCAATGAAATTTAATACACCTCTAAACCTTTTCATACTTTTATTCTTGTGTTTGTTTACTCAAGCGACTGCTCAAACCCTTCGGGTTGGGGCAGCCGTACGAGTAATTACGCCAGACCCACTATTGCCTGTTTCGGGAGGAATTGGCACGCCTAAACCAAGTGTGGAAAAGAAAGGGGATTTATTTGCTCGAGCTATGGTCTTTGAGCAAGGAAATACTCGTTTTGCGATTGTTAATGTTGATAATTTAGGTTGGACTTCGGTGTTAGGAAACAAATCTAGAGCACTCATTAAAGGGATAGCCCCAGAAAATATTTTAATTGGAGCGACACATACACACTCCGCCCCAGACGCCTATGGATTTCCAGATGCCACCGGTAAAAACTTTGCAGATTTAAAATACCTAGATCGTTGTGTTCAGCAAATTGCTGATGCAGTCAACGAAGCCATTACGAAATTAGAACCAGCAGCTTTGAAAGTAAATGTAGAAGAAGCTAAAGGTAAAATTGCTTATAATTATTATGCCCCCGCTTTATATGATCCACGTTGTGGAGTTATTCAAGCTATTGCTACCACTGGTGCTCGTCAAGGAAAAGCGATTGCTACCTTGGTGAATTATGCCATTCACCCTGAAGTTATCGGAAGTGGTAGAGGAATCCTTAGTCCTGATTTATGCGGACCATTGTACAGTAGAATCGAAGCCCAAGCAGGTGGAGTGGCTTTATTCATGAATGGAGCTCAAGGGGGAATGGTCACTGCTGACACCCGTTTGGAATACGGTAAAGAAGGACAAAGTAGCCAAAAGGAAGCGAATACCTGGGAAGAATGCATACGAATTGGAGAGCTTTTAGCAGATGAGGCTCTAAGGATTATCAATAAAGCCCCTGTTTTAGATTCTCCTTCTATTTATTGTACCTCAAAGATGATTGACCTTCCAGTGGATTCAGAAATGATGCGTTATATTTTGACGAAGTCTCCATTGAAATATGAATATAAAAAACCTAATACCGTCAGTACTCAATTAAATTTATTGAACATTGGGCCAGCTCAAATATTAACGGTTCCAGGAGAAGCATTACCTAATGTGGGTTATTATGTGAAGCGCCATATGGCCACCAAAATGCCCTTTTTGTTTGGACTAACCAACGATGCTTTTGGATATATGTTAGCCAAAGTCGATTACAATAGCTTCAAGCGTTACGATTATGTCACGCGAACTAGCCTGGGGGAAATGACCGCAGAGATTTATATGGATCAAGCATTGCAATTGATTCAAGTAAGTCCTAAACCAGTGCTTAAATAATTTTTATATCCAACATTGAATTATCTTAGTCAAAACAAAAAGATCTTTCAATCATCAATAAAACGAAATGTGTTTTGTAATATGAAAAAACTAGGACTACTTTTATGGGCATGCATTGCGTCCAGTATTTTGACTACAAAGGCCATGGCTCAGCAATTAGAACCCACTTATGCAGAAAAATTAGGCTACCCGAAGGGGAAGAAAGTGGTTATTTTTCATGTGGATGATTGTGGTATGTCCTATTCCTCCAATCAAGGGGCTTATAAATCCATTGAACAGGGAGTGGCCACTTCTTGTAGCATCATGATGCCATGTCCATGGGCAGCTAGTTTTATTCATTACATCCAAAAAAATCACCCCAATTTAGATGCGGGTCTTCACTTAACGCTTACTTCTGAATGGAAAGATTATCGTTGGCCAGCTTTATCAGGTTTTCAGCAAGTACCTACCTTAAGTGACGGAGATGGTTGTCTTTGGCATAGTGTAGAACAGGTAATTAAAAATGCCAGTCCTGATGAAGTGGAAAAGGAAATCCGTGCTCAAATAGAACGAGCTACGCGTTTAGGTTGGAAACCCACTCACCTAGATTCTCACATGGGAACCTTGTTTGCTTATCCTCCATTCTTAGAGCGTTATCTAAAAGTGGGAATGGAATTAGGCATCCCCGTGATGTTCCCAGGTGGAAACAATAAAATGCTCATTGAATCTGTCAATAAGCCCTATATCAAAAAAATGAAAGCGGAAGGGAAGTGGAAAGAAGGAATGCCACTGCCTATGGCCAAATTTGGCTTAACGGATTTAGTAACCGAATCTAAGAAGATCGGAGAAATGCTTTGGAAAGCAGGATTGCCCGTTTTGGACGATTTACACTCGGATAGTGGGGATTGGAAACCAGAAGGCAGCGCTACTCCTGCCGAGTGGGGAAAATACAAAGCAGATCAATGGATTTACCAATTGGAACACATGAAACCAGGGGTTGCTATGTTGATCGTACATAGCAGTGATATCACCGAAGAATTTAAGTTTATCAGTGGCTCAGGTGGTTCTCGTTTAGCCGATATGAATTCCATGATGCATCCTGATTTGAAAGCTTACATCGAGAAAGAAGGGATCATCCTAAGTACGTTCAGAGAGTTGATGGAGCGACGTAAAAAAGTAAAATAATCACATGAAGTTATTTCAAATTTTGATTACCCTGTTAGTGATGTCTTTTCATTCGCTAGCACAGAGTCCTGCTATTGTTAAATCAATGCTCATTTTTCCGGGACAAGAAAAACACGTACATGGTAGCAGTTTGGTACGTTTACCTAATGGCGATTACTTGTCTGTTTGGTTTTATGGTAGTGGGGAAAGAACGGCCGATGATGTTAAATTAATGGGCGCTCGGCTAAAAAAGGGAGATTCTCAATGGAGTGAACCCTTTTTGATGGCAGACACCCCGAATATCCCAGATTGCAATCCCGTTCTTTTTTTGAACAAGGAAAATAAATTATTCTTAGTCTGGATTGCGGTTCAAGCCAACCAATGGGAGCAGTCAGTTTTACGCGTACGTACATCCATGAATTATGCCAAAGAAGGGGCACCCGTTTGGGAATGGCAGGATAATATTTTGTTAAAGCCAGGAAATGATTTTGCTACTGAAGTGGTAAAAAAATTAAAGCAATTGCCCGAGCATCATATTGGTTGGGCGGGTTATGCTCCCAAGTACGATGAAATGATAGCCAAAGCAAGTGCCGATCCTGTGAAGCGTAGTTTCGGATGGATGACACGCATTAAACCGCTTATATTGGAAAGTGGCCGCATCGTTTTGCCTTTGTATTCGGATGGTTTCAATTTCTCCTTGATGGCTATTTCAGATGATCAAGGAGCTAGTTGGCGACCAAGTTTGCCATTGGTAGGTCGTGGACCCATTCAACCAGCGGTAGTAAAAAAGAAGAATGGAAATCTATTAGCTTATTTGCGTGACAGTGGCGATAATCCTCCTAGAGTTCATGTGAGTGAGTCGACTGATCAAGGAGAAACCTGGTCTCCTTCTGTCAAGACAGATATTCCGAATACGGCCAGCGTAGAACTCTTGGTTTTAAAAGATGGAAGAATGGCATTTTTAGGGAATGACATCATCGACGGGCGTTATCGCTTAGGTCTTTTTCTTTCAGATGACGAAGGAAAAACCTGGAAATGGAAGACTTATGTGGAAAACGTAGCTCCGGGGGAAGGTAGCTTTTCTTACCCATGTATGACACAAAGCCCAGATGGATTATTGCATATCACCTATTCCTCCCATATGGAGAAAGATCAAAAATCCATCAAATATGTGGTAGTAGATCCGCAGAAAATCAAATCTGAGTAGTGAATTTTAACCTAAACCTATACAATGAAAATCAGTAAATTAAACGTATTCGTATATGTGTGCCTATTGTTGGCCACGCATTTGACTTGGGCTCAAAATAAGGCCAAGCAACCTGTGTATCAGGATACCCCATTTTGGCAAGATTATAGTGTCAAATACTACCTTGCTAAAGATCAGGCTTCAGAATTGAGCTCGAGTTATGCCGACAGAAATGGTAATATCATCTTATTTGGTAGCGCGGGTACTTTACTTCCGCATGATGGTCAATTCTTGTACCCTGGGACTTTGGTTAAAGATACCAAATACCGTACCAGTGCACCTAAAAAAATGGCTGCTTTGACATCCTATCAAAAGCAATTTGTTTTGTTGGACGATAAGGCCGTGTTAAGTCATGCCTTTGCTGGAAGTATTTATGCAAAACATGAATTAGCCAATGCGAATCGAGTGGTAGGAGGCAAGGATTTTTCCTTTTTAATTTCAGATGGAAATAGTATTCATTTGGTTAAAGATTCCAAAACCTTGTTTAAAGGAAATTTATCTGGTGATCAAGTATTGGATATGAAATATCAAGCTTCTAGTCAAACCTATTATATTTTAGGTAAACAAGGGCTTTATCATTTTTCACCGGCTCAAGCTAGCATCATTAAATTAATGTCAGGTGGTCCGTTTACTGCCTTTGATGTAGCTGAAAATTCTACAAAAATCTATGTTGGTGGAAATGATGGCTACCAGATTTTTGATTTATCCACGAAACAAGTCGGAGAAAAACAACAAAAATTACCTTGGTCAGAAATTACTGCGATAGAGGTCATTGGAGATAAAGTTTGGTTTGGTTCTACCAAAGGAGCTTTTGCCTTGAAGAAAGATGGAAAATTTGATTATTACAATGGAGAAAGATGGTTACCGAGTAATGTCGTGAAACACATAGCTGAAGGTCCTAAAAACTCGGTATTAATTACGACAACGGCAGGATTGGGGCAAATCTGTTTTAAGAAAATGACCTTGCATGAAAAGGCCGTTTTTTATGATGATCAGGTGAGAAAGCGCCACATTCGTAATGGATTTAATGCGTCATTGGATGGAATTCAAAAAGGAAATTTAAGTACAGGGTATTTGGCTGATTCAGACAATGACGGACTATGGACGTCCATGTATTTGGGCGGAGAAATTTTCCGTTATGCTGTGACCAAGGACCCTGAGGCATTACAAAATTGTCGGGAGTCTTTAGACGCCATGGAGCGTTTATATAAATTAACTCCCGTACCGGGATTCCCGGCTCGTTCATTTGAGCGCCGTGGATTCATTCCTAGTTTATCTGATCCAGAGCGTTGGCAGCCATCTCCAGATCCTGAATGGGACTTTAAATCTACGACCAGTAGTGATGAGGTAATAGGGCATATTTTTGCTTTTGGGGCCATGGCTGAATTGGTGGATGATGCTGATTTAAAGAAGCGTTCTATCGTATTAATTGACACGTTGATGTCACATATCTTGAAAAACGATATGTACTTGATCGACTTTGACGGAAAGCCTACTATGTGGGGAAAATGGAATCCAAAATATGTCAATTCCTTTCCTACCAATGTGGGAGATCGTAAATTGAATTCTTCCAATATTACATCGATGCTTCAAACGGCATATCATTTTACCAAGAAAGAGAAGTATAAGCAAAAGGCCTTTGAGTTATTGACTAAATACGGCTATTACGAAAACTTAATGCGTCCATTTAGTGTGTTAGGAAGGGCAGGAAAGGATGCAGATGCACATGCTCAAAACATGTCTGATGGTTGGAATCACTCGGATGATGAAATGTATTATGTAGGTTATTGGGGATTGTATCGCTATGCGTTTAATGATACCTTAAAAGCGAATTTCAAGAAATCCATTTTAGACCATTGGCAAATGGAGCGACCAGAGAAAGAGGGAGCTTGGAATATTTTTACTGCTTTGACAGGGACCAAACAATTTGATTTAAATGAAGCGGCTTGGTATTTACGTGAGCATCCTATGGATATGATTGACTGGGCCATACAAAATAGTCACCGTAAAGATATTGTGAAAGTGGCTGACAACTTCCGTCGTCAAACGACACAAGAAGTATTACCCCCAGATGAAAAACCTATCATGCGCCATAATGCCAACCAGTTTAATATGGACCGCAATGGGGGCAATGGTTTATCGGAGCATAGTGCTGGAGATATCTGGCTTTTGCCTTATTGGATGGGCCGTTATTTAGGGGTTATATCCGAGCCTAAAAAGTAAATTTTTCTTAACGTTGTCAAGGTTTAAAACCTTGACAACGTTGAATTTTTCAAATTAGTTTCCGAGAAAATATCGATAAACTGATTTTACGTGATCCGTTTGGATTAGATCTACTCCCAGTTCTTTTGCCTTTTTATAATTCGATGCTTGGTCTAAAGGACCTAAAACATCGGTATAAACTCGAATGTTTTTTTCATGAATGTCTTTCACTAACTGTGCATTCATCCTAAGCCAATTGACATCAAATGCATAAGGAGCCAAGCGTTTTATTTTAGTCTCCATTTCATCTGCTTTGTTTAAGCTTGGCATTCTTTTGCTTAAGGGATCTTCGGTCTTTAATTTGTCTAAAAAATCATCATTTCCATAGTAAATGGATTCCTTATCAAGATGATATTGTTTCATTAATTTCAACAAGGGTTTTGGCTCCACTTGTTTGCAGTCCACATAAATATAGGACTTGGTATTTTTCTGTTTGTTCCAATGAGCCACCAATTGTAGTGTTTCTTCCAAGGTAGGAATTCGTTCGTCGGGGTATTGTGCTTCCCAGCCTTTATTGGCTTTCAGTTGCTTAATTTCTGCCAAAGTCAAGTTCGAAATGGGGCCAGAACCATTCGTAGTTCGGTTCAGTGTTCCGTCGTGTAAAATAACTAATTGATTGTCTTTGGAAGTTCGAACGTCTATCTCAATAAAATCGACTCCCATATCCAATGTTTTTCGAAAGGTGGCAAGGGTGTTTTCAGGAGCTAAGCCTGAATTTCCACGGTGTGCAGAAATTTTAAGTTTATGTTGGGATTTATAGTTCCAAGCCTCTATTTGATTGGGGCTTTTGGACCGTTGGCAAGACATGATACTAGCTAAAGCTAATACCATTAGCCAATTGTTTTTTTTCATAGTAAATAGGTTGTTATTGTGTTAAAAAGGAACTCCTTTTTCCTCGCCAAAATTACAGATCTATTAGCATTAATAAATGGATATATTGCCTATTTAATTAAATCTATTCAATTTTTTAATGCATTATTTGTTTCGATTTTTCTATATTTTTTTTGACAGAAATGGATGGTCGGTGATTATCAATTTATTGGACAATATGAGTGAAAAATTATTCGTTACAACAACGCTGTCAAGGTTTTGAACCTTGCCAGCGTTAGGAATTTTAAGTATCTTCATTTCCTATTTACAAGCCCTCAAATCCTATGAAAGCGTCTTATTTGCTGATCCTTGCTGGGATGATGGCTTGTCAACCTTCTAAGCCTTCAAAAACAACCATGAACCCAGAAAATAGCTTTGGATACGATTATGATTTATTGAAAAATGATCCCACGACGGTCCTATTAAAACAAGGAGACCAACAGGTTTTGGTCGTAGGTAAATACCAAGCTCGGGTGATGACCAGTAGCTCCCAAGGAGATGAAGGTTTTAGCTATGGTTGGATTAATCATGAGCTTATTAAGTCGGGGAAATTAGGTCCTCATATGAATGCCTTTGGAGGGGAAGAGCGCTTTTGGTTGGGTCCTGAAGGAGGGCAATTTTCGGTGTATTTTAAACAAGGAGATCCCTTTACTTTTGAACATTGGCAAACTCCTGAAATCATCGATACAGAGACCTATCCTTTAGTAAAATCGGATAAACAAAAAGCCTTATTCCATAAGGATTTTGAAATTACGAATTATTCTGGAACAAAATTTAAGGTCTCTTTGGACCGAGAAGTGGCCTTACTTAATCAAGCGGAAGCTGAAAACCTCCTACAAGTTTCTCTGGATGGAATTTCTTGGGTGGGCTATCAAACCGATAATGTATTGAAAAATACAGGGCAAGATTGGTCTAAATCAACGGGTGTTTTGTCCATCTGGTTATTAGGGATGATGAAGGCCTCTGACCAAAACACGGTATTAATTCCCTATCAAAAAGGACAAGAAGCCGCCATTAATTCTGCCTATTTTGGTCAAATTCCTGCCGATCGTTTGATCAAAAAGGAGGGAATGCTTTATTTTAAAGCGGATGCCAACTCGCGGGGAAAATTAGGTATTCCCCCTAAAGCACTGGTTCCTTTAGCGGCAAGTTATGATGCAGCCAATCGCATATTGACTATCCTTCAATTTGATTATCAGGGGGAACAAGAATATGTCAATTCCATGTGGGAAATACAGGAAAATCCTTACCAAGGAGATGCCCTAAATGCCTACAATGACGGCAAAAATGATACTGGAACTCAGATGGGAAAGTTTTATGAATTAGAAAGTTCTTCACCTGCCGTGGCTTTGGGCCATGGGCAGTCATTGCGCCATGTACAAAGAACATTTCACTTAGAGGGTTCGGAAGAACAATTGGATCAGGTTTGTCAAAAACTATTGGGAATCAAATTGGCGGATTTACCTTGGAAATAATGCGAAATGATGAGCATTTTATTTCTCGAATAGTCCTAAAATCTTGATAAAACGCAAGAAATTTTCGGGTTTTTGAAAATGAATAATTCATTGGTTTAATTTGCCTTAATCCTTTTGAAAATTATGACGCAATTCGCGTCATAATGAAGGTTTTTTAGAAGGGCAATTATTAAATCAATATGAATTCAATCATCTTTAGTTGGCGTTCATGTGCTTCTTTGTTGTATATGCACATTTTGTATGTTGCACATTTGATATTAGATGAATATTCATTTTACCATGACCTTGTAAATTACAATCAGATTCTTTTTACTACCATTTTTGTGATTTTACCCATCTTGATTTACATCAAATGGGTTTTTGGAAAGGAGAATTTTGTTTCAAATCAATGGTCCCTGATTTATAGTATACTGCTTTTAATGATATTATTTTCCTTTAAAATATTTATCCCTGAATACATATTATTTCAGCTAGGATTTAGTTTTGTCAATCTGTTGATTTTTGGGATTTTCAAAAAGTCATTAAATCAATCTAAAATTGAGAATTAAAGAAGCATGTTATGGTGGATGAACGAGATTTTATTCCTCATCCATCATACTTCTACGCTGCTTAGCTGCTTGCTTGGTGGTTTTGATTCGGTAGTTGAAAGTTAAGTTGAATTGCGTCAAACGACCTTGAAATTCGGATTTGGTATAGAATCCTGTACCTCTCGTCTCAGAGCGCATGATTCTAGAACTGAAAACATCTAGGATATTTAAGGTCAAAGTACCATTACCTTTCATGATGTCTTTACTAGCTGATAAGTCCATCCAAGCAATATAACCTCTTGAACCTTGAGGGGTATTTTGCGGAGCCTCATAATTGGCTCTTAATTGAGCATCCACGCCTCCTCCTAGCTTAAAACGGGACGTATGGCGTGCAAACCAAGAATAGGTATCACTCACATAATTGGGATCTATATTGCTGGCATCTGCTTTAGCTCGGAAAATATTGATACTCAAATCCGCTTTCCAAACTTTACTTAAATTCGAAGATCCAGTAAATTCGGCACCCATGGAAACCTCATTTTTGAAGTTTTGTGGCAAAGTAATCGAAAAGCCATTGGCATCTACCTGACGGATTCGATCAATTTTTCCATCAGTATTTCGGTAGTAAATGGATGAACTGATACTTCCATTTTCATAGTATTTCACATGTCCCAAATCAAATGCATCGGTAAATTGAGGGTTTAGATTAGGGTTTCCCGAGAAAAAATTTCGGTTGTCAGAATACGTAACAAATGGACTTAATTCATTGTAAGTAGGTCTACGTACCCTTCTCGAATAGCCTAGTTGGAACGAATTGTCTGCCGTTAAGGAATAAGTAAAATGGGCACTTGGGAACAAGTTAGCATAGTTCCTTGGATTTTTTTCTTGTGTTTGTAATAGCTCTGTACGAATGTCCGTCATCTCACCACGAATACCCACTTGATAGGAGAATTTCTTGATTTTGGTACCCCAAATAGCATAAGCGGCCGTGATATTTTCATGGTAAACAAAATTGTTTTGTAAACCTGGCACCACGGTGAATTCGCCCGTTTCTTGCTTTTGAGTTACGACATAATCGTTGGTCATATCGCGAAAGCTCGTACGTAAACCTGTTTCGATTTTGCCATCTTTACCCACAGGATTTACATAATCTGCCTGTAAAATCCATTGATGTTCTGCTTCATCATTCAGGGATTTTTGGATTCTAGAATTTTCAGGAAATACACTCCCATCGGGCCTTTTTCCTACTTGCGTAAACAATTGATCCGAGCTTTCCCAATAATCTAAATAGCGCAAATCGGCCGTAAACTCTTTACCTTTTCTCGCAAACGACTTTTTGAAAGTCAAGGCATATTCAGAATTGGGCTCTGCTTCTTTTTCATCTTGTTGACGGTCCGTGATACTATACAAATTGCTCAAGCTTTTTTGGTAGTCTAAATAATGAAAATCAGAAATACGGCGAACATCTGTTCTCCGGAAAATGTAAGAACCCGTTAGCACCGTTTTTTCATTGAAAAAATAATCAGCTCCCCCACGGATATTATTCACCATACCTCGCACATTATTTTGAGAAGTTTGTTGCAAATAATTGGTTTGCCCAGGCGCATAAACTTCTTGGTAAATATTTCCTCTACCAGGGGTTCTACGGTAAAATAAACCGTAGTTCAAAAAGAAGTTTAGCTTGTCTTTACGGTAGTTCACAATGGCCGTAGCGCCAAAATTCTCAGGATACCCAGTCGTGGTTTCTATGGCGCCATTGAAGCCTTGATTCTGATTTTTCTTTAAGACAATATTGATGATTCCTGCCATACCTTCTGCCTCATAACGCGCCGAAGGATTCGTAATAACTTCAACCTTTTCAATTAGATTTCCCTGCAAAGACTGTAGTCCACCCGCACCACTGATACCCACCAAGGTAGACGGTTTTCCATCGATTAAAATACGGACATTGTCGCTACCTCGTAGCTTTACTCCACCTTCGCCATCTACTTGAATGGACGGAAGATTACCTAAAATTTCAGAGGCTGTTGCGCCACGATTGGCTAAATCTGTGCCCACATTAAAAATACGTTTATCCAAAGCCAATTCCATAGAAGCTTTTTGGCCTTTAACAGTAACCTCCTCTAAGGTTTTAGAAGAAGATTTGGCTTCTAAAACCCCTAGATTGATGGTTTGATTCTCTTTATTGATGCTGATTCCTTTTTGTTGGATCGTTTCAAATCCTACACTTTCAATCACCACATCGTAAATTCCATACACCACATCGGTTGAAAATTGTCCTTTATCATCCCCAATTCCTCCTGTAATTAATTTTTGAGCTCCTGCTTGAAATATGCGAATACTAGAAAATGGAACGGGTGCTTTGGATTCTTTTTCAATGATTTGACCTTTGATCTTACCTTTTAGACCCGCTTGGGCCATACTTTGAAAACTTAGGACAGAAAGTAAAATGGGTAAGCTAAGGAGGTGTTTAAATTTCATAGTAATATTATTGACAAGCCAAATATGGGCCTTAGAGGTATTTATTTTGGTAAAAATCGACAAAATGGAGATTAATTACAACGTAAATCCTGTTAGCCACTTAATAATCAGGGCAGAGCCGCGTTTTAGAAAAGGAATTATTTTTGCTTTGGGTAGACAAAAAAGAGTAGTTTATCTATATTTTGAATGGCTATCAAAGGAATAAATTTAAATTTCGACCAATAAAACCCTAATGAAATAGCATATGTTAAAATCCCTAGGCCTTGCGGCCCTTTCTGTTACCTCTCCCCAACTCCTTGCCACACAATCTTCTGGTATTTATGTTTCCCAAATGGATCATTTGTTGGGAACATCCTTGGACCTTAAAATAGCTGCATCCCATTATGGAGCTGCCAAAAAGGCTGAGGCAAGCTTACTAGCTGAAGTAAAGCGTTTAAGTCAAATTTTGGGGACCTATCACCCAAGTACAGAGTTTAATCAATGGATGGCGAGTCAAGGAGAATTTAAGTCTGTATCTCATGATTTATTTCAGGTTCTTCAACAATTTGATACTTGGAAAGAAAAAACGGGAGGTTTGATTAATGCCTCCGCCGAGGAAATTGCTCAAGTTTGGAAATCAGCGAGTGCCCAAAATCAATTCCCTAGTGATGAAAATATTCAAGCGGCAGTACATGTTGCCCAACAAAAGCATTGGGAAATCAATGAGACAGAACAAAGCATCGCTAGAACCAGTCAGGCTGCCTTACGATTACACTCTTTTGCCAAATCCTATGTCATGCAAAAAGCCGCCGATGTCGCTTTAGCTACCGAAGGGGTTCATGGAATTGTTTTAAATGTAGGTGGAGATATCATTGTTCAAGGCAATGGAATGGATCAAATATCCATTAAAGATCCTAGAAACTTCGCTGAAAATGCCGCTCCATATGCTCAGATATTGGTAGAAAATAAAGCCGTAGCTACCTCCGGTGATTATCAAAGAGGTTTTGAAATCAATAAACAATGGTTTTCTCATGTGATGAATCCATTGACAGGTCAGCCGGCCTCTGAAATCATCAGTGCGACCGTTGTACATCCAGATGCGGTAACAGCTGGGGCCCTTTCTACGGCATTTCAGGTGATGAGTCCAAAACAAAGTCAACAATTAGCGTCTTCTATTTCTGATACCGATTATTTGATTTTAACGAAGTCTGGAGAAGAATATACGAGTCCCAATTGGAGTAATTTATTAGCCTCCAATGCGCCAAACGTTCGTCCTTCAAGTTTAAGTACCAACATCTTGATGGTCAATCAAAAGGATAAAATGTGGACAGATAAACAAGAGTTGCAAATCAAATTTGAGTTAGCCAATTTTGAAGGGCGCTTCCGTCGTCCCTTTGTGGCCGTTTGGGTAGAGGATGAAAATCATAAGCCCATTAGACGTATTGCTTTATGGTTTAATAAGCCAAGATGGTTACCTGATTTACGTTCTTGGTATGCCGCACAAAGAGAAAGTGCCATTGATATTGCTTCTTTAGCCAGTGCTACACGTTCACCTGGAGAATATACTTTGGTCTGGGATGGGAAAGATGATGCAGGCCAGTTTGTGAAGCAAGGAAAATATACGGTGTATATTGAAGCTGCTCGAGAGCATGGGACCTACCAGTTGATGAAACAAGAAATGAATTTCAATGGTAAAGACCAAAAGCAAACGCTTTCAGGCAATGAAGAAGTAACAGGTGCTTCTTTAAACTATGTAGCAAAATAATACACTCTTTTATTCTTTAGAGCCCATGAGCAGTTCATGGGCTTCTTTTAATCAAGCCTATGAGTAACCCTAATTCTAAATTAAAACCTAAGCAAAGTAAAATTCGTCGTTCCACTGCTGAAATCTCTCGTTGGCTGCACATCTATTTGTCGATGTTCAGTTTTGCGATTGTCCTATTCTTTTCTGTGACGGGTTTAACCTTGAATCACCAAGAATGGCTTCCAGAGAAATCGGATGTTCAAGAGCAAAAAGCGAAGCTAAATGTGGCTTGGGTGAATCCAACAGATACTATTAAAATAGCCAAATTGGAAGTTGTCGAACATTTACGAAACGCTCATGGTATAAAAGGGCAATTGAATGATTTCAGAATCGATGACACGGAAATTTCGGTTTCTTTTCAAGGCCCTGGCTATACGGCCGATGTGTTTATTGACCGTGAGACGGGAGCCTATGATGTAACTGAAACTCGCATGGGTTGGATGGCCGTCATCAATGATTTGCATAAAGGCAGGGATACGGGCAAATCTTGGGCCTGGGTGATTGACATTTCTGCTATATTCATGATATTCATTTCGGCCACAGGTTTAATCCTGCTGTTGTTTTTGAAGAAAAGAAAATCCACAGGTTTGCTTTGGGCCTTGATTGGTCTATTACTTTCTTACGGAATCTACCATTTTCTAACCTAGAAAATTACCTAATTGCTGTTGTTGAGGTATTGGAAATGAGGTGCTTTTTACCATTATTTGTCATTGATTTGAGCAAAACCCCATCCCTATGTTAGAGCAACTTATTTCCTATTTTGATCATATTCCGAGTAGTCACCGTGCACTTATTTTAGCCGGAGGTATCAGTTTTTTTTGGTTGTTGGAATATGCAATCCCTTTGGTATCCTTTCGCTATAATAAATGGAAACATGCTGGCATCAATCTCTTATTTACCTTCACCACCATTGTAGTTAATTTTGGTTTTGCGCTTTGGATTGTTCAACTGAGTGATTGGGCCATAGCGAATCAAATAGGTGTTTTGCAATGGTTCCCTATGGGAAATTGGGAACAATTAATCGTGGGATTATTGATATTGGATTTAGTGGGGGCCTATTTTGTGCATTGGGTAGAACATAAAGTAAAGGTCATGTGGAAGTTTCACATGGTACATCATGCTGACACGATGGTGGATACCACAACCGCCAATCGACATCATCCGGGCGAGAGTGTTTTTAGAGCTTTATTCACCATGTTGGGCTTGCTGGTTTGCGGTGCTCCTATGTGGTTGGTTATGATTTATCAAAGTATCTCGGTGGTGCTTTCACAGTTCAACCATGCCAATATCCGTTTACCTTTATGGTTAGATACCGCTATCAGTTACCTGATTGTTTCACCCAACATGCATAAGGTGCACCATCACTTGAGTCGTCCACAAACGGATTCCAATTATGGAAATATTTTCTCCATTTGGGACCGCATATTTGGAACCTTCAATAGCACCTCCATGAGCCAATTACAATATGGATTGGACGTTTTGGATAATCAACGAGACGGGGATTTGGGCTACCAAATTAAAGCTCCCTTTGACACCAAGATCAAAACAGATTATTAGTAAAGCTCTACGATCATTTCTACCTCAACAGCCGCATTATTTGGCAAGACATTGACGCCTATGGCAGAGCGGGTATGTTTTCCTTTATCGCCAAATACCGCCACCATTAGATCAGAAAAGCCATTCATGACCTGTGGCTGTTGAGTAAAGCTAGGATCCGAATTAACAAAACCTGTTACTTTTAAAATTCTTTTGATTCTTCTTAGATCCCCCAATTGGCTTTTTAAAGTAGAAATTAAAGCAATTCCTGCCAATTTGGCTGCTGCTTGACCCTCTTCCATACTCAGTTTGTTGCCTACTTTTCCTAGTACAAAGCCACCTTCTGGCTTTTCTGGTAAATGCCCCGACAAGTAGGCAATATTTCCTGCTCGAGTAAACTTGACATAATTGGCTAAAGGAGTGCTAGGTTTGAGTAAAGTGATTCCTAAAGCCTGTAGGCGATCTTCTGGGCTATTGGGGTTTTTGATAAACAAAAGGCAAACAGGAGCCGCTACAGAGATATCTTGTTTACTGTCGGTCAATAAACCTGTTTGTTGATTGACCGAGAAAATTTGAATTCTATTTTCAGTCTGGCTCGCTACAAATAACCATTTGCCGCTGGGATCATAGCTGAAATTTCGGGGCATTTTGGCTACAGCTTGATACCCAATTGACTTTAATGTACCATCAGCTTGAATAGCAAAAATTGCTAGGTTGTCACTGGTAATTCGATTGGAACTAATCAACCATTTCCCATTGGGCGAAATATGAATATCAGCACTGGCTTTAACCGCAACTTTGGTACTGGTGTCAGAAACGATGTTTTGAATTTTGTCTAATCCTTGAGAACTAATCTTAAAGACATCCACAGTTCCATTCAATTCATTGATGACATAAGCCAAATTTCCATTGGGATGAAAAATCATATGGCGTGGACCGTTTCCGGGATTCACGGATATGGATTGATAATTTTCAGCTAAGGTTCCATCCGCTAATATGGGATGCCAATGGATTTTATCAGAGCCTAAATCGGGCACATATAAGCTTTTTTGATCGGGAGCTATGGCCACCATGTGAGCATGTGGGGCGTCTTGTCGGCCGGTCACCACACTAGAGCCTTTATAAAAAAATGATTGGGAAGCAGGAAGCAGTCGACCATTCTCTTCTGTTTTAAATACATTGAGCGAGCCGCTTCCATAATTGGCCACATACACGGTTTTACTGGCTTCATGATATTTGACAAAACAGGGTCCATCACCTACGGTAGGGCTGGAATTTAATTTGGTATAAGTGCCATTAGCATTTCGGGCATAGGCACTTATGGCAGATTTTCCACCACCTTCTTCCGATACAGAATAAAGTAAATTACCGTCTGCTGAAAGTGCTTGATAGGATGCATTCGGGTTTTCTCTATGGTAATTGGGCTTACTTTTGGCGGTAGCTAAATCTAGGTCAAACACTTCAATACCCGGGTTTTTGGCCTTGGTATAGGAACCTATGATTAATTGATATTGGGTAGAATCCGAGGAAGCTAATGTGAAAAAGGTACTAACTAATAAGAAGATGGAACTTAACATAGGAAATAGGTTTTTGTGCAACAAGATACGAATGTCCACCAATTTTGGGTATTTTTCCCAGAACAATTTTCCTCCATCTAATTCCAAACCCGATGAAAAAGGTTATACTGCTGCTCTTTTGGGCTTTTCAAACTTGGGCTCAAAATCCCCAAGCACCTCGGCTGATTGTACGTGGAGATGACATGGGGTATAGCCATTCGGGGAATTTGGCCTTGATGCAATCCTCTATGAATGGAATTCAGTCTTCCATCGAAGTCATCGTTCCTTCTCCTTGGTTTCCAGAAGCGGTTCAGATGCTGCAAGCTCATCCTAGTATCGATGTGGGCATTCATTTGGCATTAACCAGTGAATGGGATAAACTAAAATGGAGGCCATTAACGGAGGCTAAAAGTTTACGCGATCCAGATGGTTATTTTTTCCCTATGGTGTATGCCAATAAGAATTATCCAGGATTGGCGATTGTAGAAAATAAGTTTACGTTGGCCGATATTGAAGCAGAATTTAGAGCTCAGATAGAATTGGCTATCAAAAAAATACCGAGGATTAGTCATGTTTCTTCACATATGGGTTGTTCCAGAATTAATGAACAGGTGATCGAGCTGACCAAGAAATTGGCCAAAGAATATCATTTGATCTATGATAATACAACATATCCTTTTGAACGAGCCACTTATGCTGGTCCAAGTCAAACATCAGCCCAAAAGATTACTAGTTTTATCCAAATGCTGCGAAACCTTCAAGCAGGTAAAACCTACTGTTTTGTCGATCATCCAGGATTAGATGATGCAGAATTGAAAGCTGTTTCGCACATAGGTTATGAGGGTGTGGCAGCGGACCGACAAGGCGTTACGGATGTATTTACTAGTCAACAGGTAAAAGAGGCTATCCGAGAATTAGGGATACAAGTGATTGGCTATCGAGACTTAGGGCCTAAGCCTTAGGTGTTTCCTTCTTGACCGATTAATAATTTATTCATAGTTACAAGAAAAGTCACTTAACAAATTTTTGTACCTTTGAAATTGGAATCATTAAAATGTTCTGATTGTATCAAATTTGAAAAATGTACGTATGGAATTCTTTAAGAAAATTTATTTTACGACCGAACAAGAAACCATTGCTGAATTAACAGAAGCGGTTAAACAATATAAAGTTATCCATTTGGCAGGCTATAATTTGCCTATTCCATTGGAGCAATTTTACATCAATTTTGCGGATTCTATCGGTACTCCTTTCAATGAGGATGAAGATTTGATTACAGGAGAAAGAAAGGAGAATCGTTGGATTGACATCAGTTATGATCCAGCTATTCCTGATCGTTATCGAAGTAGTAATACCCGTCAGCCATTGCATACAGATGATTCTTATGTGGAATTAGGGGACGAAAAATCCTTGCAGTTTTTTTATTGTACTTCTCGTGCTGCTCGTGGAGGTGCTACTACATTTTTTGATTTACCAGATTTGGTAGACTGCTTAAAAATAGATGGTCAAGATGCTTTATTGGAGCGTTTGATGACTATAACGGTCAATTTTGACAAGGCAGGTCATAAGAAAGTTCGAAAGATTTTAGACCAGGATGAATTGGGTTGGTTGGCCAACTGGAATTATTTCTGTGTTGATAAAGACAATACACCGGAAGCACTTCAATTAGTAGAAGATTTCCATCAATTTTTAGAGACTCGTGTAATCAATGCGGGTTTGGTTTTACCGGTACAATTAGAACGTGGCGAGGCTGCATTTTTCCATGATGATCGTATTCTACATGGTAGAAACGCCTATTTTGCGACAAAGAAAGGCGAACGTTGCTTGATCAAAGGTAAGATTATTTTAGAGCCAGATTTCCAATTGTCCTAGGGCATGACGAAAGCTAGTATTCCTCGTTTTTCAGACCGATTACAACAGAAATTAGGTCTCGGTACTTGGCAATTGGGAGGTCCCAATATCGTTCAAGGCAAGGCCATGGGATGGGGTGAAATTAGTGAGGAAGAATCTTTAGCCATTTTGACTGAAGCTTTAAAATCGGGGATTCAATTTATTGATACCGCGGATTCTTATGGCAAAGGTTTGTCCGAAAAAATAGTTGGCAAAGCCCTTCAGGCAGCTTCATATTCTCAAGATATTATTGTTTGTACCAAATTTGGGAATGTTTATCTAGCAGATGGTTCCACGGGGCAGGATTTTTCACCAACTCATATTTATGCCAGCGTGAAAGCCAGTTTGCAGCGCTTGCAGCGTGAGCACATCGATGTCTTGTTGATGCATTCTCCTCCTGATAATTTTGATTGGGAGAACTATGATTGTGCTCCATTTGAAGATTTGATAAGACAAGGGCTTATTCGTCAGTATGGGGTAAGTTCTAAATCTGTGTATGGGGCAAAGCGGGTGATGGATGCAGGATTTGGATCCGTGATTGAGGTGATTTATAATGCGCTTGATAGAAGAGTAGATGAAATTTTAGTCCAACATCCTAATCTAGTACAGTACGATATCATTGGTCGGGTACCCTTGGGTTCTGGATTTCTGAGTGATCGATTATTGACTGAAGACCCGCATTTTGGTGAGGGAGATTACCGTTCTCACATGGCAGATCGAGATAAAAATTGGATGCTGGAACATGCCAGGAAGCTGGCCTTTTTAGCAGACTTGAAGGGTGGATTATCTGCTAATGCCTTGCGTTTTACACTTCAAAATCCCTATATGTCTGTCGTGATTCCTGGCGCTAGATCAGTGGCTCAGGTTCAATCGAATATTAAGGCTGCCAACTTGCCACCACTTAATGATGAGCAAATCCAACGTATAGAACAATCCGTTCCTTCCGTTCCTGATTGGTGGAAGCCTAGTAAGTAGAGTTGTCCATTGGACTTATCGCCTAATTGTCTACTTGGATTTGTCACCTTAGATTTGTCAACTTTTTGAAAGTTGACAAATCTTAACTGCCAACTAACTGCCAACTAACCACCAACTACCAACTAATTGTCAATTTCCTACCCATCCACCAACTAATACCTTTTACCACCCCTAATTCCCAAGCTGCTCCCAAAGCTACCAGGGAAACGACAACCATTCCAAGCACAGTTCAATCAGCTTTCTGATAATTTTTATTTCAATAAAGGAGCTTATTCGCTTATTTTGATTTATTTCATGGTATCTAATAATGACCTATGGCGAAATTTGTACTTTGGCTCAACTTGTTTTTACTTGTTTCTAACAGCTTTGCCCAATCTTCTAAAATACAAAAGAAGGATGTTGAAGGTGCCGCTAAGATTTTTGATCTCAATTTTACCAGTACAGAAATAGACACACTTTTGTCAGATGTTCAAGATAACCTTTCGGTGTATCAAAAACAGCATCAAGTTCATTTGCCTAATTCCGTTCCATTAAGTCTATGGCAAACTGTACTTATTCCAGGAGTAAGCGTCAATAAAAATCAACATCCCATCGCCTGGACCAAAGTTCCAGGTACGGAATTGCCCAGTAAAAAATCATCATTGGCTTTTTATTCCATTCCTCAATTAGCCGAATTAATCAAAACCAAAAAGATCAGTTCCGTCCAGTTGACCCAATTTTATATCGACCGTATTAAGAAATATGGAGATACCTTACAATGTCTCATTTCTTTGACTGAATCCATTGCATTAGAACAAGCCAAACAGGCCGATGAAGAGATTTCTCACGGAAAATACAGAGGTATGTTGCACGGAATCCCCTACGGACTTAAAGATCTTTTTGCCGTCAAAGGAACTAAAACCACCTGGGGTGCTGCTCCCTATAAAGAACAGGTGATCGAGGAAGATGCCTTTGTCTATCAACAATTGCGTCAAGCAGGTGCCGTATTAGTGGCAAAATTTACCTTGGGGGCCTTGGCTATGGGCGACTATTGGTATGGTGGAAGGACAAAAAATCCGTGGAACCTAGCCTTAGGTTCTTCCGGGTCTTCAGCTGGTTCAGCTTCCGCTACGGTAGCAGGATTAGTGCCTTTTGCTATAGGGACTGAAACCTGGGGAAGCATTGTTTCGCCATCTACCGCATGCGGTGCTCTGGGTCTTCGCCCCACTTTTGGAAGGGTTAGCCGAACAGGTGCTATGGCGCTAAGTTATAGTCTGGATAAAATCGGACCGATTTGTCGGAATGCCGAAGATGCCGCTATCGTTTTTAATGCTATTCGAGGAACGGATGGGCTCGACTTATCGGCCAATGAAGCCGCATTCAACTATAGCAATCAGGTGGATGTTAAAAAGTTGAGAATTGGATATGCCAAAAATTATTTTGATAAATTGAAAGATACCACAGCCAACGAATGGCAGGTGCTGAAGGTACTCCAACAAGCGGGAGCTAAAATTGTTCCTTTAGAATTTTCTGAAAATCAGTTTTATCCTTTTCAAATGATGGATGTAATCATTAGTGCAGAATGTGCCGCCCAATTTGATGAATTAACTCGATTCAATGTGGATGATGAATTGACCATGCAAAGAAAGGGCGACTGGCCTAATCAGTTTAGAACAGCTAGATTCATCCCTGCCGTGGAATACATCAATGCCCAGCGTCATCGTTATTTATTGATGCAACAAGTTAATTACCTTTTCAAAGATTTTGATGTTATCATTTGCCCAAGCCTATATTCTGGGAACCAGCTGGCTATTACCAATTTAACTGGCCATCCCGTAGTTTGCATTCCGAATGGATTTGATAAAAAAACGAAAAAACCAACGAGTATTAGTTTTTTGGGAAATCTGTTTGACGAAGCTACTATTTTAGCTCTAGCCAAAATTTACCAAGATGCCACACCCTGGGATGAAATGCACCCAGAGTTATTTAAATAAGTAAATTCATATAAACCTGTTTTTGACCTTCAAATAAAATTCATCTGTTTTCTAGTAATCAGGGTAGATAAAATAAGATTTTTTTAAGAAATACTTATATTAGCTTTATCTATTCTAAACTATGATAAATACAACACAAAAAGAGGCATACCATCGAGACGGTTACTTGATTATGCCCCAACTTTTTTCCCAAGAAGAGATTGATTTACTTTATTCGGTGGCGACGGACCAGTCCGTGGTTAATCAAGCATTTGATTTAAATGACCAGTCAGGTAAAAAAACGAAGTTAACCTTATGGTTTACCGCAGGAGATGATTCCTTTGGATTGATGTCGCGGAGTAAGCGACTCGTAGAAGGCGTACAAACCTTATTAGGCGAAGGGGAAGTTTGTCATTTTCATTCCAAAGTCATGCAAAAAGAACCTCGAGTAGGCGGTTCTTGGGAATGGCATCAAGATTACGGTTATTGGTATAAAAATGGCTTTCTATTTCCAGAAGCCATGATTTCTGTCATGGTGGCTTTGACGGATGCCACCATCGAAAATGGCTGTTTGCAAGTTCTGAAAGGAACGCACAAAATGCAGCGATTCGAACATCTATTCGCAGGAGAGCAGCAAGGTGCCGATATGGATTTTGTGACCGAAGCAGAAAAGGTTTCAGAGCTGGTTTATTGCGAACTAAAGGCGGGGGATGTGCTATTTTTTCATAGCAATATTTTACATCGCTCCGAGGCCAATTTATCCGAATATGCACGTTGGTCAGTGATTTCGGCCTATAACCTGTCCTATAATAAACCTTTTAGAGAAAAACATACTTCCTGCATTGAGCCGGTTCAAGTGGTAGATGATCAAGCACTATTGGCCAGTGGTCAGCGGGTGGTGAATCAAGCGGATTTTTTAAGTAAAGACAAAGAAATAACCTTACAAGATTTAAAATAAGATGGCACAAGTTTGTATACTGGGTGGTGGATTCATTGGACGATTTTATGCGGATTCATTAACAGGCCGTAGGGGCAAAGATCAGGTCAGTGTGGTATATGCACGCAAGGAAGAAACCGCAATTCGGTTTGCCAAAGATTATCAAGTAGCTCATTATACCACGGATATGGAGGAGGCCATTGCCCATTCAGCTACCGAGTTCGTGGTGATTGCTTTACCCAATTTCCTGCACAAAGAAGCGGTGATGATTTGTGTCAAACATAAAAAAGCGGTTTTATGTACTAAACCCTTGGGTAGAACAGCCGAAGAAGCATGGCGCATGACTCAGGCCTGCGAAAATGCCGGCATATTTGCTGGATACCTAGAAGACCTTTGTTATACACCAAAATTTTTGAAGTCTTTAAAATCGATTCAATCGGGTGCTTTAGGACGTATTTTATGGGCCAAATCCCGAGAAACACATCCTGGGCCTCATGCCGACTGGTTTTGGGATATTCAAAAAGCGGGAGGTGGAGCGGTGCTCGACTTAGGTTGTCATTGCATCGAAATAGCTCGAAATTTCATTGGAAAAGATGTTAGACCCGTGGAAGTAATGTGCTGGGCGGATACGCAGGTGAAACCCATTGATGCCGAAGATCATGCCATTGGATTAGTGAAATATCAAAACGGAGCTATAGGACAGTTTGAGGTTTCTTGGACCTTTCGAGGTGGCATGGATTTACGTGATGAAGTGATGGGCACCGAGGGAACCATTTGGATCAATTCATTTTTGAGAACGGGTTTTGAAATGTTTACCTCAGGTGCAGGAAAATCCTATGTGGCAGAAAAGGCTGAGAGCGATTCTGGCTGGCAGTTTCCAGTAGGAGATGAAGCCCATGAATTAGGCTATACCAATATGTTTACTGATATGTTTGATGCTTATGAAAAAGGCGAAAAACCCATGGAAACTTTCTATGATGGCTATGTGGTAAACGCCATCATTGATGCAGCTTATCGTTCTGCCAAAACGAAATTATGGGAACCTGTTCAGCTTCCCGAATGGCGAGGCCAAGAGGGCCTTAGCAAACCTTCTGTGTACCAAGAGTTTGATGCCGATCATTGGTTTATCAAAGAAGAAATATTGCCTAATGGTGATAAAAAAGTCATCTTAAAAGTGAAAGCCACTGGGGAGATCATTGAAAAAGAAACCTGGGTGTAATCATGGCAAAAATCATCGTCATAGGTAGTTCCAATACCGACATGGTCATCCAGTCGGATAGACTCCCAGCACCTGGAGAGACCGTTTTAGGAGGAACGTTTTTTATGAATCCCGGAGGCAAAGGGGCTAATCAAGCAGTGGCCGCAGCGCGTTTGGGAGGAGAGACCTATTTTATTGCCAAAGTGGGAAAAGATGTGTTTGGAGAAAGTGCTCTTCAGCAATTTGCTTTGGAAGGAATACAGGGTCAATACATTTGTCAAGACGAAAATCAGCCCTCTGGTATTGCATTAATCAATGTGGATGCTCAAGGGGAAAATTGCATTACGGTGGCCTCTGGAGCAAACGCCCACTTAATGCCTCCAGATATTGAAGCCGCCAATTCGCTTTTTCAACCAGGTAATTGGCTTTTATTGCAACTCGAAATTCCATTAGAAACGGTTATTTTTTCACTTGAAAAAGCACATCATGCTGGCTTATCCGTGGTGTTGAATCCCGCACCAGCCTGTGCTTTACCCGAATCTATATATGCCCATATCGATATCATCAGTCCAAATGAAACGGAAACGGAATTTTTGACGGGTATCCGACCCGTGGATGAAGCTAGTTTATCGTTGGCTTGCGACTATTTTCTTTCCCGTGGTGTAAAAAGTGTAGTGATTACTCGAGGAGCGAAAGGGGCTTATTGGAAAACCCATGAGGCTTCTGGACATGTTCCTGCTCAGCAGGTGGTAGCGGTGGATAGTACGGCTGCTGGAGATTGTTTTAATGGGGCCTTGGTCGTGGCTCTGTCTGAAGGAATGGCTTTCCAGCAAGCTATCGCTTTTGCTTGTAAGGCTGCTGCCTTATCTGTCACACAATTAGGGGCTCAATCCTCTATGCCAAGACGTAAACAACTATGAAAAAACTACTCGTTCTATTTTTGCTTATCCCTCTTTTTCTTACTGCGCAAAGCAAGAAACAAAAGGTCATTTTCGATTGTGATTTAGGGGATGATATTGATGATGCCTACGCTTTGGCCTATTTACTAACTCAACAAGATAAGTTGGACATATTGGGAATCACGACCTGTTATGGAAGGACAGACGATCGAGCCCGATTGGCTTTAAAGATGTTGCATGAAACAGGTCAAGGTCACATACCTGTTTTTATGGGGAGAAATACCTCCCATGTAGACAAAAGGGCCAATTGGTATGCCGACCAATTTTCTTGGGCCAAAGGTTTTGATGTATTGAAGCCTCAGTCAAAACCAGCCGCTGATTTTATCATGGAGCAAATCAAAAAATACCCCAATGAAGTGGTCATATTTTCTGTGGGACCTGTCACCAATTTCTCGGACATTATCCAAAAAGACCCGCAGATTTTAAAAAAAGCGAAACATATTTATGCCATGTTCGGCTCTTTTGAAGTAGGCTATAATCAAAAGAAACCCATCAATGCAGAATGGAATGTGAAAGTAGATGTTCCTGCTTCTCAGAAATTTGTACAATCAGGGGCAAAGATTACCTATGCTGGTACCGATGTGACCTCCCAAGTGAAACTTTCCGCTGAAAATCGTCGGATTTTGAAGGAGAAAAATACGCCTTTAACCAATGCCCTAACCGATTTGTATCAACTTTGGGGACAAGAAACGCCAACCCTGTTTGATCCTGTGGCCATTGCCATGTTATTACATCCTGATTTATTTCAAACAGAAAAGCGGCATATATCGGTAGATCAACAAGGATTTACGAGAACTTCAGAAGGAAAACCTAATGCCATCATTGGGCTTAAAATCCATGAGACTCAGGTGCTGGAGATTTTGATGAGCCACTATTTGAATCAAAAATTTGCTTTAAAACCCTAACATGATGAAAAATTATTGGATTGCCTTACTCTTTTTGCCCTTAGTGGGATGGTCACAAACCAAGACCATCACTCTTTCTAAACAGACCCTTCAAGATAAAATCAAAGGCGGATGGGCTGGACAGACCATCGGTGTGACCTTTGGCGGCCCTATGGAATTTCGTTACAATGGCACCATGATTGATGCCTACCAACCTGTTCCTTGGTTCGATGGCTATTTGAAAAAAACCATGTTAGAAAATGCTGGTCTCTACGATGATTTGTACATGGATTTAACTTTTGTGGAGGTTTTTGAAAGAGAAGGATTAGACGCTCCTATTGCTTCTCATGCCATAGCCTACGCGGAGGCAGGCTATGCACTTTGGCATGCCAACCAAGCGGGTAGGTATAATATTTTGCATGGAATAGGTGCTCCAGCTTCAGGGCATTGGAAAAATAATCCTCATGCGGATTGCATCGACTACCAAATTGAATGCGATTTTGCAGGACTGATGTCGCCCGGAATGCCCAATGCAGCGTCTAAAATTTCGGATAAAATAGGCCATATCATGAATTATGGCGACGGCTATTATGGCGGAGTATTTTTGGGGGCTTGCTATACTTTGGCTTTTGTATCCAAGGATATTCCTCACATTATTCAAGAGGCATTAAAGACCATTCCTAAGCAAAGTGCCTATTACCAATGTATTTCAGATGTGGTCCGTTGGCATAAACAATATCCCAATGATTGGACCAAAACTTGGTTGGAAGTACAGAAGAAATGGGCTCAGGATATTGGTTGTCCAGACGGGGTTTTTGCACCATTTAATATTGATGCCACCGTGAATTCCGCTTATGTGGTTATAGGTTTATTGTATGGACAAGGAGATTTTACTAAAACCATGGAAATCACGACCCGCTGTGGGCAAGATGCCGACTGCAATCCTTCTTCTGCGGGTGGAATTTTGGGCACCATGTTGGGCTATGATAAAATTCCTACTTACTGGAAACAGGGCTTAAAAGAAGCAGAAGGTATCGATTTCAAATATACGAGCACTTCATTGTCTGATGTCTATAGCATTGGACTCAAGCATGCTTTGCAAAACATTGAAAGAAACGGGGGTAAAATTGTTGGAGACAAGGTATATATCCCAGTGGAGGCTCCTAAAGCGGTAGCTTTTGAAAAGAGCTTTGATGGGGTGTATCCGACTCAGAAGATTGGAGTGGGAAAAGTATTGAAAGACGAATACCAATTTGAGTTTACGGGAAAAGGATTTGTATTGAGAGGCGAGACCGCCAAATGGGCATCTACATCCAATCATAATTTTGACATGGAAGTGTATGTCGATGGGAAATTGATGGAAAAAGCACAATTACCCACCGCCTTTACGACACGTCGACATGAATTAACTTGGAACTACGATTTGGCACCAGGTAAGCACCAAGTTCGCTTGAAGCTATTGAACCCCGTAGAAGGCCAAGAAGTGCGTATGATGGACGTGATTGTCTATGATGCTCCAGGGAAAAAATCCACCGATACCCAATTTTACCGATTGGGAAATTTGCATTAAACCTCTAAATAGGATGCTATGTTCATCATCGAAAATTATTTGACAGCCGTTTTATTGTGCATCGTCACCATGCTGTGTTGGGGCTCTTGGGCTAATACGCAAAAGCTGACGAGTAGTCATTGGCGATTTGAATTGTTTTATTGGGATTATGCCTTGGGCATATTGATTTCAGCGGTTTTGTTTGCCTTGACTTTAGGAAGTGTGGGTGAGGAAGGCCGAAGTTTTATCCCTGATTTGAACCAAGCCAGTCAAGAAAACCTCTTTTCTGCTTTTCTAGGGGGAGTGATATTTAATGGAGCTAATATTTTATTGGTGGCCGCTATTTCGATTGCCGGGATGTCGGTGGCCTTTCCTGTAGGCATTGGTATTGCCTTGGTTTTAGGCGTATTGGTGAATTATCTAGCGGACCCACAAGGTAACCCCATCTTGATTTTTGGTGGAGTGGCTTTAATTTCTTTGGCTATTATTTTAAATGCTCGAGCCTATCAACAATTGAATGAAGGGGGCGCCGAAAAACTATCCAGCAAAGGTTTATTCTTATCTGTCATCAGTGGTTGCTTGATGGGTTTGTTTTATAAGTACGTGGCAGCCTCTATGGTGACCAATTTTGTGGACCCTGAAGTCGGCAAACTAAGTCCTTATACAGCCTTGGTCTTGTTTTCCATCGGTGTTTTATTGAGTTCATTTTTGTTCAATACTTGGCAAATGAAAAAACCATTTTCAGGGAAAGCGGTAAGTTTTGGGGATTATTTCCAAGGGAATTTTCAAGACCACGTGATGGGGATTTTGGGAGGAGGCATTTGGTTCATCGGAATGGCGCTGAGTATTTTGGCTTCCGAAAAAGCGGGGCCTGCGGTTTCCTATGGTTTGGGTCAAGGAGCTACGGTGGTAGCGGCTATTTGGGGGATATTTATTTGGAAGGAGTTTGCCAAAGCCAAGAGCTCTACGAAAAGGATACTTAATTGGATGTTGCTGCTGTATATTGTTGGTTTGGCTTTATTGATTGGGGCTAAATAGAAAGAAAACGTTGTTTTGATTTAAAGGAAACGGATACAATTTAACAGGTTCAATTATCGTATTACAAGATAAACGTTATTTCAAACTTATGAAAAACTTCGTCTTACTCGTATGTTTATACCTTGGAATCTTTTCCTGTAAAAATTCCACGCCAGACCCTTTGAATGAATCAAATTTCAAGATCAAAGCAGGTTTTATATGCGGATGGGGCTCTGGAATTGATACCTTGGAAATTGCGAATCAGACGGTGCGCTATGTGTATTATGTACCACGCAATTCCCTGAAACCTCAATTAACGAAGTCGAGGAAACTATCTGATCTAGAATGGGCAGAAATCAAAAATGTGGTAAATTGGTCCCAGTTTAAACTATTGAAATATAAAACTTGTAATGTCTGTTTTGATGGCTGCGATGAGTGGATTGCCATACAAAATGGGGATTTATCGCACCAAATCACCTTTACGAAAGGACTAAAAATAGACACCATAAGTCCTTTGCAAAGTAAAATGGCCCAATTAAAATCGGAGTTGGCCCAATAGGCTTGAGCTTATCTCCATTTGGAAACAAAAACTTATCAATACACCAGATAGCCAAGGCATGAAAAAACAGCTACTCCTTTTCCTTTCTTTGATTGGGTATTTTTCCCTGCAAGCACAGCCTAAAAAACCGAATATTCTGTACATTTTGGTAGATCAATGGCGCGCCCAATCCATCGGTTATGCTGGGGATCAAGTGGTGAAAACACCTCATTTGGATCGATTAGAAAAGGAAAGCCTTAATTTACGGAAAACGGTTTCTGGCATGCCCGTTTGTTCTCCTCATCGCGCCTCTTTAATCACAGGCCAATACCCACTTACACATGGGGTTTTTATGAATGATGTCTTACTCGATTCCAATCGAACAAGCATCGCTAAAGTATACAAGCAAGCAGGATACCAAACAGCTTATATCGGTAAATGGCACATGGATGGGCATGGTCGGAGTTCCTATATTCCAGTTACGCGCCGACAAGGCTTTGATTATTGGAAAGCTTTGGAATGTACCCATGATTATAACCATTCGGAGTATTATTCGGGAGATTCTCCAGTCAAAAAAACCTGGGAAACGTATGATGCCATCGCCCAGTCAGAAGATGTCGTGTCATATTTAAAAGCACAGTCGCATTCGTCACAGCCTTTCATGCTGTTTATCTCCATTGGTTCACCTCATGATCCCTATCAAGCGGCTCCTGAAAAGTACCGTAAGATGTATGAACATGTAGCCATTAAGCTGCGAGATAATGTACCCCTAGAAAACAGAGATAAGGCGATTAAAGATGCACGTGGATATTATGCACACATGACGGCCATTGATGATTGTGTAGGTCAAATGTGGCAAACGCTGAAAGATCAAGGTCTAGACGATAACACCATTCTTGTGTTCTCCTCCGATCACGGGGATTTATTAGGTTCACATGGCGCATGGAATAAACAGCAACCTTATGAAGAAAGTATCCGAGTGCCTTTTTTATTGCATTACCCCAAGGCCTTTGGGAAGAAAGGGAAAAAGGTGGATGTTCTATTAAATACACCCGATATCATGCCCACACTCTTAGGACTGAGCCACTTGAAAGTGCCTAAAGTGGTAGAAGGAAGGGATTTTTCTCCTGTATTGAAAGGAAATAAAAAAGATGATGTGGCTTATACGCTGATTTCATGTGTACAGCCTTTTGGTCAATGGTCTCGAGCCAAGGGGGGAAGGGAATACCGTGGTTTAGTTTCTAATCGGTATACCTATGTCAAGGATTTACAAGGTCCTTGGCTTTTGTTTGACAATAAAAATGATCCCTTTCAAATGTCAAATTTGGTTAATCAAGCCTCGGTCAAAGGGATTCAAAACCAGATGGACAAGGCACTACACACGGAATTGAAAAAGAGAAAAGACGAGTTTCAGTCGGGACTTTATTATGTCAAACAATGGAATTATTTGATTGATGAAACGGAGACTGTTCCTTATCAAAAAGTCAATTATCAAGGAATTCCGATTAAGGATTTGTCCACAGGTTATCCTCAAAACTCCCAATAAACATGAAAAACTGGATCCTTTTTGTCTTGTTATTGCTTCCATTTTTGGGGATATCTCAATCCCAAAAGCCGAATATCATTTTCATTTTGACAGATGATCATCGATGGGATGCCTTGGGATATGCTGGAAATAAAATCATTCAAACGCCTGTGATGGATGATTTGGCAAAGAAGGGGATCTATTTTAAAAATGCGTTTGTAACTACACCCATTTGTGCGGCTAGTCGTGCGAGTATCATCACAGGAATGTATGAAAGAACGCATCAATATACCTTTGGACAAGGAGATATCAAGCCAGCTTATGTGGCTCAATCTTACCCAGCTTTGTTGAAACAGGCGGGTTATTATACCGGCTTTTATGGCAAGTTTGGTATACAATATGCCTCATTTTCATCCTTATTTGATCAGGGAGAAAGCTATGATCGGAATGATAAGTTGAAGGATTATCGTGGCTATTTTTATAAGACATTGGGAAAAGACTCGGTACACTTGAGTCGGTATACTGGCCAAAAAGCTATGGATTTTATAGCTCACGCCCCCAAAGATAAACCATTTTGTTTATCACTTAGTTTTTCGGCTCCTCATGCCCATGACCCTTCTGAACAGCAATATTTTTGGCAGCCGGAAGTAGATCATTTGTATCAAAATGTCACCATAGCTCCACCCATCATGGCCACCGAGGCTGACTTTTTAGCTCAACCGCAATATGTTCAAACAGGGGAAAACAGAACGCGCTGGCATTGGCGATTTGATACTCCAGAAAAATACCAAGGAAGTGTAAAGGGCTATTACCGCATGATTTCCGGAGTTGATTTGGAGATTGGAAAGATCCGGAAAATGCTAGAGGAAAAAGGTTTGGATAAAAATACCATCATTATTGTGATGGGAGATAATGGTTATTTTTTGGGAGAACGGCAGTTGGCCGGAAAATGGCTGATGTACGACAATTCGCTCCGAGTACCATTGATTGTCTATGACCCAAGAAAATCGATTCACCGAGACATTCAAGATGATGTGTTAAATATTGATATAGCCCCAACCATCTTTGGCTTTGCGGGGATTCCCATTCCTAGTACCTGGCAAGGACAAAATTTAGCCTCTTATGTACAGGGCAAAAGTCCTGCCAAATCCAGAAATGAGTTTTTGGTGGAGCACCTTTGGAAGGTAAAAATCATTGCTTCCAGTGAAGGGATCCGATCCAAGCAATGGAAATATTTCCGCTATCGGGATCACTTGGAGCGGGAAGAGTTGTATGATTTGAGGCAAGACCCTTTGGAAAAAAAGAACTTGGCAGGTGTGGCTAAGTACCAACATGTTTTGACACAAATGCGTCAGAAACTGGAGCAAAAAGTGGCGACATTAGAGGGGCAGCGATTACCCTAAAATCGAGGCAAACGGACTTAACCAAACGAAGGATATATTTTAATTCAATTTTATGATTGCCGAATGAAAAGCTGGTGTGAAAAAGGGGTAAATCCTGTAATATACACCGATGGCGCTTGGGCAAAAGGTAATGCTCCCCTTAAATGGATGGCTTTATGCTCTGCTTTGCCAGGACCAAAACGGATGAAATCTTCGCCAAGGCTATATTTCCCTTCTGATTCTTTTAATAAATATGCATTACTTTCTTTTCCGCTAGGGATGACACCCTCAAATTGGCCATCGCCTCGGAAGATGAGTTCTAAACTTACTGGAACGCCGTCGGTTCCTTTCATGTCGATGTCGACCATTAGTCCCCCTGAAATTTCTTTCACTTGGACAGTCGTTTCTAGGTATTGAATTTCACTTTGTTTCCGATTACTTCGAGGCATTTTTTCCCAATCTCCACTAGGGTCAATCTGGTCTTTTGTGTGCGGTTGGAAATAGGGGCCGTCTAGTTTTTGCTGAAGTATCCAAGCATTTCCTACTTGTTTGATTTCATTGGACTGAAACTGTCCTTTGCCAAAAAAGGAAGCTGCTAGTCGGAGACCTTGTAAAATGGCATTCCCATGATGAAAAGTCAAGAAATTAGGATTATTGACCAGTAAGGTAGCATCCCAATTTTCTCGTCTAATGCGTATCAAGCCTGAATATGGGAACGATTTGACATAATTCGTGGGAATACTATTTCCTGAAGGAAGCTCTTGCCATAAAAAGGGTTCATCTAAAAAGTTCTCGATATGCGTGCCAATCCTAGGGAAATAAGCTTTTTCAATGAGTCGGCACATGGCCGCAAAGCGGGGATTTTTATCCAAGAGGGCTAAGTAACGATAGCCATAATAGTAATTTTCAAACATGTTAATGCCGCCTTTATCCTGTCGGTTTGAGGCATCCGTGACAACCTCCATATTGGGGTGGACGTAAAATAAAGTCATTTCTAAGTTTTTACGAACCACGTCTAGCAGAGCGGGTTTGTTGAAAACTTGGTGGACGGAAATGAGCGCTTTATTGATGATGGCAGAATAGATTCCCGCACTTTTTTCGGTGTATTGTCCATCAGGATCTTGGTCTATATTTTCTTGCAGCCATTGCTCCGCTCTGGCTTTATACCTGGGGTCTGGCCAAATTTGATAGAGTTTTGCCAAGGCCCCTGACACGACCCAGCGGTGATTGGGGGTGTGGATGCCTCCTACTACTAACGATTCCCCACATCGTTTTAAAAAAGTTTCCAAAGGACTCATCAATGCGGAATAGCGATTACCTTGGTTGTTTTTCTGCAACAAAGCATAGGCCACACACAGTTTTTCTACACTAAATGCGGTATCTGGGGGAGAATGAAAATTGGTACTCAATAAGTCGATGGTGCCATCAGCATGCTGCATGTTTAATAGGCAGTTACATGCCTGGATGGCTTTTTGAACATGAGCTGTAGATTGGTAAAAACTAGATTCTGGACTGATGACAGCGCAGGCCACTTTTAACACATAATAACCTGTTGTTTGTGGATTGGGGATGTCATCTCCATCGCGGAAACCGCCCACAAAAGGATGCTTTTGGTCTGTTATTCTGAGGGCCTCATAGCGAGGAAAATCTTGGTCATTTTGTAAGATAATTTTTTGCAACCAAGCAGGCTTTTCTTCTTTGATTTTAGCCGCATAGCTGGTATTCCAATGTGCCAAAGTACCTATTCCCAGGGCTCCTATATGAACAAATTTTCTTCTTTTCATGTGGCTTTAGGGTTTAGATATTTTTTGATATTCAAGAGCAAACATGATGTAGGACCCTATACCAAATCCTTGCCCTTCCACGATGGGTCTTCCAAAGTAATAATCTTTCATCCCGACACATGTTCCGCCAGATACTCTACTCGGACATAAATAGGGTCCTTTGGGCTGGACCAAACTATGTTTTTTCAAGCCTTGATAAGCTAAGTGAATGGAGGGTAAATAGTCCTTGGAGTTTAAGATACCTAGTTCTATGCCTTTGGCCATGGCATAGGCAAACATGGCAGTGCAGGAACTTTCCTCCCAGTTTTTCGCATCTTGTGGATATAATAAAAGCTGGTACCAATGCCCACTTTGTTTGTTTTGCAAAGAAGGTAAAGTCCGCATGATGGCTAGAAATTCCTTTTTTAAGGGTTCATAGTAATTGGATTTTGGACTGATGTTACTTAATACATCCACTAAGGTCATGGTGACCCAGCCATTCGCACGTCCCCAATATTCACTACTTTTTCGAGTCTTTTTGTCGGGCCAGCCCACTACACTGCAGCCATCATCAAAATCTTGATCATCATCATCCCAGGCGTGTACCCAAAGACCCGTTTCGGGGTTTGAGAGGGATTGACTATGCGCTTTAATTTGGGTGTACATGTGAGCTAAATATTTTTCATCACCAGAGCCACGGTACATTTCCATGAGAAACATATTGAGCATATATACGGTATCATCCCAAAGTTCCACAGTTTCTGTTCGATGAGAAATTCCACCGTTTTTGGATCTTGGTGCGTTCAGGTAATCTTGGTAAATGGCTTGAGCTTTTATTTTATATTTTTCTTCTTTGGTGACGCGAGCTAAAAATGCCATTCCTACCCCAGAAGCGATGGCATTTGGGTGTTTTCCATTGGCGACATCAAATGTTTTATCCATGGAAGTCCGAATGTATTGCAGGTAGGTAGACTTTTCAGACGCAGGTTTTGTCTGGTATATATGGATTAATGAATTCAAAAACGTCGCTTGTCCCCAATCCCAGACGTATTTGTCGGCGGGCATATAAACTTCTCGTCCATATCGGTCCAAGGAATCAATCCAGGTTTGAGCACGAACAGTGGATAGAGAGAAACACAAGAGCATGCAGAGGAATAAACTTCTTCTCATCGCTTAATCATCGTTTAAAAGGTCTAGAGCAAAAAAAGGGAAAACGATGGTGCTGAAGCCATGCATTTTCCCTTCAATATAGAAATTTATCTCCTTTATTCTGTGCTAAAATTCATATAAATAGTTATATGTACTGCCAGATTAAGATTGCTTTCTTTTTTTCATGACTAAGCTATCCGCAGGATAATGTGCCTTTAAGCTGTCCATTTGTGCTTTAGCCCAAGTGATTAACATTTCTCTTTGCTCTTGGCTTAGGTTTGCTTCTTGATGCAGTCCAAAATAGGTGTAGGATTCCATAGGCATTTCTTTTTTTTCTACGGTTTCTACAATTTCCTCTAATTTATGGTTTTGAACGGCAATGGGTAATTTGGTGAAAGTGGAGAGATTTAAATGCTTTTTCCCATCATTGATGTGATGCGTTAAGAAAAATCCAACGGGTTGAATATTGTTGTACCAAGGATAGGTACTTTTATTTGAATGGCAGTCGTTACAGGCCACTTTTAAAATATGATTAACATTTTCAGGCACTAAGTATTTAGTGGAGATGGCATATGTGTCATCATTTGATTCATTTTTTTCTTGGTGGACAAATTGGATACCAACCAAAAGGACGATGAGAGCAATTAAAATTTTCTTTTTCATTTGATTTTAGGGATTAGTCTTGGGTTCTTATTTCTCCAATTTAGAGAAAATTAGGAATATTTTCACTTATTTACAGGTAAAATAGTCCTATTTTATGAAGAGAATTTGTTGGTATGCTTTAGAATAATAGTCTCGAATGGACGTTGTTTGAGAAGATTTATCGGCGGTGGACCTTGTTAATTGCCCCGAATTTTTAATAAATTTAAATGATTAGCATATTGTCTAATTCTATGAATTGTTTCGTCTGGATTTGAGAGGAAATGGTCATTCTCCTTTTCATGTACTATTGATTTATTCATAGATCATGGAACAGAGTATGGATTTCATCTGTTCAAATGAGAGGAAGATTTATATACTGCAACCAATTGCCAAAATTTTTAAAAGAGAGCCTATGCCAAACAAACATACAAGCATCAAAAATCGGAACCTGTCTTTTTTAAAAGATCTGGTTCTGATTATTCTGGGAATATTTTCAGCTTCATTTGGTTTTAAAGGCTTTTTGTTGACGAATCATTTTATTGATGGTGGTGCTACAGGTATTTCGCTGTTACTAACCAATGTCACCAAATTACCCTTGTCATTTTTGTTGATTATCATCAATATTCCCTTTGTCTTATTGGGCTTGCGTGTTATGGGGAGAACTTTTGCCATTAAAACGGCTTTTGCTATTTCAGGTTTAGCAGCGGTGGTGGCATTTGTCCCATTTCCTGATGTGACCAGTGATAATTTGTTGGTGGCATTATTTGGTGGATTTTTCCTTGGAGCAGGAATCGGATTGACCATCCGCGGTGGGGCCGTGATTGATGGAACAGAAGTATTGGCGATCTATTTAAGTAAGCGATTGGGGACGACCATTGGAGATATCATCATCGTTTTAAATGCTTTTATCTTTTTGGCGGCCACGTATTTTCTTTCCGTGGAAATTGCTTTGTACTCGATGGTAACTTATCTATCGGCTTCGAAAACCTTAGATTTTTTCTTAGAGGGTTTTGAAGAATATATGGGCGTGACCATCATTTCTACCGAGCACGAAGCCATCAAAGAAATGATACAAAAGGATTTGGGTAGAGGTTTTACGGTATATTCTGGAAAAAAGGGTTTTGGTAAAAAAGGTGAATCGGAACATGTGGATATCGTATATACCATAGTAACCAGATTGGAATTAAACCGATTGAATAATGCCATTGAACTAATTGATAAGGATGCTTTCGTAGTTATGTCAAGCGTGAAAGATACCAAGGGAGGCATGATCAAACAAAGACCTTTGAAGCATTAATAGGCAATAAATAAAGATATTTTTTGGGAAGTGTATACCCAAATAGGGCTGGAAAATGGTTGCTTTTGCAGCAATTTAAACCCGAATTGACATAAAAAAAGGAATGAACTTTACAGACTAGACGACGAAGTCAGATTGAAAGATATTCCTTTTTTGTTTATTTATTAAGAACACGGAGCAACTAGCTTTTTGGGTAGTTGTTGTTATTTGTTCTTCAAAAGTATATCATATGATTTGAATCACATTCAATTAATTTTAAAATTCATAGGTCCACTTGACAATTATCAATTTTCACGCTAGTTGAACTATTTTGTGATTGGAGGATAATCTTGTGCAAGTCTACTTAAGGTTTCAGGTCTAATTCCTAGAAATTCTGCAATGTATTTATTGGGAATTCTTGAAATACTTTCCGCATATCCAGAGGCTAAAAATGCGTCATATCGGTCTTTAGCGCTAGGAATCCGCGAAATATAGACTCTTTCTTCGGCTGAAACTAAATAGAATTCAAACAGTGCCCGATAGATGGTGGACATGTCTGGGAAGTGTTTTAAGCAATACTGTAAATCATCAAAATGTAAGGATTCCGTTTGCGTGGGTTCAATGGCTTGAATGTTTTCTTTACAGGGAGTTCGCATGAAAAATCCTCCCACTGAGGTAAAAATATGATTCTCCCAGTCAACCCATTGAGTAATTTCTTTGGTTCCATGTTGGTAAAAACCCCGCACCAAGCCTTTCTTTATTAAATGCAGATGACTAAATGGTTCTCCTGCTTTACAAATTAACTCTCCTTTTTTGAAACTATGACTTTTCATGTTAGCAGATAAGTATTCTTTTAAATCCTTAGAAATAGGAGTAATGGAATTAAAAAATATCAGACTATAAAGGTTTTTAGGAGTTGGGGAAATCATAGTAGAAGGAGAGGAACACGCTATTGATTACCATTTAAATGAAAGGGAAACCCGCAAATTATCCTAAATGTAAGTTCTTAATCCTTTATTTAAAAAGGAATTGCTAGACATTTTTTATTTAAGCAAAAAAAACGAGGACATCATGTCCTCGTTTTTAAAATAATTTAAGAATTTGTTATCTATCTGATGCAGTTCGATTGATGAATACATAAGATGAGATATTTGGTTTTACCCCAAAGAAATCAACGACATAAAAGTAAACGCCATCTGGTAATTTTTTATCTATGGTGATTACATTGTTTGGAGTACTTTCTCCACCCCAATCATTTTTATAGTTATCTGTTTCAAATACGATATCTCCCCAACGGTTATAGATGCTTAATCTATTTTTAAAGCTTAGAACGCCAGGAATTACTAATTTATCATTGAATCCATCATTATTCGGCGAGATTCCTTGAGGTACAAAAGTATCGCAAGTATCAGGATCTAAACGGTTTGGAATACCATCTTTATCGCAATCTGGCATAGCTCCATAATTCAAGTCATCTTCCAATAAATCAGGGATACCATCATTGTCATCATCAGGATCTAGGTAATCATAAATACCATCTTTATCTGTGTCTAAAGGTGTATTTAAGTTAGAACCTGCGCCGATGCTATCCGGTGTACCGTCATTATCACTATCCGTATCACGGAAATCTGGAGTGCCATCTCTGTCCGTATCCACCGGTTTATTTGGATCTTTACCTACTTCGATTTTATCAGGAATACCGTCGTTGTCACTGTCTACATCACGGTAATCTGGTAAGCCATCTTTGTCGGAATCCACAGGTCTATTTGGATCAGCACCCGCTTCTATTTTATCCGATAAGCCATCGTTATCGGAATCAGTATCACGGTAATCCAAGACGCCATCTTTATCCGTATCCAATGGAGCAGCAGGGTTTGGCCCTACTTCTACTTTATCTGGGATGGTATCATTATCAGAATCACTGTCCATATAGTCAGGACTTCCGTCTTGATCGAAATCAGAAGGAATTAATGCATCTGGTCCCACTTCAAAGCTATCCAAGATGGTGTCATTATCTGAATCTGTATCTCGGTAGTTTGGAAGGCCATCTCCATCGGTATCTACCGGTTTGTTAGGGTCTGATCCAACTTCTAATCGATCCAAAATACTATCATTGTCAGAATCTGAGTCCGTGTAATCCGGTTTACCATCTTTATCCGTATCTATCGGATTGTTCACATCGGAGCCAACTTCCACCTTATCAGGTAATCCATCTGCATCCGAATCAGTATCTCTGAAATCATAATTTCCATCTTGATCTGAATCTAAAGGTGCAATTTGACTAGGACCTGCTTCTATTTTATCTGGAATAGTATCATTATCCGAATCTAAGTCGCGATAGTCATCGATGCCATCATTGTCACTATCCAATGGTTTGAATCCATTTCCACCACCTTCGATTTGGTCAGGGATTCCGTCTCCATCCGAATCTAGGTCTAAGTAATCTGCTTGACCATCTTTATCGGAATCTACTGGCGTCTTAGGATTATTTCCAGCTTCATAGATATCCAATATGCCATCACCATCAGAATCCGTATCACGGTAATCTGCTAATCCATCTTTATCTGAATCCAAAGGTGCAGTAGGGTTGGCTCCTGCTTCAAGTGAATCAAGCATACCGTCACCATCGGAGTCTAAATCTTCAAAATCCTTGGTTCCATCTTTATCTGTATCTACAGGATTTTCGCAAACCACACTTTCTACTTTATCTGGAATACCATCACCATCAGAATCCAAATCGCGGAAATTAGCAATTTCATCTCCATCGGAGTCACCACCTAATTCGATACGATCAGGAATACAGTCGTTATCCGAATCTAAATCAAAGAAGTCAGGAGAACCGTCTTTGTCTGTATCAATCAAGGCTTTGTATTGCCCACGATCATCCCATCCATCATCATTGTCATCGTTTCGGTTATCACAGGTTGCACACTTGTTTTTACCTTCCCAATCATCAGGAATACCATCACCATCCGAATCAAGATCCAAGTAGTTAGGAGTACCATCATTATCATTGTCCTGAATACGTTCATCGGTATCGCCTAACCAGTCGCCATCAGAATCTTTATCTCGGTAATTTGGTTTTCCATCTTTATCACTATCTCCAGTAGACTCAATTTTATCATGGATAGCATCACCGTCCGAATCAAGATCTAAATAATCAGGCGTACCGTCTTTGTCAGTATCTGGTATTGGAGCAGGATTAGTTTCTAAGAAGTCGACCAATCCGTTGCCATTGGCATCTGGAGAAGCACCGTTGATATCCACACGTCCATCGTAGTTGGTATCAATGACTCCACGGGTACTGTTAGTTGCCTCCCATGCATCCATGATACCGTCGTTATCAGAGTCGGTATCTAAATAATTAGGAACACCATCTCCATCCGTATCCAGGGTTCTTTCCATGGTATCCAAAATACCATCATTGTCAGAATCTAAGTCAAGGTAATTGGCATCCCCATCCCCATCACTATCAATATTCTTTTCAATGATGTCTAAAATTCCATCATTATCAGAATCTGGATCTTGAGAGTTTGGAATACCATCGCTATCAAAGTCTTGGCAAACAGTTCCTCCTATATATCCACCGTAGCATTCCATGTCGTTGGTAATACCATCGCCGTCACAGTCACCTAAGAAGTAGCGTTGGTATCCTAAGGATCCTTTTACCGGTATATAACCAGGAATACCACCGATACAAGAGTTCAAAGGTGCAGCGTCTGTTCCGTTGGTAGTTCCGTCACCGTCGCAGTCCGCCGATTTCCAAGTTAAGCTAGTTTTGGAGAAATCTTGGCTAGCTACCAAATAAGAACATGGGTCATTTTTATCGGTTCCATCTGTTGTTTCTTTTTCATCAGAAACACCATCTCCGTCTACATCATCGGCAACTACTACAATGTTTTCTGCTTGAACACCTGTACCAGTTGTTGGTGTAAAGGTAAATCCACCATTTCCAGATCCTCCTTGGTATTTAATTCCTAATAAGGAGAAGTCTGCAACCCCATTTACAAAGTCACTAGGACTTGTTAATTTAATTGTTCCAGAAAGGCCTGTGACATTTCCGGTTAAATTAGTAACCACCACGGTAATGTTGTTCTGAGAAGCATCAAAGTTTTTAACTACGTTGCCGTATTGGTCTAGAGCCTTCAATGAACCCACTAAAGATTGGCCAACTACTTGTTGTGATGCTAAGGTAACTTCTAATTTAACGAAAGTAGAATTGACTACTTCAACTTGTAATTCACCTTCTTTCGGCGTGTTTGTGATACCGTCTGTTGCAGAAATGGTAGCAATCTCTGCTTTGTATAAGATAATCACCGCATTAGCAAGACCATTGCTAAAGGTTAAGTTAACCGTGCTACCAAATTCAGCTAGCGTACCAACAGTTGAGTTTAGGTTAATGATATTGGAACCT
This sequence comes from Aquirufa ecclesiirivi, assembly GCF_011250515.1. Taxonomy (GTDB): domain Bacteria; phylum Bacteroidota; class Bacteroidia; order Cytophagales; family Spirosomataceae; genus Aquirufa; species Aquirufa ecclesiirivi. Next base: position 160,833 of record NZ_JAANOP010000001.1, on the reverse strand, counting down.
GGGTTTTGAACTACTGTATTCCCTGCTGGTGTAGCATTGATATTTACAATGGTAGTCGAGGTGGTTGAATTCGTCTTTTTAACTGTTTGGTTCAACGTACCTGTTCCACCTCCAATAGAAGTTGGGGTACCAGTAGGCGCTCCTGCACTAGGTTTATAGATTTCCGAAGCGGCTGTAGCGCCAGTGAATGTGATAGGTTTATTTCCAATATAAGTTGAAACGACGTTATCATATCTATCGAGAGCTCTAATGGTGACAGTTTGAGTTGTTCCAGCTTCTTGTTTAGTTAATCCTGAAATGAAATAGCGGTACAATGGACCATGGGTCACGGTAAATGCATTACTATCACCAACTTTTCCATTCACATTCGATCCTGCTCCTGAACCTGTAGCACGAAGTACGATGCCTGTTTCAGCTTTATTGTACTCAAGCCCTGTAATAGTTACCGAACTAGTTCCTGCAAGAATGATACCCGTATAGGTGCCCGAAATAGTACCTGTTCCAGTTTTAACACTTAATGTAATCGTGCTATTTGCTGTCGCTAAAACGGTGTTGTCATTCTCATCCGTTAAGGTAGCCGTTATCGTTTGACTTGTACCTGCTACATAATTACTCATTGGACTTAACTTGATTTTTGAACCAATACCAGCACTCACGGCGAAGGCATTTGAATTACCAACTTTTCCATTAGTATTTCCAGCGCTAGTCGCTGTAGCTTTTAATTCAATACCAGACTCTACTTTATCGTAGGTAATGCCAGAAATAGTGACGCTAGAACTACCACTAAGTAGTGATCCTGTCAGTGTTCCACCCAAGGTACCTGTACCAGTTTTTATACCAACTGTTACCGTGGTGTTTACATCGGCATTTACAAGATTGTCATTGGCATCTACTAAAGTTGCCGTTAATGAGAATGCATTTAAAGCAATCTTATCGGTAATAGTCGAGATGATAAATCGATTGGCTCCACCTGATGTAACATTGAATGCATTGGAATCTCCAGATTTGCCTGCTACATTTCCAGATCCTGAACCAGTTGCTGTTATTACAACTCCTGATTCTAATTTGGTATAGGTAATTCCTGAAATCGTTACAGCACTAGAACCCGCATTGATGGTACCTGTAAGCGTTCCAGCTAAAGTACCTGTACCCGTCTTTAAGGTTAATGTAACGGTTCCATTGGCAGTAGCATTTACTGGATTACCATTCACATCTGTTAGCGTGATGGTTATAGGGAAGGCTGTTCCAGCTGATTGGCCAGAAATTGTACCTACCGCCAATTTGGATGCAGCTCCTGCAATAGAACTGAATCCAGCAGAAGTACCTGTTAGGTTATTATTATCTGTCGCCGTAATGGTCGTTGATGTTCCAGAAACCGTATGCGTGGTATAGGTAACGGTTGCTACTCCATTAGCATCTGTGGTACTCGTTACCGATGAGAATGAACCATTGGCATTGCTTTTCGACCATGTGACGGTTTTACCTGAAGTGGTAACAGGATTATTATTGGCATCTACCAATTGAGCTGTTATGGTTACCGTTCCTCCTGCAGTTGGAGAGGTGTTGCTACTAGTCACGATGTATTTAGCTCCAGCACCTGCCACTACATTGAAAGCGTTCGAATCTCCTGTTTTTCCAACAACATTTCCAGAACCTGACCCTGTAGCTGTTAAGACTACGCCAGTTTCAGCTTTGGTGTAAGTAACGCCAGAGATGGTGACTGCACTAGAACCAGAAGTCATCGTTCCAGTTAAAGTACCACCTAATGTCCCCGTACCCGTTTTTAAGGTTAAAGTGACAGTTCCATTGGTAGAAGCATTAACAGCATTGCCATTGTCATCTGTTAAAGTTACTGTTACAGCAAAAGCAGTTCCAGCTGTTTGACCAGCAATCGTAGACACGACTAATTTGGTCGCACCACCAGAACCAGATGTTATCGTTGGCGTGGTGCCCGTTAAATTGTTATTGTCTGTTGCCGTAATGGTTGTCGAAGTTCCTGCAACGGAATGTGAAGTGAACGTAACGGTTGCTATTCCATTCGCATCTGTGATACTAGTAGCTGATGAGAAAGAACCATTGACATTACTTTTCGACCAATTAATCGTTTGGTTTGCAGTACTAACGGAGTTATTGTAAGCATCCACTAATTGTGCCGTAATCGTTACAGTACCACCAGCAGCTGGGGAAGTAGAACTACTTGTTACGAGGTATTTAGATGCCGCACCAGGAACCACAGTGAAGGCATTAGAGTCACCTAATTTACTAGCAACGTTTCCTGAACCTGAACCCGTAGCTGTTAAGACTACGCCAGTTTCAGCTTTGGTGTAAGTAACTCCAGAGATGGTTACTGCACTAGAACCACTAGTCATGGTTCCCGTTAGAGTACCGCCCAATGTACTTGTTCCTGTTTTTAAGCTTAAAGTAATGGTTCCATTAGCTGTTGCATTGACAGGATTACCGTTTACGTCGGTTAAAGTAACCGTCACGTTAAATCCAGTACCGGCAGTTTGTTGAGCGATGTTAGACACCACTAATTTATTAGCTGTACCAGCGATATAAGTGATGGTAGATTGGGTTTGCGAACCTGTTCCACTTTTAACTTGCGAAGCACCTAAAGTAGCAACAAATATACCTGATCCAACAGCTGTTGGAGAGGTAACAGTAGCCGAATAAGTACCATTGCTATTATCGCTTACAGAGCTAATAGAACCCGTACCAGAAGACTTGGTGATGGTCACTGTAGCACCACCCGCAGTTAAGTTATTACCATTAGCATCTTTAGCTGTTACTGTTAATACTTGGGTAGTAGAACCATCTGCCACAATACTTGCAGAGCTAGGAGTTAAAGTAGAAGCAGTTGCATCGGCTGCACCTGGCACTACGTTAAAGGTATTGGAATCACCTAATTTACTTGCAACGTTTCCTGAGCCTGAACCTGTAGCTGTTAAGACTACGCCAGTTTCAGCTTTGGTGTAAGTAACGCCAGAGATGGTGACTGCACTAGAACCAGAAGTAATCGTTCCAGTTAAAGTACCACCTAAGGTTCCTGTTCCAGTTTTTAAAGAAAGAGTCACGGTTCCATTAGCCGTTGCATTAACCGCATTGCCATTGGCATCCGTTAAAGTAACCGTGACAGCGAATCCAGTTCCAGCTGTTTGACCAGCAATTGTAGACACCACTAATTTAGTAGCACCACCAGAACCAGATGTTATCGTTGGAGTAGTACCTGTTAATGTGTTATTATCTGTTGCCGTAATAGTTGTAGAAGTATTGGCGACCGTATGTGCAGTAAATGTCACAGTGGCAGTACCATTAGCATCTGTTAAGCTAGTAGCTGATGAGAAAGAACCATTGGCATTACTTTTCGACCAATTAATCGTTTGGTTTGCTGTGCTAACTGGGTTATTGTAAGCATCCACTAATTGTGCCGTAATAGTGGTTGTTCCACCAACAACAGGAGCATAATTACTACTCGTCACCAAGTATTTAGTAGCGGTGCCCGCCACCACAGTGAAGGCATTAGAATCACCTAATTTACTTGCAACGTTTCCTGAACCAGAACCTGTAGCTGTTAAGACAACACCTGTTTCAGCTTTGGTATAAGTAACACCTGAAATGGTTACTGCACTAGAACCAGAAGTAATCGTTCCAGTTAAAGTACCACCTAAGGTGCCTGTACCTGTTTTTAAAGAAAGGGTTACTGTTCCATTAGCCGTTGCATTGACAGGGTTACCATTCACGTCCGTTAAAGTAACCGTGACAGCGAATCCAGTACCCGCAGTTTGTTGAGCGATGTTAGACACCACTAATTTATTAGCTGTACCAGCAATATAAGTTATGGTAGATTGGGTTTGAGACCCTGTTCCACTTTTAACTTGCGAAGCACCTAAAGTAGCTACAAATACACCAGATCCAACAGCTGTTGGAGAGGTAACAGTAGCCGAATAAGTACCATTGCTATTATCAGTTACAGAGCTAATAGAACCCGTACCAGAAGACTTAGTGATGGTCACAGTAGCTCCACCCGCAGTTAGGTTATTACCATTAGCATCTTTAGCTGTTACAGTTAATACTTGGGTAGTAGAACCATCTGCCACAATACTTGCAGAGCTAGGAGTTAAAGTAGAAGCAGTTGCATCGGCTGCACCTGGCACTACGTTAAAGGCATTGGAATCACCTAATTTACTTGCAACGTTTCCTGAGCCTGAACCTGTAGCTGTTAAGACTACGCCAGTTTCAGCTTTGGTGTAAGTAACACCTGAAATGGTTACTGCACTAGAACCAGAAGTAATCGTTCCAGTTAAAGTACCACCTAAGGTTCCTGTACCTGTTTTACGAGTTAATGTCACGGTACCATCTGCTGTTGCATTAACCAAGTTACCATTGATATCTGTTAAAGTAACAGTGACAGCAAAAGCAGTTCCGGCTGTTTGACCAGCAATGGTAGACACCACTAATTTAGCTGCACCACTTGCATCGGATGTTATCGTTGGAGTAGTACCTGTTAATGTGTTATTATCTGTTGCCGTAATAGTTGTAGAAGTATTGGCGACCGTATGTGCAGTAAATGTCACAGTGGCAGTACCATTAGCATCTGTCAAGCTAGTAGCTGATGAGAAAGAACCATTGGCATTACTTTTCGACCAATTAATCGTTTGGTTTGATGTGCTAACTGGGTTATTGTAAGCATCCACTAATTGTGCCGTAATAGTGGTTGTTCCACCAACAACAGGAGCATAATTACTACTTGTCACCAAGTATTTAGCAGCCGCCCCAGCCACCACATTAAAGGCATTGGAATCACCTAATTTACTTGCAACGTTTCCAGAACCTGACCCCGTAGCTGTTAAGACTACACCTGTTTCAGCTTTGGTGTAAGTAACACCTGAAATGGTTACTGCACTAGAACCAGAAGTAATCGTTCCTGTTAAAGTACCACCTAAGGTACCCGTACCTGTTTTACGAGTTAATGTCACGGTACCATCTGCTGTTGCATTGACAGGGTTACCATTCACGTCTGTTAAAGTAACCGTGACAGCAAAGGCTGTTCCAGCAGTTTGACCAGCAATGGTAGACACCACTAATTTACTAGCTGTACCAGCGATATAAGTGATGGTAGATTGGGTTTGCGACCCTGTTCCACTTTTAACTTGCGAAGCACCTAAAGTAGCTACAAATACACCTGATCCAACAGCCGTTGGAGAGGTAACTGTAGCCGAATAAGTACCATTACTATTATCGGTTACGGAGCTAATCGAACCTGTACCAGAAGACTTGGTGATGGTTACTGTAGCACCACCCGCAGTTAAGTTATTGCCATTGGCATCTTTAGCTGTTACTGTTAATACTTGGGTAGTAGAACCATCTGCCACAATACTGGCTGAGCTAGGAGTTAAGGTAGAAGCAGTTGCATCGGCTGTACCAGCAACAACGGTGAATGCATTCGAATCGCCCACTTTACCGTTGACATTTCCAGCAACAGAACCTGTAGCTGTTAAGACTACGCCAGTTTCTGCTTTGGTATAAGTTACTCCAGAGATGGTTACTGCACTAGAACCAGAAGTAATCGTTCCAGTTAAAGTACCACCTAAGGTTCCTGTTCCAGTTTTTAAAGAAAGAGTCACGGTACCATCTGCAGTTGCATTAACCGCATTGCCATTGGCATCCGTTAAAGTAACCGTGACAGCGAATCCAGTACCCGCAGTTTGTTGAGCAATTGTAGACACCACTAATTTGGATGCCGTACCAACTGTAGAGCTGAACGATGCAGAAGTACCCGTTAATGTATTATTATCCGTAGCCGTAATGGTGGTTGAAGTACCAGAAACGGTATGGGTCGTGAATGTTACTGTGGCAGTACCATTAGCATCTGTTAAGCTAGTAGCTGAAGAGAATGAACCATTGGCATCACTCTTAGACCAAGTCACGGTATTTCCCGAAGTAGTGACAGGATTGTTATTGGCATCCACTAATTGTGCCGTAATCGTTACTGTTCCACCCGCAGTTGGAGACGAATTACTACTTGTTACCAAGTATTTAGCAGCAGCTCCCGCCACCACAGTGAAGGCATTGGAGTCACCTAATTTACTTGCAACGTTTCCTGAACCAGAACCTGTAGCTGTTAAGACAACACCTGTTTCAGCTTTGGTATAAGTAACACCTGAAATGGTTACGGCACTAGAACCAGAAGTAATCGTTCCAGTTAAAGTACCACCTAAGGTGCCTGTACCTGTTTTACGAGTTAATGTCACGGTACCATCTGCTGTTGCATTGACAGGGTTACCATTCACGTCTGTTAAAGTAACCGTGACAGCAAAGGCTGTTCCAGCTGTTTGACCAGCAATGTTAGACACCACTAATTTATTAGCTGTACCAGCAATATAAGTGATGGTAGATTGGGTTTGAGACCCTGTTCCACTTTTAACTTGAGAAGCACCTAAAGTAGCTACAAATACACCAGATCCAACAGCTGTTGGAGAGGTAACAGTAGCCGAATAAGTACCATTGCTATTATCAGTTACGGAGCTAATAGAACCTGTACCAGAAGACTTGGTGATGGTCACTGTAGCACCACCCGCAGTTAAGTTATTACCATTAGCATCTTTAGCTGTTACAGTTAATACTTGGGTAGTAGAACCATCTGCCACAATACTTGCAGAGCTAGGAGTTAAGGTAGAAGCAGTTGCATCAGCTGCACCAGCAACAACGGTGAATGCATTCGAATCGCCCACTTTACCGTTGACATTTCCAGCTACAGAACCTGTAGCCGTTAAGACTACGCCAGTTTCAGCTTTGGTGTAAGTAACACCAGAGATGGTGACTGCACTAGAACCAGAAGTAATCGTTCCAGTTAAAGTACCACCTAAGGTGCCTGTACCTATTTTACGAGTTAGAGTCACGGTACCATCTGCAGTTGCATTAACCGCATTGCCATTGGCATCCGTTAAAGTAACCGAGACAGCGAATCCAGTACCTGCAGCTTGTTGAGCAATTGTAGACACCACTAATTTGGACGCCGTACCAACTGTAGAGCTGAACGATGCAGAAGTACCCGTTAATGTATTATTATCCGTAGCCGTAATGGTGGTTGAAGTACCAGAAACGGTATGGGTCGTGAATGTCACAGTGGCAGTGCCATTAGCATCTGTTATGCTAGTAGCTGAAGAGAATGATCCATTGGCATCACTCTTAGACCAAGTCACGGTATTTCCCGAAGTAGTGACAGGATTGTTATTGGCATCTACTAATTGTGCCGTAATCGTTACTGTTCCACCCGCAGTTGGAGACGAATTACTACTTGTCACCAAGTATTTAGCAGCAGCTCCCGCCACCACAGTGAAGGCATTAGAGTCACCTAATTTACTTGCAACGTTTCCTGAACCTGAACCCGTAGCTGTTAAGACTACACCAGTTTCTGCTTTGGTGTAAGTAACACCTGAAATGGTTACTGCACTAGAACCAGAAGTAATCGTTCCAGTTAAAGTACCACCTAAGGTACCTGTACCTGTTTTACGAGTTAATGTCACGGTACCATCAGCTGTTGCATTGACAGGGTTACCATTCACGTCGGTTAAAGTAACCGTGACAGCGAATCCAGTGCCGGCAGTTTGTTGAGCGATGTTAGACACCACTAATTTATTAGCTGTACCAGCAATATAAGTGATGGTAGATTGGGTTTGAGACCCTGTTCCACTTTTAACTTGAGAAGCACCTAAAGTAGCGACAAATACACCTGATCCAACAACCGTTGGTGAAGTAACAGTAGCCGAATAGGTACCATTACTATTATCGCTTACAGAGCTAATAGAACCTGTACCAGAAGACTTGGTGATGGTCACGGTAGCACCACCTGCAGTTAGGTTATTACCATTAGCATCTTTAGCTGTTACAGTTAATACTTGGGTAGTAGCACCATCTGCCACAATACTTGCAGAGCTAGGAGTTAAAGTAGAAGCAGTTGCATCGGCTGCACCAGCAACAACGGTGAATGCATTCGAATCGCCCACTTTACCGTTGACATTTCCAGCAACAGAACCTGTAGCTGTTAAGACTACGCCAGTTTCAGCTTTGGTGTAAGTAACACCTGAAATGGTTACTGAACTAGAACCAGAAGTAATCGTTCCAGTTAAAGTACCACCTAAGGTACCCGTACCTGTTTTTAAAGAAAGTGTTACTGTTCCATTAGCGGTTGCATTTACTGAATTACCATTGGCATCCGTTAAGTTAACAAGTACATTAAACGTCGAACCGGCAGTTTGTGGACTTCCTATGGTCACCACTAATTTGGATGCTGTACCTTCTGAATAGGTAACCGTAGACTGCGTTTGGGAACCTGTACCACTTTTTACTTGAGCACCACCCAAAGTAGCTACAAATACTCCCGTTCCAGTTGAGGTAGGAGAAGTTACTGTGGCGGTATATACACCACTTCCTGCATGACTAACACTTCCGATGCTACCTGTACCAGACAACTTGGTGATAGTAACCACATCTCCTCCAGTTCCTCTGTTATTTCCATAGGCATCTTTGGCCGTTACTGATAAAACCTGCGTTGAAGTTCCATTCGCAGTAATATTGGCTACAGTAGGAGTAAGAGTAGAAGCTGTTGCGTCTACGGCACCTACGGTTACACCGATATCATCTGTTGCATCTGTGATTCCTGTTCCCGCATCGGCAGGAGTAGCATCTGATAAGGTTACGGTGTACGTTGCTACCGTATTTTTCTCAAACCAGAAATTAACTGTTGATGATCCATCGGCAAAGTTGACGCTAGTAATAACATTTCCTCCACTAGCGGCATCATAGAATACGCCACTTCCAGTTGAACTGAGGTAGGCTGTCTGTGAACCAGAAGTATAAGGAATGGATGCTGCATCCAATCGAGTACCAACATAGGCAGCTCTTGTTCCAGCTGAAATATCAGCAGGACTATTTAAACTAAAGCTGGTAGTTCCCGTTGATTCTCCAATAAAGAAATCAGAGAAAGAGTCATAGTTTTGGCCTTTTACCGTCTTGGTTGTTCCATCGACACGTACATGACTACTTGGAGCTTTCCAAGAGACCGCTTTTTTACGAACAATTAGATTAGCAAGGCTTGGTGATCCCATCATATCTCCTGAAGGGAATCCTAAGGTAATATTGTAAGTCGAGAATCCATTGGCCGTTGCTCCACTACCATCTGATACTCGCCATTTTCTTTTAATGTATTTATCACCACGTATACCTGAACCACTTACTTCCGAATTATCGGCTAATGAATTGGTCGATGATTCAATGGTTAAATCACTTGAAGCGGCACTTCTACCTGAAAAATCTAAAGTTACTGGTGTATATGCTGAAGCATCACCAATTGGGAAGGAAACAGACGGATCCGTTTGCTTTGGAATTACTCTTGAAATAATACCTTCAACATAGCGGGTGTCAGATGCACCTGTAATGGTGGCATCACTTGGGAAACTAAGTTTTTTGTTATTTCCCATGACCACATGGCCAGCCACTAAGTTTAAGGTAGTATTGATGCTTAAATCAGATGGAATTGTCAACGACGTTCCCCCTGTCACATTGACTTTCAGTTCTTTTAAATTTTGTCCACCCGTTACAAAATCCAAAGTAGGACTTCCACTAGTGGTATTGACATGTAAAGTAGAAAGTGTTGTTCCTTTTAATTTACCATTACTTGAACCATTGACCGTTTCATTTAAGGTTAATGTATTGTTGTCACCAATGGAGAATGATCCACTTTTTAGGTAGAAATCTTTAGCTATGCTAACATTTCCGTGCATAATTTGACCAGAATAACTCGTATTATCCCATTCAAAATTTAAAAATGCTTGATCAAATCCACTAGTCAGAGAAGTGGAGGTAAGACCTGTAATTTTGGTTAATGCTCCAGCAGATTGCGTGGTCCATAATGCTTTTGGAATGGATCCTCCATCTCTAGCATGCCAATAGGTTCCTCCGTGGAAATTAGGTAAGAAACCACTTGTGGACTCATTGTTATTAGTAAAAGTACCTCCAGAGTTTTTGAATGTTCCGTGGGTATGTACGTTGTATTCACCATCAATACCTGAATGGTGATTTAACGTAAGAGTTCCACTCGTTGTTAAGTCAAATGTCCCATCAATAATCATACTGTATAAAGAAACAGATTGGCTTAAAGTAGTCGTGATACCCGTTGGAATTTTTACAATATCATATTTATCATATATGTATTTTATACCCACTGTATCAGCAAACGAGGTTCCACCATCGGATGAAATTGCCCAAGTAACAGCATTCCAGTTTCCAGTTGTTTTTGGTGAGTATATTTTTCCGTCTATAATTTTAAATGCTGCACTAGTACCTACCGTTAAGCTTGGGCCACCTACCGTGTATTTTGTGGCTTTGATGGTAGCATTGGTGTTGATGGTGTAAGGATTAGTCGTTTTATCTATGGTAGATACTTTATATCGCACATACGTAATATCTGTGAAATAAGAACCAGTTGTTATCGTTGCTTGGATAGGATTCGATTGAACCACATTGGATGAATTGGTTCTTTCTATTCCTGTCGAGGTTCTATCTGTAGCGCCAATAAACATACTTAGTTCTACACCAATATCAGATGGTGCCGGAGAGAAGTTGCCATAGGCATCAATTAAGTTAACGCGAACGATATTATTATTTATACCTAAAATTCCAACGGCAGGTGTGATATCAGTCACTGTAATTGCCGTAGGAGTATTAGGCGAGATAATGAAAGTGGAAGAAATTGTTTCTGTTAACGATCCACTGGTGGCTTTTAATTTATAGGCAGATGCACTTGATTTGTTGATCGAAATACCTGAAAATGTGGCTTCTCCAGACACTGCTGCTTGAGTCAAAGTGCCTGAAAGTGTACCAGAAGCAGGGTTGGTATCAATGGATAAAGTGATGTTATCTGTTGCCGTGGTTGGGTTTCCAGCTGCATCTAAGATTTGAACTTTAATCGAAGGACTTATGCTAGCACCAGCCAGGGCATTACTAGGTTGTACACTAAAAGCTAATTTTGCTGCACCTGATGATGAAATATTAAATGTATTTGAGGTGGCGCCTGTTAATCCAGCACTACTAGCTGCTAAGGTATAACCCGTGGCTGTATTATTGATGGATAAGTCGCTAAAAGTAGCTACTCCATTTATTGCAGCCACAGTTTTTGTACCTGATAGAGTTCCTGAACCCGCATTTGTACCAAAGTCGATAGTCACATTGGCTGTTGAAGTAGTTAAATTTCCAAAGGCATCTTCAATTCTAACTTTTACCGCTGGATTAATGGAGGATAATGCAGCAGTATTACTTGGTTGAACACTGAAAGACAACTTCGCTGCAGTTCCTACGGTATAAGTAATGACACTATGAAACATGGATCCTGTTCCATTTTGAACGGAATTTCCCCCAATGGTAGCTTCAAATTCTCCTGTACCAACGGTTGTTGGAGAAGTTACGGAAGCAGTATAAGTTCCATCACCTACATTGGTAACACTTCCTACTACGCCTGTTCCAACGTGTCGAGTTATCGTTACTGTCGCACCTCCAACACCTACATTGTTTCCATTGGCATCTTTTGCTGTTACTGTAAGTAATTGAGTTGAAGAACCATTGGCTACAATACTAGCTGAGGCGGGTGAAATGGTTGATTTAGTAGCATCAACTGGACCAGGCACTGTAGTAATAGTACTTGTCGTTCCAGAAATGGCCGAAGTAGTAGCTGTGACAGTCGTGGCAGTACCCGAAACGGTATGTGTCGTGAACACAATTGTCGCCACACCACTTCCATTGGTAGTAGAAGTAGCAGAAGCAAAACTTCCGTTAGCGTTTGACTTAGTCCAAGTAACCGTTTGTCCCGAAGTAGCAACTGCATTGTTATTAGCATCGGCTAATTGAGCCGTGATGGTCACAGTAGCACCCGCTACTGGAGATGAAGATGAAGATGTAACGAGGTATTTTGTAGCAGTCCCTGCAACGGTAGTAATAGTACCTGATGTGCCTGAAATAGCCGAAGTAGTTGCTGTAACTGTCGTGGCAGTACCTGATACCGTATGCGTAGTAAACACAATAGTCGCCACACCACTTCCATTGGTAGTTGAAGTAGCAGAAGCAAAACTTCCGTTAGCATCAGACTTGGTCCAAGTAACCGTTTGTCCCGAAGTAGCAACTGCATTGTTATTAGCATCGGCTAATTGTGCCGTGATGGTTACAGTAGCACCCGCTACAGGAGAAGAAGATGAAGATGTAACAATGTATTTCGTAGCAGCACCTGCAATATAGGTAATGGTGGATTGAGTTTGAGAACCTGTTCCACTTCTTACTTCTGCGCCGCCTAAAGTTGCCACAAATACACCCGAGCCAACGGCAGTAGGCGATGTTACAGTAGCAGTATAGGTACCATTTCCATTATCAGTAACTGAACCAATAGTTCCAGTACCAGAAGATTTAGTAATAGTAACAGTAGCTCCACCAGCAGCCAAATTGTTGCCATTGGCATCTTTAGCTGTGACGGTTAATACTTGAGTAGAAGATCCATTGGCTGTAATACTGGCCGAAGTAGGAGTTAATGTAGAAGCGGTAGCATTCGCAGCACCCGCCACCGTCGTAATAGTTCCAGAAGTTCCAGAAATAGCTGAAGTAGTAGATGTGACAGTCGTGGCAGTACCCGAAACGGTATGTGTCGTGAACACAATTGTCGCCACACCACTTCCGTTGGTAGTTGAAGTAGCAGAAGCAAAACTTCCGTTGGCATCAGACTTGGTCCAAGTAACTGTTTGTCCCGAAGTAGCAACTGCATTGTTATTAGCATCGGCTAATTGAGCCGTGATGGTCACAGTAGCACCAGCCACAGGAGATGAAGAGGATGAAGTAACGAGGTATTTCGAAGCAGTCCCTGCAACAGTCGTAATAGTTCCTGATGTACCCGTTATTGCTGAAGTAGTCGCTGTGACAGTCGTGGCAGTACCCGAAACGGTATGCGTCGTGAACACAATGGTTGCTACACCACTTCCATTAGTAGTAGAAGTAGCAGATGCAAAACTTCCGTTGGCATCAGACTTGGTCCAAGTAACCATTTGTCCCGAAGTAGCAACTGCATTGTTATTAGCATCGGCTAATTGAGCCGTGATGGTTACAGTAGCACCAGCCACTGGAGATGAAGAGGATGAAGTAACGAGGTACTTACTAGCAGCACCTGCCACCGTCGTAATAGTTCCTGAAGTTCCAGAAATTGCCGAAGTAGTCGCTGTAACAGTTGTGGCAGTACCCGAAACGGTATGGGTCGTGAACACAATGGTTGCCACACCACTTCCATTAGTAGTAGAAGTAGCAGAAGCAAAACTTCCATTCGCATTGGACTTAGTCCAAGTAACCGTTTGTCCTGAAGTAGAAACAGGGTTGTCATTAGCATCAGCTAACTGAGCTGTGATGGTTACCGTAGCACCTGCCACAGGTGATGAAGAGGATGAAGTAACGAGGTATTTTGTAGCAGCACCAGCAACATAGGTAATGGTGGATTGAGTTTGAGAACCTGTTCCACTTCTTACTTCTGCTCCGCCTAAAGTGGCCACAAATACACCCGAGCCAACGGCAGTTGGCGAAGTTACAGTAGCAGTATAGGTGCCATTTCCATTATCAGTAACCGAACCAATAGATCCAGTACCAGAAGATTTAGTAATAGTTACAGTAGCTCCACCAGCACCCACATTGTTGCCATTGGCATCTTTAGCTGTGACGGTTAACACTTGAGTAGAAGATCCATTGGCTGTAATACTCGCCGATGTAGGAGTTAATGTAGAAGCGGTAGCATTCGCAGCACCTGCAACAGTCGTAATAGTTCCAGAAGTTCCTGAAATAGCCGAAGTAGTAGCTGTGACAGTCGTGGCAGTACCCGAAACGGTATGTGTCGTGAACACAATAGTCGCCACACCACTTCCATTGGTAGTTGAAGTAGCAGAAGCAAAACTTCCGTTAGCATCAGACTTGGTCCAAGTAACCGTTTGTCCCGAAGTAGCAACTGCATTATTATTAGCATCGGCTAATTGAGCCGTGATGGTCACAGTAGCACCCGCTACAGGAGATGAAGAGGATGAAGTAACGAGGTATTTTGTAGCTGCACCAGCAACATAGGTAATAGTAGATTGAGTTTGAGAACCTGTTCCACTTCTTACTTCTGCGCCACCTAAAGTTGCGACAAATACACCCGAGCCAACGGCACTAGGCGATGTTACAGTAGCAGTATAGGTACCATTTCCATTATCAGTAACCGAACCAATAGTTCCAGTACCAGAAGATTTAGTGATGGTTACAGTAGCTCCACCAGTAGCCACATTGTTGCCATTGGCATCTTTAGCTGTGACGGTTAACACTTGAGTAGAAGATCCATTGGCTGTAATACTCGCCGATGTAGGAGTTAATGTAGAAGCGGTAGCATTCGCAGCACCTGCAACAGTCGTAATAGTTCCAGAAGTTCCTGAAATAGCCGAAGTAGTAGCTGTGACAGTCGTGGCAGTACCCGAAACGGTATGTGTCGTGAACACAATAGTCGCCACACCACTTCCATTGGTAGTTGAAGTAGCAGAAGCAAAACTTCCGTTAGCATCAGACTTGGTCCAAGTAACCGTTTGTCCCGAAGTAGCAACTGCATTATTATTAGCATCGGCTAATTGAGCCGTGATGGTCACAGTAGCACCCGCTACAGGAGATGAAGAGGATGAAGTAACGAGGTATTTTGTAGCTGCACCAGCAACATAGGTAATAGTAGATTGAGTTTGAGAACCTGTTCCACTTCTTACTTCTGCGCCACCTAAAGTTGCGACAAATACACCCGAGCCAACGGCACTAGGCGATGTTACAGTAGCAGTATAGGTACCATTTCCATTATCAGTAACCGAACCAATAGTTCCAGTACCAGAAGATTTAGTGATGGTTACAGTAGCTCCACCAGTAGCCACATTGTTGCCATTGGCATCTTTAGCTGTGACGGTTAACACTTGAGTAGAAGATCCATTGGCTGTAATACTCGCCGATGTAGGAGTTAATGTAGAAGCGGTAGCATTCGCAGCACCCGCTACCGTGGTAATAGTTCCTGAAGTTCCTGAAATAGCCGAAGTAGTCGCTGTGACTGTTGTGGCAGTACCTGATACCGTATGCGAAGTAAACACAATAGTCGCCACACCACTTCCATTGGTGGTTGAAGTAGCAGAAGCAAAACTACCATTCGCGTTCGACTTAGTCCAAGTAACCGTTTGTCCCGAAGTAGCAACTGGATTGTCATTGGCATCGACTAACTGAGCTGTGATGGTTACAGTAGCACCCGCCACAGGAGAAGAAGAGGATGAAGTAACGAGGTATTTTGTAGCAGCACCAGCAATATAGGTAATGGTGGATTGAGTTTGAGAACCTGTTCCACTTCTTACTTCTGCACCGCCTAAAGTTGCGACAAATACACCCGATCCAACGGCAGTGGGCGAAGTAACAGTAGCAGTATAGGTACCGTTTCCATTATCTGTGACCGAACCAATAGATCCAGTACCAGAAGATTTAGTGATAGTGACTGTAGCTCCACCAGAACCTATGTTGTTTCCACTACCATCTTTAGCAGTGACGGTTAACACTTGAGTAGAAGATCCATTGGCTGTAATACTTGCCGATGTAGGAGTTAATGTCGATGTAGCAGCATTTGGAGTACTTGCAGTTGTAGTAATAGTTCCAGAAGTTCCAGAAATAGCCGAAGTAGTAGCTGTCACAGTCGTGGCAGTACCCGAAACGGTATGCGTTGTGAACACAATGGTTGCCACACCACTTCCATTAGTAGTTGAAGTAGCAGAAGCAAAACTACCGTTGGCATCAGACTTAGTCCAAGTAACCGTTTGTCCCGAAGTAGCAACTGCATTGTTATTAGCATCGGCTAATTGTGCCGTGATGGTTACAGTAGCACCCGCTACAGGAGATGAAGAGGATGAAGTAACGAGGTACTTACTAGCAGCACCTGCCACCGTCGTAATAGTTCCTGAAGTTCCAGAAATTGCCGAAGTAGTCGCTGTAACAGTTGTGGCAGTACCCGAAACGGTATGCGTCGTGAACACAATGGTTGCCACACCACTTCCATTGGTAGTAGAAGTAGCAGAAGCAAAACTTCCGTTGGCATCAGACTTGGTCCAAGTAACCGTTTGTCCCGAAGTAGCAACTGCATTGTTATTAGCATCGGCTAACTGAGCCGTGATGGTTACTGTAGCACCAGCCACTGGTGATGAAGAGGATGAAGTAACGAGGTATTTCGTAGCAGTCCCTGCAACAGTCGTAATAGTTCCTGATGTACCAGAAATTGCCGAAGTAGTAGCTGTGACTGTTGTGGCAGTACCCGATACCGTATGCGTAGTGAACACAATAGTCGCCACACCACTTCCATTGGTGGTTGAAGTAGCAGAAGCAAAACTTCCGTTAGCATCAGACTTGGTCCAAGTCACGGTTTGTCCCGAAGTAGCAACTGCATTGTTATTAGCATCGGCTAATTGAGCCGTGATGGTTACAGTAGCACCAGCCACAGGAGATGAAGAGGATGAAGTAACGAGGTATTTCGTAGCAGTCCCTGCTACAGTCGTAATAGTTCCTGATGTACCAGAAATAGCCGAAGTAGTAGCAGTCACAGTCGTGGCAGTACCCGAAACGGTATGCGTCGTGAACACAATGGTTGCCACACCACTTCCATTGGTGGTAGAAGTAGCAGAAGCAAAACTTCCGTTGGCATCAGACTTGGTCCAAGTAACCGTTTGTCCCGAAGTAGCAACTGCATTGTTATTAGCATCGGCTAATTGAGCCGTGATGGTCACAGTAGCACCCGCTACAGGAGAAGAAGAGGATGAAGTAACGAGGTATTTTGTAGCAGTCCCTGCAACGGTAGTAATAGTACCTGATGTGCCTGAAATAGCCGAAGTAGTTGCTGTAACTGTCGTGGCAGTACCAGATACAGTATGCGTGGTGAACACAATAGTCGCTACACCACTTGCATTGGTGGTAGAAGTAGCAGAAGCAAAACTTCCGTTGGCATCAGACTTAGTCCAAGTAACCGTTTGTCCCGAAGTAGTAACGGGATTGTCATTGGCATCGGCTAACTGAGCTGTGAAGGTCACCGTTCCTCCAGCTTCGGGGGAACTAGAAGATGAGGTAACAAGGTATTTGGATGCTGGTCCAGCAACCACATTGAAAGAATTAGTATTTATACCTGTAAGTCCAGTACTTGCAGCTGATAAGGTATACCCATTGCCTATTTTATTAATTGATAAATTTGAAAATGTAGCAATACCATTGACTGCATTTACTGTAGCTGTTCCAGATAATACACCTGAACCAGGATTAGAGCCAATACTTAACGTGACACTGTTAGTAGCTGTTGTAATCGTATTTAATAAGGCGTCATCAATGCTGACAGTGATTGATGGGCTTATACTAGATCCTGCGGTAACACTAGCAGGGGGATTTGTTCTAATGCTTAATTTGGACGGAGGCCCAATTAATATTTCAAATACATTCGTCGTTACACCTGTTAAACCAGGGCTGGAAGCCACATAGGTATAATCATTGGAAGCATCTGAAATCTTTAAATCTGCAAAATCGGCAATACCTGCGACAGCATTTTTAGATTTGGTTCCAGTAAATCCACTAGTTTTTAATACCCCATTTTGATGTAAAACAACAGTAACACCAGCCGTTGAAGAACTTATGATATTCCCATATGCATCTGAAATCTGAAATTTGGCACGTGAATTGGCATTTGCTATGACATTACTAGGCTGTTGATTTACGGTCAGCTTACTAGCAACATCGGCATTGACGACAGTACTAGCACCTGTATTGGCTGTTAAAGTAGCAGCTTGGTCAGTGGCTGTAACCGTTTGGTTACCAGCTGTTTTTAATGTGATCGCAAACTGTTTGGTACCACCAACTAATGCTGCGCTACTAGGAAGTGTAGCTTGGGCATCCGATGAAGTAATTACGGCTGTAGGAGTAGCAGAGGATACTAGGTTCCAATAAGCATCGACGGCATTCACCGTAAAATTCAGAGAAGTTCCCGCTGTTTGGGCAGTAGGGGAACCTGTTTTACCTGTAGTAGTTCCTGGTGCAGCTGTTTCACCGGGCATTAATACCTGTAATTTGTTAACAGCACTCGCCGTAACTAAGGTTGTAGCCCCTGTATTGGCAGTTAAAGTAGCTGCTTGGTCAGTGGCGGTAACGGTTTGATTTCCAGCCGTTCTGAATGAAACAATGAATGTTCCAGTTCCCGATGTCAAAGCAGCATTAGAAGGATGTGTATCATTGGCATCACTCGTGGTAATGGCTACTGTAGGAGTAGATGAACTAACGACATTCCAATTGGCATCCACGGCATTGACTGTAACTGTGGTATTAGAGCCAGCTACTTGGTTGGTTGGTGTACCTGTTTTACCCGTAACCGAACCAGGATCTGCTGTTTCCCCAGGCATTAAGACTTGTAATTTGGTCACGGCGCCTACCACATAAGATACAGATGCATAAGCAGTTACGATGACTTCAAATCCCGAGGATGTCACCGTAGCTCGGTAATAGATGGTTTGCGGAGCAACTTTACTACTCACCGTAAATGTTGCAACACCACTAGCATTCGTGGTAGCGCTACTTGGGCTGATTGTTGACTTAGTTGTTGGAATGGTTAATAATGCATCAGAAAATTGTTCTAGGACAACCGTTGCTCCTACTAGAGCAGTACTTGCTCCATTTCTTGCAGTAACGGTTAGGGTTGCTGTCGTAGCTCCATCTGCCAAAATTCCGGTAGTGCTGGCTGGCAAAAGTGTGGAGGTACTTGCAGATGGTCCCGTGGAACTCTGATAAGAATTTAAATCAGTACCAACGGGGCTATTATTCATGTTGTATTGCGTACTGGCCGTAATCACCGGAGTTCCGTAAATACGCATGAGGTAACCTGATAAATTATTAGCATCTGTAACGAAAAGTACAATGATACCTGAAGCACCATTACCAGCAGAAGTGTCTATAAATCCTGGAATTACTGTTAAAGGTGTTCCTTGCACAAAAACCGCTCCTGGATAAAATGAGAAAGATCCCACTACTTTTGAGTTCCCACCTCCTGTTGTCGTAGTAAATGTAGCGGAGGGAGGATTGGTCTGAAAGCGCATGGATGTTGCAGCCAATGCGCTAGCCCCAGTCGTTGGTTTTCCTTGAGCACTGATTGTGGACAGCCAAGCTTCAGCGATAGTAACTGCCGCTTCTTCTACCTTAAAAGTTTTACCTTGAACAGAAATCTTGTTATAATCTTCTCTGTTTTGCATGGCAGCGAGTTCTATCGGCTCCACCTCAACATTCATTTCCTTGACTACAAATAGAGCACCCTCATCACCTGGAGTATCTTGGTCCCCATTTAAATAAAAATCAATCGCATGGCCATATTCTTGTAATAACAATCCAACAATCTGATTGTCATGTGCCTTGGGGTAAATGAATGAAGCTTTACCCTCTAAATATTCTTTGTTGATATAAATAATGGGACTTCCCGCAGGACCGCGACTAGCAAAAGCTGCCATGGCACTATTTATTTCGGCCCAACTAATAATTTGAACAGGGAC
Organism: Aquirufa ecclesiirivi; assembly: GCF_011250515.1. Lineage (GTDB taxonomy): Bacteria > Bacteroidota > Bacteroidia > Cytophagales > Spirosomataceae > Aquirufa > Aquirufa ecclesiirivi. The sequence goes on along the minus strand of NZ_JAANOP010000001.1, from coordinate 141,211 downwards.
TTGGAAACCTTTATTTAAAACGGCATTACGTAAGCTTTGAACTTTTGAATCAAAATCGGAATCTATGGATTTACGTTTACCTGGGAAATAGGAAAATAGCAAATCTCGGTAATTACTTTTCTGAAAGAATTTAGTTAATAATTGATTGACGGATTTATGAGCTTGTACAACTCTTTTTTCAGTAAAGTTTAAATCTTTTCCTGCTTCTCGATTAAAAAACAATAATTCGTCTCTGGAGAAAGAAGGACTTTTACCCACAGAATGAGAAGAAGATGTTTTGTTAAAAGCCAGGGAAGAAAATTTATTTGATCCCGCCATTCCATGGCCATTGACTTCGGTAGTAAACGCCAATAGCATCGTAAGTCCTATCAGGAAAGATAGAAAAGTTGGGAATAACTTCAAATCTTTGAAATAAGTAGTGCGAGTTACTTTCATATAATTTTTGAGAACACAGAATTTCTAATCAATTTTTAAAATAAAATGTATCCAGAGGATTAGTCCCTGAACGAATTAACATAAGCCCAATAAATTTGAATTAGTACAATTCCCGCTACCAGATATGGATGCTGCATCACGTAGCCCAAGAGGCTATTCGACGATTTTTTCATATATAATTTAGGAACAGATTACAATGCCTGAAAGATTTTTCAAATTGTCTTCAAGACTATAATTCAATCAAAAGTAATAATTTCAATTTTATTGTAGAAATAATCTGAATCCTCATTTGTACTCAATTTAAAATTTCGAACAAATGAAATCGTTTAAAGACTCCTTGGGCAGATTTTAAAAAATTCTCAAAATACGAGCAATTGCGGAATCTTAGAAAAGTTCTATTTTTGATTAGAGTGATAAAATCCTTTGAATTTAAAATTGGAAACAGAATTTTATAGTAGAATGGATTAAATGTACGTTAACTCAACTGAATTTTAGGCTATTTTGAACCTCTCAAAGCCTATTTTTAGGCAAATTTCAGTCAATTTTAGATGAATTCAGCTTGGATTTGAGGTAAAAAATAGGCACAAAATGCCCGTTTTTATTTCATGAACAGCTATCGTAATTGGCGGAATGATGCAAATATTGATTCTTCTATTCAGGTTTTTTGGTGCTAATTTGTAGGGTATCCAAGGGCCATTTACCCTTCCAACCTTGATCAATTACCAGCTTAGGCATTTTCTTTTGAAGTAAATGTATCCCTTGATCTGTCACTTTGCTTTGCCATAAGTAAATTTTTCTTAATGCCGGTATTTTAGCTATTTCCGCCAGCCCTTCATCTCCTATGGATGTGCCTACCAAGTTCAACGTTTCTAAATGCTGAAGTGAACTTAAATAAGAGAGGCCTTGCACACTGATGTTGGTATGGTTTATTTGTAGCGATATTATCCTCGGGTATTTACTAATCTGCTGCAAAAACTCATCTGTCAATTTAGTTCCACCCATTTTTAAAGAAACGACTTGTTCCTTAATCCCATCCAAATCTTGTAGTTCTTTATCCCCAACATGTTTGGAATTAATGGCATTTACTTCCAAGAATGATTTTTCCTTGCTTACTGCAATAACCAAAAGATGGTGCTTTCTCAGTTTGAGAATATCTGCTTCAGCAGCTGCCGGAATATTTTCTTTAAAAACAGGAGAAATATAGACTTCCTGTTGATTCGTTCCCTGGGTATATTTTGTCAAAATGGATTTGATACGGGTATCATAGGGAATATCAGCAATCTTTTTGTTGAAATGTGCCCCTTCCTTCACCCACCATTGTAATAACACGATCTCGTCTTCCGTTAGGTTAATTTTCCCTTTGGGCGGCATGTGATCTTCATGGGATGGATCCAATAAAATACGTTTAATCAAATCACTTTCTGAGGGATTTCCTGCTATAAGAATAACGCCATTGGCTCCACCTTTCATGATATACGCTGGACTATCCATGCGCAATTTGCCTTTTTGTTTTTCTGCATTATGGCAGGACCAGCATTTTTGTTTTAAAGTGGGTTGAATCAAATCTTGATAAATAAGCGCCTCTTGTAAATTGTTAATTCGGATTGGCTGTACCCCCTTTTCTCCCTTTGTTTGTTCTCTTGGGGCTATTCCAAGCCATCCTCTCCATGGTTGAGGCAGGTAGCTAGTTAAGTATTCCGAACCATGCGTCAAGTTTCCACCTAAATGCCCTGTCCACATCACTAAGATAAAAGCTAGGGATAGCAAAGGTTTGAAAAAGCGAGACATCAAAGAATCTTGAGACCAAAATTGGGCCATGTAAGCCAAAGCCAATGAACTCAGGGCTAGGCTTATCCCTAACCATTGATGTAAAAACAAGGTATCCTGATCATATTCCCCTGCCAAGGATAAGCACCAACCCATAGCACAAGAAATAAGCGCTACGATTCCAGTACTCCATAAAATGGGAGCGATGGATTTTTGTCTGGCGGCTTCCTCTTTTTGGGAAAACAGGTATAATATCATTCCCATGAGGAGCATCCCGATGGGGAGATGCACCAACATGGGATGAAAATGGCCAAAAAATAGTATCCAATCAGGAATTACCTCCGCGTCCAAAAGAATCATATTAACCAATACGCTCTAATTTTATAGGGTAGGTTTTTTGAGAAGCCCACTGTGCTATATATATGTTATCATCTGAGTCAGCATAGACATCATGCGGATGTATGAATACCTTATTCTCATCATCTTTGTGCTGTCTTTGTAAGACACCATTTTTATAGATTGGTTCAGAGCCCCCTGGAGTAGAAACCACCTTCATGTCTTTATCTAAGATTTGAACATATCCAGATCCTGGCCAATTGCCATCTCCACTGCGGAAACAAGCAGCTACGATATGGTCACCATGTAGATTAGGCCGACAAACAAATGAGCCAGGCAAATGATACCGTGTGATGAATTTACCATCTAAGGTGAATCGCTTAAAACTATTATTTACTCGATCTGTCACTAGGAGCGTCCAATTTTTGGGATCACGTGTGTCAACTATAACTCCGTGGCAGCAATTGAATAAGTTATCATCATACTCATTCGTCTTACCTCCAAAATGACGGATGTATTTACCTTTGGCATCGTATTGAATGATGTAATTGGCTCCATATCCATCAGCGACATAGATGTCCCCATTTTTAGGATTCACGGCAGTCTCGGTAGGAACGAATTGATGCGGATGGTCATACACTCCTGTTTCTTTTGGATATTCGATTTTGAAAATTTCTTTTCCTTTTAAATCCGTTTTGATCACTTGATGACGGGTATTATCGCAAATCAATAAAAACTGCTCTCCGCCTTCATTTAGGATAGTCAAGCCATGAGCACCTGGATAGGTATGTCCCCAGGAGTCTAATAATTTGCCCGATTTATCATAAATCAAGACGTTGTTTTTGGTTTCGTTAGTTAGTAAAAACAAACGACCTTTGGCATCTTCTACCATTTCATGGCAGTCGTTAACTGGATTTTTACCAGCATCCAAGATGCCCCAGTTTGGGATTACCTTAAATTTGTAATTGTTGTGACCTACAACAATCTCGCCTGGTTTTGGGGCAATTTTTTTCATAGTGTTTGAGGTTGATAAGAGGCTTCCGCCAGCTAAAATGGAGCTAGTTTTTAAAAAATCTCTTCGTTGAATGGGCTTGTTCATAGGGATTTTAATAGGTTGAGTATTATGGTTTATTGATACTTTCATCTAGGTTAAATAAAACATTGCTAACAAGGGCTCTAGCTATTAAACTAGGAGCCTCTTTGGGCATGGAATTATCTGGGCAAAGATGTAAAAATTCTCGGCACTTCATCATGTCCTTTTGATACATTGGAAGGACTTGCTGGTAAAAACGCATCAAATGTTTCTTTTTTGACGAACTAATCTCTTTTCCGAAAAGCTGATAAAATGCCTTTTCTATAAATATTTCTTCCTTTTCTTGCGGAAACTTTCGGGCAAAAAATAAGGCACATTCCATAAAAACAGGATCATTTAAGGCGTTGAGTGCTTGCATGGGCGTGTTTGTTCGGATTCGTCTCGACAAACAAATATCGCGAGTTCCGGCATCAAAAGTAACCTGTGTGGGATAAGGACTACTACGTCGCCAATAGGTATATAGCGAACGTCGCCATTGATCTTCCCCATCACTTTTTGTCCATTTCATGCCACTATAAGGAGCATTCCAAATTCCTTCGGGTTGCTCAGGCATCACACTTGGACCTCCGATTTTTGTAGATAATAATCCAGACCAAAGCAATGCTTGATCACGTAGTTGTTCAGGACTTAAGCGAATTCTTGGCCCATGACTTAAATACCGATTGCTTGGATCTTTTTCCTTGGATTCTTGGGTGAATTCGGAACTTTGTTGATAAGTAGCCGACATCACCATGTATTTCAAAAATTCCTTAGGCTTATATTGATAAGTAAACTGGAATTGGTAAGCCAAAAAATCCAATAATTCCTGATGGCTAGGTGTAAGCCCTTGGCTACCGAGGTCTTCCAAGGTTTCTACCAACCCTGTCCCAAAAAGTTGTTCCCAAAATCGATTAACTGCCACCCGAGCTGTCAGTGGATTTTGAGGGCTGCTCATCCACTGAGCTAATTCCAACCTGTTTCTTACTGGTTTTGGGTATTTTTTGGCAAATAAGTTGGGGATGGATCTTTCCACATATTTACCAGGTACTAGCCAGCTCCCCCTTTCGAATACCGGTGTATTTCGTTTGTACTCGTTGGGATTTTCCAATAAAACGGGTGTCGTGCCTTCTGGTTGTGTACTGATTAATTGTTTAGCCAAGTTCAGAAATGACGTGTTTTTTAATGCTTCTGGAGTTTTCGGTAAGAGCATCCAATAACCGATAACAGCCGTATTTTGGTCGGGCTTACACGTTTTATTGTTAAATGTCCAATATAAATCTTGCTTTCCTTCCAAAGCCGGAATGGTATAAAAAGCATAGGTCCATCCATGCGCCCAATTCCCTTTTTTGAGACCTTCTTTTTCTGATAAAGTGGTATCTAGTTTTATCTGAGTAATGATCTTTCCTTGCAAAGAGCCTTGTCGAATGACCAATTGGGTAGGCGCGTCATTGTTATTTTTATAAGCAATTAGCATCTCCGTTTTTTCATTCATAGGAACAGCCTTAAATCTGACAGATCCTCCCGGGCGAACAGCTAAATACTTATTGTCTTGCAGGGCAGCATTGATAAATTCATCTGCCCAATGCGGATGTATTTTAGGTTCCACAAATTGGATGGTTTGCTTCCAAGTTTGATGCTCTTTGGGATATTTATTTTTGATAAAATGAAGGAGGGAGTCTACGCGCTTTTGATCCGACGATTTAAAATGTCGGTAATAAGGTGATTCATCAGGTACATCCTCATCACGAGTATTATTGAAATAAGCCATGTATTGGTAATATTCTTCATGGCGAATGGGGTCATAAGGATGAGAATGACATTGGACACAGGAAAAACTAGTTCCTTGTAATGTTTCCCAGGTAGTGTTAACCCGATCTAAAATAGCTGCTACTCTAAATTCCTCATCTTCTGTTCCTCCTTCATCATTATTGGCCGTATTCCGATGAAAGGCTGTGGCGATGTATTGACTTTCCTTAGGATTGGGCAATAAATCCCCAGCTAATTGTTCGGTGATAAATTGATCATAAGTTTTATTTTGGTTAAAGGATTCAATAACATAATCGCGGTATCGCCAAATACTCCGTTTATCATCTTTTTCATATCCTTTTGTATCTGCGTATCTAGCCAAGTCCATCCACATGCTCGCCCATTTTTCTCCAAATCGGGGAGACTTCAATAATTCATCCACTTTTTTCTCGTAAGCATCTTTTGAATCATCTGTTTCAAATGCCCGATATTCTGCTTCTGTTGGGCTAAGGCCCGTTAAATCAAGACTTAATCGCCTTAATAAGTCGGCCTTCTCCGCTTTAGCTTGATGGCCAAGTCCCATCTCAGCTTGTTTGCTAGCCACAAAATGGTCGATCTCATTCTCTTCCCAACCAGCTTGTAAACCTACCCAAGAAAGGGCCTGTTTCCACCAAGAGCTATAAGGCACTTGAGGTTTCTTCAAAGGTTGATAAGCCCAATGTTCGCCCCATTCAGCTCCTTCTTTGACCCATTGACTTAAAATATCGATTTCGTTTTGGGATAAGGGCGGCCTTTTATAAGGCATTTTTTCTTCAGGGTCTTGTAAGCTCAAGCGTTGAATGAAGCTCGATTTTTCTGGATGCCCTGGTACGATGGCCGCAGCATTGAATTTCGTTTTTCCTAAAGCCTCTTCTCGGAATAAAAGACTAAATCCGCCTTGTTTTTTAACGCCCCCATGACAACTGATGCAGTTTTTGTTTAGGATAGGTTTTACCTGAGTATTGTAGTCGATACGAGACTCCTTTTCCCAAAACTGCTTCCCTACAAAAAAGCCAGCCAAACCTAAAATAGTGATGGTGATTAGGTTTTTCATGCCAAAATAGGGTCAATTACTTTGCCAAATACATCCGTCAGTCGGAAGTTTCTACCTTGAAAAGGATAGGTGAACTCTTCATGATTGAATCCCAAACATTGAAGAATAGTAGCCTGCAGGTCATACACGGATGTTTTCCCCGATATGGTGGAATAACCTAAATCATCTGTTTCTCCGTATGATACCCCAGGTTTGATCCCGCCACCGGCTAACCACATAGTAAAAGCCTCCGTATGGTGGTCTCTACCAAAATAGGCCAGTTTTTTACCTTCTCTATTTTCTTGCATCGGTGTTCTGCCAAACTCTCCTCCCCAAACCACCAAGGTCTCATCCAATAAGCCACGCTGTTCCAAATCCAGTAAAAGTGCCGTTGAGGCTTTATCGATTTGCCTACATTTTTGATGTAAACCATAATCCACTGAACCATCTAATCCCGTACCATGGGTATCCCAGCCCCAGTCGAAAAGTTGCACAAATCGCACGCCTTGTTCTACGAGTTTTCTGGCCAACAGGCAATTATTGGCGAAAGACTCTTTTCCTGGTTCTGTTCCATACATCTCGTGGATATAGGCTGGTTCTTTTTTGATATCCATGACCTCTGGAACAGAACTTTGCATTTTATAGGCCATTTCGTATTGGGCTATTCGGGCTACTGTTTCTGGGTCACCAAATTCCTGGTAAGTTTCTTGATTGATCTGGTTGATGGTTTCAATACTGGCTTTTCGAATATCGGAATTGACACCCGAAGGGTTTTGTATAAATAAAATGGGTTCTCCTTCCGAACGACATTGCACACCTTGATAGATGGAAGGTAGAAATCCGCTACCCCAGGCCGACTTTCCTGCATCTGGATTTTTGCCACCAGAGGCTAGTACCACAAAACCCGGTAAATTTTGATTTTCGGAGCCTAGACCATAGCTCACCCAAGAACCCATGCTGGGTCTACCTAAGCGGGCAGAGCCAGTATGCATCAAAAGCTGAGCAGGTGCATGGTTAAACTGATCGGTATGCATGCCTTTCAAAAAGCTTACACGGTCAGCTTGGCTAGCTAAATGGGGTAGGTAATCAGATATCCAGTGGCCAGCTTGTCCTCTTTGTTCAAAATGAGCTTTGGGACCTAATAAATTCGGTACTCCGCGAATGAATGCGAATTTTTTGCCGGCTAATAATTCAGGGGGACATTCTTTTCCGTCAAATTTGGCTAAGCTCGGTTTATAATCGAATAGTTCGAGTTGGGATGGCGCCCCCGCCATGTGTAAAAATATGACGGATTTGGCCTTACCTAGTTTAGGGGAACTTTTGGCAGCTAAAGGCGAGGCAAATGATGTTCCTGCATCAGAACTGCAATTCGTCAAAAAACTACCGAGAGCCAAGGATCCTAAACCAGTTCCGAGACTACTTAAAAAGTGTCTTCTGGTAGCCAATTGGGCTTCTCGTTGGATGGCTTCTTGAATGATTTTGTCCATGACCTTAATCCATTATAGCTCTTCCTTTTGTTTCTGGTAAATAGATGACACCGATAATGACTGTCAATGCAGCCAAGGTAATCGGATAAAATATGCCTGAGAAATTGGAATGAGTTACCGCTCCTAACCAAGTTGCCACAAAAGGCGCACAGCCGCCAAATACTCCATTGGCAAAATGGTAGGGAATAGAAAGGGAAGTATAGCGAATTTTAGTTGGGAATAATTCCACTAAAAATGCCGCGATAGGTCCATATGCCATGGCCGCAAACGTAACTAAAAGGATACATATAAATGCAAGCTTTACCGTACCTGTTGTCGTTAAATGATAAGCTCCATCAATCAAAGTGCCTTCTTGTCCGACAATATCTGACATCCAAGCAAATAAAGGATAGTATAAAATAGCGGCTAGTGCCATACCGCCTAGCATGATTTTTTTTCTACCAACACGATCAGACAAACTACCAAACACAACGAATAGAGGAGTTCCTACCACTAAGGAGGCGGCAATGATCAAGTTGGTCGTGGTGAAATCCACCATCAAGATTTTATTAATGAAGATTTGTGCATAGAATTGACCCGTATGCCAAACCACACCTTGTCCAACAATCGCCCCAAACATGGCAATGAGCATCAAACGACGATTGGATTTACTGGCAAAAGCCTCACGCAAAGGATTTTCGGATAGTCTACCTTCTTTTTTTAATCGGGCAAAAAGAGGGGATTCATGCATATTTCGACGAATGAAATAAGAGACAATCACCAAAATACCTGAAAGGGCAAAAGGTATACGCCAGCCCCAATCTTTGAATTCGGCCTCACCCATGATTTTTTGACAAATCAAAATAACGATGATGGATACGAAAAAACCTAAGGTAGCCGTAGTTTGTATGTAGGCAGTGTATTTGCCACGGTGAGCATCGGGAGCATATTCAGCCACATAGGTGGCGGCTCCTCCATATTCACCACCCAGTGCAAGACCTTGAATGATACGAAGTAAAAGAAGGATAGCTGGGGCAACCAATCCGATGTCAGAATAACTCGGGATAAACGCTATAGCGAAAGTGGAGCCACCCATCAAAATGAGGGTTAATAAAAAAGTATATTTTCTTCCGATTCGATCGCCTAATCGCCCAAAGATAATTCCTCCAAAGGGACGAGCGACAAAACCTGCTCCAAAGGCAGCTAAGGTAGAAATAAAGGCTGCGGTAGGGTCATCTTTGGGGAAAAATGAAAGGGATATAATCGCTGAAAGGCTTCCAAAAATATAGAAATCATACCATTCAATAACGGTTCCAACGGAGGAGGCAATGATTACTTGCCAAAGTTTTTTAACGGGAATCTTATTATTATCGAATTCGGAATCCGAAGCAGTCATATAACAAAAGGTTTAGAAAATATGAAATTAACCATATTGCCTTTAAAATCCTAATCTGAAATGTGCTCTTCGCCTAAGGCTGTCAAGGTTTCAAACCTTGACAGCCTTTAGGCTTGAAAACGATTTTTCACGTAAAAAAATTATATATTTGGCATAATACCAATATACTGATATATTGAATAACTCCGTTTCTATAAAAGATATAGCCAAGAAGTTTAAATGCGCGCCATCTACTATCTCGCGGGCATTAAATGACCATCCTGCTATTAATATTGAAACTCGCAAAACCATTCAGGAATATGCCTTGAAGGTGGGTTATCAGAAAAATACGCTCTCACTTAGTTTATTAAACAATTGCTCCATGACATTGGGGCTTATTTTGCCCTCCATCACGCATTACCATGAGTCGTCTATTTTGGAAGGAATGGAGGAAATTCTCTTGAAATCGGGGTATTTGCTGAATATCTGTGTGAGCAATGAATCCCATACCATTGAAAAGGAATACATCGATCGTTTGTTGGCTAATAGGGTTGATGGTCTATTTATTTCCATGGCTCAGGAAAGTTATGACCAACAATTAGGTGAGCATATTGATCGAGTCATTCAGCGTGCTTTACCTGTTATATTTATTGACCGCCCTAATCATGGCGTTGCTTCCGATCGAGTAGTGACGGATGATTACCAAGGAGCATTTATGGCCACGCAACATTTAGTGGACATGGGATGCCAGCGAATTGCTCATTTGCATGGACCCTCAGGTATTAGTGTTTCTCAGCAGCGTTTTCTGGGTTTTCAGGATTGCCTTTTAGCCAATGGTCGACAAGTGGAGGAAGATTTGATACAATACGTGCATTTCTCAGCAGAGAGCGCTATTCAGGCTACTCGAAACCTGATGCAGTCGACACATAAGCCCGATGCTATATTTGGTGTAAATGACGAGGTTTGTATAGCCGCCATGTTTGTTTTGCGGGAAATGGGAATATCTGTACCACAAGAAGTAGCTATCGTGGGATTCGATGATATTCCCTTAGCCACTTTCGGACATCCCCCATTAAGTTCAGTTTCTCGACAAAGCAGAAGAATAGGAGAAGAAGCAGCAAAATTGTTTTTGTCCAAAAAAGATCAAAAATTGGATCCTGTTACTATTTCATTGGACCCGAAGTTAATCATCAGGGAATCCTCCCTTCGTTCATCATGATGAATTAACAATACCTTAATATCGGATTTCTTGAGTATTAAGGCCAACGTTCTACTTTTGCGGGATTGTAATACCCAGATAGCCTCAATTGCAAACGTTTGCGTAAAATATTGTGAAGATATTACAATTATTAATAGGTAAATTTCAAAAAATTTTAAACCCAAAAATTACCATTTCAAAAAATCAATTCATGAAAAAACAATTACACGATCCATTATGGTGTGCGTTGTTACGAAATGTAAGTACTCGTATAGTACTATTTTTTGTAGCTAGCATATTCATGCTTGGGGCATTCGATGTGAACGCACAAGCGGGTAAACAAATTAAAGGTCGATTGATTGATGCCACGACAAAAGAGGCACTCATCGGCGGTAACGTAATGCTTAAAGGTACTACGAAAGGGGTAAGTACCGATGTAAATGGTGCCTTTACCATTTCTGTACCCAATGACAATTCAGTCTTAGTGGTTCGCTATTTAGGCTATGCATCTCAAGAAGTTACTGTAGGTTCTAAAACATCCTTAGAAATTGCCATGGTGGCAAATTCAGCTGACTTAGCACAAGTGGTTGTGGTGGGTTATGGTACTCAAAACAAACGCGATGTCACAGGATCTGTGAAGTCGGTACAAAGTGCAGCCTTCAACAAAGGTATTATCAACTCACCAGAGCAATTATTGCAAGGTAAAGTAGCTGGTGTGAATGTAACATCTGCCACTGGTGAGCCAGGTGGTAATCAAGGAATCACCATCCGTGGACCTGGAGGTATTCGTACAGGTAGTACTCCTTTGTTTGTTATTGATGGTTTAGCTTTGGATAATTCAAGTACCGGAGGTGGAAACCCATTGAACTTCTTGAATCCTCAAGATATTGAAACAATCGACGTATTAAAAGATGCTTCTGCTACTGCTATTTATGGTGCTCGTGGTGCCAATGGTGTCGTATTAATTACGACTAAAAAAGGTAAGGCAGGTGTTTCTACCTTGAATTTCAGCTCTAGTTTAGCTGTTTCAAGTATTGCTCGCGCTTTACCTGTATTATCTGCATCTGAATTCCGTAAGCAAGTAGTGGCTAATGGAGGTAATTTGGAGGATTTTGGTGGAAATACAGATTGGCAAAAAGAAATTACTCGTCAGGCTTTAACTCAAAACTATAATTTGAGTTTAGGTGGTGGAGCTAATAAACTTTCCTACTATGCCTCTTTTGGAGCTCAAGCTCAACAAGGTATTTTGAAAAACAATCAATTAGATCGCTACACGGGTCGTATCAATGTAACTCAGAAATTCTGGGAGGATCGTTTGGTCGTAGATGCTAACTTGAACGTTACGAATACAAACAATGAGCGCCCTTCTGTGGAAGGTTTATTAGGAACGGCTATCTCCAATAACCCAACGCTTCCTGCATATACTGCAGATGGTAAATTGGCTCGTTACAATACAGCTTCTAATCCATTATTGGGATTAACCCTGTTTAAAGATATTACCACCATCAACCGTACAATCGCTAGCATTTCTCCTTCATTGAAGATTGTGAAAGGTTTAGTGTATCGTTTAAACTTTGGTTTAGATAATTCTACTTCAACGCGTGATGTGGAATCTTTGGGAAGTAATATTCCTAAGCAAGATGGTCGTTTGGATTCGTATTTAGCAAGTAATACGAACCGTTTGATTGAAAACTATTTGACCTATACGTACGACAAAGGAGATCATAATTTCTCTGCTTTGGTAGGTCATTCATATCAAAAAATTAAAGTGCAATACCGTAACTGGAGCATTAATAAATTCCCAGCTGATTTGCCGATTGACCCTATTTACAATCCTGGCGTAGGTCAAGAATTGACGATGGCAACCAATAAACCAGGTGGTTCGGCATTCATTAATGAGTTGCAATCATATTTTGGTCGTTTTAACTACCAGTATAAGGACAAGTATTTAGCAACAGCTACCGTTCGTGCTGATGGTTCTTCTAAATTTGGTGCCAACAATAAATACGGTGTATTCCCTTCATTCTCGTTGGGATGGAGAATTTCTGAAGAAGCATTCTTAAAGAATACCAATATCAGCAATTTGAAACTTCGTGCCGGTTGGGGACAAACAGGTAACCAAGAGATTCCTTCGAAAATTACGCAACCTTTGTTTACTTCGACCATCTCCGGTTCTACTTCTTATCCTTTGGATGCTACTTCGACTTTCCCATCAGGGATTACGTATTCTCGTTTAGCTAACCCAGACATTCAATGGGAGGTTTCAACACAAAGTAACGTAGGTTTGGATTTTGCTTTTGGAAACGGAGCATTCTCTGGATCAATTGATTATTTCAACAAGGTTTCTAACAACATGTTATTGGAAGTTATTCCTTCAGATCCAGTTCAACCAGCTTCTTCTGTTTGGGCTAACGTGAAAGATATGAAAATCAATAACAGTGGTTTGGAATTGGATTTGGAATACAAAGGAACAACAGAAACTGGCTGGAAATATAGCTTGGGAGGTAACCTAACTTTGATTAAAAATGAAGTAGTTGGTTCTCCTTACACAGTTATCCCTTCAGGTTCTGCATCTGGTTCTGGTTTAACTTCAGCGACCATCAATGGTTATATCAACGGTCAGCCTATCGGTACATTCTTCTTGAAAGAATTTACTGGATTTGATGATAAAGGTATGAGTGTTTACCGTGATGTAGATGGTGATGGTATCGTCACTGATAAGGATCGTATTGCTGCTGGAACGGCTTTGCCAACCACCCAATATAACTTCTTTGGAAATTTAGCTTATAAAGGATTTGATTTGTCATTACAATTCAACGGAGTTGCTGGAAATAAAATTTATGACAATACAGCGAACTCTTCTTTCTACAAGTTGAAAATCGCGAAAAACTCCAACACGACTCCTGCGGCATTTGCTGATTCAAAAGAATCCAACAGTAATGCAGCTCCAGTATCTACTCGTTTCTTGAAAGACGGTGGTTTCTTACGTTTGAACAATGCTACATTGGGATATACATTTGATACACAGAAGTTAGGTATTAGTAAGTGGGTATCTGCTTTACGTTTATCTGTAACAGGACAAAACTTATGGATTGCTACCAATTACGACGGATTTGATCCAGAAGTGAATAAGGATAGTTCTATGAACGGAGTATTATCTTATGGAATTGACTATTTGAGCTATCCAAAAGCTAAATCTGTCATCTTCGGCTTAAATCTTACATTTTAATCGTTAAACAAAAATGAAAAAGATAGGAAAAATAACCATAATTCTGTTTGGTATGATGGCTTTTTATAGCTGTACCAATTTGAATGAGATCATTTTAGATGAGTACAACGCCACTACCGTAACTGATAAGCAGGCGGCAGATGGAATTTTAGCTCCTGCATATGCTTTATTGCCTAGTATTTACCAACATACCAACTTGTTCGCTTTAACTGAGATTTCTACAGATGAGGCTATCCTTCCCTATCGTGGAGGTACTGACTGGGGTGATAATGGTATCTATTTGTCTCTACACCGTCACCAGACTACAAGTACAGACCCGAACGTAAGAAATACTTGGAACTTGATTTTACAAGGTATTTCTCGTTCAGTAACAGCAATCAACTCTTTGAAAGTAAATAAGGACCCATCAGCTAATTTATACATTGCTGAAGCCCGTGGAATGCGTGCTTACTACAATTTATTGATGTTGGATTTATTCGGTATTGCATTCCAAAAAGAAGATTTAGGAGATGTTTCTACCATTTTGAGAACGGATAAAGCAGTAGATTATATTCGTACAGAATTGTTAGCGATTGAGCCTATTGTAGAAACAACGACTGGGCCTGGACGTATTACGAAAGGTGCTGTTTGGGGATTATTAGCCAAATTACACCTGAATGCAGCAGCATATCGTGATCCTTATGGAGCTACTTTGAACCATTCAGCTGCTGATATGGACAAAGTAATTGAGTATACAGGAAAGATCATCAGTTCTGGTCAATACGCTTTATCAGCTGATTATTTTGCGATTTTCGGAAATGATAACCATACCAACAAAGAATTGATTTTTGCTGTTGACCAACGTGCAGAATTGAACGGACACAACCGTATGTCTTATTTCTCATTAGCCAATGATCAACGTCCATTACCTGCTTATCCAGCGGCTAACGGTACAGACGGTCCTGCTATTACACCAGACTTCTATCGTTCATGGGTAAGTGCTTATGGAAATGTAGATCCAGCTGATGCGGATCCTCGTTTTTACAAGAGAAACGTAGACCCTAAAGTAGAATGTGTGGATGGTGCTTCATATAATATTGACCGTGGTATTTTAAGAGGTCAACAATATGGCCTAGTGTATCAAAGTGGTGCCTTTGTGAAATGTCCAGATGGTAAATTTAAGGTGGGTCCATTGTATAATACACGTGGAAAAGCACCTTATCCTTTAGTTGTTCATACAGAGACAGTGAATTTCACAACAGCTGGTAGTGATTATAGCACAGGATATCGTGTAGAGAAGTATGAGTTCTCTAAGAAGTCTTCTTCTGGACGTAACTTCGGTGAGGCTGATATCGTCATCATTCGTTTAGCAGATGCTTATTTAATGCGAGCTGAAGCTAAATTACGTAAGTCAGATGCTGCTGGTGCTTTAGTTGATGTGAATGCAGTTCGTGCAGCACGTACTAAATCTGCTCCTGCTCTAACGAGCATTGATTTGAACACATTACTTCGTGAGCGTGGATTCGAATTCTATTGGGAGAATCAACGTAGAACAGACTTAATTCGTTTTGGAAAGTACGAGGATTCATGGACAGAGAAAAGTAGCACGGATAAAAACATGCGTTTATTCCCTATCCCTCAAACTGCGATCGATGGAGCATCTAACTTAACGGGTTATTTGAAACAGAATCCAGGATATTAAACATTGTTTTTTGCTTAACGCTGTCAAGGTTTAAAACCTTGACAGCGTTGGTGAATTTCTCCAAATTTTACCTCTAAACCTATTCAATTATTTGATAATTTTTTAGAGATTTTAATTCTTGAATACATTCGTTGATTTAATTATTTATAAAGGGGCTGATTTTAATCAGTCCCTTTTTTTTGTATTTCTTCTTGAAAAATCAATATTCTGATTAAATTTGTTTTCTTATCAAATTGATTGAGTAAACGGAATCTATCAAGAACTTATTAACCCATAAAATTATGCTTACAAGAAGAGATGCCATCTCCCAAATAGCTTTGATGTTAGGGGGAGCGATTACCGCTCCGACATTGATGGCCATGGAAGCGAAACACAGCGGCAAGACAGCCATTGCTGATTCATTTAGCTTATCAGATTCACAGAGAAAAATTGTAGCCGCTGTAGCCGAACACATCATTCCCAAAACAGCTACTCCAGGTGCGATCGATGCTGGTGTTCCCGCATTTATTGAATTAATGCTACAAGATTGCTACAAATTGCCAGAGCAAAGAAGTTTCTTAAAAGGTGTGAATGATTTAGATAAAGCTGGTTTTTTAAATCAAAACGCAAGTGGTCAAGTTGCCATGTTGAAATTACTAGAAAGCAATACCAAAGAATTGATGAGTTCTTAT
This sequence comes from Aquirufa ecclesiirivi, assembly GCF_011250515.1. Lineage (GTDB taxonomy): Bacteria > Bacteroidota > Bacteroidia > Cytophagales > Spirosomataceae > Aquirufa > Aquirufa ecclesiirivi. The sequence continues at coordinate 125,163 of NZ_JAANOP010000001.1, read as the reverse complement.
CGTTTAAAACAACAAAAAGTAGGGGATAATGTCGATAAAGAAACCTTAGAGGGAAATAATGGTGTTCCATTCTGGAGACTAATCAAGGAGTTAACACTGTTTGGTTATTTTACCTCTGAAAAAGGAATTACGTCTTCTTTCGAATACGTAACAGTTCCTGGCAAATTTGAAGCAACTAAATTAAAGCCAGGCCAAAAGGCATTTCAATATTAATTTGACCATTTACCATTACTCACATGAATCTTAACATAGATGCAATAAAAAGCCAGACCTTTGACGCTATTGTCGTAGGATCGGGTATATCAGGTGGCTGGGCTGCCAAAGAATTAACAGAAAAAGGTTTAAAAGTAGCCGTTTTAGAGCGTGGTCGTGAAATTAAACACGTAGAAGGTTATGAGACGGCTTTGAAAGACCCTTGGGATTTCCCTCACCGTGGTCGCCCAACCAATATGGCTGCTGAGGAATATTGGGCGGGAATGCGTACTGGCTATACACCGAATGAGGAGCACCGTTACTTATTTGAAAACGATAAGCAAAACCCGTACATCGAGAAAAAAGGTGGATTTGATTGGATTCGTGCCTACCACACGGGAGGTAAATCCTTACTTTGGGGACGCCAATCCTACCGTTGGAATAAAGAAGATTTTGAAGCTAATGCCAAAGATGGTATTGGAACAGATTGGCCAATCCGTTACGAAGATTTAGCACCATGGTATTCTTATGTAGAGAAATTTGCTGGTATTTCTGGTCAAAGAGAAGGATTGGATGTATTACCAGATTCAGAATTTTTACCTGCCATGGCCATGACTGCCCCAGAAGAGCATTTTAAAAACCAGGTGAATAAGAAATTAGGGCGCCCCATAACCATTGGTCGTGTAGCTCACTTAACTCAGCCAGGTGCTCACCATACAGCATTAGGTAGAGGTGCTTGCCAATACCGCAATAAATGTATGCGTGGATGTCCATACGGTGGATATTTTAGCTCATTGTCAGCGACCTTGCCTGCTGCTATGCGTACCAAACGTTTGACCATGATTCACAATGCCATTGTTTCCGAAATCATTTATGATGAGGCAAGTCAAAAAGCAAAAGGTGTACGTGTGATTGATCAAAACACCATGGCTGTCACGGAATATTTTGCTAAAATCATTTTCGTTAACGCAGGTGCTATTGGCTCTACTTCCATCTTAATGAACTCTAAGTCGAGCCGTTTTACCAATGGACTTGGAAATGATAGCGATCAATTAGGTCGTAATATCATGGACCACCATTTAGGTGTTGGTGCTTCAGCTCAAATCGAAGGTTTCAATGATGATTATATGTTTGGTAATCGTCCAAACGGTTTATACATTCCTCGTTTCCGTAACTGGGGTAATGATAAGCGTAGCTACATTCGAGGTTTCGGTTATCAAGGAGGAGCTAGTCGTGCTGGTTGGGGACGTGGTACCAACATGGATGGTTTTGGAGCGGAATTCAAAGAGAGCTTAACTCATCCAGGTACTTGGTCTATTGGTTTTGGAGGTTTTGGGGAAATTCTTCCAAATCCAAATAACCGTTTTGTTTTAAGTCAATCACAAAAAGATAAGTGGGGATTACCTGTGCTAGAATTTGAAGCGGAATTTGGCGAAAATGAAATTAGAATGCGCCAAGATATGATGAATGATGCCGCTGAAATGCTTGAAGCAGCCGGGTTCAAAAATGTCAACGCTTACAATAATTCAAATACACATATCGGTCTAGGTATTCACGAAATGGGTACAGCCCGCATGGGTCGTGATCCCAAATCTTCCGTGTTAAATAAGCACAATCAGGTTCATAACGTGAAAAACGTATTTGTGACTGATGGAGCGGCAATGGCTTCTGCTTCCTGCGTGAATCCATCTTTAACCTACATGGCTTTAACTGCACGTGCGGCTGATTTCGCCGTAAGTGAATTGAAGAAGCGTAATTTGTAATTCTTTTCTTAAAATAAAAAAGGGGCTCATTAGGCCCCTTTTTTTGTACACCCATATTTGTTTCAAGGGATATAAATGACGGGTCATTCAGTAGAAATGGGATTTGTTAAGTCTTGAAAAATACATGAAGAATCCCTAATTTATTGTTAATTTTGATACCTTATGGCGGCCTCACCAACTTATCGATTAAGTATTTTTGATTCCATTGATGACGGCCATCATACGGATTATTTGGCCTATCTAATTCATCAGTTTAGTCACAAGCCAGACGTCGAGTTACTACTGATTGTGCCCGAAAACTTTATTCAAAGTTTCAAAAATAACCGTCAAGTTTGGGGCTTTGATTTAGGGAATAATATACATTTTCATCCATTAGATTCTTCCACTATACAGCGACTTCATGGGCAGTCAATTTATAAACGCTCCATGTCTGAGTGGAATTTGTACGTCGACATTAGTGAAGCTTGGGAAGCCAGTCACGGTCTATTGATGTACTTTGATTATTTTCAATTGGGTATGTTATTGGGTAAAAAAGCCCATTTTCAATTAGGGGGAATTTATTTTAGACCCAATTTTTATTACCGAAAAGCCTCTTGGAAAAGCGCTTTCATTAAGAAATGGATGCTACGCTTGTCGACGCTTCGGTCTTCCATGAAAGTACTTTTTAGTTTGGACCATAAGGCTGTCAAGCATATCCGCCCTTTGTTGGGGAAAACCCAAGTTATGCGCATTTCTGATCCCGTGAGAGCGTATGAGATCAGTCCAGAGGAATTGCTCGCATTTAGAGAAAAATGGCATGTTCCTGCCAACAAAAAAGTATGTTTACTATTTGGCAACTTGGACCCAAGAAAAGGAATAGAAGTATTTCTGCAGTCGACAAAGCATTTAACCTCAGAAGAGCTTGGTCAATTATGTTTGCTGGTGGCAGGGTCTATAAGTCCAGCTTATCAAGCTCATTTGGAAAAGCTTTTTCAACAATACCCTAATCTAGAGATAATTTCCATCTTCCAAGAAATAAAGGGGAAAGACATTCAATTATGTTTTGAGGCAGCAGATTTGGTGTTGATGTTATACCAAAATCACGTTGGTATGAGTTCCGTTCTAATTCGAGCGAGTATATCCAAAAAAGTAGTATTGGGAACTCATTATGGATTACTAGGGAAACTGATTCAAAGTATGCATTTAGGCTTGGTCGTGGATGCTCAATCCCCCGTTCAAATAGCCGAACAGTTGGAACAATACTTGAACTTAGGGATCGGTTTTTCGAAAGAGCAAATGGAAAAAATGGAGCAAGAAAATTCAGAGAAGGCTTTTGCAGATACTCTATACCAAGGCTTGTTTTTATAAGGCCAAATACTTGATTTCTCCTTTCAGATTTTTTAATAAAGACTTGGTCCTTTCTGGTCGGGCATCTGTAATGAATACCTGTCCAAAATGATCTTCTGCCATCATTTGTACCAATCTCTGAATTCGTCGATCGTCTAGTTTATCAAAAATATCATCCAACAATAAAAGGGGTTTTCTGGGATGAGCTTGAGCTAAAGTGTCAAACTGGGCAAGTTTTAGCGCCACAACAAAGCTTTTTTGCTGTCCTTGTGAACCAAATTTTTTCAATGGAAATCCATTGATTTCAAAACTGAAATCATCTCGATGGATACCTAAGGTACTCCTTTGAGCAGCTAAATCTTGTGCTTCAGCTTGGCGCAATGAGGCATCCAAATCCCCTAGAGTGAAGGTACTCTCAATGTTGATATTGACTTGCTCCCGGTCGTCGGATAATTTGGCATAGTGCGACTGAAAATTAGGCAAATATTTTTTTAGAAATTCCATTCGAGCCAGAGCAATATTTTCTCCTAATTGAACCATGGGTTCATGGTAGCTATCTAGCTGTATTCGATCCACCATGCCTCGCTCTGCAAAATGCTTTAACAAGGTATTTCTTTGTTGAACGATGCGATTATAGCGCAATAAATTATCTAAAAACCCTCGGTCCATTTGAGACATCATACCATCAAAAAACCGCCTACGTTCTTCGCTTCCTTCGCGGATTAAATCCGTATCATAGGGATCCATAAGTACCACTGGAAAATTTCCAATGTGATCTGCCAATCTTGGGTAAGCTTTTTGGTCACGAAGAAAACTTTTTTTCTGTCCTCGTTGATAGGCACAAGTAATTTGCGTTTCACTGGCTAAGAGCTTGGAATTGTCTTGTTTTTGGTAAACAAAATTCCCTTGAATCATAAAAAAATCTCCCCCATGTTGGATACACAATGGATCCCCAATGCCTCGTGCGCTTTTGGTCATGGAAAGAAAATGGATGGCATCTAGGAGATTTGTTTTTCCAATTCCATTTTCTCCGACAATGCAATTGATGTTTGAGATAAAATCAAATTGAGCTTCCGCATAGGACTTAAATTGTTTGACCTGTAATGATTTAAGGTACATGCGGGCTTAGAAATGAGGCTTGAATCGTAAAAATAACGAATAATCGCGGATTTTACGGATTGATTTTGGCTAAATCCATTCATTTTTTGGCAGCTTAATGCTTTTGTTTTAATTTCGTAGCTGATTCGGTTGATGGGTATTTTCCCGTTCGACTAAGCAAATGAATTTTTGAATAATATCATGGCAAAGAAAGAAACAAAAGCTCCTAAGTATTCGAAAGAGACCTATCGTTATTGGTATGAGTCGATGCAATTGCAACGTAAGTTTGAGGAAAAGTGCGGTCAATTGTACGGAATGCAAAAAATCAAAGGCTTTTGCCACTTATATATTGGACAGGAAGCTTGTTCTTCTGGTTCAAAATCGGCTTTAAAAGAAGGAGATAAATACATTACTGCTTACCGCGATCACGGTATACCATTGGCTTTAGGGACTTCACCTAATGCTATTATGGCGGAGTTATATGGTAAAATTACAGGAGCCTCTAAGGGTAAAGGTGGTTCCATGCACATCTTTGATAAGAGTGTTGGATTTGTGGGTGGCCATGGAATTGTGGGTGCTCAGATTCCTTTAGGTGCAGGATTGGGATTTGCTGAGAAATATAACAAAACAGGAAATCTTGCGATTTGCTATTTTGGTGATGGTGCGGTTCGTCAAGGTTCTTTACATGAGACTTTCAACATCGCGATGACTTGGAAAATTCCAGTGATTTTTGTTGTTGAAAATAATGGTTATGCCATGGGTACTTCGGTAGCTAGAACTTCTAATGTGACTGATTTATATACCATTGGAGAGGCTTATGATATGCCATCTGAGCCAGTTGATGCCATGGATGTGGAGGCTGTACATGAGGCAGTTTCTCGCGCGGCTGCTAGAGCTCGTGCTGGAGAAGGACCTACTTTCTTAGAATTTAGAACCTACCGTTACCGTGGGCACTCCATGTCGGATCCACAAAAATATCGGTCTAAAGAAGAAGTAGAAGCTTATAAGGATCGTGACCCAATTGAGCAAGTTAAAATGACTATTTTGGAAAATAACATCTTGACTCAAGCTGAATTAGATGAGATTGATGCGAAAATTAAAATCCAAGTTCAAGAATCGGTAGAGTTTGCTGAAAATTCACCATTCCCTTCGAAGGAAGAAGCATACAAGGATGTGTATGTACAGGAAGATTATCCGTTCATTGAAGAATAATCATTGATATATAAGGAAAAGCCCGAAGAGATTCGGGCTTTTTTTTTGAATAAATTTTGGATTATTTGTCTGAAATGAGTTTTTCTACGGCCAAAAGCTCATCCCTGAATTTAGCAGCCAATGGGAAGTCCATTTCTTTGGCAGCTTTTTCCATTTCTTTTCGGATGCTGTCTCGTTGCTTGACCAAATCGCCTTTCGACATATAAGCCAAAAGCGGATCTGCAGCAGCCAGTTTCTCCTCGGGCTGAATCAGGTAATTTTTATTAGGTTTGGCCATGCGGTCAGCAATGGATGTTTGTTCCATAATCTCATCATGGCTGCGCCAAATGGTTTTAGGAGTAATGCCATGTGCTATATTATACTCCATTTGAATGGCCCTTCTGCGATTGGTTTCTGAAATTGCTTTTTCCATGGAACCAGTCATCCGATCGGCATACATCAATACCTTTCCGTTTTCATTTCTAGCGGCTCTACCAATGGTTTGAATTAAGGAACGGATATCCCGCAAGAAGCCTTCCTTATCGGCATCCATGATGGCTACCAAGGATACTTCAGGTAAGTCAAGCCCTTCACGAAGCAGGTTGACTCCCACCAAAACATCAAATACCCCTAATCTCAGTTCTCGTAGTATTTCTACACGTTCCAAAGACTTAATTTCTGAGTGAATATATCGACCTTTTACACCTACACGGTCTAGGTATTTGGAAAGTTCCTCGGCCATTCTTTTGGTTAAGGTCGTAATAAGTACCCTTTCCTTTTTCTTGACACGATCGTAGATTTCGTCCAATAAATCATCAATTTGATTTTTGGTGGGCCGCACCTCAATCATTGGATCCAAGAGACCAGTGGGTCGTATAATTTGTTCTACAACTACCCCCTCAGACCGACGTAATTCATAGTCGGACGGAGTAGCTGAGACAAAAATCGTTTGGCCGATAATATCTTCGAATTCTTGAAAGGTCAGTGGGCGATTATCCATTGCAGAAGGTAACCTAAACCCATATTCCACCAAGGATTCCTTACGGGAGCGGTCGCCACCCCACATGGCTCTTATTTGCGGCATAGTAGCATGGCTTTCATCTACTACCATCATGAAATCATCCGGGAAAAAGTCCAATAAGCAGAAGGGCCTTTGACCTGCTTTTCTTTGATCAAAATACCTAGAATAATTCTCGATACCAGAACAGTAACCTAACTCACGCATCATTTCCAGATCAAATTCGGTTCTTTGTTTGATGCGCTCAGCTTCTAAAAGTCTACCTTCTGATTCAAAATGTTTGATTTGAGCGACTAAGTCGGCTTGTATGAAGGAAATTGCTTGATTTAAAGTCTCTCTGCCCGTCACAAATAAGTTCGCAGGAAATACGGCAACCATTTTTTCCGAAGATATCTTCTTCCCTGTCCAAGGATCTATTCGATGGATTTCTTCGATTTCATCTCCAAAAAAGATGAAGCGATAACCAAAGTCGGCATATGCCAAAAAGATATCTACCGTATCTCCTTTTACTCGAAAAGTACCTCGTAAAAATTCGCCTTCTGTACGGGCATATAATATTTCTACCAAGCGAAAGAGAAACTGATTTCTAGAAATAATTTCACCCACACCGATTCTCAAAATAGAATTTCGGTATTCATCTGGATTTCCCATACCATAAATACAGGAAACGGAAGCGATGACAATGATATCCCTTCTTCCCGACATAAGGGATGAAGTGGTAGCTAGTCGCAGTTTTTCAATTTCTTGATTGATGGAAAGGTCTTTTTCAATGTAAGTACCTGTCGTGGGAATAAATGCCTCTGGTTGGTAGTAGTCGTAATAGGAGATAAAATACTCCACCGCATTTTCTGGAAAGAAAGACTTAAACTCTCCGTATAATTGAGCGGCTAATGTTTTATTATGGCTAAGAATGAGCGTCGGCCTATTTATTTGTTGAATGACATTGGCAATCGTAAAAGTTTTCCCTGAACCCGTAACACCCAAAAGCGTTTGGGCGGCTTCATTTTTATTTACCCCTTCTACCAATTGTTTTATAGCGGTGGGCTGGTCACCTGTGGGTTGATAGGAAGATACTAATTTAAAGTCCATGGGCAGGCAGATAAAATCGAGGCTCAAATTAGGTATTTTGAGCTGATTCTCCTTAATTTAAATTTAAAATAATCGATGATGCAAAAACGAATTGTTCTAATCTCGGGGCTAGTATTGCTACTCTTTTTGGCATGCAAGCAGGGCTCTGCGGTACCTGAGCCTTTAAATATTCAAAACATAAAGCCAATTCCTGCCAAGGAATATAGCTTTACAGAAAATCCAATTTGGGCAGATGAGTTTAATCAATCGGGCTTGCCAGATGATAAATTTTGGTCTTATGATGTAGGAGGATCCGGTTGGGGAAATAATGAACTTCAATATTATACCAAAGCAGATTTGGATAATGCTCATATAGAGAATGGAGTCTTGACGATTGAGGCTAAAAAGGAAAACTATGAGGGAAAGAATTATACTTCAGCTAGGTTAGTTACTAAGGGTAAACAAGATTTTTTATATGGTCGGGTAGAAGTTCGGGCAAAATTACCTGCTGGTCGTGGAAATTGGCCAGCCATTTGGACGTTAGCTAGCCAAACGGATTATGGTCAAACCTATTGGCCAGATAATGGGGAGATAGATATCATGGAACATGTAGGTTATGATCCGGGGGTAGTTCATGCCACGGTTCATACTAAAGCATTTAATCACGTGATTAATACACAAAAAGCAGCAACACAGGTGGTGTCGGATTTTGATCAGGCATTCCATGTTTACCGCATTGATTGGACACCGGATTATATAAAAGCTTTTATAGACGGGAAGGAGTATTTTTCCTTTCAAAATACTAGGGCAGGATGGGAAGAATGGCCATTTGATAAAAAGCAACATTTGTTGTTAAACATTGCCGTAGGTGGAAATTGGGGAGGGCAAAAAGGAGTGGATGATTCGATTTTCCCTTCCAAGATGTTGATAGATTATGTGCGGGTATATGGATTGAAACCATGATTTTTCCCCAACGCTGGCAAGGTTCCAAACCTTGACAGCGTTAGGTCTAGAACGTTTTTTTTGGCAAAATAATTGCACATTTTTCATCAACTAACTGATAATAAGACATTGTCATACTTTTATAGCGTCCTAGCTTTGATTGAAATTAATTGTTGAGCAATTTAATTACATATGAGAAAGGTAAATCACAAATTTCTCTCTTGGGTTTAGATATGAAAATTTGGGTAAAATTCGGGCTAGTGGTAATCTTGTGTAGTTTTTTTTCATGTCAAATCACCGAATCGGAACCTGAAATCATGAATGAATTTACTGAGAATCCAATCTGGGAGGATAATTTTGATACTGATGGTTTGCCAGATGCAAGTCGCTGGGATTATCAAGTGGGTGGAACTGGTTGGGGAAATAATGAATTACAATATTATACTAAGGCAGATATAGATAATGTGCGTGTCAATGGAGGAGTTTTGACTATCGAAGCCAGAAAGGAACGGCTTTTTGGGAAAAATTATACTTCTGCAAGACTTGTGACGCATGATAAGTTTAATTTTCTTTATGGTCGTGTCGTTGTTCGTGCCAAATTACCTGCTGGAAGAGGAACATGGCCCGCCATCTGGATGCTATCATCTGAGAACAAATATGACCCCACTAATATCCCCAATAATGGAGAAATTGATATGATGGAACATGTTGGGTATGATCCTGGGCAAGTTCATTCGGTGATTCATCGATATAATTCTAATAAAGGAATAGTTCCTTATCCTGAATCCATTACTCAAGTACCTGATTTTAATACAGCATTTCATGAATACCGCATGGATTGGACGCCCGATTACATTAAAACATTTTTGGATGGAAAGGAGACTTTGAGTTTTAAAAACTCAGGTAAGGGTTGGCAAGATTGGCCATTTGACCAAAAGATGTATTTACTACTGAATATTGCTGTTGGTGGGAGCTGGGGAGGTTTAAAGGGAGTAGATGATACGGTTTTTCCCGCCAAAATGGAAGTGGATTATGTGCGAATTTATGCTTACAAACAACAATAATATGAGATACCCAGAAGCTGCAGAGGCATTTGATAGATTATTATGCATCATGGATGATTTAAGGGAGAAGTGTCCTTGGGATCGGAAACAGACCATGGACACTTTACGTCATTTGACCATTGAGGAAACCTATGAATTGTCGGATGCGATTTTAGATGGAGATCAAATGGAGGTAAAGAAGGAAATTGGGGATCTGTTTCTGCATTTGGTTTTTTACAGTAAAATAGGTTCTGAAAGTCAAGCTTTTGATGTCAAAGATGTGTTAGACAGCATTGCTGAAAAGTTGATTTCCAGACATCCGCATATTTATGGAGATACTAAAGCTGAAACCGAGGAGGAAGTGAAAGCTAATTGGGAGGCTTTAAAGTTAAAAGAAGGAAATGAATCTGTATTATCAGGTGTTCCAGGGTCATTGCCTGCCTTAGTGAAAGCGATGCGTATTCAAGAAAAAGCTAGAGGAGCTGGTTTTGATTGGGAGGAAAAGGAACAAGTTTGGGCCAAAGTGGAAGAAGAATTAGGGGAGTTTAAAGAAGTATTTGTTGGGAAAGAATTGTCTTCAGGACAAAAAGAGGAGGCAGAAGGAGAGTTAGGTGATTTGATATTTAGTTTGGTCAATTTTGCTAGGTTTATTGACATCAATCCAGAAACGGCTGTTGAGCGAACCAATCGCAAGTTTATTTATCGGTTTCAATATTTGGAAAAGAAAGCAAAAGAAGCGGGTAAAAGCCTATCTGAAATGACACTGGCCGAGATGGATGTGTATTGGGAAGAGGCTAAAAAAAGCAACGCTGGCAAGGTTTAAAACCTTGACAGCGTTAAGCTAACGAATGAGATTCGTTAAATAGTATATCTTATTTATGAGTAAACTGATAAACTGTTTTACTCGCATAAGTTTGCCCAGGACGTAAAACAGTGCTAGGGAAACTAGGGTGATTAGGAGAATCTGGAAAATGCTCAGTTTCTAAACAAAAGCCCATTCTTTTGGTATAATTGACACCATATTTACCGCTGTAAGTACCATTTAAAAAGTTTCCTGTATAAAATTGCGTGGCTGGTTCTGAAGTGGATAATTCCACACTTCTGCCTGAAACAGGGTCGGTGACTTTTCCTACTTTGGCAAAAACACCTGGAGCTTTATCAAATACCACGCAGTGGTCATAACCTCCTCCTCGTTTAATTTGAATATCATCGGCATCTACACGTTCCGAAATAAGGTGTGGCTGTAAAAAATCAAATGCTCCACCTTTTACGTCCAATAGTTCGCCCGTTGGGATTAAGGTTTCATCCACAGCTACCAATTTGTTGGCATTTAATTGAACTTGATGTCCAGTAATGTCTCTTTTGGTATTACCTGATAAGTTAAAATAGGTATGATTGCTTAAATTAAGTACGGTGGCTTTGTCGGTGGTGGCTTTGTATTCAATCCCCAATTCATTGGCAGGACTTAAGGTATAAGTAACTTGAACTTGTAAATTACCAGGATAACCTTCCTCTCCGTCTTTTGAAAGGTATGACAAAACCAATTTGGAACCTTTGTCATCGCCTTCGGCTGCTAGGACTTTCCAGACTACTTTATCAAAGCCTACTTTACCGCCATGCAGGTGGTTTCCCATGTTTTGGGTGTAGAGTTCATAGTTTTTACCATCTAAACTGAATTTACCTTTGGCAATTCGATTCCCATATCTTCCAATGATGGCTCCAAAATAGGGTGAACCTTTTTCATATTCTTGAAGAGTTTCGTAGCCTAGGACAACATCTTCCATTTGATTGTTTTTATCAGGGCATAAAATTTTGGTGATGATGCCACCGTAATTCATGATCTGAACTTCCATGCCGGATGTGTTTTTTAAGGTATAAAGGGTAACAGGTTTTCCGGCTTGTGTTTTACCGAATGGTTTGGATGTAAGGGACATAGGGCCTTTAGTAGGTTTTGCGAATAAAGAAATAGATAAAATTTGAATACAAAGGAAGGCAATTGGGAGCCAAATGGCGAGTTTTTTCATGTTGTTATGGTCTTGAGGCTTCTAATTTAAGGAATTCAGTTGAAATTGAAATTATTTTATTTATCTTTGCACCCCGTTTAAAAATTAATTATTAATCTAAATTTCAACGTGTTAGCCCAGCATGTTGATGTACCTAGGGCAAAAATTATGTCTAATAAACAAAAAGATTTCGACTGGGATCAGATCGATGGTAAAGGTTTCGGTGGTAATTATACTGCTGAGCAAAAGAAACAAATGGAAGCAGCCATTGAGGCTACTTTGAATTCGGTGACTGAGAAGGAAGTGGTGAAAGGTATTGTTGTGAGCAAAACAGACCGTGAAGTTATTGTAAACATTGGATTCAAATCGGACGGTTTGGTATCTGCTTCTGAGTTTCGTGATATGCCGGATTTGAAGGCAGGTGACGAAGTAGAAGTATATATTGAAAACCAAGAAGATTCAAATGGCCAATTGATTCTATCTCGTAAGCTTGCGAAAGTAATGGGAGCTTGGATCAACATTGAGCGTGCTTTAGAAGAAGATACCATTATCAATGGTTTTGTAAAGCGTCGTACCAAAGGTGGTTTGATCGTGGATATTTTTGGAATCGAGGCTTTCTTGCCAGGTTCTCAAATTGACGTTAAGCCTATCCGTGATTTCGACATTTTTGTTGGAAAGAACATGGAGGTTAAAGTGGTTAAGATTAACCATACAAATGACAACGTAGTTGTTTCTCATAAAGTATTGATCGAAAAAGATCTTGAGGAGCAGCGTCAATTAATCTTGAACAACTTAGATAAGGGTCAAGTATTAGAAGGTGTGATCAAAAACATGACTAATTTCGGTGTGTTCATCGACTTAGGTGGTGTAGATGGTTTATTGCACATTACAGATATCTCATGGGGTCGTATCAACCACCCACAAGAGGTGTTGAAATTAGATCAGAAGATTCAAGTTGTCGTATTAGATTTCGACGAAAACAAGAAGCGTATTTCTTTAGGTATGAAGCAGTTACAAGCTCATCCTTGGGAAGCATTAGCTACTGATGTTGAAGTTGGTTCTAAAGTAAAAGGTAAAATCGTCAACGTAGCAGATTACGGTGCATTCTTAGAAGTGTTACCTGGTGTTGAAGGTTTAATCCACGTGTCAGAAATGTCATGGTCTCAGCACTTACGTAATCCACAAGATTTCTTGAAAGTAGGCGATGAAATGGAAGCAGTTGTGTTAACATTAGATCGTTCTGAACGCAAGATGTCTTTAGGTATCAAACAATTAACGGAAGATCCTTGGACTAAAACTGATTTATTGTCTAAATATGCAGTAGGTACTAAGCACAAAGGAACAGTTCGTAACTTGACTAACTTTGGTTTATTCCTTGAGTTAGAAGAAGGTATCGATGGTCTTGTTCACGTATCTGACTTATCTTGGACTAAGAAAATCAAACACCCATCTGAGTTTGTGAAAGTGGGAGATTCATTGGATGTTATCGTAATCGAATTAGATGCTGATAACCGTCGTTTGGCTCTTGGTCACAAACAATTAGAAGAAAACCCTTGGGATACATTTGAAAGTGTATTCACAGTAGGTTCTTCTCACAAAGCTACTATCATCTCTAAAAATGATAAAATGGCTGTGTTAGAATTGCCATACGGTATCGAAGGTTTATCTCCTTTGAAGCAATTGACTAAAGCAGATGAATCTGTAGCGGAAGTTGGTGAGGCTTTGGATTTCATCGTTACTGAATTCCAAAAAGATGATCGTAAGATTATTCTTTCTCACACACGTACTTTCACTGCACCAACTGCAGAGGAAACAGCTGCAGCTGCTAAGCCTGAAAAGAAAAAGGCAGCGGCTAAGTCTTCAGAAAAGACCACAGTAACAGCTGAGAAATCTACTATGGGTGATATCGGAGCTTTATCTGCCTTGAAAGAGCAGATGGAAGGTGCTGAGCGTGCTCAAGCGATCAAAAAATTGGAGAAAAAATCCAAGAAAGCTGAATAAGTAAATTAAGGTTTGCTTGAAGGGGTTTGCGAAAGCAAGCCCCTTTTTTTGTGCCAATGAATTTGATAGTCTAAATCAATTGATTGATAAAAGCATGGAATTAGTAAAATATCAAGAAATAGATTTGTCATTTGAAGTTTTTTTGACAATTTTACTAGGCTAAATGCAGATTTGTCAACGTTTCAAACGTTGACAAATCTTTGATAATTAATAACCTTTAAAACTAGCAAATACTATGAGTAATCATTCTAGGCGAGATTTTATAAAAAATGCGTCTGTCGCAGCTGCCTCGTTTTACATTGTCCCACGCCATGTACTTGGAAAAGGATATCAAGCACCATCCGATAAATTGAACATCATGGGTATTGGTGGAGGAGGAAAAGGATATAGTGATATCATGAACTCCTACAACAAAGGTGCTGAAAACATTGTAGCAGTCGTGGACGTAGATGATCGCCAGGTGGCTAGAATTAAGAAAGACTTACCTAAAGCGAATTTTTATAAAGACTTCCGCACGGCCTTAGACAAAGAAGGTAATAATATAGATGCAGTCATCGTATCTACTCCTGACCATACGCACGCTACCATAGCCATGGAGGCTATGCGCCGTAAGAAGCACGTATATGTTCAGAAGCCTTTGGCACATGACATTTATGAGGCACGTATTATCGCTGAAAAAGCTCGTGAAATGCAAGTGGTTACCCAAATGGGAAATCAAGGGTCATCAGGTGACGGTGTTAGAACCATGATTGAATGGTTCGACGGAGGTGTTATTGGTAAAGTTCACTCCGTACAAGTTTGGACCAACCGTCCCGTTTGGCCACAAGGAATTAAATACCCATCTGCTGGTTTTGAAGTGCCTAAAGAATTAGATTGGGACCTATGGTTAGGGCCAGCTAAATACCGTGAATATAATCCAGCTTTATTGCCATTTAAATGGAGAGGTTGGTGGGATTATGGTACTGGTGCTTTGGGAGATATGGGCTGCCACTTATTAGATCCTCCTTTTAAAGTATTAGGTATCCGTGATGCCATTGATGTGGAATGCTCCGTAGGATCCGTATTCCTGAATGATTGGGTTCCTGAGTGGATTCCAGAAGGATGCCCACCTTCGTCTATGGTGACTTTACATTATGGTGCTACCAAACGTAATCCTTCTCCTGTAACCTTAACTTGGTATGATGGTGGTTTACGTGCTCCTCATCCAGATGGTATTCCATCAACAGAGACCATCGGTGATCCTGATGGAAGTAATGGTGTCATCTTAATTGGTTCCAAAGGTATCATGACCTGTGGAACTTATGGTATGTATCCTAAAGTTTACAAAAACGGCAAGCAAGTGCCAGCGGAAGAACTTCCAAAAGCCAAATTACCTCGCGTAGTAGGTGGAGATGGTGGACATAATACCCAGTGGGTAGAAGCTTGTAAAGCAGGTTTTGGTAAAATGGAAGTTAGCTCTCCATTCGACTATGCTGGTCCATTTACTGAATCTGTTTTGATGGGTAACTTAGCGATTCGCTCTTATATGTTACGTGAAGGCGAAGGCCGTACAGCCAAATATATTGGTCGCCAAAAATTAAATTGGGATGCAACCAACATGCGCATTACCAATTTTGACCCAGCCAATCAATTCGTAAGAAGAGAGTATCGTGCTGGTTGGACGTTATAATAAGTTTTTAATAGGATAATGATGAAAGGACGGGTAAATCCCCGTCCTTTTTTTATTTTTGCCTAGCAAAATTCCACTCTATGAAATTCGATTCCAATTTACCCAAATTAGCTGTTTTACAAGAAGTTCAAGCTTACGTAGAAGAGGCGGGATATCGAATCGTAGATCAAGATTTTACCAGACCCTGGGGAGGTTTTTTTGTATTGGATGAAAGTCAAGTAGCAAAATTCGTATCTCAATATTTTCCTCAATTGAGCCTTGATGACATTCAAATTACCCAGAAACTAAGCCCTAAATTTCTAGTAGTCGCCCCACATCAACGCCTCTCTTGGCAATACCATTTTCGTCGGGCAGAAATTTGGACAGTTGTTCATGGGCCCATTGGCGTAGCCATTTCAACTACAGATGAACAAGGGGATTATGGCGTGTATGAAGAATCAGATGTTATTGTATTACCCACTGGTCGAAGACACCGACTGATTGGTTTGGATCAATGGGGTTTAGTAGCAGAAATTTGGCAACATACTGATTTGGCGAATCCATCCGATGAATCCGATATCGTTCGTTTGCAAGACGATTTTGGTCGGTAAACGGCATGCCGTTCATCATTTATCCAAACCGATAATCTAAAAATAATACAAAAAACTTTGTAGCATTCAAAAGTTTCCTTAGTTTTGTGCTCTCGATTTTAATTAAAATTACGAGCATGAAAGTTAGAATACTTGAAAAGGGGACAGAATTATACTTCAGATACGGGGTTAGATCCGTAACGATGGATACGATTGCTTCAGAATTGGGCATTTCTAAAAAAACGATTTATCAACATTTTCCTGATAAAGACGCCATGGTGTATCAGGTATTGGAATCATTCATTCAAAATGATTTTTGTAAATGGGAAGAGTTGAATAAAAGCTCGAAGGATGTGATACATAAAACGTTACAATCCTTGGAAATCATGAAGACCACTTTATCTGAAATGAACCCTCGTTTGTTGTTTGAAGTGAAGAAGTATTTTCCCAAAGCTTATGAATTGTTTACGAAGTACAAGGAAGATTGCATCATGAATAGCCTCAAGGTTGATTTGAAAACGGGGATCGAGCAAGGTTATTTCCGTCCTGAAATTGAGGTGGATTTAATTGCTCGCCTTCGTATGGGAGAAGTGGATTTGTCCTTTGACCCCAACTTTTACACGCATAGTAAACTTTCTTTTTTTGATACACAACAAATTTTATTGGACCATTTTATGCGAGGTATTCTCACAGAAAAGGGTCTCTCTCTCTATTTATCATACCAAAATAACAACTAACATGATTCGCCAAAAACTCTATTTTATCGGGCTATTTTGTTTCTTGTCATTGACGGGGATGGCTCAAAGTTTCAGTCTTAAAGAGGCTGTTGACTATGCTATCATCCACCATGTACAAGTGAAAAATAGCCAATTGGATTTGCAAAATGCGAGTGCAAAAATTAATGAAATTAAAGCTATCGGTTTGCCTCAAGTGAATGCAGGGGTTACGTATACCAATAACTTAATCATTCAAAGGATGTTTATCCCTGCCAAAACCTTTAATCCTAGTGCTGCTGATGGAGAAATCGTTGCTGCAGAATTTGGAGTGAAGAATTCAGGTATGGCCAATGTCGGCTTAAGCCAATTGGTTTTTGATGGTACATACTTACTTGGCTTAAAAGCATCGGAAGTATATAAAGAATTGTCGACCAAGAGCTTAGTCCAATCCAAACAACAAGTAGCAGAAGGTGTGATGAAAGCCTATTACGGTATTTTGGTTAACGAAAAGCGTCTTCAGATTTTACAAGCCAATGTGGGCCGGTTGGATTCTTTACTAAAAGAGACCAGAGCGCTAAATAAACAAGGCTTTGTGGAGAGAATTGATGTTCAACGTTTGGAAGTACAATCGAATAACTTAAAAACGGAATTGGACAATGTGATTCGTATTCAAGATTTGGGATATTCTCTCTTGAAATTTCAAATGGGCTATCCTATGGAAGAGCCGATTCGTTTGTCGCTAACCTTAGAACAAGTGGATTTGAAGTTTAACTCCATCGATGAAAACTTGCCTTTCAATTATGGTAACCGCATTGAATATTCCATCTTAAAAACACAAGAAGGATTAGCTGAATTAGATGTTCGTAGTCAAAAAGCTGGTTATTTACCACGATTGTTGTTCAATTTGAACTATGGCTTTACAAACGGTCGCAAAACATTTGGGGATTTAATTAGCCAATCTTGGTTTGATAATTCTACTTTAGGTTTTACGCTTCAGATTCCTATTTTTGATGGTTTCTCCAAGAAATACAAAACCATTCAATCGCAAAATAATCTTCAAAAGGTTCGTCAAAGCTATGATTTAGTGAAGTCTTCCATTGATTTACAGCGAAGCCAGTCCTTGATTACCTTGAAAAATTCTTTGGAATCCCTGAAGGAACAAAAATCTAATTTGGATTTAGCAAATGAAATTTCTCGCGTGACTCGTGTGAAATATCAACAAGGAGTGGGTTCTAATCTCGAAGTATTGAATGCAGAAACTTCGATCAAAGAATCTCAAGCTAACTACTTTACCTCTCTTTACAATGCCTTGATTGCTAAGGTAGAATTAGAAAAGGCCAACGGTACATTATATTCAGAATAACACGATTTTAACAAATATCTTATGAAAAATCTTACCATTTTATTAGCCGCCGTATTATTGGTAGCATCTTGCTCCAAGTCAGTAGATAAAAAACAAGAGTTAGCTGATTTGAAAAAGCAAGCTCAAGAAATTAATGCTCAAATCGTTGCCATCGAAAAGGAGATTGGCAAAGAGAATCCAAAAACCGCTGAAAAAGTAGTGGCCGTAGGAGTAAGCCCCATTCAAGCTCAAACATTCAATCACTTTGTAGAAGCACAGGGCTCTGTATTGGCAGAAAATACCGTTTTAGTAAGCCCTCAAACAGCTGGAGCTATCCTTACTTTACCCGTTGTGGCTGGACAAGCCATCAAAAAAGGGCAATTGATTGCCACCTTGGATAACAATATTTTGAAGGAATCCATGGAAGAAGTAAGACATCAATTGTCTTTGGCTAAGATACTTTTCGACAAACAAAAGTCTTTGTGGGATCAGCAGATTGGAACAGAAGTACAGTATTTGAGTGCTAAATCAAATAAGGAATCTTTGGAAAAACGCTTGGTTACTTTACAGGCTCAATTGGCCATGTCGAAAGTAATTGCACCTATTTCAGGAACCATTGAAATCGTGCGCCAAAAGGCAGGTGAAATGGCTTCTCCAGGTTTACCCATCGTTCAGATAGTAAATTTAGGCAACTTGAAAGTAGCAGCTAAAATTTCTGATACCTACGTGGGATCGGTCAAAGTGGGTGATCCTATCGTGATTAAATTTCCAGATATCAATAAAGAAGTGAAGGCTCGTATTACTTTGGTTTCTCAATTAGTGAATCCATTGTCTCGTACTTTTGATATCGAAGCCCGTATTCCCAATGTGGGAAATGAGTTGAAGCCCAATCAATTAGCCGTGATCAACATCAATGATGTTTCTAAGGCGAACGCCATTGTATTGGATGAAAATCTAATCCAAAAAACAGAAAAAGGAAACTTGATTTACGTGGCAGTTGATGAAGCTGGGAAGAAAGTAGCCCGTGCACGTCAAGTGTCAATTGGCTTATCTTATAACGGTCAAGCTGAAATCACTTCTGGCATTAAGGCTGGTGATCAAATCATCACCCAAGGTTACCAAGATTTAGTTGACGGTCAAGCCATTTCATTCTAATCTGAAAGAATCCACAACATGGAAAAAAATATAAAAAACGAGCAACTGCCCGAAGGAAAAGGACTAATCTATAATATGATAGAATGGTTGGGGCATAATCGTACGACCATTTACATCTTTACCTTCATTATTTTTGTGGCAGGTATGGGTATCTACAAACAATTGCCTAAAGAGCAATTTCCAGATATCGTAGTTCCACAAATGGTGGTACAAACGGTGTATGCAGGTACTACACCTACAGACATTGAAAACGTGATCAATAAACCCATTGAAAAGCAATTAAAAGCAGTAACAGGGGTTAAGAGTGTTAAATCGAATGCCTTACAAGATGTTTCAGTAATCATTGTAGAGTTCAATACGGATGTCACGGTACCAGTTGCGAAACAACGTGTACAAGATGCTGTAGATAAGTCCATTGCGGATTTGCCTAAAGATTTGACTAGACAACCCTCTGTGGCTGAGGTGAACTTCTCTGAGTTCCCTATCATGAACATCAACATAGCGGGAGATTATCCTTTGGATAAACTGAAAAAATATGCTGAAGATTTGCAAGATGAGATTGAGGGAATGCCTGAAATTAATCGTGTGGATATCATTGGAGCTTTAAAACGTGAGATTCAAATCAATTTGGATTTAGCGAAAATGCAGAGTTATGGCCTTACTTTCTTTGATATACAATCTGTTGTACAAGGAGAAAATGTGAATATATCGGGAGGAGAGCTTCCTGTCAATGGAGTAAGACGGTCATTGCGAGTAACTGGAGAGTTCAAAAGCATGGAGCAGTTGTCGAACATCATCATTCGTTCTAGTACAGGTGCTGTCGTTCGTTTAAAAGATGTAGCTGATGTACAAGATAGTTTTGAAGAGAAGCAAGATTTTGCACGTTTAAATAATAAGTCAGTAATTACCTTAAACGTGATCAAACGGGCTGGAGCTAACTTAATTGATGCTGCTGACCGTATTGAAACAACCATTGAGGATTATAAAGAAACACGTTTTCCTAGTGGTTTAACCGTCTCTATTACGGCAGATCAGTCTGAAAGAACTCGTGGAGATATTGCGGATTTGATTAATACGGTAATCTTGGGTTTCGTTTTCGTAGTAATCGTATTGATGTTCTTTATGGGTGTGCGTGATGCAGCATTTGTGGGATTATCTGTACCATTATCGGCCTTATTGACATTCTTGTTCATGCCGGGCTTTGATTTCACCCTGAATACCATTGTGCTTTTTGCTTTCTTATTGAGCTTAGGTATTGTGGTGGATGATGCCATTGTGGTGATTGAAAATGCTCACCGTTTGTTCAATAATTTCAAAAAATTGAGTATTGTGGAAGCCGTTAAATTAGCTGCTTCAGAAGTTTTTGTCCCAGTATTATCGGGTACATTAACTACGATTTCTCCATTTTTGCCATTATTATTCTGGCCGGGTATTGTGGGTGAATTCATGAAATTCTTGCCAATTACGTTGATCATTACCTTGTTTGCTTCCTTATTTGTGGCTTATGTGATGAATCCTGTATTTGCCATGTCATTCATGAAGCGTCACGATGAAGAGATGAATGATGTGAAGAATCCTAAATTTTCGGACATCCGCAAGACCGTATTTATACTACTGAGTCTGACAGTCGGGGGATATGTTTTAGGCTTCCAATTGGGCCATTTTGGGTTTGGAAATTTCTTCTTATTTGCGGTAATTATTTATGTGTTCAACCATTTTGTGGTAACACCGAAATGGATTGTGCCTTTTCAGGAAAAAACGTTACCTGCCTTTAAAAATGCTTACCGTAGAATAATTTCTTGGGTATTGGAAGGGGCTAGACCTATTTATGCTGTGTTAGCTTCTTTTGGTCTATTGGTATTCTCTTTTGTTTTATTTGGTATCGTAAAGCCAAAGGTGATTTTCTTCCCTTCGGGTGACCCAGATTATGTATATATCTATGCCAAAATGCCTATTGGGACGGATGCTGTCGTGACAGATTCCATGACTAAGGTCATCGAAGGACGTGTATTTTCTTTCTTGAAGAAAGAACAAGCGATGAAAATCGTCAATTCCGTGATATCCAATGTCGGTAAAAATGCGGGAGACCCAATGAACCCGGATCGCAGTGCTACTCCTCATAAAAGTAAAGTGACGATTGCGTTTGAGAAAGTTCAAATGCGCGGGGGCTTGTCAACACAAGATTTATTGACCAAACTTCAAAACTCGTTCAAGACAAATCCAATTCCTGGAGTGGAAATGGCGATTGAGCGTGAAAGAAATGGTCCTCCCACTGGTAAGCCTATCTCTATTGAGATTTCAGGGGATGATTTTGGGGTATTATTGGAATTAGAGAAAAAAGTGTTGAATGCAATTCAAAAAGCAGGTGTTCAAGGTATCCAGGAATTAAAGTCGGATTTGGTAACCAACAAGCCTGAAATTATTGTGGATGTGAATCGTGAAAAAGCTAGTAGAGAGGGGATTTCATCTGCTCAAGTGGCCATGGCTATTCGTGGAGCTTTGTTCGGTGTTGAAATTTCTAAATACCGTGATGTGAAAGATGAGTACCCTATACAATTACGATTGAAAGGTAACTCGAGAAATCAAATAGAAAAATTACTTTCCATGAACATCACTTACCGTGATATGAATTCTGGAGGATTGTTGCGACAAGTACCATTGAGCTCAGTAGCGGATATTCGTTATGCTTCTTCGTTTAGTCAGATCAACCGTAAAAACCAAGAGCGTGTAGTAACCCTAGGTTCCGATGTGATTGAAGGCTACAATGCCAATGAGATTGTGGCGGAATTGAATGGCTTATTTGAAACCATGGAATTACCGCAAGGCTACAAGATTAAAATGGGTGGAGAGCAAGAGCAACAGCAAGAAACAGGTGCATTCTTAGGAATTGCCTTTATTTCTGCCTTGATTTTGATATACTTAATCTTGGTGACTCAATTTAACTCAGCCGTGAAACCACTTATTATTTTCGCTACTATTTTACTTTCCTTGGTAGGGGTTATTTTAGGATTCTTAGCTTTTGGTATGACCTTCTCTGTATTGATGTCGGGAGTTGGTGTGATAGCCTTAGCAGGTATCGTGGTGAAAAACGGTATTCTTTTGATTGAGTTTATCGAGGAATTACGATTCAAACGAGGATATGATTTGAAAGAAGCCATCATTGAAGGAGGAGGCATTCGTTTAACACCAGTATTATTGACGGCATCAGCTGCGGTTTTAGGTTTGATACCATTAGCCTTAGGTTTGAGTATCGACTTTGCTGCCATGTTTACGGAATTGAATCCACATATTTTCTTTGGGTCGGATTCAGCTGTATTCTGGGGAATTTTAGCTTGGACTATTATTTTCGGTTTGACTTTCTCCACGGCATTAACATTGATAATCGTACCATGTATGTATTTCTTGTCGGAACGTATCAAACAAAAATTCCGTAAAACAGCATAAAACGATTTATTGTACATAACTATTTTGGGGATTAATAGAAAGACCTCGGACATTGTCCGAGGTCTTTTTGTTTCTTTATGCAAGTGAATTTTAGACGCATTCCTTATCGTGTAAATGGGCCAATGATACCTATTTTATTATCAATTTCTTGGACAATATAATTGAATTTTCAATCGTTAAAACGCAACGCTGTCAAGGTTTCGAACCTTGCCAGCGTTAAGGCTAGATACACCCACATAAATAATCAAATTAATCTCATTAAATTGAAAGACTTAAAAACGCTTTCATCATGAAAAAACTACTATTATTCCTTTTATTCCCTTTAAGTATCCTGGCCCAAGATCGGCCGTATGGTAAATTATGGGCGACTCGTTCTGAGGTCATTGCTCAAAACGGAATGGCAGCTACTTCCCATCCTTTATCTACGCAAGCGGCTTTAGATGTATTAAAAGCCGGAGGAAACGCCATTGATGCCGCCATTGCCGCCAATGCCATGGAAGGTGTCGTAGAACCACACGTTAACGGAATTGGTGGTGACTTATTTGCCATCGTTTGGGATGCTAAAACAAAAAAACTATATGGATTGAATGGTTCAGGTAGATCACCTAAATCCTTAACCTTGGCAGAATTGAAAAGGCGTGGTTTAAAACACATTCCCAGTGTAGGTCCTCTTCCAGTAAGTGTACCCGGTTGCGTGGATGCATGGTTTGAGCTACATAAGAAATTTGGTTCTATGCCCATGTCTAAAGTATTGGAAAAAGCAGTATCCTATGCTAGGAATGGCTTCCCCGTTCATGGGGAATTGGCATCAGCCTTGCTGCGCGTAGAGGCAAACTATGGACGCTTTCCTAATGTTGCACAGCATTACTATCCCAATGGCAAAGCACCTGTCCTAGGTGATGTATTCAAAAACCCTAACTTAGCCAATACCTTAGAGCGAATTGGAAAGGAAGGTCGAGATGCCTTTTACAAAGGTGACATGGCCAGAACCATGGATGCTTTCATGAAGAAAAATGGCGGTTTCTTGAGCTATGAAGATTTGGCGACTCATACCTCCACTTGGTTAGATCCCGTTTCAGTTAATTATCGCGGATATGATGTTTGGGAATTACCTCCAAATGGACAAGGTATAGCGGCATTGCAAATGTTGAATATTTTGGAAGGTTATGATTTCTCTAAAATCAAGCATGGTAGCGCAGAACATATTCATTTGTTTACCGAAGCCAAGAAATTGGTATTTGAAGATCGGGCTAAATACTATGCAGACCCTGAATTTGCCAAAATACCCGTGGCTAGTTTAATCTCAAAATCTTATGCGGCAGAGCGTAGAAAATTGATTCAAGCAAACCGTGCCGCTAAGCATTATGATGCCGGAAATCCAGCCTTGAAAGATGGGGATACGATTTATTTGACCATCGCCGATAAAGATGGAAATATGGTTTCTCTGATTCAAAGTAATTACCGAGGATTTGGTTCAGGCATGATGCCCGATGGTTTAGGTTTTATGTTTCAAGATCGTGGGGAAATGTACAGCTTAAATGAGGGAGAAAACAATACTTTTGCCCCAGGGAAACGTCCTTTTCATACCATTATCCCTGCCTTTGTCACGAAAGATGGACAGCCTTTCTTAAGCTTTGGTGTCATGGGTGGAGCTTTTCAGCCTATGGGTCACGTACAAATTGTGATGAATGTGGTCGACTTTGGTATGAATATCCAAGAAGCAGGAGATGCTCCCAGATTAAACCACGAAGGTTCTTCTGAGCCTACTGGAGAAGCGATGGAATTGACCGGAGGTACCATTACCTTGGAAAGTGGATATCCCTATGAAGTGATTCGGGAGTTATTGCAAAAAGGACATCAAGTAGGTTTTATGAATGGAATCTATGGTGGGTACCAAGCCATTCGTTGGGATCCAATAAGAAAAGTGTATTTTGGCGCGTCAGAATCTAGAAAAGATGGACAAGCCGCAGGTTATTAAATTAAGTCAATGGTTATTTTAGCAAAACGAGTTTTTACAGGCTACGAGTGGTTGGTAGATCAACAAATCCATGTTCATCAAGGCCGGATTCAGGAAATAAAATCAGTAGAGGGAGACCTTCAAGGAAGCGGCTTTATCTGCGCTGGTTTCATTGATTTACAGGTGTATGGGGGTGGAGAACTTTTGTTTTCTAACCATCCAACGGAAGCATCTATAGCTAAGACTTTTGAAGAACATCATCAAACAGGAACTACCCATTTTCAAATTACGTTGAATTGCTCTCCTAAAGAAACGATGTGGAGGGCGATTGACTCTTGTAAAGCTTATTTGGCACAAGGAGGAAAAGGTTTGATCGGATTGCATTTGGAAGGGCCATTTTTTAATCCTATTCGTAAGGGTGCTCATAAAGAGGAGTATGTCCAAAAGCCTAGTGTGGAGTACATTCAAGAAATTGTACAACGGGCTGGAGATTTGCCCATTTATATGACCATAGCTCCTGAAATGTTTTCTGAGGAGGAATTGGACTATATCATCAAAAGCCCCATTATGGTGTCTTTAGGGCATTCTGATGCGACTATTGACCAAGCCAATCAGGCATTAGCCAAAGGCGCAAATCGGATTACGCATCTATTTAATGCCATGTCTCAATGGCAAAGTAGGGCACTTGGTTTAGTGGGCGCGAGCTTGTCGAGTGAAGCTTGGACTAGCATCATAGTAGATGGTTTGCACTGTGATTTCCGTTCGGTGAAATTGGCCAAGGAATTGAAGAAACAACACTTATTTCTGATTACGGATGCAGTAACCCACGATGTGTCTGGGCCGTATTTATTTGAGAAAAAAGACGGCAAATTTACGAATGAGTCGGGGACCCTTTCAGGTTCTGCCTTGACCATGGAACAGGCTATTCAAAATTGTGTTTATCAGGTGGGAATGGATGTCGAAGAAGCGATTCGTATGGCCACACTTTATCCAGCTCAAGTAGCTAATTTAGAACAAGATTTAGGGACTGTTGAAGTGGGAAAAAAGGCCTGCCTGATTCATGTGAGTGATGATTTTAAAGTCCAACAAGTGTGGTTGGATGGTGAACCTTTGATGGATTAATATGATTCGTTTTCCTTCCAAACAAGCGCAAGTTCAAACCACTATTTTTACAAAAATGTCGGCTTTAGCGGCTGAACATGGGGCTTTGAACTTGTCTCAAGGCTTTCCTGGATTTGATTGTTCTGATGAACTTCAGACTCTATTGGCCTTTTATTCCAAAGGCCATAATCAATATGCTCCTATGGCTGGAGTGCCCGTTTTTAAGCAAAGTATTGCCGATAAAACCAGTCTTTTTTATGGTATTGATATCGATGCAAACAAAGAAGTCACCGTTGTTTCAGGTGCTACCGAGGCCTTATTTTGCGCCATACATTGTTGTGTGTTCCCGGGAGACGAAGTCATCATGTTTGACCCAAGTTATGATGCCTATGACCCAGCTGTTCGATTGGCGGGTGGAGTCCCCATTCATTTATCCATGGATGCCCAAAATGGCTTTCAGATTGATTGGGAAGAGTTAGCTCGTTCCATTACTCCTAAAACCCGGGCTATCATGGTGAATAGTCCACATAATCCCACAGGCTCCATTTGGACGGAGAATGATCTAGATGCTTTGGCCGAAATAGTGAAGGGTACCAACATCCTGATTATTTCAGATGAGGTGTATGAACACATCGTTTTTGATGGAAAAAAGCATTATTCGGTACTACTCCATCCTGAGTTACGTCAACGGAGTTTTGTTTGTGGCTCTTTTGGAAAAACCTATCATATTACAGGTTGGAAGATTGGCTATTGTTTAGCTCCTGAATATTTAACCAAGGAGTTTCAAAAATTACACCAATGGGTGACTTTTTCCAGTGCTACCCCTTTGCAGTATGCTTTGTCAGACTATTTAAAAGAACCAGCTCATTATTTAGGTCTTTCGAATTTTTACCAAAGAAAGCGGGATTTATTTGCCTCAGCTTTTGAGGGTAGTAAATGGAAATTATTACCCAGTCATGGGAGTTTTTTCCAATGCATGGATTATCGAGAAATTAGTGATGAAAAGGATGTGGATTTGGCAGAAAGGCTGACCAAAGAAATCAAAGTAGCCTCCATTCCCATTTCGGTATTTTATGAAAAAGCACCCGGAGATACCATCTTACGCTTTTGCTTTGCCAAATCAGATGAGGTTTTATTGGAAGCGGCACACCGACTGGTTCAATTATAGCATTATATTTTCCCCAATCCTTCTCAAATGTGATGCCGCTTGGCTAATTGCCTCCTCTAAACTCATCGGTGGAACCAAAATGGGATAAACCGGAATATGCTGCATGGATGTAGGTATTTTGTTTACATCTTGTAGTCCCCCACAAACCAGTATGATGGGTTTTTGAAGCACTTGGCTGCGTTGAATGACTGTAGAGATTAATTTCCCTTCCCAAGATTGTACGTCGATTTTCCCCTCACCACTGATGATGACGTCGGCTTGTGCAGCATGCTGATCGAATGAAACTAGATCCAAAATCCATTCCGATGCCAAATGTATACTAGCTTGAAGGAAGAACATCGCTCCAGCCCCTAATCCTCCTGCTGCTCCTGCTCCAGGGCTTTGGGCAATTTCTTTATTGGTGAAGAATGTTGATAAATTAATTAAACCATTGTCTAATTGTCTAATCATATCGTCGTCTGCTCCTTTTTGTTTAGCAAAAACATGGGCAGCACCCTGTGGCCCGTGCAGCACATGGCGTACATCGGTGGCAACTTGAAACTGGATTTCCCTTAATTTCGCTTCTATTGGACTAGGTATGATTTGACGGATATGTACCAAATTTTCACCTATGGCCACTAATTCATAGCCTTGTTCATCTAAGAAACGATAGCCTAAAGCTGCTGCCATTCCCATACCAGCATCGTTAGTAGCAGATCCCCCAACCGTTAATGTGATTCGTTTTGCTCCTTGATTTATGGCATCTAAAATGAGTTCACCCGTGCCCCAAGTGCTCGTTAATGCCGGATTTCGCTCCTCATTTGTGAGTAATTCGATTCCAGATGCTCGCGACATTTCGATGAAGGCCTGTCGACCTTCCTCTACCCATAAATAGGGTGCTTCTATCGGCCTAAAAAGGGGATCTTTTACCAATACCTTCACCCAATCTCCCCCAAATATTTCTCGAATAACATCCAAGGTCCCTTCTCCTCCATCAGCCAAAGGCAATGACTGTATGATAGCCTCGGGATGGGACTTTTTAATCCCTTGGGCTAAAGCATCACAGACTTCAGCAGCGGTAAGGGAATCTTTAAATTTATCGGGACAAAGTAGTACGCGCATCACTTGAATTTGATTTGAATTTACCAACAATTTGCCTAAATCCATGAATTTATTCCCCATAGCTTTCCTGTCGGGATTCCTTTCTGTATTTTTGGTTTTTCAAACAGAGCCCTATGTCTTCATCAATCCGTTTTTATAGTTTTTTTGTACTGTTAGGACTTTTGGCATCTTGTACCAAACAGCCCGATTTAACAGGTTTTGACGTAGAAAAATTTGTACAAGATGAAGCTGGCTGTCTAGGAAGTAGAATGTCTCAAGCGGCTTGGTTAAAGTCGCACAAGGAGAATTTAAAGGGGGTTAGTTCCAATGATATTGAGGATATATTAGGCAAACCCGATATCCAACAGTTGGCAGATCGAAATCAAGAATACTACGTGTATTTCTTGGAAAAAGGGCCGCATTGTGATAAAATCACGAATCCTTCGCAAGCTTATTGCATGGCTTTCCGATTCAGTGCCATAGGATTGGCTACAGAAATCACCTTTCAAAACGGTTTGCCTTGATTATTTGGTAAACCAACCCACCACGGTACTCGCGAAACTTACCAGAAAGCTGAAGATCAAAGGAGCCACAAAACCGCTCACCTGAAATCCAGGAACATAAAGTTCCGTTAAGTAGACTATCGCCACATTGATCACCAAGGAAAATAAACCCAATGTCATAAAGGTGATAGGGAAACTAATGATGTGTAGGAAGGGCTTAACAAAGGAGTTTAGGAATCCCATGACCAATGCCACGAGCAGTGCCGTAGTGAATCCATCCACGACTATCCCTTTTAAATACCGAGGAATGATTAAAATCACTCCTGCTATGATGATGTAACGAATGATGAATCCAATCATGTTATTTGGCGTGTCTTTGTTGTAGCAATTTAACAATTTCTTCTAAACCAATTCCTCGGTCTTCAAGCAATACCAATAAGTGAAAAACTAAATCAGCCGCTTCGCCTTTGAATAGTTCATCATTGTTGGACATGGCCTCAATCACCAATTCCACCGCTTCTTCACCTACTTTTTGAGCGACTTTATTGGTGCCTTTTTGGAAAAGAGATGCCGTATAGGACGTGTCTGCAGAAGCTCCTTTTCTTGAACGAATGATGTGTTTTAAATAATCCAACCAAGCCGCATTATCTTGATTGGAGGTATTGAAACAGGTATCTGCACCGGTATGACAAGCCGGTCCAACGGGATCTACTTGGATTAACAAGGTATCTTGGTCGCAATCCAATAAGATGTTTTTGACATGAAAGAAATTGCCAGAAGTTTCACCTTTTGTCCATAAGCGCTCTTTTGAACGGGAATAAAAAGTAACAATATTCTCTGCCTGTGTTTTCAAATAGGCTTCCTCGTTCATATATCCAAGCATTAATACTTGCAACGTGGAGGCATCCTGAATAACAGCAGGTAGTAATCCTTTAGAAAAATCGGGGCTTGAGTTCATTTTATCAAAAATTCTTGTGAATGTATTAAATACGCATCGGAATTCCTTTGCTGGCTAGGTAATTCTTTAAATCTAAAATGCCTATTTCTTTGAAGTGAAAAATACTGGCCGCTAAGCCAGCATCGGCTTTTCCTTCAGTGAAAACTTCATAAAAGTGTTCCATGCTACCCGCTCCACCTGAAGCAATGATGGGTATGGAAGAATTTGATGAAATAGTGGATGTTAAGGCATTGGCAAAACCGGCTTTGGTACCATCTGCATCCATGCTCGTCAATAGGATTTCTCCTGCTCCTCTATTCTCTACTTCTTTGGCCCAAGGAATGGTTTGAATATCCGTAATTTTTCTTCCTCCATGGGTATGTACCCAATCGGTTCCGTCTACCCAACGGGTATCAATGGCCACAATAATGCATTGTGATCCAAATTGTAAGGCTAATTCATCAATTAAATCTGGATTTCTAACCGCTGAAGAATTGATGGATACTTTGTCTGCACCCGCATTTAACAAGGCCGAAACATCTTGAATGGAAGATATACCTCCACCCACCGTGAATGGGATATTGACATGTCTAGCAACTTCTCGAACCAAATTAACCAAGGTTTTTCGGTCGTCTACCGTAGCCGTGATATCCAAAAACACCAATTCATCAGCCCCTTCTTGTGCATATAAGGCTCCCAATTCTACGGGATCTCCCGCATCACGCAAATCCACAAAGTTGGTCCCCTTAACGGTTCTCCCATCTTTGATGTCCAAACAAGGAATGATTCTTTTGGTTAACATGCAGATTCTTTGGCAAAGGTGGCTAATTCCGCTAAACTAATTCGCCCTTCATAAAAGGCTTTTCCAACAATCACGCCAAAAATATTCATGTCGCGCAGTCGGTATAAATCATCTAAACAAGCCACACCTCCACTCGCAATAAGCTGTAATCCGGGTTCTTGTGCTTGAATTTTTTCGTATAAATCAAAACTCGGTCCTTGTAAAAGTCCATCTTTGGCCACATCAGTCGAAATCACATATTTCACTCCAGCAGCACAGTAATCTTTTAAGAAATCATAAATGGAGATGTTGGAATTTTCCTGCCAGCCCGACACAGCAATTTGCTCGTTGTGGGCATCAGCTCCTAAAATGATTTTATCTGCACCATATTTTTTTAACCAAGCTCTGACTAATTCGGGTTGTCGAACGGCAATACTTCCTGCGGTAATTTGTTTGGCTCCAGCAGAAAAGGCGATATCAATCATTTCATCCGATTGAACCCCTCCTCCAAAGTCAATATGAAGGTTGGTTCCATGCGCAATTCTTTCCAATACATGCGCATTGACGATTTTTTTGGCTTTTGCCCCATCTAAATCCACCAAATGCAATCGCTGGATTCCTGCTCCCTCAAATTCTTTCGCAATCTCCAAAGGATCGGAATGGTATACTTTTTTCTGGGCATAATCACCCTGGGTCAAGCGTACACATTGGCCTCCTATTAAATCAATGGCTGGAATAAGTTGGAACATCATTTATAAAGCGAGAAAATTTTCAATAATTCGTTGGCCAGCCATTCCACTGATTTCTGCGTGGAATTGGGCAGCATAAAAATTGTCCTGATGAAGCATGGCAGAAAACGGCTGTACATAGTCACATACGGCCGTTGTCAAAGGATTTACTGGCACATAAAAGGAGTGTACAAAGTAGACAAACTCTTCTTTTTTTAGGCCTTCCATCAAAGGATTATCTTGACTTGCTTGGATGGAATTCCAACCGACATGCGGGATTTTTAATTCATGGGATTGAAAGCGTTTAACTTCCACATCAAATACGCCCATGCAGGTAGTATCATTCTCCTCTGAATGCTTACATAGTAATTGCATACCAATGCAGGTGGCCAAAACGGGTTGCTTTAATTGAGGGATAAGCAGGTCAAGTCCTTTTTCTTTCAAATGAGCCATCGCTGTACTGGCCTCACCCACCCCAGGAAAGATTATTTTATCTGCCTGACGTAGCACGGACTCATCGTCTGTCCAAGTATACGGCACTCCGATTCGATCGAGTGCGTACATCACGGAGGCAACATTCCCTGCATTGTATTTAACGATGGCAATTTCCATGGGCTTTCTTTCTGGGTAAATAGCCTTGCAAAGGTAGGCAAATAGGCTGGATTATGAAATTCCCCTATCTTTGATGTTATATCACTTTCCACATGCGCTTCCGTAAAAAACTCTTTTTAGAAATTGCTTACCTGCTGTGGATGGGTTTACTACCTTTTATTTCGAGCATTGCTTTGGGCTATTTGGCTGTTTCCAATCCGAGCTTTTTTCTACATTTGAGTCTTATCCAGCAAGTCTTTTTTTGGCTTGCCACGGTATTTGTGATGGGTTTAGCGCTATGCCCCACGACCTTTCTGGCTTTGTTTGTAGGCTACATTTGGGGTTTTCAAGGTATTTGGCCATTGATTGTGGCCTATAGCTTAGCTTCCATCTTGGGTTTTGGCATGGCTAAACTCTGGAAAGGTCAAGCAATGATTCGTTGGATTAAACGCACGAAAAAAGGAGCTCAGTTTTTGTCCAATGTTCAGGCACAATCATTTTCTTGGGTTTTTCTGGCCCGACTGTCGCCCATATTTCCCTTTGCCATCACGAATGCCATGATGTCCTTTTTAGGTGTTAGCTTCTTGGATTTTTGTTTGGCAGGTATGATAGGTATGCTACCTCGAACTGCCTTGGCTGTTTGGACAGGTACGCAAGCTAAGAGTTGGGAATACCTGTTGCATCATCCGGAATCATTTTCTTGGCAGGATGGAACTAGTGTCGTATTATTGATTTTTTCTGGGCTTGGGATGTATTTCCTAGCCAAAAGGCAGGTCAAAGCCTAGTCTATAGGGTCTCCATTCTTAAAAAGAAAGAAATGTGAGATTTAAGGCGTAAATTTGCCTTTCCAATTCCATCTTCGGAAGCGGCATCATTTTAATTATTCTATTTTGACATTTAAAGAATTAGGTCTGGCCGACAGCCTTTTAGCAGGAATTGATTCCATGGGCTACAAGACCGCTACCCCCGTTCAATCGCAAGTTATTAAACCGATTTTGGAAGGGAGAGATATGATTGCTTCAGCACAAACAGGTACAGGTAAAACGGCCGCATTTTTGCTGCCTATTGTGAATAAAATTATCACAGAACCACATGCTGAAAACAAAATCAATGCTTTAATCATCGTTCCTACCCGTGAATTGGCAATCCAAATTGCGGATAACATGGAAGGTCTAGGGTATTTTACCAATGTATCTTGCATTGCCGTATATGGTGGTGGAGATGGTCAATCTTTTACAACAGAGAAAACAGCCTTAACCAGTGGTTGCGATATTGTTGTTTGTACTCCTGGCCGAATGATTGCCCACTTAAATATGGGTTATGTCAATCTCAAAGAAGTCAAGTATCTCGTACTAGATGAAGCAGACCGAATGCTGGATATGGGATTCCAAGATGATTTAATCAAAATCACGTCTTTTTTAAGTCCAGAGCGTCAAAATCTCTTATTTTCAGCTACTATGCCGCATAAAATGCGA
Source organism: Aquirufa ecclesiirivi (assembly GCF_011250515.1). Classification (GTDB taxonomy): domain Bacteria; phylum Bacteroidota; class Bacteroidia; order Cytophagales; family Spirosomataceae; genus Aquirufa; species Aquirufa ecclesiirivi. The sequence continues at coordinate 92,302 of NZ_JAANOP010000001.1, read as the reverse complement.
GAATTGGCTAGAAAACTATTGAAGAATCCGGTTGAAATTAATATAGCCGTTTCGAAACCCCCAGAGCAAATTGTTCAAGAGGCTTTTGTGGTATTTGAAGAACAAAAATCCCCTTTAATCAAGCATTTGCTACGTTTGAAGGACTATAGTCGGGTCATTATATTTTGTTCTCGAAAGCAAAATGTGAAAACGCTGACTACAGATTTAAAAAGAGCCAAATTTAAAGTAGAAGAGATTCACTCCGATTTGGAACAGGATGTTCGTGAGCAGGTATTACAAGATTTTAGAAATAAAAAGACAACGATTTTGGTGGCCACTGATATTTTAAGTCGGGGCATTGACATCGACGAAATAGAATTAGTTATCAATTACGATGTGCCCAATGATGGTGAAGATTACATCCACCGCATTGGTCGTACGGCTAGAGCAGAAAGTCAAGGTACAGCTTACACACTTATCAGCCCTGCTGAACAGCGGAAATTTGCTACTATTGAAAAACTACTAGAAAAAGAAGTCACGAAATCACCTATTCCGGAAGAATTTGGAGCTGGCCCCGCTTATGAGCCAGCCTTACAAAAGGCCGGCGATAAGGGGCGAAATTTTTCTGGTCCCAAAAAGGGTGGTAAGAAGTTCTGGGGCAAAAAGAAATAGAAACCTTATTTCTGTGCTTTTACTCCAGTCGTTCCTCCTTGAGCTAAGGTGATGTCAACGGGTGTATTGGACTTCCAACTGCCTCGTGTAAAATCAGGGACATTCATGGAGCGAGATCGGTTTTTAACGGACATTTCACTCAATGGTCCTATTGCACTCCAAGAAGCTGCATCATAGACGTTTTGATCTAAAGGCAATCCATTGCGCAAGCAATCGATCAAGCGCCAATCCATCATAAAGTCCATTCCACCATGTCCTCCAATTTGCTTGGCTAATTCACCAATCTTGGCTACAATGGGTGGCGCATATTTTTTCTCCAATTCAGCCATATCTGCTGCCGAAATCCAGTTGTGGTGGTGATCCGAAATTTTAGCATCTGGATATTTTACAGCCATGCCTTTGGTCCCACTCAATAAGTGAATGCGTGAATATGGGCGTGGAGTAGAAACGTCATGTTGTACCATCATCGTTTTACCTTTTACAGTTCGGATGGTGGTGGTATTCATGTTTCCACGGAAACTCTTATTGGTAAACTGTTGGTAGAAAGAGTCTTTCGCTGCCAATTCCACGGCACGTGCGTGCATGGAAAAATCATTTGTCGAAGTGGAAACCAAATAATCCATTTGATCCCCTCTATTGATATCCAATAATTGACAAATTGGACCTAAACCATGTGTTGGATATAAATTGCCATTGCGCAAGTTTTCTTTCAAACGCCAGCTTTGGTAATAGGTGCTTTGGGTAAAATTATGATCTAATAAATCATGTAAATAGGCTCCTTCTGCATGGATAATTTCTCCGAAATAACCTTGACGAGCCATGTTGAGCGTCAATAATTCAAAGAAGTCATAGCAACAGTTCTCCAGCATCATACAATGCTTTTTGGTCTTTTCTGAAGTCTCGACCAATTGCCAGCATTCTTCTAAGGTAGTGGCTGCCGGCACTTCTACGGCCACATGTTTTCCTTGTTTCATGGCATAAACGGCCATAGGAGTATGTAGATGCCATGGAGTAGCAATGTAGATTAAATCGATATCAGGACGGTCGCACATGGCTTTCCATGCTTCCTCTTTTTCGGTATATACGATGGGTTGAATACCCATTTTACCTAGGGCATTTAGAGCGGCGTCCGTTCTTTCTTTTCGAATATCACAAACAGCAACAGTCTTCACCCCATCTATTCGATTAACGCGTGTGATCGCTCCAGAACCACGGTTTCCTAAACCAATAAATCCGATGCGGACTGTTTCAATTTTAGGGGCAGCATAACCCGACATGTTAAAAGCTTGTTTGCCTTGCTCTACCCTCATGCTGGTAGCCAAGTCTTTGATTTCCCATTTGGCAGATCCACCTAATGCGGCTAATCCACTCAGTTTGAGGAAATCTCTTCGATTATTATTCATAGTTTGATAGGTTATAGGTCAAATTAAATAGCTTGAGAGTCAATTACTTGAACTTTCCCCCAAAGGTGCTTGTTGTCATCAATGAACTTCTTGTGCAAAGGATGGTATAAATATTCTTTTTCTTTTTCAGCATCAGCAAAAGTCAATACCACCGAAAAAGTATAACTTCCCTCAGTAACAGATTTATCGAAATCCGTAATGATGGGTTTGCCAACATGGGCAGTTTGAATCATAGGAAGACCTCCAAGAGATTTGAGGGCTTTAAACAGTTGGGTTTTTTCGGCCTCGTTGTTTGGGTTTTTAGCCCAAAACAATACGTGATGGATGAAGTTCATAGAAGGGGTAGCTACGGAACCTGTTAGTGCCGAACCAGCAGCTAAAAGTCCAGATTGTTGTAAAAATTCGCGACGATTGTTCATGTGTTCATTTAAATTTAAACTCGATTATTATAATTCAATTCTACCATGAAAAATTCAAAAATCAAAGTAATCGTAACGGGGGTTACCGGTATGGTGGGAGAGGGTGTCATGCACGAATGTCTACTTTCACCTCATGTGGAAGAAGTATTGGTCATTAGCCGTCGCCCTTCAGGTAAATCTCATCCCAAATTAAAAGAGATTATTTTGAATGATTTTTTTCAAACGGATGATCTAGTAGAGCAAGTCAAGGGCTATGATGCCTGTTATTTCTGCTTAGGAGTAACGTCCATAGGTAAAAATGAAGCAGTATATACTAAGTTGACCTACGACTTGACATTAGGCTTTGCTAAATCCCTTGAAAAAAATAATCCGCAACTAACCTTTGTATATGTTTCGGGGAAAAGTACGGATGAAACGGAAAAGGGGGCTTTGATGTGGGCGAGGGTCAAAGGAAAGACAGAAAATGACCTTAGAAAATTGAATTTTAAGGCTGCTTTTGCCTTTCGACCGGGAATGATACATCCTACGCCAGGTTTGCAACATGCTTTACCGTTTTATAAATACATCAATTGGATGTACCCATTTTTACGTTGGGCAGCACCGAATATGGTATGTACCTTGAAGGAACTAGGACAAGCTATGATTGCCGTTGCCATTCAAGGTTATGACAAAAGCGCCATTGAAGTGGCAGATATTGTTCATTTATCAAAAGTTCTCGAAGAAGAATAGCCAATATTTTCCCTGAATTTGGCTAATTTTATAGGAAATAAATGTAATACCGTGAATAAGAAAGTTGTACTGATGATATTAGATGGTTGGGGCATTGCTACCAACCCAAAGGTTTCTGCTATTGATGCAGCCAATACCCCCTTTGTTAATTCCTTATATACCCAATACCCACATTCCAAATTAGAGGCATCTGGTTTAGCTGTTGGCCTTCCAGAGGGTCAAATGGGAAACTCAGAAGTAGGCCACATGAATTTAGGGGCTGGTCGTATTGTCTACCAAAATCTGGTAAGAATTAATAAGGCAGTGACAGAAAATACGCTTGGGCAAGAGCCTGAATTAGCGAAAGCTTTTGACTATGCCAAAAAAGAAGACAAGGCAGTACATTTCATGGGTCTTGTATCTGATGGCGGTGTTCATGCCCATATTGAGCATTTAAAATCATTGTTGAGCACAGCACAAGAGGCGCAATTGCCAAAGGTTTTTGTTCATGCATTTACGGATGGACGTGATACAGACCCTAAATCTGGCTTGAAGTTCATGACAGATTTAGTTCAACATTGCGATAAAACGGGTGCTCATGTTGCTTCGGTGACTGGCCGTTATTTTGCTATGGATCGCGATAACCGTTGGGAGCGTGTGGCATTGGCTTACCATGCCATGGTGGATGCAGAAGGTCATTTGACACAAGATGTGATTCAGTCCATTAAGGATAGTTATGCGGCTGATGTAACGGATGAATTTATCAAGCCCATTATTGCAACAGATACCAATGGAACCCCATTAGCTAAAATAGCGGAAGGAGATGTCGTGATTTGTTTCAATTTCCGCACTGACCGTGGACGAGAAATAACCCAAGCTTTGACGCAGAAAGATTTCCATGAGGAAAATATGCATCGCTTGAATTTGTATTATTTGACGATGACGGAATACGACAAAGAGTTTAACAATGTACATGTCATATTCAATGATTCTAATTTACCGATGACATTAGGTGAGGTGTTGGAAGGAGCAGGTAAAAAGCAGATTCGTATCGCAGAAACCGAAAAGTATCCGCACGTAACCTTCTTCTTTTCAGGAGGTCGCGAGACACCTTTTGTGGGTCAAACGAATATCTTAAGAAGTTCTCCCAAGGTGGCTACTTATGATTTACAGCCTGAAATGTCTGCTGCGGATTTGAGGGATGCGTTGATTCCTGAATTGGAGAAAGAGGAAGTAGATTTTGTGTGTTTGAATTTTGCTAATCCTGACATGGTGGGCCATACAGGAGTTTTTCCAGCCGTAGTAAAAGCGGTAGAAACGGTAGACCAATGTGCGGAGGCAGTAGTGAAAGTTGGTTTAGCTCATGGATATAGCTTCATTATCATTGCTGACCATGGTAATGCAGATGTTATGATTAATGAAGATGGATCGCCTAATACGGCTCACTCCACCAATTTAGTACCATGTATTTTAGTAGATGCCCATGATCATCCAACCTTGTCGAACGGTAAATTAGGAGATATTGCACCCACCATCTTAAAGTTAATGGGGGTAGAACAACCTAAAGAAATGACAGGAGTAGCTTTATTTTAAATATTTTCTGTCACATTTACGTTTTGTGTTTGTATCATTGGATCGATTGAATATATGGGAAAGGTTATCATTTTTGGAAATACACAGTCAGCTGAATTAGCTTTATATTATTTGCAGAACGATAGTGAACATGAAGTAGCAGGTTTCACTGTGGAGGAACAGTATATCAAAGAGCCTGAGTTTCATGGATTGCCTTTGGTTCCATTTGAAACGGTGGAACAACTATTCCCTCCTTCGGACTATTTGTTTTTTGCGCCAATGACGGCGACTGGGATGAACCAAGTTCGGGCTAGGGTTTATGAGCAAGGTTTGGAGAAAGGCTATAAGTACATTTCATATATCAGTTCTCATGCCACCGTTTTAACGGATAAAATTGGAGAAAACTGCTTTATTCTAGAGGATAATACCATACAGCCTTATGTGCAGATTGGCAACAATTGTGTATTATGGTCGGGGAATCACATTGGTCATCATAGTCGAATTGGAAACCATGTATTTTTTACATCACAAGTAGTGCTTTCTGGTAATTGCCAAGTAAACGACTATTGTTTCTTTGGAGTTAATGCCACTATCCGCGATAGCTCCGTGATTGGCGAAGGAACCTTTGTTAGCATGGGTGCTACGGTCATGAAACAAAGAACAGAACCATGGAGTGTGTGGAAAGGAAATGCGGCAGAGAAATCAACCATTTCCAGCAAGGATTTGAAGTTTTAATTTCCTAACGCTGGCAAGGTTCCAAACCTTGACAGCGTTGTGGAAAACGATTAAAATTTCGCCTTATTGTCCAAGAAATTGATAATCAAATTCAACGAATTTTAGGTAGAGATAAATTAAAAGACATAAAAAAAGCTCCCATCAAATGGGAGCTTTTTTATTAGGGTTCCAAAGGTTTATTTTCCTCATCGACGATGACAAAAATATCTTCATTGGGTCGTTTCATTAAATACTTTTCACGCGCATATTTTTCCAACAAGGCTGGATTTCCGACCACCATACGGCGCTCTTTTTCCAGTTCTTTTAATTTTTGTTGGTAAAAAGCTTTTTCATTCTTCATTACTCTAAGCTCGTTCCAAAGTCGATATTGTACCCGAAGGTCATTGGTATCTAAAAAGAACATCCATACCAACATAATGCACGTTGAAATGACATAGAAGCGATGTTTTCCAATAAAAAGCTCTTTAACGCGATCCATGATCTTAGAAATTCAAACCTGGGAAATAAGCGTTAGCGCCCAATTCCTCCTCTATACGAAGCAATTGGTTGTATTTAGCCATACGGTCAGAACGTGAAGCTGAACCAGTTTTGATTTGACCTGTATTTAAAGCTACAGCCAAGTCAGCGATAGTTGCATCTTCTGTCTCTCCTGAACGGTGCGACATGATGTTTTTGTATGAATTACGTTTCGCCAAGTTTACTGTATCAATTGTTTCAGTTAATGAACCGATTTGGTTTACTTTCACCAAAACAGCATTAGCGACACCTTGCTCAATACCTTGTTGTAAACGCTTTACATTGGTTACAAATAAATCGTCACCAACTAATTGACATTTAGAACCGATCAATTTAGTTTGCTCAGCCCAACCTGCCCAATCATCTTCTGCCATACCATCTTCAATCGAAATGATTGGGTATTTGTTCACCCAAGTCTGCCAATAAGCGGCCATTTCCATGTTGTTCAATTGTTTTCCGTCAGACTTTTTGAAGGTATACAATCCTGTTTTCTCATCAAAGAATTCAGAAGAAGCGGCATCCATTGCGATGAAGATTTCCTCACCTGGTTTGTAACCTGCTTTTTCGATGGATTGTAATACAATTTCTATGGCCTCTTCGTTCGACTTGATGTTTGGTGCAAAACCACCTTCATCACCTACGTTAGTTGAATATCCTTTGCTTTTCAATACTCCTTTCAAAGCATGGAAAACTTCTGTACCCATACGTAATGCATGTGAGAAACTTTCGGCCTTAGCTGGCATTACCATGAACTCTTGGAAGTCGATGCTATTGTCTGCGTGTGAACCACCATTTAAGATGTTCATCATAGGCACAGGAAGCGTGTTCGCGTTTACTCCACCGATATAACGGTAAAGAGGAAGACCAGCTTCTTGAGCTGCTGCTTTAGCAACGGCCATTGAAACACCTAAAATAGCATTAGCTCCTAATTTACCTTTGTTATGTGTACCGTCTAATTCGATCATCAAACGGTCGATCATGTTCTGCTCAGATACCTCTAGGCCCCATAATTCCTCAGCGATAGTTGTGTTTACGTTTTCTACGGCTTTTAAAACGCCTTTTCCTACATAAACAGATTTATCATCATCGCGTAATTCCACTGCTTCATGGATACCTGTTGAGGCTCCAGAAGGAACGGCTGCACGACCGAAAGCGCCATCTTCTGTCTTGATGTCTACCTCGATTGTGGGATTTCCACGTGAATCTAAAATTTGTCTTGCGTGAACGTACTGTATTGCACTCATCGTATAATTATTATTGTGAATAAATGGATTACGTTGTAATTGATTAAATTGCCCTGCAAAATAACGTAATTTTTAGATAAAATCACTGATTTACCGAAAGTCGGCTGCTTAAATCGCTGATAATTAATGAAATAATAATGAAAGCTAAATTCCTTTTTTCCTCACTTTTCACTTTTTCACTTCTTTTTTCATCGCAGATTAATGCGCAGACAGCAGAAGTAGAGGTCTTTGAAAAAAAGATTCAAGAGACTCCTAATGCCATATTGTTGGATGTGCGCACAACTGGCGAATTTGGTGGAGGCCATTTGCCCAAGGCATTGAATATCGATTTTCGTGCTGCCGATTTTGCAGAACAAATCAAAAAATTACCTAAAGAAAAGCCAGTTCTTATATATTGTCTCTCCGGTGGGCGCTCAGCACAAGCTGCTGAATTAATGCGTAAAGAAGGATTTCAAGTGACTGAATTGAAGGGAGGGTATTTGAAATGGACAACCAAATTGAAACCTTTGGAAGGTGTGCCCAATGTAGCTCATGACAAAGGTTGGGATCTAGCCGAATTTACCAAGAAAGTACAAAGTGAAAAGGCGGTTGTCGTGGATTTTTATGCCAAATGGTGTGCTCCTTGTTTGAAAATGATGCCTACTGTTGACAAACTTACCCAAGATTATTCAGGTAAAGTGACGGTGTTGAAAGTGGAAGCTGATGGCAACCAAGCCATTTTACAATCTTTTGGAATAGACGAAATCCCGAGCTTTTTGGTTTTCCAAGGTGGAAAATTACTCCAAAAAACTTCGGGATTCCGAGAAGAAGCTCAATTAAAAGAGCTCTTTGATCAATCTATTGGGACCACTCGGTAGGCTGTCTTTCCCAACGGTGTTGTTTTAGTTCTTCCAATAGGTTTGGTGCAAGACCTTGTCCGTCAGAAGTACCAATGTTACTTTTCACGTGCTTGATTTTTCTCATTCCTGGAATAATCGTCCCCACGGCTGGATTCGACAAGATAAAGCGTAGAGCCATCTCGGGCATATCCATGTTCGCTGGAACTAATGGTTTTAATGCATTCGCATGGTCCACACTAGAGGTTAAATTTTCCGGTACGAAATAAGTGGAACGCCAATCGTCGGCAGGGAAAGTAGTAGTATAATCCAATAAGCCAGTTAAGCTTCCTTCATCTAAAGGTACACGAGCGATGACGCCGATGTCTAATTTTTGACAAAGTGGGAACAATTGATCTTCTGGGTTTTGGTCAAAGATGTTGTATATCACTTGAACAGAAGAAAACAAGTTAGTCTCTAATGAACGAAGGCAATTATTGGGTTCCCAACGGTTAACAGAAATTCCCCAATGCTTTACTTTACCTTCTTGCGTTAATTTTTGAACAGCCTCTTTCCAATCATCATTGTTTGCCCAAGCATCTTCCCAAACGTGGAATTGTTGCAAATCAATTTGCTCCACGCCCAAGTTTTTCAAGCTTTTTTCCGTGTATTCAATGATATGTTGAGCAGGGAAGCAATCCTTTAATTCAAAATGCGATTTGGAAGGCCAAATGAAATTTTTGGGTGGAATTTTCGTAGCAGCATATAACTGTTTGTCGGCATGCTTTTTTAAAAGCTTACCTAAAATTTGTTCTGATAAGCCTTCACCATAGCCCCAAGCCGTATCGAAGAAATTACAGCCTAATTCAACGGATAATTCTAAGGATTTTTGAACTTCATTATCGTCGGAACCAGTCCAACCAGCTAGGCCCCACATACCATAACCCACTTCACTTATTTGCCAATTTGTTTTGCCAAAACGTCTGTATTTCATGTTCTTTTTTTTCTTAAAGGTAAGGATTTTCTCAAAGCTCCTTGACCTGTAAATTAGTATTTGGGTTTATTTTATCGAGTAAACAAATCAAGTTTAGAGGAAAATGTTCTATGATTTATGTTTGAACAGATTATGAAATATGAAATAATTGTTAAAATAAAATAGCCTATATGTTATTTAAAAGCGTTAATAACACAAATAACGTGAATTATGGATTTTTATTTAAGAACAATGGCTAGTTTTGTATTGTAAATGTTCCCTGTGTCCGATTAATCTAATCAATTTATGAAAAATGTTAAACCTGTTTCTAGCGACGAAAAGCTGCTGATAAATTTAGGAACCTTCAAAGTTTGTCCTACTTGTATTTTGTTTATCCGCGGAGAAGGCAATTATTCCAATATTTTTTTGAAAGATGGTCGCAAGGTTCTTTCCTGTCGGACTTTGAAATTCTTTGAAACGCTATTGCAAGATTATGGATTTATTCGCCCTTCCAAATCGGCTTTAGTTAATCCCACCTATATATCGTCTATTGATTTAAAAATTGCGAAAGTCATTAAGTTGAACAATGATGTCAACATCTCGATCTCCCGTCGCCAAGTAAGACCTTTGCGCGATTTTTTTAGTAATAAGCATGCTTTGGTGGGAGTGTCCTAAAGCGATTTAATCCACAAAAGTTTCCTGTACTATTTTTTTTAGTTGGATAATTTCATTGACTTCTAGAAATTCCATTGTTTTGATGATACGCTTTCTATCAATAGTGCGGATTTGATCCAATACGATCCAGCCTGGAGTACCTTGGTGCTTGATTTTGACACGAGTGGGATATTTTTCAGGCTTGGAATTAAGTATTTGCTAGCATTTATATCATCTATATTGATTTGACTATTGACTTCGGCAAATCATCATAAAGCAATAGTTACATAGTCATCTTCTAGTTTAACATTAAAGTTGATTTCTGCTTTTAGTGCTTTGAATACTTTGATAACGGTGTCAATCGTGGCACTATTCGCACTGCTTTCGAGTTTTGAAATTTGCGCTTTCTGAACGCCAATCAACTTACCAAGTTCTTCCTGTGTCAAGTGTCGCTCTATTCGCGCGGTTTTAATCATTTTGCCTAATAGGTCCATTCGAAGTTCATATTCAAAGTCGTCACGTTTTTTAGTCCCAACTTTACCGATATACTTATCTTTCATTTCGGAAAGCGAATAAGTTTTCATTTTTTCAGTTGCCATGTGATTATTTTTTTGTTTGCCTCCTCCATAAATCGCATCTCGAAAAATCTCATGATAGTTTAGCGGCTAGACTATTCATCTTGGACAAAAGTAACAAAAGTTTCTATATTTAGATACTTGATTTCGAAGTGCTTAGATTTAATCCACAAAAGTTTCCTGTACTATTTTTTTTATTTGGGCAATTTGATCGACTTCTAGAAATTCCATTGTTTTGATGATACGCTTTCTATCAATAGTGCGGATTTGATCCAATACGATCCAGCCTGGAGTACCTTGGTGCTTGATTTTGACACGAGTGGGGTAAGCTTTGCTTTGACTGGTCATGGGTGCTATGACGATAGTCTGCAAATATTGATTCATCTCATTCGGAGAAATAACAACACAGGGACGTGTTTTTTTCATTTCACTTCCTTGGGTGGGGTCCAGGTTGACAAGCACGATTTGGTATTGCTTTATTTCCATTCTTCTAGGGATTCATCTTCGAATACATCAGGTATCAGTAAATGATCTTCTTGGTTTTCGCTCATTTGTTGGAATGCCTCAGCCCAGCCTTTTCTGGCTTTTTGAATAGGTTTTAAAACAATGCAATCTTCCTGTAAAATGAGTTCAATGCTGTCTTCTATTTGATATTTTTCGAGCATTGTTTTTGAAAGACGTATGCCTTTTGAGTTTCCGATAGCTATGATGGAGATTTTCATATAAATGTATTTGTAATTACAAAGTTATTACAAAAATGAATATTCCAATGTATTGAGCTAGAACATTCGGAGTATGAATTAAAGCTTACTAGCATTTACATGATCTATATTGATTCGAATTTGAGCATTGAAAGTGACAAAATCTAGCTGTTAGGAAAATAAACAGTTTGTTGATAATTGGGTCTGATTAAAACTCTTTTAATAGTCCCTTTGGAAAAATTATATAGCTTGTTCTTATTTGAATAACTCCTTTAGCGTTTTCATCGTAATGAACATTTTTCCACTATCAGGTAATGTAATAAAGCCATATTGTTCATAGAAAACACGGGCGTCTGAATCGATGGGATCTACTGCGACGGCAAATGAACCCATTTGAAGAGATGCTTTAAAACTTCTTTTGAGGGCATCAATGAGTAAGATTTTACCTAAACCTTTTCCCTGAAATTTTTTATCAACAACTAATCTTCCTAGAAGACTAATGGGAATGGAGGAATACGATGGAGGTAGTTTCTTTTAGATGGACTCGGGGAAATGATGTAATGGAATACTGTAATTAGAAAGTGTATAGAAGCCTTGAATCGGGCTAGAAGAGGGTTTCGTCAGCACAAAACATGCGGCAAGTTTTCTTTTTACATCTTGGGAAGCTTGTGTTTTTACATACTTGTTTAGTAAGTCTTCCCCACAATCAAAGTCTGCTCGTTCGTGTTTGGAATCCAATAATTCGATCATGTCTAAATCTTAGCTGACCATTGTTGGTATTCTTGAAAGGCCTTTTTCAAACCTTCTGAGGGTTCATTAGCATGCGTTAAAGCATCAAAAAATAGTTGAGCATCCTTTTCACTGGCAAGAATCAACTCTTGTTGCTGGATAATCTCTTGAGCTTTTTCTTGTGTAGATTGAAATACAAAATCACTGAGGTTTCTGTAGCCACCTAGTGTAGCGGCTTTTTCAAACAATTGCTTTTGCTCTTTGGGAAGTCTAGCATCAAATCGACTTTGCTCTTTTACGCTGCTTTTTATTCTTTCCATTTTTCGTAAATACACGTATTTTGTACGTACAAATTGTGGTTTTAAATTGATTTATTCTGCTGATTATATAGCAAAATAGTCAGATTGAATGATTCAATCTAGCATATCAAGAAGATAATCAGTTAGAAGATATGTGCTTTAAATCATTTGATTGTAGTTTTCAAATTAAATCATTTCAAATATCTAGGATGAAAGCAGGGGTAAATGGTTTTGTTTTATTAGCAATTACTTTCCTACCCCCCAAAACTTATTCCCTCCATTCATTTCATTTATTTCTCGGAATAGTTAAATTCGTGGATATCTATTTTATCACATTAATACAATGGAAAGAAGAATATTTTTAAAAGGCTTAGCCTTAGGAGTTTCGGGCCTATACGCTCACTCCAGCCTTGCTGCCAACCCTTATGTAGGGCCTTTGGGTGTGCAATTATATACTGTCCGTGACGCTGTAGCCAAAGACCTGGAAGGTTCCTTGGAGAAATTGGCCGGCCTAGGATATAAAAACCTAGAAATCTACGGATACAATGGTACTTTCTTTGGCAAAACTGCCCATGAATTTAAAACCATCCTAGAACGCGTGGGCTTAAAAGTGGTTAGCTCTCACCATACCTCAGGTATCGCCATCAAATCCAAAGGTACTTTGTCGGACGGATGGCAAAAGGCCGTGGAAGATTTACACCATGTAGGTGCTGAATTCATGGTGTGTGCCTTCTTATTCCCAAACGAGCGTAGCACAGATCATTACAAGGCCCTACCAAGCCTGTTGACTAGTTCGGCTGAAGCCACTAAATCGGCAGGTATTCAATTTGCCTACCATAACCATGATTTTGAATTTGAGAAGTCGGCAGATTTTATTCCTTACGATTTCATCTTACAAAATACATCGCCTGACTTGGTGAAAATGGAAGCTGACTTATATTGGTTTGGTCGTGCAGGGATAGATCCAGTGGCTTATTTTGAGAAACACCCAGGTCGTTTCCCACTTTGGCACGTCAAAGATATGGAAGCAGGAACTAAGGTATTTACTGAGGTAGGAAACGGTACCATTGATTTTGACCGCATCTTTGCTGCTAGAAAAGCTGCAGGTTTGAAATACTGGTTCGTAGAGCAAGACATGAGTAAGCGTGATCCTTTTGAAAGCTTAAAAATTAGTCGCGATTATTTAGCAAAGAAGAATTACTAGGATTCTTTATCTTCCATATAAGGTTCCCAAAAGCTAGGATTGTATTTTTCCCAAGCATGGCAACCAAAGGGTAATTTCCCGGCATTAAGCTGAAGGCTGATTTGCGGGTTTTGTTCAAAGGCGAAGGCCAAGGCCTCTTTCCAAGTAGGTAATTTGAGCAAAAAGCGAAGTGGAAAGGCTCTTTTATGGTAGACTGAAAAAAGCGAATCTTCATTGGCTGGCCAAGTGCCAAATAGCCGATGATACCAGTTTAAAAATTTGATAATGGGGGCCACTTTTCGTAAGGATAGGCCCCCATTCATCATGATAGGCTCGATCAAAGGCCATTGGAAAGCATCTTTATTTTCCCAATGCTTCTTCTTCAATTTGGGCGCTCCTATATAATCATAGCCTTTTTGGCACCAAGCCACCAAATCATCTTGGAATACATAGGCATCCAATTGATAAATTAGAATAAATTCATGTTGGCTAAAACGCTCATAAAAAGCAGGGTCAATCAATAAATGATTGTAGGATTTGGTACTGGTAAAAAAAGAAGGTGGAAAATAAGCCAAATTGGCCTCAGGAAAATGTTCTTGTACATAAGGGGCATTCAAACCCTCAGGCAGCACAAAATGAATGGGGTAGTGGCCTAATATTTTTTTACACTGGAGCAAAGACTTTTGTTCCAATGCCGAAATGGATTCTTTATAAATAGGAATAACGATCCCCACCAATGTTTGCATGTTATTCAACGATATCGCCTAAAACAGGATGCCACCACTTGCCTCCGTCATGCAATTTATAACCTCCTTGCAAAACTCCTTTCAAAACCGGCCAAATTCTTAGCAATCGGTTGTTGGCTAAGCTAGCGCGCATCTGGTAATGTAACATCCGACTAGCTACTTTTTTCAAAGCATTTTCTGGAGCTTTTCCAGTGGCTTTCAAGTAATTATATAGGGCTGCGGAATCCGTTGCTTTCTTCTCGATCTGGGCTAATTTAGCTTCTCTAGAACGCTTGAAGCGGTCTAAGAGCGAGACTGCCTTTTTTTCGCTTTTGAGGCCCACCTGTTGGCTATCATGTTCTCTATATTGGATCAAAGGCTCTTTGACAAAAGCGATGCGATTGGTCATGGACAAATACAAGGCGATCCAACCATCGTGAATGAGTTCAGGAATGATGTGGGGGGTTGGGAATACTTCTTTTTTTACTTGAGAGCGGATGGCTAATGCAGCACCCGTTACGACATAGCCTTTCAATAAGATGTCAAAGGAATGTCCTGCCTTCCAGGCCTCTTGTAATGATTCAATGAATTCAATTTGTTCAAAGCTAGTTTTTCCGGTGGGTTTCCCAGCACGGTCGATCATGATGGCATTGGAAAAAACCGCATCTTTATCGGGATATTGTTCGAAGTAGCGGACCAAAGTCTCTACTTTATGTGGTAACCAAAGGTCGTCCTGATCACTAAAAAAGATGATGTCCCCACGACATGCTTGAACACACATTTCGAAGTTTTTACTACTTCCTACATTCTTTTCATTATGGTGAATGTGGACCTTAAAAGGGACTTTTTCTTTGAAAGCTTCTAGAATTTCGATGCTTTTGTCGCTCGAACCATCGTCAAAAATAACCAATTCATGGATAGCCTGTGTTTGTGAAGCTATACTTTCCAGTTGGTATGGGAGGTATTTTTCGCCGTTATAGGTACAAAGAGCAACTGAAATATGGGGCATTCAAACAGATTAAAAATTCAAGATAAGGAATTAACGCTGTTTACATGGGTACGTAAACAACTTTTTTAGTCTCAAAAAATTCTTCGTTGAAGATTTCTCCCAACTCAAAAACTTTATGTTTTTTGCCAAACTCGGCCAACTCTTCGGTTAGATCACCTCCTTTTAAATACAGAATGCCATTTCTTTGGGTATGAAAATGGTTAGGACTGATCTTATTTTTGACCCAATAATAAAAGGGAGTAATGCGGGTAACAGCTCTACTCACAATAAATTCAAAGTCCTGATCCAAATCTTCAACTCGTGTATGTAATGCCGTAACATTTTCTAAACCGAGGGATGAAGCGACACCTTCGACTACTTTGATTTTTTTACCAATGCTATCCACTAAAGTAAAGGTACATTGGGGAAATAAAATAGCCAATGGGATGCCCGGAAAGCCCCCACCTGTTCCTACATCTAGGATTTCAGTACCTGGTCGAAAATTGATAATCTTGGCTATCCCTAAGGAATGAAGCACATGATGTAACATCAGGTTATCGATATCCTTTCTGGAAATGACATTGATTTTTTCATTCCATTCTTGGTACAAAGGATAGAGCATTTCGAATTGCTCCAATTGTTTGGACGTCAGTTCTGGAAAATAATTTTTGATGATATCGGCTTTCATTTCTTTTTCAAAGTGCAAAGATACGCAAATGCCTTGTTTAAAAGAATGTTTCGAAATTCGATATCGCTAGATTTACTTGAAGGATGTTATTGATTTCCACATTATTTTTTGTGGCATTGTTAAAACGGAAGATGCTTTGTTGCATATATCCCATTTCTACTGAAAGATTGGCGTTAATTCGATAGCCTAAACCAAGTAATACGCGGTTTTGGTCAAAAATATTCAGGTTGGGCACATTTTCACCCATGTTGATCATTAATTCATTGTAAGCTTGAAGGTACCAGGTTTTGTCTTCCATGTTGGCTTTTCCTAAAGGCATACTTCCTTTGATTTGATAACGAAATCTTTTTCTATAAGAGCTGCTAGAAAAATCACCTCCATAAATGAAGCTTTTATCATCCACAGCTTGGTTAGCACCTAGCCAACGGAACTCATAACGTAAGCGGTGATCAATGCGCAAGCGATTCAATTGCTGCGTTAAAATGACTTGCGGAGAGACCCGTAATTCAGAAAAGAAAGCGGATGGTTCACCAAGGCTAAACCGGTTGGTTCCTATCCACCCTAAGGGCATTAAGGAGAAGCGAATGGCAGGACTCATTTGATAGTGGATGTAGGGCCTGAACACATGTTGGTTCAAATTATGGTAGGGATTCCCCGTGGTGGTCGCAGGATTGTAATCTCCTTGTTGGTCTTGCCTTCTTTGTTGGTTTTCTAATTGCCAACTGAATTTGCCAGCTATTTTACCCGAAATGTTTAGGTCAGTCCAGCCATTTGCAATGTGATTATAATACCTGGGGGATTGTGCTTTTGTGCCTAGGGCACAAAAAAGAAGCACAAGCTTTAGGCTTAGGCTTACCTGTTTCATGGATTATATTGGTGCGTAAAAAAAAGGGAAGCTTTTGGCTTCCCTCAAAATTACGAGCTTTTATCCCGTAATCCAACGGAAAAAGACAAACAAACCAGCGGCTAGGATAATGGTTACTGGGAGGGTTAATACCCAAGCCATCACAATATTTTTGACTGTTCCACCTTGCAGGTTTTTGATACCTTTAGAGGCTACCATCGTGCCGGCAATACCTGAACTTAATACGTGCGTGGTACTTACGGGCCATTTATAGGCGGTTGCCAATCCAATGGTCACTGATGCAATTAACTCGGCCGAAGCTCCTTGAGCGTAGGTTAAATGGTGTTTACCTATCTTCTCTCCGATTGTCACGACGATTCTTTTCCAACCTACCATGGTTCCTAGACCTAAAGAAAGAGCAACCATCCACATGACCCAATTTGGAGCAAAATCAGTCACAGCGGCAATACCCGTTCCTGAGGTAGCCCCAAAGGCAAAAAAGGCAGCTTTATCGCCAGCAGTAGCTTTTTTGAAAGCTTTTTTATCGGCTTCAGATAAGGCAACGGATTCGCTTTCGATTAATTTTTTGGCATGTTTGTTGATATTCAATGCCGCTTTTCTAATCTCAAACTTTTGCTTAGTAGTTAGGTTACTTGTTTGAATGTTTTTTGTTAAAAGTAGTTCGTGCAATGCCTTAGAAGAGCTGGTAACAACACGGAAACTTTCTTGTTCTTTAATGGAAAGTGTTGTGGTGTCAATTTTAGCTGAAATGATTTCTACTTGAGTTAAGTCTTTTTGTAAGCGGCTCAAATCTAAAGTAGAATTAATAGCAAAATAACCTGGTAAAAAGGCAATTAAAATCACCATGACAAGACCGATTCCTTTTTGTCCATCATTTCGACCATGGAAAAAAGACACCAAGGTACAAGTCGTAATTAGAATAGCACGAATCCAAAGCGGGGGAGGTGAATTCTTTTTAGGCTCTTTAAAAATCTCTTTATTTTTAATCGTCTTTTTTAAGATGTACATCAAAACGATGGCCAATGCAAAACCAAAGAGTGGTGAAAGTAATAAGGCTTGTCCAATTTCTTGGGCTTTATCCCAGTTAACGGCGCTGACATTGGTTTGATTTTCTGGTAAAATAGCATGACCAACACCAATACCGATGATCGAACCGATTAGGGTATGTGAACTAGAGGCTGGAATTCCAAAGTACCAAGTACCTAAATTCCATAAAATAGCGGAAAACAGGAGGGAAAGAGCCATGGCCATGGAATGGTACACATTGGTATCAATGAGTAGTTCCGTGGGGAGAAGCCCAATGATACTCATGGTAACACCGACACCACCGGTTAATAGCCCCACAAAATTCATGAAACCAGACCAAACAACTGCTTGGGTGGGTTTTAATGAATGGGTGTAGATAACTGTCGCTACGGCATTGGCAGTATCATGAAATCCGTTTACGAATTCAAATGCACAGGCAGCAAATAGACAGAAAAATAGTAGGAAGAATAAGGTAGGATCTAACCCAAACATATAATATTATTTAAGGTATATTGGTGCAAATATGGTCGCAAAATTACGCTTTACCCATGAAGCCCATGTTAAGTAATTGTTAAATTCTTTATTTCTTTTTTCTTCGTGCTTTTTTGGCCTCAGAAAGCAGTTTTTTCGCCTCGGTATATTGACTTGTTTTTTTGTCGGCCTTATCCATGACTTCTTTGCAATGGTCAACTGCCTTGTCATAATCACCTTCTTGATAGGCGATGCGAGCAAGACCCAAAACGGAAGCCCAATAGTATCCAGACTCTAAGGAAGCTGTTTGAATGGAGAAATCCATGCATTTTTTGAAATAGATTTTTGCTTCAGTATGATTTTTGAAAATGTATAATTGGTAGTATCCCAAAATATATGAGGCATAACGGCCTGATACGCCCTCATAGCCTACTTGCTTATTATCTATTTTGTTTAAAATACTTTTAGCAACTTCCATGGCCTCATCCAATTTCCCTAACATGAAGGCCGAGCGGGCATGATAACGTTCGAAGAAAGGATTATCTGGATAATTCTGATGTGTATATTTGGCTAATTCGTAGCTCTTTTCTGACATGTTTTCCATGGCATAAATTTGCAAGAGGAAATAGCGGGCTTCGGTACGGGTATAAAAGGCTTGGTAGCTAACTTTTTCTAATTGTTCTATACCTTGTTGCTTATTGGCTTTAGGGAAAAGCCAAAGTACAGGACGTAGCAGTTTAAAATTTTGCTTAATAAAATGGTAGTAGTAATTGTAAAGGCCATCACCAAACATCAGTTCGGGACTGAAATCGGCAAATTCCCGAGAATATTCTAAGTATTTTAAGGCATTTTTCGCTGCCAGTGTCGCACGAGCCCAGTGTTTGCGCTCGGCATGTAAACGGCCTTTGAAGCCATAGGCGGCAGCCATAAAGAAGGCGGCTTCGGGGTTTTCCGTATCATCCCAAATTTTCTCTGCTTTGGAAATACTTCGATCCATGTATTCCAGCAGTCGATCATCATAGACCTCATTTTGGGTATTGGGAACCATTTTCCACCATTGTACCAGTCCTAATAGGAAGTCGGGCAGTGGATGATCTGGATGTTTGACTTTGAGGTAATTGAATTCCCTTTCGGCTTCGGGGAATTTGAAATTGTACATTTGATTGATGGCATTGGTAGCTTCAATTTGTACTTCAGATGTGAATAAAAGCATTCCTTTGGAACGCTCCTTTTCTGCTTCTTCGGTTTTCTTCCACCATTGACCCAAGCTTAGGAAAGATAGTGAAAGAAAACTTAGAAGTAGTAAATATGATCTAAGACGATATCTCGATCTCATCTCCATTATGGTTCAAAAACTTAAAGTCAGTAATACCTAGGGATGAATCCTCCGTAATGTGAATCCAAGACTTAAACGTCATGAACCATTTCATTCGTATAGAAGGGAATCCTTTAGTAAAGTAAGCACTTAAGAAAGGATGAACCAATAAAGTGAGTTTTTTCTCATTTTGTTTGGTAATCAAATGTTCCACATGCTGCGCAATGGTCTCAGAAACAGCGATGCTAGCGGTGATGGTACCGGTACCTCCACAACTAGGGCAAGTTTCATGCGTGGCCACATTCATTTCTGGGCGGACACGTTGGCGAGTGATTTGCATCAAACCGAATTTGGTCAGCGGCAGAATGGTGTATTTTGAACGGTCCGTTCTCATTTCATCACGCATGATGTCCTGAATCAACTTACGGTTGTCCGCTTTTTTCATGTCGATGAAATCGATCACAATGATACCACCCATATCACGCAAGCGTAATTGACGGGCAATTTCCTTAGCGGCCTCACGGTTAACACTTAAGGCAGTAGCCTCTTGATCGTCTTCAGAATTGGATTTATTTCCTGAATTCACGTCGATCACGTGCAAAGCTTCCGTGTGTTCTATGATGAGGTAACCGCCAGCAGGTAAAGAAACGGATCTTCCGAAAAGCATTTTTAATTGTTTTTCGATACCCACTTGTTCAAATAACTTGGTTTTACCCGTGTGTAATTTGACAATCTTTTCTTTTTCTGGAGCTACTTGATGCACATAACCTTTGGCTTCGTTGTACAAATCTTGGTTATCGACGATGACATTGTCAAAGTCGTTGTTTAGCAAGTCTCTTAACATAGAAGTGGCACGGCTCATTTCACCAATGACACGGTCTCTGGGTTTGGCATCGACTAATTTGGCGATTCCGTCTTCCCATTTGGAAATAGAATCACGTAGGTCGCGCTCCATTTCTTCTACGGCTTTTCCTTCGGCTACAGTTCTGACGATGACACCGAAGTTTTTCGGTTTGATGGATGACATCAATTTCATCAATCGACTTCTTTCGGCTTTGGACGTAATTTTCTTAGAAATATTAACGCCATTGGAGAAAGGGACTAACACGAGGAATCTTCCTGCGATGGATATATCGCAAGAAAGACGAGGGCCTTTGGTGGAAATAGGTTCTTTCACTACTTGAACCAAGATGAGTTGATTACGGGTTAAAACCTTATCGATTTTACCTAATTTATCAATTTCTTCTTCTATTTTGTAGTTCTCCAACTTGATGTTTTTGCCCTTTTTGTTCATAACATCACGCGAGAATTTCTGCAGTGAGTTCAAGTTAGGGCCTAAATCATGGTAATGAAGGAATGCATCCTTTTCATAACCTATATCAATGAAGGCAGCGTTAAGACCAGAGACTAATTTTTTGACAGTACCAAGATAGATATCACCCACGGAAAATTGAGGTTCCGACTGTTCAATGTGATATTCTACTATCCTTTTGTCTTGCAAAAGGGCAATTCTATCCCCTTTGGGGGTAGAATTAATGATTAATTCATTACTCACAATATATCACGAGAAGAATGTTAGACGGGACAGACTTATCCCTACGCTAATATATATAACAAACACCAAAAACAGGCCATTTGGGATGGTCTGTTTTTGGGTTACCTAATTACGCTACCAAAAGGAGGTAATTATACTAACTATTTCTTCTTGTGACGATTCTTACGAAGACGTTTTTTTCTTTTGTGTGTTGAAATCTTATGACGTTTTCTTTTCTTTCCGCAAGGCATACCTGTTAGCGTTTAAATTTTGAATAATGTAAGAAGTTGATTTTCAACCTCAATGTTTTTGCATTTCTGCGAGCAACTCTTGGGCAGCTTTGGTTTCTTCAGGGTCTTTGCTCTTGTCAAGTACCATCCGAAGCACTTTCTTTGCCTCATCTAATTTATCTAACTGGGCCAAGCAAAAACCGAGGTTTAAGGCGGCTTTGTAATTCGTTGGTTCCAGCTTCAATATCTGAGTGAATCGTTCTTGGCCTTTGCCAAATTGATTCGATTTAATGGATAAAATCCCCAGGTTAAATAAAGCAGGCACGAATGTCGGCTCTTGTTCAATCACTTCCCTCAGTAAGGTAATCCCTTTCATTGGGGTGGGAGTGTCCACATAAGTCATCGCTAAATTCGTTTTTACCAAGAGGTTAGACGGATCTTTCGATAATACTTGTTCAAAGTATACACGTGCTTTTTCTCCCATGGCCTTACCCTTTGTCGGGTTCAGTGCATAAGTTTGGGCTTCAAAATACAATTGGCCCGCACGTAAGAAGTTGTTTAAAGCAGGATGCTGATCGGCGAATTGTCCTGCAAAATAAGCAGCACTATCGTAATGACTAGCTCCAACAAATGTGTTGATTAATTTATCTAACACACTCGACTTGGCAACCTCTGTTTTTGCTTGACTCAATTCAGATTTTAATTTAGAAACAGCCGCTTGTTGAGCTTTTGTCAAGGGGGCAGCATGCGTTTCTTCTGATTTTGTCGCGCTTTCTTCTGTATGTTCATCCTGGTGATCGTCGCCTTTCGCATCGCGATTGGCTCCTCCAGCAGGAGCATTACTCGTGGTATTACTCACATTTCCCTTAGGTAATTGAAATATGAGGGCAGTCAACCCAAGGCCAATAATCAGAATGATCACATAGGATTTCTTCATTTTTCTAGACCTGAGGCATTAAGCCTTATTTAGCAGGGTCAGTGCTGGTTTTAACTTGTTCAATGAACACTTTAGCTGGTTTAAAGCTAGGTACATAGTGTTCGTCAATGGTAATTGCCGTGTTTTTTGAAATATTTCTAGCAATCTTTTTTGCTCTCTTTTTGTTGATAAAACTTCCAAAACCACGAACATAAATGTTCTCTTGTTTGGATAAATTATCTTTTACAACTTCGAAAAACTTTTCTAACGTTTCAGAAACATCTTTTTTGTCAATCCCTGTTTTGCTGGAAATTTCAGCAATTACATCTGCCTTGGTCACGGTAATTAATGCTTTAAATTATCAATTTTGTTCTAATCGCTTTCCCTTTCTTTAAAAGGGACACAAAAGTAATGTTTTTCTCGAAGAATAGAAATGGTTGTCAATGATTTAATTGATTTTTTTAGTAAATGCTTGTCAAATAGCTCCCTTCTTTCTTCGTATCTTTGATTCATCCCATGCAATCTACAAATCATCACCCTTTTACAAAAGGCCTATTATCTTGGTATCGGCAACATGCTCGAGCATTACCTTGGCGACAAACCCAAGACCCTTATGCGATTTGGTTGTCGGAGGTAGTTCTGCAACAAACCCGTGTAGCACAAGGATTGCCATATTATCTAAAATTACTTGAGGTTTTTCCTACAGTGGAATCGCTTGCTCAAGCGGAGGAATCTGTTTTGTTTCGACATTGGCAGGGATTAGGTTATTATTCTAGAGCTAGAAACTTGCATAAAACAGCGAAATTGGTGGTATCTGATTATCATGGACAATTTCCTGCTACATATAATGATTTAATTCAATTACCAGGCGTGGGACCCTACACCGCTGCTGCTATTGCCTCTTTTGCTTTTGGGGAGGCTAAACCCGTTGTAGATGGTAATGTCTTTCGAATATTAGCGCGTTATTTTGGCATAGAAACGGATATCCTTCATAGTTCGGCACGAAAAGAATTTACGGATGTGGCCATGGAATTAATTCCTCAGGATCAGCCCGCTGAATTTAATCAAGCCATCATGGATTTTGGCTCCTTGCAATGTAGTCCAGCACCTTTATGCGCTAGTTGTCCTTTAAGTTTGACTTGTTTTGCATTTCAACAGAAGCGAATTCAGGATTTCCCTGTGAAGCAAAAGAAAGCAAAACAAAAGAATCGATATTTCAACTACTTTATCTTGGAACAGGGAGGGCAGGTACTCGTTCGAGAAAGAAAAGAAAGGGATATCTGGTCGGGCTTATGGGAGTTTTATTTGGTAGAATCAGCTCAAGAGGAAGAACTTGAAAGTTTAGTAGAGATGGATGATAATTTATCCACCATGTTCTCAAACGCTACTGTACAGTTCTTGAAATCGCCCAAATTACATATACTCAGCCACCAAAAGATACATTGTCGGGCTTGGCATGTCCAAGTTCCTGATAATCTTGATATTAGCAATTTGGCAGGATTTCAATGGATACAGCCCGAGGACTTTGAAAAGCTGGGAAAATCGGTCTTGCTTTTGAATCTGATAACTGATAATTTGCATCTGAAGATTTTTAATGATTCAATGCCAAGATAATTTTGTTTTGGCAAAGGGTTTGCCGATAATCATTTAAAACAAACACATTATGGCAGGAGTAAACAAAGTAATTTTATTAGGCAATTTGGGGGGAGACCCAGAAGTAAGGGCCTTACCAAGTGGGATTAAGGTGGCTAATATCAATATTGCTACCTCTGAATCTTATCCAGGAAAAGATGGACAGCGGGTTGAGCAAACGGAATGGCACCGCGTGGAGCTATGGGATAATTTAGCCAACATCGCGGAACAATATCTTCGAAAAGGGAATCAGGTGTATATCGAAGGAAAAATACGGTCAGAGGAGTGGCAAGATAAAAATGGAGCCACGGTACGTGGATACCGTATTCGGGCTACGTCCATCAACTTGATTGGAGGTAGAAATGATCGTCCTGCTCAAGACGCTCCTGAAGCGAGACCTAGACCTGAGGCCTTACCTACTTCAGATAAATCAGCCTCATCGGCTCCGAATTTTCCACAGGTTGCAGATTCCGGAGATGATGATCTTCCGTTTTAATATTCTGGTCTAGAAGGGAATACTTAATAAAAGCTATTCCCTTTTTTATAAATTTGCATAAATTTAGCATTACCCTATGGAGGCCGATCCCTATTCGAATATCTTGTTGATTGCTTTTGAACCCAACATCAGCGCGCCTTCCATCATTTTTATCAGCCTTGTATTAGTCGCTTTAATTCTGCTTTCTGCTTTACTTTCTGGTTCCGAAGTAGCCTTTTTTTCCCTAAATGCCGAGCAGCGGATAGCACTCAAAGAAAGTGTTACAAAAAGTGAAAAGACGCTAAGCCGATTGTTAGATCAACCCCAGCTTCTTCTCGCGACACTCTTGATTGCCATCAATTTTGTCAATATCATTTTCATTACCTTAGCCAATTACCTTACCCAATTATTGATTGGAGAAGAATCGGTTAATACCTTGATTGTCACCTTGTTTTTGTTGTTTGGGGTAACTTTCATCATTGCCTTTTTCGGGGAATTGATTCCTAAGGTATGGGCTCAACAGAATAATTTGATTTTTGCTCGATATACTGCTCCATTGATTGATTTTTTCACTTTTACCTTTAAACCACTATCTAAGGTTTTGTTGGGAATATCGAATTTGATTGAAAATCGGATTGAGAAGAAATCATATTATTTGACCACTCATGAGTTGAATCAGGCATTAGAAATAACGACGGATGAGAATACGACGGAAAGGGAAAAAGATATTTTACGGGGTATTTTGAATTTTGGGAATACCTCAGTGAAAGGCGTCATGAAGGCGAGAAGGGATATTGTGGCTTTTGATACCGAGATGGATTTCCATGAATTGATGGATAAAATCAATAAAAACGGATATTCTCGTGTTCCTGTATACGCCGAAACTATCGATAAAATAGAAGGGATTTTGTACATCAAGGATTTATTGGAACATATTGATCAAAATGAAAAATTTGATTGGTTGTCACTTTTGCATCAACCCTTTTTTGTTCCAGAAAATAAGAAAATTGATGATTTGCTCTATGATTTTCAAGAAAAACGGGTACACATGGCCATTGTAGTGAATGAATATGGAGAGACAGAAGGCTTAGTGACCATGGAAGATATCATTGAGGAGATTGTAGGGGATATCAACGATGAGTTTGATGAAGAGGAATTAGACTATAAAAAACTAGATGATCATACGTATTTGTTTGAAGCAAAAATTTCTTTGAATGATTTTTGTCGTGTTTTTGATGTAGATGTCTCTATTTTTGAAAAAGTAAAAGGGGAAAGCGAGACCTTAGCAGGTTTGTGTATCGAGTTATTTTCTCGTATTCCACATGCTGGTGAGGAAATAGTTTGTGAACCTTTTATCTTTAAAATTCAATCGGTGGATACCCGCCGAATTAAAAAAATTAAGGTTAGCCTGAATGCCGCTCCTTTGCCCCCTGAATCTGATGAAAAAACTGTATAGTTCATATAAACGCTTACTTTTTTTACTACCCCTAAGTTTATTGCTGACTGCTTGTCCTGGACCGGCACCTACGCCTGAACCAGGTGTAACGGAGTCAAGTTATGAAGATGGAGTGGATCGTGGAATCATCGAAAACCCTGAATTGGATGAGGCCTCGGGAATGGTGTCAAGTAAAAAGAATGAAGGTTTTTTATGGGCGCATAATGATTCCGGGGATGGCAATCGACTGTTTTTGATCGATACTTTTGGGAAAGGGATGAAGCAATTTGTTATCCAAGGGGCCGAAAATCGAGATTGGGAAGACATCGCCTTGATATCGGATAGTAACGGAAGTGCGGTTGTTTATATTGCCGACTTTGGGGATAATAGTGCGAGCCATGCTTCTTATGCCATTTATTGGTTTAATGAACCCAATGTCACTTCCATCAATAATGCGACCATTACGGGAGTTCAAAAATTAACCTTTACTCTTCCTGATGGATCTCGGGATATGGAATGTCTGTTGGTTGACCAAAAGACCAAGGACGTTTTTATTGTTTCAAAAAGAGAAACAAAGAAGAGATTATATAAAATACCAGCAGCAAGCTTTACCAATCAGGCCAATGTTAAGGCTGAATTTGTGCAGGAATTGAATGTTTCGGTGCCTTTTTCTACCTTAGGACAGATTGTGACAGCATATTATATTACGTCTGGGGATGTTTCGCCAGATAATACCGAGATATTGATTAAGAATTATTTTGAATGCTATTATTGGAAGAGAAAAACCAATGAAACGATCCCAGAAGCTTTAGCAAGGGCGGCCAAACAAGTTCCTTATGTGGGGAATCCAACTGAACCACAGGGAGAAGGAATCACCTTTGCGGCAGATGGAGGAGGGTATTATACCATTTCTGAAAAAGGAAGTACGCCGGTTCATTTATATTTTTATAAGCGAAAGTGAAAACAACTCACTGGTTTCGTTTAGGAATTCTAGCCTTGATTGTCTGGGCTTGCCAATCGCTCTATATCATTGATGCACAAATGGCTAAAACCAATTTTTCGGCCACAGTCGATGAAGGGGTTTTAGAAAACATTGAAATCGATGAAGCTTCGGGCATGGTGGCCAGTAGACTAAACCCGGAACTTTTCTGGGTTGTCAATGACTCGCAAGATTTAAATCGTATTTTTTTGATTGATCGCTATGGAACGGGTAAAGTGGAGTTTTTACTTCAAGGAGCTCAGAATAGAGATTGGGAAGATTTGGCTTATTGGTATAAAAATCCGAATGAATCTTATGTATATGTGGCGGATACGGGCGACAATAAACAAGAGTATGGTTCTTATTTTATTTATCGATTCAAGGAGTTTGACATTCGTTCATCCAATATGGTCACTCGAATTATCAAGCAGGTAGAGAAATTGGAATTTAAATTACCAGAAGGTTCCAAGGATATGGAGTGCTTGTTGGTAGACCAGCTGAATGGGGATATGTATTTGGTGAGTAAGCAGGATGATCGCAAAAGCCTGTATCGCATTAAGGGGGAGAGCTTTATGGAGAACAAAGTGGTGGAGGCCGAGTTTGTTAGGAAATTGAATTTTTCTGAGCCAAGTTCTGACCTGGCAATCTTGAAACAATTGTATAATGTTACAGCTGGTGATGTTGCAAATAATAATCAAGAAGTGGTTATTCGGAATTATTTGGAGGTGTATTATTGGAAGAAAGGGAAACATGAAACCCTAGGAGAAGCCTTAAAACGTCCGCCTAAAATAGTACCCAGTAAACTGGAACCTCAAGGGGAGGCTCTCGCTTTTTCTCATGGGGCAAATGGTTTTTATACTATTTCCGAGGTAGCTAGTTCCCCTGGACCTGTCCATGTATATTTTACTCCCAAGAAATAATTAAACTTTCACCATTAGTTTGGCGAAACTCAATAACAAGGTTTTTTCACCTACTCCTTTTTCAAAATCAATCACGGCTTTTCTTTCGGCACCGTTGACTTCTATTTTTTTGATTAATCCAAAACCAAATTTTTGATGCTCGACTTGTTGGCCTGCCTCTAATTTTAATGGATCGGTAGGGGCAAAATGGCTGGATGCAACGTGCTGGTAATTCGTATTTTGTTTGGGTTTTTGGATTAATTGAGCAGCTGACGGGCTAGTGGAACTGGATACAAATCCTGTTTTCTGAACGGGTCTGAAGGCTTGAACTTCTTTTTTGCCAGGTGTTTTTGCCATTTTCAAATAGGCACTGTCAATTTCATCGAGGAAACGACTTGGCTCACATGATTTTAATCGACCAAATTGATAGCGTGATTCCGCATAGGAAATCATCAATTTCTTTTCGGCACGGGTGACGGCCACATAAAAAAGTCGACGTTCTTCTTCCAAATCTGCTTGGCTTTGTAGCATCATTTGGCTGGGGAATAAATCTTCTTCTAATCCTACTAAAAACACGTGTTTGAATTCCAGGCCTTTCGCTGAGTGAACTGTCATTAAGGTCACTTTGTCGCGATCATTGGGGTCTTCTTGCGTGTCGGCATTGGTTAATAAGGAGACAGACTGCAAAAATGTAGCGAGGGATTTGTCTTCATTTTCTGGGTCATCTACAAATTGCTTGATGGCATTGAGTAATTCTTGTAAGTTTTGATAGCGGGCTAGGCCTTCTACCGTTTTATCTTCATAAAGTTCGCGTAAAAGTCCAGAAGCTTTAGCTACGTGGTTGGCGATTTCATAAGCATCTTTATGTTCAACTTCAGCCATTAATTTGAATGACTTAATGAGATCCGCAAAATTTTCAATGGAGGCGGTTCCTCTTGCTCCTTGAAAGGTCTGAATGTTGGAAATGACATCCCAAATGGAGCAATTATTTTCAGCTGCTGTAACTGCAATTTTTGCAATAGTGGTATCCCCAATGCCTCTTTTAGGCAGGTTGATGATGCGTTTAAATGCTTCTTCATCGTTTTGGTTGACCACAAAACGAAGGTAAGCCAGGACATCTTTGATTTCTTTTCTTTGGTAGAAAGACAATCCACCAATGATGCGATATTTGATGTTTAATCGGCGCAAGGATTCCTCAAAAGAGCGTGATTGAGCGTTGGTTCGATATAAAATAGCAAAATCTGACCAATGTAATCCTTCTTTTTGTTTGGTTTCAAAGATGGAGGAGGCAATCATCCGCCCCTCTTCATTGTCACTTCCAGCACGGATAATTTCTATTTGATCCCCTACTTCATTGGACGTAAAAACGTTTTTTTCGAGTTGGTTTTTATTTCTTGAAATGATGGAATTAGCGACAGCCACAATATTTTTGGTAGAACGGTAGTTCTCTTCCAATTTGATGGTTGTTAGGTCGGAATAATCCCTTTCAAAATTCAAGATGTTTTGAATATCAGCTCCGCGAAAAGCATAGATGCTTTGGGCATCATCGCCTACCACGCAAATGTTACGGTGTACGGCAGCCAGTTTTTTCGTTAATAAATATTGAGAAACGTTGGTATCTTGAAACTCATCCACCATGACGTGTTTGAATTTGTGTTGGTATTTGTTCAATACGTCCAAATGATCTCTAAAAAGGATATTGGTTTGGTATAATAAATCATCAAAGTCCATGGCATTGGCTTGAAAGCAACGAATGCAATAGGTTCGGTAGATTTCACCCATTTTGGGAATGCGGGCCATGCGGTCTTCTTCTCCCAGAATGGCGCTATTTAGGTATTGTTCAGGACTAATTAATCTATTTTTTGCACCTGAAATTCGGTTTAAGACCAAATTGACTTTATAGACCTTATCATCTAGGTTTTGTTCTTTGATGATGGCACGTAATAGGGACTTGGAGTCGTCAGTATCATAAATGGAAAAGTTGGAAGTATAGCCCAATTTTTCACCTTCAAAGCGTAGGATTTTAGCAAATACGGAGTGGAAAGTCCCCATCCAGATGTTTTTTGCCTCTTTTCCGATGACGGATTCGATACGATGGCGCATTTCGCCAGCGGCTTTATTGGTAAAAGTTAATAGTAAAATTTGGAATGGATCGATACCGTGTTGAATCAGGTAAGCCGTGCGATAAGTTAGCACGCGTGTTTTGCCAGAGCCAGCTCCAGCAATAATCATTAAAGGGCCTTCAGTATGTAAAACAGCTTGTCGTTGGGGCTCGTTCAAGCCAGCCAAATAATCCATAAGGGGAAATTAATTGATGGGAAAAAATAGAGATTAAAATTACGAATTTTTGAGCAGGGGCTGGGTATTCTAACTTATATTTTAGGATAGTATTTTTTTTGGGCAAAAAAAAAGGCGCTTCTGGCGCCTTTTTCGTGTTGGATTTAATCGATTACTGTACAGCCACTAAATCTCTTTTCGTTTCTGTTAAAATACTGAAAGTCTTAGATTTGATGACGTTTTTACGTGAATCAAAAATAACCATTTTATAGCGACCATCATTTAGGTTAGAGAAATTGAATAATTTCTTTGTACTAAGTGTTTCGCGGGTAATTTGGTTATTGTCTTCATCATAAATAACCACGTACAAGGGTGATGATGTATCCGAGCTAACTAGGAATTTCATTTTACCTACTTGGTCAATGTTTACAGGAAGAGCGAATTCTGCGGCATGTGCAGAAGAGACAGACAAGATAGCGGCTACGACAAGAGCGGCTAAAGCGTTTTTTGTGATGAAATTTTTCATAATGTTGATAATTGATAAATGCTTGATTAATAAAATCTTAGGCGGAAGCTTTCCGTTTGTTTGCTCAAAACTAGCCTTTTCATGTTAACTCCAAATTAAATACGCAAAAAATTTCACTTTTTTAAGAATATTCCTCTTAAAAAAATTATATTTCTTCGAATAATTCAATTTTTATTTTCATGTTACGAAATGGTTAAATTTTTTTGAATTATTTAACATTCAGGAAACATATAGATAATAGCGTGTTAACCGTGAGGCTATTGATTGCAGGTAATTTTGTGCCGTAATCAATATAAACACAAATGAATACACACCAATTATTTAGAAGTTTATTAATCGTTTTAGTATCCATAGCGTCATTTGGTCATGCTATGGGCCAAGTTGGGAAAGTTAAAGGAACTATTTCCGATCCGGTAACTAAAGAGCCAGTTATTGGGGCAACCATTCGTTTAGAAGGTTTGACAATCGGAGCAAGCACAGGAATTGAAGGTACATTTGAATTGGCTAGTGTGCCAGCAGGAATCTACAAATTGGTTGTTAGTTCGGTAGGTTATCAATCACAGCAAATTCCAAATGTTAGAGTGGAGTCAGGTAAAGAAACCATTGTTACCGTATCATTGCAAGAGGATAACAAGACCTTAGCCAATGTGGTGGTGAAGGCTCAAAAAATCACGACATCTGAGGTGGCGGTATTGACGGAGACAAGGCAGCTACAACAAATTGCTGTGGGTATATCGGGACAGCAGATTCAGAAGACTCAAGATAGAGATGCTTCTGCTGTGGTACGTAGAATTCCAGGAGTTTCCATTTTTGATGAGAGATTTGTGGTGGTGAGAGGTTTAAATGAGCGTTATAATACGGTATTGGTAAATGATATCATTACGCCATCTACGGAGGTTGATTCAAAAGCATTTTCATTTGATTTAATTCCTAGTTCCATTATAGATCGTATGTTGATTTTTAAATCAGCCTCTTCTGATTTACCGGGCGATTTAGGTGGAGGAGCTATTAAGATTTATACCAAGACAGTACCAGATGGAAATACATTTTCAGCTAGTTTTTCTACGAGCTACCGTTCAGGAACGACGGCTCAAAAGGCGATGTCCTATGTAGGTGGTAAGACGGATTGGTTGGGTTTTGATGATGGTGGACGTCAATTGCCATCAGGTTTTCCTTCTAGAAATAGCATTGCTACCGCAGGAAATACCGAAGCCGTGATTTCTCACTTTAGAAATTTGCCGGCATTTTACCATGTAGAAGACAAAAACGTTTTACCTGATTTCAGGGGTAATTTGAATTTTGCCCACCGTTGGTTTATGGGAGATAAAGAGCTGACGAACTTTTCGTATGTGAATTATTCCAATACGAATCAGGCGTTTCAAATGCAGCAAAGAAGATTTACTTTTTTGGGAGACACGGAGAAATATTATCAAGATCAATCTTTATCTCAAAATGTGCGCATCGGTATCATGTCGAACTGGGCTTTGATTTTGAATCCGAATAATAAGTTAGAATTTAGAAACTTGTTCAATCAAATTGGTATTAAAGAAACCGTTTTTCGTAACGGATATAATGAGAACGTGGATTTAAACAATGCTTCTTTCCGTTATGAGCAGCGTTCTATTTATTCAGGTCAGTTTAGTGGAACACACGAATTGTCGGCAGTAAGTAAGTTAAAATGGGTGACAGGTTTAGGATATACTTTCAGAACGGAGCCAGATTATAGAAGATATACTCGAAGTAGAGAGAGAAATTCTACAGGTGTATTTACTTTTGATTTACAGCAATCAGATAGTCCAACTTTACAGCAGTCGGCGCGTTCTTTTTCACATGTAGAGGAGTTTATTTACACGACAAGAGCTGATTTTGATCATATTCTTAAGGAGAATGAAGATGAGAAATTAAGAACGACCTTCCGTGCAGGAATTTACACGGAGTACAAGGAACGTGCATTTTCAAATCGTTGGTATGGAATCACAAATCCCAATCGATTGTCATCAGACAACTCTTTGTTAAAACAGGATCCTGCTAATTTCTTCAACCCAACTAATTTGGGAGGCAACTCGATATATTATGGAGTAGGGACCAACTTTGAAGATAAGTACACCGCTCAAAATACCTTTGGCGCAGCCTATGTGCAGATGTATTTGCCTATTGGAACCAAGTTGAATGCTACAATTGGTTTAAGAGGAGAGTATAATAATCAAGAATTACAAAGTAAGGAAAGAGGTTCTGGAGCAGCCATTAAGGTAACGAATCCTGTATTAAGTCCACTTCCTTCGTTGAATTTGGCATATAATTTCACAACAAAAAACTTATTGCGCTTTGCATATAGTTCTACCGTCAACCGACCTGAGTTTCGTGAATTAGCTCCTTTCACGTATTATGACTTCGTATATGATGTGACACGTACTGGTTTTATTCCAAGAGCGGATAAACCAAAATTATTGAATGCTACGATTAACAATTTTGATTTGAGATATGAATTATATCCTTCTAAATCAGAATTGATTTCCTTGGCTGTATTTTATAAGAAATTCTTAAATCCAATTGAATCCAAAGTGTTTTACAATGGTAGTACAGTCGCTTTTACTGTTGACAATGCTACGGAAGCAACTAGCACGGGAGTGGAATTAGAAATCAGAAAGCAAATTGCTCCTAATTGGGTGGCATTATTCAATGCGGCATTGATTAGTAGTAATGTGCGTGCGGGACAATCCGATAATATGTTGAATCGTAATCTTCAGGGTCAATCACCTTATTTGATCAATGCAGGTATATTTTATGAAAATTCCGACAAAGGATGGCAGGCAAATGTTTTATATAATGTGATCGGGAAAAGAATCTTTGTGATTGGAGATAGCCAGTTGTCGGCAGATATCTACGAGATGCCAAGAAATGTGGTGGATATCAATATCACGAAGGCCTTGACGAAGAGAATAGATTTCAAATTAGCAATACAAGATTTATTAAACCAGAAGTTTTCTTTAGTGCAGGATACGAACCGTGACGGTGAAATTTCTGATAAGGATGGTGTGTACCAGGAGTATCACCGCGGAAGTTATTTTACCATGGGAATTACGATGAAGTTTTAGTGCAGGCCTAAAGAAAAATGATAAGTAGTAACAATTAAAAACATATAAAAAACAAATTCATGCAACAATTACGTGTCATTTTCGCTTGTTTGCTTACGGCTGCCATAGGTTTGTCAGCTTGTACGAAAAACGATTCAGAGGTAGAAATTACGGTACCAGCGCCAGCTAATCGTACAGTAAAAGAGGTTTCTGGAAAAATCACTGCCAACACTACTTGGAAGGAGTCTGAAAAGTATTTGTTAAAAGGATTCGTCTATGTAGAGTCTGGAGCTACTTTAACTGTAGAACCAGGAACAATCATTTTGGGTGATAAAATCACCAAAGGTACCTTAATTATTAAGCCAGGTGGTAAATTAATAGCACGTGGAACGGCTGCTAAACCGATTGTATTTACTTCTGCTCAGGCGAAAGGATCTAGAAATTATGGCGACTGGGGTGGATTAATTATGTTGGGTAATGCTCGCGTAAATAAGACTCCAGCAACGATTGAGGGAGAGAACGTTTCTACTTTTGGAGGTTCTAATGATTCGGATAATTCAGGTGTATTGAAATATGTACGTATTGAGTTTGCGGGTATTGCCTTTGAGACGGATAAGGAAATTAACGGATTGACTTTAGGAGGTGTGGGATCAGGTACAGAAATTGATTATGTACAGGTTTCATACAATGGAGATGATGCTTATGAGTGGTTCGGAGGAAATGTAAATGCGAAGCACTTGGTATCCTACAGAAATATGGATGATGATTTTGACACGGATTGGGGTTACAGTGGTAATGTTCAATTTGCATTGTCGATCCGTGACCCACAAGTAGCTGACCAATGTTCATGTTCAGACAGCAACGCCTTTGAATCGGATAACGATGCAGCAGGTTCAGATGCTTCACCACAGACTAGTGCGAAGTTTGCCAATGTAAGTGCTTTTATCGCAGACGGAACAGTGGATAAAAAATACCGTTCGGCTATGCGTATCCGTCGTAATTCAGCCATTTCGGTCATCAACAGTTTATTTGTTGGAGGTTGGGTTGCTAAGGGAGGTTTAGAATTAGAGGGTACAGCATCACAAAATAATTTTGTAACAGGTAAAAATATTTTATCAGGATTAGCGGTAACAGGAATGTTGAAGCCAATCGTAACAGGAGATGAAACGATGTTAAAAGATGCTACTCGTAAAAATCAGTTTGGAGTAGCTGCGGAGACATTAGGTTTAACGGCTGGTTATAATCGATTACAAGGTAAGCCAAGTTTAGCTTTAACTAGTACATCTAAATTATTGGGTGGAGGAGTTAGTTTACCAGCTGGATTTGAAGCGAATACAAATATTGGTGCTTTTGGAACTACGGATTGGACAGAAGGCTGGACAAACTGGGATCCACAAAACACGGATTACTAAGATTTTATATTGGTGTAATTCAGAAAATGCCGGAAGGATTCCTTTCGGCATTTCTTGTTTTAATGCCTGCGCTTTCTAACGCTGTCAAGGTTTGGAACCTTGCCAGCGTTGCGTAGCTGGGCGCAGACAGAACGTTTCCAAAATAGCCTTATTGTATCAATTTCTTGGTAAATAAGAGGCTTATATGTTCTTATTTAGTATGATTTTGTAGCATTTTCCGTGTTGCTGTAATTAGTTATAGGAAAAATATTGGGGGAGCAATTGGTGCGCTTTCTAACGCTGTCAAGGTTTGGAACCTTGCCAGCGTTGCGTAGCTGGGCGCAGACAGAACGTTTCCAAAATAGCCATATTGTATCAATTTCTTGGTAAATAAGAGACTTATATGTTCTTATCTCGTATGATTTTGTAGCATTTTCCGTGTTGCTGTAATTGGTTATAAGAAAAATATTGGGGGAGCAATTGGAGGTAAAAAATGCCTGCGCTTTCTAACGCTGTCAAGGTTTGGAACCTTGCCAGCGTTGTGAGCTGGGCGCAGACAGAACGTTTCCGAAATAGCCTTATTGTATCAATTTCTTGGTAAAATAGAACACGCAAGAAAGGGAAATGCCAATTCCAGCGATACCCAATAGGATAATCCATTCAAAAAATAAATGGGCTAAATTCCACTGAGGGAAAATGAATCCACTGCACAAAAGAAGCAAATTGTATCCGACATAGCCTGTCGAATCAACGATATACATAAGAAAGCCTATATTCGCTTTGTGCTTACTTATTGCCAGCATTCGTTCAAATATTGATGTAGTGATGGTTAAGTAAGGTAGATAAATACCAAAGCCTGTAAGTACAATTAGCCAAAAAGGGTTTAAATAGTGAAGGCCAAGGGTACCACTGATAATTAGCAAAATAAATCCAAGCATGATGATTCCCATACTTAGGAAAAAGGCACGTACATTGTTTTTGATAAATACTAAGCTGCCATTAATCACTAAAATGCCGACAGTAACCCATATCTCCGTTTGTGTAAATAAGGATGGAATACTTTGAAAACCCAAATATTCCCAGATTTCAGGGGCAAAGTCGGACCGAATACCCCGTAATAGTGATGCAAACAAGTACAATAAACTAATTCCGAGTATTCCTGGACCCAATGATTTAATGATTCGATTTCTATCTAAGGATGACATGGGTGTTCTTTCTGAGCGATCTGCCATGTCCTCTTTTGTCGGTTTCGGGATTTGCTGGAGCATCCAAACAAAGAACAGAAATGGTAAGCTAAATAGTAAGCCTGCTGTACATGGCATCCAGGTCTCTGATACGCCTGTATTCAGTAAAAATTTCCCCACTGATTTTGAAACTCCGTCGGCTAAAATGAAACTTGCCCCTAAACTGGCGATGAATAATTCCGTATTTTTTTTCCCCTCTAGAAATCCTTGAATATAGCCAAAAATCATCCCTAGTGGGAGGCCGTTTATCACCAAAAAAAGAATGCTCCAGGGTCTGGGAGCCAGTCCGAATCCCAATAAGGCTAGTTCGGCGATAAAAACACTTAATACGATAGCTTGAATTCTTTTAGACCAAGCTATGGACGAAACAAAAAAGATTCCCCCACATTTGGACAACATGTATCCTGCAATTTGGGATGATATTAATACCGATTTCCAAGGTATACCAAACCAAAATTGTGCTTCATAGAGTCCTGCCGTAAATGGTTTTCTAAATCCATATACGCAAAAGTAACAACCAAATGCAGCCACCATAGACCACAGCGGATGAGTGAACCACTGTGATATGAATGAGTTTTTTTCGGATCTAGATGAAGAAGGGAATATCACAAAGATGTGTTTTCGATTAAATCCAGGTAATGTTCCAAGGGAAGAACTTTTAGGCCAGGAATCTTGGCAGCATCATCATATTTTCTTAATTGAATAGATGCATGAAAGTGTGAATTTTGCTCAAAAATTAAACACTCCTCTTCAGTCATAGGACCACCTTGAAGTGCTAGGCTAATTAGAGAAGGTTCGCTTAAGAGTGCTTGGTATCCCGCTTCTCTGTTACATAAATAGCGTTTGGCATTTACATGTAAATGAATGGGTTCTGTAACATCCTCATTAAAATATCGATCTAAAAATTCCTTAGCCAAATTTTCATGCATGTCGTCAATGCCAATTTCTGGGGCATCGTTTGGAAGCGCATGCAAAAGGTGTCCTATATCATGTAATAAACTTGCTACAATCAACTCCGCAGATACACCTTCATCAGTGGCTAATTGGGCACATTGTAAGGCATGTTCTAACTGGCTTACAGCCTCGCCACCATATTGAGAATCTCCCAATTCGGCAAACATGTGTTGGACTTTCTGAGTAATCTCTTTCATCGGCTTTTTTTCAAGTATTTTATGTAATTTAAGCCCATTGAAATGCGCAAAAAATACCCTAGAAGCGATTTAAAATAGATTTCACATAGCCGTAACAAATCCGTAAAATGGACCCAAATTATACCATTCGCCAAGCTAAATTAGATGATGGAAAAGCTGTATTGGAACTTGTCAATGAGCTAGAAAACAGAGAGTCTGACCCACAAATTTTTGCTCAAATTTGGGCGGAGTATTTGGGGCATATGCATACCCATGTTTGGGTCGCAGAAAATATGGAAAATCAAGTAGTTGGTTTTTTGAGTGTGGTAGGTCAAAACCTATTGCATCACGAGGGAATGGTTTACGAGATTCAAGAATTAATGGTTACGGCCTCTTGTCAAAGGAAAGGCCTCGGTAGAAAATTAATTGAAGCGCTTAAAAATGAGCTTAAGGAAAAGGATGTGAAATCAATCGAAGTGACTTCGAACAAACGAAGAAAAGAAGCCCATGCTTTTTATGAAGCGATGGGCTTTACTAATTCACATGAAAAATTTACAATCTATTTTTGAGATAATCTTAGGGCCGCTTTCAATTTGTCGAAAATGGCGGTATTTTGGTATATTCCTTGAAAAGCTTCCGAGCCTGGTCCATAAGCAAAAACGGGAACCATTTGTCCTGTGTGTCCTTTGGTAATAAATGAAGCTTTTACTTCGCCTGTTGTCATATCTCCTCCCAATAAAGCCATACCTCCCGTTTCGTGATCAGCCGTAATTAGAACCAATGTTTCTTTATCTTTTTCAGCAAAATTTAAGGCAGCGTCTATACTTTTATTGAAATCCACCATTTCAGACACGGCATAGTTGGTATCATTCGCATGTCCACCCCAGTCAATTTGTCCTCCTTCAATCATGACAAAGAAGCCTTTTTTATTCTTGGAAAGTAATTCCATTGATTTGTTCGTTGCATCAAGTAAAATATCCCCTCTGCCTTCACTCATTTTAATGGGGTCTCCTGGTGCATATAAATAGATAAATTTCCCTTGCTTCATGGCATTCATTTCAGCTAGGGATTCAACTACTTGATATTTTTTTGATTTAAGAGAATCCAATAAATTTTGACCATCTTTTCGTTGGTCAAAGCTTTTTCTTCCACCTCCCACAACAATATCTACGTCTGTTTTGAGAAAATCTTTGGCTATCTCATCATGCATGTTGCGCTTGATCTGATGGGCAATAAAAGCAGCAGGTGTAGCATCTGTTATATCAGCGGTACTGACTAAACCCGTAGCCATACCTTTTTTCTCGGCCAATTCTAAAAGGGTAACTTGTGGAGTTTGTGTGGCATCTACCCCTATGGCTCCATTGTAGGTTTTTTTACCTGTAGAAAATGCCGTGGCTCCTGCCGCTGAATCTGTTACATAATTATCAGATGCTTGATTTTTATGAAAGCCAATGTGACGAATTCTTTCTAAGGCTAGATGTCCTTTATTGGCTGTTAGGCCAGCATAAATTTGACTGACTCCCATACCATCACCAATTAAAAAGATGATATTTTTCGGGTATTTAATGGTAGAACTTTGTCCAAAAGCGGTAATTGCAAGTAAGTAAAGAAAACTGATGGAAATGACATTTTTCATAGAAGGTTAATAAAGTTTTTGAATGTATTCTGCTGTAAATCCGGGACTTGTAGTCATTCCTTTGCCACCAATTCCATTGATCACATGAATGACATCGTCCAATGTTTTGGTAAAGATATCTGATTTGTTGGCTTGTAAATAATATCCTGCCCAGGTGGAATCTACATCCCAACTTTCAAGATGCAGAATTCTCTTGGCTTCATTCAGCATCATTTCGTTGATTTCTGTAGCTATTTCAAAACCAAAATTGGCTTGTTGGTGCGCTGGAACATAAGCATGAGAATCACCTAAAATAATGGAGCCATCGGCTGCTTGTTTGAATAGAATATGAATACCCTGCTCCTGTAAAAGTTTTTGGTCGACACTTGCTTCTAGCTTGTGAAAAGAGGGACAAGAGTGAAAACTTTCATAACGACGAATCGTTAAACCCGTTAAAATATTGGCACCAAATGCCCGTTTTTGTGGCTTTAAACGCATCATTTGAAGCTTACTGATTTTTAAGTCGGCCTGAGCAAATAAGTCTGGGAATAGAAATTGGGTATCTCTACCACTGGCTAAAATGACCTTATCAGACCAAAAAGCTTGTCCATGTGCGCTATGAATCTTAGCAATGCCTCGCTTTTTTTCAATGGAAATCACAGAGCATAAAGGCTGGTAATGTAATCCCATATACTGGATAAGAAATTCTCTGACCCGATGTACCATCACCAAAGGATTGAGTGATGCTTCTTCGGGAAAAAATAGGCCTCCTTTTACATACTCTTTCTTTAAGGAGGGATTTATTTCCAGGCATTCGTGAGCCGAGTAGAGTTTATTGGTATAATTTCTTTCCGTAAAAAGTTGATGTATTTCTTCTAGCAGCGTCATTTCTTGTTCGTCTGAAGCATAATACCAGGACCCATTTTTGACGAGAGAAATATCAGTGTTTTCTTGTAAGTCCTTATAAATTTTTAAGGATTTACGGCCATATTCAAACCATTGAGGAAGCGATTGGCCCGATGGAACAGCCTGTCCAAAATTACGGAAACTGGCCTCAAAAGGTTGTGCGTCTTTTTCTAATAATAAGACAGTTTTTCCTTTTTTTAAGGCGTGATAAGCACAAAAGGTCCCGATGATGCCTGCGCCTACAATGATTAAATCATATTTTTTCATGATTCACTTTTTCAATAATGGGTATTAAATCAGCAATATTATTCAGTAGGCCATCATTTGGATAAGCTTCTAGTTGCTCTCTTGAGTGAGTGCCATTACAAACTCCAAGTGCAAGACGAATTCCTGCATTTTTACCAAAGGCTAAGTCAACGGGCGTATCACCCACATTGATGACCCGACTTTTATCCGTAATACCAAAACGAGACATGGCAAGTTCAATCATATTGGGAGCTGGTCGGCCTATTCCATGTACTTCATCTGGACAAACAGAAAGGTGTATGCCCGCCTTGTTTTGGATATTCATGTAATTCTGGTTGAGGTTTTTTCCCCATCCTATTTTATCTAAAATGATATTAGCGACTTTGCGATAAAAACCTGTTGTTAAGGCTATATAAATACCTTGTTGATGTAAATAATGGAATAATTCAAGGCAACCTTCCGTAGGTTTAACTTCAGATTTTAGGTAATGTTCTTCTAAAATTTGAGTAAAATCTTGATAAGAAGTTTGGGCTTTTTGTTCCACCATGG
This sequence comes from Aquirufa ecclesiirivi, assembly GCF_011250515.1. Lineage (GTDB taxonomy): Bacteria > Bacteroidota > Bacteroidia > Cytophagales > Spirosomataceae > Aquirufa > Aquirufa ecclesiirivi. The sequence goes on along the minus strand of NZ_JAANOP010000001.1, from coordinate 51,989 downwards.
GATCTCCTTCTCCCAATTGTTCTGTCCAAAGAGTTTGAAAAACATAAAGTTTGGCATAGCCCTGTAAGGCTAATATGCGGTCATCGCTAGACAATAAACCATTTTTTAGAGCGGCTTTTTTGAAACAGTGCTCCACTTCATGCTCATCTAAGATGCTTGTTCCAGCCATATCTAATACGACTAATTGAATGTTTTTTGTGGACATGATAGAGTAGTTTGAGTGCGAATTTCCAGTTTTTAAATTAGCAATGGATTAGTTGGATGTGAAATAATTGTAAAGAATAAATTGGTATTATTTTAAGTTTATTTGATATCCAGCAAAGTGCTAACCATGTCTTAATTGTTTGTCAACAATTTCGTAACAAAGGACTATTTTTCTTAACAATTTCTTGTTCTATGGCACACAGTTAGCTTACCTGCTAGGAATACTTTTGTGTGAAAATTTAAGGGATTAGAAAAAGGTAAAACTCTCCAAGGACATTGACTATATGTAGTAGAATTAGTACATTCTATCAGATATTCTAGTAAACTAATTCATTATGAGCATTTTGGCTCTTAATTGTTTATTTATTGGAAAACAGAATTAATCGTTTTGGTTCGTTTTGTACATCTAAACCTAAAATTCTTTTTTAACATTCTTTAAAAACAAAAAACTTTATGAAAAACTTTTTACAAAAAATGTCTCGAAGAAAGATTGCGCATAAGTCGGCTTGGCTTATGATGGTCTTTTTTCAATTGACGACTATGTTGGCAATGGGCCAATCTAGAAGTATCAGTGGACGGGTAATCTCCAAAGAGGATAATTCTGGGATACCTGGTGTTTCCATCCAAGTAAAAGGCACCAATATGGGAACGAATACGAATGCGGAGGGACGTTTCTCTCTTTCGGTGAATGCCAATGCTGTTTTGCAGGTTTCTATGATTGGATACAAAAAGCAAGAAGTAGCCGTTGGAGCTCAAACCGAACTTTCAATTGTCCTAGTAGGCGATGATAAGCAGCTTCAAGAAGTAGTTGTTACAGCCTTAGGTATCAAAAAAGAGGTAAGAAAAATTGGTGTATCTATTCAGTCTTTGGATGGAGCAGCTGTAGTGAAAGCTCGTGAGCCTAATGCGATCAATGCTTTGGTAGGAAAGGTAGCAGGTTTAACGGTGGGTGCACAGCCAGAACTTTTAAGAAAACCTACTATCTCATTACGTGGTAACTCCACCGTTCTATATGTAGTAGATGGTGTACCTATTAACTCGGATACTTGGAACATTTCTCCAGATGATATTGAAACATATTCCGTGTTAAAGGGAGCATCTGCTTCGGCATTATATGGTTTCCGTGGTAAAAATGGAGCTATATTAATTACAACAAAACGAGGTTCAAAAGATAAAAGAGGATTTTCTGTGGAGGCAAATTCATCAACTATGATGGAAAATGGATTTTATGCCATTCCAGAAGTTCAAGATGAATATGGCCCTGGTGATCACGGTCGTTATGCTTTTGGAGATGGTAAAGGTGGTGGATTAAATGATGGTGATTACGATGGTGGTTGGGGTCCAAAATTCAATGGACAGTTAATCCCACAATATGATTCACCTGTGGATCCAATTACGGGAGTTCGTGCGGGGACTCCTTGGATTAACCGAGGAAAAGATAACTTGAAACGTTTTTTAGAAACAGGTATTTTATCAACCAACAACGTTTCTGTTTCTGCTACTGGCGACAAGTATAATTTGCGTTTTTCTACTTCTCACATTTATCAAAAAGGTATTGTTCCAAATACGAAAATGAACATTACCAATTTCAATATCGTAGCTGATTACAAGTTTTCTGATAAGTTGAAATTTGAGTCTAATTTGCAATATAACCGTCAATATACTCCCAACATTCCCGATGTGAATTATGGTCCTAACTCCATCATTTATAATATTGTCTATTGGGCAGGTGCTGACTGGAACGTGGATGATATGCGTAATTACTGGCAAAAAGGTAAAGAAGGTATTCAGCAGATTTATGCAGAATATCAGCGTTACAATAACCCATACTTTATGTCATATGAGTGGTTACGTGGTCATTACAAAAATGATGTGGTAGGTCAAGCAGCATTGCGTTATCAATTAGCAGATGGCTTAGAGGTTTTGGGACGTACGCAAGTAACAACTTGGGACATGGTAAGAACGGAAAAATTCCCTTATTCTGCTGGTTCATATGGACGTGATGAGCGTCGCGGGGATTACCGCGAGGACCGTCGTTCTTTATTTGAAAATAATACAGAATTATTGGTTTCTTACGATAAGGATATCACAAGTGGATTGAATACAAAAATCACCGCGGGTGGTAGCATGAGAACTTTCCAGTATAAATCAATGTACGGAACTACGGATTACTTAAACGTGCCAGGTTTATACAATTTCGCGAACTCTTCGAACCCTGTGAAACTATTTAACTTTGGTTCAGAAATGAGAGTATTGTCTGCTTATTATTCTGCTGACTTTTCATACAAGAACTTTATTACCGTTTCTACTACAGGTCGTTTAGATAAGTTGTCTACTTTGCCAGCTGGAAATAATGCATTCTTCTATCCTTCGGTTTCTGCTGCAACGGTATTATCTGATTACATCAAACTTCCAGAGGTCATTTCATTCTTGAAGTTTAGAGCTTCTTATGCCAATGTAAAAGATGGTTTAACGGCCTCTACTATTGGAACAACACCTTCGATAGGTGGAGGTAACCCAATCGGATATGGCGAGCAATATCAATCACCTTATGATGGTCCAGCGTATACCAATTCAGCGGCATATTCTACGTTCCCATTGTACAATAATCAAACGGCAGCATCTTATACGAACACCTTGAATAATCCGAACCTAAATCCAAGTTCTACTACTCAGAAAGAAATTGGTATGGATTTACGTATTGTTAAAAATCGTTTAGGTTTGGATGTTACTTATTGGAATTCATTAGATGGTCCTTCTATCTTCTCTTTACCAATTTCTACTACCTCAGGATATAGTTCAGCTTTGGTGAATGGTATTAAAACAGAGAAAAATGGTTTTGATATTTCGCTTACAGGAACTCCAATTAAAACAGAAAGCGGGTTTACATGGGATGTAGTCGCAAACTATGGTTCATATATTGAGACATTGAAAGAGATTTACCCAGGAGTGAATAGCTTAAATACCTTCTTGAAAGTGGGTGATCGCTTAGATAAAATGTATGGTAGAGCTTTTGTTCGTACACCGGAAGGAAAAATCATTAATGATGCTTCTGGACGCCCTATTTATAATCCAGTATCTCAGCATTTAGGCAATATCAATTCGGATTTCGTATATGGTATCAACAATAAGTTCACGTATAAAAATGTGAGTTTAAGTTTTCAATTTGATGGACGTATTGGAGGGGTAATTTCAAACTATACCCAAAGACAAACGTACCGTGGTGGTCGTCATATTGGTACTACTACCGGCATTTTTGCGGAGGCTCGTCCACAGGATTTTGTGGGTGTGAAAGCTTTTGTTGGAGAAGGGGTACAGGTTAGTAATGGAGTAGCTATTGCCTATGATGTGGATGGTAAAGTAACCAACTACTCGGCTTTACAGTATACCCCAAATACCACCAAACAATTTGTTCAAGATTATGTTTCTAGGTATTATAATTCAGATGAAGGAAACTTAATGAGTAGAACATTTAGTATGTTACGTGAGGTGAATTTGACTTTCAACTTACCTTCAGCATGGTTCGGAAAATTTGTACATCAAGCCAATGTTTCTTTGGTAGGACGTAACTTATTTTATTTCGCGGAGAAAACAGACATTGATTTAAACCAATATGTTTTTGATGGTGGATCAGGTCCACAAACTCCTTCGGTTCGTCGCTACGGTGTGAATTTTAACGTTACTTTTTAATCCATCGAATTATCGATTTAAATGATAAAGCATATGAAAATGAATAAATATATCCTTGCTCTTTTTGGCCTTTTGATGGTCACGTTGAGTAGTTGTGAAAAACCTTTTGATCAGTTGGAAATTGATTCCAACAAACCTGTGCATGTGCCTGCTTCTTTGGTATTCCAAGGAGTAGCGTATAGTATGTTCAATGATAATGGTCGTCCATTTAGTGCGGAGATGCGCTGGAACCAGTTTTATTGCTCGAACTACAATTATTATGCAAATAATGAATACACTTTTGGACAAATGCCAAACCAGTTTACTACCTTAAAAAATGTGGTGAAAATGGAAGAAGAAGCTAAACGTGCTGGATTGGCAGACGTGAATGGTTATGCTGCTTTAGGTAAATTCTTTAGAGCCTATTTCTATGATCAAATGTCGAAACGTGTCGGTGATTTACCTTTGACAGAGGCTTTGAAGGGAATCGAAGGAGTTTCTCCTAAGTATGATTCTCAAAAGGCCATCTACATTCAAATCTTGAAGTGGTTGGATGATGCCAATACGGATTTAACGAGCTTAATTGCCAAGGGGGAAACCGTTTCTGGAGATATCTATTACAATGGTGATTTGAAGAAATGGCAAAAGGCCGTTAATGCCTATCGTTTACGTGTATTGGTCACTTTATCTAAGAAAGATACGGATGCTGAATTGGGGGTAAAGGCCAAATTCGCAGAAATGATCAGTAATCCGACGAAGTATCCTATGATGACTTCCATGGCGGATAACTTGGAGTTTAAATGGAATAACTTCAACAAGTATCCATCTAATCCAGACAACTTTGGTTTTGATGCTACTCGTCAAAATATGGCAGCAGCTTATGTCAATTTGCTATCAGGTTTAAAGGACCCACGTGTGATGGTTACTTGTGAGCCAGCTGGATTTGAATTGAAATCAGGCAAATTACCGTCAGATTATTCAGCCTTCTTAGGTGCAAGCTCTGCGGAAGATTTGGCGGATATGTCAGATAAGGCCGGTATCAATAATGGTGCAGGTTTTGCTCCGGGTAAATACTCTTTCCAAAATAGAAACCGTTACTATAAAAATTATACGGCAGAAAATACGTTCATCGTAGGATATCCAGAATTATGTTTCAACATGGCGGAAGGTATCGCTAGAGGATGGGCAACAGGTTCTGCGGAAGATTGGTATAAGAAAGGTATTCAAGCTTCTCAAGCATTTTATGGAGTGAAAGATGGAGTGAATACCATGACATATTCTAGAACAGGTTCAATGGCAGCAGCGGATCAGGTTAATTATACGATTGACTTCTCTTTTGCTGATTATTATGCCCAAGCTGGTGTGAAATATGATGCTTCTAAAGCCATTCAACAAATTGTTTCTCAGAAATACTTGGCGTTCTTTATGAACTCGGGTATGGAGGCTTATTTCAACTGGAGAAGAACTGGATTCCCTAAATTTGATGTAGGTGTGGGTAATGGTAATTCCAATAGAATTGCCGTTCGATGGATATATCCTACAACAGAAAGAACGACGAATGCAACTAATTATAAAGCAGCAATTCAAAGTCAATTCAACGGCACAGATGATATTAATGATTTGATGTGGTTGATCAAATAGTTAATGGTTAAAATGAGAAATAAGTTACCTAAAAAGCCAGGCATTGCCTGGCTTTTTGTTTTTGTAATATTATGAGAATATGTGATTTGTGTTATGCAATTGGATAATATTGAGTGATTTGAATACCCAATATTATGCTTGTTTTTTTAAACTATTACATAATTATTAAATCGGATTTTTGCCTCAAATTAAACCAAGTTAGCTACCTAAATTTACTTTACAGTTAGGTTATACATGGCTAATAGAAAGAAGATATTGTTTTTAACAGGTTCCATGAATCAAACCATTCAGATGCATAAGATTTCTATGTACCTGTCTGAATATGATTGTTACTTTAGTCAATTTTTTAGTGATGATCAATTCATATCCCTTGCTATAAAATGGGGGATTCTAAATGGGACTATCATGGGTCGACCATTAAAAAGAATTGCAGAAAATTACTTACTATCGCAAGGCTTGAAAATCGATGATAAAGCCGAATTGCATCACTATGATTTAGTGGTTTTTTGTTCAGATTTATTATTCCCTAAGAAGTTTAAAGGCGTAAAAACGATTTGGGTTCAAGAAGGCATGATTGACCCCTTTACAACTTGGAGTGGGATCATTCAAAAGTTAAAATTGCCGCGGTATTGGACCATGGGAACATCACTGAATGGGACGTCAAATTTATGTGACATTTATTGTGCTGCGTCGGAGGGATATAAAAATTACATAACAGAAAAAGGGACAAATCCCGACAAGGTCGTTGTGACGGGAATTCCCAATTATGATCATTTGAAACTATTTCTAGATAATGATTTTCCTTATTCAGATTATGTGATGGTGGCAACTTCTGACATAAGAGAAACATTCCGCTTTGAAAACCGAACGAAGTTTTTAAAGAAATGTGTGGAAATAGCAGGAGAAAAAAGGTTGTTGTTTAAACTTCATCCCAATGAAAATAAATCAAGAGCCATGGAAGAAATCAAACGCATTTGTCCTGAAAATACCTTGATTTTTACGGATGGACCGACCAATGAAATGATTGCCAATTGCAGTGAGTTAATTACTCAATATTCAACCGTAGTTTATACAGGTATAGCACTGGGAAAAAAAGTATATTCTTATTTTAATATTGATGAATTGAATCAATTAATGCCCATTCAAAATGAAGGAAGCTCGGCGGAAAATATATCAACTATTTGTCGTGAGTATATCGAATTTACGGGTAAAAGAAATCAATTTATAGATCAATATTCTTCTAGTTTTGAAAAATGTGTCAAAGGCTATGGAGAATAGCAAGTTGCTGATTTTGGTTCAAGCCAGAACAGGTTCAAGTAGATTTCCGAATAAGGTATTGAAACCTGTTTTGGATAAACCTATATTAATTCATCAACTTGAGCGTATCCAATCGATTCAAAGAAAAGTAGAGATTGTGGTCATCACATCCTTAGAGCCAGAGGATGCTTCCATCGTAGAAATTTCTAAAAAATATGGATTCAACGTATTTAGAGGATCTCTCAACGATCTGTTGGATAGGCACTATCAAGCAGCTAAAGCTTATGACGCCGATTGGATTGTTAAAATTCCATCTGATTGCCCATTGATAGATCCACAAATCATCGATGATGTTTTTGATTATTGTTTCTTACATGAAGGGGAATTTGACTTTGTGAGTAACCTTCATCCTGCTTCGTATCCAGACGGAAATGATGTTGAAATGATGACCTTTTCTGCTTTAGAAAAAGCATGGAAGGAGGCAAAACGCCCTTTTGAAAGAGAACATACGACACCCTATTTTTGGGAAAATCCAAGTCTATTTAGCATAGGAAATTGGGAATGGAAAAGTGGTTTAAAGTATGATATGAGTCACCGATTTACCTTAGATTACCCAGAAGATTTAACCTTTATAGATCAGGTCTACCAGCATTTGTATTTCTCTAAGCCACTTTTTGGCTTAGATGATATTCTCTCCTTGTTACAAGCTCATCCTAAAATATACCAGATTAATTCTTCCTATGCTGGGGTGAATTGGTACAGAAATCATTTACATGAATTAAGAACGATTGGTGTTGAACAAACAAACATGTACCATGAAATTAGAAAAACGAATTGAACTACAAGAATTTGCCTTACGCGTAAGGGAGCGAATTGTGCCTTTGGCGAGTGAAGGAGGTTGCTTTTTAGGCGCATCTTTGTCGGCAGTTGATATGTTAACCTATCTCTACACGTCCTTTTTGAAGATAGATGCACAGCATTTAGATGATGAAAATAGAGATTATTTGTTTTTATCGAAAGGCCATGATGTTCCTGCCTTATATGGAATTTTTGTAGAATTAGGATGGCTTGAGCCCGAAAGATTGAAAAATCATTTATCTGTCAATGACCATATTTACTGGCATCCTAACCAACATATTCCAGGAGTGGAATTTCATGCAGGCTCATTGGGCCAGCTTCCTGCGGTGGCTATTGGGGTAGCCTTGGAGATTCGTCTAAGAAAAGGAAATAACCGAGTGGTATGTATTCTAGGCGATGGAGAATTAAATGAAGGTTCATGTTGGGAAGCATTTTTAGTAGCCCAAGCCAAACAATTATCCAATTTAATTTTTGTTGTTGATAGGAATCATTTTCAAGCCAATATGGCTACAGAAGAATTAATTCCTCTAGAACCTCTCCAAGATAAATGCCAGGCTTTTGGTTTACAAACCTATCGGATTAATGGCCATGACTTTGACCAATTAGAGGAAGTTTTTACTCAATTGGAATTAAATCAAGGGCCATCCATGATCATTTGTGATACAATACGCGGCAAAGGATTACCCTCTATTGAAGCACGCGCTGACCGCTGGTTTTGCAATTTTAATTCACAGGAAATAGCCGATTTATTGGATGAATTACATCAAATTAAACAAGCTGATATTACCTCTCAAACGATTGTAGCTAGATAATAGGAGCACCATGACTTACGAACAATTATTACAAGAAATAGCCACTCATGATCAGAGATATGTGGTCATGACGGCAGAAAATAGGGCTTTGGTTCGGAATTTACCAGGCATTTTGGGTGACAGGTTTATTGATACAGGAATTACAGAGCAAACCATGATGGGAGCTGCTGCAGGCTTAGCTTTGCGTGGCAGGAAACCAATTGTGCATGCTTTGGCAGCCTTTCTTACCATGAGGGCATTTGAATTTACCCGAACCTCCATAGGTATTCCCAATTTACCTGTCAAAATGAGCAGTTTCATTCCAGGTTTTTTGTCGGACGGTAACGGACCTACGCACCAGGCCATTGAGGATGTAGCCATTATGAGGAGCATACCTGGGATGGAAGTGTTTGCTCCCGCTGATGAGGACGATTTAGTGAAGATGTTACCAGCCATTTGGGAGACCGAAAATCCAAGTTATGTGCGAATCAACACCACATCTAATCAATACAAACATACTAATTACGAGCTAGGTAAGGCAGAGATTGTTGCAGAAGGTAAAGATGTGACCATTTTGACCTACGGTTTTATGTTTGAGAACAGTTATCATGCCATGTTATCCTTGGAAGAAGCGGGGTATGATGTTGGATTGGTGAACGTTAGAAGCCTAAAGCCATTTGATGTGGATATGCTAAAGGCCTTAATTGGGAAAACACAATTACTGGTCACCATCGAGGATCATTTTTTAACTGGGGGATTATTTAGTATCGTGGCGGAGAATTTAGTTAGCAACCAATGGTCTATTCCTGTGAAGCCTATGGCATTAGATGCTCATTGGTTTCGACCTGCTCGTTTACAAGAAGTGGTTGAATATGAGGGCTTTGATGTCCCTAATTTAGTATTACGTATTTCGAAATTTATTCAAGAAAATCAATAAGTTATGCCTAACTCGGTTCAGTTTAATGCTGCATTACCCCCTATTTCTGTTTCTCAATCTTGGTACCACCGAGGGCTGGAGGTACAAAAACCCATTACTCAGACATTGGCAAAAGGTCCAGGTCAATTCTCCAAAGGGGTAGCACCCATTTACCTACAAAAGGGGAAGGGTTCGCATGTATGGGATGTGGACGGGAATGAATACATTGATTACAATATGGGGATTGGTCCTTTATCTCTAGGATATGGGATATCTGAAATTGATCAAGCGATCATCGAACAATTGAAAGACGGCATCACTTTTTCATTAATGCATCCATTGGAGGTTGAAGTTGCCGAAATAATTTCCGAAATCATCCCCCATGCAGAGGCTGTAAAATTTAGTAAAACAGGAGCCGATGTCACATCTGCGGCGATTCGTGTGGCTAGGGCATTTACCGGTAGAGATAAAGTGTTTTGTTGTGGTTATCACGGCTGGCATGATTGGTATATAGGGATTACTTCTAGAGGAAAAGGTATACCAGAAAGTATTAAAAATTTGTCCTTTACATTCGGGTTTAATGATATAGAAAGTATCCGTGAAGCTTTGGATGAATCGGTGGCTTGTGTTATTCTTGAGCCATTTATATTTGAAAAACCGCAGGAAGGATTTTTGAAGGAGTTAGCAGCAATATGTCGTGCTAATGGCACATTACTCATTTTTGATGAGATGTGGACTGGATTTAGGATTGCGTTGGGTGGAGCTCAGGAATATTTTGGAGTTAAAGCTGATTTAGCTACTTTTTCTAAAGCATGCGCTAATGGAATGCCATTAGCTATTTTAACGGGGAGGAAGGATGTGATGCAATTGTTCGATGAGGATGTGTTTTCTTATACGACATTCGGAGGAGAGGCTTTGTCTTTAGCTGCCGCAAAAGCAACTATTTCATTTATGAAAGAACATGCTGTTCCAAAAGTCTTGGAAGAAAAGGGATTATGGCTTCAAAACGCCTATAATCAATTGACCTCTGATTTAGGGATGAGCCATATAAGTGCTTGTGTGGGTTATCCATGTCGGACCATGCTAACCTATGCTGCAGAAGGTCAGGATTCCCTAGTTTTGAAGACATTTATGCAGCAGGAATTATTGCAAAAGGGGATTTTGTGGGGCGGCTTTCATAATATGTCATATAGCCATAGTCAGGAAGATTTAGCCTATACCATGGAAGCATATTCAGATATTTTACCTAGGTTAAAATCGGCCATAGAGTCGAATACGGTTAAATCATTGTTAAAAGGGGAGGTATTAGAGGCGGTTTTTAGAAAAGTTACGGATCATAATATTAAGCCTAAAGTTAACTAGATGGACTTATTTGAATTAAATGACAAAGTAGCCTTGGTTACGGGTGCTTTAGGTTTGATTGGAAAAGAGCATTGCAAGGCATTGGCTCATGCAGGAGCTACGGTTATTGTGGCGGATTTAAATGAGTCAGCATGCCATGAATTTGCCCAAACACTAGGGAATGGATCCATGGGAATAGGCATGGATATTAGTTTCGAGCCATCGGTTCAATTAGCTGCTAGTTGGGTGAAAAGCCAATTTGGGCATGTAGATATTTTGGTGAATAATGCAGCTATTAACGACCATTTTCAAGATTCAGCTAATGTATTAGCATTATCATCCTTTGAAAATTATCCACTGTCTATGTTTAAAAAATCATGGGAGGTGAATGTCATGGGCATGTTTTTAGTTTCACAAAAAATGGGGCAATTAATGTTAGAAAAGGGAGGAAGTATCATCAATATTGCTTCTACATATGGCATGGTAGGTCCAGATCAAGGGCTTTATAAAGATGAAACAGGTAAACAAGTCTTTTATAAAACTCCGGCATATCCTACTACGAAAGGAGCTGTTATAAACTTCACTCGATATTTGGCGGCCTATTGGGGAGATAAAGGAATTCGGGTAAATACATTGTCGCCAGGAGGTGTAGAGAATGGGCAGTCTGATTATTTTATACAACAATATATTCAAAAAACTCCACTGAAAAGAATGGCAAAAGCATCCGATTATGCAGGCGCCTTACTTTTTTTAGCTAGCGATGCCTCTGCCTATATGACTGGGGCAAATTTGGTTGTTGATGGTGGTTTTACAGCGATTTAAACCAAAATATCATGCAGTTAGATAGTATTAAGTTAGTTTTGACGGATTGCGACGGAGTCTTGACAGATGGAGGGGTATATTATGGAGAGGCTGGTGAAGCATGGAAGAAATTCAATATTAGGGATGGTATGGGAGTTGAGCGATTGCGTAAATTAAGAGGAATCCAAACAGGAATTATTACGGGTGAAGTATCAGCTTCCTTAGTGAAAAGAGCTGAGAAACTCCAAATATCAGAATTGCACTTAGGGATTAAGGATAAGGAAAGAGTATTGGCTGAAATGTTAAAAAAGTACGATTTGCAAGCTTCGCAAATTGCTTATATCGGGGATGATGTCAATGATTTGGTTGTTTTGCCTTTTGTAGGGGCATTTTTTTGTCCAGCAGATGCTGTAGAACAAGTTAAAAAAGTAGCGACCATGGTGCTCAACACAAAAGGAGGAGAAGGATGCTTTAGAGAAATGGCTGAGCTTATTCTCCAGGCTCAGGGGATAAATTAATTGGAAGCAGAAAATTGTTTTAGTCCAATTATTCCAATAACAATCAAACTTAAAAAGGCGATTTCTAGGAAATTTGTAGGTGTTTTAAAATAGAAAACATCGGTTATTTTGATGAGAACCAAAGAAAAGGCTGTCCAAACGGCTATGGCAGTGGCTGTAGGGATATCTTTCAATGAAATAGACAGAAAATAGATGTTGGCAATTCCAAAAACTATATATCCTAAAAAAGGGGAAAGCTCTGTTAAAAATGCCATGGAAAAAGGAGAATGTTGATTCCATGAGAGTTTGAATTTTTCAAAATTCATGTATTTCAAAGAATAGGTCCAGCCTGTTTCAAAGATGGATGCAATGAATAAATACAGCCAAGGTTTAATCATAAGTTTTCTTGCTTTTTTTCCCTAGGTTCAAATGTCCATCGGTAAAATGCATACCAATGCTGGGCGAAATAATTTTCAGGAAATTTATAGTATAGGCCCCAAGAACTTGGTTGATTTGGGCTCTCATATAAAGTTCTAAAAATCACATCCCAAAAGCTAAATTTAGTTGAAAAATTTGCGTGAAAGACTTCATGATGATTGGCATGGTGCCAAAGGTGAAACTCTGGGCCATTGATGATGTACTTTAGTTTTCCAAGACTAACTCGAATGTTAGCATGAATGAACATTCCCCATAATCCATCTATTAATCCTTTGATAGGAATAATGATAGGGTCTGCTCCAAGTAAAATGATGGGTAGGAACTCAATGGTTTGGTTGATAATAATTTCTAGAGAATGAGATCTAGCTCCTGCGATCCAATCAATTTTTTGATTGGAATGATGCGCTTCATGAGTTCTCCATAATATTTTATTGGCATGTTGCCAGCGATGAAACCAATAAATATATAGATCATGCGTAATCAAAAAGAAGAGCAGTTGACATGCTATTGGCCAACTGCCCACTGAAATCATATACTTTATTGGAATAAAAAGTTGAATTGGGGCAATGATATAATCAAATATCAAAATTTTAAGTAGAAAGCTTTGTACAATCGCATATGCCAGTAAATCGGTCCAGAATCCTTCTCTAAAAAAGGAAATACCCTTACGATAAGGGTATTTCCTCTCAAACCAGATTAAAAGTATAACTCCTACAATGAGTACAATAAAGCAAATTATATGGACGTCATGTAATTTCATTTATTAAAGCATATCCACTAACCTGTTTTCCGTGATATTAACACGCAGTTTTTTCATAGGTCCAATTTCACTTTCATATACTTGTTTGATTCCATTTCCTAGGGATAATTCCGTATCATGTATATCTTTTACCAAACGTACAAAGCCTTGTGGCTCCACCGATGCAGCATGGTCAGATCCCCACATGGCCCGATCCAGGGTAAAATGACGTTCTACAAATTGAGCTCCTATGGCTACTGCAGAAACTGTTGTACTTAATCCTGTTTCATGCCCTGAATACCCGATAATGTATTCTGGATACATATTTTTAAGAGTTTTAATCATTCGTAAGTTTAACTCCTCTGGCTTGCAAGGATAGGCAGAGGTAGCATGAGCAATCATTAAAGGATAATCACCATATTCTCTAATTAAATCCACGGCAAAACTTATTTCATCCATGCGAGACATCCCTGTGGAAATCATGATGGGTCTGCCAGTAGCACATATTTTACGAATTAGAGAATCGTCGGTTAATGAAGCAGACGCTAATTTGTACATCACAGGATTGAATTGTTCCATGAAATCTACCGAAGGTTCATCCCATGCGGAAGCAAACCAATCGATACCTTTCGATTTGCAATAATTATCAATTTCGGAGTATTCTAAAATCCCAAATTCTGTTTTTCTTTTATAATCGATGTAAGTCATTTTACCCCAAGGTGTATCTCTTACAATTTCCCATTGATCTTTAGGAACGCAGATTTCTGGAGTACGTTTCTGAAATTTGACAGCGCTCACTTTTGCTTCAACAGCAGCATCAATTAACTGTTTTGCTATTTCCAAGGAGCCATTATGATTGATTCCAATCTCAGCTATGACATAACAAGGACTACCTTCTCCAATCGTTTTTCCAGTATTTAACGTAATTTGTTTCATAAGGTCTATTTAAGATTTATATGTTGTGTAAGTATTCGTGAAACTGCCATCTGGATATAGGTCAATAATGGCATATCCAGGTTTTGTTTGTTGATAATCCCCTGACCACCAGGCACCACTTACTGCTCCATTGCAGCAGTAGCTTACTCCATTGTATTCTACACGATCGAGTAAATGAATATGCCCACTGATAGCTAATTTGACATTAGGGTATTTTAGGAATAAATCCTTTAGTTCACTGGCATCTTCGTGCATCCATTTCCCAGGTACATTCCATTGATTTTTTTCAAATCTTTTTCCATCAAAAAATATACATGCTGATAGAATAGGAATATGAGAGACAATCATGACAGGCTTCAATGGAGGAATATGGGCTAATTCATTTTTTAGCCATTCCATTTGCTCTTCATCGATTTTCCCCGTGTACCATTGACCATCTTGGTTGGGACTAATACTATCTAAGCTAATTAAGTGCCAATGACCTAGGTCTTTTGACGTGTAGCATTTATCCTCTTTTAATTCATCTAGTGCCCATTTTTTTCCATCTACGATGCTTTGTGGATTTTCATTTTTGCACCAAATATCATGGTTACCGATGGACTGAATAATAGGTGTAGAAAGTGAATGAGTTAATACATCGTTCCAAAGTCTCCATTGCTTTTCGGCAACTCCACGCCCACCTCGATGAGCGTCCATAATGGCATCTCCGCTATTGATAATTAAATCAGGCTTAGAGGGTAAATTTTGGATGTGACTAAGGCATTTTTCTAGCCCTTTGGCAGCACCTATCAGAGGCATCATGTGCACATCCGTGATATGTGCAATGCGATAAGGTTTAGAATTTTGGGGGGATGACGATTTTGCCATTCCCATGGAAGGCAAACTAATTGAACTTGCAACTAAACCTAAGGTGTGTAGTAAAGACCTTCTATTCATAGGATGGTTGAGTCATGATTTCTACCCAAATTTCCTATTTTAGTTTTACCTTAGTTTTTCCTGAAAATCATATAATTGTGTTTTTTTTAGGGCAAATAATAAGGAAATGTTGCCTCTTGATAACTAAATGATAAAGGCTAAGCTATCAGGGAATGATCCAACAAGTAGTAGGTGTAAATTATATTTTTGGAATGGATAAGCCGCCATTATTTTTAGGCAATGTCCAATGGATTCGCTTGGTAAATAGCGACTTCCAGCTACTTTTTTTCTTCCGTTCTGGTTGAATTAGTTCTCGTAAGTGAATATCCATTAATCGAGAAGATTCCTGAATCCAATGGTGGTAGGTAGAATAATCCGTTACGTGGTCTTTTTGGTAGACTTTGAAAAGATTTAAATCAAAAGTACTTGCGGCTAAACCTGCGCCCGACTGAGCTCCATCGAATGCATTGATCATTTGTTCGATGTGGTTGGGAACAGGAACCATCATCGTTGGTTTGGCCAAATACATGGCTTCTGCAATGGACTCAAATCCAGCTGTGGAAATTAAGCCGGCACATTGTGACATTTTTTCCAAATAAAGTTCTGCATGAATGGGATGGAAAGTCAAATTAGCAGAATAGTGAAAGATTTCTTTGTGGCTAGGGTGGTCCCAAAAACAGTCGAGTTGAATATCTGGATTGAGTGTAGACCATGCCATGATATCTTCGGCTAGTCGAAAGTGCGTTAAATAAGCTAACCAACTTTTACCAGCTGTGGATTTCAATTCTTTTACCTCTTTTCTTAATAAGGGAGGAATCACATCGATATTCCGTTTTGTGTCATTTTCCAAAGGCAAAAAGGAGAGGCCTAGTTTTTTCTTAGAACCAATCGCTGTGATTTGCGTATTTAGATTGAGGAAAAATTGATCAATTTTCTTTTCAGGAATGGTCTGAAAGTGTTTGTTTAACAAAAGATATTGATGTCCTATGGATATGCATGGAATTTTAGCGCCAGTTCTCCATTGGTGGAGGCCAGTAATGGATTCATAGAAATTAATGATTCCATCAGGTCTATTTTCATCAATAAATGAAGCTAACTCGGAGGCACTATTCCAGTAAGTTTTAAATTTGGAGAATGCTTGTAAGGCCGTTTTGCCTACTTGAACAGCCTTCCCATTGCCATAACAAAGCGATGGGCTTTCGTATTGTAAAAGAGGTTTATCTCCGATATAATCAGTAAAAAAGCTAGGAATTTTGCGATTATTGGTGGAACCAACAGCATACCCTACGACTTCGTGCCCTGCTTCCTCTGCTAATTGACTAAGGGAAATAGCTTGGGTCAAATGCCCTCTTCCCTCTCCTTGAATCGTATATATAAACTTTCCCATATTAGAGGGTCATTTGGTCGCTTAAAATTTCTTTTAATTCTTTTTTTAAATCAAAATCAGGATACTGAAGAATTTGCCATTCACCTTGATGTGTTTCTACCAAGGCAGTTAATGATTCTACCCAATCACCTGAGTTCATGTAGGAAATCCCTCGAATCTCTTTAATTTCAGCTTTATGAATGTGGCCACAGATGATGCCATCTGCTTCTTGAGCAATAGCTAGTTCAACTAGTTTTTCTTCAAAATCAGAGATGAAATTGACGGCTGCTTTAACTTTTTGTTTGATGGTTTGAGAAAGGGAATAATAAGGTTTTCCTTGTCTTTCACGATGGTAATTATACCATTTATTCACCCACAATAAGAAAGTATAACCGATGTCACCTAGATAAGCTAACCACTTCATTTGACTAGTAATACTATCAAATATGTCGCCATGGGTGATAAAATATTTCTTACCGAATGTCTTTAAAGTATAATCTCTTCGGATAGAAAACTGTTTACCTATTTTTAATGGAATGATTTGATCCAGAAAATCATCGTGATTACCACGTAAATAAATCACTTCAGTATCCCAGCGATCCATCATTTTTAAGACAGCACGAAAGAATCCTGTGTGTTTTTTCTTCCATTCGCCTCCCTTTTTTAATTGCCATCCGTCGATGATATCCCCATTTAGAATGAGTTGATGGCAGGAATAAGCTTTCAGAAATTCATTAACTTCTTTGGCTTTGGCACCTTTACTTCCTAAATGCAAATCGGAAATAACGATGGTTTTGTAAGTGGGTTGGTAGTTAACGCTCATGTTGCGTAGTTTTTCTTGATCCAAAACTACGTTGATTGTCAGTTGATTGTGTTAGGAGGGCGTTAAGGGATGGTTAAATTTTAACTTGAAAATTCCTTAACGCTGTCAAGGTTTTAAACCTTGACAGCGTTGGTAAAATTGGTCTTTTTAGCCCGTTAAATCAATCACTTTCTTGGTAATTTTTTGTTAAAATCAGCTTACTGATATAATGAAAATATATCAGTTTTTTGATGAATATAGAATGGGAAAATTGATAGATTTGCCTAACGCTGGCAAGGTTTTAAACCTTGACAGCGTTGTTAATTGTTAATTTAACTTCGCCAATCCTGCTAAACCTTTCCAAATTAAGTCAGGTTCAAATTGTATGTCCCATCCATTTAATTGGGACGTAAAATATGGAGCATCCCCGCCACATAAAATAATAACTACATAAGGATCCAGTTTTCTCAATTCCGTTATATATCCTTGTACCTCCAACAATATTCCAGACATGGTTCCAGCCAATAAATTACTGGTAGTAGATTGTCCTAATAAAGGAAAATGCATCTGAGGAGAAATTACTGGTAAATGGGCCGTATAATCATGCATGGATTTCGTTCGCATCATAAGTCCAGGACTAATTGCACCGCCTTTAAAATAGCCATTCTCTATCCAATTATACGTAATGCATGTTCCCAAACAAATACTTAAATGATTGCTTGTAGGATATAAAATTTGAGCCCCTTCGGCTATAGCTAATCGGTCTACTCCTAATGTCGATTTATCATATTGCGCATAATCTACATGAGTCAAAGAAGTGGAACTTAGTTGATATAATGGTGCTAAAACTTTTAAGGCAAAAATTAACTCAGATGGAACATCTATTACGCTACTAAGAATGATGGAATCAATTTGTTTATTTTGGCAGATTTGAATGATTGAATCAATATTTACCTGATTTAATATACCAAAATCAACGATTCGATCGGCCTCTACCCAAGCATATTTTAATTGAGAATTTCCGAAATCCAAGCAAAATACCATCATTCATTCGATTTGTTAACAAAGTTAACTATTTCTTTTTCGTAAATTTGTGCACTCTCAAAAACGAAAATTGTGTATCAGATACAAATATTAAAATCAAAGGTGCATCGCGCCACAGTCACGGAAGCAAATATTGATTATGTAGGAAGCTTAACCATGGATGAAGATTTGATGGATGCTGCCAACATGTTAGAACATGAAAAAATTCAGGTAGTCAATGTGAATAATGGGGAACGAATAGAAACCTATTTAATCAAAGGGGAACGTGGATCAGGCATCATTTGCCTCAATGGTCCTGCTGCAAGAAAAGCCGTAGTTGGCGATATTGTTATCATTATTTCCTACGCCCTCATGGACTTTGAAATGGCTAAAACGTTTAAGCCAACCGTCGTATTTCCAAATGCAGCCAACCGCCTTGTCTAATAAGATTCTTCCTCATTGGGGAAATCTTGTTGCTTGACATCTGCCACATAATTTTTTACTGCTAAGGGAATCAATTCCCCTAAATTCAAATAGCGACGCAAAAACCTAGGTTTAAACTCTGTGTTTATACCCAACATATCATGCATCACTAAAACTTGCCCATCGCAATGTTTTCCAGCCCCTATGCCTATACTTGGGATAAGTAAACTTTCACTCACTTTTTTAGCTAAATCAGCCGGGATTTTTTCCAAAACTATTCCAAAACAACCAGCTGCCTCCAACATCTTGGCTTCCTCTACCAATAAATTAGCTTCTTCCTCTTCCTTGGCCCTTACACCATATGATCCAAATTGATAAATACTTTGTGGGGTCAACCCCAAATGCCCCATAACTGGAATCCCTGCTTTCACAATTTTTTTGATACTATCAATCACCTCTTGCCCACCTTCTAACTTGATGGCATGTGCCCCCGTTTCTTTCATGATTCGAATGGCAGAAGATAAAGCAATCTCACTATTGGATTGATAGGAGCCAAAAGGTAAATCCACAATGACCAAGGCTCGGTCCGTTCCTCTAACCACGCATTGTGCATGGTAAATCATTTGTTCTAACGTAATGGGCAGCGTGGTTTCATGGCCTGCCATCACATTACTAGCACTATCACCCACCAGCAAAACATCTACACCAGATTGGTCCAATAATTTCGCCATCGAATAATCATAACAAGTCAGCATGGAGATTTTTTCTCCTTGCTTTTTCATGATTTGTAAGCTCTGTGTCGTGATTTTTTTAAACTCTTTTAAATAGCTCATGTGGAAATAATTGATTGTCGATCAGTCGAACCCCACCTATACTTGCGGCCACTAATACAACAAATGTTTGAGAGAGATCAGTAATAGGTTCTAAGCTAAATGGATCTGCAAAAGCAATATAATCCACGGATTCAAAGCCTGCATCCAATAATTGTTGAGCAAATTGTTGCTCTAATACCTCGGTTTCCCTAGTTTTTTGTTCAAATATAGCCATTCGTATCATATCAAAACCATGATAAATGGCTAAGGCTTGTATTTTTTGTTCAGGACTAAGTCGAACATTTCTACTGCTCATAGCTAATCCACTTGCCTCACGAATGGTCTCACAAGAGATCAATTCCATGTTGGGTTCAAATGAATAATGAGCTAATAAATATCGAATGACGGCGACCTGTTGGAAATCTTTAGAACCCATCAATAATAAATCCGGACGGACGGCCTCCAATAATCGATGCACAATCACACATACTCCCTGAAAATGACCGGGCCTATGCGCACCTTCCCAAAGTTCCTCCAATCGTCCTAGGGAATAATGAGGTAATTGTTGCATTCCTTCTGGATACATCTCTTCTACAGACGGAAGAAAAAGAGCCTCACAGCCAGCTAATTCAAGTTTTTGTATGTCTTCCTCTAAGGTTTTTGGATATTTTTCAAAATCCTTAGGATCATTGAATTGGGTCGGATTAACAAAAATACTACAGACTGTCGCTGCCCCATGTTGTTTGGATTTTTCTATGAGCGACAAATGCCCCTCATGCAAAGCTCCCATGGTAGGAACAAATCCAATCAGGGTGTTTTTCGACCGATGTTCATCGATGAAATCTTGCAATGCCTGTTTTGTTTCAAATATCTTCATGGTCGAAATTGGGCCTAAAATTACCTTATTTTAAGCAAATTTCGTTACTTGCCGACCTTTTCTAATGCTATGTTACAGGGTAAAAAAATCGTCGTAGGAATTAGTGCCAGTATTGCGGCTTATAAAGCGATACTTTTGGTTCGTCTATTGAAAAAAAATGGAGCAGAGGTACGTGTTATTATGACCCAGGCTGCCAAAGATTTCGTCTCTCCACTAGTGCTTTCGACCTTTTCTAATTACCCAGTTTGGATCGATTTCCATGAAAATAATGTTTGGAATAACCATGTAGAATTAGGCCTTTGGGCAGATGCTTTTATTATCGCTCCAGCTACATGCAATACCCTAAGTAAAATGGCTAATGGCTTGTGCGACAACATCGTAATTGCCACCTATTTGTCGGCTCGTTGCCCAACCTTTATCGCCCCAGCCATGGATGAGGACATGTATAAACATCCCTCTACTCAGCAAAATTTGGCCAAATTACAGTCTTATGGAAATCATATTTTATCGGTAAATACCGGGTTTTTAGCGAGTGGTTTACACGGAGAAGGACGTATGGCTGAACCAGAGGAAATGCTGCTAGCGCTCGTCGAAAATATAGGTAGAGGGAATAAATGGCAGGGGACAAAAGTGTTGATTAGTGCAGGGCCAACCCAAGAGGCTTTAGACCCCGTTCGCTATATTTCTAATCATTCTTCGGGTAAAATGGGCATTTCTTTAGCGGAGGCCTTTTATTTGCAAGGCGCTGAAGTTACTGTCATTGCGGGTCCTATGGCTTTGAAACCAGCCTTTTCGGGTATTCATTGGAATAAAGTTGTTTCTGCCAAAGAAATGGAAGAAGCTTGTCTTCGCGAATTTTCAAATTCGGATTGGACCATCATGGCTGCCGCCGTGGCAGATTATCGACCAGCCAAAGTGGCCAGTGAAAAAATCAAGAAGAAGGAAAATACACTAGAAATTAGTCTAGAAAAAACCACAGATATTTTAGCCAATTTGGGTTCACAAAAAAGAAGCCATCAAAAACTGATAGGTTTTGCTTTGGAAACTGAGAATGAAGAAGTTCATGCCTTGGATAAATTACAAAGAAAAAAACTGGATGCGATTGTCCTGAATTCCTTAAAAGAACCAGGTGCAGGTTTTGGTTTAGATACCAATCAAGTTCAAGTCTTTCATGCTTCCGGAGAGCGACATGCTTTTAGCCTGAAATCAAAAGAAGCCATTGCTCAAGAACTGCTTGATTTATTTCAGTCTTGGAAATAAAAAAAGCGTGCTGATTGCTCAACACGCCTAATTCAAATAGAGTATGTTTAATCAATTTTTGCGATCTCCAATTTAGGAGCCAAGGAATATATAATCAACCAAGCTAACACATAGGCACTTCCGCAAAGCAAGAAGATGATGTTATAACCATCATTGATATTCCCCAAAAGTTTATATTTATCTAATAGGGATCCCACAATCATAGGAAAGAAAATACCACCTACAGAACCAGCCATTCCTCCAATTCCAATGACGGAACTAACTGCTTTCTTAGGGAACATGTCCGTCGCTATGGAATAAATATTAGCACTCCAGGCCTGGTGAGAGGCAGCTGCCAAAGAGATCAATGCTACAGCTTGCCAAATATTATCACAATAACGGGCTAACATGATGGGAACTACTGCCAAGGCAAAACCTAACATGGTGATTTTTCTAGCCTTAAAAGAAGGCCAGCCTAGGTTAATTAATTTACCTGATAACCAACCTCCACCAATACTTCCTACGGTCGTGGCAGTATAAACGATAATCAATTCCAAGCTCGGTTTTTTCAAATCCAATTGGAAACGCTCAGAGAAATAAGAGGGTAACCAGAAAAGGAAAAACCACCAAATAGGATCGGTCAGCATTTTCCCAAAGAAAAAAGCCCAAGTTTGGCGGAAGCCAAATAATTTAGCCCATTTAACAGGCTCTTGGTTTTCATCTTTTTCTTCTTTATCCGCATGGATGTATTCAAATTCAGCTGGAGATAATTCCTTGTGTTTAGATGGAACTTCATAATATAACCACCAGAAAATCAACCAAATAAAACCAATGGCGCCAGTCGCAATAAAGGCCATTTCCCAACCATAAACACCTAAGATCCAAGGAACTAAAATAGGGGCAGCAACAGCTCCAATGTTGGCACCAGAATTAAAAATACCTGTAGCTAAGGCCCTTTCATTTTTTGGAAACCATTCCGCTACAGTCTTAATCGCTGCGGGAAAGTTACCAGCTTCACCCAAACCCAATAAACCACGCATGAATGCGAAGCTCAAGGTACCTGTTGCCAAAGCATGCAGCATAGCCGCAATACTCCAAACAACGATGGAAATGGAATAACCTAATTTGGTTCCGATTCGATCAATAATTCCTCCAAAACCTAATAAACTAATGGCATAGGCAGCCTGAAAGGTGATGACAATGTTGGAATAATCTGTTTCAGTCCAATTAAATTGGTCTTCTAAAACCGGTTTTAATAAACCAATCACTTGCCTATCTAGGTAGTTGATGGTGGTGGCAAAAAATAGCAATGCGCAAATTTTCCAACGATATTTTCCTATTTCCATAGTATGAGGTTTTGTTTGGGTTACAGTTCCCGGTAAGTTGTTATTAATTCGGCAATCATTTGTTCAATAGCATGATAATCTTTTTTAGCAATCAAATCTGCAGGGAACAATTGTGAACCCATACCTACCGCAGCAGCACCTGCTTTAAACCAAGTACTCAAACTCTCTTTGTTTGGTTCTACTCCACCAGTCACCATAATTTGTGTATTGGGCATAGGTCCTTTTAATGCTTTCACAAAAGCCGGCCCCACCACATTCCCAGGAAATATCTTGACAATCTTTGCACCCCAAATTTCGGCCTGACGAATTTCGGTCAAGGTCATCGCTCCTGGCATCCAAGGTATATCATATTTACCACAAATCTCCCCAACTGCTTCCGTAGTGAAAGGCTGTAGCATAAAATCAGCTCCCATTTGAATGAATTCATGGGCTTGTTTGGCATCATAAATAGTACCAATCCCTAATACCAAATCAGGACATTCTTTCTCCACATATTCCATCGCTTTCGCAAAAATATAGGGAGCCTCTTTACCTCGATTCGTAAATTCAAAAACACGGATTCCTCCATCATAACAAGCTTTTAATACGCTTGTAGCAATGGATAAATCAGCATTAAAAAACAATGGGACGATCGGTGTTTCTTGAATGCGTTGATATACAACTTCGGAAGAATTTCTTGCCATAATTATCGTTTTAAGCGTCCTGTCAGGTCTCCCTTCATGACGGTTTCTATTTCATCTAGGTTGGCTAAATTAATATCCCCCTCGATCGTGTGTTTTAATGCGGATGCCGCTACAGCAAATGATAATGACTGAGCTTCATCTTTCAGAATTAAATTCCCATAGATGTATCCAGCCATAAAAGCATCTCCTCCGCCAATTCTATCTACTATTTGACTAATTTCTACCGTTTCCGACTTCAATACTTGCTTGCCATTGAATGATGTGGCCGACAAAGTGTTTTGTGAAGCCGAAATTTGACCTCTTTTGGTATTGATGATTTTTTTAATTCGAGGAAACTTCACCATGATTTGCTTGCAAACTGATTCCCAACCGCTTTTGGTACTACCGTCTGGAACGATGTTCAGAATATCTTCAGCATCTCCTTTTCCACAAACAATGATATCACAACCAGCAATTAAATCAGGCATAACCTCTTGCACCGATTTGCCATATTGCCACAAGTTTTTTCGGTAATTGACATCGGCAGAAACGGTGATTCCTAAGTCGTTGGCAACCTTGATAGCTTCTTTACACGCTTGAGCAGCCGATTCAGAAATAGCGGGACTAATGCCCGTCCAATGAAACCATTGGGCATCTTTTAAGATTTCTTTCCAATTAAATTCTTTTGGATCTAAATGGGCAAAGGAAGAATCTGCTCGGTCATAAACCACCTTACTCGGGCGCATAGCGGCGCCAAATTCAGTGAAGTATAAGCCTAAACGATTGCCACCATATTGAACATACTGCATGTCAACACCCACTTTTCTGAAATAAGAAGTAGCCGCATGCCCCATTTCATGATCTGGAAATTTAGTGACATGGGCTGCCGGAATTCCCAAATGTGCCAAAGCAGCAGAAACATTGGCTTCTCCTCCTCCAAAAGTCAAATTGAGCGATTGTGCCTGTACTATTCTCCCATAACCTGGAGGGCTTAAACGCCCCATGATTTCTCCAAACGTAACTACTTTTTTCATGCTTTATTCGAAATTAAAAAATTGGGATGCATTGGTATACGAAATGTCTTTGACCAATTTCCCTAACCAATCTATATCTGCTGGCAATTCGCCATTTTCCACATCTTGACCAATCAAATTACAAAGTATTCTTCTAAAATACTCATGCCTTGGGAAAGATAAGAAACTGCGGGAATCAGTTAACATACCCACAAAATGACTTAACATTCCCATATTTGACAAAGCATTGATTTGCTTTTCCATGCCATCTTTTTGATCCAAAAACCACCATCCTGAGCCAAATTGAATCTTTCCGACGATACTTCCATCCTGAAAATTTCCCGTCATAGTCGCAAACAATTCATTATCTCGAGGATTCAAATTATATAAAATCGTCTTCGCTAATTGGTTCGTACTATCCAATGTATTTAAAAATTTGGACAAAGGTTTAGCTTGTTCAAAATCTCCAATGGAATCAAAACCCGTATCAGGTCCTAAACTACTTAAAAGTCGATTGTTATTATTTCTCAAGGCTCCCAAATGAAACTGCTGTGTCCATCCTTTGGCATGATCTAAATGAGCAAAAAATACCAACATCGCAGTTTTAAACTGCCATTTTTCTCTTTTATTGATGGTTTTACCTGAATGCAATCGAGTGAAAATAAGCTCAATTTCTTCCTCGGTATAGTCCTCTGCATAGATATGCTCTAATCCATGATCACTCAATCGACAACCCACAGCATGGAAAAAGTCGTGACGCTCTTGTATCGCATCTTTAAAATCTTGCAGGTGATTAATTTGCTTGCCCGTCACCTCGCTTAAGGCATTCACATATTCAATGAAAGTCAATTCATCATCCACCGCCATGGCTTTATCTGGACGGAAAGTAGGTAACACGTTAATCTCAAAACCACTAGCCGCGATCGCTTGGTGATATGCCAAATTGTCGATAGGGTCGTCTGTCGTACAAAGCGCTTTGACATTCATTTTTCTCAACAAATTCCGAACAGAATATTCTTTGCTACGTAATAAAGCAGAGCAATGATCATAAATACGCTTTCCAGATTCGGCATTGAGCACTTCAGTTACCCCAAAATAACGTTGTAGTTCCAAATGAGTCCAATGGTACAAAGGGTTACGCATGGTATAAGGAACCGTTTCTGCCCACTTCATGAACTTTTCTTCGTCAGTAGCATCTCCTGTAATGTATTTTTCATTGACACCATGAGCCCGCATCGCCCTCCATTTGTAATGGTCGCCATACAGCCAAATTTGAGTGATATTGTCAAACTGCTTGTCTTCCGCAATCTGTTGAGGAACCAAATGGTTGTGGTAATCAATGATCGGCATTTGAGCCGCATATTGATGGTATAAAGTCTGAGCGGTGCCCGACTGCAATAAAAAATCTTCGTTTAAAAAAGCCTTCATCGTGTTTTAATTAATGGTAGAATGAAGAATGTAGAATGTAGAATGTAGAATGAAGAATCAATTCTTATTACAAGTGTTCAATTTTAGGGTAGTAAGCCAAAGGAATTATTGTTTACTATTTTAATTCTTCACTCTACATTCTTCATTCTACATTCTTCATTCTACATTCTTCATTCTACATTCTTCACTCTACATTCTTCATTTAGCACGCATTACAAATATTTCTTCACTGCATCTTCAAAGCCAGGCAAAGCACTTAAATCATGCCCCCAGACCTTCTCATCAGCCAATAGTTTTGTTAAGTTTAAGTCTTTCCACGCTTCATAAAAATATTCAGCATAATCACATTGAATGGGGTAGAATTCACCATTACATTCCCCAAAATATTTTCCATCTTCTACTTTCACGGCATGCATAAACTGTAAATAAGCGGCAAAACCCATGGCAAAAAGCTCAGGAGCTTTCCCGAAAATCTGGTAATAATTCACCAATAGAGGAATATTTCGCATTCTCATTTTGGTCGTATACTGAACCGTAATATCAATCAATTTATGGTTGATAAACGGGTTTTTAAAGCGATCCAAAACCGAACGACCAAAGCGATCGGCAATTTTGAAATCCATTTTATATGGAATGGAGTGGGCTAATTCGGTCAGCATCAGGTTCATGACCAATTTGCTCAAATAAGAATTGCTCATGACATCCTTTACTAAACGGAAGCCTAAAAGATAAGACATACCACACATGAGGGTATGTGTTCCGTTCAATAGGCGCAATTTCAACTCACGATAAATCTCAATGTCTTCGGCAATCACCACACCCGAATCAACCGAAGCAAAGCTCAAGATTTTCTTTACTTCAGAACTCCCTTGAATGGCCCATAGACGATACACTTCGGAAATAATCACTAAGGAGTCTTCATAACCTAATTGCTCACAAATGGCAGTTCTAGTTGTCGTATCTGGCGCTCCAGGCACAATGCGATCAACCAAAGAATTACAAAAATGGTTAGCAGATTGTAGCCATTGAATGAAGTCGGCAGGTAGCTGATGATCATGAGCTAATTTCAAGACAATATCCTTTAATACATCGCCATTATTGATGATCAATTCCGTGGGGATGATGACCATGCCAGATTCTTTGCTTCCTCCAAAATGCTGCCAACGGGCATGAAGAAAGGCTACTAATTTAGCAGGGAAAGATGCTGGGCATCCACCACTGATGGCATCATTCGCTACATATTGTATGCCTACCTCGGTGGTGTTGGAGATGATAATTCGCATATCCGGACTGCTTGCGCAGGCCAAAATGGCATCCCATTCTTTGGAGGCAGTTAATGTTCTGGAAATGGATGAATTGATCAAATATTCCTCTACCTCTTTGCCCTCATCAATGCCTTTGATGCAATGAGTAAACAAACCATCTTGTGCTTCGAAGGCATCTGCTCCACCTTTGGCAGTTGATTTAACTAAGACGACCCGACCTTTGAAAACGCCTTGACGGTTGGCTTTATCCACAAAGTAATCGCAGAGACCTCTTAACAGGACACCAGTTCCAAATTGCAGGATTTTCTCAGGGTAAGTAAATACTTCTGGAGAGGGATATTGAAGGGCTAAAGTGGTGTTCAATGCACCTTCGCTAAAAATTTTTTGATTCAGAATGGGCATGGCCATTAATATAAAAAAGGTTAATATACCTTTCTAAAGTAGAAAAGTAAGGGTATTTACCCAATGGTTTCGTAAAATTTTAGGCCTATTTTAATGGAATGAAATTGCAAACGTTTACGCTTCACCTATGGGGCCATTATAGTTCATAGGAAATTGAAAACCAGGGTTATCCAAGTCCTTGGCAATCGGTCCAAAAGCTTCTTCGTAGCGTTGAATGTTTTCCTGAAGGGCCATCAATAAACGTTGGGCATGATCGGGAGTCATGACAATCCGCGACTTCACCTTTCCTTTGGGAATCCCAGGTAAAATTCGAATAAAGTCCATGACAAACTCGGAGGGAGAATGGGCTATTAGAGCCAGGTTCACATAAGCACCCTCTGCTATCTCTTCGGGCAATTCTATGTTTAACTGGTTTTCTTCTGGATTTGGATTTTTCATAGCATAAAAATAGGAAGCTTAAATTTAAAGAAATATTGGGAATAATGCGTGTATAAGCGTCTTTTTCCAGAGCTAATTTGAGGATTAATCATTTCCCAAATGGGAGACAAAGTGTTGACTTCAGTAATTTTGATTGAATTCAACTGTGATATATAAGGGGCAACATTTATTTCTTGCGTTTTCGCAAGAATCATTCGTGACTTATTAGCCATATTTGCTCAGGCTTTTTTCGTCAGCATACGGTATAATCAGCCCAACAGTCCTGTTACCTAACCAATAATAACATGAAATATTTCGTTCGCAAAATGCTGTTCCTAGCATTCTTATGTTTGGCATTTTTGATTGCCATCAATTTCAAAGAGATAAAAAAAGGATATCTCGAAGGGTATAATCAAGCTTCTTCTAAGAAAATAAAATGAAGATGCTTAATTCCTGGAGCTTGGATTTGATCATGATCAACCTGGCTATTTTTCTCTATTTTTCTGATAGTACCACGCATGCCCCGAAATTGGTCGTACCTAGTCCAATTCCCAAATTGAAAATCAATAAAAGGCATCAAGACGGGGATTTATTTAGCCCCATACTACACCAGTCGGGCTATATGATCATTGATAAAAAGTCGGGTAAAGCTAAGGTGTATGAACGAAAGCGACTGAATGGACAGCGCTTAAATTCTTCAGAATAGTTAAATCAACTCATTCAATTTGTAATGTATGGAAAATCTACTTTCCTTTCGTTGGACTTCTTGGTATGTCAATATCTTCATCGTGATGACTTCGCTAGTGATTCCTATAGTGGATTATATTAAAACTTGGGACTGGATTCCTTTTACCTATTTCATTGTGGACACACGTTATGTTTTGGTTGGCTTAATTATCCTCGTGCTGTATTTGTTGTTCAGTATGTTCATAGATCAAAGTCGGTATCCACTTCTTTTTGAGGAATCTCGCTTAGCTACCTTGGCTGTCATTTTGTATGGGATATTTCTTTGGATCGAAAGGCCCTTTGGGTTGGAGGGGGTGGGGTTGGTAAGTTTTGGAAAATGATAAGACCTTAATTGGGCCTAACTTGTTTATGTATTAAATAAGTTAACTACTTTATCATAATGTATCTCAGAAATCAAATAAATGGAAAAACGTTTATCATGAGGCGCAGGTTTTCGAGTGATAACTTCTTCCATTTGATGATGAACTTTAAAATAGGCATTTATTGCTTTTATTAATTTTGAACGTATTTGCCTCTGGGTTTCATAGGAATAATTAGAATAGCCCATATATTCCGTAAAATTTTGGGATGAAAACTCAAATCCTTTCGGGTGTTCTATGCATAATTTTAAAAAGTGATAAGCTCCATCCGGCAACATCATTTCAAGAGATTGGTCTCTCTCATGTTCAATTATTTCTTCATTCCTTCTTTTAGTATTTAGTTTACGCCTTACAATCCCCAAGGTTAAAAATAATAGGACAACCAAAATTCCAACAATTCCCAATAATTCCAATTGTGAAAATTCTTGAGTGTAAAATTTGCCCTTTATCACCCTTTTGGATTTTAATTTAGTAAATGACATAGAATCTATCTTTATTGGATTTCCCTCCTGAAGTACTTTTTGTTTAATATAAGAGTATAGAATCCCATTCTTTTCACTCAATTCAAAATTAGCATTCAAAATATTTTGGGTATTTTCAAATTGAAAAATTTCGTTTTTCTCAGGATCTCCTATAGCCACAGTATGTCCATCCATAAAGAAAAAAAGTCCATTAAAATATTGTGAACGAATATTATTTAGTCCAATAGTCATTAATAAATCAATATTTAGGTGTCCTTTAAGCTCCCATTTTTTCAAAGTCATATTTTTTTCAAAATACTTGTATTTGAATGGCTTATTGGTTGAACTATATAAAGCTGGAAATTCAATAACCGATATTACATCTCTTTTTGAATCATATCCACCAAAGGAATCCCTAATTCGCATGGGACCATTGTCAGAAGGATTATCACTTAATTCCCATTCTAAGGATTTTGTAGAAAAGTACGTTTCTACATTATTTGCATGCCAAAAACCAACACCTCCAAAACTAAATAATGTGTCATTTCTTAAAAATTTAATTGATTCAAAATTATAACCTCGATGGAAGGTTTTATCCATACGATAAAATCGTTTTTCTAATAGATTTAAATTATAAACTTGCCCTGTTCCATCTAGAAATAGAAATATTTGCCCCTTTGAATAAAAAGAATAAAACGTCGGGTTGATAGGTAATTGATTTGAATCTATTTTACCTAAGTATAGTTTTCCATAATTAATCCAATTCCCTTTATTAGTTTCTTTCCAAAGTTCCTTAGAATGAATATTGATCTTATAATGCAAAGGTGATAAAGGGTCCTTAAACTCTATTTGACCCGATGTAGGGCTTTGTCCCATAAAAAATAGAGTAATTATCAGATATAAAAATCGCATAAATCAAGATTGAGTACTTGAGTTAAGTTACAAAAATGCTTTTTTAAAGCAATTTCTATTTGGTCATATTCAATGAAAATATATGTGTATTGTGTATTTAACATAAAACCTCTTTATAATAATTTAATAATAAACCAATATTGGCCAAGAAGTCATGATTTGGAAATACGCATCATGAACTTTGATAATTATTTAGCTAGTTATTCTCGTTCAGCTTATGAGACAAATTGTATTTACTTTACTTTCTTTCTGTTTGTTATTTTCTTGTAAAACAGAAGAGCCTCAGACACCTCCAGTGGTAATCACATCTCCAGCAACTGAAATTACCTTAACGAAAGCCAAAATCAATGGTGAAGTAACGAATGAAGGATTTTCAGCTGCCTCGGAAAGAGGATTTGTCATGAGTGAAACAAATCCTAAGCCATCTGTTAGCGATACAAAATATGCTGTTGGTTATGGGAAAGGAACATTTTTCAAAGAACTTGATAACTTAAAGGTTAATACCAAATATTATTTTTCAGCCTTTGCTACTAATACTAAAGGGACTGCCTACGGAGAAATTCTAAATTTCACTACGGCAGATTATAAATTGGCTACGTTGACCTTGGAAGAGCCTAAAAACATTACCTACACTACAGTTCAACTTTCAGGGGCAGTAGCAGAGGATGGTGGGGTTGAGGTTTCAGAAAGAGGTTTTTGTCTTAATATTTCTCCCAATCCAACCACAGCAAACATTAAAATCATCAATGGGAAGGGATTGGGAACATATTCTACCCTTGTGACGGATTTAAAAGATGAAACTACTTATTATGTTAGAGCATATGCAATAAATGGTAAAGGAATTTCTTACGGAACGGAATTTAATTTCAAAACTTTAAATTATAGTATTCCATCAATAGAAACAGGTAGTGCAAAATCAATTGGAAATACATTTTCAACAGTTCTCGGTACTGTAAAAAGTGATGGTGGAACAGAATTAATCGAAAAGGGATTTGTTTTAAGTACTAAGCCCAATACTACTATTGAAAATCTAAAAGTTATTTCATCATCAAAGGAAATTGGCAAATATGAAATTATTTTGACAGAATTAAAAGCCAACACAGCTTATTATTATAAAGCGTATGCCATAAATAAGAAAGGCACTATTTTGGGTTCAGAGGAAACATTTACGACCCTGGCAGCTACTATTCCAAAGATTGGTACAAATGATTTGGCTGATATAACTGAAACCTCAGTAAGGGCAGGTTTAGAGATTGACAGTGATGGCGGCAGTCCCATAACAGAATATGGAGTTTGCTATTCTTCATCAAATTCTAATCCCTCAATTAGTGATAAGAAAGTTGTTTTTGGGTATTCGGTTAAACCTTGGTTTGGAGTGATGAATACGATTACTGGATTAACTAATTCAACTTCATATTATTTAAGAGGATATGCAATTAATGGAATTGGTATATCATACGGACCTGCAAGAATGTTTAAAACTAAATCTAATATAAATAACATTTTAAAAAATGGATTAGTTGCATATTATCCTTTTAATGGTAATACTTTTGATGTTAGTAATAATATCAATGGAGTTGTATATGGCTCAAATTTGACTTCCGATAGATTCAATAATGTTAATTCAGCATATTTATTTAATAATTCTTACATTTTAATTCCTTTTGATGAAAAAATAAGAACTAATAAATTAAGTGTCTCTATTTGGTTAAATCCTAGTGTGAGCCCTAGTTATTCAGTGCTAGCAAATAGGTTTGATCAAGGGTATAATAATCCAGGTGGTGAAACTTGGCAAGTTATTCTAACAAAAGACGAAGTTTGGTTTCAGATAATTGGAGTTGGGACCTCTCCAAACCTTAATAATACCATTTTGAAAGCGCCTAAAATATTTCCACTTAACCAATGGAGCTTTGTTACTTGTACTTACGACGGAAGTATTATGAAAATTTATATTAATGGATTAGAATATAAAAGAAATTCACATTCAACTTCAATAAATACCTATGGAACATCGGGAATTTCTGTTGGAAAGTCTAAACAAGCAAATGGTTTTTTTCATGAGTTTTATGGAAAATTAGATGATTTTGGTATTTGGAATCGTGATCTAACTGACACCGAAATTCAATATTTATATCAAAACAATTTTCAACCATAATATTATAAATATGCAAATGCTTTAGTTTAAAAGCTTTAATCCATATAATTATGCAATTTACTTTACGATTGTGGATAATATCTATATTATTTAATTTTTGTACCCATAGCTTTTTGGGCCAGGAAAAAAATGTATTTTCAAAGCTATTGGAGCCTCCAATTATATTAACTAATGATATTCAATTAAAATATGTTGGAGCAACATCAGGCAATATCGTAAGAATAGTATACGATTCTACCAACAATGTATTTTATACAAATACATTTAACGGTGATGTTTACAGAGTCTCTATTGCCAATGATGGGTCTTTCAATAGCCGAATTTTTATTCAAGCCTCAACAACACACAAGATTGGAAGAGCTCAAGGATTATTATGGTTTAAGAATATGCTTTATTTGGCAGGAAATGAAGTAGATGACTTAAATAAGAGAAGTAAAGGGCGTGTTATTAAGTTTCCCATCAACAAAGACGGAAATTGGGAGTCACCTCAAAATATTTTAACAACGGAATATTACTCTAGTTCAAATGTTTTATTTGATCATAATTTTTCAGCCCTTTGTCTTAATAAAACGAAAGACAGCTTATTGATTGCCAGTGGATCAAGAACAGACCATGGGGAAGTTAAAGATGTCAATGGGAAATATCCTAATTTGAGAGAAGACGCATTAACCAGTAAAATATTTATAATTCCATTAAACTCAACTAAAGAAATCATTTTAAAAAATGACTATAATGATCTTAAATCATCAGGTTATATTTTCAGTGAGGGAGTAAGAAATGAATTTGATATTGCGTATAATTCAAAAGGTGAAATCTTTGGAGTTGAAAATAATGGTGATAGAGACGACCCTGAAGAGTTAAATTTATTAAAAAAGGGGAAGCATTATGGTTTTCCATGGGTAATGGGGGGCAATACCAATCCTCAACAACTTTCCTCCTATAATCCCAATACCGATTTATTATTACCCAATAACCTATATAACAGAGCTATTTTTTATAATGATCCAACTTTTCCAATTATCCCCAAAGACATAAAATTCGAGGAGCCTATTATTAATATAGGTCCTGATGCTAATTGGGTTAGAGATCCCCAAACTGGCAAATTTTATCAAATCAAAAATATAGCTTCATTTACATCACATCGTTCTCCTTTAGGTCTATTATTTGATTCAAAAAATCAACTCGCTTCTCCATATACTAGTGATGGGTTTGTCTTAGCATATTCTACTGGAGGAGGCGCATCAGGTTACCTAAATGCCGTAGATCAAGGTGCAGATTTATGCCAAATAGAGTTTATTAAAACTGCAGGGTCTTCAACTTATCAAATTAGTGTTAAGCGTATCGCAAGCGGTTTCAAAGATTTAGTAGATGCTGTATTAGTTGATAATAAAATGTATTTACTTCAAAATGATGGTGGAATTTACGAGGTTACATTCCCTCTTAATCGGGCAAAACCTACTATAAGTATAGCTTCATCATCCAATTCAATTGTAATTGGAGACAAGGTAGAATTCTCCGCCATAGTGAAAGATAATTGGGAAATACCTGAATATTCATGGAGTGTTAATGGGAAAGAAATTAATAATTATACTTCGAATTTTTCAAGTACAAGTCTCGCAAATGGTGATGTAGTTACTTGTAGTATTAAGAATTATTTTGAAGATGGGAATCAAATTAACATTTTAAGTAATTCTATTTCATTAGTAGTTAAACCTCTATTTATTCAACCTTCTTTAGTCAAATCTGGCAATTGTATAGGTAGTAGGCTTTCAGTTAATAGTAATTCAATTCTGAAGTTAATTTGGAAAAAAGACGGGAAAGAGATTTATAACTCGGCTAATTTAGATCCTGCTAAAATTGAAAATTTTATTTTAGCACAAGCTGCTGGTGTATACATGGCAGAAATTACTACTGTATATGGAAGTTATTCAACAAACTCCATTGAAATTCTTGATATACCCAAGGCGCCAATTATTTCAAATGAATCAGACTTAATCTTAGTTTCATCAGAAAAATGGGGGAATCAATGGTATTATGAAAATTCAATCTTAAATGGAGATACTCTCCAAAAGTATAAAGTTTTGAAATCAGGAAATTATAAATTGAAATACAAAAATACTTTAGGTTGCACCTCTGATTTCTCAAAGGAAAAGAATATTTTAATTTTAGGAGTCAATAAAGAGAAAAATGAATATTTAGTTATTTCTCCAAACCCATTTAATAGTTTCTTTAAAATTGAATTCAAGGAAATTGAAAGTATAAAGTATGATTTGTTGCTTTTTGATTTAACTGGAAAATTGATTTTAACCAAAAAGTTTGTTAGAAGTGGAGATATAATAGATCTATCTTATATTCCATCTGGCAACTTCATTTTAAGATTGAAAAATGAATTAGATGGTTCTATAGAAGTCAAATTAACTAAAAATTAATTTAATGAGTTTGAAATTAATCTTTGTGATTCCTAAAAAATCGAACAAGTCAAAATGAAAATTGCACTCAATTCAGGAATTATTTTTTCAATTATTACCTTTTCATTAGTATCTCGTTTGATTTTGGCCCAAGACTTGCCGAAGGTTAAAATTCAAATTGGGAACAATGGTATAGGTGAGCAATATGGAAAAACGTTAATTACAGCTGAATTAAGTACCCCATCTGCAAAAGATGTCATTATAGATTTTAATGTTACTGGTACAGCAACATATGATAAAGATTATTCGATCAATTTCCTTACTAAAAATCAAGTTAAAATTGTCGCTGGAGGAAATGGAATTGGTAATAATAGCAATCAATTACCATATGGGGGTAAAATGTTTATAGATGATGAGAAAACAATATATGTCTCTGATACTAGAAATCAAAGAGTCCAAAAGTGGACATATGGATCAACAGCTGGTTCAACTATTGCAGGTGGGAATATTTATGGTGGTACACCATTTGGAAGTAGACCAGATCAGTTTAATGGATTAGGAGGAATTTATGTGGATTCTGAAAAAAATCTTTATGCTTGTGACGCAAGTAATTTCAGAATTCAAAAGTGGTCACCTGGGGCAACAAGCGGAATCACTATAGCAGGAGGAAATGGTTCTGGATATGGGTCTAATCAAATAAGACCATCGGATTTAAAATTAGACTCAGAAGGAAACTTAATTATTTTAGACAGGATCTTGGGAACTGCAGATTTTAGAATTCAAAAATGGAATAAGAATGCAACTTCGGCTACTACTTTAGTAGATTTTACCAATAACAATAAATTTTATGTTACAGGATTTTATTATGATGAATCTACAGGTGATATTTATTTAACGGGGGATTTAGCCCCTGTTATTAATTATGCGGTTATTCGGTGTCCCAAAAATAATCCACAAAACTGGGAAGTCGTAGCTGGGGGTAATGGCTTTGGTAATGACTTGAATCAGTTGAATTTGGCAATTGGAGTACAATTATCTCGAAATAATTTATTCATTTCTGACTTCAGAGGACATAGCGTTATAAAATGGGCTCTTGGAGCAAAAATAGGAGAAGTCGTTATGGGTACCAGAGGTGTATCAGGGAAAACTCTAGGATTTTTATCCTTGCCTAATGGAATATTTATTGACAAGTATGAAAACATATACATTGGAGATGAAGGAAGTAATAGTATTCAAGTGAAACAAATCCAACCTCAAATAGTAATTCCTGCAGGTAAAACCTCAGCAAGTATCGAATTATTTTCAATTGATGATACAAGTATTGAGGGACCTGATGAAATAATCAAATTAAATATTTCCTCATTTTTAAATTGTCAAATTGAAAATGATTCTCTTTTCAAAATTACTATTCAAGAAAATGATTTCCCCGATACGGATAAAGATCAAATTTCGGACCACCTAGATAATTGTCCAACAATTTATAATCCAGATCAGAAAGATGTAGATAAAGATAGTATTGGGGATGTTTGTGATGATTCAGATGGGGATGGTATAACAGATGATAAAGACGATTGTCCAAATACTGAAAAAGGAAAACCAGTTGACAAAAATGGATGTTCGATTTCGCAAAGAGATTCTGATGAAGATGGTTTTATGGACGACAAAGATCTATGTCCTAATACTATTAAAGGACAATCAGTAGACAAAAATGGATGTGCTCTTTCACAAAAAGATACAGATGGAGATGGGGTTTTTGATGACAAAGATAAATGTTCAGAAACTCAAACTGGTAAAAAAGTAGATTTGGATGGGTGTGCTGATTACCAAAGAGATACCGATGGAGATGGCATAACTGATGATAAAGACGATTGTCCAACAATAAAAAACCCATCTAAACCATTAATTAATAAGTTAACTGATTTAGAACTTGCATCTAGTGCTGGTAATGCATACCAGTGGTACTTAGATGGCAAATTAATTGCAGGTGCAGATAAAGCATTTTTAAAAGTTTCATCTGCTGGTGTTTATAGTGTTCAATTGAAAGATGAAAAGGGATGCAAAAGTCCTATGTCAGATTCAGTTATTATATTGATTACTGGAACTGAGGAAGAAAATAAAGGAATTTCAATCTATCCAAATCCTACAGATGGTGTTATCAATATTCAAACTACTTTTAATTTTGAGAATATTGGTTCAATACAAATTTCTGATATTCGAGGTTCCATAATAAAACAATTTAAACTAAATTCTAAAAATCAAGTAATGGATCTATCTGATTATCCAATAGGAGTTTATCTATTAGTGGTAACCATTAATGGAGAAAAGCATATCTATAAAATTCAAAAACGTTAATTATGAAAGGAACTTTTAAATTCTCAATTTTAGCCTTTTACCTTTTTTTAAATGGTTGTAAATCAGATTCTGTTAGTCCATCAAATCCAACTCCTGTAACTCCAGCTCCAACAGTGGCTGAAATTATTAAGAAAAATTGGAGCGCTAATACAGTATTATGGGACGGGGTAAGTCAATTTGATAAATCAAGTGCCTCTAATTTAATTCAAGGATATAATCAATATAAACTAGATTTAAGCAATCCTTCATCTTTGTCTATTATTGAGTTTGATGGGAAAAAATTTACAGGTAAATATTCACTCTCTTCGGATAATCAAAAATTGATAATTTCAGATTTATCTGGTGCAGATGGCGCCCCTTCTGGAACAAATGGAACAGTTGAATTTAAAGTTATTTCAACACCTACAACTAATTTACTCGTTATAGAGACTTCTTCTCCTTATGTAAAAGCTAGCAATAAAGTTGTTAGACTTAGTTTAATTCCATAAATAGTAAAATAACAGTTCTTTATTTCCTTCTAGGCTTTTTAGTTTTATCAGATAGTTTTTAAATATACAGTTAGAATTTGTCTTACACAAAAAAGCCCCCTCAGTTTCCTGAGAGGGCTTTTAATTCAATCTAAATCAGACTAGTTTTCAACCGAAACCTTGGCCGCAACTTCTGCTTCGCTAGCTGCTACTTTAGCTTCTAATTGCTTCAACTCATCTACTGGAGTCACAATGAAGTCCTTGTATCTGCGAACTCCCGTTCCCGCAGGAATCAAGTGTCCAACAATCACGTTCTCCTTCAAGCCTTCCAATGTGTCTACTTTAGCACGTATCGATGCCTCAGATAATACCTTCGTTGTTTCCTGGAAGGATGCCGCCGATATAAATGATTCAGTACCCAAAGATGCCTGCGTAATACCCTGCAAATTAGCAGAAGATACCGCCGCATGCGCATCACGTACTTTCATTACTTTCATATCTCTACGCTTCAATGAGGAGTTCTCATCACGTAAAGCACGAGCAGAAATAATCATACCTGGCTTGTACTTCTCTGAATCACCTGATTCTGTGATTACTTTCTTGTCCATGATCTGATCATTCTCCTCACGGAAAGCAAAACGATCTACGTTTTGACCCTGTAAGAATTGTGTATCACCTGGATCCAAGATTTCAACCTTTTGCATCATCTGACGAACGATACACTCAATATGCTTATCGTTGATTTTTACCCCTTGTAAGCGGTATACATCTTGGATTTCATTCACTAAGTATTCTTGTACCGCTGTTGGTCCTTTGATCGATAAGATATCCGATGGTGTAATAGCTCCATCAGATAATGGCGTTCCAGCACGTACGAAGTCATTGTTTTGTACCAAGATAAACTTAGTCAATGGCACCAAGTACTTACGCTCTGTTCCTTCTTTCGGAGTAACAATGATCTCACGGTTACCACGCTTAATGATACCATAAGAAATAACACCGTCAATCTCAGAAACTACCGCTGGGTTAGATGGATTACGTGCTTCAAATAATTCCGTTACACGTGGAAGACCTCCCGTAATGTCACGAGTTTTACCCGCTGCACGTGGAATCTTCGCAATGATCTGTCCTGCTTTGATTTTGTCTCCTTCATCAATCGCCAAACGAGCACCTACTGGTACGTTATATACCAAATCCTCTTTTCCTTTAGCCACAACCAATACCGATGGGTTCTTTGTCTTATCCTTAGATTCGATAATTACCTTCTCACGTAAACCTGTTTGCTCATCTGCCTCCTCTTTGTAGGTATTGTTTTCCTCAATCGATTCAAACGCTACTTTACCTTCAGCTTCAGATAAAATGACCGCATTGTATGGATCCCATGCACAAATCTCATCGCCTTTCTTGATGGTTTGACCATCTTTCACGCGAATCACAGAACCGTATGGAATGTTGCTAGAAATCAACAACTGCTTGTTAGCAGGGTTGATGATCTGAACCTCACCCGAACGACCCATCACGATTTCTACTGGATTTCCTTCTGAATCCGTCGAACTTACCGTACGAACCTCCTCAAAATTAATCACACCGTCAAACTTCGCTTTTACACTCGCATCTAAAGATACGTTTTGTGCTGTACCACCGACGTGGAATGTACGTAATGTCAACTGTGTACCTGGCTCACCGATCGACTGAGATGCAATCACACCTACAGCTTCTCCTTGACCCACCATGTGGCCTGTAGATAAGTTACGTCCGTAACATTTCGCACAAACACCATTTCTAGTTTCACAAGTTAATACCGAACGAATCTCAACCGATTCAATCGCCGTTTCATCAATTTTGTTTGCCGCAATCTCTGTGATTTCATCACCAGAAGCTACAATTAACTCATTGCTAATCGGATCATACACATCATGTACGGACACACGACCCAAAATACGCTCAGATAATGGCTCAATGATCTCCTCATTATCTTTCAATGGGAATACCTGAATACCACGTAAGGTACCACAATCTTCTTCATTCACAATCACATCTTGAGCTACGTCATGTAAACGACGAGTCAAATAACCCGCATCGGCTGTTTTCAAGGCAGTATCTGCCAAACCTTTACGAGCACCGTGTGTAGAAATAAAGTATTCTAATACGTCTAGACCTTCTTTAAAGTTAGAAAGGATTGGGTTTTCGATGATTTCACCGACCGAACCTTGTAAGTTCTTTTGTGGCTTAGCCATCAAACCACGCATACCACCCAACTGACGGATTTGCTCACGAGAACCACGGGCTCCCGAGTGCATCATCATGTAGATGGCATTGAATCCTTGGTTATCCTCTTCCATCTGCTTCATCAATGTCTCGGTAATTTTCGAGTTCACTTTTGTCCAGATGTCAATAACTGCATTGTAACGCTCGTTATCTGTGATTAAACCCATTAAATAGTTATCCCAAACTGCTTGTACATCTTCCTGAGCTTTCTTCACTAAATGTGCTTTCTCCTCTGGAATCTGAACATCACCAATACCCATCGACAATCCGCCGTGGAAGGCTTGTTGGAATCCTAAATCTTTGATATCATCCAAGAATTGAGCTGTACGAGCCATTCCACAAATCTTGTGAACTTGAGAAATGATCTGCTGCAATTTCTTTTTAGTCAATAATTCATTGATGTAACCTACTTGCTCTGGTACGCAAAGATTGAATAATACGCGTCCTGCAACAGTTTCCACCATTTCGCTTACTAAAGAACCATCTTCCTTACGTACATTCGCTTTTACCACGATATTCGCATGTTTCGATAATTTCTTTTCGTTTAAAGCAATCACCACTTCTTCAAAACCATAGAAGCGACGACCTTCACCATCTACTTTATGTGTTTCTGTCGACTTTCTTCCCTTGGTTACATAATATAATCCAAGAACCATGTCTTGTGAAGGTACCGTAATCGGCGCTCCGTTAGCAGGGTTAAGGATGTTATGTGAGGCCAACATCAACAAAGAGGCTTCCAAAATCGCTTCATGTCCTAGTGGAACGTGAACCGCCATCTGGTCACCGTCAAAGTCGGCGTTAAATGCCGTACAAGTCAATGGGTGTAATTGAATCGCTTTTCCTTCAATTAATTTAGGCTGGAACGCTTGGATACCCAAACGGTGCAAAGTAGGAGCACGGTTTAATAATACCGGGTGACCCTTCATGACATTTTCCAAAATATCCCAAACTACAGGATCTTTACGGTCCACAATTTTCTTCGCAGATTTAACTGTTTTAACGATACCACGCTCGATCAACTTACGGATAACAAACGGCTTGAAAAGCTCAGCTGCCATGTCTTTTGGAAGACCACACTCATGCATTTTCAATTCTGGTCCAACCACAATTACCGAACGACCTGAGTAGTCAACACGCTTTCCTAATAAGTTTTGACGGAAACGACCTTGCTTTCCTTTCAACATATCAGAAAGAGATTTCAAGGCACGGTTACCTTCAGAACGAACTGCGTTTACCTTACGAGAGTTGTCGAACAAGGAGTCAACAGCCTCTTGCAACATACGCTTCTCATTACGTAAAATTACCTCTGGAGCTTTGATCTCAATCAAACGCTTCAAACGGTTGTTACGGATGATCACACGACGATATAAATCGTTCAAGTCAGAAGTCGCAAAACGACCTCCATCCAATGGTACTAATGGACGCAACTCTGGTGGAATAACTGGAACCATCTTAATAATCATCCATTCCGGACGGTTATCAATACGGCCAATCGATTCACGGAATGCTTCTACTACCTTCAAACGCTTTAAAGCTTCCGCTTTACGTTGTTGTGAAGATTCTGTATCTGCCGAGTGACGCAAGTCAGCCGATAATTCGTGTAAGTTGATACGAGATAACAACATGTTTAATGCATCAGCACCCATCTTAGCGATGAATTTCTGTGGATCCTCATCCGGCAAATGTTGGTTCTCACGTGGCAACTTATC
Source organism: Aquirufa ecclesiirivi (assembly GCF_011250515.1). Lineage (GTDB taxonomy): Bacteria > Bacteroidota > Bacteroidia > Cytophagales > Spirosomataceae > Aquirufa > Aquirufa ecclesiirivi. Next base: position 10,073 of record NZ_JAANOP010000001.1, on the reverse strand, counting down.
CAAGATATCCAAGTATTCATCTTCAGTCAAGAAATCAAGGTATTGAGAACCAATCTTTCCTTCTTCCGCATACATACCAGCCTGAACGACCACATATCTTTCATAATAGATCACTTGATCTAATTTCTTAGTTGATAAACCGAGCATGTATCCAATTTTGTTGGGTAAGCTACGGAAGTACCAAATATGCGCTACAGGAACCACCAATTCGATGTGTCCCATACGCTCACGACGTACCTTTTTCTCAGTTACTTCAACACCACAGCGGTCGCAAATGATGCCCTTGTAACGAATACGCTTATATTTTCCACAGTGACATTCCCAATCTTTGGTTGGTCCAAAGATTCTCTCACAGAACAATCCACCCATCTCAGGCTTGTATGTTCTATAGTTGATGGTTTCCGGTTGGGTTACTTCACCATTTGAACCTTCTAAGATCGACTCAGGAGAGGCCAATGAAATGGTCACCTTTTGGAAGTCGCTATTCAGCTTTCTAGTCTTTTTAAATGACATTTTCGTTTAATTTTTTTGGAAAATGATGTTAGTTAAGGGCCGTTGCCAGCCCTAATGTATGTTTACTCTAGGGTGATTTCTAAGGCTAAACCACGTAATTCATGAATCAATACGTTGAATGATTCTGGAATATTTGGTTTTGGCATGTTCTCACCTTTTACGATGGCTTCGTATGCTTTAGCACGGCCGATAACGTCATCGGATTTAACAGTCAAAATCTCTTGCAAGATATTTGCTGCTCCGAAGGCCTCAAGCGCCCATACTTCCATCTCTCCGAAACGCTGACCTCCAAATTGAGCTTTACCTCCCAAAGGTTGTTGCGTAATCAATGAGTATGGTCCAATCGAACGAGCGTGCATCTTATCATCCACTAAGTGGCCCAATTTCAGCATGTAAATAATACCTACTGTTACTGGTTGATCAAATTTATCACCCGTTAAACCATTGTATAAATACGTACGGCCCCAATCTGGTAAACCCGCTAGCGTTAACTCAGCAGCTACTTCTGCCTCTGTTCCACCGTCAAAGATTGGTGTCGCATAACGCTTACCTAATTTTTGTCCAGCCCAACCTAATACAGTTTCGTAAATCTGACCTAAGTTCATACGAGAAGGTACCCCTAGTGGATTCAATACGATATCTACCGGTGTTCCATCTTCCAAGAACGGCATGTCTTCCTCACGTACAATACGGGCTACAACACCCTTATTACCGTGACGACCCGCCATTTTATCTCCTACTTTCAACTTACGTTTCTTAGCTACATATACCTTCGCTAATTTCACGATACCGGCAGGTAATTCATCACCCACCTCTAACACGAAACGCTCACGCTTGAATCGACCCGCGATTTCATTACGACGAATGTTGTAGTTTTTGATTAATTGTAAGAAACGAGCATTTAACTCAGCATCAGCTGTTGCTTCTTCTACGATCAAATCAGAAAGTAAATTAGCTTCCTCTGGTACAGCATAAGTACTTTCATCACGGTACAAGTTCTTGTCTGGGAATAATAATTCTTCAATGTTTTTCGCACTGAATTTTACACCCTTCTCCACAATCACCGTTCCGAATTTATGCTTGATTCCGTTCGATGTCTTACCGTTCAACAAGGCTACTGTCTTGTCGATCATGATACGACGAATATCTAACAAATCTCGACCATATTGCTTCATCACTTTTTTCAACTCAGCTTTCGACTTCTCACGTTCTTCTTTATCCTTTTTAGGACGAGCGAACAATTTCGTGTCGATTACCACACCTTTAAGTGATGGAGGTGCTTTCTTAGAAGCATCTTTCACGTCACCGGCTTTGTCACCAAAGATGGCACGCAATAATTTTTCTTCTGGAGTTGGATCTGATTCTCCTTTAGGAGTAATCTTACCAATTAAAATATCTCCTTCTTTTACATCAGAACCTACACGTACAACTCCGTTTTCATCCAAGTTACGAACGGTCTCTTCCGATACGTTCGGGATTTCAGAAGTTAATTCCTCTTCTCCACGCTTAGTATCACGAACTTCCAATTCAAACTCTTCAATGTGGATCGATGTAAAGATGTCATCACGAACTACTTTCTCTGAGATGACAATCGCATCCTCAAAGTTATAACCTTGCCATGGCATGAATGCCACTTTCATGTTACGTCCTAAAGCTAATTCACCACCTTGAGTAGCATATCCTTCGCAAAGTGCTTGTCCTTTTGAAACACGCTCACCTTTGAAAACAATCGGCTTCAAGTTGATGGTGGTATCTTGGTTCGTTCTACGGAACTTGATCAATTTATATGACTTGGAAGGGCCATCAAAGCTGATAACTTTTTCATCTTCCGTTTGATCATATTTAACTACAATTTTCAATGCATCCACATACTCAATAACTCCATCCCCTTCAGCTACTACTAAAGTTCTGGAGTCAATCGCCACACGGTGCTCTAAACCTGTACCAACAATCGGCGCTTCAGGTCTTAATAAAGGTACCGCTTGACGTTGCATGTTGGATCCCATCAAGGCACGGTTAGCATCATCATGCTCTAAGAATGGAATCATAGATGCCGCCACCGAAACAATCTGGTTAGGAGCTACGTCCATATACTGCGCTTCGGATGGATTAACCAATGGGAAGTCACCTTCAAAACGAGCCTTGACACGATCAGATAAGAATTTACCCGACTTAATATCAATAGGAGCATTAGCTTGAACAATGTTCTTGCCATCTTCTTCCTCTGCAGTCAAATATTGAACATGGCTACTTACATCCACCTTGCCACCGTCAATGATACGGTATGGAGTTTCTATAAAGCCCATGGAATTCACTTTGGCATGTACACAAAGTGAGGAAATCAAACCAATGTTTGGACCCTCTGGAGTTTCAATCGTACACAAACGACCGTAGTGCGTATAGTGAACGTCACGAACCTCAAAACCAGCTCTTTCACGAGAAAGACCGCCTGGTCCTAGGGCAGACATACGTCTTTTGTGCGTAATCTCTGCCAATGGATTTGTTTGGTCCATGAACTGAGATAGCTGATTCGTTCCAAAGAATGAATTAATAACCGAAGACAAAGTACGCGCGTTGATCAAATCAACTGGCTTGAAATCTTCATTATCACGTACGTTCATACGCTCCTTGATGGTACGAGCCATACGAGCAAGACCCACACCGAACTGAGCATATAATTGCTCACCTACAGTACGAACACGACGGTTTGATAAGTGGTCAATATCATCGACTACCGCACGTGAGTTGATCAATCCGATCAAATACTTCACGATGGAGATGATATCTTCCTTCGTTAATACCTTTACATCCATTGGGATGTCATGGCCTAACTTTTTATTGATACGGTAACGACCAACCTCTCCTAAATCATAACGTTTGTCAGAGAAGAATAAGTTTTGGATGATGTCACGAGCAGTTTGCTCATCCGGCGCATCTGTGTTACGTAATTGCTTATAAATAACTTCAACAGCCTCTTTCTCTGAGTTTGAAGTATCTTTTTGTAAAGTATTATAAATGATGTTATAGTCAGAAACGTTCACATCATCTTTGTGAAGAATAACGGTAGAAGAACCTGATTCTAAAATCGTTTCTACTTCATTCTCCGTAATCACCGTATCACGCTCGATTAAGATTTCGTTACGGTCGATTGAAACTACCTCACCAGTATCTTCATCTACGAAGTCTTCCTGCCAAGTTTTCAAAACCCTCGCAGCCAAACGACGGCCTACGATGCCTTTGATGATTTTTTTATCAACTTTAATTTCTTCAGCTAAACCGAATAAATCTAAGATGTCTTTATCATTTCCGTAACCAATGGCACGAAGCAATACAGTTACAGGAAACTTCTTCTTACGGTCAATGTATGCGTACATCACATTGTTTACGTCCGTAGCAAATTCAATCCAAGAACCCTTGAATGGAATAATACGAGCCGAATACAATTTCGTTCCATTGGTATGCTTCGATTGCGCGAAGAATACACCTGGTGAACGGTGTAATTGCGATACAATAACACGCTCAGCACCGTTGATCACAAAGGATCCACGTTCTGTCATGTAAGGAATATTTCCCAAGAAAACCTCTTGTTCGATGGTTTGGAAATCTTCGTTGTCTGTGTCATTACAGATCAATCGCAACTTGGCTTTTAAAGGTACTGAATAGGTTAATCCACGGTCAATACACTCATCTACCGAATATTTCGGCGGATCTACAGAGTAATCAACGAATGAAAGAACGAAATTTTCACGCGAATCCGCGATAGGAAAATTTTCAGCAAATACTTTAAATAAACCCTCGTCCGTGCGATTTTCAGCTGCTGTTTCTAGCTGGAAGAAATCTTGGAAGGATTGGATTTGGATATCCAGAAAATCTGGATAATTGATCACACTCTGCGTTTTCGCAAAGCTGTGTCTTCCGGTGGCAGTGATGTTACTCAAGGCTTTATACGTTTTAATTAATGTGAATAATGGCCCTAGGGGCACAAATTCTCCTCCTTTTGGAAGAGATTAATCAAGCTGAACGCCTCGTAGATGAAAAGATGTGGTGTCCCTTGACCATTTCCCTACGAAAAGAAAAGTTGCTTCGGAACCACTCCTCGGATTTGCCCAGAGGGCTTTAATCCTAAAATAGCCTGCAAAATTACTGATAATTTTCTAATAAACAATAGCTTAGCTAGAAGGCGCCACAAAAAAATACTATTCTTGCCATTATGATGTTCTGAACATGTGGAAAAACAAAGTGCATTATTACCTCCGTTTTATTTTAGGCATGACACGCTCCGAATTGCTGGGCTTGTTGAGTCTGTTTATTTTTTTATTACTGGCCGACATCTTTTCCCGTTGGATGGAATACCAAAGTCGACAGCAAGTAATGGATTCTTTTCAACCTACCTATTGGACCAAGACGTTGATTGAAATGGAAAAATCGAATCAGCCAGAATATACTTATTCTAAAAGCAAATTTTCTTCTACTCATCATGGAGACGATCTATCTCATAAATCCAAATTCCCTACTCGAGAAGTGAAACGAGAAAAAAAGCAAGCTTGGCAAATCAATATCAATCAAGCCGATTCTTTAGCATGGATAGCTTTGCCGGGTATTGGGCCTGCCTTTGCTAAAAGAATTTTAGCCTATCGAGAGAAATTGGGAGGTTTTCATCGAGCGGCTCAATTGAAAGAAGTCTATGGTTTGGATACCCTTTGGGTCAATGAACACATCACTCAGTTTCAAGTTGGTAAAGGGGTGTTTCGCTACCTGTACATTAATAAGGCCGATTGGAAAGAATTTAGGCATCCTTATTTGCCTTATCGACAAGCCAATTTGGTGTTGAATTATCGTAAGCAACACGGGGCATTTCAAAACTGGGAAGATTTGAAAAAAGTACAGCAGCTAGACGAAGTGGTTTGGCAAAAGCTAAGTCCCTACCTTTCATTTGAACCTTGAGAAATATGCTGTACTTTTGTTTCAAATTAACACTTCATTATATATAAAGATATGTCAACTGGATTTTTCAAGGTACCACAACCTACCAACGAACCCATTTACTCCTATGCTGTAGGTAGTTCGGAGCGCCAATTATTACAAGATACACTTCACACGTTGCGAAATAAACAAGTGGAAGTTTCTATGCGTATTCATGGAAAATCCGTTCAAGGGTCAAATAAGGTGGTCATGACATGTCCACACGATCATCAGCATATCTTGGGGTATTATTATGAAGGTGGGAAAAAAGAAATAGCAGATGCTATAGAATCAGCTTTATCAGCTAAAGCAGCTTGGGCAGCATTGACTTGGCAAGAACGGGTATCCATCTTTTTGAAGGCCGCTGATTTATCGGCCAATAAATACCGCATGGAACTAAATGCCAGAACCATGTTAGGTCAATCCAAGAATGCTTATCAAGCTGAGATTGATTCAGCTTGTGAATGGGTAGATTTCTTGCGCTTTAACGCCCATTATGCGGCACAAATATATGCGGATCAACCGATTTCATCCCCTGGAGTTTGGAATCGATTGGAATATAGGCCATTAGAAGGATTTATATATGCATTAACCCCCTTTAATTTTACGGCCATTGCAGGTAATTTGCCAGCAGCACCAGCCATGATGGGGAATACGGTAGTTTGGAAGCCTTCACCTCAGCAGATTTATTCCGCTGCCTTATTGATGCAAATATTGGAAGAAGCGGGTTTGCCAGCAGGTGTTATTAATTTGGTATTTGCTGATGGTCCAGAAGCAGGGGAGGTCGTATTCTCACATCGTGATTTTGCGGGGATTCACTTTACGGGGTCTACTAAAGTATTTCAAACCATTTGGCAGAATATTGGAAATAATATTGCCAACTATAAATCGTATCCGCGTATTGTAGGAGAAACAGGAGGGAAGGATTTTGTGCTAGCTCATGCTTCGGCAGATGTGAAAGCATTGGTAACAGGATTAATTCGCGGGGCCTTTGAGTACCAAGGTCAGAAATGTTCAGCCGCTTCAAGAGCCTATGTGCCGGCCAGTTTATGGCCTGCGGTAAAAAGTCAATTACAGTCAGATTTGGCTAAGATCAAAGTGGGAGGGACTGAGGATTTCGGCAATTTTGTGAATGCGGTGATTGATCAAAAAGCGTTTGATAAGATTACTTCCTATATACAGGAAGCTAAAAATTCGAAAGAAGTAGAAGTCATTGCTGGAGGAGGCTTTGACGCTAGTCGGGGATATTTCGTGGAGCCGACTGTCTTATTGACCACCAACCCACATTATCGTACCATGGAAGAGGAGATTTTCGGACCTGTATTGTCGATTTATGTGTATCCAGATCAAGATTGGAAGGCAACTTTAAACCTGGTAGACCAAACCTCGGCTTATGCCTTAACGGGTGCTATTTTCTCTCAAGATGCCTATGCATTGTCGGAGGCGGCTAAAGCTTTAGAAAATGCCGCAGGAAATTTATATTTAAATGATAAATGTACTGGAGCTGTAGTGGGTCAGCAGCCTTTTGGTGGAGCTCGCGCATCTGGTACGAATGATAAGGCAGGTTCTTATTTGAACTTATTACGTTGGGTTTCCCCACGTACGGTCAAGGAAGTGTTTTCATCGCCTACGGATTTTAAGTATCCGTTTTTGGGGTGATTAAGTTAATGATTTAGTTATTAATGTGTATTCTTTATAATACTCCCCACATTTGAACCACTGGGTTTGTAAATAATTGTTTGAAAAAATACCCTGAACAAGAACTTTAATCGGGGCTCTTTTTGCTAAAGACTAACATTTTTCTTTTAGTAAAATATACAAAAAGTGCAGAAATGATTGAATAAATAAAAATATCCACAAACGCGCTTTTTAAGATACCATTTACTTCATATTTAGCTTTAATTCTATCATAAATCTTTTTATACTCCTTGCTTTTATCTGTGTCGATTTTAATATTATTTTCTCTTTCAATCGACTCCATTCTAGCTACCACTCCTGATGCAATTCTGTCAGCGATAATGCTAGAACGTTTAGGATCTATATATTGATAAATAAATATTTTTACGAACAAATGACTTAAAGCACACAGTGAAACAGCCAATAAACATGAAAAATATAGGGATTTAACATGGGATATCTTTTGTTTAAAGAAATAATAAAACAAACAGAATGGAATCGAAATTTCAATAATTAGAAAGAGTAAATTCGCTAAGGTATTATTTGAATCTTCATTTTCACTAAAGTATGAAATGATGTAAACTAACAAATAATACAATATCATTAGAGTTGCAATTTTAAAATATTCGATTTTCATTAAAATTGATATTTATTCTTTTCCACAACTATTTTTGGGATACACCAAGCTTGGCCAACTTGATGTAAAGTTCTTGGATGCTGATTTAAATATTGTGGTACATGAACTACCATTTTTCTACCATTTTATATAATTATAGTTATGTCAAATGGTAATATTTCAGTCTTGATTCGCAAGCGGGAAGTTTTTAATGAATTTTCTAAAACTACTTTTCCCCGAGGTACCAGCTTTCCAGGCAATGTTCTGTCGATGGCGCCTAACGGTATTTTCAGATACAAATAACTGATCCGCTATCTCTTTGGAGCTAAGTCCTTTTTTAATTAGTTCAATAATTTGGATTTCCTTGTTGGTAAAATCATGGGGATGAGTCGTGGCGAGCATCATTGGAGTAGATTGGGTATAATTAGAACATTCTTTTTTCTTCGACGTTTAATCCTATTGTTTTTTGTAATGGTAAAAATCATGAAAATGGCAATCAAGCTACCAATTCTAGGGGCGACCCAAATCAAAATGAACAAGTAATTTATCAGTTAGTGGTAGTTCATTTTTTATGAAAGTGATGATGGTGACGATGATAGAAGTGATCATCAAAAAAACAGGAAAGAGCCGATGAAGTAGAATATGGGTAAGAAGAATTCCAATATCATTGGTTTATAAAGTTGATTATTAATGGGTCGTCGATATTTTAAACATCATGCTTACTTTTTTGGAATATTTCTTTTGATAGGGTTGATATATGGGAAATTCCACCCATTCACTCTTATGCATCAGAAAAGATTGTTTATTGGTGGTATAGACGCCTAATCCAATAGAATTTACTTGATGCATCCAATCCGTTTCCCGTTTTTTGTATCGAAAGGCTAGTATGACACCATTTTCTGGAACTTCTATTGGTGCCGGTATTTCAAATTCGTTCCACGCTTTTTTATATAGTCTGAATGCTAAAGGAGCGCTAGTTAATTTCTTGTCAGGAAGTCCATTACTTCCAAGAGTATAGAATTCGATTTCAAAGTCATGGTAATTTTGTTTTTTGCTAGTGACATGCATGGAAAAGCTTTTCATCCTTTTATGCCATAATATGGGATCGTCAATGAGGACACCTATCCAATTGATCATTGAACCTTGAATCCTGCTTATTTTTTTGGGTGTTTCAGAAGATAAAGTCTTAGCTTGTTTTGTAGTATCAAAGAGAATAATAGAGTCCTTTAAGGGAATGGCATTTGTATTGGCGAGTTTTTTGGCATGTTTGTAGTACTCTCCTTTCGCAGAAATAGACGAAAATGTTAAAAAGAATAGTATGTATAGTAAATATTTCAAATGACAACTGCTTATAAAAAGGGTTTATTGGGTTAATAATCCTTTCTCTTCAATTATAAAATTCAATTACCTGATTAGTGAAACGGGTTATTTCGATTTTTTGCTTGATAGATAAACCCAATTTCCCAATTGATCGTAAAGTTCATTTTAAATGATTGAATTTGAAATACGACAAGAAGTCCTATTTTACTCCTATTAATCAGTATGTTATTGATTTTTCATTAAAGAAATTGAAGCCAGATTCAGGTTTTAAAATTCCTGATAAACCTTCGAAATTCTTTTTTTCCATGGCTTCCGATTTTCCTTCCGATGTTTTCTCGGTGTTTTTTGATGGTAAATTGGGAGAGGTGGAGTTTTTCGGCAATTTCTTGTGAGGTATTACCTTGTTGGATTTGGGAAATAACTTCGAGCTCACGGAGGGTAAAATCTACTATAGTGATATGAGATGACATGCAGGTATTGAATTAGGGTTAGGTACTGACTAGGGCCAATAATGCTGTAAATTATGAAATAAGTAAATGAAGATATATTTTTTCAAAATTTTTCTCTTTGATATTCAGCGAATTACCAGGAAGTTGATAATAAAAGTTAATTTTTTTTGATCAATGATTTGGAATAAGGAAAATAAACCTACATCTTTGCACTCCGATTTAGCGACTACAACGGCAGTCGTTCGAAGTACAGAGGCCTTAGGGCTTAAAAAAGAGCAGGAATAAAAAGAGGCGAACTTGAAAACGAGTTCAATTTTTTTTGCCTGAGATTTTTTAAGGAATTAAGGAGAGAAGTACAAAGAGTTCTTTGACGTGTTGATAAAAGGAAAAAGTTTTTAATCATTTAAAGTGGTTAAGAAGAGAAAAATAGCATTCAAGACAAGGATAATGACAATTCTTATTTTAATAGTAAGAGCAAAGTCAAACATCCAAAGAATATTTACAATGGAGAGTTTGATCCTGGCTCAGGATGAACG
>NZ_JAANOP010000019.1 GCF_011250515.1 Aquirufa ecclesiirivi | reverse complement strand
AGCGTAGCTGTTAGCGCAGGATCATTCAGTAAATTGGCCGTTAGCTTAACAAGTCCACAAGTGAGTGGAACATCCTTTAGTGGCACCAATAGCTTAACAGCTTTAGATGCTTATGGCAATACGGTAACCAACTTTGATGCGAGCAGCAATAACATTACCGTAAGCACTAGTTTAAGTGGAGCTATCACTGGATTATCAGGTACGACTAAATTAAGTGGAGCTGGCGACTTTAGCAGTGGAGTAGCAAGCGTAAGTAGCTTGATCTACACAGGAACAGCGGGAACAGGAACCTTCACATTCACTCCAGCCACTGGAACAGCCGTAACAAGTGCGAATGTAACAATAGGTGCAGGTTCTGCCAGCAAGTTCATCATAACAGGAACAGGCACCCAAACAGCAGGAGCTAGTCAAAACATCACGATTACAGCCAAAGATGCGAGTGGTAACACAGCAACAGGCTATACAGGAGCTAAGTCGATCACGTTCAGTGGAGCGAATGCTTCATCAAGCCCAGCTACCAACCCAACCGTAGCAAGCACGAATTTTGGTACAGCCACGAGTGTGACCTTCAGCAATGGAGTAGCCACGGTGAGCATGAGCTTATACAAAGTAGAGTCGGCTGCTGTAGTAGCCACAGATGGCTCGGTGACAACCAGTGGATC
>NZ_JAANOP010000018.1 GCF_011250515.1 Aquirufa ecclesiirivi | reverse complement strand
CAAAGCTTCCTACCGATACGCCTACAGCTAATTCTCCTCCTCCACTCGCTGTTAAGCTGCCGTCTGTCACACTGATTGAAGCAGACTCCACTTTGTATAAGCTCATGCTCGCTGTGGCTACTCCATTGCTGAAGGTTACACTCGTCGCTGTACCAAAGTCAGTACTTCCTACTTTAGGTGAGCTTACTGGTGAGCTAGAACTATTCGCTCCAGAGAAGGTTAAACTCTTAGCTCCTGTGTAAGCTGTTACCGTATTTCCTTGTGCATCTTTCGCTGTAATCGTAATCGTTTGACTTGTACCTGCTGTCTGTGTTCCGCTTCCCGTAATCACAAACTTATTGGCCGATCCACTATTGATATCGATACTTCCACTCGTTACTGCCGTTCCTGTGGCAGGAGTAAATGTGAAGGTTCCTGAACCTACTGTTCCTGTGTACTTCAAGCCTAAGCTTGTCAAGTTCGCTACTCCACTGCTAAAGTCAACAGCACTGTTCAATTTATCAGTTCCAGATAATCCAGAGATTGATCCTGTCAAGCCTGTGGTTGTTACCGTGATGTTATTGGCACTCGCATCAAAGCCAGTTACCGTATTGCCATAAGCATCCAAAGCCGTCAAGGTATTTGTACCTGTAAACGCTACGGCATTAATCTGTGGTCCTGCTAAGCTTAAAGCTAATTTGCTAAATGCCGCTGGGCTTACCGTTACGCTCAAGCGATCTGATCCACTGGTTGTCACCGAGCCATCTGTGGCTACTACAGCAGCCGACTCTACTTTGTATAAGCTCATGCTCACCGTGGCTACTCCATTGCTGAAGGTCACACTCGTGGCTGTACCAAAATTCGTGC
>NZ_JAANOP010000017.1 GCF_011250515.1 Aquirufa ecclesiirivi | reverse complement strand
AAGCTGGCCGTTAAACCGCCAGTTAGGGTAGAACAGGTAATTGGGGCTAAGTCGTAACAAGGTAGCCGTACCGGAAGGTGTGGCTGGAACACCTCCTTTCTGGAGAAGCTATTTAACTTAAGTATATGAGGATTCTTATATGCTTCCAGAGTACTTTTATCACACGCCTAAAGGAAAATCTAGAAAGATAGATTTTCAAGATATTGTTGAGAAAACAGAAGAAAAAAGCGGGCTTGTAGCTCAGGTGGTTAGAGCGCTACACTGATAATGTAGAGGTCCGTGGTTCGAGTCCACGCAGGCCCACCAACAAAATTGTTGGGGCAAGCTGGAGATGAAAGCCAATAACGGGGGATTAGCTCAAAAAGCTAGGAACCAAGCCTGCACTAGTGGGCACAACGAACTGGCCGTTCGCGTTGAATCCGTTTTCTCTACTAAAGAGAATAAGAGTCCCGAGTAAAATTGGGGGATTAGCTCAGCTGGCTAGAGCACCTGCCTTGCACGCAGGGGGTCAACAGGCTAGCCGACCGCGTTAAATCCGTTATTCTTTGCTCGAAAAAACAAAGCGTACCGCATTAGACAAACGAGTCTAATGAAATGAAGAGATTAACAAATAAAACCCAATTAAACTTGGGGGATTAGCTCAGCTGGCTAGAGCACCTGCCTTGCACGCAGGGGGTCAACGGTTCGAATCCGTTATTCTCCACCAATTAATTACCCTCCCTCCTACTTCAACGGAAGTAGAAAATAAGGGAAACGATGTAGAGGATTTGGATTTATTCAGAGATTTTACACAAGGTTCTTTGACATATTGTGAGAATAAAGTAAAGAGTAAGAGCAAAAATAGATAGCGATTGCCTTCGGGCATGAAGATATTAGAGAGTAAGTGAAATAAGGG
>NZ_JAANOP010000016.1 GCF_011250515.1 Aquirufa ecclesiirivi | reverse complement strand
AGTACTACGACTAACCCAATTAGTAAACCGAGTGTCTCTGGAATCGATTTTGGACAGCCTGTTCAGGTGGTATTTACAAACGGAATAGCCCAAGTAGATTTGATTTTATACCAAGTGGAAACTGCGAGTATCCAGGTAAGTGATGGTACTATTTCAGAAAAATCAGCTTTTTCAATTCAAGTAAAACCTAGTTCAGCAACTCATTTTGTCATCAGTGGAAATGCGACCCAACAAGTTGGAACTTCACAAGTATTACAAATTCAGGCAATAGATGCTTACGGTAATATTGATACAGGGTTTATGGGAGGTTTCACAGATGTAAATCTAGTTTTCACAGGGGCCAATGCTTCTTTAAATCCAGTATTGAATCCCTTAGTTAAGGGTCGATATGCAATTGGGATATTCAATAAAGGTCTAGCTGTATTGTTTAATAAAGGAGTAGCATCGGTGGATTTGACTTTGTTTAGGGCAGAGCATGCATCCATTGTTGTATCGAGTGGAGTTTTAGTCAGTAGTCCATTAGGGATTCAAGTAAATGCTAGCTCAACTACTCATTTTGTTATCAGTGGTCAATCAAGTCAACAAGCTGGTGCCACCCAAACTTTGAGTATAAAAGCGGTAGATGCTTATGGGAATGATGCTATTGAATATACTGGAACAAAAACACTGACTTTTTCTGGGGCAAGTACTACAACCAACCAAATAAGTAAACCGAGTGTTTCTGCGGTAGATTTTGGTCAACCCGTTCAAGTGGTATTTACAAACGGAATAGCCCAAGTAGATTTGATTTTATACCAAGTGGAAACGGCGAATATCCAGGTAACGGATGGTAGTATATTAGCCAAATCAGCTTTTTCGATTCAGGTAATATCTAATCCAGCTACTCATTTTGTGATTAGTGGAACTGCAACCCAACAAGCTGGAACATCACAGAAATTAAGTATTCAACTAATTAATAGTGAAGGG
>NZ_JAANOP010000015.1 GCF_011250515.1 Aquirufa ecclesiirivi | reverse complement strand
GAGAAAGTTCGAGAAATAGAACAAGGTCGAACTCGTGTTTCAGAAATTTGTAAACAATACGAAGTATCAGGCACCAATGTGTACAAATGGATTTCTAAATTCGGCACTATGAAAACCAATAAAACGCGAGTGATAGTAGAAACACAGAGTGATACACAAGAGTTGTTATTACTCAAGAAGAAAGTAGCTGAACTAGAGCGTATCGTCGGTCAAAAGCAAATCTTGCTTGATTTTAAGGATAAAATGATTGATCTAGCTGAGCAGGCATATGGGGTTGATATTAAAAAAAAATTCGATTCAAAACCCTCAGATACTATTGGCTTACCCGAGAAAAACATCCCTTCAGTTTGAATGAATTATATCGAAGCCTTGGCATGAGTAAGCAAGCTGTCCACCAACAGTTGAACCGACAAATCAAGCAGGAAAAAGTTCAGCATCATTTATTAAAGGCCGTCGATGAAATTCGAGTAAAACATCCCACCATGGCTATACGCTACTTGTATTATATGATTAAACCCGATCATCAGCAGATGATGGGACGAGATCTTTTTGAGGTATTTTGTAAGCAGCACCATTTAACTAGACCTCGAATACCCTCATATATCAAGACAACAGATAGTCAAGGAGTAATTCGATTTGAGAATTTATTGATGTATCAAAAACCGAGCCGTATAGACCAATATTGGCAGAGTGACATTAGTTATTATCAAGTCAATGGTATCTATTATTACCTCACTTTTATTGTAGATGCATATACGCGTCATATAGTGGGCCACCACACCTCTAAAAGGCTATTAACAACTCATACCACCATTCCAGCCTTACAAATGGCCATCAAGCTTCGAAAAAAGAAAAGATTTGATGAATTAGTACTTCACTCCGATGGAGGTGGTCAATATTATGCCAAGGAGTTTTTACGAATTACTCAAAAACGAGGAATTAAAAACAGTATGTGTAAATACCCCTGGGAAAATGGGAAAGCAGAGCGTATCAATGGAATTATAAAAAACAATTATTTACG
>NZ_JAANOP010000014.1 GCF_011250515.1 Aquirufa ecclesiirivi | reverse complement strand
GAGTCTGCTTAATAAACTGTGTCAATTACTAACTTAATTAATAATTGACACAATCCATGGAAAAAGAGAAATTTGATTTTGAGGCCTTTGTCAAGCAAGCCGCAGAACAATTAAAGCAAAAAAAGCCTTTCACGGGCAAGGATGGGGTATTCACACCTTTGATCAAAAAAATTCTAGAAGCCGCCCTTGAGGGAGAGCTAGATTCTCATCTTGAACAAACGCGTAAACCCGAAAAGAATCGTAGAAACGGTCGTATCTCGAAGAACGTTCAAAGTAGTTTAGGAGGTTTTGAAATCTTCTCACCACGAGACCGTAATGCCACTTTTGAGCCTCTTACGGTAGAAAAGCGTCAGACCAGTATTAGTAGTGATATCGATAAACAAATTATCAGCTTGTTTGGTATGGGCAATAGCTACTCAGATATACAGAAACATTTGTCTGATATGTATGGAGTAGACATCTCTGATGGCACCTTAACAGCGATTACAAATCGAATCATCCCCGAGATCAAAGAGTGGCAAAATAGGCCTTTAGAGAATGTTTATCCAGTCATCTGGCTGGATGCGATGTATTTTAAAGTCAGGGAAAACGGGATAGTTAAGACCAAAACCATTTACTCCATACTTGCTGTATCTTTAGAGGGTCAAAAGGAAGTGATCGGTATCTATTTTGGTGATAGTGAAAGTTCAGCCTTTTGGCGTCAAATATTGAACGAGCTTCAATCTAGAGGTGTGCATGATATCTGTGTGGCTTGTATTGATAACCTGAAAGGTTTTGGAGATGCTATTGAAGATATGTTTCCCAATACGGAAGTACAGCTTTGTATCGTTCATCAAATGCGCAATAGTTTAAAGTACATGAACTGGAAGGATCAAAGAGCGCTAACTGCCGATTTAAAGAAAATATACCAAGCCAATTCATTAGACCTTGGATTACATTATTTGAATCAAGCAGAAGAAAAATGGGGAGCAAAATACCCCGTAATCTTTCGAAGTTGGCGAAATAACTGGGATAGGCTATCGAATTTTTACAAGTATCCAGCCACACTCAAAAAGATTATCTACACGACCAATCCCATTGAAAGCTTTCATCGGATGATAAGAAAAGTAACCAAAACTAAGGGGGCATTTTCCAATGAGGATGCCATTATCAAACAGATTTACCTAGCTACCATCAATGCTAATACCAAATGGTCAGGAAAAATGTTTGGTTGGAATACGGTTAGAAACGAATTAAATATTTACTTCGCAGATAGATTATTAAACAATGACACAGTTCATTGAGCACTCCCT
>NZ_JAANOP010000013.1:0-2995 GCF_011250515.1 Aquirufa ecclesiirivi | reverse complement strand
TCTGGATTTATTCAGAGATTTTACACAAGGTTCTTTGACATATTGTGAGAATAAAGTAAAGAGTAAGAGCAAAAATAGATAGCGATTGCCTTCGGGCATGAAGATATTAGAGAGTAAGTGAAATAAGGGCGTATGGGGGATGCCTAGGCTCTTGGAGGCGAAGAAGGACGTGTTAAGCTGCGATAAGCTTCGGGGAGGTGCACAAGACCCTTAATCCGAAGATTTCCGAATGGGGCAACCCACTAGATTGAAGATCTAGTATTCTATATAATAGAAGGCAAACCTGCTGAACTGAAACATCTAAGTAAGCAGAGGAAGAGAAAACAAAAGTGATTCCGTAAGTAGTGGCGAGCGAACGCGGATTAGCCCAAACCAGTGTTGTTGCGGCAAGACTGGGGTTGTAGGACTTCGATATCGATGATTTAAATGAACGAGAACTGTCTGGGAAGGCGGGCCGTAGAAGGTGAGAGCCCTGTATTGGTAAGTTTATTTCATTGTAGGAGTATCCTGAGTAGGGGGGGACTGGAGAAATCCCCTTTGAATCTGCCGGCACCATCCGGTAAGGCTAAATACTACCAAGAGACCGATAGTGAACGAGTACTGTGAAGGAAAGGTGAAAAGTACCCTGAGTAAGGGGGTGAAAAGACCCTGAAACCATACGCTTACAAGCGGTCGGAGCCCTTTCGTGGGGTGACGGCGTGCCTTTTGCATAATGAGCCTACGAGTTACTTTCACTGGCGAGGTTAATCACATAGATGTGAGCAGCCGGAGCGAAAGCGAGTCTGAATAGGGCGCTTAGTCAGTGGGAGTAGACGCGAAACTTTGTGATCTACCCATGAGCAGGTTGAAGCTCCGGTAAAACGGAGTGGAGGACCGAACCAGTTTACGTTGAAAAGTATTTGGATGACTTGTGGGTAGGGGTGAAAGGCCAATCAAACTGAGAAATAGCTCGTACTCCCCGAAATGTTTTTAGGAACAGCCTCGGGGTCAAGTTTTAAGCAGGTAAAGCTACCGATAGGACTAGGGGGAGTCAAATCCTACCAAATCCTGACGAACTCTGAATGGCTTAAAATATACCCGGGAGTGAGGGTTGGGGTGCTAAGGTCCCAATCCGAGAGGGAAAGAACCCAGACCAACAGCTAAGGTCCCAAAATCTTTACTAAGTTGAACTAAGGAAGTCTGATTGCAGTGACAGCCAGGATGTTAGCTTGGAAGCAGCTATTCATTTAAAGAGTGCGTAACAGCTCACTGGTCGAGCGAGGCGGGCATCGATAATAAACGGGCATCAAGTAAAGTACCGAAGCTTTGGATTATATTTATATACTGGTAGGGGAGCATTCTGATTGCGGCGAAGGTTGAGCGACGAGCTTGGCTGGAGCGATCAGAAAAGCAAATGTAGGCATGAGTAACGATAATGAGGGCGAGAAACCCTCACGCCGAAAGACTAAGGTTTCCTCAGCTATGCTAATCAACTGAGGGTTAGTCGGGGGCTAAGGGTCTAGCGAGAGCGACAACCTAATGCACAACAGGTTAATATTCCTGTACTTACTTATTGGGCAAATAGATGACGGAGAGAATGGGTTACCAGATACTGACGGAATAGTGTCTTAGAGAGGCGGCAGCAATGCCAAAACGAGTGTAGCGAGTAATCTTCCAAGAAAAGTCTAGGCGTGTATAACTAATAAGTAACCCGTACCGTAAACCGACACAGGTGGTCGAGAAGAATATTCTAAGGCGCTCGAGTGAATCACGGCTAAGGAACTCGGCAAATTAACCCTGTAACTTCGGGATAAAGGGAGCCTCGAGTAATCGAGGCCGCAGAGAAATGGCCCAGGCGACTGTTTAACAAAAACACATGGCTTTGCAAAATCGAAAGATGACGTATAAGGCCTGACACCTGCCCGGTGCTGGAAGGTTAAGGGGGGATGTTAGCTGCAAGGCGAAGCATTGAACTGAAGCCCCAGTAAACGGCGGCCGTAACTATAACGGTCCTAAGGTAGCGAAATTCCTTGTCGGGTAAGTTCCGACCTGCACGAATGGTGTAACGATCTGGGCACTGTCTCAGCCGTGAGCTCGGTGAAATTGTAGTAACGGTGAAGATGCCGTTTACCCGCAACGGGACGGAAAGACCCCATGAACCTTTACTATAGCTTAGCATTGAGTTTTGGTACTGGATGTGTAGGATAGGTGGGAGGCTGTGAGCCGGTGTCGCTAGGCATCGGGGAGCCAACGTTGAAATACCACCCTTCTTGTACTGGAATTCTAATCCCTAATTGGGAGACATTGCTTGGTGGGTAGTTTGACTGGGGTGGTCGCCTCCAAAAGAGTAACGGAGGCTTTCAAAGGTTCCCTCAGCACGCTTGGTAACCGTGCGTAGAGTGCAATAGCAAAAGGGAGCTTGACTGTGAGACCGACAAGTCGATCAGGTACGAAAGTAGGATATAGTGATCCGGTGGTTTAGTATGGAACAGCCATCGCTCAAAGGATAAAAGGTACTCTGGGGATAACAGGCTGATCTCCCCCAAGAGCTCACATCGACGGGGAGGTTTGGCACCTCGATGTCGGCTCGTCACATCCTGGGGCTGGAGAAGGTCCCAAGGGTTCGGCTGTTCGCCGATTAAAGTGGCACGCGAGCTGGGTTCAGAACGTCGTGAGACAGTTCGGTCCCTATCTGTTGTGGGCGTAGGAATATTGACAGGTTCTGACTTTAGTACGAGAGGACCGAGTTGGACTGACCGCTGGTATATCAGTTGTTCTGCCAAGGGCATAGCTGAGTAGCCACGTCGGGACCAGATAAGCGCTGAAAGCATCTAAGTGCGAAACTGACCTGAAGATGAGTATTCCATGAAGGGTCCGTGTAGACGACACGGTCGATAGGCTACAGATGTAAAGGCAGTAATGTCAAAGTCGAGTAGTACTAATTACCCGAAAGCTTACTTTTATTAAAAAAATGCAACGACTGTTTATTTTATCTCACAATATGGAAAAAGGCTAA
>NZ_JAANOP010000012.1 GCF_011250515.1 Aquirufa ecclesiirivi | reverse complement strand
TTGACTTTGCTCTTACTATTAAAATAAGAATTGTCATTATCCTTGTCTTGAATGCTATTTTTCTCTTCTTAACCACTTTAAATGATTAAAAACTTTTTCCTTTTATCAACACGTCAAAGAACTCTTTTAAACTTGCTTGGCATTTTGAACTTCGTCGAAACTCCGTCCTTGTACTCGCTTCGTTTATTGCGCTTGCTCGTTTAGCTAGCGATTGGGAGTGCAAAGATGCACGGTTTATTTATTTTGTGCAACTATTGGCGAAGAAATTTTTTAATAATTTTTTAATTTATTCGCCAATAATGCAGCAACTAGCTGATAGCCAGAATGTAATTTTTTTGTTTTCCGTTTCCAATTAATAAGTATTTATTACGCAATAACGGAAAATCAATATTTGCTTGTGGATTATTCACTTTTACTTTATTCACACTAATCGCATTTCCTTGGATGGCTTTACGTGCCTCTCCTTTGGAACTACAGATTAAATGATTACATCCCACACTGATTAAATCTGTCAAATTTTGGCATTCAGCCATCGCCTCTGTACTCACCTGATAAATCGGTAGTTGTTGGAATACACGTTCCGCTGCTGCTTCCAATTGCTCAATGGCATCTTTAGCAAATAGTATCGTCGATGCCTCAATCACTTCCTCGCAGACCTGAGCCCCATGTACCCGAGTGGTTACTTCCTGACCCAAGGCCTTTTGCAACAAACGCAAATGTGGAGCCTCCGCATGCTGCTTTTCCATGCTTTCAATCTCTGCTTGCGTAAACAACGTGAATACGCGCAATAATCTAGGCACATCCGCATCCGCAGTATTTAACCAAAATTGATAAAACTCATAAGGACTAGTCTTACTAGGATCTAACCATACATTGCCCGATTCCGATTTACCAAACTTGGTGCCATCGGCTTTGGTAACTAAGGGAGTAGTTAAAGCAAAAGCACGATCCGTTTCATCTTCTCCTGTACCTTCCTTCCTACGAATGATTTCCGTACCTGTGGTAATATTACCCCACTGATCCGAACCTCCCATTTGTAAACGGACGTTCTTGGTTTTGTACAAATGATAGAAATCATAACCCTGCAATAACTGATAAGAGAATTCCGTAAAAGAAAGGCCCGTTTCCAAGCGGTTTTTTACCGAATCTTTCGACATCATGTAATTCACCGTTAAAAACTTACCTGCTTCTCGCAAAAAACCCAAAAAACTAAACTCTTTGAACCAATCGTAATTATTTACTACTTCCGCCGAATTAGCTCCTGCATGGAATTCTAAAAACTTCTCTAATTGCTTTTGAATCCCAACTTGATTCTCCCGCAAGGTATCTTCCGACAAAAACTCCCGCTCAGCATTCTTTCCCGATGGATCCCCAATCATTCCTGTAGCGCCTCCCACCAAGGCAATGGGCTTATGACCTGCTAATTGGAAATGCTTTAACAACATAATAGCAGCTAAGTTTCCGATGTGCAAACTAGGCGCAGTCGGGTCAAAGCCAATGTATGCCGTCGTCATTTCTTTAGCTAATTGCTCTTCTAAGCCGGGAATCATGTCGTGTAACATGCCTCTCCATCTCAATTCCTCGATAAAATTACCTTGCATTTTCTTGGGTTGTCATAAATAAAATGGTCGCAAAAATAAACATATTTGCTTGAATTCGTCTACTGTTTGAATAACAATGACGTATCTCCATAACTTAAAAAGCGATAGCCCTGTTCTTGGGCCTCCGCATATACCTCTTTCCAATGGTCGCCAATCAGGGCTGCAACTAATACCAATAGCGTTGATTTCGGCTGATGAAAATTGGTTATTAAGGCATCACATAGGTGTAGTTCATAGCCGGGCATGATCAATAATTCCGTTTCCGCTATCCATTGTTCTTGGCCATTGGCTTGCAAATAGCTGATGACGCTTTCCAATGATTCTTTGACAGTATATGTTTTATCTCTAGGCTGGTAAGCAAATTCCTTAGCTAAGATAAAACCCGCTTTAGGTATTTCTCTTTGTTCTAATAAATACACACCCGACCAATACAAGCTTTCCAATGCCCGTAAAGCGGTAGTGCCAACAGGTACAATAGGACCCGCATGATTTAATATGGCTTCCATCATAGGAATGGAAAAAATCAATTGTTCCCGATGCATGGGATGATTGGCTACATTTTCTTCTTTCACTGGAAGAAAGGTTCCTGCCCCCACATGTAATGTAATGAAAGTACTTTGATGTCCTTTAGTAGGAATTTGATCCAATATGGCTTGGGTAAAATGAAGGCTAGCTGTGGGAGCGGCCACAGCACCTAATTCTTTGGAAAATATGGTTTGGTATCTTTCTTGGTCTTCTTCATCTAAATCTCTACCCAAATAGGGTGGGAGAGGGATTTGGCCAAAGGCATTTAATATCTCCGCAAATAAATGCGTACTGTTCCAAGTGATTTTTACCCAATTTTTTTCTCGGTCTATCCAATGCAATACCAATTGGATTTCTTCGTCATCCATCTTGATTACTTGTTGCAGGATTTCACCTTCTTTCCAACGTTTTTTATTTCCTACCAAACACTCCCATTCCACCTCATGCTGGGTTTCCATGGTAAGTTGAGTAGCCATTTGAGATGCCAAAGGCTTCAATAAAAATAGCTCTATCGTAGCTCCCGTTGATTTTTTGAGATGTATACGAGCAGGAATTACTCGGGTATTATTAAAAACCAGTAGACTGTTGTTTGGTATGACATCTAAAATATCATAAAAACGATGGTGTGCAATTTGGCCGTTTTTGGAAACCAATAGTCGGGATGCATCTCTACTAGGACTAGGATGTAAAGCGATGCTGGATTCAGGTAAATGATAATCAAATGCCTGAATCGATAAAGGGGCTAATTGAAGCTTCATTATTCTTCCAAATAATCCGAATAGGTCAGTAAGCGAACAGGTAGGTAAGCAATCCAAATGACCAATGCGATAATTCCTATGATGGGATAATAGGAAAAGTCTTGGTTATAAGTTCTTTCGTCGTTCAGTAAAAGCAAGGCCCTTAATACCAAAATCATGAAAGTATTAATCAAAGCCGGTAACATGTGCAACCAATGCCCCAACGTTTCTTTGATCCTAGTGCCGCCTTTTTTCTTAAAGGGAGAAAGTATGCTAGTGAATTGATTATCAGGTATTTTCTGGATGTTTTTGATTAAAAGCAAGGCCAGCATATTAATCAAGGTCATGATGCCTGCCGTCAAATAAAATACTTCTTCTTTAGGTAGAAATCCATCGCCACGACCAGTCTCGCCAAAATGTACGGCGGTAGGATCGGGTAAGCCACGGTATATAAATAGAAGAGAGACTCCAAATCCAATGATGGAAATGATGCGCCATACTCGAGAAAAGAAATGATCGATCGACATACGTTGATTAAAATGTCCACAAAATTAGGTCTGAAAATCTAACTGACCTAATCTTTGTTTTCTTTCCATGGGGAAAATGATAATTATACCTCATTCTTGTTATTCAGGCTTGAAAAAAGTAGATTTGTACCTTATACAAAAGAGCCATGGCAATCTATACTAAAAACGGAGATAAGGGTTTTACTCGGCTTGCTGATGGAAATGGTGTATCTAAATCGGATTTGCGAATTGATGCCATTGGGGATATCGATGAGTTGAATTCCTATTTAGGTTTATTGAATACACAGCTGTCGGATGCCTTGAATGCCAAAGTACTTGGTATTCAAACGAGTTTATTTGTTCTCGGGGCTTATGTGGCCTGTGATTCTACCGAATTTTTAGGAAATATGAAGCTCATTGAGCTTCATGATATTGTTGCGCTGGAAGGATTAATTGATGAGATGGATGAGGTACTAACACCCATGCGAGTCTTTATTCTGCCCGGTGGTCACGAGACAATTGCCTTGGCACAAGTTTGCCGCACTGTTTGCCGCCGTGCAGAACGCAGCCTCATTAGATGGGTTCAAGCAGAAGAAAAAGAAGAAGCTTATCAAATATCCATCGCTTATTTAAATAGATTATCGGATTATTTATTCATGATGTGCCGTTATCTCCATCATTCTTTAGGAATTCCTGAAATCCCTTGGAACTCTGGCAGGTAGCCAATACGATTTAATATGATGCAAATAGAAATAAAACCCATAGCCCAATCTCGAATCAATGAGGTTGATTTTGATCACTTAGTTTTCGGTCGCAGTTTTGCTGACCATATGTTAGTTGCGGATTATGCCGATGGCGCTTGGCAAAAAGTAAGCATTCAACCTTACGGCCCATTGAGCTATCAGCCAGCCATGATGTCCTTGCATTATGGACAAGCTATTTTCGAAGGAATGAAAGCCTATCGCTCCAAACAAGACGATATTTTGGTTTTTCGTCCAGAAGAGAATTTCAAACGTTTCAATAAATCTGCCCTTCGGATGTGCATGCCGGAAGTCCCTGAAGAGATTTTTTTAGGGGGATTGAGGCAATTATTGCAAATGGATAAGGCATGGGTTCCAGCCAAAGAAGGTTGTTCCCTTTACATTCGCCCTTTCATGTTTTCTACGGATGAGTATGTGGGTGTTTCACCTTCTAATACCTACAAGTTCATCATTTTTCTTTGTCCAGTAGGCTCTTACTATGCCAAGCCATTGCGTGTTCGTGTAGAAACAGAATACATTCGTGCAGCTAAGGGTGGCGTAGGATTCTCTAAAAACGCAGGAAATTATGGGGGATCTTTATATCCAACGCAGGAAGCCAATAAAGCAGGTTACGATCAAATCATTTGGACAGATGCCGCTACCCATCAATATGTAGAGGAAGCGGGAACCATGAACTTGATGTTTGTGGTGAATGGCGCTCTTGTGACTGCTCCTACGGGTGATACTATTTTAGATGGAGTCACCAGAAAGTCGGTCTTGCAAATAGCCAAAGACTGGGGCATGAAAGTAGAAGAAAGACCTCTTTCTGTGAAGGAATTGGTGGAAGGGATCCAATCAGGAGCGGTAACCGAAGCATTTGGTGCTGGAACAGCGGCTGTGATTGCCCCGATTCAAGTCATTGCTTTTGAAGGGATCGATTATGAATTACCTGCCAGAAAAGAAAGTGACTTTTCTTCCAAAGTATTTCATGAAATCAATCACATCCGTTTAGGTGAGGTAGCTGATACCCGCCAGTGGATTTGGAAAGTCTAGTTTATTTTAGAAAATACTAATTGAATACCTGGGTCTTTGGGAGTACCCACATCTTCCAAAATGACCTGGGTATTTTCATTTTTCCAAACAATCTTTTTGGCATTTCCTCGGCCATTCCCATATATATTGCCCAAATATTCTTTAAAATTGGCGGTCAAATCCAATACCTCATCTTGTTCTTCCAAAAAGATATTCAATAGGATACCTTTTACTTGGTTGTTCTCATCGGGCAAATAGGTGATGTCCACAAAATTCAAATCTGTATCATCGAAGAATTGAGTATAGGATTTTCCTACACTGGGTTGAGTTTCTGACAATTCCACTTTTTCAGCAATTGTCGACATATCCTGCCCCCAAGATACATTCCTGATGACACCTGCTGAACCTAAGGTAATTCTTTGCAATAATGGGGTACTTTCATCCCAAGCTTTTTGCTTGGCTTGCTTTTTTGATTCCTGAGAATGCTGATTTGCCTCTTGTTTATCCGTAGTCGTTTGACAAGCATTTGTAATTATCAATAAACTGATAATAAGTATAAATGCGAAAAAGTGGTGAAATACGCTTGATTTAGGGTTCATTTGAGGGAGAATCAACAAGGTGAAGTATTTGAATTACTAAAATTAAAAAAATTCAAATTTGATATATTCTGTTTTTAGAAAAATAGTGTTATTTTTGTTCAACGATTTTTATGTTTGATACGTCAAACTAACAATATTTAAGATTATTAGTGGTTAGGTATTTTAAAAAGGAGCCGGTCTTTGACTGGCTTTTTTTTTAGAACTCACGCCCTAATCCCACCACAAAGCCATATTTGCCTCCATTATTAAAGGGCAACGCCATCTTCAATACAAAGTTGTAATATGTGACGATATCGAGTCCAACTCCATATCCAAACAACCATTTGTTGGCATAATGACTTTTTGTCTCTAGTCGATTCGCTTGATTTACGTATGCCAAATCCAAAAAGGCGGTCGGATAAATGGATAAGGGCATTTGATTAAATTGCTTATAGGGTATAAAAGACAAGGGTATAATCTGTTTATATAGTTGGTATTTCCAGGTGTTTCTCGACAAGAAATAATCGGTTCCATCCACTACTTTCAGTTCGAAACCTCTCACGACCTCATTTCGATACCCCAAGCCCCTTTGGTTAGCATAAGGCACTGTGGCGCCTTCTTGAGTGATTTTTCCTTTAAATTGACTACTGAAATAAAACTTTTTGCCTAAATCAAAATAGTAGGAGAGACCGGCATTCATCTCCCAGAAATTTATTTCATCTTGGGGTAGAACACCGAATTTTTGAAAACTAATATCAATCTTTTTACCTACCAAGGGATACACGACATAATCTCGGAAATCATAGGAAAAGGTATAACCCAATTGCATGAAGTTTTGCTCATTGGATCTTCCCTGAAAATAGACAGGATTGAGTTTCGTTATGGTATCTGCCACTAAATTGTGGCTGTATTTGACTTCAAAGGTTTGGAAATCATAAAAACGAAATCGCTTTCTGAAGCTAATTCCGCCACTCCATTTTTCTCGTAAAATATTTTCAGAGCCTAAATAGACTAGCGTATCTGCTTGTGTCTTGTAAGCGATGTTTTTGCTGGTTAAATAATCTAGATTAAATCCAATGCCCAATGTTTTTTTACGGTCTACATAGGGATTATTATATGAAAACTCTAATCGTTGAGAAAAACCAGTTTCCGCTTTTAACATCACTTTTTCAGCCCTCCCGCGAAAGTTGGTGTGCAATAAATGTACTCCATAAATGGCTCGATCCAAAGGATGCCCACGCGCCCACCATTCATTTAAATTACGGTCTGCCAATTGAAAAACAGGGTATGCCAGAAAATACCATTGTTCTAAAACATCAAAATTGATGGATAATTTTCCGCTGTTGGTTAGGTGATATTCCGAACGGACCCAAATGAATAAATTGGTATTCATGAGTTTCCTCCGACTGAATTCCAGTTTTTTATCTATTTCGTTTAAATCAAGTAGGTCGCCTTCTTTGAAATCCAATTCACGACTTAGGATACTTCTTTTACTACGCTCGTTACCTTTGAATTGTATGCTATCCACCTCCACCATTTGCCCCCATAAACCAGTTGATAATCCTAGTCCAAGGCAAATGAAGATACTGAAAATGAAAACATTAGGCGGTAAAAAACGTCTCATGCCTCTAATTTAGTCAAAAAGCACAGCTATTATTTTACCTGGGTATGATTTATTCAAAAAGTATGCTGGCTGGATGCAGACTCCAAGCCTCGATTTTTTCTTGGAATTTTTTCTCAATCGCCTGTCTTCTGATTTTCAACGTGGGTGTGATGCATTGGTTTTCGATGGTCCAATCATCTTTCAAAATGACCATTTTCGACAAATGTTCATAGTTTTTAAAATGAGGTTTCAGGCTGCTTTTAATTTCATCCAAAGCCATTTCTACGCTGCTTTTGTCCGCTTTTTTGCCTTCTGCATTCAAAATAATTAAAGCCAATGGTTGAGGTAAATTGGTGCCTACCACGCAAGCTTGTTCGATCCATTCATGCGATAAAATCATGTTTTCAATCGGGGCAGGGGCCACATATTGACCTTTGCTGGTTTTAAAATTATCCTTGACCCGACCTATGATGGAAATAAATCCTTCCGAATCTAATGCCGCCATATCGCCCGTTTTTAGCCATGGGCCATCATATAATTCCTTAGTTAATTGGGGTTCTTTGTAATAACCAGAAGTATTGTAAGGAGCCTTCATCAATAATTCATGTGTTTCTGGATCTAATTTAACTTCACAAGTAGGCCATGGTTTCCCTACAGTCCCCAAGCGAATTTGATCACCTGGCATCAAGGAGTTAAACCCCATATTTTCTGTCATGCCATAAGCTTCTTGAATCTTTAGTCCAAGTTTTTGAAACCAAATCAATAGTTCCGTGGGCATGGGTGCCGCGCCAGTCACATTCAGTTTGGTTTGATCTAAACCCAAACCTGCTTTGATCTTCTTTTGAATGAAAATATTGAGAATGGGAATTGCCAGTAAAAGCTGCAAGCGTTTTTGTCCACCTATTTTTTGCAAAATTCCTTCCCTGAATTTGGCCCAAATACGAGGGACAGCTAAGAAATGGGTAGGTCGACAAGCCACTAAGTTATCCTTAAAGCTGTCCAAGGTTTCCACAAAGTAGATGCTTCCTCCTGATGCAGTGCCTGCGAACTCCACAAAGTTTCGTTCAGCAATATGGCATAAAGGAAGATACGATATAAATCGATTATTAGGTTCTTGTAAAAAGGCCGCTTTTTTGGCTATGTTGATGACTTGGGCTACGCCTCCATGCTGCAACATAACGCCTTTGGGAGAACCTGTTGTACCAGATGTATACACGATGGTACACAATTCATCAGCTTCTGCCTGATGCATACTCTCAATAGGTTCTGTTTGGGCTTCAATACTAGTCCAATGAGATTCTGATATTGTACTCTCGTGCTCTGGCGTAAATATCAAGGTCATGTTGGCTGGAATTCCTTCTTTCAGGCTTTCCCATTGGTCTAATTTTCCAACAAAAAGTATTTGGCAGTCGGAATGCACCAATACCTGATTCAATTGGTCGGCAGTTAGGGTAGGATAAAAGGGAACCGAAACGGCCCCTGCGGCGGCAATGGCTAAATCCGCCATAATCCAGTGGGCGCAGTTTTTCGATAAAATCCCTATGTGCTTTGGCCGCTGATCATCTAAATGTTGACGTAGGTAGTTGGCTATTTTACTGATTTGATTGGCTACCTCTTGATAGGTATAATCTTGGAAATGGGTTCCGACCGGCTGCTTTAAATAAACAGCGTTTGGCTGATGTTCTGCCCAATAAAGAAAATTCTCCAGGTTACTGCGGTAGTTGTCAATCATGAACAGGGGCTATTTCTAAGGTTAGTCCTTAAAAATAAAACTTAATTCCTTTATTTCATAGACTTGTTCACCGACGGGTTTTCCCATGATTAAAAGGCCTTGGGCATTGACTCTTAGAATCTTACCAATAAATTCATGTTGGTTGTCTTGGTAGCTATGCCATTCTTGGAATCTAAATAGTTTTTGATGATATGCGTCATCCAATAAATGGAATTTTTGCGCTAAAAAATGTAAATATTCTTGTTCTATTCCCGCCGAGATGTGCTTGTAGATGTCTAGTAAATCAAAGGATTGAGGCGATTGCATCCAAGATTTAAGGGAGCAAGCGCGTAAATCTGCAAAATTGGTTTGGTTGATATTTAGTCCAATCCCTACAATGGAAAAGGTCCATTGGCCCGATTGGAAATTGTTTTCGATTAATATGCCCCCTAACTTTTTTCCATCTAAATACAGGTCGTTGGGCCATTTAATACTCAGAGGAATTTTTTCACCATAGTTTTCGCTGGCCCAGTTTTGAAGGCCGTTCAGGATTCCTAGTGCTACCGCCTTGCTCAGGTAGAATTGGTTTTCCAAGAGGGAGTGGGGTGGCTTAAGTAGAAAAGACAGCAACAAGTTTTGGTCTGGTTCTGCCTGCCAAGTGTTCCCTCTTTGTCCTCTACCCGCACTTTGATGACCAGCTACCCATGCAAATCCCTCAGGAATTTGGCTTTCCAAAGACTCCTGAAAAGCCATGGAATTGGTGGATGGGCAGGTGGGAATGTATTTCGCCAATTTGCCTATGAACTGGGTTGGTGCGTGGTAATTGTTCAAATTTATTTGTAATTTTAAGCTTGTGTAGAACAAATTTAAATTTTTAATCGTTACGATAGTTCTCTATAAACATTTAGATCAAAATAATATATGCGTAAAAGTTCCATTAAGTCCCCCAAAGAAGATATATCAGAAGAAATTGTGAATTGGGTAGTCAAGGGGATGCAAGAAAAGAAGGCACAGGAAATCATGGTATTGGACTTACGCGGTGTACAAAATGCCTTTACTGATTTTTTTGTGATATGTTCCGGTACTTCAGATACCCAAATTGATGCCATTGCTGATTCAGTCGATAAAGAAATATGGGAAGCAGGTAAATTACATGCTCATTCCATCGAAGGTAAAGCGAATCGTGAATGGATTTTGATGGATTATTATGACGTCATCGTTCACGTATTTTTAAAGGACAAAAGATCCTTTTTTAAGTTAGAGGAATTGTGGGGAGATGCTAAATTCACGGTCATTCCTGATTGATTATTTGGAAATTGTAGATTTTTTCCAATAAAAGAAACTTAATCACACCACTACATTGTTACAAGCCCAAATAGACAACCAATGGCAAAACAAGTAAACAATTCAAAGAATACAAAGAGGTCGGGAATTCCCCCTCGATTACCTAAAAAACCTGTTGGAGGCATGCAAAGCTGGATGGTCATTGGTTTGATGATCGCCGTAGTAAGTATGTTTTTCTTTACCAAACAACGTACCCTTCAAGAGATTTCTCAGAAGCAATTTGAGTCTATGTTGATTCAAAAAGAAGTAGAAGGAGTGACCATTGTCAATGATAAATTGGTGGAAGTGAATCTGAAACCCAATTTTGTTACTAAGTACTTTAAAAACTCCCCTCAAGGACTTATTTCGGTGAAACAAGGTCCACATTTTGAGTTTGAAATTATTTCAAAAGAAGGTTTTGAACGTTTTTTAGAAGATAGACAAAAGGCCTTTCCTCGCAATGAGCAAATCATGGCCAAGCCAGAAACACGTACGGGTCCATTGGATTGGTTAGGTACTTGGGGCTTCTTTATCCTTATGGGTTTAAGTTTTTATTTCCTTTTCTTCCGCATGGGAGGAGGTGGCGGTGCCGGTGGACAAATCTTCAATATTGGTCGTAGTAAAGCTACACTGATCGAAGGGGAGTCGAAAGTACGTGTTACTTTCAACGATGTTGCTGGTTTGGATGAAGCGAAAGAAGAGATTCAAGAGATTGTCGAATTCTTAAAATTCCCTAAAAAATTCACGGATTTAGGAGGTAAAATTCCGAAAGGTGCCTTATTAGTAGGCCCTCCGGGAACTGGTAAAACCTTATTGGCTAAAGCGGTAGCTGGAGAAGCTGGGGTTCCTTTTTTCTCCCTTTCAGGTTCGGATTTTGTGGAAATGTTTGTGGGGGTAGGAGCTGCTCGTGTACGTGATTTGTTTAAGCAAGCCAAAGAAAAAGCACCATGTATCATTTTCATTGATGAGATTGATGCTGTAGGTCGTTCTCGTGGACGTGGTTCTATGCCAGGTGCTAACGATGAAAGAGAAAATACCTTAAACTCCCTATTGGTGGAGATGGATGGTTTTGCTACGGACTCTGGAATTATCATCATGGCGGCAACTAACCGTCCAGATGTATTGGATTCAGCATTGTTACGTCCCGGTCGTTTTGATCGTACCATCAGCATTGATAAACCCGATATCATTGGTCGTGAGGCTATCTTTAAGGTACACATCAAGCCACTAAAATTGGCGAATGGAGTTGATGTAAAAGAATTAGCAGCTCAAACTCCGGGTTTTGCTGGAGCGGAGATTGCCAATGTATGTAATGAGGCCGCCTTGATTGCTGCACGTAGAAATAAAGTAGCGGTGGAAATGACGGATTTCCAAGAAGCTATGGACCGTGTGATTGGTGGTTTGGAGAAGAAAAACAAATTGATTTCTCCAGAAGAGAAGAACATAGTTGCCCACCATGAAGCTGGACACGCTATTGCGGGTTGGTTCTTGGAACATGCCAATCCATTAGTAAAAGTGTCTATCGTTCCTCGTGGCGTGGCGGCATTGGGATATGCTCAATACTTACCGAAAGAACAGTTCTTGTATCGTACGGAGCAGTTGATGGATGAAATGTGTGTAACGCTGGGTGGTAGAGCAGCTGAAGAAATTATTTTTGGAAAAATATCTACGGGTGCCCAAAATGATTTAGAGCGAATCACCAAATTAGCTTATTCCATGGTGACTGTTTATGGGATGAACGATAAGTTGGGTAATATTTCTTATTACGATTCCAAAGGAACCGAATACCAATTCAATAAGCCATATTCTGAAACTACAGCCCGTGAAATTGATGAGGAAGTACGAAAGATTATCTCGGAAGCCTATAAGAGAACACTCGCTTTATTGCGTTCTAAGAAGTCAAAATTGATTATTTTGGCTGAGCAATTGTTGAAAAAAGAGGTATTGTTTCAAAGTGATTTAGAAGCTTTGGTCGGCCCTCGTCCATTTGAACAATTAACTTCTTATCAGGAGTACATTAAAGGCGAGACGGAAAAGAAGCGTAAGGAAGCCAAGGATGAACGTGATTTAGCTGAAAAAGCAGAATCTGCTCCAGATGTGGAAGAAGTCAAGAAAACGATTAAAAAGCCAAGAGCTAAAGCTGTAAAAAAGGAAGAAAGCACAGCTTCCGATGACGCTTCCAGCGAAACGGCCGTATAACTAATTATTGGGGTGGCTAGTCCACCCCTTTTTTTATGAAACATGTTCAGGTAGCTAAAGGTAAAAAAGTCTATTTCGCCTCTGATTTTCATTTGGGCTTCCCAAATGAAAAAGAAAGTAGGGAGCGAGAAGCTTTTTTGTTAAACTGGCTGGAACAAGTTCAAGTGGATGCCCAAGCCATTTTTCTATTGGGTGATTTATTCGATTTTTGGTTTGAATATCAAAAGGCTGTTCCTAAAGGTTTTGTTCGTTTTTTAGGTAAACTGGCAGCATTATCGGATGCAGGCATAGAACTACACATTTTTGTGGGGAATCACGATTTATGGATGTATGACTATTTCCAAGATGAATTAGCCGCCAAAATATACCGCCACCCTGAACGCTTTCAATTATCATTCAGCGACGGATCTAGCAAAACGATATTCGTAGGTCATGGAGATGGATTAGGGCCCGGAGATTATGGATACAAGGCCTTGAAACAGGTGTTCACCAATAAGCTGGCTCAGTTTTTATTTCAATGGCTGCATCCAAACTTGGGGATTCGATTGGCCCACGCTTGGTCCAATACCCGAAAAACAAATGCCATTACAGAAGGAGTGGTTCCCTTTCATCCTGAAACAGATTATATTCTTCAATTTGTGAAGGAACAATACCAACAAGACCTTCAACATCATCAAGTAGCCTCTAGTTATATTTTTGGGCATCGGCATCATCCCATCGCCTGGGAACTAGGAAATGATGCTACTTATTATAATTTAGGGGATTGGTTTAGTCCAGCATTATGTAATGCTTACTTTCTACGTATCGATGCCCATGAAAACACTTTCCAGAAATATTCAGCTTCTTAGTTGTCTAGTATGCTTATTTCTTAGCATTTCTTTCTCCTCAACCGCTCAAAATTCCACGGAACATTGGAGACCCGCTGTGCATTTTTCTCCTACCAGGAATTGGACGAATGATCCCAATGGTTTGATCTTTTTCAAAGGTTATTATCATTTATTTTTCCAACATAACCCACAGGGGAACGACTGGGGAAACATGAGTTGGGGCCATGCTCGTACTAAAGATTTGTTGCATTGGGAGGAACTGCCCTTGGCTATTCCACATGGGGAAGAATACATTTTTTCAGGTTGTGTGGTTTGGGATAAAGACCATGTATCAGGTTTAGGAGACCCCAAGAAAGAGCTATTAGTGGCAATTTACACGGCTGATTATCCCAATAAAAAGCAAGAGCAACATTTGGCCTATTCCAATGATGAAGGCTTGACATGGAAGAAATATGATCATAATCCGATTTTGGATATACAATTACTGAACTTCCGTGATCCCAATATTATTTGGCATGAGGCTAGCAAGCAATACGTAATGTCGATTGCTAAACCCTTGGAGCGATCTGTTCAGTTTTATGGTTCAAAGAATTTATTGAAATGGGATTTACTTAGTGAATTCAGTAATCAAGGAGAATTGGAGATGATTTGGGAATGCCCATCCTTAGTGGAACTGCCGATTGAGGGGCGGGAAAAGGAAAGCAAATGGGTTTTATTTAATTCATCCCAAGGAGTTCAAAAAGGTTTTGTCGGGATGCAGTATTTTGTAGGAGAATTTAATGGTAAGACATTTACCAATGAAAATTCGAGTGATACAAAATTATTCGTTGATTTTGGAAAGGATTTTTATGCCGCCATTCCCTTCTACAATACCCCAGAAAAAGAGGTGTTGTGGTTAGCCTGGGCTTTGAGTTGGCAATACGCCAAAGAGCAGCCAACCTATCCTTGGAAAGGGCAAATGTCGTCTGTTCGAAAATTAAGTTTGGTGGATACGCAGGAAGGCTTACGATTGAAACAGATATTTCAGCCTGATTTTACGTCAATGGAGCCTACTTTTCAGGCAAAGGATATCTCGATTTCAAAACCCAAAATGTTGAATGGCTTTAAAATGCTGCAGGGGAAATCTTACATGATTGATTTGGAAGTAGAGGAGACCCATGCCGATCGCTGGGGATTAAAGTGGCAATCGGTGGATAATCCTCAGGAGTATACCTTGGTTGCTTTTGATGAAATTAAAAAACAATGGTTCATTGATCGCTCTCATTCTGGGAAGATTTTAAGTCCTGGATTTTTCAAGGTAGATTCCGCCCCTTGGGTGGAAGGTAGGTCTCGTCATATGCGCGTTTGGGTCGATCATTCCATGCTGGAGCTTTTGGCTCAAGATGGTACGGTAGCCATTTCATCGCTCCGCTTTCCTGTATCGGCCAAGGAAAATCTATCTATTTTTTCGGATAAGGGTAAATTAGACTTAAAACAAATTACGATTTGGGAGGTGAAATAAGGCTAATTAGCACATTTTATTTTTGTATCTTCGTTTAATTTAATAACTCTAACTAAACACATCTCATGTCTCAATTTGCTAATCGTGTGGAGGTCATGTCTGAACTTGCCAAAAACATGGACGCTTATGTCCAGGAGTATTTGAATCCAATTGAATCCAATTGGCAGCCTTCTGATATGTTACCTGATTCAACGAAAGAAAATTTTTTGAGTGAGGTAAAATTATTGCAGGAAGCAGCACAGGAGCTACCTTATGATTATTGGGCAGTATTGATTGGAGATACGATTACAGAGGAAGCTTTGCCTACTTATGAATCGTGGTTAATGGCGATGGATTCGGTGAACCAAGTTGAGGATCAAGGTCAAGGTTGGGTTCAATGGATTCGTAGCTGGACTGCCGAAGAAAACCGTCATGGTAATTTGCTTAGTACCTATTTATACCTTTCTGGTAAAGTGGATATGCGTGCTATGGCCGTTTCAACCCAGTATTTGATTGCAGATGGTTTTGATATTGGAACCTCTTCTGACCCATACAGAAACTTTGTATATACCTCTTTTCAAGAGATGGCAACCAACGTTTCTCACCGTAGAACAGCCTCCTTAGCTAAACAGCATGGTAATCCACAATTATCTCGCATGTGTGCTCAGATTGCTGCGGATGAATTGCGCCATGCCAAAGCATATCGCCGATTTGTGAGTGAAATATTCAAATTAGATCCTTCTGAAATGATGTTGGCATTTGCTGACATGATGAAAAAGAAAATAGTCATGCCAGCTCATTTCTTACGTGAAATTAATGGCCAAAAAAGTTCTTTATTTGAGCATTTTTCGGATGCGGCACAGCGAATCGGTGTGTATACCACACAAGATTACGTGACCATCATGCAAGGTTTGATTCAAGATTGGGAAGTGGAAAAAATCACCGGCTTGAATGACGCGGCTGAAAAGGCTAGGGATTATGTAGCTGCTTTGCCGGCTCGACTAGAGCGTTTGGCGGATCGTATCAAAATTCCAGAATTGGCTTATCCATTTACTTGGATTGCCTAAATAATTCGAAATAAAACATGTCAAAGAAGTTATCCATGGACGAGCTCAATCGGCTCGATGTTCCTGCTTTTAAAGCATTGGAAAAATTCCCCTATGTGCTTGTCATGGATGACATTCGTAGTATGAATAATATTGGCTCTGCCTTTCGAACGGCAGATGCGTTTCGATGTGAGAAGATATATTTGTGTGGCATCAGTGCGCAGCCACCGCATCGTGAAATCACCAAAACGGCCTTAGGTGCCGATGAATCGGTCAACTGGGAATATTGTCCGACAGCATCCGATTGCATTGCGCTATTACAAGCTCAAGGCTATAAGATTGTATCTGTGGAACAGGTGGAAGCTTCACTATCGCTTCAAGATTTCAAACCTGAAATTGATGTAAAGTATGCCTTTGTTTTTGGGAATGAAGTATTTGGCGTTCAAGATGAGTGGATTGCTGCTAGCGACATATGTTTGGAGATTCCTCAATTTGGTACCAAACATTCGCTCAACGTATCGGTGAGCTTGGGAATTGTGGTTTGGGATTTTGTCTCAAAAACCCAGTTTAACTAAGATTTATTCTTATTTTTCTTTTTGGAGAAAAACTTAACACAAATAAATTTTTATTCCTGTAAATCTTTTCTAGATTTAGGTCTATCGTTATAAATATGTATGAGCAAAGCTGACAAATCATTAATGGAACAACTAGCATTATCTATTTTGCCAAAATTGAGTGGCTTAAATGATAAGAATGCTAAAAAAATGGTCAATACCGCGGATAAAGCTATTGAATTAATAGTGAAGAAATTCCAAAAATTGAAAGACCAACAAGTCAAAGCCTTGGCCGAATTGAAAGAGAAGGAAGCCAAAAAAGCGAAAAAGCAACTGGAGAAAGAGGCTAAAAAGAAAGATAAATTAGCCAAAAAAGCATCAAAGGACAAGCAATTAGCCTTGTTGACCAAAGGAACTAAAACGGCAGGTTCTGAGCTAGCATCTACGGCCGCTGTTAGTCCTAAAAAAGTAACAACGAAATCTAAAGCGACTGCCGCCAGTCCTGTTAGAAAAAAGAGAACTGTTGTAGCTAAATAAAGCTATTTCGTTTATCCCTATAATTTTGCGTTCATCCGTTTTTAGACAAAAAGGATGAACGCATTTTTTATTTTAGATGAAATTTAACATACCCTAACATGATATTATCTATTCAAGACGTTGTAAAACGTTATTCTAGCCATGTGGCCTTAGATCGGGTAAGTCTCGAAATCCCCAAAGGCAAAATCTTTGGTTTATTAGGCCCCAATGGTGCAGGAAAAACGTCCTTAATTCGCATTATTACTCAAATTACGGCACCAGATGAAGGGCAAATCCTTTTTGATGGTGAGCGCTTATCGTCCAAGCATGTAGAGCAAATAGGTTATTTGCCTGAAGAGCGGGGATTGTATAAGAAAATGAAAGTAGGAGAGCAATTGATTTATTTAGCTCAATTGAAAGGGCTAACTAGGCAGGAAGCTACCACTCGACTAAAAGATTGGTTTATCCGCTTGGATATCAAGGAATGGTGGGATAAACAAGTCGATGATTTGTCGAAAGGAATGCAGCAGAAAACCCAGTTCATCTCTACGGTGGTACATGAGCCAAAACTGCTGATTCTGGATGAGCCATTTTCGGGTTTTGATCCCATCAATGCCAACATGTTGAAGGATGAAATTTTGGCTTTAAAAGACCGTGGAACTAGCATTTTGTTTTCTACGCACCGAATGGAATCTGTGGAGGAATTATGTGATTCCATCGCTTTGATCAATCATTCCAAGGTGGTATTGACAGGTGAAAAAGATGAAGTGCGCAATCGATTTAAGGCACATCAATTTGAGGTGTTATTTGAGGGTGATTTGACGCAAGAATTGAAAGGAGTGGATTTGATTAGTCTCGAAATGTCGGGTAATCAAAGCAGTAAAAAGGCTATTTTTAAATTGCAAGAGGCAGTTAGTCCGAATCACTTGCTTGGCCAATTAATCCCACAAGTGCAAATCCAGAAGTTTCAGGAATTGATACCTTCTTTCAATGACATATTCATTCAAGTAGTCCAAGAAACCAATTAATCGCATCAACATGAACAAGATATTTTTAGTTATAAAAAGGGAGTATTTGACTCGAGTGAGTAAGAAATCCTTTTGGATTGCCTCTTTGGTAGCGCCATTATTATTAACGGCAATTTATGCCGTTCCCATCTGGTTAGCCACTCGTGATAAAGAAGTAAAGCAAGTGGCCATTTGGGACGGGAGTGGTCTTTTTGAGCAGAAAGATTTGGCTGATAAGGAAATTGCCTTTCAATTAGTGAAAGGTGATGTAGCCAATATTAAAAAGACGTTCGATAAGCAAGGTTATAGTGCTTTTGCGGCTATTCCAGCGGATATTTTAACAAATCCTCAAAGTTTAAAAATTTACTCAGAAAAGAATTTAAGCCTGTCGTTGAAGAATGATATCGAGCGGATGGTTCAAAATAAAGTACGTGAGATTTTGCTACGTAATGCGGGGATTTCAACCTTGAAATACAAGGAAACTCAGGTGGATATTTCAAGTGATACCATCACGGTTTCCAAGCAAGGAGCGGAAACGACTTCCAGTTCGGGAGGAGCCATGATATTAGCGGCAATTTTAGGTTTTTTATTGTATTTGAGCTTATTACTCTATGGTTCGCAGGTGATGAATGGGGTTATTGAAGAGAAGAGTAGTCGGATTATTGAAGTAATTATCTCCTCCATTAAGCCTTATCAATTGATGTTGGGCAAGATTTTAGGTGTTGGTATGGTGGGATTAACCCAGTTTTTACTTTGGATCGTATTGACAATAGGCTTATCTACGGCCACTAGTAAATTGTACCAAGCTCCCTCCAGAATGGCTACTGTTGCTAATAGCAGTAATTCTGATGAATTGAAGAAAAGTGTAGCCAAGGTGGAGTCTAGCTCACAGCCTATGGATGAGTTAAACAAGGTGATTGAAAGTACCAACATCCCTTTAATTTTAGGTTCATTCTTCTTCTACTTTTTGTTTGGATATCTATTGTATAGCTCACTGTTTGCTGCTATTGGTTCGGCAGTGGAAAGTGCTGCTGAAGCTCAGCAATTCACCTTCCCGGTTATGATACCAATCATTTTGGCCTTCATTTTGGCACAATTTACCATGCAAGATCCCGATAGTAGTATTGCATTTTGGGCCTCCATCATTCCTTTTACTTCGCCCATTAATATGATGGTTCGTTTACCTTATGGGGTACCGACTTGGGAGATTGTACTTTCTATGGTATTACTGGTTGGCGGATTCTTAGCTTGTAGCTGGTTATCTTCTCGAATTTACCGAGTAGGTATCTTAATGTATGGTAAGAAAATGACCTGGAAAGAGATCAGTAAATGGGTATTTTATAAAAACTAATTAGGTATTTAGGTAAATTTTTAATTAATAAAATTCATCTATTTTAATTCGAATACATCAACATTTGACTCAATGGTTAAAAAGAGCTTAGGAATTCCTTGGCTCTTTTTTGTGTCGTAGAAAATCAACAATTTATCTAACGGTACTATTGAATATGCTGGAATATGGGTCATGTGACTAGTTTTTACATGATTTTATAGGAGTTTGATTTTAGGGGCATCCCAGTTCTTGTTTATTTTGTAAAAGAGTTCTACCTTTTGTGTGTAATGTCTTGTTTTTGAGGTAGATAGATTGCTATTTCAAAATTTTTGACCTTAAAAGTTAAAGGACAAATGGAGATTACCGGGTATGCTGAAAACCGACTCGAGTAGGCAAACATGTTCTATACTCATTTATTATGCCCACTTACCTAATAGAGAGAGAGATTCCTGGAGCAGGAAGTCTGCCTGATGATCAATTGAAATCCATTTCTCAAACTTCTTGTAGTGTATTGAAGAACATGGGTCCAGCCATTAAATGGCTTCAGAGTTATGTCACCAATGACAAAATTTACTGTGTATATAAAGCTCCTAATCCAGAAATGATATTGGAACATGCTCGCTTGGGCGGTTTTCCAGCCAATTTGGTCACTGAGGTTTTTACTATTATAGATCCTACTACGGCAGAATAAGTTACATCAAAGATAGTTTGTATTCACAAGAGAGCAGAATCTCTGAAATCTGTGTGAATTTATGTGCCTATGTTGTATTTATTTTACCTGATTCCTATGTAATTTGAGCCTTCTTTAGCTCATTAATTCATTGTAATCCTTGGAAAATTATTTCACCATCTTGATTGATTTCATTGGGACATTTGCTTTTGCCATCAGTGGGATTCGCTTGGCTTCAGGAAAACAAATCGATTGGTTTGGAGCCTACATCATTGGACTAGTAACAGCCATTGGTGGCGGTACGGTACGTGATTTATTGTTGGGAATCCGACCATTTTGGATGCTAGATGGTCGCTATTTTTTAACCACGGGTATAGCTTTGATTGCCATGCTTTTGTTGAAAGAGCGTCTGGTCAAATGGTGGAATATGTTGTTTTTATTTGATGCCATTGGCTTGGGCTTGGTGACTATTGTTGGGATCAGTAAATCCATGGATGCCCAATTGCCCTTTTGGGTTTGTATTGTGATGGGAACAATTACAGGTTCAGTAGGAGGTTTGCTGAGGGATGTTTTGTTGAATGAAGTGCCTCTTTTGTTAAGGAAAGATATTTATGCCCTAGCCTGCGTTGCAGGAGGTTTAGTGTATTTCGCCTGTCAATATGGACATTTATCCACCACATGGACGGAGTTAATTGCCGCTTCGGTGGTCATTTCTGTTAGGATTTTGGCATTTCGTTTTCATCTTCACCTGCCTGTCTTGAATTCCATACCAGCTAAGTCTGATAAATAAACAAGTTTTTTCAGGCAATTAGCCTTAGGGATTTAGACTTAAGACTTTAACCAATCAGCTAATTTTGCCTCATCAAAACCAGCGATTATTTTATCTCCGTCGACAAGAATTGGCCTTTTGATGGCAGAAGTCTTTTGACTAAGAAACTTAAAAAGTGCATCTGCATTGTCTAATTCACTTTTGGTCGCATCATCCAGTTGCTTGTAGGTACTTCCGTTTTTGTTCAATACGGTGGCAGACCCTAATTTTTCTAAAAATAAGCCTAAGGTTTCAGGACTAATTCCTTTCTTTTTATAATCGTGAAATTCGTAGGTGACACCTTGATTCTTTAAGAATTCAAAGGCTTTTTTCATGGTATTGCAAGCAGGTATTCCGTAAATGACGATCATGTTGGCTATTTATTTTAAAAAGGTGTGCGACTTGTTTGTTTTGGTGGTATTTTTGTTTTTTCCTTACAAATTTAACACAAAGCTACCTTATGGAGTATAGAATAGAAAAAGATACGATGGGTCAGGTGAAAGTACCTGCACACGTGTATTGGGGTGCACAAACCCAACGTTCCATTGAGAATTTTCCCATTGCTCAAGATATCAATAAAATGCCTAAAGAGATCATACGGGCATTCGCATTCTTGAAAAAAGCGGCTGCCATCACGAATTTCGAAGCAGGGGTTTTGGATGAATCTAAAAAAGAGCTCATTGCGCAAGTATGTGATGAAATTTTAGCTGGTCAGTGGGCAGATCAATTCCCTTTGGTCGTTTGGCAAACTGGTTCAGGTACGCAATCTAACATGAATTGCAATGAGGTGATTGCTTACCGTGCGCATGTGTTGCAGGGTGGAAATTTGATGGATGAGAAAAAAGTGGTTCATCCAAACGATGATGTGAATAAATCGCAGTCGTCCAATGATACTTTCCCAACGGCGATGCACATAGCAGCCTATCAAATTTTGATGGAAACGACTATTCCTGGTATCACTAAATTACGAGATACCTTAGCCGAGAAAGCCAAAGCATTTAAGGATGTGGTGAAGATTGGTCGTACCCACTTTATGGATGCAACTCCATTGACTTTAGGACAAGAATTTTCGGGATATGTATCTCAGTTGAATCATGGTTTAAAGGCCATCAATAATACCTTAGATCACTTGAGTGAATTGGCTTTGGGTGGAACAGCTGTGGGTACAGGTATCAATACTCCAGCAGGCTATTCGGAGAATGTGGCGAAACACATTGCTACGCTGACAGGTTTGCCATTTAGAACCGCTGAAAACAAGTTTGAAGCCTTGGCGGCACATGATGCTATTGTAGAAGCTCACGGAGCTTTAAAGACAGTGGCAGTGAGTTTAATGAAGATTGGAAACGATGTTCGTATGTTATCTTCAGGTCCTCGTTCAGGAATTGGGGAGATTTATATTCCCGATAATGAGCCAGGTTCATCAATCATGCCAGGTAAAGTAAATCCGACTCAATGTGAAGCCATGACCATGGTGGCTGCCCAAGTTTTGGGGAATGATGTCGCTATCAACATTGGTGGTGCTTCAGGGCATTTTGAGTTGAACGTATTCAAACCAATGATGATTTATAATTTCTTACATTCAGCTCGTTTGATCGGAGATGTGTGTGTGGCATTCAACGATAAGTGTGCCGTGGGTATTGAACCATTAAGGGAGAACATTCAAAAGCACGTGAATAATTCCTTGATGTTGGTGACGGCCTTGAATACCAAGATTGGGTATTACAAATCAGCTGAAATTGCTCAAATGGCGCACAAAAATGGCTCTACATTGAAGGAAACAGCGATTTCTTTAGGCTATGTAAGTGCTGAAGAGTTTGATGAATGGGTTCGCCCTGAGAATATGGTAGGAGAAATTAATCTGTAATGAGCTCCTAAATACGCGATTCTCAGCGATTTATATAAAAAATGCCCTATACGTTTCGTATAGGGCATTTTTTATGCAATTATGCCATTTCTCTTAGTTCTATGCTATAAAATGGACTGACAAATGGAAAACTCGAAGCTATTCGTTGAGCTTCTTCCCAGTCGGATAAAATTAGTGTGACAATCTGGGAAATTTCTCCACCATCAATTTGATTGATTAATTTGGAATCCAAATTTCCCGACGCCGTCAAGTGGATTTGTTGACCTGAAAATTTCTGATATAACATGTCTTCATAGCTGGATTTTAAACCCTTTAGCCAGGTTCTAATTTGCTCTAATTCCTCTTCTGTTGGAAGAGAATTTTCACCTGAAATTCCCGCTACTGGTCCCCGAATGATGATGACAAATCGTTTCATTAAATTAGTATTATTCTAAGATTAAAATTCGCTTTGAAATTTCTCAAAGGGATTCGTTTCAGTTTTGATTTTTGGTTTTTGACTTCGCTCTCTGGGAGCAGATCTTGGCTTTTCTTGCACTGTGCCTAGGAGAGGAGCCAACCAGTTTTGTATGACTTGTAAGGCTTCCTTTTCTAAGGAATAATAGATGAAAACACCATTACGACGGGTACTCACTAAACCCGCTTCTTTCAGTACAGATAAGTGTCGGGAAATAGTAGGTGCCGCATAGTTAAATTGCTCAAAAATGGTACTGGCAGGCAGCTCACCATCCTTTAAAAGTTCTACAATCTTTCGCCTCGATTCATCACCTAATGCTTTGGCTATAGACTCTACTTGCATATTAAATTTATCTATTTAGCTAATTTAGTATAATTCAATGTATTATCCAAAAATAGCATATATGAATGGTATGACAAGCTTATTTAGCACAACAAACAATTAATTGTTGTTATAGCTAATTATAATTTGTTGAACAGCTAAATAATTGGTTGTATTGATAATAATAATTAGTATTACTGCTAATTAATTTAAATTAGGGTTTAGGACATATTTATTCAATCATTTCAAAATAGCATAATGATTGATTCAATGTGAATCTCAGTTTGATCGATTATCTCCAATATCTTACCCATTTTACAAAAAAAATACCCCAGAATTTCTTCTGAGGTATGAGATATTATCAGCATGATGATGGCTAAGAATGCAGTAAAATTCGAAATAGTTAATTTTTTACATAGACTCTTTTAACGCGCTCACTGATGTTGGTCATGAGTTCATACGGGATGGTTTTCGCTTGATGAGCCAATTCAGTTAATTGTATTTTTCCACCAAAGGCAATGGCCTCATCACCTTCTTTAACCACCGGTAAATGAGTGATATCCACCATGCACATATCCATACAAATGGCACCCACCGAAGGGCATAAATATCCATTGATTTCGAACATTCCTTTACCCATTCCTAGGCTTCGAGAGTAGCCATCCGCATAGCCTAATGCTAGGGTAGCAATGCGACCGTTCGACTTTAATTTACCCTTTCTACCATAGCCAATGGTTTCGTTTTTCTTGATGTCTTTGATTTGGGAGATGTAAGTTTTTAAGGTTAAGACATTTTCTAAGGATTTCTTTTCTGCTTTATTCTCTGAAATTCCGTATAAACTGATGCCCAACCGAACCATTTCATAACGCGCTGATGGGTAATTTTTGATGGCAGCTGAATTAGCAATATGTCGGAATGGGGTATAACCTAAAGTTTGAATGATTTTTTTGGTCATTTTATCAAATAGCACCATCTGTTTTTCGGTGAATTTTTGATGTTTCATTGATTCTGATGCTACCAAATGGCTAAGTATACTTGCTACCCAAACTTGCGGCATACTGGCTATCTTTTGGGTTAATTCTTGGCATTGATCAAGACTAAAACCCAGTCGTTTCATGCCTGTGTCAAGCTTAATGTGAATCTTGATGCTTTTATTATGTGCATGGCTATATTCATCAATAGCTTCCAACATGGACATGGAATATACTTCGGGTTCCAAAGCAAAATTGCTTAAGGTATCTAATTCTCCAATTTGTGGATTCATCACCATGATCGGGCAATAAATACCATTTTTACGCAATTGTACTCCCTCATCTGTATAAGCCACCGTTAGGTAATCGATGCCTTGTTGTTGGAGTACTTGGGCTATTTCCACTGCACCTGCCCCATAAGCGAATGCTTTTACCATGACCATCAGTTTAGTATCTGGTCCTATGGTTTCTTTAAAATAGGTTAGATTGTTCTGTAGAGCATCTAAATTGACTTCTAATTTGGTGCAATGTGTTTTGGTCTCTAAAATTTGTGTGATTTGTTCAAAATTAAACTTTCTGGCTCCTTTTAAAAGTACGACAGCATCACTAATTTGATTTAATAGGCCGCTATTTATGAGGTCTTCTGTATTGTAAAATACATCGATCTCTTTGAATGTATCTTGGTATTTAATGAGTTGATCTCCAACGCCAATCAAATGGTCTATTCTTTGAGATTGAAGCAGCATGGCTATTTTAGGATATAGCTCAGGTGCCGCTATGCCTGCCTCGATGAAATCACTGATAATGAGTACACGTTTTTTGTGTTCGTATTTTTTGAGTAGAGGTAAGGCTAATTGCAATCCATCTAAATCATTATTATAGGAATCATCAATAATCTGGTTATTTCTAAGCCCTTCTTTGATTTCCAAACGCATGGATATGGGGCGTATCCATTTGGTTCTAGCCTGTATTTCTTCTACACTCAAACCTGCCACATGCGCCATAATGAGGCAATGGCA
Organism: Aquirufa ecclesiirivi; assembly: GCF_011250515.1. GTDB lineage: Bacteria > Bacteroidota > Bacteroidia > Cytophagales > Spirosomataceae > Aquirufa > Aquirufa ecclesiirivi. The sequence continues at coordinate 33,140 of NZ_JAANOP010000012.1, read as the reverse complement.
CAGATTTTCTAAATAGGCTTCATCCGTTAGCTCGGTTTTGACATCCAAAAATGCTTCACTTTGAGCTGGTTTTTTTATACGGATATGGGTTTCTTTCGGACTTATTTTCCAATATACATACAGGCAATGGGCTAGGTCTTCCGTACTCCAAGCAATGAGCTCAGCTTGTGGATTAATGGATTGCATCTCTGTTTTGATGGAATCCTGATCTGCGTTTTTTCGACGATAAACCAATTTTTCTACATGTGAAAATAGCTGTAGTTTTTCTTGTAGTTTTTGTTGATCTGATTCAAAGTTTTGTCCATGGGCTTCTCCAAAATGTGTGAAAATCCCCCAAGTTGGTTGAATGATTTTTTCAATCCGCTGCATTTCACCAACACGCGATATGCCTGCTTCAAAAATGGCAATTTGGTGTTGGGCTTTTAAACCCCACACCGATAAGGGAACGCCAATTTGAGAATTAAAACTTTTGGGGCTTTTGACTATAGAAAATTTACTTTGTAATAAAGTCGCCAACCATTCTTTACATGTAGTTTTTCCATTGGATCCTGTAATGCCAATGACTGGAATAGAAAAGCTTTTGCGATGAATGCTGGCTATTTCTTGCAAGCAATTGATGCTACTTTCCACCACCCAAAAATCTGCCTGGGTCCATTTTTTTGCTTTTTCAGCCAATAAACCTGACCAAGCAGCACTTTCTACAATAAATTCACGGATGCCAAGATGATACAAAGGTTCAATGTATTGATGCCCATCATGATGTACCCCTCTAACTGCGAAAAAAGCCGTTTGCTGAGGTAAATAGATTTGTCGACTATCAAGGCTTAAGATGCTTGATTTTACTTGTGTTGGCGATGAAAAATGAATCATGTATGCAGATCAAATTGGCAATTAGCTAAAATACGAAAAGGCGAGGAATAGTTCCCTCGCCTTTCACGCTATTTTCAATATTTATATTGGTATTATGCTTCTAATGCTGCTACGCCAGGTAATACTTTACCTTCCATGTATTCTAAAAGAGCTCCACCACCGGTAGATACATAACTTACTCGGTCACCATATCCAGCATTATTAATCGCAGAAGCAGAATCTCCACCTCCGATTAACGAAAATGCTCCATTTTCTTCTGTTGCTTTTACTACGGCATCCGCGATGGCGTTGGTTCCTTTGGCAAAATTAGCGAATTCAAATACACCCATAGGTCCATTCCAAAGGATGGTTTTTGATTCCGAAACAACTTTGGTGAATAAGTCAATGGTCTTTGGACCAATGTCTAAACCTTCCCAGCCGTCAGGAATTTCGCCTCTGTCAACAATTTGTCTATTGGCTGAGTTACTAAAATCATCTGCCACCACATTGTCCAAGGGCATGTAAAGATTTACCCCTTTGGCCTTTGCTTTTTCTAATAAACTTTTCGCTAAATCTACTTTATCTGGCTCTGAGATGGATTTGCCGATTTTCCCACCTTCTGCCAATGAGAAGGTATAGGTCATGCCCCCACCAATGATCAAATTATCAACCTTATCTAATAGTTGCTCAATAATCAAGATTTTATCAGAGATTTTAGAACCGCCCATAATGGCCGTAAATGGTCTATCAGCAAATTCTAAGATTTTTTTCGCATTATCAATTTCTGCTTGCATCACATATCCGCTCACACGATCTGATAGAAATTTACCCATTACAGCTGTTGAAGCATGTGCACGGTGAGCTGTTCCAAAGGCATCATTCACCCAAACATTTCCTAAGCTGGCTAATTTCTTTGCAAATTCCTCATCACCTTTTTCTTCCTCTTTATAAAAACGAAGATTTTCTAATAAAAGAATTTCACCTGCCTGTAGTTCACTAGCTAATTGAGCAGCCTCCTCACCAATGCAATCCGTAGCAAATTTTACTTTGATACCAAAAACGATGGAAAGGGGAGTCACTAAGTGTTTCAAAGAATACTTTTCTGTTGGACCATCTTTAGGTCTACCTAAATGGGACATCAAAATAACGGAACCTCCATCTTTCAGAATTTTCTGAATCGTAGGGATCGTGGCTTTTATACGCGTATCGTCAGTGATTTCGTACCTTTCGTTCAAAGGCACATTAAAATCAACACGAACTAAGGCTTTTTTACCAGAAAAATTGAAATTGGCGACTGTTTGCATACTATTTTTGTTTCAAATTGTAAGTGGATACGTATGCCTCAGATAAGGCAGGCAAATATACCCAAGTTTTGTTAATTGTTGAAAAAATCTAATTTTCTGTTGAAAATCTCGAAATTAATAGTCGAATAGTACAATTTTTACTCTTTGAACCTTCCTTTGTATATGGATAATAGTCCTATTCCTAATTTATCACCCACCTACTACTGGGATTATTTTCAATATGTATTGCGTTATGTGACAAAGCATTATGCGGAATTGTTGGATGAAAAAGAAAAGGCTTTTATCTATGAATTTGAAAACGCTTCTTTTTCAGCGCAATGTCTGTATTTGCGTCTAGCATCCCGTAGAACTATTTGGTTTCAAGAAGACCAACTCCACTACTCAGAAATCGAATCCTTGGAAGCGGCTATGACGGAGTTATTTCACTTAAATCTGTTGGAAAGAATTGGCCAATCTGATGGTCAATCGGTGTATGCTTGCTTGAACAATTTAAATAAGTCGATTTGTTTCGACCTCATTCAAATTCCGGGTCAAAAAAGTCCTTTAGCAAAATCTGTAGCTAAATCTGTTTTATATCAATATATCGTTGAAAATTTGTCAGAGGAAGAACTGGTTCAACGCTTAGAAAAGCTTCAAATTGGCTTAATTCGGCCTTTGCAGACCACCTATTTTCATTTCATACAGTTTTTGTTTTTTGGAAGTCGAAATCACGATTTAACAGATTTCGTGATTCGAGATTTGGGGCATCGTCAATTCATTGAAATAGATGAGGCGGATTTAGTCCCTTATTTTTCCAAGCGAGAGGAAGCAATTCAAAAATGGCGCATAAGTATTTGGCGAGAATGGTTTTTTGAGAAGTCGAAGGAAGACCATGCCGTGGATGAAGTGATGGCCAGTTGGCAAGCGAATATGTGGCCCTTGATTCCTGAATTATTGGAATTATGCATCGGTAGTTTTGAAAGGACGTTGTTTCATGTGGCTCGATGGCTGGAACGCCAAGATGAATTAGAAATGGCGCTATCCCTGTATGAAGAAAGTTTAGCGGGAGCATCTTTGGAAAGGCGGGTCCGACTTTTAGTAAAACTTAAGCGATTGGATGAGGCTTTGATGTGGGCAAGGACTGGCTTGGAGTTGATTAGCAATCCCAAGGAAAGGCATTTTTTTGAAGACTTTTTATTGAAACAAGCCTCTAAGAAGCAGATTAAACAAGTGACAGCCAGTTTGAAAGAAGCGGAAAAATTGACTATTTCTATTGAATGGAAAGATCAAGTAGAGGAAGGGGTGGTCGATTATTTTAGAAACCAAGGCTATTATGCGGCATTTACAGAAAACCGAGTTTGGAAGAATTTAATGGGGCTTTGGTTTTGGGAATTAATCTTTCAACAGAATAGATCAGGATTTCACCATCCATTCCAATATGCACCTAGCCACTATGCCCGAGAAAATTTTGCCATAGATTCAGCAGCGGAGTTTCACACCTTGTTGAAACTCTTCGATGATGAGAAAAGCTGGTGGGATTTATTGGAACAAAATGCAGCGCAAAATCAGGGGAAAATGAATCCTTTGGTAGACTGGCAAAATCTGGATTTCGACCTGATTCAGCGCTTGGTGCGAGTGATTCCTAAGTCAGCTTTAGTAGAAGTTGTGAGCTTTATGTGGCAGCATTTGGCGACGCATGCCAAAGGCTTTCCTGATTTATTTATCCAAAAAGGGGAGGAATATGCCTTTATCGAAGTTAAATCCCCCAACGATCATCTTTCTGCCATTCAGTTTTTTTGGCATGATTTTTTTAGGCAGCAGGAAATAGCGGTTCGACTTATCCGAATAGAATGGATTTAATCATTTCTTAATTCATTGATTTTCAAAACATGACTCAACTATTCAAATTTTTGCCTAAAAACTAATTTTAAAATTATTCTGTAAATGCTTGACATCGTTTTGAAAATATTCTACATTTCTGATGAATCTAGAACGTTCTTTATGTTGTAGGCTTTGTCGGATTCCCAAAGCATTATTTCACCTTTAAATTTCAAGCTTATGAAAGTGCAAGTTCATGCCATCCACTTTACAGCGGATCGTAAATTAGTCGAGAGTATCCAAGCTAAGTTGAACAAATTAGAAACCTTTTATGATCGAATAACCAGCGGAGAGGTATTTCTTAAAATAGAACAAGGGGAGGGGAAAGTCAGAGAAAAGTTACTTGAAATAAAAATTGCTGTACCTGGGGCTATTTTGTTTGTCAAAGAGAAAGCAAGATCCTTTGAAGAAGCCTTAGATTTGGCATTGAATGCCATCGCAGAACAGATTAAACGCTTTAAGGCTAAAATAACGCAAGTTAAAGCTGCAAAAACGGCTCTAGATATATCAGAGTAGTTTTTATATGAACATGAAAAAGGGGACAATTTGTCCCCTTTTTTTATGCCAATCTTAGTTGAATTAAATTTGGAATGCTGCTTTTACCGCATCGACATAATCTAATTTCTCCCAAGTAAACAATTCTACTTCTTGACTGATTTTTTGTCCATTAGGTCCAACGAAAGTTTTGTTAACTACTTCGTTTTTACGGCCCATATGTCCATAAGCAGCTGTTTCAGAATATATTGGGTTTCTTAATTTCAAACGTTGTTCGATGAAATAAGGACGCATGTCAAAAATCTCTTCTACCTTTCTAGCGATTTCACCGTCTGTCAAGTTCACTTTCGCAGTTCCGTAAGTATCAATGAACAAACCACAAGGTTTAGCTACACCGATCGCATAAGAAACTTGAACCAATACTTGATCGCACAAACCAGCCGCAACTAAGTTTTTCGCAATGTGGCGCGTGGCATAGGCTGCTGAACGGTCTACTTTGGATGGATCTTTTCCTGAAAATGCACCACCACCGTGAGCACCTTTTCCACCGTAGGTATCTACAATAATCTTACGACCTGTTAAACCCGTATCACCGTGAGGACCACCAATCACAAATTTTCCTGTTGGGTTAATGTGGTAGGTAATCGCATCATTGAATAAAGCCTGTAATTCAGGTTTCAAACTAGCTTTAACGCGAGGAATAACGATTTCAACAATATCCTTTTTGATTTTTGCTAACATTTCTGGTTCTGCTGCAAAATCATCATGTTGGGTTGAAACTACGATGGTATCAATACGTTGTGGTACATGATCATCGGAGTATTCAATGGTTACTTGAGATTTAGCATCAGGACGTAAATAACCGATTAATCCAGACTCGTTGTTACGAATGTATGATAATTCCTGAAGTATTTTATGGGCTAAATCCAATGCCAAAGGCATGTAATTATCTGTTTCTTTCGTAGCAAAACCAAACATCATTCCTTGGTCACCTGCGCCTTGCTCTTCTGGCTTAGCGCGTTCTACACCTTGGTTGATATCAGCCGATTGTTCATGAATAGCAGATAAAATACCACATGAATTGGCTTCAAACATGTATTCTGATTTGGTATAACCAATCTTACGAATGACTTCTCGAGTAATCGCTTGAACGTCTAAGTAGGTATTTGTTTTAACTTCTCCAGCTAAAATCACCTGACCTGTGGTAACCAGTGTTTCACAAGCTACTTTTGAAGTAGGATCAAAAGCCATGAAGTGGTCAATGAGTGCATCTGAAATTTGATCGGCCACCTTGTCTGGATGTCCTTCAGATACCGATTCAGACGTGAATAAATATGCCATTGGCGAAACAGTTTATATGTTTGATGTTATAATTCTGACAAAAATACAATTTATCTTACGAAGCTACAAATGCTATTTTAGCCTGAAGGCACTTATTTGGAGCTAATGATTAAATGGTAAACGGCGCGCATAAAAGGAAGGGTGGGAACACTGGCCATTAAGCAAAGATCCTCCCAGATTCTGGTTTTTTCATCCAAAAAACGCAGCATTAGACTTCCCTTGTTTTTTTGAAATAAAGCTTCAAATACCTCACTTCCTGCGATGGATTGTTCTAAAAGTACTTGTAAAAAGACCTTGTCCAGCCAAGTTTTAAAGGTAGACTGAGGAAGAACCAAGCCTTGTGGGTGATCCTTTTCCAGCTCTTTGACTAAGGCTTGATTGATGCGCTGGGTGCGTAAAAAACTGTAACCTGTAGAAGCTTTAACAAAGCCACCGGAAGTACCTATTCGGATGATTTTGTCAGATAACCTTTGACTAGCCCTTTGATCTAAACACATTGGAATAATCCCTTTTTCTTCTTCTTTGATTTGATAGTCTTCTTCGCTCAATCCATAAAATGCCTGTAAATAGGATTTGATTTTATCCCGATAAAAGGAAGCTTCTCTCACTTGGGCGGAGAAAAATGTATATTCAAATAATGCTTTTTTAGATGAGGTGGGAAGGATGTACATAAACTCACATTCTTTTCCTTGTGCCACTCGGAAATCAAATAAGTGAACAGCATCTGATTTAAAGATGGGGAAGTTGGATTCAATCTCCCAACCTAGAAAATGTTGCTTGATATGCTTTGGATTATTGATTTCGCAGGGGTAAGCCGTAAAGGAATCAAAAACTTTATCCGTGGCATAAAAATCTCCCAGGGAACTTTGGACCTTGGTACTTTTTTCTTCTGGAATAATTTGTAGAACCTCGGCTTGTAAAAATTCAATGTTGGGAAATTGACTCAGCTGCTTTTTGATATAAGTATACCAGTCTATGCTTCGAATTTTATGGTATTGAAATGGAGCAATATCTAAAGCGATACTCTTGGCCTGTGGACCATGAAACCATAAATGTTCCCAGCTTTTTTGAGCTAAAGTATCAAACTCTTCAGGCTTATCTGACCAATAACACCAGGTTTTATCATTTTCAGATTTACTGGAAAGGTCAATGATTAACATAGGCTCTTTCGCTCGCTTACTTTGACTTAAGAAATAAACCAAAGATAGAGCAGACATGCCTCCTCCAGCGAAAATGTATCGATACGTTTTACTGGAAGGGACATTCATACGCATGAGGCATTAAATATGGCGTTCTGCGTGATAACTAGAACGAACCAATGCCCCAGATTCTACATAGGCTAATCCTCTTTTTAGACCTTCTTCTTTGTACATAGCAAAGGTGTCTGGATGAATCCATTCGATCACTTCATGGTGCATTTTGGTAGGTTGCAAGTATTGACCTAAGGTTAACACGTCTAAACCATGTGCGACTAAATCATCCATTGCCTTGAATACCTCATCTTGTTTTTCTCCTAAACCTAACATGATGCCAGATTTCGTTCTTTTGCCAAAGTCTTTAGTACGTTGGATTTGCTCCAAACTTCGCTCATATTTAGCTTGTGGGCGTACGTATCGGTATAAACTAGCCACCGTTTCCATGTTGTGCGAAACAACTTCTTGTCCAGCTTCAATCATGCGAATCAAGGCATCCCAATTACCTTTGGTATCTGGAATTAAGGTTTCAATGGTCGTTTGCGGTGTGCTTTCTTTCACCGCACGTACCGTTTGATACCAAATTTCTGCTCCTTTGTCTTTCAGTTCATCACGGTTGACAGAAGTAATAACGGCATGTTTTACTTGCATCAACTTTATGGCTTCTGCTACACGTCTTGGTTCATCCTCATCATATTCGGGCGGTCTGCCCGTAGCTACGGCACAAAAAGTACAGGAACGTGTACATACATTTCCTAAAATCATAAAGGTAGCTGTACCTTCACCCCAGCATTCACCCATGTTGGGGCAATTACCTGATTGACAAATAGTATGTAGTTTATATTCATCCACAATCTTCCTAACATTCGTGTATTTCTCACCAATGGGAAGTTTAACACGGAGCCAATCGGGTTTACGCGTGTTAGCAGCTGGATTTATCTGAGGTAATTCAATCATCTTGTATCAATATGTTCTTCCGAAGAAAAAAGTTAAGTAACCCGTTGTGTAAACTGATCTAGGGCTTGTTTGGTTAAGCATTTCGACAGGATTTTGGAATACATCCACAATAAAGCCTACTTCCAAACTTAAATAATTATGCTTAATCGTATTTAGTTCTATGTCAAAGCCCGATTTCAGATGCCACCCCGGCACCATTTTAGCATCAGCACTACCCACAAAATAACCTCCTTCACCGACGATTACTGAGCGGCCAGTGGTGTTGGTCATGGATTCTGTGTAAGGAATTGATTTAATGATGGTTCTTCCTGTGGTAGGATCTAAAAAAGAGACATCCACATAGTAGGGGATTTTAACACCTAGACTAGGTCCTGTAGCTAAAATTCCACGTAAAGCGGCTCCTCCTTCACTGGATTTTTTGAACAACATCCATTGCATCCCAAATTCTGGTCTAACGATCAATAGGTTGTTTAACTTACCTTCAATGTAGCTTCGTCCGTTATAAGAAAAAGGGGAAGTGAACTCTCGATAATCCTTTACATTGACAATGTCTAGCCCAATGATGGGTTGGCGACTCGGATTCTTATTCCAAGATTTCCGCAAATTGATACCACCAAAAATCCCAGAATTGGTCGTGGTGGTTAATCCAATGGCCCAGGTTCCTCGTTCTGCCAGTGAACCAGCGGCTGCGGGAATATTACCTGTTTTACTCGAAGTATTATTGGCTTTACTACTGCTTTGATTTGGACTAGTTGTGGTGCTGTTACTACCACTTCGTTGCGCCCACACCAACGCGGGCATCAATAAAAGAGCCAAAATATAATGAGGTAAAGCCTGCTTCATGTTAACGGCTAGTATATGGTTTCAAATCCTCATTGGAAATGTCCCAATGAGAGGCATGGTAAGTACATTTACCTCCATCAATAACTAAAATTTGGGGCGATTGATGTTCTACTTGAAATGTTTCAGCAATTTGATTAGAAATAGGTCGAAAAGCAATTAAATCTAATAAATATGCTGGGGTATTATCTTGATCCCAAGCCCTTTCTAGTCTATTTAAGGAAGTGGCGGAGATAGAACAACGGGTGCTATGTTTAAAAATAATGACAGGTTGTTTTTGAGAATCTTCTAAGATTTGAGCTACTTGCTGAGCGTCGTTTAATGTATTCCAGTTCATAAGAATGATGCAGGTTTTCTGCTTATTTCGTAATTTTAAAGATTCACCTTCAAATTTAAGAAAAACTTGAGAGTTTGGCTGTATTCTTTTGCCTTGTTTTTGTATCGTCAAACCCTGAGAGGCTTGTCAAAGTTCCATCCCAAGGCTAAACGTTGGAATCAAGGTCAAATGGAAGTTTGGCAAGGTCTCGAAAAAACGTTTGCTCATCAAGTTCAACCCGTTGCTTGGTTTCATACAGCCTCTTTGGGGGAATTTGAACAGGGAAGACCCATCATTGAAGCTTATAAAAAGCAGTTTCCTTCGCATTTTATTTTAGTAACTTTTTTTTCGCCGTCTGGTTATGAAGTTCGTAAGAATTTTTCGGGAGTGGATTTCGTTTCCTATTTACCCATGGATGGCGCAAGGGCAAGCCAGCGTTTTTTAGACCTTGTAAAACCATCTTTAGCCATTTTTGTCAAATATGAATTTTGGCATTTCTACCTGACAGGATTAGCCAAACGACAGATTCCCTTATTGCTAGTATCTGCGATATTTCGACCCAAGCAAGTATTTTTTGCTTGGTATGGTGGTTTTTATCGTAACATATTGAGGCAGTTTACTCATTTGTTTGTCCAAGATGCGGCATCGAAAGATTTATTGGAAAGTATTGGAATATCTCATGTGCAAGTAGCAGGAGATACTCGATTTGATCGGGTTTATGCTCAGTCCAAGCAAGTGAGTTCTTGGGATTTATTAGATGAATTTTTAGATGGACAAGCCTTTGCTGTCTTGGGATCCGTTTGGCAAGCCGACATGGATCGAATAATACCTTTGATCAATAAACAATCGTTACCCATCAAATGGGTCATTGTCCCGCATGAAATCCATGAAGCTGAATTGGAACAATGGAAACGTGCTATTACTTTACCAACTGTTTATTCTAAAGGTAGTTCAACAGAAGACTTAGCTAAACATCAAGTAGTATTAGTGAATGAAGTTGGTCGCCTATCTTCGATTTACCAAGGTGCCGATTTCGCTTTTATTGGTGGAGCTTATGGTGCTGGATTGCACAATACCTTGGAAGCCGCCGTGTTTGGTCCCGTCATCGCTTTTGGAGATCAGAATTACTTGAAATTTAGAGAAGCTTGTGCCTTATTGGAAGAGGGTATCGCTCAAACTATTTCTACCACCGAAGACTTAGAAAAATACTGGTTAGGCTTGTGGAAAAATCCCGATCAAAGAGCGCAAATTAAGGCTAAATCAGAAGCTTTCATTGCAAAAAATATGGGTGCGACGGATGCCATCATGCACATTTTAATGAACTTACAACATGACTGAGTCTAAGAAAAAAGGATTGATTGTTCGCTCCACGGGTTCTTGGTATGAAGTTCGTTCGGAAGAAGGAAAGGTATATCATGGGCGATTGAAAGGGAAATTTAAACTAAAAGGTCCTCAAACTTCCAACCCCATTGCTGTGGGTGATTGGGTTATGTACGAAATGGAGGATGAAGTACATCAAACGGTTTTAATTGTGGAGATTTTACCCCGACAAAACTATTTGATTCGTAAATCGGTCCATAAAACGGGCCAAGGACAATTGCTGGCCGCCAACATTGATCAGGCAATATTTATCATGACTTTTAAGATGCCTAAAACTTCTTTAGGTTTTTTAGATCGATTTTTAGTCACAGCTGAGGCATTTCGTATTCCGGTACAAATCGTGTTCAATAAAATGGATTTGCTGAATGAGGAAGAACAAGATCAGGTTTTTGAATGGGCAGGATTATATCAATCATTGGGCTATGGAATATTGTTTACCTCCATACCTAAGGAGCAAGGGATAGAAGAGTTTACTGAGATGTTTCAAGGTAAAGTATCTTTAATGTCTGGCCATTCTGGGGTAGGAAAATCCAGTTTGATGAATATCGTAGCCCCAGATTTACATATCAAAACCAAAGAAGTATCTGATTTTGCGGAAAAAGGAGTTCATACGACTACCTATTCCACCATGTGGGAATTGGGGAAAGATACCTATTTGATAGATAGCCCTGGGATCAAGGAATTGGGGATTTTGGAAATAGAGAAAGAAGAATTGGCGCATTATTTCCCAGAAATGCGTGAACTACTTGGCCAATGTAAGTTTAATAATTGCATGCATTTGTCGGAACCGGGCTGCGTGGTGCGAGAAGCTTTGGAGCAGGGAGATATTGCCGAGTCTCGGTATTTTAGTTATTTGAGTATGCTTGAAAATAATGATAATAGACGCTAAACCTAAAAAAACGATGAACAAAGAATTATTATGGGGGATTGATTTGGGGGGGACAAAGATTGAATGTGCGGTTTTGGAAAAGAAGAATCCAAGCCAAGTAGTACTAAGAGAGCGGATTGATACGGAATCAGCCAAGGGCTATGATCATATCATTGCACAAATTAAGATTTTGGTTGACCGAGTGACGGGAATCATCGGCGAAAAGCCCAAGGCCATTGGATTTGCTACACCAGGTGTGTTAAATCCCTTGACCAATACCATGAAAAACTGCAATACCGTTTGTTTGAATGGACAAGCCTTAGCGACGGATTTAGCGAATACATTAGGCTGCGAGGTAAAACTAGCGAATGATGCCAATTGCTTTGCTTTGGCGGAAACTTTGTTGGGGGCAGTACAAGATGTTAACCCGAATGCGGAAGTCGCTTTTGGCGTTATTATGGGTACAGGAGTAGGAGGAGGCCTCGTGGTTCACGGAAAGATTATCAATGGCCTACATGGCATTGGTGGAGAATGGGGTCATAATATTTTAGAAGATGATGGAGATGCCTGTTATTGTGGTAAATCGGGATGTGTAGAAACCGTAATTTCAGGACCTGCTTTAGAGAAATATTACGAAAAGCATTCTGGTAAAAAAATGAAGTTAAAGGAGATTTTACAGGCTGCCAAGGATCATTCGGATTCAGCTGCTGAAGCGACCGTGGAGCGTATGGTGGATTATTTCGGAAGGGCCATTTCCACTTTAATCAATGTAATGGACCCAGATGTGATTGTGATTGGAGGAGGAGTGGGCAATGTCGATTTATTGTATTCTGAAGGCTACGAGCGTATTAAAAAGTATATTTTTAATTCCAGAGAAGTACATACACCGGTGGTTAAACCTAAATTGGGGGATAGCGCAGGGGTATTTGGAGCGGCGATGTTGTATAGTTAGTGGCAAAACCTTTGGGGTACCAACTACATATGTCTCAGACGCCGGTACATTATTCCAAAAGTGGAGAGATAGGTCTGATTTTGTCAGACATATATACTAGTTAGGCACAAGCCTGTGAAACCGACACCGACAGAAAATAAATCGACAATATGACAGAACAAGAAATTAAAAAAGGAGTTAAAGAGGTTTGTGAAATTTCGACAGAAATAGCAACTCTCTATGCCGACAATAATGCTTTAGTAGCAAAATTAAATTCAGTCCCACAAGACGAACTACAAAAGGCTTCCGATTATTACGCTTCACGCTCAGGTGTTATTGTTGACTTAAGAAAAGACGTTTTAAAATTTCTTAAAGAGGGAAATAAACTCGACTTGTCAACACTTGAAGGCTTCATTGTTAAACATAAGACAGGAAAAGAGAATCAATATCGTGCCTACAAAAACTATTTTTCGATTTTCTTTCCAATCATCACTTTCTACGGACACAATCCAATAAGAAAATTTATTGATGATTTTATTTCTGAAATAATCAATCGACTTGATTTAAATGGAAAAGTAAAGCAAATATACTTTGACTTCCAAGGAGCAAGACAACAAGGAAGCGATAGACTGTGGTTTGCAATATTCAACAACAAACAAGCAACTCAATCGACAGGCTTACAAATTTTCGCTGACTTTCATCACGGTACAATTAATTACGGTGTTTACAGACATTCAGACGAATCATATTTAAAAGGTCCGATTGAAGTATCTCCTGAAAATTTTGATTTTGAAGAGATGATAAAGTTGTATTCGGACAACAAAAACTTGATAATCGATGATGAGCCGATAAAGGATAAATTACTGACTATTCCTCTCAATCAAAAAAGACTTTACAAAATATCGCATGGCTCCTTTAAAACAAAAGCTAATGAAAGTATAAGAGATGTATTTAAAGAGAATCAATGGATAGTAATTCATGAAAACACCGGAAAAGGACAAGCAGAAGCCTTTAAAAATGATTTAACAGAAGGCGACTATGTTTACATTACAATAGGCGGAAATGAGTTATTTACGATTGCAAAAGTAAAAGCTGGTTCTTGGGGCTATGTTCCCGAAGATATAACTGATGAAAATGGATGGATATATAGAGAAGTTGAATACATTAAATCAGCGACAAACCCTGACCCTTCTCCTTTAAAATCATTCAAAGAGTTTATTTATCCAAGTGGGAACAGCACGTTTACAGAAATTACAATTGATAAAATAGAAGAGGCAAACACAAATATTTTTGAGCCTCATTTTGGAGTAGAGTTTATTTCCGAAGGTGCTACAAAAATTAAGGTGGAAGGAGAATTACAAAAGCACCCGAACAATATTATCTTATTTGGCCCTCCTGGCACAGGTAAGACTTACAATAGCATTGACAAAGCAGTTGAAATTGTTACAGGTATTAAAAGTAATCATGAGGAAAGCAAAGTGGCTTTTGACAAGTTAAAAAAAGAAGGACAAATCGAATTTGTTACATTTCATCAAAACTATTCCTACGAAGATTTTATGGTAGGAATAAGACCCGATATTGAGTTCGAGCATTTACGATTCAAACCTTACAAAGGAATATTTTATGAGATAGCGAAAAAAGCTAGAGAAAATTATTTTGCTTCAAAAGAACAAACGGCATTAGCTAAATCTTTTGACCAAGTTTTCAATGAAATCATTAAGCCAATTGAAGAAAAGAATGAAAGCGTTGAAATTACAATGGTTTCGGGTTTAAAATACAAAATAACTGATGTAAGTGACACCAGGATTCATTTTACAAAACCATCTGGCGGTACTCAGCACACTTTAAGTATTCAAACACTTCAAGATGTCGTTGAAGGGATTAAAGAAGTTACTTCTGGACTTGCCGCCTATTATTATCCTCTAGTAAAACTTATCCAAGAAAAAAGAACACCAGTAGGCAACGGACAAAAAGAGAAACTTAAAAATTTCGTCTTAATCATTGATGAAATTAATCGTGCGAATATTTCAAAAGTATTTGGAGAATTAATTACACTTCTAGAAGAAGACAAAAGAATTGATGCAAAAAACGAATTGCGACTTACATTACCAAACGGAGATAAAGAATTTGGCGTATCGCCAAATCTTTATCTTGTTGGTACGATGAATACCGCTGATAAATCAATAGCTCTTATCGATATTGCTCTTAGGAGACGTTTTGAGTTTGTTGGATATTTCCCTGATTATAGTAAGTTGGAAGAGAGTGATGGCGTTTTTCTCAAGCACATCAACAAGGAAATATATTCTCGTAAAAAATCGGCTGACTATCTAATTGGGCATGCCTATTTTATGACTGGTCTCGACACATTCAAAATTATTAAAAACAAAATTATTCCGCTTCTTATGGAATATTTTTCAGGTAAAACTGAAGTTGTCGAAGAAATATTTAAAAATAGTTCGTGGAGTATAAAATATGACATTGAGAAATATGATTGGATTATTCAACCGATAAGTTAATGTTTACTCTATTTGAATATGGCGAACAGATTTCCGTAAAAGACAGAAACGGTCTTGAGGGATACTTGCGTTTTATATGGCAAGATTATAAAAACCTATGGGTTGATGAAAATCAAGAAACAGAAAATTTAAATGGCTCAAATTATCAACCTTTTATTTCTTTTGATGGCGAAAAAGCTAAAGCAAATAATTTTGTTGGCTTTATAAATTGCAATGATGATTCTTTAGAAATATATCCAAAGGTTTTTCAAAATATACAATATCCAAATAAGGATTTAATGCATAGGCATTTGTTCT
Source organism: Aquirufa ecclesiirivi (assembly GCF_011250515.1). Taxonomy (GTDB): domain Bacteria; phylum Bacteroidota; class Bacteroidia; order Cytophagales; family Spirosomataceae; genus Aquirufa; species Aquirufa ecclesiirivi. The sequence continues at coordinate 17,996 of NZ_JAANOP010000012.1, read as the reverse complement.
TTTGGTTTAGTTATTGTAAAAAAATAAAATTTCCCTTTAACCAATCTTTCCTAGACAACTTTGAAATCGACCGATTCCCTGAATTAATTATTTATTTAATCGGAAAACAAATCAACGAAACTGTAAGTGCAAAACCTTACTCGGCCTATGAGGAAGTAGAAGAGGCATTATTGACTCCAAGAGGAAAAATTAATTTTAATAGATATACAACAAGCTTATCGTATGGCAGACATCAATTTATTGATTGTGATTATGAGCCTTTCGTTTACGACAATAAAGTCAATAGAATTATTAAACATTGTGTTCGACTTCTATTAACACAAACGACAATATCTGAAACGCAAAGAATACTTCATGAAATCATTCATATACTTGACGAAGTTGAAGACCAAACCTGTACAATAAATCAAATGAATCAAATAATAGTACCGACTTTATTTGACGAGTATGAAGATGTGATGCAATGCTGTAGGATGATTCTTGAAAATCAAATTTATTCTCACGCTGAATATGAAATGAAAAATTGGAGTTTACTTTTTCCTATGGAATATGTATTTGAAGATTTCATTTCGGGATTTCTAAAAGACCATTTTAGCAAAGACTTTGAAATTGAATCCCAAAAATCAGAACTTTATCTTCATCAAAATCCGAAAACATTCAACCTACAGCACGACATTCTATTGACAAATAAAAAGACCAAAGAGAAAATAATTATAGACACAAAGTATAAGCCTAGATGGGATTTAAAGACAGCTGACAACAAAAAAGGCGTTTCGCAGACAGATATGTATCAAATGATTAGTTACGCATATCGAAGAGGGACAGACAAAGTAATTCTAATTTATCCGAACACCTCTGAAAAATTAGCAGAGGATTATGTTTTCAAAATTCAGAAATCAAATCAAAATGAGGAAATAAAAATCAAAATTGTTGACGTGCCATTTTGGTCTTCGGTAGACCATTCAGAAATTGAAACAAATTTATTAATCAAGCTTGACAATGTATTACACAACGACTTTTAAACAAGCAAGACAAGAAGGCCAGACGCCTAACAGCACCTACAAGAAAGTGTCGATTTAGTGCTTAAATGAAGCTTTGTGCTTCGTATCAAGTTTGATGATAAAATTCACCACTTCGCCAAGCCCCAAATCGTTAATAGAATATCACTTCACAAAAAAAGCTCATTAGATCCCCTAATGAGCTTTTTTTGTGAACTTTAAATCAAGAGCTAGACTTTTAAGAACCATTTTTTGCGATAAAATACGTAGCAAATAATCCAGCAAAGCAGTACAAAGCTGATGGCATAGGCCAAAGAGCCATTGTATTTACCTAATACAGGTTCAAAAATGTGCCAATACATCCAATTGCTGGCCGAAGTAGTGCCATCACCTTCAGCTATTTGCCATTTGTTTAATTGAATGGCCAAGAGCTCTGAAATACCATAGGCTAAAATAGAATTGGTCCCAAAGACCAAGAAAAATGTATTGGCAAACTTCCTTTCTTTGATTTCAATCCACCAATAGATCAATGCGATTAACAGGAAGTCGATGCCAGCACATAGTAATACAAATGAACTTGACCATAGCTTTTTGTTGATCGGAAAGGCTAAATCCCAAATCAAAGCCAAGACAATAAGACCTGCGCCAGCACTCACCAAAGGAAATGTTACTTCTTTGCCATCTACCCTTCTTTTCTCTAAAAACAGACTTACCTGATAACCAAATAAACAGGTAGAAAAGGCAGGCAGCGTACTTAAAAGTCCTTCTGGGTCAAAGGCAATACCATCTCCGTGATATAAATGAGAAGGACCAAATAAGAATAAATCAAGCTTACGAACAGCATTGGTACCTAAATCAAAGGCCGCACCATGGTCGCCAAAAACGAGCATTAAAATCCAGTAGAGCAATAGAATGGCGACATTCACTGCAGTAAGCCACTTTTCTTTGACAAGCAAAACAATGAATGAAATGGCACAATAAGACAGCGCTATCCTAGGCAATACGTTGAGGAAACGCATATTTTCAAAAGAAAAATCTAGGAATGGAAAGTAGAAAATAAGGTAATTGATGAGGAATAATAAGACCGTTCTTTTTAAAATCTTATTCCTTAATGCCGGTGTCAGTTGGAATTGAAACGACTTGAATGCAAAGCGCATCGCTACACCCACCATGAATAAGAAGGAAGGGAAAACTAGGTCGGTTGGAGTGAATCCATGCCAGCTAGCATGTTTTAATGGAGCGTAGGTAAACTCCCCATTTCCAGAGGTATTCACCAAAATCATCATGGCTAAGGTGATACCCCGAAAAATGTCTAAAGAGAGAAAGCGTGTTTTCATGTAGGTTTAGTTTGAAAAATAAAAAGGAATCACTTGCTGGGTGATTTTGTCCGTAAATCTAAAATAATATTTGCCAGAAACGAGGGGAGGGGGATAAAAATCTTGTTGGGTATTGGTCCATACAAATTCATGAATAACAGCGCCCCAATTACTAATTAGCTCCACTTTGATCTCCGTAGCTAGTTCTCGATCTAAATGAATAGCTTCTCCTAAGGACAGCACATTGGGATAGATTCGAATCTTCGGCTTTTCCAAAGCAGCAGTACTTAGAATGGGATTTAATAGTTTATCGATTCGGTTAAAATTGGGAACTCCATATCCCAAAGAATTGTCGGGATTGTTACTTTGATGGCCTGACTGCCTTATGGCATTCATTATTTGCCATGGAGATTTGGTGGGGTTAGCTTGAAGCGTTCCTGCAACCAATCCTGCTATAAGGGGAGCTGCAAAGGATGTTCCATTGGAGGTGCTAAACGTTCCTAAGTAGGTACCTATAACGGTTGATTGACCCATGGCGGCCACATCCGGTTTAATTCGTCCATCGGAACTAGGTCCCCAAGAGCTAAAATTAGCTCGAAGCATGGATTTATCAACCGCAGCCACGGCTAAAATGGAGTCGGCATCGGCAGGAGACGCTATATATTTCCAAGCCGCCGCCCCATCATTCCCAGCTGAAATGGTGCAAATGATGCCCCTTTGCGCTGCCCAAGCCGCCGCTTTACTGCTTAAGGCCGTTTTGCCATTCATTTCGGCATAGGTATGATTGCTTAATTTAAGATCAAATACGGTGTAGCCTAGAGAAGAACTAATGATGTCGGTTCCTAAACTATCTGCCCATTCAGCTCCTCGAAGCCAGTTGACCTCTTCCACTATTTTTTCTGTGCCTCCTTCTTCGGTTTGGGCTAGTGCTAACTGGGCTTGATAAGCAGTGCCAATCAATTTTCCAGGCGTATATCCAGCAATAGTACTCAAGACATGCGTTCCATGTGAACCTCGACTATATACGTCGGTCAAACCAGGCGTTGTCGTTAGGGTGGCGATGATTCTTTTTTCGGTAAAAGCTTTTTGAAGATAAGGGGTATTGTTGGCATTTAAGAAGCCTTCGTCCAACAAGGTAATTAGGACGCCCTCACCATGAAAACCCTTCAGATGCATGTTATTAACCCCCAATTGACTAATCTGTGTGCTGGAATTTCCATAATCTAAACTATCAGCCAAGGTGATGGATGCTTGGGCTAATTCGGGGAGTTTAGGTTTTTTCTTTAAAATCTGAAAACTAGAACTGGAATCAATGGGGTAAGCATAATATAAACCTTTGACGCCAGCCTGGCTTAAGGTCTTAGCCAAATCTTTGGGCTTTTGTTGAATGAGAGCACCATTGATCCATTTTAATGGAAATACTATTTTGGCACCGCTTTTTTGAACGTTTATGAGATATTCGGGGTTTACAGGTAAGTCTTGTTCTTGTAAGGCAATCTTAAATTTCCTTCTACGTTCTATCGATCGAGTGCTAAGGAATTTATCAGGTTGAGATAAAGAATATGGAGAGTTAGCTTTGTCTTTAAATAAAATGAGGTATCGGTAGCTGTCATTCTGAGCCAAAGTCTGGGTGCAGGTTAACAGTAAACTGATAAAAACAAGGAGATACAGCGGTTTAATGCAAGACATTAAGCTAATATATTTAATTAATGTGTAAATTTGGTTGTTTCAAACAGAATTTGATGAAAAGCGCTAGTCAACGTTTTTTCTTGGTGCTCTTGTCGGCATGGCTTTTGATAGGTCATGTGGGCTTTGCTTACCGTATCTCAGATTGTTTGATTACAGGAAAAAAGAAGCTGACTTGGTCCGCTCCGTCGTCTCCCCAATCTTCTTCCTCATCCAAAGAAACAAGTATTTCTCGGGCAGCTTGTTATGAATATGCCCATATTCAGGTCAAATTTAGTTTTGATCAGCAAATCAAAAAGGTTCAAAATACCCTAGATCAAACACAGCTTTGTTCGGAGGTGTTCGTTCCAGCGTTTTCCAATCAAGCTACGTTAGTTGGCACTGATCAGGATGAGCCACTTCAAGAATTAACTTATTTAAAGCCGCTGCAGGAGCGACTGGCTTTTATACAGCGTTACAATATTTGATTGGGCTAAAATTCAGATTGAATTTTTTCTCATTCTTATTGTAATCTTATGTCAATTCACCGAATTATATTGTTGGGATTGCTTTTTACCTTCACGGTAGCATTGCCCTATAGCTTTGGACAAGTGGTTCAAGGCCGAGTTATGAGCTTAGATGCTCAAGGAAATATGGAGGACCTAGTGGGTGCTTCCGTTTATTTTAGACCTATTAAAAAAGGAACTTTAACTGATGTTAAAGGGGCCTTTTCCTTGGATGTACAAGGTAAAATAGGTTGGATGCTTTTTAGCTCAACAGGGTTTATTAGTGATTCCATTTTTGTAGAAAACAATCAATTTTTACATGTTCATTTAAAAGCGGCAAACAAAGAGCTGAATGAAGTACGCGTTGTTGCCGCACCAGGAAATCATGATGATGTAGCGACGCTTCATACAGAAATCTTAACGATGAAGACATTGGCCAAAGCTGCCTGTTGTAATTTATCGGAAAGCTTTGAAACCAATGCGTCTGTATCCGTCAGCTTTGCGGATGCTGTAACTGGTGCCAAGCAGATTCAATTGCTAGGATTATCAGGTACTTACGTGCAAACGAATGTGGAAAATATTCCCTCCATTCGCGGATTAAAAACCACCTATGGCTTGAATTATTTACCGGGTACTTGGATTAAATCCATTGATTTGGCGAAAGGTCAAAGCTCCGTAGTTAATGGTTATGAGTCGATTACCGGAGGAATTAATGTGGAATTAGCCAAGCCAGATACATCAGAAAAGTATTTTTTGAATGTGTATACCAACTCACAAGGTCGTTTTGAGATCAATCAACAAGGGGCACATAAATTCAACTCGAGATTGTCCACCGGACTTTTTACACATTATTCGAAGCAAGCAGCTCGTTTGGACGGAAATAAAGACGGGTTTATGGATTTGCCGCTTTTCGACTTATGGAATGTACTGAATCGTTGGAAGTATTCTACGGATCGTTGGATGGTTCAATGGGGGGCTTCGTATTTATATGAAAACCGTTTGGCAGGTCAAAATAACTTTGATGAAAATACGTCTAATCGTTTTTTAGTATATGGATTTGGAAGTAATACCTCACGATTTGAGACCTTTGCCAAAATTGCCCGATTATTCCCGGATAAACCTTATCAAGGATTAGGTTTGATTTTGAATACGGCTCAGCATCAAAATGACTCCTATTTTGCCTTCAAAAATTATGTGGGCAGAGAGCAAAGCATGTATGCCAATTTGATTTATCAATCCATCTTTGATAATACCAATCATAGCTGGAAAGCAGGAGCTAGTTTTTTATATGATTCCTACCAAGAGCGTTACATTGACTCATCTTTTGCTCGAACGGAGATAGTACCGGGTGCATTTTTTGAATACACGTGGACGGTACCTAATCACCTAACGATGGTGTTGGGTAATCGGATTGATTGGCACAATCAATTTGGTGCGCAATGGGTTCCAAGATGGCATTTGAAGTGGGATGCGGCAGAAGATTGGATCGTGCGATTATCAGCAGGAAAGGGCTGGCGACGGGTGAATCCTTTGGCAGAGAACATGGGTTTTCTAGCTAATGGTAGGAGATTGGTCGTTTTAGGAGACCAGAATCCTATGGAAAAAGCATGGAATTTTGGGGCTACTTTGACGAAGAATTTTCAAATTGGGACAAGAAAAGGAAGTCTAGTGTTGGATGCTTTCCGTACGGATTTTGAAAAGCAATGGATGGTGGATATGGAGAATGGGGGTGAGATTCGTATGTATACTAATCCAGGAGTATCATTTGCAAACAGTTGGCAGGCAGAATTAAATTATAGTCCTGCGAAACGTTTGGAGTTGAAGGCAGCTTACCGCTACCAAGATGTTCAGGCTGATTATTTGACTTTGAAAGGGACCTTAAATCGCTTATCTAAGGCCTATTTGAATAAGGATCGGGTATTGGTTAACATAGCCTATTCCACACCATATGAGAAGTGGAAGTACGATTTGACTTGGCAATGGAATGGTAGCCGAAGAATTCCGAACGGAAGTTTAGCTCATATACATGATGTGGGTAGTCCAACATTGACGGCGACAGCTTTTTCCACGGTATATGCACAAGTCACTCGCCAATTCAAAAAGTGGGAAATGTATGTAGGTGCTGAAAATCTGTTTAATTTTACTCAACCGAATCCGATTATGTCGGCCAAAGATCCTTTTAGTCGAGGGTTTGATGCTACCATGGTGTGGGGGCCTATTGTAGGTCGGATGATTTATACAGGAATGCGTTATAAAATTCAATAAATAGAAAAACAATGAAAAATGTAATCATGATGGCAGGTCTTATGTTGGGAACATATGGCTTGATGGCACAAGAAAAGCAAGAGCATAAGCACGACACCAGCAAAGCGGGTGCGGATAAGAAAGAAGTATATCAATGTCCGATGAAATGTGAGGGAAACAAGACCTACGCTAAAAAAGGGAAATGTCCAGCTTGCACCATGGAATTAAAAGCAGTTAAAAAAGCAGCCTAATGAAAAAACTAGTTTTAGCGGCCCTTTTGGCTTTGCCTTTTGCAACCTTGGCGGGGCCAAAACAAACGGTTAAAATCAAAACCTCGGCCATATGTGAAATGTGCAAAGAGCGCATCGAGAAGAATTTAGCTTTGAGCAAGGGAATTTCTAAATCAGACTTGGACTTGAAAGACAAGACTATTTCGGTAGAATACAATCCTAAAAAGACAGATGTGGCAGCTATCAAGCGAGCCATTGCTGAAGTGGGATATGATGCCGATGAAGTTGTAGCTGATAGCAAGAGTTACGAGAAACTACCTTCTTGCTGCAAGAAAGGTGCTGCTACTATGGCTCATTAATTCAGGTAAAAAACTCAACATCAACGCTCTTTTTCTAACGCTGGCAAGGTTCCAAACCTTGACAGCGTTGAGCGTTGTAACGTTTTTCAACACAATTTTGTTGTCCAATAACTTGATAACGTTGGATTAGTGAGCTTTCATGCTTAGGGCTATTCGCTTGCGAGCTTCATCTACTTCAGTGACAGTGACTAGTACTTTTTGCTGGACTTTCACCACTTCATTCGGGTCTTTAACGAATTTGTCGGCCAGTTGGCTTACATGCACTAAGCCATCTTGATGTACTCCAATATCCACAAAAGCACCAAAATTGGTGATGTTGGTCACAATACCTGCTAGCTTCATTCCTACACGTAAATCCTTAATGGAGTTTACCCCCTCCGTAAATTCAAAAGCCTCAAACTGCTCTCTAGGATCACGACCGGGTTTAGCCAATTCCTGAACGATATCGGTCAGGGTAGGGATTCCTACTTCAGCACTTACGTATTTACTTATTTGTATTTGCTTTCGTAAGGCTTCATTTTGAAGAAGATCAGCCACTTTACATTGTAAATCCTTGGCCATTTGCTCTACAATGGCATAACGTTCAGGATGCACAGCACTGGCATCCAAAGGATTACTCGCTTTTCGAATACGTAAAAATGCGGCGGCTTGTTCAAAGGCTTTTTCCCCTAAACGAGGAACTTTCTTTAGATCAGATCGACGTAAGAAAGGGCCATTTTTTTGTCGGTAATCCATGATATTTTGGGCTAACTGCGGTCCTAAGCCAGAAATATAGGATAGGATTTGTTTGGAAGCGGTATTCAACTCAACGCCTACCGAGTTAACACATGAAATGACCGTATCATCCAAAGATGCCTGTAATTTCTTTTGGTCTACATCATGTTGGTATTGCCCTACGCCGATCGACTTAGGGTCAATCTTCACTAATTCGGCTAAAGGATCCATGAGTCGGCGACCAATGGACACCGCTCCACGAACGGTAATGTCTTTATCGGGAAACTCTTCTCGAGCCACATCCGAAGCAGAATAGATGGACGCTCCACTTTCATTCACCATAATGATGCTGATACCTTCTAGTCGGAGATTTTTCACAAAACTTTCACTCTCTCTTCCTGCTGTACCATTACCAATGGCGATGGCTTCTATGTGGTATTTCTTCACCCAAGAACGTAGCGTTTGCTCGGCTTCTTGTGCCAGACCTGGTCCTGTATGTGGGTAAATGGTGGTATTCTCAATCAGATTACCTTGTTCGTCTAAATAGACCAGTTTGCAACCTGTTCTAAATCCTGGATCTAAGGAAAGGATGCGCTTTTGTCCCAATGGAGCGGCCAACAGTAATTGACGAACATTTTCGGCAAATACCCGAATCGCTTCTTCATCGGCTCGTTTTTTGGCCTCTGCTCGCATTTCTGTTTCCATGGCTGGTTGCAAGAGTCTTTTGTAGCCATCTTGTATGGCTAATTCCACCTGATCAGCACAAGCATTACGACCCGTTAGGAATCGGCGACCCAATCGGTCTAATACATCTTTGTCAGGTCCTTCTAATGATAGTGTCAAAATGCCCTCATTTTCCCCGCGAAATAAGGCTAATACTCGGTGGGAAGGTGCTTGGGCTAAGGACTCTGACCAATCAAAATAATCTTTGTATTTAATGCCGACTTCTTGTTTGCCTTTGCTGACTTTGGATTTTACCTGAGTTTTTCGAGCAAAAAGCTGACGCGCATCTTCTCGGGCTTCGGCTTTTTCCATCATTTCTTCAGCCAAAATATCCCGAGCACCTGCTAAGGCGACATCCAAAGAGAGGACGCCTTTTTCTTCATCTAAAAACTTCTCGGCTAAATCATCTGGCGAAAGATTCCTTTGCTGAAATAAGGTATTGGCTAATTCCTGTAAACCTTTTTCTCGAGCGGCCATTGCACGGGTCTTACGTTTAGGCTTATACGGTAGGTACAGGTCTTCCAGTTTAGCCAAGGTTTCCGCGGCACGAACAGCTCTTTCTAGTTCAGGGCTAAGTTTATTCAGCTCTTTTAAAGATTTCAAAATCGCTTCTCGGCGCTTTTCTAATTCCATGGAAAGCTCCATAGCATCCCGAATATCGCGGATTTGAACCTCATCTAAACTCCCCGTCATCTCTTTTCGATAACGGGCAATAAAGGGAATGGTAGCACCTTCTTCTAACAGGGCAATGGTTTTACGAACGGCATTTTCGCTTAGCTGTAAGCTAGCGGCTATTTTTTGAAAAGGAATGGACATAAGAGAAATAAGAAACAGGCCTTGATTTATTCGTTAGTTTCAGGGAATTCATTGTAGAAATACCCAGCGAACTTCCAGATTTCCTGGATTTCAGTGCCTAGGATAGGATAGGGGTCGTAGAGTTTGTTGGTCGACTTTAAGATCAATACATTTTTCTCTTGTAAGTGGTTGATGACTTTTTTCAACACTACCCCGTCTTCGCGAGTCACTACGATACAGATGGTGCCATCTTTGATGTCTTTCCAATCTTCTACGTATTCGGCAAATACCAAAGAGCCAGATTGTAAAGGTAGCATGGAATCCCCTTTGATCGGAAATACACGGTATTTACGGTCTTTGGTTAAAAATGGAACTTGAAAAGTCGGTAATTCTTTGATAAACTCTAGGTCGTCATAGGAGGTAGTATATCCTGCCAAAGCTTTCACAGGTACCATCTCAATATTTTCCTCATTATCGCCGTTAACCGTGGTGGCTAAAATACGTAGCTTAGGTTTGTTGGATAAGCCTGGGATTCTTTTGGCTAAATCTTCCTTGAGTAATTCGTCCACTTCAACCTCGAAAAAGTTGGCCAGCAAGATCAAATCCGCATATTTTGGTTCCGCTCTTCCAGACTCATAAGAGCCTAAAGTCGGTTTTTTTATTTGTAAGATTTCAGCCAGTTTTTCTTGGGAAGTTTTCTCCGACATTTTGCTGCGTAAGAATCGTAAATTCTGGCTAAAAAAAGTGCTCATGTATGTTGCTTATTAATGTAAAATGAATAAAATTCGTATCCAATTTTGGATGTCATTTGTTTCGAAATTACAAAAGGTATTCAGAATACCCAAATATCTATCAATTTTATGCAAGAGCGCGCCATTGTTCATATGGATTTGGACAGTTTCTTTGTTTCTGTCGAAAGACTACGCGACAGTGCTTTGGTCGGTAAGCCCGTGATTGTCGGGGGCTTATCTGATCGAGGTGTCGTGGCGGCTTGTAGTTATGAAACTCGTGCTTTTGGCGTACGCTCTGCCATGCCCATGCGGATGGCCATGCGACTTTGTCCCGATGCCATTGTCTTACGAGGCGACCTAGAAGCCTATTCCCAATATTCCGAAGCGGTGACCTCCTTGATTATGGATCGCGCGCCTTTGGTAGAAAAGGCTTCCATTGATGAGTTTTATTTGGATATGACGGGTATGGAGCGCTTTTTTGGCGCCTATCGTTTTGCGACCGATTTACGAGAACGTATTCAGAAACAAACAGGTTTACAGATTTCTTTTGGTTTGTCTGTCAATAAAACCGTATCTAAAGTGGCCACCAACTATGTGAAACCTGCGGGTCAATACCAGGTGTTGGCGGGAGAAGAAAAGGCTTTCTTGGCACCTATGCCCGTGGGAAAAATCCCGATGATCGGGTCGGTGACGGCTCAAACATTGCGAAATATGGGAATCGTACATGTAGGAACCTTGAGCCAAATGCCCTTGAAAGTGCTGGAGCGTAGTTTTGGTAAGTCGGGCGTGATGCTTTGGGAGCGTGCCAATGGGATCGATCTGCGACCTGTGGTACCTTATTCAGAACAAAAGTCTTTGTCGAAGGAAGTGACCTTTGATCAAGACAGTACCGACGTGGTTTTGTTGAGACGGATATTAGGTTCATTGACGGAGCAGTTAGCCTATGATTTACGGGGTTTGGGACAATGTACTTCTTGCGTGACGGTAAAGTTGCGCTATTCCAATTTTGATACGCATACTCGACAAATCACCTTGCCCGCTACGGCCAGTGACCATCGTTTGATTCCGGCAGTGGTGGAGCTATTTGAAAAGCTCTATGATCGTCGCTTGCTGATACGTTTGATTGGGGTGCGTTTCTCGAAATTATTGCAAGGGCAAGAGCAGTTAAATCTATTTGATGATGGTGCTCGTTTGGCACCTCTCTACCATGCCATGGATGGTTTAAAAAATCGATTTGGAGAATTTTCTATCGTACGAGCCAGTGGTCTCATGGGTCGCCATGAACGCCGTAATATCTTACCTAAATCGGAGAATTAATGTACCTCAACTGCCACTCTTATTATAGTTTGCGTTATGGAACACTGTCTCCCGAGGCTTTGGTGGAGGCAGCTGCGGCGCAGGGTATTCAGGTTTTGGCATTGACCGACATACACCGAGTATCAGGAATCTATGATTTTTTTCAGGCTTGTCGAGTGGCCAACGTCAAGCCCGTGGTGGGTATGGAGTTTCGGCAGGGAGATGCTTGTTATTATATTTGTTTAGCCAAAAATGCTGCTGGATTGGCTCAAATTAACGCTTTTGCGAGTCAACATCTCTTGACTTCTAAGCCTTGGCCAGACAGGCCGCCTAGTTCACCCGATGTGTGGACCATCTTTCCTTTGGCACGTCGAGAACAAGTCAAAAGCTTAGGACCCCAGGAACGTTGGGGAGTCAGAGCCAGTGATCGAAACAAATTGTGGAAAGAGCAAGATTGGGCTTCTTTGGTTTGGTGTCATCCTTTTACCTTTTTGGATAAACGAGCATTTTCCATGCACCGTTTGTTGCGGGCGATCGACCATAATGTGTTATTGAGTAAGCTACCGCTGGAGGCACAAGCCCAAGACGATGAACGTTTGTATAGCCCAGCGGAATTGGCGGGTTTTTGTGCTGACTTCCCGAGTTTGTTAGAAGAAGCTGAGCGGATCTTGGAGAGCTGTGAATTTTCTTTTGAGTTTAAGGTTAGCAAAAACCGGAAATTATTTAGTGCTAGTCAGGATGACGATCAGGCTTTACTGGCTAAACTAGCCTATGAGGGGATGCTTTACCGTTATCCTCATTCCCCCAAAGAGGCAAAGGAGCGGATCAAAAAAGAGCTTCAGGTGATTCATGACCTTTCTTTTGAGTCATATTTTCTGATTACTTGGGACATCATTCGTTATGCCCGTTCGAGGGGGTATTTTCATGTGGGACGGGGTAGTGGTGCCAATTCCATTGTGGCTTATTGTTTGGGAATTACGGATGTGGATCCCATTGAGCTGGATTTGTATTTTGAACGTTTCATTAATCCCCACCGAACAAGTCCCCCTGATTTTGACATTGATTTTTCCTGGGATGAGCGCGATGAGATTATTGATTACATTTTCAAGCGATATGGGTCGCAATATGTTTGCCTGTTGGCTACCTATGTGACCTTTCGAGATCGTTCGATTTACCGGGAATTGGCCAAGGTCTTTGGTTTACCCAAAGCGGAGATCGATGCTTGGATAGCCCCAACGGCCGAGTTGCGGCAGTCGAATTCCCAGATTCATCAATGGATTATCAAATACGGTAATCTATTGATTGATTTCCCGAATTACTTGAGCATTCATGCCGGTGGCATATTGATTTCAGATCGACCGTTGTCGGAATATACCGCCTTGGAGCCTATGCCCAAGGGTTTTCCTATTTGTCAATTTGATATGTATGTAGCCGAGGAAATTGGTTTTGCGAAGTTTGATATTTTATCTCAACGAGGTTTAGGGCATATCAAAGAGGCGGTGGAGATTATTCGTCAAAACCGTGGGGTCGACATCGATATCCATCGGGTGGCAGACTTTAAGCGTGATGAGCGGATCAAAATGCAGTTGGAAAGTCATGAAACGATGGGCTGTTTTTATGTCGAATCTCCAGCCATGCAGCAGTTAATCAAGAAGTTGCATTGTTCGGATTACCTGACTTTAGTGGCAGCTAGCTCCATCATTCGTCCAGGGGTGGCTAGCTCGGGTATGATGAAGGCTTATATTGAAAGGCATCATGCGCCTCATTCGTATCAGCCCGTGCACCCGTTGATGGGGGACTTGATGAAGGAGACTTATGGGGTGATGGTGTACCAAGAGGATGTGATTAAGGTGGCGCATTATTTTGCGGGTTTAAGCTTGGCGGAGGCGGATGTCTTACGCCGAGGGATGTCGGGCAAATACCGTTCCAGAGGAGAATTTGAACGTATTCGGGAGCAGTTTTTTCTGAACTGTGCTGAAAAAGGCTATGAGGAGGCGGTGGCGAAGGAGGTATGGCGACAAATGGAGAGTTTCAGTGGTTATTCGTTCAGTAAGGCGCATTCGGCCAGTTTTGCGGTGGAGAGCTACCAAAGTTTGTATTTGAAGGCATATTTTCCTTTGGAGTTTATGGTGGCAGTGATTAATAATTTTGGGGGTTTTTATCGGACGGAGTTTTATGTGCACGAGGCACGCAGGGCAGGTGGATGGGTGGAGGCGCCTGAGATCAATGAGAGTGATTATTTGACCCGTTTAGACGGCCAAGTGGTGTATTTGGGTTGGGTGCATGTCAAAGGCCTGGAGAAAGGATTGATACGGGAATTATTGGAAGCTAGAAAGCAGGGCCCTTTTCTATCTTGGGAGGATTTCGGTCGGAGGGTGAGTTTGGGTTTAGAGCAAGCCATTATTCTGATTCGCGTGGGGGCCTTTCGGCGATTAGGAACCGGGAAAAAAAATCTGATGTGGGAGGCTCATGCTCGTTTTCAAGGAAAGGTGTCTGAGGTGGTGGCTATGGAAATGTTTGAAGATAGTACGGAGATTGGGGTTTTGCCTACGCTGGTACATGAGCCGCTGGAAGATGCTTTTGACGAGTGGGAAATCTTGGGTTTTCCCCTCTGTTCGCCTTTCGATTTATTAGAAGAATGGCCTGTCACGAGTTTGGATGCTCGCTTGTTGGCCGACCGAGGCGAAATCTTGGGTTATTTGGTGACCTTAAAACCCACTTGGACGAAAAAGGGGGAGCGGATGTATTTTGGCTATTTTTTGGATGCCCAAGGTGCCTTTTTTGATACGGTGCATTTTCCTTCAGATTTAAAGAGATATGCTTTTAAGGGCGGAGGCGTTTACTGGATGCAGGGGCAAGTCATGGAGGAGTTTGGTCACCGCTCTTTGCGGGTCTTACAAATGCGCAAACTAGGCTGGAAAGCGGATCCGAGGTATTAGGAATGTAGAATGTAGAATGTAGAATGTAGAATGTAGAATGAAGAATGAAGAATGAAGAATGTAGAATGAAGAATGTAGAATGAAGAATGTAGAATGAAGAATGTAGAATGAAGAATGTAGAATGAAGAATGTAGAATGAAGAATGTAGAATGAAGAATGAAGAATGTAGAATGAAGAATGAAGAATGTAGAATGAAGAATGAAGAATGAAGAATGTAGAATGAAGAATGAAGAATGTAGAATGAAGAATGTAGAATGAAGAATGTAGAATGAAGAATGAAGAATGTAGAATGAAGAATGTAGAATGAAGAATTGTCAAGGCCAAAACCGGCACTATTTTCTACTTACACAATTTCGAGATGGTGCCTGAAGACAAGTCATTTATACCATTAATTCTACATTCTTCATTCTACATTACCTTAGCTTATACGCCACAATCGATTTTTTGAAAAAAGTAGGGACATAGACCATGCGCTGCTCGGGGTTATAACCAATGTCGGCAGTATTGTATTTTTTTTCACGCGTATCCAGCATCGTAGTTAATTTACCCGCTTGATCCATGTAGTAAATTAAGCCTGGCCAACAAGAAACCACGAAATCTCCATTGCCAACTGGCTCAATGCCATCTCCACCAATCTCCGTCGTAGCGACAGGTACTAGTTTTTTGTCGGAACCCGCTTTGAAGACAACATTGGCTGTCAGCATATACAAATCATCACCTACCGCTTTAAGCCCATTAACTCCTTTGAGATCACTTAAATAGAGGGCTGCTTTCCCATTTTCAATGCGGTGAACTTTCCCCAATTTTGAATCAGAGACATAGATAATCCCCTCCTTGTCAACCGTGATGTCGTTCAAGCCAGTAGCTCCTTCTACAGCAATTTTCGACGTAATTTTTCCAGTAGCTAATTGGATAAGGACCACTTCTGAGACATCAGCCACATACAATTGCTGTTTCCAAATCCCCATTCCTTTCGGTGCATTTAAGCCAGTAACCCAAGAGGCGTTTAGAATTTTACCATTTTGATCTAGTTTGGCAATTTCACCTTTGCCATCTACGTCCCAAGGTTGACCATCAATGAGTGCGGCATACAGACCACCTTGGTGGTATAAAACCGACTCAGGTACGGCGAGTGTGGTATCACTTTCCCAAACTTTTTCTAAGGTATGTTGGGCTAGACTTGTCCAAGAAAGTAACGTGAGGAGTAAAAGAAGTAGGTTTTTCATAATAAAATGGATAAGTAGAATCGATATTGATGTCAATTTGAATTTCAATATACAAAATTTTGCTACATGAGATGATCAGCTAATTGGCAAAATCCTCAAAATCCACTAGGTGATTAATCTAAATGCTTAGTCTAATTTAAATACGACCCGTACTTCTGTCTCGACTGAAATCTTCTCAAATTCAATGTCAATAGGCGCCAGACTATCACTTTCTGAGGAATTTTTGGAAGCTTTCATTGGTATAGCTAGCATACGGTTATTGTATGGACTCATGACATTGGAATTGTCGGAAATATATAGTGCTTTTCCAAATGATTGATTCAACGGTTTTGTCATAGCTAGCGCTTGCATGCTGGCCTTTTTGATGGCTCTACTTTTCAATGTTAAAAGCAGTGATTCCATGTTAGCGTATTCTGTTTTTTCTACGCTGATATTGGAAATATTTATTTGTTCCAAAGCCATCATCACTTTACCAGCCATGATTGCGTTATATACGATTAGGGTATAATTTTTACTTTTTTGGATCTCTTGTTGTCTTAAAAAATACTTTTGAAAATTGCTCGATAAGTCTTTTAAAACCAGTTGTTTATCGGTCGCTATTCCCAAGGACTTTAATCTGGTATTCATGTTGTTTTCTAATTCTTCTAATGATATTTTACCTTTCGTATCCTTTTCTGAAATGGTGATATTCAGATAAATTCTGTCTGGACTAACGAGCGTATCTACTTTGGCCGTAGTCTCTATATGGGCTTGATCAATGAAGTTTTTCGTTTGCGACATACCCCAAAAAGGGATGAAAGGAAGCAAAAATAAGGGAAGTTTTTTCATGTGTTAAGTATCTAAATTAGGCGTGTGAATGATGATTGAAAGATTCCTGTTTTTAACCGAGTGATATGTATTTATACCCTATGTCATGGAGCCAGGAAGGGAAAACGTTAACTCCTTTAATTGGAAAATATTGCTTCTCCGAATGTTAATAAATTATGATCTGGATCAAGCAAAGAAAATTCTCTTTGACCCCAAGGCTTTGTTTCTAAAGGTCCATTGGGATGAATTTTTACATGTTTGTCTAGGAGTGATTGATAAAAATCAGCGATACCTTGGGTTCTAATGTATACCTGTCCATCGTTTTCATACGGATTCAAGTCCTTGAACTCAAAAAAATGGATTTGAATTCGGTCTTTTTGTATCATCAAATAGCCTTCATAATCTGTTTGACCCACTTCTTGAAATCCTAGCTGTAGAGTGTAATAGTCTCTGGTAGCTGTTTTATTTCGCATGGGTAATTTTGGATGGATGTCGATGAGCATAAGCAATGTATTTATTTCAATAAGGTAGTTTTTTTTGCTCGAAAACCACGAACCATTCATCAAAATAGGGATGTATGATGAGAGGATTTTATGCAAAAAGTTGGGTTTGTACTCCTACATTTTTGACCTTTTGCGCCCGCATGTTTGCACTTTCAAAGGGCTTAAAAAAGGATTTAATCTCTTCACTCGACATGGGAGCTAACCAATTCCTTTCTTGATCAGCCGAAAGAATGAGAGGCATTCGCTTTTTGGTATTATGTATGGTCTCCATGAGCTCATTGGCTGGAGTCGTAATGATGGAAAAAGAGGGTTCAAGAATTCTTGTTCTAGGATTCTGCCAAATGGCATAAATGCCAGCCAAAGCGAATGGACCATTTTCTTGAAGATGTATGTGGTATTCGATTTTTTCTTTACCCACATGTTGCCATTCATAAAAGCCATCAACGAGTACAAGGCAGCGTTGTTTTACGATGGAAGGCTCAAACGAGGCTTTTTCAAAAATGCTTTCTGATTTAGCGTTTAGGGTATTTTTGGGTAAATCTTGGGCTTGTTCTTCACTGGCCCAGGCGGGAATCAGGCCCCATGGAATTAATTGGATGAGTTCTGGTTTAGATTGCGTGATGATGGGTAATGCAGCTCGTGTAAATCCAGATATTTTCCCTTTTTTAGCCAATGATTCATCGTATTTCGCCTGTGCTTTAAACCTGTTTTCCAAGGCTTTATTGGAGCTGGTTTGGTCGGTGTAGTAACACATGGGAGAAAATTGTAAATGGTAAATTATAAATTATAAATGGGGAATTGTGAATGCCTGAATGACGTTGACCGTTTTATGTCATTTATACTTGATTAGTATTCAAGTATTTTTTGTTTAGCATATAGCTTGATTTAAATTTAATAGTTTTTTTTCAAAAGCAATAGGTGACATTCTATTTAACTCAATATGA
>NZ_JAANOP010000011.1:65816-82334 GCF_011250515.1 Aquirufa ecclesiirivi | reverse complement strand
AAGATTTATGGAGCCGATAGGACGGGTGTTCACCTCTTCCCATCTCGAACAGAGAAGTTAAGCCCCGCACCGCTGATGATACTGGGATCAAACCCGGGAAAGTAAGTAAGCTCCAAGTTATTATTACCCAAGCCCGCTAGATTCTAGTGGGCTTTTTTTTGGCTAAATGTAAAATGAAGAATGTAAAATGAAGAATGTAGAATTAATGGTATAAATGGCTTGACTTCAAAATACTACCTAAAATTCTAAGTAGCTCTTCTAATTTATTTTGTAATTCTTCATTACAATAAATGTTGGATTCTCTTAAAAGCCTAATCCAATATCCAGTTTCTCTTGCTTCTTTATATGCGATATGCATTTTTGCATAGAAATCTCTCTTTGAAGACCCTCCTATTGCTTCTTCAACATTTGCCCCAATCGAAGTCCCAGACCTTAAGATTTGCTTAGTAAGTATATATTCCTTTTCCTCAACTTGAATAAGTTTGACTGTTCGTATAATCTCTAATGCAAATTGAAAACTCTTTACCTGAATAATATTGTCAGATCTCATTTGATTTTTCATCAAATATATAACGAACACAACATGGTAGAATCTAAATAATTGATATTAAATGCCAATATACTTATATCTTTGTAAGATTGTCTACATTCTACATTCTACATTCTACATTCTACATTCTACATTCTACATTCTACATTCTACATTCTACATTCTACATTCTACATTCTACATTCTACATTCTACATTCTACATTCTACATTCTACATTTTCCCTATCTTTACATTCATGACTATCCTCTACATCTTTCTCGGAATATTAGCCGGAGCCGGTATCACCTACCTCCTACTGCAAGGCAAAATCAATTTACTAGTAAGCCAATTGGCCCAATTCAATCAAGAACAAGCCAAATGGCAAACACTGGAGGCTGAAAGCAAAAAGAAAATCCAAGAACTAGAACAAGAAAATAGAAGCATGTTTGGCCAAATATCCCTTTTGGAAGGTCAAAATACCAGCCTCAAAGAATCCTTGGATAGTCAGAAGGCCGACGAGGATAAAATGCGTAAAATGTTAGTAGATATCAGCAATGAATCCGTGCTCCGACAAGGGAAAGTGCTCAGCGAGCAGCAACAAGTAAAGCTGAATGACGTACTCAATCCTCTCAAAGAAAAGCTGAAGGAGTTTGAAGAGAAAGTCAACCTAGGCCAAAAGACCAGCCTGGAGCAAAGTACCGTCTTGATGGAGCAAATCAAAAACCTGACCAGCCTCAACCAAACCGTTACCCAAAAAACAGAAGATTTGACCAATGCCCTCAAAGGCTCCAATAAAACCCAAGGAAACTGGGGTGAAATGATCCTTGAACGTGTATTGGAAAGCTCCGGCCTCAAAAAAGGATCTGAATACGAAACCCAATTTGTGACCAGAAATCAAATGAATGAAAGCATCAAACCCGATGCGGTGATTTTCTTGCCTGACAATAAAAATCTGATCATTGATAGCAAAGTGTCTTTGGTGGCCTACGAACGCTACACCAGCTCCGAGGAAGGTAGCCTAGAGAAAGAGATTGCCCTTAAAGCTCACATTGAATCCTTAAAGAACCACATCAAAGAATTATCTGCCAAAGATTACCATACAGGTCTGAACTTGAATAGCCCCGATTTTGTCTTGCTATTTATCCCCATTGAATCTGGATTTGTGGCGACTATTTCTCAGGACACCACTTTATTCAATTTTGCCTGGGAAAGAAAAATAGTCTTGGTCTCCCCTTCTACCCTATTGGCTACGCTGAGGACGATTGCTTCTGTTTGGAAAACCGAATACCAAACTCGTAATGCCATTGAAATAGCCCGACAAGCCGGCGATTTGTACGATAAGTTTGTCAGCTTTACCCAAGACATGGAAGACGTCGGCAAGCACATCAAAAAGGCAGAAGATGCCCACGTCAATGCCATCAACAAGTTGAGTACAGGAAAAGGCAACCTCGTTACCCGCGCGGAGAAACTGCATAAGCTTGGCATCAAATCCACCAAAAAACTCAACCAAGGTCTTATTCAGGAGGATGATTCTGATGAAGAGGAGGAGAATGAATGATAGATTATAATTTATAGATTTTGAATTGTGAATGCCTGAATGACGTTGACCGTTTTATCGATTTTGTGATTCTACATTATTCATTCTACATTGATAGGTTAACTGAAGCGGCATGTTTCATAATAAGAAATGATTAAGCATAGAATTCTAAGGCATTTCTTTTTTATCATAAAAAAGAAAATCCATGTGAAATAATGAAACAATAAGTGCTTGATTTTAAATGAAAAGTATGATATTTTTTTTTGAATTCATCAATTTTCAGGAGCTTAACTTTCTTTGGTCTTTCTTTTTTTTCATAAAAAAAGAAACAAAAAAAACAGATGAAATACGGTTAATCCTAAGACGAATTCTGCTGCGCAGAACCGATTGTCTCTCCGCTTACGGCTTTAATATTTGACGCTTTCGCACATGGCCTATGCGCAGGGTCAAATATCCGCCTGCCGCTTCGCTCAAGCTACGTTCCAATCTTTCGTTGGGATTAACCGTTCAATTTAGAATGACAGATAATATGGATTTGTAATCACATGTTAAATGTTGGCTTCGAGAGCCTCAGCCAACTTCGAGAACCTCAGCCAACAACGAGAACTTCAGACAACAGTATTTGCAAACAATGGCATTTTACATCCTAAACACTAATAACTAAACCCTAATAACTAATTACTACCGCTGCGTTCATCACATTTCGCAGGGCTGCACGACGGAGTTTTCTATCAAAAAATTCTACATGCTACATTTTACATTCTACATTGAGAGGTTAATCCAATGATAAGTAGTAATTGTAATTGAAAAGCATTTTACACGAACGGTTATTAGCTTTTCAATAACTATTTTCAAGCCAGCAATTTGCCCAAATACCACTATTTTACACCCAAATGATGGATTAAACGACCTATTCCCTATTTCTTTTTTTTGTTTTCTACCAAAATTCCACTTTGTCTTTACAACAAAGTCTAGCTAACGAACCTGCTGGATATGGTAGGCAAGTAGATTTTGGGTAGATTCGTGGCTGTAAATGCGAAATACCTGTTTCGGCATGCCAATAAAAGAGTAGGGATAAGCGAAATGTAGTAGCGCTTATACCCAAGGTATACATTAATTAGGAACGACAGAAAGAACCAATCAACATAAAAATTAACAATCGAAAATATGCAAGAAGAAATAATAAAACACACTAAAAAAATATATTCAGAGATGAACAATAAAAAACATTCTTTCAGTGAAAAAGTAAAAGAAGTTCTAACGGAAATTTTAATTATTGTATTTGCCGTTACGCTATCCATTTGGCTCCACTCATGGAGCGAAGAAAACCATCAACAAAAAGATGCAAAATCATTTTTAATTGGCTTGAAAGACGATTTACAAAATGATATTTTAAACCTAGAAGAGACAAAAAAAATATTAAATAAAACGCAGCAACAAGTTTTATTTAATTTACACCTCACCCCAGAAAAACTAGATAGTATTAGAGCTAATCACCAACAAATCAATTCAGGTACTAATTTCATCAATACCTTAGTCAATAATGGCCGATACGAAGGCTTTAAATCGAGTGGGAAAATAAATAATATAGAAAATCAAAACTTAAGGAATACGATTTTGAGTTATTATCAGCAAACCATTCCACAGATTGCTCTTGTCGAAGGGGCATACGAAAAACTTACTTCCAGGTATGTCGATTTATTAATGGATGGTGATGAAGATATCGATAAGACAATATTGAAAAAGAAGACAAAGATTATTTTGTCGGGTATTGATAATTTTACTCAATACAATCAAAAAACGTATGAAGATGCGATTAAGCAAGCAAAAAACATTATACAAGAAATTGACAAGTTAGAGTCTGAATAATCAAGAGAACCCACAATAGCGATTTAGGGCTGTTAGAATGTAAAATGAAGAATGTAGGATTTTTGATAGAAAACACCGTCGTGCAGCCCTGCGAAATGTGATGAACGCAGCGGTAGACGAGGTTTTGACCTCAGCATGGGCGATGTGCGTCGGCGTCAAAAGTATAGGCGATAGTGGAGTGAATCACGGTTCCGCGAAGCGGAATTCGCCTTGGCTGAACGACAAAAAAAGAAGTTTTTTTGTTTCTTTTTTTTCAAAAAAAGAAAATCCTAATGAAATGATGAAACGAAAAGTGCTTGATTTTAAATGAAAAGTATTTTAAACTCTTTCGAATTCATCAATTTTTAGGAGCTTAACTTTCTAAGGCATTTCTTTTTTTTCATAAAAAGAGAAAATCCTAATGATATGATGAAACGATAAAGGGCTGGCTTATTCTTTTTCATTTTATCATTAACTTAATTGGAACAATTCTTTTCATGGTCTTTCTTTTTTTTATAAAAAAAGAAACAAAAAAAACAGAGGAAATACGGTTAATCCAAAACGAATTCCGCTTCGCGGAAACGATGTTCACTCCGCATACGGCTTTAATCTTTGACGCAAACGCACACAGCCCTTGCGCAAGGTCAAATATCCGCCTGCCGCTTCGCTCATGCTGCGTTCATCATCTTTCGTAGGATTAACCGTTCAATATAAAATGAAGGATGTAGATTTTTTGATAGAAAACTCCGTCGTGCAGCCTTGCGAAAGGTGATGAACGCAGCATGAGCGAATCGGCAGGCGGGAAGGAAATTGTAAATGATGAATTATAAAGTATAAATGGTAGTGTTTCATTCTACATGCACTTCCCTGATTAGAGTTGACCCGTTTGTCAATTTTTGAATTCTACATTCTTAATTTTACATTCTACATTTTACACGAACGGTTATGTCAATGAATCATTTTAGCGTATTTTAATATCTTCAAACAACTCCCTACTGAAAGAATATATTGAACTTCAAGTTAAGATGTGCAACCGCCATTTGAAAGATGCGGGGATACATCCACTATTGGCTTATGTTCTAATGACTGCTTTGTTCCTTGGACTTTCTGTGTACCTGTTTCAAAGCACGGAATTTGCCCCCTATATTTACTTGCTTGTGGCACTGTCGCTGATTGGGAATTTGTCTGAAAAGCGGAGAACGGAGTTTCTGCGCCTTTGTTTTGGCGATTCAGGCATGAAAAAAATTAGAATTTGCGAGAATGTATTGGCTTCTGTGCCATTTCTAGCTTTTCTGCTGTATCAACAGCTTTTTGTTTATCTGGCATTATTAGTTGCATTGGTTATCCTAATGGCACTCAGTCATTTCAAAACCGCCTTCCAATGGACCCTGTGGACGCCATTTTCAAAAAGACCTTTTGAATTTACGGTGGGTTTTAGAAATACATTTTACCTGTTTATTATGGCCTACGCCTTGGCTGTGATGGCTGTGGTACAGAACAATTTCAATTTGGGGCTATTCGCTTTGTTGATTGTATTTACCACATGCCTATTTTACCATTCCAAAGCAGAAAATGAATATTACGTTTGGTCATTCCATCTGAAACCGAGAGCATTTTTGTTGAGGAAAATAAAAACGGCCCTACTTTATTCTACTTTACTGGCTTTGCCCATAGCACTGCTTCTCTCCTATTTCTTTTATCAAAACATGGGCATCATCTTGCTTTTCATGGTACTTGCTTGGGCATTTTTGATATCTATGATTGTGAGCAAATATTCCGAGTATCCCAATGAAATATACCTTGCACCCAGTATCTTGTTGGCGTTATGCCTCTGGTTTCCGCCCTTACTACTAATATTCATTCCTTACTATTTCAAAAAATCTGAAAACCGCCTTAAGCGTTTATTGAAATGATATCCATCCGAAACTTATCCAAGCAATATGGGACCAAGGAAGTGTTGAAACAAATCCACTTGGATTTTGAACAAGGGAAAGTATATGGTATTGTGGGTGAAAATGGTGCCGGAAAGACCACCTTATTTAGGTGCATAGCTGGTTTAGAAGACAACGAAGGTGAGATCCTCTCCCATCTGACACCTCTTAAAAATCACCTGGGTTTATTGTTGACAGAACCTTTCTTCTTTCCAAAAATAACAGGCAAAGAATACCTACACTTGCTGTGCCAAGCCAGGGACATCCAAATCTCCAACATGGAGGACAAGAACATTTTTGATTTGCCATTGAACCAATATGCGGCGACTTATTCCACGGGAATGAAGAAGAAATTAGCCTTGACGGCCATTTTACTGCAGGGCAACGAGTATTTTATCTTGGACGAGCCATTTAATGGGGTGGATATACAAAGTAATATCCTGATTACCGAAATCATTCATCAACTCAAAGCACTGGGTAAGACCGTGATTATTTCCTCGCATATATTCTCCACCTTGAGTGATACCTGTGATGAAATACAGGTGATGAGCCAAGGGAATTTGATCAAGTCTGTTCAAAAGCCAGACTTTGCCGCCTTGGAAACAGAAATCAAGCAAATGACCCTAGGTAAGAAATTAGACAAATTAGGATTGGCATAAGACGCCCATGAGGCTTTCCTATATAGCCTTCCATGGAAGCATTTTACACGAACGGTTAATAGCTTTCTCTTAGCTATTTTCTTGCCAATTTTTAGCCAAAATACCTCCATGTTCATCCCAATAATGGATTAAACGGCATGTTCTCAATTTTTATGGTTCATTTTCTAACAAAATTTCAATTTGTCTTTACAACAAAGTCTAGCTATTAGACCTATTTAGATATGGTGGGGAAATGGATTTTGGGTAGATTGGTGGATGTATATTCGAAAAGATGAACTACTACAAGCTGCCTGACAGAATTCGTAAAAGCGAAATGCAGTAGCAGTTATATACGAATTATCGGTAATCTTAGAAACAAATAGACGAAAAACAAACGAAAATAGAATGAAAGTATTTATAAGTTGGTCAGGCAATAAGAGCCATAAAGTTGCATTAGTTTTTAGAGAATGGTTTCCTTCTGTAATTCAATCCATTGAACCATATGTTTCATCTGAGGACATTGATAAAGGAGCTAGGTGGAGTACAGACATTGCAAAAGAACTTGAAAATTCAACTTTTGGAATTTTATGCGTCACAAAAGAAAATATGAATGCTCCTTGGCTTTCATTTGAGGCTGGAGCGTTATCAAAAACTATGGACAAATCATTTGTAAGCCCATTTCTATTTGACATTAAACGTTCTGAGGTAAATGGCCCTATTCTTCAATTCCAATCAACAATTTTTCAAAAGGAGGACATCAAAAAACTCTTAAATACTCTTAACAAAGCATGTGGCGAAAATTGCATAACTGACGGAATGCTTGAAAAGGCCTTTGAAGTTTGGTATCCAACTCTAGAAGAAGAATTAAATAAATTAAAGGGAATTATAGATGAACCTGAGGACACAAAAAAGGTTGATGACAGCAAAATTCACAATTCTGAGATTTTAGAAGAAATTCTTGATTTATCAAGAAATAATCAAAAGCTTCTTAGGAATCCCGACAACAAACTTTACGAGAATGTTGACGAATTGCGAAAACTAATGCAAGAGCAACAAATGAGACTTGAAAAGAACATGAATTTTGATATCGACTTTAAAAGAATGTCCCGAAAATTTCATCCAATGTTCTTGGAAGAAATGATGCATATTTCAAGCAAACACGGTAAAAGCTACTTTGGATTTCTAATAGCTTTAAGTTTTTTCAAAAATGACTTTCCTTGGGTATATGATCTCGGAAAAGATTTAGTAGAAGTTTTAAAATCAAAAAATAGCAAAGAAAGCAAGTTAGAGTCTGTTGGAGAATTCAGAGAAATGCTTGAATTCACTTTAGGGCATCCAATGATGAGAGAAATGTATGGAATGAGAAAGGAATCTATGATGTACGTTAAAGAATTGCCATATATGTTAAACCGCTTTCTTGACGAATTGACCTAAAAGATGAACAGTACCTACTAGAAATTGGCGGGTCAGTGGTTAAATGAAGCTTTGGGTTACATATTAAATTTTGTGGTGGAAGACAGTTTTAGCTTCGAATTCACCAACTTCTTGTAGTTGCAAACCATTATGTACAATACAAAAAGAACTGCTTACTATATATCTTCAATAAATTTAGACTTTATGCTTATCGATTTTATTCATATCCAAAACTTCAGAAAACTAAAAAACTGTAAAATTGACTTTTCTGAAAAAGAAACAATATTCGTTGGTGCTAATAATAGTGGGAAGACTTCGGCAATGGATGCACTAATATTATTTTTCAAATCGAGAAATAAATTTAATACTAAAGATTTCACTTTGTCAAATTGGAGCTGCATAAATATAATTGGGAATAAATGGTTAACAGAAAAAGACCCTTTAAAAATAGATTTAACTATAAAAGAATGGGAAGCACAACTACCTGTTTTAGACATTTGGATCAAGATAGAAAATCATGAATTACATCATGTTAGTAATCTTATTCCAACATTAGATTGGACTGGTGGCTTATTGGGAGTTAGACTTAGATATGAACCCTCAAAAATCGAAGATCTTTATAAGGAATTTACAGCTGCATGTAAAAACTCAAGTAAAATAATCGGTACTCCTACAAAGGAAAAAGAAACATCTACTTTTAATCTTTGGCCAAAAAACATGTGGGATTTTTTAGAGAAAAAATTGAATTCACATTTCGCTGTTAAGACATATTTACTAGATCCCTTACTCAAAGATTCTCCTCAATCGCTCTCAGAATTTGACAAACCTATTGAAGGGGAAGCATTTAATAAACTGATAAAGGTTGACATTATAAATGCTCAACGTGGATTTTCTGACGCTAATACTGACGGAACTGACGGAAACAATTCAAAAAACCTTTCATCACAATTAAGAAGCTACTACGACAAACATTTAAACCCAACAATTAATCCAACAACGGAAGACATTGCTGCATTACAATTAATTCACGATGCCAAGGAAACCTTTGACAAAAATCTCAAAGAGAGTTTTAAAATAGCCCTAGGTGAATTAGAACTATTAAACTATCCTGGCTTTGGGAATCCAAAAATTAATTTATCAAGTCAGATAAACACTGTAGATAGTCTTCAACATGATTCATCGGTTCAATATATTTTGGATGACGGGGTTTCTGGACTTTCACTTCCTGAGAAATATAATGGCTTGGGTTATCAGAATTTAATTTCAATGATATTTAAACTAATCAGATTTCGAGATGAATGGATGAAGGTTGGAAAAAGTTTAAATCCTACTGATACAGAAATATTTTTTGAACCGCTACATCTTGTTTTAGTTGAAGAGCCAGAAGCACATTTACATGCACAAGTGCAACAAGTTTTTATTAAGGAAGCATACAAAGTATTAAGGATGCACAAAGAATTAGGAGAAAAAAAGGTATTTTCTACTCAGCTAATTATAAGTACTCATTCCAATCATGTTGCACATGAAATAGCTTTTACTAGCTTACGTTACTTTAAAAGAGAAATTGGAGCACCTGGCAATATCAACACATCAACAGTTGTAAACCTTTCCAAAACATTTGGAAATGATGACGATACTACAAAGTTTGCAATTCGATATTTAAGAACTACTCATTGTGATTTGTTTTTTGCTGATGCAGTAATATTGGTCGAGGGTCCCGCTGAAAGGATGTTGATACCATACTTTATAAAACACTATACAAAACTCAACAATTGTTATATATCCATATTAGAGATTGGAGGCAGTCATGCTCATAGATTAAAACCATTAATAGAGAATTTAGGGGTAATAACTTTGATAATTACAGATATTGATTCAATAAACCCGACCATTAATGGATCAAAAGTAAAACCATTAAAGAGCAAAGGGTTTAAATCAGGTAATGACACATTGAAAACTTGGATTCCCAATGAGTCCGATTTGGACATACTATTGGAATTGCAGAGTACTGATAAAGTAGATAAAACCTTTCCAATAAAAGTAACTTTTCAGATACCAATATCTTTAAATGATGGCAAAAAAGACGTAAAGGTAAACCCATATACTTTTGAAGATGCACTTGTATTGGAAAATAGGGAGATATTTCAAGCATTAACTCAAGGCACAGGACTTTTGAAAAAAATGATTATAGCAGCGAAGGAAACGGATATTGAAAAGTCTGCACAATCAATGTTCGATTTCATTACTGCAAACGGAGCCAAAAAAGCTGAGTTTGCATTAGAGCTTTTATTCTTTGAGGAACCAAACAAATTAATAACACCTACTTATATCAAAGAAGGTTTAGATTGGCTTGAATCAAAGTTAATTGTACAAAAAACTGGCTTACAACAAACATAATTGTATAAATCATGAGTAAACCAATTTTAGATAATACACTTGATGATAATGTAGATGACTACATTTATCAATGCTTTAATCCAACTAATCCCAAAAGCTTCTTTCTATTTGCAGGAGCAGGATCTGGCAAGACTCGGACTCTAGTAAATGTTTTATCGAAATTCAAGAATGAGTTCGGAGACTCATATAAATTATACAATCAGAAAATTGCAATAATTACTTATACAAATGCTGCTGCTGATGAAATAAAGCATAGATTAGAATTTGATTCTATTTTCTATGTGAGTACAATACATAGTTTTTCTTGGGAATTAATTAAATCCTTAACAACGGATATAAAGAAATGGCTCAAATTAGATTTAGACAAATCTATCGCTGAATTAGAAGAAGCTCAATCAAAAAGTAGAGACCTTAAAAATAAAACTTCTGTAGATAGAGCAAGAAAAATAGAGTCAAAACAAAATCGACTAAATAATCTTAGCCAAATCACAAAATTTGTGTACAATCCTAACGGTGATAATGTTTCAAAAGACTCATTAAATCATTCTGAAGTAATAAGTATTACATCATATTTCATCCAGACAAAGACTTTGATGCAGGATGTTATTGTTTCCAAATTCCCAATCGTACTTGTTGATGAAAGTCAAGACACAAAAAAGGAGTTAATTGATGCTTTATTTACACTGCAGCAAAATAAAAAAGACAACTTCTCTTTAGGATTATTTGGAGATATAATGCAAAGAATTTATTCAGATGGCAAAGAGGATTTAGGAATCAATTTGCCTGCAGATTGGTTGAGGCCTGCAAAACAATTGAATCATCGTTCTAACAAGCGAATTGTTAAATTAATAAATGAAATTAGAAAAGATGTAGATGGGCAAGAACAGATGCCTAGAACTGAAAAAATGGAAGGATTTGTTAGACTTTATATTGTTGACAGAATATCAAACAAAACAAAGGTTGAAGAAACTGTTTCAGAAAAAATGTTTCTCTTAACCAAAGATCCAAAATGGGGTTCAAAAGATTATGAGGTTATGACTCTTGTTTTGGAACATCATATGGCTGCTAAAAGGATGGGGTTTTTTGAACTTTTTGAACCTTTATATAGAGTCGAAAAATTCAAAACAGGTCTGCTCGATGGTTCTCTTTCTTTTTTAAGTGTATTTACCAAAATAGTTCTTCCTTTAGTAGAAGCCTATAAAAAAAACGATAAATTTTCAATTGCGCGTATTGTAAAGCAATATTCAATTTGGTTAGATAAAAAGACTTTGGAAAAAGCGAAAAATCAAACCAATAATATTAAGATAGCAAATGAAAGTGTGAATAAACTTTTAGCACTTTGGGAGGATGATAAAGATCCCAAATTAATTGAAATATTGGATATAATTAAGGCCAATTCACTTTTTCCAATACATAATATGTTAAACATTATTACTTCAAGAACAGAAGAAGAAAAGGAAAATTTCAGAATACAAATTAGTGATGAGGAAGAAGATGAAAAACCAGATTATTTCATAGAAGCCTTAGACATTGTGATTCAAACTGCATTTTCTCAAGTCGAAAACTATTGTACTTATCTTTCTAATAAATCAGCATTTTCTACACATCAAGGCGTTAAAGGGTTGGAATACCCAAGAGTAATGGTCATAATTGATGATGTAGAGGCAAGAGGTTTTATGTTTAGCTATGACAAATTATTCGGATCAAAAGATCTTACAGCAGATGACAAGAATAAAGTTAATGCAGGAAAAGAAACTGGAATAGATAGGACAAAGCGACTTTTTTATGTCGCTTGTAGTAGAGCAAAGGAAAGTCTTGCAATAGTAGCTTACACTGACAATCCAACACTAGTAAAAGAAAATGTCAAAAAATATGGCTGGTTTCATGAATCTGAAATAGAACTATTATAACAAATAAGTACTGCATATAACACTGGTTTGGCAAAAGTAGGGTTTTAGAACTGGGCTGAACATTTGTAGTTTCTATTAGCTTTGGTACTAAATTTAAGCTTTGGTTCTTTCTAATCCCCGCCTCCAAAAATCTGCCAACCGTTAATGTTCATTGTAGATCAATAACGAAACAAAATAGAAAAAGACAATATCAACCAAATGATTGAAACGAATCGACTTATCTTAAAACCATTAACTTATAATCAGTTAATTAAATACATTAAATGCGACAACTCCTTGGAAGAAGAACTGAACTTGAATAAAACTTCAAGAACAATTTCCCCTGAACTAAAAGAAGCATTTGAACAAACTATTTTACCAAACGTAGCGGATAAAACTAAAAACTATTTGTATTCGACACTTTGGACAGCAATTTCAAAAACTGAAAACAAAATGATTGGCGACTTATGTATAGTTGGTGAACCAAACACAGAAGGTGAAATTGAAATTGGCTATGGAACTTATAACGAGTTTCAAGGAAAGGGATATATGACAGAAATTGTAGGTGGTATTATTGAATGGGCAAAAAAACAACAAATCGTAAAAGCAATTATTGCTTCGACTGACAAAACAAATACCGCCTCTTTCAAAGTACTAGAAAAAAATAATTTTATTAAAATTAGGGAGACAGAAGTATTGCTAAACTGGAAATTAGTATTTCATACCTAGTTTGTGATCCTTACCTATTTCATACAAATATTCTAACAATAACATTGTCATCTGTTTTGAAATCAATTTCAAAAAATAGATTCAATATTTCATAAATTATTAGGAAACAGCTGCTGCATCTATTTCAAGAATTCAAGTCCTAATAATTTATATATAAACCTCAATTACTAAAGCTAAGGCAGGCTGTATGTGCCCCCCTCATACCATGTACCACTCACCATTTACTTACGCTTTCTTCAAAAACTCCGTCTTCAAGACCATCATCGTTTTTTCTACTTTGCCTTCTACCTCGCCTTCAAAGTCGGTTAAGCGGATGTTGCGCACCATGGTGCCACGCTTGATGACGCCAGATGACCCACGTACTTTTAAGTCCTTAATTACTGTTACTGAATCTCCGTCATTCAATAAATTACCGTTGCTGTCTTTAACTTCCATGTGCTATAATTTGATTAATATTTTTGGTTCCTATTTCTAAAGCCCAATAAGCGCTGTGCTAAGTCGGGCCGCTGTAATTTGGTCAAACGGTTACGAATCCAATCCTTGAACTCGGCTTTGTACCAAAAGAAATACTTATTTTGATTTTGCTTCTCTTCCTTGGTTTTGGCCGTATAAATCGGCTGCAAGGTATAGGGATGAACGCCTGTATAATAAATCACCTCGGCCACCGTCATGGGCGTTGGAGTGAAATCCTGTACTTGTTCCAAGTGAAAGCCTAAGTCCTTCGTTTCTGCCGCCAAATTGGCCATGTCCACTTCCTCACATCCTGGGTGAGAAGAAATGAAATAAGGAATCAAAGGCTGTTTCAAACCATGCTTGGCTGAAATGGCATCGTATTTTTCTTTGAACTTCCTGAAATACTTAAAAGAAGGCTTGCGCATAACCCGCAAGGTTGCATCCGAGGTATGCTCGGGAGCCACTTTCAATCGGCCGGATACATGGCGCGTAATCAATTGCTCCATGTATTCATCGTGGTTCATGTCGGAATTATTCTTATTGAAATCATCCACCAATAAATCATAACGCACTCCCGAACCCACAAAGGCTTTCTTGATGCCTGGATGCGCATCAACCTTTTTGTAAATCTCCGTCAAAGGTTTGTGGGATGTATCCAAATTGGAACAAATCACGGGGTGAATGCAGCTAGGACTAGAACAACGCGCACAAATGGACTCGTCTTTGCCCCGCATCTTGTACATGTTGGCCGATGGTCCTCCCAAATCAGAAATGTATCCTTTGAAATCCGGTGATTTCGTGATTTGATCGACCTCCTTCATGATGGATTTCTCACTTCGAGAAGCAATGAACTTCCCTTGATGGGCCGAAATGGTACAAAAACTACAACCTCCAAAACAACCTCGGTGCATGTTGACCGAGAATTTAATCATCTCAAAAGCGGGAATAGGCCCTCTTTTGCGGTATTTGGGATGAGGTAAACGGGTATAAGGCAAATCAAAAGAGCGATCCATCTCCACCTCATCCATGGTTTTGAAAGGGGGATTAATAACTAAGGTTTGATCCCCTACTTGTTGTATAATCCGATTGGCCTGCCATTTATTGGACTCCACCTCTACTATCTTGAAATTGGCGGCGTATTTAATTTTGTCCACCAAGCAATCTTCATGACTGCTTAATTCCACGGTTTCCCAGGAATCCACCACCGGTAAAGCAGCCTCTTTGGGCTGTAAAAATGCGACCTGATTGATATTCGTTAACTCCGTTAAAGGAATCCCGCTTTTCACGCCACGGATAATCTCGCGCAAAGGCTGCTCGCCCATGCCATAGACCAATACATCAGCTTTGGAATCTACTAGAACCGAAGGAAATAATTTGTCGGCCCAGTAATCATAATGCGTCACCCGACGTAAGGACGCTTCTATTCCTCCAATCAAGACAGGAACATCGGGATAAATTTCTTTAAGGATGTTGGAATACACCGTCGTGGCATAATCAGGTCTAAAACCTGCTTCCCCGCCAGGGGTATAGGAATCATTGGAACGTAAGCGACGGTTGGCCGTATAATGATTCACCATGGAATCCATGCAACCGGCGGTTACACCAAAAAAATACTTGGGTTTACCTAATTTCTTGAAATCACGTAAATCATCTTGCCAGTTGGGTTGGGCTACAATCCCCACTTTTAAACCTTCACTTTCCATGATTCGACCAATCACTGCAGTGCCAAAAGAAGGATGGTCTACGTAGGCGTCGCCGGATATTAAAATAACATCTAGCTCGTCCCAGCCGCGTTTTTCTACTTCTTTTTTTGTTAAGGGTAACCAGTCGGTGATCGGTCTTTCTTCCATGCTACAAAATTAGTGGAAATTGGGTGTTTTACCTATTCTTCGATTATCAACATGTTTTGCAGGATCATGTCGAATATTCTATAACAAGAACTTGATTGAGCATAGACTACTTTGGTCTTTCTTTTTTTTCATAAAAAAAGAAACAAAAAAAATAGAAGAAATACGGTTAATCCTAAGACGAATTCCGCTGCGCGGAACCGATTGTCACTCCGCATACGGCTTTAATCTTTGACGCCATCGCACATGGCCTATGCGCAAGGTCAAATATCCGCCTTCCGCTTCGCTCATGCTACGCTTCAATCTTTCATTGGGATTAACCGTTTTGTTATTAGGGTTAAGGGATTAAGATGTAAAATTTGCCACCACCATTTATACTTTATAATTCATCATTTACAATTTCCTTTTGCTTCGCTCATGCTTCGTTCCCATCTTTCGTTGGGATTAACCAGTCAATGTAGAATGAAGAATGTAGAATAATATTTAGCTGAGGCTCTCGATGTTGGCTGAGGCTCTCGAAGCCAACTTTAACTTGAGATTGCAAATACCTATTTTCTAACATTCGCCACGCCCTGTGGTTAACCGTTCAATGTAGAATGTAAAATGAAGAATGTAGATTTTTTGATAGAAAATACCGTCGGTCAGCACGAGCGAAAGGTGATGAACGCAGCGATAGACGAGGTTTTGACCTCAGCATAGGCGATGCGCGTCGGCGTCAAAAATATAGGCGATAGCGGAGTGAATCACGGTTTCGCGAAGCGAAATTCGCCTTTGCTGAACGACAAAAAAAGAAGTTTTTTTGTTTCTTTTTTTTCAAAAAAAGAAAAGCCTTAGTATTTGCTGAAACATAGTGTTATTGTTACAACTCCTAGAAAATAGCTTTACCGAAGATTTAATTCATATGGTCTTTCTTTTTTTTCATAAAAAAAGAAAAGCCTTAGTATTTGCTGAAACATAATGCTATTGTTAAAACAACAAGAAAGAGTCCTAGAAAATAGTTTTGCCGAAGATTTAATTCATATGGTATTTCTTTTTTTTCATAAAAAAAGAAACAAAAAAAACAGAAGAAATGCGGTTAACCCTAAGACGAATTCCGCTGCGCGGAACCGATTGTCACTCCGCATACGGCTTTAATCTTTGACGCCATCGCACAGAGCCTATGCGCAAGGTCAAATATCCGCCTTCCGCTTCGCTCATGCTGCGTTCCCATCTTTCGTTGGATTAACCTCAATAGGTATTAGTGATTAAAATTTAAATGAAACAACAACATTTATATTTTATAATTCATCATTTACAATTTCCTTT
>NZ_JAANOP010000011.1:0-65722 GCF_011250515.1 Aquirufa ecclesiirivi | reverse complement strand
TCCTTTTGCTTCGCTCATGCTACGCTTCAATCTTTCGTTGGGATTAACCGTTTTGTTATTAGGGTTAAGGGATTAAGATGTAAAATTTGCCACCACCATTTATATTTTATAATTCATCATTTACAATTTCCTTTTGCTTCGCTCATGCTACGCTTCAATCTTTCGTTGGGATTAACCGTTTTGTTATTAGGGTTAAGGGATTAAGATGTAAAATTTGCCACCACCATTTATACTTTATAATTCATCATTTACAATTTTCTTTTGCTTCGCTCATGCTTCGTTCCCATCTTTCGTTGGATTAACCAGTCAATGTAGAATGAAGAATGTAGAATAATAATTAGCTGAGGCTCTCGATGTTGGCTGAGGCTCTCGAAGCCAACTTTAACTTGAGATTGCAAATACCTATTTTCTATCATTCGCCACGCCCAGTGGTTAACCGTTCAATGTAAAATGAAGAATGTAGAATTTTTGATAGAAAATACCGTCGGTCAGTACGAGCGAAAGGTGATGAACGCAGCGATAGACGAGGTTTTGACCTCAGCATAGGCGATGCGCGTCGGCGTCAAAAATATAGGCGATAGCGGAGTGAATCACGGTTTCGCGAAGCGAAATTCGCCTTTGCTGAACGACAAAAAAAGAAGTTTTTTTGTTTCTTTTTTTGAAAAAAAAGAAAATCCTAAGTATTTGCTAAAACATAGTGTTATTGTTACAACTCCTAGAAAATAGCTTTACCGAAGATTCAATTCATATGGTCTTTCTTTTTTTTCATAAAAAAGAAAAGCCTTAGTATTTGCTGAAACATAATGCTATTGTTAAAACAACAAGAAAGAGTCCTAGAAAATAGTTTTGCCGAAGATTTAATTCATATGGTATTTCTTTTTTTTCATAAAAAAAGAAACAAAAAAAACATAAGAAAGACGGTTAATCCTAAGACGAATTCCGCTGTGCGGAACCGATTGTCACTCCGCATACGGCTTTAATCTTTGACGCCATCGCACATGGCCTATGCGCAAGGTCAAATATCCGCCTGCCGCTTCGCTCATGCTACGCTCCAATCTTTCGTTGGGATTAACCAGTCAATGTAGAATGAAAAATGTAGAATGAAGAATGTAGAATAATATTTAGCTGAGGCTCTCGATGTTGGCTGAGGCTCTCGAAGCCAACTTTAACTTGAGATTGCAAATCCCTATTTTCTATCCTATAAATTCTACATTTTTCATTCTACATTCTACATTTTTCATTCTACATTCTACATTTCCAATTCATTATTCGCTAATCTCTTCTATTTTTGTAAGATATGCAGCTTTCCATCATATTTGTTAATTACCAAAGTGAAGAACTTTTACTGAATTGCTTTAGGAGCATTTACCAGTATACCCAAGGTCTGGAATTTGAGTGCATTGTGGTGGATAATAAATACCAAGCGGGCGCTAATGCCGCCATTCTTCATGAATTTCCAGCCACCGTGTGGATAGATTTGGGCTATAATGCTGGATTCTCCAAAGCGAATAATATGGGTTTAGCGCTGGCCAAAGCCCCTTATGTCTTGTTCATGAATGCGGATACGCTGGTGAGCGACAATGCCATTGGGAAAGCCTATGATTACCTGCAACAAAAACCTGAAATTGCCGCTGTGGGAGCTATTCAAGTCGATATGGATGGGAATTCGATCCCCTATTATCGGACGCTGAACGACATCCGCATTGATTTATACATTTTGCCCAATATTCCCGCATGGAAGAAATGGGTGTACCAATGTTTTCCTAGCTATGTGGCTCAAGAAAGATTCGAAACCAATAATTTAGTTGGGTTTTTCTTGATGACGAGTCAAAAAGTGATCGATCAAGTGGGAGCTTGGGACGAGGATTTTTTCATGTATGCCGAAGATGCCGAATGGAGTACTCGATTGATCAAAGCAGGGAAATTAGCCTATTTTGAGGATATCCGAGTGACGCATTTATTGGGAGATAATCCCTTCCGAAGAGCGAAAACTTCCTGGGTCAATCGTTTTTCCGTTCAAATCCAAGTATCCAATTTATTGTGGATTAGGAAAAGTTATGGCCTGGGAGCCTATTTGCTTATTTTATTGAACTATGCAGCTTTAGTTCCCTTGTTTTGGACTTGGAAAATCCTATTGAATCTGGTCAAAATGAGGCCATTGATGCACAATACAGAGAATCAGGTCTTGTTCAGTCGAAAAACGGGCATGCTATTTCATTATTTTTGGCAAACGGTTTTTTTGTCGAAAAAGTCCTATCAGATCAAACCCGAAGAAAATGTACACTAATTGGCATTTCTGATAAATATCATACATAAATCATGTCATCAATCTAAGGATTATGTAGTAAATTCGTTTTTAGCCTAAAATCATCATAAAATTGTAAATTTTGAATATCTCAGAACCATTATTTCAAGCCTTATCTGGACAATGCCAACCTAAAGAATTGGATTGGTTGAAGGAAAAATCAGCGAAAGACACCAATTCATTATCGTTGAGCTTTGTCATGGTTCCTCGTTTTATAGAAAAACAAGAACTAGAAAACGAAGTCTTGAGTCAGGCCGCCTCCATCCTACCCGATTGGAATTGGAATGACTGGACTTTGGACCGTTTGGCACGAGTATATTTATTGAGCCTTTGCCAAGAAAGAGAATTAAGCCAAGACGAATACATCAAGAAAATTAACCTGCTATTTGATACCGCTGAATTAAACGAGTCCGTTGCCCTGTATTCCGCTATTCCGGTTTTGGCCTATCCAGAAGCATGGATGAACCGTGCTACAGATGCGGTACGTTCTAATGTGGGTTTAATCTTTGATGCCATTGCCTTTGGAAATCCATATCCCAAGCAGTATTTCTCGGAATTAGCTTGGAACCAATTGGTCTTAAAATGCATCTTCAACGATAAGCCAATCCATCAAATTGAGGGTTTAGAAGAAAGAAATAACGAAGCTTTGGTTCAAACCTTGGTGGATTTTGCGCATGAGAGATGGGCAGCGAACCGACGAGTACCTTCTCAAGTTTGGCGCCTGCTTGTCCCCTATTTGAACCCAGCAATATTACCCAATATTGAAAAATTAATTCATTCAGATTCCGCCTCAGACCGTTTGGCAGCTGCGCTTGTTTTAGCGCAAAGTAGCTTAGCTGAAGCGAAAACATTGGCAGAAAAATATAAAAACGAGCTTCCTGCCGTCCCAAATGATGCTTGGGGAGCTTTAGAGAAACCAGAACCCATTTACCAACCAGCCTAGGATTATGTGTAAAAATCCACACCTATCGAACCCATCCCATTTTCAAGGATCTGCAGAGGAAGAAATGACTGCGAGCACCGTGGAAGAAACATTTGAGCAATACATCAAAGGCATGAAGTTTTTTGATCCGCATGTGCACATGACGGCAAGAACAACGGATGATTACCAAGCCTTGGCGGATGCTGGAGTCGTGGCCATCATTGAGCCTGCCTTCTGGTTAGGTCAACCAAGAACAGGTTTATCGTCGTTCAAAGACTATTTTGCTACTTTGGTGGGTTGGGAGCGTTTTCGTTCTTCTCAGTTTGGTATCAAGCATTATTGCACCATTGGATTAAACTCACGAGAGGCTAATAATGAGGCTTTGGCTGAGGAAGTGATGGAGATTTTACCTTTGTTTTTGCAAAAAGAAGGCGTAGTAGGTGTTGGTGAAATTGGTTTTGATGATCAAACAGCCTTGGAAGAAAAATACTACCGAGCACAACTGGAATTGGCCAAAGAAATGGGTTTACCTGTGCAGGTGCATACGCCTCACCGCGATAAGAAAAAAGGTACAGAAAGAAGTATGGCCATTGCTTTGGAGCATGGTTTAGATCCGAAAATGGTCATTATTGACCATAACAACGAAGAAACGGTTAAATCGGTTTTGGACCAAGGATTTTATGCCGCCTTTACCATTTACCCATTCACCAAAATGGGAAATGAGCGTATGGTGGAGATAGTGAAACAATACGGTCCATCCATGATCATGATCAATTCAGCGGCAGATTGGGGAATTTCCGATCCCTTAGCGATTCCAAAAACAGCAGCATTGATGAAGATGAAAGGCATTACCGATGAAGATATTCGTTTAGTGACCTACCAAAACGCCTTGGATGCTTTTGCACAAAGTGGACAAATTAAAGAATCTGATTTTATCCATGGCATGGAAATAGATCAGTCTTTGAAATTCAATGGAAACACGGTTTTACGAGGCGGACAAGCTCCAAGAGTCAACAAAAACTCCTTGATCATTCGCTAATGAGTCAGATTAGAGCCTTTTTGGAATTAACTCGACCAGCCAATGTCATTACGGCTTTGACCGACATCATGGCGGGTATGGCCATTGTAGGTTTCCTTTTCGTTTGGAAAGATTATTCCATACAGCCCTTACTCTTGTTAGGATTTTCCACCATGTGTTTATATGCGGGTGGAGTGGTGTTCAATGATGTGTTTGACCGAGAATTAGACAGCATAGAACGACCAGAAAGAGCTTTGCCGAGTGGCAGAATTTCATTACAAGCCGCAGTGGCAGGAGGTTTATTCCTGCTTGTTTTAGGTATTCTCTTAGCCTTCAAACAAAGTTTACTCAGTGGCTACTTGGCCGTAATTATCACCTTATTAGCCTTATTTTACGACTGGAAAGGAAAACACATGACTTATTTTGGCCCCATCAACATGGGCCTTTGTCGTGCCTTTAACCTACTTTTAGGCATGTCGGTCTACGAACTAGGGGTCATAGAACAGGGGCAATGGATGATATTACCCTTGATTTACATCGCAGCCATTACCATGGTGAGTCGGGGTGAAGTGCATGGTAGTACTCCATGGCCTATTGCGGCAGCAGCCTTATTCTTTTTGATCATTCATGCGGCACAATTATCCTTGGCGATTAAATCGGAACAATGGATGGCCATTCCTTTTATTATCTTGCATATCACGCTTATATTTAAACCTTTAATAAAAGCATATCAAAATCCCATTGGACCGAACATAGGTAAAACGGTGAAAGCAGGAGTCTTGTCACTCATTGTGATGAACGCAGCCTGGGTGAGTTTAAGTGGCCAATGGATGATTACTTTGGCCGTATTAGCCCTATTACCCATTTCCATGCGAGTAGGGAAATTCTTTGCCGTTACGTAATTTTATAGCATGCAGTCATTAGAACAATATTTTCAGGTACCCTTTCGCTATCAGGTCATTTTTTCCAAAGGCTTATTCCAACAAGATAATCCCGTTTTCAAGGACTTTATCTTGAACTTTGGTTTAGTTGATTTTAGAAAAAGGATCGTATTTGTCATCGACAAAGGAGTGGCAGATGCCCATCCAAACTTGACCTCTGAAATCGTCCAATACTTTGACACCTATCCTGTGGCTGATTTAGCCCCTGAAATCTTGATTTTACCCGGTGGAGAAGTTTGTAAAAATGACCCCAGGTTTTATGAAGAAGTGGTTCGGGCTATTGATGAGCATCGCATCGATCGACATTCTTTTGTGGCTTGTATTGGTGGAGGAGCCTTTTTAGATATGAGCGGATATGCCGCAGCTATTTCGCACCGTGGGGTAAAATTCATTCGTATACCAAGTACGGTTTTATCCCAAAATGATTCGGGAGTTGGCGTGAAAAATGGGGTGAATTACATGGGAAAGAAAAATTTCCTAGGCACTTTTGCTCCACCCGTTGCCGTATTCAATGATGT
Source organism: Aquirufa ecclesiirivi (assembly GCF_011250515.1). GTDB lineage: Bacteria > Bacteroidota > Bacteroidia > Cytophagales > Spirosomataceae > Aquirufa > Aquirufa ecclesiirivi. The sequence continues at coordinate 60,018 of NZ_JAANOP010000011.1, read as the reverse complement.
GAATTTATTGGCTACTTTAAACGACCGCGACTGGAGATCGGGTATTGCGGAAGCCATCAAAGTCGCATTAATCAAGGATTTGGCTTTTTTTGAATGGTTGGAAGAAAATACCTCAGCCATGAATGAGCGCCATGAAGCGGTCATGATTGAGCAAATCTACCGTTGTGCGGAATTACACATGCAGCACATTTCCAGTGGTGATCCTTTTGAATTAGGTTCGGCTCGACCATTGGATTTTGGCCATTGGGCTGCTCATAAATTGGAATATTTAAGCAATTTCGAGATCCGTCATGGGGAAGCTGTGGCCATCGGTATTGCTTTAGATACAGCCTATTCCCATGAAATTGGATATTTAACAGCCGAGGAAAGAGACCGAGTGATTGCGGTCATTCGTAGCTTAGGATTTGATACCTATCACCCAGCCTTGGCAGAAAATGACAAAGCCAATTTATTCAAAGGTTTGCAGGAATTTCAGGAGCATTTGGGTGGACAATTATGCATTACTTTGTTGGAAAAACTAGGCAAAGGAAAAGAAGTGCATGAAATGAATTTTGATTTAATTAAAAAATCGGTTGATTTCTTAGCTCAATTAGGATAGCAAACCATGAAAACAGCACTAGGGCTTTTAAGTTATTGTTCCAACATTCACCCAGGTGAAATTTGGTCGGAGCATTTTGCCAATCTTCAAAAGAACATACCTGCAATCAAAGCAGCGGTAAGTCCTGACGCTCCAATGGGCCTAGGTTTACGCATTGCTGATTTAGCGAGTAAAGATTTGCAAGATGAACAAGCTTGGAAAGCCTTGACAGATTGGTTGAAAGCCGAGGATTTGTACGTGTTTACGCTCAATGGATTTCCTTTTGGTGGTTTTCATGGAGTAGTGGTCAAAGACGATGTGCACACTCCTGATTGGACAACGAAAGAACGTTACGACTATACATTACGTTTGGCTCATCTATTAGCCAAACTATTACCAGAAAGTCAAGCTTCAGGGGGTATTTCCACCTCGCCACTCTCCTACCGTTTTTGGTGGAAAAGTCCAGAAGCCTTGCAAGAAGCCACCGAAAAAGGAACATTAGCCTTGGTGGATGTTGTGGACCAATTGGCTCAGATTGAACAAGCGACTGGTAAAAGTATACACATTGACATAGAACCAGAACCCGATGGTATTTTAGAAAACCACCGTGAGTTTGTGGATTGGTATGGTGCTTGCTTATTGCCCTTGGGAATTCCTCATTTAATTGAAAAAGGATATAGTGCTGCGAAAGCCGAGGAATTGATTCGTCGACATATTCAAATCTGTTTCGACATCTGTCATTTCGGAGTTAGCTATGATCATCCTGCTACTTGCATTACAGAGTTGAAAGAAAAAGGCATACAAGTAGGTAAGATACAGGTAAGTTCTGCCTTGCGTTTGGACTTTAGTCAACAAGCCGAGGAAAAATTAGCCTTATTAAAAAAATACCAAGAACCTGTGTATTTGCATCAGGTGAAAGCCAAAAAAGCGGATGGTAGTTTCATTCAATATCCAGATTTGGATCAAGCCTTTGCGGCTTATGAACCAGGGGCATTTTTGGAATGGAGAATTCACTACCATGTCCCTCTATTTTTAGAGAGTTATGGTTTATTGGGTTCAACGCAGAAAGAAATTCGAGAAACATTAGCGATACAAAAGCAGGAAGCATTCACAGGCCAAATGGAAATAGAAACCTATACCTGGGGAGTCTTGCCAGAAGAACATCAAATTCCCATACATGAATCCATCATTCGGGAGATTCAATGGGTACAAGAACAATTAAAAGCCTAATATGATGCAAAAGACGGTCGTGATTGATGTCGTTGGATTAAGTCAAAGCGTGCTTTGCGAGCATACACCGTTTTTAAACCAGTTCATTGCTTCCAAGCAAATTTGCCACATCAAACCCGTTTTACCGGCTGTGACAACTACTTCTCAGAGTTGTTATGTCACCGGAAAATACCCCAATGAAAACGGAATTGTAGGAAATGGCTGGTATGATCGCGAAGATGCCGAAGTGAAGTTTTGGAAACAATCCAACCATTTGGTGCAAGGAGAGAAAATTTGGGATGCCGCCAAAAAGGCCAATCCTAATTTTACTTGTGCCAAAATGTTTTGGTGGTACAACATGTACTCCTCGGCCGATTATTCGGTGACACCTCGTCCGCAGTACCATGCCGACGGCGTGAAAGCACCCGATTGCTACTCCTACCCTGCCTCCTTACGTGACGAATTACAAGCCGAACTAGGAACATTTCCTTTGTTTAGTTTTTGGGGGCCAAATGCCAATATTAAATCGACCCAATGGATTGCAGATGCCTCCATCTGGGTAGATAAGAAATACAATCCCACGCTGAATCTGATTTATTTGCCGCATTTGGACTATTGTCTGCAAAAATTTGGTCCAGATATTCCCAAGATTGCGAAGGAATTACAAGAGATCGATCAGGTGGTCAAAGAGCTAGTGACGCATTTTGAAAGCACAGGAGCAGAAGTGATTCTGCTTTCGGAATATGGCATCAACGAAGTGAATCAGCCGATTTACATCAACCGTATTTTGCGTGAAAAGGGATTGATTAGCATACGCGTTGAGCAAGGCTTAGAACTTTTGGATGCAGGTGCCAGTGCGGCATTTGCTACGGCAGATCACCAGATAGCGCATGTATACATTCAAGATGCCAACAAAATAGCGGCCATCAAAGCTGATTTAGAAAAAGTATCCGGCATAGCTAAAGTATTAAATAAGGAGGAACAAAAAGCCTACCACATAGACCATGCCCGCAGTGGGGAATTGGTATTAATCGCTGAACCACAGGCTTGGTTTGTTTATTATTTCTGGATGGATGATGCCAAAGCACCCGACTATGCCCGATTAGTGGATATTCATCGGAAGCCAGGTTATGACCCTGTTGAGATGTTTATGGACCCTAAAAACCCCTTCATTAAACTCAGAGCGGCTTATAAATTGGCCAGAAAACTGAGTGGTTTTCGCTATTTGATGGATGTGATTCCATTGGATGCCACGCTCATCAAGGGTTCTCATGGAAGTATTTTTTGTGAGCCAGCCTATTATCCTATTTATGTGTCGGATCAAAAGAGCCTTCCTAGCCAAGTAGAAGCACCAGAAGTATATGATTTAATTTGGAAAACTATTTTTCAATAAAAATTTAATTAGAAAAATTAGCACTATATTTAGCCATTAAATCAATAAAATACTTTACCATGAAAAAACTAATTGCCTTATGCGCGATGATGGCGATGTTCCTTGGCCTGAGTACAAAAGCTACTGCGCAAGACTTTGATCCAAAAGCGATGGTTCAACGTCAGCTTGACCGTTATTCTACGGAATTAAAACTGACTGCTGATCAGGTTAAAAAACTGGAGCCCATTATTTCCTCTCGTATGCAAAAAATGATGGAATTCCGTCAGGCTGGTATGGAGCGTGAGCAAATGATGGCTGAAATGAAGAAAATCAATGATGGCCAAATGGAATCGTTGAAAGGCATATTCACTCCAGAACAATTGGAAAAATACCTTGCATTGCAGAGTCAAATGCGTCAGGGTGGACCTAGAAACTAATTCAAGGCCTTAATTACGCCATGAAAACAAAAATTCTTTTACTTATAGGGCTGGTCTTCATCAGCCCTATACTTTTGATAGCTAATCCCATTCGGGTGGGGATAGCCGGAATGACACATGACCACGTAGGTCAGGCATTGCATGCCGCACAAAAAAATGCAGATGTGCAGATTGTAGGATTTGCCGAGAAAAATAAGGACTTGGCCATGCGCCTGCTCAAAGAATATCATTTACCTGAATCCCTTTGGTTTCCTGATCTAGAAACATTGATTTCCCAAACGAAACCAGAGGCTGTATGTGCGTTTAATAGCATTTACGAGCATTTGGAAGTGGTTCAAACCTGTGCGCCCAAAGGCATACATGTGATGGTGGAAAAACCTTTGGCCGTCAACATGGATCATCTAGCTCAGATGAAAGCCTTGGTCAAAAAATATCCAATAGCCTTATTAACCAATTTTGAAACAACTTGGTATCCCTCCCATGCCAAAATGTGGGACATGCTGAAAGTGGAAAAATCCTTGGGAGATCTGCGCAAAGTGGTCATCATGGATGGTCATAATGGTCCCGTAGAAATTGGTTGTTCGAAAGAATTCCTAGCTTGGTTAACCGACCCAAAAATGAACGGCGGAGGAGCATTGATTGATTTTGGATGCTATGGCGCCAACATCATGACTTGGCTTATGGAAGGTCAAAAGCCCATATCGGTCACTGCTGTCAGCCAGCATTTAAAGCCCCATATCTATCCCAAAGTGGATGATGAAACCACCATTATTTTAAACTATCCTAGCTGTCAAGCCATCATCCAAGCGTCTTGGAATTGGCCATTTGACCGCAAGGATACCGAACTATATGCCAGCAAAGGTATTTTAGTGGCCGATAAGACCAAACAAATGAAGTATATTTCTGAAGGGCGATTTGGCAAAGAAAGCCTCCTTCAACTTTCCCCATTAGCTCCTGAAAGAGCTAATGTATTTGCCTATTTAGCGGCCGTCGTGCAAGGCAAAATAGATCCACAAAAGGATTTATCCTCTTTAGCCATCAATGAAATTGTGGTAGAAATATTATCTGCTGCAACAGAATCTGCAAAAACTCACAAAACCATATTTTTAAAATAACATGAAAGCTACTTTACTCCTACTTTTATTACCGATGTTGGCCTTGGCCCAGAAACCTATGAAAATCAACGGCAAAGACATTGGTATGGTTTCCTTTACCTACCGCAATAGTTTCTCCAAAGACATGGCCAAAACCTTGGACACCCTACAAAGTCAGGGAATTACCGACATGGAATTTTCTAGTTTATTTGGCAAAACGGCCCAAGAAGTACGCAGCCTATTGGATGAAAGAGGCATGAAATGTTCTTCTTTTGGAGTCAGTATGGCAGATGCATTAAACAAGACAGATCAGGTGGGGGAAAATGCTAAGACTTTAGGTGCTTCCTTTGTCCGCGTGGCATGGATTCCTCATACAGGTCCGTTTACCTTAGAAATGGCCCAAAAGACAGCTCAGGAATTCAATCAGATTGGTAAAGCCTTAAAAGAGAAATTTGATTTGACCTTTTGCTACCACAACCACGGCTTTGAATTTGAGCCTTATGGCGAGGGAACTTTGTTTGATTACTTGGTTCAAAACACGGATCCTAAATTTGTCAGCTATGAAATGGATATCCTTTGGACTTTTTTCCCAGGTCAAAATCCAGCTACACTGTTGGAAAAATACGGCAATCGATTTAAATTGATGCACTTGAAGGATTTGAAAAAAGGCGTGCAAGGAAATATGTCGGGTGGTACTTCTGTTGAAAATGATGTAGCTTTAGGAACGGGCCAACTGAACATACCTGAAATCATGAAAGCGGCTAAAAAAGCCAAAATTCAGCATTATTATTTAGAAGATGAAAGCTCTCGATATCCTGTTCAAACCCGACAAAGCAGAACCTATTTATCGAATTTAAAATAATATGACAAAGCGTTTTCTTTACCTATTGATTTTACAAATAGCCATCCTTAGCCCGCTTATGGGGCAACAAGCTATTGAAAAGAAAATCCAAACGGATTTGATTTTAGCAGACGATGGAAGTACCATACAATTAGAGGAAGGTACTTTTCAGATTTCGCAAAGTTTGTCCATGGATGGTAAAAAAAATATGGTCATTCGAGGTAAAGGAATCGATAAAACGATACTTTCCTTTAAAAATCAAGCAGGGGGTGCCGAAGGCATAAAAATCACCAATTGTGAGAACATCATTTTGGAAGATATGACCGTGCAGGATTCCAAAGGGGATTTAATCAAAACCATGCATGTGAAGGGCATCACCTTTCGCCGCATCAAAGCTGAATGGACAGGCAAGCCCTCTCCTAGCAACGGGAGCTATGCGCTTTACCCCGTACTTTGTGAAAATGTTTTGATTGATAGTTGCATTGCCATTGGTGCCTCCGATGCGGGTATTTATGTAGGCCAGTCGAAGTACATTGAAGTGAAAAACAGCACCGCATTCCAAAATGTGGCTGGCATTGAAATAGAAAATTCTCAATTTGCGGAGGTGCATCATAATAAGGCCTATGGCAATACAGGAGGTATTTTGGTATTTGATTTACCTGATTTGGTCCAGAAAAAAGGTGGTCATGTGAAAGTCTACCAAAATGAGGTGATAGAAAATAATTTAGCCAATTTTGCCCCTAAAGGAAACATTGTGGCTCGGGTTCCTAAAGGAACGGGCATGCTGGTATTAGCGACGAGTCAGGTGGAAATTTTTAACAATAAGATTCATCAAAATAAAACCATGGGCGTAGGAATTATTTCTTACCACATGACAGAAAATAAAATCACGGATTTGGAATATGACCCCTATCCGACGGCCATTGAAATCCGCGACAATGATTTTGAAAGAAAAGCAGGTAGAGTTCCTGCCAAAGGTCGATTTGGTCAGATGTATCGCTTCAAACTGAAATTTGGCAGACAGGCGCCCAACATTATTTATGATGGTATTTTGGACCCAAAACGATTGGATTCCAGCGGTGAATATTTCCCTTCATATCGGATTTGTATTCGAAATAATACGAATCAAAGCTTCGCCAATATCGATGCGGAACACGATTTTAAAAACATCCAACGCGACGTTAGTTTGTACGATTGCCATCTTCAAGCATTTAAGACACTTCGTTAATCATGAACAGGTCTTTTCGTTTAGGCTTGATGATTTTGGTATGGATGAGCTTTATCCAGGCTAGTTCCATCCAAAAAAACACGGCTGGCTATGTCATGAAATTATCCGACTATGGATTTTTCAATGGTGATTTAAAAGATCAACATCCACAAGACGGCGTGATTCCTTACCAGTTGAATTCCCCCTTATTTTCGGATTATGCTTCCAAGCTTCGCTTTATCAAATTACCGGAAGGAACTAAGGTAGCCTATAATGCTGATTCGGTATTCCAGTTTCCCGTAGGTACCGCCATCATTAAAACCTTTTATTATCCCAAAGAGGAAGCCAATCCTTCGGCAGGCAGAAGGATTATGGAAACTCGGGTGTTGATTCGTCAAGAGAAGTCGTGGGTGGCCTTGCCTTATATTTGGGATGAAGCCCAAACTGAAGCTACTTTAGAAGTAGCAGGAGGTTCTTCTTTGGTTCGTTGGAAGGACAAACAAGGCATACTAAAACAAGTAAATTATCAGGTTCCCAACATGAACCAATGTAAAGGTTGCCATGAACGCAGTGGTCAGATGAGCCCGATTGGTCCTTCGGCCCGACAATTAAACGGTGACTTTCATTATACTTCAGGGAAGCAAAATCAATTGGATTACTGGACAAAAGCAGGCATTTTGAGTGATTTACCTCATTTCAATGAAATTCCAGCATTAGTCAATTATATGGATGAAAGTAAATCACTCGATGAACGAGCGAAAGCCTATTTAGACATCAACTGCGCGCATTGCCATAACTCTACAGGACCAGCGCGTTCTTCTGGATTATATTTAGCTTGGGATACAAAAGATAAAACAGCCTATGGCTTCATGAAGACACCAGTTGCAGCGGGAAGAGGCTCAGGCAATTTGAAATACGACATTGTTTCGGGAAAAGCCAAGGAAAGTATTTTGGCCTACCGCATGGATTCGGTAGATCCAGGGGTCATGATGCCTGAATTAGGTCGTAAAATGAAGCATCAAGAAGGAATTAAATTAATTCAAGATTGGATAAACTCCTTAGCACATTAACATGAAAACAAGCATTCTTTTCCCACTTTTGCTGGCTTTGTCCTTGGTATATCCAAGTTTGGCTCAAAAGAAAAATACGCAAAAACCGAATATCATATACATCTTAGCGGATGATTTGGGCTATGGTGATATTTCCATCTACAATCCCAAAGGGGATAAAATTGCCACGCCCCACATTGATCAATTGGCCAAAGAGGGCATGCGCTTTTTAGATGCCCATTCTGCTTCTGGAGTTTGTACACCCTCCCGCTATGCCATCATGACGGGTCAATATCCTTTCCGAAGTAAATTACCCACGGGTGTTCTAAGAGGCTACAGTCGCAGCTTGATTGAAAAAGAACGTGTAACGGTGGCCTCTTTTCTAAAGAGTCAAGGTTACCAAACTGGCGTGGTTGGAAAATGGCATTTGGGTTTAGATTGGGCCGTCAAACCGGGTTTTGAGGGAAATTTAACCCAAGTGAATTATGGCATTCAAGAAGAAATGAAGCCCGATCACATTGATTATGACCAAGACCCTACGGGTGGTCCTGCAGCGGTGGGTTTCGACTATTCTTATATTTTGCCTGCATCCTTGGACATGCCGCCTTATTGCTATTTGGAAAATCAACATTTGGTGGAAAAGCCTACTGCCTATACGGATGGAAATAAATTAACCTCAGGTTATACCGGACCTTTTTGGCGAGAAGGCAAAATGGCTCCCAATTTTGATTTTTATGGCGTCATGCCCCGATTCATCGATAAATCCAAAGCGTTTTTGACACGTCAAAAAACCAATCAACCCTTTTTCTTATACATCCCCTTTTCGGGTCCTCATACTCCTTGGGTACCCCAAAATAAATTCAAAGGAAGCTCTAAAGCTGGCGAGTATGGCGATTTTGTTCAACAGGTAGATGCTTCGGTGGGGCAGCTCATGAAAACCTTAGATAGTTTAGGCTTAAAAGAAAATACCATAGTTATTTTTACCAGTGACAATGGCCCTTATTGGAGAGAGAATTTCGTGAAAGAATTCCAACATCAGGCCGCCGGAGAATGGCGAGGAATGAAAGGAGATGCTTTTGAAGCTGGGCACCGAGTGCCATTCATTGTTCGTTGGCCCAAGAAGGTCAAAGCCAAAAGCGTATCTCAAGCCTTAGTTTCTCAAACCAGTTTATTAGCTACTTGCCAACAGATTCTTGGACAGCCAACCAGCAAAAATGATAGTTATGGAATTTACCCTTTACTGACTCAGAAAAGCAAGCAAATTCCAGAACAAGAGGCATTGGTATTCACCACCTCCATTGGCTATTTGGTTGTCCGACAAGGGGAATGGAAATGGGTAGAAGGCTTGGGATCCGGTGGATTTACCGACCCTAGAAATGTTAAAGCCACCAATCACATCACAGGTCAATTATTTAACCTAAAGCTTGACCCCAAAGAATCTGAAAACTTGTTTGAAAAATATCCGGAAAAAGTCAGGGAGATGCGGGACCTACTTCAAAGGATTAAGCATGTAGAGTGAAGAATTGATAGTTATTAGTTTTTAGGGATTAGTGTTTAGAATTTTGCACGTCCCTGATTTAGGTTGACATTTTTTAGGAAGACTCAGCTTGTAGTTATCAAACATAAATATTTTGGATTTTCCGATATGTATTTATTGTAGCAATACTTGATATTTTATATCTCACTCTACTTTAATGCCATTACTTAGGGATTTCTTTTTTTAAAAAAAAGAAACAAAAAAAATGAAGTAACGGTTAATCATAAGACGAATTCCGCTTCGCGGAACCGATGTTCACTCCGCATACGGCTTTAATCTTTGACTCTAACGCACATGGCCTATGCGCCGGGTCAAATATCCGCCTTCCGCTTCGCTCATGCTACGTTCCCATCTTTCGTTGGGATTAACCTCTTCAGTTGTCTTTATTAGAGTTTAGTTTCAGAATGAAATTTGTGATTTTTTGATAGAAAATACCGTCGGTCAGCACGAGCGAAAGATGATGAACGCAGCGGTAGACGAGGTTTTGACCTTAGTAAAGGCGATGCGTGTCGGCGTCAAAAATATAGGCGATAGCGTAGTGAATCACGGTTTCGCGAAGCGAAATTCGCCTTTGATGACCGACAAAAAAGAAGTTTTTTTGTTTCTTTTTTTATCAAAAAAAAGAAATACCATTAGGTTTTAGTGCAGTTTTTAAATATTTAAAATGAGTTTTTAATAAGCTCAAAGTAAACCTATTTCAGGACAAGATGTACGTCCCTGATTTAGGTTGACATTTTTTAGGAAGACTCAGCTTGTAGTTATCAAACATAAATATTTTGGATTTTCCAATATGTATTTATTGTAGCAATACTTGATATTTTATATCTCACTCTACTTTAATGCCATTGCTTAGGGATTTCTTTTTTTAAAAAAAAGAAACAAAAAAAATGAAGTAACGGTTAATCCTAAGACGAATTCCGCTTCGCGGAACCGATGTTCACTCCGCACACGGCTTTAATCTTTGACTCTAACGCACATGGCCTATGCGCCGGGTCAAATATCCGCCTTCCGCTTCGCTCATGCTACGTTCCCATCTTTCGTTGAGATTAACCTCTTCAGTTGTCTTTATTAGAGTTTAGTTTCAGAATGAAATTTGTGATTTTTTGATAGAAAATACCGTCGGTCAGCACGAGCGAAAGATGATGAACGCAGCGGTAGACGAGGTTTTGACCTTAGCAAAGGCGATGCGTGTCGGCGTCAAAAATATAGGCGATAGCGTAGTGAATCACGGTTTCGCGAAGCGAAATTCGCCTTTGATGACCGACAAAAAAGAAGTTTTTTTGTTTCTTTTTTTATCAAAAAAAAGAAATACCAAGTAGGTTTTAGTGCAGTTTTTAAATATTTAAAATGAGTTTTTAATAAGCTCAAAGTAAACCTATTTCAGGACAAGACACTTACAATGAATCAAGACCACATTTAGCTTTAAAAATGAAAAAGCCAGTTGATTTATATGCAGCTTAAACTATATTTACAATGAATAATTAATGAACCCAACTGTCAACCTATATCAGGACAAGACACTAATCCCTAATAACTAATTCCTACTTTGCCAAAACGATATTCACAATCCGCTTCGGAACCACAATGATCTTACTAGGTATTTGACCATCCAAGACTTTTTGAACTTGAGCATGAGCTAAAACGCCTGCTTCAACTTCGGCTGGACTAGCCGTCGCAGAAAAAGACAAAGTTAATTTCACTTTTCCATTGAATGAAATCGGGTAATTAAATTCATCTTCTACTAAATAGGCTGCATTGAACTCAGGGAATTTTGCTTTGGAAATACTTCCTGCCTCCTCACCCAAGGCCACCCATAACTCTTCTGCCATATGAGGGGCATAAGGAGATAATAAAAGCACTAAATCCTTCAAAATAGCTTTCTTATGGCATTTCAATTGGGTCAAATCATTGACACAAATCATCAAGGTAGAAACCACCGTGTTGAACGAATAACGCTCCAAATCTTCGTGGACTTTTCGGATAGCCGCATGCAAAACTTTCAATTCTTCAGGCTTGGCTGGAGAATCTTCCAATTTCACTTTTTGCGTCGTTTCATCAAAGAACAAACGCCACACCTTTCTTAAGAAATTATGAGAGCCTGAAATACTGTTGGTATTCCAAGGTTTAAATTGCTCCAATGGTCCCAAAAACATCTCATAAACACGCAAGGTATCAGCACCATATTTAGTTATCAAATCATCGGGATTTACTACATTGTACTTGGATTTGGACATTTTTTCCACTTCCCAGCCACATAGATATTTACCATATTCCAACACGAAAACGGCATCCGCAGGAACATCGTTTCGAGAAGATTTGAAGGCCTCCACGTTCAATATATCATTCTCCACAATATTCACATCCACATGCAAAGCTGCCACATCATATTGATCCTTTAGCCCATGAGAAACAAAAGTAGCTGGACTCACGTTTTTCACTCGATAGACGAAATTAGATCTACCTTGAATCATTCCTTGATTGATCAATTTTTTAGCAAACTCTTCTTCCTGCACATAACCCAAATCTTTCAAGAATTTGTTCCAAAAACGAGAATACAATAAGTGCCCCGTTGCATGCTCAGAACCTCCAATGTATAAATCCACCGCTTTCCAATAATTCACGGCCTCTTGGGAAGCAAATTCTTGGTCATTTTGAGCATCCATGTAACGGTACCAGTACCAAGAAGAACCTGCCCAACCCGGCATGGTCGACCATTCATAATCGTACTGACCTTGGTATTTCCAAGCATCTGCTGCACGACCTAAAGGTGGTTCGCCCGTTTCTGTTGGTAGATATTTATCAATCTTAGGCAATTCTAAGGGCAATTCGCTTTCCTGAATCAAATAAGGCAATAAATCACCTTGGGAATTCGGTTTAAAATAGACGGGAACAGGTTCTCCCCAATAACGCTGACGAGAAAATACTGCATTACGCATGCGGTACTGAATCTTAGCTTTACCAATGCCCTTTTCTTCTAACCAAGCGGTTAAAATGGGAGTAGCCTCTTGATAGGTCTTTCCATTGATCAATTCAGAATTAATGTATTTCCCTTCTTTGGTCGCATCAGCTTGTTTTTCAATATCCTTCTGAGCATCCAATATTGGGATGATCGGTAGGTTAAAATGCGTCGCAAAGTTCCAGTCGCGCTGATCTCCCGAAGGTACACCCATCACGGCTCCAGTACCATATCCAGCCAAGACATAATCAGCCAAATAAATAGGCACACGCTCTCCGTTAAACGGATTGACGACAAATGAACCAGTAAATACACCACTCACTTGCTTTACTTCTGATACACGATCTAGCTCAGAACGAGATTTCGCCCAAGTCACATAAGCCTCCACAGCCTCCTTTTGCTCCGGCGTAGTCAATTCATCCACCCACTCATGTTCTGGTGCTAAAACCATAAAGGAAACTCCATAAATGGTATCCACACGGGTCGTAAATACTTTGATTTTTTTATGAGAAAGAGCTGGATTATCGATATCAAAATCTACCTCCGCACCAATGGATTTTCCAATCCAGTTGCGCTGCTGTTCTTTCAATGAATCTGACCAATCTACCTCTTCCAACCCACGCAATAGTCGGTCGGCATAAGCCGTGATACGCATGGACCACTGGCGCATTTTCTTTTGTTCTATGGGATGGCCTCCACGTTCAGAAACACCATCTTTGACTTCATCATTGGCTAAAACAGTCCCTAAAGCAGGGCACCAGTTCACCACCGAATCATCCAAGAAAGCTAAACGGAAAGACAATAAATAAGCATATTTTTCTTCTTCAGAATACGCATTCCACTCCTCGGCGCTGATACGTTTTACCTCTTCATCACAAACGGCTTGTACTCCAATAGAGCCCGATTTTTCAAAAATTTGAATCAAGGTATCGATCGACTCCGCCTTATCGGAAGCCTGATTATACCAAGAATTGAACAATTGCATGAAAATCCATTGAGTCCATTTATAATAGGAAGGATCGGAGGTTCTCACTTCTCTCGTCCAGTCAAAGGAAAAACCCATGTTTTTCAATTGCTCAATGTATCTAGCGATATTTTCCTCGGTAGTTAAGGCAGGATGTTGCCCTGTTTGTATGGCATATTGTTCCGCAGGTAGACCAAAGGAATCAAATCCCATGGGGTGTAAAACCTCAAATCCCTGCAAACGCTTGTAGCGTGAGATGATATCAGATGCAATGTAGCCTAGCGGATGCCCGACGTGCAATCCTGCCCCAGATGGGTAAGGAAACATATCCAACACATAATATTTAGGTTTATTCGGATTTACCTGTGCTTGAAAGGTATTATTTGTCTCCCAAAAAGACTGCCATTGCTTTTCGATTTCACGAAACTGATACTCTGTACGCATAAATTTTTATCATTTTAAAAAAGGAATGCAAATTACGGCTTTTTTATGAAAAAATATTTACTCTACTTTATTGGTAGATTAGATAAAGTCTACTATTTTTGTAGGCGATTTTACCTTACGAGTAAGCAATATGTCCCAAAATATTCCTCCTAGTTCAGATACAAAGAGAAAATTTCCGAGCATTTTCAACGCGGTGCAAACCATTTGGAAACGGGAAAGAAGTATTACCGAAGTGATTATTCACATCAGTAATGCGCTGGCTTTGATGATCGTGGGACATTTATTATTTACCTATGTGACCTTTGCCAAAATGGAAGTGGTCTTCTCTTCCATCAATTCTGAAATTCTATATTACATCTTAGGAGGTTTTTTAGCCCAAATGATTGATGGGGCCTTAGGCATGGCCTATGGTGTTACAGCTACCACCTTTTTACTATCCGTGGGTATTTCTCCTGCCGCAGCTTCTGCCAGTGTTCATGCTTCCGAAGTATTCACTTCGGGCGTTTCAGGTTACATGCACTTGAAATTCGGCAATGTTAATTCCAAGCTTTTTAAAACCTTAGTGATTCCGGGTATCATTGGAGCCATCTTAGGGGCTTATGTGATTTCTAGCCTAGAAGAATATGCGGGTTATATCAAACCCATCGTTTCTATCTATACCTTATTTCTGGGTGCCATCATCATCCGGAAGGCATTGATCAAAAGACAAGAAAAACGACAATTGAAAAAAGTAGGGCTTTTAGCGCTATTTGGTGGCTATTTAGATTCCATTGGTGGAGGTGGCTGGGGGCCCATCGTTTCTTCTACGTTGATTGCCTCGGGGCGTCATCCCAAATACACCATTGGCAGTGTGAACCTTACTGAGTTTTTTGTTTCCCTTGCTTCTTCTTTGACCTTTTTTACGGTCATTGGTTTAGGGTATTGGCAAGTTATCATTGGCTTAATCTTGGGTGGTGTGGTCGCAGCTCCTATTGCAGCCAGGTTGGCCAACAAACTTCCGATCAAATCCATGATGATATTAGTGGGTATGGTGATTATCATTGTTAGCCTTCGTCAAATTATCCTCGGAGCAGATAAATTCTTTTAGTCGATCAGCAAACGCTTCACGATGGTCTGACCGGCCAGATTTTGCCAGCGGACAAATACCGTCCCTTGAAATCCCTTAGGTAATTGAATGGTTTTGGTTTCTTTGGCTTGAATGGCTATGGAATTCATCATGACTCTTCCTTGTAAGTCCAGGAAGGTCAATACTCCTGCTGCCTCACTCATCACAAAAATGGGCCCTTTGCTCGGATTTGGCCATACTTGTAAGCGATCTTGGTTTACTTGTTCGACAACGGGATTTGTACTTATATTCTCCAATAACTGAACACCTCCTGCACCTAAGCCAAGGCTAAGATCCATTTTACCATCCCCATTCCAATCGCCTGCACTCGGCCATACGCGCTCACCAAAATCGGCTGTCCATGTAAATGCTGGTGATCGTGTAGCACTTTTCCCATCCAAACTGAAGTTGATTAATTGTGCTTTGCCGATTCGATCAAATACCAAACATTCCATTTTACCATCCCCATTGACATCCAAGAAGCTGAGGCTTTTCGGGATGAAATTCAAATCTTGAAGCAGATTGGCCCAATTGGCATTGTCCAATTGCAAGGATTTATCTGTTTGAAATTGATAGGATCGTATTCTTCCCGATTTCTCTAACACCAATAAATCCAATTTTCCATCTTGGTTCCAATCAACAAACAAGGGTGTCTCTCCTACTTGCAGAACGGATACTGGGATTTCTTGCCATTTATTATCTATGGTATAAAGTGCCAGCTTTGCCCCTACAAAAGTTTGATATGAAATCAATAGCTCTTTCTTTCCATTTCCATCCCAATCTACCGCTTGGGGAATGATTTCCGTAGCTTGTATCCCTGCGCTAAAATTGCCAAAGTCGGTACTCTTCAAAAGCAAAGAAGCTTGCTGGGCTGTCCCTATATTTTCATAATAAGTCAAACTTGCCCTTACACCCCTAGCTCCCCGAATACCGTTATTTCCGATTACTAGGTCTAGATCTCCATCCCCATCAGCATCCCACCAAAGAGGCGCCGCATTTTCTCCTACATCCAACATCTGATCTTGCAGGAAGGCAGAGTTCTTTTCTACCCAATTACCTCCTTCCAACTGGTAATATGCTAAGGATTGTTGGAAATTTTGGCTATACAAAGCATTATCATAGGTATTACTTGATACCAACAAGTCTAATTTCCCATCTCCATTCACATCTTGAGGAAATGCTGAAGCAAAAGCACCCACTTGAACGGGGTTTCCAGTAGGAAAATGGTAATTCAATTGGCTGAATTGAGGCTTAGAAGCTGTACCTGTATTGATTAAATGAATGAGATTCTGACAGGAAACATGGCCAAATAAGAGGTCAGGTAACCCATTTTTATTGGGCAAGATTGCCAAACTATTCCCTGAATGCATCACCTGATTAGGACTTTTTACTTGAAAAGGAATATAGCTTGTACTACAAGATTTCCCTAATATCACATCTTCACAATCATTGTGAATAAAGTCGCCCCAACAATCCACCGTTTTCTTGAACTGAATCAGTCCTGAACCATTAGCAGCGACATTTTCATGAAACTCCACATAATGTCCTGCCGGTTCAAAGGCCAGCACATCCACATCCCCATCACCATCCACATCACCAATGGCCGGAATATCGGAAGCGGCTACATACAAATTGATTTTTCCTGAGAAGCCTTCGGAATACACAGGATCGGCCAAGATTTGAAATGAGATATTCGCCCCCGATGTATTTTGGTATATCTTCATCCCTGCTGGAGCCGAACAGAATAAATCTTTTTTGCCATCTTGATTATAATCCACCAAGTGAAACCAATTTTCTATTTTGGGAAAATGGGATTCATATAAAGGACTGTAGACCTGTGAAATTTGACCCGATGCATTTTTAACGCGCAAAAAAGTACTCAATTTTTGGGTGCTCCGATCGAAAATCACCCAATCTTCTAGTCCATCCGCATTTAAATCCATACTTTCCACTTGGACAGAATTAAAGCCTCCTGCCCATGGATTGGCTAAAAATGATTGATTGACTTTCACCGGGATTTGCGAACTTTGCTTCCAAGATGGTGCCTGGGCAAGTATTTCCGAGCTTAGGAATCCAAAAAATAAGAATACTAAAAATTTCATTCGATATTTGTAAGCCAAAAGCCCTGGTAATCTAATTTATGATGAAGACCTCTAATGTAACACTTTTAGACAAATTTTTACAAGCTAGTGGTGTATCTACCGATACTCGTAAGATAGCACCAGGTAATCTATTCTTTGCTCTAAAAGGTCCCAATTTTAATGCCAACCAATTGGCAGAAGAAGCATTATCCAAAGGTGCCGCTTATGCCGTGATTGATGATGAAGCTTTTGCTCACATCCCTAACACGCTGTTGGTAGAGGATGGATTACAAGCTTTGCAAGATGTAGCCCGACTATACCGACAGACCTTGCAGATTCCTATCATTGGATTAACGGGATCAAATGGTAAAACGACGACCAAAGAACTATTATTTTCTGTGTTGTCTCAAAAGTTTCATTGCTTTGCTACTGCTGGAAATTTAAATAATCACATTGGCGTCCCTCTATCTATTTTGGCCATCCAATCCAGTCATGAAATAGCGGTGATTGAAATGGGTGCCAATAAACAAGGGGATATTCATGAACTAGTGAATATAGCCCAACCGACGCATGGTTTAATTACCAACATCGGTAAAGCTCATTTAGAAGGTTTTGGAGGAGTAGAAGGCATTAGAAAAGGCAAAGGGGAATTATTTGATTTTTTAGCGCACCATGATGGAACGGTGTTTTTACCTGCTGACAAAAACGTGGTGCATGACATGCATGCTGAAAGACGCTTTAAAAATACTATCATGGCCAATGAGGCCTTGTATACCGAATTAGTAGAGGCTAAGCCTACCGTGGTTTACCAAACGCGAGATGGAATACAAGTTCATAGTCATTTGCCGGGTATCTACAACTTCGAAAACATTCAAATGGCTTTGGCCGTGGGGAAATATTTTGGACTCAGTGACGAACAATGCCATGAAGGGATACGTAGCTATTTTCCGACCAACCACCGTTCTCAGTACATTCATATTGGAAGCAACCAAGTTTTGATGGATGCTTACAATGCCAATCCCTCGTCTATGTCGGCCGCCATCCAGCATTTTGCCGAAACGGAAAGTAATCCTAAAATTGTCATTTTAGGTGACATGTTTGAATTGGGGGATGCTTCTGCGGAGGAACATGCGGCATTGGGTGAATTAATTGCCCAGCAACATTTCGACAAAGTTTTGTTGGTGGGTCAACATATGCAACATGCCTTGATTCATTTACCGAAGGCCTATTATTTTCCAGACAAATTTGGTCTGCACATCTGGTTGCAAGATCATCCGATTAAAAATAGCTTTTTGTTGGTCAAAGGATCTAGGGGTATTTCTTTGGAAAGCGTATTGCCGTTTTTGGAATAGTATTTAGATTCAAGTTTGTTTCAAAGTAGAACTGAAAGACCAACAATCGACTTCTTAAAAATTAGATATACCAAAGCTTAGTTGAATGTACATCGTTCATTGGGACAAAGCTTTCCTGCTTCACAATGCTGGCAGACAACAAAAATATTGTCGGCAAACTTCTGACTCACACTTGATCTTTGTCCATTCACCTCAATCACCATAATGGCATCGTATTCTTGTTTGGACAATACATTAATCTCATTATTGAGACCTAATCCAACTTGAACCACGTATTGCAAGAAAGAACTTGAATTGTCCTTGACAGCGACCATTTTGCAACTATTGCCCACCGCTACCTCAGATAAGGTTTTCTTGAATTGTACTTTTAATTCACCCAAACGATTGGGAATCGGATCTCCATGGGGATCATATTCAGGGAAATCCAAGAATTTGTCCAATTTATCAACCAACTTTTGTGAATGAATATGTTCCAATTGCTCGGCCACATCATGCACTTCATCCCAGCTAAACTCCAACTTCTCATATAAGAAAGTTTCCCATAGGCGGTGCTTACGAATAATATAGGTGGCTATTTTCTTGCCATCGGCACTCAATGTGATCTTCCCGTATTTTTCATAATCGACCAATCCTTTTTCCTTCAACTTTTTGAGCATGTCGTTCACGGTGGCAGGTTTGACCATCAAAGAAATAGCTAATTCATTCGTCCCTACGGCTTCACTCCCACTGTCAAATGAAACTTTAAGCAATGCTTTTAAATAATTTTCTTCGGTATAAGATAATTGCATGAATGAAAAAAGGGATTAATATCCAAAGATACAAAAAAAGATAAAACTTAATTTGTTAGATTAGTCTAACTTATTTACTTTTGCTTGACTTGAATAGCAAAAAAATGAAAAAAATAAGACTACAAATCATAGTAAGCATTTGTTTGATCTTAAGCTATAACATCTCTTATGCTCAAGTAGCTGCTAATATTTCAGGTAAAATCATTTCCGAGAATCAAGCCATTGAGTTGGCCAGTGTCACTTTACTGGGCAGTCCTTACGGAACTTCCAGCGACAAGTCTGGAAATTACTCACTAAAAAACATCAAAGCTGGAAAATATATCCTTCGCGTCAGTTGCGTAGGTTTTGAAAAATTTGAAAAAGCCATTTCCATCAATGAAGGAGAGCACCTGACCCTGCCTGTGGATTTAAGCAATTATGCCATGCTTTTAAATGAGGTTGTCATTACGGGGACCATGAAAGAGGTAAGTCGATTAGAAAGTCCTGTACCAGTAGAAATTTACACTCCTACCTATTTTAAGAAAAACCCCACGCCAAATATTTACGAGGCATTACAAAATGTCAATGGGGTTAGACCTCAATTGAATTGCAATGTGTGCAATACAGGAGATATACATATCAATGGATTAGAAGGTCCATACACCATGGTCTTAGTGGATGGCATGCCCATCGTCAGCAGTCTGAGTACCGTATATGGCTTATCCGGTATTCCTAATTCCATCGTGGAGCGAATTGAAATTGTCAAAGGTCCCGCATCATCCTTATATGGCAGTGAAGCAGTTGGCGGCTTAATCAATATCATTACCAAAAAACCACAAAATGCCCCTTTGGCATCAGCAGATATATTTAGTACGAGTTGGGGTGAATACAATGCTGATTTGGCATTTAAACTGAATGCAGGCAAAAAAGTGACGGCATTAACAGGCCTTAACTATTTTAATTTTCAAAATAGAGTAGACAACAACAAAGACAATTTTACCGATATGACTTTGCAGCATCGGATCTCCTTATTTCAAAAATGGAATTTTAACCGCAAAGAAAATCGGTTGTTTAGCTTGGCTGCTCGCTACATGTATGAAGACCGCTGGGGGGGTGATATGCGGTGGCAAAAACAATTTAGAGGTGGCGATAGCATTTATGGGGAAAGTATATTTACCAATCGCTGGGAAGTCCTAGGGAATTATCAATTACCCTTTACAGAAAAGCTGCTCCTGTCATTTTCATACAATAGCCACAATCAAGATAGTAGATACGGCACTACGGTGTATGATGCCCAGCAAAATATCGCTTTTATGCAGTTGACATGGGATAAAAAAATGGGGAAAAATGATTTTTTAATGGGAACAGCGCTGCGCTATACCTATTATGACGATAATACTCCGGCCACAGCAACAGCTGACTTAACAAAGCCAGAAAATTTAGCCCAAAAAACATGGCTTCCTGGCATATTTGTTCAAAATGAAATTTCGATCACGGATAAACATAAACTACTCCTAGGTTATCGATACGACTATAACAATTACCATGGCAATATTTTCACCCCTAGATTAGCTTATAAATGGACATTTAATGAAAACAATATTCTTCGATTCAATGCGGGAACAGGCTATCGAGTTGTGAATTTGTTTACCGAAGATCACGCCGCTCTAACGGGTGCAAGAATCATAGAAATAAAAAATGAATTAAACCCAGAAAGATCTTACAACATCAATGCGAATTACATTAAGAAAATTTATACTCGGGATGATTCCTACATTGGGCTAGACGCTTCGGCTTTTTATACCTATTTCACCAATCGAATCGTAGGAGATTATGAAATTGACCCTAATAAAATTATTTATGATAATTTAAGTGGTTTTGCTGAAAGCAAGGGAATTAGTTTAAACATTGATGCAGTATTTAATAATGGCCTAAAAGTCATAGTTGGAGGCACCTTAATGGAAAATACCCTAACTGAAAATGGTTTGACCAAGCAGCAACTATTAACCGAAAATTTCACAAGCACCTGGGCCATCTCCTACAAAATCAACTCCGCGCACTTAGCGATTGATTATACAGGAAATATGTACAGTCCCATGCGCTTGCCATTGCTTGGGGAAAAAGATCCAAGAAGAGCCTATTCTCCTTGGTGGAGCATTCAAAATATACAAATGACCTATGATGGATTCCATGATCTTCAAATTTACGGGGGTGTAAAAAACTTATTGAACTGGACTCCGAGTCAAGGAAATCCATTCATCATTGCTAGAAGTAATGACCCCTTTGATAAAGAAGTACAATTTGGAAATAATGGAAAAGTTATAGCCAGTCCAAATAACCCTTATGCCTTAACCTTTGATCCCAATTATGTCTATGGCCCTAACCAAGGTATCAGGTTATTTTTAGGTATTCGATATACATTCAAAAAATGAGAAAGAAGCAGCTCTTATTCTTGGTTTTGATTTCGCTTTTCATGTTGAAGCCTATTGAGGTATATTCTCAATTAAAATCCTATACTATAGAGCAACTGGATAGTTTACAGAAAACGGAAAAAAGAAAGGTCTTTGTTTTCATGCATACGGATTGGTGTAAGTTTTGCCAACTGATGAAAAACACGACGTTTAAAAATAAACAGGTTATTCAAGCGCTAACTAATCAATTCTGGTTTGTGTCACTCAATGCCGAAGAAAAACGAAAGATGAGCTTTGCGAAGAATGAGTACCAGTTTCAACCTACGGGAAATCAAACTGGAATACATGAACTCGCTTTGAAATTAGGCAGTATCCAAGGGGCTATTGCCTTCCCCAGCATTTGCATCCTAAATTCTGACCATGAAATCATATTTCAGCACCAGCAATATCTTAAATCAGCTGATTTACTTCAGTTGTTAGTACCGCTCGATAAAAAATACCCGAACTAGACTGTTATAAATTTACCATTTTGCTCTGCATTAGGCTTTAAATGAATAAGTGTAGCTAATTGGCACAAAACGGATAAAATTAAACTCAATTCTAGATTTTCTCTTTCTTTAAAAAAGACTTAACTTTGCACTTTATTAAGAAAATTCAATTCAACATCATACACAATGGCATCACAATCAGGTACATATGTACCATTTAAAGTTAAAGACATTGCACTGGCCGACTGGGGTCGTAAAGAGATTCAATTAGCAGAAGCAGAAATGCCAGGATTAATGGCTTTACGTGCTGAATTTGGAAAAGCTCAACCTTTAAAGGGGGCGCGCATCGCAGGATGTTTGCACATGACGATTCAAACAGCAGTTTTGATTGAAACATTGACTGCTTTAGGAGCAGAAGTTACTTGGTCATCTTGTAATATTTTTTCGACACAAGATCACGCAGCAGCAGCTATTGCCGCAGCTGGAATTCCGGTTTATGCTTGGAAAGGCATGAACGAAGAAGAGTTCAACTGGTGTATTGAGCAAACCTTGTTTTTCGGAGAAGAAAAACAACCCTTGAACATGATTTTGGATGATGGTGGTGATTTAACCAACATGGTATTTGATGAGTATCCAGAATTAATCTCTGGCATCAAAGGACTTTCTGAGGAAACAACTACGGGTGTTCACCGTCTATACGAGCGTATGAAAAATGGTACTTTGTTCTTACCAGCCATCAACGTGAACGACTCGGTAACTAAATCTAAATTTGACAATAAATACGGCTGTAAAGAGTCATTAGTTGATGCGATTCGTCGTGCTACTGACTTAATGTTAGCTGGTAAAGTAGCCGTAGTAGCCGGATATGGTGATGTAGGAAAAGGTAGTGCTGAGTCATTACGTGGTGCTGGTTGCCGTGTATTGGTAACGGAGATTGACCCAATCTGTGCATTGCAAGCTGCTATGGATGGTTTTGAGGTAGTAACGATGGACGAAGCCGCTAGTCGCGCTAACATCTTCGTAACCGCTACAGGAAACGTAAAAATCATTCGTGATCGTCATTTCAAAGCGATGAAAGACAAGGCCATTGTTTGTAACATTGGTCACTTTGACAATGAGATCGACATGTCTTGGTTAAACGATAACTACGGTGCATCGAAAGACCAAATCAAACCACAGGTGGATATGTACACGATTGATGGCAAAAACATCATCGTATTAGCAGAAGGACGTTTGGTGAACTTAGGCTGTGCCATGGGTCACCCATCTTTCGTGATGTCGAACTCATTCTGTAATCAAACTTTAGCTCAATTAGAGCTTTGGGCTAATTCAGCGAATTACGAGAACAAAGTATACATACTTCCGAAGCATTTGGATGAAAAAGTAGCTTTCTTGCACTTGGCACACATTGGTGCTAAATTGGAGAAATTAGAGAAAGATCAAGCGGAATACATTGGTGTACCAGAAAATGGTCCATTCAAGCCTGAGCATTACCGTTACTAGTCTTTTTTGAGAATCTATTCCCAAAGCCACCTTCGCAAGAGGGTGGCTTTTTGCTTTCAAGGGAATCTTGGCTATTTTTACCTTGCTATTCATAAAATGACAGAAAACATCCTAGCCTCATATTATTTTAAAGTTCAATACGGAAAAATCGAGATGTCATTTCAAGAGGTTTCTGGATTAGATATTACAAATTCTAATTTGAAAAATGGGAACAATCATTCCCCCATAAGGTTTAAAAGAGGACTTTGTCAAAATTGGAAATCTTTTCAATTGATCATTGATGCCTTTAATAATCTGTGCAAGATCCCAGTCAAAAATTTGACCATTTCTTTACTTAATTCCGATGCTGAGGTCATTCGTGCTTGGCAGTGTTTACATGCATATCCCATAAAACTTGATTTAGATACGTTGAAATATCCCACGGATTTCCTAACCATAGAAAATTTAGAAATGGAATATACAGTCATTACTCGTACCAAATAATTTCAACCTCATTGCCATAACCAGTGAAAAAATTAATGAAACCTACAAGTATATTTTTTCTATTTTCTATACTATGTTCCTTTAGTCTCCCTGCCCAAAAGTTCAGTCATGCGGATAGTTTGCGGGGAAGTTTGCGGCCTGCGCGTACTTCCTATGATGTACTTCATTATGATTTGAAAGTGAAGGTAGACCCGGAGAAAACCTACATCACAGGCTCCAATAGCATCCAATTTGTGGTGAAAGAAAAGACAAAACAAATCCAAGTAGATTTATTCTCCAACTTGAGCATTGACCAAATTGTATTTGAAAACAAAGCCTTAACATACCGTCGAGATGGCAATGCCATTTTTATTGATTTCCCAAGAACACTCCTCGTCAAACAAAAACACCAAATACTCATTTCCTACCAAGGTCAACCCCGCAAAGCGGTTCGTCCACCTTGGGATGGTGGTTTTTCTTGGACCAAAGATCCAGCAGGTAAACCTTGGGTAACCGTTTCCTGTGAAGGCCTAGGTGCTTCAGTTTGGTGGCCATGCAAGGACCATCCAGGGGATGAACCGGAATCCATGGATATCCGTATCGAGGCGCCCAAAGGCCTGATGGCGGTTTCCAATGGCAATCTAGTGGCAAGTACATCCACGGCATTTGGCACGGAATACCATTGGAAGGTACAATATCCCATCAATACCTATAACGTATCCATTAATATTGCCGACTATGCCCATTGGTCAGAAAAAATGATTCAACTGAATGGCAAGCCCTTGGATTTGGATTATTATGTCCTTCAAAGCAATGCCGAAATAGCCAAAAAACATTTTCAGCAAAGTCAGGAAATGCTACGCATCTTTGAGAAATACTTTGGCCCCTACCCTTTTCCAAAAGATGGCTATGCGCTGGTAGAAACGGATTATTGGGGAATGGAACATCAAAGTGCCGTGGCCTATGGCAACCACTACAAAAACAATAACTACGGATTTGATTTCATCATCGTACATGAATCTGCCCATGAATGGTTTGGAAATTCCATCTCATGTACTGATCACGCTGATTTGTGGATTCATGAAGCCTTAGGAACCTATGCGGAAGCCATTTATTTGGAAGAAAAATCAGGAAAAGAGCAAGCTCAGTCCTATTTGAATGGACAAAAAAACAACATCAAAAATCGCTTTCCTATCATTGGCCCTTATGGTGTAAATTATCAAAGTCCTGATTCCGACATGTATTTCAAAGGCACCTGGATGTTTCAAACACTGCGGTCCATTGTGGCAGATGACAAGCTTTGGTTCAGCACCATCAAGGACTTTTGTTTAACCTTTTACCATAAAAACACGCATGCCGAAGAAGTGCTTAATTTCTTTGAAAAGAAGTTGAAACGTAACGTCAAAGCCATCATGTCCTTATACCTACATCGGGCGGACATTCCAACCTTGGTTTACCAACTGAAAGAAGCGAATGGAGCATTTACATTGCGCTATAAATGGAAAAATGTACCTGGAGAAATTGACTTACCTATTGAAATCAAGCATAGCCAAGGATTAGGGGAGAGAATTCATCCTACTGACACTTGGCAGCAAATAAAGTTGACCGAAGCACCCCAATGGGACTTTGAGCATTTTTTATTCCAAGTAGAAAAGCAAATTTAATCGGGGAATTCTGAACAAAAACCGCTATTTTTGCGGTCAATATTTAATAGCATCTTATGAAATTTGGCGTAGTAGTCTTTCCTGGTTCCAATTGTGATGATGATACCGTAGGGGTCATTGAAAGTTTAGGTCATCAAGCTGTGAAGCTTTGGCATAAAGAAACCAGTCTTCAAAACTGTGATTTCATCATTTTACCGGGTGGATTCTCGTATGGCGACTACCTACGTTCTGGTGCTATTGCCCGCTTTTCTCCGATCATGGACAATGTCATTAAGCATGCCAATGATGGTGGATATTTGATGGGTATTTGCAATGGATTCCAAGTATTAGTGGAAGCGCACTTATTGCCCGGTGTGTTATTGAGAAATAATTCACAAAAATTCATTTCAAAGAACATCTACTTAAAGGCTGCGACCAACCAATCCTTGATCACACAGTCTTTGGACCTAAATAAGGCTTATAAAATACCGATTGCGCATGCAGAAGGACGTTATTTCGCAGATGAAAAGACCTTGGAAGATTTAAAAGCCCATGATCAAGTCTTATTTTACTACTGTGATGAAAATGGCCAAGTAAGCGATGCGGCTAACCCGAATGGCAGTTTATTTAATATCGCAGGAATTTGCAATGCGAGTCGTAATGTGATCGGTATGATGCCACACCCTGAGCGCGCTGCTGATCCAGATTTAGCGAATATTGATGGATTGGAAATATTGAAGCAACTGGTGTTGTAAATGGTAAATTGTAAATGATAAATTATAAGTGATGGAAGCATTAGGCTTATAATTCATTTGAAATAAAACAATAATATCCCATACACTACATAACAAAAAAGCCCTGAAATTCAGGGCTTTTTTAATTTCTGTATAAGGTAATACTACAATTCGAAATCATTTACCATTTACAATTCATCATTCACAATTTACCTAAGGTCATTCACCTCCACCCCAGGGTATTGCTTTTTATCGAAAGTAAAGTACTTGTCATCCAAAGATTTAGATTCAATTTTTAGCACCTTGAAATTCTGTTTCTTACCTGCTTTATTGATGATCGTCCATTCCTTTACCGATTTATCAGCTTTATTAATCTTAATGCTGATTTTCTGCATTTGTGCACTTTTAGAAGTAGGCATCATGTCTATGGTAGCGATTGAACCAGCTTCTCCTGCTAATGAAATTTTATACGCTTTTTTATCAAAGGAGTAAATCTTAGCTGGATTCAAGTCATTATCTGCCGGATCAAAGGCCGAAACGTTTACCTCATTGATTTCTTTGATGTAGGTAGATACTTCCTTGCCATTATTAAAAATCTCTTGTCCAGCGGTCTTTAAACGAAATTTAGTTCCTTTCACAGAAATGGATCCACTCATGGGTGCGCCACCATCCGTGGCATAAGAAAAGCTCGCCGCAAAAGACGACATCGCTTTATACTTTTTTTGCATCCCGTCGATGTAACTAATCGCTTTAGAAGCTTGTGCAAAGCTGAAGGTACTCATACATACTCCAGCAATAATAGCTATAAATTTCTTCATGGTTATGTTATAAATTTCTCAATATCTCTTCCAATTCTGTTTCACTCTTAACTAAAACGTCACGGGCCTTAGATCCACCAAATGAGCCTACTATACCTGCGGCTTCTAACTGATCAATCAACCTTCCTGCTCGATTATAGCCCAATTTCAACTTACGCTGTATCAAAGATGTAGAACCTTGCTGATGCATCACCACCAACCTAGCTGCTTCATCAAAAAAGGAATCACGATTGCTCAAATCCATATCGCCACGCTCTTGGCCACCTGTCTCTTCCGAATCAGGCTCAGGCAATAAATAAGCCGAAGCATAGCCTTGCTGATTACCTATAAACTCACAAATCTCTTCTACCTCAGGCGTATCCACAAAAGCACATTGCAAACGAATCACCTCAGAACCCATAGATAATAACATATCCCCTTGTCCAACCAATTGATCCGCTCCCCCCGCATCCAAAATCGTTCTGGAGTCAATCTTCGACATAACCTTAAAGGATAAACGTGCCGGAAAATTAGCTTTTATAGTTCCCGTAATGACATTCACCGATGGGCGCTGGGTGGCCACGACTAAGTGAATACCAATAGCACGAGCTAATTGTGCCAAACGAGCGATAGGATGCTCCACCTCTTTTCCAGCGGTTAACATCAAGTCGGCCAACTCATCTATCACCAACACAATATAAGGCATGAAGTCGTGATCATTGGGGTTCAAACGACGATTAATGAACTTATGGTTGTATTCTTTGATATTACGACAGCCTGCATCTTTCAACTTATCATACCTTAAGTCCATTTCCTTACACAAAGAATTCAAGGTGCTCACTACCTTTTTAGTATCGGTAATAATCGCTTCTTCGGAATCAGGAAGACAAGCTAGAAAGTGTCTTTCTAACTTATTAAATAAGGACAATTCCACCTTCTTAGGGTCTACCAACACAAACTTCAAGGTAGCTGGGTGCTTCTTGTAAATAAGTGAGGTCAATAACATATTCAAACCAACCGACTTACCTTGACCTGTCGCTCCTGCCATCAATAAGTGAGGCATCTTGGCTAAATCAGCCACAAAAATCTCATTGGAAATGGTCTTTCCAAGCGTTACAGGTAAGTCGAAGTTCGACTTTTGGAATTTCTCTGAACCAATCACCGCCCGCACAGGTACCATTTCACGATTCTTATTCGCTACTTCTATACCAATGGTATTCTTTCCAGGCATTTGGCCAATAATACGAACCCCCATCGCGGCCAAGGAAAGCGATAAATCATCTTCCAAAGACGTAATCTTACTTACTCGAACTCCTGCTTTAGGAACAATCTCATACAAAGTCACCGTAGGCCCAATGGTCGCTTCAATCTTAGAAATACCAATGCCATAGTACTGAAGTGTTTCTACAATCTTCTCCTTATTCTCTTTCAACTCATCCATGGTTACTTGTGTCGTCTGATTTTTCACATCATACTCTTTCAGTAAATCCAAGGTTGGGTATTGGTACTTCGGTAAATCAGCCGTTGGGTCATATAATCCAAACTGAGCCACTAAATCGTTGGCCTTTGTTTCCGTAGTCAGTTCTTCCACCTCTTCTACCGGGGCATTAGGGTCTACTTCCGCAACTTTATAGGTAAAGGTTAAATCTTCTACTGGTGCTTCTGGAACTTCTTGTGTCGACAATTCTTCATCTAATTCAAGCTCCTCTGCGTCTGCATTCAACTTTAAAGGAGGAACAATGGGTCTAAATTTCTCGAGATCATCATTATCAACATGTATACTAGGATCCTCGTCAAACAAATCTTCTTCAAACAAGGCATCCTCCGCATTAGGAACCAAAGGTGCTTGAGCTCCTTCATCTGCCTGAGATGCATCAGCCAAAGGTTGCGCTTTAGGTTTAGGGTTTAACTGATAGAATAAGATCATGAAAACCAAACCTGCGAACAAAATCACAAAAATGGACATGTAGCCAATCAATTGATGCAGCTTTTCATTCAAGAAAAACCCAACGCCTCCACCTAAGGAATGCGGTAAATCCAATTGATAGGATAAAAAACCAGCTACCAAACTACCCCAAATCACATAAAAGAGGACTTGCCAAGATAGACGGTCTACGGAATATATTTCTTTGCGATAACCCACTTTTAAGGCCGATAATAAGAACAAGGGAATCAACAAGACAGATGACCAACCAAAGGTTCTAAACAAGAAAAAGTGCGCAATTTTAGCTCCTAAAAGACCCGCCAAATTTTTCACAGGTATGTCAGAACCATCTATGACATCAAGCGTGCTACGTTCTACTTCACTTTGATCCGCCACTCCCATAAAGAAGTTGGAAATAAACGCTACAAATAATAAAATACCGGTTAAGAATAAAAAACTAGCGACAATAAGTCGGATACGGCCCGACAATTCACTCCTCTTTACAGATTCCTTGTTGCTATCCTTCTCAAAATTCAGTTGGAGGGTATTGCTAGGACTAGTAATCTTTTTGGCCATAAAGGTGTAGGATGAATGCTATCTGTAAATTTCGCTTTTTTGATTCGATTTACAAAATCATTTTTATAGACCCGATTGAATGATTCCTTGATTGATTTTTTTGACTAAACTTGGGCCTTCATACACAAAACCCGTATAAACCTGAACCAAGCTAGCTCCTGCCCTCAACTTATCCAAGGCATCTTTGGCAGAATGTATCCCTCCTACTCCTATAATGGGTATTTTACCGTTAGAATGTTGATACAAATAGGCAATCACTTCCGTAGAACGCTGGGTCAATGGCTTCCCACTCAAACCTCCCATTTCTTTACTTAGGCTAGGATCCGATTGCAATCCTTCTCGAGAAAGCGTAGTATTGGTCGCAATAATTCCTGCCAAATTCGTCTCTTGAACTATTTCCAAAACATCATCCAATTGAGCATTGGACAAATCAGGGGCAATTTTTAATAAAATTGGCTTGGGGCTAGGTTTAAGTGCATTCAAGGATTGTAATCGACTCAATAATTTCTTGAGCGGTTCCTTCTCCTGTAAATCACGCAGATTGGGGGTATTGGGAGAACTTACATTCACTACAAAATAATCCACAACATCAAACAAAGCTTCAAATCCTAAGCAATAATCTTCCTCGGCCAATTCATTGGGCGTTATTTTATTCTTACCCAAATTTCCCCCGACGATTACCTTGGATGTTCGCTTCGCCAAGCGTGCTTTCATGGCATCCAATCCTTCATTATTAAATCCCATGCGATTGATTAGCGCATGATCGGCTGGTAAACGGAATAAACGCGGCTGAAGGTTGCCATCCTGTGCTTTAGGAGTAACTGTTCCCACTTCGATGAAGCCAAAACCCAAATTAGAAAACTCATCCACCAAAGAAGCATTTTTATCAAATCCTGCCGCTAGACCCACAGGGTTAGGAAATTTTATACCAAAAACCGTCCTTTCTAATCGGGGATCTTCCAACTGAAACAAGGAACGAAAGATGGATTTCACTCCAGGAATTTTCATCATCCAACGTAAACTGTCAGCCACCACATAATGAGCTTTTTCAGGACTCAACAAAAATAAGAGGGGCTTAATGATGAATTGATAAATCATAGAAGGAATTTAATTTACCTCAAAAATACAAAAAATGGGCTAGATTGAGGAAAATCTTCTCCATAAAATCCAAATTTTGTCGCCAAATTCAATTTTCTTCCTAGCTCAATTGCTACTCTTAAAAAAAAGGCTAATTTTAAATATCATTCGTAATATCAAGCATTTAATAAATATAAAAGCCTATGTTAAGTCGTGTAGCTAATTCCATATACTGGATGAATCGATACATTGAAAGAGCGGATAATTATGCCCGCTTTATCTCGGTGAATTTCAACCTTGCTTTAGACCTTCCTCCCAATGTTCCCGAACAATGGGAACCGCTCATTGTGGCTACAGCCGATCATTTTAATTTCTTTGAGCATTATTCGGAGGCCAGTCGCGAGAACGTATTGCACTACATGACATTTGATATTAAAAACCCTAACTCCATTATTTCCTGTCTTTATTGCGCCCGTGAAAATGCACGTACCATTCGAGAAAGTATTTCCAAGGAGATGTGGGAATATGTCAACCAAATCTATTGGAAAGTAAAAGACAAGGTAGAAGGAAGTAAAAACTGGGAAATTTCTCGCTACCAAGGCTTTCTAGAAGAAATCAAATCAGGCAGTCAGCTATTTTACGGCATTGTTGATTCCACTATTACTCGAGGTGAAGCTTGGCATTTTGGACAATTGGGCAAATTGCTGGAGCGGGCCGACAAAACCACACGTTTTTTGGACGTAAAATATTTTACACTTTTACCGGATGTCAATGAAATTGGTTCTCCATTGGACTTATTGCTTTGGTCAGCTGTATTAAAGTCGGTATCGGCTTATAACATGTTTCGTCAGCAGTACAAGGTGGTTAACCCAACGCACATTGTGGAGTTTTTAATTTTGGACAAAAACTTTCCTCGCTCGGTGGTTCATTGCTTGAAAGAAGCCCAGTCTTCGCTCTATGACATTTCAGGGACCTCTTCCGACAATGGATTTTCTAATCCTGCCGAGAAGAAACTATCCAAACTTCTTTCTGAAGTTGAATTCACGGAGATTGATGACATCTTAAATACGGGGCTACATCAATATTTAGATAATTTTCAAATCAAAAATAACGAGGTAGGAGAAACTATTTTCAATACCTATTTTGACCTTAAACCGGTCAACTAAGACTAGCCTTCGTTTAAAATTTGTATTTTTGAGCACATTTTTGATTTGAATCACATGACATTTTGCCTAGGAATTAAGGTTAAAGAAGGTTTAGTAGCGATTGCCGATACCCGAATTACAGCTGGAAACGAAGTTTACTCGAATAAAAAAATCTCCATACACGAAGTACAAAAACATAGTTTATTTATCATGACAGCTGGTTTACGCTCCGTGCGTGATAAAGCAGTCACCTATTTCAATCAAGCCATTGAAAAGGAAGAAGCGAGTTATGACTTTATGTTTGAGGCTGCTACGGCTTTTGGTAATATGCTTAAAAAAGTAGCTTCCGAAGATCGGGATTCACTGGAAAAAGAAGGATACCATTTTAATCTCCATGCTCTGGTGGGTGGTCAAATGAGTCAAGATAAAGAACATAAGCTCTTTTTAATTTTCCCAGAAGGAAATTGGATTGAAATCAATGAAGGATTGAAATACCAAATCATTGGCAATTCCAATTATGGCAAGCCTTTGCTAAACCGTAATCTTACCGCAGAAACATCCTTAAAAGATGCCCTAAAAATGGGTTTTCTATCTTTTGATGCCACGCAAGTAAGTTCCAATGACGTGGATTATCCCATTGATGTGGTGGTCTATGAAAAAAACAGTTTTCATGCCAAAGAGATCCGATTAAGCAAAGAAGATATGCAAAGCATTTCCGATGATTGGAATATCGCCTTGCGCAATTCATTGGAAGGAATCGACGAAAAATGGATGGAAAACCTCATTTCTTTTAGCCCCAAGCCGGCATGATCGCACATATTCAACACCGTTTGAATTACCAATATAGTGAACTCGTGACACTGGATCCGCATGTCTTGTATTTACATCCCAGAAAAAGCTCTATGCTGTCGGTCAACTCCATCAGTTTAGACATACAACCGCTGCCCGTACAGATTTCAAAAAACCTGGACCCAGAAGGGAATATTCAAAATATCTTGTATTTCAAGCAGCCTACGAGGCATTTGAGCATTTACATGGAAGCGGTAGTAGAAACCACTGAATTCAATCCTTTTGATTTTGTGTATTTCCCTTTTGAAAGTCAAAAACTTCCACTTCAATACAGTCCTAGTTACCAAAGAACCCTAAGTCCATATTTAACGCAAGATGCCATCAGCCCGGATATCGATGCCTGTGCTCAGCAATTAGCCAAGGCTGTCCTTTGGGATACTTCTGCATTTTTATCGGCTGTCAATGAGTTTATATTCCAAAACTTTGCCTACGAAATCCGAGAAGAAGGTGCCCCGCATAGTCCTGAAATAACATTACAAAACAGAAAAGGTTCTTGTCGAGATTATGCTGTCTTATTTGCAGCCCTCTGCCGAGCCATGGGCCTAGCCACTCGCTTTGTTTCTGGCTATTACATTGGGGTTGCCCCAGTGGATGTACCCAATCAAACCCACCATTTACACGCTTGGGTGGAAGTTTATTTACCAGGTGGTGGCTGGAGAGGCTATGATCCAACCCAACATGAAGTGGTCTCAGGAAATCATATTCCTTTGGCGGCCTCTTGCCTACCAGAAGAAATCACACCCGTTTTGGGCACCTATCGAGGAATCGCCATATCTAGTTTGACAACAGAAGTGAAGATGGAAAGAATTTAGCCTACTAATAATTGGGCCAATAAATAATCAGCAATTAATACTGCAATACAAGAATTAGTCACAGCTGCCGTACTTGCTTTTCCTACTTCATATGCCCCGCCTTTGGTATAAAAACCTTGAAATGAAGCGATAGAGGCAATCAAAAAGGCGAATACCACGGATTTCACTAAGGCAAAAAACATGTAATTTCCTTTGAAATTGAATTGAATACCGTGAATATACTCTTGCTGAGAAATGGCACCGGTTAACCAACCTGCGATATAACCTCCATAAATACCTAGGAAACATGCCAAAGTAACTAACATAGGAAAGGTAATGATGGAAGCCAAAATTTTAGGTAATACCAAATAGGACTGAGAATTGATTCCCATCACCTCCAAGGCATCAATTTGCTCGGTAATGCGCATGGTACCTAATTGTCCAGCAATGCTAGAGCCCACTTTTCCGCTCAATACCACGCAGGTGATGGTTGGGCCTAATTCCAATAAGGTAGAATCGCGCACAATCAAACTGATGATATACTGGGGAACAAACGGATTGTCCATATTGGCAGCTGTTTGCACACAAGTAACGGCCCCTAAAAAAGACGCTACAATAGTGACAATCAACAAGGAATTGATTCCTATATCCATGCATTCCTGAATCACCAAAGATACATAGACCCTAAATTTCTCAGGATTTGTAAAAAGCTTACCAAGGAAGATTAAATATTTGCCTAATTTTGACATGCGTTGGATTAATTGAGCGCAATAAGACTCAAATATAATGAACAAAACGGTAGTAATCAGCGGGGGTAGTCAGGGAATTGGCAAAGCTTTAGTGAAAAAATTTATCTCCGAAGGATATAAGACCTTTACTTGCTCCCGTAAGGCAGATAGTTTAGCCGCTTTACAGGAGGAATTGAACAGTCCTTTGCTCCATACATTTGTGGCGGATCTCAGTCAAAAAGATCAAACTCAAGCTTTTGCTCAATTTGTGCTACAGCATAGTTCTCAGCTAGATGTATTGATTAATAATGCAGGATTTTTTCTTCCAGGTCAAATTCAAAATGAGGAGGAAAACGCGCTGGAGCGACAAATTGAGACTAATTTATATTCGGCTTACCATTTGACGCGAGCATTGCTACCTATTTTTCAAGCTCAGCAATCAGGACATATTTTTACTATTTGTTCTACCGCATCTATCACAGCATATACCCAAGGGGGTTCTTACTGCATCAGTAAATTTGCGCTCTTAGGTTTCACCAAAGTATTAAGAGAAGAATTAAAAACCCAAGGGATCAAAGTAACCGCCATTTTACCAGGTGCTACCTTAACACCTTCTTGGGATGGAGTCAATTTACCAGCTAGTCGATTTATTCCTGCCGAAGACATTGCCTCCACCATTTGGGCAGCATACCAAATGGCCCCTTCAACCGTATTAGAGGAAATATTGATTCGTCCACAACTAGGAGATATTGATTTAGACTAATGAAACAAGTATTTAGCGCAACATATACCTTAGAAGATTTACCCGCTGTGGTAAAAGATTGGATCGCATTAAGCTCTCCATTTCCTTCCGTTTATCTTTTTCGTGGACAAATGGGAGCGGGTAAGACCACCTTAATCAAAGAATTGGGCAAACAGTTGGGCGTTTTACAATCAGTACAAAGCCCTACCTTTTCTTTGGTCAATGAATATCAAAATGAGGCTGGAGATATTATTTACCACTTTGACCTCTACCGTTTGAAAAATGTTCGAGAAGCTTTGGACATTGGTATTGAAGAATACCTAGATTCTGGTCATCTTTGTTTAATCGAATGGCCAGAACAAGCCGAAGACCTGTGGGATTTTCCTCATATAGAAATAAATATTAGTACTCAAGATGAAAAGCACCGTCATCTTACAGCAATTTGGCACGAATGATGGAATCTAATCCTTTTCAAGAATTATTAGCGCAACAAGGTATCATGCCCATGGAGGCGATGGCCTGGACCAAACAAAATGCACGTAGTATCTTGATTGGTATACCGAAAGAACATGCCAAATACGAAAACCGAATCGCACTAAGTCCACATGCTGTCCAATTACTAGTAGCCAATGGCCATGAAGTGCTCATAGAAAAATCCGCAGGAGAGCGTTCTGGCTTTTCAGATGCCGATTATTTATTGGCGGGAGCTTCTGTTACGGAAGATTTATCACAAGTTTGGCAGTCACCCTTGGTGATCAAAATCAGTCCACCTAGCGAAAAGGAGATTGATTTAATGAAAGTAGGTAATTGCCTCATTTCCTGTGCTTCTTACCATCATTTAACGGTGGAAATCATTGATAAACTAATCCAAAAGAAAATTTTGGCCATTGGTTTAGAATATGCGGAAGATAATGGAGGAGGCTTTCCATTTGTAAAAATCATGGCAGAAATAGCTGGGCAACTCGTTTTACCGATAGCTTCAGAAATATTACGTAAGGAACATCAACCGGGTGTTTTGTTAGGTAATGTTACCGGAGTTCCGCCCTGCAAAATGGTGCTTTTGGGTTCTGGTCAAGTGGTGGAGCAAGCCGCAAGGGCCGCCTGGCATGCGGGTATTCAAGTACAGGTTTTCGATAAAGACATTTATAAATTACAACGATTGAAGCAAAGCTTAGGCTTTCCGCTCATCACCCAAGTGATTGATTCGGAGAACTTACCCAAAGCCTTGCAAGAAGCCCAGGTGATTGTTGGTGCCTTACGTTCAGATAATGGCATTACGCCCTGCATCGTGACAGAAGAAATGGTGAGCAAGTTGAAAGAAGGTACCTTGATTATGGATGTGTGCATCGACCAAGGTGGCTGTTTTGAAACATCATTTACTACCAATTTAGGAAATCCTACCTTTACCAAATATGGAGTAATTCACTATTGTGTTCCTAATATCCCTTCCCAAGTAAGTCAAACAGCCAGTTTGTCCATCAGTAATTTAATTACCTCCTTTTTGTTGAAAGCAGGAAAAACAGGCGGAGTAGAAGAAATGCTCTGGCAGGGAAAATCCTTCATGAAGGGCGTTTATGCTTATAAAGGTTACATCACGCATCCTATGATAGGTAAGTTGTTTCATAAAGCGGTGAAAGACATCCAATTATTATTACTAAGTAAGAGTTAACATTATGATTGAAGATTATCAAGCCCTATCCAATGCACCCAACTCCCCCGACTTGAATGGCAAGTACTTGGGTTTAATTTCCAGTGATTTCATCTTGGTATCTGAACTCTTGAAGGAGGCTTCCTACCAAATCAAGAAAAGAGGGTTTTCCGATTTTCCCGTTTTTGTAACATCTCAAAGGCCCATTGAAATTGGTCAAAAATTGATTGGTGTGAATGAAATGAATGGCAACAAATGGAATTACCACGCTTCTACCTTAGAAGAATTTCTTCAAAGAGGTTTGGTGGCAGAAGAAAACAAAGAGCTATTTGTCCAAAATTACAAAGACATCGAAGAATTCGCCTGCCTTTTCGTGGTCGATGGCCAATTTACGAATTTTGTGTTTATTCCTTTCCCGGAGGAAATGGACAATGTAGAATGAAGAATGTAGAATGTAGAATGAAGAATGTAGAATGTAGAATGTAAAATGTAAAATGAATAATTAATTTCAAATTCCATTCATATTTTATAATGCGCTATTAATCAGCCTATTTCAAAACAAGACAATTAAACTAATACCAATTTTCTCAGGTTAATCCCAACGAAAGATTGGAACGAAGCTTGAGCGAAGCGGCAGGCGGAAAGGAAATTGTAAATGATAAATTATAAAGTATAAATGGTAGTGGCTCATTCTACATTTTACATTGAGAGGTTAGCCGCATGGTCATGTCGAATGACAGATAATAGGGATTTGCAATCTCATGTTAAATGTTGGCTTCGAGAGCCTCAGCCAACATCGAGAGCCTCAGCCAACATCTTACGCAATTCGAGAGCCTCAGCCAACATTATTCACAAACGATAGCATTCTACATTAAACGGTTAATCCCAACGAAAGATGGGAACGAAGCATGAGCGAAGCGGAAGACGCATCTTTGACCTCGTGCGTAGGCTAAAGCTAAGCGTCAAAGATTAAAGCCGTATGCGGAGTGACAATCGGTTCTGCGTAGCAGAATTCGTCTTAGGATTAACCGTATTTCTTCTGTTTTTTTTGTTTCTTTTTTTATGAAAAAAAAGAAAGACCAAGAAAAGTAATAATTCGATGATGTTAATGAAATAAATAAAATAAAACACATTTACAATTCACCAATTACCATTTTATCAATTACCAAGGCTTTTCTTTTTTTGAAAAAAAAGAAACAAAAAAACTTCTTTTTTTGTC
This sequence comes from Aquirufa ecclesiirivi, assembly GCF_011250515.1. Lineage (GTDB taxonomy): Bacteria > Bacteroidota > Bacteroidia > Cytophagales > Spirosomataceae > Aquirufa > Aquirufa ecclesiirivi. The sequence goes on along the minus strand of NZ_JAANOP010000011.1, from coordinate 22,289 downwards.
GTTCAGCAAAGGCGAATTTCGCTTCGCGAAACCGTGATTCACTCCGCTATCGCCTATATTTTTGACTCCGATGCGCATAGCCCATGCTGTGGTCAAAACCTCGTCTATCGCTGCGTTCATCAACTTTCGCTCGTGCTGACCGACGGTGTTTTCAATCAAAATTCTACATTCTTCATTCTACATTCCCCTATTCAGCGGATGAAAATCCCTGACCATCTGACTTAAATAAGCCCGATCTAAATGGGTATAAATCTCCGTAGTTAAGATGGATTCATGGCCTAGCATTTCTTGCACAGCACGAAGATCAGCTCCGCCTTCAATCAAATGAGTGGCAAAGGAATGTCGGAAAGTATGCGGACTAATGGACTTTTCAATGCCTGCTTTGGCAGCTAGGTCTTTACAAATAATAAAGACCATAACCCGACTCAGAGCCCCCCCTCGTCGATTTAAAAAGACGACATTCATAGCTTCCTTTTTGACAGGAATCTGCGACCGCACCGACTCCAAATAGATTTTCAAATAACGAAACGCATCTTTCCCCGCTGGTACCAATCGTTCTTTATCTCCCTTTCCCCGTACTTTCAAAAAACCAATATCCTCATATACATCCGTCAATTTCAAATGTGTCAACTCCGAAACCCGCATGCCTGCCCCATACAACATTTCCAACATGGCCCGATTGCGCACACCTTGTGGCGTCGACATATCATTTTGTTCCAAAATCTGATTGATTTCATCAAAAGAAAGGGTATCTGGGAGTTTCCGACCTTGCTGCGGACTCTTAATGTGCAAGGTGGGATCTTGCTGTATGCTTCCTTCAAATTGAAGATAGTGAAAGAAGGAGCGTATGCCCGACAAGCACCTCGCCTGCGTACTTGCCTCGATGCCCAATCCGTGCAAATCTTTCAAAAATACCAAGAGATGTGCTTCTTGAACTTCTGCGATGGGCAAGTCATCACCTAAACTACTTGCCAAATAGGTGGACAATTTAGTTACATCCCGCAAGTAAGCCTCATGCGAATGGCCCGACAAGCCTCGCTCTATCTTTAAATAGTTTCCAAACGAACGGATTTCCTTTTCCCACATGGGCTTTTTATTGAAACAAACATGTAAATTTAGAAGAATTACGTAATTTTAAACCTTGACGGACGTTTTAAAATCCGTAGATGTAAGCAAAACCCATTGATATGGTACGACAAAAAATATTGATCCTAAATGGCCCCAATTTGAACCTATTAGGAACAAGAGAACCCGAAATTTACGGTCATCAGACCTTTGAACAATACTTAGAAGTACTGAAAGATAAATTCGGAAAAGAATTAGAATTGGAATATTTTCAATCCAATAGTGAAGGCGACATGATCAGCAAATTGCATGAAGTAGGTTTTTCCTACGATGGCATTTTGTTGAATGCAGGTGGATATACCCACACTTCCATCGCTTTGGCAGATGCTGTTTCAGCTATTTCAACGCCCGTGATTGAAGTACACATTTCCAATGTTCATGCTCGCGAATCTTTCCGTGCACATTCTTACTTAAGTCCAAAATGCAAAGGAAGCATCATTGGTTTTGGATTGAGAAGTTATGATTTAGGCCTATACTCCTTTATTTAACATGCTGTCTTTTTACCCTGGTCCTTCCAAAGTCTATCCTCAAACTTTGGGCTTCATCCAAGAAGCGTACGAGCAGGGAATTGTGAGCATCAACCACCGAAGTGCCCGCTTTGAGAGCTTGCTGAAAGAAACCCTTGAAAACCTGCACCAAAAATGGGCTATTCCAGCAGATTATACCATCTATTTCATTTCTTCGGCCACTGAGGCCTGGGAAATTGTGGCTCAATCCCTGATTGAAAAGCAAAGCCTACATCTGTACAATGGTGCTTTTGGTAAAAAATGGGCTCATTATGTGGAGCAAATTATTCCTAATGCATCTAGCTTGGAGTTTGGATTGAATGAGTCTTTGTCGGAATTTTCCTCACAAATTTCAGATGAACTAAAAACTGATGTGGATACACTTTGCTTGGTTCAAAGTGAGACTTCCAATGGAACAGGGCAGGTCATCCATCGAAAGGAATTAGGTTTTTCATCCAATTGCCTAATTGCCGTGGATGCGACATCTTCCATGGGTGGCATTGAACTTCCTTGGTTAGAAGCCGATGTTTGGTTGGCTTCTTGTCAAAAATGCATGGGCATTCCTGCAGGTTTAGGCGTATTGATCTGTTCTCCCAAAGCCCTAGAAAGAGCAGAAAAATTGAATAGAAAAAATCATTATAATAGTATCATTTTAATGGAGCAAAATAGAAAATTGTTCCAAACGCATTATACACCCAACGTATTAGGTATTTATTTACTAAATCGCTTAAGCCAAACACTACCTAGCATTCAAGAAATACACCAACAAACCTTGGAAAAAATGGCCATTTGGGAAGATTTCTGGAAAAATCAATCCTCTTTTGAATTTGATTTTTTAGTGGACATGCAAGCACTACGTTTACCCACAGTACTTGCATTGAAAGGAAATACTTCCGAGGTCAATCGTATTTTTCAGTTGGCTGAACAGCACCAAATCGATTTAGGAAAAGGATATGGCACTTGGAAGAACAATACCTTTCGAATTGCCAATTTCCCTAGCCATACGCTAGAAGATATACACGCACTCATACAAATTTTACCAGCTTAACATGCACTTCAACCTAAAAGAAATCATTTCTTCCTCCCTCATCCTTTTTTCCGTGATTGATATCTTGGGCTCAATTCCCATCATCATCGATCTAAGAAAGAAAAATGGAAACATTCATGCCGAACAAGCCACCTTAGTATCTGGCGCCATCATGATTGGTTTCTTTTTTGCAGGAAAGTTCATCTTGCACCTTTTAGGAGTAGATACCAATTCCTTTGCCGTGGCAGGAGCTTTGATCATCTTTTTGATTGGTTTAGAAATGACCTTGGGAAGAAATATCTTCAAGGCTGAGGAGATTCAAAGTGGCACCCATTCCATCGTTCCGCTGGCTTTTCCTGTCATTGCGGGGGCTGGTACCATGACTACCCTGATTTCCTTAAAATCACAATTTGAAGAAGAAAACATCATCATTAGTATACTTATTAACCTCATTTTCATCTACCTCGTATTACGCAGCAGCGTTTGGATCGAGAAGAAATTAGGAAACGTAGGTACACAAATTCTACGCAAGGTCTTCGGAGTTATCCTAATTGCCATTGCAATAAAAATCATTAAGACCCGATTGTTCTAAGCATGAGTAAAAAGCAAAAATACTATGTCATTTGGGCGGGTCATGAAACAGGAATTTTTGATTCCTGGGGCAAGGTCGAAAAGTTGATTAAGAACTTCCCTGGGGCACAATATAAATCCTTTGAACTTCGTGCTGCTGCAGAAGAAGCCTTCAAAAAGAGCTATTGGGCCAGCATAGATACGACTAAAAAGCCCAGTGTTAAAAAGTCCATCCATTCCCAAGCGATCATCCTCCCTAGCATCTCGGTAGATGCTGCTTGTTCTGGTAATCCTGGGGTGTTGGAATACCAAGGGGTCAATACCGAAACCAAAGAGGTACTTTTTGCCCAAGGCCCCTATCCCATTGGAACGGTCAACCTAGGGGAATTTCTGGCCATTGTGCATGGTTTGGCTTATTTGAAAAAAATCGACTGCCCTTTTCCTTTGTATTCAGATTCCAGAACGGCCATCGCTTGGGTTAGAAATAAGGCCATTAAAACCAATTTGGAAAGAAATGCGGCAACGGAAGAATTATTCCAACGGGTGGATAAGGCCATTGCTTGGTTGAAAGGTAATTTCTACCAAACACAAATCCTGAAATGGGAAACAGAGCATTGGGGTGAAAATCCAGCGGATTATGGCAGAAAGTAGATCCATTTTTCAGTTCAAACAATTTCAATTAGCCCACGGAAATCCAGGTCTTAAAATCAGTACGGAAGCCTGTCTTTTCGGCGCTTGGATACCCACTGGTAACGACCAACATGTCTTGGATATTGGTACAGGTTGCGGATTATTGGCGCACATGATTTGTCAGAAATCCTCTGCCTTACTAGTAGATGCCATAGAAATCCATCCTGAAGTAGCCGAAATAGCTCAACAAAATGCCGAACAAAGTCCATTTAAAACTCAAATCATGGTGTTTCAAGGTGATATCAAAACATGGACTTCGAGCCATCCATATGACCTTATTGTGTGTAATCCACCTTTTTTTAGCAATCATTTAGCGGCATCGGATAGCTCCAAACAAACGGCCATCCATGCGGATCACTTATCTCCAGAAGAGTTAGCACAAGTGATCCAAACTCAATTAAGCGATTCAGGGCAATTTGCCGTCTTATATCCTCCCTATGAAATGGGCCTTTTCTTACATTCAGCTGAAAAGAGAGGATTATTTGCCAATCAGGTTACTGATATTATTCCCAAACCAGGGGCTAAGGTACTCCGACAAATGCTCTTGGGATCTAGACAAAAAATGGAAATTTCGGTCGAGCAAATTCATATTCGCGATGAACAGGGCAACTACCACCCTGACTTTCAAGAGTTATTAAAACCCTACTATTTAATCTTCCCCTAAAATAATAAAAAGCTTTTTGTATTTTTGTCAACATGCAAGATTCTACGCTACAAATTTCCATCGTCGTCCCTCTCTACAATGAGGCTGAATCACTTCCTGAGCTATGTGCTTGGATTGATCGGGTCATGAGAGCCAACCATTTCACTTATGAAATGATTTTTGTCAACGATGGCAGTCGAGATGAATCTTGGGAAGTATTAAAATCCTTATCCGTTCAATACCCAAGTATTAAAGCTAGTTCCTTTGCCCGTAATTACGGCAAATCAGCCGCTTTACATGAAGGTTTCTCCAAGGCACAAGGGTCTGTGGTCATTACGATGGATGCCGACTTACAAGATTCTCCTGATGAAATTCCTGCTTTATATGAAATGATTACTAAGGATGGCTATGATTTGGTATCAGGTTGGAAACAAAAACGTTTTGATCCTTTGTCCAAAACCATCCCAACCAAATTATACAATGCCGCTACGAGGTCACTCTCGGGTGTGTATTTACATGACTTCAACTGTGGTCTAAAAGCATATAAATTAGAAGTCATTAAGACCATCCGCTTATATGGCGAAATGCATCGCTACATTCCCGTTCAGGCTAAATGGAATGGTTTTTCTAAGATCGGAGAAAAGGTCGTGCAGCACCAAGCTAGAAAGTATGGAGTTACCAAATTCGGCTTGGAGCGTTTCTTGTATGGATTTTTGGATTTACTATCCATCACCTTTGTGCAGACCTTTGGCAAAAGACCCATGCACCTTTTCGGTAGCTTAGGTATACTTTCTTTCTTTTCAGGCAGCATCATTACCATGTGGCTCATTGGTGAAAAACTGTACAATATAACACAGCACTTAAAATACCGAAATGTAACAGATAATCCTTTGTTCTTTTTGGCATTGGTGGCGATTATATTAGGTGTTCAGTTATTTTTAGCTGGCTTCATTGGTGAGCTGATGGTGACCAATTCTGACAAAACAACCGATTATCAAATCAAGGAAGAAATATCCTAAATATGTGTAAAAAAGACCTTTCTTGGCTGAGTCGCTCCGAACTTCTCATTGGAGAACAAGGTATTCAGCAATTACAAAATGCCCATGTATTGATTGTAGGACTAGGAGGAGTTGGCTCTTTTGCTGCCGAGTTTATTGTTCGATCTGGAGTGGGAACCATGACCATTGTAGATGGCGATGTGGTAGATCCCACCAACCGCAATCGACAATTGCCTGCCTTAGCAACCAACCACGGTGTCGCTAAAGTAAAAATCATGGCTGAGCGCTTAAAGGCCATCAATCCAGATTTAATCTTACACGAACATGAGACTTTTTTGAGTCCTGAAGCGGCCAAAGACATCTTGGAAAAAACAAAATACGATTACGTCATGGATTGCATCGATTCGGTCACACCCAAATTGACTTTGTTGAAAACAGCCTATGACTTAGGTTTAAAAATAGTAAGCTCCATGGGGGCAGGAGGAAAATTAGATCCTACTAAACTCAAAACAGCGGATTTGTTAGATACCCGCGAATGCTATTTGGCTTCCTTAGTAAGAAAACGTATCCGCAAAATGGGTGTTTCACGCGGGATCAAAGCCGTGTATTCTCAGGAAAAAGTGAAAGATGAATCGCTGATACTGACGGATGGGTCCAACTATAAGAAGTCGGCATACGGAACCATTTCCTATTTGCCAGCTGCCTTTGGGGGTGTTTGTGCCTCTGTTGTGATTCGAGATTTATTGAATGAGCCCATTCCAATGGAAAAGAAGCCCAAAGCCTTCATTAAAATGGAGCAAAAAAATAAACAAAAGAAATGATTAAAATAGGGGTTATCAATGTTTCTGACCGCGCCAGTGCAGGTATCTATGAAGATATCCCGGGTAAAGCCGTCGTAGAATTACTCAAGGAGTACTTGATTTCCGATTTTGAGGTAGTTTATGCGGTGATTCCCGATGAGCAGGCTCTTTTGGAACAAAGCATGTGCCAAATGGCGGATGAAGCAGGGGCTTGTCTGATTGTGACGACTGGAGGAACTGGGCCAGCATTGCGTGATGTTACGCCTGAAGCCACGGAAGCAGTATGTCAAAAGATGATGCCCGGTTTTGGAGAATTGATGCGTCAGGTGAGCCTACAATACGTCCCTACGGCCATATTGAGTCGCCAAACTGCGGGTATTCGAGGAAAATCCTTGATTGTCAATTTGCCAGGAAAACCAAAAGCGATTCGTCAATGCCTAGAGGCTGTATTTCCTGCCATCCCATATTGCATTGATTTGATTGGTGGCCCATTTTTGGTGTGCAATGAAGCCAATATGAAGGCCTTCCGACCACCCTCTTCCTAATTTTCGTGTTGGATTAATCGCTCGTACAATTGTGCAGTGATCTCTCCTCTTTTCCCATCGGCAATGATACTATCATCAATTTGAAGGATAGGAACCACTCGCTTGGTACTTCCCGTGGTAAAAACTTCGTCGGCCTGTTTAAATGCTTCTAAACTCACATCTTGCACCCTAACTTCCATGATAGAGGATGCCAAATCAATCACGTGTTTTCTTGTAATACCTTCCAAAATATGATGTGTCGGAGTATACAGAACCCCGTCCTTCACACAAAACAAATTGCTTCTAGAGGATTCTGAAACACCATGATCTTGGGTATAGTAAATCAAATCATCGAAACCTTGGGATTTAATGTCGTTCCAATTTCGGATGGCATAAGCATAATTCAATGATTTAATATCCGCCATTTCACGGACATATTGCCGACTGGCCAATTTCATACCATGGATGGGGTCCATGAATTGAAACTCGTTGGGAATAATAAATAATTGACTTTTTCCTTGAGGCTCAAAACCATTGGAGGAATCTCCACCGGTTAGTACCATTTTGATACCTAAGCATGCTACTGCCGACTTCGCTGCAATCTCATGAATTAAACCTGCTAATTGTTCTTTGCTGTAGATATGGGAAATGCCCATTTTATCTGCCGATGCCAAAAAGCGGTCCAAGTGATCCGAAAGAAAAATAGGTCTGCCATGCATGACTCTAAAAAAGTCAAATATGCCAAAGCCTCGTAAAAAACCGACATCCTGAATGCTAACAAATACCTGATCTGGATCTATCCAGTGGTGATTATGATAAATTGGGTAAACCATTTTCTTGTAATTTCTTCACTAATTGAATGACTTGTCTAGCTTCATTGACATCATGCACTCGTAAGATGTGTGCGCCTTGTTGCAATGCCACCGTATGCAAAACCGTAGTTCCATTTAATGACTGCTCTGCCTTGGTTCCAAGTACTTTTTGTATCATGGATTTTCGGGATATACCCACTAAAAGTGGCAGCCCCAATCGAGTAAATTGATGCAACTGAGCCATCAATTGATAGTTTTGATCCAAGGATTTTGAAAAGCCAAAACCAGGGTCCAATATGACATCCTTGGCACCCAAGGAACGTAAGGCCTTTATTTTTTTTGCCATGTCTAGCCAGACATCTTCCACCACATATTGGTAGTTAGGTACTTGATGAACTTGAGAAAATGCCCCTACACTATGCGTTAAAATATAAGGAACCTGATTTTCGGCGACCCATTCGAATATTCCCTCATCCATTTGCCCACCTCCTACATCATTAAACCAATCTGCTCCTGCTTGAATGGCGGCTTGAGCGACCGACAGGCGGTATGTATCCACGGAAAGACACATCTTAGGAAATGCTTTACGTAAGGCCTCAACTACTGGAAGTACTCGATCTTGCTCCTCCTGAGCGGAAACCGCTTGTGCATCTGGTCGAGTGGAATGCCCTCCGATATCCAAGATACTAGCACCTTCCTCCACCATTTGGGAAGCTAATGCCAAGCAATCGTCGATGACACTTACCCTACTTGCTGAAAAAAAAGAATCAGGCGTAGCATTCAATATACCCATGATTTGGGGTATCTGAAGATCAATCAAACCCGACTTATATCGAATTGTTTGAAAAGATGGAAAAAGAGCTTCCAAATGAGCTGAAATTTAGGATAATTTAAATATTTTTGTAGTCTGAAAAAAAAGAGATTTGTAAACTAATCCTCTCCTATGAACAGGGACAATGCGCCTTCCCAAACTGAAATCGAATATCGACAAGTAATTTCACACTGCAAAGCCTTGTTTGATAAAAAAAACAAAGATTACGGTACTTCTTGGCGAATTTTACGATTGCCCAGTTTAACAGATCAAATTTTTATTAAAGCGCAGCGCATACGCAGCATTCAAGAAAAAGGAGAGCAAAAAATCCAAGATGGCATTGAAGGTGAATTCATTGGAATCATCAACTATTGCATCATAGCCATGATTCAAAAGTCGCTCGAAACCTCCGAACAAATGGAGTTTTCAGCCGAAGAATTAAGTCGATTTTACGATCTTCAAGTAGAAAGTACCTTAGAGCTTTTACGCAATAAAAATCACGATTATGGTGAGGCCTGGCGCGACATGCGAGTTAGTAGCATGACAGACCTGATTTTAATGAAGATTTTCCGTACCAAACAAATCGAAAACAACCTGGGTATAACCTTGGTTTCAGAAGGTGTAGAAGCTAATTACCAAGACATGCTAAATTATGCAGTCTTTTGTTTGATCAAAATTAAGGAGGAGCAAATGCAAATCCAACAACAATAATCCACCAATAACATGCGGCAATACAGTCGAATCGCTACTTTTTTATTGGTCTTTATCTTCCTCTTTTCAGGTCTCATCAAACTCAATGATCCGATAGGCACCCAATTGAAATTAGAAGAGTATTTTGACGTTTTCTCCCAAGATTTCCCGACCATGGAAGGTTTCTGGAAATTCTGGATTCCTTTTGCATTACCCCTTTCCATTCTCTTAAGTAGCATGGAAATTGTATTGGGCATTGCTCTGTGGGCAAACTACCGAACGAAACAAGTGCTTTGGACCTTTTTAGGCCTGTTGGGATTCTTTGGTTTCCTGACATTTTATTCGGCTTATTTTAACAAAGTAACGGATTGCGGTTGTTTCGGAGAGACGATCAAATTGACGCCATGGACCTCTTTCTTCAAAGATGTTTTCCTGTTCATTTTGGCGCTTAGTTTATTATTTACGGACAAAATAAAGTCATTCAATAAAAACCTTGGTCCAGTCATCATCAGTGCTATATTGAGCATTTCTTTAGGCGTTTACTGCTATTTCTACTTGCCCATTCACGATGGCCTGCCTTATGCCATTGGAGATCATATTCCGCAAAACATGAAGTCGAGAGAAGCCATGCGCTTTTCTTATGTATACAAAATCAATGGCAAAGAAGAGACATTAACTGAAATGCCTACCGATACCCAGGCTGTTTTTGTTTCGATGCAAGCCTTGAATGAAAAAGAAGCTAGACCCTTGATTACCGATTATCGAATCTGGGTAGATAACGATACCGTCGATTATACCGCTGAGAGTTTCAAAGGAAAAAAACTCATGGTCATCATTCCAAATGTGCAGCATTCTCATTTGGATGCCTTAAAACAAATTGCGGTATTGGCCAATGAAGCTAGTAAAAAAGGAATTGCTGTGTGGTTATTAAGTGCTTCCTCAGATGAGGAGGTTAATGCCATCCGACATGAGTATCAACTGAACTTCCCGGCCATGTCCGTGGATACCAAAGTATTAAAAACCATCATTCGTTCTAGCCCAGGACTTTGGTTACTCAACCAAGGAACTGTACGTGGTAAATGGTCTGCCTACCACCTGCCTAGCATCGAAGACATAGACCAACGTTTAATAACAACAGATTAAGAATGAAAAATATTTATTTAATAGGTATGCCCTCCTCGGGTAAAAGTACTCTTGGCAAAGAATTAGCGAAAAACTTAGGATTTAGTTTTACGGACATGGATAAGCTGATTGAAACAAGGGAACAAAAAACTATTTCTGAAATTTTTTCGAACCAAGGGGAAGCGCATTTTCGTGAATTAGAACGTAAAACTTTACATGGTTTCCAACCCGACCAATCCATGGTGATCGCCACAGGTGGTGGTGTACCTTGCTTCTTTGATAACATGGACTACATGAAAAAGAATGGAATCAGTATATTCTTGAATGTGGAATTGGACGACTTAGCCAAAAGATTGTACAAGGCACAAGGAAATAATCGTCCATTATTAGATAAAAGCCAAAGCGAAGAGGCGGTGATTGCAACCATTAAAAAGACTTTTGAAGAAAGACTTCCTTTTTATAAACAGGCTGACATACAAGTGGACGGAGAAATCAGTGTTAACCAATTATTATGGTTGATTGAATCTTATGTACCCGTACAATAATTAATTAGAATAATATTCCCGCTCCTAATACAAACTGCAGGTTATTTTTTGTCAACATGGCTGAAGAATAATCTGCAGCATTTTTTAAACTGTAAGGAGTAAAACCATCTTTTGCGGTGCGCTGTACAGCCGTTAAATCAATATAAAAGGAAGAGGCTCGGTAACCAATACCTCCAGATATTTGAAGGCTATTTCGATCAATGCTATCATACGTACTTGCATATCCACTACCAATTTGAGCTACACCTGCTCGCACATTCCAATTCGTTGTTACACGAATCTCTGTTCCAATCTTAATGTTCAAAGCCGACTCAAAGTTCCGCTTAATTTGACCATTGTGCTTATCTTGAAATTGTTGATTGGCCGAAGATGATAATTCTCCCGAAGATACACGCATGCCAGGGTAATTTACATAGGCCAAATCCATGCTCAAAAAGCCTCTTTTTCCAAAGAAATAAGCTAATCCTCCTGATAAGGTCATCGGACTAGTCATTTGATAAGTAAACTCATTCGGGGTAACGTATACGGGGCGTACGTTCGTTATGATAATCGGAACTCCGTTTGCATCATACGAGGGAATGCCATTGACGGTAGGACTAATGCGCGCATCATAGCGCTCACTCATTTGATCAAAATATGCCGGACTTTGGAAATTAAAAGCTACTCTCAAATTCTGACTCCATTTATAAATCATCCCAAGAGATAAAGATATTCCTGAACCATTGGTCAATAAGTTTTCCCGGTAATTCATACCCGCCACATAGCGTCCTCCAACATATTCTTCTGTCCAATTACTGGTGGTCGTAGAAGTAATCTTAGAAAACTGTAAGCCTGCACCAATGTATAATTTGTCCATATAGGAAGCTCCATAGCTGAAATTCCAGCTACTCAAAGCCCCAGAATTGACGACCTCTCCTACCTGGGATGTTGGCAAATTAGGCTCATAGCGCGTGAATGGAACACCACCTGAGCTAGCGTTAGGATCAATCAAATAAGCTTGGTAAGCCGCTGCTTCTGGACTATCCGCATAATTACTGGCAGGACTGTATTCTTCGTCTAAACTTGCCCCAGTCGCATTTTTATCGTTTGCTTTTTCTATAAAAGAATCCAATAAGGAACTACGATTATTTGTTCCAGACACATACACGGGTTGTGTAAAGATCATATGCCGGGTAAAACTGACCCCAAAAGCCCCGTGCCAATTGCTGTAAGTACTTGCATCTCCAGCTAAAACCAATCCTAAACTAGGTAAATGAAATAATGCATCTGTTTGTTTAGCAGTACTACCTAGGTATTCAGAACTAGTAGAGGAATTTTGTTGAGCCATACTGATATGTAACTCCGAACGATTGTAAAATCCCAAACCAGCTGGATTAGCCGCAATGGAACTAATATCTGCTCCTAGAACACTATAGGTGCCTCCCAAAGCCTGCATTCGAGCTGTCCCTGTGCCATAGCTAGTAGAGAAATATTTGGCCAGATTCGCATAAGTATAGATTTGTCCGAACACAAAGCTAGGCAAACACAACCCTAAAGCGATTGTTAAAATATACTTTTTCATAAGTTTTAAAATTACCTAGGTCCACGTGAACTTCCACCACCGCCTCCGCCACTTGTGCTTCCGCCTCCTCCATAAGATCCTCCTCCGGAGTTATACGAAGGTCTAGAAAACGTTTCGGTCTGACGAGATTGAGAAGGTTCCGCATAGCGGTATTCTACATTACTATTTCTTCTTGGCGCAGCCGAACGCTCACTACTTTGCGTACCTGCCGTACGGTTAGAATAGGTACTTGGCTGATTAGAACCTTGGTTATTGTAATAGTTATTGCCACTTCGAGGGGTATTAGAGAAAGAATCTCCATTTCGACCTCGGTTAGATGAAGCCGCATCTCTTGGACCGTAATTTACCTTACGTGGAGGGTCTACCGTGGTATTATTGTAGTTATAGCCATTAGAACCCAAAGAATTATAATAGTTGTAATTATTGTACACTACCCCACCAAAATTACTGTATGGATTATAGGAAGACCATGGGTTGTAAAAAGGATTGTAGAAACGGTAGTTATTAAATCCATATGCCGTACCCAAGCCAAAATATGAGGTTCCAAAATAGAATGGATCGTTCATCATGCCATAAGGGGAATAATAAGGATTTATCATCATGTTGTATGAACTCAATGGCGAATACCAACGAGAACCGAATCCATATCCATATCTAATCATCGGATTAACATACCAATTATTCCAAGAAGAAGCGGTGTTGTAACCTGCATTATCACCACTATCAAACGCTTGGTTATACGTTTTAGGATTCACACTGTTATTGTAATTGTAGACACTTCTAGAATTCAAATAAGTCGATTGCTCAGCTATCCCCTCCTCTTCTTCAATCACGATGGAATTATCATCAAAATTCAAATAATCGGATTTTACTTTTTTAGTTGACGCCACCGCACGCTGAGGTGCATCATACAAATCATCTGAAGCAAATTGCTTCTTGGCAACTTCTCCTGATGGACTGACCTGAATGGTCACACAAGCCTGAAACAAAGCTGCGATACCCAGAAAAGACAAGATAATAAGTTGATTTTTCATGGTCTTAGAGATAAAAGTATAAGCTTAACTAAGGACAATAACGTATCTTTGTCGTTAATCGTTCGTTGAGTGTAAATATTAACACAAATAAAACGAATAAATATCTAATTAATTACGCGACAAGCTATTTTTATGAGTAAATCCTTACCCAGCAGAGCTGAAAATTATTCTGAATGGTATAACGAATTGGTGAAGCGTGCCGACCTAGCTGAAAATTCAGCGGTTCGTGGCTGCATGATCATCAAACCGTATGGCTATTCTATTTGGGAAAAAATGCAAAGAGCCTTGGATGATATGTTCAAAGAAACCGGGCACGTAAACGCTTATTTCCCCCTATTAATCCCCAAATCATTCCTTTCCAAAGAAGCTTCTCACGTGGAAGGCTTCGCCAAAGAATGTGCTGTAGTGACCCATTATCGACTAAAAAATGACCCAAATGGACACGGTGTTATCGTGGATCCTGATGCGAAATTAGAAGAAGAATTAATCATTCGTCCAACTTCTGAAACCGTGATTTGGTCTACCTATAAAAACTGGGTACAATCTTACCGCGACTTGCCTATTTTGATGAATCAATGGGCAAACGTGATGCGCTGGGAAATGCGTACCCGTTTGTTTTTGAGAACAGCGGAATTCCTTTGGCAAGAAGGACATACGGCCCACGCCACCAAAGAAGAAGCGGTAGAAGAAACCGAACAGATGTTGAACATCTATTCCGAATTTGCGGAAACATTCATGGCTATGCCCGTGATCAAAGGACGTAAAACTGCCAATGAACGTTTTGCAGGTGCAGAAGACACTTATTGTATCGAGGCAATGATGCAGGATGGAAAGGCTTTACAGGCGGGTACTTCCCACTTTTTGGGACAAAACTTTGCCAAAGCTTTTGATGTGAAATTTTTGAATAAAGCCAACCAACAAGAATTTGTGTGGGGAACCTCATGGGGCGTATCTACCCGCTTGATGGGTGCTTTGATCATGGCGCATTCAGATGACCAAGGTTTGGTATTGCCACCGAAATTAGCTCCTATCCAAGTGGTGATTGTGCCGATTTACAAAGGAGAAGAACAATTGAATAACATCAAATCTAAAATTGATCCATTAGTATCCGCTTTGAAAAAAAGAGGTATATCGGTGAAATTTGATATATCAGAAAATCAAAGCCCAGGTTTTAAGTTTGCTGAATATGAATTAAAAGGAGTACCTATTCGCTTAGCCATTGGTAACCGCGATATCGAAAATGGAACCATCGAATTGGCTCGTCGTGATACCCGTGTGAAAATCAGTTTGCCTTTTGATGGTATTGAGCAAGTGATTGTAGATACTTTGGAAGATATCCAAACCAGCATCTACCAAAAAGCCTTGGATTTCAGAGCTGCTAATACCTTTGAAGTGAATACTTGGGATGAATTCCTAGTGAAAATAGAAGAAGGTGGATTCTTGTCGGCCCATTGGGACGGAAGTCCTGAAACCGAAGAAAAGATCAAAGAATTGACGAAAGCCACCATTCGTTGCATTCCTTTGGATTCCCAAGAGGAAGCAGGCAAATGCATCCTGACTGGAAATCCATCGAAACAACGTGTTATTTTTGCCCGTGCCTATTAAGAGGCGGGAATCAATTTCTTTAATACTTCCAATACCCGATCGATCTCCGATTGGGTATTGTTTTTTGAGAAAGAAAAACGAACAGCTGCACCGGTAGCGTTCGGGTTCAGGGCTGAAAGGACGTGAGAACCTACCGAAGTACCACTTGAACAAGCACTACCTCCCGAAGCTGAAATTTTCTCAATATCCAATTGGAATAAAAGCATATCTCCGTCAACCACCTGTGGGAAACGTACGTTGAGGACTGTGTACAAACTATTCTCTACATCACCCGATTTTCCATTGAACTCCACATTGGGGAAAGCATTTTTCAATCCCTCGATAAAATAGGCCTTCAAGCCTTTGATGTAAGCCTCATGCGCATCCATTTCTTCATAAGCCATGGACAATGCTTTAGCTAGGCCGATTGCGCCATAGACATTCTCTGTTCCCCCACGTTGGTTACGTTCTTGCGCGCCACCATGTAATAAGGGATGAAATTTTGCCCCTGCTTTGGCATACAAAAATCCGATACCTTTAGGACCATGAAATTTATGTGCCGCTCCTACGATAAAATGTACGGGTAGTTGCGACATATCATGACGATAATGCCCCATGGTTTGAACCGTATCTGAATGAAAAATAGCTCCGTATTGCTCACAAAGAGCACCTACGGCATTCAAATCCAATAAATTACCAATCTCGTTATTACCATGCATCAAACTCACCAAGGCATGTAGATTCTCTTGCAAAAGACGCTCCAAATCGGCTAAATCAATGCTGCCATCAGGGAGTAATTGAACTAATTTGAGATACACCAAACCTAGTTTCAACCAAGCCTCAGCGGTATGCAAAACCGCATGATGCTCCAAAGGCGAGGTGATGATGGTCTTGACACCGCCATATAAAACAGCGGATTGAATCACCGTATTATCCGCCTCTGTGCCTCCTGAAGTAAAGAATATCTCCGAGGGAGATGCATTCAATAAGGTGGCAATGGACTTGCGTGCTCGCTCCACCGCTACTTTGGCTTGTCGGCCATGGGAGTGAATCGATGAGGGATTAGCCGTGAAATTTTCAAAATACGGCTGCATTTCTTGCCAAACTAAGGGATCAATGGGCGTAGTAGCGGCATTGTCCAAATAGATGGGCGTGACAGAATTTGACATAAATTTTAAGACTGTGCGATTTTTTCAATCGCATTCATAATTTGTTGAGCAAAAGTGTTGGCTTGTTCTTCCGTAGAAGCTTCCGCATAGATGCGAATGATCGGTTCCGTATTGGATTTGCGCAAATGCACCCATCCATCTGGGAAGTCAATTTTGACCCCATCAATCGTGTTGACATTGTATTCTTGATAGGCTTTGGCAATGGAATCGAGGATTAAATCCACGTTCAGATTAGCCGAAAGTTCAATTTTATTCTTAGAAATTACATAGGCAGGATACGAGGCTCTTAGTTCGGAAATCTTCTTACCTGAATTAGCCAAATGCGTTAAAAATAAACCGATACCCACGAGGGCATCACGTCCATAATGAGATTCTGGGAAGATAACTCCCCCATTCCCCTCTCCCCCAATAATGGCCTTTTGAGCCTTCATTTGGTTGACTACATTCACTTCACCAACAGCCGCAGCAAAATAATGTCCACCTTTAGACTCGGTCACATCACGTAAAGCTCGAGTAGACGACAGGTTAGAAACGGTATTTCCAATTTGTTTGGACAGGACATAATCGGCTACAGCCACTAAGGTATATTCTTCACCAAAAGGTGTACCATCTTCATTGATGAAACAGAGGCGATCTACATCAGGATCCACGACGATACCCAGGTCATAATTACCTGATTTCATTTTGGCAATCATGTCCGTCAGGTTTTCAGGAAGCGGTTCTGGATTATGCGCAAAATGGCCAGTAGGTTCGCCGAAGATCACATCTACATGAGCGGCGCCAAGAGCTTTCAATAAATGCGGCACGACGATTCCACCTGTGGAATTGACAGCGTCAACTAGGATGCGGAATTTAGAGGAAACAATGGCATTGACATCCACCCAAGGAAGGTCAAGGACATGTTGAATATGTTGGTCTAAGAAAGTATCATCTTGGGTGATTTTCCCCAATTGAAACACTTCCGAAAACTGAAAATCTTGTTGTTCTGCAATTTGCAATAAAGCCTTACCATCGGCATCCGAGATGAATTCCCCATCTGAATTCAGTAGTTTAAGCGCATTCCACTGAGCAGGATTATGACTGGCTGTGATGATGATCCCACCGGCAGCTTTTGTCCAAGGGACGGCTAATTCTACGGTAGGTGTCGTCGACAAACCTATGTCGAGCACATTCCATCCCAAACCAATCAGCGTATTAGCTACTAAAGAAGAAACCATTTCACCTGATATACGCGCATCTCGACCTAATACTATGGAATTGGACGGATGGTTATTTCGACGAAGCCAAGTACCATAAGCCGCAGCAAAAGTTACTACATCGATTGGACTTAAGCCTTCACCGGGCTTTCCTCCAATAGTACCTCGAATTCCTGAGATTGATTTAATTAAGGCCAAAATGCGAATGATTTAAAAGGTGGAACGAAAGGTAAATTTACAAATTTGCGACAAGAAAAGCTTCAATCAGCTTTGTCAAATTTTGAAAATTTGACAAAGCTCTAAGGCAAATCCCTCCTAATCCTAAGAATTTAAACTTTTGTTTACAAGTACTGAGAATCCTTTGAAATTCAGAACAAAGCCCCTATATCCTATCTAATAGGGCGATTTTACCTAGAAATTCCTGAATTTAAATTTTTCTTACCAAAACAAAACGTAACAAGCTGATTACTAGATGGGTGGAATGGTGGAGAAAAAGTAGATTGGCGAAGGATTTAGGTCTGGGACAAAGCAATTGGTGGCAATAAATGTCAATGTATTACAAAAAACATGTTTGCTTAAAACCTGTCCAAAGAAAATCTGCTTATCAAAATGACAAAGTTTAACTGAATAGGTCAAAAAAAGGGTTGACCACCCAAGGTGACAGAAATTCAACATGTGGAACAGAAACCACAATAAAAACGGACTGATCTCATTCAGTCAATTCAATGAGAGGCGGAAACTGAAAAGCCTAATGAGTAGGGAATCTAATCTATTTAAAATGCCAAATTTAAAAGCAAAATACACATTTGTTTCTCCTACAACAGGAAATACCTATGTTCTACATGTTCAAACTGGACCACTAACGAATCCAATTCGGACCATTGACAATCCCAATGCTATTGGTTGGCCAATTTTAAGCGGTACTTTAGTTACTGTAATTGAAGGGGTTTCAACATCTTATTCAGTTCCTCCAGGAGGAACTTCTGGTATGATTTACAATGGATTATGGCAAAGTGCAAGCTCCTCACCACAAGGAGGACCATTATGTCAAGGTATTGAAAATTTAATCGTTACACCGTTTGACGGCAAGAGCACACCTATTTCTGCTGTAAGTGGTACTAGCGTTCAAATTACATTGGGGAAATTAAGTGATACTGCAAACCTAATAAGCTCTGTTTTCCCACCACAATAAATAAAAGTCAAATAGCTTTGTCAAATTTTGAAAATTTGACAAAGCTTCATTTTACAATGAAATTCGAGAAGCATTTTCCAACGAATCAATTGAAACCCTACATTCAATACTATGTAGTGTCGGAGAATGAGTTAGCTAGCGAATACAAGGTTTTCCCAACTTCGGGCTTGGTCATGGGTTTTCAGTATCAAGGACAATTGACTTGCATAGAAGGACCGCAAGAAAACAAACTATCTTCGGCAGGAATTTCTGGTATTTCAAATGGCTACAAAATCTTTAAAAACTCCGCTAACATTGGGACGATCTTGGTGTACTTTAGCGAAATAGGTTTTAGGCAATTTGCCGCTCAACCTGCTCATGAACTATTTAATTTGAGCATTTCTTTAGAGGACATTTTCGATTCCCAAGATGTGCGTGAAGTGGAAGAACAATTATCCTTGGCGAGTAGTGACCTAAATCGAATTCAGACCGTGGAACTGTTTCTACTTTCACAACTCAAAGACATAGAACAAGACAAATTAATTATGGAAGCGGTCAGGCTGATATACCAAAGCAAAGGAAACATCCGCATCCAGGAATTGAACAAAAAACTGGGTATTAGCGCCAGTCCATTTGAAAAACGCTTTCGCCAATTGGTCGGAACCTCCGCCAAAAAATTTGCGTCCATCATTCGCTTTAATTCCGTTCTGGACAGTCTCGAAGAATCCAAATCCTTAACTGAAATTTGTTACGAGAACCATTTCTTTGACCAAGCTCATTTTATTAAGGACTTCAAACAATTTACAGGTGATACGCCCGAACATTTCAAACGCTTTTCATAAAAACGTTTTTTTACAATGACCACGGCTTAAAATCGGGCAAATTTGTTCCATCATTCACATAAAACAAAACATCTTATGTTTACTGTAGAACAAATCAAATCGGCGCATAGCCTTGTCAAATCAGGAGCAGATTTCCCGGCCTACATCCGAACCATCAAGCAATTAGGCGTTAGCCATTATGAAACCTTCGTGGCCGATGGGCACATCGACTACCACGGTGCCAATGATTACAGCGTGACAGTTCCAGCCAAATATCATCTAATGAGTATTGCGGAGATTCCTAAAATGGAGGTTTTCAAATCTGAACTCATTGTTCACCAAGAAGGCAAAACAGATTTCTTAACCTTCATCCAAATGTGTGCCAGTACAGGTATAGAAAAATGGGCTATTGACATGGATCAAATGACCTGTACCTATTTTGACAAAGCTGGAAATGAAGTCTTGGTGGAGAAGATTCCTGAATAGTCTAGCTCGTACATATAAGCCTGCTTTTAAAAAGATTAGGTATTTTAACGTGAACTAGCTTGTCGGTTGGCATTGTCTAATAGCTTTGTCATGTAGCTTTGTCAAATTTTGAAAATTTGACAAAGCTGCTTCACTATATTTAGACGTACTCCTAATAAATTCAAAGAAATTACACCTTAAGTAAGGAATAAATAGGGTTCTACATTCCTTTTGACACCAATATCCGTTTAATGAAAAAAATATTTATTTACATATTCATCATTCAACTGACAACTTTTCAACTGATGGCCCAAAATAATCAGCTGGGTAGTTGGAATATTCTGAATAGCAATTATCACTTAAATGATACATGGAGCATCTGGGCAGAAGGCCAAATTCGATCTCTTGGATTTTACTCAAACTTCCATTATTACGAATATAAGGGTGGATTTAGTTCTCAAGTACACAAAAACATCAAGTTAACTTTAGGAGCAGGTAGTTACCAAACATACAATGAAGGCGGCAATTTCCTCTTGCCAAAAAACAATGATGAATTTAGACTTTGGCCACAAATCATTCTTTCACAAAATATTGACAAGTTCAAACTAGAACAACGTTTTAGGGAAGAATTACGGTTTACAAGCAATGGGTATAGAAATCGAATTCGTTACCGACTTGGAGCTTCTTACTCATTTGGGAAAATGAAAAAAATCAATAAACCTTTTCAAGTACAAATTAGCAATGAACTATTCTTCACAGACAAAGAACCTTATTTTGAACGGAACAGATTTTTAGTGAACTTCCAAATTAAAACAACCCAATCAAGCTCTATACAAATTGGATATTTACATCAATTTGATTACCGAATTAATGATGAAACTGGAAGAGATTTTTTAGTTTTAGGTTTTTCCTTTGATGTATTCAGAAAATCATCCTTGGAAAAGGTTGCTACCCAAGGAATAAATGAAAACTAATTTTCTTGATACGCTAAATATGTAACATCTTTCAACAGATCACATAAATCTCCCCCCATGTCCAACCCATCCCTTACCCCAGATGAATATGAAAACCAATTAGCCGATGATCGTAAAGCGGTCATCGCCAAATTACGTGAAACCATTCTCCAACATCTTCCCCCAGGATTTGAAGAAACCATCAGCTATGGGATGATTGGCTATGTTGTACCTTTATCCATTTACCCAGCTGGCTATCACTGTAAACCAGATGAACCTCTCCCCTTTTTGAGTATTGCCTCACAAAAGAACTTCATCGCACTATACCATATGGGCATGTATGCCGACGAAAAGCTGCTTCAATGGTTTCAAGGTGAATATCCGAAACATGCCAAATCGAAATTAGACATGGGAAAAAGCTGTGTCAGATTCAAAAAAATGGATGATATCCCTTTCAAGCTGATTGCTGAATTAGCTCAAAAAATCACCATGGCGGATTGGATAAGTCGCTATGAAAGCATATTTAAAAAATCATAGTTCCAATACTCTTACCACAAGCATGACACCTAGAATTGAAATACTCCAAGAAAAAAGACTGGTTGGCATGCACCAAGAAATGAGCTTGGCAACCAATAAAACGGGGCAACTTTGGTCTAACTTCATGCCAAGACGTCATGAAATAACGCATATACATACATCGGATTTAATTTCCCTTCAAATTTACCCACCCACCTATTTTGCCCAATTTTCTCCTTGGAATTCGTTTGAAAAATGGGCCTGTATGGAAGTTAAATCTTCTGCACCAATACCCCCAGGCATGGACAATATTATTTTACCTAGCGGGTTATATGCGGTATTTGAATACCGAGGTCTACCTTCTGAACCTCAAATATTTCAATACATTTTCAACTCTTGGTTGCCTTCTTCGGGCTATGAATTAGATCATCGACCGCATTTTGAGGTCTTAGGCGAAAAATACCAAAACAATAATCCAAACTCGGAAGAAGAGATTTGGATACCCGTGAAAATGTAGAATGAAGAATGTCTAGTCCTGTAATAGCCTGACAGTTTTAAGGACGACAAAGCTGGTAGTTATCGAACATTACTATTTTGGATTTCCCGATATGTATTTATTGTAGCAATACATGATATTTTATATCTCACTCTACTTTAATGTTATTACTTAGGTATTTCATTTTTTTAAAGAAAAAATGAAGTACGGTTAATCCTAAGACGAATTCCGCTTCG
Source organism: Aquirufa ecclesiirivi (assembly GCF_011250515.1). Taxonomy (GTDB): domain Bacteria; phylum Bacteroidota; class Bacteroidia; order Cytophagales; family Spirosomataceae; genus Aquirufa; species Aquirufa ecclesiirivi. The sequence continues at coordinate 224 of NZ_JAANOP010000011.1, read as the reverse complement.
CGGAACAGATGTTCACTCCGTATACAACTGCCTAGAATGGAAAATGTAGAATCCAAAAATAGATACAACAGTCAACGTCATTCAGGCATTCACAATCTGTCAATGCCTGAAATAGGTTGACCGTTTAAAAGTAAAATTTTAAACATAAAATCTATTATCCATGGCAAACAAAAAATCGTATCTTCAAAGTGTGTCGCAAAGACGCCTTCGTCATTTTAGTGACA
>NZ_JAANOP010000010.1 GCF_011250515.1 Aquirufa ecclesiirivi | reverse complement strand
GCGTTTTATTGGTTTTCATAGTGCCGAATTTAGAAATCCATTTGTACACATTGGTGCCTGATACTTCGTATTGTTTACAAATTTCTGAAACACGAGTTCGACCTTGTTCTATTTCTCGAACTTTCTCAATTTTAAAACTGTCACTAAAATGACGAAGGCGTCTTTGCGACACACTTTGAAGAAACGATTTTTTGTTTGCCATGGATAATAGATTTTATGTTTAAAATTTTACTTTTAAACGGTCAACCTATTTCAGGCATTGACAAATGACGAATGGTAAATTATCTTTCCAATTTAGTATCTTTTATTTATTAATTCTATTTGAAATATAATCCTCATTATTCTTTCATTTTTTAAGTTTCTATTTATTCATATTTTTTATTTAACAATTCACCATATATCATTCCCCATTTATAATTTGCTATTCTCCAAAGACTACTTTGTGAGTGTAATTGAAACAATCTCCTTTTTTTCTCGTTATTTGTAAAAAGAATATTTATGAAATCTCTATTTATTTCTTGTATCGTTTTTTTATGTTTTCAAGCTTGTGGTCAAAGACCCAAGGATGCTGCTCAAGCAAATATACCTATGAAAGATTTACCTAAGTCAGAGGCTGAATGGAAGGCCAAATTAACTCCAGATGAGTATTATATTTTGCGTCAAAAAGGTACGGAAAGACCCTTCACTGGAAAATTTTTAATGCATAACGAAAAAGGAGTATATACTTGTAGAGGCTGTGGCGCTCATTTGTTTGCTTCTAATTCAAAATTCGATGCGCATTGTGGATGGCCTAGTTTTGACAAAGAAATTAAGGCAGGTGTCATCAAGGAAACAGTTGATAATACACTAGGCATGCGCCGCATTGAAATTACCTGCGGAAAATGCGGAGGTCATTTAGGCCACGTTTTCGACGATGGTCCTACCGAAACCGGTCTGCGCTATTGCGTCAATTCCGTTTCCTTGGGTTTTGAGGCAAGCAAATAAAGAATTATAAATTATGGATTATAAATTATAGATTATTGATGTTATTTGTTTAGAATTGGACATAACCGACTACTCATTTATGATCCATAATTTATAATCCATAATTTATAATTTATTTAGCTCTGCTCTTCCAATCAAACCTACATTTTTCCAAGTTAATTTTCCGTCTTGGTATAGTTCCAAATAGGGGATGGCTTCAATGTTTTTAGCTTTGGCTAATTCAGGATTCGCATCAACGTCAATTTTAATCAATTCAACGGCACCTTTTTGATCTTTTACATAGGCTTCTAAGATTGGGCTTAATGTTTTGCAAGGACCACACCAAGTGGCATTGTAGTCAATAATAACCTTTTTCTTTCCCTTTATTTGGGTTTCAAATGTAGCCAAGGTCATGCCAGCTTGTTGACTAGCAGCTCCCTCTTCCATGGATAATGGTAAGTTGGCTGCATTCCAGGCTAAGATTCCTCCGCCTAAATTATAGACCTCTTTGAAGCCCATGGCAACGAGTTGCTGGGCTGCTTGAGAGGATCTACCTCCCGACAAACAATAGACATACACCGCTTTGTTTTTATCCAAGGACTCTGTTGCCTGCTGGAATGCACCTGAACTGATATCCGCCGAAATAGCCCCAGCTATATGTCCACCTGCATATTCATCTGGTGTCCTAACATCCAATACTTGATTGGATGCATTGGTTTGAATGGCCTGTTGAAATTCTGTAGCTGCAACATCCTGTAATCCATTTTCCGCAGGCTTGGAGCAAGAAAAAATAGTCAGTGCGATCAGTGAAGAGATGAGAAAAGCTTTCATATTTAATGTAGAATGTAGAATGTAGAATGTAGAATGTAGAATGTAGAATGTAGAATGTAGAATGTAGAATGTAGAATGTAGAATGTAGAATGTAGAATGTAGAATGTAGAATGTAGAATGTAGAATGTAGAATAAAATTTGTCAAGTTAAGAATTAAAAATGGCTCAAAAATCCTTAATTCTACATTGACTTAGCTATACTGCTGAATTATTCCTACCAAGGTATGGGCGGGAATGACGCCTGATTGTCGCCAGACGGATTTACCATTTTTGAATAAAATCATGGTAGGTACGGAGCGAATCTGGTATTTTTCAGCCGTTTTACGGTTTTTATCCACATCAACCTTGATGATTTTTGCGCTATCTCCAATTTTGGCTTTGACCTGTTCCAAAATAGGCTTCAATTGCTTACAAGGGCCGCACCACTCTGCCGAAAAGTCGACGAGAACAGGCTGCTCTGATTTCAATAATTCTGAAAAATTGCTCATGATATTGGCTTTTATATAGGCTTAACTATTGTAAGGACATCCAAGTTCCACCATTGTGCACTTGTTGAAATCCATGCGATTTTAACAATCTTTTGGCAGCACCGCTACGCATACCGGAGGCACAGCACGTGATGATTACATCCTCTTTTTTCAATTTGCTTACATTACTGGACAAAGTCTGCAAAGGTAGATTGATTGAACCTTTGACATGCCCTTGTTTGTATTCTGAGGGTGTACGAACATCAATAACTTTTGCTCCAGCTTGTATAAGTGCTTTCACGTCTACGCTAGGGCCAATGCCCAATAAATTTTTAATAAATTCAAACATGTTTTTGATTTTTATAGTACAAAGGTAGTATGGATTTATCTCTGAAGGCGTGACAATTGTCTCCTGAGTTCAGATTAACTGATGGATTTTGTTGCCACTAAATCTATCACAAAAGCCTTTCCTTGATGTAATGGTCCTTCATTTAAGACACATTCCTTTTCTTTTATATAGTCGATCTGTAAACCTTTAAAATCTTGGCTGAGTTCATCTTTGTTAAACAGCATATCTAAATCCTTAGGTCCGCCTGAATCTCGAACCAACTGGTCTTTATGAAATCCTTCCAAGATAATTTTACCTCCCGGTTTTAACCATTTGATGCATTGTTGATGAAATTTACGCCTTTCCTCGGGTATTTGGTGGAAAAAGATCAAAGCGATGGCATCAAAGGATTCTAAAGGATAGCGCACACTGGCAGCATCGATGCATTCGTAATGCAAATTGACGGTTCTTTCTCCAGCGAGTTTGTTCGCTTTTGCTTGGGCGGTGTCACTACTGTCAAATGCATGTACTTCCCAACCTAATTGTGCCGCAAAAACAGCATCTCTGCCTTCACCAGCTGCAGGAACTAAGAGTCTACCAACCACTAGTTTGCTTATGGTCTTTTTTAAGAAATCATTAGGCTCTATGCCGTATTGATATTCTTTTGAATCATATCGAGAATTCCAATTTGCTTTCATGTATAGATTGCGTACTTTGGGAAAAATTTTGAAAATGAAAAAAATACTTGTTACTTCTGTCTTTGCGCTACTATTGGGCTTTCATGCCTTAGCGCAGTCGCCTGCACATAAAATTGTGATTCAGGTGAATACTTCTGATACCACGGCATGGCATGGTGTGGTACGTAATATCGGAAATCTTCAATCTGCCCTAGGGCCAAATACTTCCATTGAAGTGGTAGCGCATGGATCAGGTATAGGTTTATTAATTGATTCAAAAACAACTCAAAAGGCTAAAATCGCTGAATTGGCGGCTAAAGGGGTTTCTTTTGTTGCTTGTGAAAATACCATTCGTATGAATAAAATTGATAAAGCTACTTTATTACCGCAATCGGGCTTTGTTCCTTCTGGAGTTGCAGAAGTTATTTTAAAGCAAGAAGCGGGTTGGTCTTATTTAAAGCCCTAGTCCCATACATTTTTAGTAGAGCTGGAGGCAACAACATGCTTCCAGCTTTTTTACATTTTACCGGGTAAAATCTCATTCCAATACAACCAAGGCAATATTTTGGTTTTTAATTGGTACATCGACCACCTTTCTTGGGATTGGTCAAAAGGAAAAGTTTCTGTGGGTACGTTATCATAATCAAACTCCGCTAAAATTAATTTACCATATCCTGTCACAATGGGGCAAGATGAATAGCCGTTGTAGGATGCCTGCATCGCTTCACCTTTCAACAGCGACAATAGGTTGGCCACCAAGACAGGCGCTTGCTTACGTATAGCCGCCCCCGTTCTAGAGACGGGTAAACCAGCCACGTCGCCACATGAAAACACATTAGGGAAACGCACATGTTGTAAGCTATGTTTATCCACTTCTACCCAACCTGTGGCATTGGCTAAACTACTTTTTTGAATAAAGTCAGGGGCTGTTTGGGGAGGAGTAACGTGGATCATGTCATAATCTACCCAATATTCTTGGTCTTTATTTGCCTCACCTATTCCCACGAATTTAGCTTTTTTAGCAGGACCATCAATTTCTACCAATTGGACAAAAAATTGAGTCTTGATGCCATAGCGATGTATAACTTGTTTTAATGTTTTTTCATATTTCTCCACACCAAATACCCGAGTTCCTCCACTCCAAAATTGAACATCGGCAGCTTTGTGATGTTTTTTGAAATAATCAGCGGAGAGGTACATGGCCTTTTGAGGAGCACCTCCACATTTAACCGGAGTAGGAGGATTGGTAAAAATAGCTTTTCCTCCTTTGGGGAGCGCTTGTACGCATTCCCAAGTATAGGGTGCTGTTTCAAAACTGTAATTGGAGCAAACTCCGTTTTTGCCTAAGCTTTCTTGAAGACCTTTGATGGCAGACCAATTCAATTGAATTCCTGGACTTACTACGAGATAGTCGTAATAAATAGACTCCCCATTACTCAATGTTAATTTATTTTTTTCTGCTTGAATCTCCGTAACCATGGCTTTGATCCAACTCACCTTATTGGGCATGACAGATGCCTCATCTCGAACGGTTTTTTGTATATCAAAAACCCCACCACCTACTAAAGTCCATGCGGGCTGGTAATAATGCTTGTCTGCAGCATCAATTAGGCCAATATCCAAGGAAGAATCTTGTCGTAATAGCTGGCTAGCTACTGATATTCCGGCATTCCCTCCACCAATGATGATGATTTGATGATGAATTCTCATGTGGTTTTCGTTTAACTGAATGTAATATTATGAGATTCAAGCCTAGTAATTCGTGATATTTGTCACTAGGGGGGAGAATGTAGCATGTAGAATGAAAAATGTAGAATTTATGGGAACGAGAATTACGTCGTGCAGGCCTGCGAAAGGGGATGAACGCAGCGGTAGACGAGGTTTTGACCTCAGCATAGGCGATGAGCGTCGGCGTCAAAAATATAGGCGATAGCGAAGTGAATCACGGTTCCGCAAAGCGGAATTCGCCTTGGCTGAACGACAAAAAAAGAAGTTTTTTTGTTTCTTTTTTTTCAAAAAAGAAAATCCATTTGAATTTATGAAACGAAAAAGTGCTTGATTTTAAATGAAAAGTATGATAATTTTTTTTGAATTCATCAATTTTCTGGAGCTTAACTTTCTTTGGCATTTCTTTTTTTTTATAAAAAAAGAAACAAAAAAAACTGAAGTAATACGGTTAATCCTAAGACGAATTCTGCTGCGCAGAACCGATTGTCTCTCCGCTTACGGCTTTAATATTTGACGCCATCGCACAAGGCCTGTGCGTAGAGTCAAATATCCGCCTTCCGCTTCGCTCAAGCTACGTTCCAATCTTTCGTTGGGATTAACCTTTTAATGTAGAATGAAAAATGTAGAATTTGTGTGATCGCGAATACCGGCAATTTTAGTGATTTGGGTTTAGGTATTAGAAGGGGAGAATGAAGAATGAAAAATGTAGAATGTAGAATGAAAAATGTAGAATGTCGATTCCAAAATAGATTAAACGTTCAACATCATTCAGGCATATACAACATTCTACAATGTAGGCAACCATGTACCTGAAGGTACACCTCTTGAATTGATTATATCAGCTGTTATTACTGCTTCCATTTTTCATGGAAATATATGCTTTTTTACATATAAGTAACATGGCTATGGTCTGAGTGCCAAGATTGTTTGTATTCGATGTTCTGAGATTCAGGCAAACTCTAAAATTTTATCACCATGGTTGCAAAATCTTAACAGGTAATTTTTATATCATCGATGTAAAATACTATAATTGAGGCCATTACAAGTATATGTTGTTTTCCAAATGTCCAGTTTATTAGTAAAAAAACTGGACAATTTTGAAAATTGTTAAATTTTTTGGTGCAGAAAACTTCGCAGATAGATTATTAAACATTGACACAGTTCGTTGAGCATTCCTAACAAAGTTTAATATTTCAATAGAATTATCTAACAAAATCAACTATCTCATATAATAGATCATTTTTTTATCTGCCGTAGTTTGATTCTATAGTTTCAACATACAAAAAACCACCACCTCCCGGTGATGGTCTTCGTATCATCTTATATATATTGGTTATTAATGCGGTAATTTTTCGCGTAAGTACCCGTAGGTCCAAGTGCCAGCAATGGCGCTTAAGATCACTACAGAAATGGATAATACTCCCGTGCCTAATTGAGCAAAGAGTGGTCCTGGGCAGGCTCCCGTGATGGCCCAGCCAAAGCCGAACATTAAGCCTCCGTAAATCTGACCTTTGTTGAATTTCTTATCCGCAAACGTGATCTCTTCCCCGTGGATGGTTTTGACTTTCCATTTTTTGATCAAAAATACCGAAATAGCTCCCACGACTACGGCTGTGCCTATCACGCCATACATGTGAAAACTTTGTAAACGGAACATTTCCTGTATTCTGAACCAAGAAATGATTTCTGCTTTGACGAATACCACGCCAAAAACCAAACCTACAGCCAAGTACTTGAAGTTATACCACCATGGGTGCTTTAATTCCGATTCATTGATACACATGGTATCCAATGATCTTGCTTGATAATCAGCAGGATTACTATGTACGATTGTCTTATTTTCCATGTTGTTTAAAGGCTAAGGATGTAAGGTAAAATGAAATTGGCCATGATAAATCCTCCGACCATAAAACAGATAGTAGCTACCAAAGAAGGCCATTGCAAATTGCTCAAACCCATGATGGCATGTCCTGAAGTACATCCACCAGCATATCGCGTGCCGAATCCTACCAAGAATCCTCCGCCAATCATCATGATCAATCCTTTGGCTGAAAACAAGGCGTCAAAAGAGAAAAGTTGAACGGGAACCAAGCCAGAGAAATCAGTGATGCCATAGGCCGCTAATTCCTGAGCTAAATCGGGATGAATTTGGATAGGTTCATTGGAACCTAGGTATTGAGCAGACAAAAAACCACCCAATAAAATTCCACCTACAAAGAATAAATTCCAAGATTCTTTCTTCCAGTCATACTTGAAAAAGGGGATATTACTTGGAAAACATGCCGCGCAAATATGTCTTAAATTAGACGATATGCCAAAATGCTTATTGCCCAATAACAATAAAGCAGGTACTATTAAACCGATTATGGCCCCCGCCACGTACCATGGCCAAGGTTGTGAAATTGTTTCTATCATCGTTTTATTATGGTAAGCTTTTTTTTAGTTATTAGGTGTTAGTTATTAGGAAAGTTTTTGAAATAGTAGAATAGTGGAGCTTTGACTTTAATTTATATAAATCCCTAATAACTAATATATAACCCCTAATCACTATTGACTGTTTTTTTATTATTGAAAAACCCACTAAAAATATAACCCAGAAAGGCAAAATACAAGGTGCTATTCAGAGGCTTGGAAGTGAGTGGACAAGTGCCCGTACTACATCCAATTTGTTGCCAATAGAAATAGCCTGCGATTCCACCTAAAAAGGTTCCAATTAGTGCTAATTTATGGTTTTGAATGAACTTCTTCATATTCCGTTTCTTCTATGTTTTTAGAGGATGATTTCTTCGTACTTGTTGGAATTCCGCATCCCTGTGCTCCACAGCCTATATTAAACAAAGCTTGGATCAATAATATTCCAGCTAAAAGTCCTAAAAAAACTTCTTGCGTTTTAATGGACTCATATAACGCATAGCTGCCCATTATTAGGCGAGCTATGCGCATTAGATCCCACGGTTGTCTTAGTGTGTTCCACATTGGATTAGTTGTTTGCATAGACCAACATATCCTGCAAAGCACCACCGTTGTAAACTTCTTGGTAGCCCATTTGCTTTAACATGGTTAAGGCTAGTCCAGAGCGGTTACCACTGCGACAATACACAATGATGGGGCCGTCCATGGCTTTGAATTTATCCAATTGGTTGGGAATGGTTCCCAAGGGGATGTTAATGGCTCCATCGTAGTGGCCTTGCATGAACTCTCCGACTTCACGCACATCCACAATACTGGTTTTCGGGTTATCAATTAATGCTTGTAAATTCATGATTACAATAAAGTTGATGGACAAACATAGTCCGTGATGTGAAATTTCTCTGATTCTTTGATGGCTTTGAAACCTCCGTTGACATCAATTAAGTTATGGTATCCGCGGGCTCTCAGCGTTGAGTTGAAAATCATGGAACGGTAACCTCCGGCACAGTGTACGAAATAGGTTTTGTTCTTGTCGATCTTCAACATACTGTCGTTGATGAAGTCCAAAGGCGCATTTTCTGCTTCTTTTACATGCTCACTTAAATATTCAGAATGCTTACGCACGTCCAAGATTTCACCTTCTCCTGCTTCAATTCGCTGCGCAACTTCATCGGCGGAGATGGATTCAATGCTATCCACTTCTTTTCCTGCTGCTTTCCACGCGTCAAATCCTCCTTTTAAAAATCCGATAGTAAAATCGTAACCCACACGGGCTAAACGTGTAATCACTTCCTCTTCACGTCCTTCATCCGTGATCAACAAGATTTCTTGTTTGATGTCTGGAATCATAGCACCTACCCATGGGGCGAAAGAACCATCGATTCCAATATTGATGGAATTAGGGACAAATCCTTTCGTAAATGTCTGAGGGTCACGAGTATCTAAAATCAAAGCACCTGTTTCATTAGCAGCTACTTCAAAGGCCTCTGGAGATAGGGCATGCTGGCCTCTTTCCAATACTTTATCAATGCTATCGTATCCTTGAATGTTCATCAATACGTTTAATGGGAAGTAGGATGGAGGAGCAACCAAACCCGTTAATACTTCTTTTTTGAATTCTTCTTTAGTCAAATTCAGATTCAAGGCATAATTGGTTTTCTTCTGGTTGCCCAAGGTATCCGAGGTTTCCTTGCTCATGTTTTTTCCACAAGCTGAACCAGCGCCATGTGCTGGATATACGATGATATCATCTGCTAATGGCATGATTTTGTTTCGTAATGAATCAAATAAGTGACCTGCCAAAATATCTTCTGTTAAATCAGCCTTTACTTTTTGAGCTAAATCTGGACGACCCACATCTCCGATGAATAAGGTGTCTCCAGAGAATAAACTAGTTTCTTTTCCATGCTCATCAATCAACAAGAAACAAGTACTTTCCATGGTGTGACCTGGCGTATGAATCACGCGAATCGTGGCATTTCCTAATGGGAATTCTTGTCCGTCTGTAGCTGAAATACAATCAAAGGCACAAGCTGCATTGGGTCCATAAACAATTGGTGCACCCGTTTTAGCGGATAAATCAATGTGTCCAGAAACGAAGTCGGCATGAAAGTGTGTTTCAAACACGTACTTGATTTTGGCTCCATTGCGTTCAGCCTTTTGGATATAAGGTTCAACTTCACGTAAGGGATCGATGATGGCTGCTTCGCCATTGTTTTCAATGTAATAGGCACCTTGTGCTAAACATCCGGTATAAATTTGTTCTACTTTCATTTTCTTAGATAGTATGTTGTTAATGTGTTGTTTTAAGGTAGTTAATGCTTATTTTAAAGGGAATGCTAATTGTTGAATTAAGATATAAAGGCCCATGATGAGTACAAACCAACCAAAACCTTTTTTTAATTTGTCGCTGTCGACGTTTTTACTGAATTTATCTCCTACAAATATTCCTGCAATCGCTAAGGCTGTAATGGTTACTAACAAGGTCCAGTCGATGCTTTGATGCCCTAAATCTCCCGTGAAACCTATTAACGATTTCATGGCTATGATGAGTAGGGAAGTCCCAACGGCCTGTTTCATAGGTAATTTAGAAAGTACGACCAAAGCTGGAATAATTAAAAATCCTCCTCCTGCACCGACCAATCCAGTTAATAAACCAACCACAGAACCTTCTAGTAAAATGATAGGATAGTTAAACGTCTGTGGCACCACTTCTAGTTCCCCTGTTCCTTCTTTCCCACAATTCTCACAGGTTCCGCGAATCATAGAGATGGAGGCGGCTACCATTAGGATGGCAAATAACACCATCATTAAGATTGACTTGGTAATGACTAAATCCCCTAATTGGAATATTTCTGATGGAATTAATGGCACAATGAACTTACGGGTAGCATAGACAGAGATGATAGAAGGTATGCCAAAAATGATGGCTGTTTTCATATTGACTAAACCTTGTTGGTATTTTGGAAACGCTCCAACCAAGCTACTTGCACCCACAATGAATAGGGAATAAGCGGTGGCTAAAATAGGATTGATGCCAAATAAATAAACCAACACAGGTACTGTTAAAATGGATCCACCACCACCAATGAGTCCCAGCGAGATTCCAATCAGTAAAGAGGCAAAGTATCCGATAATTTCCATGTCGTGTTTTTCTTTTTTGTTGATACAAATGTCAAGCAATATTTTGGTCTAATTCGTGATTTTTATCACAAGAGGAAAAAATAGTTTTAGGGTTTTTTATTAGTCGGGTAATGTCTTGTCCTTAATTAGGTTGACAATTGAGCTTATTAAAAACTCATTTTAAATATTATAAAATCTGCACCAAAACCTCCTTTTTTTGTCGTACAGCCCTGCGAACCGTGATTCACTTCGCTATAGCCTATATTTTTGACGCCGACGCACATCACCTATGCTGAGGTCAAAACCTCGTCTACCGCTGCGTTCATCACATTTCGCAGGGCTGTACGACGGTATGTTCTATCAAAAATTCTACATTTTACATTGAACGGTTAATCCCAACGAAAGATTGGAACGTAGCTTGAGCGAAGCGGCAGGCGGATATTTGACCCAGCGCATAGGCCATGTGCTAAAGCGTCAAATATTAAAGCCGTAAGCGGAGAGAAAATCGGTTCTGCGTAGCAGAATTCGTCTTAGGATTAACCGCCTTTCTTCTGTTTTTTTTGTTTCTTTTTTTATGAAAAAAAAGAAATGCCTTAGAGTTCTATGCTTAATCATTTCTTATTATGAAACATGACCCTTCAGCTAAACTCTCAATGTAGCATGTAAAATATAGCATGTAGAATTCAAAAATTGATAAAACGGTCAACGTCATTCAGGCATTCACAATTTATAATTCATCATTTATAAATTATAATTTACAATAAAGTTTACTTGGCTCATATTCACTTTATTGATGATGAATTTATCGGCCAGAATATCGTTTTCCAATCCGCTTTTATGCACATAAATCAGAGAAAAGCTCGATCCCTTCCATTTTCCTTTTGGCTCAAAAGTTACCTCTATATTACTTTGTGAATACGAAGGCATAGCGTATTTATTTAAAGCAACCTCATTCACCGGGGGTAGACGAAAATATCCTTGAGCCAATTGAGCTTTTAATGGAGTTTTTTTCCATTGATAAGCAACTTTCGCTACCAATGCTTCCACATCGCCAAAACCTTCATTTCTTTCTCTAGGCATGAAGGTGAAGAAAGGATCTTTTCCCCATTCTCTGGGCATTAAATAGCGTCCTTCTCCTGTTATTTGATTGTAATTGATGGAGCTTTTCCATTGTTTATTTTCCCAGCCAAATTTCGCACCGAATGTTCTTGACATGGCTCCAGGATTCATGTAGGTTTTGGATGGATCTGGATTACCGCCGTCTTGAATGGCATGTTGCTCGATGTATTGAACTCCTGCAACCCACTGACTTTTTTGATTTGTGGGCCATTGTGCATCTGCTTGTAGCAAGCCTGTGTACATGACCTGGTCCACATACATATTCCAAACTTGAATACTCCAAGGTTTCCATTGCTTTAAGGTTATCCCTATCATTCCGATGCCTTGTGACTTAATGTTACCCAAGTAATTTGATTTAGACCCGTCTGGATTCAGACCCTGTGGATAAATCCCCATGGATTCTCCGATACCAAACCATTGTGTGGTGCTTCTAGGAGAAATGGCATGAATATATCCTACTTCCACTTTTGTGTTAGAAATGTTATTCCAATCTACCCAAATTCCAGACACAGCTGTAGGCCTCATTCTGCCATCTTGTGGATTGATGAATGGGGTATTGATCACTTGACGGCCCATTTTGATACTGGATTTTTGAATGGAATAGGCAACATATAATTTTTCTAATCGGCTCAAAAGAGCATTTGATTGCGGATGGATCAGGTCAACTAAGCCTATTTCATATCGGTTGAGGATCGGGAATTTAGGGTCAGGTACAAAAGAACTGGTATTAACCATGTTCATCCATTGGCCACTGATGCCCAAGCTAATATGCTTCCAAGGAGCGGATTCATAAGAAATGCCCACGCCTAATCCATGAGCGTAAGCATCGTATGAGGTGCCTACATTATCTGTATTCATGTAAAAATAGCGCAAATTGGGATGAATTTTCCCTTTGGTCAATACATGCCAAACCGAACTAGAATCTGGTTTATTGGAAGCGGTGGAATTTGCTGTAGCAATAGGCAAAACAAATAATGAACAGACCAGAATTAGGGAATATATGTTTTTTGCAGGCATCGTGTGTTATTTATAACACAAATTTCTGGCACATCTATAGCTTCTGGCGTGATAAGCATCACATGGGGGATTAAGAATGTAGAATGAAGAATGTAGAATGAAGAATGTAGAATGTAGAATGAAGAATGTAGAATGAAGAATGTAGAATGAAGAATGTAGAATGAAGAATTGGTACAAAAACCAGTAAGCATTTTATTTTCAATTCTACATTCTACATTCTACATTTTCAAATGTAAAATCTCCACTTCGTTCTTATGCAATTTGACATGGCCTTTTTCGGCAAGTTTTTTCATCAGGCGGGAAATGACTTCACGAGAGGAATTGAGCTCTAAAGCGATGTCCGTGAATGATGTTTTGATGAAATTACTTTTCAGGCTCTTTTGATGTTGTTTTAAATACCAAAGTAGGCGCTCATCTAGATTTCGGAAGGCAATATGATCCAGTGTATCTAATAGCTCTTCAAAACGAGCACGATAGGTTTCTAAGACAAATTGGTACCAAGAACGGTATTTAAGCGCCCATTCATCCATTAATTCTACAGGAATAACCAATACTTCCGTATCTACTAAGGCTTTTGCCATGATTTGACTAGAAAGCTGGCGAGCAGCACAAGTCATGGAAATAGCACAAGCTTCTCCGGGATGCAAGTTGTACATAAAGACTTCATTGCCTTCATCGTCTTCTCTAAATACTTTGACCACGCCGTCCAATACCAATACAGCCGAACGGATTTGTTGGCCTGTTTGCATTAAATATTCATCCGTTTTAAACTTACGAACCAATCCCACCTGTTGTATTTTTTTTAGTAACTCAGGTTCAAATTGTTGAAATAATTTCTGGGTAGTTTCAGTTGTTGCCATATTAGTAGGAAAGCGAAATAATAGCTTGTTGACGATTACTTTCATAAGCCGCATCTACGATGCGCATACTACGAATTCCATCTTCAACGGATACGGCAGGCTTTTCGTTCCCTAAAAGGGTTTGATATACATTTTCAAAGAAAGCCATGTAATTTCCCGTTTCTGATGGAATAGCACGTGGTTTATCTTCTCCGTCTATCCAAATTTGACCAAAATCCTGTTCGGAATCTTGTCCCCAATTGGGAGAATTGGGAAGTATAGCTAACTGCAAATCAGCCTCTTGTCGATCAGAACGATTCTTTAAAAAACTACCTTGTTTACCGTGCAATTGAAAAGAAGGAACAGGCAATTTGACAAAATAACCGGCCTTCAAACGTACACGTAAATTGGGGTAGTATAAAAGAATTTCAAAGTAATCATCCACTTGCGTGTTTTTTCTCGTTTTACGTAAATCCGCAAACACACGCTCTGGCATACCAAATAAGGAAATGGCTTGGTCTATGATGTGCGGACCTAGGTCGGTAACGACTCCAACACCTACACCTGCAATTTCTTTGTGTGCCTTGTAAGACAGATTTCCGTCGAAGCGGTCATAATGGAATTCAGCTTCCACTAATTCGCCTAAAACACCGGATTCTTTTACTTTTTTTACGGTCAAAAAATCAGAATCCCAGCGACGGTTTTGAAAGACAAATAATTGCTTACCAGCTTTCTCCATGGCTGCCTTTAATAGAATGGCTTCTTCAGCCGTGCGGGTAAAGCATTTTTCTACTAAAACATGCTTTCCAGCTTCTAAACACTTTAACGTATAGTCAAAGTGTGTAGCAATGGGGGTATTGACTACCACCAATTGGATTTGATCATTGGTTAAAACTTCTTCCAAAGAATTATAACTGATCACCTCTGGATATCTGGATTGAATGTTTTTTTGGGATCTTTCCCAGCAACCTACTAAATGAAATCCAGGATGAGTTGCTAAGAAAGGGGCATGAAAAACACGGCCAGACATTCCGTAAGAAAGTATGGCCGTGTGAAATAAGTTCGATTGCATGTGATAGGTTTACGTTAGATTAAGTAAAAATAAGCAATTTATTTTTTACCTGAATCTTGATCTAAAAATTCATATCGGGCATCTTTTTCGCCACGAATAACTTTAGACTCTACGTCCAACAGCATCAATTCTGGTTTAGCCTCAATTTTGGCTGCTGGCCAATTGGCTAAATTTCCTCCATTCGGGTTCCAGTTTTTGATGAAATTGGCAAAATATTCCTGCATGACTTGGGATACTTTATAATCTTCTGGGGTCCATGCATAAGTTAGATTTGTCGATAAATTGCCTAATGCATATTCAATTTCAGCTGAGTGAACAGCACCTTTTGGTTTAGGGGCTTTGGGTGCATTCGGGTCTCTTTTTACTACACCACCAGCAAGTGCTGCCTCTACGTCTTTTTGTACCATATCCGGTCTTGCACGAGCGAAATAATAACGATATACTGGTTGTTGGCTATGTCTGCGATGTAAATCAAACCATTTCCAAGTTGAGAAACCTAAGAAACGATCTCCAGCTAAGTCGGTAGCGGATTGCTCTGCTTCTTCCGCCGTATTGGCAGGGTATAATTGCAAAATTTGATCGGCTTTGTCTTTGTACAATTCTTTAACTACTTCTTTGAAAACTTCTGGAGATGCAGCTTTTCCTTTGGTAATAGCACGGAAGTTCATTTCTTCGGAATTCCAACCTACCAATAAAGGTACTTGGGATTGTTCTCCTGCTTCGAAAATCTCACGAACTGTTTTTGGCATGAAATAGCCATCAATATTACCTGGGAAGCTTAAGGTCTTAGAATCAACCATTTTTTGATATAATTCGTAGGTCGACATAGCTCTCAATTCTTTCAAGGAAGTAGCTCCAATTTTCTTAACCCAATCTGCTCCATATTTTTCTGAATCTTTTAGGCTCATGGGTGCTAAGGTATTACTTAACCAACCGCCACTTTCACCGATAGCCCCTTGAAATAGGCCTTTTGCTAAAGGAGAGGCCATTTGTGCGGAAACGGCAATAGAGCCAGCAGATTCTCCTGCAATAGTCACGTGATTGGGATCTCCACCGAATTGTGCAATGTTCGCTTTGACCCATTTTAATGCAGCCACCATGTCCATGTAGCCATAATTTCCAGAGGCTTTATTCGGCGACTCTTGCGTTAATTCTGGATGTGAGAAGAAACCAAATAGGTTCAAGCGGTAATTGATGGTTACGGAAACTACGCCTTTTTTTGCCATGGATTCTCCATCGTAGCGTGGTTCAGAGCCATCTCCAGCCATAAAACCGCCGCCATAAAAATAGACCAATACGGGTAGTTTAGCTCCTGATTCTACTTTAGGAGTCCAAACGTTTAAGTATAAGCAATCTTCGCTCATGCCGTTGCTTCGGAATCCCATATCACCAAAGATGGGAGTCTGTACGGCTTTTGGACCAAATTGTTTAGCTTGCAATACTCCATTCCAAGATTTTGGTTCTTGAGGAGCTTTCCAGCGCAATTCTCCTACAGGAGCTTGAGCAAAGGGAATGCCTTTGAAACTTACGATTTTAGATCGAGTGTCAAGTTCACCTTCTACCGTTCCGTTTTTGGTTTTTACTTGTACATCGATACCATAGGAGTTTTTGGGTCCTTGTGCATGCATAGTAAACAGGGATAGGCTGAAAAGGCAGCCTGCAGCTAGTTGTAAGATTCTTTTCATGTGTATTGAATAATTATTGTATCAGTTTGTTACAATAGTAATTCTCGATTGTTAGAATTGCAAATTTGCTTATAAATTTTATTATTTGACGATAAAATAGAATAAAAATGATAACAGTCCTGCAAGAAGATTGGGTGCAAAGCCACCGTAAAGAAAGAGCATTGGATGGCCATAAGCGAAGCTTTGGTCAAGTCTGGGTAATTGCTGGGAGTGAAGGTACCATTGGGGCCTCGATATTATGTTCTCGAGCCGCCTTACGGGCAGGTTGTGGTTTAGTGACGGCCATTATTCCAAAAGAAGGAGTGACTCCTTTGTTGGCCAATAATCCAGAAATCATGTATGAAATCAATGAGGGGAAATCTGTGTTGGAGAATTTACCTTGGCAGAAAGAGCATTCGGCCATTGTTTTTGGACCTGGGCTAGGTTTGAGTGAGTCTGCTGAAGAAGAACTACAGTATTTATTGGAACATGTTAAATCTCCCACGGTGATTGATGCAGATGGTTTAAGCTTACTGGCACAACATCCAGAATGGTATGCCTTGCTGCGAGAGAATCATATATTAACACCTCATTTGGGAGAATTAAGTAGACTTGTAGGGAAAACAGTTGATGCTGAATCTGCATTAGAGGAGGCACAAAAATTTGTCCAACACTATCCAGTTCAGTTGGTGGTCAAGGGCAAGAATTCCCATGTTTTTACTTCGGATACTAAGGTATGGATGAATAGTACGGGAAATGATGGGATGGCTACCGCTGGGAGTGGAGATGTACTGGCTGGCATCATTGCTTCTTTGGCAGCGCAATCTTATGCTCCTGGTTTGGCGACTTGCTTAGGAGTCTATTATCATGGATTGGCGGGTGACTTGTACGCAAGTAACCATTCCAAATCCAGTTTGATTGCTGGGGATTTGATTGAGATGCTCAAGCAAATTAAAATGTAATGGTAAGTTTTGAATGGTAAATGGAGGATTCAAAAGTGTTACCATGGGTTGGTTTTTGCCAATTTTAAATTAAAAAAATAGGTGAACAAAACTTTCGTTTTATCCACCTATTCAATTCAATTCAATGATTGTTTTTTTAATAGCGAAATGAAATAGCATAATTTACCATTTACCATTCACCATTTATAATTTTAAAATCTGGCATTTTTCATGCCAGATTTTATTTCTATCCGACCAAAATGTTTTTTGCGTAAGCAACACATTTCTTCACTTCTGAAACTGGATCAGAACCAGCAGGGATATCATATTCTAATTCGATGGTAGCTGGGAATTTGTATTTTTTCTCTTTCATCAAAGTAAGAATCTCTTTCAAAGGCGTATTTCCTTGTCCCCAAACTTGATTTTGACCACCATTATCTTTGTTCTTTCTATCCTTGATGTGCATCGAAGTAATACGATCAGCTTTGGATTCGATTAATTTCAATAAACTTGCCGTTGTATTATTTCCTCCTGCTGCGATGTAGTGACCGCAATCCAAGTTCATGGAGTTGTATGGCGACTGGCCTAAGGCAACATCCCAAGCTGTATCAGTAGCTGTAGTGTGTAAGTGATAGCCAATGTACATTTTATGCTTAGCTCCTAAATCACCTAAACGCTGCGATTGTGCAGGATCTGTTGGTAATTCAATCGTTACCGATTTTGCTCCTAAAGCCTTTGCCGCTTTTAATGCATATTCTACTTCTGCGTCGGTATTGTTTGGTCCTAAAGCATTCGGTTTGAAGGCATAAATATCAATACCTGCTTTATCAAACATTTTTTTCACTTCTTTGAACTTATCCATAGAAACAGATGCTCTCCATTCTGCTACTTCTTTTTGATAAGCCGCCATTTTAGCTCTTTGCTCATCCGTCATTTGTGGACGTGCTTGGCCAGGAGCTGGAGGCCCCATCATAGGTCTTGGATTTGGGTTTTTAGGCTTTCCTGCAAAATCCTCAGCCGCATCACCCATTAATTCAATGGCAGAAATGTTACTGTCGATGCAATATTGCAATACCTGCTCGATACTACCTGGTAAACTGCGGTAGGAATATGTTATTGCTCCAATTTGTACACCAGCAAATTTTGAATCTGGTTTAGCGGCTAAGAGTAAGGAAGAAGCATTGGCTTTTCCCGCCAAAAATAGGCCCATCGTGGCCAAGGATCCCGAAAGTAAAAATTGACGACGAGATGAGTTTTTTGGTAAATAAGTTGACATAGATATACGATTTAAATGGAATCTTGTTTGCAATAATTTTGCTATTGTACAATGTTATAAAAAGTTTTCAATATTCTTATACGGCATTCCCTATTTTGCGACGAGTAGGGTATTACGTAGGTTAAAGTTTCAGATTACCGCTTACTTTGATCGTATTTAGTCGATCGAACGAGTTTTTAATGTCCATCTTAAATTGACTTTGGTCTAATTGACATGTCCATACCCAATGGTGAGGACTCTCATAAAAACGTAAGGTGATTTCCAACGTGTTTTGATTGATCCAGCGGTAGGATGATGCTACTTTAAAAGGTGATTGACCTTCTAAATTCGCCTTAGCAGCTCTTAATAAATAAGGCCCAGGCATTTCTGTACTTGTTGAAGCCCATGTTCCATGACCAGCAGGGATTAGATGCTTTTGTTGCTTATTGTCTGTTAATTGAAGGTTTAATTTTTTACCCTCAAACTGAAATCCAATTTGCTCTATATTCAATGCATTCTTTTCTAACTGAACCGACGGATTACTCCAGTTTGAAGATGACATGGCCTTGTCCTGAGTGGGAGCAGTTAATCCTAAGTGAGCTAGTTTGTTTTTTAAATGGATTTGCGCTGCCAGGTTTGGAGCTAAAGGTTTTTTCTCGAAGGCAGGAAGTAAATGCTTCCAAACCATGTTTAGATCATCTTGTAATTCATGCGATTCTGAGGTGATGATAACTACAGCATCCTGTTCTGGCATCATCACAATGTACTGTCCATAGGCTCCATCAGCTCTAAATGCCCCATTTCTACAGCGCCAAAACTGATAACCATAGCCTTGTAACCAATCAGAATTGGCTCTTTTCTCTGCACTTGCACTAGGATCTTGGTCGATATGTTTGGATGTAGCCTCAGCAACCCAAGCAGCAGGAAGTATTTGCTTTCCTTTCCATTTACCTTGTTGAAGGTATAATTGACCCAGCTTGGCCATATCTTCCGTTTTCACTCGAATTCCCCAACCTCCAGTATTGATGCCTTTGGGATCCACTTCCCAGTCAACACCTTGTATACCCAAGGTTTTGAATAGTCGAGGACTCAGGTAATCCACTACTTTTTGTCCACTTACTTTTTGAATGATGGCAGAAAGCATGTAGGTAGCTAAGGTATTGTACAAGAATTTAGTGCCGGGTTGATGTGCAATATTTGCTGAGAGGAATCCTTTTATCCAATCATTCTGTGTGGCTACCACTCCGCGCAAGGGTTCTACTTCATGCCCAACTGACATGGTTAATAGGTGTTGAATGGTCAAATCCGCGATGTAGGGCTTCTTCGCTAGTTCGCTATATTCAGGGAAAAATGTCATGACTTTATCACTCACTTGAATTTTTTTCTCAGCAACGGCAAAACCGATGGCTGTGGAAGTCCAGCTTTTTGACACCGAATACATGCTGTGTTTCAAATTGGCGGCATAAGGACTCCACCACGCTTCAGCGATCACTTTTCCGTGCCGAAGGATCATGACCGAATGTAGTTCATGTTTTTTGGCATCAAAGGAATCAATGAATTGTTCGATGGCTGCAGAAGAAACGCCCTCAGCCTCGGGTGTACTTCTAAAAAGGCTTTGTGCTAGATTTTGACCGATACTGAGGCACCAAATCCCGACAATATAAATAAACAGCGTTAATTTTTTCATGGTTAATTGGTATGGAGTGATTTTTTACAATTCTATTGTCTAAAGATTTCTAAAAATAATGAAATTATCAGTAATTTAGACTTTCATGTTTTAGTGATAGGTATTGTGGGGCTAAGACATGGATTTCAACCTATGAATACAACTATGTTACAACATGAAAAAAGCGAGAGCTTTGATGGAAATAAATTGCGTAAAGTAATTGCCGCCTCTTCCGTAGGTACATTGATTGAATGGTACGATTTCTATATTTTTGGGAGTTTGTCCGTCATCATAGCCACTAAGTTTTTTCCTTCGGATAATCCTACAGCTGCCTTTTTATCAACCTTAGCCACCTTTGCTGCGGGTTTTGTCGTACGTCCTTTTGGCGCCTTATTCTTTGGTCGTTTAGGGGATTTATTAGGAAGAAAATACACCTTCCTGGTAACCCTTTTAATCATGGGTTTTTCCACGTTTGCCATTGGTTTGATCCCTTCTTATTCTAGTATTGGCTTTTTAGCTCCCATCTTGGTCTTAACCTTACGCTTATTACAAGGATTAGCCTTGGGAGGAGAATATGGAGGGGCAGCTACCTATGTCGCAGAGCATGCAGAACCTAATAAACGAGGTCTAAGGACAGCCTGGATTCAAACCACAGCGTCATTGGGTTTATTCATTTCTTTGTTAGTGATTTTAGCCACCAAGAAGTCGATGAGCCTAGAAGCATTCAATGATTGGGGCTGGCGAATACCTTTTTTGATTTCTATTGTGATGGTAGGGATTTCCTATTTCATCCGTAAAAACATGGATGAATCTCCCTTGTTTGCCCAAGCTAAACAAGAAGGTAAGATTGTGGCGAATCCCTTGAAAGAATCTTTTGGGAAGAAATTGAATTTCAAGTTTGTGCTGTTAGCTCTTTTTGGCGCCACCATGGGACAAGGGGTTGTTTGGTATACGGGTCAATTTTATGCCCTTTCATTTCTTCAAAAAGTAGCGAATATTGAATTTGAACAAAGCAATTACATTATTGCTATTTCTTTAGCAGCAGGTACGGGATTCTTTATATTTTTTGGATGGTTATCCGATAAGATTGGTCGTAAAGGTATCATGTTGGCAGGTATGCTCATTGCAATTTGTACCTACCGTCCAATCTATCAGGCCATGTATGAGCTCGCCGATGTTAATTTAAAGACGGAGAAAGCGAATTCACGTCAAGTTCAAACGGATTATCACATGATCGATGGAACCGTAACCTTATCTAAGGTGACGCGCACCATATATAGCTATACAGATGGAACGCAATTATTGGAGGAAAAGACAGAAAAAGTGTCTCATTTGCCATCCATTCAAAGAGAAAAAGCCGTATTGAAAAAAACAGTTCATGTGGGTCAGCACGCATTTTGGATGTTGATATTGCTGGTTTTTATACAAGTATTGTATGTGACCATGGTGTATGGGCCTATAGCTGCTTTCTTGGTTGAAATGTTTCCTACGGCCATTCGATATACATCCATGTCTTTACCATACCACATAGGGAATGGTATTTTTGGTGGATTACTTCCGGCGGTAGCCACTTATTTGGCTGCCAAAGCGAATACAGCGAATGAAGTTGCCGCAGCAGCAGGACAAAGCCTGCCTTATGCAAAGCCTTATTTAGAAGGTTTATGGTATCCTATCATCATAGGTGGGGTCTGTTTTGTGATTGGATTATTATACATTAACGGAAAAGATCGAGAGATCAATGATTGAGATGAATAACATTAGACGTATAGCTGGGGCTATTTGGATCCTATTGGGAATTGCCGCAGCTTATTTTTTGATTGTTGAGCAAGCGATTCCCTTGTTTGCGAAAGGCGACATGGAGAGTTTAGTTCCCGCCATCATTTACACCTTTATATTATCACCCATCATCACCGGTGGGATGTGTGTATTTGGTCTTTATGCCTTACAAAACGAATATGAATTATAGATTAAAAACAAAATCCGCATGAAATTACAAGTAGAAAATTTTGAAGAATACGAAAAAGCGTACCAATATAGTGTCGAAAATCCAGAGGGATTTTGGGGTGAAATAGCTGAAAATTTTGTTTGGAAGAAAAAATGGAATAAAGTTTTAGATTGGAATTTCAAAGAGCCTAAAATAGCCTGGTATCAAGGTGCTACTTTGAACATTACTGAAAATTGCTTAGATCGACATTTGGCCGATAAAGCCGATCAGCCTGCCATCGTGTGGGAATCCAATGACCCCAATGAAGCGAATAGAACTTATACCTATCGAGAATTGCATCAAGAAGTATGCACATTTGCGAATGTTCTAAAACAAAATGGTGCGAAGAAAGGGGATAGGATTTGTTTATACATGCCTATGGTACCAGAATTGGCCATAGCGGTTTTAGCTTGTGCGCGTATTGGTGCGATACATTCGGTGGTGTTTGGAGGGTTTTCAGCACAGTCTATTGCCGACCGTATTCAAGATGCACAGTGTTCCATGGTCATTACTGCCGATGGTTCACATCGGGGCAATAAAGAGATTTTCCTAAAACACATCATGGACGAGGCTATTATCTCTTGTCCTTGTGTGAAAAAGGTGTTAGTACTGGAGCGATCTAAGTCGCCCGTAAGTATGATCAAAGGCCGCGATCTTTTTTGGAACTCAGAAATGGATCGTATGCGTAGCTTAGGATTGACGGATTGTCTAGCCGAAGAAATGGATGCTGAAGATCCTTTGTTTATCCTATATACCTCAGGGTCAACAGGTAAGCCTAAGGGTGTGGTGCATACATGTGGAGGCTATATGGTCTTTACGGCATATACTTTTCAAAATATTTTTCAATATCAGCCTGGGGAAATGTATTTCTGTACTGCAGATATTGGTTGGATTACGGGCCATTCTTACATTGTTTATGGACCATTGATTCAGGGAGCAACTAGTTTGATTTTTGAAGGTATTCCGACTTACCCAGATGCAGGTCGTTTTTGGGATATTGTCGATAAGCATGATGTCAATATTTTATATACAGCTCCTACGGCAATTCGTTCCTTAATGCAGTTTGGATTGGATTATGTCAAAGACAAAGATTTAAGTAGTTTACGTGTTTTGGGATCGGTAGGAGAACCGATTAATGAGGAGGCGTGGAATTGGTATAATGAACATATTGGAAAAGGGAATTGTCCGATCGTGGATACCTGGTGGCAAACTGAAACGGGAGGTATTTTGATTTCTCCCTTGGCTAATATTACTCCGACTAAACCATGTTATGCGACATTGCCATTACCAGGAGTGCAGCCCATTTTGGTTGATGAAAAAGGGGAGGAAATAATAGGTAATGGTGTTTCAGGAAATCTTTGCATTAAGTTTCCTTGGCCGGGAATTTTAAGGACTACTTATGGAGATCACGAGCGTTGTCGGACCAACTATTTTGCTACTTATGAGAACTTGTATTTTACGGGTGATGGTTGTATGCGCGACGAGGATGGGAATTACCGCATTACTGGTCGAGTAGATGATGTGATGAATATTTCAGGCCATCGCATTGGGACGGCTGAAGTGGAAAATGCCATCAATATGTTTACGGATGTCATTGAATCAGCCGTGGTGGGTTACCCACACGATATTAAAGGGCAAGGCATTTATGCTTATGTCATTATGGCTTCAACGCCCAAGGATCCTGTGATGGCACGTAAAGACATTGCGGCTACGGTTAGTCAGATTATTGGAGCCATTGCCAGACCAGATAAAATTCAATTTGTGACGGGTTTACCTAAGACACGTTCAGGAAAAATCATGCGCCGGATTTTGCGAAAAATAGCGGAAGGAGATATCAATAATTTGGGGGATACGTCCACTTTATTAGATCCTTCAGTTGTGGACAAAATCAAGGAGGAGAGGCTTTAGTATGGCAAAGATTTTAGCCGATATTCAACATTTGAGTGCTTCTTATGGGAGTACTCAAGTATTGAGTGATATTAGCTTTCAAGTATTGGAGGGGCAGCATTGGGCTATTGTTGGTTCGATGGGTGCTGGAAAAACGACTTTAGCGAAAGCCTTGACAGGTAGATTATTTCGAAAAGGAACAGTTAGCTTTTTTCAAGATGGCTCACCTAGCTCAAAAGTGTACTGGATTGAGCAGCAGCATCGTTTTAAGAACCGTAGCAATGTATCTGATTTTTATCTACAGCAACGCTTTAATTCACAAGATTCAGAGGATGCCTATACCATTTTGGAAGAGCTGGCAGAGGAAGATTCTGTTGCAATTAATGCGTGGTTAGATGTCTTTCATTTAGCAGCATTGGCCAACAAGCCCTTGATTCAATTGTCAAATGGTGAAAATAAGCGATTGCAATTGGTGAAGGCCTTATTAAAACAACCTGATTGGCTGATCTTAGATAATCCATTTTTAGGATTAGATGCTCAAGGTCGAGAAATATTAAGTCAGTGTTTGGCCAAATTACCTGAGTTAGGTATTCATTTTATTTTGATTAGTTCAGCCATGGAATTACCCGAAACGGTGACTCATATCATGGTATTAGAGGCTGGGCAATCTATTTGGCAAGGGGACAAACAAGCTTATGAACAGCGAAAACAGCTTTTTATCAAATCTAGGGTGGATGATTGGAAAGCTAAACTAAAGGAGCTGAGTACGACGAAAGAAGTTTTTCCTTCATTCCAATGGGCCATTCAAATGAAAGATGTACGGGTTAAGTACGGAGAAAAGTTAGTTTTGACAGGATTTAATTGGGAAGTAAAGCAAGGTGATAAATGGTTGATTTCGGGACCAAATGGAGCAGGGAAATCCACAATGTTAAGTTTGATTTCGGCGGATAATCCGCAGGCTTATGCTCAAAACTTGCTCTTATTTGATAAGAAACGAGGCAGTGGTGAGAGTATTTGGGATATCAAGAAACGCATAGGTTATGTAAGTCCTGAATTGCATTTGTATTTTCGAGCACCGGGTACTGTGAGGGAGGTCATATCATCTGGGTTATTTGACATCATGGGCTTGGGGAAGAGAATGAGTGTGGACCAAAGCGGAAGGGTGGAGGCATGGATGGAGGTAATGGGATTGGCGCATTTGTGTGAAAGGAATTTCCAACAGATTTCGACGGGAGAACAGCGATTGGTATTATTGACCCGGGCCTTAGTGAAGAATCCCCCCTTATTGATTTTGGATGAACCTTGTCAGGGCTTGGATGAAGAACAAATACGGCATGTCAAAGAATTGTTGGACTTTATGTCAGAACAAGACGAATTCACCTTACTATATGTTTCTCATTATGAACAGGATGTGCCTAGCTGTGTTACCCAAAGAAAGAATATGCTTTAGTCTATTTATCAGTCAATTGATTTAGATTATCAAGATATTCATGTGGATTTTGGAGGGAGAGGATTAGATTTGACACTTAGGTTTGCCACTTAGATTTGACAACTTTTTGAAAGTTGTCAAATCTACCCTCACAGTTACCCTCACAGTTACCCTCACAGTTACCCTCACCGTTACCCTCACCGTCACCCTCACCGTACCCTCACCCTCACCCTCACCCTAATTTTTTCCAACCCAAACTACCTCTCAATCAATTCATTAATCCCAAGATACTACACCTTTTCATACTAAATAGGTTATAGTAAAAAGAAAACTCAATATTTATAAAACAGTTACTTAGAAAATTGTTTAATTATTGAAATGGAATATCAACGGACGGACTAGGTTGAGAAAACCAGCGAGGACCATCCTGAGTCATATACACACAATCTTCTAGTCGAATCCCAAATTCACCCGGAATGGCAATAGTTGGTTCAATACTGAAACACATCCCTACTTGCAATGGATCTTTATTTCCTTTTACCATATTTCCCCATTCATGTCCATTCATGCCAATTCCATGTCCCGTTCGATGAGGTAAACCCGGTAGTCGATAACCAGGACCAAACCCTGCATCTTCCAAAACTTTTCGGGACGCTCTGTCTACTTCTTCACAGGGGCGACCTAATTGTGCCGCAGCAAAACCAGCAGCCTGTGATTTTTTCTCTAAATCCCAAATTTTCCTTTGTTTTTCGGTCGGTTTTCCAAAAACAATAGTTCGGGTGATATCTGAGCTATATCCTCCAACCACACACCCTACATCCATTAATACGACATCCCCTTGTTTTAAAATTTGGGGTTTATTGCTTCCATGAGGATAGGAAGTAGCTACACCCATATTCACCAAAGCAAAATCATGTACCGCCCCTTGGCTCCTGTGTACTTGAGCAATTTTGGTAGCAACCTCCACAGGTGTCATACCTTCTTTTAAACTTGCCATACCAGCTTTGATTGCTTCCACTGTGATATCATTTGCTCTTTGCATTAAAGCTATTTCTGCTGGAGACTTTATAATGCGACAAGGAATACTTATAGGATCACCACTGACAAGTTGAAAAGTAGCCCCCGCTTTCCTTAATCCATCAAAGATGAAAAATCGAGTTCTTTCTTCGATCGCTAATTTTCCAGAGCGAATTCCTTGATCTTTCAACCATTGAATCGTCATGGCGAAAGGATTTTCATGCTCCTCCCAAGTACGGACTTGTTGGCTAATGACATTTATTTCTTGAAATCGATCTTCTTCAAAGGCCGGGCAAATAAAACTTATTTCTCCTCGGTCAGGAATGATGGCCAACAAAGATCTTTCACTAGGGTACCATTTAATTCCAGTGAAATATTCCATGCTCGTACCTGCATCCAAAATCAAAGCCCTCATTTTATTTTTTAGTAATAAAGTTTGAGCCTTTTCTATCCTTTGTTTTCTTTCTTCCAAACCAATTGGATTAAAGGAGAGAGGAAGTAAGGAAGGGTTGGATTGGGTTAATATACTAGGTGCCAATAAAGCTAGGGAGGAAGATTGTAGAAATTGTCGTCGATGAATCATGGGATAGAATTGAAATGTATATTCTAATTTCTTTCTTTTTTCTTGAAAGTCCGTATTTCAATGATGATTTTCATCAGTTTTCAGGTCAAGTCAGTATAAAACAGAGTGGGTAGGAAATTTTCAAAATAATGCAGTTAAAGTGCTATTTAATAGATTTTTAATTACCATTAAATACATGAAATAGTACTTTTTTGATGAAATCTAGAAATTTTTTATTTTTTTCATAAGGATAGATAAGGACGGTTAGGGTAGAGGTATATTCTAAATTTCGATAGTTATTAATCATGTTGCTTTAAAACTCAGCTTCTGAATTAATCAAAATCACACATTTTTAACCTTTAAATTTTTCTTTATGAAAAACAAATTTTACGACCTACGAATGGGAAATCGGACTGGAGGCTTGCTTCTAGCGCTGATTTTCTTTTTGTCCTCGGTAGCAATGGCACAAGCCCAGAATCTACGAGGTAAAGTAAGTGGTTCCGACGGGGAGCCTTTAATTGGTGCTGCCGTTACTATAGTAGGTACCACTCGTGGAGCTTCTACGGATGGTTCAGGTAACTATGCCATCGATGTTAAAAACAATGAAACTTTGCGATTTAGTTCAGTAGGGTTTATATCCAAAGATGTTGTTTATTCTGGTCAAAAGACTTTGAATATCTCCTTAGCCGCGGATAACAAGACTTTGAATGAAATCATTGTCGTTGGTTATGGTAGTCAAGTGAAGAAAGAAATCACAGGTGCTGTACAAACCATTAGTTACAAAGAATTAAAAGATTTGCCAGTAACTCAAATTGGCCAGAAATTACAAGGTCAATTAGCAGGTGTTCAAATCAACCAAACTACTGGTCAACCTGGTAAAGGTATGAACATCCGTATTCGTGGTCAATTGTCAGTTTCGGCAGGTTCTGATCCCTTATACGTAGTAGATGGTTTCCCGATTACAGGATCGATTGGTGCGATGAATCCAGATGAGATTGAAGACATTTCCGTATTGAAAGATGCGTCTTCAACATCACTTTATGGTTCTCGTGCAGCGAATGGTGTTGTTTTGATTACCACAAAGAAAGGTAAAGGTGCAGGAATGAATGTAAGTTTTAGCGCATTTACGGGTGTGCAGAATGTACCGATGAAAGGTCGTTTAGATATGATGGATGCTGAGGAATTTGCACAATTCAAGAAAGAATCTTTCGAAGATGCGAAGCAACCTGTTCCTGCTGAATTCCAAAATCCAGCCCAGTATAAAGGTAAAAACAATGATTGGTATGATGCCTTGCTAAATAAAGATGCACCAATTTCTAGTTATACTTTATCTATTACTTCAAATAAAGAGCGTGCTAGAACTTCATTAGTAGCTGGTGTATTACAACAAAAAGGTGTAGTTAGAAATACAGATTATCAGCGGTATTCATTGCGTTTGAATTCAACATATGATATTTCGGATAAAGTGACTATTGGTTTTAACGTAGCACCACAAATGGTCTATGATAACACACCAAGAACTGATGGCGATCGTGGAACAGGTATTTTGTTTAATGCCTTACACACGTGGCCAATCATGCCTATTTATGAGGCTGATGGAAAAACTTTGACCAAATTCAATCGCTTCCCAGCTAGTACGGGTAACATTTTTGCTTATGCCAACTGGGTACGCTCAGCGGATGAGTTAATCAATGAAACAACCACTACTAATTTGTTATCAAACGCTTTTGTTGAGTTTGAACCTATCAAAGGATTAAAATTTAAATCATCCATGAATGGTGAGATTTTGAGAACGAAGTTTTTCTTCTTTAATCCTTCCAATGCAACTTCTGCGATTAATACACCTATTCCAACTACAGCAGTTTCGATTCGTGAGAATTTTGAAAATTTATCTTGGTTGAATGAAAATACAGTAACCTATAACAAGACTATCAATGAAGATCATAAAGTTGAATTATTAGGAGGTTATACCAACCAATATTTCCGTCAGGAATCAACTCGTATTCAGGCTGATACTTATGCTGATGATCGTCTTCCTACTATTCAGGGGGCGATTAATATCGCAAGAGGTGGGACTAACTCTGGTGTACAAGAGTGGTCATTAACGTCATATTTAGCCCGTTTGAATTACAACTACAAAGGAAAGTATTTATTTAATGCGGCTATTCGTAGTGATGGATCGTCTCGTTTTGGTGCTAACAACCGTTGGGGTACTTTCCCTTCAGTAGGTGCTGGTTGGGTTGTTTCTGATGAAGCATTTATGTCAGAATTACCAGTTGTTTCATTCATGAAATTAAGAGGTAGCTGGGGTATTATTGGAAATAACAACCTAGGTAACTATACTTCATATGCCTTGATTAACAATACAGTGAATGGTGTGTTTGGAAATACTGTGGCCACAGGTGCTGCTGTAAGTTCCTTAGCTAATCCAAATTTAGGTTGGGAAACTACTCAGCAATTGGATTTAGGTTTGGATTTAAACTTATTTAATAACCGTATCAATTTCGCATATGATTATTACACTAAGAATACAACCAACTTGTTATATGCAGTACAAATTGCTCAAGAGTCAGGTTTTGGTAATTTCAATGATAACATCGGAGAAATCAAATTCTGGGGGCATGAATTTTCTTTAAATACAACAAATACAACGGGTAAAGTTAAATGGACTACTAATGCGAACATTTCATTTAACCGTAACGTAGTAGTAGCTTTAGCTCCTGGTATTGACCGTGTGTATGGATCATTTCACATCACTAAGGTAGGTCAACCATTTGGTCAATTTTATGGTGTGATTGCTGATGGTGTGTATAAAAATGCAGCTGATTTGGCAAATTCACCTAAAGTTCCAGGACGTTCAACTGTAGGAAGTATTAAACTTAAGGATTTCAATGGAAACGGTGTTATAGATTACGGTGGAAATGCGGATGACCGTACAATCATGGGTAATCCATTCCCAGATTTCGTTTATGGTATCACGAACAACGTAACATACCAGAATTGGGATTTCAATATCATTGGTTCTGGATCTTATGGTAACCAATTGTTAGTACGCCATATCTATTCAACTGCCAACTTAGATGGTGTGTTTAATATGGTTGACGGTGCTAAATATCGTTTCCGTTCTGAGGCTAATCCAGGAATGGGTATGTATGGAACTACTGTTGGTGGTGGTAACGTAACAGGTATCGAGCGTGACTGGATGAACAGTCGTTTTGTAGCGGATGCTTCTTATTTCACGATTCGAAACATCACATTGGGCTATACATTTGCTAAGCCAACCAAGGTTTACAAGTCGGTACGTGTGTATGCTTCATGTCAACAAGCTTACGTGTTTACTAATTATTGGGGTGGACCAAATCCTGAAACAAGTGCACAAGGAAACGGACAAGGTGACGGTGGTAACTTGAGTCCAGGTGTGGATTTATCCAACTACCCAGTTCCACGTACTTTCACAGTGGGAGCCAACTTTAACTTTTAATTAGCCAGATAATCACGTTTATTTTTAGAAACAATGAAAAATAAAATAATATTAAGCTGTTTGCTGGCTGTCGGATTGACAGGTTGCACAGATAGTTTCTTGGAAATTACTCCAGAAACAAGTTTAAGTTCAGTTACGTTTTTTAAGACTGAAGCCGATTTTACTCAAGCAGTAAATGCTTGTTATGTTCCATTACGAACTATTTACAATGATCGTTCGTATTTGTTATCTGAAATGCACTCAGACAATACCTATTACTATCGTAATACGGCATTTGGTGCGACAGAGCAACAAGAGGATTTGGCAGATTTTTCGATTCCTGTATCGAATAATTTAACAACCAACACACACGTTTTAAATCAGTACCGTCAAGATTATTTGATTATTGCTCGTGCTAATCAAATTTTAGCATTGATCGATAAAGCTGATTTTGATGCTGCTACTAAAGCAAATCTAAAAGGACAGGCTCAATTCATGCGCGCATTTGCCTATTTTGAAATTTATCGATATTTCAATAAAGGACCTTTGCAATTGACTCCAGTAACGACTCGTGAGGCTGCTGCAGCCAAATTGGGAACTGCTGATGATATCTCTAAAATTATCATTGGTGATTTGACTGGAGCTATTGCTGGGTTAAAACCAAAAGCAACGCAAGAACCGGGTCGCGCTACCTCTGGTGCGGCTAAAACACTTTTAGCTAACTTGTACCTTATTCAAAAAAACTGGGCTGGTGCAGAAAAGTTATGTCGAGAGGTAATTGCTGAAGGCTCTTATTCCTTAATGCCTGATTACAACAATGCATTTACAACGAGTACAGGTAATAAGAATAATGCAGAAAGTGTTTTTGAAGTTCAGTATCAAGAAGGTGCTAATGGATTTCAAGGCTCTTTTATGTATAATTTCTTACCTAGACCTATGACTTCTGCTGAATTATTTACGCTTTCAGGTACTTCAAACCCTCAGCCTCAAACAGGTGAAGGGAATAATGCACCTATGCCTGAGTTAATTAATTCATACGAAGCTGGAGACTTGCGTAAGGATGCATCCATTGGATATATTACTTGTTCCACAACTTTATGGCAAGGAAAAACATACCCAATCATCAAAAAGTTTATGAGAACACACTCATTAAATGGTAACCATGGTATGAACTGGCCTATTTTCCGTTATTCTGAAGTTTTATTGTTCTTAGCGGAAGCTTTAAACGAGCAAGGAAAAACGGTTGAAGCTGCTACTTACATGAACATGGTGCGTAAGCGTGCTGGTTTACCAAATACGACAGCTACTTCACAAGTTGAATTCCGTACTGCTTTAATGAATGAGCGTCGTTGGGAGTTAGCTTTCGAAAATAAGCGTTGGCATGATTTAGTTCGTACAGATACATATAAAGAGAGAATAACTGCCAAAGGAAATGCAATTAAAGCTGATCCATTTGCTCATTATTATGAAAGAGGATATACCTTACGTAGTAACTCATTTAGTGTTATTGAGAAATACTATCCATTGCCAGCTGATGAAGCAGCATTGAATCCTAATATTAAGTAATTTTCTAATTAGTAAAATAGCTGTCCTAGATTAGCAGGACAGCTATTTTTTTCTCCTTTCGTCATGAAAACGTTTACATTGAAAACTAAGGCAATACTGTTGAGCTTGATGATTATCGGGCAAAGCATAGCTGCTTCTCATACTCCAGATTTTAAGAAAGTTACTTTGAGTTCAACTTTCCTTTCTGAGGGCGTATGTGTAGGAGATGTCAATCATGATGGGAAAAAGGACGTTTTAGCCGGTGCTTTTTGGTTTGAAGCACCCAAATGGACGAAACATGTAATCAGTGACGATGATATTCGTTACGATAAATCATTAAAAGTATTCCCGAAAGACCACATATTTAAAGTGGATGAAGGATACAGTAATTCATTTTTAAACTTTGCTCAGGACGTAAACCACGACGGCTGGGTTGATTTGATTAAAGTGGGATTGCCGGGTGAAGCAGTTTTTTGGTTTGAGAATCCCAAAAACAAAGCTGAGCTTTGGAAAAGACATTTTTTATATGCCTCTATCGGGAATGAATCACCACTATTTGAAGATGTCAATGGTGATGGTTTAAAAGATATTATTGGCAATGATTCCAAATCAAAACAAATGGTTTGGCTACAAGCACCTAGCACTAAAAAAGATACCATTTGGAAAGCACACGTGATTTCCTCCAACCCAAGTTTAGGGACACATAAATACACGCATGGTTTAGGTCATGGCGACATGAACGGAGATGGTCGAAAAGACATCATTTTCAAAGAAGGTTGGTGGGAATGTCCACAAGATGTGTTGGCTAACGAATGGACTTATCATCCACTCGCTTTAAGTTTTGATAGTGCGCACATTATGGTATTGGATTTGGATGGAGATGGATTAGTGGATTTGCTCAATTCCTCCGCACATGATTATGGCATTTGGTGGCACCGCCGGACAGCTACGGGTGTAGAAACACAAGTTATACAAAAAGATCTTTCTCAAACACATGCCATGGCGTTGGCCGATTTGAATGGAGATAAACATCCTGATTTTGTGGTAGGTAAGCGCTTTATGGCACATAATGGTAAAGATCCAGGAGAATTTGAAAAATCTCTATTGCGTTGGTATGAATTTAAACCAGGTAAAACCCCAACTTGGATGAGTCATGACATAGATGATGATTCAGGAGCAGGTATCCATATCGTGATTGAAGACATGAATCAGGATGGGATGAAAGACATTGTCATTTCGAATAAAAAAGGAGTTTTTGTCTTTTTTCATTATTCGAAGAAAAAGGCTTAAAACCCTATAAAACATTATATAAATGCAGATTTTTTCACTAATTTTTACATAAATCTATTATTACCTATGAAAAAACAATTATTGTACCTAGGCCTCGTGGGGCTAATGCTTCCTTTCTTTGCATTTCGCAATCCCTCGGTAGGCCTACAGGACAAGCCTAAGGAAAAAGGATTCAAGAAAATCTTTGATGGAAAGAGCTTAAAAGGATGGGAGGGAGATCCAGCCTATTGGCGTGTTGAAAATGGCTCGATTGTCGGAGAAATTACTCCAGCAACGGTATTGAAACGAAACCATTTCTTAATTTGGAGAGGCGGACAACCTGCTGATTTTGAGTTTAAAGCTGATGTTAAAATTACGAAAGCAGGAAACACGGGTGTAAACTACCGTTCAGAAGAATTATTGCCTGATTTACCCTTTGCTTTAAAGGGCTATCAAGCAGATATCGATGGTAATAATCGCTATACGGGTCAAAATTACGAAGAACGTGCGCGTACTACCTTGGCATACCGTGGAGAAGTATCCGTGATCAATGAGCAAACAGATCCAGAATTGAAAAATAACTTACGCACCTTGGCGCAAAGAAATAACTGGACTGCACGCCAAGTAAAAGGATCTTTAGGTCATTCCGATTCATTAAAAACTTCGATTAAATCTGAAGATTGGAACGAACTACATATTGTGGCCAAAGGCAATCATTTGTTGCATTACATCAATGGTGTTTTGATGAGTGATGTAACGGATTTAGATAAAATTAATGGAAAAGCTGCTGGTTGGTTAGGCATGCAAGTACACGTAGGACCTCCCATGAAAGTAGAATACAAAAACATTCGATTGAAAACTCTTAAATAAACACAGTTAATTATATGAAAATGAGACCTCTAGTTAAACTTGGAATGGTGTTTGCAGCCGTCATTGCTTTGGGCAGTTTTGGCTACAATTCACTCCACAAAGTACAACCCGCCCTGGCAGAAGGGGCTAATCCTAAAACGGACAAGATTCGTTTGCAACCAGGATTTAAAGTTGAACATTTATTTAGTCCTTCCGATGCCAAAATTGGTTCATGGGTAGCGATGTGTTTTGATGATAAGGGAAGAATGATCGCTTCTGACCAATATGGTGGATTGTTTAGATTAACTATTCCAGCGATTGGATCAAAAGACAATACGCCAAAAATTGAGAAATTGAAATTTGGTAAAGGAGCAGATACTTTAGGAATTGGCAATGCACACGGTTTGCTGTATGCGTTCAATAGCTTGTACGTCATGGTGAATGCACGTGTGGCTCCTGTGAATCCCCCAGCAGCCACTCCAGGCCGTAATCCAAACTTCGCACCTAGCTATGCCCCTCGTGGTAGTGGCTTGTATCGTGTACAAGATTTGGATGGAGATGACCAATTCGACAAAATCACGTTGATGAAAGAATTCAAAGGTGAAGGAGAACATGGTCCTCACTCGATCATTTTATCACCTGATAAAAAATCCATCTTTTTAATCAATGGTAACCACACCGATGTGCCTCCAATGGATGCTTACCGTTTGCCGAAAAACTGGCATGAGGATAACTTATTCCCTTTGATCAAAGATCCAAGAGGACATGCTAACGACCGTTATGCTCCAGGTGGATATGTAGTAAACATTGATCCAGATGGTAAAAAATGGGAACTAATCAGTGCAGGATATAGAAACGCATTTGATATTGCTTTCAATGAAGTAGGTGATTTATTCGCATATGATGCTGACATGGAGTGGGACTTTGGTTTACCTTGGTACCGCCCAACTCGTATCAACCATGTAACTTCAGGTTCTGAGCATGGATGGAGAACAGGTAATAGCAAATGGTCACCCTCTTTACCGGATAACTTACCTCCTGTATTGAATATCGGTCAAGGTTCACCCACCAGTTTATTATCATTGCGCGATGCTAAATTCCCTGCGAAATACAAAAAATCATTATTGGCGTTCGACTGGACATTTGGTATAGCTCACTTAATTAAGTTGAAGCCACAAGGTTCGTCATATTCTGCAGATCGTGAAGAATTCTTATCAGGTATTCCATTGCCATTGACTGATGGTCAAATTGGTCCTGATGGTGCCTTGTATTTCTTGATTGGAGGTCGTCGTTTGGAATCTGATTTATACCGTGTGTATTACACAGGTCCTGAAGAAGCCTCTACCAAGCAAGTAGTATCTCAGATTACTCCATTGAATGAATTACGTCGTAAATTAGAGGTATTCCACAATGGTCCTAATCCTGCTGCTGTGGCAACAGTTTGGCCACATTTAAATAGCCCAGATCGCTTTGTTCGTTATGCAGCTCGTATAGCTCTAGAACATAATCCAGCTGATTCTTGGAAAGAGAAAGCATTGAATGAAAAAGATCCAGTATCGGCTATTAATGCTTTGATTGGATTGATTCGTATGGATAAGCCTGAAAACAAAAATGCCATCAATGCAGCATTATTGAAAATTGATAACAAAGGTTTCAATGAAGCATTACAGATTGATTACATCCGTGCCTTTGAATTGAATATCCTAAGAAACGGATTGCCAGATGCTTCTCAATCCTCAGCGATTGTTGCGAAGTTTGATGCATTATATCCAGCAAGACAAATGAACTTAACTCGTTCATTGAGCCGTATTTTGGTAACTTTGGAAGCACCCAACATCATTCCTCGTACCTTGAGATTGTTAGAAACAAAAGATACTGCCTCAGTAGCTGCTTACCGTGCTGAAACGGCAACTTCTTCTGCAGACTTAATCATGCGTAACCCTCAGTATGGAACGGATATCGCACGTATGTTGGAAAAAATTCCACCAGCGCAACAAACTTATTTGGCTACTATGTTAAGTGCAGCTAAGAACAATTGGACTCCTGAATTACACGATCGTTATTTCGCTTGGTTCCGTAAAGGATTTGAGTTTCAAGGTGGACGTAGTTATGTTGGTTTCATTGACCGTGCTCGTAAATTAGCTTTGAAAAATGTAGCTGAGTCTCAACGTGCTAAATACGATAAAATGTCAGGTGCTGATTTATTAACAGCTAATGGTAATGATTTAGTGAAAGTGAATGCTCCTAAAGGTCCAGGTAGAAACTGGAAAGTAGATGATGCCGTAGCACTTTTGGATGCCCCTTTAACAAATCGTGATTTCCAAAATGGTAAATCGATGTTTGCTGCTACCACATGTAGAAACTGTCACGCAGTAGGTTCTGATGGCGGTGGTAATGTTGGTCCAGACTTGACTAATTTAGGAACTCGTTTCTCTAAGAAGGATATTTTGGAAGCAATTATCGATCCTAACAAAACGGTTTCAGATCAGTATGCAGCTTCGCAGTTGATGTTGAGAAATGGAACGTCTGTGGTAGGTCGTATTACCAACCAAGACAAAGTGGCATTCTATGTTTCTCAAAATCCTTATGCACCAGATCAAGTTGAAAAAGTATTGAAGAAAAATGTAACTTCTGTGAAGTATTCAGGAGTATCTCCTATGCTTGCTGGTTTGATCAATAGTTTGAATCCAGAAGAATTGAAAGATTTAATGGCTTATTTAATGTCAGGTGGTAGTGAGGCGAATGCCATGTTTGCTAAACCAGCTGCTAAATAATTGAATAGAAAAAGATGACGTATCCTTGGAAAGATAAAATATCCAATCACAAGCAACTCGGAGGCATTGAAACCTCCACTTTAGATAACGGAGCTGGTAGAGGCGTTCGAATAGCTTGGATGGATACGGGAGCGGGATTTCGCTACAAAATTGTACTAGATCGCGGTATGGATATTGCCGAGGCCTTTTACCAAGAGAAAAGTTTAGCATGGATTTCCCATGCAGGCATTACCAGTCCACAGCCCCTGTCAGATCAGGGGCTGCACTGGTTACGCACCTTTGGAGGAGGACTGCTGACCACTTGTGGTCTAGACCACGTAGGTGGCCCAGAACAAGATGAGTTCGGTAGTCGTGGTATTCATGGAAAAATCAGTAATCAAATCGCTGAAATTACTTCCATTGTACAACCTGATATTCATTCAGGTCAATTAGACATGAGTATTACAGGTATTATTCGTCAGCATGTGATTTTTGGACCATGTTTGACATTAAAAAGAACAATTTCTGGTCGATTAGGTGAAGCATTTCTGAAAATTGAAGATGAAATTATCAATGAAGGCAATACAGATGCCCCTTTGATGTTATTATATCATTTTAATTTTGGCTGGCCCTTTGTTGACGAAGGAACCAAGATTGTGGCGGATGGAATTTGGAAATACCGTTTTGAGGGAACTCAAGATGCCTTGATTTTCAAGGAAGGAAATGATTACAAGACTTGCCCAGCCCCATTGGATATCCATTTAGGAGGTGGTGAAGAAGTCGCATTTATTGATGCAGTCATTGATGCCCAGCATCAAGTAGCTTGCGGACTTTATAATGAACAGCTAGGACTAGGCGTGAAGATGTCGTACGACAAAAGAGAATTGCCTAGCTTAACCAATTGGCAACATTGGGGAAAGGATGAATATGTGACAGGGATTGAACCTGGAACAAATCCACCCATTGGTCAAAAAGCAGCTCGTGAAGAAGGCTCATTATTATTTTTAGCCCCTAGAGATAAGAAACGTTTTTCTGTGACTTTAGAAGTCTTAGATCAACAAAAACAACCAGAGAAATTAACTAATTTTATACAATAAAAGATTGCCTATTCTTATGAAAAACAAAGCAGAAAAAGCCCTGGAGCAAGGAAAGGGTATATTGCGTTTAGCGCCAACTTGGGTACCCAGATCATTTTGTGTTCCAGGTCGTCGTATTAAATTGCATCCAGATGATTATTATGTACTCGGTGGAGTACGAGGAGGAATTGATGAG
Organism: Aquirufa ecclesiirivi; assembly: GCF_011250515.1. Classification (GTDB taxonomy): domain Bacteria; phylum Bacteroidota; class Bacteroidia; order Cytophagales; family Spirosomataceae; genus Aquirufa; species Aquirufa ecclesiirivi. The sequence continues at coordinate 71,240 of NZ_JAANOP010000010.1, read as the reverse complement.
CGTTGGTTATCATCTACAACCCCTGCTAAAAATGGTCCATTAACAGGCGAAAATGAAGGTCTTAGTGCTGTCGTTTATTCTGAAGGTGGAAAGGAAGAACAAATCCTATTAAAGGATGTCATTGAAGAATTAGGTGGCCAAATTATTGGAGATCGTCTTTGGAATGAATATAAGTCGTGGCCTATGTATTCCAAGTTTTTTGATAACATGGGACCTTTACCTCACCACATTCACCACAATGATGAGCACGCAGCTAAAATAGGTCAATTGGGTAAGCCTGAAGCCTATTATTTCCCTCCTCAATTGAATAACCATGGCGGAGATTTTCCTTATACTTTCTTTGGAATAGCTCCAGGTACTACCAAAGAGCAAATCAAAGAATGTTTGCAGAACTTTACCAAAGGTGATAACAAGATTACGATGTTCTCACAAGCATTTCCTTTAATTCCTGGAACAGGATGGGATGTGCCTCCGGGAATGCTACATGCTCCTGGTAGCCTTTGTACCTACGAGCCTCAGAAAGCTTCTGACGTTTTTGCGATGTATCAATCTTTAGTGAACGAAGCAATCATTCCAGAAGAATTATTGTGGAACGGTACTCCAAAAGAAGAAATTGGTAATTATGACCAATTGATGGAAGTGATCGACTGGGATTTGAATACCAATCCCAATTTATTGGAAACACGTTTTATGGCGCCAATTCCTGTGAAGGATGAGGCTGAAATGGCTCAAGAAGGATATTCTGAGAAGTGGGTTTGCTACCGTTCAGAAGCATTCTCAGCAAAAGAATTAACCGTATTCCCTGGTCAAACGGTGACCATTAAAGATGCAGCCGCATACGGCTTAATCATGATGCAAGGTCACGGTAAATTGGGTGTTTGGAATGTGGAAACTCCTGCCATGATTCGTTATGGACAATTGACCAATGATGAATTTTTCGTGACTGAAAAAGCTGCGCAAGAAGGTGTCGTAATTACAAACCACTCTTCTACTGACCCAATCGTGATGTTGAAGCACTTTGGCCCTAACAACCCAGATTTAAAATTATAATAGATATAAACCATTTGAACAAATGACACAAATACATCATTATCCAAAATTGCACAATGCCACTTGGCCTGGCATCGTGGGTAAGGGTCCCGATTCAGAACCCGTTATTTCTTTAGATCAAATGCTTGAAATGACTGCTGCGGCAGAAGTGGATGGTGTGAAATTTGATGGAGTTGACGTGGGTTTGTTTGATCCACATTTTGACATTAATTCAGGTAAAGAAGGCGCGAAAAGATTGGCTGAAAAAGTAGCTGCTCATGGTTTAGAAATTGGTAGTTTGGTGGCTCCTATCTGGGGTGGACCAGCTATTGGTTCTAAAGCGGACCAAGATACTTTCGTTGACATGGTGAAAAAATCATGTGAAATTGGTCAAACATTACGTGAAATGGGCATTCGTCCGAACGGTATCGTTCGTATTGACTCCGCTAGCGGCGTGTCTGATTGGGCTAAAGATCCAGTGGCTAATTCAAAAAAAATTGTAGAGACTTTCCAACGCGCTTGTGATGTTGCGGCTGATTATGGCGAAAGCCTAGCTGCCGAAGGTGAAATTTGCTGGGGTGGTATGCACTCATGGCGTCACATGGTTGCCACATTAGAAGCGGTAGATCGTAAAAACATCGGTTTTCAAGCGGATATGTCACATACTCTATTGTACACCATGGGTTACAATGCTCCGGAAGATCGTATTTTACCAGAAGGCTATGATTGGTCTGATCGTGAAGTATTGAAAGATGCTTTACGTCAAATTACCGCGGCGCTTCGTCCTTGGACCATCGACTTCCACGTAGCACAAAATGATGGTACTGTTCATGGAACAGGTAGCCACGACAAAACAGGTAGACACTGCCAAGCTACTGATCCTAACGGGAAATTAGTGGTGGCTGAAGACGCTGGATTCTGGCTTCGTGATGAAAAAGGGGAATTAACCAAAGCATTCAAACACATTTGTTGGGATGGTTGTATGTTCAGCAATGAAGTGATGTTACAACAAAAAACTTGGAACGATATTTTAGCTACCATGATAAAGGTGCGAAATGCCCATGGTTGGTCTTAAAATTTTGAAATAAATTTGACAATGGAAAAGAAAAAATTAAGAATAGGATTGATCGGAACGGGCTTCATGGGAAGAACCCACTCCAACGGTTTTAACCGAATTACTAACTTTTTCCCTAACCTAGCTTATGAGCCTGTGATGCAGGCTGTTTGCTCGCGTAATGAGGAAAAAGTGAAAGCATTTGCTGAACAATGGGGCTATGCTTCTTATGAAACTGATTGGCGTAAATTAATCGCCCGTGACGATATCGATGCGGTAGATATTTGTACACCAAACGATACACATGCTGAAATCTCCATCGCTGCAGCTAAAGCTGGCAAAATGATTCTTTGTGAAAAACCTTTGTCTAGAACATTGGCTGAAGGGGAAGAAATGGTGAAGGAAATTGAAGCCGCTGGTGTGAAAAACACGACTTGGTATAACTACCGTCGTTTACCGGCCGTTACTTTAGCTAAGCAAATCGTTGATTCAGGTAAGTTAGGCCGAATTTTTCATTACCGTGCTAACTTCTTACAAGACTGGACTATAAGTCCTGATTTACCTCAAGGTGGAGCAGGAACATGGCGTTTAGATGTAGAAGCTGCTGGTTCTGGTGTGACGGGCGACTTGCTTGCACACTGCATTGATACTGCCCTATGGATCAATGGTGGAATTACGGATGTTTCTGCCATGACGGAGACTTTCATTAAAGAGCGTGTACATACTGAATCTGGACAAGTACAAAAAGTAGGTATCGATGATGCATGTTTGTTTCATTGTCACTTTGAAAACGGTTCATTGGGCTTATTTGAGTCGACTCGCTATGCACGTGGACACAAGGCCCTTTATACTTTTGAAATCAACGGAGAGCATGCTTCTCTTCGTTGGGATTTACATGATCTAAACCGCTTGGAAATGTATGATCATGCGGACGAGTCGATTGTACGTGGTTGGAAATCTATTTTAGTAACAGATGGAGATCAACCTTACATGGACAAATGGTGGGTTCCAGGATTATCCATCGGTTATGAGCATAGTTTTGTACACCAAGCTGCTGATTTCTTGAAATCATTGGAGACAGGAGAGCCTTGTTCACCTACTTTCCGTGAAGCATTGCAAACACAAAAAGTATGTGAGGCTGTGATTGATTCAGCGAAGCAAAAGCAGTGGAAAGACACCAACGTCGAGTGGCCTTGTTAATATTTTAAATGGAATGTAGGGTGGAAGGAGAGAAACCAGTTTTAGAGCTCAAACAAGTATCTATCGCTTATTCGGGAACTCCCATTTTACATTCCATTGATTTAACCTTGTATCCAGGTGAAATCCACGCTTTAGTGGGGGAAAATGGGGCGGGTAAATCAACCTTAATGAAGACTTTGTTAGGAATCATCTCTCCCGATCAGGGGGAGGTGATTTTTTTTGGTCAAAAACGTGAACAGCAAAGTTTGAAACAAATCATGGATGCGGGAATATCCATGATCCATCAAGAATTGATGCTGATTCCCGAATTGAGCGTAGCAGAAAATATATTTTTAGGAAGAGAGAATGAATTGGGATTCTGGCCTTGGGAAAGAAAGAAAAATGCCCAATTACAAACCTTGGAATTATTGGCGGATTGCGAAATTCCCTTAGATCCAAGCACTTTGATCAAGAATTTGTCGATTGCCGAACAACAATTAGTAGAAATTTTACGGGCTATTTCTCAGCGGGCCCATTTGATTTTGATGGATGAACCCACATCATCTTTATCTGAAAAGGAAATAACCTTGTTTAGGCGTCTGATTAATAAATTAAAAAACGAAGGAGTTAGTATTTTATTTACCTCCCACAAAATGGAGGAGATATTTGGCTTCTCCGATCGAATCTCTGTTTTACGAGATGGTTATTTGATTTCATCCCAAAATCGGGATGAATGTACAGAACAGGAGGTAGTCCAACAAATGGTTGGTCGTGAAATGAATCAGTTTTTTCCACATCGAGAGGTGATGAAGGGCGATATTTGCCTGAAAGTTAAAGGATTAGGGATTCCTGGCTTGTTTCAAGATATTGAATTTGAATTACATCAAGGAGAAATTTTAGGTTTTGGCGGACTGGTTGGTGCAGGTCGGACAGATATAGGTAAGGCTTTAGCAGGCTTGTTGATTCCCCAAACAGGAGATATCTTATGGAAGAATCAATCGGTCAAGTTTAAAAGTCCACAAGATGCCATCTCACAGGGAATTGGCTATGTGAGTGAAGATAGGAAAGAGATGGGGTTTATTCCCGAATTTTCTATTCAGAATAATTTGACTTTGTCCTCCTTATTAGAATTTCAACGCTGGGGGATGTTGGATAAATCTAAAGAAAAAGAAATAGCTGTTGGTCATATATCCCGACTTAAGATTAAGTCCAAAGGAGCAGATCAGCAGGTGATGAATTTAAGTGGTGGGAACCAACAAAAAGTCGTTTTTGGCCGTGTATTGCAACATCTTCCAGAAGTACTAATATTAGATGAACCTACACGAGGCATTGATGTTCAGGCCAAGTTTGAGATTTATACCTTGATGGCGGAATTAAGTCGACAAGGGAAATCCATCATTTTAATATCATCTGATTTACCTGAGTTGATGCACATGAGTGACCGTATTTTAGTTGTTTCTAAGGGAAAGCAAACGGCGATTTTGAACAAAGAAGAGACCAACCCAGCAGAGATAATGTCTTATGCTATGAAATAGTAAGCACATGAATTTGAAAAAAATACTTATTGGGAGTCAGTCGGGAGGAATCTTCCTTGCCTTGATTTTGATGTGTGTGTTAATCACAAGTTTGACGCCTCGTTTTTTAACGGATACCAATCTTTTGGTCATCTTGAATCAAGTTTCGGTCAATGCCATTTTAGCATTTGGTGTCACTTTTGTGATAATTTCAGGTGGGATCGATTTGTCTTTGGGTTCCATGTTAGCGGTAGCGGGTGTGGTGGCAGCCCTATTTGCCAAATCAGATGGAGGAAATGTGTTTGTCGCCTTATTGACGGCTTTAGGAGTAGGGGCTTTCATGGGTGCCATGAATGGCTTTACGGTTATATTATCCAAAGTTCCGCCTTTTATCGTGACCTTAGGTACCATGACCATCGCTCGTGGTACAGCATTGATCATATCCTCAGGTAGACCTGTATCTGATTTATCCGATTCCTTTAATTATTTGGGAAATGGTGATTTGTTGGGTGTACCTATTCCTATCTTATTCTTGGTTGGTACCTATGTCGTATGTCATTTTGTGTTGACCCAAACGGTATTTGGTCGTTATGTTACAGCCATTGGGGGTAATGAAACAGCCGCCTGGGTGGCTGGTATTCCTGTAGCCAAAGTTAAATGGTGGGTGTATACGCTTAGCGGAATATTCGCTGCGTTAGGTGGCATATTACTATCAGCCAGGATTAACACAGGTCAACCCAATGCTGGATTAGGCTTTGAATTAGACGCTATAGCTGCGGTAATCATTGGAGGAACGAGTACGCGAGGAGGAAAAGGAAGTATGACTGGAACGCTTTTGGGTGTTTTATTCATTGGAGTAATTAATAATGGACTAGATTTATTAAATGTTTCTGCCTACTGGCAACAAGTTGTCATGGGTGGAATCATTATATTAGCAGTAGTATTGGATAGTGTTTATCAAAAAATGAAACGTTGATATGAAAATTAGTTTACGCATTTTATGGGCAGTTTTGGTGGTAGCCTTGGTCTGGGCTTGTGGAAGTAAAGAATCTGGGGGAAAGAAGAAAATTGTCATAGGGGTTTCCATGTTGAGTTTACAAAATGAGTTCATTCAGCAAGTAAGTGCATCTTTAGAAAAACACGCCAAGGACGCCGATGTGGAATTAATTGTGGTGGATGCGGAACGCTCAGCATTGAAGCAAGTAGAACAAGTTGAGAATTTTATTAGTCAGCAAGTGGACGCCATTATCTTAAATCCTGCTGAATTTGAGGCTAGCTCTCCTGCGGTTTTGCGTGCCAAAAAAGCGGGTATTCCCATTGTTAATGTCAATTCTTCCACTAAAGAAAAGCCGGATGCTTGGGTTGGATCAGATGACGCTGAATCAGCTAAAATGGCGATTGACTTTTTGGCGAAGAAATTGAATGGCAAAGGCAATATATTGATCATTCAAGGTTATATGGGACAAGCCGCTCAGATAGATCGTGAGCGCGGAGCTGTAGAGGCTTTGAAAGCTTATCCAAACTTGAAATTATTAGCTACGCAAACAGGAGAGTGGGATCGTGCCAAATCGATGTCATTGATGGAGAATTGGATTCAATCTTATGGTGATCAAATTCAAGGCGTATTTGCCCACAATGATGAAATGGGGCTTGGAGCCATGCAGGCATTGTTGGATGCCAAGAAAAATGGTCAAGTGGTGGTGGTCAGTGTGGACGGAATTGGGGATGCCTTAAAAGCTGTGGATGCAGGAACATTAGACGCAACTATATTACAAAATGCGGAACAACAAGGAGCCCAAGCGATTGCTCTGGCTTTGGATTTAATTCACAAAAAGCCAATCAAAGAAACACAGGTCTTGATTCCTTTTCAGGTTAAATCAAAATAGTTTACAGCTTTTTAATAAATCTATACGATGAAAAAATTTCTCTTTTTTTGTTTGATAAGTACTACGATGATGGCCCAACAAAAACCTTTTGTAGCGAATTATGATGAAAGTAAGGTAGGTCAATTTACCTTACCGGATCCTTTACTTATTGGTTCAAAGAAAATGAATAGCCAAGCCGATTGGGAGAAGAATAGGGCTAGCTGGTTAACGCTGTTTGCAGACCATATGTATGGTCAAATGCCTAAAAAATCTGTTAAGCAAACGAACACCTTAGTTTCTCAGAAAGAAATTTTAGGAGGAAAAGCCGTGCAGTCGATCTGGAAAATGGATTTTGCTGGAAAAGTTCAAGCCACAGTGGTGGTCATATTGCCCAAATCAAACAAGAAGGCGCCTGTCTTTATGGGCTTGAATTTTTGTGGAAATCAAACCATCAGTACAGATGACGGGATTCCGATATTTGATAAATATGTTGTTTGTAACAATGATCCAAAATTCATTAACAACATTTCTCAAGCTGCATCAAGGGGAGAATGGGCTAGTCGCTGGCAGATCGAAAAAGTCATTGATGCTGGTTTTGGAACCATAACAGCTGCTTGTGGTGATTTTGAGGAAGATTTTGCTACGGGTTACAAAAATGGCCTTAGAACAAAGTTGGCAAGCGAATTAGGCCTTAAGTCAGAAGAATGGACTGCCAATGGAGCCTGGGCTTGGGGTCTGAGTCGTATGTTAGATTTGGCACAAAGTATCCAAGAAATTGATGGAAAGAAAGTGATATTGCATGGGCATTCCCGCTTAGGGAAAGCAGCTTTATGGGCAGGCGCTAATGACCGTCGATTTGCCGCCATTATTTCCAATGAATCAGGAGAAGGCGGAGCTGCTTTAAGTAGAAGGATTTATGGGGAAACCATTTGGCGTATTACCAATAGCTTTCCGCATTGGTTTTTACCCAAATATGCTACTTATGCTGACCGTGAAAATGAATTGCCATTTGACCAGCATATTTTATTAAGCTTAATGGCTCCACGACCAGTCTATGTGGCTTCCGCTTTCGGAGATCAATGGTCTGATCCTAAAGGGGAATTTTTAAGTACCAAAGAAATGGAAAAAGTATATGCTTTGTATGGTAAAAAAGGTTTAGGGAATATCGATATGCCTGGCCTAAATCAACCAGTCGGGAAGCACATTCGTTACCACATTCGTGATGGAAAACATGATATCAATGAATATGATTGGGAACAGTATATTAAATTTGGAAAAGAAGAAGTTAAATAAATTATAAATTATAAATGGTGAATTTTAATCGTTTTGGGTTCCCCTTTAATATCTAATTCTTCATTCTACATTCTTCATTCTACATTCTTCATTCTACATTCTACATTTTTCAATCTACATTCTTCATTTAATAACCGCTTTGCTTCGTCTACTTATATTTCTGGGTTTATTGATCCCGACTTTAGGTTATTCACAACAGACTAAGGAGAAAAAGCCTTTGCCTGAAAAAAAGAATGCTCATTTGCCTTATGCCTGCATTTTTGAGGATGGGGCATATCCTGCTACAGTAATTCAAAGGAATTCCATCACGAAAGATTCTACTGTATTTGAACGAATTGCCGTGGAAATAGAAGGCTGTTTTGTGATAGGTATTCGTTTTCCCAAAGGCTCAAAATTCCATCAAGATACTTTGGAAATCAATGACATAGATGATCTAGGAAATTCCATAATTCAGGGCAAAAATGGAAATTATTATATCATTCAGGCTAAATATGAACCATTTTAAATTGTAAATGGTGAATTATAAATTATAAAATGAGTTATTAATAAACCCCAAGTCAACCTATTTCAGGACAAGACACCATGTCCCATTCACAATTCACCATTAACAATTTACCATTAACAATTAATCATTCACCATTTACCACTAAATTTACGCTAATTATAAGCCTATGTTAGTTCAAAAAGTAGATGTTGCCATTAATGTGTATGGAAAACCTTACCAAACTGCGGTAAGTATATGGTCATTAGTGAAAAATTCTGGGAAGCATATCCAGCAAATATATGTGACATTAGAAAAAAGGCAGCCAGAGGGTTTTGATGAATCCTTATTACGGTCTCTTTTGGAAGGTCTGCCTATTACATACTTTACCCCAAAATTTTTCTTTGGCTGGTGGGAAGGTAGGCGAAAAGGTCTGCTTAATAGAATATTATTGCATGTAAAGGACTATCGCTATTCCATTCGAAGCCAGTATCCTTGGGAAAATAGTCAAGCTTCTTGGTTATTTTTAATGCACAATGATATGCTTTTTAATGATGATTTAATTGGTCATTATTTGAGTAAAATTGGAGATTCAGTCGGGATAGGTCAAGTTGGACAATGTTGGAATTGTCCTGCCTTTGGGGACTTGTGCGATGGGAATCGTTATTGGGACTACCGTCCATCAATGAATGAGTTAAAAACTTTATACCAAGCTAGACCTGATGGCAGAGCGATTTCACATGGATTGGTAGTAGATGGTCAACTGAGCTGGCCATTGCCAGAATGTCGACTAAATGAACATGCCGCTTTGATCAATTTAGAATTGGCACGTCCATTAACAAGCCCTTTAGGGCCTGTGCCTCCTATAGGATTGAAAAATAGCTTAGACAATGGAATTCCATGGTTTCAAGCGATGACCTTAAAAGGTTATAAAATGGTCAATGAGTCCTATATGCCATTTGCTAAACATGCTTGGACCAATGATACGGACTGTGGACATGCTTCCTTATTTGATAAAAATATGTATGATAGGGAAGAGGAAATGGCGAAATTTGAGTTAGCCAAATGGAGGAATTAACAACATCAATACTAATCCTATGAAACCTATTTTAACCTGTGTTTTGTTTATTTTATGTTTTACCATGTTAGCCCAAGAGGCTGATAAGAAAAAAGTCATTCAAAGGATACAACAAAAAGAGCATCAATACGGACAATTGGCCAATCAAATTTGGCGATTTGCGGAAGTGGGATATAAGGAAAAGCAAAGTTCATCGCTTTTGCAAGAAACATTGAGAAAAGCGGGATTTACCATTGAATCTGGCGTGGCCGATATTCCGACGGCTTTTGTGGCCACTTTTGGACAAGGAAAACCGGTCATTGGTATCATGGGTGAGTACGATGCATTACCAGGAATGTCACAAGATTCAATACCTACCAAACGGAGCCTAGGTAATTTGGCAGGACATGCCTGTGGTCACCATTTATTTGGAACGGGTTCCGTTGCAGCTGCCATTGCCGTGAAAGAATGGATGCAAGAAACAGGTCAAAAAGGAACAATTAAGTTGTATGGTTGTCCGGCCGAAGAAGGTGGCTCTGGTAAAGTGTATATGGTACGAGAAGGTTTGTTTTCTCAAGCAGATGTGATGTTACACTGGCATCCCAACAATCAACATGTAATTTCTATGAGTAATTCCTTGGCTAATAAGGCTGGGAAATTTCGGTTTTACGGATTATCCTCACATGCTGCCGCCACACCAGAAAGAGGTAGATCAGCCTTGGATGCTGTTGAAGCCATGAATTACATGGCTAATATGATGCGTGAACATATTCCTTCGACTACCCGTATGCATTATGTTATTACCCATGGTGGTAAAGCCCCCAATATTGTACCCGATTTTGCGGAAGTCTATTACTATGTTCGTTCCCCTAAAAGAGATATTGTGTTGGACGTTTGGGATCGTTTAGAAAATGCTGCCAAAGGAGCAGCATTAGGAACAGGTACTAAATATGAAGCGGAAGTCATTGGTGGGGTGTATGAAATGCTACCGAATGATCGATTAGCTAAAATCATGCATGCGAACTTACAAGCCGTGGGTGGTTATACTTTGAATCCCAGCGAATTGGCTTTTGCTAAACAAATCCAACAGTCGGAGGGTATGGAAATAGTGGATTTGGCTACGACTAATCAAATTAAGGGATTGAATGAAGTTGATAATTTAGCTACAGGCTCTACCGATGTAGCGGATGTCAGTTGGACTGTTCCCACCATTGGATTAGGAACAGCCGCCTGGGTTCCAGGAACCAGTGCTCATAGCTGGCAAGCAGTAGCGGCAGGAGGTACTTCCATTGGTCGGAAAGGCATGATGGTAGCTGCTAAAACCTTAGCTTCTACCGCCATCGATTTATTCAAGCACCCTGAGTGGGTAAAAGAGTCAAAAGCCGAATTTGATCAAAGAAGAGGTCCTAATTTTGTGTATAAATCACTTTTAGGAAATAGGCCCCCAGCATTGAATTACCGTGATTAATGCTTTATGGTATATGAAATATTGGGCAGGTTTCTTGTTGGTTTTTTGTTATTGTCAATCCATTTGGGCGCAAACAATTCCGCCTTTGCAGCGTGAATCAGATGATTATTCCACCTATTTAATTCCCAATCTAGAAACAGGATTAATTTTATTGGAGGCCGATATAGAGAGGTTTCAAGAATTGATGAAACAATTCCATTATCAAGAATTTCATCGCGGCTTCGAGCTAGAATTTTTAGCGCCAAGCAGTCGTATTAACCAATTGCGATTGATTAGAAAGGAAAAGAACCAAGTTCAATTTATATTTTCACCAACGAAGCTCCATCTAATCCAACAATTGGAACAAGCATTAAATGCCAGAAAGGCAATCGTATCAAGGGATCAAGGGGGGATGACTTGGTATAAACTACCACCTCTTCAAGTAAAATCGTCCAATGTTATTCGTGTGGGGATCAAATTAGAATCAGATTCGGAAGATCGAGTAGGAAGGACTTGGGCTATTTGGTCTACTACAGTCATATTTTCCAAGAATTGATGGAAAACAAAAAAGCTCCTATTTAAAAAATAAGAGCTAATTACATTCCTGTGTTCTATAATTTTCTTTAATAACTATGCTTTTGAAGTTTTTGTTTTAGGTGTCAGGTATTTTTTTTAATTATTGTATCAAAATTATACATTGATTTGTAATAAAAAAAATATATTTTTATTTTAGGGAAAAAATATAATATAATCATGAATATATACCAAAGAAAAGGGGAGAGAAGTCGTGAAAATATTATTTTACAAGCATCAGAAGTGCTAAATACCTATGGCTCATCCATCACCATTGATGAGATTGCCCGTTATACTGAAATCTCTAAAAGTAAAATAACCAATCACTTTTCTACGAAAGAAAACTTATATATTGCCATTACAGAGCTTTACATCCGTGATATTCAGCAATATTTTGATTCCATTATTTTTTCAGATCCATTTACCTGGAAGGATTATATTGGAATTCTTTCCGACATCATGGATATTCAATTTAAGTATCGTTGTGCCATCATGTTTATTTGGACAGGTTGTTTTAAAAATGAAGCATTTATGTTGGTCATACATGAATCTTTTAAACTTCGGAAAAAAAGTATGATTGGTTTGTTTGAAAAATTAATTCAAGAAAAATATTTATTGGAATCCATTTTTGATGAGAATAAATTTAAGATATTTTATCATCAGCATGCCGTTTTGGGAGTTCATTGGTTGAATACATATCTTTTATTCGATTATCGAAAAAGTTTTCAAGAAGTTAAACCGAATTATTTAGCCGGAACCATTGAAATTTATAAACCCTATTTAACGGCTAAAGGATTGGCAGAATTTGAATCAGTGGATTTAGTAGAATTTCTAAAAACCAGATCATCATAGATCAAAGTATCGTTATCAAAAAAGGGGAATGATTTTTTGATTGTAAGAACATAAAAAAAGCTCTTATTCAATGAATAAGAGCTAATTGCAATCCTATGTTCTATAATTAATGGTTTTATTTCCTCTTTATTTTTCTCTTAATCTTCAGGAAATAAAGCTTTATTGATTAATAGCAATCCATTCCAATCGGAGCGCCATCAGGAATACTGGGACTAGCCAAAGCTTTCCATTCTTTGGGATGGTCTAGAGATTCTTGAATGAATTGATGCATGTAAAGAGCAAATGAACTTGTTTTTCCCTTTTGTGCATAGAATTGCTGCCACTTTTTGATACTAGCGTAGAGTTCTACCTTGGCCAAAGGTGCCAACGCGGGTGCTTGTAAGGTGTTTATTACTGCTTCACATACTTTATAGTTGATGGTTTCTTGAGCTGCGTTTAAATATGAGTCCGACCAGCTTTTTTCGATGGTTTGTTGGCTTATATTTTGTAAGAGTTCATTTAGGCCCAAATTGGAGACATCTATCGCATGATTTTGTTGAATTCTAGAAATTCTATCAGGATGTAATAAGAAATCCAACGTGAATTCAGCTGCAGTTTCTACTGCTCCCAAGGCATCAAAAGTTAAACCCGTTTTACTTTTAAAGGATTCCCTAGTTCTAGGAAAGCCAAAGGCTCGAGGGGGAAATAGACTCAGTTTATCTTTTGGAATGGCCAGTTCATCGGCTTGTAATGTTTTCATTATTTGCTGTAAAGCCGCAAGCTGAAGTTTTTTGGAGGCGGGCTTGAGTACCAATTCTTTTCCACCTTTGACCGCATAATTATACTCATAGCCACCCACTATTTTACTGACTGCCTCTGTTTGATAACGGTGCATAAAATATAATGGGACAAACATGTCTTCTAATTTTGAGTAGCTTTCCCCTTGGCGCATGTTATCAGCCGAAAACTGTTTGATGGCTTGTTTTCTGACTCCTAGCAAACGTTGTAATTCATCGACAACAGTAGTTCCATTATCCCATAAATGGGCATATATATGTGCTCCCCCTGGATTACGAGCATCAAAATCCGTGATGAATCTCAAACCTTTTTCATAAGCATTATTTAAGATAAGTGGAAGTTCTTCCTCTTGATGTTGTCCATAAGCATAATCTACAGAGACCTTATCCCATTCTCCTATATTGCGGTCATAGGCTTTAGAAAGATCAATTTCATTTCCAATAAATGCCACTTGAGGATGTGGATAATCCATGACACTCGAATTGCCTTGGGCACTTGCGGCATAATTATGTGCAAAACCCAAAGTATGGCCAATTTCATGGGCAGCCAGTTGGCGAATACGCGCTAAGGCCATTTCCAGCATGTGCTGGTTATTTTGATTATTGCTAGCATAAGGTGCATTCATCAGTGATTGGGCAATCATGAAATCTTGTCGGATCCGTAAGCTTCCCAAACTCACATGCCCTTTGATAATTTCACCTGTCCTTGGATCAGCAATACTTGCGCCATAGCTCCATCCTCTAGTAGAGCGATGAACCCATTGGATCACATGATACCTGACATCCATAGGATCAGCATCATCAGGTAAAATTTTTACTTGAAACGCATCCTTGTATCCGATGGCCTCAAACGCTTGGTTCCACCACTTGCCCCCTTCTAATAAGGCTGATCGGATAGGCTCAGGCGTGCCATTGTCGAGGTAATAAATGATGGGTTTTACAGCTTCACTGACAAGAGCGCTAGGATCTTTCTTTTCTAATCTATGGCGCGTAATCCATTTCTTTTCAATAGCTTCTGTGACGGGTGTGGCATAATCCATGAAGGAGATGGCATTCGAACCTGATCGTGGGTCATATACCCTGGGTTTGTATTGATTATCAGGTAGTTCAATAAACGAATGATGTTCTACCACCGTTACATAATCTGGATTAGGTGTTACCGAGCGAATCTCTGAACCAGTAGCATTTCCAGAAAAGGTAAGTCGGGCCTCAAATTCAGCATTTTTTGGGAAAGATTTGGTTCTTTCCAGCAATATTGAACTTTTTGATTTATCCAATTGATATGATCCCTGCTTCGCTCTAGTTAATGTTTTTAACACGCCATGTGCGTCCTGCATTAAAAAATCAGTAGCATCAATGAGGTATTTTCCATTTTCTTGACCTTCAATTTTAAATCCAAAAAGAATGGATTTAGCAAAAGCTTGTTGCACCGAAATCTTTTCCAAAGGATTAGTCGAATTAGCCCTATATTGATAGTTGGGTTGAATAAGAAATAGTTTATTTCCTTGTTTCTCAAAATAAACGACTTGCTCATTTCCTAACTGTCCTCGATCCAAACCTAAATCATTATTTCCTACTCCCTGACTTAATGAATACACATATAGAAATTCGTGATTTAATTTATCTACCCACAAATAGATTTTGTCTGAGCTTTCATCGTAGTAGAAATTGACAAATCCAGTGTATGCTTTCATGGATTTTAGTTTATCCATGATCTGAGCGGGTGCTTGAAAACTCAGTAATCCAAAAAGAAGGAGTAGTTTAAATGCTTTCATGGTATAAATGTAGAATGTAGAATGAAGAATGTAGAATGAAGAATGAAGAATGTAGAATAAGTGTTTAGATTTTTGTATTTCTCATATTAGAGTTGACCGTTTTAAAAGTGAAATTTTAAACATAAATTTTATTTCAGGCATTCACAATTCACCATATATAACTTATAATTTATCATTTCTTATTAAAGCCTTTTCTCGTCATTTCACCCCAGGAATGCGTTCCTTTGATCTTATCGATATAGCCCTTAAAGGCTGAAATGACACTCAAAGGATGAAAATAAAATGGCTCAATGAAGGCAGCAGCAAGCAACTTTAAAAAATCATTTATTTTGTTGTATTTGTGGTAAGTACGTTCCTCTGTAAATAAGGTCAGGATGGAAAATAGAATCGCAAAGGCATACACAAAAATCATCAACAAAAAGAAATAATGCCAATTCATCATGCCAACTAAAATAAAATACAAAGTGGCTAAAATACCTATCACTTCAGCTAGCGGTGCAAAAAACTCAAAAAATGTCCAATATGGGACACTAACTAAACCCAATAATTTGTATTTAGGATTAAAAAACATAATTCGATGCGACCATAAGGTTTCTATCGTACCCCGCATCCATCGACTCCTCTGTTTCATGAATATATCCATTGATTCTGGAGCTTCGGTCCAGCAGAGTGGATCGGGGATGTAGCTTACAGTATAGGCTAATTTTCTTTCGTGCATATACCGCCGCATTCTAACTACCAGCTCCATGTCCTCACCCACGGTTTTCGTACTATATCCACCAGCTGCAATGACAATTTCTTTATCAAATGCTCCAAATGCTCCACTGATAAGCAAAAGACCATCCAATCTTTCCCAAGCCATCCTTCCCAAAAGAAAAGCACGTAAATATTCCAATACCTGAATTCTTGGCATTAATTTATCGGGTATGTTGACTTCAATCAATCGACCATCTTGAATGACACATTGATTCGCTATTCGTACGACACCACCTGTTGCGATCACTCTTTTATGATTATTTTCCATAAAAGGCTTTACTAATTTTAATAGTGCGTCTTTGTCCAAGATACAATCAACATCAATACACACAACGTAGGGGTGTTTTGAAAAATTGATACCAACATTCAGAGCATCAGCCTTTCCTCCATTTTCTTTATCCACCACAATCAACTTATTAAAAGCCGAATTTTGCGATTGATAAACCGCCTTTACATTTTTTGTAGGAATGGATCCAATTTTCTTTAATTCTAGGGGTATCAAATCATAGGTGGATTGTAGGATTTCCATGGAATTATCCTTGCTGCCATCATTGACAATGATAACCTCATAATGATTGTAATTCAGTGATAAGAGTGACTTCACATTCTCTTCTATGGTGAATCCCTCATTATAGGCAGGGGCTATAATAGATAAATAGGGGGCATATTCACTAGAAAGCAGGACTTCGTAATTTTCAAAACTGTTTTTCTTGGAATAGGCTTTTAATTCTTTGACCGATAAATAGGCCAAATATATATACGAGGTCATGATGGTGACGGCATAAACCAAGGCTATGTTCAAATATAATTCTACCAGAAAGGGTAAATTAGATGGTCCCATATCAGTTTATCTCTTTACCGTAGGTGCTAAAGGTAGCTAATAGATTTTCAGCTTCCTTCAATATATGTTTATCATGCTTTTGTTGTAACAAGGCCTCGACATGACTTTGCTTTTCAAATAATCTAAATGTTTGAATGATTTTTAAACCCAAACTTATCACAGAATTATTTTTGGCTTGAAGTAAGAGTTCGATGTTTTGTGTATCCAATAAAGACGTTTTTTTCAAAGCATCAATGATGTTTAATTGAGTCCATAAATCAATAGTAAATTTATGTTTGGCTAAATGTATGATGCCCTGTGGACCGTTGATTTTAATGCAACCATTTAAAGCATTGATTTTCAAAATTGGGTGATTGGTTTTGGATATTTCAATCAAATGATCATAGGCTCTTTGAATGTTCATTTCAGTTAATTCCTTGATTCCCTTACATTTAACTTCCCATTTTTTATCGCGCAGTTTCACAAATGAATCAGCCATTAATTGAGATTCTACATAAAATTTCTTAAGACTTTCGGCATATTCACCTTCATAATTTTGGTGCAAATTTATCACGGACTCCATCATTTGAGCTCTAAATTGAGGAATCGAAAAAAGGCGCAATAGCTTTTTGTCTTCTATTAAATCAAAATAACTCTTCTCATTAAAAAGTACTTCTAATAAAAGATTATTAATCGTTTCTGTATTTTTTTCAAAATGTATCGCTTGTCGGATATGGTATAATCGACTCAGCACGATAGCAATGAACAGCACGATAGATACTAAGGTAAACAATAGTATAGCCCCCACGATGAAAAAGTCCGCAGGTTGTAAATCCGAAAAGAATTGCTTGCTGTATTCTAACATCTGAATTGAGCTAAGGCTTATTGATTCAGTAATTTATTCATTCTAATCAATAATATGGCAGGACTTACCGGTTTTGCGATAAATTCATTGGCACCAATTCGAAATGAATCTAATTCCGTTTGTTCCACCGTGGAAGATGTGAATATAATGATGGGCGTTTCCAGTTGCATCGTATTTCGAACATATTCGGTTATTTCCAAACCACTAAAGCCTGGCATATTGATATCCGATAGAATAATATCGTATTTATGCACTTTGATGGATTCTAGGGCGTCTTTTCCATTACTAAATGGACTAACTTCAAAGCCTTGCTTCTTTAAGAAGAAAGAAAGTGAAGTTCGTAATATTTCATTGTCTTCGGCGAGTAATACTTTCATTGTATAAATTTTATAGGCCTAGCATGGGCAATTGATAAGAAATGCTAGGTTTTTTATGAGGTAGATTAGCGTAATTCTTGTAATGATAAAATAACGGTATTTATATATGTTTGGAATTGTTTCATTTTGTCGGTCAAACTAGGATCCGTTGTTTCAGCTAATGATTGCTGTTCTGCAAATTCTAAAAATTGAATACCATCGTTTAGTTGAAACATCGCCAAGGATGATTTCAAATGATGGGCCGTTTTTTTGATTTGTGCTTGATTTTCAACTAGAATAGCTAGCGATAACTTTTCTACATCTTCCGGGACATTTTTGATGAAAAGCTCGATCATTTCTTTTTTGAAATCATCATCTCCGCCTGACAATTCGTCTAAATAAGTGAAATTTATGGCTATCGTATTGGCTTCCATGGCGATATCTGCGCTTGTCGTTACCGATTTTGTTCCAAGTTGACCTCTTTTTTTTATGACTTCTTGGATGGCTTCCAATAATTCAAATTGCTTGAATGGTTTAGCAACATACGCATTCATCCCAATATCAAAACATTTTTGTTGCTCACCTACTAATGAATGGGCCGTCATGGCAATGATCGGAATATCCATGTTTAGTTCATTTCTGATCATGATGGTGGTTTGATAGCCATCTTGTACAGGCATTTGTAAATCCATCAAAATTAGATCATACTTTTTTTGTAAAAGCTTTTCTATGCCTAGTTGACCATTCGCAGCAATATCAATTTCAAAACCAAAATTTTGAACCACCGTTTTTGCCAGGCGCTGGTTTAATTCATTGTCTTCACATAAGAGAATGGATAATTTCCCTAAGTCATTGTTCACTATATTGTGTGAATTGTTTACTTCTTGGTTACTATCCAAGGTTTTCTTAAACGTTAAGCTAAAGTAGAACTCTGAACCCTGTCCTAATTTGCTTTTCACTTCTAATTTTCCATGCTGGAGTTCCACCATTTGTTTGGCAATATTCAATCCTAATCCCGTGCCTCCAAATTTCCTTGTGGTACTTTCTTCGGCTTGCCTAAACCTTTCGAAAATACTCTCAAGTTTTGATTCAGCAATACCAATCCCCGTGTCTTTGACTGAAAAACGAAGGGTAACCGTAGAATCCGTTTCAGCGGTTTTTTTGACAGAAATGATAACTTCGCCCTCTTCTGTGAATTTAATAGCATTACCTGCTAAATTCATCAAAATTTGGTTTATTCGGACTTTATCGCCTATCACAATCTCAGGGATTTGGGCATCCAACAATAAGCTAAACTCCAAGTGGTTTTTTTGAGCTTTTACTTTAAGTAATTCATACACATGCTTGAGGGTATTTCTAACTTGGAAGGGATGCTCTTCTATGTGTAATTGCCCTGAATCAATTTTCGATAAATCAAGAATTTCATTGATAATCACCAATAAATTATCGCCGGCAGTTTGAATATGCTCTAGGTATTCTTTTTGTTCAGTAGATAATTCACTTTGTGTCAATAGTTCAGTAAACCCAATGACAGCATTTAAAGGTGTTCTGATTTCGTGGCTCATATTGGCCAAGAAACTATCTTTGGCAAACACCGCTTGTTCTGCCAAGTTTTTGGCCTGGATTAACTCATTTTCTACTTGTTTTTTGAGTGTATAGTCTTCTGCTACTCCCAAATATCCTAAGATTCCTCCATTGACATGGCGAATACATGTCACACTTAACCATACAGGAATGCGCTTTCCTGATTTAGAAATATAGGTCCACTCATTGGCATCAGCAACACCTTGGCTTCTCGCTTTAATGACAAAGGTGTCAAAACTAGTTTTAAGATCAATTCCCAGTTCCAAGCTTAAGTCTTTGGTACGCTTTTTGATTTCTTCAGGATCATGAAATAGGGCAGGAGTGGACTTTCCAATTAGCTCCGAACTACTATACTCCAATAAATTTAAGGCTGCTTGATTGATGTTTTGAATGATACCTTGGGTGTCAGTAAAAATAACGCCCAGCCCTACACCATAGAAAATAGCTTTTTGAGTAGCCAACAAATTGGCAATATTACTGTCTTTTTCTTTTTTCTCTGTTATGTCAGATTCAATGGCGATGTAATTGATGATGTCCCCATAATCATTGAAAATCGGACTAATAAATACATCTACCCAATATTTTCTACCGGATTTACTGATATTTTGAATCTCACCTCTATAAGGCTTTAATTGATTGAGAGCTTCTCGGATAGCACGACGAGTTTCTACACTGGTTTCGGAGAACTGAACAAGTTCTGCCGGTTTTTTACCCAGTGATTCTTCAAAAGTATAGCCCGATATTTTTTCAAAGGGTTCATTGACCCATTGAATTCTTTCTGTTTTGTCGGTGATGACCACCATGTTGTCCGTGGCTCGTGCCACAAAAGATAATCGTTTGTTTTCCTCTTCCCTTGCTTTGATTTCTGTGATATCCCTAGCAGTGGCAAATAATAAGCCCGACTCTTTGTTGGGTGAGGCATTCCAGCTTAATATTCGATGACCACCGGATTTGCAAATAAACCTAGCTTCAAAATTGATGACATCCTTTCCATCTGCTAAGCTAGAAATGACTTTTTGCGTCGGAAGGACATCCTCGGCTATAATGAAATCATAGAATGGCTTGTTCATGAGTTCTTCGTTTGAAAAACCAAGAATCTCTGAAAAACTCGGACTTATGCGTTCAAAATACCCATTGACATTGGCAATGCACAATAAATCTTTCGACAAATCAAAATACTGTTTTAGTTGATCTTCACCCTGTTTTTGGCGGGTGATATCGCTTTTGATGGCAAGAAATTTACTGGCTTTTCCTGCTTCATCAAATATGGGAACAATGGTCAAATCAGCCCAAAATAAGGAGCCGTCTTTGGCTTTGTTTTTAATTTCTCCTTTCCAAATGGATCCATTTTGAATGGTTTTCCACATATCGGCAAAATAGTCAGATTTATGGTAACCTGAATTTAAGATACGGTTATGCTGACCAATCAATTCTTCTTTACTGAATTTGGTAACTTTACACGTGGTATCATTGACAAATTTGATAATCCCATGCTCATCAGTGATGATGATACAGGAGGTTTGATCCAATGCAAGTTTATAGGAGTTGAGTTCTTTTGTTAATACTTCCAAGGCGTCTTTGGCCAAAGAAGCAATCTCATTTTTTAATTGTATGTTTTTTTGTCGAAGCTCTAATTGATTGATGACTTGTTTAGAAAGTGTTTGTAAGGATTTTTTTTGTTCATCTGTCAATTGCCGTGGTACTCGGTCCAACACACATAAAGAACCTATGGGATAGCCATCGGGATTCAGTAAGGGCGCACCAGCATAAAAACGAATTTCATCTTTCCCTGTAACAAAGGGATTAGTGATAAAGCGATCATCTTGAAGTGTATTTTGAACTTCAAATATGGAATCACCCATGATGGTGTATTGACAAAAGGAAATATCCCTGCTTGTTTCCTGTTCAGAAATGCCAATTCTTGATTTAAACCATTGTCTATCTTTGTCAATTAACGAGATTAAAGCAATGGGTACTTGACAAATCGAAGAGGCTAATTGGGTAAGGTCATCAAATTCCTCCTCGGATATGGTATCAAGAATGTTATAATGCAATAAAGCTTTTAATCTATCTTCTTCATGTTGAGGAACAGGTAAAATAATTGATTGCATACATTTGTAGGATAGAGAATGCTTGCCCCTTTGCACCTACTAGAATATGCACCCAATTATTCCTTTTGGAATAGGAAGAATTGGAATAATACATGATTTTATGGAACACAGTGAACAGTGAACTAATTTAGCCAATAAATATTGAATTTTGAATTCAAATGGCCATAAATATTCAACCTGTGCCAATTTTCGGTGTATCATCTAGTTTATACTCAGCTCGACTTAACGAATCTACATAGGGGAATTTCTATGCTACTATTTTTTTTTCATCCACTTGGGAGAAAACATGCAGGCCACATCCTACGATTAAATAAGTAATGTGAGCTGTAACCAACAAAGAATAGTACCCGTCGCTGCTGCTTTGACCAAATAATTGGTAGGGAGAAAACATAAGAAAGAATGAAATAAATACATTCAACAACACCATGGCAAAAATCCATAAGCGGTATTTTTTGTACTGCTTTGTTGGCCAAATAGCCTTAGCAATACCCTCTGTGGCATAGATCATGATCCATACTAGGACCAAACTCAACATCATGATTTTTACAAGTTTGTTATTCATGGGATCTAAAATTTGTATGTTTTTATTTTCGATACCCAAAATTCAATATACAAACCGCCAAAACTTGGCGACTTATAAATAATTTATTAGCTTGTCATATTAATCAATCCTACATTCTTCATTCTTATTTGCCTATGCTTTCCCCACAAGACCGACTCAGAGAAATCAATAATTTATTTTTAAGGAAGACTTTTCAAGTGAATTATCGGAGGGTAGAGCAATATTTATTCGAGCAATTTGATATTCTCAGTTATTCTGAACGAAGTTTTAGTCGGGATATCAATACCTTAAAAGAATTACTCCAAGAACGATACCCTAGTTTGGAGGAGGAACAGGGCGAATTAATTCGTTTTTCGAGGTCAACGTTTAGTTTTTACTACGTTCGACAAGACATTTCTGCTTTTCCCAGTTTTTCCGAAAAGGAATTAAATCAGATTGCTTCCATGATTGATTTGAATCAGCATTTATTTACGGATGGAATAGGGAAGGGAATTGTCAATAAGTTAAGGGCCATTATTTTAGAAAATAATTTATCGAATTACCATGAAATTCTTGCTTGGCCAAGTATTCAATTGATCAAGGATGGAGAAAGAGCAGGTTCAGATCTTATTAAACCTATCTTAGAAGCAATTGCAGCGAAAAATTGTTTACTTTTTTCATACCAAAGTTTATCCAAATCAGCTCGTCATAAAACCTATCAAGGTATACCATTGATGATCAAAGAATACAATAATGGCTGGTATACAGGATGGTATGTGCTGATTCAAGAAGTGAAAGAGCATGAACGATGGGTAAAAACGGACATCAATTCACTTCGCTTATTTGCCTTGGATCGAATGGAAAATCTACAGGTGGTAAATTCGAAATACCAACTCCGTTTTGCGCCTGATTTTTATCCTCCTAATTATTTTAAAAATATGTTGGGGATACTTCGAAATAATCTGACTAACCCAGAAATTAAGACAGAAAAAGTTAGCGTTTGCTTGAATACCGATAATTGGTTGTTGGAATATTTGACAAAATATCCCTTACATCCATCCCAGCAGATAGATGTAAGGGATGGATCAAATAGGATGATTCATATTACTTGGCATATTGAAATTAATGTGGAATTGGAGAGTTTTTTAATGAGGTATGCCAATGATTTGGAAGTCTTGAATCCTGAAAATTTAAGAAAGCAGATCAAGGAAAAATTAGAACAAGCTCTATCCATGTATCAATAGATGAGCCTCTTCGGGATCAACGGGGACGCCCAGTCGGGGAAAGCAATTCCAATGACCTACGAATTACAACAAAAAAGCCCAACATTTCTGCTTAGCTTTAATGAGCCTCCTATCGGGAGGACGCGGAATACAATTCCAATGACCTACGATTACAACAAAAAAGCCCAACATTTCTGTTGAGCTTTAATGAGCCTCCTATCGGGACGACGCGGACGGCTAGTCCAATGACCTACGATTACAACAAAAAAGCCCAACATTTCTGCTGAGCTTTGATGAGCCTCCTATCGGGACGACGCGGACGGCTAGTCCAATGACCTACGAATTACAACAAAAAAGCCCAACATTTCTGCTGAGCTTTGATGAGCCTCCTATCGGGATCGAACCAATGACCTACTGATTACAAGTCAGTTGCTCTACCAGCTGAGCTAAGGAGGCTTGAATTGGGTATGCAAAAGTAAGCATCTAGGCTTAAATTGACAAGTATTGCCCCAAAAAAAACGTATTATTTTTTAATCTTTTTTAAGTTTTTCCAATTCCTTTTGTGCCTGCTCAATCTTCTTTTCTACCTCAGCACGTAATTTATCCGCACCTTTCGATTTGGCAAAAAACTCTAAGTTATTGGTTAACACGGCTATATCATTTTCCAACGCTTGGATTTTCTTACGGTTGTCACCCGAGTGTCCCCGACGCTCCTCAGATCCTCCACCTGTCTCCGCAGGCAATGATTTTAACTCAAATCCCCAAGCCGCTAATTGCTCTTTCGGTTGAGTCCTAGCCAAATCTATGACCGCATTCCATGTATTGCGAAATTTCTCCTGAATCTCTTTGACATTTTTGCGCGGTACAAAACCAATGGAATCCCAAGCTTCTTTCTTCGCTTTTAAATTAGCTAATAAACTTGGATCCTTCAAAGTCGCTTCTAAATCAGCTAAGAGGGCTTGTTTTGCCAGTAAATTCGCATCAAATTCTTCATCCTGCGCTCCTTTACCTTTACTGCGTTTTAAATTGAAATAAGCATCACAGGCTGCTTTAAATTTGGCATAGATCTGATCCTTTTGTTTTTCAGGTACATGGCCTATTTCTTTCCACTTCTTCTGTAATTCAATCACTTGCTGCGTGATTTCTTGGGTTTCTGTACCTACCGCAACGATTCCTTCCACTTGTTCAATCAACAAAAGTTTAGCTGCTAAATTGGCCTTTCTTTCCGCATCTATTTTGGCAAAAAACTCACTTTTATGTTTGAAGAATAGTTTCAAATCGGACCAGAATTGATGACTCACTTCTTTGCCCCCTTCTCTAGGCAAACCACCTTTTAACTTACCCCATTGCTCTTGTAAAGCTAATACAGACTTGGATGCCTGATTCCATTCAGCAATACTGCCCGACTGGAAGGTGGCGTGGTGGTGCATTAAATCGGCTAATTCTTTCTTAATCTTTAAATTTTCTTCATAAACAACTTTTTGAGTTTCATTGACTTGTCTTTTTTGTTCAAACAACACATCCAATGATTTTTTAACTCGTTGCCACAATGCTTCATTCTCTTCACGATGAGCAGGTCCAATATGCTTGTATTCTTCAAACAATTCTTCTGCATCCTTCATTAATTTTTGCAAAGGAGCATTTTGTTTCACCATTTCGGCTAGACTTTCTAACTTCACCGCTATGGTTTCTTTGGCTTGTAAATTCTTTTTGCGATCTAGTTCCAGCAATTCAAAAAAGATACTGCGGTTACTATAAAAACGATCCACTAAGGCATGATAACTCTGCCAAAGTGTTTGATTCATAGGTCCTTGAACTGAACCTAAGGTCTTCCACTCGTCTTGGATTTTTTTGAATGCCTTAAAACTGGCATTGACATGAGCTGGATCAGAATTATCATCCGCATCGACTAAGGTGCGTAATTCATTGATCAAACGTGTTTTACCTTCCAAAGCTTTCTCCCTAACTTTTTCTAATTGTTGGAAAAAGTCTTGTTTGGTCTTTTTAATGGTATGAATTGCTGAATCAATCTCTTGCGCCAAACTATCTCCTTTATAAGTAAATCCTTCTTCAGATCCTTCATTAGCAGCTTTGAAACTATCCAATGCAGCTTGTCGCTCAACTTGCTTGATATGATCCCAAGATTCCTTGGCTTCTTTTAATAATTCATCTACTTTTTTATAAACCGCAGGACCTGCATGAAGCTGTACCAAATCTTTTAGTTTTCCAAAAAAGCGATGTAAATGCTCTTTTGAATGTCCGTCCTCCAAAAGTGGATATTCCAAGGTTTTGTCATCCGTACTCAACACGGCTTCAGCTGGACTACTTAATTCAATCTCTGCATTGCTTTCTATCACTTTTTCTGTTTCTTCCAAGGGAGAAACAGGTGTAGAGGAGATTGCTTCTACAGAAATAGCTTCAGCTTTTGGGGTCTCTTCGGTCATCATACTCATCGTTGTTTGCGTGTTTAAACAAGTAATTTTTCAAAAATACGCTCCATCGATACAGCATAACCTAATTTTTCTTTTAGGTCAGCTATAGAAATGCGCTCCTGACTCATTGTGTTACGATCACGTACGGTTACCGTATCGTCTTCCATCGTTTGATAATCAATCACCACACAATAAGGGGTTCCTATTAAATCCTGACGAGTATAACGCTTTCCAATGGCGCCACCCTCATCGTAGGTAGTATTAAAGGCAAATTTCAGTGAACGGTTGATTTCCTGAGCTTTTTCAGCGAGACCATCTTTTTTCACTAATGGCAATACCGCCACTTTGATGGGGGCTATTGCAGGATGTAAATTAAGGTAAATTCTTTGTTTTTGTTGGTCTCCTTCACCAACTATTTCTTCTGTATAGGCATTACATAAGATAGCTAAGAACAATCGATCTGCTCCAACGGAGGTTTCAATGACGTAAGGAATGTAGTTTTCATTGATTTCAGGATCAAAATATTGTTGTTTTTTCCTGGATAAATCTTGATGCGCTTTGAGATCAAAATCCGTTCTGGAGTGAATACCTTCCATTTCTTTGAATCCAAAAGGGAATTTATATTCAATATCCACGGCAGCATTGGCATAATGGGCCAACTTTTCATGATCGTGGTATTTCAACTTAGAAGCAGGCAAACCAATGGCCTGGTGGAATTTCATACGAACCTCTTTCCAAGCAGCATACCATTCCATTTCAGTACCAGGACGAACAAAGAATTGCATTTCCATTTGTTCAAATTCACGCATACGGAAAATGAAATTTCGAGCTACAATCTCGTTACGAAACGCTTTTCCTATCTGAGCGATACCAAATGGCACTTTCATTCGGCCTGTTTTTTGTACGTTCAAGAAATTAACAAAGATTCCTTGAGCTGTTTCAGGTCGTAAGTATATCAAGCTGGCATCTTCCGATACAGCTCCCACTTGGGTTGAAAACATCAAATTAAACTGGCGAACTTCTGTCCAATTGGCTGTATTAGATACAGGACAGGTGATATTTTCATCAATAATGATTTGTCGGACCGCCTCCAAATCCCCAGCATCCAAGGCCTTGGCCATCTTTTGCAACAAGGCTTTGCCTACTTCAGCTTGTCCTTCTGCTTCATATAGAGCAGCACGGTCTTCTAATAAAGTATCTGCCCGATAACGCTTCTTGGAGTCTTTATTGTCAATCATCGGGTCGTTGAATGAATCTACGTGACCAGAAGCTTTCCAAGTGAGGGGATGCATGAAAATAGAAGCATCTATTCCTACCACATTATCGTTTAACATGGTCATGGCTTTCCACCATACCATTTTTAAATTATTCTTTAGTTCAACACCATTTTGGCCGTAATCGTATACAGCCTGCAAACCATCATAAATTTCAGAAGAAGGAAATACGAAGCCGTATTCTTTAGCATGTGAAATAATGTCTTTTAAAGCTGAGGCGGTGTCTTGTTTTTTATTTTCCATTAAAGCAATCAAATTAGAGCGCAATTTACCGAAAAGAATGAAAGTATGAGGCTTGGCTATTGAATTTTCTTAATTTTACGGTGCTATTTGCGTACAATGAACAAAATTCTCTGCATTCGTTTTTCCTCATTAGGGGATATTATCTTGACAACTCCCATCATTCGGGCATTGAAAAGTCGATATCCTGAGGCTGAAATACATATTGCCACCAAGGAACAATACGCAAATTTGTGGGAAGGAAACCCTTATGTTCATCAGGTACATGCTTACCAAGGAAGCCTTTGGAATCTAGCCTCAGAGCTTAGAAAGGAGGGTTTTGATGCGGTGGTCGACTTACACAAAAATGTGCGTTCGCATTTATTATGTTTATTACTCGGTAAAATTCCTTACCAGATTGATAAGTTCACTAAGGAACGCAATCTATTGGTAAAAGAGAAAATTAACTTATTGCCTAAAAAACATTTGGTGGATCGATATTTTGATTCCTTACAAAAATTGGATATTCATTCGGATGGAAAAGGATTGGATTATTTCATAGCCTCTGGTCAGGCCATAAATCCAAAAGATGTTGGAATTCAAGGAAAGTACATCGTTTATGCGATTGGAGCTCAATACATCACCAAGGTGCTTTCTTACCCTAAAATGATTGAATTGTGTGAGCGAATTAATGGACAATTGGTACTGATCGGAGATAATTGGGATGAACATTATGGCTATCGTTTACAGACCTTATTTCCAGAAAAGGTCATCAATTTATGCAACCGTACTTCTGTAGCGGCATCGGCATCTTTGATACAGCAAGCCGAGTTTGTCATTGCACATGATTCCAGTATGATGCATATTGCTGCTGCTTTAAAAAAGAAATTATTTGTCTTATGGGGTGCTACGCATTCCGATTTTGGCTTCTATCCATATCAAACTGAGTATACTTCCATTGAAAATAAAGAAATTACTTGTCGGCCATGTTCAACTCAAGGAGGCAATTTTTGTCCTCTAGGTCATTTTGATTGTTTGAACAAGGTTTCTTTAGATCCCATTATTAGCGCCTCTCAAACATTATGAAAAACGTATCCTTTGCCTTGATTCAATTGTCAGTTTCAGAAAATCTGACGGAAAACTGGACTAAGACTATTCAATCCATCCGAGATGCAGCTGCTAAGGGTGCTCAAGTAATCTGTCTACAGGAATTATTCCAGTCTATTTATTTCTGCTATGAAGAAAATCCTCGTTTTTTTGAATTGGCTGAGGCAATTCCTGGGCCTAGCACCGATGAATTGGGAGAATTGGCGAAAGAGTTGAACGTAGTGATTATTGCTTCTTTGTTTGAGAAAAGAGCGGCAGGATTATACCATAATACTACCGCGGTGATTGATGCGGATGGTTCTTACCTCGGAAAATATCGTAAAATGCATATTCCAGATGATCCTGGCTATTATGAAAAGTATTATTTCACCCCAGGAGATTTAGGCTATCAAGTATA
This sequence comes from Aquirufa ecclesiirivi, assembly GCF_011250515.1. Classification (GTDB taxonomy): domain Bacteria; phylum Bacteroidota; class Bacteroidia; order Cytophagales; family Spirosomataceae; genus Aquirufa; species Aquirufa ecclesiirivi. The sequence continues at coordinate 42,660 of NZ_JAANOP010000010.1, read as the reverse complement.
TCAAACCAAATTTGCCAAAATTGGCGTTTTAATTTGTTGGGATCAATGGTACCCAGAAGCAGCACGTCTGACGGCCTTGAAAGGAGCAGAGGTTTTGGTGTATCCTACGGCTATAGGTTGGGATTTGGAAGAGAAAAATGGAGATATCAATCGGGAGCAATATCAAGCTTGGCAAACGATTCAACGGAGCCATGCCATAGCGAATGGTATTCCTGTGGTTTCAGTCAATCGAGTGGGTATTGAAAATGGCCAGCAATTTTGGGGTGGAAGTTTTGTGTCCAATGCATTTGGACGTGTCATGTACCAAGCCCCTCATGATCAAGAAGAAATAGCCGTTTTATCCGTTGATGTTGAGTCGAGTGAATACTACCGTAAAACCTGGCCTTTCTTCCGCGACAGGAGGATTGATTCTTATGGGAATGTGGTAAAGCGGTTTGTGGATTAATGAAGAATGTAGAATGTAGAATGGACCTACAATTTATAAGTAAATTGGCATCCAATATCAATTATTTAAATTCTACAATATTTTTTTTGTAAGATATTTGATGAAAAATAAAATGAAATCTGACAATATTATTCAAATAAAAAGTTTTCAATTTGCATTAGAAATCATTTAAATTGTTAATTACATTCAAGTTGAAAAACATGAATATGTGATTAGTAAACAAATTTTAAAGTCTGGAACCTCCATTGGAGCTAATGTTGAAGAAGCAATTGGAGGGTCTTCGAAAAGGGATTTTTATGCGAAAATGCATATTGCTTATAAAGAGGCAAGAGAAACAGGATATTGGATTAAGCTTTTAAAAGGGTCCAAAATCTATTGTAATGAAGATTTATAAAATAAATTAGATGAGCTACTTAGAATTTTAGGGAGTATATTAAAGTCAAGTCATTTATACCATTAATTCTACATTCTTCATTCTACATTCTTCATTCTACATTCTACATTTTTCATTCCAAAAGATCCCCCAAAAACATCAAATAGGGCGCTAGGGCTTCGGAATCCATGTCTTTGAATCGATGGTAATGACCACCTAGGAGGTTATGAAGAGTTGGTTTTAAGCGTTTCCAGCGAGTTTCAGGAAGATGAGCTCGTCTTTCTAAATACTCAATTTTGGTATCAAGAGCTTCCAAGGAGAGAGATGGGTTGCTGGCCAACATGGCTTCTCGAACTTGACAAAGAAATGATAAGTTTTTCAAATAAGGTGCTACTTTTTCTGCATGAGGGCGACTCATGCGGTCTACCATGGTGGGTGGTTTTCCTTCACTTCCTTTCACACCCACTTGTTGTTCTGAATGCAAACGGTAGTGTACATAGGTAGCAGGAATAAAGTCGATTTTATTTTCAGCAGCTGCCATAATGCCTAACCACGCATCATGCAAGAAAGAGGAGGGAAGTGAACTTGGAAAGGGACTGACACGTTCAAAATAAGATTTTCTAATGCCCATGGTACAACCTGTAACCCGGTTTCCATCCAACAAGATTTCTAAAGATTTACCATTTTTCCATTCCTGCTGCTGTTTTTGTCTAAAGCGGAAAGATTGCCAAAGTTGTTTGCCTGAAGTTTGTCCAAATTCATCTACTAATAGCGCATCTGTAAAGATGGCATCAATTTCTGGATGTAAATTAAAATAGGTGAAAACGCGTTCTAACTTTTGCGGAACCCAAAAATCATCTTGGTCTGCTGGGAAAATAATATCACCCTGGCAAAGCGATAAGGCCTTTTCAAAATTTCGATAGGTACCTAAACGTTCTGGGTTTTTATAAATTTTAAGGGGTAATCTGTCGGAAAATTGCTCAAGGATAGCTAACGTTTGATCCGTAGATCCTTCATCGCAAACAATGATTTCATCGGCTTGCAAGGTTTGATCAACAAAGCTGCTTAGTTGTGTTCTTAAAAATTTTTCCCCGTTACGGGTACATAATGCGATGGAAATATTCACAATTTAATCTTTAATGGGCCTCCAACCAATTTGCACCAACACCAATACCCGTTTCAATGACTACACCCAAATCAAGGGCAGAACACATGATTTCATTTATCCTTTCACGAAGGTAGCCAATTTCATCCATATGAGCATCAAATACAAGTTCGTCATGTACTGTTAGGATCATTTTCGATTTCAAATTTTCTTTCCATAAGAAATCTTGAATCTGAATCATGGCCACTTTAATCATGTCGGCAGCTGATCCCTGAATGGGGGCATTGATGGCGTTTCGTTCCGCAAAACCCCTTTCATTCATGTTAGGAGATAGGATGTCTTTCAAATACCTTCTTCTTCCTAAAACCGTTTCAACATAGCCAAAATCCCTTGCTTTGGCTATACTTTGATCCATGTAGGATTTCACCTTGGGGAATTCAAGGAAGTATTGGTCTATGATTTCTTTGGCTTCAGTTCTGGAAATTCCAATTTGAGCGGCTAAACCAAAGGCAGATACACCATAAATAATTCCAAAGTTGACCGTTTTGGCTTTTCTTCTCATATCGGAACTTACCTCTTCCAATGGAACTTGAAAAACTTTGGCAGCGGTGGCTTTGTGAACATCCAATCCTTTGTTAAAGGCTTCACACATGGAATCATCTTGTGAAAAAGCCGCCATGATTCGCAATTCTATTTGAGAATAATCCGCAGAAAGAATTTGGTATTCCTCATTTCTAGGTATAAAGGCTTTTCTGATTTCTCGACCTCGAACCGTTCGGATAGGTATATTTTGTAAGTTAGGATCTTTAGATGACAATCTTCCTGTAGCCGTAACCGCTTGCATGAAAGAAGTATGAATGCGACCCGTCTTCGGCGAGATCAATTGAGGAAGAGCATCCACATAAGTGGATTTCAATTTTTGTAATTCTCTGAAGTCCAGGATCAAGGAGGCGATTTTGTGTTCCCCTTCTAATTTGGAAAGGATTTCTTCCCCCGTCATATATTGACCGGTCTTAGTCTTTTTAGCTTTCGGATCTAAGCGTAGTTTTTCAAACAATACTTCACCTAATTGTTTGGGAGAAGCGATATTGAATGACTCGCCCGCTAATTCAAATATTTGCTTTTGAACTTCAATCGAATCTTTTTCAAGGGTATTTGACATGTCTTTTAAGAAAGGAATATCCAATAAAACACCCTCTCTTTCTACGGTAGATAAAACTCTAGCTAAAGGCATTTCAACCTCTTTGAACAGTTGAACCGTTTTATCATTGCTAGCCATTAACTGGTCTAAATATGGTTTTATTTGCCAGGTAATGTCGGCATCTTCTGCAGCATATTCTTTGACCAAATCCAAATCTACATCACGCATATTGCCTTGTTTGGCCCCTTTTTTGCCAATTAATTTTTCGATTGACATGGGTTCATAATGCAGGTAGCTCATGGACATCGCATCCATATTATGTCGCTTTTCTGGCTCGATCAAATAATGGGCTAACATGGTATCGTAGGTTTCTCCTTTGATTTCAATGCCATAGTTGGCCAATACACTCATATCATATTTGATATTTTGAGCAATCTTTTGAATCTGCTCATTCGCAAATAATTCCCTGAACCATGCTAATTGCTGTTGACATGCTTCTGTATCTTCAGGAAAAGGAATATAAAAAGCTTCCCCATTTCTGTAAGCGAAGGACATTCCCACTAATTCTGCATCAATGGCATTGATGTTCGTAGTTTCGGTATCAAAGCAAAAAGAGGATTGTCGAGCTAAATAGGTAATTAATCCTTTAATAGCACCTTCACCTTGGACTAAATGGTATTGGTGAGGCGTATTTTCTAGCGTATTGAAAGATTGATACGTAGATGCATCTTCCTCTTCAGCGTTTTCTTCTGTAGAAACAGAGGTAATGGCTACAGCCGGGGCTGGGCTACCAAACATGTCCATTTGATTGGCGGCTACTTTAGGACTAGCCTTGGCTTTAGGTGCAGCATTTTCGGCTGGGGCATCTTCACCTAAAATTCTCTTTCGTAGTGTTCGGAATTCCAACTCATCTAATAAGGGCTCTAATAAAGCTTTATTAGGTGGAGTGTAAAGCAGTCTTTCTTCTTCGTATTCTAAGGGAACTTCACAAAGTATTCTAGCCAAATGTTTGGATAATATGCCTTGTTCTTTAAAATTGACGAGGTTTTCTTGAAGTTTTCCTTTGAGTTGATCGGTATTCTCTAATAGATTTTCTAAAGAACCATATTGCTCAATCAGTTTCTGTGCAGTTTTTTCTCCTACACCTGGTATGCCTGGAATATTGTCCACAGCATCCCCCATTAATCCTAGCATATCAACCACTTGATCCACATGTTGGATATTCCAGCGTGCACAAACTTCTTCTGGTCCTAATATTTCTACGCCTTTACCCATGAAGGCAGGCTTATACATCTTAATTCTTTCCTCCACTAATTGCCCATAATCTTTATCAGGGGTCATCATGTAAACCACGATATCCGGATTGGCTTTTACGGCTTTTTTGGCAATGGTTCCAATGATGTCATCGGCTTCATATCCATCCAAGATAAGTAAGGGAATATCCATGGCTTCCACTAGACGTTTTACATAGGGAATGGCGATGGTGATGTCTTCTGGCTGGACTTGTCGCTGCGCCTTATAAGGCGTGTATTCGATGTGTCGAAAAGTAGGAGCCGAGGTGTCAAAGGCAACACCCAAATAGTCGGGTTTTTCCTTTTGAATAACTTCTAAAATGGTATTCGTAAAACCAAAGACGGCACTGGTATTTATTCCTTTTGATGAGATTCTGGGTGTTTTAGCAAATGCAAAATGGGCACGATAAATCAAGGCCATTGCATCAAAAAGGAATAATTTTTTCATATATTTAATCTTTATTTACGGGCTTTTGGAGCCTAAACAAAGATAAGGAATAAATACTCGAATTATGAATTTAGCGGCCCTAAGAGAAAATTATCAGAAAGGTGAATTATTGGAAAATAAGGTACATCCTGATCCATTGGAACAATTTAAAATTTGGTTTAAAGAAGCACAAAATGCGGAATTGCCGGAGCCTAATGCCATGTTTTTAAGTACTTTGGGGAAAGATATGCGTCCTTCAGGTCGAATTGTTTTGTTGAAATATGTGGATCGTGGATTTTCTTTTTTTACCAATTATTTTTCAAGAAAGGGGCATGATATCGAGCATCACGACAAAGCATCTATTACTTTTTTTTGGGGGGAATTAGAGCGACAAGTCCGTATTGAAGGGCATGTGGAGAAAGTAGATGAGAAATTATCAACGGAGTATTTTCAATCTCGTCCTAGAGCATCCCAAATTGGGGCTTGGGTTTCTGAACAAAGTGCTAAAATTCCTCATCGTGAATTTTTAGAAGAGCGATTCAATGCATTGGAGAAACAATACGAAGGACAAGAAATTCCTAAGCCAGCACATTGGGGTGGATATGAATTAATTCCTGATTATATCGAATTTTGGCAGGGAAGGCCATCTAGACTTCACGACCGCGTGGTGTATGAATTGGTCCATGGAAATTGGGAGAGGTATCGAATTGCGCCTTAAATAAATTATAAATGATGAATTATAATTTATAAATGAGTTTTAATTCAAATAAAATTCATATTTTAAAATTCCTTTTCAACCTTGGCTGAACGACATAAAAGAAGAAAGAAGGTAATCCTAAGACGAATTCTGCTATACGGAACCGATGTTCACTCCGCGGACTACTGTTAAAATGTACAATGTAGAATGAAAAATGTGGAATCCCAAAATCGATAAAACGGTCAACGTCATTCCGGCATTCATATTTTCAGACAAGACATTTATAAATTATAATTCATCATTTATAATTTACAAAATTGCCTCAAATCCATCTAAGCCCATCGTTCTCTGACTCTGATATCCTTCTCCATATTTAACGCCAATTTTATGGCCCATTTCCATAGAACGTGCACGAATGAATTCCAAGAAGTCAGGAGAGGAAATGTAAGAGTCAGGTTCAGTTGAGTTCGGATCAAAGAATTGACTTTTAAACGCACGGATGGATTGTTCTTTGATATCCCAATGAGCACTTATATCAATGACGAAATCTGGGTTTATATATCGGTCTTGAATGTAATGAAATACATGCTTAGGTCTCCAAGCAGACTGTGCATTACCTTGCTCGTCTCGCGTTTCTATTTTCCGTAATCCTGATAAAAAACAAGCATCAATGGCCAATTGAGCACCTTTACCATGGTCAGGATGTCGGTCCTCTAAAGCGTTGGCTAAAACAATATCGGGTTGGTATTTACGAATGACTTGTATCAATTTCAATTGACTTTCTTCGTCATTTCGAAAAAATCCATCTCTAATCCCTAGGTTTTCACGGGCATGGATTCCTAAAATGGCAGTAGAAGCGGCAGATTCAGCGATTCTAATTTCTGGGGTACCTCGTGTACCTAATTCACCTCGTGTGAAATCAACAATCCCAACTTTTTTTCCTTGTTGAATTTGAGATACAATAGTACCCGAACAAGCTAGCTCGGCATCATCTGGATGCGCGGCCATGACTAAAATATCAAGTTTCATCATTAGTGAATTCGTAAACGTCTACCTGCTCGAATGGTTGAGCTAAGTTTTAATCCATTTAATCTAGCCAATTTAGTCACCGAAATTCCTGCTCTTTGTGCAATGGAATACAAAGAATCCCCTGAACGAACGCGTGTCCAAGCCGTACGTCTAGAACGAATTTTTTCACCCGCACTTCCGTATTCATTTTTTAAAGAAAGTGAACGCCTGTCAAAAGTTCTAGCCGTTATTAACAAGTGATCGGAAAGTGGTTCTCCTGTACTTAAATTGTATACGTTGTTCGGGTTGAAAGGGTTTCCTTCATACCTCGTTTCAAAATGCAAGTGAGAGCCTGTACTTCTTCCAGTATTTCCACCTAAGCCAATTTCATCTCCAGCTTTAACAAAAGTTCCAGGTTCTAAATTTCTCTTGGAAAGGTGGCCGTAAAGTGTTTCTAGTCCATTATAATGTCTGACTACCACATAGTTACCATATCCAGAATAATCAAATCCCGATATTCGAACAATACCATCAAAGGCTGACATGACTGGGTAGCCTGTCTCTAAATCTAGGTCAACTCCAGCATGCAAGCGTCCCCAACGAGGTCCAAACGGACTAGTTTGTTTGACTACATTGAGAGGTGGTGACCAATTTCTACCACTGCCAACATTGTATAACTCAATGTCAACGGGTTCGTCAAAGTCTTTGATGTCGATGTCATAAGGGTCAATACTTTTGGTATCCCAAATGGCAAAATAAGAGGCAACCGTAACAAAATCTTCACTTCCTACGGGCGCATTTTCTTCTTCAATTTCTACCACTAAGGCTTCACCTTCATCAATGGAGGTGGTATCGAAATTACTGATGCTTGGATTTAAGATTTTGATAGGTTCGTATTTACGTTCCTGCATCTCAGAACCTGCCACCATGCCCGATGTTTCTGTTTCGTTTCTAAATTGTAAAGGTGGGAGATCATCGATTTCCTCTTTCTTATCTTTCGTATTGGGGCTTGATTTGGTCTCGATTTTCGTACTCTTTTTGAACAAATTACGTTCTTGCGCCTTTGCAGTAAAGGCAAAAAAAGTGACGGAAAGGAAGAAAATCAGGTTTTTTACTGACATAAATAATTGTTAATGTAAATGATTGGCAGCCAACCATCTTTCTGCGTCTAATGCAGCCATGCAACCGCTACCTGCTGCTGTTACTGCTTGACGATAAATGGAATCCTGTACATCACCACAAGCAAATACACCAGGGATATTGGTTCTAGAACTTCCTTTTTCTGTAATCAAATATTCTTGAGCATCCATATCCAATTGATCTTTGAAAATGGAAGTGTTCGGTTGGTGACCGATGGCTACAAAAAAGCCAGTTAAGGTAATTTCTTCCGTGGCTCCATTTTCTCGATTTTTGATGCGAATACCGGTAACTCCATTGGCATCTCCCAGAATTTCTTCTGTTTCTGAGTTCCAATGAATATGTATTTTAGGATTGTTTTTAACGCGCTCTTGCATAATTAATGAAGCACGCATTTCATTTCGACGAACAATCATGTGTACTTCTGTACATAAATTGGCTAAGTAACTTGCTTCCTCTGCAGCGGTATCACCAGCACCTACTACGGCTACTACTTGATTTCGGTAAAAGAATCCATCACAAACCGCACAGGCCGAAACACCTAAACCATTGAAAGTTGTTTCTCCTTCTAATCCTAACCATTTAGCAGAAGCTCCGGTAGCTATGATAACGGCATCTGCCTCTAATTCAATTTGATCATCGATCCAAACTTTTTTTGGTTGACTGCTAAAGTCCACTTTCGTAGCTAATCCAAAGCGCACATCAGTACCAAATCGCTTCGCTTGATTTTCTAAATCCTGCATCATGGTCGGCCCATCTACACCTTTTGGGTAGCCAGGAAAATTGTCAACCTCTGTGGTCGTTGTTAATTGACCACCTGGTTGTCCTCCTTGATACATGATTGGTTGTAAACCTGCTCTAGATGCATAAATAGCTGCGGTATAACCTGCCGGCCCTGAGCCGATAATCAAACATTTTATTTTTTCTGCCATAACATTGATAACACCTTGAAGACCTCAAAAGGTTCATGAAGGTGCAAAATTCGGTAAATAAGCGCAGAATCCCAAACGAGGATATTTTACTATTAATCCTTACATTTGTTTATCTTCTGCTATCAAACGAATGAGTAAAAAGAAAATTACACAGAACCTTACTTTTTGGGTATTGCTCTCCATTTTTCTGGGTGTTTTAGTGGGACATTTTGCTCCAGAATGGGCTTTGTATTCCCTGATGGAAAAGAAATTCACTTATTCATTTTTAGGGGCAGATATCAGCATGGGGCCCAGTGTCAGTGAATTGCTGAGTGGCTTTTTTATCAGTTTAGTGAAATTATTTATTCACCCCATTATTTTCTTAACCATCAGTTTGGGAATCGTTAATATGGGTAATTTGAAAAAGGTAGGGCGAGTAGGAGGGAAAGCCTTGTTATATTTTGAGGTCATTACTACGGTGGCATTGGTCATAGGACTTTTAGTATCCACTATATTAGTACCTGGTGAAGGCGTTATTCGCTCTGATGTGGCCGGAGGAGATATTAGTAAATATACTTCCAAAGCGGCCTCATTCTCATGGTTATTGTTTTTGAAAGAGAACTTTACTGTTCAAGTATTGTTTTTCTCCATCTTTTTTGGGGTATTTTTAAATTCGGTACGTGGAAAAGCACGTATGATTTCTGGAATGGAACAAGCCTCCCATTGGGTATTTAAAGCCTTGCATTGGGTGATGTATTTGGCACCTTTAGGCGCTATGGGTGGCATGGCTTATACCATTGGAAAATTTGGCATACATTCACTACTTCCATTAGCTAAATTAATGGCCTCTGTATACATTACTATGGGGCTTTTTATCTTCATTATTTTAGCTCTTGTAATGCGATCATGTGGGGAAAGAATCACCTCCTTTTTGAGTTATATCAAAGCCGAACTTTTGATTGTTTTAGGTACATCTTCTTCGGAGGCTGCCTTACCATCTTTGATGCAAAAATTGGAAAAAATGGGATGTTCTAAGTCTGTCGTAGGTTTAGTCGTTCCTGCAGGATATTCCTTTAACTTAGATGGTACTAGTATTTACCTATCCATGGCTACTTTGTTTCTAGCTCAAGTGTATGGTATTCAACTCAATTGGGAACAATTACTGACTATCATTGGCGTTTTGATGGTGACCTCCAAAGGTGCTGCAGGTGTAACAGGAAGTGGATTTGTGGTATTAGCGTCTACCTTAACTGCTTTACAAGTGATTCCACTAGAGGGATTAGCCCTGCTTTTAGGGGTTGATCGTTTCATGTCAGAAGCCAGAGCAATTACGAATTTCATTGGAAATGGGGTTGCCACCATTTGGTTGGCCAAGCATGAAGGTGAATTTCATGCTCCTGAACCCGAATAAATTTCATCAACATATCAAATTATGTCCATTTCATCTATTTTAAAACAAGATGCCTTAGCTTACCATTCAGAAGGTAAACCTGGGAAAATTGAAGTAAAACCTACCAAATCAACTGCCACGCAGCGGGATTTATCGCTGGCCTATTCCCCTGGTGTGGCTGAGCCATGCTTAGAGATTGCTGCCTTTCCCGAAAAAGTGTACCAATATACTGCCAAGGGCAATTTGGTAGGCGTGATTTCGAACGGTACAGCTGTTTTAGGATTAGGAAATATTGGTCCTGAAGCCAGTAAGCCTGTGATGGAAGGGAAAGGGGTATTATTTAAGATTTTTGCTGATATCGATGTATTTGACCTCGAGTTGAACTGCATGGAGCCTAACGATTTCGTAGAGACTGTCGTACGTTTAGAACCGACTTTTGGAGGTATCAATTTGGAAGATATCAAGTCGCCCGAATGCTTTGAAATAGAAGAAAAACTAAAGAAACGCTTGAAGATTCCCATCATGCACGATGACCAGCATGGAACAGCAATTATTTCTTCAGCTGCTTTAATTAATGCCTTAGAAATTGTAGGTAAAAAAATAGATAAAGCTCGTTTTGTCGTATCTGGAGCTGGTGCTGCTGCTATTTCTTGCATTAAATTATACTTGCAATTAGGCGCTAAGATTGAAAACTTTCTGATTTTTGATAAAGATGGTTTAGTTTCAAAAGCTAGAACGGATTTGAATCCATACTTGAGCCCTTTAGCTTGTAATGCCCAAGAAAAAAAGACTTTGGCTGAGGCTATGAAAGGAGCCGATGTATTCTTAGGATTATCAGTTGGAAATATTCTTAGTCCTGATATGATCGCGACCATGGCAAAAGACCCCATTGTTTTTGCTATGGCCAATCCAACTCCAGAAATTGGTTATTTAGAAGCAAAGGCTGTTCGTGAGGATTTAATCATGGCCACAGGTCGTTCCGATTATCCCAACCAAGTCAATAATGTGCTGGGATTTCCTTTTATTTTTCGAGGGGCTTTGGACGTTAGAGCCTCTGAGATCAACGATGAAATGAAACTGGCAGCAGCAAAGGCCTTGGCTTGTTTAGCCAAAAAACCAGTACCTGATATTGTGAATTTGGCCTACAATGAAAAAAGTATCAGTTTTGGACCAGATTATATCATTCCTAAACCTGTAGACCCTCGATTGATTACAACGGTGTCGATGGCAGTGGCCAAGGCAGCCATGGAATCAGGTGTGGCTACTGTTCATATTAAAAATTGGGATGAATACGAAAATCAATTAGCTAAACGCTTAGGTTTAGATAATCAAGTGATGAAATTCATTTTGAAGCGTGCCAAAAGTAACCCTAAGCGCATTGTATTCGCTGATGCACAAAATCTAAAAGTGTTAAAAGCCGTTAGGGAGGTATTGGATGAAGGAATAGCGAAGCCCATTTTATTAGGTAATCAAGCCACGATACAGGCCATTTGCGAAGAGCACCACATTGATTTACAAGGCACTGAAATTTTGGATTTTAAACATCCCGATAGTGAGCCTTTATTAAAAGAATTTGCCGATTTGTTTTATGAAAAGCGTAAAAGGAGAGGTTATACGCGTTGGGAGGCAGAAAAGCAGGTTAGAAAGAGTAATTATTTTGCTGCCATGATGTTGGAAACACAACGTGCAGATGGTGTTATTTCTGGTTTGACGAAGAATTATCCAGAAGCCATTCGTCCTGCTTTGCAGATTATTGGTAAAAAACCAGGGGTAAAGAAAGTGGCGGGTATGTATTTACTTTTGAGTAAGAAGGGCCCATTATTTTTCTCAGACACCACCATTAATTTTCAACCTAATGTGGAAGATATCGTGGAAATCACCCGTTTAACGGGAGAGGCTGTTGAACGATTTAATTTACAGCCAAGAATTGCCTTATTGAGTTATTCCAATTTTGGTTCAGCCGATGGAGATGATGCTATCAAAATGCGAGAGGCGACGCATATTTTGCAAGAAAAATATCCTCAATGGTTGATTGAAGGTGAAATGCAAGCTCACTTGGCTTTTGATAAGGAGCTACGTCAACAAAATTATCCCTTTGCTTCTTTAGGAAACGAAACAGCGAACACGCTCATTTTTCCAAATTTGTCAGCGGCTAATATTGCTTATAATCTGTTAAAAGAAGCGGCTGAAATTGAATACATTGGGCCGATACTTCTAGGATTAAGAAAACCTGTTCACGTATTACAATTGGGCGCAAGTGTTCGTGAAATCGTTAATATGGTCGCTATTGCGGTAGTAGAAGCGCAAACTACGGAATAGAATTCATCCATTGTTGACGTAATTCCAATTGGGCATCGCTCGGATTCTTTTGTGGAACAAAGGAAGTAGGAGCGCTGCCCATGGTGGTTTGAAATGGGGCTTTCATACGAACGGTTTCATAGATTCCATTGCCTTTAGGTCTGGCAACTTCAACTTCTAGAATTTCACCCAATTGTATGTCTTTCAGTACTTTAGCAGCGTTCATGCTAAAGTTTTCTAAGCTAAATGATAGTTGATTGATATAGACTAGTTCATCTTTGGCTTGAAGGCCAAGTATACGTCCAAATTCATTGATTCCATCATCTGAATTAATTACGGCTCTATGTGTCTCTGAATTGACATTTAATGACTGGAAATCAAAGCCTAAGGTCTTGATTGGACTGGCGTTAAATTCTTGTATTTCATAACCAATACGATGAAGCCAATCGGCCACAGGAATTTCTTCTTTTCCTGCTACATATTTCTCAAAGAAGCTTTTTAATTCGGGCTTTTGAGTGATTTGTACTAATTGGTCAAATAATTCATCATCTTTAAACGATTGATTTGGGCCATAAAATTTGGCCAAATCACGCATCATTTCCTGCGTGCCGTATTTTCCTTGGCTGAGCTTTCTCAGGGTTAAATCTAAACCAAAACCTAACCAAGCACCCTTTTGGTAGACATTTCCATATTCATCTTTATACTTATCCAATACTTTTTCACTCATCACCGTAAATGGTAATTTTCTGTCGAATTGTACATTCATTACTTCCCACTTGTTTTCAAAGGTAGACATGAATTTTTTCAGGTCAGTAATTTGGTATTTTAACTGAACATGATGTGCCGCATATTCGGTTAATCCCTCATACAACCATAGATGTTTGGACATTTTCGGTTCTAGAAAATTGAAGTTGCCTATTTCCTCAGAATGGATGTTCAAAGGGGTTACAATATGAAAAAATTCATGGGCGCAGACCTCACGGATGGTTTCCGCTAAAGTCTGAATATTTCCCTCTGGCAAATAATAAAAAGAAGACTGGGCATGTTCTAAGGCACCGTAACTCCCGTTTTTGATATTGTCCGATAAGACAATGATGAAGGCATAATTGTATACAGGTAATAGACCACCTAAATATTTTTTTTGAGCCTCTAAAAGTGGCTTTATTTGTTCAGCCACTTGGGCTGATGTACACATTTTATTGGGAGAATAGACTGAAATTAAAATATGGGCATTGGCCAAGGGGAAGCTAATGGTATCGGGTGAAGCGTACATCAGCGGGGCATCTATCAATTCTTGATAGTGAGCAGCTTCAAAAAGATCAACTTTTGATTTGCTTCTATTTTGAAGAGAACTAGCACCATAAATATGGGTAGGCTTATCAATGGATAATTGGACTTGTGCTTTTTCATGTCCAATAAAATAACCTAACATCGCATGTGTATTCAAGGCAAATAAACTATCCTTTTGGAAGGAGGTACCTGCCGGCTCAAAAACATAATCACCCGCTATTTCTGGACTATCCCAGGTATCATCCACGAAATAGCGAATCTCGGATAATTGAGAAGCATTGGATATTTGGTAGGTATTGGGACTTGTTTTCTTGATGCGTAAATTTTTTCCCTGAGCGTCTAATGCTCTAAAATCCTGAACAAATCGGCCAAAATCATAATTAGCATAAGTTCCTGGTACTATTTTGGGAAGTGCATAAATTACTTCCTTTTGTTTGAATTTGGGTGTTTTAACAATGACCTCCAAACGGTCGTTGTTCAGTTTATTCAAGTCAAGTTTATACTGTATCTTATCTTGCCCAAAGGCAAAAGTCGATATGAAAAGCAGCAAGTAAATAGGTATTCTTTTCATAATTAATGCTTGTATTGTAGAGCTTCTTGTGCCTGAATTTTTTTGATAAAAATGGTGGGTAAGGTGATGATGAGCGCCACCAAAAGACTCGTTCCGATATTGACCCAAACCCAGGTAGACATGGACCAAACAATGGGTACCGAACTCATATAATAGCTTTCTTGATCTAAAGGGATAAGGTGATAAGTGGATTGAAGATAACAAAATACCACCGCTACTACATTGCCCAAAGCTAAACCACGAAGTAAAATGAAGAATCCATTCCACCAAAATATGGTCCTAATTTGGCGATGACTAGCCCCCAAAGCTTTTAATAAGCCCACCATGGGGATGCGTTCCATGATTAAAACCCAAAGAGTAGCAATGAGATTGAAACTGGCAACAACCAATAACAAGGTAATAAAAATGACAATGTTTCTATCGAGCATCATCATCCAGTCGAACAGCGCAGGGTACAGCTCGGTGATTGTTTCTAATCTCCATTCGGTAGGCATACTCGATTCTATTTCATCTGCACTTTGATATAAATCAGCCGATTTTTTTAGAAATATTTCATAAGTACCAATAGAATCGGCCGACCACCCATTCATTTTTTGTACCCAACTACGGTCAGCCAAAATGGACATTTTATCCAATTCTTCTAAGCCCGTTTCATAAATTCCCGTAATTTTTACTTTTCTTGGGCGTTCTGGATTGCTTAAAAAATAGAGGATTAAACTGCTATGTAGCTTGACTTTCAGTTGTTTAGCTAATGTATTGCTTAGAATAATATCTTGAGGATGGTGAATTTGAGCTTGTCCAGATAGCATATTTTTGGACAATTGATCTTTGGGTACATCATTTCCAATTCCTTTAATGATAATGCCTGCTAAGCCTGCGTCTCCTACTAAAATTCCTGGTTTTTGTAAATGAGCCTGTATATGGTCAATGGCTGTATTTTGTAAAACGGCTTTTTCCCAAGCCAAATTTCTACGCATGGGACTGTCGGAAAGTGAATGATTTCCTGTGATTTGGCTCACCTGAATATCTCCCGCAAAACTGGTTAATTTGTCTTGAATTGCCTCTTTAAAACCAAATAATATGGAAAAAGCAATGAGGATGATGCTAACTCCCATAGCCACAGTTCCAATACCAACGTAGGTAACTGTTTTAGAAAAGGAGGTTTCATGGGTATTACGAATCCGACGTGCAACAAAAAGAGGAAAATTCATTCAGTCGATTTACGTTAATATTCTTAAAATTTATCTGATATTTGAAATATATAATCATGTTAAACCGCAAAGAAAATAGGAATGCATCGAATCTACAAGCTAATGATTTTATTGTTGTTCTTTTCCAATGGGCTAATGGCTCCCATTTGTCTTGCTCAATCATCCAAAGCTATTCCTGGAGATCAACAAATTGCTGAGTATTTGCCCATGATTTTTGACAAGCGCATTGGCTTGGTCGTTAATCATACTTCGGTTTTGGGTAAAACTCATTTGGCAGATACCTTATTGACTTTGAAAGTTCCCATCAAAAAAATCTTTGCTCCAGAGCATGGTTTTAGGGGTACAGCTGATGCGGGTGCCCATATTGATAATGGCAAAGATGAGAAGACTGGATTGCCGATCATTTCCTTGTATGGTTCGCATAAAAAACCAACTAAGGCTGATTTAGATGGCATAGATGTGTTGATTTTTGATATCCAAGATGTGGGGACACGTTTTTACACCTATAGTTCTACTTTGCATTATGTCATGGAAGCTTGTGCAGAAAATAGTATTAAGTTAATCATTTTAGATCGTCCTAATCCGAATGGTCATTATGTAGATGGACCGGTTTTGGAAAAGGAGTTTGCTTCATTTGTGGGCTTAAATCCCATTCCTGTGGTGCACGGATGTAGCTTAGGGGAGTTGGCTAAAATGATGAATGGAGAAGCTTGGTTAGACCGAGGAATTCAATGTGATTTGACCGTAATTCCTGTCAAAAAATATAAACATTCAGATAAAGTGCACATCAGTGTAGCTCCTTCGCCCAATTTGCCGAATGATCAAGCTATTGGTTTGTATCCTTCTTTGTGTTTGTTTGAAGGAACGAATGTTAGCATAGGAAGAGGTACACATACCCAATTTCAAGTAGTAGGAACCAATGTAGAAGGTTTAGGAGATTATACATTTACTCCAATGCCTTTGCCAGGTGCTATGGATCCACCCTTGAAAGGAAAGTTGTGTTTTGGTTTTGATTTGACGAAAGTTGATACGCGTGATTTAAGTTTTAGTTTGAAATACTTATTTTATTTCTTTGAAAAAACGGGCAAGAAAGAATCCTTTTTTACCAGTCCTGCTTTCTTTGATAAATTGGCAGGAACCAATGAATTGAGAAAAATGATGCTGGAAGGGAAATCAGAAAAAGAGATCAGAGCTAGTTGGCAGGAGGGTTTGAAAGAGTATAAAAAGATTCGGGAGAAGTACCTGATTTATCGATAGAATTACCAAATAAATACTCGATTTTTCGTTTAAAATTCCGACCTTTGCCGTTTATTTTTATTTAATTAGCTATGGCGGAAAAAATTATTATTCTTGACTTCGGTTCTCAGGTGACTCAATTGATTGCTCGCAGAGTTCGTGAACTTCAAGTTTATTGTGAAATACATCCTTACAATCATATACCTACCATTGACTCATCGGTCAAAGGAATCATTTTATCAGGTAGTCCATGTTCCGTTCGTGATGAGGATTCGCCTCGTGTGGATTTAAGTCTATTTGGCGAATTACCTATTTTGGGAATTTGTTACGGCGCTCAGCTTTTAGCCCATCAAGGAGGTGGATCTGTTCAGGCTTCTCAACATAGAGAATATGGTCGTGCTCATTTAACAGGCACCAAGGATTCAATATTGTGGGATGAAATTTCCACTAATAGTCAAGTTTGGATGTCGCATGGTGATACCATCATGGAATTACCTGCTCCCTATGAAATTATAGGTTCTACAGAAACAGTTAAGGTTGCAGCATTTGCTCATGCTACCAAACCTATTTTTGGTATACAGTTTCATCCTGAAGTAACTCATAGTACGGAAGGAAGTATCATATTGCGCAATTTTGTTGTGAAAGTATGTGCTTGTACCCAGGATTGGACATCAGATTCATTTGTAGAGACTACCGTAGCTCAATTAAAGGAGAAATTAGGCCAAGATAAAGTGGTGTTGGGTTTATCAGGAGGAGTGGATAGTTCAGTGGCTGCTGTATTGTTACATCGTGCTATTGGAAAGAATTTATACTGCATATTTGTTGATAATGGATTGCTTCGCAAGGATGAGTTTGAGCAAGTGTTGGAATCTTATCATTCTCTAGGCCTGAATGTAAAAGGAGTGGATACCAAGCAGCGTTTTTATGATGCTTTGGCTGGTTTAAGTGATCCAGAATTGAAGAGAAAGGCGATCGGTAAAACCTTTATTGATGTATTTGACCATGAGGCGCATGCTATTGAAGGAGTAGCTTGGTTAGGCCAAGGGACTATTTATCCAGATGTGATTGAGTCAGTATCAGTGAAAGGACCGTCAGCCACCATCAAATCCCACCATAATGTGGGTGGTTTGCCTGATTTTATGAAGTTGAAAGTGGTGGAGCCATTGAATACCTTATTTAAAGATGAGGTGAGAAAAGTGGGTAAAACCTTAGGTATTCCTCAAGATATCTTGGGTCGTCATCCATTTCCAGGCCCAGGATTAGCGATTCGTATTTTGGGTGATATCACACCAGAAAAAGTAGATATCCTTCAAAAGGTCGATGCTATTTTTATCAATGGTTTGAAGTCGGAAGGACTTTACGATCAAGTTTGGCAAGCTGGAGCAATTTTATTACCGATTCATTCCGTAGGAGTGATGGGTGATGAAAGAACCTATGAGCAAGTAGTCGCTTTGAGAGCTGTTAGTAGTTTAGATGGAATGACGGCGGATTGGTGTCACTTACCTTATGAATTCTTAGGAAAAATATCCAATGAAATTATCAATAAGGTGAAAGGGGTAAATCGAGTGGTTTATGATATTTCTTCTAAGCCACCAGCAACGATTGAGTGGGAATAATCAAGAAACTGGACAACATAAACGTGTTAAAAACGTTTCCGCTCCGTAACGCTGTCAGCGTTCTAAACGCTGCCAGCGTTGGAAAAAACGGAGCGAATTGATTTAAATTAGCTGTCAAACAAGCTCTGGGTTTAACCCCAGAGCTTGTTTTTTTATGAGGTTGCCTTTTCTGCATAAATGGCAGCTAAATGCACGATTGTCTCCGTCGCTTTTTGCATATCCTGAACACTCACCCATTCTTGTTTGCTGTGAAAAGCATGCTCACCAGCAAAAATATTAGGACAAGGTAAGCCCATGAAGGTAAGTCGAGAACCATCCGTTCCTCCACGAATGCTTTGCATTTCAGGATGTAATCCAGCCCTCCTCATGGCTTCCATGGCATTTTCCAGGCAATCAGGATGATGAACTAAAATCTCATTCATATTACGGTATTGTTCCGTTTGCTCGAATTGAACTTTAGAATGAGGGTAATTCTCCAAAACCTGCTGGGTGATTTCTCGTAGCAGATTACCGTATTCTTGAAGCTTTTCCGTCTTAAAATCCCGTAAGATAAAGGCTATTTCTGCTGTTTCTACACTACCAGAAATTTCTACAGGATGAATAAATCCCTCCATTTTTTCGGTAGTCTCAGGACTTAAGTAATCTTTAGGAAGTAAACTGACTATTTCAGAAGCTATTTTGATAGCGCTTTCCATGCGTCCTTTGGCAAAGCCAGGATGTTGAGATATACCTTCAATCCTGATGGTAAATCCATCGGCAGAAAAAGTTTCATTTTCCAAATGGCCTCTTTTTTCACCGTCTATGGTATATCCATATTGTGCATTTACTTTGGCTAAATCGACGTGATCAGTTCCTCTTCCGACCTCTTCATCTGGGGTAAATAGGATGGAGATGGGGCCATGAGGGACATTGGGATGTTGTACCCAAAACTGTACAGCATCCATGATTTCAGCTACGCCAGCTTTATTATCCGCCCCTAAAAGAGTTTTTCCGCTAGCCGTAATGATATCATGTCCTATTTGTTCTGCTAAATCGTGATGATCCTTTAAGCGAATGACTACCGATGAATCATCTGGTAAAATTAAATCTTGTCCTTGGTAATCTCGGTGGATTAAGGGCTTGACATCTTTACCAGAGCAATCAGGAGAAGTATCCATGTGCGCACAAAAACAAATACTGGGAATGGTTTGATGTATGTTGGAAGGCAAATGAGCATATACATACCCAAATTCATCCATATGGGCCGAGTCAATTCCCAGAAGTTTTAATTCTTGAACCAAAACTTTTCCCAAATCTTTTTGTTTCTCTGTAGTAGGACTGCTAGAGGAGTTGGGGTCAGATTGAGTATCAATTTGTACATAAGTAAGAAATCGCTGTGCGGAACTATAGGTGTACTTTTGGAAAAATTGGGAGATATTGGTCATAAAAACCGATTATTTTTGAAATATAGAAAGAAAAAATTGTGTTAAATAAATTTATTTTTTTTGGATTCATAAAGGTAATTAACCTTTCAAAATTACGTATTATCTTAGAGGCTTGAATTTTGCTTGAAGCAAAAAGCTTCCACTAAATTTAGAATCATACCAAGTTAAGCTTATAAAAAATTATGTCTCAACCGGCTACCATTAACCTCGAAGGTAAATCCTTTGAATTGCCTACTCTGGAAGGTACAGAGAACGAAAAGGCCATCGATATCGCAAAATTACGTGATTTGACGGGCTACATTACGTTTGATCCTGGCTTCAAAAATACTGGAGTTACTAAAAGTTCTATTACTTATTTAGATGGAGAAGATGGAATTTTGCGTTACCGAGGTTATAGCATTGAAGAATTAGCAGATAAAGCTTCGTTTTTAGAGGTGGCATATTTGCTTATTCATGAAGAATTACCTACCCAAGCTCAGTTAGATGCATTTTCTGCTGATATCCAATCTTATACTCAAGTTAATCAAGATTTGTTGAGGATATCTGAAGGATTCCCAACTAGTTCACATCCGATGTGTACTATTGCTGCATTGGTAGGAGCTATGTCGGCGTTCTACTCGACAGATGAAGCCGGTGATGATGAAAAAAGCGTATTGAGATTATTAGCTCAATTGCCTGTAATGGCCACTTGGTCGTATAAAAAATCCATAGGTGAAGGTATCGTAGAACCAGATACGTCCGTTGATTACTGTTCAACCTTCTTGCAAATGATGTTTGCTAAACCAGGGGAGAAATATACAGCGGATGCGGTAGTTTCTAAAGCCTTAAATAAGTTATTAATCTTGCATGCTGATCACGAACAAAACTGTTCAACCTCTACCGTACGTTTGGTAGGATCATCACATGCTAATTTATATGCCTCTATTTCAGCGGGTATCAATGCGCTTTGGGGACCATTGCATGGTGGTGCTAACCAAGAGGTGATTGAAATGCTAGAAGCAATTAAGGCCGACGGTGGGGATACAGATAAGTACATCGCCATGGCGAAAGACAAAAATTCCGGTTTTCGTTTGATGGGATTTGGTCACCGGGTGTACAAAAACTTTGATCCTCGTGCCAAAATCATTAAAATGGCGGCTGATGATGTGCTAACTGCGCTGGGCGTGAATGATCCAGTGTTGGCTATCGCTGCTCGTTTGGAAGCAGCTGCGCTAAGTGATGAGTATTTTGTTGCCAGAAAGCTTTACCCGAATGTCGATTTTTACTCAGGAATTATCTACCGTGCTTTAGGAATTCCTACAGATATGTTTACCGTGATGTTTGCCATTGGTCGTCTTCCAGGTTGGATTGCACAATGGAAAGAAATGCGTGCGAACAAGGAGCCAATTGGTCGTCCAAGACAAATTTATACTGGGGCAACAAGCCGTTCATTTGTTGAGATAACTCAACGATAGGCCTATTTTCCTAACGATTTTTAACAGTTCAAAAGCCCTTCCTCCGAAGGGCTTTTTTGCTTTAATGAGGTATTAGGGCTAATTTGCAAGCTTAAATGGAATGCATGACATTACAAATAAAGCCATATTTTCTTTTTGTCCTCCTTTTCATGGGGGTGTTTATTGAAGGAATATTAGCTCAAAATCAACAAGGAAAAGCCTCTTATTACCATAAGAATTTAAGTGGTAAAAAGACATATAGCGGAGAACGTTATAATTCCTATTTATTCACGGCAGCTCATAGGAAATATCCGATGGGAACCTGGTTAGAGGTCACTAATATAAAATCGGGGATCAAGTCCTATGTGCGCGTCAATGATCGAGGACCATACCAAAGACGTTTGTTGATTGATGTGTCATTTAGTGCTGCCAAAGAATTAGGTATTGTAGGAGCAGGAATCGCTCCCGTTCATATTCGTCCACTGGAAGATGCCGACTTAAGCGATACTCTTTTAAGCTTCTTGAAAAAAAGGGATAGCCTCATTTTAGAGGAGCATCCTTATACGGTTTATGTCAAAAAGGCGAAGAAAAAGAAGAAGAAGTCAAAAAGAAAAAAGAAGAAAAAGTGATTAGTTAGTAGGGATTACATGCTATTGTTTGCGAATCATGTTGGCTGAGGTTCTCGAAGCCAACATTTAACATAAGATTGCTAATCCCTATTATCTGTCATTCGACATGACCCTGCGGTTAACCTCTCCATGTAGAATGTAAAATGAAGCATTTAGAATTTTTTCAAAAAAAGAAAATCCATGTGAATTAATGAAACGAAAAGTATGTTAAACTCTTTTGAATTCATCAATTTTCAGAAGCTTAACTTTCTTTGGCATTTCTTTTTTTTCATAAAAAAAGAAAATCCATGTGAATTAATGAAACGAAAAGTATTTTAAGCTCTTTGAATTCACCAATTTTCAGAAGCTTAACTTTCTTTGGCATTTCTTTTTTTTTATAAAAAAAGAAACAAAAAAAACAGAAGAAAGACGGTTAATCCTAAGACGAATTCTGCTGCGCAGAACCGATTGTCACTCCGCATACGGCTTTAATCTTTGACGCTTAGCTTTAGCCTACGCACTAGGTCAAAGATGCGCCTTCCGCTTCGCTCATGCTGCGTTCCCATCTTTCGTTGGGATTAACCTCTCCATGTAGAATGTAAAATGAAGTTTGTAGAATTCAAAAATTGATAAACCGGTCAATTCTAATTATGGAAGTACATGTAGAATGCTATTGTTTGCGAATCATGTTGGTTGAGGCTCTCTAAGATGGCTGAGGCTCTCGAAGTTGGCTGAGGTTTTCGAAGTTGGCTGAGGTTCTCGAAGCCAACATTTAACATAAGATTACTAATCCCTATTATCTGTCATTCTACATTCTTCACTCCACCTTATCCCTCAATAGAACAATTTCAATCCTTCGATTCCATTTCCTAGCTTCTGTTTGATTAGTCGCTATTTTAGGTTTTAGAAAGCTGAGGCCCTTTGTTAAAATCCGACTTGCATCAATGCCTTGATTGACTAAGTAAGTTTTGATAGTATTGGCCCTCTTTTCTGATAGAATCTGATTGGATTTGGCTTGGCCTACTTCATCGGTATGACCTCTGATTTCTATTTTTTGTTGAGGATTTTCATTCAAGAATTTCACGAGTTTAATTAAACTAGTAGGAATAGGAGTGGGGATGGTCCATTGATTCGATGCAAATTGTATATCATCAAAGCTGACATCTTGAAATTTGATTTTGGGAACTTCAATTACTTTGGGTTCTACCTGAATAGCGATTACCTTTTTCTCCAACCAAATGGAATGTGGAATGATGATGCGATGTAGTTCTTCTTCAGTAACTTGACCCACCTTATTTCTTGAAATGAAATATTCATTTTCATTTATACCTAAACATATTCCAGCCTCGTTTCCTGAGCTATTTAATTCAAGTACGTTTTTTGGTACAGTCCACTGCCCACTCTCAAATAGACTTTGGTAATAATCCAATCCTCCTTTCCCCCCTTTTTTATCACTAGAAAAGAGTAAAACATCCCGTTTTTCTAAGTAATAGGGTCCTTGTTCATCGGAAGGGCTATTGATTGGAGCCCCTAAATTTTTGGCCATTTTCCAGCGTCCTTGGGCATCTTTTTCACTCATCCAAAGGTCTCTTTTGCCTTGTCCACCCGGTCTATCTGATGAAAAATACAATTTCTTGCCGT
This sequence comes from Aquirufa ecclesiirivi, assembly GCF_011250515.1. Taxonomy (GTDB): domain Bacteria; phylum Bacteroidota; class Bacteroidia; order Cytophagales; family Spirosomataceae; genus Aquirufa; species Aquirufa ecclesiirivi. The sequence continues at coordinate 19,406 of NZ_JAANOP010000010.1, read as the reverse complement.
CCTGACTTAGATAAGGTTGACCCTCCCAATCATGGGAATTAATCAGTATTCCAAGATTTCTGGGCTTAGTCCAACCGCCATTGACCCAATTACTTTCATACAAATCACAGCCACCAAAGCTATTTCGGTATTCACAGCCCGAAAAGATTAAGGTATTTCCATCTTGGGATAAAGTGGCCGTTCCTTCATTAGTATCTTGGTTAAGGCTTGTGATGGCTTGTGGCTGAATGAATTTTTCCCCATTCCAAGTGGCTACTTGTAACTCTTCATCCGATTGATTTCCTCGGCTTGTAAAAAAAATTTCTTTCCTGGCAGGAGAATAATGAGGGAAATACTGTGCTTTTTGAAGATTGAGCTCGGTAATGGGTGCCGATGTTAGGCTATCTGAGGATAATCCCCACAGACTGAATGAAAAAATCCAAGCCGCAAGCATGTGTTAGGGGATTTGTAAAAACTTATGTGTTTGAACCGAAATCTGCCAACGAGGATTTTCTTTGACAAAATCGACAATCAAAGGATTCATTTCAACTTGTTTAGACCATTCTGGCTGCATCAACCAAAGGCTTTCCAAGGGTAATTTGGATGTCCAAGATTGTGACCAAGCAATATCAGAAGGATGGAAAATGACAACCTTAAGTTCGTCGACCAAAGGAAAAATATCAGGATTCGGTTCTTTGAATTTCTTTGGGGAGAAACATACCCAATCCCATACACCCGTTATTTGTTTACCTACTCCTGAAGTTTCGATATGGGTTCTAAAGCCAGCCTCTTGCAAGGCTTCAGTTAGTGGGTTTAAATCATGCATCAAAGGTTCTCCACCAGTTATAACAACGATTCTACCCGGGAATCCAGATGCTTCTTGAACTAATTCAGCGACTGTTTTAATCGGATGGGTATCTATGGGCCAAGATTCTTTCACATCACACCAATGGCATCCCACATCACAACCGCCCAAACGAATGAAATAGGCCGCATGGCCTTGGAATTTTCCCTCACCTTGAATTGTGTAAAAAGATTCCATCACTGGATACTCAAAAGCATCTCTTTTTACAACTGATTTTATATCTTTGGTGTTTGATTGCATGCAAGGCTAAAATTCTAAGTAAAATTAAGCTTTGATTTGTAATTTAACTAATAAGAAATCGTTCTTATAGACAGGATCGATTTTTTATTTTTCTCTTAAAATGATCAAGAATCAAACATTCCGCATTTTTTGGATGTTTTTTATAGGAACCCTCCTAACAGTTGGGATGAGTTCTTGTTGGTCAGCACGCTGTCCCAGAGATACATGTCGTGTACGGGTTGAACACCGTCATGGAGAGAGTTATTATCGACCTAGAGAAGCATTTTCTTGGATGTGGACTCCCCGCTATAAGCACGTGAGAACTTCCAACTACGCGACCATAGGACCTAATAAGCCTACAAAGAAAAGAGCTTGGTATCAATTTTATAAACCAGCTAATCGTGTAAGTTCCAAGAAACCCCGTTAATTATCATGCCTAAAATTGCACTTGCCGCCGGGGTTCTCAACCAAATACCTTTGGATTGGAAAGGAAATCAAGACCGTATCATTTCGTTAATTCAAGAAGCCCAACAAAAACAAGCTGGAATACTTTGCTTACCCGAGCTTTGTTTAACAGGCTATGGATGCGAAGATCAGTTTTTATCTGCTTATACCTCAGAGAAAGCCTGGGAGTCTTTGCTTCAAATACTTCCACATACCCAACAAATCTTAGTATGGCTTGGTTTACCTGTTTTTTTTGAAGGGAAATTATATAATGTAGCCGCCTGTTTGGCCAATAAAAAGTTGATTGCTTTAATTCCAAAGCAACATTTAGCCAATGACGGTGTGCATTATGAAACCAGGTGGTTTAATCCTTGGCCTGCGCAAAAAAGAAGCTTCATTTCCACCAATTTGGGAAATATTCCGATAGGAGATTACCGCATTCAAGCGGATGGAATCAGTATTGGAATAGAAATCTGTCAAGATGCCTGGGAAGGAGAAAATAGACCTGCTCACGCTCTAGCCAAGCGTGGTGTTTCGGTTCTTTGTAGTCCTACGGCTTCACATTTTGCTTTTGGCAAATCTAAAACACGTCAAAGATTAAGTATTGAAGGTTCCCAAATCATTCAAGGTGCTTATGTCTTTGCTAATTTATTAGGAAACGAATCAGGAAGAACCATCTTTGATGGAGATGCCTACATTGTTCAAGATGGAAAAATTGTTGCTGAATCTCAGCGATTTAGTTTTAAAGATAGCCAATTGATTTTGGCTGCTGTTGATGTAACGAGTGAAACCAATACTGCAGAAGACCTTCTATCCGCTGATGTTGAATGGCCCGTATTAAATCAGTCATATCCGAGCTTTGAAGCCGCTTCATGGGAATATTCAGAGAATATCAAAGATGAGGAATTTGCTCGAGCTGTTAGTTTAGGGCTTTGGGATTATGTCAGAAAATCACATTCCTTTGGTTGGGTTATTTCACTTTCTGGTGGAGCTGATTCATCAGCGATAGCTACCTTATGTTATTTAGCCATGCAATTGGCCTATAAAGAGTTGGGATGGAAGGGTATTCAAGAGAAAATGAATTACATTCCTTGGATTAATGGCATTTCTTCTGAAAAGGATTTTATAGCTCGTATGTTAACGACAGCATACCAAGGAACCGAAAATTCATCTGATCAAACCCGCGCGTCTGCCAAGGCTTTGGCTGAATGTATTGGCACAACCCATTATGATTGGAATATCGATGTGTTGGTTCAAGAATATCGTGGCATCATTGAGCAGGCTATTGGTCGTACCCTGAGCTGGGAAAAAGATGATATCACCCTTCAAAATGTACAAGCTAGATTACGTAGCCCTAGTGTTTGGATGCTAGCAAACATTAATAATGCTTTATTATTAGCGACTTCCAATCGTTCTGAGGCTTCAGTAGGTTATGCTACCATGGATGGAGATACCTCAGGTTCCATATCACCCATAGCTGGAATTGATAAGACTTTTATTCGTCAATGGCTTATTTGGATGGAAAAGTCAGGTTTGGATGGCACATTAAGGATGTACGGTTTATCTCATGTGAATTCATTAGAACCAAGTGCCGAATTAAGACCTTTAACATCTAAGCAAGTGGATGAGGAAGATTTAATGCCTTATCCTATTTTGAATGCCATCGAACGCTGGGCTTTTTATGAAAAACTTTCACCAGCAATATGCCTACAAAACCTAATTCAGGAATACGGTTCGCATTTTACGGAAGAACAACTAACAGGTTTTTGTTCACGATTCTTCCGATTATGGGCTAGAAACCAGTGGAAAAGGGAACGTTATGCACCAGGTTTTCACGTGGACGACTATAGTTTGGATCCTAAATCATGGCTTCGTTTTCCAATTTTATCCGCAGGATTAGAAAAAGATATTAAACCCTAACACATGCTCTTAGTTGTCGATATTGGAAATACGGACATTGTTTTTGGATTTTATACCGAAGGCGATTGGAAATTGATATTAAGAACACCTACCCATCAGCCTTGGACTACTTTGAGGATGGAAAATTGGATTCGTCAGGAGTGGTTAGAGAAAAATATTGGTTCATTGAAGCCTCAAAAACTGATCATTTCTTCCGTAGTACCTGCTGTTTCCTATCATGTTCAAAAGGGGTTAGAAAACTGGTTGTCAATATCCGCCGATATCATGTCGCCTAAATTGTACAAGAAATTCCCCATTGACATTATTTCTCCAGATGAAATAGGTTCTGATTTGGTAGCCAATGCCGTTTATGCGCATCATGCCTATCAAGCAGATGTGTTAATTGTTGATTTTGGAACGGCATTAACTTTTACCTTGGTGAATGCTCAAGGAAAAATGGAGGGGGTTTCCATTGCTCCAGGACTAAAAACGGCAGTCAAATCTTTGTTTTCTCAAACCGCCCAATTGCCTGAAGTACCTCTAGAAATGCCTCATTCTGCGCTTGGATTCGATACGGTCAGTGCTATTCAATCAGGTATATTATGGGGATATGTGGGTATGGTAAAAGAGATGATTCATCGGGTCAAAGATGAGAAAGGACAACATGTCAAAGTATTAGCTACTGGTGGCTTATCTTCCATTTTAACCCCATTAGAATCCTATTTTGATGAGGTGAATAAATTAATAACTCTGGAAGGCTTACGTCTGATTTCAGAAAATTACATAGATTAATATGGTATCGTCCCCGAAAGAAAGAGGCTTTTTTTTTCCTGCTGAATGGCATCCTCATGAAGCTACTTGGATTACTTTTCCTCACAATGACCATTCTTGGCAAGGAGATAAGTTGTCCAACATGTATCCTGAGTACTTTGCATTGATTAAAGCAATTTCACAAGGAGAAAAAGTGAAAATTAATGTCAATCATGAGGCCCTGAAAGATTTCATTTTAGGAGAATTACTTACTTATAAAATTGATCCTCAACAGGTTGAATTATTCATTCGTCCTACGAATGATGCTTGGTGCCGTGACCATGGTCCAGCATTTTTAATAAAAAATGATAGCTCTGAGCGATTGTTGATCGATTGGGGATATAATGCTTGGGGAGGGAAATATCCTCCATTTGATGCTGATAATCAGATTCCACAGGCTATTGCTCAAGATTTAGGTATTGAATTCCAAAGTCCTGGAATTATTATGGAAGGAGGATCTGTGGAATTTAATGGAAAAGGCACCGTTTTGACTAGCCGTTCCTGCTTATTAAACCCCAACCGTAACCCGCAACTGAATCAGGCACAAATTGAGAATTATTTGAAAGGATATTATGGTGTTGACCAAGTGCTATGGGTTAGTGATGGGATTGTAGGGGATGATACCGATGGACATATTGACGATACGGTTCGGTTTGTCAATGAAAATACGGTTATTACCATGGTTGAGCCTAATTTAGAAGATGAAAATCATGCTGTTTTAGCTCAAAATTTAAGCGAATTGAAAGAAATGAGGCTATTGGACGGTAGCCCGCTCAATATCATAGAAATACCCATGCCAGAGGCCGTAGTGATTGATGAATTTAGAGCCCCGGGATCTTATGCCAATTTTTATATTTGTAATGCTGCAGTCATTGTACCCATTTTTGATTGTCCTCAGGATGCCGTCGCATTGGATATTTTATCTCAATTATTTACGGACAGGCCAGTAATAGGACTTTCAGCTAGAGAAATAATTTGGGGACAAGGAAGTTTTCATTGTTTGACTCAGCAAGAGCCTAAGGCAGCTTTATGATAAAATACCTAATTTTTTTGCTAAGTATAGCATTGATTTCTTGTCGAAAAGAGGCAATTCCTGTTAAAACTGTTGTACCAGAAAAGAAGCCTGTTATTCAAGATAAACTGGTGCAGTTTCGTTGGAATCAAATTTTAGCAAAAAATATTCAAGAAAATATCACCCAAACCGATGAGCTATTGCTTGTTTACTCGGTAGTAGCTATCGAAAATCAACAAGTTGTGCAGATCCAGCAGTTCTCACATTATCTCGGAAAAGTTAAGCAAGGAACAATTGTTACTTTGAAAGATATACCTTCATTGTCCATCAAATTGAAACCCGGTCAAAGTTTGGGTGTTCAAACGACATTGTGGGAAGTAGACGATTATCAACAGGTTCAACAGCTATTGAGGCAAGTCAATCAGTGGGGTGGAGTATTGCAAGTTCCAGTGTCATTATTGGAACTATCATCAGTGTCTAATCCATTCGGTTGGTTTATGTGGGGTTTAAGAGCAAGTGGTCTAGGAATGGAATTATGGAGCAAATTGGATGGAAATGATCGCTTGGGTATTTCCGAGATGCAAATTCCTTGGGATAAGGTCAGCCGTTTGAATAAAAAAGGTACTTGGAAAAGTGGACCTAAGATGCTTAATGACTATCACTATGATTTCTCTTATGAAATTAGCGTAAGGGATTGATGAATTAAAGGGTTTATTTAGGGATTATTCGTAATTTTATAAGCTTGTTGTCGTTTATAACCCATTGGACAAGCAAAATTGGCAAACTATGCGCTTTCGTTTTTACTTAGTAGTAACTATATATTTTCTTTTTACCTTTTCAAGCTCTTTGGCTCAAGAGGGATTTCCTATACAGATTGGACCCAAAAAGATCAGTTCGGCTCAGTTTTCTTCCTTATACCGTCGTTTAATTGAAAGTGATAGTATTAAACCAGATAATAAGAATAAATTTTTATCGGACTATCTCGACTTATCTTTAAAATTAGTAGCCGCAGAAGATGAGAAATTAGCTGAAACACCCGGATTTCAAGAGGAGTATGCTAGTTTTCGTAAGGAATTGGCAAGTCCGTATTTAGTAGATAATGATAAAGTAAATGCCCTGGTGAAAGAGGCATATCTACGTTTGAAGGATGAAAAGCAAGTAGCTCATATACTCGTTAAATTGCCAGCCAATCCTAGTCCGGGAGATACCTTAATAGCCTATCAGAAAATTGATAATTTATACAAGAAACTAAAAGCAGGAGAGGATTTTGCTTCCTTGGCTCAACGCTTTTCAGATGATGAATTAACGGCTAAAAAAGGTGGAAATTTAGGGTTTATTACCAGTTTACAAACTCAATATGCTTTTGAAAATAAGGTATATGAACTCGCTTTAGGGGAATATTCTAGCCCAATTAGAACATCCACGGGCTATCATATAATCAAGATACTGAAACAACGTCCTAATCAAGGAAAAATTCGTTTAGCTCATATTTTAATTTCTGTACCTGTTGAAGCTGGCACGCCCTTTCAGGTGGAAGCCAAAAAGAAAATTGAACAAGTGGAAGCCTATTTGAAAAAGGGGGAAAGTTATGAAGATGTTTGTCGGAATTATTCCGAAGATCCTTATTCCAAAGGTCGTGGTGGGGAGCTACGTCGCTGGTATTATTCTTCGGATTTAAGTGAAGAATTACAAGATAAATTATTTGGGTTACAGCGTTTGGGTGATATTTCAGAGCCAATACGAACCAATTTAGGTTGGCAAATATTTAAATTATTGGATAAAAAACCGCTACTTTCTTACGAGGAAATGGCTGAGTACCTTCGTCAAAAGGTGAATACGGATCCTGAGCGAAGTGCGCTAATTCGTCAATCCTTCATGAAACGTGTACGTGGCGAAAATCGAGTGGCCATTCTGGAAGAATCTAAGAAAATGGCTTTAGAGCGCTTTGCTCGTGATCGGGTAGGAGATGAGCCTTGGTTACAATTCCCTCTTTTTAAAGTGTTAGATAAGTCATTCACGATTCAAGAGTTCTATCAATTTATCATAGCTCAGCAGCGTAGAAAAGTTAAGGAATTAGGCTATTTGCCCGCTGTTTCAGAGGCTACTTGGTTAGAAGAGTTTATTGATTCACAGACATTACAAGCCGAAGAACAGCATTTAGAAACTAAATACCCTGCTTTTAAGGAGCAAATGGGAGAGTTTTTGGAAGGCAGTTTATTAAGCAAGATAACAGACCGGGAGATTTTTGATAAATCATTGGATTCCTTGCGTCAGCATGCCTATTATCAACAAAATTTGTCATTGTTTACGATGCCTGTTAGAGCAGAAGTAAAATTAATTTCATCGGATAATGCCAAAACATTGACTGATGCCATGGAATTACTTAAAGCGGCGCCTTATCCAATGAACAAACGTTATCCAGATATTTTATTCAAATTAGGACAATCAGAATTGACAGCAAATGCCAAAAAAGTATTGCAGGAATTAGGCTTGTTGATGAGTAAAAACAGGGATTATGTGGTCGAAGTAACGGGGCATATTGATGCTTCAGAACAGGATACATTATCTGAAGGGCGTGTTAATCAAGCAATTAAATTTTTAGCTAGTAAGGGTATTAATCAAGTTAGATTCATTGAAAAGGATGAAGGGAAATTGGTTTCTGCTTCCAAAACAGATAAATCAAAGAATGCTCGTGTGAGTTTTCGTTTATTCTCTCAGTCGATGGACGATGTAGTCAAGCGTTTTAATGCCATCAAACCGAAGAGCTTAGAAGCTACCGAAGGGTATTTCAAAAAAGGTGAAATCCCCGTTTTAGATGCTCAAAGCTGGCAGGTTGGCAAAAAGAATTTGGAATATGAGGGTCGTTATGTTTATCTTGAGATTAAAAAAGTAGAAGAACAGCGCGTGAAAACTTTTGATGAATGTAGAAGTGGTATCATTCGCGACTTACAGGCTCAATTAGATAAGGAGTGGTTACAGAAATTGAAGAATAAGTATCCGATTGTTATACAACAGGAGGAATTACAAAAATTAATGCAATAAAAAATTTATGAAATTGAATCGTTGGATTTTTGGAGGAGTGATGTTGATGCTGTCTTGGGCAACATTCGCGCAAGAAGCAAGTAAAGGGACTTTGTTGGATAAGATCATTGTTAAGGTCGACAACCACTATATTTTAAAATCAGAAGTTGAGCAGCAGTACCAGCAGTATTTATCGAGTGGACAAGGTAATACACCCACTCGCTGTCAATTGCTGGAAGGTTTGGTCATTAATAAGTTGATGTTAGCCAAGGCTGAAATTGACTCCGTGATTGTGGAAGATAAACGTGTGGAAATGGAATTGAATTCCCGCATGGATCAAATGGAAACGCAATATGGATCTTCAAAAAACATTGTAGAGGCATTTGGTAAGTCCATTGTTAATTTAAAGGAAGATTTACGTACTTCCTTAAAAGAGCAATTAACAGGCCGTAAAATGCAAGATAAGATTACGGGTGATGTGAAAATTACTCCTAAGGAGGTTGCTGCGTTTTTTGCTGCTATTCCTACGGATTCATTACCTTATTTGCCATCTGAGGTAGAAGTAGGGCACATTGTTCGTTTGGCACAACCTAATAAAAACCAAAAGGATGAGTTGATTGCTAAGTTATTGGATTACCGCAAACGAGTAGATAAAGGGGAGAGCTTCGAGGAGTTGGCTAAATTATATTCCGAAGATTTAGGTAGTGGAAAACGTGGGGGAGATTTAGGTTTTTCTAAACGTGGTCAAATGGTCGCACCATTTGAAGCTGCAGCCTTAAAGTTAAAACCAGGTGTCATGTCTGATGTTGTGGAATCGGAATTTGGATTTCACTTAATTCAATTACTAGAAATTCGTGGACAAGAATACCATGCAAGACATATTTTATTGCGTCCTGATTACCAGAAGCTTGATTTGACGGAGCCTACTAAATTTTTGGATAGTATCCGTGTCTTGATTCAGCGTGATTCTATCAAGTTTGATCGTGCAGCTAGAGATTTTTCAGAAGATAAACCCACACAAGATGCAGGGGGTATGTTGATTGATCCAGGTACACGCACTACTCGAATGCCATTTGATAGTGGTATGGAGCCAGGATTGTATTTCTCTTTAGATTCTATGAAAGTAGGGACTATTTCAACGCCCATTCCTTACCGTACAGAAGATGGAAGAAGTGCCGTTCGTGTTTTATATTTTAAAGCAAAGCATCCTCCACATTTTGCCAATTTGAAAGATGATTATCAAAAGATTGCCGCCATTGCTTTGACCCGTAAAAAGAACCAAGCTGTTGAAAAATGGTTTATGAAAGCCAAGGATGATGTTTTCATTTTCATTGATGATGAGTTTAAGGATTGTAAATTATTGTCGGGCAGTGTAACAGGAGAATGATGAACGACGTACAACTAGCCGAATCATTTGTAAAAGATTTCCAGCGTATTAAAACAGCAGTTGCCGAACGAATCGTTGGTCAGGATGAAATTATTGATTTACTTCTAATTTCATTGTTTTGCGAAGGCCACTGCTTATTAGTGGGTGTACCTGGATTAGCCAAAACAAGATTAGTACATACGGTAGCTGCATTGACGGATTTGGAATTCAGAAGGATTCAGTTTACACCAGATTTAATGCCTTCGGATATCATTGGAGCTGAAGTAATGGATGCACAAAGAAATTTTGTGTTTAACCGTGGGCCAATTTTCTCCAATATTGTATTGGCCGATGAAATTAACCGTACTCCTCCTAAAACGCAGTCTGCTTTGTTAGAGGCAATGCAGGAAGAGACAGTTTCAGTGGCAGGGGAGAGTTATCCTTTACCTAAGCCTTTCTTTGTTTTAGCGACACAAAATCCCATTGAACAAGAAGGTACTTACCCACTTCCAGAGGCGCAGTTGGATCGCTTTTTATTCATGTTGGTCTTGGATTATCCATCCTATGAAGAAGAAGTTGCGGTAGTGCGTATGTCGGAAAAATCCAATGTCGAAACCTTACCAGCATCCATTTTAAATGCCCATACTTTGTTGGAATACCAGCAATTGGTTAAACGAGTGCCCGTACCAGATCATGTGGTAGAAACAGCCGTGAAATGGGTACATCAAACTAGACCTAATTCAGCTTTGGCTACGGACGTGACTAATTCCTATATTTCTTGGGGTGCTGGCCCTCGTGCCTCTCAAAATTTAATTTTGGCTGCTAAGTGCCGCGCTTTATTGCAAGGGAGATTTTCACCCAATGTGGAAGACGTACGTGCAGTTGCTGTACCCGTTCTTCAACATCGTATTATATTGAATTACAAAGCGGAATCACAAGGATTGAATGCCGCGGAAGTGGTGAGGAAGATTGTAATGTAGAATGAAGAATTAAGAATGAAGAATAATTCGTTTAGTTATATTTTTATTTTCACTGTTTCATGAGTAAGAATTCTACATTCTTCATTCTACATTCTACATTTACACGGCCACCGGTGCCTTAATCCCCGGATGAGGGTCGTAGTTTTCTAAGGTGAAATCCTCGTAAGTAAATTCAAAAATATCTTTAACGGCTGGATTAATTTTCATTTGAGGCAAAGCTCTTGGTTCACGGGACAACTGCTTTTCCACTTGTTCCATATGATTGGAATATAGGTGAGTATCACCACCAGTCCACACAAAATCTCCTAAACCTAAATCACAAACCTGGGCTATCATCATCGTCAAGAGTGCATAACTAGCAATGTTGAATGGCACTCCTAAAAATACATCGGCCGAACGCTGGTATAACTGACAAGATAACTTACCATCAGCCACATAAAACTGAAAAAGGGCATGACACGGCATCAAGGCCATTTTAGGTAAATCAGCCACATTCCAAGCCGAAACAATGATCCTTCGAGAATCTGGATTGGTTTTTAAGGTATGGATAACCTCTTTGATTTGGTCAATCACTTGACCATTGGGGCCTTCCCATGAACGCCATTGTTTACCATATACTGGCCCCAAATCTCCGTTTTCATTCGCCCATTCATCCCAAATAGACACTTCATGTTCTTTTAAGTACTGAATATTAGTTTCACCTTTCAAGAACCACAATAACTCATAAATGATGGATTTGGTATGTACTTTTTTTGTGGTCAACATGGGGAAACCTTCCTCCAAGTTGAATCGCATTTGGTAACCAAATACACTTAAAGTTCCTGTGCCTGTACGGTCCGATTTAAAGGTGCCGTTTTCTTTGATATGACGTAATAGGTCTAAATATACTTTCATGGACTAAATTTCAAAGGCTTCACCGTTCAACATTAGGGTATGGGTAATGACAGAACTAGGTTCTAATTGGGCTGTTGCCGAGCAATATTTGTCCATGGACATTTGTATCGCTTTCAAAGCTTTAGCTCCATCGATATTGCCTTGTAATTCAAACTGAATGTTGATCGTTCTAAAGGGCGTTTTTTCTGTCCCTTCTATTTTCTCTCGAGTGCCTGAAACCCGGATTTGAAAATCATCTACCACCTGTCTTTGTTTCTTCAAAATTAAGATGACATCAATGGCGGTACAGCCCCCTAAACCCATTAAGAGTAACTCCATCGGTCTTGCGCCTGCATTATGGCCACCGATTCCCTCAGCGGCATCGATATGTACAGGTACAGCAGAACTGCCCCTTGCTTCGAAATGAAAATCTTGATCTACTCGATTTAATACAACTTCCATGTTATTTCAATTGACTTGATGTGATACGTTGTTTCCACAATTCCTTCCCCTCTGAATTCACTAAATTAATCTCTAATATACGATCTTTTAGTGGACCGCTGACAGAAATATGGGCAAAAGCACGTTGATTACTCACTGTACCAGGTACTAATGTTTTATTTAAATCCTCCGGGGTAGGGCTTGCAGTTCCTGCAGTTAATGGAGAAACTGTTAAGTCAAACAAAGGATAGGTGCCTGGGCGTTCCATTTTCCAAAAACTTGACCAATGACGGTCGCCAGAAATGAATAAAACACCTGGAATATTTCTATTTTTAATCTCTTTTAATAATTGAGTATGCTCTTGTTCATAATTCGCCATATTTTCAAATACCTTGGCAGGATTAATCACTTGTCCGCCATTGACGATGATTTTAAAACTAGCTCTGCTGGTCGTTAAAGCATCCAACAACCACTGCAATTGTTTTTGTCCAAAATAATCTTTGGCTGGATTCTTTTCATCGTTGGGTGCTTTAAACCAGCGATCGTCCATCATGAAAAACTCGACATCCGCCCATTGAAACATCCCGGTAACGGCTTCATTGGGATAAACAAAATTGGGGTTACCCCAATACAGTTTAAACAATTCCAAAGAGGTATGCTTTAAAGCAAATGAACGGTCGGCGTCGTTAGGGCCATAATCGTGATCATCCCAAATCGCATAATGGTGCGTACTAGCCAATAATGGCTGAACGGATTTTTGTCCACGAGTATGGTCATTTCTGTGTATCATGCCCGTTCTTGTATTCCAATCGGCTTCTCGGTAATAAAAGTTATCACCTCCCCAAATCATGAAATCAGGCTTTTTGTCATATATCGCCTTGTAGATTTCGTCAGCCCCACCATAGGGTCTTCCGGGTCTGTCGGTGGCCTCTTCATTGATGTAATTACATGAACCAACTACGAATTGAAAATTGGGAGGATCAGTTCGGTATTGCCAAAGCGTTTGAGTTTGAAATTCTAATGGATAATCAAAGTTGACCTTTTTGTTATCTACCCACACTTCGTAAGTATATTTTTTATCCATGCTGACATCATCAGCAATGATTCGAGCGATATTGGCTTGGGATTTTTGTGTGCTAATGGCAGAAGAAAGGTGAAGCAATTTATTGGCTTCATTACCTTTTTCCCAATATTTGATTTGAACCTGAGCGGGCTTTTGAGTTTGTACCCAAATCAGTACTTCTTTCATTTCAGAATATCCCAACATGGGGCCGCTTTTTACTTGTGCCCAAGAAGAGAAAATGGCTGCAATTCCGAAGAATAAGCTGAATAGGATACGTCTTATTTTGTTTGTTGACTGCATAGATAAGAAGATTAGCACTATCTTTGTGCCTTAATTTATTAACAATGGCCTATTATTCCATTCAAGGTATTCCTTTGACAACGCTTGCCAAACAATTTGGTACACCTCTTTACGTATATAATGCCGACAAAATTAGAGAAAAAATCTCGGTTCTTCGTTCCGCATTTGATGATATATCCTTGTCGATCAAGTACGCTTGTAAGGCAAATACGAATATCTCCGTATTGAAGTTGATGTTGGCTGAAGGCGTGGACTTGGATGTGGTTTCGCCACAGGAATTGGAATTAGGTTTATTGGCAGGGTATCGAGGAGATCAAATAACCTTTACACCAAGTGGAGTGGAATTTGAGGAAATAGAATTTGCGGTATCCAAAGGCGCGATGGTGAATTTGGATAATTTGTCGGTATTGGAAAAATTTGGCCAACAATATGGTTCTTCTGTGCCATGTTTATTACGCATCAAGCCCCACGTTTTTGGAGGTGGAAATGCCAAAATCATGACGGCACATCCCGAATCCAAATTTGGTATATCCATTCATCAGAAGGCGGAAATATTGGCTTTAGTGAATCAATATCAAATCAAAGTGATTGGTTTACATCAACATACGGGTTCTGATATTAAAGATGGAAAGACCTTTGAACAAGCAGCGTCTGCTTTGTTTGAATTTGCGAAGGATTTTCCAGATTTGGAATTGATGGATTTGGGTGGAGGGTTTAAAGTACCTTATTCACCGGAAGATCCAGGAGTTAACATGCAAGAGATTGGCCAAATCATGGGCAATGCTTTCTTAAAATTTTGTGCCCATTATGGCAAAGAATTGAAGCTTTGGGTGGAACCGGGTAAGTTTTTAGTGTCAGAGGCAGGAACTTTATTGACTACTGCTACAGTGGTTAAACGTGATCCCATTAAAACATTTGTGGGCATTAATTCTGGATTAAACCACTTGATTCGTCCGATGATGTACGGTTCATATCATTATATTTTCAATGCTTCTAACGAGGAAGATATTCAGCAAGATGCTTACCGTGTGGTCGGAAATATATGCGAGACAGATACTTTCTCCTTTGATTTTGAAGGAAATCAAAATGAGCGCATATTAAATGAAGTGAAGGAAGGAGACATCATTGCCTTCGCCAATGCTGGCGCTTATGGTTTTACCATGGCATCTCATTACAACTCTCGCTTTCTTCCCGCCGAAGTATTGGTAGACCAATCTGAAGCCAAATTAATCCGCAAAAGAGATTCCTTGGAGGATTTGGTGAGGAATCAGATCTTTTAGGGATTTGTGTTTGAGATTTGTGTTTGAGATTGGCGTTTGAGATTTGTCAAATTTTCAAAATTTGACAAATCTTAGTTCCAAGCTTCGACAATCCTTAGCATTTTGATGAATCAATTCCTTTGATGAGCAACCACAAACAAAGAGATAATTCACCTACAAAAATCGGAATGGCAAGGTACATGAACATCGGATTGGCAAATCCTTTGGAGAGAAACATGGTAAAACTATTGATCAAATAGCACAGTCCAGCTATGGCATATAATACACCAATAATTTTAGGTATGGCATTGGTTTTGAAAATGATATACCCAATTAGAATACAATAAAATCCAAAGAATACTAAACCAATTCCATAACCTTGTGCTTGAATATTTAAGGACAAAAGGGAGAGTGTGGCTAATTGACTTGATTGAAAAGATGTTAAGTAAGTGTCATTGCTTAAAAGTAACAAAGGGGTAATTTGATTTAATAAATTGACTGCAATAATGGCCGTTTGAATAATAACCATGGCTAAAGCAATTTGTAGGATAAGCTTATTCGATTTTTTGAAAAAGTGATAAATGATCAATATGGTAGGTATTCCAATCACAAAATTGACCAGGTCAGCAGCAAAACCCCAACGATACAGCATTTCATTCGTTTGAATATGATGGGCAGTTGCCAAGGCATTATTTGGCACTCGTAAAGCTTGCCTTACAAAAACTTCTGAAAACAATCCTGTTGCAATCACGACTAAATAGCAAAACCCTGCAATTCGGGCTAAATTTTTATCTGAAATCATGTTTTGTAGGAAGTATCATAGATTGTAAATTATTTCCATGGAAAGTAAAATTAGAAACAATAGCTCAAATAAAAATAGAGGCTTATTTTTCAGATGGTAAGCTAATCAAATATTCTATATTCAAAATAGGTATGACCCGAATTTTAACCCATTGATGTATTAACAATCAGAGAAATCGAACAGCGGAAGTTCTAGAAGTTGGCTGAGGTTCTCGAAGCCAAATTTATTTTTAGCATGGGATTACAAATCCCTTTCATCTGTCGTTCGACATGACCCATTGGAACATGTCGAACAGCAGAGTAGGCATGACCCGAATTTTAACCCATTGATGTATTAACAATCAGAGAAATCGAACAGCGGAGGTTCTAGAAGTTGGCTGAGGTTCTCGAAGCCAAATTTATTTTTAGCATGGGATTACAAATCCCTTTCATCTGTCGTTCGACATGACCCTTCGGAACATGTCGAACAGCAGAGTTTTTTGAAAAAGTGATAAATGATCAATATGGTGGGTATTCCAATCACAAAATTGATCAGGTCAGCAGCAAAACCCCAACGATAAAGCATTTCATTCGTTTTAATATGATGGGCAGTTGCCAAGGCATTATTCGGCACTCGTAAAGCTTGCCTTACAAAAACTTCTGAAAACAATCCTGTAGCAATCACGACTAAATAGCAAAACCCTGCAATTCGGGCTAAATTTTTATCTGAAATCATGTTTTGAAGGAAGTATCATTGATTGTAAATTATTTCCATGGAAAGTAAAATTAGAAACAATAGCTCAAATAAAAATAGGGATTTATTTTTCTAATGGAGTGCTAATCAAATATTCTATACCCAAAATAGGTATGACTCGAATTTTAACCCATTAATGTATTAACAATCATAGAAATCGAACAGCTGATGCTTGCCAATCTACCAAAACCAACACGATTTTCTAATACACAATTAAGAGGTGGTTCCTAGTTTTCTTTTCTCCGGACTTTGACGATGAGAAAAGAAAGATAGTATTTCAATTTGATCTTCTTTCAGTCGATAATATAAAGTATTATGTTTCGCAATGGTGACTCTGCGAATATTTCTTTTGATTTCAGATACTTGGAATAAGTATGGATTATGAGAAATTAAAGAAATGGCTTCTTCAATATTTGTTGCAAGATTTTGTAATTCTTTTCCTGTCCAATTTTCTTCTAAATAATGGATTGTATTTTGTAATTCAGTTAAAGCATGATTTGTCCAAACAATTCTATAACCACTTTTCATAAAGCTGCTTGGCTTTCGAATGATTATTTATTTTTCCGTCTTCTGCATCTTGCAATCCATTTTCAATTGATTGCTTTTCCTTTGTTGAAATACTGTTCCACCAATCAATATTTTCTTGCTTTTTTAATTCAACGATTTTATTGAGCACAGTTAAATCATCGATAGTTGATAACCATTGAATTAATTCTAACTTTTTGCTTTGAATGATTGATTCTGTTTTCATAGTTCAATGAAATGTTTGGAAATTTACTTTAAAATATTGGGTGTTTATATTTTTTCAAACCAAATTTTATTCAAAAAATCAACAAAATTATATTTAACTACTGCTCTAAAAATTATTTCGATTTATTTTCATCAAAAAAATATCATGTTTAGGTGCTATTTTTTCTTTTCCAAGTGTGTCAATAGTAACCATTGAATGTAAATATCCTAATCGTGAATGCCCTTCTACCAATTGAAAAGGGGGGATTAATTCACACCATTTGGGTATTTCTTTATTTAAAGACATAATATCCAAAATAATAGGTGGTGTTCTCCATGTTCCTTTTTGTTCCCAATGATTTAAGTCAATTTTTGTGCAGCAAAATTTATTTAAATCATTATAACTTGATCTGAGTTTGTAATATTCACGATAACTATCTAAAATATAAATATTTGAAAATTGATTAGTTGGCCAACTGCAAATTTGAAATTCGATATTTTCATAATTCAACCATCCGTAATTTGTTTTACTTTCCTCTTTATCATGATGAGCCCACAACCATTGTTCAAAAACTCCTTTTGGAATATGTGAAAATTCAGTTTTTAGTTTAATTCTATTATAATAATCTTCAAAATATTCAATATTTCTGTCTTGGTTTTTTAATGGCTTTAAATCTAACCAGCTTTTGCTTTTCATTATTCTTAATTCAAATTATTTGGAGGGAATCTTACATATAAATTTGAATTTTACTACACTATTTAAATATTCCGAAGGTTCATTTTGAATAAATAGTAAATTTTAGACTGAAATTGGAATGCAATTAAATAAATTCACTGAAGGGTTTTGCGAATAAATTCCCAATATATCGCATCCGACATTACCATGCATTACTAGTGGAAAAGACACATTACCTTTAAGGTTAAGTCATTCTACATTCACCATTAATAAAGCACCCAAGTATCCTTCGAGCCACCTCCTTGTGATGAATTGACCACTAAGGAGCCTTTTCTAAGTGCCACACGGGTTAGTCCACCGGGGATTACCTTAACTTCATTTCCGTATAAAATATAAGGCCTTAGATCCACATGGCGCCCTTCAGGATGGTCTTCTATCAAACAGGGTACACGTGATAAAGAGATGGTCGGTTGAGCGATGTAGTTTCTTGGATTTGCTAAGATATATTGCTTGAATTTCTCTTGTTCTTCTTTCGTGGATTTTGGGCCAATCAACATCCCATAGCCTCCTGCTTCATTGGCTTCTTTCACCACCAGTTTTTCAATGTTTTCCAAGACATACTTTCTGTCGGCCTCTTCTCCACAGATATAAGTTTCCACATTAGGTAAGATAGCATCTTCGCCTAAATAGTATTTGATGATTTTAGGTACATAGGCATAGATTACCTTATCATCTGCCACACCCGTTCCAGGGGCATTGGCTAAGGCTACTCTTCCTTTTTTGTACACCTCAAATATCCCCGGAATACCAATCATGGAATCAGGGTTGAAGGTTTGTGGGTCTAAGAAGGTATCATCAATGCGACGGTAAATCACATCCACGATCTTGAAACCTTTTGTTGTACGCATTTTGACATAGCCTTCATGAACGACCAAATCTCGGGCATCCACTAATTCGACTCCCATTTGCTGGGCCAAATAGGAATGCTCAAAATAGGCAGAATTATATATACCGGGGGTTAAAACCACCACAGTAGGCTCTGGACGATCACTGATGAAACGCAGCATTTCCAACAGTTTATGCGGGTAATCAGAAATAGTACGAATCTGCGTTTTGGCTACTACTTCAGGAAATGTTTGTTTGAACAATTCTCGGTTTTCCAACATGTAGGATACGCCTGAGGGACAACGCAAATTGTCTTCCAATACCATGAATTCACCATTGTCGCCACGGATCAAATCCGTTCCAGTAATGTGAATCCAAATGTTTTTGGGAGGCTTTATGCCCATGCAAGGTTCTAAAAAGTTCTTGGAAGAATAGATCACTTCCTTGGGAATGATTCCGTCTTTGATGATTTTTTGATCGGAATAAATATCGGATAAAAATAAATTTAAGGCAGTGATTCGCTGAACTAAGCCTTTCTCTACATTATCCCAATCAGAACCATTCACAATTCTGGGAATAATATCTACCGGCATGATACGCTCTGTTCCTTCATTTTCGGAATAGACATTGAACGTAATCCCCATGGCCATTAAGGCTCTTTCGGCAGATTGATGTCGACGTAAAAACTCTTCTTGACTTAATTGTTCTACGCGCTCTTTAAATGGTCCGTATCCTTCACGAACTTGTCCTTCTGGACTGAACATTTCGTCGTAAAACCCTTCTGTTTGGTATTCTTTAAATGAGAAATTCATAGGCCTTATTATTTATGCAATGCTTGATTAGGTAATAATTTAGGATTTTATTTCTGGAAAAAAAAGAACTTTTGAATGGTAAATGGTTAATGGTAAGTGGTAAATTGGATTGTGTGAATGCCTGAATGAAGTTGACCGTTTTATGTCATTTATACTTGATTAGTATTCAAGTATTTTTTGTTTAGCATATAGCTTGATTTAAATTTAATAGTTTTTTTTCAAAAGCAATAGGTGACATT